>NZ_QMHP01000003.1 GCF_003313335.1 Pedobacter zeaxanthinifaciens
GTCTTAATGTTCCGCCTCAGTTCTGCACATCGTTGTTCCAGTCTTTTTTTTACCGTTACCGAACTCCGTCTGGCAACTCCCGTTTCGTTTGGGACTGCAAAGGTAGGAAACTTTTTCTTTTCCGCAAATAAAAAATAAAATTATTTTTTACTGCCTTTCTCCACCTCATCTCCCCCATTTCCCTCTTCCTTCAAACCTCCCAACTTCCTTCCGAAGCGGAGTGCAAAGGTAGCAAAAATTAAAACCCCTGCAATACAGTAGTAACTATTTTTTTGGTAAATAAATACAACACTCTGGAATACAGCTTAAAAAATTTAAAAGTTATATAAACAAAATCCCGAAAACGTTGTTTACGCCCAAAATTATAAGATTACGAACATCAATAGTATGCTGCATAGTATCAGCTGACTTTATAAAAATGGCTAGTATAATATTATTCATGTTCATTAGCTTGATTAAAATGTTGCGCCTACTGTTTATATATATTAAATAGATTGGAGACGATATATACATTATATGAGTTAACATATCACGTATCACATAAGGAATAGCACACACAGCGAGCAACTGTTTTATAACTTGGCATTTCCACTATACAGAATAGTAGCTATTGGTATATATATAATGTATTGCGATATGCGATACAAGAACAGTTTTTTAGACGCTTTGGATTGACAACGTTTATAGCAGCATTGGTATTGCAAAATAAACCCGATGATAATGGAAAGCCCGCATCCCGATTGCAAAGAGGGAGCGGACTTGTAATGGACAGCGGGGCTGCAGCAGATAGGAGCAATGAAGCATATTTCCCTATCTTTCTATATGTATATGCTCTTTGTTAAAATTTGTTAAGTATTTTAAAGCTGAAAACGGTTTAACTAGCTTAGCCTTTATTATTTAATTGACGTTATCGTATTATTACCTTATCTTTGCAAAATGTTTAAAATTAAACACCTTATTATTTCTTTCGTTGCGGTAGCTATTTTAGGCTTAGGAGCTTGTAAAAGTCGTTTCGAGAAATTGCGTTTAAGTAACGATGTAGCCAAAAAATATCAAGAAGGTATTAGGCTTTACAATAAGAAAGATTACTCGAAAGCGTTGATTTTATTTGAGGGATTGGTACAGAAATATAGAGGTACGGCCGAAGCTGAAGATTTGAACTACTACTATGCTTATACTTTGTACCGTTTGAAAGACTATACGACGGCGAGATATAAGTTTAAAGAGTTTGCTGACACTTATCCGGCAAGTAAAAACGCGGAAGAGTGTAGATATATGGGGGCTTATTGCTACTATTTGGATTCGCCGAAATCATCTTTAGACCAGGAGAACACTTATAAGGCAATTGATGCGTTGCAGTTATTTATTAACCTTTATCCGAAAAGTGATAGAGCTACACAGGCGGCACAATATATTGCCAACTTGAGGGACAAATTAGAAAAGAAGGCATTTGATAATGCTAAATTGTATTACGATTTAGGCGGTTACGATGTAACTAATTACAAGGCTGCTGTAGTTGCTTTGAAAAATGCGCAAGTTGAATTTCCTGATATTAGGTATGCAGAAGAAATGAATTTGTTGATTGTAAAGGCGCAGTTTATGTATGCAAAGAATAGTTTTCCTGCTAGACAAGAAGACCGCTTTAACGAAGCACTTGACTATTACAACGAATTTATTGAAGCTTATCCTAGCAGCAAGTATGCCAAAGAAGCTAAGCAACTGAAAGATGATAGTGAAGCTGGCATTGCCAACGCGAAGAAGATATTAGCTGAAGAGGCTGCAATGATTGCCAAGTACAAAGCGTTAGAAGAAAGCGATAAGGGCAACAAAAAGAAAAAAGATACGACTAACAATAATTTAGATATTAAAACACAAAAATAATATGAGTACTCCAAAACCAGCTATTCCAAATACTACGGTTACTAGAAATGTTCATGATTTGGATAGATCGACTGATAACATTTACGAGTCGTTAGTGATTATTGCTAAAAGAGCTAACCAGATTTCGAACAACATGAAAGAGGAGCTACACGGTAAACTAGCGGAGTTTGCTTCATCTAACGATAACTTGGAAGAGGTTTTTGAAAATAGAGAGCAGATTGAAATTAGCAAGCACTACGAGCGTTTGCCAAAACCAACGCTTATTGCTATGGACGAATTCTTGAATGACAAGGTTTACCACAGAAACCCTAACAAAGAGCAAAAGTAACAGTTGCGCAGCGCTTTAATGCGTATGCGGTAAACCAACATAAGTATAGCCACAGCTGCACAAATTAACATAATTGTGTGCCTGTGGCTTAAATGCTTTTATGCCTATTATTTTTTAATTTATATTTGCTTGCAGATGTTAAAACATAAAAATATTCTATTAGGCGTATGTGGCAGTATTGCAGCCTATAAATCGGCAGTATTAGTGCGGTTGCTTGTAAAGGCTGGTGCTAATGTGAAAGTAATTCTTACTAACGATGCTGCCAACTTTATTACTCCATTAACTTTAGCTACGCTTTCTAAAAACCCGGTATACACACAGTACTTTGAAGCCGAAACAGGTGTTTGGAGTAACCATGTGGAGCTTGGCCTATGGGCAGATTATTTTTTGGTTGCTCCGGCCAGTGCCAACACAATTGGGAAAATGGCAAATGGGCTTTGCGATAATTTACTTACTGCCGCTTACTTATCTGCCAAGTGCCCCGTGTTGTTTGCGCCAGCGATGGATTTGGATATGTGGCAACATGAAAGCACTCAAGAGAACATCAGCAGGTTGCAGCAATTTGGTAACATTATGATTGCCCCCGGAACCGGCGAGTTGGCAAGTGGCCTACATGGACAAGGACGAATGGCCGAGCCAGAGGAAATTGTTGCTTTTTTAGCTACTGAAATTTCGAAAAACCTACCGCTATTAGGTAAAAAAGCACTGGTTACTGCCGGACCAACGTATGAAGCCATTGATCCTGTGAGGTTCGTTGGAAATCATTCGTCAGGAAAAATGGGGTTTGCCATTGCTGAACGGTTGCAGGAGCTTGGCGCAACAGTAACCTTAATAGCGGGACCAACGGCATTAACAACCACTAAAGCTATTAATAGAATTGATGTTTTAAGTGCCGAAGATATGTTGCATGCTTGTACTGCAAATTTCGCCGACAGTGCTATTACTGTGATGAGCGCAGCAGTGGCTGATTACACTCCGGTTGAGGTAGCTCAGCAAAAAATCAAAAAGAAAGAAGAACACTTTAGCATTGAACTGAAGAAAACTACTGATATTTTAGCTAGCTTGGGCAATGTAAAATTGGAAAATCAAGTGTTGGTAGGCTTTGCTTTGGAAACGGCAGATGAAGACAACTATGCCAAAGATAAACTACAGCGTAAAAACTTAGATTTGATTGTGCTCAACTCTTTGAATGATAAAGGTGCTGGATTTAAAGTGGACACCAATAAAATCAGTATATTCAATAAAAACTTGGAGAAAATCACTTTTGAAACCAAGAGCAAAACAGAAGTAGCCAAAGATATTTGTAATGAAATACTAAAGCTCGTTAAAACTAGTTAATATCTAAACTGAAAAACCGAATGAAAAAAACTATTGGATTGTTATTAATGGCATTTGCTGTTTTTGCTGCAAATGCGCAAGAGCTAAATACACGTGTACAGATTTTGGCTCCAACAATTACCAACGCCAATAGACGCAACTTAGATGTTTTGCAAACAGCGATTAGGGATTTCCTGAATAATAACAAATGGACTACTGAAACTTACTTACCGCAAGAAAAGATTGATTGCAATTTGGTAATTAATATCACGGCGTGGGATGGTAATTCGAGTTATACGGGAGAAGCACAAATCCAATCAAGCAGACCAGTTTACGGTAGCTCCTACTCTACTACCTTACTTAATATGAGTGATAAGGATTTCAGCTTTGCTTTTAGCGAGGGACAATCCTTGGATTTCTCAGACCAGAACTTTATTAGCAACTTAAGCTCATTATTGGGTTTTTACGCCTACACAATTATAGGATTAGATAAGGATAGCTTTAGCAAACTAGGCGGTACAGCCTACTACCAGAAAGCACAAAACCTTGTAAATGTTGCGCAAACTGCGGGCGGAAAAGGTTGGCGACCATCAGACGGTTTGAGGAATAGGTATTGGTTAAACGAAAACCTCCTTAACAATTCTTTCAAAGGCTTAAGAACCTTTATTTACGAATATCATTTAGAAGGCTTGGATCAGCTCCAAGAAAATAGCAGTAACGGTCTAAAAAACATTCTATCTGCCCTTTCAGCGTTGAGGCAGTTTGATAAGCAAAAGCTGGGGTCGATATTTCCAAATGTTTATTTTGCCGCAAAGGCTGAAGAAATTACCAACGTACTTTCGATGGCTGATTTTCAGGACAAGAATAAGGCCTATAATTTATTAGTAGACATTGATCCGCCGAACACTACCAAATACGACGGGCTGAAAAAGCGCAACTAGGCCTCTCGAGCCTGTTTAAAAAGTGTATTTAAGTCGCTATCAGTGGGCCAATGCATTGTAAAGGCTCAACCTCAAGCTGCTGCATTTCTTTAAAGCAACCCAATTTATTTTCAAAAAACTTCATAGTACATGCAACATAATGGAGTTTTTTGCTACTTATATTTAACGTTAGTTCGGGTTAAGTACTTTTATAATTATTTAAAAATTTGCATTAAACATTTTTTAGCTCGCCGCCACTGGGCTCTTACTTTTTGACCGCAAAAAGTAACAAAAACTCTCGGTTGCTTATTTTTCTTTCAAAGAAAGTGCTTTGGCTTATTAGTGCAACCCGAAAAATAAGAGACCGAAAATTAGCTGAACGAAGATTTGAAGCGCTATCGGCAGCAAACAGCATAATTCTCTTATCCCGAACTCATGCTATAGTTAACTAACATTTTAAAAAATTGTTAAAATATTTGTTTATACGAAAATGTTCGTATATTTGAATACGAAAAAATTCGTAGTATAAAAATGAGCAACAATAACATCAAACCTACCGACGGCGAAATGGAGATTTTACAAGTGCTTTGGGAAAAGGGCAATTGTACCGTTAGAGAAGTGCATGAGGCATTAAACAAAAAGGACTCAGGCTATACCACTACTTTAAAGCTGATGCAGATTATGCATGAGAAAGGGCTAGTGGGAAGAGACACAAGTTCAAAAACGCATGTTTACGAGGCCATTGCCAGCAGAGAAACTACACAGCAACATTTGGTAAAGAAAATGATTGACAATGTATTTAACGGATCTGCAGCAAGGCTAGTAATGCAAGCTTTAGGCAACAAAAGTGCAAGCAAGGAGGAGATAGATTTAATCAAAGAATATTTGAATAAACTTGAAAACAAATAATTATGGAGGCCATTGTTAACAATCTTATTAAAGCCATTGGCTGGAGCATTTTACATTCTTTATGGCAAGGCGCAATTATTTTTGCTGTTCTTTTCATCCTTCTTTCTGTTAAAACAAAAGTAAGTGCCAAGTTAAGGCACAATTTTTCGATAGTTGCTCTGTTTGCTACATTTACAAGCTTTTGTTTCACTTTTGCTTCGCTATTTAATTTGCCCAAGCAGGCAGCTGGATCTTCGGATACGCAACTAACGAACGAAATGCTCCTACAGTTTTATAACTTAAGTAACAACTGGAGTTTTAAAACCGAACGTTATTTCCCAATTATTGTAGCGCTTTATGTGCTTGGCATTGGATTTCAATTAACAGTTTTGATATCAGGCTACGTAAAGTTGAAAAAACTTAAAAAATCGCACATTGCCCCAATTCCTAGCGAATGGTTAACTGTAGCTGCGCAGACGGTTGCCAAATTAGGAATCTCCAAAAAAATCCAGTTTTACTTATCGGACCGAGTAAATGTACCAGTAGCATTAGGCTTTTTAAAACCAGTGGTTCTTTTCCCCGTAGCATTGGTTGCACAGCTTGATATTAAGCAAGTGGAAGCTATACTGATTCATGAACTTTCGCACATTCGAAGAAACGACTATGTTTTAAATCTGATTAAAACCGGAATTGAAACGGTGTTGTTTTTCAATCCTTTTGTATGGCTCATCTCCAGATTCATACACATTGAACGCGAACATGCTTGCGATGATTTAGTAGTAAACTTTACTGGAGAACCCGTTACCTATGCTCATGCACTTTTGAAATTAGAGCTCATTAAAGACAAAATGCAACCTGCCCTTTGTTTAGCGGCAACGGGTAAAAACCAACACCTTTATCAACGTATTAAAAGAATTACTAATATGAAAACCAATTACATGAATGCAAAGCAAAAAATACTTGCGCTTTGCTTAACCTTAGCTACCGTTATTTCATTAGCTTGGATTAACCCCACAAAAAATGAGATAGCCAGTGTTAAAACTACAAAAGCTAATCTTCGAAAATTGCTGACTTCAGCGGAAAAGCCTAGTAGTTTGGTTTGCCTGGCAGATACCGATACTGTAAAAAATAAAATTGTTAGAGAAATTGTGATCAAAAACAAGGATGGCAAGCGGACGGTTTACCAGTCGTTAGATGAAATGCCTGACAGCGTTAGAGAACGAGTTTTAGAATTAGATAAAAAATTCAATTCGCCGGAGTGGAAAGAACACATTGCTAAGATTGAACTTAGAGGAAAGGAGCTAGATCAACAATTTAATTCGCCAGAATGGAAAAGAAAGATGGCTAAAATTGAGCTTGACGCCAAAAAAATGGAAAAGAAGTTCAATTCGCCAGAGTGGAAAGAAAAGATGGCCAAAATGGAGCTGAACGCAGAGGAAATGGCAAAGAAGTTCGACTCTCCTGAATGGAAAGCACAAATGGCAAAGATTGAACTAATGGGAAAAGAGCTGGATAAAAAATTCAATTCGCCAGAATGGAAAGAACACATTGCCAAGATTGAGTTGAATGCGAAAGAAATGGAGAAAAAGTTTAATTCGCCAGAGTGGAAAGCGAAAATGGACCAAATTGAGCTTCAAGGTAGGGAACTAGATAAAAAATTCAACTCGCCGGAGTGGAAAGAGAAGATTAAAAAGATTGAGCTTGATGCCAAAAAAATGGAACAAAAGTTAAACTCGCCGGAATGGAAGAAAAAAATGAAAGATATTGAAGAGCTTAGAAATTCTCCTGAATACAAAGAGCTTCAAGAAAAATACGAAAAAGATTTAGAGCAGTTGAAAAAGAAAAAAGGCATTTCAAGCGATAAGGCATTCTTATTACTTGATAGTTCGTTGCCAATACAAATAACTAATTTACCGATGATTGCGCTAGCGCCTGTTGAGAAAGTTTTTGTAACCGCTCCAACTGCAACACTCAACATTAACCCGACGGTTGATTTGAATAAAACCATTAACTTGCAGTTATTTAAAGATAAAAACAAATAAACCAAACAAATGAATACCGTTAAGGGGTGGGAGTTTTACTTCTGCCCTTTTTTGTTTTGTAAGCTTTTATTGTGGTAAGGTAGATTTAATGCTGAAATAATTGCTTGCTAGAGATTGCTTCGTTGTACCTCCTCGCAAAGACGCTAAATGGCTGCGATTTCAGAGATGATCGCTAGCAAATAGCATAATTTTCCTATGTCGTACTTATGATAGGTTTGATCCAGAAAATAATTGCTTGCCAGAGATTGCTTCGTCGTACCTCCTCGCAAAGACGCTAAATGGCTGCGATTTCAGAGATGATCGCTAGCAAATAGCATAATTTTCCTATGTCGTACTTATGATAGGTTTGATCCAGAAAATAATTGCTTGCCAGAGATTGCTTCGTAGTGCCTCCTAGCAAAGACGCGAACGGCTGCGATTTCAGAGATGATCGCTAGCAAACCGATGAAATACTGCTGGTTGTAAATTAAGCGGGATAGCAGTGGAAAGCCCGCAGGCAAGGGCCTGATTAGGGAGCGGACTTGAAACGAATAGCCCGGCTACAGCTGCCAAACGGTTGTGCCACTCACTTTCTAATACATAAAAAAGCCGAGCTACAATGTAACCCGGCCCACGGTATATCAATTATTAATTACTCGATTTTTTGGTATCGTCGTTACTGATACTGCGTTCACTTTTCTTGATGGAGCTTTCCAGCTTTCCGAATTTCCAATTAAGACCGATATTGATTCTACGGAAGAAATTTTCACGGATACGCTCCTGTGTAAAATCAGGTCCTTCGGTAATGTTTCTGTAAGCCCTAAATTTTTGGAATGGATTGGCCACCATTGCGGAAAGGGTCAATTTATCTTTAATGAGATCCTTACTACCACTAAATCCTATAAAATAATAGTCGTTAGATTTGCCTTGAAGCATGATATTTGGCGCACTATAGCTTAAAGACAAGCTGGCTTTCCAAGTGTTTTCAAACTTATAGCTAGTGTTTAAGCTGCTATAACCCGTAACTCCGCTATTTTCTTCGGACACACCATTTACCATACCGTCAATCCATATCATGTTTAAATTAGCACTAGCATTAAGATTCCATTTTGAAGTAATAGGATAATTAAAGTTAGCATTTAAGCCCAAAAGCCTGTCCTTTCCAATATTTAAAGAGGTGATACGCGTTAAATTTTCAGCTGCTATGTACTGGAAAACTCGCTGCTGCGTGTTGTTTGCAAAATTATAGCTGAGGCTTAGGTTGAGTGAACCTTTTTTGAAATTACTGTAAGTTACTTCGAAATTATTACTTAGTACCGCCTCCAAATCAGGATTACCAACATATTCGAAATTTGGCCTTGACCTATCCACAAATGGATTAAGATCCCAAATACCTGGGCGTTGAATGCGCTGGGTGAAACCTAAACTAACACTTTGACTGTTCTTTAATGTACGGTTAAAAGACACCGCAGGGATTAAGTTAAAATATTTGGTTTTAACCTCGGTATTGGTACTCTCAAATAAACCTGTAACATAAGTTCCTTCCAAACGAGCGCCTGCTTTAAAAGTCCAGTCCTTTAGTTTGAGCACATAAGTATTATAAACGCTGTAGATATTTTGATCGTTACTGTAAATGTTGCTTTGGCTCGGATCAAGTACGTAATTATTTGTGGCGCTATTGAACACCGAAGACTGGAAGTTAGCTTGCCCTGTTCTTAAAATTGCCTTCACTCCTGCTTCAACGGTAATTATTTTGAAAGGATTTACATAATCAACTTGTGCAGTTTGCTCTTTTGATTTGCTGTTGTTATCCTGTATGTAATTATTTATAGAAAAGCTTGGTTGAGCCGAAGAAAAACGGATATCGTTAAATTGAGGCTCTTTATTATCAAAAAATTTGTAAGAGAAAGTCAACAAGTGCTCTTTTTTATCCTTAAAACCTTTCTGATAATTCAACGTATAATCGGTTCCCTGCCACTTGTAACGTGTACGCGAAGCCATGTTGTAAGCCGTTGCCGTAGCACCATCTTTGATATCAAAGCTTTGGTTGAGGTTCTGATCATTGTATCCTCCATAAGGATTGATTTCGGCAGTAATTAAGTTGAGCGAATCAATTTCATAGCTCAGCTCGCCGCCGCCCCAAGCCCAAACGTTATCGATACTTTGTAGTCCTTCAGAGTATAGCGTAGATTTAACGCCATTGGTTTGCGCAATTCGGGTATCGATATTTCTAATACCGTTTACCCTCCAAACCCCAGTACCAGCATATAAATTGGCACCAAAATTACCTTGTTTAATGGTTAAATTTGCATTTCCGCTAGGTCCACCTGGTATTTGGTAGCGTGTGTTGATGTTACCATTGTATCCGTTATCTACTTTCCTGGAAGTAACAATATTGATGATACCTGATAAACCTTCACTTTCATATTTAGAGGGAGGCGTTGTAATTACTTCTATTTTTTGCACGCCATTAGCAGGCATGTTGCGTAAAAACTCTTTCGGGTCGCGAGTTAAAATACCCGAAGGTTTGCCGTTAATTAAAATCCTGTAGTTGCCCGTTCCTTTCAATTTCAAGTTATCATCAGCATCCACAGACAGTAAGGGCACTTTACGCATCATATCTAAAACTGTAAGCACCTTGCTTTCAGGATCTGCCTGGGTATCGTATACAATTCGATCTGGCTCTTGCTTGATGATTGGTTTGCTGCCCACAATGGCAACCTCATTCAAGTCATTGCCTTGGGTTTTCATTTGGATTTTTCCCAAATCAATATCGGTATTGAGTTTAACTGGAATTTGCTTCGACTTGTAACCTAAAGAGCCAATAATCACCGTGTATTGTCCGGCGTTTACTGCAGCAAAAGAAAATTTTCCTTGCTCATCGGAAATGACGCTTTTAATTACTGTTGAATCTTTTTTTAGAGCGATGGTAAAATATTCGCCTGGTTTTTGAGTTAGGCTATCTACCACTATACCTTTTAATTGGTGCGTTTTTTCTTGTGCTTGTAGGTTGGTTAACTTAATGCTAAGAAGTATCAGTAAACAAGAAAAAAGGAAAATTTTGTTCATTTTTAAATAGTAGGTTTATTGAGCAATGCTTACTTACATCACTACTCAACAGACGCAGGGTTTATAGAAACGTTGCACCAAATGCCATATAAAAACATAAAACCTTAAAAATGAAAACTATAATTTATGTTGATGGCTTTAGTTTTTTTAAGCTCTGCGTTTTGTTAATTTAGCAGAAGATATGCTACAAAAACTTTCGATACGGAACTATGCCTTAATTGATACGCTAGAAATAGACTTTAATAAGGGGCTAAATATCATTACAGGTGAAACTGGCGCTGGAAAATCAATTATTTTAGGTGCACTATCTTTGATTTTAGGCCAACGTGCCGAAAGTAGATACTTTTTTAATCAAGATAAAAAGTGTGTAATTGAAGGCAGTTTTTCCTTAGCAGATGACACATTAAAATCGTTATTTGATGAGCGTGACTTGGATTTTCAACAAGAAACGTTGTTGCGTCGAGAAATATCAATAGATGGAAAATCAAGGGCTTTTGTAAATGATACACCCGTTAATTTGAGTACACTGAAGTTAATTGGAGAGCAGTTGATTGCCATCCACTCGCAACACGCAACGCAAGAAATTAGCAGTGCAGATTTTCAGTTGTTGATTTTGGATGCATTGGCAGACCATCCATCTTTATTAAAAAATTACAAGCAGGGATATAAACAGCTCAAAACGGCAGAGCAAACATTAAAAGAGTTACAGCGCCAAACTAGCGAAGCAAAAAACAAGCAGGATTATGAGCAGTTTTTGTTTAATGAACTAGAGCAGGCTGCATTAAAAGAAGGGGAACAGGAACAACTGGAACAGGAACTGGAAAAGTTAACCCATGCTGAATCTATTAAACGTGCCTTGTTAGCCAGTTCCAATCTGCTTAACGACAGCGAAACCGCAGCAACCATTTTATTGAAGGAAGCTGGTACGCAGTTAAATGGAATTGAAAAATTTGATGCCGAAATTGCTAATTTAAACGGTAGAGTTAAATCGGCCTTAATTGAACTAAAGGATATTGCGAGTGAAATTGCAACTATTGAAGCCAATACGGATTACAATCCGCAGCGTTTAGAGGTGATACAGGAACGATTGGATTTATTTTACGGACTTCAACAAAAGCACAGGGTAAATACCAATGCCGAATTGTTGGCTATACAAGAGCAACTTTCTACCAATTTAAATGCCTTGTTAAATAGTGATGAGCAGCTTGAAAAGCTGAAAATGGAAATTGAGCAACTTCAACAACGTTTATATTCGGAGGCCGAGCAATTACATAACAACAGAAAAAAAGCCATTGCCGTTGCGGAAAAGGAAATAGATAGTGCTTTGATTAAAATGAGTATGCCCAATGCACACATCAATTTTCAATTGGTACAGCTATCACAGTTAAATGCTAATGGATTTGATGAAGTGCAGCTTCTATTTACTGCCAACGCCGGACAGCAAGCTGCACCAGTTGGAAAAGTAGCATCAGGCGGTGAGCTTTCGAGGTTAATGTTGGCGGTAAAAGCTTTGCTTGCTAAACATACTTCGTTACCTACGTTAATTTTTGATGAAATTGATACCGGAATTTCTGGAGAAACTGCGCTACGTGTTGGCGAAGTAATTGATGATTTGGCGAAAGACATGCAGGTGATGGCCATTACGCATTTACCTCAAATTGCAGCCAAAGGACAGTCGCACTACTTCGTTTACAAAAATGAACTAGCTGATAAAACTACCACCGGTATTAAAAAATTAGCGGAAGAAGAACGTGTAAGTGCGATAGCGGAGATGTTAAGTGGAAAAAACCCGGGAGCATCTGCATTGCAAAATGCTAGGGATTTGTTAAAGTAGTATGGAAATTCGATTTTTTTGACATCTATTCTTTATGAAAAGAATTTTACTTATTTGCATTCTATATTTATTATCAACAACTGTTTCAGCTCAAAAAGATAGTATCGAAGTTATCGTTGACACATTAACTTTCAATGGTATTGTTGTAGACGAATCTGAAAATCCTTTAAAAAATCTGAGGGTGAAAACTCTTTATTCAAAAAAGGAAACGGTTACCGATGATGGTGGAAATTTTATTTTTCGCTCCCTTAACGCTAATGAAAGAATAATGATAACCGTGGGTGATAGAATCTTGTGGGAAAATGTCAAAGGTAGTCGATTCATAAAATTTAAGGTTAAAGCACCCACAGATTTCAACTTAAACATGCAATCATATGGCTTTCGCGAATACGAAATAAACGCTAAAAGAGCTTTTCCTAAAACTAGAAAGATTATAGAAAACGATTCCGTGGTATATCCTTTTGATTTTGAGGGACATTTTAATCAGCCATCATATGCCGGCGGGTTGGAAAAATTTTATAAATATCTAATTCAAAATATAATATATCCAGAAAAGGCAATCAAGAATAATGTTGAAGGTTTAGTAAAAATTTCATTCGTGATAAAAAAAAATGGAGGATTTGGTGACATTGAAATCATAAGAGATATTGGGTTCGGCTGTGCCGAAGAAGTAATTAGAGTTTTGAAAATGACGGAAAAAAAATGGAACCCTGCAAATGATATGACTTCAATTGATCAAAGGATTATTTTCGAAATCCCTTTTAAACTTAAAGACTAATAGCCTACGAAATTTTCGTAAATAATTCTTCTATAAACTAAAATATTAGTTACCTTAGGGAATGAGTTTAAAATCAAGATTACTTATTTCACTGCTGCTAACGACAATAAAACTTTCCTTTGGTCAGGCAACTTTTTCTATCAATGGTACTGTACGTGATGATAAAGAAACCATACCCGGAGCTGCAATTTACCTTAGTGGCACAAAAATTTCCACGATCAGCAATAATCAGGGTAAATTTAGCATAGCGAATTTACCTGCTGGGAATTACGATTTATTGATTCAAGTGGTAGGCTACCTTCCCTACGCAAAAAGCATTATCATAGCTGGCAAAAGTGTTCAGGTTGATGCCACTCTAAAAGCAAACACCGTAACCTTAAACGAAGTAGTAATTAAACCAGACCCTAACCGGTTGGCATATCTCAATTTATTTAAGGACTACTTTATTGGTAGAACACCAAATGCAAAAGAGTGCAAAATTTTAAATAGCGAAGTATTGCTTATCGATTATGACAAAAGAAACAGGTTGCTAACGGTAAGTAGCAATGAGTTTCTGATCATCGAAAATAAAGCACTCGGTTACCGCATTAAATATCTTTTACAAAACTTCGAATACGATTACAAAACAAACATCGTTTATTTTGCCGGTTTTCCTTACTTCGAAGAACTGAAAGGCTCAAAATCGAAAATTAACAAATGGAACAAAAAGCGGAACATAGCCTATCTCGGCTCTTCGGGCCACTTCTTCAGGTCTCTTTATGATGGTACAGCACAAAATGAGGGATTTGCAATTCACAAACTGGCCACTATCGATAATAAAAATAGAAAGCCGGATAGTGTAATAGCCAAAAATATCCGACTACTATCCACTGGTAATAAGGCAATTAATGTGATAACTTTTAATAAAGATGATTCTTTAAATTATTGGCTTAAAGAACGTAGCAAGCCAAAATCTATGTCTGTATTAAATAGAGCAAACGTATTAGCGGATACTTTGGTAAAAACTTACAATAACGATTTAAAGTACATTAACTTTAGCGACGAGCTTTTTGTGATGTACACTAAGGAAAAAGAAACGGAAGAATACAGACAGCTGGGCTTTTATGTGAGCAGATCACCCGACATGGGCAATTATCAAACTTCCTTAATTAATTTGCGAGAGCCGCCTATTTACTTTTACAAAAATGGCAATATTGCTAACCCGAGAAGCTTTTTGTTTAAAGGATTTTGGGCCTACGAAAAAATGGCTGATGCAGTTCCTTTGGAATTTACACCTTTACCGATAAAATAAAAAGCTGAAAAAGAGCGATTATGGGTTCGCTCTTTTTCAGCTTAACTGGATGCTATTTACAATTTGATTTCTTCTAGCTTTTTGGTTTTCCTACTTTTCTCTGCCATAAAGCCCATAATGTGACTCTCGATAGAATCATCAATAGTTGAAGTAAGCATTTTAGGGTCCTGATGCGCTACTGCTTGTACAAAATCCCTAACTAAGAACCAATCACCACCGCCATGGCCTGAATTGGTGTAGCCTTCCACATCTTCGGCTTTAGGCTTAAATTTCACCTGTTCACCTGTTTTAAAATCAGTAACTACCAACTCTTCCATGTCGCCAACCATATCGCCCATGGCACCAAAAATACGGGTACGCCTGCCGTGATAAGCCGTAAATGCTTCCATTGAGAAACTAGCTGTTATACCATCTGCAAACTGAATATTGGTGATGTAATGATCAGGTTGGTCATTATCCATGCGGTAAACGCAGCGACCATAATCAGAGGTTTTCAATTTCTCCAGCACATATTTTTGCTTATCTGCTTTATCTTTTAACTCCGTTGGAATATCCAATACACTTACCCTCGACAGTTTATCGTGATAGGCTTTAATTGCCGAATAAGGGCATTCACGCTCCACTTTACAACCATCGGTGCATCTTGCGGTGCTTCCTTGTGGCGCATTTTCCTGCTTAAACCAGGTCAAATCGCCCATGGCTACAATTTCTTTACTCGGTTTATTCAACACCCATTTTATAATGTCCAAATCATGGCATGATTTAGCCAACAAAATTGGCGTAGTTTTTTTGGAATTATGCCAGTTGCCACGCACATAAGAATGTGCCATATGTGTGTGCTCAATTGGTTCCAAATGTTGTACGCTAAGCACCCTACCCACTGCTCCTTTAGCAATCAATTCCTTCATTTTTACAAAGTAAGGTGCATAACGCAACACGTGACAAACCGCCACTATACGACCTTTCTTTTTTGCCAAAGCTAAAATATCCCTACATTCCTTTTCGGTTGGAGCGATAGGTTTTTCCAATAAAATATCATAGCCCATCTCCAAAGCTTTCATACATGGAGCGTAGTGCAAATCATCTGGTGTTGATATGATTATCGCATCAGCAAATTTTGGACGCTTAAAAACATCTTCCCAAGTATTAAACCTATTTTCTTGCGCTATGCCGTGAATTTTTGCATACTTATCGTTTCTGAATGTATTTGGCTCTGCTACACCAATAATTTTTAAATCATTTGGAAATTTAGCTGCGTACCCACCGTAAACATTTCCTCTATTACCGGCTCCCAAGGTAATTGCAGTTACCGTTTTAGCTAAAGGTTTATGGTTCGGATTGGCAGGTAATTCGTATGAATAAGTGTTATCGGCAATTTTCCCTAGCGTTTCGGTGCTAATAATAGCTCCGCCTAAACTAAGGCTCAGGGTTTTGATCAGGCTTCTACGATTCATGTTGTTTTGTTATATTTTGATTATGGTTTCAAGTTAAAGGTAGCCATCAATGGTCTGTGGTCTGAAGCATAGCTTTCTGCAATTACTTGATGCTTCACTAACGGCCAACCCCAATTTTTAACGGCGATATAGTCTATGGTTCTATTGGGATTGGTTTCGGGAATAGTACCTTCGCAATTTGCAAGGCAAGTGCGTTTAAATTGGGTGTCGAGTAAATTGATGGCCGCAGTACCAGCAACGCTATTCAAATCGCCACATAAAATTACAGGTAGTGTTTCTTTTTCAAAAGTTTTGAGTATTTCCTGCATCTGCACCTCTCTATTTGCTGGATTACCCGTGGCATCTAAGTGAGTATTGGCAAAAATGAACGGCATTTTGTTAACACTTATTTTCACGAAGGCGAGGATTCTCTCTTCGGCGGTATTTTTTTGCGGTAAAGGAATGTAAGTGGGTTGCTCAAAAGGATATTTACTTAAAATGGCAATACCATAGTCGCCACCATCGTAGTTGATTGCTTTAAAAAAATGGTAATATTTCAATCCCGCTTTTTCTGCAATCAATTGAATTTGACTAGCGTTGCCACTGCGTTTGGTAAATTGATCCACCTCTTGTAAAGCTACAATATCGGCTTTACTCTCAACTATCACTCTTGCTATAGCATCAATATCAATTACATTTTTTTTTGAAGGAGGATTAGCATGATGGATGTTATAAGAGAGTACTTTTAGAAGAGCTTCGTTTTTTGACATTCCAACTTTTTTTGAAGTACCGCAACCCGATGCCACAATTAAAAACAATAATCCTCCAAATAGGCAAAGCCTTAATTTCATTTTATTTCGAAAACGCTTCATTATGTTTCTAATTGTTAAGCAATTTAAAAATTTTTAATTAATTGAAGAATACATTTTAAAAATTAAAACAATAAAAAAATCAAATAACTCTTAAAAAATGCTAATATTTTTAGTAATTTCACCTTATGGATTTGGATAAAAAGCAGCAAGAGTATTTGGACGGACGCGGCGCACAAGTGAACACCATCAATAAATTCCTAAAAAACAGTCTTAGCAAAGAACATGTTGAAGCAATTGATGATTGGGAAATTAGCAAAGAAAAAACCGCTTACATTATTGGCAGTTCTAAAAGCATTGTTAATAAAGTTGAAAGCCCAGATGTAGGTATGATGTATTCTTTAAACCCCTACCAAGGTTGCGAACATGGATGTATTTACTGCTATGCCCGCAACAGTCATGAATATTGGGGCTTTAGTGCTGGTTTAGATTTTGAACAGAAAATTATTGTTAAACAGGATGCACCGGCTTTATTTAAAAAATTTATTGAGAAAAAAGGATGGGAAGCTTATCCCATTAGTCTTTCAGGAAATACAGACTGTTATCAACCTTGTGAGCGAAAATTCAAGCTTACCCGGCAGGTACTTCAAATAGCATTGGAGTACAAACAGCCAATTTCGCTGATTACAAAAAATTCGCTGATTTTGCGTGACCTTGATATTCTGCAAGAAATGGCCAAGCACAATTTGGTTTGCGCTTTTGTTTCTATTACAAGTTTAGACGAGCAGTTACGCCAAAAACTTGAACCAAGAACAACTACCGCCAAACAACGATTGAAAGTGATTGAGCAACTGAGCAATGTTGGTGTGCAAATGGGTGTAATGGCAGCGCCGATGATTCCAGGTTTGAATAACCACGAAATCCCAAATATTTTAAAAGCAAGTGCCAACGCTGGAGCTATTGCCGCAGGTTACACTGTGGTAAGATTAAATGGCGTAATTAATCAAATATTTGAAGATTGGTTGAAAAAGAACTTTCCAGATAGGTTTGATAAGGTTTGGCATCAAATACAGGATTGCCATGATGGGAATGTAAACGACAGCAGGTTTGGTACAAGAATGCGAGGCGAGGGGAATTTTGCGCAGTTGATGAACCATACGTTTAAGTTGCATTGCAAACTGAATGGGCTAAACCTCAAACCAATGGAATTAAACCGATCCGCATTTAAAATTCCGCAAGCACAAATAAGCTTGTTTTAGGTTCATACGCTGCAGAAAAAGTGGGCGTTAAAAGCATGACGGAAAGCGTAAGTACCGTCACCCTGAATTTATTTCAGGGTCTGTTAGATTTTAAGTCCCAAACCTTTTATCATTTGCTCGCCTTAGTTTGGATATTATACACAAAAAAAGCGAGTGCTAAAATCCAATGACCGTGGAGCATACAGGCCCTTAGCAGATTATCCCATCATCACTTAAACCTTGTAAGTTCCAATTACTCCGTGAAGCTGCTTTAAAACTGATGCTGATCCCGAACATTCGGGACAGCATGACGGAAAGCGTAAGTACCGTCACCCTGAATTTATTTCAGGGTCTGTTAGATATTTTAAGCCCCAAACCTTTTATCATTAGCTCGCCTTAGCTTGGATATTACACAAAAAAAGCGAGTGCTAAAATCAAAATTATGATTGCTGCACTCGCTTGAATTATGAAGTTAAAGGATTTAAGCTCCTTCTTCTTTCTTTTTCTTTTTACTTGCTTTCGATGAAGAAATTACGATTTCTTCTTTTGTTGTGTCGTAGTTTACTTCTAACGTATCGCCTTCGTTAACCTCGCCTTTCAAAATTTCTTCAGCAATTGGATCTTCCAAGTATTTTTGGATGGCACGTTTTAAAGGACGAGCACCAAATGCACTATCAAAACCTTTGTCTGCAATGAAATCTTTAGCTTCGTCAGTTAACTTGATTTCGTATCCTAAAGAGAGTACTCTTCCAAATAATCCTCTTAATTCAATATCGATAATTTTGAAGATTTCCTCTTTCCCTAACGAGTTGAATACCACTACGTCATCAATCCTATTCAAAAACTCTGGAGCAAAGGCACGTTTAAGTGCATTTTCAATTACCCCTCTGCTGTGCGCTTCTGTTTGGCTAGTTTTAGCGGTGGTTGAGAAACCAACACCAGCACCGAAATCTTTCAACTGGCGGGCGCCGATATTAGAAGTCATGATGATGATCGTATTTCTAAAATCAACTTTCCTACCCAAACTATCGGTTAATTGACCTTCATCAAGCACTTGCAATAAAATGTTGAATACATCCGGATGGGCTTTTTCAATCTCATCCAATAACACTACTGAATATGGTTTACGACGAACTTTTTCGGTCAGTTGTCCACCTTCTTCGTAACCAACATATCCTGGAGGCGCTCCCACTAAACGAGATACGGCAAATTTCTCCATGTATTCGCTCATGTCAATTTGAATCAGCGAATCTTCCGCATCAAACATGAAACGAGCCAACTCCTTAGCTAATTCAGTTTTACCAACACCTGTAGGACCTAAAAAGATGAAAGAACCGATTGGTTTTTTTGGATCTTTTAACCCTGCCCTGGTACGTTGAATTGCTTTGGTTAATTTCTTAATTGCTTCATCCTGACCAATGATTTTATCTGCAATGGTGTCATACATATTCAATAGCTTATTGCTATCGGTTTGTCCAACACGTTGCAATGGAATACCGGTCATCATCGAAACCACTTCCGCTACGTTATCTTCAGTTACTTCGTAACGCTTGGTTTTAGTTTCTGCTTCCCACTCTGCTTTAGCCTTATCTAATTCTTCAAGCAGATTTTTTTCTGTATCGCGTAATTTGGCAGCCTCTTCGTATTTCTGGCTTTTTACTACACGGTTTTTCTCTAACTTGATATCTTCGATTTTGCTTTCGATAGCGATGATGTTATCAGGAACGTGGATATTGGTTAAATGTACCCTCGATCCAGCTTCGTCCAATGCATCAATTGCTTTATCTGGTAAAAATCTATCAGTAATATACCTAGAAGTAAGATTAACGCAAGCATTAATGGCCTCCTCAGTATAAGTTACACCGTGATGCTCCTCATATTTCTCTTTGATACGATTTAAAATTTCGACAGTTTCATCAGGTGTAGCTGGCTCAATCATTACCTTTTGGAAACGACGATCAAGTGCACCATCTTTCTCAATATACTGGCGATATTCATCTAAAGTAGTGGCACCAATGCATTGAATTTCGCCCCTGGCTAAAGCAGGTTTAAACATGTTTGAGGCATCTAAAGAGCCTGAAGCGCCACCTGCACCAACAATGGTATGAATTTCATCGATGAATAAAATCACATCGGTTGATTTCTCCAACTCGTTCATCACCGCTTTCATACGCTCTTCAAACTGACCGCGGTACTTGGTTCCAGCAACTAACGATGCCAAATCTAAAGTAACTACGCGTTTTCCGAAAAGCACTCTCGAAACCTTACGCTGTACAATACGTAATGCTAAGCCCTCTGCTACCGCACTTTTACCAACACCCGGCTCGCCAATTAAAATTGGATTATTTTTTTTCCTACGTGATAAAATTTGAGAAACACGTTCGATTTCTTTTTCACGACCTACAATGGGATCAAGTCTACCTTCTTCCGCAGCACGTGTAAGGTCTCTACCAAAATTATCTAAAACTGGTGTTTTGGATTTGATATCCGAAACTTTCTTAGGTGCGGTAAAGCTTTCCTCTTCTTGATAATCATCATCGCCTCCGGCAGTACCACCACCTTGAGCTTCATCTTTGAATCCGTTTTTGTTCACTTCAACTTCTTGCTTAAAAATTTCGTAATTAATACCATACTGTAACAAAATTTGTGAAGCAATGTTGTCATCGTCTCTTAAAATAGACAATAACAAATGCTCAGTACCTATTAAATCACTTTTAAATATCTTAGCTTCCAAGTAGGTAATCTTCAAAACTTTTTCTGCTTGCTTGGTTAATGGGATGTTACCCAAATTAACCGTAACGCTTGAGGTTCCCCTAACGGCTTCCTCAATTGAACGGCGGAGCTTCAACGTATCAACCCCCAAAGATTTTAAAATCTTGATGGCCATACCATCCCCTTCGCGTATAAGGCCCAACAACAAGTGCTCAGCTCCTATATAATCGTGACCTAACCTTAGGGCTTCCTCCCTACTGAAAGAAATCACATCTTTTACTTGTGGTGAAAATTTAGCTTCCATAATATGTATGTTATCGGGACGACACTAAACTATAAATTTGTTTTATAAATACGGCGCCTCGATTTTTATATTTTTATCAACAATTACGCCATATTGGTGGAATAAAGCACTCTTGTATTATTCTATAAACACCGAAACACAATAAATATGTTGTAGTTAAGGCTTTTGTTACCCTATTTAAATAAGATTTTTACATTAATATATACGGCAACGCACTAATTGTCGGTTTTTTGTAAGCTTTATTACTACCGGTTTAACTGACAAAAGATACAAAATCTACTGTTAAAGTAGAAGTTTTGACAGTATTTGTGGCTATGCAATTTTGACTACAACAACCAACAGCACTCTTTAGTTTTTACCAAGCATTTACTACTCAAAGTAAAAGCCTATCGTTTCTTTTTTGTTAAGTTCTGCTCCACACAAAATGCAACAATCTTTTCTATGAGCGGCATGGGCAGCGGTTCGTTTAGTGGAAACTGAACAGTACCCTTAGATGTTTGATAAGCTTGCAGTTCGTTTTCAAAAAACACAATTGCTTTGCTGCCTGGGTACAGGCCAATGTGGTTTTTATAAGCAGCAAAATGGATTAAATTGCCATTTAGCGTAAGTGTTGGAATACCGTAGCCAATTTTCTCCTTAGCTTGGGGCACCAGCTTTAATAAGTGTGAGCGCAATTGCTGCATAACGTTTTGCACCTCTGCCGGAAACGCTGAAAGGTATTCATCTATGTTTTGAACCTTTTCCATGTTGATACCAAGCTAATTAATGTAAGAAAAAGAATACGCTTTGTTGAGCTTATGCTAATTTACAATTTCTTCGCCTCATTCCAATATACATCCATTTCGGCAAGGGTCATATCTTGTAGTGCCTTACCGCTTTCCTTGGCTTTTATTTCGAGGTATTGAAAACGTTTAATGAATTTTTTGTTGGTTTTTTCCAAGGCATTTTCTGGATTAATATCCACGAAACGGGCATAGTTAACCAGTGAGAAAAGCAAATCTCCAAATTCAGCTTCTGCTTTTTCGGCATCAATTTGCTGATTCGAATCGATGTTAAATTCAGCCTTAAACTCTTGAAGTTCTTCCTCCACTTTTTCCCAAACCTGCTGTTTCTCTTCCCAGTCAAATCCTACTCCTCTTGCTTTTTCTTGTATCCTACTGGCTTTAACCAAGGCTGGTAACGACGTTGGCACTCCCGCCAAAACAGATTTATTTCCCTCTTTCAGCTTGAGCTTTTCCCAATTCTGCTTTACTTGCTCTTCTGTATCGGCTTCTACATCGCCATAAATATGCGGATGCCTGCTAATGAGCTTATCACAAACTCCATTAAGTACATCAGTAATATCAAATTGTTGCTGTTCTTTAGCAATGCGGGCATAGAAAACCAGGTGCATCATTACATCGCCAAGTTCCTTTTTGATTTCCTGCATATCGCCCTCTAAAATCGCATCAGAAAGTTCGTATGTTTCTTCAATCGTTAAATGCCTTAGCGTTTCCATAGTTTGCTTTTTGTCCCAAGGGCATTGTGTACGCAACGTATCCAGTACGTTCAACAGTCTCAAAAAAGCACCATCAGGCGTAGGATTACTTACAGGAGGAATATGAGCAGGCATATTAAATGATATTAAAGGCAATTAAAATGGTGGTTAAAAACAGTATAATTAGTCCACAAAGAAATAAAACATCTGCTAATTTTTCCAATCTTTGCCCCCTTTGTTCCACTTGGCTTCTGATAGCCAGAAACGAAAACAGGCAGCTGCTCATGAAACACACAACGGCTAAGGTTGCTCCTTCATCAATGTAAGAAGCCTCATTCATTTTGGTAATTTTACTTGAAGTGAGTACTACAAAGCAAAATCCAAGCAAATTAGCCGAGGTTCCAAGAATATGGGTGGACTTATTGTGATTCATCAGGTAGTTTCTTTTCTACAAGTTGGCGACGTTTTTTAAAAAATGTCCTTCGCCTTCTCTCGATTGGCGCTTTTTGCTCTTCGCCAAGCAGTATGGCCCAAGCGTGTAATCCATCAACTTTTTGGAAAACAATTTTCATAATAGCTAGATAAGGCATGCACAAAAACATACCTGATATTCCCCACAACATTTCTCCAATTACAATTCCAATAAAAGCAATTAAGGCATTGATTTTAACCTTTGAACCAACAATTAAAGGCATGAGGATATTTCCATCAATGGTATGTACACCGATGTAGGTTAGCAACACAAAAAAAGCTTTTGTGGCACCTGCAGTAGCAAACGTAATGAGTACACTTATAATTAAGGCTAATGAAATGCCCAAGTATGGGATAATGTTAAAAATCCCGGCCACTAAACCGAGCAAAATAGCATATTTAACGCCTAGCAAAGATAGCGTAAGCACCATTAACGTACTTACAATTAACATCTGTATAAATAAACCAGTAATGTATTTTTTTGTCATGTACTGAATTTCCATTACCGTTTCGCTTACTTTAATGCGATGCTCCTCAATGAAAACGGCGGTAAGAAAACCGTACAATAAACGCCTATAGTTTAAAATAAAGAAAGTGAACAACAAGGTGAAAGCAATAAATAATAGGCTGGACGACAATGTAATTAACGTTGTTCCAATTACTGTTGCACTTGTAGCCAAGGCTTTCTCAGCGCTATCCGCCAAATAGGTTTTTTGCTTACTGATGTTAACGTGAAAAGTTTTAGAAACCCAATATTGCAATTCGTGGAAAGAGTTGCTGACCTGTTTTTCAAGCAACGGCCAATCTCTCCATAAATCAGAAAGTTGGATGGCAAAAAAATGGCCTATGCCGTACAAGGCGCCCAACATAATCAATACAGTGAGTACTGTGGCAATACTTCTGTTGAGCCGAAATTTAATTTCTAGAAAATTAGCTAAAGGCAGCATTAAAAATGCCAAAAGCAGTGAGAATAAAAGTGGCGACAGTAGGCTTTTGCCAAGAATAGCAAAGTAACCTAACATTAATATAGCCAAAAGTGTAAGCGTGAGCCTAACAATAAAAGGTAATTGTATTTGCATAAGCACTATTACTGCAAAAGTTACTAAAAAATATATACTTTAGACAGTTATTTCTTTAAATGGTTTTAGCTGCACGCAACATTTCTCTTTTACCGGGAGCTCCTGGTAGTTTTTGGATATTAAAACCACAACTTTTAACTGCCCTTTTTAGATTTCCAGTAATGGCATAGGTTACAAATATACCGCCAGGCTTTAAAAATTTACAGGCGTGGGCAATAACTTCGTCTGTCCAAAGCTCGGGTTGGTGGCGTACCGAAAAAGCATCGTAATACAGTAAATCATAGCGTTTGTCTGTTTCAAAATTTTGAAATGTGGTGTGGCTAACCTGCAATTGGCAGTTGCTAGAAACCTCCACTTCAGTATTGATTGCTGAGGTATAAGCCTTCAAAAAATCATCCCAAACCGAGGCCGGCACATATTGATGATAACCTGTAGCAACCAAGGTTTCCTTGCCTAATGGAAAAGCTTCAACAGCGTGGTAATGCAACTTTATATTTTCCGCTTCGCAATGCGCCATGCTCAGCAAAAAGTTTAAACCAGTACCAAAACCTACTTCCAACACCGCTATTGAAGGTTGTTGCAATTGCTGCAAGGCATGTTTAAGGCCTGCCTCAATAAAAACGTGTTTGCTTTCCTGCAGGGCACCGTGGGCGGAGTGGTAATGCTCTCCAATTTCCTCGTTAAACAAAGTGTTGGAACCATCAGCAGTTGGAGTAAGGATATTCATAGCGCAAAATTAAACGAATTGTTACATTATAGCAGTTTTTATTTATATCGATGTAAAGGTATAGATAGTGCGCTTGGCTAATTCAGTCCCGTTTTACGCTATATCTTTACGCTGTGCTACAAGGATGCCGCTGCAACCGGGTTTATTTACATTGGGCAGTGCTGAGCTAGCTTCAACAAAGTCATACCCTGATAGGCTGAGGTTTGTGAAAGCTTGTGTATTGCACAACTGTTTGTAAACTAAACCCGATAGAAGCGAGCATCCCGACGCTAGTTCGGGATAAAGCGGATAGCGGGACATCCCGCTAATAGCAGCACCAATTAGCTTTTCAAAAACAATTCTAACTCCTAATTATTGCCGCCGTTGATAGCAAAATAGATATATTTACCAAATGGATATTGAAACTTTCAGGACTTATTGCCTTAGCTTAGCGGGAACCACCGAAGGAATGAAGTGGGAGCATCTTTGTTTTATGATTGAGGAAAAAATTTTTGTTTTGGTTGACTTGGATACTCAGGGCTTTTGTATAAAATGCAGTGCTGAAGAGTTTGAAGAACTTGCAGCAAGAGATGGTGTAAAACAAGCACCGCACTTTGCCAAAAAACAATGGATTTTTGTGGATAATTTAGAAGTTTTTGGCAACGCCGAGCTGAAAAAACTTATAGAGCGCTCAAGGGAATTGGTGTTAAGCAAGCTCCCTAAAAAAACGCAAGCGAAGTATAATGGATGATGGGATGATTTGATAATGAGATGATGGGATGATGGGATGATGGGATGATGGGATGATGGGATGATGGGATATAAAAAAAGCTAATCTGAATTAACAGATTAGCTTTTTTATTAAGGTGTTTTTACCTACCAAAGTTTAATTCTATCTTCTGGTTTTTTGTAAAGCTTATCGCCCGGTTTAACATCAAAAGCTTGGTACCAAGCATCCATGTTTACTGGTGCGCCAATAGTTCTAAATTCACCTGGCGAGTGCGTATCAGTTTTAATTAACTGAGCGGCAGTTTCTGGCAATATATTGCCTCTCCATACTTGTGCCCAAGAAAGGAAGAAACGTTGATCAGGAGTAAATCCATCAATTTTCTCGTTGCTTTGGCCTTGTTTAGTCATTTTGAAAGCAGTATAGGCCGCATTTAAACCGCCTAAATCACCAATGTTTTCGCCCATGGTAAATTTACCATTTACATGAATTGTATCTAGTACAGTATACTTATCGAACTGCTCACCCAATAATTTGGTTTTTGCGTTAAATTTGGCCCTGTCCTCTTCAGTCCACCAGTTTTTCAAGTTACCGTCTTTATCGTACTGGCTACCAGTATCATCAAAACCATGGCTCATTTCGTGTCCAATTACGGCACCAATACCACCATAGTTAATGGCATCATCAGCATCTGGGTGGAAGAAAGGAAATTGTAAAATACCAGCAGGGAACACAATTTCGTTCAACGTTGGGCTGTAGTAAGCATTCACCGTTGGAGGAGTCATGCCGAAACGCTCTCTATCAACAGGTTTACCTAACTGACCAATGTTTTCGTTATATGCCCATTTACCAGCGTTACGAAGATTTTGGAAGTAAGTTGCACGGTTGATTACCAAACCATCGTAATTTCTCCATTTGGTAGTGTAACCCACTTTTGGTCTAAAAGCATGAAGTTTAGCCAATGCTTTTTCTTTCGTAGCATCGCTCATCCAATCTAAACCTTTAATTCTAATTTCAAAGGCTTTACGAAGATTAGCAATCATTTCGTCCATACGTGCCTTAGCAGCTGGTTTGAAATATTTAGCTACATAAAGCTGGCCTAATAGATCACCAAGTACGCCATCAGTTAACGACGACATGCGTTGCCAACGTGGAGTTTGTACTTTTTGTCCAGTTTGAGCTTGCGTAAACGCAAAGTTTGCTTTTACAAACGGCGAACTTAAATTACTTGCTGAACCTTTTAATACGTTCCACTCCAAATAAGTTTTCCAATCATCAACCGAAGTTGAGGTTAATACCGTATTTAATGATTTAAAGAAAGCAGGCGAATTGATTAAAACCGTATCCTGACCGTTTACCTTTAACTGCGCCATGGTATTTTTCCAGTTGATGGCAGGGGTAAGCTTGTTAAAATCAGCAACGGTAAGTTTGTTATAAGTTTTATAAGGATCACGCATCTCCAAACGGCTCATTTGCGCCTCTGCCAAAGCTTTTTCGATAGTGAACACTGTTTTTGCTTTTTGTTGCGCTACTGCATCAGTATAACCTATTAGCTTAAATAAAGTAGTCATATAGGTATCGTAAGCTTCTCTGATTTTTACGCTACGGCTATCATCTTTCAAGTAATAATCTCTATCACCAAGTGAGGTACCACCTTGAGAGATGTTTACCATGTATTTGTTTACATTTTTTCTGTCCTGACCTACGCCAAAACCATACAGAGCCCCGCCTAAGCCGTTAGTGCGCATGTACGTAGTAAAATCAAGCACACCTTGTAGGTTGTTAATTTGCTTAACTTTTTCCAAATCTGCTTTGATTGGTGTGTAGCCAAGTTTTTCGATGGTTAAACTGTCCATTGCAGCAGCGTAAAAATCGCCTACACGTTTAGTTACCGATCCTGCAGGAGCACTTTTATCTGCAGCAGCGCCTTCCACTAAACTTCTAACAGCATTTACATTGAAATCACGAAGTTCGTTGAAAGAACCCCAGCGAGTTTCCTTTGCAGGAACTGGATTTTTACGAATCCAAGCACCACTTGCGTAAGTATAGAAATCATCGCCTGGTTTAACGTTAAGATCCATATTTGCTGGATCAATAAACTTTTTAATTGGCGTTTGAGCGCTCGCTACACCCACGGTAACCACCCCAAGTGCGGCAAAAAACGATTTAAATTGATTGATATTCATCTTCTTTTCTAAAATAAGTTAGAGAGATGAAAATTAAGCAAAAAACTTAATGCTTAGGCTACGATAATTAAATTGTTACTTATTGAACCAATAGTACAATTTAGCCAAGCCTATTTTGCGAAGTAGTTCGTTGGTGATTAAAGCTATTTTAAAAACTTTCATATCAAGCATCTTATGTATAATTAACATATTTTAACACTTTTTATTGTGTGAAGTTTTCAAAAGTTTGCTTGAAAAGTTAAGGTGGTTAAATTCCAATCGGCAAAACAATTGTTTGCTGATGTTACAGACTAATCTTCCTCAAAAAAGCTGTCCAGTAAATCATCAGTCTCACGGCGATCTTTCTTCGTTGGTCTTCCTAAACCTCTGTCTCTTTTTAATGTTGGCGCATGAAATACCGACTTGAAGGCATGGGTTTCCTCCACGGGAGTTAAATCTTTGTATTTAGTTACTGCAATTTTTGCATCGGTGCGGTTATGAGAAAAATCAATCACTTCAATTATTTTTTTCTCGATGCCTTTGCTAATTTGATAAACATCGCCAATTTTTACGACAGCTGATGGTTTAATGTTTTGTCCATTCAGTTTCACTCGTCCAGCCTTGCAGGCATCCGTAGCTAGGCTTCGGGTTTTAAACATTCGAATAGCCCAAAGATATTTATCAATACGTAATTTTTCTGCCTCTGCCATAATCACAAAATTAAACAAATTTAAGACTTGAGTGTTCATTTTTACATCATTAAGCGCAGTATTTGAGTTATGGTTATAAGGTAAAAGCAACAACTTTACGATTTAACCCTTTAACTTTTAACTTATAAAGCCTTATTTTGCATAAATTTTAAACAACAATGATTGCTGAACTTAAAAAACAAATAGAAGAAGCTTGGGAAGACAGAAGCTTATTACAATACAAAGAATATTCTGAAGCCATTGAAACTGTAATCCAACAGTTAAACTGTGGTGAGTTGAGAGTTGCCGAACCTGTACTAAATGGATGGGGCATCAACGAGTGGGTAAAAAAAGCGGTAATTCTTTATTTCCCTATCAAACAGATGGGTGAAACTAAAGCTGGTCCGTTTGTTTTCCACGATAAAATGGATTTAAAAACCGATTATAAAGAAAAAGGTGTACGTGTGGTACCAATGGCTAGCGCTCGTTACGGTGCGTTTTTAGCACCTGGTGTAATCATGATGCCTTCTTATGTAAATATTGGTGCTTATGTAGATGAAGGTACAATGGTAGATACCTGGGCTACAGTAGGTTCTTGCGCACAAATTGGCAAGCGTGTGCATTTAAGCGGCGGCGTAGGTATTGGTGGTGTTTTAGAACCTGTACAAGCAGCTCCAGTAATTATTGAAGACGATTGCTTCTTGGGTTCAAGAGCTATTGTTGTTGAAGGTGTACGTGTAGAAAAAGAAGCAGTATTAGGCGCTAATGTAGTGTTAACGGCATCTACCAAAATTATTGACGTTACTGGCGAAAAACCAGTGGAATATAAAGGTGTGGTTCCAGCTCGTTCGGTGGTAATTCCTGGCTCGTATACCAAACAATTCCCTTCGGGCGAGTATCAAGTGCCTTGTGCTTTAATTATTGGCAAACGTAAAGAGTCTACAGATAAAAAGACCTCTCTTAATGATGCATTGAGAGAAAATAATGTAGCTGTATAAAGCTTTAAAGTGAAAGCAGAAAGCAAAATGCAATTTAATAAAGCCGAAAGTGCTGAACTTGAGCAATCGAGATCTAGGCTTTCGGCTTTAGACTTTCAGCTTAAAATTGGCTTCGATGGGAAACGGGCAGTTAATAACCTTACCGGACTTGGAAATTACAGCAGGTTCATTATCGAAAGCTTGGCAAAAAAATTTCCCGCAGAGCAATACTTTATTTACAGCCCAAAGGTTAACCAGCAACTTCGTAACCTCTCCTTACTATCATTGCCTAATATAAAGCTCGAACTTCCAAAATCATCAAAGTTTTTATGGAGAGCTTTAGGAGTAAAGAAGCAGTTATTGGCCGATCAGATTGATATTTATCACGGTTTAAGTCATGAAATTCCATTTGGCTTGCAGCAAACCAAAATCAAATCCATTGTTACTATCCACGACTTGATTTTTTTGAGAAAACCTCATTACTACAAATTCATTGATAGAAAAATTTACGAATGGAAAAGTAGATATGCCTGCCAAAATGCTGACCGAATTATTGCCATTAGCGAAAGAACCAAACTAGATATCATCGAATTATATGGAATTTCTCCAAAAAAAATAGATGTTGTTTATCAAGGTTGTGATGAGGCTTTCAAAATAAAAGCGACCCCCACAAAATTAGCTGAGGTTAAAAATCGTTACCAATTACCTGATACATTTATATTAAGTGTTGGCACTATTGAGGAAAGAAAAAACCTGAACTTAGTAATTGAAGCCCTTGCCCAAGCTCAAACTTCTGTCCCGCTGGTAGTAGTGGGCAAACCTACACCTTATCTCGAAAAGGTAAAAGATACTATTGCTAAGCATCAGCTACAAAGCCGTGTGCTATTTTTGCACAAGGTTACTTTTAATGATCTGCCAGCAGTTTACCAATTGGCCAATTTATTTGTTTATCCGTCATTTTATGAAGGTTTTGGTATTCCAATTATCGAAGCCATCAATAGCAATTTACCTGTTATTGCAGCTACCGGATCTTGTTTAGAGGAAGCTGGGGGTCCTGATTCTGTTTACGTTTCTCCTGCTCAACCTAACGAATTAGCGATAGCAATAGACAATGTGTTGAGTGATGAGAATCTCCGCCAAATGATGGTAAGCAAATCATCGGCTTATGTTAAAAAATTCAACAACGATTTAGTGGCCGAACAAGTAATGGAATGCTACAAAAAAGCACTCCGTTAAAAACTTATCTGCTATACATCATCACATTGAGCCGGCATTTGCTTAATTTCGCTCTTCAATAATTAAAAAATCAATGAAAGTTGCGGGCTTCACCTTCATCAGAAATGCAGTTAAAAACGACTATTCCATTGTAGAAGCCATCACTTCTATTCTCCCTATTTGCGATGAATTTGTGGTAGCTCATGGTAATTCTGAAGATAGCACACTGGAACTGCTAAAAAGCATTGATTCTGAAAAAATTAGAATTATTGAAACTACCTGGGATGATTCCCTAAGAGAAGGTGGCAGAACTTTCGCCCTCGAAACCGACAAAGCCTTTGCAGCCATTAGCAAGGATGTAGACTGGGCATTTTATATCCAAGGTGATGAATGTGTGCATGAAAAATATCTGCCAATCATCAAAAAAGAAATGGAGCTTTGCCTGCACAATAAAAAAATAGAGGGCCTACTGTTTAATTACAAGCATTTTTATGGTTCTTATGATTTTGTTGCGCATTCGCGGAGATGGTACCGAAGGGAAGTTCGTGTAATTCGTAATTTGCCCGGCATGCAATCCTACAAAGATGCGCAAGGCTTTAGGTACAATGATAGAAAAATAAAGGTGAAACATATTGATGCCTACATTTATCATTACGGATGGGTTAAACCGCCTGAAGGCTTAACCAATAAGGTGCGCAACTTCAATAAGTTTTACACTACTAACGACGAGTGGATTGAAGAAACGTATCCAGAGCAGTCGGCATTTGACTACAAAAATGCAGATGAACTTTTCCACTTCAATGAGTCACATCCTAGGGTATTCCAATCAAGGGTAGAGAGAAGCAATTGGAAGTTTAATTTCGATCCAACATTGTCAAAAAATAAGCTTCCATTGCGACGAAAAATATTAGCTTGGATAGAAAAGGTAACCGGCGCTAGGTTATTTGAGTACAAAAACTACGATAAAATTGCCTAGCATGGGAAGCAAGAAAAGCATATCGGTTATACTACCAAACTACAACGGCAAACATTTGATGGAGCAATTTATTCCATCAACTTTGGAAGCCCTTGAATTTAGCGGCGTTGATTACGAGTTTATAGTAGTAGATGATTGCTCAAAAGATGACTCCATCAGCTTTATCAGGAACAACTATCCAAACTTCATCTTATTAAAAAATGATATCAATAGCGGATTTTCCAAAACCTGCAACAAAGGTATTCAACAAGCCACAAAAGACCTGATATTCCTGCTCAATTCTGATGTACAACTTACACCCAACTACTTTGAAAACCAATTTCAGTATTTTGAAAATGTAGAAACTTTTGGAGTGATGGGACGCATCATGAATTTCGACGGAAAAAAAATGGAAGATACCGCCCGACTACCGTATTACAAAGGTGGAAAATTTAAGGCGAATAAGTTTTTTTACATCGAAGGAAATAACAAAGTGCCTACTACATATTTATCAGGTGCTAACGCATTAATCGATAGGCAAAAATTACAGCTATTAAACGGCTTTGATGAAATTTACTCTCCCTTTTATTTTGAAGATTTCGATTTAGGGCTACGGGCATGGGAAGCCGGCTGGCTTTGCTATTACGACCACCAATCTTATTGCTACCATCAAGTGAGTTCTTCCACCAAAAAGGTAAATAAAGGCAACTCCGTTAAAATTACGTACAATCGTAACGGTTTTACCCTGCAAAGCATTCATCTTAAAGGTTTCAGAAGGAGCTTTTGGTTAGTACAGCTATTTACGTTAACGCTACTAGGCCACCTCTTCAAAGGCGAGTTTTGGATCGTCAAAAGCATTCAGCAATTTATTTCGCAGCGGAAGGCAATGGAGCAATCCAGAACAAATATGCGCAACTTGCAACAGCAATTAAATAGGCAACATGACCTGAATTACATCATCTCAACTATCAGCACTGCTATTGCTAATCAAAAAGTAAAGTGGCTATAAAAGCATTAGTTAGACTGAGGTGGATATTGTGTTAAAATTTCCTTCACCCCTACGGCAATTCTTTCTTCGCGATTTTTGAAATTATCTAGATTAAAGCCGCTGCCCCTACCATGCCAAACATGCATTTTCGTTTTAGGATCTAAAAAATCGATGATAAAGGTACCTTCTTCATATCGGTCTACATTATACATTCCACCTCCCCAGCCAGGACCCCAACCCCAGCCCCAACCACCACGCCATCCCCACGGGCCACCGAAACCATTAGCATAAACGTCTGTTCTTTCACGTTTAACTACAATCAAATTCACAAACAAATCTGGCTTATCGGCCTTTGTAAAACCTTTCGCTTGCATTTCAGCATCAACGGCTGCCATCATTCGCTTCTTATCCAACCCATTAACAGCAAGCTTTTCTAAGCCTTTATCGTAAAAATTGTAGGTTTTATAATTTTTAAAATTGCCTTCCTTATCAAAATCAGAAGCAACACGTAAAGTGGTAGTACATGCAGCAAGTAGTAGAACCACTACCAACACACTGCCCAATCTCTTCATCATATTCATAACGTTCGTATTTTTATGTGGTACGTTAACTAATTTATAAACGTAAATTTACTGATAAATATTTTCGACCTTATCTTATCAAAACACATCTAAAAGTCAAATTGTTACGCTAGAAAGTGTTAAAATAAATTAGATTTACAAGCTAACGTATCAATGATTAATTTTGCGCTATGGCGATGAAAGAAGAAATCAACAAAACTTTGGAGATATTAAAAGCGGGTGGTGTAATTCTTTATCCTACCGATACGGTGTGGGGTTTAGGTTGCGATGCTACCAATGCGGAAGCTGTGGCAAAAGTGAATGAAATTAAGGGCCGTGCTGCCGATAAAAGCCTAATTGTACTGCTTGATACCGACAATAAGCTGCAAAGCTATGTTAATGACATTCCCGAAGTGGCCTACGACTTAATTGAATATGCCGAAAAGCCTTTAACCGTTGTTTTCTCAAATGCTAAAAATTTAGCTTCAAATGTTATTAATGCTGATGGCAGCGTAGGTATCAGAATTGCTAAACACGATTTCTGCCAGCAACTGATTCAACGTTTTCGCAAACCAATTGTGTCTACTTCCGCCAATATTAGTGGACAGCCTACCCCAAAATTTTTCGATGAAATTAGTGAAGAAGTTAAAGCTGCTGTTGATTACATCGTAGATTTAGAGCAGGAAAACCATACGCCTAAACAACCATCAACCATTGTTAAACTGGGCCCAGGCGGACAGTTCGAATTCATTAGAAAATAGCTTTAAACCTTTGCAATTAGCTATTCCCAAAATGCACTTTAAGCCTTGCAGTAAAAGCATATTATGGGTTTTTTGTTAACTTTGTCCACATGCAAACCAATCCACAGGCTCACAATACTAAATCTTTATTACAAAAAATAAGTGCGCCTATCTTTAAAATTTTAGCCCATACCGCACAGCAAACTAACACCGAAATTTATGTTATCGGTGGGTTTGTAAGAGATATTTATTTGGAAAGACCATCTAAAGATATTGACGTAGTGGTATTAGGCAACGGAATTGCTTTTGCAGAAAAAGTTGGCCAAAAGTTAAAAACTAACGTAGCGGTTTTTAAAAATTTCGGCACTGCCATGTTAAAACATGCCGATTTAGAAGTTGAATTTGTAGGAGCTCGTAAAGAAAGTTACCGATCTGATTCCCGTAAGCCCATAGTGGAAAATGGTACTTTAGAAGATGATCAGTTGAGGAGAGATTTTACCATCAATGCTTTGGCCATCTCCTTAAACAAGGATAACTGCGGTGATGTGGTAGATCCATTTAACGGCTTGGAGGATTTAGAAAACAAGCTGATCAGAACGCCGTTGGATCCAGTTATCACTTTTTCAGATGATCCCTTACGCATGATGCGTGCCATCAGGTTTGCTACACAGCTTAATTTTAAGATCGATGAAGCAGCTATTGAGGCCATCAAATCGCAAAAGGAGCGCATTAAAATTGTTTCAAAGGAGCGCATCAGCGATGAGCTCAATAAAATCATCTTAGCTAAGAAACCTTCCATAGGCTTTAATTATCTCTTTGATACGGGCTTACTCGAGCTAATCTTCCCTCAAATGGCAAAATTATATGGGGTAGACATTGTTAAAGGAAGGGCGCATAAAGATAACTTTTACCACACCTTACAAGTACTGGATAATATTTGCGAAACCACCGATGATTTATGGTTACGCTGGGCTGCCATTTTGCATGATATTGCCAAACCTGCAACCAAACGCTTTGAGGAAGGCCACGGGTGGACTTTTCACGGACATGAGGATAAAGGTGCACGCATGGTGCCACAAATTTTCTCGCAACTGAAGCTGCCCTTAAATGAGAAGATGAAGTTTGTGCAAAAGTTGGTACTACTGCATTTAAGGCCTATTGTATTGGCACAAGATAAAATCACCGACTCGGCGGTAAGAAGGCTCCTATTTGAAGCCGGCGAAGACATTGAGGCATTAATGTTGCTTTGCAATGCCGATGTAACCACCAAAAACGAATACAAAGTCAAAAAATACCGCAACAACTTCGAATTGGTTAAGCAAAAACTGAAAGATGTTGAGGAGCGAGACCAATTGCGTAACTGGCAACCGCCAATTAGCGGCAACGATATTATGCAAACTTTTGGACTAACAGCCGGCAAGGAGGTGGGCTTACTAAAGAACGCAATTAGAGAAGCGATTTTAGAAGGAGATATCCAAAACAGCTACGATGAAGCCTTCGGTTTTATGCTTAAAAAAGCAGAAGAGCTAGGCCTAAAAGCAGTTAAGCAAAACGATTAACAAAATTGTTGCAACATACTCAAAACGAAAAATTTTCGAACATTTTTTGCGTTTTTTAGTTATGTGGGTAGCCTTGTAATAAACAACTTTGCAAAGCTACGGAGTTCAAAAATTATATTTTTTTCATATTTTTACAGCACAACAAAGCAGTTCATAGCAAATGGCAATTTATAGATTTAGGATTTCCTTTGAAGATTACGACGACATTAGCCGCGAGATAGATATTAAGAGCAATCAAACTTTCGAAGATTTGCATAGGGCCATACACCGCAGCACTGGATATGATGCGGATAAGTCTTCTTCATTTTATGTAAGTACAGATAACTGGATTAAAGGTGAAGAAATTGCCATCCATCCTAACCAACGCAAAATTGATAATGGCGTAACGTTAATGGAAAAGTCTAAATTGAGCAGTTTTATTGATGATCCACATCAGAAATTTTACTACATCTATAATTTTGATAGACCTTATGATTTTCATGTAGAGCTCATCAAAATTATTTTGGCCGCTGATCCGAAAATCGAATATCCATATTTGGTAAAAAGCATTGGCGAAGCACCAAAAATTATTGACAAAAGCAATATTGGAAGCTTTGCGGCAAGCACTACTGCCAACGATGATTTCGATTTCCTTAATGAAATGGATTTTGTTCCTGAAGATACAGATGAATTGGAAGCCATGGGCGGAAGAGGAATAAACGCCGAAGAAACCCAAGAAAGCGACGAAGAGGAAGAACAGGAAGATGAATTTGGTGACGGCGAAGAAGATTACGGGAACGACGATTACGGCAACGATAAAGACGATTACTAATCAACCCGTAAGTATCAAGCCAACTGATTAATCAATTGCGCCTAATTCATTTCGAAACTCAAAGTTACGATTCATGAAAACTCTCATTGTGGTAGTAGGGCCAACAGCAATTGGCAAAACAGCATTAGCTATTGAACTTGCCCAACGTTACCAAACGGAGATTATTTCTGCGGATTCTCGACAGTTTTTTAAGGAAATGAGCATTGGTACGGCAAAGCCATCAGTGGAAGAACTTGCCGCCGCACCTCATCATTTTATAGGTTCCCATAGCGTCAATCAGTTTTTTAGCACCGGCGATTTTGAAGTTCAAGCGCTTGCATTAATGGAGCAGCTATTCCAGCAGCACAACGTTTTAATCATGGTTGGCGGCTCTGGGTTGTATATCAATGCGGTTTGCAACGGGTTAGATGATATGCCGGAAATTGACCTTAACGTTCGCGAAAAGCTTAACCAACAATTTACTACCGAAGGCATTGATGCCATTAGAAGGCAACTTGCAGCGCTAGATCCTGCATATTTCGAGAAAGTTGATCAGAGCAATCCCCAACGGATGATTCGCGGGTTGGAAGTGGTGCTATCTACCGGACAAAAGTTAAGTTCCTTTTTAACTTCCAATAAAAAGCAACGTCCGTTTAACATTGTAAAAGTTGGCTTAAATACGGATAGGGCTCAACTCTATGCTCAAATCAATCACCGTGTGGACAAAATGGTTGATGTAGGATTGATTGACGAAGTAAAATCGCTACTGCCTTACAGGGAACTTAATGCGCTAAAAACAGTTGGGTATTCAGAAATTTTCGATTACTTAGATGGCACAACTGATTTAACCACCGCCATTGATAAAATCAAACAAAATACCCGCAGATTTGCCAAGCGCCAATTAACCTGGTTTAAAAAAGATTTGGATACCGTTTGGTTTGAACCGGGGAAAAACGAAGAAGTCATCCAATTCTTGGCTCAACAAATTTCTTAACATACATCAAAAACTTTAAACCTGGCATGTTTTATCTTTGTAACAAAGAAAGGAACTACATGGAATTAGGTATTGGAATGTTCGGCGATTTACAAATTGATGCTAACGGCAAAGTACAATCGGCGCAACAACGTTTACAGGAAATAATAGAAGAAATTAAGTTGATGGACCAAGTTGGTCTGGATTTTTACGGCATTGGCGAACACCATAGACCTGACTATGCCGTATCAACCCCCGAAATTATATTGGCTGCGGCGGCCACAGTTACTAAAAATATCAAATTGGGCAGTGCAGTTTCTGTGCTAAGCTCGTCTGACCCGGTAAGGCTTTACCAGAGTTTTGCTACTGTTGATTTAATTTCAAATGGCCGTGCTGAATTGATGGCTGGACGAGGCAGCTTTATTGAATCATTCCCTTTGTATGGTTACAATTTGGGTGATTATGATGCTTTGTTTGATGAAAAGCTTAACCTTTTGGTAAAGATCAACCAGGAAGAAACCATCTCTTGGAAAGGCAAGTTTAGACCTGAGCTGAAAGATCAACAAATATTACCGAGAGCGGTAGACAACAATTTGAAAATGTGGGTTGCTGTTGGAGGAACACCTGCCTCTGTAGTACGTGCCGGAAAATTAGGCTTACCAGTAATGTTTGCAATTATCGGTGGCAATCCGGCGCAGTTTCAACCATTGTTTGAGTATTATAAACAAGCTTACGAAGATGCGGGACACGATATGAGCAAGTTTCAAGTTGGTGTACACATGCATGCTTTTTTCGGGGAAGAAAGCCAAGCAACAGCTGATTATTATTACCCTGTTTATTCGGCACAAATGGATAGGATTGGAAAATCGAGAGGATGGCCTCCTTTCCAACGCGGGCAATATGACTTTGGCCGATCTAAACATGGCCACTTAATTATTGGCGACGCCAACGAAGCAGCAGAGAAAATCATTATGATGCACGAGCTATTTGGTTTAACCCGTTTCTCAGCTCATATGGATGTAGGCGCACCTTCTCACGAACATATGATGAAGTCCATAGAAATCTACGGAGAAAAAATTGCGCCGCAAGTGCGAAAAGCGATAGCAAAATAACATATCCTATAAAAACAAACAAGCCCCGATGAAATCTCACCGGGGCTTGTTCGTATCATTTCATTGAAGATTAGCTCATTTTCAATTTTTTCTGAATGTCATTCACATAAGCCTTAAACTTCTTATCTGTCTCTATTAAATCTTCCACCGTTTGGCAAGCATAAATTACCGTGGAGTGATCCCTTCCGCCAAAAAATGCACCAATAGTTTTCAATGAAGATTTAGTATGGCTTTTGGACAAATACATAGAGATTTGGCGGGCCTGTACAATTTCACGTTTACGAGTTTGCGATTTTACCATCTCAACCGGTACCTCAAAATATTCGCAAACTAACTTTTGTATATACTCCATCGAAATTTCCTTCGATGTATTTTTGATAAAGTTCTTCAACATCTGTTTAGCTAACGCTAAATCGATGTCTTTCTTATTCAATGTAGATTGTGCCAACAAAGAAACCATTGCTCCTTCTAGCTCACGTACGTTATTGTCAATGTTATGCGCAACATACTCTACCACTTCGCCTGGCAACTCAATACCATCGGCATACATTTTCTTTTTAAGGATAGCCACACGAGTTTCTAAATCAGGCACCTGCAAATCAGCAGATAATCCCCATTTGAAACGGCTTAGCAATCTCTCTTCCAAACCAGCCAAATCTTTAGGCGCTTTATCAGAAGTTAAGATAATTTGCTTTCCTGATTGATGCAAATGGTTGAAAATGTGGAAGAAAATATCTTGCGTTTTCTCTTTTCCAGCAAAGTTGTGTACATCATCCATAATGATTACATCCATTGCTTGATAGAAGTTTACAAAGTCGTTAATGGTATTGTTTTTTAGCGAGTCAACAAATTGCTGACAGAATTTTTCGCATGAAACATAAATTACCAATTTATCAGGCAGGTTACGTTTAATTTCGTTACCAATAGCTTGAGCTAAGTGCGTTTTACCTAAACCAACACCTCCGTATATCATTAAAGGATTAAATGAAGTGCCACCTGGTTTTGCTGCTACAGCATAACCTGCCGAACGAGCTAAACGGTTGCAATCACCTTCAATGTAATTGTCAAAAGTATAATTTGGGTTTAACTGAGGGTCTACATTAAGTTTCTTTAAACCCGGAATAATAAACGGGTTTTTAATGTCTTTATTAATAGCAACAGGAATAGGCATCGACTGCGATTTGGCTTCAGCTCCATTACCATTGGAAGGCATGTTAGTAGTGTATGGCGAACCCGTGTTCGACGATTTGTCGACTACGATATTGTACTCCAATCTACCCTCATCTCCGAGTTGCTTTTTTACGGTTTTTCTAAGTAAACCAACATAGTGTTCCTCAAGCCATTCGTAGAAAAATAAACTAGGTACCTGTATGGTTAAAACCTTGCCTTCTAACTTAAGGGCAGATATTGGCTCGAACCAAGTTTTGAAACTTTGATTCGGAATATTATCCTTAATAATTTGGAGACAGCTATTCCACACTTCGGTACAAGTTTTTTCCATATCGTTTCTATAATTTATTGGTTTACAGTCCTATTAAGTGCCATTTGATAGTGCACTTTCGAGACTTCGAATATTCAAAAAATTATCAACATTCAGAATATTTTTTTGAATTATTTTGTAACTGCTTAAACTGCAATAGCATATACAAGCCCACCTCAATAATTAATGTTAATAACTATTTTTCCACATCAATTTTAGTACTCTCCAAACACTTCTCTTAAGCAGTTAGCTATTTCTCCTAAGGTAGCATATTCTTCCACAGCAAGCAATATAAAAGGCATTAAATTTTCGGTTCCTTTTGCTGCATTTTTCAAATCATTTAACGCTTTTGTTACAGCTGCATTATTACGTTGCGCTCTTAGTTCCTCAAGCTTTGCTGTTTGTATATTTCTTATCGTTTCATCAACCCTAAAAACATCATCAAATGCTTCTTCTTTTTGCGTGAACTTATTTACGCCGACAATAATGCGTTCGCCACTTTCAATTTCCTTTTGGTATTGATAAGATGCATTAGCAATTTCCTGCTGAATGTAACCGTTCTCTATGGCATTAACAGAGCCCCCCATGGCATCAATCTTATCCAAATAAATATGTGCGGCAGCCTCCACCTCATCTGTTAATGTTTCTACAAAGTATGATCCAGCCAAGGGATCCACCGTATCGGTAACACCACTTTCAAATGCAATTACCTGTTGTGTGCGCAAAGCGATTTTTGCCGCAGCTTCAGTAGGTAATGATAACGCTTCGTCGTAGCCGTTGGTATGTAACGATTGTGTACCACCTAAAACCGCAGCCAAAGCTTGGTTAGAAACCCTGATTACATTATTGAGCGGTTGCTGCGCCGTAAGCGTTGAGCCGCCCGTTTGCGTATGGAAACGCAACATCATCGCCTTTTCATCAGTAGCACCCAAATCTCTCACAATTTTGGCCCACATTCTTCTTGCCGCTCTAAACTTGGCTATCTCTTCGAAAAAGTTGTTGTGGCAATTGAAGAAAAACGATAATCGCTTTGCGAAGACATTAATATCAAGCCCTTTTTGCAGGGCAGCATTAAGGTAAGCTTTGCCATTTGCCAAAGTAAATGCCAACTCCTGAACCGCCGTTGAACCAGCTTCGCGAATATGGTAGCCTGAAATGGAAATGGTATTCCACTTAGGAAGCTCCTTGCTACAATATTCAAAAATATCGGTGATGATGCGCATCGAAGGCTTCGGTGGATAAATATAAGTACCTCTTGCAGCATATTCTTTCAAAATATCGTTCTGTATTGTTCCAGAAATTTGAGTCAAATCAGCTCCCTGCTTTTTAGCCAAGGCAATGTACATGGCTAGTAGAATAGATGCTGTGGCGTTAATGGTCATTGAAGTGGTGATTTTTTGCAACTCAATCCCATCGAACAAAATTTCCATGTCCTTTAAAGAATCAATTGCCACACCAACCTTTCCTACTTCACCTTCGGCCATGTCGTCATCAGAATCGTACCCAATTTGTGTAGGCAAATCAAAAGCAACTGATAAACCCATTGTTCCCTGCGCTAAAAGGTAATGGTATCGCTTATTTGACTCTTCTGCTGTAGAAAAGCCGGCGTACTGGCGCATGGTCCACAAACGGCCCCTGTACATATCTTTTTGGATACCTCTAGTGAAAGGAAAACTTCCCGGCTGTTCATTATTTTCGGGTGCAGAGCTGTAAATATCCTTAATTTCTATACCCGAAGTAGTATATCTTTTATCGCTCATTATTTGATTATTTTTGGTCAGTTAATTGTTCAAATGCAATTTAGATATGATCAAACTACCTAAAAAAGTTGGTGTATATCCTGTTTAATCAATCCAATTGTTAGCTCGTATGGATTTTCATCAATTTCGCTCATGTAATGTAGCACCTTTTTGCTTAGCTCAACACCGGAGGCGTCCACGGGTAGGTTTTTTACCGCATTGTTCACCATAGCAATAGTGTCGTCTTTTAATTTTCTGATGACATTCCAAGTACCGGCCTCCAAATACAACTGCTGTGTAATGTTATGTTGAAACTCTGTTTTAATTTCGTTAACCGCCATCAACTGCAATGCGCTAATTTCAATTCCTTGCTGGTGCAAACGTAGCAACAAGTTAGCGGGGTTAATCCTATCCACGAAAATGATCATGCGCTCATGCGCCTGAAGTCGAAGCTGCAACAAAGGGGTCTTATCTTCATCGGGCGGCGTAGCATTATCAATTGTTTTAGTAGTTTGCAACTGCCTACCGAACAAGTAATACACCACAACTGCAACAATTACGCCTGCCGTGGTTAAACTTGAAGCGTAAAGAAAATATTTACTTAAATCCATTTTAGTTTTGTTTATACACCGTAATATTAGCCCTAACTACAGGCAAAAATGTACATAAATATTTATATTTGTTTGTCATAATTTTAAATAAGATGAGTAGCACAGTTGAAACAAGTTTTGCACCAGTATCCTTTACAGAAGGCGCAGTGAAAGAGCTGATAAAGCTTAAAGACCAACAGGAAATTGCCGATGATTTTGGTTTACGCGTTGGTGTTGAGGGAGGTGGCTGTTCAGGAATGAACTACGTTTTAGGCTTCGACCAGAAAAAAGAAGGTGATCAGGAATTTGTAATTGATGGCATTAAAGTGTTTATGCACAAAGCTCATCAAATGTATTTGCTAGGCATGCAAATAGACTGGCAAGATGGCCTAAATTCTAGAGGATTTACTTTTAACAATCCAAATGCAGCTAGCACATGTGGCTGCGGCACTAGTTTTTCCGTTTAGTTTAACCTTAGTTGCAACAACAATAAAACAAAATACTTTGTAACATTTAAAGAAGTCTCGTTGTCTTAACAGCGAGACTTTTTATTTAACCACAAGCCACGCTTTTATTACTATATTAGCAAAGCCAGCAATTATTATATCTAAGTATGACCTACACGGAAAACGTACGATTAGCAATGCAATCCATTAAAAGTAACCGTTTGCGTACTTTTTTAACTGCGTTGATTATTGCTATAGGTATATCTGCATTAGTAGGCATATTAACTACCATTAAAGCTATTGAGCGGAAAATGACCGATGCTTTCTCAAGCATGGGCGCCAACTCCTTCACTATTAGAAATAGAGGTACCGGCATTAGGATTGGTGGTTCTGGCGAGCGTCCAAAAAGTTACAAACCCATTAGGTATGAAGATGCGCTGAAATTCAAAGAAAGATCCAACACCCCCGGCGGAGTTTCCATCAGTGTTTTTGCAAGCAATGGCGCTACCGTAAAATACGAGCAAGAAAAAACTAATCCGAACATTAACATTAGAGGTATTGATGAAAACGGACTAGCAGCACAAGGTTTAGAATTAGCACAAGGCCGTAGCTTTAACGAAGCTGAATCTCTAAATGGGCCAAACATTTGTGTTATTGGCTCTGAAATAGCAAAAACCTTGTTTAAAGATAATGTTGCTTTAGATAAAATCATCACCGCTGGTAATAACAGACTAAGGGTGATTGGTGTACTTGCGGCCAAAGGTTCAAGCATGGGCGCTAGTATTGACAGAGCGGTTTATGTTCCTTTGTTTAAAGCTAAAGTAATTAATGCTAACAGCAACCCTTCCTATACCATTACCGTGATGGTACCTAGTGCTGATTTAGTGGATAACGTTATTGGAGAATCTACTTCGACTTTCAGAGCCATCCGAAAATTAAAAATTGGACAAGGCGATAATTTTGAAATTACCAAAAGCGATGCGGTTGCCCAAACTTTAATTGAAAATTTGAAAGTAGTTACTATTGGCGGTATGGCAATTGGCATTATTACGCTTCTTGGCGCTTCTATAGCCTTAATGAACATTATGCTGGTATCAGTAACTGAACGTACCCGAGAAATTGGCATAAGAAAAGCCATAGGGGCCAACCCGTCGGTGATTAGAAAGCAATTTTTGATTGAAGCGATAGTTATTTGCTTGCTGGGAGGCATCTTAGGCATTTTGTTAGGCATCGCCATTGGCAACCTTGTTTCCATGTTTATGGGCGGAGGGTTCATTATCCCTTGGCTGTTTATTATGCTGGGCTTAGCGCTATGTATTACCGTAGGTATCCTTGCGGGTTACTATCCTGCGCAAAAAGCATCAAAATTAGATCCAGTAGAGGCTTTGCGCTACGAGTAAAACGTTCCGAAGGATTTCCCGTCCAACCTTACTATATGCCTATATTGCTAAACGGCGTTATAGCTATTCGGTTACAGCAACAGGTTATTTAACTGGCCTTGCTTAATCAATTTTTCTACCCTAGCACTCAATAAACTGTCTGTGAGTGCTCTTGCATGGCGCATATGATGCATATCACTCCCTAAAAAAGAAATGCAATTATGATCCACTAAACTTTCCGCAGCACTTTTAACGCCTTTACCATAGTAACCTGTTAAAGAAATTGTATTGAGCTGCAAGAAACAGCCATACTCCTTTATTTGCAAATAGTTTTCTATACTACCGTGATAATATGGATATCGTTCAGGATGGGCCAATACGGGATAAAAACCAGCATCTTGAATTCTAAAAAGTACATCTAGTAAGTTAGGCGGCTGATTGATATAGGAGAGCTCAAACAAAAGGTAGTTGTCGCCAAAGCCTAATACTTGCTTTTTTTCGAGTTTGTTAATAAAAGTTTCGTCAAAATAATACTCAGCCGCCGCTTCAACTTTCAAATCAATTTGATGCTGTTGCAAAGCTTCTTCCAAAACAGCCAAACCACCGCGGATGCTATCAGGCGTGTTTCTATAAAAGTCAGCCATTACATGTGGCGTAGCAATTACTTTCTTAAATCCTAATTCTACATATTTTTTTGCCATTGCAACAGCAGCCTCCACATTCGGGGCGCCATCGTCAATTCCTGGGATAATATGAGAGTGCATATCCGTCCCTAGCGATGAAAAATCGATGGTGGGCTTTTTAGCACGGCTTTTAAATAATCCAAACACAAAGTGAAGTTAAAAGTAAAAAGACAAAAGTGAAAATGCTTCCAGCAAATTAGCCTACTTGCTTGGGTAAACCTAAATTTATTGCAGTTTTAGAGATGTAGCTTTCATAGATTTTAGCCAGCACGTCATTCATCTCTTCTTTCAAATCGAATTGTAAATCATCATGCAGCTTTTCAAACTTACGCAGCAACACCTGCATTGATTTCACCACATAACTAGCCAATAATTGCTCATGATTTTTAGTTAAGGAATACACTTTATACCTAAATGCCATGGGCGACATTTTAAAGAGCATCAATTTCAATTCTAGCTCTTCTACATCGGCTTTAGTTACTTTGTAAAAGTGATTGATTTGCTTAGTCAACTTCCTCAAAATCAACAAAGCATCCTTAGCGCTAGTTTTAGGAGTAGTATTCAGCTCCGTTAGCGTTTCGCTAATCTCATTTTTAATAAAAGCAACCCTATCCCTAAGGTTGCTTTCATCTTCCAATAATAAAAAATGCAAATGTTCAGTGAGCACTTTATCCTTAGCAACCAGGCGTAAAAGCAACTTATCTTTCTCCTTTACTGGCAGTGCTAAAATCTCTTTCTTTAAATCCTTATGCTCACTAAGTTTCATTAAAACGGATTATCCTTTAAATATTTTTCCCACTCCCATGCTGAGCGCATCATTTCGTTCAAATCAAGCTGCGTTTGCCAGCCTAGTACGTTTTTTGATTTAGTTACGTCACCGTAAATCTTCTCCACATCACCCTCTCTCCTTGGCGCAATTTTATAATTCAATTTTTCACCAGTAGACTGTTCAAAAGCATTGATGATTTCCAACACAGACGAACCTTTTCCGGTGCCAAGATTGAAGACATCATAACCATCAACTTTGCCTTCCGCTAATCTTTTAATTGCTGCGACGTGAGCCTTAGCCAAATCAACAACATGGATATAATCGCGTATTGCAGAGCCATCTACTGTGTCATAATCATCTCCAAAAACCTGAATTGGACCACGTTTCCCAATTGCCGACTGTGTAATAAATGGCACTAAATTTTGAGGAACACCGTTTGGCAGCTCTCCAATTAATGCAGTATGGTGCGCTCCTACTGGGTTAAAATAGCGCAAAGCGATGACATTTAAGCCAGCAGTTGCTTTAGTAGTTTCCACCAATATTTCTTCCGCTATTTGTTTGGTATTACCGTACGGAGATTCCGCTTTTTTGACAGGACTATCTTCTGTTACAGGCAATTGATCTGGCTGCCCATAAACAGTACACGATGAAGAAAAAACAAAGTTAGTTTGCGGATAAGCAGTTAACAAGTTGATTAAACTATAGAAATTATTTCTGTAGTACTTTAATGGCTGCTCTACCGATTCACCAACGGCCTTGTAGGCAGCAAAGTGAATAATTCCTGAAATATCTTGGTTTTGTTTTGCAAAAGCATCAACCGCAGCACTATCCTGTAAATCTAACTCCACAAACTCGTGCCTTTTACCAGTAATTTGCTCCAACTGATCTAATATTTTGATATTAGAATTTGAAAGGTTATCCACGATGATTACTTCGTAGCCAGCCTCGTGAAGCTCAACAACGGTATGCGAACCAATATATCCAGTTCCGCCGGTAACTAAAATTTTCGACATCTATTTATTATACGTAGTGAAATCTTTATGCTCTATTTTGGCCAAAGCCTCTGCTGATAAGGACTTGAAATAATCGTAAGTAATTTTCAAACCTTCTGCCCTATTTACTTTAGGCTCCCATTTTAATAATTCTTTTGCTTTGGTGATATCAGGCCTGCGTTGCTTTGGATCATCCTGAGGTAGCGGTTTATACACAATTTTTTGATCGGTGCCTGTCAGTTTAATAATCTCCTCACAAAACTGCTTAATTGTAATTTCGTCAGGGTTTCCAATGTTAACTGGCGATGCATAATCAGCATGCAATAAACGATAAATCCCCTCAATTAAATCATCCACGTAGCAAAATGAACGCGTCTGGCTGCCATCACCAAATACTGTCAAATCTTCGCCCCTTAATGCTTGTCCTATAAATGCAGGCAACACTCTTCCATCGTTAAGGCGCATACGCGGACCGTAAGTGTTGAAAATACGCACAATGCGTGTTTCTACTCCGTGAAACGTATGATAAGCCATTGTAATTGCTTCCTGAAAACGCTTAGCTTCATCATAAACTCCTCTAGGGCCAACAGGGTTTACATTGCCCCAGTATTCTTCAGGCTGCGGGTTAATATTAGGATCTCCGTACACCTCTGAGGTAGATGCAATTAGCATCCTAGCCCCTTTGGCTCTAGCTAAGCCTAGCAAATTGTGCGTACCTAACGAGCCTACTTTTAAAGTCTGAATCGGAATCTTTAAATAATCAATAGGACTTGCCGGCGATGCAAAGTGTAAAATGTAATCCAATTTACCCGGAACATGCACAAACTTAGAAACATCGTGATTGTAAAACTCAAAATTTTCCAGCTTAAACAAATGTTCGATATTAGCTAAATCACCCGTGATGAGGTTATCCATGCCAATTACATGGCAACCTTCTTTTATAAATCTATCACACAGGTGCGAACCTAAAAATCCAGCGGCACCTGTAATTAAAACTCTCTTACGCTCCATTTAGCTAATAATTTTACGACCAATACTGTTGTAATAATACCCTAAATCAATCATTTTTTGCAAATCGAAAAGATTACGGCCATCAAAAACTACCTTGTTTTTTAGCACTTCTTCCATTTTCTCAAAGTCAGGATTACGGAAAACCGACCATTCAGTGGCGATTAACAAAGCATCTGCACCTTCTAAAGCTTCGTATTGATCTTTAGCGTATTTGATTTTATCACCTAGCAAGCCTCTTACATTATCAATTGCTTCTGGGTCAAATGCCACAACTTCTGCACCTGCATCAATTAAATCTTTAATGATGTATAAAGCTGGTGCCTCTCGGATATCATCGGTTTCAGGCTTGAATGCCAATCCCCAAAGCGCAAACTTTTTGCCTTTAATATCGCCTTTGTAATATTTTAATACTTTATCGGTAAGTACGGTCTTTTGTTTTTCGTTCACTTCCATCACCGACTTTAAAATTTTAAAATCGTAATCGTGTTCTACAGCTGCCTTTTCTAATGCTTGTACATCTTTAGGAAAACAGCTACCACCATAACCAATACCCGGAAATAAAAATCTTTTACCAATTCTATCATCTGAGCCAATTCCTTTACGTACCATATCCACATCAGCACCCACAATTTCGCATAAATTAGCTATCTCGTTCATGAAGGTTATTTTTGTTGCCAGGAATGAGTTTGCGGCATATTTAGTTAACTCCGAAGAACGCTCATCCATGAAATAGATTGGGTTTCCTTGGCGTACGTAAGGGGCATACAACTCGCCCATCAACTTTTTAGCTTTGTCGCTTGTTGTACCAATCACAACCCTATCCGGCTTCATAAAATCGTCAACGGCAACACCTTCACGTAAAAACTCCGGATTAGAAACTACATCCACCTCTACCTCAGTATGTGCTTTAAACACAGCGGCTACCTTATCAGCAGTACCTACCGGTACCGTAGATTTGTTAACGATTACTTTATACTCGGTAATAAGCTTCGAAATATCTTTGGCTGCTCCTAAAATATAAGAGAGATCAGCAGCACCATCACCCCCAGGAGGAGTAGGTAGCGCCATAAAAATAATTTGCGCTTCTTTCACACCTTCGGCTAAATTGGTAGTGAAAGATAAGCGACCCTGAGCAATATTGCGATGAAAAAGCACATCCAAACCAGGCTCATAAATTGGGAGTTGCCCAGCCTTCATTTTATTTACTTTTTCCTCAACAATATCCACGCAAATTACGTTGTTTCCAGTTTCTGCTAAGCAGGTTCCGGTTACCAAACCAACGTAACCTGTACCAATTACAGCTATCTTCATATATTTTTAGAGTGTTTTTAACATTAATATCTATCTTCGAGCGAAGATAATAAATTCTGTAGCAAAATGCATTGGCTTTACAATATTAGTATATTAATTTACGGCCTATTAATCAGGTTGGTAGCATTGTTTAATACAAAAGCCAAGCTGTTTGTAATGGGCAGAAAAGATATATTTAAGCTTATCGCTTCGAAAATTGATGCAAGTAGCCAACCTATCTGGTTTCACTTTGCTAGTTTGGGAGAATTTGAGCAGGGAAGGCCTGTTTTAGAAAAAATCAAACAGTTGCATCCAAAAGAAAACGTAGTGATTACTTTCTTTTCTCCATCGGGCTATGAGATTAGAAAAAATTATGCCTTAGCTAACGGTATTTTTTATTTGCCTTTAGATACCCCCCGAAATGCTAAGCGATTTATTGATCTTGTTAAGCCTAAAATGGCGATTTTTACTAAGTATGAGTTTTGGCCAAATTACTTTAACGCACTATCAAACCAGCAAATACCACTCTACATCATTTCCGGTATTTTTAGGCCAATGCAAGTTTTCTTTAAATGGTACGGCGGATTTTACCGCAAAGTTTTAAAATCAGTAAGCCATTTTTTTGTACAAAACGAAGAGAGTGTACAGCTGCTTAAAACCATTTCATTTACCAATGTCGATGTAAGTGGAGATACCCGATTTGACAGGGTGTACGAAAACGCTCAAGCCCCCAAACAGCTTCCCGTAATAGCAGCATTTTGCCAACATTATCCGGCACTTATTGCTGGGAGCACCTGGCCAGAAGATGAAAAAATATTGGCAGAACTAGCAGCCAAAAATCCCGAATGGAAGCTGGTAATAGCACCTCACGAAGTAAATTCAGCTCATATTGCCGCAATTACCCAACTATTCCCTGCAAGCATCAAATTCTCTGAATTACAAACATCAACCGTTGACAGCACAACCCAAGTACTGATAATTGACAACATTGGGATGCTGTCTTCGTTATACCAATACGGCAAAGTAGCTTTTATTGGCGGAGGTTTTGGAGCAGGAATACACAACACTTTAGAGGCAGCAGCATTTTCGGTACCGGTTATTTTCGGTCCTAACTATCAAAAATTTCAAGAAGCAAAAGACCTGATTGCCTTAGGTGCTGCCAAAAGTGTAACTAATGCTACTTCGTTATTACAGGCTTTTGAGCATTTCAAGCAACATCAGTTAGGAAAAATTGCTGGAGCGTATGTTGCAGAGCAAAAAGGAGCTACCGAAATGATTATTGCGAAGATACTGGCTTAGATTTTATCAACCCTTACCCAATCCATACCGGCCGCAATTGCACCTTGCACACCTAGTTCTGCATCTTCAAAAACAATGCACTGTTTGGGATCAATGCCTAATGCCTCCGCAGCAGCTAAAAATGGATCTGGTGCCGGTTTACCTTTTGGCGTTTCGCCTGCGCAAACCATCGTATCAATCAAATCTATCAAACCCAAAACAGTAAGTGTTTTAGTAACGGTTTTTCTGCTCCCACCAGAAACCACCGCAATTTTAACCTTACCTACGTGGTTTCTCAAATGTTCGGCAACGTAAGATATAGGCTGCGTTTGTTCAATATACTTATCAATAAATATTTGCGATTTTTCGGCAGCAAAAGTATCTGGCAAATCAACACCATATCTTTTTGTAATTTCTTTGGCGAAAAGTGCAGTAGGTACGCCAGCAAATTCGTCCACCATTGCATGGTCTAAAGCAACACCATAACGTGCCGCCACTTCTTCGTAGGCCAATTTGTGCGCCAACATGTTATCGGCCAAAGTGCCGTCGCAATCATAAAGAAAAGCTTCGTATTTATCGGCTGTTCTATTGGTAAGGTATTCTAGTTTTTCTAAATGTTTATCGTTCATTCTTATTTCGACATTTCTACTAGCGCCTCAATAAATCTAGGATCGTCATTTAAACTTTCCACTAACTGTACATGCTCGCCGCCAAGTTCTTTAAACTCTTCGTTATATTCAACCGTAATTTCGTAAAGGGTTTCTAAGCAATCAGCCACAAAAGCCGGACTGAATACTAACAAACGTTTTTTACCTTCTTCAGCTAGTTTCTTAAGCACATCTGTGGTGTAAGGCTGTATCCAAGGTTCTTTACCTAAACGAGATTGGTAGCATACAGAATAATTTTCTCTAGCTAAACCCAATTTTTGAGCTAATAGCTTCGCTGTATGATGACACTGCGCCGAATAGCAAAACTTATTGGCATCGTTATAATTATCGCAGCAATTATTGACTTTTAGGCAGTATTTTCCGGTATGATCAGATTTGGTCATTTGCCTTTGTGGCAAGCCGTGGAAACTAAATAGTACGTGATCGTAATTTTCAACGCCGTGTTTTTTTGCATTATCCGCAAAAATTTCCAGCATCAACTCGTTATCATGAAAAGAGTTAACGAAAGAAACTGGAGGAATAGTAGGCCATTTGCTCAACAATTCCATCACCAACTGTAAAACTGAGCCAGTACTAGCCGAAGCATACTGAGGGAATAAAGGAATTACTTTGATGCTGCTTACCAATCCTTTTTTGAGCTTTTCCAATGCCTGCTCTATAGATGGATTTTGGTAACGCATAGCTAACTCCACCTGATACTCATTACCTAACTTCTCTTGCAACATCTTTGCCTGCAATTCGCTATAGTAAAGTAGTGGAGATCCGTTTTCATTCCAAATTTCTTTATAAAGTTTGGAAGTTTTAGGACTACGAAAAGGCACAATAATACCTTTCACCAATAGAGTTCTATTTAACTTAGGGATATCTATCACCCGCTCATCCATCAAAAATTGATCAAGATATTTTCTTACATCTTTAACTTCCGGACTATCTGGCGTACCCAGATTGACTAGCAATATTCCTTTCTTAGCCATTAATTCTTATTTGCTGCAAATATACGCCGATTTACGATTTTAGGAGTACGATTTTAGATTTTAAGACAGAAAGCAGACAGAACCGGAGTCAGTTTACAATTTTCAGTTTACAGTTGCAGAACAATGGGGCAATTATAAGCGCTCCAACTGTGCTTTAACTTGCTCCATTAGCCACATTGGCGTAGAGGTAGCCCCGCAAATGCCCACTTTATCATTAGGCTGGAACCAGCTTTGATCTAGTTCTTCTACATTAGAAATGAAATAGGAATTATCGTTGTATTTTTTGCAAACATCGTAAAGCACTTTCCCATTTGACGACTTTTTACCGGAAACGAATACAATCCTATCAAAATCACTCACAAATTTTTCCAACTCCTCATATCGGTTAGATACTTGCCTGCAAATGGTATCATTAGCTTTCACCTCATAACCCCTGTTGAGTAGCTCTTCCTTAATTTGATAGAACTTATCTACACTTTTGGTAGTTTGACTGTACAAGGTAAATTTATTCGGAAGTTCTACATTGTCGAGCTCGGCAATGTCCATAAATACTTTAGCCTTACCATCGGTTTGACCTTGCAATCCAATTACTTCGGCATGGCCATGTTTTCCAAAAATAAGGATCTGCTCGCCATCATCATGTGAGTTTTTAATGCGGTTTTGCAGCTTTAACACCACAGGACATGAAGCATCAATTAAAGTTAAATTATTGTTCAGCGCTAGCTCATAAGTAGAAGGCGCTTCACCATGCGCTCTAATTAGCACTTTTTCATTGGAAAGTTCTTTTAATTGATCATGATCAATGATGCGTAAACCTTTTGCTTTCAGCCGTTCTACTTCTTCATCGTTATGTACAATATCGCCCAAGCAGTATAAATACTCTTCCTGATCAAGGATATCTTCGGCCATGTCTATAGCGTAAACAACGCCAAAACAAAATCCCGAAGATTTATCAATAGTAACATTTAAATTGTAGCTCATAATACCAATGTATAACAAAGGTACGCAGAAGAAGTTAAAAAATTTGAAAGAAAGTTACTAATATCGGATATAATAATTATGTTTGTTAACGATATTAAAGAAATGTGGGATTTTAACCTTGAAAATTTAGCTGAGCTACAGCCACAGATAGATAGGCTATACGAAAAAAAAGCGATGATTAGCCAATCAAGGCCGCTGCCCAATGCTGTGCTATACAAAATCAAGGAGCAGCTTAGCCTCGAATGGACATACAATTCTAATAGTATAGAAGGAAATACGCTTAATATCAGGGAAACTCAACTCATTTTAGAAGAAGGCATTACCGTAGGGGGAAAATCTTTAAGAGAGCATTTTGAGGTGGTAAATCACGAAAAAGCTATCACCTACCTTTACGGTTTGATAAATCCTAACTACACTTTGAGGAGCATTGATATTTTAAATTTACACGGCTTTGTATTAAAAAATATCGAAGATGAATATGCTGGCCGCTTACGAAACGGTGGCGTACGTATTGTTGGCACTAATTTCACACCGCCTAGTGCCAAAAAAGTTCCAGATTTATTTGATGAGTTAGTAGATTTCATCAATCAAAACCCATTGGGCCTTGATGATTTAACTCTAGCTACGCTTTTTCACCACAAGTTAGTATGGATTCACCCGTTTTTTGATGGCAATGGGCGTACAGTTCGCTTGGCGATGAATTTATTGTTGATGAGAAAAGGCTTCCCTCCCGCTATTATCCTCAAAAATGATAGAAAAAAATACTATGATGCACTCAACCAAGCTAACAACGGAAATTACCAAAAGCTATGCTTAATTATGCTGCAGGCCACAGAGCGTTCGCTAAACATGTATATTAACGCTATGCCGGGCAATAGTTACGATGATTACGAGCCAATTTCTACCATTGTTGCTGAGCCAAATTTTCCCTACGGGCAAGAGTACATCAGCTTACTGGCAAGGCAGGGCAAAATAGACGCTTACAAAGAAGGCAAAAACTGGCTTACCACCAAGGAAGCAATAGAAGAGTATGTAGTGAATAGAAAACGGAAAAGGTAGGGTTTAGCTCAAATATACCCTATCTTCTTCACCTTCCACATCCATAATTACATCTACATGCTCCTTTAATACCGTAGCCAATTCCAAACCAACAAAATCTGTAGCAATTGGAAAAATCTTATGGCTTCTATCTACCAGCACAACGGTTCTTATTTTTTTGTGAGGTGTATTAAGGAAAACTCCTAAGCCATAGGCCAATGTTTTTCCACTGTTAAGCACATCATCCACTAAAATAATTACTTTATTTTTCCAGTTGCTTTCTGGCAAATCCGTTTTTGCTACCAGCCTGCTACTTTGCTTTTCCAAATCTATACGCAATAGGGTAATTTGGAATTCAGCAATTTCGTTAAGCGTTTGTTGCAGCCTAACAGCAAGCTTATAGCCACGATCCCAAATGCCAGCGATCACTAATTCCTTTTCGTCTATGTTATCCTCTAATATCTGATAGGCAATCCTATTGATTTTTTGTTGGATTTGCTTTTGATCTAAAATAAGTACTTGATTTTGGGGCATCTTGGTAAAGGATTTTAAGTTTACAAAAGAACGATTTTAAGGCTCAATATCAAATAACGATTTTTTTTTAGTTGACCGTGCAACGTTTGAGAACAAGGTAACGTCTAATGGGTAAAATACATAATCAAATGACACCAATCTCAGCCATCAGCAAGTTATTCGCTATCATCTTATTTTCAGTTTTAAATTTAACGTACATGCCTTTGTTTGCACAATCGAGCAAAACTGTAGCCGTAAGCAGCTTCAGCGGAATTGGCGTGAGTAGTGGCATCGATCTTTATTTAACGCAAAGCGAAAAAGAAAGCGTAGTAATTAAAGGAGATGAAAACGTAATTAAAGATGTAGTGGTTGAACAAAAGAACGGCAGTATCTACATCAAATATAAACAAGGAATTAGCTGGTCGAAAATGTTTAAGAGCAGAAAAATTGAAGCATATGTTAGCTTTAAGAATTTGACAGTGATTTCGGCAAGTGGCGGCAGCGATGTAGAAACACAAGGCCCAATTAAAGCTGCTAACATTATTTTGGAAGCCAGCGGCGGTTCGGACATGAGCTTGAACCTTACCTGCAAAGATGTAACTATTAGCATTAGTGGCGGAGCAGATATTTCCTTAAAGGGATCAGCAGAAAACATGATGCTAAATGCTAGTGGCGGAAGCGATTTAGACGCATATGATTTTAAAGTGAACTACGCACAAGCGAACACCAGCGGCGGAGCAGATGCACATCTTTATGTAATGAAAGGATTAACGGCCAACGCAACCGGCGGAAGTGATATCACTTACAAAGGTAGCGCAGCATTAAAGAAAGTATCAAACTCTAAAAGTGGCGGCATTACACACGTTAACGATTAGAAAGAGTTTAGTTTTAGTTAATACCAAGCGCCAATACTACGGATGCAGTATTGGCCATTTTTATTTAGTAGGATAAGGATAAAAAATAAAGTTAGCTCCCTCAGGTACAATTACAAACACACACATAAATTCTTCTGGCTTTTTGTAATTCTTAAGGAAATGTTCTTTTTTCTCGGGTTTAATTACACCTTTTTCTATGAATTCTTCTAGGGTAGAAGCCTGTATAGTCCAATTGGTATTAAGCTCCTCCCTATTCAAAATCATTTCCCCTAGCTTTACCTCATGTTGGTGGGCCACAAAAATTGGTGATGTAGATATTCCTTCAACCATTATTTCCACCGAAACCTCTTTAATTGATTCGGCATAGAAAGCCAAATCTTTCTCCAAGCTTACCAGCGGACTTTGTTTTTTCTCTTGCTTTTGCTCACCCCCATTAAGGTTAGCGCCTCCTAATAATTCTTCAGATTCCATATCTTAAAACTCAATTTCTTTGCGATCAACAACAAACTTTTCGTTAATTATCGTATCTGTTATCAAATAATATTTTTCGTTTTGCTTTTCAATTCGAGCTGGTAACGGATACTGATCAGCACAAAAATACATTCCGCCAAATTTCACCAAACGCCAGCCGCCTTCTTTCAAACTAAACAAATTAATGCTCGACCAACAGTTATTGAACCATTCGGGGCGAAGTAATAGTTCAGGTTCATCATCTCCATCTAAATCTCCAGCTACATATAAATCAGCACCAATGGCATTTTTAAAATGAAGTACAGGCCATTTTTTATTACTGAACATGACATGAATTTCGTACACCGCCCGCTTCGTTCCCATATCTTTATCACTTACTTTGTTTTTCACTACAAAAGCAGTGTCATTATTGTTCATTATAAGCGAGTCAACGGTGTGCTTATTTGCATCAACCACAAAAGTTTGCGCACTTACCGAAACGTTGCTAGCATTTTTATTGCGGCAAGCAACAAATGCACTCACTATCAAAAACAAAAAACAAAGTCTTTTCACTTATTTCAATTTTAGTAAAACTACGTTTTCCACATGTTGTGTATGAGGGAACATATCTACAGGCTTGATGCGTGTAACCTCATATTTTTCGTTTAACGTTGCCAAGTCTCTTGCTTGCGTAGCGGCATTACAACTAACGTAAACAATTTTTTCAGCCTCCATCTCCAATAAACGCTCCACTACATCGGGATGCATACCTGCCCTTGGCGGATCAGTAATTACCACATCAGGTTTCCCATGTGAGGCAATGAATTCTCTGGTAAGGATGTCTTTCATATCGCCTGCGTAAAAAATGGTATTTTCAATCCCGTTCAGTTGAGAGTTGAATTTCGCATCTTCAATAGCAGAAGGAACATACTCCACACCAACCACTTGTTTAGCGCTGTGCGCTACAAAGTTAGCAATTGTTCCAGCCCCGGTATATAAATCATACACCAGCTCATCCCCTTTTAAGTCGGCAAACTCTTTTGTAATGCGATACAATTCATAAGCTTGCTCAGAGTTAGTTTGATAAAAAGATTTGATGCCGATTTTGTATTTAACGGTTTTGCCGTTCCCTAATGGCATTTCTTCAAAAATGTGATCTCTACCGGCGTAAGTAATCACCTCTTGGTCAAAAATAGTATCGTTTTTTTTGTGGTTAACGATGTATTGCAAGGAAGTAATGTTCGGAAATAATGCTTTCAAATACGCCATTAATCCATCGATTTTTTCCTGAGCAGCATAGGCAAAAACAACACCGACCATAATTTCTCCGGTACTTGACGTACGGATAATCAAATTACGCAGTTCACCTTCATGATTACGCAAATCATAAAAACTAAATTGATTCTCCAAGGCATAATCGCGAACCTTTAAACGAATTTGATTACTTGGATCAGCTTGTAAATAGCAGTGCTCAATCGCCAAAATTTTATCGAACCTACCTGGAACGTGAAAACCAAGTGCATTCATCTGCCTGCCTTCGGCTTCATCGGCCATATCCAAGCTATCGAGCCAGCGCTTGTTCGAAAATGTAAATTCTAATTTATTACGATAATATTGATTTTGTGCCGAACCCAAAATAGGCTCAATGTCAGTGGTATCAATTTTTCCTAAACGCTGCAATGCAGATTCTACACTTTTTTGCTTGTAGGTAAGCTGTGCACTGTACTGCATGTGCTGCCACTTACAACCACCGCAAGTTCCAAAATGGATACAAAATGGCTGCTGCCTCAACTCAGATGGGGTATGCAAGGTTTCAATTACTGCCTCAGCAAAATTCTTTTTCTTTTTTACTACCCGTACATCTACCACATCGCCAGGCACCGCTTTATCCACAAACACCACCAATTCATCGGCCTTGCCCACCCCTTTGCCTTCCTCGGCAATATCTATAATACTTAAGCCTGAAATTCTAATTGGCTCGGTATTTTTTCTTTTTCTGCTCATTGCCGCAAATATACGACGATTATTTAATGATTAAGTTTTGAATGAGTGAATGATAGAAGGAGTAAATGATGAATTGAGTAAATGAGTAAATGATGAATTGCAGGAAAATTTAGACACTATGGTAGCATACAGATTGCTTAAGATCTGCAAACGACCACAATTACCTATGTCTGTTAATTCTCAAAAATGCTTAAGATTAAACCAAAAACATTGTTGGGCAAGTTAAACTTGACATCGAATTGCTCGTCAACCATTACTGAAATTTCTAGTACTTCTTGACTCATAATTACAACACTATAAACACAAATTTAATCATTATGAACCAAAAACCAAATTGGTATAGTGTTATTTTTATGTTAAGGTTTCATCATCTTTAAATAAAAAACATATAAACAATTGCATGAATGATATAAAACAATAAGATGTACTGGGCGCTAACTTTGGATGATCAAAAAATCAAAATGACGACAGAACAACCCATATATATTCCCTTAATAGATGTTGATAGCGAACATTGCGCACTCATTGTAGACAAAGGATTAAACGAAGTTGCTGAAATTGAAACCCACAAGATTGAATTGAATAACAATAGGGCAGTAATTAAAGCAAAAAAATCTCCTGAAGATGCCATACAGGCTGTAGTAAAGCAGATAAGAAGTTTAGGCTACGATGTATCAACAGTGAAACAGACATTCCCTGTTGTGAATCTTTCTTGCGCCTCTTGTGCAGCTAATACCGAAGCCATTTTAAATCACCAAGCGGGTGTAGTTAAAGCAGAGGTTAACTATGCCAATACCTCAGCAAAAGTAGAGTACATCCCAAGCTTGGTTAATCCCGAAACGTTGAAAAAAGCGGTACAGGCTTCAGGTTATGATTTGCTGATTAGCGAGCAGGCCAAACTAACCATTGATGACATCAAAAATAAGCAGTATGACGTACTAAGAAAAACTACTATTGGGGCTGTAGTTTTAGCGCTGCCTTTGTTCATCATTGGAATGTTTTTTATGGACATGCCATTTGCCAACTATATCATGTGGGCATTAGCCACGCCGTTGGTTTTCATTTTTGGTAAGCGGTTTTTTGTTGGCGCTTGGAAACAGGCCAAACATCGCTCTGCGAATATGGATACCTTGGTTGCTATAAGTACCGGAACAGCTTACATTTACAGCGCACTGATTACGCTTTTTCCCGAGTCTATGCATCGATTGGGAATTCATTCGCATGTTTATTTTGAAGCTGCTGGAATTGTAATTGCTTTTATCCTTTTAGGGAAGCTGCTGGAAGAGAAAGCTAAAGGCAACACCTCATCAGCTATAAAAAAATTGATCGGTTTGCAACCTAAAGACGTGACTTTAGTTCATTTGGATGGCCGTCAAACGCAAGTGCCTATTCAAGATGTGAAGGTTGGCGATACCCTTTTAGTGAAACCTGGTGAACGCATTGCCGTAGATGGCACTGTGACTACGGGCAGCTCCTACGTTGATGAAAGCATGATTAGTGGCGAACCAATTCCCGTTTTTAAGGAAGAAAGTACTCTTGTTTTTGCCGGTACAATCAATCAAAAAGGAAGTTTTCAATTTAATGCCCAAAAAGTTGGCAGCGATACCTTGCTGGCGCAAATTATTAAGATGGTAGAAAATGCCCAAGGAAGTAAAGCTCCTGTGCAACAACTGGTAGATCGAATTGCTGCTGTTTTTGTACCTATCGTAATGAGCATTGCAGTTTTAAGCTTGCTACTTTGGGTAATTTTAGGCGGAGAGAACGGCCTAAGTCAAGGCATAGTGGCGTTCGTTACCGTATTGGTTATCGCTTGTCCCTGCGCTTTGGGGTTGGCAACACCTACCGCAATCATGGTTGGCGTGGGAAAGGGAGCGGAAAGCGGCATTCTTATTAAAGATGCGGAAAGCCTGGAGCTAGCTAAAAAAATTAATGCCGTTGTATTGGACAAAACCGGCACCATTACCGAAGGGAAGCCTCAAGTTAAGGGCTTGGAGTGGTTTGTTGACCAGAACCAGCAGCTAACTAATATCCTTTATAGCATTGAGAAGTCCTCAGAGCATCCATTGGCAGATGCCATTACCGAATTTTTAGCTCCAAATGCGCAATTTGTACAAGACATTGACATTGAGAACATTAGTGGACAGGGCATAAAAGGAACATATGATAACGAAACTTTTATCATTGGCAATGAACTGCTAGCTAAGGAAATCCATATTGAGTTCACTGAAACGGCAAAAAGCTGGGTTAACAAACAACTTGAAGCCGCTCAAACTGTAGTATTATTTTGCAGCAGCACATCGCTATTGGCTGCAATTGCCATTGCAGATCAGATTAAGGTGAGCAGCAAAAAAGCAATCCGTGAACTTCAAGACAGCAATATTGAAGTTTACATGTTAACTGGTGATAACGCCCAAACTGCAAAAGTTGTAGCCAATGAAATAGGCATAGGTAATTACAAAGCAAATGTTTTACCTAACGATAAAGCGGCGTTTGTAGAAAGTTTACAGCTGCAAAATAAAGTGGTTGCGATGGTAGGTGACGGCATTAACGACAGCACAGCTTTAGCGCAGGCAGATGTGGGCATTGCTATGGGAAAAGGCAGTGATATTGCCATTGATGTGGCTAAGATGACGATCATTTCATCCGATTTATTGAAAATTCCTGAGGCCATTAGCTTATCAAAAAGAACGGTGAGGACAATCAAGCAAAACTTATTTTGGGCTTTCGTTTACAATGTAATTGGCATTCCGATAGCTGCTGGTTTACTTTTTCCAATTAACGGTTTTTTACTTGATCCAATGTGGGCTGGTGCTGCCATGGCGCTAAGCTCTGTGAGCGTAGTGAGCAATAGCTTGAGGTTGAAATATGGGGCTTAACTTGTTAATGGTTAATGGTTAATTGTTAGTGTTAAGTTTAGAATATCTTAACTAATTTGAATTATGGCTATATTTTAACTACATCTTAATAACTTACTGAAGGCTCGTATTGACCTGTCGCAAAGTGAACGCTGTGCAGTAAAATAAATTCGGCATCACAAAGCTACAATAATCATCACCTTGGATTTATTTCAGGTTCAATTAAGCTAGCAACACTATCATTTTAAATTAATGACCGCTACAAAATTTTTACTTTAAACTTCACTTAACAAATGGAAACATTAAAATTTAAAACAACAATAAACTGCGGCGCATGTGTAGCCAAAGTAACGCCGATACTTAACGAGCAAGAAAACGTTAAAAACTGGTCGGTAGATACAGGAAATGCGGATAAAATACTAACCGTTGAAGGAGAAAATATTGACGAGGCAACGTTAATACAATCTTTATCTAAAATTGGCTATAAAGCTGAAAAGATATAGCAATACCTTGTTATTCTGAGCTTTGCGAAGAAGCTGACAGCTATGGGAAATTCTTCGCAAGCTTAGAGTGACAAATCAGCTCTATTTAATCTCTGCCATTAAATTGGGATAATCCGTAACGATACCATCAACACCTAAGTTTTTAAGGTAATTGATATCCTTTACTGTATTCACCGTCCAAGGTATAATTTTAACACCCGCAGCGTGGCATTTATCTACCAATCCCTTACCTACTAGCGGCATGTAAGGACTGTAAATAGTTGGCGTAAAACCTAAGGCTTTAATATTATTTTCGAAATCTTCTTTTTCATCAATACCTAAAGAAGTAGGAATTTGTGGATATTTTTGATGCAAATATTGCAGTGTTCGAATATCGAAAGAATGAATTGTAACTCTTTTTTCTAGCTTCTTATCTTTAATCACAGCCATTATCAGCTCTACATATTCTTCGGGACTAGGCTGAAATTCGCCATCGCCTTTACGAATCAACTTAGTTTCAATGTTGTAATGTGGTTTTGGCTTTTTTTTCTTTGCCACAAAAAACTCCACTTTATCAATCAAATCACTTAACAAAGGTTTTTCTACCCTGAATTTTTCTTGCTGTGGAAACCTTGGATTTGGCTTAGAGCCCACATCAAACTGTTTAACTTCCTGATAGTTCATTTGATAGATGTTAAACTTCTTCTCGTTTTTCAAGGTGATTTCCTCGCCAGTTGGCGATATACTGATGGCATGGTTGAAATATGGTTCCTGAGAAACCACCACTTGTTTATCTTTCGAAATTACCACTTCCATCTTTAGCGTAGTAGCACCAACTTCTAATGCCTTAATCATACCCGGAATGGTATTTTCGGGCATTAAGCCCCTTGCCCCACGGTTTCCTTGAACTTCAAAAGGCACCTTTTTCTGTGAAAAAACGCAATGAGCAAAGCAAAACAATAAGGCAAAGGTGAAAGTAAATCTCATATCTATCCGTTTTAATGATAACGTCGGAAACATCAAATATTGGCAAAATAATAAAATTATCCAGTAGCTAGAAAACAAAAAAGGACCTTGACACCCGGTCAAAATCCTAGTTTATATTGATGTTGGTTTATGCGCTGTTATCGCTCTGCTAAAGTGTATATCTGTGAAATGATATTCCAATTGCCATCATTTTGGCGTTCCCAAATAAAAACGTAGTTAAAACTTTCTCGCAAATCGGTTTTATAATCAATAGTGGCCAAACCATAAGTGTAAGCTAAATCTCCACCTAAAGCTTTATCTGCCTGTGTTGTTTTAAGGTTAATTTTATCAATCATCCGATTGTTAAATGCTAAGATAGCATCTTTTCCCAAAATAGTTTCGGTACCAGGAAACATTAAACGAGCATCGGGATTTAAAAAGCCTGAAAAAGCATGCACACCATGCGTTTTAAGCATCGTATTTAGCGTTCTTTCTGTACCATAAATAATTTCAGTGGCCGCTTTAATATCTTTGGCAGAAGCAAACTTTGGACTATAAGTGCCGCTAGGTTCTACAAACGTGTTTTTTGGCTCCTTACCTTTAATTGGTTTTACCGCTTCGGCACCTAAATCAATCACTAACTGCCATTCGCCATCTTTTCCTCTCCATACTGAAAGGTAATGACCGTATGTTTTTTTATCGCTACCTGCAACGTAAGTACCCGAGGTAACCCCCCAATCTCTGCTTCTAGATAAGCGAGCATAATTTGGTTCCCAAGTTAGTTCTTTAGTATCAGCAGCGCTAGCAAAATACTTTTTTGCATTAATGGCATTAGGACGAAAAACGATACCATCAGCCGCAGCAAACTCCATAAAAGCAGCGTTTACGCCATCTTTAGCAGCTTTTTGAGCGAAAGACTTTTCAGTACTTACTAATGATTTTACCGTACCGTCTGATTTTTGAGCATAAACACTTGACGACAGAGCCAAGGCAAGTACCGATAGATATATTTTATTCATTTTCTTTAATGTGTTTACGAATTTAGTGTTTTACACCAGCGAGTAGCGAAAAAAGTAATCAACAATTACACATTAAAATTAATTAAGGTGACAATAATTGATTAACATTTGCTAGCTATAATGCTGATTTTTCTCTGTAGATTGTTTCCAGCATGGTTTGCCCAACAGCCTTTAAGGTGTTGCGATCAATGTTGTTTAAATTATCCAATTGCGTATGCCAGTTGCTGTAAAAACCACTCGCATCCGAATAATGGATTACATCTATTGCAGGGATACCAGCTTGGTTAATCCAATAGTGATCGTCTATCAAATTGCCCGAAGCAACGTTGATAAAGTAGTTGCCATATCCAATTTCAGCGGCAATACTCCACACTTTACTTACTACCGTTGGTGCATATTTTCTAGAAACTTCGTCCTGCGTAAATTGTGCATTGCTACCGCCAACCATATCCAAATTGATTGCATAAATAGGCTTATATCCTTTTACTGGCGGATTTTTATACCAATACTGCGAACCTAGGCACCATGTAGTTTCATGGGGTGTTTCATCGTTGGCACTGCCATAATCTTCAATATCCCATAAAATAAAATCCACACCTACTTCAGGTTGTTTCTCCTTAATTTGGCGGGCCATTTCTAAAATTACCGCCACGCCACTTGCCCCATCATTAGCGGCATCAAATGGTTTATCCCTCATGCCCATGTTAGGATCTTCGTCTGAAAATGGGCGAGCGTCCCAGTGTGCCGTAACCAAAACACGTTGTTTTTTCTCAGGGTAAAAAGCAGCAATGATATTTTTAAGCTGATGCGATTTGCCGTCGTAAGTTTTGGCAGTAGTTTGTTGAATAAAAACCTCCCCTCCAAACGACTTTAGCTTAGATTCCAAATAGGCAGCGCATTTTGCATGAGCTGTTGTCGAAGGAATTCTTGGACCAAAATCAACCTGAGCTTTGGTGTAGGCAAAAGCACTATCGGCATCGAAACTTGGCGATTGCAGCTTAACTTCAGCTGCAGTTTCATCAGCAGCGGGCTTATTTTGCTGACAAGATTGAAAAACCGCAGCAGCCAACAGGCCTATAAAAATGTACTTTTTATTCATTGAAATATCTTTTACGCAGCAAGTAACGCACTTAGATTTTACTCCAAGTGGTGCCCTCTTTGCTATCTTTTAATTGAATTCCTATTTTCTGCAGCCCAATCCTAATCGAGTCAGATGTAGCATAATCCTTATTTTCTTTGGCTTCTCTGCGCAAAGCGATGATCATTTCCAGCACTTCGTTTAAATCGCCGCTGCTACTTTCTTCGTCCTTCAATCCAAAAATATCAACTACAAAATCATTGATTAATTGTTTTAAGGCTTCTAATTGTTCAGCGTTAATTTTTGCAGTGCCGTCATAAACAGAGTTGATGATACGAGCAGCTTCAAATAGTTCGGCAATAGCTACCGGACTGTTAAAATCATCGTTCATGGCATTTACACACCTTTCCCTAATTGGCGCAATATCGATATTTCCATCTGCCGCAGGCGATAATTTGGGCAACAATGCTACTGCGTTCATTAGCCTTCTAAAGCCCTTTTCCGAAGCATCCAAGGCATCGTTACTGAAATCCAAAGTGCTACGGTAATGTGCCTGAAGCATAAAAAACTTCACCGTCATCGGGCTATATCCTTTTCGCAACAACGGATGACTGCCCGTAAAAAGTTCATGTGGCAAAAATCCGTTACCAGCAGATTTCGACATACGGGTGCCATTAACTGTAAGCATATTGGTGTGCATCCAGTATTTAGCAGGCTGTTGGTGGGAGCAAGCTTCCGACTGTGCAATTTCATTGGTGTGGTGCGTAGCCGCTAAATCCATTCCACCACCGTGAATATCAAACTCGGCACCTAAATATTTAGCACTCATAGCCGAGCACTCGATATGCCACCCCGGAAATCCCATGCCCCATGGAGATTGCCATTGCATTAGTGTTTCTGGTTTGGCTTTAATCCAAAGTGCAAAATCTAAGCGCCCTTTTTTATCACCCTGGCCACTAAGTTCACGGGTATTTTCCAACAGTTCTTCTAATTTCCTGTTGGTTAATATGGTATAGTTGTACGCTTTGCTGTATTTCTCTACATCGAAATAAACCGTACCGTCAATTTCATAAGCATATCCGTTGGCAATGATTTTCTTCACCATCTCAATTTGCTCAATAATGTGTCCGGTAGCTGTAGGCTCAATGCTAGGCGGCAACGTGTTGAACATGGCTAAAACTTCATGAAAACCCAGTGTGTACTTTTGCACAATCTCCATAGGCTCCAACTGCTCTAGCTTAGCACGCTTTGCAAATTTATCATCTCCCTCATCCCTATCGCCCTCCAAATGGCCAGCATCGGTTATGTTACGCACATAACGCACTTTATAACCACTGTATTTTAAGTAACGAAAAATAAGATCAAACGAAATAAAAGTACGACAGTTACCCAAGTGCACATCACTGTAAACGGTTGGACCGCACACATACATGCCTACATGTGGCGCATTGATGGGCTCAAAAACTTCCTTTTTACGGGTAAGTGTGTTGTATAACTGTAACTTCTGTATCATAGCTGCAAATGTAAAATTTTTACCGCTGAAAAGATGTTAACCTTGTGTCTAAATTTAAAAAGCTATCTACCAAATGTATCATAGTTATCTTCGGCATATTTCTCAAATTTTTCCAATAATTTGATATTCTTTTTCTCTAAGGAAGTAAGTTCCTTTTCTACATTATTGCTAATTGGCACGTACCAATCTACATAATCAAAAAACTGCCGATAAGTTTCTTTCTTAAAGGAGTAGCCATGTCTTGCGAAAATGGTATTTCTTAAGATTTGAAGATCTAACTTGCGCAAATTCTTCAAATCACTTTCTTTAAGCTCTTGCATTGAGGAGTTGATTTTATATACAGCATCAGACGCACTTCTATAGTATTGATTTTCATAAACTTCTACTTTACCATCCACCGTAGCGGTATCTTTCTTTAACTTTTCATTGTGCCAATCTGTCAAATCATCTTTATCTGTCAACATAGCTGTGGCATCATAAACAAAAGCCTTTTTCGTTAGCTTAAAATTCCGCTTCGTAACATTAATATTCTTATTAAAAGACTCCCAGCTACCTTCAAATAAATCACCTTTGAAAATAATATCAAATTTTCCGTCATATTTATCATCACCAGGTTCTTCTAACGTCAAATGGAATTCCCCATCCTTTTCAATCAATTTTCCATAAAAAGGCCTGTCGTTGCCAGCAACTATACTGCGACCTGTAACTACGTCCTTTTGAATGTTTTTTATTATCAGCGTGATTTTGTTGGAGCTTTCAATGTTATCTTTTGATTCCGATGCAGTGAAATTCCCCACCCACGAACCAAGTAAGCTATCTCGGCTTAAGCCCGAAACAGCTATCGTATCTTCAACAACGTTTTCTGTGTTTTTTTCAACGGGCTTGCTTGTGCAAGCGTAAAATGCCGCTACAGCGACGATAGAGATCAATAGTTTTTTCATAAGGTTTGTATTTTTTTATTGGTATTATTTTTAATCAGCCATTCAACAAAAAGTAAATTAGGCACCCAGCCCAACCATGCAATAATTTGATAAACATCCATAGGTGCGGGTTGAAATAAATATACAAGAATTACTTTCCATAAGCGCAACGTAACTGCCGAAAAAGCTAGCGCAAAACTGCGAAGCATAAATTCTCGATGTCGTTTAAAATCCCTGCCTTTTGCGCTCAATGTAGCATTTAGGGTAAAAACAAACCATAAAATAGCGAGGATAACAAAAGCTACTTTTGAGCTTAACCCTCCGTTAGCAAACAAACCTATTACCAGCCCCGATGGCGCCGAGAAAAACAGCACTACGATTACATATAAATAACCTAGCACCCGATGTAAATTTCGGTAGCTTTTTAGGAGGGAATTATTGAATTGTGTAAAACCCGCAACAAGTACCAAGATAGAACTGTACACATGAACGTAAAACGTTGGCAGGTAAAATGAAACATTGTTAACTTCGGTTTGCTTGATTTGTAAAAATGCGACATCACTATTGAAAGGAAAATACTTTAAGGTGATTCGCAGCATTAAAAAAAACAAGAAGAGGAACGCCAATAGCCAAGCTAAGTACCAATAATTGCGGGTTAATTTGCGCAAAAAAGCCATGGGACTTACAACAACTTTAGGATATCGTCCACATAATCCCTATTGTTGGCTAAACGTGGAACTTTGTGCTGACCTCCCAACTTACCCCTGTTTTTCATCCAATTATAGAAAGTATTTGGAGGGGCGTTATGTACTTTTGGCCTACGCAAAGCCATATCTTTAAAGCGCTTGGCATCATAATCCGAATTCACTTCACGAAGCGTTTGATCTAACACATCAACAAACTGTTCAAAGTCATCGGGTTGTTTTTCAAACTCAATGATCCACTCGTGCCCTCCAGCCTGCTCACCGCTAAAATAAATCGGACAGGCGGTATAGTCTTTCACCTTCGCTTGAGTGGTAGCACAAGCTTTAGTCAGCGCATTTTCTGCATTATCTATAATCACTTCTTCTCCAAAAGCATTAATAAAATGCTTGGTACGGCCAGTTATTTTAATTCGAAAAGGATAAAGCGAAGTAAAACTCACGGTATCGCCAATCATGTATCGCCATAAACCACCATTGGTACTAATGATAATTGCATAGTTTTTATGCAGCTCTACTTGCTCCAACGATAGTGTCTTCGGGTGTTCATCGTCAACATGCTCCAACGGTAAAAACTCATAGTAAATACCATAATCTAACATCAGCAACAATTCCTCTGAATTTGGCTGGTCTTGTATACCGAAAAAACCTTCCGAAGCATTGTAGGTTTCCAGGTAATACATTTCAGAAGTAGGTATAAGCTCTTTGAATTGCTCCCGGTAAGGCGTAAAGTTAACAGCCCCGTGAAAGTAAGCTTCTAAGTTAGGCCAAATTTCCAGCAAGTTTTTAGCACCAGTTATTTCCATCGCCTTTTTGGCCAAAACAATAGTCCAAGTAGGTACGCCAGAAATACTGGTTACATTTTCTTTGATGGTTGCTTCTGCCATCTTATCCATCTTCTGCTCGTAGTTGTCCATTAAGGCAATAGACATATCAGGGGTGCGGTAGTACTCTGCCCAAACTGGCAAATTTTTAATCAGCACAGCAGATAAATCACCGTAATGGATATCTTCACATAGTTCGTTTATTTGATGGCTACCGCCTAAAACCAAGCCTTTTCCGGTAAAAATTTGCGCATTAGGCCGGTTATTGCAATAGATAGACAGCATATCTTTTCCGCCTCGGAAATGGCACTCTTCCAAAGCTTCTTCAGATACCGGAATAAACTTGCTACGATCGCTGGTAGTTCCTGATGATTTGGCAAACCATTTGATTTCAGAAGGCCAAAGTATGTTTTGTTCGCCTTGCAACATTCGTTCGATGTAAGGCTTTAGTGTATCATAATTTTGGATGGGAACCCGTTCTTTGAACTGCTGTAAAGTCAAAATCGACTTGTAGTCGTACAGCTTTCCCCATTCGGTATTTTCGGCACTAGCAATTAAGGTATGCAACCATTCATCCTGTACATCTAACGGATACTTCATAAAAAGCTCAATTTGATGAATGCGCTTTTTCATGTACCACGTAAAAATAGAATTTACTATTGCCATGCTTAATTATAGATTTTTTTTACGTAGAACGAAGTTAGATCCTAAATATACTTTACGCACCATTTCATTGGCTGCAAGTACTTCTGGCGTACCAGATTCAAGGATTTTTCCCTCAAAAAGTAGATAAGCCCTGTCTGTAATAGAAAGCGTTTCCTGTACGTTGTGGTCGGTAATTAAAATACCTATATTCTTTTGCTTTAATTTAGCTACAATACTTTGGATTTCCTCTACAGCAATAGGGTCAACGCCAGCAAAGGGTTCATCCAACAAAATAAAGTTCGGATTAGCGGCCAATGCCCTAGCAATTTCCGTTCGGCGGCGTTCACCCCCGGAAAGCAAATCGCCACGATTTTTGCGCACTTTGTGCAAACTAAATTCGGTGAGCAATTCTTCCAATTTATCTTTACGTTCTTCCTTAGTCAGCTTTGTCATCTCCAAAATTGCCATGATGTTATCCTCAACCGACAGCTTGCGGAAAACACTTGCCTCTTGTGCCAGGTAACCAATTCCTTTTTGAGCACGACGATACATAGGATCTTTGGTGATGTCTTCTCCTTCCAAAAAAATATTCCCTTCATTTGGCTTAATCAAGCCAACAATCATGTAAAACGATGTAGTTTTACCAGCGCCGTTAGGGCCTAATAAACCTACAATTTCACCCTGACTTACTTCAAAAGATACATCATTAACAACAGTACGTTGCTTATATTTTTTTATGAGATGCTCTGCTTTTAAAATCATTTAATTTTGGTTGTTTAGATGGTTGAAGTATGGGTTTTTAGCCTTTGCGGGCTCAACACTTATTACTCACCACTTAAATTTTAATTCCTTTTATATTCAGCTGTAAACGCCTTTTATCTTTCCAAATGTTTTCTTCTATGGTATAACAAATAGAAAACGGCTGGTTTGGTTTTAACAATTTTTCAAATTCGCCCAAGTTAAAACCGATAGCTTCAAAAATAGTTGAATTTTGTTGTTTTACATTTATTTTTAAATGTTTTGCACCTACTATCTGCGGAAATCCCACTAAGCTTACCTGTTGACTGATAAAAACTGGCGCTAAATTTTGCGGACCAAATGGTGCCATTTGCGATAAAATTCTGAAGAACTTACCATCAATTTGTTGCAGCTCAATACAAGCATCGATATTAATTTCTGGAATAAGTAAAGACGGATGAATACTGCCAGCTACCACCTGTTCAAAACGTTCAGCAAACAATGGCAAGTTTTCCGGTGCAATGGTTAATCCAGCGGCATATTTGTGCCCTCCAAACTGGATGAGCAAATCGCTACATTCTACCAAGGCTTCGTACAAATCGTAACCCACTACCGACCTTGCCGAACCCGTATAATTTCCATTGGAGTGCGTTAACACAATGGTAGGCCTATAGTATTTCTCCGTTAACCTTGATGCTACAATCCCAATTACGCCCTTATTCCAGCTGTCTTGGAAAACAACCGTTGTTTTTCTATTAATCAATACTTCATCCTGTTCAATAATAGCCAATGCTTCAGCGGTAATATCTTGATCAAAGCTCTTTCTTTCCGAGTTTTGCAGGTTAATTAGTGCGCTTTGTTCATCAGCGATAAAGACTTCGTTGCTCAACAACATTTTTACAGCTTCGCTGGCATGTCCCATTCTCCCTGCGGCATTAATGCGGGGCGCCAGCATAAATACCACATCCGAAATGCTATAATTTTCGGTTTTACCGGCTATTTGCATTAATGCTTTCAGCCCCATTGATGGTTGCTGGTTCAACTTCAGCAAGCCATAATAGGCCATCACCCTATTTTCGTCGACAATGGGAACAATATCCGCAGCGATACTCACCATGCACAAATCAAGGTATTGCTCGTAAAGCTCGTCAGGCAAATCATTGGCCATGCAATAGGCTTGTGCCAACTTCAAACCAATGCCGCATCCGGCAAGTTCCTTAAACGGATAGTCACAATCGTTACGTTTTGGATCCAGCACCGCCACAGCATTGGGCAGTTGCTCGCCCGGCAAATGGTGATCGCAGATGATAAAATCGATACCCAAGCCATGAGCATAAGCTACTTTATCAACAGAGCGTATGCCACAATCCAATGCAATAATTAATGAAAAGCCGTTAGCCTTGGCAAAATCTATTCCCTGCGTGGATATACCGTAACCTTCGGCGTGCCTATCTGGAATGTAAAAATCAATATTGGCGGTAAACTGACTAAAAAACTGATAACATAGGGCCACTGCAGTTGTACCATCTACATCATAATCACCATATACCAATACTTTTTCGTTACTAGTTATGGCATTTTGTATCCTTACAATGGCTGCCTCCATATCCTTCATTAAAAAAGGATCATGTAAATGGGCTAACTGAGGCCTAAAAAAATGGCGGGCATCCTCAAACGAACAAATTCCACGCTGCACTAAAATGCTAGCCAAACTGCGGTCAATATTCAGTTGCTGGGCAAGTTCATCAACCTTCTCCTCATCATCGCACTTACTAATTACCCATCGTTTATTCATAGTTATGGCATTTTTTTTCGTTGCAGACCTATTATCAAAGCCTGTACGTATATTTGCAACCTGTAAATATATCATTAATTTTCTTTCGTAAAAAAAGATGGCTATACAAGTTTTCACCTTATCAGAAGGTTCATATTCGGTTGATGCAAGTAAGAAATTTATTCCTTTTGATCCTCAGAAAGATAATCCTAAAGACCGACCTGCGTCTTTGTTTATCCATGTACAGCCATTTTTAGTGAAACTGGAAAACAGCTTGGTGCTTTTAGATACTGGATTAGGTTACAGCAACGCCGAAGGAAAATTACATCTGCATGAAAACATTCGTAAAGCAGGTTTCGATCCTGATGATGTAGAGCTGGTGTTGATGTCGCACTTACACTTTGATCACTCGGGTGGTATGGTGCACCAACATGATGGCAAAATGGAACTCAGCTTTCCTCATGCTACTTACGTAATGCAGCAGGGCGAGTGGGAAACTGCATTTTCAAGCAAATCTTCATCATACTGCACCGAAATTTTTGATTTCATACAGCGCAATGCACAAATCCATTTAATTGAAGACAGCGGCAAGCTAACTAACGAAATCAGCTATGAATTTACAGGAGCGCACTGCCCGTATCATCAGGTTTTTTTAATTGAAGATGGGGAGGATAAAGTATTTTTTGGTGGCGATGTACTTCCAGAACCGGAAGAACTCATCAGAAAATTTGTAGCCAAGTATGATTACGACGGTCGTAAAGCAATGGAACTTAGGGACGACTTTGGCCTTAGGGCAGCAGCAGAAAAATGGAAATGCTTATTTTATCATTCCAAATCCAAAACGCAAGCCTTTGTTGAACTGAACGACGATAAATTTATAATCGTTTAGCGGATGGCTTCTAGCAATTCTTTCAATCTATCGATAGATAAAGGTTTGGAAATAAATCCTTTGACAGATTTGTAGCTTTTTGCCTTTTCGATGTCATTTTCATAAACAGATGACGATAGCATATACATGTCGTTATCAACATTTAGGTTAAGGGCTTCGTAAGCTTCTATAAATTCCCAGCCGTTAAGTATGGGCATATTGATATCGATGAGTACCAAATGGGGCAAGGCTTGGTTAGCAGCAACGAGTTCATTGATGTAATCTATAGCGAGTTGACCGTTATGTTTAGCGCAAATTTGCACGTTATACCCTGTTTTCTCTACAATTTTACTGATGATGAAAATGTTGATATCGTCATCATCGATAACGAGAAGGTTAATTTGAGAAGAGTGTATAGGTTGCATCTTAGTTTATGAAATACGGCTGTTTTATACGAAGGTATGTTATTTCATAAATGGATTTCAATAAAGATACATTATTTATTTCAAAAAAAAATCCGAGCAAAACTCGGATTTTCTAAACACCTATTTAATAGGAGATTATTTTTTTGCAACTAAGTTTACGCTAATAGTGAAATCATCGTAGATAAAGTTGTCGCCAATGCTACTGAAGATAGATTTTGATTTGTATTCGATACCATATTTAGTTCTATCAACTACAATTTTTTCAGCAACGGCACTCACCGATTTATCTGCGTTCCAAGTAAGTTTAGCTGGGAAACTTACCGAGTTGGTTTTACCTTTGATTGTTAAATCACCAGTAATTTTAACATCAGCGCCAGATCCTTCCACTTTTTTAATCACGAAGTTTGCAGCAGGGAATTTTTCAACACCAAAAAAGTCGTCATTTTTCAAGTGTTTTTCTAAGCCAGCACTTCCGTCAGCATCTTTAATTGTAGTCATGTTAGCTACAAAGCCACCACCAACTAATTTTTTACCTGTAAATTGTAAAGTTCCTGAAGTTAATGCCACAGTACCATTGTGTGATCCTGAGAATTTTTTACCTTCCCAAGTAACAGTTGATTTTGCCGCATCTACAGTGTAAACATCAGCCCTTGGCGCAAATGCCAAAAAAGAAAAGCTAGCCACTACAGCTAACATTAAAATAGAAGTGATTTTTAGTTTCATATTGATGAATAGTTTAATACAAGCAAATGTATTTAATTTCTATTCACTTCGTATTGACCTATGTTAAGATTTTACAATTTTGTGTTGGGTGCGTTGGTTTGTTGGTCGTTTGGTTCATTGGTCATTGGTGGGTTGGTTATTGGTTATTGGTTCATTAATCATTAACCATTACACCACTCTCATCTCCTTTAGTATCAACCATATGAAAACATGACTGTTGGTTAAGGCTTATTTTTGTAAATTAGCGGCTTTTAGAAAGCGAAATAAATGTCCGATATCATTCAACTTTTACCCGATAGTGTAGCCAATCAAATAGCAGCAGGAGAAGTAGTGCAAAGGCCGGCTTCGGCAGTAAAAGAATTGCTTGAAAACGCTCTTGATGCCGGTGCAGATAAAATCCAGTTAATTATTAAAGATGCGGGTAAAGCTTTAATCCAAGTTATTGATAACGGTTGCGGCATGAGCGTAACTGATGCCCGTATGTGCTTTGAACGCCACGCCACTTCTAAAGTACGCAAAGCGGATGATTTATTTGCCATCCGTACCATGGGTTTTAGAGGCGAGGCCATGGCTTCTATTGCTGCTATTGCGCAAGTGGAGATGAAAACCAAACGCCATGAAGATGAAGTAGGAACTTTAGTGGAAATTGAAGGTTCTACAATTACCAAGCAAGAACCCATAGCAACAGGTAACGGAACTAGCATTTGTGTTAAAAACTTATTTTACAACACGCCTGCCCGTCGTAATTTCCTTAAAAGCAACCCAACTGAAATGCGCTACATTATTGACGAGTTTCAGCGGGTGGCATTGGCAAAACCACATATTGCTTTTAGCTTACACCATGATGGCAACGAAATTTACCGCTTGCCAGCCGCTACCATCAAACAGCGTATTGTGCATTTGTTTGGTAATAATTATAATGAACGTTTAATTCCAGTTGAAGAAGAAACTACAATTATAAATTTGAAAGGCTACATTGGCAAGCCCGAATTTGCGAAGAAGACTCGTGGAGAACAGTTTTTCTTCGTTAATGATAGGTTTATTAAGGATAATTACCTGAACCATGCCGTTAATAAAGCGTACCAAGAATTATTGCCAGATGACAACTTCCCATTGTACGTGTTGTTTATTGATATCGATCCTGCGAAAATTGATGTTAACGTTCATCCAACTAAAACTGAAATCAAGTATTTAGACGAAAAATCTATTTACGCCATTATACATTCGGCCGTAAAACGTTCGCTTGGCAGGTTCAATATTAGTCCAACATTGGATTTTAACCAGGAAACGGCCTTTAGCAATATGATTACGCCAAAAGCGCCGGAAGATATTGTACCGCCTAGCATTTCATTCAATCCCGACTTTAACCCTTTTGGAACACCGAAAACTGCTAGTCCGAAAACCACGTATTTTAAAGAACAATATCAGCCAAAAGAGGTGAGCCAAAACTGGGGTTCGTTGTACGAGATTACTAATTACAGCCAACCTGAGCAAACCACTATTGCACTGAACGACGATAAAAATGATGAGCTTATTGCTACGACTAACAAGCAATACATGCAAATTCACAACCGATATATTGTGTCGCAAATTAAATCGGGGGTAATGGTAATTGATCAACAAGCGGCTCACGAGCGGATTTTGTATGAACGCTTTTTACTGCATTTGGAAGATCGGAAAGGTGCTTCACAGCAAAGCCTTTTCCCACAAACCGTAAACTTAAATGCTAGCGATTTTGAATTGGCGAAAAGCTTGCTGGATGATATCAAAAGTTTGGGTTTCGATGTACGAGAATTTGGCAAAAACACGTTAATTATTGATGGTATTCCGGTTGATTTAGGCAGTACCAATATTAACGAAACGCAACTTTTTGAAGATTTAATTGAAGGCTTTAAAAACTCTCAGCAAGAATTGAAGTTAAATAAACGCGATGCACTGGCCAGAAGCATGGCCAAAAACAGTGCAATAAAGGCGGGCACAGCGTTAAGTCAGCAAGAAATGAACAATTTAATTGACGAACTTTTTGCCTGCAAAACGCCTAACTTTAGTATTAATGGGAAGCCCGCTATACAAACCATCACTTTGGCAGAATTAGCACAAAAATTTGAAAAATAGAAGTAGCATTACAAAATGAATAACATACAAATACCTCCAGTAGTAAAAAATCTTTTGATCATCAACGGCATCATGTTGCTGGCTTCATGGGTTTTTGAGCAGCAACAAGGAAGAGAGTTGTCCGAATTATTAGGGGCTTACTATTTTGATTCTCCGAATTTTAAAGTTTGGCAAATTTTCACCTATATGTTCATGCATGCGGATATTTCGCATTTATTTTTCAATATGTTCGGTTTGTTTATGTTTGGTGGCATCCTTGAGCATAAATGGGGACCAAAAAAATTCCTTAACTTTTACTTTATTACTGGACTTGGTGCACTAGCGTTGCAATGGCTAGTGCAAGGAATTGAAGTTTATCAAATTACCGGTTCATTTTTAAACAAAAGCTCCTTACCGTTAGAGTTGTTTGCCGAAGGCAAATTTAATCCAAATGTTTTTTCTCCAAGTCAAGCCTCAACACTTTACTCATCTTATTTTGGCCCAATGGTTGGCGCCTCGGGCGCTGTTTTTGGTGTGATGACTGCCTTTGCGGTAATGTATCCAAACATGGAGCTGATGCTTTTGTTTATTCCATTCCCGGTTAAAGCAAAATATTTTATTCCCATTTACATCGTTATAGAATTGTTTTTAGGTGTAGCTCGTATTCCGGGAGATTCTATTGCGCATTTCGCCCATTTAGGCGGTGCTTTAATAGGATTTATTTTAGCGAAAATTTGGAAGGATAAAGACAGATTTTACAATTACTATGAATAACAACTTTGGAGATTTACGGTATCGATTTTTTAAATCGGGCAACCCTGCAATGCTATACATTGCAATTAATATTATTGTATTTATAGTAGTTGGAGTAGGTAGTTTGTTTTTACCAGCAAACATGGGCGATTACTACGTTAATGAATATTTGGCTTTTCCAGCGGATATTGCCCAGTGGCCTTTTAGATTTTATACTATAGTTAGCTATGCTTTTTTACATGGTGGATTATTACACATCCTTTTTAACCTGCTTTGGTTGTATTGGATGGGAAACTTATTTCTGGATTTCTTAAAACCTCGTCAATTTCAGGTGGTGTATTGGGGCGGTGCAATTGTAGGTGCCTTGGCATTTGCATTGATATTTAACTTAAGTCCGCAGTTGGACAGTAAAAATGCAACACTTATTGGAGCTTCGGCCGCTGTTATGGCTATTTTTAGCGCAATTGCCACGCTAGTTCCAAATTACAGTGTCCGTTTATTGCTATTTGGCGATGTAAGATTGAAATATTTGTTGTTGGTATATGTGCTTATTGATGTGGTGGGCGTTACTCCAAGATCGATGAACATTGGTGGCAATTTAGCCCATTTAGGTGGTGCACTATTTGGTTTCATCTATATCAAATCACTTCAAAGAGGAACTGACCTAAGCAGTTTTCTGATAAAAAAACCTAAGTTAAAGGTAATCAAAAACGAAAAACCTAAACAAAAAAGCGCCGCGGTAAACCAAGTAGAAATTGACGCTATTTTGGATAAAATTTCAAAGAGTGGCTACGAAAATTTAACGGCAAAAGAAAAACAAACTTTATTCGACGCAAGTAAAAACTAATGAGCCAGAAAGCAAAGCTTCCTTTATTCGATAAATTGATGTTAGTGTTGGCAGTAATTCTGCTGGTAATTTTGGCTATGGGAATGTTGGCCGGACAAACCAATCCAAAGGACAATGTATGGATTGCCTTTGCGGGATTAGGCTATACATTTGCATTGATAGCTAACGTACTCTTTGTGATTTTTTGGTTATTTAGACGACAGCTTTTATTTGCTGCAATTACTTTAGGCATTATCCTTATTGGTTGGAAACCGCTAACTGCAACGTATCGTTTTAGTGGGGAGGAAGGCGGAAACAAAAAAGACAGTGAACACTATGTACGTTTAATGACATATAACGTACATCAGTTCAAAAAATATGGAGAGAATAATGATGTTTCTACCAAAGATCAAATCATTAAACTGATTGAAGATCAGCACCCAGATGTGGTTTGCTTTCAGGAGTTTTTTAGCAGGAAAAAGGGCGAATTTGATTTGATAGATAGTGTAAAAAACCGTCTGAAATTAAAGCATTATTATTTCGCTCCTTCGGTAGATAATAACTATGAAGCCGCAGGCCTGGCCATATTTTCCCGCTATCCTATTCAAAATAAGGGGCGAATTTCTTTTGGCGAGTTTGCCGGTAACAGCAGCATTTATGTTGACTTAAAAATTGAAAATCAGGATTTTAGAATTTATAACGTACATTTCCAATCCATCTCATTTCAAAAGGAAGATTACGATTATATTGGGAAAGTAGCTAAAATGGATCCCGAGTATAAATCTTCGAGAAGGATTGCCAGCATGTTAAAATCAGCCTTTTTTAGAAGAAGTGAGCAAGTAAAACTGATGAAATCTGAAATGCAGCAATGCAAGCTCCCGTATGTGATTGCTGGCGATTTTAATGATACTCCGGCGTCGTATAGCGTTACACAGATTACCAGTTCGCTGAAAAATGCATTTAAAGAAAAAGGAAGTGGCTTTGGTAAAACCTACAATGGTGATTTCCCTAATTTCCAAATTGACTACATTGCCACCACCAAAAATTTCGATATCATCAATCACCACATTTCCAAAGAAAAACTATCCGATCACTTTCCAGTTAGAAGTGATTTGAGGCTGAATTTCTCAATGGAAAGTGACGATGCGTATTAAAAAAACGGGAAGATGCTTAATCTTCCCATTTCCATTCGCCGGCTATTTTAAGCGGCTCTTTTAATTTCTGACTTTCCAAAAAAGCTTTCAATTCAGCATCCGAAAATCTTTTCACAGGAATTGTTGGTGTGCTTGCCAAAGCATAGGTAAGCATGGCTGCGTAACGCACTGTATTTTTCATCCCTTGCTGATCAACTAAATGAAAACCATCCCCATCCGAATGATAAAACGGACCAGCATTATTTGGCAATTTCCCTCCCGCACCTCCGCCAGTGGGTACACCTTCTAGCATAAATGGTTGATGATCTGAATGCAAGCCAGCACCTGCCTGGAACATATTTTTAAAGCCTGTATCAATTTTAACCACCTGTTGTCCCCAGGTTTTAAACAAACTTTCCATTTCCTTTCTACTGGTCGAAAATCCTTTTGGATCGTTGGTCATATCGTAGTTCAACATAAAACGAACCTGTTCTAACGATTTATCTTTCAAGCTCTGCGCTACGTAAGCCTTTGATCCTAACAAGCCTTGCTCCTCGCCCATAAACATCACAAACTCAACCGTACGTTGAGGCTTCAAATTGAGTTTTTTAAATGTTCTTGCCATATCAATCACCGAAAAAGAACCAATGCCGTTGTCAATAGCTCCAGTAGCTAAATCCCAGCTATCCAAATGCCCACCAACAACAATTTTTTCATTAGGTAACGTACTTCCTTTGATAGTGGCAATTACATTACGAGCTTTGATCAAACCTGAAAAATTCGTCATATCAATTTGCGCATATTGCGCTGATGCCTTTAATTTTTCTTTCAATTGCATGCCATCTTCCAAACCTATACAAACTGCCGGAATTGGAATAAGTTTACCAGTAACCGAAGCTGTTCCGGTTAAAAGTACGCCACCTTTCACTTGGTTAATGATGATGACACCAATTGCACCATATTTTGTGGCAATGGCTGTTTTTTCTGATCGGTGCAAGGACGTAGTACCAGCGGGAGATCCAGGAAGCACACCGATATAAATTAATGCGATTTTACCTTTCACTTTATCATTAATCGACTGGTAGTCGGCTTCTAAACCATTGCCTGCATCTACAATTTCAGCGGTTACATTTGCTTTTACTGGCGAATGCGCCAACGTTACCGCCTTAACATTAGCTAAATCACTTTGTAAGGCCCCTATTTTTACAGAAAGTGTTTTACGATCCCAACTTTCTACCTCAAAAGGCTGATAACGAACCTCTAACCCGTAAGACTTAAATAGGTTATAGGCATATGCTTCGGCTTTTGCCCCGTTAACAGACCCAGTTAAACGATGTCCGATTTTTTCGGTAGCATCTTTTAAGTTTTGATAAGCCTGTGAGTTAGTTTGAACTTCAGTATTAATCTGTTTAAAAACGGGAGAGAAATTGTCTTGGGCCTTTGCATACCAGGTTAGGGAAGCAATTGCTACTGAAAAAATAAGTTTCTTCATTTAATTTGATATAGTTTAGCTAGGTTGAAGTTAACATTTTGCAGGAAGATGCATGACATATCGTTTAAATTTTACAATTAGATTTGCGCAAAAAGATGGATGCATCATCCCGCAATTTGCGTAGCATGTCCATTATATCATCTATTATACCCAAACTATCTGTTTCCAGTTGGTGGAATAATCACTTTAGCATGTTTCTTTTTTGTATAATACCTGATGATAAAAAAGGCAATCAACGCTGTCAAAAAGAACATCCATAATTTAGATAAAAACAAAACTAACTCTTTAAAATAAGACCACCCGTCAGTTAAGTTTAGTCCTAGTCTTCTAAAAAAACTCGGTTTATAGTCAAAAATGTTATCGTTAGCTACAATCATTGTTTTTACCGTATTATCTTGATAAAAATTCAGTGTAATGGTACTGTATTTCACTTGCTGATCTATCGCCAAATTTTGAATCTTTCGATCTACATAGTCATCCTTAAGACTTAAGGCACTTTGTACGTTAGGGCTTTTCTTAGATGCCACCTTATTAATTTGCGTCACAGCCTGCTGTCTATTTTCCGCCTTTAACTTATTTTCCACATAGGCCAAGCTTCTATCTTCCATTTTTAGGGATTGATTATCGACAAAAACTGCCATTTTAGCAATTGCGTTGGTAAATTCGTCTAAGTGTTCGGCGGGTATACGAGCCGTTAAATAACCATCAGTGGTGTAAGAGGTAATTTCTTGTAGTGAATCTGCACTGAATTTAACCTTTTCGGTATCCTTTACTGCACTGCTGATAGAAAATTCCATCACCAAGCCGCCTTGCTTTTTTAAAGTTTCACTTAGCTTTTGCTTGGTCTGTTGTACATCTTTAACCCTAAAACGCATATCAGCGGTTTTAGTCATTTTTTCAGCTGCAGTATCAGTAGAACTTAAATCAGCACTAACGGTATCAGCTGCAGCGTAATCAGCCATTTCAGCTTTTTTTTCGGAGTTACAGCCAAAGAAAATCATTGCGGCCAAAGCCACTAAGGCAAAATGTCTTTTCATTTTGTTTAAGGTTTTAAGTGTTTAAATTCCTTTCACAAAACTGTCTTAAGCATGCTAATTCCTTAAGGAAGACAATTTGTAAAGAGTTGTTTTAAGCTTAATGCCCGAAACCGAATAAGGTAACCCATTGCCTAGTTGGCGGCACACAATTGCTAGTTAACCGTTGGAGGTTTAACATTGTGTGATTCAAGCAAAATCTTAGAAAAAAGCGCAAAAAAAATCCTTTTGCTATTCACAAAAGGACTCTTTTATATTGAAAATAATTAAAAATTATTTTGCGTTCAAAATTTTGAAAGCTGTAACGCAGCACATTACGAAACCAAGCGCTAAAATAGCCCACGATACTAAAGATAGCGTTAGCGAATCAAAAGCGAAACGTAAGAATACGCCAATTACAGTAACTACTGTCCATAAAGCAAGTGAAGAATAGATAGCCGAATCGTTGGCTGTTTTCATGCTGTTTTCTCTTTGTTGAGCATCCATGTGAATTCGATTTTATTTTGTTAAGGCAAAAATAATATTTCTTTACTAAAAACTAGTATTGTTTAATAACTTTTCAACTTATCTAAACGCTGTTTAGCTTTTTCCTCTTCGTTAAATTTTCCTTCTTTATAAAGCAATTTCTCCCAATCTCCATACATTGGGTTAGGCAACACAATAAACTTTGTTCCAAAAAGCTGCTGATGGGCATCCACTTGTTGTTTGGTATCTTTCCCTTCCCTGTAAAAAACGTTAGAAAAATCGCTCAGGTTATCACCACACAGCAACAGTACGTTGTATTTTTCCAATATCTTATTTCTTCTTTCCTGTTTATCTGAAGTAGTGGTTTTAGTTAGCAAATGCGCTTCATCAACATACGGAAATCCCAACTTCTTCAAGTTTTCCATCGTCGCAGCTCTATCTGCAGCATCGCGGTTAGTTACATAAAAAGTTTCTACATTTTTACTTGCTGCAAATTTCAGGAATGATAAAGCACCCGGTACGGTATCTGCCATCACCTTTGATGTCCAAGCAGTCCAATGAGCGGGAACGTAGCTCACACCATTTTTAATTTCATAGCCTTGAAAACGAGAATTATCAATAATTGTCTCATCAGCATCAACAATAACGCAATTTGGTTTTCCATTTTGATTTTCCCAAAGGGCTTCTTTTAAAGAAAGCTTGGCAAAATTGTATGCCTGAAAAGCTAAAGCCCTGTACTCGCCACTGTATTGCTGCCAAAGTACCGCATTAGTCCAATCTCGCTCTGGGCCAGCTTTTTGAGCTACTGCCATTATTGGCGACGTAAGCAAAGCGATTATAAAAAGTTTTAATTTCATATTTGAATAGTATGATGCAAAGATAAAAAACATAATCGTTTTGAATTGCAATCCGGAAATCACAATCATTTTAGATTAGAAAGTAAAAGCACCATTGTTCACCTCGAGGGAACGAAGTAATATGACTACTACTGTTAAGCTATGGCAGCTTAATCCTTAGGATTGTTTCGTACCTCGCAATGACGAAAAGATGAAGGCAGATTAAAAGTTTCAATAAAAAAACCCTCATCGAAAAACGATAAGGGTTTATATTTTTTAGTGATTTGCCTAATGAATCAGTGAGCAAATGAACTTATTTTAGCCATTCAACGCTGCTGCTCCACTTACAATCTCGGTTAACTCGGTTGTAATTGCAGCCTGACGAGCTTGGTTATAAGCTAATTTTAATGATTTCAACAAATCACCAGCATTTTCAGTTGCTTTATCCATTGATGTCATACGTGCACCATGCTCAGAGGCATGAGAATCTAAAACAGCTTTGTATAACTGAATTTTGATAGACTTAGGAATCAATTCGGTTACGATTTCTTCTTTGCTAGGCTCTAAAATATAGTCTACGTTAGTTTCTTTGGTGCTAACCGCTTCTTCAGATTTTGGAAGAGGTAATAATTGTTCTGAAGTTAAAATTTGAACGGCAGCATTTTTAAATCTGTTGTAAACTACTTCTACCCTATCGTATTTACCGTCTACGAAACCAGCCATAATCGCATCGGTAATTTTTGTTACATTTTCAAAAGATAAATCTGCATATACCTCGTTATTGTTGCCAATAACATTATAGCCTCTTTTCTCGTAAAAATCTTGTGTTTTTTTACCGATAGCAACAATGCTCACGTTCCCTTTCTTAAATTGCTCACTATATTTTTCGGCAATTAAGTTATTAGCTGTTTTAATAACGTTCATATTAAACGCACCAGCTAAACCTCTATTTGACGACACAGCAACAATTAATACTTTGTTTGGCTCTCTCTCTTCGATAAACGGAGATGTTGAACCCTCCAAACTAGCCGAAAGATTTCCTAAAATTTCTTTCAACTTGGTTGCGTAAGGACGTAATTGAACAATTGCGTTAGTAGCACGCTTCAACTTAGCAGCCGATACCATTTTCATTGCTTTGGTAATTTGCTGAGTTGACTGCACCGAGGCAATACGATTTCTTACTTCTTTTAAATTGGCCATTTGTTAGTATTTAGTAGTTAGTAGTTAGTAGTTAGACAAAAGAAGTCTAAAGACAACTTCTAAACACTTATATTTTAGTTAGCTATTTAGTAATTAGTAATAGATAAAAATCTAAATACTAACTACTAAATACTTATAATCTAATTAATATTTACTTGAAATTTCTTTTGCTACAGTTTCCAATACACCAGTAATGGTATCATCAAATTTACCAGCTTTTAATGCTGCTAATGTTTCTGGATGACGCATTTCTAATGCTTGTAAATAATCTGCTTCAAATTCCCTAACCTTACTTACAGGTACGCTACGCATTAAGTTTTTAGTACCTGCGTAAACCATTGCTACCTGATTTTCAACTTTAAATGGTGTAAACTGTGCTTGTTTCAAGAACTCTACGTTACGAGCACCTTTATCCAATACAGATTTAGTAGCAGCATCCAAATCAGAACCGAACTTAGAGAAAGCCTCTAGCTCACGGTATTGCGCTTGGTCTAACTTTAATGTACCAGCCACTTTTTTCATTGATTTGATTTGTGCATTACCACCTACACGTGATACCGAGATACCTACGTTAATTGCCGGACGAATACCAGAGTTGAACAGGTTCGACTCTAAGAAAATCTGACCATCAGTAATTGAAATTACGTTAGTAGGGATATATGCAGAAACGTCACCAGCTTGAGTTTCGATAATTGGCAATGCAGTTAATGAACCGCCACCTTTTACCAAATGTTTGATCGACTCAGGCAAATCGTTCATGTTTTTAGCGATATCATCGTTAGCGTTGATTTTCGCAGCTCTTTCTAACAAACGTGAGTGTAAGTAGAAAACGTCGCCTGGATAAGCCTCACGACCTGGAGGACGTTTCAATAATAATGAAACCTCACGGTAAGCCACAGCCTGTTTAGATAAATCATCATAAACAATTAATGCAGGACGTCCAGTATCACGGAAGAACTCGCCAATAGCTGCACCAGCAAACGGAGCATAGAACTGTAATGGAGCAGGCTCAGCAGCACTAGCAGAAACTACCACGGTATATGGCATTGCACCGTTCTCTTCTAAAGTACGTACAATGTTTGCAACTGTACTTGCTTTTTGACCGCAAGCTACATAGATACAGAAAACTGGCTGACCAGCCTCATAAAATTCTTTTTGGTTGATGATGGTATCGATACAAACCGCAGTTTTACCAATTTGACGGTCACCAATAACCAACTCACGCTGGCCACGACCAATTGGAATCATCGCATCGATAGCTTTGATACCAGTTTGTAGAGGCTCGTTTACTGGCTGACGATAAATTACCCCAGGTGCTTTACGCTCTAAAGGCATTTCATAAGTTTCGCCTAAAATTGGGCCTTTACCATCAATAGCTTCACCTAAGGTGTTCACTACACGACCAAGCATGCCTTCACCAACTTTAATCGAAGCAATTTTTTTAGTACGTTTAATGGTATCGCCTTCTTTGATCTCGTCTGATGGGCCTAATAATACCACACCTACGTTATCTTCCTCAAGGTTCAATACAATTCCTTGCAATCCGTTAGCAAACTCAACAAGCTCGCCACTCTGAACTTTGGTTAAGCCGTAAACACGAGCAATACCATCGCCCACTTGCAATACCGTACCAACTTCTTCAAGTTCAGCTTCTGATTTGAAGCCGGCCAATTGCTGTCTGATAATTGCCGAAACTTCGTCTGGTCTTACCTCTACCATAATTTTATGTTATTTTGATATCTTTTTGTAAATGTAATCTCTTACTCTTTTGTTATTTCAGTCCCGGTTTTACATCGGGATTATAATTTCTGTAGTTCCTTTGTTATCGTTGTATCTTCAAATCTCAATACTCAATACTCAAATCTCCCTACTAACTAGCAAATTCCTTTTTAAGTTTAGCTAAGCCGCTAGCAATACTAGCATCAAACTGCTTGTCATCAACTTTTAAAATAAAACCGCCAATTAAAGCTGGATTTACTTTTTCTTTGATCACCACTTCACTAGCACCAAGCTCCTTTTTAACCAAAGCAATTACTTCGGTTTTGTTGGCTTCAGTTAGCGCAGTTGCTGAAGTTACCTCTGCTGTTACCACACCTTTAATTGCATTGTATTGAGCAACAAATTGCTTTGCAGTGTCAAATAAAATTGCACTACGGCCTTTGTTAACTACTAGTTTCAAGAAACTTTCGGTAATGGCATGTACTTTACCACCAAAAACACCTTGTAAAATACCTTGTTTTTTATCTAAAGGCACTATTGGGTTTTTCAAAATGGCTTCTAACTCTGGACTGTTATCAACCGTTTGTTCAAAAAACACCATATCATTTTTCACTTCTTCAACAGCATTTTGCTCTTTTGAAAGATCCAATAATGATTTTGCGTACCTAGCTCCTGCTTTACTTGACATATATTTTAGTTGTAAGTTGTAAGTGGTAAGTTATAAGTTGCTGACAAACATCAAGCACTAAAAACCTAAAACTTAAAACGTAATACTTATAACTTAATTTAATTCAACGTCCTTCAACAAATTGTTAACTAGCTCTTGTTGTTTTGCTTTATCATCTAATTGTGTACGCAAAACACGCTCAGCAATATCTAAAGATAAAGCCGAAACCTGACCTTTTAACTCTGCCAAAGCAGCTTTCTTTTGGTTTTCAATCTCGATACGAGCTTTCTCAATTAACTTAGCACCTTCTGCTTGCGCTTGGTTTTTAGCTTCGTTAACGATATTATCTTTTAAAGCTTTAGCTTCTTTCAAAATCTGGTCACGTTCTTCACGAGCTTGTTTCATCAACTCTTCGTTTTGAGAACTCAAACGACTCATCTCTTGTCTAGCCAATTCAGCTTTGTTCAATGCATCATCGATACTTTTCTCACGATCGTGAATTCCTTTCATGATTGGCTTCCAAGCAAACTTCGCCAATAAGAAAATCAATAAAAGGAATGATATCGTATTCCAAACCAACAATCCAATTTCAGGAACTAATAAATCCATTTTGTATGATTATATTTTTTTATGTTAAACTTTTAAACAAGCACCTTAACGGCAACCCCGAAAAGGTGCTTATCTTTTTTCTTCTTTGATTAATTTGCGATCAAAGAAACTACTACTGCGAATAACGCAACAGCCTCGATAAAGGCAGCAGCGATAAGCATAGCAGTTTGAATTTTTGAAGCGGCTTCTGGTTGACGAGCGATTGATTCCATCGCAGAACCACCAATTTTACCGATACCTAATCCAGCGCCAATTGCAGCTAAGCCTGCGCCGATTGCAGCTAATGTTCCAGTCATTTTTCTGATTTATTTATATTGTTTAACAATTATGTTCTAATTAATGATGCTCTTCTACCGCCATACCAATAAATAGGGCAGATAATGTTGTAAAAATGAAGGCTTGGATGAACGCCACTAAGAATTCGATCAACCCAATAAATACCGCAAAGAAAATAGAAGCAGGAGCCACCGCTATAGAGTTGAAGATAAAAATCAAACACAATAACGACATCACCAAAATGTGGCCCGCAGTAATGTTAGCAAACAAACGAATTGCCAATGCAATAGGCTTAGTTAGCGTACCAATTAACTCCAATGGAGCTAAGAAAATTTTCATCGGCACAGGAACACCCGGCATCCAGAAGATGTGCTTCCAGTAATCCTTATTACCTTTAAATGTTGTAATCAAATAAGTACAAAGCGCTAAAACAGCTGTCATAGCAATATTACCAGTTACGTTAGCACCACCCGGGAAGAAAGGCACCAAACCCAACATGTTATTTAACCAGATAAAGAAAAACACCGATAATAAATAAGGCATGAAAGCCGCATATTTATGTCCAAGGTTTGGTCTAGCAATATCATCACGAACAAACATAATGATGGGCTCTAAGAAAGACTGCATTCCTTTAGGCGCCTGACCAGCTCTCTTTCTATAGGCTGAAGCTACCGAAGTAAATACCACTAAAAGCACTACTGCAGACAGCAACATACTGAAAACATTTTTAGTGATAGAAAAATCTAGCGGCCTAGCATTGGTTACAATCTCTTCTCCTTTTTCGTTCGCAATGTGCGAAACATATGAACCATGCGCATCAGCAGTTGCGTTTGCATAGTAAATTTTATTATGAGCAATGGCAAAACGCTGTCCGTTTTTCTCAACAACCACCTTACCTGCATCATCAAAATTAAAAGCTGATGAACTAAAAGTAACTAAACCGTTGTTAGTCCAAAGGATAATTGGCAAATGCAAATGCAAACCATGCTCTCCATGACCCCAAACAGTAAAAAAGTGACTATCACTAATGTGATGAAAAATAAAGGAAGTAATATCGAAAGCTTTTTCTTCCTGTTTATGCTCTTCGCCATGAGCAGCAGAAGCGGTTGCTTCCTGAACATGATGAGCTACGCTATCAGTTTGCGCAAAAGCAGTAGCTCCAAATCCTAAAAACGCAGAAAAAAGCGTAAAAACAACAATTAGCCTTCTAACTTTCGACACAAAAACTCGGTTATAATCCATTTACTCGCAGATTTTTACTATTTATTTTGGTGGCGCAAGTTACGTAACAAACCTAATATTTCAAAGAGGGTAAACAATAAATATAAAGAAAAAAAATTGAGGCCAAAAACAAGGTTGGCGTCAGCACGTTTTAAACTGTAAATCAGCACAAAAGACATGGCGAACAACATTTTTATGATCACAGCGCCTAAAATTGCAAATACACCAGTCTGAGGATTTCTTTTTATCCCAAAATCCGCCAGTAAATAAGCCAAAAATGTAAGCACAGCTAAAAAACCATAGATCAACCAAAAGTGGGAAGTGATTGCTTGAGGCCAAAATCCCTTGATGCCCAAGGCTAAACCAGCCAACAACAACAAATAAAAAACATAGTAGGGAATGAATCGTAATAAAGTCACTGCAATTTTTTTCCCAAAAGTAAGTAATGCGATGTAAAGGCTCCGCTATTTTTCTTTATTAAGTGCTTTAACTACCTGATAAAGTGAAGCAGCTGTACCAATTAGCCCCAATATAGCCGTAAAAATGTAGTTTTCATTATGCTGATGTTGATCAATTTTATAGCCGATAAAAGCAGACAAACCAATGGTAACTAGCATCTGAAAGCCTACGGCGGTATATTTTATAAAATTCGAACTCGGTTTAGATTGATTGTCCATTGAAACATTTATGAATTAGTAAATTATACTTCAAAATATTAAGATTATATTGCCGAATAAAATATTTTTGCAGATATATTGTTATATACAAAATAACTTAAAACCTTTTGAATACCTACAGCAAAAACAAATACAGCATCTTAATTTGCGGCATCTTGCTCGCATTGCTTTATGGATGCTCCTCTCAAAAAGACACCGTTGCCAATAGGAAGCTCCAAAATCTATCGGCAAGATATAACCTTATTTACAACTCTAATGTTTTAATGGATGAATATTTAGAGGGAATCAATCAAAGTAACAAAGAAAATTTTGACAGCTTTTTACCGCTTTACTACGCACCACCGTTAGCAGAAGCGGCTACTGCTGGCACCAAAGTGAAGCAGCTGGATGAAATAGACCAGAAAGCCCGCACCATTATTGCTGAAAAAAACTTCAGTAATTACATTGATGATGCGTACATCCTTTTAGGAAAAACCAATTTTTATCAGGGCAAATATTATAATGCCAATGCCTATTTTGATTATGTAGCTAATGCTTACAAAAAAAACCACAAGGTATATTTAAATGCATTGAACTGGAAAGCTAGAACGCTTTTGGAATTGGAGGATCTTAATGGTGCCGAAAAGGTAATTGACACGGTTAAAATTGAGCTTGATTCGGTAAAAAGAGGAAAGGCAGAAGCTTTAGCGACTATTGCACAAATTAACATGATCAAAGGCAATGAACTACAAGCTATTGATTATTTGGAAAAGGCCTTGAAAGCTGGCTCAACCAATCTTAATAAAATCCACTGGACATATACATTGGCGCAGCTTTACGAAAACCAAAAACAGTTCGATAAAAGTTTAGCGAGTTACAGAAAAGTAGAGAAAAGTAATGCCGCTTTTGACATGTATTTTAATGCAAAATTAAGCCGTATTAGGATTAATGAACAACTAGCTGGCAAAAATTTTGACAGGAATGCGGCCTTATTAAGAATGCTGAAAGATGATAAAAATGCTGATTTTAAGGATCAGATTTATTTCGAAATTGCGGAAGACTATTATGCCGACAATAACTTTGGTAAGGCCGAAGAGTACTACAATTTATCTGTACGCAATAGCACTAGCAACAATGTGCAAAAAGCAATGTCGTATTTAAAAATAGCCGATTTAAACTTTAAGCATTACAATGATTACGTTGCCGCAAAGCAGTATTACGATAGCACAGCTTTAACGCTTCCAAAAACGCATCCACTTTATACATCCATTGCCAATAAGGCCGAAAATTTGGCCTATTTACAACAACGTTACGAAACTATTTCCCTACAGGACACTTTACAGCGTATTGCTTCTTTACCAGATGCTCAACGTCCTTCGGCTTTAAGCAATTATTTCGCATCGTTAGAACAACCTAAAATAGTTGCCGGTAATGGCACTTCGGGTGGCGGTCAACAGGGCGGCAAAGCTAATGGCTCTTCATTTTCGTCGGGCAACAGTTCTTTTTATTTCGCAAATGCCAATGCCATTAGTAGAGGCTTTAACGAGTTTAAAAAGCGTTGGGGCAACAGAAAATTAGAACCTAACTGGCGACAAAGCAACAAGTCAAGTCAGGAGCAAACCTTGACAGCGGTAGCGGTTAACGACGGCATTGGGGCTTTACCTACAAGTCCTGATAACGCGGCAGCGCAATCCAATGCCGGAGCAAACAAAGCAACATTATATCTGGACTCTATCCCGCTCACTCCGGTCCAATTGGAGGCATCCAATCAAAAGTTAATTAATGCTTATTTAGAAATGGGCAGTTTCTATCAGCAAGTGCTGAACGATAAGCCAGAGGCTATTAAAACTTATCAAACTTTGTTAAAGAGATTTCCGAACAATGCAAAACTTGATATGATTTATTACAGCTTGTACCTAGCTAACCAAGGCATTGACAACGGGAAAGTGACTGAGTATAAAAATTTGGTATTGAGCAAATATCCCAATTCCGTTTATGCAAAAATAATACTAGACCCTAATTTTTCCGCTAAACAAAATCAGCTAGAAGCTACCTTAAATAGAACGTACGAAACGCTATTTACCAAACTCCAAAGCAAAGAATTTGGCGATGTAATTACAGGGGTAAATGCAATTAACCAGCGTTTTCCAGGCAATGCAATGGAAGCGCAATATGCCTATTTAAAGTCCATCGCTATAGGCCGAACTGAAAATGTAGATCAATTATTGGCCGCATTTAATGAAATAGCCGAAAAGTACAAGGCAGACAAATTGATAAAGCCATTGGTTGATCAGCATATTGTTTACGTAAATGCGCATTTACCAGAGTTTAAAAAGCGAAAAATTGCTTTGCCAAGTTACGACCCTAATGAGTTACCATTTGCGGAAAACAAAACTGGCATCAGACTAAATGAGCCAATTATAGCCAATGTGCTTGATCCATCTGGTAACAAAAAAATTTACGTAGCTCCTCCAGTTGAAAAACCTATTGAAAAGCCTGTTGAGAAACCTCAGGTAAAAGAACCGGTGATAGCCAAAGCAGCACCTAAACCAGAACCAAAGGAATCAGTAAAAGAGGTAAAAAAAGAACCTGTTGTAGCGCCTATTGAGAAGAAAAAAGATACTGTAGTGGCGAAGTTGCCTGAAGTTAAAAAAGATAGCGCAATTATTGCTTCTGTACCGAAAAAGGATAGCGTAATTATTGCTGCAGCACCAAAAAAAGACAGTGTTGCTACAGCCACTATCAAACCGGAACCGGTGAAGGAAACATTGTTTAATCCGGCTTCTTCAAGCACCTACTACCTAGTGGTTGCAGTTAATACCAACACCTTAAATGTAAGTAGCTCTCGTTTTGGCATTGGCCAGTTTAATCGCGGAAACTACGCCGGTAATAATTTACGCCACCAATTGAGGGAGCTTGACCAAGATCAGTTGATTATTGTGGGCGACTTTAACAGCGTAACTAACGTACAAGCATATTATCAGAACATAAAACCACAATTAGGCAGAATTATGAAAGTACCTGCCGCTAATTATACTACCTTTGCTATTAGTAAGGAAAACCTAGAAAAAATCACCAACCGTGACACTTTAGAAAGGTACATCAGATACATCAGCAACAATGAATTATAGTAACAATAGAAGAAGCAGCACTTTAACACCAGAATTAATAAAGAAATACAATTGGCGAATTTGGAAAGCACTAATTTTTGGTGTGTTAGCATTTGCCATCTTTATTTTAATGATAGGCTTGGGCGTTTTTGGAGATATCCCTTCTTTTAGGGCTATTGAACACCCCAAAAGCAACGAAGCTACAGAGGTAATTTCTGAAGATGGAAAAGTATTAGGTACTTATTTTGTGAAAAACAGATCGAACGTTAATTACAGCGAGATTTCTCCCAACGTAATTAATGCGCTTATCGCAACGGAGGATATCCGTTTTCGCTCTCACTCGGGAATTGATTTTAAACGTACATTCACCATTTTCCTTTATGCTTTAACAGGTAAAAAGCAAGGTGGTAGTACCATCACCCAACAGTTAGCGCTAAATCTTTTCTCTGAAGAAGGGCGAGCAAAAAATTTCTCAAAACGTATCATCCAAAAATTCCAAGAATGGATTATTGCCATTAAACTGGAACGCAATTATACCAAAGAGGAAATCATCACCATGTATTTAAACACGGTTGATTTCGGAAATAATGCTTACGGCATCAAATCTGCGGCAAGGGTATATTTTAATACCACTCCTGATAAATTAACGATTCCGCAGGCTGCTGTTTTGATTGGATTGCAAAAGGGCATTACCCGTTACTCCCCTACTAAAAATCCAGAAAGATCTTTGGAACGTAGAAACACTGTTATGGCACTCATGGTTAAGGAGGGTTATATCAGTCAGGATGAATTTGCAGGCGAAAAAGAAAAGCCTTTGAACCTACATTTTAATGCTGCAAGTAACAACGATGGAATTGCACCATATTTTAGATCAGTGCTAAAAAGTGAAATCAAGAAAATTCTTGAAGAAAGGTCCATTAACAAAGCTGATGGTACGCCGTACGATTTGGATAGAGATGGGCTTAAGGTATACACTACTATCAACTACGATATGCAAGTGTATGCAGAAGAGGCACAGAAAGAATACATGAAAACGCTGCAAGATCAGTTTAGCAAGAGTTGGAAAGGGAGAAATCCTTTTAGAGGAATGGAAAAATTGATTGATCAGGGCATAAAAAGATCTGACAGGTACAAGGCATTGAAATTGGAAGATAAATCGGATGATGAAATTAACGCAGATTTCAATACGCCAACCAAATTAACCATATTCACTTGGAAGGGTAATATCGATACGGTAATGAAACCCATCGACTCGGTAAAATACTACAAGTTATTGCTTCGTAATGCCATGATGGCCATGGATCCAAAAACAGGGGATATCAAAGCTTGGGTGGGTGGTATTAATTTCGAGCACTTTAAATACGACCAAGTAAAAGTGGGTACCCGTCAAGTAGGTTCAACGGCTAAGCCATTTACCTATGCTGTTGCTATTGAAAATGGCTATTCGCCTTGCTTAACGGTACCTAATGAGCCTGTAACCATCGAAGGCTATGGCAAACCTTATACTCCTGGAAACTCTGGCACGCCACTTCCGGGATCAATCACCTTACAGAAAGCATTAGCCTATTCGCAAAACTATATCGCAGCCTACCTCATGAAACAAGTTGGCCCTACTGCAGTAGTTAATGAAATCAAAAAAATGGGAATTACCAGCGATGTACCTGCTGTGCCATCCATTTGCCTAGGTACTTTCGATGCTTCTATTTATGATATGGTTGGTGCTTATGGTGTATTCGCTAATAAAGGTGTTTGGACACAACCTAACTTCATTACCAAAATTGAAGATAAAAATGGTGTTGTACTTTACGAAAGCAAGCCAATTATCAAAGTTGCCATGAATGAAGAAGTGGCTTACGTGATGACCCGTATGCTACGTGGCGTGGTAACAGGTGGTACAGGCTCTAGATTAAGCTACAAGTATAAAGTTAACGCTCCAATTGGTGGTAAAACTGGTACTACCCAAAATAACTCTGATGGTTGGTTTATGGCCATTACACCTGATTTGGTAGCCGGAGTATGGACAGGTTGCGAAGACCGAGCTTTCCATTTTACCAGCACAAGTTATGGCGAGGGAGCTAACTCTGCCCTGCCAATTTACGCAGGCTTTATGAGGCGTGTATATGGTAACCCTAATTTAAAAGTGGGTAAAAATGACTTTGCACCACCAACAAGCGGGGTGAGCATTGTTTACGATTGTAATCAATACCAGCAACAAGAGCAAACTCCTACTGAATTAGACAAAAAACTAGGTTTCTAGTAAATAAATATCCAATAAGACCTCGTAGGCTTCATAAACCTGCGGGGTCTTATTTTTTTATACGCAACCAATTCATTTCCTCGTCTGATAGCTGAGAATGAAAATTTAAATCGTTTTTTTAGTTTAAATTTGTAACCGTAATGAGCAGTTTCGATTATAAAAAAGCAATAAAGGATATCCCACACAAACCCGGAGTTTATCAATATTTTGATGCTGATGATCAGTTGATTTATATCGGAAAAGCAAAGGATTTACGGAACAGGGTAAGCTCCTATTTTGTACAGGATAAACAGCTCAACGGAAAAACCAGGGTATTGGTTTCCAAAATTAGGCGTATACACTTTACCATTGTTGATACTGAAATAGATGCTTGGTTGTTGGAAAATAGCTTAATTAAAAAGCACCAGCCTCGCTACAATATCATGCTAAAGGATGACAAAACCTATCCTTGGATTGTGATAAAAAAAGAACCCTTTCCCCGTGTTTTCTCCACCCGTAAAATGATTAAAGATGGCTCTATCTACCTTGGCCCTTATGCCTCTGTAGGAATGATGCATACCATCTTAGGCTTAATTAAAGAAACTTATACCTTAAGAACTTGCAACTTACCCCTAACAGAAGAAAATATCAATGCAGGCAAATTTAAGGTTTGTTTGGAATACCAAATTGGTAACTGTAAGGGGCCTTGTCAAAATTACCAAAGCAAAGCCGATTACGAGCAAAACATAGCCGAAATAAAGGACATATTGAATGGGAAAATTAGCACTGTAATTAAGGATGTTAAGCAGGTGGTAAAAAATGCAGTAGAGAATCTGAACTTTGAACTAGCTCATAGCTATCAGCAGAAGCTCAATGTGTTGGAAAAATACCAAAGTAAATCCACCGTGGTAAGCAGCGCTATTACAAATGTAGATGTGGTAAGCATTGCCAGCGATGAACGTTACGCTTTTGTGAACTACCTGAAAGTAATGAATGGTAGCATTATACAAACCCAAACTATCGAAATTAAGAAACGTTTGGACGAAAGCGATGAAGAACTGCTATCTATTGCTATTGCTGAATTCAGAACTAAATTCAAGAGTACATCGAGAGAAATCATTGTACCTTTTGAAATACCTTTAGATGATCAGAACATAAAACTCACCGTCCCTAAACTTGGTGAAAAGAAAAACTTATTGGAACTTTCGGAAAAAAACGTGCTGTTCTTCAAAAAGGAGAAGCTTAACCAATACGAAAAGTTAAATCCAGAACTACGTACTGAACGTCTCCTTACGCAAATGAAAAATGATTTGCGGCTAACACAGCTGCCGCATCATATTGAGTGTTTTGACAACTCTAACTTTCAAGGCAAATATCCTGTTTCGGCTATTGTGGTATTTAAAGATGCCAAACCTAGTAAAAAAGATTATCGGCACTTCAACGTGAAAACAGTAGAAGGCCCTAATGATTTTGCTACCATGCAAGAGGCTGTTTACAGGCGCTACAAACGCATGTTAGAAGAAAATCAACCCTTACCTCAATTGATCATCATTGATGGTGGTAAAGGACAGCTTTCGTCTGCCGTGAGTAGTTTAAAGAAATTGGGCATCGATAGAAAAGTAACCGTCATCGGCATTGCCAAAAGGTTAGAGGAGCTTTTTTACCCTGGTGATAGCTTACCGATGTATCTTGACAAAAAATCAGAGACACTGAAAATCATTCAGCAATTACGTGATGAAGCGCACCGATTTGGCATTACCTTTCACCGCAAAAAACGCGACCAAGGAACTTTAAAAACTGAATTGGAAGAGATAGAAGGTATTGGCAAAAACACTGCCGACAAGTTACTTAAGCAGTTTAAATCCGTGAAGAAAATCAAGGAAGCAAGCGCAGAAGATTTAGCTAGCGTACTCAATAAAAAGCAAGTAATTACACTGCTGAATTATTTTAATAATACGGAAGAAGTTTAAAAGCGATTGAAAAAGTAGTCTGGCAAGGCATGAAGCGATCGTACAACCTTGAAGGTCTAGCAACATTATGCTTTAGGATTGCTTCGTTCCTCGCAATGAAGATCTCAATAAAATGAAAAAAGAGCAAACCTTATCGATTTGCTCTTTTTATTATTTCGTTCGATGGCGCTTAGTACTCCCAAAGTCCTTGCTCCATATCTGCCATTTTTTTCTTGATACGCTCGCTCTCTAACAAACGCTGACGAGGATCACTGATTAGATCTTTTACTTTGTAGTCGCCCGCATTAGTTTCTTTCACAATATTACTTGAAAACAAACGGTGGATAAAGAAATCATCCATGCTTAATGGTGAAGAATCATTTAAAGAACTAAACAATCTTTTGGTTGCCAAAATGTCTCTAGCCTCTTCATAAGCAATCCAAAATACTGGTTGCCACTCCTTGGTTTGGTCATTTAGCTTTAATGGAGCTATAGCAATGATACGAGGTTCAAAAACGCCTCTTTTACCATCAAACACCCAGTCTTCCTTAATTCTGAATTTTAAAAATAAAGCCGGGTTAAATTCGCCAGCAACTTGCGTTACTGTACCGGTTTTATTATTAGTTACGTTTACGGTACCATTAGCCAATCTAATTGCTTCAGTGGTATCTAAAGGAAAATCAAAGTTATCTACATCATCCAAAGTTGTTGGATTTTTAGGATTGTAGGCTGTTAATTCTTCATTTTTAATGTGATTTAACAACACTTCAATTAATCTCGCCTTCGGATAATTAAGTACACCGTTAATGGTATCACGCAAATCGATATCTCTCCAAACACGCTTTGTATAAACTACATCTTCATCTTTAATGACAGGTAAAAAAGCCTTTTCCGAAGCTGTATCTCTCAGTTCACGTTCAATAGCATAACCGTCCTTTGGTTTCACTTTAGGCGCTTTTTTAGGCTTCTCTACCGCTGCTGTTGGCGGAGCAGTTTGTACAGGAGCTGCTGTTGTAACCGGTGTGGATACTGCAGGCTTCTTAGTTTGAGTAGTGGTTTTTTTCTTCTGAGCAAAACCAACAACCGCTAAGGCCATTAAAAAAAACAGTGATAACGTAATCTTTTTCATCTGTATCATTTTTGTTTTCACTTGATGAACCGATTTAAATTGTACAACAAATTAAATCGGTTCTATCTAAATTTATTTTACTGTAAATACCAATGCAGGTAATACTTTTTGTCTTCCATCAGGACCTTGAGAAACAATTTGATCAAAAATAACCCTAGTACCTGGAGAAACCGCATTAATTGCACTTCTCACCGCACCAGTAAAGTTACCGCCCTGTCCTGAAATGGTAATCGCATCTGAACGTGGTTTAATAACTGTTAGCTCAAATCTCACTATCTTAAACTTCACATCAAATGGGAAGTCGTCCAAATCAGCCTAAATTTCCGACTCGCTTTTTAACTGTACCGAAGCAATATCTCCACCGCCATAGCCACCTACTTTAGCTACCGGAGCAGGGATTGCTTTCACTCTGAACTTAGGCGCACCTAAATTAACCGTTTTACCATCGTTAGTACCAGTAACACTTATCGACACTTCTTTCCCTACCAAAGAACCCGGAACGTTAATCATATATTTACCGCCGCTACCGCTTAATGAACCTCCACTAATTGTGGCATTTACACTTGGGAAACCCGGTGCAGAGATAGTAAACGGATTTGGTATACCTGCATAAATAACGTTCAGCTTATCAGAAGAAACTGTTGCAGAAGGCGCAGCTACTTGATAAGTTTGAGGTTTAGTTTCGTAGGTTTTGATATTTCCGTTTCTCTCTTTAACTCTAATTGTACCTTTCCATGTAAAAGTTCCAACACTACCTGTACCGCCGGTATAAACACCTTTGCCTTTATCAGTTGGCACTTTATTACCGTTTACACTAATATCAGGACTTGATTTTGAATCACTTGCGGTTAAATAAATCTCTGCTTTATAAGGCTGTCCCTGAATCACATAAGACGTAGGTGCCACCGCAACAGCTTCAAATTGATCTAGCACTACAATAGGCTTATCGGCCAAAATTTTATTGATAATATCAGCTTCCATGTTTTTAGCATCATTTTGAATCATCGTTAAAATGGTTCTAAACGCAGCTAAAGGCACACCTTCACCAAAATTATTGCCGGTCCATGTTTTCGGTTCGCCTGCTTTAGGCTTAGCCGGATCTAATGCCTGCAATACGAAAGTTGGCTTACCTTCGTCAGCCTGCAATAGTGCTGCTAACTTTTTACCAGTTTCGTTAATTTTTGCTTGTAGCTTTTTACCTTCTTTATTTTCAGCGTCATTACCCATGATATTTTGACCAATATCTAGGTTGTTTTTCTGCACCAAGTCGCCGTTTTCATCAAAGCCATCAGCTGCAATTTTCTTCTGAAGATTATCAATATAGCTAATTAAATCTTCGCCTATTTTCTGCGCTTCCTTTGCTCTATTAAGCTTCAACAAATTGTCGCCACTTTCTTTTGCTTTGGTGCTTTCGTAATTTCTTAAAAGTTGAGTGATATTATTTCCAACGTTCTCTTTGGAAGTATTTAAGCTATCATTAATATTTCTGAAAGCCTTTAACACCAAATCCGAAACGTTAAGGGCAAGCATAGCTAGTAGTACCAAATACATGATACCAATCATCTTCTGCCTTGCCGTTTCCTTACCTCCTGCCATATTATATCAATATTTTATATGTTAAATAATATGACTAATTAAGCACGTGGTTGGTTCATAGCCGTTAACATATTGCCATAAATAGCATTTAACGACGAAAGATTTTTTGCTAGCTTACCAACTTCTTCTTTAAACTGTTTGGAGTCCTCCATAGAATCGTTGAAGTTATCCATTGTTAAAGCGATATTTTGGTAAAATTTATTCATTGATTTGAAATGAGCACTAGAATCTTGTAACTCTAACTCATAAACCGCGTTTAACGCAGATAAATTTTTCGCTAAATTATTTACTTGTTCGTGATAAGCTTTAGAATCAGCGTTGCTTGCACCTAATTCCGCTAACTGAGCGGTAGCTTTATCAAAAGCGATATTCATATTACCAAGGCTATCACTAGCACCTTTAACTTTAGCAGTAAATTCAGTAGTTGCCATTGAAGCGTCAGCAACATTTGAAATACCAGCAACTTTATCGCTAAACGTACGTAAACCGTTACCTAAGCTTTCGATCAACTCTGGACCAATTTTTTCATTCACTAATTTGTCCAAAGCACTGGTAGCACCGCCACCACCAACAGCTGCTTGTGGAATTGCATCAATTGGAGTTGGCTTACCATCTTTACGCAACTGCGGATAAACTTTATCCCATTCTACATCTGGATGTGGAGGAAACAAACCCCCGATTAAGAACAAAAAGGCCTCAACTCCAAGTCCTACACCAATCATGATACTTCCCCAAACGCCTCCCAAGTGAAGAATTTTAAATAACGCACCTACAATTACAATTGCTGCACCAACAGAGGTTGCAAGATGCAGTTTAGCTTCATTTGTAGCATATTTTCCAGCCATAGTTCTTAATAGTTAATTTTTGGTTTATTAGTTTTATTTAGTTTTTTACTTAATTCAAGATGTTGTTACCTGGATAATGCGATACGCATCTGAAACCAATGTACGACCTAGGCACGTCCTGATATTCATGCTGCGCAACCGAATTTTGAAGGAAAAATCCGATGTCTTTCCAAGAGCCACCTTTCACTACTTTTCTTCTGCCTCTTCTAAAAATTGGGTTTTTGTCTTCAGGTAGTGAAGTATTGTAAGAGTTCAAAGTCCACTCAGCTACGTTACCAGCCATGTTGTATAAGCCATAATCATTTGGCAAATAAGCTCTAGCCTCTACCGTATACAATGCACCATCATCTGCATAATTACCTCTACCTACTTTAAAGTTTGCCTGTAAACAGCCTTTAGCATTCATAATGTAAGGACCGCCCCAAGGGTATTTCGTCTGAGTTCTCCCCCCACGTGCAGCGTACTCAAATTCTGCTTCCGTCGGTAAATCATATCTTAACCTAGAGTTCATTGGAAGCTTTCTTTGACGAGCCACATTTTCGTAGAATTGTGTACGCCAGTTAGTAAAAGCTTTAGCCTGATCCCAAGTAATACCCACTGCCGGATACCTGTCATAAGAAGGGTGGTTAAAATAAGCCTCCACCATCGGATCGTTATACTCATAAGTATAGTCTTTTCTCCACACAAGCGTATCAGGATACACCATTACAGATGGATGCTCATTAACTTTACCAGGAGTAGGATTATCTGTGTAGATATCATAATCATCAATACGCTGCCTGTTTGGAGAAGCCGAATTCTCTAAAGCCATATCAGAGTTTTTCTCTACATAAGCATAGCGCAATAACTTGATATCGATATCCTTATCGTTTCTACCATGGGTAAAATTAGAAAGGTTATCGTTGATATACATCGCTTTTAGCTTGGTTTGTACATCAGTTTTTTTGTTATTCCAAAGATTTGATCCGTTGCCTACTTTTCTCCAGTCAATTACTTTGAATTTCTGGGCCCCAGCGGCAGCATTACCTTTTGGTTTAATAAAATAATCGTCGATATTACCTTTAGTGATAGCGATAGAATCTCTTACCCAATTTACAAATTGCCTGTATTCGGCATTGGTGATTTCGGTTTGGTCCATAAAGAACGGGCTCATAGAAACCATTTTGCTTTGCTTGCCCTGATAAAAAGTAATGTCCTCATCAGTCATGCCCAAAAGGTTCCTACCGCCAGGAACATACACCATCCCCAACGGGATTGTATTGTTTTTAAATTTTCTGTTATAGGCTCCCACCAATTCTCCCTGACCACCTTTTCCACAGCTAGAAAGCAGTAAAGCTAGTGAGGAAATTGCAAGAAAGTAAAATTTCTTCATATGTTGTCTAAGCAATTTTATAGCAATTTTATCAATTAACATTGAGATTAACAACTATTCGCACAAAAAAATCCACACTTTTTGCGACAAAATAATTTATTAACATTTTGTTTTTGTTAAAACCATTGGTTTTTAAGCATAAATAGCTTGTTCTTGTTAACTAAAAAACAGTTCAAATACCTCTAAATTAGCACAAAAAGCGAACTTTTAATTATCCGATTTTGTAAGCCAGTACAAGTTAACGCCATCAACAACAAATTATTGCTTTGACATATAAAAATTGCAAAATATTTCCTGCAAGTTATCTGTTAACGAATTGCTTTTCAATACCTAAAACTAGGTATCTTTAAAATTATTTGTTAGATTTTTTGATATAATTTTCCAAAGCCATGATCATAGATGGCGCTTCGGGATTTGGAGCTGCAATATCCACAATTAAACCTTTATCAGCTACGGCTTTCTGCGTATTTAAGCCGAAAGTTGCAATTCTGGTATTGTTTTGTAGAAAATTGGGGAAATTTATATACAACGACTGAATACTCGATGGACTAAAGAAAGCCAGCACGTCATAAAATACATCAGCAAGATCAGAAAGATCGCTCACAACAGTTCTAAAAAGCACAGCTGGAGTTACATCATAACCGTTTTTTTGAAGAAAATTCATGGTGTCTTCTGTTGCAACATCCGAACATGGGTACAGGAATTTGTCACCGGCATGCTTCTTTAACACTTCGGCCAAATCCGCAGCGGTTTGTTTTCCAAAGAATATTTTACGTTTTCTATACTGGATATATTTTTGCAGATAAAGTGCAGTAGATTCCGAAATACAGAAATATTTCAGATTAACGGAAACTTCAAACCTCATCTCTTCGCAGATTCTAAAGAAGTGATCCACAGCATTTCTACTGGTAAAAACCACAGCAGTATAATCCGCTAAGTTGATTTTCTCTTTTCTAAAATCTTTAGCCGGAACACCCTCTACATGTATAAACGAACGGAAATCGATTTTTAGATTATATTTTTTTGCTAAATCAAAATATGGGGACTTCTCAGTTTCTGGCTTAGGCAGGGTTACCAATATACTTTTAACCTTACGTAATCTGTCTTCTTTATTTTCTTGCATTTCCTAAATAGCACTTTAAAAACCTATTGCCTTGATTAATATCAATATAGGGCAAATTTCGAGGGTGCAAAAATACAAAAATAAATACAATTTAGGAAACCTATACTGTGATAAAATATTTACACTTGCTCTGATGAATTGAAAAACAAAAATAAGTGCCAAGGCCGATATGCCTAGTACAATGTATCCAGAGGCATATTTTTTGGCTGAAAGTGCAAATGCAATGATGATAGGAATGAACAATAATGAGGCATTAAAATAACTTAAATATAATATAGAAACATATTGATGGAGTGGTTTCTGTAGGTCGAAAACGAAACCTAGCACCCTTAAACATACGATTTTTAACAAGTACAGAAAAATAACACCTACCGAAATGCTAACAAAAAAGCTAAAACCTCCCTGCATTGCCCTAGGTAGCTGCTGCTGCTGTGCGGCAAGGTAAAAAAACATCCCAATGGTAAATCCAAACTGAATAAAAAGTAATAAGAACGACCATGAAGTAACTAAATTATCTTCCTTATTTAAGTTATTTAAGGCCCTATTACTATAAAATGATTGCACAACGGCAGACAATTGTTTACCGAATGCATTTTTTAAAATTGCGAAAAGCACCAAGAGAAATGCTATAATTGCCAACACCCAAACATCGCCTTTTGGCAACAAATCTCCTTGCTGATAACTTACTTTTTCTGTTTTATTGGCGGCGCTTATGATATCATCCAATGAAAAAACGCCAAACCCGTAACCTTTGCTCAAGCTATCTAACCAATGCGCCTGCGTCAGCGAATCCCTCATTTTTAATATGGGAGGAGTTAGCGTATCTATTTTTACCAATTGCGCACTGTCTGTTTGCAAGCTATCTGTTAACCTAACAAACTGTGTACTATCAACAGCAATGCCTTGCGCATGAGCACATGTAATTATTCCAAACGCAAATAGGGCTAACCAAAAGTTCTTTAACATATCAAAACAGTGCAGTAATACCAAAATGGATTTTACCTTGCCGCAAATTTAAGGGAATATTTTTTTGTTTACCCAAAGCATAGCTGATAGAAAGTATTCCTAAATTGGTTTCGAAGTTTACGCCAGCACCAAAACCTAAGGGATAATCATTTGATTTGAGCTGTGGTGTTTCATAATGAAGGTAGGCCTGATTATAGAATAGGAATAAAAAAGAATTTTGTTCTAACAGATAGCGCAGCTCTGCGTTAGCATAGGTATAGGCATTAGCCAGCAAAGAAAGTTCGTTAAAACCACGCAAACTTCTTTGTCCGCCCAACCTAAACACCTCATTGGCCAACAAATACTTACCACTTAAAATTCCAGTTTGGTTAGATAAGGCTGCTACTAGCTGCTTAGCCAACGGTAAATAAAAATTAAGCTGACTAAACCACCGATAAGTAGTACTACTCATTGGTACATTTTGATAAAGTGCCGGAGGTATTCCGGCATTTTGCCTGATCCTTTTGCTACCAACGGCAATATCGGCATTGATGCTGTATCCCTTTTGAGGATTGAACCGATAATCTAGATTTTCTAAATTCAAACCTAATCCGTAGAAAGTAGTGTTAGCGTCAAGAATAGACGGAAGAGCTGTTGCGTTTTGGTAGGCCTCCACACTTGAGAGCCTTGTGGACCTATTCTCCACGAAAAACTGGAAAGAATTATTTCCCTTGAGCAGGTAATTAAAACCCAGTTTGGTGTCTACATTTAGGAAGGAAGTATCTTGCTTGTACAAATACAGGCTTGGCATAATTCCAAAGTCAGTACTAAAAATATGTGGCACAATTACCTTAATATCTAACAGCTGACTTTGTTGCGCTAGCCCTTGATAGTTGAAATTTAATTGCTCACCCCTTTTAAACGCATTTTGCAAATTTAACTTAAGATTCCCTACCAATTGATTTTTACCCGTCACTTGATTTTGTTGAAGCCCCAAAATACCGTCGAACTGACTGGCGTCTTTCTTATCTGCAAAAATCCTGAGCGTTGCTTTTTCGTTGGAGAAATCCACTTCAGAAGGTTTCAAAATTTGCAGAAATGGCAATTCTCTCAAGCGATTTTCAACCTGTTTAACGGCCTTTTCATTATAGGCAAATCCGTTTTTAATATTAAGATATGATTGTACATATTTTTGCGCCAACTGAGCAGAACCCACCACTTGAATGGTATCAAACAAAATTTTTTGATTTGGCTTAACCTCAATACTGGCACTAACGTTATTACTATCTAAAACTACCTGCTGCAAACTTAAGCTCGCAAATGGATAGCCCGAATTTTCATAGTAGCCTAATAGCTTCTCAAATAACAAGTTTAGGTTTTGGATATTGAATGCAGCGGCACGATAATCTCTTTCCCTAAACCCTACCTCCTGCCTTACCGCCGAAGGTAAATTACCTGGCAGTAAATTTACCCACCTAAACTGCTGATTAGGGATGATATTGATCACAGCAGATTTTTGAGCAAAGTTTATTGACGATATTTCTGCCAATAAGTAGCCTTTAAACTGCAATTGCGCTATGACCTTTTCGGCTTCTTTATACACCGAAAGGCTATCCTTTACTTGATTTGCATAGCTGATATTTTTAAACTGATGGCTAGCAGCACCCTCCCAATGCACATTGGTTTGATAGCCAGTTTGTGCGACACTACTGATCCACAAACAACAGGCAACTATAACCAATATCCATCTCATATTATTTTTGCAGCTTAGCAAAATTAAACCCGGTGCTACAATCCGTACTTGCAGTGATAAGCTACAGGGATGGCCACCCGCACTTTAAAAGAAGAATCTGCTTCTACCTCAAATTTCTCTCCCGCTTGGTAGGTTTTCCACGAATCAGCTTCTGGTAATGACACCTCCATTTCACCTTCTACAACAGTCATCACTTCGTAGGTAGATGTTCCAAATTCGTACTCGCCCGGATTAATAACGCCAACTGTAGATTTACCATTGTTATTGTATCCTAAGGATTTTACCTGACCGTCAAAATATTCGTTTAAAGCTATCATAAGGCTAATATAGGAACATCGGCGCACAAAAACTTCATCAACATAGATTTGTAGTAATTTTTAATCCCGATTTTTTGCCGCAGCTATCTTAAATTTTAACCATAACTTTGCGGCATGGCCGGAATTTACATCCATATCCCATTTTGCAAAAAAGCCTGTACTTATTGCGATTTTCACTTCACCACTTCTACCACTTACCTAAAGGAAATGGTAGAAGCAATTTGCAAGGAAATTGTGCTAAAAAAGCACAGACTAGCGGGCCAACAAATTGGGAGCATTTATTTTGGAGGTGGTACGCCCTCAGTGTTACCAGCCACAGCTTTGCAACAAATTTTTGGCACAATAGAAAAACATTTCAGCGTAGCAAGCAATGCCGAAATCACTATTGAAGCCAATCCGGACGATTTGACGGCTCAGAAAATAGCTGAATTTAGAAAGTTACCCGTGAACCGTTTTAGCATTGGTACGCAATCATTTTTTGATGAGGATTTGCTTTGGATGAATAGAGCACACCATGCAGATGAAGCAGTGGCAAGTATCAAACGGAGTCAGGATGCAGGATTTGAGAACCTTACCATCGACTTAATTTATGGCTACCCATTGCTGAGCGATGAAAAATGGAAGAGTAACATTAATACCGCTTTTGAACTGCAAATACCACATTTATCAGCCTATGCTTTAACAGTTGAGCCCCGCACCGCATTGGCACATGCCATTGATAAAGGCAAGCAACACAAAGTGGATGATGAACAAAGCGCTGCTCAATTTTTGATGCTCATTGAAGCAATCAATGCAAAAGGTTTTGAGCAGTATGAGATATCCAACTATAGTTTGCCAGGACGTTATGCCGTACATAACACTAATTATTGGAAGGGCGTTCCCTATTTGGGCATAGGCCCGTCGGCACATGGCTTTGATGGCGACAACAGATTTATTAATATCGCTAATAACGCTAAATACCTAGCAGCTATTTTTGCGGAAAAGCTACCGGAAACGGTTGAATTATTGAGTATAACCGATCGATTTAACGAATACGTGATGACAGCGTTACGTACCATGTGGGGCATTAACATTAAGGAAATTGAGCTGCGTTTTGGTAGAAGTTTTGCTGATCAAACTAAAAAACAGGTAAAACCATTTGTTGCAAATGGGCAGTTGTTGATGGAACAAGATACCATTAAATTAAGTACTGAAGGTAAGTTGTTTGCAGATGGCATTGCAGCCGAACTTTTCGCAGAAGAAAACGATTAAAAATTGACAGTGTATGAAAAATAAAGTGGTTTGGATTACGGGAGCCTCATCGGGTATTGGGGAAGCGTTAGTTTACGAACTGAATGCCGCTGGAGCTAAATTGATTATTTCTTCCCGTAACCGGGATGAACTTTTTCGTGTAAAGCAACAATGTCGTAACCAAATTGATGTCCACGTACTTTCTTTAGATTTAGAGAACAAGGAAACACTTCCCGAGAAAGCGGAAGATGCCCTGAGGATTTATGGACATATCGACATGCTTATCAATAGCGGAGGTATTAGTCAGCGGGCTTTGGCTTTGGAAACCGACTTAGCAACCGAGCAGCGTTTGATGGACGTTAACTTTTGGGGCACGGTAATTTTAAGCAAAGCAGTGTTGCCGCAAATGATTAAAAGAAACACTGGAACTATTGTGTGCGTAAGCAGTTTGGTAGGCAAGTTTGGTACACGTTTCCGTTCAGCATATTCGGCTTCAAAGCATGCACTACATGGTTATTTCGAATCGTTGCGAATTGAACTAGATAACCCCAACATTCACTTGATGCTGGCTTGCCCCGGTTTTATAAAAACTAAAGTGACCATTAACGCACTTACTGCCAATGGCAGCAAACAAGGCACTATGGATGAGGCGCAAGCCAATGGAATGCCAGCCGAAGAGTGTGCAAAACAAATTATAAAAGCCATTGAGCAGAAAAAGGACGAAGTTTACATTGGTGGAAAAGAAACTAAAGGCGTACTGCTCAAAAGGTTATTCCCTAGTTATTTTGCAAAAATCATTAAGAAAGCTAAAGTTACGTAAAACTGATTTGCATCATATTTTTCACATTTTATTACCGCATCTATACAGCGTAATCATTTAAATTAGAAATTTGCATCTTTTAACTTTTTGTTAATTTTAATTAAAAGTTTATCACAACATACAAATGAGCTTTATATTAAGACCTGTCGATACTGTTGAAAGCATCAGCAAAGAAGACTTTAAAAAAAACTATTTGGATCCTAAAAAACCTTTGGTAATTAAAGGATTAACAAAAGATTGGCCTGCCAGAGAGAAATGGACAACCGAGTATTTGAAATCTATTGCTGGCGATGTGGAGGTTCCGCTTTATGATAACTCAAAAGCCGACCCTAGTAAACCAATTAATGCGGCAGTAGCTCATATGAAGTTTGGCGATTATTTGGACTTGATTAAACGTGAGCCCACAGAATTACGAATTTTCTTGTTCAATCTTTTTAAAAAAGTTCCAGGATTGATTAATGATGTTAAAATACCGAAAGGCTTGATGGGAGGCGTAATGGAAAGCGTACCTGCTATGTTTTTTGGTGGCTCTAACTCTGAAACGTTTTTGCATTACGATATTGATTTGCCTAACATTTTACATACCCACTTTGGTGGTCGCAAACATGTAATTTTGTTTGATTATAAATGGAAAAAACGCCTTTATTGCTTACCTAATGCCACTTATGCGTTAGAAGATTTTAATGTAGGCAAACCTGATTTCGAAAAATTTCCGTCGCTAAATGGTATTGAAGGTTACGAAGTTATTTTGGAACACGGCGATACGTTATTTATGCCAATTGGCATGTGGCATTGGATGAAATATTTGGATGGTTCATTTTCGTTAAGTTTAAGAGCTTGGGACCAATCAATAGCCGGTAAAGCTGCAAGTTTATGGAGCTTATTTAAACACGGCGCTGTGGATAGCTTGCTAAAAATGGCTTTTAAAGCAAACTATGCTAGTTATAGGGAAAAGCTAGCCGTAAAACGAGCTGAAAACGCTTACGCAAAGGGAAAACTTTAATGCTAAGTGATTAAAATTACATATGGCGGGGCATCGATAAGATAGCCCCGCTTTTAGTTTAAAGGTTTTTTAGCGTTTATATGTGAAAGTGGTTTTGTTGAATATGCCTTTGCGTCCTTAGCGGAACTTATTTCCCTTTGCGTTAAAAATTAAACCGCAAAGTTTGGAAGTTAACGCAAAGCGGCGCAGAGGAAAAAACCAACTTTTTGAAATTGAATATACCCATGCTTCCTTAGCGGAACTTATTTCCCTTGGCGTTAAAAATTAAACCGCAAAGTTTGGATGCTAGTACAAAGCGGCGCAGAGGAACAAACCAAGCTTTTAAATTGAATATGCCTTTGCGTTCTTAGCGGAACTTATTCCTTGGCGAAAAAAATTAAACCGCAAAGTTTGGAAGTTAACGCAAAGCGGTGCAGAGGAAACTCCAACCTCTTAAAGCACCAAAACATCATCAAGGCACTGCGCAGTTACCAACCTAGTAGCACAGCACCTAGTTAAATAAACCCGATTGCAACGGCAGCTCCCGATTGCAAAGAGGGACTAAAGTGGAAAGCGGGGCTACCGTAACCATCACAAACTGAAACTGCTTTTCAAAAGAAACCACACAGATTCGCCACTAAAAGACACCAAAATATCATAAAACCAAAAACTTTCGAAAGCCAATTGCTGCATCGTTAATTTTGCGCTATTGTTACCAAGCTGAAATGACCGAAAAAGAAAAAATGCTGGCTGGAAAGGCTTACCAGGCTGGAGATAAGGAATTATCGCGAGACAGGCTGAAAGCTCGTGAAATAGTTTTCGAGTTTAACAACCTTGCTCCTAAGCAAATTAAACAGCGCAAGCAGCTTATAAAACAGTTATTTGGCAAAACAGACACGATGTTTTACATTGAACCACCTTTTAGGTGCGATTATGGCTATAACATTGAAATTGGCGACCACTTCTATAGCAACTTCAACTTAACGATTTTAGATTGTGCGAAGGTAAGCATTGGTTCGCATGTGTTTTTTGGGCCTAATGTGGCAATTTACACTGCCGGACATCCATTCCACCATTATTTACGTAATAAAGAATATGAATGGGCGCAACCTATTACCATAGGCGATAATGTTTGGCTGGGTGGCAATGTTGTGATTAACCCTGGTGTAACTATTGGCCATAACGTGGTGATAGGTTCGGGGAGCGTGGTAACTAAGGCTATTCCGGATAATGTTTTTGCGGCGGGGAACCCCTGTAAGGTAATTAGGGAAATTACTGATGCAGATAAGGAATTTTACTACAAAAACTTTACGCTAGAACAGTAGCTAATAACATGATTTTTAAAGAAATAGATTCATTAAAATAAATAAAATGGATACGCAGATAGCAAAAATAAACACTGAAGCAGCTGATTTAAAGGCACAAATTGTTAATCATAAAGTTTACACGCAAATAAGTGATTTGCCTGAGCTTCGCATTTTTATGGAGCATCATATTTATGCCGTTTGGGATTTTATGTCGTTGTTAAAAGCGCTTCAAATTAAGTTGACCTGCACCACCTTGCCTTGGTTTCCGGTAGGTAATGCGAAAACTAGGCAGTTGATTAATGAAATTGTGGCCGGAGAGGAATCTGATTTGGATGAAAAAGGTGAAATTAAAAGTCACTTTGAACTGTATTTAGATGCTATGGAACAGGTAGGTGCCAATACTAGCCCCATTCGCAGGTTTATTGCGGCATTGCAAGCTGGACAAAATTTTGAGGAAGCTTATGCAGTTGCACAGGTGCCCAAGGCTGCTCAAGATTTCATGAATAGCACTTTCTCGATAATTAATGCAGGTAAAAATCATGCAACGGCGGCAGCCTTTACCTTTGGCAGGGAAGATTTGATCCCCAACATGTTCCACAGTATGGTGAACGATTTGAACAGCAAGCACCCCAATCAGGTTACTGTTTTTAAATATTACTTAGATAGACACATTGAAGTGGATGGCGACCACCACAGTCATTTGGCCTTGGCCATGACGAGCGAACTTTGTGGCGATAATTTGGCGCATTGGGCGGAGGCAGCGGCAGCCGTGAAGGAAGCTCTACAACAACGTATCAACTTATGGAACGCTGCTTTGGCTGAAATTAAGCAGTTGAGCGTGGCCGAAGTTGCCAACTAAATTATTTTGGCCCAAGGGTTTATTGCGGGCTTTCTTCCAACGGTAATGAATTGAACCAAACATCGTTCATGACCTACTAGAATGTTTCAAATTTGTTGAACAAATGGATTTTATTTTGCTCAACAAATTTGGCGTTTTGCGCCGCGAAGAAAATGTTAATTCTCTTAGAGATGTCTCGTTCCTCGACAAAAAGTATCTATGAACTATGATCGGCTACTACCTTCCATTGCCCGTCTATTTTTTTCAACAACAAAGTGAAATAACCTTTAGGCTCATCTTTTTCACGTTTCAAATTCCAACTGCCTAAAACAAAGGCTACATCTTTCGCCAAAAATTCTACTTTTTTAATACCGAAGGTTAAAAAACCCATGGCACTTTTATCGGGGTAACCTCGTTTGTAATTATCCAACGTTTTTTGCCAACCGTAAGTTGGGCCGCTTTTACCTACGAAAAGTAGGCTGTCGCTTTTCCAATAACCTTGCATGTAGGCTTCCATATCTGCTTTATTCCAAGCCTGCCTTTGATTTTCGAGCACCGTTAAGATTGCCGTTTTATCCTTTGCACTTTGTGCCCATACTGTATTGCCCCAAACCAGTAATGCCAACCATATTATTTTTTTCATACCGCTTGTTTAATTGAAAATGTAGCTTAAATTAGGTGAATAATACTACCAAAACAAATGCAACAAGAAGAAAAGACCTTTAGGTTTGACAAGCAGAGTTTCCTTATAGCCGCCGCTATTTTTATTGTAGAGGTTTTAATTGCATTATTTATTACCGACCACTTTGTTAGGCCCTATGTTGGCGATGTATTAGTTGTAATTTTAATTTACTACACAGTAAAATCATTTGCCAATATAGCTGTTAAGCCGTTAGCCATAGGCACCCTCCTATTTTCGTATTTGATAGAAACTTTGCAGTATTTTCAATTTGTTAAGCTGATTGGCTTGGAACATAACCGATTGGCAAATGTGGTTATTGGAAATTATTTTGCTTGGGAAGACTTACTTGCCTACACCATTGGTATCATCATTGTAATTATAGTGGAGAGAAAAAGACTTTTACACGATTAGAAATTAAGAGATTTTAGCTATTGCCTATTTCTACAATTTCAAAATATTATGACATACGTCTTAAAAAAATAAGGCGACGAAACCTTTAACTTAGTTCCTACGTTAATTTATAGGATGAAAGGTTTTCAATTTTCTAAGTTTTTACCTAACGAGCGCCCTAAAGGTGGTTTTGATGAGATGCTTAAGTTATTTACGCAGCTTTTAAACTACACCGCAGGTGATGCCGGCGAAGCTTTAGCGTGGATGAACGAGCTGGATAAGCAGTACAAATTCACCAACAACGACTATGGCATGGGCGATTTTATGGAGGATTTAAAGGAGAAGGGTTATCTAACTGAAGAGAATGGAGAAACTAAAATTACTGCCAAAACAGAGCAAACCATCCGTCAATCAGCTTTAGAAGAAATTTTTGGAAAGCTCAAAAAAGCTGGAAAAGGTAATCACAACAGCAATATTTCGGGCATAGGCGAAGAAAAAAATGCCGACAGAAGAGAGTTTAACTTTGGCGATAGTTTGGATCAGATTGATATGACGGCATCTATCCATAACGCTCAAATTAATCATGGTATAGGTAATTTTACGCTTACCGAACGCGATTTGGAGGTAGAAGAAAAGGACTACAAAACACTTACTTCAACTGTGTTGATGATTGACATCTCTCACTCTATGATTTTATATGGTGAAGATCGAATTACTCCAGCCAAAAAAACGGCAATGGCATTGGCCGAATTAATTAGAACAAAATATCCGAAAGACACCCTTGATATTGTTGTTTTTGGCAACGATGCCTGGCCAATTACCATAAAAGATTTATCTTATCTGCAGGTGGGCCCTTACCATACCAATACCTTTGCTGGTTTAGAATTAGCTACAGATTTACTGCGAAGACGCAAAACGCATAACAAACAAATTTTTATGATTACCGATGGCAAGCCAACTTGCTTAAAAGAAAATGGCAGGTATTACAAAAATAGCGTTGGCCTAGATAGAAAGGTAATTGCAAAAACCTTAAATATGGCTGCGCAGTGTAAAAGACTGAATATTCCAATCACAACATTTATGATTGCAAAAGATCCATACTTACAGCAATTTGTCCGCCAATTTACGGAAATTAATGGCGGAAGAGCATTTTACAGCTCGCTCAATGGCCTAGGCGAATACATATTTGAAGATTATATCAAGAATAGAAGAAGAACAGTTCGGTAGACGGAAGTCAGATGTCCGAAGACCGACGTATAACGTACTACTTATAACTTACAACTTAAATGCAAGCAAAAACACTAGGCGAATTAAAAGCCACCTCATACCAATCACTAAGCGTTAAAGACGAATTAAGAAAAAACCTAATTGCGCAACTGCAAAATAAAGAAGCTGGCTTCGAAGGAATTTTAGGTTATGATGAAACTGTTATTCCTGAATTACAAACAGCGATTTTGGCCAGGCATAATGTGCTGTTACTGGGTTTAAGAGGGCAAGCAAAAACCCGTATTGCCCGTTTAATGGTTAATCTTTTAGACGAATACATTCCCTACATTGAAGGTAGTGAGATTTTTGATGATCCGTTGAACCCAATATCGTGGTACGGAAAAAATGAAATTGCCACCAAAGGCGATGATACACGTATTGCATGGTTGCACCGCAGCGAGCGCTATACCGAAAAATTGGCTACTCCAGATGTAACAGTTGCCGATTTGATTGGAGACGTTGACCCTATTAAGGCCGCTAACCTAAAACTTACTTACAATGATGAACGGGTGATTCATTTTGGTTTGATCCCAAGGGCGCACCGCAGCATTTTTGTAATTAACGAATTACCTGATTTGCAAGCACGTATTCAAGTGGCTTTATTTAACATGTTGCAGGAAAAAGACATCCAAATTAGGGGCTTCAAATTGCGTTTACCTTTGGATATTCAATTTGTTTTTACCGCCAACCCTGAAGATTATACCAACCGTGGTAGTATTGTAACTCCGCTGAAAGACAGGATTGAAAGTCAAATTTTAACGCACTACCCGAAAACCATCGAAATCTCTAGAAAAATTACTTTCCAAGAGGCGAAGTTAACTAACGAGCAGCGCTTAATTGAAGCTGATGGTTTAGTAAAAGATTTGGTAGAGCAAGTGGCATTTGAGGCCCGCAAAAGCGAATACATCGATCAAAAATCAGGAGTATCTGCCCGTTTAACAATTTCAGCGTTCGAAAACCTCATCAGCAATGCGGAAAGAAGAATGTTGGTGAACAAGGAGAAATCTACTTTTGTACGTATCTCCGATTTTAGTGGAATTATTCCGGCAGTAACTGGAAAAATTGAATTGGTATACGAAGGTGAATTGGAAGGCCCGGCCAAAGTAGCCTATACGTTAATTGGAAAAGCCATTAAACAAATGTTCGCTAAATATTTTCCTGATCCTAACAGGGCCAAGAAAACCAAAACAGCCAACCCTTTTGCTCAAATTACAGAATGGTTTACCGATGGCAACACGGTGGACATTGATGACAACCTTACCTTTGAGAATTATAAAAAAGAACTTAAAAAAGTTCCAGGATTAGAAGAATTGGTAAAAACTTTTCATCCTAAACTGAGTGAAAATCAAACCCTACTGCTAATGGAGTTTGTTTTACATGGTTTATCAGAATTTTCTCAACTGAACAAGAACTACCTCAATGGAGGCTTTGGCTTTTCTGATATGTTTGATAGTTTATTTAATGCCGACTTAGATGACGAAGACGAAGATTTTGGATAAGGTTAATCTTACTGAAACAAACAACTTCACTATACATCTAAATAAAAACCATTAAAATTGCCCAAATGGGAAGAACAATATTTTTAACGATACTTTGCCTAGTAGTTATTTTATTAGACATTTATTGCTATTACGCCATAACGGCTGTTTTTAAAAAATGGAAGCCAACTACAAAAATCATATTTAAACGAGCTTGGTGGATCATCAACATCGGATTAATTGTAGGGGTATTTTGTGCCATTTACCTTAACTTATTTTTAACGGCCAGAGCAATTATTTTAGTTGCCTTTTTCTTGCTTACAGCCAGTAAAATAGTGATGTTGCCTTTCTTATTGATTGATGACTTACGAAGGCTAGTTATCAAAATTTTCAAGAAAAACGTTAACAAAACAAACGAAGAAACCACCGCAAGTTTGCCAGGTGAACCTATTAGCCGTTCGTCATTTTTAGTAAAGGCGGGGTTAATTGCGGGTGCTGTGCCCTTAAGTTCACTCAGTTGGGGCATCATTTCAGGCGCTTATGATTACCAGGTGCGCCGCGTAACGTTAAAGCTTCCAAATTTGCCAAAGGCTTTTGATGGTATTACGCTTGCGCAAATTTCCGATATCCATTCGGGCAGCTTTTACAATAAAACTGCGGTACAAGGCGGAGTAGACTTGCTCATGGCTGAAAAACCAGACTTCGTTTTTTTTACTGGCGATTTGGTAAATAACCTAACCAGCGAGGTGAAGGATTACCAAAATATTTTTAGCAAAGTAAAAGCACCATTAGGCGTTTATTCGGTATTGGGCAACCACGATTATGGTGACTACCATTTTGGAAAAGGTACATCGCCGGCAAAAGTTAAAAACTTACAGGATATGATTGCCACCCATAAAATAATGGGTTACGATTTATTGATGAACCAACACCGCCGACTAAAAGTTGGAGGGGAAGAGATTGGCATTGTAGGTATTGAAAATTGGGGTATGGGAAGATTTCCCAAATATGGAAAGATGGAACTTGCAATGCAAAATACCGATGATTTACCTGTAAAGCTATTGCTATCACATGATCCATCGCACTGGCGTGGCGAAGTTTTACCAAAGTACAAAGACGTTGATGTGGCCTTCGCCGGACATACACACGGTATGCAGTTTGGCGTACGTTTGAAAGAAATGCAATGGAGCCCGGTGCAGTACATCTACAAAGAATGGGCGGGTTTATATCAAGAACAACAGCAACAGCTTTACGTTAACGTTGGCTACGGGTTTTTAGGTTACCCTGGCCGTGTTGGGATTTTACCAGAAATTACGATATTTACATTGAGCAGAGTTTAATGCTGAAAGTTACAGGTACTAATCGTTACTTTAACTTGCTTGAACTAGCCAGCTCGCAATAAAACATGTTAAAGAAATTAGGTTCCGCTATCTTAGATTTTCTGCTGTTCAGCAATTTTTTTATTGCAATTTGTGCCGTTGCACAGGGCTTGGTAACTTATCATTTACTGAAAGTTAAACCTAGCGAATATGTGTTGGCGTTCCTTTTTTTTTCAACGCTGCTGATTTACAACTTAGCAGTGCTTCTTGCCAAACCAAAAGACCCACAAAATTCTCCATTTAAACGAGTGAGATGGATTTTTGCGCATCACAGATTAACCATTTCAACTACGTTAATTGCGGCGCTTTGTTTAGTACCTTTAGGCTTGTTGTATTTAAGTTTTGAAGCCAAACTGCTGATGGTGTTTGTTGGCCTGCTTGCCGTTGCTTACAATATTCCTTTCCTTACGCTTAACGGCAAAAAAATTGGTTTAAGGAACATCCCAGGCATTAAATTATTTTTAATTGCCTTTGTTTGGGCCAGCAGCTGTGTGCTGTTACCCATTGTAGAAATAGAAAGTACATTACAAATTCAAGTGCCACTGAGCGAAACTGTTTTATTGGTAGCCAAGCGATTTTTATTTATCTGTGCCATAACGGTACCTTTTGATATCAGAGATCTATTTCAGGATAAACTTTACGAGCTTAAAACCATACCGGTAATTTTAGGCGAAAAAAAGGCCTGGATATTTTGCCAAGCCCTATTATTAGTTTACCTACTACTTCTCGTTTTATTTACCCAAGGCATTACTATTGATGTAGTTGCGCTAACCTTAACTGTTTTGTTAACAGGCTGGCTCATTTTTAAATCAAATATTAAAAGGAACGAATATTTTTACTTTTTTTATTTAGATGGCACTATGCTACTTCAATACGTGATGCTTTTGGCGTGTAGCTATCTGAGTACTTACCTATAATTCATTTGCTGCTAAAAAACGATAACCATCCCGCTTTTTTCCAAGCCTGCTTCCTTTCCAATGCTTGCTTATCATTTTCTTGCTGCGATAGTATTTTGTTCAAAGCTCGGTGCGCTTTCCTTCTGTTTCCCAATGCATATTGGGCATCGGCATATAAAATTAAGACTGCTGGTAAAAACTCCTCAAACTTCCCATCATTTACAGCCATAACGTCCAACGCTAACTGAGTGTAGCCTAAACAGCTTCGCCAATTTCCCAGTTGTTTGTAGCTGTACGCTAAATTTTTGCAAAGCGATAAAAAATCTGAATTAGCTAAGGGCATCTTTTTATTATGGAGTTCAAAAACAAAATTGAGATCGCTCAGCGCCCTTTCGAAATTTTGCATATTCACCAAAGCCGAACCCCTTCTAAAGTACACATGAAGCGCCGTATCAATTGATAGCGCACCGCCTTTAAGCGCCAAATAATTGTTAGCACAAGCTATACATTGCTCATCATTATTAAGTTCATAGTACTTTTGCATTAACATTAACCATGAGCAGAGATCATCAGGGTTTTTCTCCAATTGCTGCTGCCACACCATAATGGCATGTTCTGGAGTTTCTTTTTCCAATAAATGGAATCTTACATTTTGCAGGTCGGCATAACGCTCCGTTAAAATACGATTATCGGATTCGCTAACCTTATTATTAACAAAAAACTGCGCATATTCTTGCTCAATTGTACTGAATACATATTTAGCTTCACTTATTCTACCCAAGTGATATAAAGCCAACGCTTCCCGGCAACGCAATTGCAGATGCAAATTGAAATCCACTTGTTCTTTTTCTAGCTTTAAAACCTGCCGAACCTTAATTAATGCTTCCTCGTAGCGCCGTAAATACATCAAAGTTTCACTCCAGCTGCATAGCTGCTCCCAAAATGGGAAAACAGCATAGCCGATGCTGTGAATTTTATCTGCTTCTTCATACCGCTTTAAACTGGTTAACGCTATTCCATATTCATTGCAGCAGCGTGAAAAAATCTCAACTGCATTATTTTGAGCCAGTCCTTCTTGTCTGAAAAAGTAAGAATAGAACCCATCAAAAGATCGCTCATACAATTTTGCTCGGTTCTCTAAAAACCAAGGTGCGTTTTCTTGATCGCGTAAGTTAAGTTCTGCTTTGTAAAAACTCTTTGCTGCATCGTAATATGCTGCTGCTCCATCATTTGGCCAATGCTCAATCTGTAACTTTAGTTTCTTCGTTCTATAAGCCGCTTCTAGACATCTAGATACGTCAAATGCCATGCCCCCTAATTCCAGGCTTTTTTTAATGTAGGGAAGTGATTCATGATATCCTTCAGCCTCGAAAAGTTCAGCCCCATAGAAATGATATGGCACGTACCAATCAGGATAAATTGCCATACACTTTCGTATAAAATTAAGGTTGTCCAAAGGATTTACCTCTACAATTTCCCTAAATGAGCTAGCTGCAACCAACTTGGCGTGAACTAAATTCTTATTGAAAACTTGGAGTTCAATTAACTCCTCTATCTGCCTGTAAACCGCTCGAACTTGCTGCGGAGTAACAGTTTGTTCGGAGGAAAATAGGCGTAACGCTACTGCGCCTCCAAATTCAAAATCTTGAAGCGAAAAGGCTAAGCTTGCAATATCAAAATAATATTGGGAATCGGGTAGCTGGTATTTGAAACTATCCTTAAATACCTGAAGTGCAACATTTGGGTTGTTTAAATCGTTCAAATACGTTTGTCCCTTTTCAATATAGGCCATTGCTAAAGCCGAATCTAATTTAACCCTATCATCAGCATACACTAATTGAATTATTGAAATCAGTTGATCATAATCCTTTAAAGCTAATGGGTAGTTTTTAGAAGTGCGGTAAGCTTGTGCCCGATACTGAAGTGCTTCAACCTGGTGTACTTGAGGTGCTAAATCAAACCATTTATTGCAAAGCTCAAGTGACTTTTCGGGATCTGCTTTGATGATGTAGACGGAGATATATGTAGCGTATTGAAGAGCTTCTAAACTGGTGGGATCTGCATCCAACACTTTTATAAAATCATCATAAGCTTCGTAGTATCTGTTATATTTCGAATTGGAAATTTCGAATAAACATTTGGCCTTTAAGAGTAAAGCGTTAGTGTGATTGGCATGAATATTTAAAAAATCTTGTAACTGCGCAAGGCACTGCTTATACTGGCCCAATTCAAATAGGCCGAGTAGGTATTCAATTTTCATAGGTAGGGTTATGTTCAGTAAAAATAACCTTTTTTAAATCTTATGAAAAATTATTTTTACCGAACTCCCTATGTCAAAAATAGCGGCATTTGAGGGTTAACTTCCTTATTGGAAGCCTTTTGCTAAACCGCATTAAATTTATAGCCAATACCCCTAACGGTTTGCAGCAACTGAGGGTTGTCAGGATTGATTTCAATTTTTTTACGCAAACGAACGATGTGCATATCCAAAGTTCTAGTGTTCACGTCGGAGTTGTAGCCCCAAACCTCAAGCATTAAATCCTCGCGACTAATCACCTGCCCAGGATTACGTAGGAAGTACAACAAAATACGATTTTCGAGGATAGTAAGCTCAATTTTCTTTCCATCCCTAAACAGCGTATGAATATTGGGATGATGCTCCATATTGCCAAAGCGATGTATTTCTGAACGATCTGCATTGAGCAGAAATTTAGCTTTACTATCCAACATTGCCACTAAAACATCCATGTTGAACGGTTTAGTTACGTAATCAGATGCGCCAAACTGATAAGCATCGATCTTATCCACATCTTGTGCTTTTGCTGTCATCATAATTACCAATCCTTCAAAACCTTGTTTACGTACTTCTTCGCAAACCTCTGATCCTTCCTTACCCGGCAACATCCAATCTAAAAGCACAATATCTGGTTTTTCTGCAGCTATGGTTTTAATCGCACTTTCGCCATCACCTTCTTCCAAAACCTCATATCCTTCACCTTTTAACCTCATTGAAACTAAAAAGCGCAAGTTCTCGTCATCTTCAACAATTAATATTTTGATATCTTTTGACATAATTATTTAAATTTTGAATGAGTGAATTTTGAATGAGTATATAGCGCCCAAACAAAGCCAATCAATTCTGTTACCTATTTTAAATTTTGAATGAGTGAATTTTTGAGTGGGTAAATAGCATGCACTCGACATTCAATCATTTTACTATTGCACAAAAGGCAACACAATTTTAAATTCTGTACCCTTATTTACAACGCTACGCACCGTAATTTCGCCCTTCATAAAGTTAACAAGTTCCTTGCAAAAAGCCAAGCCTAGCCCAACGCTGCCCGACTGGTTATATTGATTTTGCACACGGTAAAACTTCTTAAAAACATTATCAATTTCCGAAGCAGGAATTCCGATGCCGGCATCTTTAAAACGCAACACAATTTTATCCTTTATGAGCCTAGCAGTAATATGTAATTGTTTTTGATTAGCTGGCGAATACTTGTAGGCATTCTCCACCAAATTATCAAACAAACTGCCTAACAACACCGGATCAGTTGTAAAATGCGTAAAATCACTCACTTCGTAGCTAAGCTTAAAATCTGGATGCTTTAGCTGATGTGCATCAATGGTACTCTCAATAAACTCAACAATATCTACCCTATCAGCGTTGAGCTTAATTGCCTTATTTTCAATTTGCGTAAAAGCTAGCAACTTGTTCATTAACCCATTCAGCTTATCGGCTTCCTCGTCCAATATTTTACCATAAAGTTTTTGTTCCCTTTCGGAGATGGTAGCTGCACTTTTAATGTTGTTACCTGCAATTTTAATCACACTCACCGGCGTTTTAAACTCGTGGGTTAAGTTGGTGATAAAATCGTACTGCAATTTGAACATTTTATGGTTGATATTTAGGTTTCTGTAGATCAAAAATGCGACCAACAATAACAAACCGTAAAAAATTAAAATAAGTGCCGCAATGGGAAGGAAATAATTGAATATTTCATTTTTGATGAATGACTTGGCCGAAATAAAATAAAGTTTATAGGCTGAAAATGGCCCTCCCAGCGTAATTTCTCCAGTAACATATTCAGACGAAGTTTCTAACGGATCGTAAGTTACTGGTTCAATACGCACCGATTGGTAGAGCAAAGGACGATTGTTCTTTATCTTAATTTTTAAAGGATCCAACTCAAACGACAGCATATCTTGTTGATAAATTGGCTCCGTAGGCAACTTATCTGTGATCATTTGCTTGTATATTTTCAAGTCCTCAAAACGCGGAATATTGAAATAATCGATACGGTTGGGCTTAATGTTGGAGAAATTACTGAACAAATCTTCCTGTGATGGCGTACGCGTGGTATCAAGCTTATGTACAAAAGTGTACAGCTTCAACGCAAGTTCATTGAAATTTTCCAACGTTGTATTGGTTACAATTGAATTTGCACCAAATATTTTCACCGAATCGGCAGGGATAAAAGTGCCAAATTGGTAAACACTTTTCATTCCTACAGAGAAGTTACCTACGTTTAAGCCATTTTCTTCATATCTGGCATTTCTAACTTCTGCATCAAAAAACACCACTCGTTTCACGAAAGGATATTTCAACAAAATGGTATCTACAAATTTGGAAGCCGTAGCCGAATCCAGATAGCCATTGTAATAGGAAATCTCAGGAATTTTATTGAGGAAGAAATCGTTATACGGCTTTATACTTTCCTCCAAAACATTGGTTTTAGCCGAAACGAAATCACCTTCTATCTTCTTTTTACTGAAATTAAAAGCTAAAAAAAGCGACAAAATAAACAACACGGATATTAATCCAATGAAAGTAACTATCAGGGAGAAATTTTTGCGGTAACCACTTTCTTTTGCTGATGTCATTGTATGCTATTTAGCGCTTTCTTAAATTATCTTGCAAAAATAGTTCAAGCGCAGCGTATGATTTCTTTCTCGCTTCTTCCCTATTTAAAGCTGTTCTGCTTTCTTCTTTTTCTAAATAAGTTACTGTGAGGTTCTGTTTCCTAAGTTCTTTTACAAACTGTACGGCGTCGTTTCCATTGATACGTGGATCCTTAGAGTTTTGCGTAATAAAAATCGGGATTTTTACTTTATTGGCATGAAACACAGGCGACGCTTGACGCATATACTCTGCATCTTTATCAGGATTCCCCACAATTTCGTAAAACATTTGCAAGTTGGCTGTTAAAAACGGCGGGATTGTTTTGAGGTAACTGAACAGATTGAGCACCCCTGCACTTGAACCCGCACACTTGTACATATTAGGTTTCGCAATGGCACTGTTAATGGCAACCAATCCGCCAAAACCATAACCATAAATAGCCACACGCTGCGGATCGGCAATTTTTTGATCAATTAACCACTGCACACCTGCATCAACATCCTGTTGTATTTTTTGACCCCATTGCTTAAAGCCTGCGGCGTAAAATTCTTTTCCGTAGCCAGTTGAACCGCGGTAGTTTACCTGCAAAACCGCGTAGCCTCTGTTGGCCAAAAACTGTACATCAGCATTAAAGCCCCAGCTATTGCGCTGTCCAGGACCATTGTGTGGCATCACCACTACAGGCAGGTTTTTAGCATCCACTCCCTGCGGCAAGGTAAGGTATCCGTTAATTTTAAGGCTATCTGCGGTAACGTAGCTAATTGGCTTCATTTCACACATTTCCTTTTCATTAATTAATGGATTGATGTCGCTTAGTTTTTTAAGGAAATTATTTTCAGCGTAATATAGGTAGTAAGCTCCCGGACTACGATCAGTAAAAGTTCTTACAATAAAATGTTGCTCTTTTTTATCATGATGGATGATTTTGGATTCCGCATCAGGAATTAACTTTTCCAAGTTTTCAAAAATTCCCTTAGCCTCATCGTTAAGGTAGTGCTTTTCCTTTTTCCAAGTTTCGTAAACTACAAAATCCATTTTAGCTCTACGCTTAGAATACTGGGCCTCCGTAACATTTAAGGTGTCGTTAGCAAAAAGTACATTTTTTTCCTTACCGCTGGCACAATCTATCTCCACTAAAGCTGTTTTATCTCTATTTACGTTAGAAATTGCATAAATAATATTGGGTTGCGTTTCCGAAAAGGCAACCGGCCAAAGCGTAGTTTTAAAGTTATTGGTAATGATTTTTTTGAAAGGAACAGCTTCATTTTCCCTGTACCAAAGCGACTCGTTTACCCCATCTGTTGAGATAGCCATCCGTAAACTGCCCTTGCTATCGGTTAGCCAATCTGTAAAATTCCCTGGGTTTTTAGCGGCAATGATCATTTGCCCGTTACGCACATTCAGTTTGTAAACATCAAATACCGTAGAATCTCTTTTATTACTCGATACTAAAAGGAATTTGTCATCAATGAGCTGATCTTCCAATAGTCTTACTTTGCTTTTTTCGTCTGCATTTAATAGCCGCTCGCCAGTTCCATTTTTGTTAACGATATACAAATCTGTTTGAAACCTACTCCCTTCCTTTTCTTTGTAGTAAATAATTTCATCATTACTTACCCAAGCATAAAAGTTGATATTGCGCTCTTCTAATTTAGAAACTTCGGTGATTTTTCCTTGCTCTAAATCTTCCACTATCAAATGCTGTTTTTTATCCTTTAATGTAAGGTACGACAAGTATTTGCCATTTGGCGATAACCGATAAAGTGCCCTATCCTGCGTTTTAAAAAAGTCGTTTACAGGAATTTCCCTCACCTTTTTTGTTTGATTGCAGGCAAAAAGCACTACCACCACCAATAACCATACATATTTCTTCACGGCAATCATCATAGCACAAAGTTACATAACACCAAGTCCCTTAAGTTCAATAACACTAATATTGTTACTTTAGCATCGCGGCAAGCGCAACAATTTAAATTGTAATATATCAAATAAAATAAAAATTGGCGTTTAAGTAAAATAACATCGCGTAACATTTAAAATACAGTTTGCCAGCACGCTTAATTTAAGTTTTGCAAAATAATAGTGGTAAAAAAACCTATTTTTAGCAGAGCGCATTCCTTTAGATGTTTGACGCTTTTTATACTTTTATATATTGATGATTTTTGAATGAAGTACCTGTTATTCATTTTACTTTTTTGCTTCGGCTTTAACATAATAAAAGCACAGGATAATGTTGATGAGGCTTTGGCTTATCAATATTTTCAACAGGCAGAGTATGAAAAAGCGGCTACATTATTGGAAAAATTATTTAATCGCAGCAAAAACGATGGCTATTTCGACCTATACTTCACTTCGCTCCTAAAAATTAAAAAATATGGCGAAGCAGAGAACCTAGTGAAGAAACTTATTAAACAATATCCTCAAAAATTAAATTATCAGGTAGCACTAGGCCGCATTTATCAAGAAAACGGCAAGGCTGCCGAAGCCAATAAAATTTACTACACGGCCATACAAAATGCGCCGAAAAATGAATTTCAATATCGAGAGCTGGCAAATTCATTTTATAGGATAGAGGCCTACGACATGGCCGCCAATACCTTTTTACAAGGCAGAAAAGCCTTAGGTGACGAGCTACTTTTCACTTTTGAATTATTGAGTATTTATAGGTTTAAAAAGGATAAACAGGCTTTGATTAGTGAATACCTGAATACCTTGCCTGTTAATCCGCAATTGTTGCCACAAGCGCAAAGTGTATTGGCTACTTTGTTTGAAGATAACAGTGACTATATGTTGCTACAGGCTGCCCTGCTCAAAAAACTGCAGAAACAACCTGATGTAGAAATTTTTACCGAGCTTTTGATTTGGCAGTATATCCAACAGAAGGATTACGAGATGGCGCTCAGACAACTTATTGCTCAGGACAAGCGCACCAATAATGCTGGAATGTTATTGTTTAACACAGCCAATAGCCTTTTGGCTAACAATGCATTTGCTACTGCAATAAAAGCCTACGAATATATCGTGGCTAAAGGGCCAACAAACGAATTGTTTTTACCAGCGAAAATCCAGCTGATTAACGCTAAGTACGAGCTTGCGGTGCAGGGAAAAATTGACCGGTTGGCAATGAAAGCACTGGCGGAGGAATCTGCTCAAATTGTAACGCAGTATGGCATTAACAACCAAACAGTTTTTGCTTTAAAAAAGCTTTCGTACTTGCAGGCCTATCATCTTAACGACCTGCCAGCTGCCGAAAAAACATTGGAACAGGCTTTAAAAGCAAGTAATTTACCCGCAGCAGAAATTGGCGAGCTAAAAATTGACTTAGGCGATATTTATGTGCTGAATAAAGAACCTTGGGAAGCAATTTTAGTGTATGAACAGGTGGCCAAACAATTTGACAATTTACCCATTGCTAGCGATGCTCGTTTTCGTTCGGCGAGACTGTCGTTCTATCAGGGGAATTTTAAGTACGCTAAATCGCAGGCCGATGTGTTGAAAGCATCTACTTCGCAACTGATTGCAAATGATGCGCTCAATTTAAGTCTGCTAATATCCGATAACTTACAGAGCAAAAACGACAGTTTGGCTTTAATGATGTACGCAGATGCAGAACTATTGCAGTTTACCAACAATAGCACCGCAGCACTCAAAAAACTCGATAGCATCGACATTGTTTATCCAAAAAACAGCCTTACCGACGATATTTTAATGGCTAAAGCCAAAATCTTCATCAAAAACACGGATTTTCAAAAGGCAGAAACTAGCTTAAAAAGTTTAATAGCAGACCACTCCAGCAGTATTTGGATTGACGATGCCATATTTACTTTGGCAGATCTTTACGAAAACAAGCTGAACAATATGGAGGAAGCGAAGAAACTGTATCAGCGTTTAATCACCGATTTTCCAGGCAGCATTTTAAATGCCGAGGCAAGAAAAAGATACCGTACCATCCGTGGCGATAATTTAGGCACTTAATGGTATCTTTGCACCATGTTGTTATTTAATGTTACAGTGATTATTGAGGAAAATTCAGCAGCGGATTTCTTAGCATGGATGAAGCAATCTCATATTCCACGACTGATGGATACGGATTGTTTTGTTTCCCATCGTTTTCTGCAAATTAAGGATTCTCCAAACGAGGGGCTGAGCTATTGTGTTCAGTTTATAGCGGAAAATGAAGCTTCGCATCAGCGATTTTTAGATTTGCATGAGCAAGCCTTCATTGCAGAAATGTACAACAGGTATCCAAAAAAACTAGTCACTTTTAGCACACTGATGGAATTTGTGGGCTAGTTAATCATCATCAATTAAAAAATCTTATCATCAAATATGACAATTATTGAAACGCCCATAAAGGATTTACTAATTTTTGAACCAAAAGTTTGGAAAGACAGTAGGGGCTATTTTTACGAAAGCTTTAGTCAGAAAGCTTTTGACGAGGCAGGTATTGCAGTAAGTTTTGTACAGGACAACCAATCTTTTTCGCAAAAAGGAGCACTTAGGGGACTGCACGCACAAGCGGAACCTTTTGCTCAGGGTAAATTAGTTAGGGTAATACAGGGCAAGGTGATTGATTTTGCAGTTGATATCAGAAAAAATTCGCCAACCTTTGGGCAACATTTTGGCATTGAACTTAGCGGCGACAACCATAAGCAGCTTTGGGTTCCACCTGGTTTTTTACATGGCTTTTTAACCTTAGAAAACGATACAATTTTCACCTACAAGGTAACCAACTATTACGACAAGGCATCGGAAATTGGAGTGATTTGGAATGATCCTACGCTAAATATCGAATGGGCTTCGTATTTGGATGCCAGCGAATTTATCCTATCAGAGAAAGATTTAGTCCTAGGTGATTTTGCCTCTTTTAAATCGCCATTTTAAATAAAAAAAGCCACAGATACACAAATTTAATCTGTGCATCTGTGGCTTAACGCTTTTTTATGCTTACTGTTTAATTAAGTTGTAAAGCTCATCCAATTTAGGCGATAATACAATCTCAATTCTTCTGTTTTTGCTTCTTCCTTCTGCGGTGGCATTATCTGCCAGAGGCTGAAATTGTCCCTTACCAGTTGCGGTCATACGCACACTTTCTACTTTCTGCTCGTCGGTTAGGAAACGCACAACAGATGTAGAACGCAACACGCTTAAATCCCAGTTGTCTTTAATTTGACCTAAGTTATTGATTCGCTGCGAATCGGTGTGCCCCTCTACCGCAATATTGATATCGGGTTGTTGTTTCAATACCTCCGCAAGTTGAGTTAAGGCCTTCTTTCCATTTTCATCAATAATGATACTTCCAGACGGAAATAATAATTTATCGGTAAGTGAAACGTATACCTTACCATTTTTAACTTCAACCGTTAAGCCACTTTTGGTGAAGCCTAATAACGCTTCCTGTAGCTTTGCCCTCAACTGATTGGTAGCTTCGTCACGCTTGCGCAGCACTTCCTCCACTTCTTTTAGGCGTTGTTCGCGTTTAGCCAAATCGCCTGTAAGTTTGTTGATCTCCGAAGAACTATTGTTACGCAATTTGGCATAGTTTGCATCTAAATCCGTATAGCGATCTTTCAAATCGGCCAGTTGTTTATTGAGCAGAGCAGTATCAGCTCGTAAACGTTTAATGCGCTGCTCTAAACTTTCATTTTGATTTTGAGCATCGTTCCAACCAGTATTTAGGGAATCTTGCTTAGCTAAAAGCGATTTATATTTTTTTGTAGATAGTACCACGCATGAGCTTAAGGTTGCCATCAACAAAAAGAGCGCCATTAAAAGGTTTAGTTTTTTCATTTTTATTATCTGTTTTTACTTGTTTAAACTAACGTAAAACGATGGTATTTTTACATTACGCCAGTTTATAATTTACTGATCAACCGCTTTGCGCAAAAATAAAACGAAAGGCTGAATATGCTTAAAAGCATTTATCAACTTATCAACGATATCATTTTTATAGAACTCTTCTTCTTTCAACGGATAAACGGCAATGAAACTTTTCAGCTTTAAGTAATCAATCATCGGATGATCTGTATCGTAACCCTTAGGTGCCTTTTTCAAAGTATCCTCGGTACTTAGGGCATAAATTTTCTTGAAAGATTTGGCATTGATGACCTCAAGAAACTCATCGCCACTGTAGTCTATTTCTTCCCTTATTTTTTTCAACACTGCACTTTCGGGCATCCAAAAACCTACGCCAAAAAAGCAATTGCCCGGTTCCAAATGCAAATAGTAGGCAGGGGTACTTGGCCCATAACCTTTCACATCAAAAGCAATTCCGTAGTTTTTTTTGTAAGGGGCTTTATTAGGACTGAAACGAATATCCCTATAAATGCGCATTAAACATTTTTTGGGATCTGTATCAGCAGAAAATTGCGGATCAATTGCAGCTAGTTCTTTAATAAGCGGACGAATCAGCCTATAAATATCAAGCTTAGCTTCCTCGTATCGCGGCTTATTTTGAGCAAACCAATCTCTATTGTTATTATCTACTAGTTCCCTTATAAAGTCGAAAGTTGTTTTTTCTAGCATATTAAAAAACCTATTGAATTGCCACTAATGTAGCAATTTAATAGGTGCTTTAGGAAAATTTAAAGTTTTTTAACGGGTTTAAGACATTTACAGCAATGCCTTCAACAATGTTAAGGAGTTACGTCCTATCAGTTACCTTTTTTATGCGCCACTATTGTATCACAAACATCAATACTATAATTGACATGGTAAGCACACTAGATGCAACGTTATAAAAGTCAGCCTTTTTCTTTACTAAAAGTTGAAATGTAGCAAAGGCAAACAAGGCAACTACCATTAAAATAAGCGGGATGGTGATTAGCTCATAAATTGCCCCGATGATGGCAAAATCTAATTTTGCAACTAAACCAGTAAATGCTAAAGTAAAATAAACTGATAGGCCAATACTGGCCAAAAACATCTTTTTTGATAGCGCTTGATTTTTCATTTTTGCGTTAATTTAAGTTAGTGGATTATTTAGCTCGATAGTTCCTATACCAAACTACACCTACAGTACTCACTAACAGAAAAGGAATGGCCAATAGATAAATCACACCTGAGTTTAAGCCCTTAGTTTGCGTATTGCCATTTTTCACACCCATCTCGGCGTTAGCTGTACACATAGCGCACTGGGCATTCGCCTCAGGTTGTGTTAGCATAAGCGTTAAAACGAAAAGTAATATAGCTGATACTTTTTTCATGTTTCAAATTTAGCGTAAAATTTATTGAAACTAATTCATTTCTACGTAAATAATCTTATTACAACCATATTGTGGCGCCTTTCAATAATGGCTTAACTTCATCCATCGATATTTGAAACCAATTCCAATTTTTTGTTGTAAAGATAAAAACCCGCAAAAATTATTACATTGAGTATAGCGATATAATAAAATCCGTCGGCTAACCATGCAACAATTCCGTAGAATAAAAACAAAAATGCTGATATCTTAAATCTCGATTGCTTTTTAAAATTGATTCGATAATCCCAAATAAAAACTGATAGGATTAAAAGCAAAAATATACCAAAACCTATTTTCAAGGTCTGACTATTATTTTGAGTTACGAAAAATTTAATGAAATGATTAATTAAATAAATAGTAAACGCGGCTACTTGAAATGTTAGTGTTTTCTTCATACTTATATTTACTTTTCAGATAAGTTTTAGATTTTTTTTGTACAGTCGTTAATTTACTGTTTTGTGAACTTCACAACGCCAAGCCTCGAGCCAGTACTAACATTTATCAACTCTACGAAGTAATTTCCAGGCTTAAGTTGAGATACATTGATTTCATGACCTAAAGTTAATTCTAGCGCATTCACCACCGAGTTCTTAACTTTTTTGCCACTAACTTCATTGATTGTGAGTTGATACAAATCAGGACTAATCGATTTGGTGAGTTTGATCTTAAAATGATCCTTCACAGGATTTTCAAACAACAAAATACCATCATTTTCCAAGTCATAGTTAACTACTACTGGCCCTATTTCTGTGCTTCTACCATCATTGTCTACCTGCAAAAGCTGATAATAATTAGCTCCTACAATTGGGCTGTTATCCATAAAGGAATAATTTCCAGACGGAACAGGAACTACTTTACCGATGGTTTGAAAAGATGACCGATCAGCAGAGCGCTGCACTAAAAATTCTTTATTGTTAATTTCACTTGCGGTACTCCATTTTAAAGCCACGCCGTTGTTAGATTTACTTGCTGTAAAACTTTTAACCACTACAGGCAAGCTTGTTAATGCATATACCTGCGATGTAATTGTTAAACTACTTGGCAACGTTACTTTTACGGTATAGTTTCCAGTTTGAGTAGGTTGAAATGTAGCTTGGTTAGCCCCAATAATAGCGTTACCATTTAAATACCATTGGTTTCCATCTGCAATTGGAGAAGCTAGCAAATTACCTTGCTGGATGATGGTTAAATTCGATAACGGAACGGCCACTTTGACAATGGTTTCCCCTATTGGCTTAGCTTTAATATCATATAAAAAATAATAGAAGCTGTTAATGGTTGTACTACCAGTGTGTGATACTAGAGATAAAATTCCACTATTATCAGCCATCGGATAAGTGTAGGCATTATTTGTACTATTATTTCGAAAAAGTGTAGCACCATTATTAAACTCAGCCGTTAAATAAAATGACCCGGCATAAGGAAAACGAATATCTACATTGTAAACTTGTCCTGCATCAGCTGTAATATTGGTTGCTGAAGTAGAGGGGTCGGCAGGGTTACGCGTATTAGTTACGCTAATTGTTGTGCCAGAAACTTTGATCCCGGTATTAACATCATAAACACTAAAGGTTACTGCACCCGGATATCCAATGTATAAGCGAGCGCTTTCTATGAGCGCCGGCGCTGTTGTATTGTAGTAATATCGGTAAGGAGCTTGTCCATAGCTTCCAGACGAGCCAAACGAAGCCTTTGTTGGCGGACTAAAATTACTTAGGTAATCATTTGCAGAAACATAAAAAGTATTATTTGAAACCGGCACTGTAGTAGTGGTAACTGAGCTCCCATTTGCAAATGGCGAGGTAGACGACGATGCAGCATGCCAGAAAAGCGTTCCATTAGCTGAAGAGGATTTTAAATAGTAGGTTCCCGCAACATCCGTGTAATATGCACTTGCATTGGCAATTGCGGAAGCAGCTGAAAAAGTAACAGACTTCACCGCCTGATCGTCGGAAGTAATTAAGTCGCCAGTTAAAGCCGTTTTAGCTTCAATGGTATAATTTGTGTTTGATGCTGCATTAAAAGTTCCCTGCATCAAAAATGTAACCACGCCACCCGCAGGCACTATTCCATTATAGACTTCATTAAATGTGGCCACAGTAGTTGCTCCATTTTTTACAACAACATTTACCGGGATTGAAGTTGAAGAATTGTATCCGTAATTTTTTATGGACAGCCTAACTGACTTTCCATTTCCAGAAACATCCGAATTTGACGGGTCTACTATTTCGGTAATCCCAACATTAATTGCCGCCTCATTGAATTTTACGCGATAGTCCTGAGTTTCTCCCTTGTTGTAGGTTCCACATGCCAGTACATCCGCAGCTGTAGCAGTTTCCGCTAGTACAACTCTTAAACGGGTAAAATTGTCAACTTTAACGTCAGAAGGCACAGCGATAGTGGTTGAAAAAGTGCCGTTAGCAGCAATAACTGATGAAGTAGCTACAAGCTCGCCAGCATCATCGAAATCTCCATCACAATTCCAATCGATAAATACTTTTGCAATCTTACTTTGATCTACACCACAAGTACCTGCTGTTAGACTTAAATTATAGCTTTTTGATCGCTCTAATTGGATGGTTTGTGAGGTGAAATCTGAGTAAGTAGTACAGCCAGTAACTGGTGTATGATTAATATTGGATAGTTGAAAATTAGTAATTTTCGAATCAGCATTGGAAGTAGGATTAGAAGCACAGTATAGCGTACCTCCAACACCAGTAACTATTAACGAAAATGCCTGACTACCACCTTGAAGAGAATTTTTATGCGTAACCGTAATGGTATAGCTTTTACCTGGCACAGCGCCATCAATGTAAACCTGCTCCACGTTATCACGGTAATTATCGCCTGTAGTTGCAGCTGCAGATGGATTTGCCGGATCCAGTACCCAGGGCAGATAGGTAGTGCCATCACTTACTCTAATATCTAAATCGTTTATCAACCTCAAAGCTGGGTTGTTTAATGCTGTTGATGTAGCTACCGGTGTAGCGGCTGGGTCTGTCCATGAAATTGTTGCTATTAAAGGACCATCTCCAGAAGCTACAACATTTGTTGTGTATGTTTGTCCTTGAGCAAGTGTTTGCTCGCTGATGATGCTTTTTGTTCCCTTATCTAAAATTGCTTTAGCCGCTTTCTCGGCGTTCAATAGTCCCCAGCCAAAAACATAATCCGGCCCTAATGCCGAACCTGCCTCACTTGTAGTGCTAATAGCCAATCCTTTTAGCGTAGCTGATTTCAAATAAGCGTTATTTTTTTGATAATATAATTCTTGCAAAAGAACCAATGTTCCAGTTGCATTTGGTGCAGCCATGGAGGTGCCAGAGGAAGTTGCGTAACTGCTGTTGCCTGAGTTGGTAGAAGAAGTTAAATTTACTCCATCCGCAACCAAATCTGGCTTAATCCTTCCATCATCTGTGGGACCCCATGCGCTAAAAGACGATATAACGATATCAGAAGGAGATACCGCACCGTATTTTAATCCGTTTACCGCACCAACCGTAAGGATATTTTTCGCTCCAGCGTAGGAACCTATAATATCATATCCATCATTGCTACTGATACCAGACGGACGAGTACCAGCATTAACCATTACATTGCTAGAGTTATATCTGTAGTAGGTGCTCCCAACTGCCGGGCCGTTATTATTGCGATAGTTTCCTCCAGATTTTACTAGCAAGTAATAGGGTGCATTAACTGCGATATTGTCCCAAGCTTGTGATTTGCTGTCGTAATAACCAAATTTATAATCTTCATTTTCGCCGGAACGTCCGTAAAATTCCCATCTATTGCCCTGATCGCTATTTTGCGACCAGCCAGCTACCACACCGTACGAATGGTTTGATAACAACAAATTAGCAGCAATAGCCGAAATTTCAGCATTATCGTTATTGAAATCATAAGACAATAGTTGTGGCAGGCCATAAGCCATTCCCTTAGCAGGCGCATAAACGCCCGAAGCAGCAATGGTTCCTGCAACGTGAGTGGCGTGTGAGGATGTAGCTACATTATCTACTAATACCACTCTGCCACTACTAAACTCCTGATGTGTAGCTAATACAGCACCGCCATCCCATACCGCAACTTTATTATTAGGTATTGTGCTTCCATTTAAATTTAATCCCAAACCGCCGCCGTTGTATAGCTTGTTTGCTCTAGTAGTGCCTGCGGCAACTTCATTTTCGGTAGCATCGTAAATTGGATAGCCTAAATCATCAATATCTACTAGGTTGATTACTTTACCTTGTTTTGTAATTTGATAGGTAGTCCACCCTTTCTTTTTAGCTAAGTCAAGCGCTTTCTGTCGTTTCTTTTTATAGATTTTTGCCTGTTCAACACTGTTCTGCTTTAAAAATTCCTTGTTGGTTGAGGTTTCCTTTGTTTCCTGAGCAACTATCATTGCAGGAATGCTTAATAGGCATATCAAACAAAAAGCTATTTGCCTTGCTAAATGTAATTTCATTGACGATGTGTTTAGATTTTATGGATGAAAAACCGCCGTACCAAAATTGTGATACGACGGTTCTACTAAAATTAACTAGCGCTTTACTAGCTTTGACTGTATTACTTGATCTCCAGCAACCAACTGCAACAAATAAATGCCTTTATTTAACGAGTTTGAAACTGTAATTGCACTGGTTTCGGAACCATTGTTATTGATAGTGCCTTGTTGTACAACTTTGCCTATAGCATCAAGCAACTTGTACTTATAGTCACCACCTGCATAATTTGACAAACTGACATTGATGGTATTGCCCGCTAAAGGATTAGGATATACTACCACATTACTATTTTCTAAAGTGGTTAATTTCACACTTCTTAATTCATCGAACAAACTTAGTGTTCCATCATTATCTACACCTTTTAAACGATAATAATTTATTCCAATTAAAGGACTAGCATCTGAAGCACTATAATTAGCAGCTCCTAACGCCGTTACTGTTGCTACTTTTATAAAATCTTTTCCATTGGCAGAGCGTTCCACTTCATAATGATTTACATTAGTTTCAGTACCAACAGTCCAGGTTAAATTAACTTTTCCGTTATTTAGTTTAGCATTAAATGTTTTGATGTTAACTGGGAGTAACGTAGTCGTGTTTGCCTCATATGCACCTAGCGAAGGAGTTGTTACATTTCGCAAATTACCTCCAATGTCAGTAGTAATACCTGCAATAGGTGTGCCCTTCAATTTAAAATAACTATCAAAAGTGGATTGTACCGACATATAATACGGTGACGATGAATCAGCAAAAAATACTGCGGCACTTGCAGGTTTTCCAGCATCGCCGTAGTTGAATGCTTGTGAATTGGCATCGGCAGTGGTAGCTGATGGGTAGATGTATAGATTGAAATTTGTGTTCCAAGTTCCTGCACTACCTGTGTTAAAACCACCAGCAGTATAGGTATTACTAAAAATATTATTTCTTACGTTGTAATTTCCACTGGAAGCCGTAAAGATTGCCTGATTTGCGGTTGAACCGCTTCCTCCGATATGGATAGTATTAAAACGAAAATCAATATTTCCAGTTCCTCCGCTTTTTCTAATACCATTTACTATTTCTGTAGCTACATTTGCATTTTCTAAAGAGATAAAGTTATTGTCAATAGTAAAATTTGCGGTACTTGAACTACCAGCCAACAATACTCCATAAATCGGTCCGCCACTAGCAGCTATATTTTTTAAAGCATATATTTTATTATTTAATACCGTTAGACTACCGGAAGTAGCGCTAGAGTAGATACCTGCTATTCCGTTTGCGGTACTATTTGAAGATATATTTCGAATAATATTGCCTTTAGCTGAAGCACCAGGAATAGACGTAAGTATACCGAGTTGCCAAACTGGCCTGGCTGTGCCAGTGGTTCTGATACTGTTAGCGATGTTTCCTCCAACAATATTATTTTCTGCAACCATTGAGCTAATAGTAGATCCAGAGTTAATATAGTAACCGTCATATCTAGCGGCAGCTGTACCCAAAGGATTTAAAGTTATACCACCAAAATCATTGTCTTTTATCATTGCCGTAGCCCCAGATCCCGCAACGTAGATACCATAGAAAAGCAGAGTCTGCTCTACAGTTGATGTATTTCTAATAGCTAAAACAATATTATCTTGGCTTGATTGAGAACCTATGTGGTTTCCTAATACATTAATAAAACCTGTAGCACTCACATAAATGCAACTATGAGCAAGTGCAGTTCCAGTAGGGGCAGTAGAATAAGTATAACTCGCCGATATATTTGATATCGTATTATTTTGTATTAGATGCGTGCCGGCTCCAGACAAAAGATAAATGGCATTTAGGCTCCAAATTGTAACTGGAGCACCACCGCATTTAGGAGCAGATCCTCCAATATAATTGTCATTGACAGTCATATCGGAAGCAGTATTTGCTGAGACATATATGCCGTACATTGTTGTACCCGTAATAGAGACTGTACTATAAAGGCTATTGCCATTAATTACCCAATTACCCCCAGTACCTGTTAAAAGGTTAATCGCCCTGAAGGTAAAATTGGAAATATTATTATTAAGTATAGAGTTATTTGTATTTGGTTGTGCAGCAGTTCCTGCGCTTAGCACTCCATAAGAAACTCTTCCTGCTGCCGTCAAACTCGTTATCTCATTATAAGAAACGACATTGTAAGAGTTACCACTACCTACAGCAGTAGCGAAGTAAACTACCCCAGCAGTATTTGAATTATTAGTCGTCCCACATTTCAATATTGTGTATGTCAAAGTGTTATGATGGGAATCATTTATAAACTTGACCGCAGCAGTACCTGCAGTTGTTAATGCATTCGTATTTTCAATAGTCAAACCAATGGAGCCTATCCCTCCCTGTCGTCCATCTATAGTTATATAATTTGTTCCGTCTAATTCCAGTAAACCATTTGCATCAACATTTGCCGACAGTACAGTTGAAAATCCGACTGCTGGTCTAATAGTTATTCCCAGTGTTGACGACGTACCGCTTATGGCAGGTATTGTAATCTTCGTAGCTCCCGCTGCTGGTGCATCCACTATGGTTGGATCATAGGGAGATGCGAACTCCAATATTACCTTACCCGTACCACTTACGCCATTGGCTTGCATATATGAAATTGCGGAACGAAGAGAGGCAAACGAAACAGTACCATTGTCAGTGCCATTAATGAGATAGGTGTTTCCTCCTACCAATTGTGCCATTGCGCTAACGCTTACGCCTATGGAAAAAATTAAAAGTAAAAGTTTTTTCATAATGTTTAGGTTTTGGTGGTTGAAAATTGGTTTTTTTTTAGGCAATAAGCAGCCTGGCTTGGTTGAGGACCAAGCTGCTTAAGAAGAGCGTTAACCTATTTTATTGTCTAACCTACAATGAAGTGTTTAATTTGGAAATAGTATCGGATTTAGCATGTCTATAAGGAATCAATCAACTATATCGTTACTTCCGCCTATGAAAACGGCAATAACTTATCTCCCTTTCCAATTCCAAAAAAAGATATCTACTGGTGTTTAAACCCAAACAGCTTAATATTTGAGTTAGCATCAGTTTTAAACCCATAAAATGAAAGCCATTACATTTAAGTAATGGCCTTCATCAGTTACAATAATGAACCGTATATAAAAGATGTTAAATCATTTGTACGATATAACCCTCCTAGCGTACCTACGCTTGGATTTGTACTGCTTACCCAGTCAATTTTAAAAGGACCTGTAAGCATATAGTCCGCTAAAGGTTTAATTTGAACTGCTCGTGTAGGCCAGTTAACATTACCTATCGGATTATTATCTAACGTAATTATATCGCCAACTTTAGTATAGTTATAATCTGCTGAGGCAACAAATGCTGTTGTACCAGACAAATAATTTACTTCAACTGTAAATACCGAATTTGATTTAAGAATAAAGTTAGTAGAGGTTACACTACGTCCACTTGTAGCAAATAAACTTAGCATTTGGTTATAAACTGCTGTAAAACCAGATGTTACGCCGGCAGGCAATCCAGTACTTGAAATAGATATTCTTTTGTAAGGAAATGTACTTTGGAAACCAAACGATAGGTAAAGGGGGATAATTGGAACCGGGTTCGACTTGATAATGTATTCTTTATTATTAGAATCATATAATGCCAAGGTTGTGGCATCTTTCCAAGCCGCCTTAACAAAAGTAATTCCTTCGAAAGTCAAACCACCGGCGGTAATCATGAAACCATCTATGCCTATACCAAACTTACCTTTAGAGCTGATAACCACATTATCTTTAAGCGCTGATAACTCAATTCTCTTACCGCTAGCCAGAACATTAGTAAAATTAGTACTAACCACCACTTTTAATAGATTGGCTCCAGTACCTATTTCGATATATGGGTTTTTAGTGTTTGCAAAAAAGGCAGTTAACTTATCAGCACTATTTTTAAGCTCGCCTGCCTCGTAGGCTGTTTTTTGAGCTGCTGTAGCTTTTACCATAGCTAAAGGCTGACGGTAACTTTTACCTACGAAAAATATACTATCAGTAGTTGAGCGAACATAAGTAAATTCTACATCACTTTTATAACCAGTACCTTGAACTCCACCGAAAACAGTAGAATTAGGATCAGTCAACATCGCTAAATAACTATAGGTATCGAAGATTAAATTTGCGCCTAATCCTGCTTTGACCCTGTAAGTAGATTTCAAAGACGTTGTAGCGGTTGCCGCATTTAAATCCCCGAACATTGTTAGATCTTCGTTAGTACCAAATTTCATGTAAAAGCTATAGCCTCCCCCCGCATTTGTAGGTAATGTAGCAACCCAACCGTTAGCGGAAGATGTAAGCTGATTTTTTACCAAGGCGATCGACTCAGACATTCTTTCTTCGGGCTTTTCATCGAAATTAGAAACAAAGGAATCCTTTGTACAACTTGCCAAACCCAAGCAAGTAAATATTAAATAAATTAGTTTTTTCATATCCTAAAGAATTTGACCTAGTGAACCAAAGAAGTAATTTGTTGGTGTGCCACTCACATACATTCCGCCAAAATTGTTAAAATTGGTATTATCTATGGTTTTAGGCATCCAATCTGCAATAAAAGTTTTACCAGTTAGATAAGCTTGGATTGAGCTTGTAAAACCAGCAGTAAATAATGCTGCATTAGCATAACTTCCAGTCGTTCCAGCTTGCGCAACCTTTGTAAAAGTTACTGCACCAGTAGTCGGATTAATCGTATATGAAAAAGTATAATCTGCAAAGAATTGCGTACCACCTGCTGCCGCTGTGAAAGCACCTCTGACAGTTAAAGCCGTAGTTGATTCAAATCTAAACTGCAGGTAATCTAAATGGTACTTTGCGGTTGCACTATAGGCTAAAATCGTTGCTTTAAAACTATTATATGCATTACTAAAATCTGTCGACATCGGGTTTGCGGTGTAAAGCGGATCTTCCAAATTTATAGTCATGGTTTTGAACAAGTTTTGTCCCATCCAATAGCCGAAACTTGCAGAAGGCAATTTATAGGTATTTCTTACCACATTTTGAACTTCTCTTTGTAGAGCTCTAAAATCCACGCCTAAATTAATTGTAAAGTACTGTACCACGCTCGCTTCTTTCGCCTTCAATGCAGCTTTACCTACTGCTGTAGAGGCATTTGCTCTGGCATCGAACCAAGCTTGCCCTAAAACTAATAAGTGCGACACTGTCTCCGCAAAATCTTCGCCCGGCTGACTAGATGCGTAAGGCGAAACATATCCATTATCACGTGCAGTTGCATCCAACACGGTATTCCAAGTAGCATTATAAGTTGATTTCGTAATAGTTTGGAAATCAGTAGGCATCGCTACTAGCTGATTTAAAATATGAGTAAATTCATGATGGATTGTTCTTAACTTTCTAGTAACTCCGTCAGGATTATTAACATTGAAGTTGTTGATGTCATAAATTGTGACCCTTCTTCCAGCTGAAGCAGTGGCTAAAATCATCGTCCCATCTGTTTGATAAGCTCCAGAACCAAATAAAACCCACTCTTTAGGCAGCATTTTTTTAATAAATGTAGTACCTGCAACAGTTTTGTAAGGATTGATGAACCCTTCTAACACCGTTTGCATTTGAGGTTGTACTTTAGCTGGGTCGGCAGGGCTTACTACCTTATCATTATCTTTGTAATAATCGCTGTAACGATAAATTACATCCATATTATAGGGATCAAGGAAAGTAGTTTTAATCCACGCATCTAACGCTGTATTTGAAACAGGATTATCTACATATTGTCGTAAATCTATCGATACATTATCCTCTTTTTTACAAGATATTGCAGATAGCAAAAGAACGACTACAACAATTGTTTGTTTTAAATTTCTTTTCATGATATTAATATTTTTATCTAGGATTTAGAGGGACACCCGACAGCTTTGCCTCTTCAGGGATTTGGAAAACACGTCTATTATCGTCAGCTGTAAGCTCAATAAAGGTTTCGTTACCCTGCGAATCGTAAACATTATGCTTAACTGTCATACGAGTACGCAAAATATCCAACCATCTCAAACCCTCTTGTAAAAATTGTGCTTTTTTAGTCTCTAAAATTAATTTGATTACACCTTCCTTAGGGTCAGATATACCATAAAACGAAGCTACTTTAGTTAAAGTTGCCGCATCAGCGTTAGTATACCCCCTCACATATGCTGCTAAAGCTGTATTTACATCTGCTAAAGCTTTATCAAATTGTCCTAATTGTGCGTATGCTTCTGCACGATTTAACAAAGCCTCATCTGTAGTTAATGCAGGCGACATCAAATAAGTGATCCCAATATTAGAAACCTGATTAGTTACATAAAAATACTCTTTATGCTTGTAAGTAGTATAGTTTGGAACTGCATAATAAAGTATTTTATTTGCAAAGGCTTTACCAGTAATATTTGAACCTACAGCAAACATTTTTACTAAATTAGCACCATAGCCATATCTTGGTGAAGTTAACCTTTGGTAACTTGCATATAAGTTGATCAAAAGTAAGTTATATTTTTGATCTGATCTTGAAAAAGCAGCATTAAAGTCGGCAGAACTCATATCATATAGCGTACTATTGATAGGACGTATAATGTTAGCAAAACTATCCGTAGAAATAGCAGAGGCATGGTCAATTACTTTTTGCCACTCTCCTTTAAACAAATAAAAACGAGCAGCAAAGGCATTTGCAGCCGCTGGTGTGAAGTGATATTTTGGCACTTTATAAGCCGAAGCAGACAGTAACTTCATACCTTCAACTAAATCCTTTTCAATTTTCTCGTAAGTTGCAGCTACAGTACTTCTATCATAACTTTTAATTACAGTTGTTTCGGGTTCTGTAACATAAGGTATGCCAGGAGAACTGTTCGCACTTCCAATTACATAAGCTTTAGAATAAAAAGTAACCAACATAAAGTGTGCATAAGCTCTAGCTACTAAAGCTTCTCCTTTGTAAGGTAGTACAGCATTCCCGAAATTATTGTTGTCAATTGCTTCCAAAGCTTGGTTAGCAGCTGCAATTGCTTCGTAACATTTATTCCAGTAATTTGAAGGGCTACCTCTATCGGCACCTTGTACATCTTGCCAGTAATATGGCCTTTGCGAAACATCTGAAAGTGTTCCAACACCAGAACCTTTATCTTCAGCATTATCTGAAGCCGCTTCTGCAAAAGTGTAATAATCTCCTTCAGGATAGGCGGTTGCTACTAATTGAGCTACCTTCTCCACAGAATTAATTTCCGTTCTGTTATCGGGCGCAGTATCTAAATATTTATCGCATGATGATAAAAATACTACGGTAGCGAGTGCTAAATATCTTAATTTAAAAATTTTCATAAACGTATTTATTAAAATCCAACCTTTAATGATAATGTGTATTGTTTAGGGATAGGTAGAGCCACCCCACCGTTTCCAAAAAATTCTGGATCTTGACCATTCAATTTTTTATCAGAATATAACAACGCAATATTGTTACCTACAAATGATACAGATGCATTAGCCAAACTGAGTTTGGATGTAAATTTCTTAGGAATGTCGTATGTCAACGAAATTTGTTTAAACCTAATAAAATCACCTTTTGCTACACGTTCAGAAGAGAAATTATACATATTATAAGGATAAACAGCAGAAACTGTAGCACCTGAAGCATCGGTAACTAAACGTGAAGCCGTGTAGGGATCTAAAATAGCTGGAACCGAAGTAAATGCCTCGTCACCTGGCTGGATCCATCTATTCAACATCGACTTTGTCATTGAGTAGATATCAGGGTAGTTAGCAGAGAACTCCTGAGCTAATCTAACGTAATTACCCGTGGCAAATGTAAATAATGCTGACACACTAAATTGTTTATATCGAAATTGGTTGTAAAAACCTCCAGTCAATTTCGGATCGATTGGACCTTCATATTTCAAGTTTGCTACTTTAGTACTTTGTAAGTTTACATATGTATTTTTTCTACCACTCTCATCAATGAAATACGGATAACCATAATTGTGATCAAGGCCAGCAAACTGTAGCGAGAACAGACTTCCTCTCGGATAGCCTACTATAGAGCCGCCATTATCGCTTACTAAATCTAAGATTCTAGGTGTATTTTGAAGATTGGTAATCTCATTTTTATTATAAGCAAAATTGAATTGAGTCCTCCATTTTAAATCTGCACTTGCTATAGCGTTACCACCTAAAGTAAATTCAATACCTTTGGCCTTCATTTTTCCGTAGTTGGCAGTTTTGGTATACTCGCCACCAATACCAGAAGTTCTAATGTCACCAATCAAATCAAATATATTTCTTTGATAAAGGTCGACAGTTAGATTTACCCTGTCTTTTAACAAAGTCAAATCAATACCTAAGTTAGCTTCTTTAAGCTTCTCCCAGGTTAACTCAGAGTTAGCCAAGCTTGAAATATACGTTAGTGTCTCTTTTTCATTCTCGTAAGGCCTTCTGCTTAATCGATTATAAAATAATGCTGCCGAGTTATTTGCATTACCTATGTTAGCTACCAAACCGTAAGTACCCCTAATTCTAGCAGACGAGACTATTGAATTTTGAGGCCAAAAGCTTTCCTGATCAATATTCCAAGCGGCGGATAAATTCCATGTTGGCAACCATCTAGCTGTACTGCTCGAACCCATTAAATTTGATCCATCATAACGTACTGTTCCATTAACGCTATACTTATCTTTATAAGCATAGGCAGCTCTTAAAGCGAAGGCAGTAAAACGGTCGTAACCGTAACCCATTCCAAAGTAAGGAGCGTTAGATTCTTGTGCTTTCTTAAAATAAAGATAATTAGCATTAACAATTCCGCCATTGTCATACTGGTAACCAACACCGTCAAATTTTGAATTCTGGCGATCAATGTACCTTACCTCCATTGAACCAAATGCATTCAGACGATGGTCTTTGTTAATGGTCTTATCAAACTCTAAGTTTTGTCTGAAATAATAGTTCTTTAGATTATCATAAGTAACATTATAAAACCCTCCTTCTGGTAAAATTACTACCGGAAGCTTTGTCAAGTCATCCGGATTAGTATACAGGAATGGATTGTCCCCAACTATTGTTGCATCCTGTGCCGCTCTAAACGCCATAGCCATATTAGAACGTTCTTTAATATAGTGTTGACGATCTGTTTTGGCATATCTATACGCACCGTCAACCGAATAAGTTAATGATGGAATCATTTTATACTTCAATCCAGCCTGCACTTTAAGATCGATTTGTCCCAGCTTTAAGTAGTTGTTTTCTAATTCATTCAAAATATTAAACGGAGCATAATTTCTATTGAAATACTCTAAGCTTCCATCTTCGTTATAAGCAGTCATTGCTCTACTTGTGTTCAATGCATAAGAGTATGGATTGATATCGAAGTTTCTAGAAAAAGTTCCATAAACTGGGTCAGAAGTACGTGTTAATGTACCCGGAGCACTTTGATCTCTAATTGACCCATTAATGATGAACTCGCCACTTAATTTCTCACTTAATTTGAAATTAGATCTCAAATTAGCAGTAAAACGATCTACATTATTACCAAGAGTTTGTCCACTATCGTGTAAATATGAGGTTGAAGCATAGGTTTGGAATTTTTCCGTTCCAGATGAAAAGCTTACCGAATGCTCTTGCAATAATGAATTTTTGAATAAAATATCAAACCAATCCGTATTAGCATTCGCATATCTGTTTAAAAATTGGGCACGATCAATTGCTGTATTTTTTAATTCGTAAGTATCAGTAGTAGGATTGTAATTATATAATGCGTTATACATTTTATAAAAAGGCCCTCCATCTGATCCTCTAGATGCAGAAGTATGTTGAAAGTATCCCTTATTTAACATCTCCATCATTACCGACATCTGATCTGCAGAGTTGAGCACATCAAACTGGTTATAATTAGGTTTCAAATACGTAGTAAAATTACTTGTATAGCTAATACGTTGCGCTCCGTCAGACTTTCTACCTTTTTTGGTGGTCACAACGATAACACCGTTCATCGCTCTAGCACCATACATTGCTGTTGCTGCAGCATCTTTTAAGATATTAAAGGATTCAATATCGTCTGGATTTAAACCAGCTACAGAAGAGCCGATTAAGGTATTTGCGTCACCTGTTGAAAGTGCTTCGTTAGAAATGTTAACTACATCCTCCAAAATAATACCGTCAACTACCCAAAGTGGCTTATTATCACCAGATATAGAAGTAGCGCCACGAACTCTAATTTTAGGAGCAGCACCAAAAGTACCTGAAACATTCTGAACAGATACACCGGCTACCTGTCCTTCTAGCATTCTACTGATATCAGGTACACCATTACGCTGTGCATCTTCAGCCTTAACTCTGGTAGAAGAACCTGTAAATAATTTTCTATCTAAGTTTTGATAACCCGTAGAAATAATATTTACTTCCTTTAACTGCGAAGCATCTTCTTCAATAGAAATGTCCACTCTTGATTTACCGTTAACTGCAACTTCAGTGGTCTTATAACCAATAAATCTATATACTAGCACAGCGTCTTCAGGTGCTGTAATTTGATATTCACCTTTTTCATTGGTGATTACAGTAGTATTAGTTCCCTTAATGGTAACCGAAACACCCGGCATTGGCAAGCCATCCTTTTTATCTCTTACCACACCTGTAATCTTTACAGCGGCAAAATAATCTACTATTTTATCAATGATAGATTTTTCTTTTGGTTTAATTAAAATGGTTTTGTCTTCAATGGTGTAGGTTAAATCTTTTCCAGACAGGATTTTATCCATCACTGTTTCAACCGGAACACTATTAAAGCCGGCTTCTACTACCGTATTGCTTTTCATCTTATTGGTAGATAATAGCACATCGTAACCTGCCTGTCTTTTGATTTCCTTAATAATTTTCTCAAGCGTTACTCTTTTTTCCTTGATAGTTACTGATTGGCCGAAAGAGGCAGCACTCACTTGAAGAAAGGACGCAAGTAATATCACCGTAACTAATTTCATGACAAGTAATAATTTTGGTACGTAGCCAAAATGCCTACATAGAATTTTGGTATAATTTCTATACATTTGATAGTCTGTTTTTTAATAAGCGATTTTGCATCAGAAAACTCAGATGCGGTACGCGGTTAATTCGATAATTGATTCCTAAGGATAAGCTAATATGTTAGGAATTTTGGAAACAGATACATTAAAAAGGGGTGTTGCGAGCACCTCTTTTTTTGTATGTTATCAGCTGGGATTAAGTGGGGAAATTTCTCTTCATAATTATAATTTGTTTGGGTTAGTTGTTTGTTTATTTTCTTATTGGTTTGGTCAGAACCTAATCTTTATCTTCTTTGTAAACGGTAATTTGATCGTTATTGATTTCAAATCTTACTTCACCGGTTTGCTCAAATTTTCTAAGCACTTTTGAAACATTTTCAAAACGGCTAATACTTCCATAATAGGTCACTGCTCTAGCTTCAGCGTCAGCATAAGTTACCTTAACGTTGTACCATCTTGCAATCTTCCTCATAATGCTTTCTTGCTTTTCATTATTAAACATGAAATAGCCATTTTTCCAGTCTATTGCTTCATCAGTATCAACCTCACGTACATCAATACCAGCCGTTGTTAGTACAGCTTGTTCACCCGGTTTTAATACTAGCGGCTCGGCAATGCCTTGGCTTGGACTCACTAAAACGCTACCTTCAAGCAGGGTAGTTTTAACCGTCATTTCATCGGAGTAGGAATTAATATTGAAGTGTGTTCCTAGCACTTGAACATCCTGCTTGCTAGTTTTAACTACAAACGGATGTAAAGGATCTTTTGCAATTTCAAAATAGGCTTCCCCTTTCAGTTCCACCATTCTATTTTTACCATTAGAAAATGCCAGTGGATAAGTTAACGATGAAGCCGCATTTAGCCAAACAGCAGAGCCGTCAGGCAATTTAACCTGCCACATGCCTCCTTTTGGGGTTTCTATGGTGTTAAAAGCTTGTTCTTGATTGCTATCTGAAGATGAATTTTTAACGGTATAAACTAACTGCCCGTCCGAGGTTTTAGTAATTGATAAACCGGCCTCTTCCACGATATCGCCATTGTTTACATCAGTTAATGATATCCGCTTACCATTAGCAAGTACTAATATCGCCTTATTTCCACCTGGAAGTGCATCAGAAGCATACTCACGTTTGCCAATATTCGCTAAAATATCTTTATTGGTAAAAAGATAAATTGATGTAGCAACTGCCAAAAACACCACTGCGGCAGCCGCCCAACGAATGAAGCTGCTTTTTTTCTTAGCTATGCGATGATTTTTATTAGCTATCCTAAGTTGAAATTTAGCAATAGCATCATTTTGATCAACTAAATTTAATGCTGCAGCCTTTCCAGATAACAACCAAATGCGCTCCATTTCTTTAAATAGTGCTTCATTTTTCGATGATTGAGACCTATAAATATCTACTTGAGATTTGTACAAAGCATTATTTGGATCATCCAAATACTTTGCAATTAATTCAAGTATATCGGGCGTTGCTGACATTTTGTTTGTTTAGTTGTATTGCTAAGACAAACGTAGTTGCTAAAACCCCTAGTGGTAATTTAGTTTTTTTCAAAAAAAGATTAATATAGCCCAAAGTGGCTAATAAAGAGTAGTTTACAAGAACCGAAAGTGCTATCGGTAACGATTTAGTAATGGTGCTTACTGCACTCGCTTTCATCTGATTACCTTGTAAATCATTACCGCAAATTTAATAAAAAAAAGGGTTAAGTCGTAGCGTACTTAACCCTTTTTTCTGCTTTTTCCAATATACATCATAAGGCGTTATAAAATAAATCTTCCCCAATATGGGGGCAACCTGTGATATTGGTTCCGATATTATTTCCAAGTTTTGACAAATAAACAAAAATGTAAATCCGAAACGTATGGTGTTAATCTCTAAAAATCTAAGCTATGGAAATCGTGTTGAACAAAATATTATCGGAAATTCAGCGTCAGGAAGATATGCTATCTTCTCAAATGATGCAAACTGCGGATGAGGCTTACCAAATGACCTTATTCTTAAAGGAAATGCTGTTTACTATAAAGATGAAAGTCTTGCAGACCGGATTTAAGGACGAACGGCAGGAAATCAATTTTTTCAAGAATATCAAACCGCAGATTTTAGGAAAACTTATTTATTACAATAAGGTATTCCGCATTGAAACTACCTGCCCCGTAAGTGCAGGGAGAATACACCAAAGTTATTTTGAAAACCAACTGAAAATTCTGAAATCCGAATACAAGGAAAGCATATCCAATGAGGATTTTTACAGGTACTATCGTGCAGGCAGAACTGACCGTGACCACAGTTATTTCAGGCTCGGAAAAATCAATTACCACGATGGTCTAAAAAGTAGTGTATTTGAAATTGACCTTAGCTTTTCTACTTATTACGATAACAAAGTTGCCCATATTATAGCCAATGAATTACTTTATACTTTCTTGCTTACCAAAATAAACCCTGAAAAAAATCCCGATACCATTTCAATAAACGGTGATGGAAACAAAGACATTTCGTGGACGAACTCGCAAAATGCACTGATAGAATTGATTTACGCCCTGTATGTTTCCAAATCTATTGCATACGGGAAAATAGGCATCAGGAAATTAGCATTGATTTTCCAAATCCTCTTCCGAACGCCCTTGAACGATATACATCATTCTTTCCACCGAATGAAAACAAGGGCAGGCTCCCGAACGGTGTTTTTAGACCAGCTCAAAATTTCCCTCGAAGAGTATATGGATAAAGACCTTTAGCAACATCAGCACGGGTGTTTGAAAGCAGTACACAAAATGTACTGCTTTTTCTTTGCCCATATATGCCAATTGGCATATATGGGCAAAAGGCTACTACAAAATAACCGAAACACGCTAAAACCCTTATTAAACAAGGGTTTTTCTCATTGCAAAAAATTTGAAAAAAAGTGCCAAACCAATGGGTACGCATTGGCAGACAAACACTGCCACACTTCTGAATTTTGTACTGTGAATATTAAACAATAGTGCAATGAACATTATAACAGTTGACGAAGAAGTGTGGAAGCACCTCAACGAACGGTTGAAAGCCATTAGCGAATATATCCTCAAACTGGAAGATACAAGCTACGATAGCTTATGGCTCAACAATCACGAAGTCTGCCAGTATCTCCACATCAGCGAAAAAACGTTGTGGCGTATGCGCACCAACGGGCAGATAGCTTTTTCAAAAATGTACGGGCAGTATTACTATACGATTGGTGCTATCAAGGAAATGCTCAACGCTAACGCCGTGCAGACGACCGATGAATATGTGGAGCAGCTTATGGCGAAAGGCAAAAGCTATATCGAGAAAGGCAGAAAGCTGAAATCAGGTAATCATTAAAAGCGTACCCGTATGAATATCGACAAAATGGAATTTGTGGCGTGGATGGAACGCATAATGGACAGGCTGGACATTCTTGGCAACCACATAGACGATTTACAAAAGAAGCGCAACAGCATAGACGGCGAAGAGTTACTGGATAATCAGGATTTATTGCAAATGCTGAAAATCAGTAACCGTTCCCTGCAACGGTATCGCTCCATAGGTAAGCTCCCTTATTATACCATTAGCGGAAAACTGTATTACAAGCTATCCGATGTGCATCAGTTCATCAGGGAAAGTTTTAACCCTCCGTTACCTAAACTGGATGCCAATAAGTGACAAACGCTGCCTTTGAGTGCCACATAAAGCAAATCAGTGAAGGCTTCCTTTACATTCGATCGTGAAATTGTGAAATTTTCAGATTATGAGCGAAGAAACAACTAATAAACAGGAAATGCCCGAACAGCTTTCGGACATCTTACTCGTACTGGATAAAGAGAAAATGAAAATCCAGGCAGTAAAGAGTATAGACGAAAACGGGAAAATGGAAACCGTTGACCCCACGAAGAAAAATCAAAACCAGTTTATGCGTGTGGATAAAAGCGGTGATTTCTTTTCCAACTTCTTTTCCAATTTTTTCAGCCAGTTAAAGAACCCTACAAACTTTACTTTCTTCAAAGTGCCTGCCTCGGTTGCTGCTGAAAAAGCAGAGGAATTACAAAAGCACGTAGATAAGCCCACTCCACAGGGCGAAAAAGTGCTGAAAGAACACGAAGTGAAAGCAGAACCCCAACCCGATAAAAAACAAGAAAATCAAAATAATATGGCAACAGCACAAACAACAACGGAAACAAGCGAATATCGCTACAAGCCGGAGCAGATTGATTGGGACACAATGAAAAACCTCGGATTGAGCAAAGAGTATCTTGAAAAAAGGAACCTGCTCGACCCTTTGTTACGAGGTTATAAAACCAATGAGCTTTTACCGATAGGTATCAACCTCGGGGGCTCTATCCTCCGCACGGATGCCCGCCTGTCTTTACAGCAAGCGGAAGACGGCAATGTTATCGTGGCAATACACGGTATCAAAAGAGAACCTAACCTCCACTTTGAATTTTTCGGTCACAAGTTTACGGACGAAGACAAGAAAAACCTGCTCGAAACGGGTAATATGGGGCGTGTCGTCAATTTGGTAAACTCCAAAACAGGCGACCTGATGCCGTCCATTATAAGTATTGACAGGCTGACCAATGACGTGGTTGCACTGCGCACGGAGTTTATAAAAATTCCCGATGAAATTAAGGGCGTAAAGCTGAATGACGAACAAAAACAAACGCTGATGGAGGGCAAACCGCTCTATTTAGAGGGTATGATTTCCTCGAAAGGAACGGAGTTTTCGGCAACTGTACAATTCAATGCGGACAAACGGTATGTTGAGTTCCTGTTTGACAGAAGCAACAACAATCAGCAGGCGCAAACGAACCAACAGAATACCCAACAAAGCAATCAGCAAAGCCAACCGCAAGAAGCTCCAAGAACTTTCAGGGGCAAAGAACTGGATGATGAGCAGTACAACAAGTTCAAAGCCGGACAAACCATATACGTTGAACTGAAAGACAAAAAAGACCAACCGTATAAGGGTTATATCACGTTCGACAAAGATACCGGAAAGACCAATTTTGAGTTTCCCGGTCAGTACAAAGCACGGGTAGAACCTGCCGAAACTCATAAAACACAAACTGCCGTCAATTCGGAGGGTAAAACCAACGAAGCGACCAAGAACGTCCAAGAGCCTTTGAAGTCCGGGCAGCAAAGACCGAAAAACGAGAAGCAGCAGGAGCAACAGGATAACAAGCCTGAAAAATCCAAAGGCAGAAAAATGTAATACAGTATGAAAACAATCATTGCAGAAAAACCAAGCGTAGCAAGGGAAATAGCCGGACTTGTGGGAGCATCCGATAAAAAGGATGGCTACCTGACAGGTAACGGCTATTTTGTTACGTGGGCATTCGGTCATTTAATAGGACTGGGAATGCCCGAAGATTACGGCATTTCGGGATTTGATAAAGCATCCCTGCCGATATTGCCCAACCCGTTTTTATTGACCGTCCGCAAGGTCAAAAAAGACAAAGGGTACACCGCCGATACTGGCGCATTAAAGCAACTGAAAGTCATTGAGCAGCTTTTTAAGCAAAGCAACAGCATCATCGTTGCTACCGATGCAGGTCGTGAGGGCGAACTCATTTTCAGGTACATTTATGAATACCTGAAATGCAACAAACCTTTTGAACGCCTTTGGATAAGTTCGCTTACCGAAAAGGCAATAAAGCAAGGCTTCAACAACCTAAAAGACGGGGCAGCATTTGACGGACTGTATCAGGCAGCGCAAGGCAGAAGCCGTGCCGACTGGCTTGTAGGCATCAATGCTACACAGGCATTGAGCATTGCCGCAGGCAATGGTATCTATTCGCTTGGAAGAGTGCAAACGCCCACACTGGCTTTGATATGCAAACGTTACCTCGACAATAAGAATTTCACGGTAAAGAAATACTGGCAGATACAATTAACGCACAACAAAGCCCAGGTTGATTTCAAAAGTATTTCCGCAACCAAATGGGACGAAAAGCAACTTGCTGATGATACCCTTAAAGCTATTCAGCGTGGCGCAACGGCAACCTTTACATCAGTAGAAACCAAAAGCGTTACAGAACAACCGCCCTTGCTTTTCGACCTGACAGGCTTACAAAAGGAAGCCAACAAAAGGCTGAAATTATCTGCTGAAGCAACGCTCAATATTGCGCAAAGCCTGTACGAAAAGAAGTTTATCACGTACCCACGTACCGGGAGCAAATACATCCCTGAAGATATGTGGGCAGAAATTCCAAACCTCGTGCGGGCATTGCAAAATCGTGAGGATTGCAAGCAAGCCCTTACCAAAATCAAATGGGGACGGTTCAACAAACGTATCGTGAATGACCTCCGTGTAACGGACCATCACGGTTTGTTGATTACGGACAAAGTGCCGTCCGTACTTAATGCAGACGAAAACAAGATTTACAATATGATTGCGCTTCGCTTGCTTGAAGCCATATCGCAAGCCTGTGTCAAAGAAATAACCGATGTATCATTACAGGTATTGCATTACGACTTTACGGCAAAAGGCTGTAAAATTCAGGAAGCGGGTTGGCGTTCCATAAAAGGAAGTTTTACCGATGACGGCGAAGAGCCAGTGCAGGAATTACCTGAACTGCATAAAGGCGACGAACTTGCCATAAAGGAAGCCGCAGTTTTGGAAAAGCAGACCAAACCACCAGTGCTTTACACCGAAGCCGGGCTTTTGTCGGCTATGGAAACCGCAGGGAAAGAAATTGAGAACGAAGAAGAACGCAAAGCCCTCAAAAATATCGGCATCGGTACTCCTGCAACAAGAGCCGCCATTATCGAAACCCTGTTTACCCGTAATTATATCCAACGGGATAAACGTTCTTTAATCCCTACGGAAAAAGGATTGCAGGTGTACGGGCTTGTAAAAGACCGGAAAATTGCAGACGTGGCAATGACTGCCGAATGGGAATTGGCGTTACAGAAAATAGAAAATAACGAAGCGGATGCCGGAACATTCCAAAAGGAAATGGAAACCTATGCCAAATCTATTACCGATGAATTGCTACAAACCTCTATTGCAAGCACCAACCAACCCAAACTAACCTGCCCGAAATGCAAAAGTCAGCAGCTTATTATCCGTGACAAGATTGTGAAATGCCCTGATGAGGCTTGTAACTGGGTACAGTTCCGCACCGTCTGCGGTGTACAAATCAGTATCGAAAATGTAACAAACCTTGTCAATAAAGGCAAAACCTCTCTTATCAAAGGAATGACAAGCAAAGCCGGAAAGAAATTCGATGCTTACATCATTCTGAAAGAAAACGCTGAAAGTTCCTTTGAGTTTGAAAAAAACAAAAGCAGTAAACGCAATGGAAAATAAACCGTCAATCGTACCCAAAGAAATCAGGAACCTGATTTATACTATCCGGGGCAAACAGGTAATGTTGGATAGCGACCTCGCTGCCTTATATCAGGTAGAAACAAAGAACCTGAACAAAGCTGTTAAAAGAAATATTAAGCGTTTTCCTGTATCATTCTGCTTTCAACTGACCGAAGAGGAAGTTGAAAACTTGAGGTTCCAAATTGGAACCTCAAGTTTAAATTACGGCGGCAGACGTTATTTGCCCTATGCTTTTACGGAACAAGGCGTTGCAATGGGATCTGCCATACTTCGTTCTGATATAGCCGTTAAAATGAGTGTGGAAATAATGGAAGCCTTTGTAGAAATGCGGCGTATGCTCATCAGCAACGCTTCTTTGTTTCATCGTTTGGACAATATCGAGTTAAAGCAACTGGAAGCCGACCAAAAATTTGAAGAGATTTTTAAGGCTTTGGAAAGCGACAAGCTGCACAGCGAAAAAGGCATTTTCTACAACGGGCAGATTTTTGATGCCTACGCCTTTGTTTCCGATATTATCCGTAGTGCCAAAAGCTCTGTTATCCTGCTTGATAATTATGTGGATGATACGGTGCTTACCTTGTTGGGTAAGCGTAAGACTAATGTAACCGCTACAATCCTTACCAAAAGTATCAGCAATCAGTTACGGTTAGACTTACAACGCTACAATAGCCAATATCCTCCGATAGAAATTGAAGTGTTTTCCGACGCCCACGACCGTTTTTTGATTATTGACCATACAGAACTCTACCATATAGGGGCATCGCTCAAAGACCTGGGCAAAAAATGGTTTGCTTTTTCAAGAATGGATATTGAAGTCGGCAGGATGCTTCAAATATTGAACAAGCCGTAAAAAATGAACCTCCGAATTATCGGAGGTTCATTTTTAGTTTTTTTATGCTTCAAAATGCTCTAATACGTTCTTAAATAACCTTTAGTAATATTTCTTCTTTAGCCATAAACTTGCTTTTACCAACAGTATCAGTACAGGTACTTCTACCAACGGTCCTATAACGCCCACAAATGCCTGTGGAGAATGAATACCGAAAACCGCTATTGCTACGGCTATTGCCAATTCAAAATTGTTTCCTGTGGCTGTAAATGCGATGGATGCGTTTTTGTCGTAAGGAACGTTTAAAGATTTATTGATAAAGAAGCTGACAAAAAACATTAGTACAAAATAGATGATTAACGGTATGGCTACTTTTACTACATCCATTGGCAGTTCTAATATTTTATCGCCTTTCAGACTGAACATTAATACGATTGTAAACAGTAAAGCATATAATGTAATGGGCGATATTCGAGGTACAAATTTCCTGTTATACCATTCTATTCCTTTTGACTTTACCAATGCGTAACGGCTTATAAAACCTGCTAAGAAAGGAATGCCTAAGTATATTAATACGCTTTCGGTTACGTCTTTCATTGATACGCTTACATTGAAATTGGCTACTCCTAATTTGCTTGGTAATACATTAATGAATAACCAAACTAAGAAGCTATAAGAAATTATCTGAAAGATGCTGTTTAATGCAACTAACATAGCTGTGTATTCTCTGTTTGCTTTAGCTAAATCGCTCCATACGATTACCATTGCGATACATCTTGCCAAACCTATCAATATCAAGCCTGTCATATAATCGGGTTCATTACGTAAAAACAAAACGGCTAATCCGAACATCAATATTGTACCGATAACCCAATTGAGCAATAAGGATATGCCGATTACTTTTTTATCCTTAAATGCTTGGGGCAATAATGAATAATCCACTTTTGCCAATGGCGGGTACATCATCAGTATCAGACCTATTGCCAAAGGAACGTTTGTAGTGCCTACGGATAAAGCATTTGTAATTTTTGATATTCCCGGAAAGAAATACCCTAAACCTATACCTGCTGCCATTGCAAGGAATATCCATAAGGTAAGGTAACGGTCAAGAAATTTTAGTTTTGGTTGCATTGGTTATTGACTGACTTTTGAAAAAACATAAAACATTTCCGTTGCTATCTGTAAACTTCTTTCTGCATATACCTGTGATTGCTCCGGTGTATTGTCTGAAATTTTAGGGTCTTCAAATGTGATAGGTATCCTTTTTTCTGCACCTGCAATAAATGGACATCCACCGTCTGCCTGTGAACAGGTCATAATGGCTGTAAATGCTGATACTGGGTTGAAAGGACTATCGTACTTTTTTGAAAAGCCGATAACAGGCAAAGCATTATCGCTGTATTTTATGGCATATACAGGGTTATTAGTATCTGCGATTTTGAAAATGTTAAACCCCTGATTAGTCAATGTTTCTGCAACTTTCGGAAATAGTGACGTTTCTTCCGTACCGCCCGAATAACAATGTACATTTGGTATATTAAAATGTGCTGACGCTACCTGTGCCCAAACCTGTGATAAATGGCTTCTTCGGGAATTGTGGGTACAGATGAAATTGATATTTATATCCTGCCTGTCGTTTACTTTTTGCTGTATAAAATCAATCAGCGGTTGTAATACGGCTTTACGTTCTTCGCTGATGCTTTGTACATCAATTTTGTTGTTAATGATTTCGATTAGTTTTTGATACATCGCATTTTGTTTTTAGTGTTTAGCAACATCCCGAATTTGGTGTACAGCAAGCATTATTCAGCTCTGATAATTTTACCTTTTGCTTTTCGGCAGGAATACCGCAAGCATCACTTGCCAGGCAAGCGGTTTGCTTGTTTTTCAGTACAAAATGGTTTCCGTTAAAATTCAAATCGTATTTACCAACCGTTTCGCTTTGGTATTCTACTTCTATTTCGGCATCTTCAATACCCAACTTTTCTTCGGATAGCTTAATGATGTTTAATAGCTTTGTTGGCTTTAATCGGTGTTCAAAATCGTTGGCATTCCATAATTGGAAATTGACAACTTTTTCGTTTCTAATTGTTCCGCCACAATCAATGAAGTGTTTTGTAATAACACCTATCTCGGTAACGTGAAAGTGTTCGGGTACAAATGTTCCGTTCTCTAATTGAAATTCAACATTATCCAATGCTGGTAAGATTTCTTTGATGTTTGATAGTTTCATTATTTTTTTATTTAATTGTTATATTGCTTTATTGCGATTAATGTGCTTAAAAAAAATGCTTAACAGCATTTATCAACCTCTACATTATCTATAAAGAAAGCATTGAGTTCCTTTTTAATCTGCTGCCAAACATTTTCATCAATACAGTAGCACACACTTGTCCCTTCTATATTGCCTTTGATGATACCAATGTTTTTAAGCTCTTTTAAATGTTGTGAAATCGTAGCCTGCGCCAATCCTAATTCTTCCACTAAGTCATTACAAATGCAAGCATTCTGCTTGATGATGTATTGCAGGATAGCTATACGGGCAGGATGAGCCAGTGCCTTTAAAGTGGTTGCCAAGCTGTTTTGCTGTTCTGTAAATATTTCTGTTTTTGTTACGCCCATCTTATTTGTAATAATATATCGCAATATTACGATAAATATTTAAACCACAAAAGTAGTTTGTGAAAAAACATATAGCCAAGCACCAATTCTGTATAAATAATCAGTTCAATTTTCTATTGTAAATCGCCAAATCCTGCCTTTCAAAGCCAAACGCTGCAACATTATCAAAGGCATTTGCTCCTGCTTATAATTTTAGGATTTAAGTAAAATTCTAATCAAAATAAGTATGGATGTACAGCAAAAAGACCTGTCGTATTTCAGATTACGACTGCAAGAATTATTAAACAGCAGCTTTCCCGAAAAGGCACACGACCAAAAATTTATTGACCAACGGTCTTCGTGGGCTGCCAATGCTTATGAGGGTGCTTTCCGTTCGGGAAACGCCGTTGAGCAATGCGACGAAATAGCCAACTACATACTTTTTGAGGGCTTGCACTTCTCCAAGTTCAACACGGTTTTCAAAGTGGTATGCAATGAGTTTGATGCCATAATGGCAGACGAGGAGCTGCGACCGTTCGCCCTTAAAATGTTCCCCGTTTGTGAGCCTGTTTTCGCAGGATATGAATTAACCGATGATTTCGCCAACGGAAATGAGTTTGATGTACTCTATACCGAACTGACCGGAACCATCTCAATATGGATTGAGGAAAATGGGCTTCAGTAAGCGGTTCCATCTCCAACAGAATATTGATGCCCTGCGAATTGTTTTTAAACTGGAAAAGGAGAAACGGCAAGCCACCGTAGGCGAAAGACTGCTAATGATGCGATACAGCGGATTTGGCGGTCTTAAATTCGTTCTGAACCCCGTAGAAAACGAAATAGACATCAATCATTGGAGAAAAACAGAACACGACCTTTTTCCACTCACGCAGGAACTCCACCAACTACTCAAAGAAAATTCCGAAGACGATAAGCAATACCGCAAGTATGTGGATAGTATGAAAAGTTCCGTACTGACGGCTTTTTATACCCCACCAAAAGTTATAGATGCCATTTCATCTGCCTTGCGGGATAATGGTCTGCACATTGATAAATTCCTCGAACCCTCCGCAGGTATCGGTTCATTCATCCAATCCTTTTCGGAAAATCAGAAAGCCAGTGTTACCGCTTATGAAAAGGACTTGCTTACAGGCAAGATTTTAAAGCAGCTTTACCCCGAAAGCAATATCCGTATAAACGGCTTTGAGGAAATCCCCGAAAGGGAACAAAACACCTATGATGTAATCGCCAGTAATATCCCTTTTGGCGATACTTCCGTATTTGACCTTTCTTATTCACGCAGTAGAAACAGCGCAAAGGAACAAGCTGCCCGAAGCATACACAATTACTTTTTTCTGAAAGGTGCTGATATGCTCCGTGAGGGCGGTTTGTTGGCTTACATCACTTCACAGGGCATTCTGAACAGCCCTAAGAACGAACCCATACGCAGGGCGTTGATGCAGGATAATAATTTGGTTTCGGTTGTAAGATTGCCTAACAACCTGTTTACCGAATATGCAGGTACGGAAGTCGGCAGCGACCTGATTATCCTGCAAAAAAATACGGCAAAAGAAAATCTGACCGACAGGGAAGATCTGTTTTGCCAAAGCAAGCCATCTGAATACAATACGCCTGGCAATGCGCTCTTTCAGGACAGTACAAGAATTATCCATACCGACCAAAAATTAGATACCGACCCATACGGGCAACCTGCCTTAATCTATACGCATAAAGACGGTGTTGAGGGCATTGCCAAAGATTTGAAGCAAATGCTTTCCGAAGATTTTGGAAAGCATCTGAATTTGAGTTTATACAAAGGCGAACAGAACGACGAGCCTGTTATACAAATTCCTATTGAACCAAAAGTTACACCTCCGGTCATAGACCCTGTAATCATTCAGCAAAAGCCGCAACCTGTACCTACTTCGGTAGTCCGTCAGGAAAGCCCGCAGGAATTAAAGCAACTAAGCATTTTTGACTTGTTTGAAAGTGCGGGAGAACCTGTAATGGTTCTTGCTCCACCTAAAAGAACTACCCAAGCCAAAAGGCAAAGCACTAAAAAAAGAAGAGGTACAATAGGTCGTCAGCCCGACCTGTTCAGCAGTGCAAGGCAGCAGCCCTATACACCGCTAAAATCCAATGGTGATATTAACGGAACCGACCAGGTTAACGGCAAAAAACAGGAAGCTATCAGCGACCTGTTTTCACAAATAAACGGAAATGGCCAGTCTGATAAGACAGCCATTACCGCTATCAATATTAATGCTATTCCTGAACCTGCCCCGTATAGTGGCGAACTGCAATCATTCCATCGGAATGATTGCCTTGTGGTGGATAACGGTTGGGTCGGCTATTTGCAAGAGGTGGATAAGGAAGACAAAAAAGCTATCTTTCATCCATTGCAATTGCCGTCGGCACAGAAAGCAAGAGCCGAAGCCTACATAGCTGTAAGGGACAGTTATATCAACCTGTACCAAAAAGAAGCTGAAAAGCAGACCGAACACAAGGCAGAACGGGAAACCCTGAACCTCCTGTACGATGGCTTTGTCAAAAAATACGGTAATCTCAATGCTGCCGACAATGCCAAGCTGATAAAGACAGACAGCGCAGGTAAAGAAATTCCTTATCTGGAGCGTATCATTGGCGGCATAATCCATAAAGCGGATATATTCAGCCGTCCTGTTAGTTTCTCTACGACCACGTTAGCAACCGATAATCCCGAAGAGGCATTAGCCGCCTCGCTGAATAAATACGGCAACGTGGATTTGGACTTTATGTCCGAAATCAGCAGCCTGCCTGCCGATACCCTGAAAGAAGCCTTACACGGGCGGTTGTTCTACAATCCGCTACAACAGGAATACGAAATAGCCGAACGGTGGATTGCAGGCAACGTAGTTGAGAAAGCCGATGACGTAAGAGCCTATCTTGAAAACAATCCTGATGATACCGAAGCCAAAGAAAGCCTTACCGCTTTAGAGGAAGCCCGACCAAAACGGATTGAATTTGAGGAGTTGGATTTTAATCTCGGCGAACGGTGGATACCTACCGGAATTTATGCCCGTTTCGCTTCGCACCTGTTCGATGCGGATGTACTGGTTCATTACTCCGAAAGCTCCGACGACTTTTCTGTGAAATGTCATCGGGGCAATATGCACATTTGGGAAAAATATGCTGTCAAAGCGGAAAGCCGAACATTTGACGGTATTGCCCTGCTCAAACACGCCCTTGTCAATACTACGCCTGATATAACCAAAAAAGTGATGGTTGGCGACCAAGAGGTCAAAGTACGGGATATGGAAGCCATACAAATGGCGAACACCAAGATTGATGAAATCCGTACCGCTTTTACCGACTGGCTACACGCACAGAACGATGAGTTTAAAAACAGGCTGACCGACCAGTACAACGACACCTTTAACTGTTTCGTTCGCCCGAACTATGACGGAAGCCATCAGGAATTTCCGGGATTAGACCGCAAGGGTGCAGGCATTGAAGACCTGTATTCAAGCCAAAAGGACACGGTTTGGATGATAAAACTGAACAACGGTGCTATCTGCGACCACGAAGTAGGCGCAGGAAAAACGCTAATAATGTGTACCGCAGCGCAGGAAATGAAGCGTTTGGGATTAGCCCATAAACCGATGATAATCGGACTGAAAGCCAATATACCTGCTATTGCTGAAGACTACCGAAAAGCCTATCCACACGCAAAAATCCTTTATCCAGGTATTGATGATTTTACGCCTAAAAAACGCCTGCGGATTTTCGGGGATATTAAAAACAACGATTGGGATTGTGTGATACTCACGCACGACCAGTTCGGAATGATACCTCAATCGCCCGAAATACAAAAGGAAATCCTCGAAATAGAATTAGACAGCGTAGAGCGCAACCTCGATGCCCTGAAATCGCAAGGCAAGGAAGTGACAAGGGGAATGCTCGCCGGGGTAATCAAACGAAAAGAAAATCTTGAAGTAAAGCTGAAAACGCTGCAACACGATATTGAAAACCGCAAAGATGATATTGTGGACTTTAAGATGATGGGCATAGACCATTTGTTTGTGGACGAAAGCCACCAATTCAAAAACCTGATGTTCAACACCCGTCATACACGGGTTGCCGGATTGGGTAACGTGGACGGCAGCCAAAAGGCACTGAACCTGCTTTTTGCAATCCGCACCATTCAGGAGCGTACCAATGCGGATATGGGCGCAACCTTTCTTTCGGGTACGACCATCAGCAATTCATTAACGGAGCTGTACCTACTGTTCAAATATCTGCGTCCCCGTGCATTGGAAAAACAGGGCATTCATTCTTTTGATGCGTGGGCAGCTATCTATGCAAGGAAAACGACCGATTATGAATTTTCGGTAGCTAACAATATTGTAGCAAAAGAGCGTTTCCGCTACTTTATCAAAGTGCCGGAACTTGCGCAGTTCTATTCTGAAATCACGGATTACAGAACGGCAAAGGATATTGGTATTGACCGACCCAACAAGAACGAGGTATTATACAATATACCGCCAACGCCCGACCAAGAAGCCTTTATCCAAAGCCTGATGGCTTTTGCCAAAACGGGCGATGCTACTTTGCTCGGAAGAGAACCATTATCGCAAAGGGAAGAAAAAGCAAAGATGCTCATTGCGACGGACTATGCCCGTAAGATGTCGCTCGATATGCGTATGGTAAGTGGTATATACGACGACCATCCCGACAACAAGGCTTCGCATTGTGCGGTAAATATCGCCAAGTATTACAACCAGTTCAACGCACAGAAAGGAACGCAGTTCGTTTTCTCCGATTTGGGAACCTACAAGCCCGGCGAATGGAACGTGTACTCCGAAATAAAACGCAAACTCGTGGAGGACCACGGCATACCTGCGCACGAAGTAAGGTTTATTCAGGAAGCGAAAAATGATAAGCAACGTAAGGAACTTATCAACGGAATGAACGAGGGCAAAATCCGTGTACTGTTCGGTTCTACAAGTATGCTCGGAACTGGCGTAAACGCACAGAAAAGAGCTGTTGCCGTTCATCATTTAGATACACCGTGGCGACCGTCTGACCTTGCCCAAAGGGACGGGCGGGCAATCAGAAAAGGCAATGAGATTGCCAAATTCTTTGCCGATAATAAAGTTGCTGTGATTATCTATGCAGTTGAAAAATCGTTGGACAGTTACAAATTCAACCTGCTGTATAATAAGCAGCTTTTCATCGACCAGTTAAAGACTAACAACCTGACCAAAAGAACGATTGACGAGGGAAGTATGGACGAAAAATCGGGAATGAACTTTTCGGAATATGTGGCAATCCTGTCAGGAAATACAGACCTGTTGGATAAAGCCAAACTGGAAAAACAGATTGCCGGACTGGAAAGCGAAAAGCAGGCGTTCAACCGCTCTAAATCCAGTGCCAAATTTAAGGTACAGGATTATATGGAAATGTTGCAAAGCACTCAATCCCGTTTGAGCCGGATGAGTACCGACTGGGAAAACTTACAGCAACGCCTGCAAAAGCGTTCGGACGGTACAATCGAAAACCCTGTGCTGTTAGATGGCTTGCCGCCCAATGCAAATCCGAAACAAATAGGCGCAAAACTGAACGAGATTGCGAACAAAGCCCGCACGGCAGGCGACTATCGTGAAATAGGCAACCTCTACGGGTTTCAATTATTGGTTAAAACAGAACTTCCAAAGGATAATTCAACACTCGAAAGGGTCAATAGATTTTTTATAACTGGCGAGGGCAATATCAAGTACACCTACAATAACGGTCTGATGGCAAAAGACCCCGAAACCGCCGCAATGAATTTTTTAAGGGCTTTGGAAAAACTGCCGGGCTTTGTGAAGCAGGAGCAGGAGAAAATCGCTGAAATACAAAAAGACCTGCCGATACTTCAGGAAGTGGTTAACGGTACTTGGGCTAAGGAAAGTCGATTGAGTGAGCTTAAAACGGAACTGGCTGCCGTAGAAAGAAAGATACAGCTATCTATTACGCCGGAAACCAAACAAGATGCTTCGGAGCAGGCAGAAAAGCAGAATGAAGCCCCAAAGGTGCAGGAAAGCATTATACGGACAAAAGGCGTTCATTCACCTCGTGGCGTATTATAATAGTCGTTACTTTTCGTCCTTTTCGTCCATTTTTTTTATTAGGGCTTCACAGAGGCTGTCAAGGAATTTGGTTCGGTTTATCTTACGGGCTTTCAGTTCCATAAACGTGTGGTAAAAATCGCCTAACTCAATATTAAAGGCTTCTTCAAAAGTTTTAGCTATCAATTTTATGTCTGTATTCCCATTGTTAAATACACCGTGGGAGTACAGTGCATATATGAGTTCCGTCAGTGCCGTTTTACTTGCCGTCCATTTCAATGAATTGTCCGAACCCCTTTTCACATTGATGTTATTGAGCCTGTCTTCCAAATAAACTTGTATCAGGTCATTGGCAATAATCTTGGCAACCTTATAATCGTGTGAAGTAGAAAAACGATGGTCTGCTTCAAAATAAAATGTGTCTAACCACAGCCTTATATCGTGCTTGCCACGCACAAAGAATTTTTCGTCAACGAAAGAATTATTGCTGCGGTAATACTTGTAAAAATCAAGGTTGTTTTCAAAGAACCTTTTTAGCTTTTTCAGTTCTTTGGTAAAATATTTCTTGGTACGCTTGTTCCCGTAGGGTCTTCTTGTTTCGATTTTATAGATGGCATTGTAGTAGATGAGCTTTGAAACAATAACAGGTTTCTGATACTTGAAAAAATGGATTTCTTCTTCCATATTCTTAAAGTCATTTTTCAGTACAAAGTCCTTTAAGTCGGCAAGGCTTTGTATGATATGGTGTATAACGGCTTCAATTCTTTTTATGGGGCAGTCGGTTTCAATCTCCAGTTCCTGGATTGCAGTTTCCAATTTAAGATATGTTTCATTGTAAAATTTATCCATTCGCTTCATTTTGATGTAATATATTATTGGTTAATACAGAAAAGCTAACACTGTTCGTATTAGCTTATGATGCAATTACTGCTTAAAAAAATTCAACCTCTACCGTATTGATGATGGAACGATAGATAGATTTTTGTTGCATACTTTAAAGGGTTGTAGTATGATGCAGGTTAGTCTTTGCGAATTACACCTGCATCACCTCCTTTTTTTTACCGATATTTTTTTACGGTTATGCAGTTTACAACCCTTAGTTATTTAATTTTAATAAGTCAATGCCAGCCCCACACCAAAGCCCATATCGCTATCATAGTGGGTACGTATACCTATATTCTTATTAATGATATACCTAAGTTCTCCCATATACTCTAAGTCGGTATTCACCATAAAACCACCTCTTAGTCTTTTTGAAATTGGTATATCTTCACGCATTAACTGCAATCTCACAATTCCATCATGATATACTTCTGCCTGAAAATTGACCAGCATAGGTAACGTATACATAAACCCTAAACTGAACGCCCTGCGGGTGTCTTTCTTGTTGGTTTGTCCAAATATGTTCTTTTCGTGTTCATCTTCTCCCATTTTACGGTAGCGGTAATCAAAACCTACAAAGGGCATGAACCATTGCATCTTTCCAATGTATCTACCTAAATGGGTTTCTACTTCATAACCGTGCATACTATTATAGCCTAAACGCCATTCTGTTCCTAATTGGTAGCGTGCATTCATTAGCATAGCTTCTCCATCATTACCATTGGTTGCAAAATCGTTTTGTGCCATAAAATGAGGCATATTACTTTCTCTTTGCAATTCTTTATAGGCTTTTGCCTTGTCGGGTAGATAGGGGTTATTGTAGTCTCCAACTTCAAAGACCCTGTTCATTCCCGCCATCATGTGATATAATATATGGCAATGAAAGAACCAATCACCTTCCTCATTTGCTAAAAACTCAATGGTATCTGTTTCCATAGGCATGATATCCAACACATTTTTAAGCGGCGATTTTTCGCCTTTTCCGTTTATCACCCTGAAATCAAATCCGTGAAGATGCATTGGATGCCGCATCATTGAATTATTATAAATGGTAATCCGTAGAATTTCTCCTTTTTTTACAGGTATTTTGTCAGTTTCCGAAAGTATTTTATTATCCATGCTCCATACATAGCGGTTCATGTTGCCAGTAAGTGTGAATTTCAACTCTTTTACAGGCGCATCATTTGGAAGAGAGGTGTTATAAGGTGATTGCAACATAGCATAATTTAATGTTTTGATGTCTCCCAAGGCATTAGCGTTGTAACGGTTAGCGTCGTTATCCATATCCATACCCTCATGCTTACTGTGGTCTGCTTTTTTTGTTGCATCTCCGGTAATTTCGGGATACATCACTACATTCATGTCCATTTGGTTAAGGCTCATCTTCATGCCCATATCGTCCAAATCGCCATTCATTTTCATCATATCGTTCATCATCTTCATCCCCTCGAAATACTTCAATCGTGGGAGTGGAGAAATAAGCTGTTTGACCCCATCACCTATAAAGTAACTCGCAGATTGTGTCCTGTCTTCGGTTGTTGCTAAGAACTCGTAAGCCAAACCATCTTGAGGGATAGTCACTACAATATCGTAAGTTTCAGAAACGGCAATGATTAACCTGTCCACCTCTACAGGCTCAACATCATTCCCATCATTCGCTACTACTGTAATTTTTCCTCCAGCATACCGTAGCCAGAAATATGAAGACGCCCCTCCATTGGAAACACGCAATCTGACTTTGTCGCCTGCTTTTAGCTTTTTACCATCAATTGTTTTCAAATCGGTGCTATGGCTACCATTTATTAGGATTTTATCATAGTAAACGTCACTGACATCCATCGCCAGCATCCGCTTCCACTCGTTTTTTACCTTTACCCCTAATTTTCCCTCCTTAATAGCTTCAACATATGATTGTGTTGCGCCTTTCTTAATGGCCGCCCAATCATTTGCATTGTGTAGCATACGGTTGATATTATCGGGGTTAAGATTTGTCCACTCACTTAATATAATTGGAACGGTCGGCAAATCGTCAATTCCTTTTCTGAATGTCTTATCATCGCTTCTTTTCTTCATGATAAAACTTCCGTACATGCCAATCTGCTCCTGCAATCCTGAGTGGGAATGGTACCAGTGCGTACCATGCTGGATAATCGGAAAACGGTAGGTGTAGGTTGTGCCCGGTGCGATGGGTTTTTGTGTAAGCCAGGGCACACCGTCTTCTTTATTGGGCAGGAACACACCATGCCAGTGAAGTGATGTGCTTTCTTTCAATTGGTTGTGCACCACTATTTCGGCAGTGTCGCCCTCGGTAAAGGTAAGGGTGGGCATGGGGATTTGCCCGTTTACGGCAATTGCCCTTTTTTGCTTACCTGCATAGTTGACAAGCGTATCTTTTACATACAGCTCGTAATGCACCACTCTCTGTGCAAACAGCGTTTGCGTGCAAAGCAGTATCAGCACTGTTTGCAAAATTCTTATAGGTATTTTATTATATCTGTTCATGATTTGAAAAATTTTATTTAATGCTGTCTTCCATTGTGCTAAACCACGCTATCAAAACCTGCTTATCCTCCGGTGACAATACTGCATTGCGATGAATTAGTGTGTATGATGACAACGGCATTTCCCCGTCCTTAACCTGCCCGGCCATAGCCCTGAACTTGTTTCGCTGCCTGCGGACAGAATAGTCGCCAAATTCGCTAAAGTTGAGTTCCTCTTTCCCCTTTTTTATATGCTCTGCCATGTACCATGCGCCGGGCTGGATACGGCTGTACCACGGATAATGGGTATTGTTGCTATGGCAGTCATAACAGGACTGAACAAGGATAGCCTTTACATTTTGGGGTACGGTGTACACCCTTTCGATATGGGTGGCTGGCACTTCAACCGCCTGGTTCCGTAAGGGCTGAAAGAACTGTATGGCAATCAGGACGACAGCCAGCCCCAATATGATTTTCTTCTTTATGGTCATAATTATTTTATTGTGGCTTCATCTTTTTGTGTCTACTGTTTTTTCACATACTTGGCATAATTCCCCTTGTTTTCAAAATAAGAAACTTCACCGTTATTTCCTGTCACAGCAATCACCGCATTAGCTTTGTCTACCTGCTTATGGGAATAGGGGTCTATCGCCATCCGCACGGTCGCATCTTTTGGAATACGTTCCTTACACATTTCGCAACATCCGTAATAGGTTTTACCATCAAATTTTACGTCAAACTGCCTTTTGCCCATATAGGCATCGTTGACCATGCAGACTTCATCCGATGGAACCAATTCACCTATTTGGGTAGTATGTCCGTTGCTTTCCGGAGTTGCCTGCGAATGCTGCTGTTCCGCTTCATCCTTATTTGACCCCGCCTGACCGCAAGCGGTGAATAGCAGGGTTAATAAGGAAATAAAGCCAATTATTATTTTGTTCATGTCCAAACTTGTTTTTTTAAATTTTATTATTTACTTTCTTCAAACTCTTTTAGCTTGCGCTTCATTAGTTCAATTTCTTCCGCTTGGGTTTTAAGTATATTTTTTTGCAGCTCTATCAGTTCCGGGTCGGTCAGGTGTGCCTTTTCGGACATCAATATGGCTGCTGCGTGATGGGGTATCATACCCTTTGCAAACTGCTTGTCCCCGACATTGATTTGTTCCCTGATACCAAACCATGAAAAGATGCCAACAGCAACCGAGATGATGGCTATCGCCCAATTCATCTTCCTGTTGGGGTACATTACTTTCATTATCGCTAATTCGATAAGCAGCATTGCCGAGGTCATCAGCAGGGTCATGTACAAATTGTTGATATTGGGTATCAGGTTCTGCCACCCGTCAATCATGGCGTACATGATAAAATACATCACTGCGAACATGGCTACAGCCATCACCGCAAAGCGTTTGTACATGGCCGAAGCATGTTTTGTATTGTGCGTGCCATGCTCCGAGGAATGACCCGCATGGTGACTGTTTTGCATATTTTCCATAACCCTGAATTTTATTTGCTGTTAATTGTTTTTTCCACCTTACCGCAGGTCAGCATTTTAGAACCGTAGTAAGGGTTTTTGATTTCCTTGTTTTCGCTGAACCAAACAGCACCCTTACCGTCATTGAACATCGGGCAATGGTCCTGATACAATGTTTGCGATGTACCGAACAAATCAATCAGGTCTTTCAAATCTTCGCCAAGCGAGGCCAAATGTTCCCGCTGGTGGTGGATGTTGCCGACATTTTCCCCGATATGTTCTGCGTGTTCTTTAGCATCGTCCGCTATGTCCATGTACTTTTTGTGCTTATCGGCAGGAACGGCTTTCATGTCCACTTTATTCAGGGTAGCTAACAGCTTTTTCCCTGAACTGGCGGCAGCTTTGTCATCGTCCGAAACAAGGGCGTTCTTTAAGGACAGATAATCGGTAACTATGGGCGCAATAGAAAAGTTTTTTGCTTCTTCTTTTCCTGTTGCTTTTGCTTCCTGACCGCTCGGAGTTTCACTCACAACGGGCGCAGCTACCGTATCATCCTCTTTTGGTTGGGAAGCTGGCTGTTCTTGTGATACCACAGCAGTATCACTTGAAGACTGCTCGTTTTTGTTGGATGCCTGATTGCATGATACTGTTACAAATGCCATGATAACAGCAATGATTGATAATGTTAGATTTTTCATTTTTATTTATTTTTTGATTTTTAAAAAACTTGCGTTAATAGCCACTACAATGGTGCTTACACTCATCAGCACAGCACCCATAGCGGGACTTAAAACAAAATTCGGATAGAGTACGCCTGCCGCAAGCGGTATTGCCACCACGTTGTAGCCAACCGCCCATATCAGGTTCTGTACCATCTTTTTGTAGGTAAGTTTGCCGAAGTCAATCAGTTTGACCACATCCCTCGGGTCACTGTCTACCAATATGATATCCGCTGTTTCGGCAGCCACGTCCGTACCGGAACCCACGGCAATTCCAACATCTGCCTGTGCCAGTGCAGGTGCATCATTTACACCATCACCAGTCATTGCTACGATTTCGCCTTTTGCCTGAAACTCCTTTACTTTCTCCTGCTTGTTATGCGGAAGCACATTGGCCAAATACCCGTCCATACCCAATTTTCCGGCTACGGCAGCAGCAATCCTGTCGTTGTCCCCGGTGAGCAGAAAGGACTTGATGCCCATTTTTTTGAGTTCCTCAATCGCCTGTGCCGAACCCTCACGGATGCTGTCTGCCAAAGTAATGAGGCCGATTACCCGGTCATCAATGAGAACAAAGTTTACTGTTTCGGCTTCCTGATTAATTTCGGTTGGAATTTCCGGCAAAGAAAGGTGGTTTTCGGTGAAGTAATTCGGGCCACCAGCTACAACACTCTTTCCGTTTACAACACCTTTTACACCTATACCCTGCATATAGCTAAAGTTTTCAGACTTCCATAACGCAAGCCTCTTTTCTTTCAATGTAGCCATAATGCCTTTTGCGATATGGTGTTCCGAATTTTGCTGTACTGCGGCAGCATACTGGATAACTGCATCGGCATTGTATTCGTCCGTAAAGGGAATAACCTTTTCCACGGCATGGGAACCTTTGGTGAGCGTTCCGGTTTTGTCAAAAATGATGGTAGATAGCTTACGGGTGGTTTCAAATGCTGTGCGGTTGCGGATGAGCAGACCATTGGTCGCCGATAGCGTTGTGGAAATGGCGACCACCAACGGGATAGCCACGCCCAATGCGTGCGGGCAGGCCGTTACCATTACCGTCACCATTCTTTCAAGCGCAAAGGCAATATCTCCACTGCTTGCATACCAATAGGCAAATGTGCCTATGCCCACGGCAATGGCAATAAAGGTGAGCCATTTGGCAACTTTGTCCGCAAGGTTTTGCGTATTGGACTTAGTAGCTTGTGCCTCCTGCACAAGATTGATAACCCTGTTCAGGTAGCTGTCTTTTCCAACGGCTGTTACCTTAACTTTCAGCGCACCATCGCCATTGATAGAGCCTGCGATGACCTTTCCGTCCTTTTCCTTTTTTACGGGAACACTTTCTCCGGTAAGCATACTCTCGTTGATATATGAAAGCCCATCCAGAACCAATCCGTCGGCTGGAATTTTTTCACCCGGTTTTATGATAGCCGTTTCACCGCTTTGCAGGTCTTCGAGCTTTATCTTTACAGCTTCTCCGCCTCGTTCCACGGTAACATCGTTGGGCAGTAACGCTACCAATGACTGTAATGCCCGTGAAGCAGCCATTTGGGAACGCATTTCCAGCCAATGCCCTAACAGCATGATGTCAATTAGGGTTGCCAGTTCCCAAAAGAAATCCATACCCTGCAAGCCAAATACAACGGCTACGGAATAGACATAGGCTACGGATATGGCGATAGCAACAAGTGTCATCATCCCTATGGCTTTGGCTTTCACCTCGCCAATCATTCCCTTTAGGAATGGTAAGCCTCCATAGCAATAAATCACCGTACCCAATGCCAGCAACACATATTTATCGCCATTGAAAGCAAGCGAGAAACCTAACCATTGCTGTATCATGTGCGACAGGAGCAGTATAGGGATTGTAATGACAAGGCTTATCCAAAAACGAGTGAGGAAATCACCTGTATGATGTCCCTCATGTTTATTAAAGTTTTCGTCAGCATGGCCATGTTGAGAATGCCCGGAATGCCCATGTTCTGATGTGTGTTCATGAGAAACTGACGCACCGCCAACGGGAACCAATGCCATGCCACAGAGCGGGCATTTGCCCGGTTCGTCTTTTAGCACCTGTGGGTGCATAGGACAAGTATATTTTTTCATAACAAGGGGTTTTAAAAGTTATGTTGCACTTAATTTTTTTGCCATCTCATGGGTCATTTCTTCGGCATAAGTACCATAGGCATCAACAAGTACGCCTTTATTCTTACTATCATTAGACGATATGGCATAAATTACGGCATTGTTATCAGGACTGCTGTCGAGGCTTTCAAACCTATGAGTTTCCGTAACCGTAAAATCCTCCGGTTTTAGTTTCAGGCTCCTTGACGTACAGTACAGACAGTCCGGCAACAGACTAAAGTCCATACTGTACCCACGTTGTCTTAGGTCTTTAAGCGCCTGCACCATGTCATTGTACTGTACCATAGCTTTCAGACCTGTTATTTAATGGTTTCGACCGTACTTCCGCAGGTGAGCATCTGTGAGCCGTAATATGGATTTTTAACCGCATTCTCTTTACTTAGCCAATTGGCTCCCTTACCTCCGTTGTACATAGGGCAGTGCTGGTAATAAATGGGGGTGTCCTGTTTAGAAACTTTGGCAAGTGTGTAGATGCTTTCCGAAAGTGCCGCAAAAGAACTTTTTTGTTTTGCAACATCTTTTGATTTTGAAATGCTTTCCGCATTGGCCGTCAAATCCTGCATCACTTTCATCCAAGCCGTATGTTCCTCTGCCGATAGCTTGTTCATATCGACTGCTTTAAGGGATGCAGCCAATTCAGCGGCTTTGGCAGATGCGGTCGCCGCATCGGTTTTTATCAAAGCGTCTTTCACTGAAAAGTAGTTGTCAAATACAGCTTTTAGCTGTGATTGGTTTTGAGCTGCATCTTTATTAGCTGCCATTTGGCTATGGTCGTGATTGCCATGTCCGGCATTCATGTCCATGCCAGCCTCTTTGTTTTTGGCAACCGTCTTCACGGGTCTATCATACTGGCAGCAACCAGCCAGTTTAGCATATACGTCATCCGGCGCACGGAACTTCTCACTGTCATAACCAGCCAAAGCAATACGTTTCAGGATTTCATCCTGATTTGTTTTGTCGCCGTCATAGGTGAGCGTAGCCATCTTGGTATCTTTGTTCCAGTCCACGCTGGCTACCTTTTTTACGTTACCTGCTTTTTCGATGGTGGTTTTGCACATACCACAATTGCCGTAAATCTTTACGGTTTCTGTTTTCGCATTCTTGATTTGTGCGAAGCCGTTTATTGATGATAGTAACACGGCGATTACCATCACTATTTTTGATAATGATTTCATAATAATTACATTTTGAGAAACGGGGGATTGATAAACCCGTTTCTGTTTTAAATTTTAAGTAAATGATACAAATAGGGGATTTGCAAAAGCCGGAACAGCTTCTGACAGGACACACCTATGGCTATCAGGCCATAGTTTTAGCTTATTTTAGGCGGTAGCCAAATGGAGAAAAAGCCCGAAGAATAATAGGCTTCTTTGAAACCGAATTTTTGCTTTTTACTTGCTGCAAATTGATTTTTTGCTTTTAATTCGATTATAACTGGTAAACTTAAAGAAGTGATTGAAGCACCGCACCTGCAAGAGCTGTGTGAACAACCGCCCCCGCAATTGTCACTTTTGCATTTTTTACAGGATTTGCCCTTGCAACCTTTTTTATGTTCTGATTTTTTGGATTTTTCTTTTGAGCAGGAAGACTGCTCGGTTTGTGTTGATTTTTTGGAACAAGCATAACTCTGATTGGGCATCAGGAAGAAACCCAAAAAGAAAAGTGTTAAAATGCTTATATGTATTCTCAAATTTTTCAACGCTACAAAGTTACAAATAAGATTGGTTTTTTTTTATCGTTTTGCCTTTTTTTTGCTATATAAACAAAAAATACCACATCCGCAATAGCCTTTCAGTCTTTTTTCAGAATTGATAAAATACCCTTTCCTGAAAGCCTACCCTTGTAAAAGTTCGGTCAGAAAAGGGCATTTTAAAAGACTTTGGATTAGACGTTCAAAGGCTCTATTTTGAAGCCTGCCTTTTGCACAGTGGATATTACTTCTTGCTCGGTAATTCCCTCGGACTTCACGGTAAGCACCTTGTCCTTATTGTTGGTGTCCACGTCCCAATGGCAGATGCCCTCTGCCTTGTCCAAGTGTGGTTTTACAGATGCGATACAACCGCCGCAATTAATGTTTGTCTTGAATTGAAATTGTTTATTTTCCATTGCTAATAAATTTAAGAGTTATTGATAATGCAAATTTCAGTGCTATTTGGTTCAGAATTGTTGTGTAATTTCTTATTTGATTTGTGATTTTTACTGTTTTACTTCTTCCACTTCAACCGCAGGCTGTTACTTACCACGCTCACGCTGCTCAACGCCATTGCTGCGCCCGCTATCATCGGGTTTAGCAAGAAGCCGTTAATTGGGTAAAGGATGCCCGCTGCCACCGGAATACCGATTAGGTTGTAAATAAACGCCCAAAACAGGTTTTGCTTAATGGTGGCTACGGTCTGTTTTGACAATCGTATTGCCTGTGGTACCTTGGTAAGGTCTGATGAAATGATGGTCATTTTGGCTACCTCCATTGCGATGTCCGAACCTTTGCCCATTGCGATACTTACATCGGCTGTTGCCAATGCGGTGCTATCGTTGATACCATCACCTACCATTGCCACTATTTTACCTTTGCTTTGTAGCTCTTTCACAAAATCGGCTTTATGCTGTGGTAATACCTCGGCTCTGTAATGTTTAATGCCAGTATGCGCAGCAATGGCTTTGGCGGTTGCTTCATTATCTCCGGTCAGCATATACAGGTCTATACCCATATCCTGCATTTCCCTGATAGCTTGCACCGATGTTTCTTTAATCTTATCGGAAATGGCAATTACAGACAGAGCCTGTTTGCCGTTTGCAAACCAAATAACGGTTTGGGATTGTTTGCCCCATTCTTCGGCTTTGTTTTGTAATTCGTCAGCAATAGCGATGTTGTTTTCTGCCAATAGCTTTTTATTTCCTACATAATAGGTTTCGTTGTTATGGTCTGCTTTTGCGCCTTTACCTGTAATGCTGTCGAACAATGATAAAGTTGCGTTTCCTGCTCCGTTCAAATGTTTTACTACTGCTTCCGCTAATGGATGTTCCGATTGCTTTTCGATGCTTAATAAAATATTTTTGGTCATATCGTCATTGTTCAGCCAGGCAATATCTGTTACTTGTGGTCTTCCCTCGGTAATGGTTCCGGTTTTATCCAATACAATTGCGTTTATCTTTTTAGCCAGTTCAAGGCTTTCCGCATCCTTAATCAAAATACCGTTTTCAGCACCTTTGCCAACGCCTACCATAATGGCGGTCGGGGTCGCTAAGCCTAAAGCACAAGGGCAGGCAATAACCAATACCGTAACGGCTGCCAGCAAGCCTTGCACAACTCCGTTTTCGCCCCCTAACACCAACCATAAGATAAATGTAAGGATAGCAATACCCATTACTACCGGAACAAAGATGCCTGCAATCTTATCTACCAGCTTCTGTACTGGAGCTTTGCTTCCCTGTGCATCCTGTACCATTTTGATGATGTGTGCAAGCATGGTTTCTTTTCCAACTTTCACCGCTTTGAATTGAAAGCTGCCTTTTTGGTTAATCGTTCCGGCAAATACCTTTTCATTTTCCTTTTTCAACACAGGCACAGGCTCACCGCTTAGCATACTTTCGTCCACATAGGAATTACCTGATGTTACCATACCATCCACCGCAATTTTTTCGCCGGGCTTTACGAGTATAATATCACCTGCACTTACATCTTCAATAGCCTTCTGTCTTTCTGTGCCATCAGCTTCTATCACAATAACCGTTTTAGGCTGTAAGCCCATTAGCTTTTTAATGGCTGAAGATGTATTACCTTTGGCTCTTTCCTCTAACAGTTTCCCCAAGAGGATAAATGCGATAATTACGGCAGCGGCTTCAAAATAAACGTGAGAGTGTAGCCCTCTTTGATGCCAAAAGTCTGCAAATAACATATTGAATACACTGAACAGGTAAGCAATACCAGTACTTAATGCAACCAGTGTATCCATATTGGCAGAACGATGTTTTGCCTGCTTCCACGCATTGATAAAAAAGTCTTTTCCTAACCAGACAAGTACCGGAGTTGAGAAAAGCCACATTATCAGGTTTGCATAAGGCATATCCATAAAGAACATACCGATTACCACCACAGGCAAAGAGAGGATGATTGCCCAAATGGTTTTGTTTTTGAGTTTCCTGAATTTCTCGGTGTGAATAGCTTCTAACGTTTCCTGCTGTGTGGTTTCGTCTTCAATCAATAAGTCATAACCAACTCCTTGTACTGCTTTTTGCAGCGTTGAAGCATTGGTCATGTTTGGTAGATATTCTACCGTAAGATTACCCGTTGCAAAATTCACGGAAGCATCAACTACTCCCGATTGGTATTTAACAATGCTTTCGGCACTGCCCGCACAGGATGCGCAGGTCATGCCCAATACCGGAAAAGCACTTTTAACCGTAGGAACTCCGTAACCTAAATCTTTAATTGCCTTAACAGCTTCGCCTACTGTTTCATTGCTATCTACTGTAATAGCTGCCCTGCGGTTATTTAGCTCTACTTTGTGGGTTTCTATGCCTTTTACTTGTGTCAACCCTTTTTCAACGATTAATGCACAATGTTCGCTTTCCACATCCTCCAATGGAATGTATATTGTTTCTTTATTATTAGTTGCCATATTCTGCTTGCTTTAATTAACAATGCAAAATTGGCTATTATATCAACGGGTGCTATTGTGAAATTTTGGAATTGATTTGTAAAATTTATTTACACTTTATCCAATGGCTTTCTTTTATCTTCTTTTATCTGTTTGAAATAGCTCGGTGTCAGTCCTGTTACTTTTTTGAATTGATTGCTTAGGTAGGATACACTCGAATAGTTCAGACGAAAAGCAATTTCACTCAAAGACAACTCATCGTACACCAGCAATTCTTTTACTTTTTCAACCTTTTGGGCAATAAAGTATTTTTCAATAGTAGTACCCTCTACCTCTGAAAACAGATTGGACAGGTAATTATAATCGTGATGCAATTTATCGCTCAATACATCTGAAAGATTGATTTTTACATCATTATCTTGATGGTGTACCAAGTCAATGATAGTGTTCTTTATCTTCTCTATTATCCTACTTTTTTTATCGTCAATTATCTCAAATCCCAATGGCTCTAAAGTTTTTACCAAAGCATCTTTTTTTGTAGGGGTTATCTCTTGTGCTAAGGTTACTTCGCCCAATTTTATATTCTTAATGCCTAAACCGAGTTTTTCCAATTCATTTTGCACCACTATAATGCAGCGGTTACAGACCATATTTTTTATAAAGAGTGTATTCATATTTATTCTCTGCCCACATTTTGTATTTAATATAAAAGCAATAAACAAATTTACGATTTAAGTTTAATTACTTTGACTTCTTGTCACGAGGAATAAAGGCGTTGTACATATATGTTTACTGTTTTTCGTCTTGTTCGTCCATTTTTTTAATCAGTGCTTCACATAGATTGTCAAGGAATTTCGTTCGGTTTATTTTGCGGGCTTTCAGTTCCATAAACGTGTGATAGAAATCACCTAATTCAATATTAAAGGCATCTTCAAATGCTTTAGCAATCAATTTTATGTCTGTATTCCCATTGTTAAATACACTTTGGGAATATAGTGCATAAATAAGTTCCGTCAGTGCTGTTTTGCTTGCCGTCCATTTCAACGAATTTTCTGAAGTCTTTTTTAGATTAAGGTTATTCAACTTGTCTTCCAAATAAACCTGTATCAGATCATTGGCAATTATCTTGGCAACCTTATAATCGTGCGAAGTAGAAAAAGTATGGTCTGCCTCAAAATAAAAGGTATCTAACCATAGCCTTATATCGTGTTTTCCCCGTACAAATATTTTTTCATCCACAAAAGAATTATTGCTTCGGTAATACTTATAAAAATCAAGGTTGTTATCAAAGAACCTTTTTAGCTTTTTCAGTTCTTTGATAAAATATTTCCTGATGCGCTTATTCCCATACGGTCTTCTCGTTTCTATTTTATAAATGGCGTTGTAGTAGATGAGCTTTGAAACAATAACAGGTTTCTGATATTTGAAAAAGCGGATTTCTTCATTAGTATTCTTAAATCCTTTTTTCAAAACGTATTCCTTTAATTCCGAAAGGCATTCGAGAATAAGGTGTATGGCAGCTTCAATACGTTGTAAGGAGCAATCGACTTCAACCTCCAATTCGCTAATTTCTAATTCCAGTTTAGAGAGTGTTTCTTTGTAGAATTTGTCCATTCCTTATCTTAAATCTATTAAAAAAATAATTGAGAAGCCTAAATACTGTAATATTTGAAAAGAATTTACATTTTCAGGCTTCTCTTTTGAAACTTTGGTTTTTGCTTGATAACTTATAATTCCACTTTTAGTGATAGTGATAGATATAATAGTGTCTAATTTTTATGTATATCAAAGCAATAATGCACACAGCTAAAAATATCCCAAAAAGTATCATAAAGAGCGAAGGTTTTTTCGACTTCAACAAATTACCATTTGAGGGTTTAGAAGCTTTGTATCTTTTGTACGGAGGTACTTTTTGATAACTTTTGCCTTTCCTATGCATTGTTAGTTTTATTCATTATTAGAATAAGCTTAATTCTAAAATTTCATCCTCTGTATTCTTACAGCATTCAAAATTGCCAATAATGCTACACCTACATCTGCAAAAACAGCTTCCCACATTGTGGCTAAACCACCTGCTCCTAAAACGAGAACGACAGCTTTTACACCAAATGCTAAAATGATATTCTGCCAAACTATTTTCTTGGTTTGCTTTCCGATATTGATTGCCATTGGGATTTTACTTGGTTTATCATCCTGAATTACAACATCTGCAGTTTCAATAGTGGCATCGCTTCCTAAACCACCCATTGCAATTCCTACATCGCTCAAAGCTACTACAGGCGCATCATTCACGCCATCGCCAACAAATGCTACGGTTTCGTTTTTGGCTTTGATTTCTTTTACTTTATTTACTTTGTCTTCCGGCAATAAATCGCCAAAGGCATTATTAATTCCTAATTTATCGGCAACAAATTTTACCACGGTGCTTTTATCTCCGCTCAACATTGTAGTTTTTACGCCTAATGCTTTTAGTTTGTCAATTGTAATCTGTGCATCTTCTTTAATACTGTCGGCAATGGTAATGTAGCCTGCAAATTTTCCATCGTAAGCAATGGCGATTAAAGTGTAAACAATCGTACTTGGGTCTAAATCATAACTGATATTGAACTTGTCCATCAATTTGAAATTACCTACCAATAATTCTTTTCCGTTTACGTTGGCTTTTAAACCGTGACCTGCTATTTCTTCTGTGTTTTCTAATTTTAGGGAATTGTCAATTTCTCCTACATATTGATGAATGGCTGTGGCAACAGGATGTGTACTTTGACTTTCTAAGGCATTTACCAATTTCAGAATTTCGTCTTTATTTAATTCAGGTTTCAAATTAACTTCCTGTACTTTGAAAACGCCTTCGGTCATTGTTCCGGTTTTATCCATCACAACATTCTGAATACCTGCAATCACATCTAAAAAGTTACTTCCTTTGAATAAAATCCCATTTTTTGAAGCGGCACCAATTCCACCAAAATACCCTAAAGGAATACTGATAACCAAAGCACACGGACAAGAAATAACCAAAAACACTAATGCTCTGTATAACCATTGACTGAACAAATAATTATCAACAAAAAAGTAAGGAACAACAGTAATAAGCACTGCTAATAACACAACAATTGGTGTATAGATTTTTGCGAATTTTCTGATGAATAACTCTGTTGGTGCTTTTTGTGCAGTAGCATTCTGAACCAATTCCAAAATCTTTGAAAGCTTGCTATCGGTATATGCCGTGGTTACTTTTACCTGTGCAACTGTGTTTAAATTTATCATTCCTGCTAAAACAGTTTCGCCTTTGGTTTTGGTGTCGGGTTTGCTTTCGCCAGTTAATGCTGCGGTGTTGAATGCTGCCGTTTCGGATAATAATTCGCCATCTAATCCTAATTTCTCTCCGGGTTTTAATTGAATGATATTGCCGATGCTTACAGTTGCTGCTTTTACAGTTTTAGGTTGGTTATTTTCTAAAATCGTTACTTCATCGGGTCTTTGGTCGAGCAGGGTTTTAATGTTGGCTTTGGCTCTTGTTACGGCTAATGTTTGGAACACTTCGCCAACGGCGTAAAACAGCATAACGGCAACACCTTCGGGATATTCGCCAATGGCGAAAGCTCCGATAGTGGCAATGCTCATCAATAAAAACTCTGAAAATACATCGCTTTTGCGGATGCTCTCAAATGCTTCTTTAATTACAGGAAATCCAACAGCTAAATAGGCTATTGCATACCAAATAATTCTTACCCAACCTGTAAACCAGGATTGCGGTAGCCAATTATCAAAAGCAATAGCAATCATCAGTAAAACAAAACTGATAATGGCAGGTAAAAACATTTGAAAGGTAGATTTGTCGGTACTTCCGTGGTTGTGACCGTCATCATCGCTGTGTTCGTGGTTGTGACCGTCATTGTTGTGATGCTTTTCTAATAATTTTTTAGCATTAGCATCGGTATATATTTTTTCTTCCTGTGGTGTGCAGCAAAGCTGTTTGCCTTGTGCATCGTATTTATGTTTGTGTTCCATTAGAGTAGTCTTTTAGTTGTTTTTTTATAAATTAAATATTGTTCTCCGTGTTGTTTTTCCAAAAACTCTTCTTCCAGTCTTATCTGAATTTGAATAACGATATAGGTAGTAAGCATCAGGAAAAATGTAAGTGTATTGGGTAGTATAAAAAATATTCCTGCAACACTGATTATCATTCCCAAAAAAATCGGGTTCCGGCTGTAAGAGAATAATCCTTTTGTGATTAATTCGGTTTTGTTATTTTCATCAATACCGACACGCCAACTGTTACTCATTTGATATTGCGCTACTGAAATCCATAGTAATGAAAGGTGTATCAGTATTAATGCAATGATTAAAAACACGTCTTTCATTAAATAAGAAATCGGTACTAAATATTGATACATTTTATCGCTGAACGAATAGATGAATACCGCAACGAAAAGCAATGCTATCAATACTTTCATCACAAAACCGATATAGTCGTGTGCAATATCTGTTTTGCCAAAAGTTATGGGATTGATGCCCGTTTGCTTGTAGGTTCGGTATTATGGTAGCACAAAAGCTACCATAATATACAACACCAAATACACCGGCAAATAAAATTTTAACCAAACCATAGCGTTCAATTTTTAATGTTCGTGACCACCTGCATTGCTTAGTTTTGCATTGACGAAAAACGCACCTTTAACTACAATTTTAGCATTGGCAGGAATTTCATTTACAAAAGTTACAGCGGTGTAACCCATATCAGATACGCCTTTCAGCACTTCTACCTTTTCAAAATTCTTAGCAGTTTTATCTTCTTTATGGTCTTTTTCTTCGCCCTCTTTGTGGTCGCCTTCTTTTTCGCCTTCTTCGTGATGGGCTTCTGCTTCTTTATTGGTTTGTACAAAAATGTAGTATTTGCCATCGGCATTTACAATCGCATCAGTTGGTACAGCAGGCGTTGTTACATTATTAAGGCTTACAATTCCTGTGATATTCATTCCATCAATTAAACCACTTTTATTACCATTTACACGACAATGAACGGCGATGGTTTTGCTCTCGTTTTCAAAGGATGAACCAATGCTGAAAACTGTAGCATCATACTCAGCAGTAGGATTATTGGTTAAAGTAAAATGAATAGTTTGTCCAACTTTTACCTGTGGTAAATCTTTTTCAAACACCTGTAAATCTAAATGCAATGAACTGTTATCTACAATTTCGATAACCGGCGAAGAAACATCTACATAACTTCCAATTTTGGCAAAAACGTTGCTAACCGTACCATTCAGCGGACTGGTTACGACCAATGCGGATTTTAAATTTCCGTTTGATACCGAACCTGGATTGATGCCCATTAATTGTATCTGCTGTTGCAAGGAAGCTCTGCGGGTTCTTAAACTGGTTAATTCGGCAGTAGCACTTTGCAGATTTTTCTTTGCACCTGCATTGCCTTCATTCAGTTCTTTTTGCCTTGCTAATTCCTGTTCTGCAAACGTAATTCTGCTTGCTGTACTCAAATATTCTTCCTGCAATTGGATGAACTGCGGATTGGCAATGGTTGCAATAACCTGACCTTTTCTTACATAATCTCCAATTTGAACTTTCAGTGTTCTTATCACACCGCCATACAAAGAAGTGGCGTTGGCTTTATTGTTATTGGGAACTTTCAGATTTCCGTTTGCTTTGATGGTTGCTGTTAATTCCTTGTGTTCAATGGTGCCTAATTGTATGCCTACCGTTTTTATTTGTTCTTCGGTAAGTGTGGCAATGGTTGGCGTTTCTTCCTCGTGTGGTGCTTCTTCTTTTCCTGCAGTTTTGGTTTCGGCAGATTTATCTTCTGCTTTCTTATCATTTTTACAGGCAGAAAAAGCAAATAGTAAAACAGCTATGGCTGTCATCAACGTGATTTTTTTTATATTGAATTTCATTTGTACTTATTGATTGATGAATGAATAAATATTGATTACAGATTGGTTGACCTGCTGAATACTTTTGAGGTAATTCAACTGAATATCGGTTGCGGTTTGCAAGGCAAAAAGATATTCTACATAACCGATGTCGCCTGTTTTGTAACCTAATTGTGCTGCTGAAACAATTTCTTTAGCATTAGGCAAAGCTTCTTGCTGAAAATAATTGAACTGCTTCATATCCTGCTGGTATTGCAACAAAGCATTTTGCATTTGCGTTGCCAACGTTCTCTGTTGCTGTTGTGCATTGGCTTCGGCTGCTTGCTTTCTATAATCCAAAGATTTTATTCTGGCTTTGGTAGCACCGTAAGTAATGGGAATTGCAATGCCGATGTTTACAGAATTAAACCGGTTTCCGCCATTGAAAAACTTCTCAGCTCCATTCACATTTTGAAAACCAATTAAAGACTGATTGACATACCCAATCGTAAAATCGGGTAAACCTTGTGCCCGTTCTACTTTTTTGGCTTTTTCCGCAATAACTGCTTCCTGATACAAAGATTGAATAGCAGGATGATTGGCTACTGCATCATTATCCAACAAATTTGAAATTTGTAAAGGCTGAAAATTTCCATTTCCTGATATGGTAAAATCTTCTTTCGTATTCATCAATGTTTTCAGATTGGCAACGGCATTATTTAAGAAAACTTCATTTTGTTTTAATAACAAATTGATTTCGCCTTTCTTGGCTTCTGCCGTACTGATGTCCACTTTTTTGGTATCGCCGGTTTTGTAACGAAGCTTTGCAATGCCTATGAAATTGTTGTACAAACTGTCTAATTCCTGTAGTTGTTTTTGATTGTGTTGCAAGTACAAAATTTGATAATAATAAGTACGTACTTGGTTTTTTAATTCTAAAACACTCAAGTTCTTCTGCAATTCTTTACCTTTAATTTCAGCATTAATCAACTCCTTTTTTGCTCCGAATAATGACGGAAAAGGAATGGTTTGTGACACCTGAAAAGACTGGTCGAATTTGGTGCTGTTGTACTGTCCCAACTGTGCATTAATATCCAACTTAGGTAATTCTCCGGCTGTTTTTTTCAACGCTTTGCTGGCATCAATTTCTAAATCTGAAGCTTTAATGGCTTGATTATTTTGAAGCGCAATATTTATCGCATCATCAACACTTGATAAATGCTGTGTTTGTGCATTTGCTGTAAAGCCTGTTAATGACAGAAGCAATACAATGATAGTTGCAATAGGTTTCACTTTGGGTTTTCTTTTTAAATTAATTTTTGAATTGAAAATGATGTAGAGTAAAGGCAGAACGAACAGCGTAAGGAAAGTTGCCGTAACCAAACCACCGATTACTACGGTTGCTAAAGGTTTTTGAACTTCTGCACCTGCACTGCTACTTAGTGCCATCGGTAAAAATCCTAAGCTCGCAACGGTTGCCGTCATCAATACAGGTCGAAGTCTTATTTTTGTTCCTTCGATTACTCGTTTGAAAACATCTTTTATTCCTTCTTTTTCCAATTGGTTGAAAGTGCCTATCAATACAATTCCGTTAAGAACGGCTACACCAAACAAGGCGATAAAACCAATTCCTGCACTGATGCTGAAAGGCATTCCACGAAGCATTAAAGCCAATACGCCACCAATGGCGCTCATCGGAATTGCGGTAAATATTAAACCTGCTTGCTTAAAGGAACGGAACGTGAAATAGAGCAACACAAAAATTAATAACAAGGAAATAGGAACGGCTATCATTAATCTATTGCTGGCTTCTTTCAGATTTTCAAACTGACCGCCGTAAGTGAAATAATAACCTGGTGGTAATTTTACCTGTGCATTTAATTTTTGTTGAATTTCTTCAACCACACTTTGCACATCTCTGCCTGCAACGTTGAACCCGATTACAATTCTTCTTTTTCCTGCTTCACGACTTATTTGCGCCGGACCTAATTTATAATCAATCGTAGCAACTTGTGATAACGGAATTTGATTGCCTGTGGAAGTTGGTATCATTAAATTATTTACATCTTCAATACTGCTTCTGTGAATACTATCTAACCGAACCACCAAATCAAATCTTCTTTCATTTTCGAAAACCACACCTGCACTTTTCCCTGCAAAGGCGGTACTTACAACGTTGTTTACGTCTTCTACATTAATGCCGTAATTGGCTAAACGAGTTCGGTCATATTCTACATTAATTTGTGGTAATCCGCTTACACGTTCTACTTGTGGAGCTGTAGCACCTTCTACGGTTTGAATAACTTTGCTTACTTTATCGGCATTCAACGCCAATGTATCTAAATTTTCTCCGAATATTTTTACTGCCACATCTTGTCGAATGCCTGTCATCAATTCATTGAAACGCATTTGTATCGGTTGGTTTTTTTCAAAAAATACTCCAGGTATTGCTTCTAATTTTTCATTAATGGCATCTGCTAATTCATCGTAAGTTCTGCCACTTTTCCATTCGCTTTGAGGTTTCAGCAAAATCATCATATCGGTTGCCTCGGGTGGCATTGGGTCGGTGGGTACTTCTGCTGCTCCTGTTTTACCGACCACCATTTTTACTTCATCAAATTCTTTAATAATTCTTGAAGCTTGCATTGATGTTTCGATACTTTGGCTTAATGAACTTCCTTGTGGTAAAATGCAGTGAAAGGCAAAATCGCCTTCCTGCAATTGTGGTATAAATTCGCCACCCATTCTGCCAAATAGAAATAGTGTAAAAGCAAATACAGCAACGGTTATGCCCACTAACCAATATTTTATTTTGATGGCTTTTTCTAATAAAGGCTGATACATTTTTTGCAACCAATTCATCATTTTATCTGAAATGGTTTCTTTGTGCATCGGCTTTTTAGATAAAAACAAAGCACACATCATCGGAATATAAGTAAGGGATAAAATCAATGCGCCAAATATTGCAAAACCTACTGTTTGCGCCATAGGACGGAACATTTTTCCTTCAACACCTACCAACGTCAAGATAGGAATGTAAACGATTAAGATAATGATTTCGCCAAAAGCTGCACTGCTACGGATTTTAGAAGCGGATGTAAAAACTTCGTTATCCATTTCCAATTGTGTAAGTTTTTGCTTAGATTTTCTTAAACCCAAATGATGCAAAGTGGCTTCTACAATAATTACCGCACCATCTACAATTAAACCAAAATCTATCGCACCCAAACTCATTAAATTGGCACTCACGCCAAAGACATTCATCAAGGCTAAAGCAAATAGCATCGCTAAAGGAATAGCGGAAGCGACAATCAATCCCGCTCTGAAATTTCCCAAGAAAATAACCAATACAAAGATGACAATCAATGCACCCTCTATCAGGTTTTTTTCTACGGTACTCATTGCTCTGCCTACTAAATCGGTGCGGTCTAAATAAGGTTCAATGATAATATCATCGGGTAAAGATTTTTGAATAACGGGTAGTTTTTCTTTGATACGATTGACAACCTCGTTACTGTTTTCGCCTTTCAGCATCATTACCACACCGCCCACTGCATCTACTTCGCCGTTATAAGTCATTGCGCCATATCTTACCGCACTTCCAAATCTTACATCGGCTACATCTTTAATAAAAATAGGAATACTGCCACCGTCATTTTTTACACTGATATTTTTTACATCATCTAAAGAAGTAACCAAGCCAATTCCACGAATGAAATAAGCATTTGGTTTTTTATCAATGTAGGCACCGCCTGTATTTTGATTGTTTTTTTCTAATGCCGTAAAAATATCAGTAACACTTACACCCATTGCTCTAAGGCGGTTCGGGTTCACGGCTACTTCATATTGTTTCAGCTCGCCACCGAAGCTATTGACTTCGGCAATTCCTGGTGTTCCGTACAATTGTCGGGCTACAATCCAATCCTGCATTGTGCGCAATTCTTTGGCATCGTATTTTTTCTCGCTTCCTTTTTTGGGATGGATGATGTATTGATACACTTCGCCCAAACCTGTACTTACGGGAGCCAGTTCCGGCGTACCAATTCCTTTCGGGATTTTCTCTTCGGCTTCTTTTAATTTTTCATTGATTAATTGCCGGGCAAAATAAATATCTACATTGTCTTTAAATACAACCGTAATTACCGACAAACCAAACCTCGAAATGCTCCGTGTTTCTTCTAAATCTGGAATATTGGCAATACTTTGTTCAATAGGAAAAGTTACTAATTGTTCTACTTCTTGCCCCGCCAATGTGGGACAAACCGTAATTATTTGTACCTGATTATTAGTAATATCGGGTACGGCATCAATGGGTAATTTTGTGGCGCTCCACACTCCCCAAATAATGAGCAACAAGGTCATTATACCAACGACAAGCTTGTTCTTGATACTGAATTTTATAATGTTATCTAACACGTATTTCTGTTTAATATTTTACAAAAAATATACTTGCCACTTGTGGTAAGCAGCCAACAGATTTATGAATGTCTATGGAATGGAAAACGTACTATTTGCCTATTATCACAAAAGCAAAAGCTTTATGGATTTATCTGAAACAAACAGGAAAACTTAAATGGATTGCACATATCATTATAAAATGAATGACAGGAGCATCATCAGTTAAGGCTAAACATCAGCCATCAACAGCATTTGGAAAATCTGTAAAAATTAAACATTAAACTTGGGTGGGTTCCAGATATTTCCTTGGTAGCGGGAAATTAAGGTGTAATCACGGATTGTGATTTTTTTAGTAACGAAAGCAAGTTTAGGTTGCTTGATTTCAAAAGGCTTGAAATTAAAAGACCCGATGCTTACACTGCAACAACTGCAATAGCAAAAAGGACTACAATTGTCGTCGCTATCCTGGTTATGGTCGTGAGATTGGGCGGTTTCAAATTTAGGAACGGTATCTTCACACTGATTGCTTGCATCGCTGCAAGGCAACGCTGCGAGTACCATCAGGTAAAAAGTCCATATTGTGAGAAACCATTTCATTAGGGTACAAATATAGAAAAATAATTTGTGCAATCGGATTGCAAAGTTTCAGATTATTTTAATTGCATCTGTCACACCTTCCTTTAAGCACCAAATTGATACCTTCTAATTTGAAGTTTAGAGGAATATTGATGTTGGGAATTTCTGCATCTGTAAGGCAAAAAGTTCGTTTGCATTGTGAGCAATGGAAATGCGTGTGCTGCTCCGAAGGATTACAACTGCAGCCGGATTGGCAAAGTGCATATTTTACAACACCCGTTCCATCATCGATTGTATGGATAAGTTTGTGCTCTAAAAATGTTTTTAAAGTTCTAAACAAAGTGACATTATCTGCATTTTCGAACTGTTCTGCCAATTCTTTATGACTGATGGCGTATTGTTGCTGCATCAATTTTTCTGCCACCAACAAGCGCATTGCGGTAGGTTTTATATTTCTTTGTTGTAAAACATTTTCTAATTCAGTCATTCTAATTCAAATTTCTATTGTCCAATCATCCTTGTCATCTTCGTTAACTGCTATTTGCTCTATGATGCTGTTCGATACACTGTCGGAGTACGTGCCATAGCCATTTACGAAAATCCCTTTTGCTCCGTCTTTTTGGTTTCTCATCGCATACAAGATAGCTTCATCTTCCAAGTCATTCAGTCCTGTAAAACGATAAATTTTATCAATAACTATGTCACTTAAATTGACCTTTTCGCCTCCTATTTTGTATGAGATATTTTCTTCCAATAGGTTAAAATCTTCGGTATAACCTCTTAGTCTTAATATTTCAATTACCTCTGATAATGTTTTTTCTGTTGATAGCATAAGTTATTTTTATAAGTGTTTACAAATAATTAGTAAAACCTACCGATTTTTTATGTGATTTCTATAAAATGCGTTCTATTTAGCAACATTTTTTATCCTGTTGTATTGGTGGACAAGGAACACTGGCATAGCTACAATACACACAGCAGTCGCCTTGTAGTGGTTTTAACCTTGTTTTGCAATTTTCACATTCATAAAAATACTGACAAGCATCAACTGGCATTGTTTCCTCTTTTTTGTGCCCACATTTTGGGCAAGTTATTATTGATTGTAATTTAATTTCCATTATGATATAACTTTACTTTCTAGTGATTTATAACCTGTCGAATTGATAGCTTTTTCGATTTCAGCAATACGGGTTTGCTTATTATCAAACTTGACAATAGCGTTGCCTTTCTCATAGGAAACGACAACTTCGATAATTCCTTTTAGTTTGCTAACCTCTGTTTTAATATGATGTTCACAACCTGAACAAGTCATTCCTTTAATTGTAAACTCAACTTTCTGAATTTTGGAACTTTGGGTAATAATTGTTTTGTTTTCGGGCTTTGGAAAAAAGATGTGAGCGTAAATTGGAAATGATAAAAGTAAAGCCACCACAAGGGTAATAATTCCTAAAAATGATTTTGTTTGCATAAAATTTATTTTTTCAGTTGTTTCACATTTACAGTCAATTTTCTTTTGCGGTTTCAACTTTTGATACCAAGCAAAACCAATTACTAAAATTGTTAAACCGATAAAATATGGTCGGAAAGGTTCGAGCCAGGAAAAGTTTGAAGCAAGTCCGCTCGTCCCTGCTATGAGAGCTAAAATAGGTGTAATGCAACACAATGAAGCTACAATTGCTGTCAAAAGTCCAGTCCCGATTAGTTTGTTGTCCGTTTTCATATTGTTTCTAAAATTTTGTTGTCGTCAAGTATTTTAAAAAATGGTTCCAACATTTTTTCATACTCTTTCGTCAACGAGTAAAAAATGGTTTGCGCTTCTCTTTCGGTTTCAATAAGCTTTCGGTCTTTGAGTTTTCTCAAGTGCTGAGAAATTGCTGAAATTGTCATACCAAGAATATCGCTTAAATCACAAACACAAAGTCGTTTTTCTTCAAAAAGAAGAAACAGAATTTTCAGTCTTACATTGTTTCCCGTCAACTCAAGTCCGTTCGACAAATAGTCAAACGAGCCGTGGAGTTCTGAAACTCGTTCTTTACAGCGATTGATTTGTTTAATGTCAGCCTGTTGTCTTATGCAAGAAGTATTATCCATAATGCAAATATAGCTAATTTTCTTATTTAAGCAAATGCTAAAATATAAGTATTAAAATTTGGTATTTTATATGTTGATGTAATGGTGCCGTTTCTTTCAATTCTTCTAACAATATATTAACAGAGACATCACAAAAATATTTAGTATAATCATTCTTTCTGTACCAAATGCTGTAAGTTCGGGTCATTCTTGATGCGCTCCATTTCACTTGAAACAATATTCAGGATGTCTGCTTTTATTTGTTTATAATTACTTTCAATTTCCTGCTTCATCTTATCCTCGCTCTGCTCATTCACAAAAGATAAGATTTGCGGTATTTGCTGATAGGCTTTGCTTTCTGCTGCTACCTTTTCATTATCCACCACAATTTCGGCGTGAAATATCTTTTGCTCGATACGTTCATCAAAGTTATCCGATACAGAACCCACGAACATACCCTGTGTAAGCGTTGAAATTTTGGAAGCTGGAATAAGGCTGTCTAACTGTGTGGAAATAGAAGTTGATTTATCATTGCGGTTAATCGTCATACTTTGGCGTTTCTGCAATACCTTACCGAAGCGTTCCGATAGGCTCTTTGCTGTTTCGCCAACCACTTGACCACTGAATATATTACCGACTGTATTTTGTATTACCTTACTCTCTTTGTCGCCGTAATCCCTTGTTAATTGCGAAAAATCCTGAAATCCTAGGCATACCGCCACCTTATTACTTCTCGCCGTTGCTATAAGATTATCCAGCCCCCTGAAATAAATCGTAGGCAACTCATCTATGATAACGGAACTTTTAAGCTGTCCCTTTTTATTAATCAGCTTTACAATCCTTGAATTGTACAAGCCCAAAGCTGCGGAGTAGATATTTTGACGGTCGGGATTATTACCCACGCACAAAATTTTTGGTTCTTTAGGATTGTTGATGTCCAATGAAAAATCATCGCCAGTCATTACCCAATATAACTGTGGACTAATCATTCTTGACAAAGGAATTTTTGCCGATGCAATCTGTCCCTGTAATTGGTCTTGCGCTCCACCTTGCCAAGCATCCATAAAGGGCGATAAATAATTTTCCAAATCAGGGTACGAGGTTAAAATCGTGAATACGTCCGAATACTTTTTGTTCAGTAATTCAATGGCGTGTGGGAACGTACAATACTTACCATCTTCGTAGATTTTCAGATACCAAATAATGGCAGCTAAAAGAATGATTGGGCTTTCCACGAAAAAATCCCCTTGCTTCTGTATCCACGACCTGTTGAGGTTCAGCATTATGGTGTAAGCCGCTTCGTAGGCATCAGAAATGTCCGTCATAAAATCGGGATTGAGTGGATTGCAACGGTGGCTCTTGCGTGGGTCGTCGAAATTTATCACGTAAAATTTCGGCTGAACTTTGTACTTGTCCCTGTGCTTCAGTAGATGATTGTAGGCAATGGTTGAAAGGTCATCAAACTTGAAATCGTAAATGTACATACTAAAGCCTTTCTCTATCTGCTGCTTGATGTAGTTATTTACGATTGCATAAGATTTACCTGAACCCGGAGTACCCAACACGATTGATGCCCTGAAAGGATTTACAATGTTTATCCAACCGTTGTTCCATTTGCCTTTGTAGTAAAATTTGGTGGGCAGGTTGACGGAATACTCGTTTTCCATCAGCTTGGTTTCCTGTTGAAAGCTCTCGTTCTCGTTATTGAAAACATCGTCCATCAGATTAGTGCGGAGCAAGCGGCTCATCCATACACCTGCCATCAGCAAAGCGATATAGCCTAATGAGATAGTAAGGATATATAGGATTGTGCCTGTTGCCGGAAATAACTTTAGCAACGGTGTGTTTAGAAAGAACAGCACAAAGCCAACGCCCAACGCCACGTAAATTTTAGACCAGGTTATTTTCTCATTTTTTACGCCCTTTGTTCCTAAGCAACTTAAAGCCAGTAAAACCAAAGCGAATGCTTTGGTGTAAAGGGTATGTGAAAACAAACCCGCCGTCCGGTCGAAATTGACTAATATCTTGTTGATTACTTCCAACGTCCAACCACGTTCTAAAAAGAAACCGTAGCAGAACCAATAAAGGTGCATCAGCACCAAAAGAATACTGACTGCCCGCATAAAAGCCATTATCTTGGCAAGCCCTCTTAAATCGTCTTCTCCCTGCATTATTTTAAGTTTTAATGTTCGGGCGTGAATTTAAAGGCTCTACGGAGTGGCTCTAAGAATGTGGCAGCCAGTGGCGTTGTGTGGCAGTGTTTGGCTAAATATTATTTCTGACCTCTTTGGCGTTTGCGCTTCTTCTTCATTTTATTGACAAAGTCTTGTTCTTCGTAATCATCGCCCTGGGCTTCGGGCAGTAAACCGCCCAATGCTTCAATCAAACCGTCTTCGTGCTTGTCAGTAGTTAAAAAGTCGAACAAATGGTGTGGTTCTTCCGCAGGAAGATCCGCATCATTTGATGTGGATAGTTTGGGGTGTAAAGCGACAGGTTCTATAATATCCGGTTTAATGTTATTGTTCCAATAATCATTAAAAGTGTTGGCAGAAAGTTCTGTTGCCAAGCGTGAACCGTTCCAAACTGCTTTGGAATTATGGTCTATAAATGTGATACCATAAATACGCCCTGTGTCATTCCGGCGCACGACTACGTTAATGCCCTGCTCCGCTAATTGCTTCTTAAAGCCCAATTCATCAGTTGTTGATTTCAGGGCAATGGTAACGGCTGATTGTAAGGTCTGTTTGGTTGGACTATCTTTTAAATCCGTTTTGCATTTCGCAAAATGCAGTTCCAAAGCCGGAAGACCAGCATCTTTACCAAACAACGAAGCCTTGAAAGGATGCCCGGCTCTTTCGCCTTTCCCGTTTAAAGGAATGTACAATAAACCCTGCCGTAGCTGCCCCTGCAATTCGTCCTCTACCTTTTCGGTGGTAATATTGAACAGGGAAAGCAGGGCATTGTATTCGCCCAAAGTCTGAAATTTATAGTAATTTGGTAAGTGGCGAACTACTGAAGCGATTTGACTTTTCACATCTCCAGCTTTGTAATTTACCGGACGGAAAACCTTGTCGTTCTGCCGATGCTCCTTATCTGTTGCGGGTATCAATCCGTGTTTTTTTTCCAACTCACGGCATACATTCATAGAACGCATTTTCTCGAACTTGTCCGAAATCTTTTTGCCCTGCTCGTCCACGCAAACCGATACAATGTGTATATGGCTGCGGTCAATATCGGTATGTTTGAAGACTACAAAAGGCTGTTCGCCGTAACCCATTTCCCGCATATACTGTTCTGCCATTTCCCTAAACTTATCATCGCTTACCTTATCGTTCGGGTCAGGATTTAGCGAAATATGCAGCGTGTGTTTCTCGGTATTGCGGTTGGCTATCAGGTAAGGTGCAAAAGACTGGGCTAATTGTGCCACGGAATAATGACCGCTTGCGGTTTCAATCATCTTATTGGCAAACAAAATCTGCCCGTTTTCATTCTCCACTTTAAGCTGATTGTACGCCAACGCTCCGTATAAATTTGCACTTCTTCCAATTTTTGCTATCACTTCTACATTATTTTTTTAGGTATTCTTCCTCAAATTTTTCAGTAAGCTGAATGATTTTCTGACACAGCATTGCCATTTCAGCCGTCTGTTTCTCCAGTTTATACAGGAACGCTGCGGCTTTTTTCTCGGAAAAATTCTTGTACAGCAGCTTTACAATTTGGTTATAGTTCACACCTATGGAACGGAACTGGCTGTGAAAAGAGGTCAGCCGCATATAAAAATCAACCGTTCCCTTGTCAATCTGAATGGTTTTTATGGTCTTGTCAAAGATGCAGGACGTTATGAAATGAGCCTTTACCTGCATACCTGATTTATCAAACAGGGCAAGAAAATGGGCGTGTTCCTGCTCGTTAAAGGAAATCGTATAGCGGATGGTCGCCGGGTCTTCTTTGGGGCGACGTCCGGTCTTTTTCAATTGCTTTTTGTTGTTATCGTTCATCACTAATCCATTTTAAAATCCATACAAAACCCTGACTTTGGAAGGTGTTTTCTGCCCCCTGCAAAGGGCAAGTTGTTTTGAGCATCGGAAATCATTCCGAGATGCTCAAAACACAACTTGCCGTGTTCCGGTGAACACAAAAATCCGCCCTGCGGGACGGATTGAATGTAACAGGGAAAAACGGCTCGTTGCCGTTCCCGTTACCCCCTGATATGTCAAAAGACTTTTGCATAAATCCGTTAATAAAAATCACAATACAAAGTAAAGCCCTGTTTACGATAGCGTTGCACTGTGACACAGTGCCAAATGCTGCCTCTGAACGCCAAACACTGCCACCGCTATACAGCCGATTGAATTTGATGAGTTCTTTGCCTCTGAATGTTGACAGGCAGGCAGGCAGGCAGGCAGCCCGTGCTTCAGGACGAGCAGACGGCATACATTCAAGATGGCAGGTTATCCTGCCTGCAAGATTGCAGGAATGCAAGAAACCAAGAGCGCAGGAATGACGGAAAGCGTGACAGCCTGCTATCAGACAATCAAGCCTGCGTGATGGATAGAATGACGGACGGAACGAATGCAAGAACGCAATCACGCCTGATAGGATGCCTGAATGAAAGCATTGCTGCTGTACAGCAGGAAAGCAGGCAATCAGCAATTCCCGCAGGCAAGCCTGATAGCTATCCTGCAAGAAAGACAGCACGAAATCAGGACTGCACGGCTGAAAGCCTGCAAGACTGAAAACAGTAAGATGTAAACTTTAAATTTTAAAAATATGGACACAAGAAAGAAACCTCTGTTTGTCGCTTTTTCTTCTCAAAAAGGCGGTGTTGGCAAAAGCACATTTACCACGCTTGTCGCCAGTACGATGCACTATCGGTTGGGCTACAACGTAGCCGTTTTTGATGCGGATTTTCCGCAGCACAGCCTGATGAAAATGAAAACCCGTGATTTGGCAATGGTAATGGAAAATGAGGCGTTGAAAAAACTGGCATATAAGCAGTTTACCACCATCAATAAAAAAGCCTATCCCATTATGCAGCACAAAGCGGATAGCGTACTCGATGCGGCGCACGAATTTGTAAACACTTCCCCTGTTCCGCTTGATGTGCTGTTCTTCGACCTGCCCGGAACCGTGAACACGCCCGGAATTCTGAAAGCATTGGCAGGTATGCACCACATTTTCACGCCCATCACGGCAGACCGTGTGGTAATGGAAAGTACGCTCATCTTCACACAGCTTTTACAGGATGTAATTATGAAAAAAGGCGAAACTTCCATACAAAGCATTAACCTGTTTTGGAACCAGGTGGACGGCAGGGAAAGCACGCCCTTATATGACGTGTATAATCAGCTTATCGGGCAACTGGGGTTAAGCCTGATGCAAAGCCAAATCAAGAACAGCACCCGTTTTCGCAAGGAAAGTGAAGTGGACAGCAAAACAGTTTTCCGTTCTACGATAATGCCACCCGATGAGCGTTTGATGAAAGCCTGCCAGTTAGACTTGTTCATCAGCGAATTTTTAAACATCATTCAATCGTAGTGCTATGGAAAAAGATAATAAACGTAAAGTTACGCCGGACATTAACGAAGAGCTGATGATGAACCTGATGGTAGACGGCGTTAAAAAGGACGGTTTGCAGCTACCGCCTGAACCTGCCGAAGAGCAGGAAAAGGAAGAAATACAAAACGAGGTAAGGCAGGATGAATTACCACAAAGCAAACCTGTACAAAGGGAAAGAAACCGTACCAAGAAGAGCCTTGACGGAAGCTACGGCGAACACTTTTTGAAAACCCATTCGATGACAAAGCGGGGCGATAAAAGTATCTATATCCGGCAGGAATACCACGAACGGCTATCCCGTATTGTACAGGTAATCGGTAAAGATGCTATACCCCTGTATGCCTATCTCGATAACATACTGGAACATCATTTTGAAATGTTTGAAAAAGCCATTACCGATGATTTCAACGAAAAGTTTAAACCCATTTTTTAAAGCATCTGATTATGGAAATAGTAATTGTGATTTGCCTGCTGATAGTCATTGCCCTGCTTTTGCAGGATAAGATTGTCATTCATAAAAGGTCGGAGCAAAAGTCCAAACAGGAAAAAGTTAACCCGAACCTGCCCGATATTATGGGGCAACCCAAGCCAGTAAGAAGCCTTTCAGTGCCAAACACTGCCAATGAAAGCCAAATAACGGAACAGGAGATAAACCCTGATAATTTAGACATTGAATACGACGAAAACGAAAACGTCAGCATTCAAATTCCGCAGGAAGAACTGGACGAAGTTTTCAGCAATATGCCTGATTTGGAAGAAGAGGAAGAAGAGTGGAACAGGTACGGAATATCCGGTGGCGATAACGGTTTTGCCCAAGGGGTTACCTACGACGAACTAAGCTCCGTAGGGGCATTGCTCCAAAAAGAAAATTTGGAACAGGCTCAAAAGGAAACAGCGGTAGCCATAGTTCAGAAATTACAGGGAACCGAATTATTCAGCCTACTGGAAAATTCCATTGAGGGTGCTTCCCGAAAAATTGCCGAGCTTTTGGATAGCACACTCTCCACTGAAACGGACGACAGTTCTTCCACTTTGCGGAAAAATGATTTGGGGAATTTTGACATTGGGGAGTTTGTTTAGACTTCCCTTTGTCTTTTTATATTTCAGTTTCCGAGAACTCTTCAAACACAGAATAGTTTTTTATTCCTTTAGACTTGTTCACTTTTCCCATTATTGTACCATCAATCCTGCTTTTTAGATATGATGCCAAATCATCAAAGTGTCGAACATCAATATAATTCATACCTGATGCTTTATATCTTTTGGATAATGAAATGGTGAAAGCAGCCCAATTAAATTTTTCTCCTTTTTTATTTAATTCAATCTGTTTCCAATCGCCATAGCGTTTTTTTAAATAGTCAATATAGTTTTTCTTGGGAAGCTCTTTTCCCAATGCTCCGTCCGGTAATTCAATTTTTGGCTTTACAGGCTTAGACTTTTTTACAAACTTTGGAAAATATTTATGCAGTAAAGCCTCTGATTGCTCAATATATTTTGTTATGGTATCCCATCCCCAATAATACAAATGAAATGGCAGTCCTTGTTCTCTTTTAATTTGATTTAGGTATTCCTGTATTTGAGCATCGTCGCGAAATGTAGAAGCAAAAACAAATTTGTCAAAATCAATTGCTAAATCCCTTGCTTTTTCTAAGTCTGCATTTATATCCTGAATTAGATTTTTCCTGATAGTTTCGTCTTTTCTGCCAATGCTTTTCAATTTGCACTGAATTACCGTTTTGCTTTTAGAAGAAAAGATGTCAATACCTTTCTGATTTTGTCCTTTCACGCCAAAAGTCTGAAAGTCTGTATTCATATATGAAGAGGTATTCTCTACAAAATTGAATAAATCACAAGTGAGTTCCTCAAATAACCTTTCATCTTTTAAAGGGGGTAATTGATAATTCGCCATCTAAAAAAAACGTTTAAAAATTGTTTTCTGTTCGGTATCTGAAAATTCAGCAATTACTTGTTTAGACCAGTCAAAATCAAACTTGCCAAACTTATTTTCATCCCCGTTTAAATCAATTTCATCTTCATTGAAAGTAAGGATATATTGAAAGTTATGCAGTTCGTTTGATTTGTGATACATATAGTTCAAGACATTGGATATTGTTTTGTAAGATATAGCGTGAAATACACCATCGTGTACAAGAAAATCCGGAATATTCCGTTTGTCAATCCTGCTTTTTAAGAATACCATTAAATCATACGATACAATTTTTAAACGCTCTTGTCCTAAAGCATCTGCTTTGGGAATTTCCAAACTGATTTTAAAAGGCAACTGGTTTCTTGGCGAAGTAGAGTTTAACGTGATATTGAAGTAAGAATTATCAAATTCTTCATCCAAATAAATAGCATTTTCAAGAATTTGCTGAAATAATAATCTCAACTCATCAAGATAGGTTTGATGCTTATTTAACTCACTAACAATATCTCTTTTTAATTCAGCAATAACAATATTAGAGTTCCCTAATATTTCTTCGATTTCATCAATTTCTCTAACAATGGAAGTGTTTCGTTCTAAAAGTGTTTTTTCATTCACTAATCTTTCATAGGTACTTTCAATTCTATCCAATGCTCCTCTTTCTTTTAACAAGGAAAATAATTGGCTTCTGTTCTTCTCTAATTTTTCAAGTTGTTTTAGACTTAGGTCTATTGATGATTGTAACTTCTTTTCTTCTTCCAATAGATATTTATTCCTATTAGCTAAAAGTTGTTTCTTAAAATCAATAACTTCATCCAAACTTCTTTTTACAAAGTTTCCAAAAGTCGCAACAGTTTCATTGTAGAGTTTACGAATTTTGTCCAGGTCGATGGAGGCTACATCATTGTACGAGGATTTAAGTTTTTCTAATTTACGGTTTGTACCGTGATAGATTATAGATTGCTCATTAATTTCAGATATAACCTGATTTAGTTTTTGCTCTATCTCTTTGTGATTGGCAAGAAAATTATACTCCTTCAGACTATTTTCGAGTGCTATAATATCTTTTTCAATTTTTAAACGCTCGGTTCTAAACTCCTGAATGTCTTTACCTGTATCTGCTTTGACTTTTTCAGACAATGATTTCACAGTGTTATTATACCTTTCGTATTCAGAAGAAACCTCGTTATATTTTAAAAGTGTTTTTGTCGGGAGATTTAACAAATAAAAATTATACAATGCCTTTTCTCTTGCATTAGCGTTATATGAAACAAAATTTAAAGGGTCAGCTCTTTGCTGGCTTTGCAAATCATCCTTAACAAAAAACTCCATTAATGTTCCATATCTCTTTCCCTCAAAGAACACTTCGTTATTTTCAATTGGGAAAAATATCCCTTCCATAACCTTGGGCATTTCTGATTTTTCATATTCATCAAGCGCATCAGCTCGTTTACCGAAAAAGATTTTCTTGGTATCAGCAAAGCTTCTTTTAATGAAATACTTTTGTCCCTGTATTTCAAATTCTAAAGTAATCGTATGTTCTTCATCTCTTAGAAAGTCATATTTTTTTTGACTAAATCTTTTTTCTGCCTTACCGCTTAATAAAGTAAAATCAACAAGCCTTACTAACGTAGACTTACCAATACCATTAATTCCTCTGGCTTCTTTATCTTCTGAATATTTACCTAATATGATGTTTATTCCATTGTGAAATGGAACAGCATCTATTAAGTTGGTTTCTGAATATATTCTAATTAACATTGTCAAATAAACTTGTTTGATTTTCTTCTTGGTTTTCTTTCTTTACCAATTTAATTTTATAGCCTTTTTTCTCAATACTGCCAATCGTATGCAAAAAGGTTAAAGCATACAGGAAAAGGTCGGGTGTTCTGTCTTTGTCCCTGTTTAAAAACTTATTCATTATATCATCTACGATGACGTATTTGTTTTTAAAAGGGGAACTATCCATAATACTTATAATATCTGCTCCCAATACCATAAGGTTGGTTTTAAGATTGCTTTCGGGCTGCGGTAATATCATAGTTCATTTTCTGTTTTTCTGCCTATTAAACACTGTTCAAACATATACAGCAATATAGATTTTACGCATTTTACATATTCATCATCTTTAATGTTTCCATATGCCGTTGTATATTGGTCGGTCAGATTATATAATCTCTCCTTGAAATTTCCTGAAAGTTTATTGTAATCATTTATAACCCTTCTTTTTAGGGTATTAATCTCATCATCATTATAACCCGAAAGTATATTAGTAATCGTATTAAACTCCGCCATAACCAATACCATTTCCGAGTTCATCCCGTCCCAATCTTCCTGCTCAAAGTTGAGTTCGATTTTCCTTTGGGGAGGAACCAATGTTTTCCTGTCGAAATGCAGAGCCTTATCTTCTTCGTTTGAAGCGTTCAATAAATCATTGATGATTTCCTGAATATAGTCCTGTATAAAAAAGTTTTCAATCCCCAAATAGGCGGCGAGTTTTCTTTTTTTACTTGATACAAGTTCATCAACAATAGAAAGGATTTGGTCTATGCCCCTTATCGAAGTATTGCCATCCAAAGACTGAATTAAGGTAAATTGCTCTGGTGATACCTCGTGATTTACATACATTTCCCAATTTGCAAATTTGTCTTTCCAGTTTTTCTGATATTTTTCAAAATCTCCTTCTTTTTTTGCTCCTCCTAAAACTTTTGTTTCAAAATCAGTTTTGTTATATTTTCTTGGTGCGTAACAAGCCAATATTTTTTGTTCGGGTAAAATAGTACCGTCATTGCCTTTATCCTTATTCCTTCTGATTGGCGTATAGTTATCAACGCCATATTTCAAAAGAAACAGTTCATCAATAAATTCTTCGAACTCAAATCCTTCTTTGGATTGAATTTGCATTTTAAAAGCGTTCTTCAATAATTTATCCATATACAAATCAGAGTTCCAAGTTAATTTTAACCGTACCGTCAAATCCCTTTTCTACTATCTCTTTAAGGGTTTGAAGTTTGATATTATTGCCATAATCAGTTTCAACCTTAGAAATGTAACTCCTTTTCTTACCCACTTTTTGGGCTAATTGTTCTTGAGTTAGCTGTCTTTTTTCTCTGGCTTCCTTCAGCATTTCTCCAATATGTCTGCCTGATATTTTCATCTCAAAAAGGATTAAAATTGACTTTATTATGAATATGCAAATGTAATTTAAAAGTTGCATTGAACCAACTGTAAATTGTAATAAAAGCATCCCATCATTTGTACTTCCGTTCTGGAAGTCCGCATCAACAAAGCCACTCACAGCCAAACACTTCCTCTGACTGCCACTTTACGGTAACGCCTCTTTTTCCATAAGACATTTGTCCCGAAAGCTCGCAAGGTGCGGGATAAACAGTAACAAATTAATGTGTTTCAATTATGGAAAAACAAAGAAAAAAAGTTTTGCTGGCAGCCGTGGCGATGCTGTCAGGAATTGGTGCGTTCGCACAGGGAAACGGCTCGGCGGGTATCAACGAGGCTACCCAAATGGTAACCTCTTATTTCGACCCCGCAACGCAATTAATCTACGCCATCGGTGCGGTAGTCGGGTTAATCGGGGGCGTTAAAGTGTACAACAAGTTCAGTTCCGGCGACCCCGACACGAGCAAGACCGCAGCTTCGTGGTTTGGTGCGTGTATCTTCTTGATTGTAGCTGCAACTATCCTGCGTTCATTCTTCCTTTAATACTTTGCCTTATGAATTACAACATCAACAAAGGGATCGGCAGAACGGTGGAATTTAAAGGACTGAAAGCACAGTACCTCTTCATTTTCGCAGGCGGGCTGCTCGGTACACTTATCCTCGTGATGATACTGTATATGGCAGGCATAAACTCTTACTTCTGCCTGTTTCTCGGAGCAGGCGGAGCTTCGCTCATTGTATGGCAAACCTTTTCGCTGAACCGAAAATACGGCGAACACGGATTGATGAAAATCGCAGCCAATAAAAGGCATCCCCGCTACATCATCTGCCGCAAGCCTGTACACCGCTATTTAAAATTCACGCCTAAACAGAATGCCGTATGAGAAATGTAGCAAAGACCACCACACTGGAAATTAAATTTCCGTTGTTGGCAGTAGAGTACAACTGCATCCTTTCCAAAGATGCGGACATTACCGCCTGCTTTGAAGTGCGTTTGCCGGAACTGTTCACAGTAGCTTCTGCGGAATACGAAGCCATTCACTCCGCCTGGCACAAGGCTATCAAAACTCTGCCTGATTTTACGGTCATTCACAAACAGGATTGGTACATCAAGGAAAGCTATGCGCCCGATTTGGCAATCGAAGACCAAAGTTTTTTATCGAAGTCTTATCAACGCCATTTCAACGAGCGACCGTTCCTGAACCACTATTGTTACCTATTCTTAACGAAGACTACTAAGGAAAGAATGCGGATGCAAAGCAACTTCAGTTCGCTTTGCAAAGGCACACTGATACCAAAGGAAATCAGGAATAAAGAAACGATACAACGCTTTATGGAGGCGGTCGCCCAGTTTGAGCGTATCGTGAACGATAGCGGTTTTGTAACCCTGAAACGACTGACCGAAGATGAAATCATCGGCACAGAAGATACACAGGGATTACTGGAACAGTACCTCACGTTATCGAGGGGAGCCGGAACACCAATGCAGGACATCGCACTCGGAAACGAAGAGGTACGCATCGGCAACAAAAGGTTAAGCCTGCATACCCTTTCAGATACGGACGACCTGCCCGGAACGGTATCGGCTGATACCCGTTTTGAAAAGCTATCTACCGACCGTAGTGACTGCCGCCTGTCATTCGCCGCACCTGTGGGCTTGTTGTTAAGCTGCAACCACATTTACAATCAGTACATTTTCTTAGATAACAGCGAAGACAACCTGCAAAAGTTTGAGAAGTCCGCAAGGAATATGCACTCACTCGCAAGGTACAGCCGTGCCAATCAAATCAACAAAGAGTGGATAGAAAAGTACCTGAACGAAGCCCACAGCTTCGGGCTGTCTTCTGTACGTGCGCACTTCAACATTATGGCTTGGTCGGAAGACCCTGCGGAACTGAAGCAGCTAAAGAACGATTGCGGTAGTGCGTTGGCACTGATGGAATGCAAGCCTCGCCACAACACAACAGACGTAGCCACATTGTATTGGGCGGGAATGCCGGGCAATGCGGGCGACTTTCCGAGTGAGGAAAGTTTTTACACTTTTATTGAACCTGCGTTGTGTTTCTTCACGGAAGAAACCAACTACCACAATTCGCCCTCGCCGTTCGGTATCAAGATGGCTGACAGGCTTACAGGAAAGCCTATCCATTTGGATATTTCCGACCTGCCTATGAAGCGTGGTATCATTACGAACCGGAACAAGTTTATACTTGGTCCATCGGGTTCGGGCAAGTCGTTCTTCACGAACCATATGGTACGGCAGTATTACGAACAGGGCGCACACGTACTGTTGGTAGATACGGGTAATTCCTATCAGGGCTTATGCGAACTCATCAAAGGAAAGACCAAAGGCGAAGACGGTGTTTACTTCACTTATACCGAAGATAACCCGATTGCCTTTAACCCTTTCTATACCGATGATGGCGTGTTCGACATTGAGAAGCGGGAAAGTATCAAAACCCTGATACTGACCTTATGGAAACGTGACGATGAGCCGCCAACCCGTTCAGAAGAAGTTGCCCTTTCCAATGCGGTAAGCGGTTATATCGAACGTATCAAAACGGAAGATGTTTATCCGTCATTCAACGGTTTCTATGAGTATGTAAAAGGCGACTACCGCAAGGTACTGGAAGAAAAGCAGGTCAGGGAAAAGGACTTTGACATTGCCAACTTCCTGAACGTACTCGAACCCTATTACAAGGGTGGCGAATATGATTACCTGCTGAACTCCAACAAGCAGTTAGACCTGCTTTCCAAACGCTTTATCGTGTTTGAGATTGATGCGATTAAAGACCACAAAATCCTCTTTCCCATTGTGACCATCATCATTATGGAGGTGTTCATCAACAAGATGCGCCGATTGAAAGGTATTCGCAAGCTCATCCTGATAGAAGAAGCTTGGAAAGCAATAGCCAAAGAAGGGATGGCAGAATACATCAAGTACTTGTTTAAGACCGTCCGCAAATTCTTCGGAGAAGCGATTGTCGTAACACAGGAGGTTGACGACATCATCCAGTCGCCCATTGTGAAGGAAAGTATCATCAACAACTCCGACTGTAAAATCCTGCTTGACCAACGCAAGTATATGAACAAGTTTGATGATATACAGGCGATGTTGGGGCTTACTGACAAAGAAAAAGGGCAGGTACTTTCCATCAATATGAACAACGATGCAAGCCGACTTTACAAAGAGGTTTGGATTGGCTTAGGTGGTACGCACTCGGCAGTCTATGCCACCGAAGTTAGTTTGGAGGAATACCTCGCCTACACGACCGAAGAAACCGAAAAAATGGAAGTGATGCAGCTTGCTGCTGAACTGGACGGCAATGTAGAACTCGCCATTAAGCATATCGCAATGCAAAGGCGGGACAATTCAAATCAATAGTCATTAACAATTTAAAAATTCAGAAACAATGAAAAAAGTATTGTATCTGGTGTGTACGGCACTGATGCTCGCCGTAGCACCGTCAGCAAAAGCCCAGTGGGTTGTAACCGACCCGGCTAATTTGGCTTCGGGCATTATCAACTCTGCAAACGAAATCGTGCAGACTTCTTCCACCGTAAGCAACGTGATAAAGAACTTCAACGAAGTGAAGAAAGTGTACGAGCAGGGCAAGGAATACTACGACAAGCTGAAAGCCATCAACAACCTTGTAAAAGATGCCCGTAAGGTGCAGCAAACGGTATTGTTGGTCGGGGATGTGTCCGAAATGTACGTGCAGAATTTTGGCAAGATGATGAACGACCCAAATTTCACACCGCAGGAATTGGTCGCTATCGGCAACGGTTATTCTGCACTGCTTAATGAAAGTACCGAACTGCTAAAAGAGTTGAAGCAGATTATAACCGCCACAGACCTTTCACTCAATGACAAAGAGCGTATGGATGTTATTGACCGTGTGTACAAAGAGGTAAAGGATTACCACAGCCTTGTACGTTACTACACCAACAAAAACATTTCTGTAAGCTACCTAAGAGCGAAAAAGAAAAACGATGCCCAAAGAGTGCTTGAACTCTACGGAACTGCTAACCAAAAATACTGGTAAACTATGGAATGGGATAATCTTCACGAACTCCTGCGGTCGCTTTATGATGATATGATGCCACTTGCAGGCGATATGGCGGCAGTTGCTAAGGGTTTGGCGGGATTGGGAGCATTGTTCTATGTGGCATTAAAGGTTTGGCAGGCTTTAAGCCGTGCCGAACCTATTGATATGTTCCCTTTGCTGCGCCCGTTTGCTTTGGGGCTTTGTATTATGTTCTTCCCAACCATTGTACTGGGAACCATAAATGCGGTATTAAGCCCGGTGGTGGTAGGAACCCACCAAATACTCGAAGACCAGGTGCTTGACCTCAACAAGCTGCAACAGCAGAAAGACCAGTTGGAATACGAGGCAATGGTCAGGAACCCCGAAACCGCCTATATGGTATCAGACGAAGAGTTTGATAAAAAACTGGACGAACTGGGATGGTCGCCCTCCGACATTGGTACGATGGCGGGTATGTATATGGACAGGCAAGCCTACAAGATAGAGAAAGCCTTAAAAGATTGGTTTCGCAATCTATTGGAAATACTCTTTCAGGCGGCGGCTTTGGTCATTGATACCATACGAACGTTTTTCCTGATAGTCCTGTCCATACTCGGACCAATAGCCTTTGCTATTTCCGTATGGGATGGCTTTCAGTCCACGCTCACGCAATGGCTCACGAGGTACGTCAGCGTTTACCTGTGGCTTCCCGTTTCGGATTTGTTCAGCTCAATGTTGGCAAGAATACAATCCCTCATTTTAGAAAGGGATATAGCAATGCTTGCCGACCCCACCTATATACCTGATACAAGCAATACCGTGTACATCATCTTTATGATTATCGGCATCATCGGGTACTTCACTATCCCGACCGTAACAGGTTGGGTAATCCAAGCCGGAGGCGCAGGAAACTTTACCCGCAATGTAAACTCCACAGCAATGAAAGCCGGAAACATCGCCGGAGCAGGCGCAGGCTCAACAGTTGGAAACATCGGCGGTAAACTGATGAATAAATAAACATTAATCATTCTAAAAAATGGAATTTAAAACGCTAAGAAATATCGAAAACAGCTTTAGGCAGATAAGATTATATGCCATTGTGTTTGCGGTTCTCTGCATTAGCGTGGTAGGTTACGCCGTATGGCGTTCCTACCGCTTTGCAGAAGAACAACGCCAAAAAATCTATGTACTGGATAATGGCAAATCCCTGATGCTTGCTTTATCGCAGGATGCGAGCATCAACCGCCCCGTAGAAGCAAGGGAACACGTCAGGAGATTTCACGAACTGTTCTTTACGCTTGCTCCCGACAAGAACGCTATTGAAAGCAATATGAAACGTGCGTTCAACCTTGCCGATAAAAGTGCTTTCGATTACTACAAAGACTTGTCGGAAAAGGGCTATTACAGCCGTATCATTTCAGGGAATGTGCAGCAACGCATAGAGGTGGATAGTGTCGTGTGCAACTTCGACAATTACCCGTATGCAGTGCGCACCTATGCCAAACAGTTCATTATCCGGTCAAGCAATGTAACCAGGCGAAACCTGATTACTTCCTGCTATCTCGTCAACTCCGTTCGTTCCGACAATAATCCGCAGGGCTTCAATATTGAAAAATTTGCAGTCGTGGAAAATAAGGATATAGAGGTTATCGAACGCTAAAAAAACAATCTTATGGAAGCATTATCAGATTTAAGCACGTTCGCAAAAATCCTTACTGATAAAGGATATAACGGGTATTTCCATACGCAGGGAGCGTATGCCGGAAAGCTGAAAGACAGCATCAGCGAATACCTCGAAAACTGCCAAAAAGGTGCAGATACTTTGCCTAAGCAGGACTTACTGCTGACAGGCTACCTGCAATGGTCGGGCGATGACAATCCCCGTGTAGAATGCAGTATGTGGGTAAAGTACCTGAATGGCAAATTCTCATTGAGCCGTATGGAGGTAGCGAAGAAAGACGGCTTTGGGCAACTGCTCAAAAAATCGGAACTAGCAAACTTGTCCGTAATGTCCGCACCCAAATTAACGGAAGCGGTCGCAATGGTAAATGATGCACCGAAGCAACAGGCGGGTAAAAGTCCTAAGCGTTTCAAGCTATAACACAAAATAGTAAGGCTATGAAAAAATTAAGAGCAAATATGGACAGGTACTTTGACAAGTTGGACGACCGTTGGCGGGCATTGCCCTTACGCAAGCAGCACCAATATACGCTGTACTTCTTTGTGGGTTATCTGCTGCTTACCGTAGCAGTCATTGGCAAAGTGATGTACGATACCTCAAAGTCCGGTAACGGTATGGTCATAGAGCATATCGAAAACCCTGTTCTCAAAAGTAAAAATCCTGCAAGGTTGCAGGATAGTGTATCAACAATTTTAAAAAATCAGATTTATGAAAGAAAATGAAAAAAGGGTCAGCTTTATCGTTGAGGGAGAAGACCAAAACGGAGCATCAAATCTGCCGGATAATAAAAAGAGTAATAAAGAAAAGCTCAAAAAGCCAATCATATTCCTTTTGATGGGTGTGGTATTTCTTGGCTGTATGTACCTCATATTTAAACCGTCCGAAGATAAAAAGGCGGTAGAGAACATCGGACTGAACGATGCCGTGCCGCAGGCTACCGGAGCAGGAATGCCCGACGATAAAAGCAAGGCGTATGAGCAGGAAATGCTCGAACGCAAAGAGCAGGAAAAGCGCAATGCGCTGACCACGCTTTCTGATTATTGGAATACTGAAGACAGTGCATCTGCTGACAATGAAGATAGTTTACCTGAAGAAAACGAAAGCAACGGTTTAGGCGGTAGTGGCAGAACTTCAGGGCGACAAGGCAATCCTGCATTGAACAGTTACCGGAATGCACAAAGCACACTGGGTTCATTCTATCAGGACAATAATTCTGAAACAATGGAATTGCGTAAGCAAGTGGACGAACTTAAAGCAAAGTTGTCGGAAAAAGATGTGCCACCTGTGGCCACCGTTGACGACCAACTCAAATTAATGGAGAAATCCTATGAAATGGCAGCAAAGTATCTTCCGCAAAACAACAATGCCGGAAATGCTGCTCCTGCCAATGGTGCTGCTCCGGGTGCTGCGGGTGCAAATCAAAAAGAGCAATTTGTATCGTTCATACCAACAAGAAAGAATATTGTTTCAGCCCTATACCGTGAACCGTCAGACAGTGCCTTTGCAGCCGATTGGAGCCAAACCAAAAACCGTGGGTTCTATACCGCAGGTTCTATTGAACAGGCAGTACAGCCTAAAAACAGTATCAAAGCCTGTGTACACGAAGCCCAAACGGTAGTTGGCGAAACGGGTGTGCGCTTACGACTGTTAGAGCCTGCCAAAACTCCGCAACGTACCATCACCAAAGGGACGATTGTAACGGCTAATGCCAAATTTCAGAACGGCAGGCTGCAATTAAAAGTTACCTCCGTAGAACTGGAGGGCAATATCATCCCGGTAGATATAACCATTTACGATTTGGACGGGCAGCAAGGCTTATACGTTCCGTATTCGCCGGAAATGAACGCCCTTACCGAAATGGCGGGTAATATGAGCCAAACAGGTGGAACCAGTGTAATGCTTACGCAGAATGCCGGACAGCAGGTTGCCGCAGACCTAAGCCGTGGCGTAGTACAGGGTATTTCGGGCTATTTCGCCAAGAAAGTACGAACGCCAAAGGTTACGCTGAAAGCGGGCTATCAGGTCTTCCTCGTATCGAAAAAATAATGTTGAACTCAAATAATTAAAACAATGAAAAATTATTTAAAAACCTTTTGGGCTATTACCCTGATACTCGGCTTTGCCGTTACAACTTATGCACAGGACAGTGCAACTGCAAAAACACCGCTTGCATTGGGCAAGATAGAACCGTACCGTATGGAAGTTACCTACGATAAAACGTCGCACCTGATTTTCCCGACCGCCATTCGTTACGTGGATTTGGGCAGCGAATACCTGATTGCAGGTAAGGCTGAAGATGCGGAAAACGTGTTACGTGTAAAAGCATCGGTAAGGGACTTTGAGCCGGAAACCAATTTTTCAGTTATTACTAATGACGGGCGTTTTTACAGCTTCAACGTGTATTACAGTTCCTATCCGGAGGCATTGAGCTATGACTTGCTCACGATGCAAAAGGCAGTGGACAAAGCCAAAGGAAACGATGTGCTTTTTGAGGAACTGGGCAACAATTCGCCCTCACTGGCGGGCTTGTTACTGGAAACCATTTACAACAAAGATAAGCGCATAGTAAAGCATATCGGGGCTAAGAGTTTCGGCATTCAGTTTATTCTGAAAGGCATTTACATACACAACGGCAAATACTATTTCCATACGGAATTAAGGAACCGTACCAATGTGCCTTTCGAGATTGATTTTATCAATTTCAAAGTAGTGGATAAAAAGGTAGCGAAACGCACCGTAGTACAGGAACGTCCTTTAACGCCGTTGAGAACTTATAAGCCATTGGACGGCATTGCCGGAAAATCGACTGAACAAAACGTGTTCCTGTTAGACCAGTTTACCATTGCTGATGACAAGGTGCTATTGATTGAGATTTTTGAGAAGAACGGCGGCAGGCATCAAACATTGCAGGTCGAAAATTCCGATTTAATCAAAGCCCGTTTGATTGACGATATGCACCTGAAATTTTAATAACCCTTTAAAGCAATAACAAGAAAATGAAAAAGTATATCTATACCGTGCTGCTTGTCCTGATAGGCATTACGGCTGCACAGGCGCAAAGGATGCTGCCGAAGCAGAAAGGATTGGAAATAAGTGCAGGTGTAATGTCAAATGATAAGATTGGCAATGATTACTACATCAGCGCAGCAATGACGGTAAACGGTAAGAACGGCAACTATCAGCTTTGGGCGTTGGAATATACCCACCAGTACCACGAGTATAAAGACCTCCGCATACCGCAGGAAACCTATTCCGCAGAGGGTGGTTACAGCTTCTTCCTGTTGAGCGATGCCCGAAAGAACATCACGCTGAATTTCGCTGTAACAGGTGTGGTCGGTTACGAAGCCATCAACCGGGGCGAAGCGATGCTGTACGACGGTGCGAAAATATTGAGCGAAGATAATTTTATCTACGGAGCAGGCGGTCGCCTCATTTTTGAAACCTACCTGTCCGACCGTTTTGTATTAGTCCTACAAGGGCGTACAAAAGTTTTGTGGGGGACGGATCTGGAACAGTTCCGTCCATCCGCAGGTGTGGGATTAAAGTTTAACTTTTAAAACGTAAAACAATGATAGCAATATTCAATAAATTCAGAACAGGGCTACTGCCGTTGTATGTATTCCTGACAATCCTAACAGCTTCGGTTACGTTGGTATCTTGCAACAAAGATGATGAACTCGAAATACAGAACAATTTTCCTTTTGAGGTCAATGTAATGCCAGTGCCTAAAGATGTTGCCAACGGGCAGACCGTAGAAATACGCATTACCATACAGCGTACAGGCAATTACAGCAATACGCAGTATTTCCTTCGCTATTTCCAGTTTGATGGGCAGGGAACGTTGCAATACTACAATGAACCGCCGTATCAGCCCAATGACCTATATCAATTGCCAACGGAGCAGTTCCGGTTGTATTACACTTCAACATCTACCGTATCACAATCTTTTGATGTTTGGATTTCGGATGGTTTTGGAAATGAAAAACAGATAACTTTCCAGTTTAATAGTAGTGATTAAAAATTACAGGTCATTTCATAAAAAAAACGGCTTATCTGACAGGTAAGCCGTTTTCGTATTTAATACACATCGTTACAGATTGAAACAAATATTTTTGTAAATTCAAACAGTAGAAATAAAGTGTTTTTGTTATGGTTGCATCATTGGTTAGCGGAATAATATTTTTGGTTGCAGGCTTGGGACTTCGTTACTGGATTAACCGGAGAAAGTTTTACAGACGCAACCCTATGGGAGCAGAGGGTTTCTCATCTTATGAGAGTTCGGTTTTTATCAAATTGATTGAAAAGATTGGTAAATGGATATCTTATGCACTAATGATATTCGGGTTATTGTCGCTTTGGGTTTATTCCCGTGAGAAGAAAGAAGATAAAGAACAACAAAATGTGGAGATACAAAAGCCTATATAGGTAGTTTTAAAAGAGAAAAATTATAAAATGACAAAATCCTTCGATGACATAACACTACGAAATATATCAGATATTATTTCAAATATGCTAACACATACAAAAATTACAGAACATTTATCTGGTGCTGGCATTTCCCAATCTCAAAATGGTACAAACAAAACAGACAGATTGTTCTATGCTTTAAAAGAAAGGCAAATACAAGACAGATGTGGAAATAATGTATTGGCATTTGTTGTTAGATTATTAAATCCCAAAAGGTATAATTCCGAAGATGAATTTGAAAAAGACAGAACAACTCTCAATGAAAAACTCGTTTATGAAGGTATAGAAATAGATAAAAGTGGACAGCCCCGACAAGTTGATAGGGCTAAAACCATTTCCGAAGCTAAAAGCAGGTCACTTAAAATCAAAGAAAAAGTACACGGTATTGGAGTTCATTCAGAAATTTTGCCTTACTGTGAAGCTGAATGGCTGAAGGAAAACTATTTTCACGCTATACTTGAAATTACAAAAAGTGTCGCAGAAAGGCTTAGGCAAAAAAGTGGCTATACTTCAGACGGAGCAGATTTAGTTGATGATTGTTTTGCATTGGGAAAAGACAAAAGACCTATGCTTGCTTTTAATACTCTGAATAATCCAAGTGAGGAAAGTGAACATAAAGGCTTTGGAAATTTCTGTAAAGGATTTTTTTCTATGTACAGAAATCCAAAAGCGCATAATCCAAAAATATTGGAGGATACCCAACTTTCACAAATGACAGAAGTTTTGGTTGTAGCAACAATAATCCACAACAAACTTGATAACACTTATAAAACAGGACTTAAATAATTAAGAAAATCGGATAGTTCAAAAAGCTATCCGATTTTTTATTTGCACAGGGCGGTAAACCGTCAAACACTTCCTTTCAAAGCCAAACACTACAACATTTTTCAACACAGCGACAAGCTTATTTAAATTCGACTTCCACAGCAAAATTGAGCAAAAAATGGAAGTAATCGCAATACAAAAGTCCGTACTGGAGGGAATGAAAAATGAGCTAAAAGCACTTTTGGAATTAACCGAAAATGCTACGAAAAAATACACGCCAATTTTCAAAAAAGAAAAATGGCTCGATAATCAAGAAGTGTGCCTAATGATGAATATTACCAAGCGGACTTTGCAGACTTATAAAGATAAAGGGTTATTGCCTTCTTCCAGACTGAACCGCAAGAATTATTATAAACGCTCGGATGTACAGGTTTTACTCGAAGCCGGACATCCATACAATACTGTTGAAAATGGATTTATTCACGAATGATAATGAAGAAATCGTTGCTAATCAAGAGATGATAACGCAGCTAAGAAACCGTATCGAAAGTATATTGAAAAACTATCGTCCTGTAATGAATGGAGAAATTTATCTTTCTGGCGAAGATATATGCAAACTGCTCCATATCAGCAAACGGACTTTACAGCAATACCGTGATGATAATATCCTGCCTTATATACAGATAGGGGGCAAAATAATTTATAAGGAGAGTGATATTCTGACAATCCTGGAACGGAACTATATCTCCAATAATACAAATAACAAATAGCCAATTTTAGTACAGATTAATACTTTCGTATCAGAACGAGTTTAGTATCTTTGCTTTTGAAAATATAGAAATACTTAAAGTGTTTTTGCTTTAAGTCCCACATTGAAAACTGGTAATTTTTAAGACAACGGGACAGATAAGTAGGAACGCTCACGTTATAGGCGTGGGCGCTCGCTTATTCGTTGTCGGGTATACCAGTGCCTCAATGTCGGTAAGTGTGGTTGCCTGCGCTTTCTTTTTTGTGCAGGGCTACACTAACATTAAAACTGGTAGTATGGAAACTGTAAATACCCCTAAAGCAATCGGCATTGCATTTATCAACGATAAACGCCTAATAGTTGATTTAGCCTATAACGACCTTGTCACTTCAGGAATTGACGTATTGTTCCGTTCGGAAGACATTAAAGACGGAATATCTCAACTGTCTGCATTAAAGGAACTTCCCCAAATTTGTATTATTGACCTTGATTTTTACGATAAGAATGTGCTGGCACAGCTTCAAGAACTAAGGACACTATACCCAATCATTAAACTGATTGGGCATAGTGATATTGATGCTGAAAAAGTCGTAAAATCTCTTTTGGAAATGGGTTTTATGGGCTATTTGCTTATTGGTAGCGATGTGTATGATTTTAAGAAAGCCATTGAGGTTGTTACTAATGGTGGTAAATATTTTAGTGTGGGAATAGCAAAATTTGCACAGGAATACTTTACTAATAACTAAGATTGCTTTTTTAAATCTGTAATTTTTATTTGGACAATATTGTTGTTATTTATTCCAAGTTGCAATAGTGTTTCTTTATGTGCTTGCTTCTCAAGCTCACTGTAATACGAAACATTCCAAATTACATTTTCATTTAGTTTGGCTTTTAATACCTCAAAATATTTTAAATCTACTTCTGAAATAGAATGCCCTAAGACAATAACTTTTTCAACTTCAGTAAGATTGGTAAAAAAAACAATATTGTTTTCGATAATTGAAGCCGTATTTTTAAATGCCTTTGTATAATAAGATAGTATTTCTTGTTTGGCACTTTCATAAGAATAGTCATATTCATCAGCCTTTTGCTCACGCCATTCGTATAATTCTTCTTCGCTTAATCCTTGTGGCGGTTCTTCTTCTTTCTCATCAAAATTTGCAGGGTCAGTTCCGTGTCCTAAAATAAGAGTACAATTGTCTATATCTGCTCTGTTATGAATATAGGTTATTCGTTCTTCGGGAATGCCGTAGCTTTCCTGTAGTGTTTTAGTATAATTGAAATTTAAAAAATGGCTATCGTCTTCTAAGTCAATTAGCACATCATCAGAAATACTTTCGTATTTGACTTCAAGAATAAACTTATTAAAGTCGCTAATTAGAGTGGTCGTTAAATCCTTAATGATTTCTTCCATCTCTATCTGATAACTATGCCAATCTCTATCTCGAAAATCTTCAGCACCAGGGCGAGCAATTAAGTCGGAATTATCGTCCAATACCGATAAATAATCCAAGTCAGCTAAGGCTTGCTCAAATCTTGACCATAACGCATACTCTTCATCTGTCAATTCAGGATTTGTAATATCAGGAAGTCCATAATAATTTAATAAGAGTTCATAAACCTCACTATCATTTTCAGCCAAGTAGTTTGCAAAACTTTGATACCTTGTGTCTAATTTATGATGGATGTCAAATCCATTACCAATAACGTATAATGTTTTCATTAATTCAGTTGTTTAATCTATTTTTTGGGTTATAAACCACTTCGTTTTCCAAATATCGGGCTTAACTTATCCCAAAATTGCTGTTCAAGAATTTCGACAATGAAACGTTCAATAATTTCATTGCTTTCTGAAATGACTTCGTATGCAAAAATATTCAAATCGTATTCTAAACAATTGTCCCACTTGCATAAATGCAAACTATAAACCCGATTTCCTTCTGTGCCAAGATGGTTCTTAATTCTTGTCTTGAAATCAGTCGTTGAGCTTCCAACATATAATATATCTGATGAAGTCTTGTTGTACCGGGAAAGGTTAACACGGTCTTTATTCTTTACTTTTAGCTTATTTGCTGATTGATAATCTTCAAAATAATCAATCAGCGTGCTTAAAATTTTCGGGGATTTAATCTGAATAATATAAATGAGTGGATTGTCGCTTTTAGGAATTTTATGCAAATAATTTGAGAGCGTTTTCCTATCTCTATATTCCGATGAATGAAAGGAAATTTCACAGAACGGTCTAACTGTTATTTTTGAAATTTGCTTGGCTATATTCAATGCAAACTCTTCAGATTGCTTTACAATATGTTCACTGTCAATTTTCATTAAATAATTTTCTTTCTTTTTAAGGTGTTCAATTTTACTTTTTCTCTACTTAATTCGTCATCCCAAAAAAACACTGCCGATTGATGATTTCTATTTTGCGATGAGGGATAAATAATCCCCGATATTTTATTCTTCCTATTTTTATTGAATGGATACCTTAAAAATTCAGTCACAACTTGAGTTGGAACGTATTCGGTATGTTCTTTACCATCCTTAATAATTTGTTGCGTTATATCCCTTACAAATGAGTATAGAAATAAAATAAGGTAATATCGTTTCTTGTCCTTAATGCCGAAAATACTTGGAATTTTTGGGAGCTTATTAAAATCAACAACAACCTGATTTTCTAAGGTTTCAAATTCCGCAATCGTTACATACCTTTTGTATTTATCTGTCCTGCTTATTGTTTCTAAAATTGCTGTATCATCATCAAAAGCGGAATAAAACATTGATATTCCTGAAGGACTAAACCTATTTGGATAAATTGCTTTTTTGTTAGGGGGAGCAGTGATTTCGTTAAAATCTATAATTTTTGTTTTGAAGTCGTGTTGTCTACAACGATAAAGTTTTGTTCCTGCCGGGATAATCCTGATTATATTTAATTTTGATATAAGTTTACCAACCTCTTGTAGTATTTGCAAGGCTTTAGGAAGGCTGCTGTCTGCTGATGAAAAAAGGTAGCGGGATTTATGTTTGATGATTTCTTTAAAGTAATTCCACTGAAATTCTAAATCATCTTTAATATTGTCGTAATACAGGTCAGGTTGAGCCCAAGCAATATCTTCAATTGAATTAACAATATCTTCAATAACCTCAAAAGGTTCAGCATTTAACTCTATGTGTTCTTGTATAAGTTCGTCAGGGGTATAGATTTCTCCAAGATAACCTCCCTCTCTTGAATTGTAACTCATAAAGTTGGCGGCATCTTCATAGAAATTTGAAATACCATCCATAATAAATTCCATTAAATCTTCAAGAGAAACTACTTTTAGTTCCTTAGCGCAATAATCACAATAACCATCGTGATAGTTTTGCCTAATAAAGCGATTAATGCTTTTATCATCAAAATGTTTGATACAAATATTCTTATCTGGAATATTGCTTAAATTTCTACTTTCTAATTCAAGCCATCTCTGTTTAACTCCTCCCATATATTAATTTGCAGTTTTTGCTATAAAACAAATTTAGCAAATTTAAAAAAGTGCATTAACCCAGATTTATGAAAATTCAAAATCAATTAGTCAGTGTCTTTTCTTTGTTCGCTGATTAAGAAAGGAAGTTATTATTATTATTAACCAATCATTGGGATAATGAATATCCCAAACAATAACGCTGCAACCTGTTTGGTAAAATGGAGAAGAAAAAGGAATTGTGTAGTGGTGCATTTTACTAAAGGGGATTGCTCCCATTTAAAGCAAAAAGACTGCCCGACCATCGGGAGGATCTGTCTTTTTGCCGCCCGACTTTTTGGGTCGTACGGTGTTTTAATTTTTCGGCTTGTTTAACTGTTCTCTTAAAGCTATTAATTTCTTGTGCATATCTGTCCAATATGCCTGCCTTTCCTTGTCGCTTTTCACAGGTGGATTATGCGTATATTCTTTATACCACCCAGTTTGTTGAATAGCTTTTTTAAGGTCAGTAACCTCAATCCAGTTCCCGTTTTTATCTCTAATTTTCATTGTGCTGAATTTTAGCATTAGCCATTTTACGCTCTAACAATGTGTCGAGAATTTCCCACTCGCTGTCATACTCCTTGCCCTCAAAATGGTAGGTATCTGTTTCATCGTCTAATTCGTAACTGTCAAAGTCCTGGCTATCTAAGCAGGTGTCGTTTAGTATGCCGTTTTCAAATATTGCCTGACCATATACTAAGCATCCTAATTCCTCATAGTCCTGTGTGAAATTCACTTTGAAATGTTCGGCTATCTGCTTTACCGCGTCCGTGTTTGGCGACCATTTTGTTTCATACTGAAACACGCCCGCACTTTCATTATCCTGACTGATATTGTAGAAATAATCTCCGTGCGTGTCCTGTACGAAATCGGGTAATTGCCCGCAGTCGTCTTTATGTTCCTGTTCAGCCATTGATTTGAATAGCTGTGTTATCTGTTCGATTGCTTCGGGTGTTCCCTCAAAAATAACCCAGTTGTTGCACCAATTAGCCATAATTATTTATCGTTTAAGGTTATCTGTAAAAATTTGTCGCTCCCGAAAAGCAGGTGTATCGCCTGTTTTAATTGCGGGTCGCATTGTGCATCATCTGTATATTCAATCAGGCAGTGAATAGCGAAAATTGAATTGTGTCCGTCAAAAAAATGGTCTGTAAACCAGTTCGGTCGTTTCCAAAGAGGTTCATTTTGGGCTGTTCCTTTTTGTGCATTCTGCACAAGCCTGTACCAAAATTCAGCGGTGAAAAATCCCTTTTGATACCAACCCTCACGGAATGCTGTTTCATTTTGCAGGAAGTAGTCGCATTGCGTTTTTATAGCGTTTTGCAGGTTCTCCAGTTCTGCGGGAAAAAGTTTGCACAACAAGCCCGCTTTATCGAGGTTGTCCATTTTATCTAATGCTTTCATATCTTTTATTTTTAGTAGGCGACCACCTTTGCAGGCAGTCGCCTTTGATGATTAATTGAAGTTGAAAATCTCTGCTCCTGAATAGGCAAAGTCTGTACACAGTTCAAAGGCTTTTTGTGTCTTTAGCTGTGCTGTACCGCCCATTACAATGGATTGTAGTTTGGCTTCGCCATCCCTGTAATTGCGTACATTCTGAAAGTAACCTGTAACGGCATTGTAAGTCCCGAATAATGTGCCTTTGGTAGTTGCCATTTGTTGGGTGTCGCTTATCATAGCGTATTCAAAGGCATCATCTACGGTGTTTTTGAACACGGTGGAAACTTCATCTTCCGCACCTTTTTTGAGCAGGTTAAACGTTTCTTTGTTCGGGCAAAGTGCCAACTGGATTAGCTTTCTTACTTCTCGGTCTGTTACCCTTACTTTAGCCCAGTCATTAAAAATGTTCTCTAACTGTGTGCTTAGGGTGTTGGCAAGTCCCATAACCTTGTGAGCGTTTTCAAGGCGTTGTTTTGCTCCTGACGTGTGTTTGATACGCACTACGTTGGTCATACTCCGCAATGAAGCGTTAAGGGTGTTTTGGCATACGATACGGATAGGGGTAAATGCTGCGGTAATACTTCCGCTACCGTCGTGGCTTGTGGTTAAGAAAATGTACTTTTCTGTTACGTCGTCGCCGTTACCTACACGGATATAGTCGGGTAGCTTGGCAGTGATAAAAATGCGTTCCCCGTTGCCCAATGCCCCTGCGGTTTCGTACAATATTCCCTCGCCTCCACCTACAATAGCATCAAAGAAATTAAATGCCTCACGGTTTTGTACGATATGGTAGTCTTTGCCTACTACGCCTAACGGTGTATTGGTGTCGGTGCGAAGTGTGGCGAAACTGTTAGGTACTAAGATGTCGTTGGCTTCAATCAGTTCTCCGCTGTCGCCTATGCTCATTGTTCTGCCCTGTGTAAACAGTGGGGATTTGATAACCTCGTAATCTAAACCTGCGTGTACTATTGCTTCCTCGCTTGTTGGGTACTGCTCTACGATTTGCCCCAAACCGTGCCACGCTTTTTGTTGAACGCTGAAGAATGAATGACGTCCTGTTTGCTCGTTGAAATTGATGTTGTGTGCCATAATGCTAAAATTTTGATGTTTGAAAAATGTTATTTACTCACTCGCTTTCCTCGTTTCCCGCTTCCTGTTGTGGTTTGCTCCGCTTCGCTTCGCATAAATTTTTCCAAAAGAAAAACCGGAAAAAAGAAAGCAGATAATCCAAGCGGGCTAAGCGGAAAACCAAAAGGAAACGGAATAAGTCCCGGAGGGTGGCAAGGAAACACACAGCAGCTCGGCGAAGCCAACATTTTGCCTTGCCATTATGCCGTAGTCTTTTGGTTGGGCGTGTGGGATGGCTGCCCGCTATAACTTAGCTGCCTTTTTACCGGTTGATTGTGGAAATTTTCTGTTCTAAATTTTTATGGCATTAATGACCAGGCTATCATAGCCTGTAATAGAGATTTGAAAAACGGAATAGCAAGGGGCGTTAGATAAGGGCTTCGCTTTTCAATTTTCTATTTAGCAAGTAGGTATAAGCTCTTTTACAGCGTTGGACTGGGTAGTGGGAAAGTAAATGTGCTTTACCTACACAAGAAGTATGGGTATAAAAAAGCAGAACCGTTAAATTCTGCTCATTGTGATTAAATAGAAACTGATTAGATTACCATCATAAATGCTTCTTCCATAGCCTTGAATTTCGGCGTAACCAAATCCATATCCTTACTGATTTTTTGGCTTGTGATTTTAGCGTAAATCTGTGTGGTGGAAATGTTTTTATGCCCCATCATTTTGCTAAGGCTTTCAAGCGGTACGCCCTCGGTCAAAAACATTGTTCCGAAAGTATGCCTTGCCGTGTGAAAGGTTACTTTTTGCTCGGTAATAATTTCTGCCTTTTCAACCAATTTACCTATGTGAGTATTGCAGGTGGCGTTGGTCGGAACCGGAAAGATAAATTCATTCCTTGTCGTACCCTGATACTTCTCAATGATACACTTAGGGATTTCCATTAACCTAACATTAGAAGCAATATCTGACTTTTTTCTCCTGCTGATAATCCATTGATGACCGTCAAAGAATGATTGAATATTGTTCCTTGTCAGTTTCTTAATATCCGCATAAGCAAGTCCGGTAAAGCAACTGAAAATAAACAGGTCTTTTACCAGTTCATACCGTGGATGGGACGGTACGCACATCATCAGCTTTTCTACATCTTCTTTAAGGATATAACCCCGGTCGGTTTCCTCCATACTGATTTCGTAATCCTGAAACGGATTATCACGTATCAAGCCTTTTTTAATAGCCAGTTCCACCAGACTTAATACGGGCATCGTGTACACCCAAACCGTATTATGCGAAGACTGTAAGTCGTACCGGAGGTAAAAATCAAACTCCCGGATAAAATCGCCAGTCAATTCCCGGAAAGCCATATCATCACGATGATAGCGTTCTTTTATAAAGGTGGTAAGATGATTGTAAACCGTGAAATACTTGTTGTAGGTGCTTTGTGAGCGTTCTTCCTTTTCGACCAATTTTTTAAAATCCTCATTTTGGTCGTTGAAAACTTTTAGGATAGCATCATCCATTACACCAACACCCAAGAACGATAGCTTTACTTTTTGGGCGGTTGCAAAGCCCTCGTGCTTCAACATATCTTCATAAATCTTGTCGATACGCCCACGTATGTTATCCAGTCTTTTATTGATGCTTAATGCCTGCACACTTTTGCCCTGAACTCTTCCGTGTTTCAAATCCCAATTATTGGGGTCAATTTCTAACTTTGTTCCGAAAGTTTTAGGGGTTCCGTCAATGGTAATACGGGCCATAATTGGCGCATTACCGTTCTTTTTCAGTTCGTTCTTTTTCAAATAGAAAAGCAGTTTGAACGTCGATTTTTTTGTCTGCTCCATAACTCAAATGTTTAACGTTTAAAATTAAATTACATTGAGTTACAAGGGAATGTAGAAAAGGGTGCAAAAAACTGAAATATAATCAGTTAAGCCATACTGTTACCTTTGTCAATCGGTAACGAATTAGTAACCTAACCTTGTCAATTTAAGCTCCAAAACTATCAGACACCGACTTCCGAACTAAGACTACTCTTTTTATAAAGCCTTGTATAGCAAAGGTTTTAACCGTTTTGCTTAATTTTGCTTTTTACTAATCTTTTTTTCAAAAAAAAGATAAAAGACGTAAAATTTTGAATGTCGCAAGCTTAGAATGCTTGTCTTTTTTGGCTAGCATTGCCTCACGTAGTATTTTTAATGCGCTACCTACATGGTTTTCTACCGTCTTTTCAGCTACACCCAATTTTTCGGCAATCTCTTTATATTTTAAACGCTCAAAGCGGTTAAGCTTAAAAACCTCACGACATTTAGGCGGCAATTTTTCAATCTCTTCGTGTAGCATCACAATCAATTCATTTTCTTCATCTAACTCCGCCACTTCTTCCTCCGTAAAATTGTGTAGTATTTTTTGATGATGCTCTTCTATATTTTTTTGCCTGTTGATGTGGTTAATTGAAGAATTTATTACAGAACGATAGAGATAAGATTTAACGGAATTAATTTCGTTAAAGTCTACAGCACGCTCCCAAATTTTAACAAATACGTTTTGCACAATTTCCTCGGCCACCACAATATCTTTAACATACTTGTCGCTCTCTAAAAGTAATTTGGCAAAATATTGGGCATAAAAATTAGTGAAAGCCTTTTCATGACCTTCCCCTAACATCCTTTCGATATTTTCTACTTGCCCTTTTCCCTTCACTAGTAACGTTTGTTGTGTTCGTATAGCCTAAGTTAAGCATTATAGCTACTTAATCACACAATTATTACAAAAATTGCTTTAAGGTAAAAGATTATCGGCTAATTCCGTTCTAGTAGTTGTAATACGGAGAAATCATCAAATACACAATTACACCCGTAACAGCCACATATAACCATAGTGGATAGGCTACTCTGGCAATTTTCTTGTGCCGCTCAAAGCTACCAGCTAAAGCCCTAACATAGGTAATTAGCACAAATGGAATAATAATCACGGAAAGTAGAATATGTGTAATGAGAATAAAATAATATATCAACTTAATTGCACCCACACCTCCAAATTTGGTCGAGTCTGCTGTCATATGGTAAGCTACATACATCCCTAAGAAAAGTACAGACAGTACAATTGCAAATTTCATCAAATTTTCGTGGAGTTTTTGTTTGCCATTTTTAATAGCCCAAACCGCCGTTACCAAAACCACTGCTGTGATGCCATTAATTGTAGCATAAATTGGCGGCAAAAAGCTAAGCGGTTCTACATCAAAACCAAAATCCTTAAGCTTTACACCAAATAATATGGCCACTGCCAAAGGGATAGCAACCGAAAGGATCACAATCCACTTATTGTATTTTTTCTCAATTGTATTTTCCATTACTGTTTACTTATTTCCTATCAGATAGATTACTCAGCTACCTGCCGTCTCTAACATTTCTTAATTCCTCCGCAATGAGTACTTTAATTTCGTCGTCAAGCTTTGAAAGTGCTTCTTCTTGTGTAGCATCATAAAATCCTCTAATTCGATGTTGGCTATCCAACAAAACAATTTTCCTGCTGTAAATCATTTTGCGTTCCGGCTGCTTAACTTCCACTACGTCCAGCAATAAATCTTTTCTTACCAATTTAAAAATGGAAGCGCTATCCCCTAAAAGAATATCCCACTTGTGTGGTTTCGCTTTCAGCGTTGCTGCAAGGTTTTTTATAGAATCAAGCACATCAGTAGGATCAATGCTGATGCTAGCAAAACGTACTATATCATTTTTTTGATAAGCTTTGAAATCTTTATACTCGTTGAATATGGCATTGGTACTGCTTGCATCGGCTTTGCCATCCATCAAATTCAGTACTACAATTTTATTTTTCCAATCTTTTAAGGAGATGGAATCACCAACTTGGTTGACTAACTTGAAATCCGCAACGGCATGATAGATGGTGTCAGGTATTTGTTTACCTCGTTTACTATGAAACGTATTTGCTACTTGTTTTGGACCAAAAATAGGCAGAGGTTTATACCGATTTTTGCCCTGATCTTGTAGCAAATAATACAAAAATCCTGGTACCGCTAAAATGGTGACCAGGATTAATACCTTTTTTATTGGGTTGTATTTCATTATACTTTAGGCATGTGCAGGTGAAGGTAACCACCTTCTATTAACATCAATACGATAAAATAAATGATAAAAACAAATGTAACCGTTAGGGAAAGCTGAAGCCCCAATTTTTCATACTTAAGGTGCATGAAATAAGCTACAATGTAAAATGCTTTTAATAAGGTAAGGAAAATATAAACGTAGTTTCCAACCGATTGTGACATGTGACCACCTGGAATAGCCCAAAGTGCAATGATAAACTCAATTACAGTGATGGCTAACAGGATGAAGAAAACCTGCCAGATTTTTCCTTTTGTCATTGAAGCATGCTCTTCGTGGCCATGCTCATCTGCAGTGTGTGTATGATGTTGTGACATAATATTATCTTTTTACGAATTAAACCAAATAGAAGAAGGTAAATACAAATACCCAAACTAAATCCACAAAGTGCCAGTACAATCCAACTTTTTCTACCATTAAATAGCTACCGCGTCTCTCGAAAGTACCGTTAATTACCATACATAAAATGATGATGTTAATTACCACACCACTAAATACGTGAAAACCGTGGAAACCAGTGATGGTAAAGAATAAGTTAGCAAATTGCTGTGCCGAAACGAAAGATACTTCGCCATCGAAAAATGGTTGCAATGCTGCGTTTATGGCACTTTGGCCTTCGCCAGCTACTTTCGAAGCCGGGTTAGCTCCCCACCAGAAACCTTCGTGGTGCAAGTGAGTCCACTCAATAGCTTGACAGCCCAAGAACATAAAACCACCAATAATGGTAGCAATCATCCAGCCAATTACCTCTTTTTTAGCTCTCCTGTGTCCTGCTTCAACGGCTAGTACCATTGTTACCGAACTCATGATTAATATAAAAGTCATTATACCCACGAAAACCAAAGGATAACCGTGATCTGCAAAACCAGGGATAGATTGGAAAACCAAATCCGGATCCGGCCATGTAAACTTACTGAATCTTTGAGCTCCGTAATAAACCAATAATGATGAAAATGTAAAGGCATCTGATAACAAGAAAAACCACATCATTATTTTACCGTACTCTACTGACCATGGTTCACGGCCACCAGCCCATGGTGTGGTTTTAACTTGGTCTAATTTCGATAATGAATCCATTTATAAATTTATTGTATAGTTGTTAAAAAATTAACTGTTCAAAAGTAAAAAAACATACAGATATATCCATAATATATCTATAAAATGCCAAAATATTGAAGTAATATCCTGACGATATACCGCTACATCTTGCGGCACCTCTCTGTAGCTACCTATTAAACTACTGATTACCAAGCACAAACCTGCCAAAATATGCAGCAAGTGAAAGCCCGAAACCACGTAAATTAAGGAGATTGCAGCATTGTTGTTCACCATTACGGCTCCGGTTGAAATCATGCTTGACCAACCTTGAAACTGTAGCACACCAAACGTAACTCCAAGCGCTAAGGTAACCCAAAGAAAAAATTGTTGAATTCCACGCTCTTCACGTTTTAATGCTCTAGCTGCTAAAAACAAAGCTACACTACTCGCTAATAATACGATGGTACTATAAGTGAAAACTTGTGGCAACACTAATCCATGTCCCTTGCCTTTAGATGCTGCAAAAACTAAATAATAACTTGTCCAACCACCAAACATAATGGTAGATGAAACCACAAATAACCAAACCACAAACTTTTTAGGTTTGAAATTAATTGAGGCATTTTCTTGTTGTATTGTACTCACCATCTTTATACTACTAAATCAAACAATAAAATCAATTGCACTAATGGAATATAAAAAAACGAACAAAACATTACTTTCCTAGCACTCGGCAAGTCCATTTTAACCACAAGCTGATAGGCATACCAGCTAAATATCAGTCCCAAAATTACCGAAGCGGCAGCAATGTAATAACCGCCAAAACCATAAAAATTTGGCAATAAACTCACCGGAATCAATATCAATGTACTTACGAAAGTAAAAACTGCGCTCGTTTTGTCTTTCTTTTTAGTTGGCAATAACCTAAATCCAGCTTTGCTGTAATCTTCATCCAATACCCAAGCTATTGACCAGAAGTGCGGGAACTGCCATACAAATTGGATCAAAAATAAAATCAACGCTATTTGAAGGTCAATTTGCGGACTATCTTTCGGTAAAATAAACTCAATACCATCATGTCCTAAGCCTGCAAAATAACCAATCAGTGGTGGCAATGCACCAGGGATAGCTCCAACAAATACCGCAATTGGGGATTTCCTTTTTAACGGCGTATAAGCAAAGGCGTACAACAGGATTGAAAACACAGATAACAAACCTGTTTCTAAGTTTAATTTACCCAACAGCCACGTACCAATAACGCCCATCAGTAAACCTGAAACCAAACCCTGACCGGTCGTCATTCTACCTGCAGGCATTGGCCTATCCTTAGTTCTCGACATCAGCTTATCCAAATCTACCTCAATAATTTCATTAAAACAGTTGGCTGCACCCGTCACCAAAAATCCTCCAATAATCAATATCAACCAGTTTGTCCAGTTAATTCCATCAATCATATCTCTAGAGATTTGTATTTTTTGCGCCATTAAAAAAGTAACGGACGCCGAAAACACCACTAGAAAAGTGAGTCGGAATTTGATAAGTTTAGAAAAATCTGAAAAAAACTGTTTCAATTTAAAATATTTAAGCTGATTTATAAGTCCTAGTCCTATAAACCAATAGATACAAATAATATTGCAAGCTAAACATCATTGTTGAAAACGTAATGTGTATAGCTTGTGCATAAGGTGGCAAGCCAAAGTAGGAGAGCAACAAGCCCGATACCAACTGTACGCCGAGTACCACCATTAAATAATTGGCCGTTATTAAAGGCCAAGCTTTACCACTGAATCGATCAATTACCATTTTGTAAACGATAAAATTACAAGCGCTTACTAAAACAGCTAAATCCCTATGGTAAGAAAAAACTGAGCCGAGTTTACTGATCCAGGTTGCCCTTCCATTGTATTGTAGTGCTTTAGCTACCACGTCAACGGCTTCTCTAACCTCGGTTCCTAAAATAATTTGAACTATTGATATCAATATGGTAAAGAACAAAAATCCTTTGAGCCACAAAATACGGTACATAATAACGCTAGGCTCTTTATGCAGCTCCTTGGCGTAATTGTATGTATAGATTGCTATGCCTAAAATCACCAATGCCAATAGCATGTGGACAGTAACTACCCATTGGGTTAAATTAGTAGATACTACAATAGAACCCAACCAAGCTTGATAAGCCACCACTAAAATGTTCAACCAGCTTAACACGGTAATTCTTGTTGCAGACTTTCGGTAAGTAAAGGAAAATACTGCCAACAGCAACAGAAAAATCCCGAGAATAGCACCCGCTAATCGATTGACATATTCTGTCCAAGTTTTTGCTGCATTAAACTCTTCGTGAACTAAAATAGTTTTATCATGCCTTAAGCTATCCGCCAGCTGATGTTTGCCCATACTTTCCAAGTATTTAGCAAATCGTTCATTTTTCTTTTTTCTGCTTTCAATGTACTTCTGCTCGTAGTTAGCGGGTAATTGACTGGCAGATGTTGGAGGTACGTACTGATCGAAACACTTCGGCCAGTCTGGACATCCCATACCTGAACCTGTACTGCGAACAATACCTCCGGCTAAAATCACTACCAAAGTAACAATGATAGTAATTAGGTTAATTCTAATAAATCTATTTTCAGATTTGGTAATCATTGATTAATGATAGATTTATAAAAATAAGGTACCTGTTAAATGTTTAAACACTTCGCAGATACCTTATTACATATTATTCGACAAAGTTCGCTCAGTGCTTAGTTTTGCGCTGGCTTATTTGTTTTTTCCCATTCTAATTGAATACGCTCAGCTTCCTCATTACCTTCAAAATCATGAGGCAAGTTAGAGTTCATCGTTTGTGAGAAAGGAACTGTTTGAGGGATAAAATCCTCAGCCGCTCCTGGCTTGCTATAATCATAAGGCCAACGGTAAACAGTTGGGATTTCTCCTGGCCAGTTACCATGGATGTGTTCAACTGGTGTAGTCCACTCTAAAGTATTCGCTTCCCAAGGATTTTGAGGAGCTTTTTTACCTCTAAAGATAGAATAGAAGAAGTTAAACAAAAATGCAATCTGAGCCAAGGCAGCAATAATTGCCGACCAAGTAACAAATACGTTTACAGTTAACCACTTGTTCATGAATTCAAACTCAGTGAATGCATAGTAACGACGTGGTACACCATCTAAACCTAAGAAGTGAAGAGGGAAGAAAACCAAATATGCACAGATGAAAGTTACCCAAAAGTGCAGATAAGCTAACTTGGCGTTCATCATTCTTCCGAACATTTTAGGGAACCAGTGATAAACACCAGCCAACATACCGAAAATTGCTGCAGAACCCATTACCAAGTGGAAGTGAGCTACTACAAAATAAGTATCGTGTAAGTTAATATCTAAAGATGCATTACCTAAAAAGATACCGGTTAAACCACCCGAGATGAAGAACGATACCAAACCGATAGCGAAAAGCATTGCTGGTGTAAACCTGATATTACCTCTCCAAAGCGTTGCCAAGTAGTTAAATGTTTTTACTGCTGATGGTACCGCAATAATCAACGTGGTGATCATAAACACACCACCTAGTAATGGGTTCATACCGGTAACAAACATGTGGTGACCCCAAACGATGAACGATAAGATGGTGATACCCATTAAAGAGTAAACCATTGCATGGTAACCGAAAATTGGTTTTCTTGAGTTAACTGAAATAATTTCAGAAGAGATACCCAAAGCTGGCATAATTACGATGTAAACCTCAGGGTGACCCAAGAACCAGAATAAGTGTTGCCATAAAATTGGAGAACCACCTTCATTTGGCATAATTTCAGTACCGAATACCATATCTGACAAGTAAAAACTTGTACCGAAACTTCTATCAAATACTAAAAGAACAACACCTGCTACCAATACTGGGAAAGATAAGATACCCAAAATAGCAGTTAAGAAGAATGCCCAAATAGTTAAAGGCATTTTCCAAAGATCCATCCCTTTAGTACGCATATTTAATACAGTACTTACATAGTTGATACCACCCATTAAAGATGAAGCAACGAAAAGCACCATACTGATTAACCAAAGCGTCATACCAATACCAGAACCTGGCATTGCTTTTGGAACTGCTGACAATGGAGGATATACTGTCCAACCGCCACTTGCAGGGCCAGTTTGGGTAAAGAAAGATCCCATCATTACCACACATGCTATAAAGAAAAACCAATAAGATAACATGTTAAGGAATGGAGATGCCATATCTCTAGCACCAAGTTGTAATGGAATTAAAAGGTTACTAAAAGTACCACTTAAACCAGCTGTTAATACAAAGAATACCATGATGGTACCGTGTATTGTAACTAAAGCCAAATAAAAGTCTGGCTTAATTCTACCACCTTCAGCCCATTTGCCTAAAAAAGACTCTAACAATGGAAAAGACTTGTCAGGCCAAGCTAATTGCAACCTGAAAAGGATTGATAAAGCCATCGCAATAACTGCCATAACTATACCAGTTATCAAAAACTGCTTGGCAATCATTTTATGATCTTGACTAAACACGTATTTAGTTAAGAACGTTTCATGGTGATGGCCATGTCCATGATCGTCGTGGTGTGTATCGTGTAATGATATTGTTGACATAATAAGGTTTTTCCAGTATTATTATTTTTTTAAAGCTAATTGGTTGTTGGTATTCACCGCTGCCGTAGCTGCTGTTGCAGTACTGTCAGCTGGAGCTTCTGCTGCTGCAGGAGCTGCCTCCACTGGAATTGGCAGTTTGAATACCTTTCTCAAATCGTTAGTTAAGTATGGCGTTTGTTTAGTTAACCATTCTTTATACTCTTGCTCGCTAACAACCCTTACATTTTTTTGCATGTTATAGTGGTTAGCACCACAAATTTTAGCACACAATAAAAGGTAATTGAACTTAGGATCATTAAGTTTAGTTCTCATCTCATCAGTAGTGATGGTTGGAGTAAACTCAAAATACGAAGTCATACCTGGAACAGTATTTAACTGCACTCTAAAATGAGGCATGTAAAAACTGTGGATTACATCTTTACTAGTTAAGATAAAACGTACTGGCTTATTAACAGGAAGTACAATTTCGTCTGCAATTAAATCGTCTAAAGAGTTTTTATCATTGAAATCAACACCTAAACCATTAATAGCAGTAATCAACTTGTAGTTCTTTTTACCAACCACTGCATCTGGTCCTGGATAACGAATATCCCAAACGAACTGAGAAGAAGTCACTTCAATGCTAATTGGTCTGTTTTTAGGATCTTCAACTTTATAGAAAATTGATCTCCAAGTTAAAAAGCCTTTTAATACCAACAAGGTTAACACTAAAGCTGGAACGATAGTCCAAATTTTCTCAATAGTATTATTGTGTGGGTAGTAATATGCTTTTCTTTTATCAGACGCTCTGTATACGTAAGCAAACGCAAATAGGATAATATGCGTAAGCACAAATACAATGGTAGTAATGATCAAGGTTAACTTGAACATCTCATCAATACGGTGACCGTGCTCCGAAGCGGATTCGTGCATGTGAGATATCATAGTACCATGTACCGAATATTCCCAATAAACACCATATAAACCTACTACTAAAAACAGCGCAAAAATAACGGCGTTTACAGTATTCCAATTAATGCCCTCTGGCTTACCTTGTGTTTCGCGAGTTAATTCGTAAACACGTAAAGCCTTACCTACAATAGCAATGAATAAACATAGCAGCAAGAACAACAATACATAAAATAATGCACTTTGATGTACCTTGCCCATATCTACAGGCTTAGTAGTTGCAGTAGCAGCTGCATCTTGAGCAAAAGCAGTACCGCTGTAAAACACGGTAAATAATACCGCTAGCGCTGCCATTGTTTTATTAACTATTAACTTTCTTAAACTCATTTCTTTAAAAGTAGTACTATGTACTGTTTTATATTATTTGTTATTGCAACCTCGTATTTAACTACAGGTGATGATTTAAACTCTCTTGTAAAAACGGATGGTTTTTAGCTACCATTGGTTTCTTACTCAAAGCACTTAACACCGTGAATACGAACAAGCCAACAAAACCCGCTGCAATACCAATTTCCAAAATTCCAAAACCGCTACCATCTTTAGGGCCATATTCGAAAACGCCTGGCATAATCATTTGATAGTAATCTACCCAATGACCACAAACTACAATGATAGCTACCGTTAATAGAATGTTTTCACTTCTCTTGTTATCACGATCCATTAACAATAATAGCGGAGACAAGAAGTTAAGTACAATATTTAAGTAGAACCAGAATTCGTAACTGTTAAATCTCTTGTAGAAATATACTGTCTCTTCTGACATGTTTGCATAATAGATCAATAAGAACTGTGCAAACCAAACGTAAGTCCAGAAGATAGAGAAACCAAAGATAAACTGACCTAAGTTATGTAGGTGGCTGTTATTTACCCAACTCATGTAACCCGCTTTTCTCAATAGGATGATGATGATAGCGATAATTGCTAAAGTACTTACCCACATTGAAGCGAAGTTATACCAACCAAACATTGTAGAGAACCAGTGCGCCTCTAGCGACATGATATTGTCGAAAGCGAAAATTGGTGTTGTAAATCCGTAGATTACTAAGAAAATACAAGAGTATTTGAAGCTCTTATTGTAAGAAGTTAAACCTCCACTTAAATCTTCGTTATACGACCATTTGGTTACAAAGTGAGCAAAAATTGCATACGATCCCATGAACACGAACTGTCTGATCATGAAGAATGGTACGTTCAAAAATGCCGACTTACCTGCAATAATGGCATCATAGTTTTCACTGCCTTTATCAGTTAAACCTTCTGCATGCCAGTGGTGATAAAGGTTATGAGTATATAAACCTAAACCAGTAATCACAATTAACAGCAATGCTGCCAATGGTAAGTTTTTTGCCATTGCTTGAGGTACACGTAAAATAGATGCCGACCATCCTGCCTGTGCCACGAATTGTATTGCCAAAAAGAAAGTGGCAGACATACAAACACATGCGAAGTAGTAGCCCATTAACAATAGATTGGCAAAAGTTCGCTCATGACTAACATGATCTCCCATAAGTCCGTAAGCAATTGCTGCAATACCAACAACGATACCAGCAATACTCAGGCTTTTTACTTTCCCAGTAAACTCAAATTGTTCACTTAAATTATAATGATGAGTTCCCATTTATATCTGCTTTTCTTATTGTATTTTTTGTAATTGTTGAACATACATCACTACTTTCCATCTTTCAGTTGGGCTAAGTTGTGAAGCATGAGATCCCATTGCATTCAAACCATACATGATGGTGTGATAAATTTTTCCCGCAGGCATATCTTTCATTAATCCACCGCGTGATGAAATTGCATCAGCGCCATGGTATGCAGGTACACCAGAGATACCTTTATCCAACTTCACGATATGACCTTGTCCATCACCTTTCTCGCCGTGGCAAGGAGAACAGAACACGGTATAAAAATGCTTACCTTCAAGTAAGTTTTTTTCTGTTAAGGCCAAAGGGTTTACCAATGCTGCAGATGCCTCATATCCTTCTTTCGTGTTAGGATAGTCGTATCTTACAAAGTCTACCGGTGTAGTATTTGGCGGTGGCGTTTGCGAAGTAGCTCCGTTCGCAAAGTTTTTATTTGGCTGATCTTGGTTGTAAGCGATAGGATCATACATGTTTCTAGCATATTCCAAGCCAGTGCTTTTGTTGTCTTTACAAGCTGAGAACATTGCTACAGAAGCTAGCAAGCCAAATGCTCCCAAAACAATTTTACTCTTATTCATAGCTAACATACTTCCTTTCATTATGCTTTACTTCTAGAGCACCAGCACTTTTTAAAAGTTCATCAATTTTATCATGTTCAGCATTTTGTTTTGCGTCGATAGCAATTACAAAACGATCATCTGTAGCACGTAAATCCATTACTCTTGGCGCTCTACCCGGAAACAAGTGGGTTGATGCGTAGTAAGAACCTACTAAGCCGAAGGCACAGAACAGGATAGTTAACTCGAAAGTAATTGGCACAAAGTCTGGAAATGCAAAGTGCGTTTTACCTCCAATATTTACTGGCCAATCAACTACTGTAGCCAAATAAACTCCAGTAAGCATGGTAATTGTACCTGTAATTCCGAAAAAGAAAGCGGCAATATCTAATCTAGATCTTTTAACGCCCAATTTTGCTTCGATACCGTGTATAGGCATTGGTGTATAAACATCGTAAATAGAGATGTTATTTTCCTGCAATTTCTTGATGCCGGTTAGCATCTCATCAGGATCGCCAAAGCTGCCTAAAATATATTTGATATTACTCATTGTTATATTTTTGCGTATTCTTCTTGTTTAACACTATCAAATTTCTCTAAAGATGCAACATACTCTTGTACTTGCTCTTTATCTAAGTTACCTTCTTTGATCAATTTCATTTTAGATTGCTCACTTGAGCTCTTCAAAATCATTTTAACCTCTGCAATAGCAATAGAAGGTAATACTCTTAAGAACAATAGGAACAAAGTAAAGAACACTCCTATTGAACCTACAAACACGCCCACATCAACCCAAGTTGGAGAGAACATAGTCCAGCTTGATGGCAGGTAATCACGGTGTAATGAAGTTACAATGATTACGAAACGCTCAAACCACATACCGATGTTCACTACGATAGATAATACCCAAGTTGCTGCAATGTTGGTACGGATTTTTTTGAACCATAACAACTGTGGAGAAATTACGTTACACGTCATCATTAACCAATATGCCCAAGCAAATGGACCAGCAATACGATTTTGGAAAGCGTAAAGCTCATATTGAGAACCTGAGTACCAAGCGATGAATAACTCTGTTAAATAAGCCACACCTACAATTGAACCAGTTAAGATGATGATTTTGTTCATCGACTCAATGTGGAACATGGTGATATAGTTTTCTAAACCTAATACTTTACGTACAACCAATAATAAGGTTAATACCATCGCAAAACCTGAGAAAATCGCACCTGCCACAAAGTATGGAGGGAAGATTGTGGTATGCCATCCAGGAATTACCGATGTAGCAAAGTCCATGGATACGATGGTGTGTACCGAAAGTACAAGAGGTGTTGAGATACCAGCTAAGATTAACGACACCGCCTCAAAACGTTGCCAAGTTTTTACGCTACCTGTCCAACCGAATGAGAAAATAGTGTAAATCTTTTTACGCATTCCTGTTGCTCTATCTCTAATAGTCGCGATATCTGGCAATAAACCTGTGTACCAGAATAATAATGATACCGAGAAGTAAGTAGAGATCGCAAACATATCCCACACTAGTGGAGAGTTAAAGTTTACCCAAAGTGAACCGAATTGGTTTGGCAACGGAAGTACCCAATATGCCAACCAAGGACGACCCATGTGTGATACTACGTACGTAGCGGCACAAATAACGGCGAAAATGGTCATCGCCTCTGCCGAACGGTTGATGGAGTTACGCCAGTTTTGACGGAAAAGTAATAATACTGCCGAAATTAGTGTTCCAGCGTGACCAATACCTACCCACCATACGAAACCGGTGATATCCCAAGCCCAACCTACTGTTTTATTTAAACCCCAAGAACCGATACCAAACCAGAACGTGTAGCCTACAGAAACAATCCATAGGGTAGCGCCGCAAAGTGCAAGGATAAATCCAATCCACCAAGCCTTGTTAGGTTTATTTTCTACCGGAGATAAGATCTCTTCCGTAATTTGGGCATACGTGATGTCCTTTCCGGTAATTAAGGGTTCTCTTAAAATTGATTCGTTATGTCCTGCCATATTCTATATTGCTGTAAGTAGCAGCTTATGCGTGTGCTTCTTTTGTTTCTGAATCTATGTTTCTAATTTTTGTCATGTAACCAATGCCTGGCTCAACGTTGATTTCTTCCAATACGTAGTAAGTACGCTCGCTACGTAGTGCTTTAGAAACTTCCGAGTTCGGATCGTTTTTATCACCGAAGATAATCGCGTTAGCTGAACAAGCTTGCTGACAAGCCATTTTGATATCGCCATCTTTCAATGGACGTTTCTCCAATTTAGCTGTTAATTTACCAGCTTGAATACGTTGGATACACATAGAGCATTTCTCCATTACACCACGTGAACGTGTAGTAACATCTGGATTTAATACTAACTGCGTGAACTCGTTGTTCAAGTAGTTATCGAAACGTGAATCATTCCAGTAGTTGAACCAGTTGAAACGACGTACTTTGTAAGGACAGTTGTTAGCACAGTAACGAGTACCTACGCAACGGTTGTAAGCCATGTGGTTTAAACCATCTGATGAGTGTACTGTTGCCAATACCGGACATACTGTTTCGCAAGGTGCGTGATCACAGTGCTGACACAACATTGGTTGGTGTACTACTGAAACATTTTCTAGGTTATCTAAATGAGCTATTTCTTTCTCTTTAGTTACCGATCCATGTTCAACATCGTTGAAGCTGTAGTAACGATCGATACGTAACCAGTGCATTTCACGACGACGACGAACCTCATCTTTACCTACTACTGGGATATTATTTTCTACGTTACAAGCAACTACACAAGATCCACAACCTGTACAAGCATTCAAATCGATTGCCATTACCCAGTTGTTACCTAACATCTCGTGTTTATCGGTAGTCCACAAATCGTAAACTTTGTGTTTGTGGTGGTTACCCGAACCCGCCATAGGATCTTTTAAGAAAGATTTGAAAGAAGCTTCTCTTACAATATTTCTACCCTCAAAAGAATAGTGGGTTTGAGTTTGTGCTAAAACTTCAGTTGAGCCAGTTGAGCTTAACGTTGCTGTAGTAGCATATTTTAAAGTACCATTAGTGTAGCTTAAGAAAGGATAAGCATTTTTACCTACGTTGTTACCTGCCTTACCTGCTTTTACACGACCATAACCTAAGGCTACTGAAGCAGTACCCATTGCTTGGCCTGGCTGGAACAATACTGGTAAATCAATTGAGTATCCGTTTGCACCTTTAATGCTTACTACTTCAAACTCTTTGTAACCTAATTTTTCCGCTTGTTTAGGATTTAAAGCTACATAGTTATCCCAAGTTACTTTGGTTACTGGATCAGGCAACTCTTGCAAAAATGCATTATTAGCCTGCTTACCATCACGCATTGGGATAGTTTCAAAAATTTGAAGTTCGATATCTTTTTTCAATGCCTTGCTGCTAGCTACGATAGCTGCTGCAACTGCATCTAATGACAAGCTGAATCCGTAAGTACCAGCGGCTTTAGGTGCCGAAGCTATTACGCCAGTTTGTAATACATCTTTCCAAGTTTTTCCTGCTGCTGGAAGAATATTTTTTTCCCAGTAGTTACGTACATATTGATAGTAATCTTGTACTGGTGCATCAGCCCAAACCAATAAACTTTGCTCTGCCTGACGAGAGTTAAATACTGGATTGATGGTTGGCTGAACGATAGAATAATATCCTTCGTAAGTGTTTGCATCACCCCAAGCTTCTAAATAGTTTGGTGTAATGGCAACAGCATCACAAAGTTCAGCGGTTTCATCTTCTCTATCTGAGAAAGAAACTTTTAACGCTACTTTAGCCAATCCATCAGTGAAAGATTTTGCGTTGATAGCATCATAAGCAGGATTTGAGTTCATGAAGAAAACGGCACCTACTTCGCCTTTGTTCATTTCATCTACTAACAAAGCAAACTCTGCATCATTACCTTCGTAACGTTTGCAAGCGTTGTCTAAATCAATAGTAGTTCCGTAGCTACCAATAGCTACGTTAATAGCGTTTACCAATGTTTGAACTGAAACATCGTTAGAACCTGCAACAACTAAAGCTTTACCTTTATTTTGTACTAATTCTTTAGCTACTAACTTAATTGCTTTATCAGCGGTAGTATTATCTGGCAAACCAGCACCCGCAAGGCTAGCGCCTGTAATGGCATTATATAGGGCAATTAACGCTGGACCTTCTTCCGAAAGTTTAAGTGCAATACGAGTATCAGCGTTAGTACCTGTTAAACTCATACCAGCCTCAAACTGGAAGTGGCGAGACATTTTGCCTTTTTCCAATGACTTGTGATTTCTGTTAGTTACATATTGAGAGGTGAACTCTTCACCACTGATCCATGTACCAAGGAAATCTGCTGCAAAACTTACAATTAAGTCTGCCTTATCAAAGTTGTATTTTGGAAGTACAGCTTTACCAAAGCTATTTTCGTTAGCTTTTAAAATACCAGTGTAAGAAACTGGATCATACTGTACTAATTTTGCTGTAGGATATTTCGCAGTAAAATCAGCAACAACAGCTTTAGCCGATGGGCTATTTAAACTGCTAGCTACAACGCGAATTTTTTTACCCGAAGCCTGTACTTTGTTCAACTCGCCTTTAACGAATTTGTCCAAATCAGCCCAAGTAGTTTCCTCTAATACATTTTGTTTCTTCTGTAAAGGATTTTTTAGTTTAGAAACATCATACAAATCCAACACTGAAGCTTGCGCTTGTGCATCTGTACCTTGATTAAAGATACCAGCATTAGGGTTAGCCTCAATTTTGATTGGACGACCCACTACTGTTTTTACCAACACACTGTTTCCTTTAAAAGTAGAAACGTAGTAGTTAGGAATACCAGGAACTACCTCTTCTGGTCTAACCAAATAAGGAATCGATTTGTGTACTGGTGCTTTTTGACAAGCTGCCAAAGTAACTGCTCCCAAACCAAAGCCTAACGCCTTTAAAAAGTCGCGGCGTGGGGTAACGGTACTTAAACCTGCTTCACTTAAAACATCTTCTATTGGAAGCGGTTCAGCAAATTCGCTTTTATTATTCTCAACGAATTCCGGAGTTTGATTCAACTCCTCTAAACCTTTCCAGTATTTTTTGTTGCTTTCCATTTAAGCTATATTACTGTTTATCGAACGTTCTTAAAAAACTCTATTTATTAATAGTGGCATTTACCACACTCTAAACCACCTAACAATGCTGGTGTAATTTTCTCGCCTTTTTTGATTTTCTCATGGGCAGCAATTACGTTAGCATAAAACGCATCGTTTTTCTTGTTAGAGATATCCGCTTCGCGGTGACAGTTGATACACCATTTCATGGTTAATGGAGAATATTGATAAACTTCTTCCATTGTGTTAACTGGACCGTGACAAGCAAAACAAACTGGATCTTTAGGGTTGATACCTGCTTGTTTACGGATAGCCTGCTCGCCAACAACTACGTGCTGTGAGTGGTTGAAGTAAGCGAAATCAGGTAAGTTGTGAACACGAACCCACTCAATTGGCTTCTCTTTAGTTTTATCGTAAGTCTGCGTATCAGGGTTGTAACCTAAAGCATTGTATATTTTTTGAATTTCTGGAGAAATTGCACCATCTTCTGTTCTAGCTTGTACGTTTTTGTGACAGTTCATACAAACATTCAAAGAAGGAATGGTTGAATTTTTAGATTTGAATGCACCAGTGTGACAATACTGACAGTCGATTTGGTTAATACCAGCGTGTAATTCGTGAGAGAACTTGATTGGCTGTGTTGGCTGATAACCAGTGTGAACACCTGTTTCCCACATGCCCATCCAGCCGAAAGAACCTAATACAATTACTAAACAAAGTACAGTGAAGAAAACAAATTTCTTGTTTTTGAATAAACCTTTAACACCTGTAACTAGTGATACGTTTTCATCTTCGTTAACCTCGATGCCTTGTTTTTCTAGAATTAAGCGCTCCAACATTTTGATGGCTCTGCCTAAAACTACTAATACAACGATAGCTACTAAAATGATGGCAATTACACCAGCAATTGAAAGACCTGAAACGCCTTCGTCAGTAGCTTGTGCAGCACCAACTTCAGCTTGTTTCTTAGGCTCTCCAACTTTAGCATAAGCGATGATGTTTTTGATTTGATCATCGGTTAAGTTAGGAAACGCAGTCATTTCCGAAGGTGAGTACTTAGCTGCCTCGATTGCCTGCTTGTTACCAGAAGCTCTTAGCTCAACGTTGTTTCTGATCCATGGAATCAAGAACGACTCTTCAAGCTCGTTCATTTTTGGCGTTAGCGCAGGACCGGTAGCATCATGATCTAAGGCGTGACAAGAAGCACACTTTGACTTGAACAAAGTTTTCCCCTCAACAACATCTTGCGCTTTCGATACAGTTACAGTTAAAAAAGATAGTGCAGCTAAAATGAACGTTGCTTTTCTAAATTTTTTAAGTCCGAATGAGATATCCCTCATAATGAGTATTTTATGCTTTATATTGAAATTAAATTTTTAATCTGAGTGACGAATGAACATTTACCGCTCAGAAATATTGGACAAAAGTAATCTTTATTAAGATACCAATGACATGTTAATGACAGTGAAATACAATTTATAATCATTCTAAACTATTTGTATTTTCTGCACTGTAGCTAAATAAATCAGCGATTTTGGTTAAAAATCGCTGATGTAGTTTAAGTTAAAAAACGAATAATATTTGCAAATTAATTATTGTTTTAATATCCAAGCAAACATTAACGGCGCAACGATTGTAGCATCGCTTTCAACAATGAATTTTGGTGTATGGATATCTAGTTTTCCCCATGTAATCTTCTCATTAGGAACAGCTCCCGAGTAAGAACCATAAGAAGTAGTTGAATCTGAAATTTGGCAGAAATAACTCCAAAACGGGATATTTTCCATTTCCATATCTTGGTAAAGCATTGGCACAACGCAAATTGGAAAATCTCCTGCGATACCGCCACCAATTTGAAAGAAACCTACTCCCTTGCCTTCCGAATTTTTCACATACCAATCTGCCAACCACGCCATATATTCAATACCGCTTTTCATGGTTGACGCTTTGAATTCATTTTTAATTACGTACGAAGCAAAGATATTTCCCATAGTACTATCTTCCCATCCTGGCACTACAATCGGCAAGTTCTTTTCCGCAGCGGCCAACATCCAAGAGTTTTTTGGATCAATTTCATAGTACTGCTCCAATACGCCACTTAATAACATTTTGTACATGTACTCATGCGGGAAATAGCGCTCACCTTTATCATCAGCATCTTTCCAAATGGCATGAATGTGCTTTTGTAACCTACGGAAAGCTTCCTCCTCAGGAATACAGGTATCTGTTACACGGTTGTAATGGTTCTCTAACAAATCCCATTCATCCTGCGGGCTCAAATCACGGTAGTTAGGTACTCTTTTATAATGTGAATGAGCAACAAGATTCATAATGTCTTCCTCTAAGTTAGCTCCGGTGCAAGAAATGATAGCCACTTTATCTTGTCTAATCATTTCAGCTAAAGAAATGCCCAATTCAGCTGTACTCATTGCGCCAGCCAAGGTAATCATCATTTTACCACCCTCTTCTAAGTGTGTTTCATAACCTTTGGCTGCATCCATCATAGCAGCAGCGTTAAAATGGAGATAATTAGTCTCCATAAATTTTGAGATTGGTCCTCTATTAATGCTCATCGTATAATCTTTTTGTTCGCGGCAAAAATACAAATGATTTACGATTTTACCCCGTGTGTACTAGAATGATTTACGATTTGGACTTGAAAGCGATTGAATTACTGAAGTTGTATTGACGAAACAATCACCAAACTTATCGCGATAGCTATTATTAAATGACTATTTTTGTGTTAACCTTCTTTAATAAAATGGACCAAAAAACTACAGATTTCACCAAGCAAACCGCAACCGTATTCCCCATCTTGTTCGCTTTAAGTTTTTCGCATTTGCTTAACGACACTATACAATCATTAATACCGGCAATTTATCCGCTGGTAAAAACCTCATACCATTTGAGCTTCTCGCAAATTGGATTGATCACCTTAACTTTTCAAATGGCAGCATCCCTATTTCAGCCATTTGTAGGTTTATATACTGATAAAAAACCGCAGCCCTTTTCCTTAGCTATTGGCATGGGCTTCACTTTAATCGGACTTATTACGCTTTCCTTATCCAACAGTTTTTATTTGATATTATTTTCGGTAGCCTTAGTCGGTACGGGATCTTCGATATTCCACCCTGAAGCTTCCAGAATGGCTCATGCCGCATCTGGCGGAAGAAGGGGCTTGGCACAATCTGTATTCCAACTTGGTGGCAACTTTGGCAGTTCAATTGGACCGCTGCTAGCCGCTTGGATTATTGTACCAAAAGGACAGTTTAGTGTTATTTGGTTTTCGGTGATAGCATTATTGGCTATTATGGTGCTGAGCTATGTTGGCAGATGGTACAAAGGTTATATCCTGAATAGGGATTTGAAAAAGACTGCTGCCGGCACAGAAAAACATCAGCTCTCAAGAACTAGAGTAATTACAGCCATTGCTATTTTATTAGTGTTGATTTTTTCGAAATACTTTTACATGGCCAGTTTAACCAGCTACTTCACCTTTTACCTAATTGATAAATTCCATGTATCGGTACAAACTTCGCAGATTTATTTATTTGTATTTCTGTTTTCGGTAGCTGCTGGCACCTTACTTGGCGGACCAATTGGAGACAAGATTGGCCGTAAATATGTGATTTGGGTTTCGATATTGGGTGCCGCTCCTTTTGCGCTATTGTTGCCACATGCCAATTTATTTTGGACTGGTGTTTTAATTGTTCCTATCGGGATGATTTTGGCTTCTGCCTTTTCAGCAATTTTAGTTTATGCACAGGAGCTGATCCCAGGAAAAGTAGGTTTGGTAGCAGGCTTGTTTTTCGGGTTTGCTTTCGGAATGGGCGGTTTAGGATCCGCACTAATTGGTAATTTGGCAGATAAAACTAGCATTAACCATGTTTTTAAAGTTTGCGCTTATCTACCATTAATTGGATTGATTACTGCATTTTTGCCAAACATCAGTACTACGAGGAAGGCCAAATAAAACTGATAAAAAAGCACTGGCTTTTGACCAGTGCTTACACAAAAACCAGACTACTTCAGCGCACTTAAAAATGCTTCAGTATGGTAGTCGATGAATTTCTTAGCGCCTGCGTACACGCCATCAATGTATTTTTTATTGTCAACCTTTATTACTTTGTTGGTTTCTGAAGTTCTATCTTCCGGATTAAAATAAGTGACATACATGTTGCTAACACCAACGTAATCGGTACCACCCCTAGCAAAACTAGTTACCTTGGTATCTTCAATTACATCGTCAATTTCTAAAGGCTTCGAGAGCTTCCCAATGTAACTTGTAGTGGCACCTAGTCCCATCTTACCATGAGCAAAGTTGACCGTACTATTTATTGCGGTGACGCTATTTTGCCCCTTAAGTCGTATAAACGAATCATTATCGGACATTACGATTGCTTCGTTATCTGCAATGCGCAAGTTAGTTTTGATTTTAATTGACGCTCCACCGCCTTGGAAAGCATTCTTATCCTCCACAAACATTACATATATGTTCACATCTGCAATAATAGCATCATTTAAATCTTTTGAAAGTTTTGGATATAAAAAAGACGCATTGCCCAAAAACCCTCCACTTTTAGTTTTCCCATCGTCTTTCACCTTTTTAACATACCACTCATAGCCGGTTGGCGCAGTTGTCATGGTGCCTGGAAATTGGGCTAAGCTTACTTTTCCACCTTGCATTTTCACATAATCGCTGTAAGTGTTTGCCTTACCAGCCTCATCGGCAGTCACGATCTCTAGACCTTTCGCTTTAATTTGCGATAAAAAATCTTGATAAAGCCTATCTGTAATTTGTTGCACATCTGCTTCCGTTAAACCAACTAAACCTACAGAGGCTTCAGCTTTCGCATCACCTTTATAGCCGCCGCCTAACATACGTCCGCCTTGCTTAAACTTTTGTTTTTCATTGTAGATTTGGTAATTGATGGCAAAGTTGGAGATGTAAATTCGCTTGGCATCTTTTGCTTTACCCAAGCCGTATTTGGTTTCATCGGGCTTGAATTCGCCCAGTGTTTGTGCTTTAGTGTTAATTGCGAATGCCGCAGATAACGATAATAGTAGGATTTTCTTCATTTTTAAGGATTTAGAATCAGAAAGCTTCAACTTTCCTCAGCTAAATTGCACAGTGAAACCGACTATCCGTATACCGCTTAACACGGATTTGAACTACGTATAATCACGTAGCGAAGACCAATCCAAAAGCATATCAGTTAAAATAGAATAGCCTTTAAAGCAAAAAGCCTCGCTAGTAGAACTAACGAGGCTTGTGTGGAAGCCGAGGGATTCGAACCCCCGACCCTTCCGATGTCAAATCGGAATGCACTGAACCGCCGAGCTAAGCTTTGCGAAAAGCCTTTAAAGCAAAAAAGCCTCGCTAGTAGAACTAACAAGGCTTATGTGGAAGCTGAGGGATTCGAACCCCCGACCCCCTCGGTGTAAACGAGGTGCTCTGAACCAGCTGAGCTAAGCTTCCATTATGTTTTCTTTTGAATTCACTATCCTGTGAATTGAATGTGGAAGCTGAGGGATTCGAACCCCCGACCCCCTCGGTGTAAACGAGGTGCTCTGAACCAGCTGAGCTAAGCTTCCATTTCTTTATAAACTAAAACGAACCGTCCGATTTCGTTTGGGAATGCAAATATAGCGTTATATTATTTCTTTACAATTCTTTTTTTCATTTTTTTAAGAAAGTACCTCTTCTAAAATTTGATGTGACTTTACTTGCCCAAAAGATGCTGTATGCAACTGATAGTAAATCAATATTTTATCTAACAGCAACCTACGGTAAGTATTTGAAAATTTAATTTCATTATTTTTATGAAACGATGTTTCTAACAACAGCATTAAGGATTTTCCTTCCTCAGCATTAGCAAAATAAGGATGTATGGGCGCCAAAGAAGTAAAATTACCATCTTGTAAATCAAAATACTTTTGATCCGGCCTTGTTTGTGGTCTAGGAGCAAAACCCAAAAAACGCGTAAGCTTCATTAAAAACGACAAATGAAAGTTGGTACTCAATCCATCTGTTTCATCGAACCAACTTATTGCATTATAAAGATACTCAAACAACTGCTCATCCACATGCTGCTGTCTAATACTTTTATATAATACTTCGTTAAGAAATTGAATAATCGTATTCTTAATCACATCATATGGAATACTCTTGAACATAGGCATTAGCCTAGCCTCTGAAATGCGTTGTATTTGGATGTTTTGTTTATGATAGACCACCATTTCCAACAAGTGCAATGGCTGCAACATATTCATCGGAATTTTAGCTTTCGGCTTTTTAACTCCATTAATCAGATAAGATTGAATCCCGAATTTTTCCGTAAATACCTGAACCACCACACTGCTTTCGCTGTAGGTAGTAGTCTTCAACACAATTCCTCGGGTTTTATGTAGCATGTCAAAAAATCATCGCAAAAATAAACAAAACCTAATTTAAATAAACATCCTTCAAAACGCTAAATAGCGTAATTAAACAACACATAAATTAGCAACAACAAATCAGGTTAAATCATTGTTTATAAAGCTAAATTAACACTCATTTAACTTACGCTATTTTGGATTCCGTCAATTTTATGCGTTCTTTACATTTTTTTAAAGATTTATATGTGGTCTAAACTATCTAATGCAATATTAAAAAACCGCGTTCTCATTATCATTTTATTTGTTGCCGCTACCATATTTATGGGATGGCAGGCTAAAAATATCAAACTCTCTTATGCTGGCGCCAAAATACTACCGTTAACGGATTCAGTTTTTGTAAAATATAATGCTTTCAAGAAGCAGTTTGGCGAAGATGGCAGCATTGTAGTAATTGGTTTAAAAAGCGAGAAGATTTTCCAAAAAGATACCTATAATAAGTGGGCACAACTTTCTAATGAGCTACAACAAATTAAGGGCATTAAGGGAGTACTTTCGATAGGAAAATTTTTCGAGCTACAAAAGGACACCACCAATCAGAAGTTTACAGTTAAAGCACTACCGGGCAATACTTTTACTAGTCAAGCGGAAATGGACTCGCTAAAAAGCAAACTAAATCAGCTTCCATTTTACAAGGGTTTACTTTACAATAACGAAACCAATGCCACTTTAATGGCCGTTACTTTCGATCAAAAAATACTTAACTCTGCCGCCAGAAACCCAATACTAAAGCAAATTGAGGAAAAAGCAATTGCATTTGGCAAAAGTGAAGGCATAGAAATTCATCTCTCAGGCCTTCCGTATATCAGAACCGCAACAAGCAAATTAGTTTCTAATGAGTTTGTATTGTTCTTGGGCCTATCAATCCTCGTTTCAGCTCTAATTTTGGTGATATTTTTCCGCAGTTTCTCCGCTGTATTCTTCCCTATTTTGGTAGTGATTATGGGTGTAATTTGGAGTGTTGGCACCTTGGTATTATTTGGTTATGAGATTACAATTCTCACAGGCTTAATTCCTCCACTTATTGTGATCATCGGGATTCCAAATAGTATTCTACTGCTTAACAAATACCACAACGAACTCAAAAAACACGGCGATAAGGATAAAGCTTGGCAGGTTACCGTAGAACGGATTTCTGTTACCACATTAATAGCAAACATTACCGCTGCTATCGGTTTTGGTGTGCTGTACTTCACTGGCAGCGAGTTGTTAATGCAATTTGGCAGTGTTGCCGCACTCAACGTAATGTTTACCTGGTTGATGAGCTTATGCCTCATCCCTGCAATTTTTAGTTATTTGCCGGCACCTAAAAGCAAAGTTAGCGGCGTTCATAAAGCTAATTTACTGGACCGTATTTTAGCTAAAACCGATTCATTGGTGCAGCAAAAAAGTGCTACCATCTATATCATCACTATCTTACTAACTGTAATTTCATTGGTTGGCGTTTACCGTATCAACGTAAATGGTTATGTGGTTGATGACCTTCCGAAAAGCTCCAAAATTTTAACCGACTTGAAGTTTTTTGAGAAAAATTTTGAAGGAATTTTGCCGTTGGAAATCAGCGTTGACACTAAACGAAAAAACGGAATTTTAAGCGTTTCCACGCTAAATAAAATCGACAAAATGGAACAAATGATCTCAGCATACCCTGAGTTTTCCCGTTCTATTTCGCTAAATACAGGATTGAAATACGCCACTCAGGTTTTCTACAACAGCGACACCAATTTTTACAGATTGCCAACTGATTTTGAGAAGAATTTCATCTTAATTTATGCCGCAAATTCTGGCAAGGGCAACGGCAATATGCTTACTAATTTTGTCGACAAGGATAAGCAAACTGCTCGTATCAGTTTTCAAATGGCAGATATAGGCTCTAAAAAACTAGATCAAGTTTTGGAAGAATTGAAGCCGAGAATCGACTCCATATTGTCGCCAAAAAGATTTAATGTTACGTTAACCGGATCGAGCATCATTTTCTCCAAAGGCACCGATTACTTACTAAAACATTTATTTGAAAGTATTGGCTTAGCTATCGTGCTGATTTCTTTGCTACGTTTAGCGCAGTTCAGGAGCATAGGCATTATGTTCATCTCGCTTTTACCTAACATTGTCCCATTAATCATCACCGCAGGACTGATGGGATTTTTCGGTATCGCCCTTAAGCCCTCAACTATTCTGATCTTCACTATTGCATTTGGATTGGCCTCTGATCAAACCATTTATTTCCTTACCAGATATCAGCAAGAGTTGAACCTCACCAATTACAGCGTAAGTAAGGTAATTAGTGATACTATTACCGAAACTGGAGTAAGTATGACTCATATTGCCCTGATCTTATTTTTCGGCTTCGGAATTTTTACGGCTTCTACCTTTGGTGGAACGGTGATCTTGGGATTTCTGTTATCGATAACACTAATAGTGGCATTAATTTTCAACTTAACCTTACTACCTGCCTTGATGTTATGGCTAGATAAAAACAAGAAAAGAAAACACATCTCTGAGGCTGAAGTAGCAAAAAACTTAGAGAACTTGGATGATCATTAATAAAAAGACAAATCCTCTAAATCTGTTTGAGATTTAGAGGATTTTCAAATTACTTTCCATAAAATATATTGGTTAGCTTAATATTTTAAAACTTCAATATTAACAAATTTTATTCCGCTAGCTAGCAATTCCCTCAGCTTCTACGCCCCCAACAGGTTCCTTCGCAGCGGGTTTCAATTCCACATGCTTACCATCCTTATCTGCCTTTTTAGCAAACAAAATTGGGTACAAAAATATCAGCGATCCCAAAATAAGCAGCACACCTGACATGGCCAGCACAAACTCGTGTCCTGTAACCCTATAAGCCTCCATTAACTTAGCCACAATTAGCGCTGCTACACCTAACACTATGGCTATGACGGCTTTCCTTAGTTTTAAATTCTTAATCATAACTTATTGTTTATTAGCTCGTCGTTGCATAAGCATACTTCTTATAACAAAAACAAGCCCAATAAGTTCTAGCACCATACTTAAAAAAAGCAAAGCAAGCGTCAATTTATCATTTACACTTTTAAACACGAAGGCCAACGGCATGAGCAAAACTGCCGCCAACATACACCAAAGCCCTTTTTTAATTAAATTATTCATAAAACTATTTACAAAGCAAAACTACTATTATTCATTCTAAAACCTTAACTTTGCAACCTTTAATTTTTTGAGATACTTGATTGATGTATAGGGAATTTAAACAATTAGAACTAGCTAAAATAGGAGAAGAAATACTGGCATTTTGGAAGGCACAAAATATCTTTGATAAAAGTATTGATAGCCGTCCGAAATCAAAACCTTTTACTTTTTACGAGGGCCCACCGTCGGCTAATGGAATGCCGGGTATTCACCACGTAATGGCTCGTGCTATTAAAGATATTTTCTGCCGTTACAAAACCTTAAAAGGCTATCAGGTTAAGCGCAAAGGCGGATGGGACACTCATGGTTTACCTATCGAACTTGCGGTAGAGAAAAAATTAGGTATCGTTAAGGAAGATATCGGCAAGAAAATCTCGGTAGATGAATACAACGCCGCTTGTAAAGAAGAGGTAATGCGTTATACCGATGTTTGGAACGACCTTACAGAGAAAATGGGCTATTGGGTTGATTTAAAAAACCCTTACGTAACCTACGAAAACGAATACATTGAAACGCTTTGGTGGATTTTACAACAATTGTACAATAAAGGCTTACTGTACAAAGGTTACACCATCCAACCTTACTCACCAGCTGCCGGAACGGGGTTAAGCTCTCACGAACTGAACCAACCCGGCACTTACCGTGATGTAAGCGATACCACTATTGTAGCCCAGTTTAAAAGCCTCTCCCAAGGAGAGGAAATTAACACTTTGACTAAGGCATTTCGCTACTCTCCCCCACAGGGGGAGTTGGAGGGGGCTTTTTTAGCTTGGACCACTACACCTTGGACTTTGCCAAGTAATACCGCTTTAACTGTTGGTCCAAAAATCGACTATGTTTTAGTAAAGACTTTTAACCAATACACTTTTGAGCCTATCAACGTAGTTTTGGCAAAAGCTTTAGTAGGCAAACAGTTTGGCGGCAAGTTTTTCTTAGCAGAAGATGAAACAGCTTTTGCCAATTACAAAGCGGAAGACAAAAAAATTCCTTACCAAATTTTAGCCGAATGTAAAGGCGAAGATTTAGTAGGCATCAGATATGAACAATTGTTGCCTTTAGCTACACCTTACCAAAATGCGGAGCATGCTTTCCGTGTAATTAGTGGCGATTTTGTAACTACTGAAGATGGTACCGGTATTGTTCACACTGCTCCTACCTTTGGTGCTGATGATGCTCGAGTAGCTAAATTGGCCACACCAGAAATTCCTCCAATGTTAATTTTGGATGATAAAGGCAATGCTGTTCCTTTGGTTGATTTGCAAGGTAAATTTGTGGCATCATTAGGTGAATTTGGTGGTAAATACGTTAAAAACGAATATTACGCAGAAGGCACAGCTCCCGAAAAATCGGTCGATGTAGAAATCGCTATCCGCTTAAAAGAAGAAAACAAAGCCTTTAAGGTTGAAAAATATGTACACAGTTATCCGCACTGTTGGAGAACTGATAAACCAGTACTTTACTATCCGTTAGATAGCTGGTTCATTAAAACTACAGCCGTTAAAGAAAAAATGGCTGACTTAAACAAAACTATCAACTGGAAGCCAGAGGCAACCGGAACTGGTCGTTTTGGTAACTGGCTAGAAAACTTGGTAGATTGGAACCTTTCGCGTTCTCGCTATTGGGGCACCCCATTGCCTATTTGGCGCACCGCTGACGGTGTGGAAGAGAAGTGTATCGGCTCTATTGCAGAGCTGAATGCAGAAATTGCAAAAGCGATCGAAGCAGGTTTGATGCCAGCTGGATTTGAGCTGAAAGATTTGCACCGTCCTTATGTAGATGATGTATTACTAGTATCATCAAAAGGCGAAAAAATGACTCGTGAAACCGACTTAATTGACGTTTGGTTTGACAGTGGTGCTATGCCTTACGCACAATGGCACTTCCCTTTTGAAAATAAGGAAGAATTTGAAAATGCCTACCCTGCAGATTTTATTGCGGAGGGTGTTGACCAAACTCGTGGTTGGTTCTTTACTTTACACGCCATTGCGGTAATGTTAAGCGAAAGCAGCGACGAAATCAAAGCCATCAACGAACGAGTAAACAACCCGGGCATTGCTTTTAAAAATGTGGTATCAAATGGATTAGTACTGGATAAAAACGGCGCTAAAATGTCTAAACGTTTAGGCAATGCGGTTGATCCTTTCAAAACTATCGACACCTATAGCGCTGATGCTACCCGTTGGTACATGATCTCTAACGCATCACCTTGGGATAACTTGAAATTTAACCTAGAAGGATTGGACGAAGTACGTCGCAAGTTCTTTGGAACGCTGTACAATACCTATTCTTTCTTCGCTTTATATGCTAATATCGATAAGTTTGAGATAGACTTGAACAACCAAACGCCTATTGCGCAACGCAGCGAGTTAGACCGTTGGATTTTATCGCTATTGCAAAACTTAATTGCCGAAGTTGATGAAGCTTACAATACTTACGAGCCAACCAAAGCGGCAAGAGCTATCCAAAACTTTGTCGATGAGCATTTAAGTAACTGGTACATCCGCTTATCTCGTCGTCGTTTTTGGAAAGGCGAAATGACCGCTGATAAAAAAGCGGCTTACGAAACTTTGTACACTTGCTTGGTGAATATCGCACAGCTGATGTCGCCGGTAGCACCATTCTTTTCAGATTGGTTATATCAAAACCTAACGGAGATTTTACCAGCTGATGCAAAAGCGGAATCGGTTCACTTAACCATGTGGCCAGAAGCTGATTTAAGCATGGTAGATAACGCGTTGAATGAGCGAATGGAACTAGCTCAAAACATTTCATCAATGGTGCTTTCGCTTCGTAAAAAGATGGGCATCAATGTACGTCAACCTTTGGCAAAAGTATTGATCCCAGTTTTAGATGATAACTTTAAGGACAAGGTAGAATTGGTGAAGGATTTGATCCTTTCGGAAACCAACATTAAAGAAATATCTTACATAACCGATACTGCTGGTTTCATCAAGAAAAAGGTAAAACCAAACTTTAAAGCCTTAGGAGCAAAGGTTGGTAAAGATATGAAGTTAGTTACCGAGGTGATCAATAAAATGACACAAGAAGAGCTAGCTCAATTCGAAAAAGAAGGCACTTTCTCCATAATCGATACGCCTTACTCAATACTTTTGAGCGATGTAGAAATTATTGCGGAAGATATCCCGGGATGGCAAGTGACCAACATGGGCAGCTTAACCGTAGCTTTGGACATAAATATTACGCCTGAGTTAAAACAAGAAGGTTTATCGAGGGAATTAGTGAATCGGGTGCAGAACCTACGTAAAGAACTTGGCTTTGAAGTAACTGATAGAATAACGGTAACTTTACAAGAGGATAACCTGATTACTCCTGCGGTTTTGAATAACAAGCTGTACATTTGCACCGAAATTTTAGCTGATGATATTATTTTATCAGAAAAAGTGCTAAATGGAAACAAAATTGTAATTGAAGATGTTGAATTGGAAATTTTGATTGCCAAATTATAAAACTATATGGACCCCAACTGAAGCTTCTTATTAAGCAATGTTAGGCTCCATCACCACTAAATTAATTTAAGAGATGGAAAAGACTGAAAAAACACGTTACTCTGACAGCGAATTACAAGAATTCAAAGAGCTTATTTTAGAAAAGCTAAAAAGCTCAAGAGAAGAGCTACAAGCACTAACAGCTTCGTTGAGCAATCCAAATTCTAACGGAACAGAAGATACTTCTGGTGCTTATAAAACATTGGAAGATGGTTCGGCAACTTTAGAAAAAGAGCAAACCAACCAATTGGCTGCACGCCAGAAAAAATTTATTGACAACCTTGAAGCTGCCTTGGTACGTATTGAAAACAAAACCTACGGCATTTGCAGAGAGACTGGTAAACTAATCCAAAAAGAGCGTTTACGTGCAGTACCTCATGCTACTTTAAGTATGGAAGCTAAATTGAAACAAGGTTAATGAAGGGATATACTAAACCTTTACTCTTAATTTTCTTAGTGCTGTTGGCAGATCAGGTGTTAAAAACCTGGATCAAAACCAATATGCTCATTGGGCAAGAGTATAAAATTATTGGTGAGTGGTTTATCATCCACTTCACTGAAAATAACGGGATGGCCTTTGGCTTGGAATTTGGCGGAGAGTTTGGCAAATTAGCCCTATCATTATTTAGAATCATTGCAGTAGGCGGTATTGGTTACGGCTTACACTACTTAATTAAGCACAAATACCATCGCGGCTTAATTTTAAATGTGGCGTTGATTTTTGCCGGAGCATTAGGTAATATCATAGATTCAGTATTTTATGGTGTAATTTACAAATATGCTGGTTTGTTCCACGGACGTGTGGTAGATATGTTCTACTTCCCTATCTTTAAAGGAAATTTCCCGAAATGGTTTCCTTTCTGGGCAGGCGAACCTTTTGAATTTTTCAGGCCTGTTTTTAACCTAGCGGATGCTGCAATTTCAGTGGGCGTTATTGCTATTTTTATCTTCCAAAAAACTTATTTTAAGGAAGAGGTAAAAGATGAAATAGGCATCAATAACGAAAGTGTGGAAGACTAATTAGATTGACGATTGTAGAAGTACGATTTTAGATTTGACCTATACAGTTTACAAAACCCTCACAGCATTAGTTTTGAGGGTTTTTATTTGCGCTATTTCTCATGCGGCACGTCATTTCGAGGCACGGCCTGCTCCAATACTTCTGAGAAGCAATTTGCATTAAGATTGCTTTGTGCCTCGCAATGACGTCTATAATAATTTCCTTACATTTGATAAAACACCAAATCGTATGTATGGCAAAAAACTTCTCTTCATTGCTACGCTATCCATTGGCTTTTGCTTCAATGCTATCGCCCAAAAAAGCATTAACTTATTTAACGGAAAAGATTTAACTGGCTGGCATGCTGATGTACCAGGTAAGGATAAAAATCCCGATACAGCTGCATCTTTCGTTGTGAGAGATGGGAAATTGGTAAGCATGGGTGATCCTCGTGGTCATTTAATTACCGATGCCGTCTATAGTGATTATCGCTTGGAGGTACAATATCGCTTTGCGGGAAAACCTGGAAACTGTGGCGTGTTGGTACATGTCTCTACTCCACGTGTGCTGTATAAAATGTTTCCAAAATCTTTAGAAGTGCAAATGCAACACCTGGACGCTGGTGATTTTTGGTGCATTGAAGAAGATATTACCGTACCAAATATGGAAGAGCGCCGCGGACTAAAAGCCGAGTGGAGTATCAACAAAAAAAATGGGCGGCGTATTAAAAACCTAACGGATGATTCAGAGAAGCCCTTGGGCGAGTGGAATACCATGCGCATTGAGTGCTTAAAAGATAAAGTAAGGGTTTGGGTTAATGGAGTTTTAGTTAACGATGGTTACAATTGCACTGCCGAAAAAGGACAAATTGCGCTACAAGCAGAAGGTAGTGAGGTTGAATTTAAAAAGTTGCAACTAACGCCAATTAAGAAACTAAGCAACTAAGCTGTTGGCTATCAATACCAGCACATAGTTATGCATAAAAAACGAAAATAATCTGCTCATTTAATGGCCTTTGGCTCAATTTTCGCTTACAACAACAAAATTGTTTATGGATTTAGCTTAATCAAAACATCTAAATTGTAAACACACAAAAATTGAACATTATGAAACGTTTATTTGCAATTGCGCTTGTGGCGCTCACAACAATCACGAATAGCTTACACGCACAACAAGTTGATTTGAGAAAAAAAATTTCGGTTAGTGGTACTGCCGAAACCGAGGTTACGCCTGATATCATCTACATCAATATTTCTTTGAAAGAGTACTTGAAAGATGGCAATAGTAAGAAAAAAGTGGACATTACTACCTTGGAAACACAGTTGTTTAATGCGGTACAAAAGGCTGGTATCCCTAAAGAAAACCTGACTATTAACAACTTAAGCAGCTGGAACTATGTAACCGATAAAAAGACAAAAGATCCAGACTTTTTAGCAAGCAAACAATATCGCCTAAAGGTTGCTGATTTAAACAAATTCAACTTGATTTTAGAAGGAATAGATGCTAAAGGAATTGCCAGCACTAACATTGATGCATACGATTACAGCAAAATTGAATCCTTAAAAAAAGAATTGAAAATTAAAGCTCTATTAGCTGCTAAAGAAAAAGCAACCTACATGGTGGAGGCGCTAGGTGATAAATTAGGCAGTGTGCTTGATATACAAGATGTAGGCGACAATGGCGGAATGATGGTGCCTCAGTACAGAAACTACGCCATGAAAGCGGAAATGGCAATGGATGCAGCATCGGCCCCTGAAATTGACTTTAAAAAGATCAAACTAAGTTTCACCGTTAATACCGTTTTTGAGATTAAGTAATTTTTTTTAATAATTTTGTGAACCTATCATCGTACATGTTGATAGGTTTTTTTATTTAAGAGCAGCGTTAATCGCTATCGGGAACTCACCTTAATGATTTAAAAACCATGAAAAAATTACTTTACAGTTTAGCTTTATTTTTTACGCTCACCACAAGTGCAACTAGCTATGCAATGGCTGCGGAAAAACCAAAAACCGAGTTAACAGCTGAGCAAAAAGCAGAATTAGACTACATTACTAAACGTGTGGAAGAAATCAAGTCGATGGATAAATCAACTTTGAGCAAAGCAGAGAGAAAAGCGCTTAAAAAAGAAGTAAAAGAGCTTAAAAGACGCTCTGATTTCTTAAGCCAAAACGTTACACTATCGCTAGGTGCCATCATCATTATCTTATTGTTGTTGATTATTATCCTTTAATTTTTTCTCATCAGATAAGTAGTAAGCAGAACAATTTTTTAACAATGGTTGTTATAGCTACGTAAAAACTTAAAATTATACTGATGAAAAAGATTATTTATCCTCTATTATTAGTGTGCACACTAATGTTTAATTTCAATTTTGCTTATGCAAATGATGATAAGTCTAAAACTAAAGAACTTACCACCGAGCAACGTGCAGAGTTAAACAGAATTATTTCCAGGGTTGATGAAATTAAAGCCATGGACAAATCAAAACTAAGCAGAGAAGAGAAAAAGGAACTTCGCAAAGAGCTTAAAGAGATGAAGAAAAAAGCGAACTCGATGAGTGGCGGCGTTTATTTATCTGTTGGCGCAATCATCATCATTATTTTATTATTGATTTTGATTCTTTAAGAAACAAAAAAACCCAGAAAATTCTGGGTTTTTTTGTTTTTATCTGCCTTAATCGATGATATCAAAGCCGGTATATTTTACTAAAGCTTCCGGAATTTTGATTCCATTTTCAGTTTGATAATTTTCTAAAATTGAAGCAACAATTCGAGGTAAGGCCAAAGCACTTCCGTTTAGCGTATGCGCTAACTGTGTTTTTCCTTCTTTGCCCTTGAACCTTAATTTCAAACGGTTACTCTGGTAAGTTTCAAAGTTCGATACCGAAGAAACCTCCAACCAACGCTGTTGCGCAGCACTCCAAACCTCCATATCATAGGTCATGGCGCTGGTAAAGCCCATATCACCACCACATAAGCGTAGCACACGGTAATGCAAACCAAGCTCTTTCAACAATGATTGTACGTATTGGCTCATGTCCTCTAAGGTTTCATAACTTTTATCGGGGTGCGTAATTTGCACCACCTCCACCTTATCAAATTGGTGCAAACGGTTTAAACCACGTACATGCGCACCATAAGAACCTGCCTCCCTACGGAAACAAGGTGTATAGCCGGTATTTTTAACCGGCAAATCTTCTTCCTTTAAAATCACATCACGGTACAAATTAGTGACAGGAACTTCAGCCGTTGGGATCAAATATAGATCATCAACTCCAACGTGGTACATCTGCCCCTCTTTATCAGGTAATTGACCTGTACCAAAGCCCGAAGCCGCATTAACCAAATGAGGCACTTGCATTTCTTTATATCCTGCAGCAGTAGCGTGATCTAAAAAGAAATTGATCAAAGCACGTTGTAACCTTGCTCCTTTGCCTTTGTAAACTGGAAAGCCAGCACCAGTAATTTTTGTACCTAATTCAAAATCGATGATATCATATTTAGCAGCCAATTCCCAATGTGGCAAAGCATTTTCAGGCAAAGCCGATGGATCACCATGAGTATAAACCACTTCGTTATCATCAGCAGTGCTACCTGCTTTTACTAAATGATATGGCAAGTTAGGCAACTGCACAATAAGTGATTGCTGTTGCTCTTCCAAAGCAGTAAGCTGCTCGTTTAACTGCTTAATTTTCTCTTTATGAGATGCCGTATTTGCTTTTACAAGCTCAGCTTCCTCTTTTTTGCCATTACGCATTAGCTCACCAATTTGCTTGGCAGCGGTGTTTGCTTCAGCTTGTAAACTATCCAAAGAGGACTGTGTAGAGCGGCGTTCTTCATCAACAGCGATGATTTGATCTACCAATTCTACCTGTTTAAAGTTGCGAACGCTCAAACGCTCTAAAACTTTCTCTCTATTTTCACGGATATAGTTAACTTGCAGCATTATTTATAATTTTTGCACAAAGATAAGATTGATTTTAGATTTTAGATTTTAGATTTTAGATTTTAATTGACTTTCTGAAATTTAACCCCTTAATTTCAAATAATCACAACTTTAAACAATTTTTATAAAACTTTGCAACAATCGTAATTCGTCAATCTAAAATCGTAATTCTAATGAGCGGCAAACTTTATATCGTACCCACACCTATTGGCAACTTGGAGGATATGACCTTTAGGGCTATTAGGATTTTAAAAGAAGTGGATTTGATTTTAGCCGAAGATACGCGTACTAGTGCCCCACTGCTAAAGCACTTTGGAATTGACAAGCGAGTTTTCGCACACCACCAGCATAATGAGCATAAAGCTACAGCAGAAATCATCAAATTTTTGAAGGACGGAAAAAACATTGCTTTAATTTCCGATGCGGGAACTCCTGCCATTTCAGATCCTGGTTTTTTCTTAGTTCGCGAAGCGATAAAGGAGCAGTTTGAAGTTTGCTGCTTGCCTGGCGCTACTGCCTTTGTTCCGGCTTTGGTGAACTCGGGCTTACCTAATGATCAATTTATTTTTGAAGGATTTTTACCTGTAAAAAAAGGTCGCAAAACACGATTAAAAATACTTGCCGAAGAAGAAAGGACCATGATTTTTTACGAAAGTCCGCACCGGTTGCTGAAAACTTTGAGTGAGTTTGCTGAGTTTTTTGGGGAAGATAGGCCCGTTTCAGTAAGTAGAGAATTGAGCAAAGTTTACGAGGAAAATGTTCGTGGCACAGTTATGGAAGTAAAATCACACTTTGAAAACAATATTTTAAAAGGAGAATTCGTAATTTGTGTGGGTGGAAATGTGAACAAGGACAGAAGAACAAAGCATAAAGATAAGTATGGAAAAGTTGATAGTTAGTGATTAGCTATCGTCATGCTGAATTTATTTCAGCATCCGCTAGTAAGACAATAGTTATTATAAAACTGATGCTGAATAAATTCAGCATGACGGAAAATACAAAAATGATACGTGGCGGAAGCGTTTACATTTTAACAAACTACAACAATGAAGTACTTTATATTGGTGTAACATCCGATTTATTTTCAAGGATAGTTGAGCATAAAGAGAAATATTATCCAAGCTCATTTACATCAAAATATAATTGCTATAAGTTAGTTTATTATGAGCATTTCAGTAGTATTGAAGAAGCCATAATCAAGGAAAAACAGCTTAAAAACTGGAGAAGGCAATGGAAGGTCAGTTTGATTAATGATTTTAATCCCGATTGGGAAGATTTATTTTATAAATTAAATGAAGAAATTTAGATAAACCCGTCATGCTGAATTTATTTCAGCATCCGCTAGTAACAATTATAAAACTGATGCTGAAATAAATTCAGCATGACGGAACGCCTAGTTAGCATTAGAATAATAAAAAAGAAAACCATGATTAACATCGATAGATTTTTGGCGGACGAGCAAGACCCGAAAGCCGTAGAAAAAGTAGCTGGTAAATTAAACGACTTACTTACCAGCGGCGAAGAAATTTTATACTTAGCAGTGCAAAAAAAACCTGCGGTAAACATCCTTCCAGATTGTATTGCCATTAGCAATAAAAGAATTTTTTATTGCTCGCCAAGCAATTTGGGCCTAACCATGAACTTTAAGGACATCTCTTGGAAAAACATTAAAGAGGTTTCTTTTAAGGAGGGTTTATTAGGTTCGAAATTCATTTGTGTGCCACAATCAGGAGAAAATATTGTTACCGATTTTATTCCTAAAGTACAAGTAAGAAAATTACATCAGGCGGCAAACCAGCAATTGGAAGAGTATAAAGAAATGCTGCGCCAACAGAAATTGGAAGAAAATCGTGCTTCTGCTTCTTCATTTACAGTTCCTGCACCTGTAATTGATTTGCCAATAGAGGAAGCCATCGTAATTCCAGAGGTGATTCAACCTGAAATAAGCAAGGAGGATGAGGTAGAACAAAAATTGATTAAGCTTAAAGGTTTATATGATAAGCAGTTGATTACCCGCGAAGAATACGAACACAAAAAGGCCGCAATTTTAGATAGTATGTAATCAGCTTATCCGTTGCCCTGAATTTATTTTACTGCGTAGCTTTCTGCTTGCTACAAGTCAGGCTCGGCTTTGCTAAAGGATGCTGAAATAAATTTAGCATGACGATGTCGAAAAGACACTAATAATGACAAAGAAAACGACTTTTTTAGCACTTTTAAGTGCCTTGCTAATGTGGTTGGCCTGGCCACCTCACACTTGGTTGGCGCCGCTATTATTCATTGGCCTTGTGCCGTTATTCATCGCACTTAAGCAAGTGATAACCACTTCCGATAAAAAAACCGGAAAGAAGGTATTTCTTACCGCAGGCCTGACTTTTTTAGTATGGAATACCGCCTCCATTTACTGGGTTTTCAATTCCATAAATGCAGTAAACAGCGGCTTTACGGGAGCAATCATCTCCTTGCTGGTTTCCTTAATTCCGTATGGGTTGGGCGCTTTTTTAATGACATCAGCCTTATGGCTTTATTACCGATTTAGCACTTACACCAACAACAAAATCATTGCTTACGTTGCCCTCATTGCTTTTTACATCAGCCTAGAGTACCTGCACCAAACTTGGGATTTAGCATTCCCTTGGATGACATTAGGAAATGGTTTTGCAGGCCTTCATCAAGCCATTCAGTGGTACGAGTTTACTGGCGTTTATGGAGGCTCCTTGTGGATTTTATTAAGTAACATTATCGCTTTTGAAGCTTACCTTCAGCTCAAAACACAGAAAAAATATCTGTTAACCGGAATTTGGGTGCTTTTGTTAGCGTTACCAATTGGCTATTCCATTTATCGCTATCAAAACTATATAGAGAAAAATGTGCCTGTAAATGTGGTAGCGGTTCAACCAAATATTGATCCTTACGAAAAATATGGATCTACCTCTGCCTACGAACAGTTACGCGTTCTTACGCATCTTTCAGATTCTGTTGGACAAACCAATACAGAATATTTCATTTGGCCTGAAACTGCCATTCCTAACTACGCAGACGAAGAACGGATTAGAAGCAACAATGATTTTATTGCCGCACAACAGTTCTTATCGAAATATAAAAATGGAACCCTGATTACTGGCATTGAAAGTGTGAGATATTACAACGATAAACGTACTTTATCAGCGAAAGTAAATCCTAACGGAGGATATTACGATAACTACAACGCTGCTGTACAAATTGAAAACTCAGCTAACGTAGCATTTTATCACAAATCCAAATTAGTTCCGGGAGTTGAAAAAATGCCGTTCCCTAAAGTGTTTTCATTTCTGGGACCAGTTTTTGAAAAGCTTGGCGGCAGTGTTTCTGGTTGGGGTTGGCAAGATGAACCAGGTGTTTTTTACGCTTACAGTGGCATAGGTGCAGCACCGGTAATTTGTTATGAGTCCATTTGGGGCGATTGGGTAGCTGGTTCGGTAAAACAAGGTGCGCAATTCATCGCCATAATCACAAACGATGGCTGGTGGGGCAATACCTCCGGCAAAGATCAGCACTTCTTATACGCAAAACTTCGTTCTATAGAAACCAGAAGATATGTAGTTAGGTCTGCAAATACTGGCATTTCCGGCTTTCTCAATCAGCGTGGAGATGTAGTTCAGCAATCTAAATGGTGGACCCGCACTGCACTAAAAGCCGACATTAACCTCAATGATGAACTTACTTTCTATGTAAGAAACGGGGATTATATCGCAAAAATAAGTGTAGCACTGGCTTTGTTAGCTGCAGTTTTTCTACTCCTAAAAAAATGGTTTTTAAAATAATTGGAGCGTTAAAACAATACTTTTGTTGCATCCAATACAAAAAATAAAATGATGATTAAAAATAGAAGTTCACTAAAGTTCATTTTCTTATTGGTAATTGTTGCACTAAACCTAGGCTGCGATCAGGTATCGAAAATTATAGTTCGGAAAAATCTAGTTCCATACGAACAAATCACCGTCATCAAAGATCATTTTATTTTAACCAAAGTTGAAAATACAGGTGCTTTTTTAAGTGCTGGCAGTAATTTACCTGATTTTATAAGAACACTTATTCTTACCGTATTGCCTGTTTTAGTTTTAGCCTACGGACTATGGTTCATTTACAGCCACAAACAATTGCCAGCTTTAATGCAAATTGGTATTTGCTTTTTAATTGGCGGCGGTATTGGTAATATCTACGATAGGATTGCGCATGGCTCCGTAACAGATTTTATGCACATGGATTTTATCCTTTTCAGAACCGGCATATTTAACTTGGCAGATGTTTCCATTATGGTGGGAATAGCACTATTGCTAATCAACAACTTGATGGCCGCAAAAGCAAAAAAAGAATTAGAAGCTAGCGATGAGGAATTAACAACCGACCAAGCTCAGCATTAAACGCTGGCATTTTGGTTTTTAACGTCAAATGCATCTCTTAAACCAATAGCTATTAGGTTGAAAGCATAAACCGTTAACATGATGGCCAAGCCAGGCAATACGGCCAAATAAGCAGCATCCATAATAATGTAACCATAGTGCTCCTTAATCATGGTGCCCCAACTAGGCATGGGCGGCTGTGCGCCAAATCCTAAAAAGCTTAAACCTGTTTCCAATAAAATTGCTGAGGCGAAATTAGCTGAAGCAACAACTAAAATTGGCCCGGCGATATTTGGTAGGATGTGTTTAATAATAGTTCTACTATTAGAAAAGCCCAGTGCTTTAGCAGCCTCTACAAATTCCACCTGTTTTAGGGCCATTACCTGCCCCCGTACCAAACGGGCAACATCTACCCAAGTAGAAAGCCCTACGGCAATAAATATTTGCCAAAAACCTTTACCCAAGGCAAATGAAATGGCAATTACCAGTAACAACGAAGGCAAAGACCAAATTACATTCATAAACCAACTAATGGTTGCGTCAACCTTTCCGCCAAAAAAACCTGCTATAGCACCTAAACCCACACCAATTAACATCGAAATAATAACAGCCATTAAACCTACCGAAAGCGACACACGCACTCCTAGGATAAGTCGGCTTAACATATCCCTACCGTACATGTCTGTGCCTAGCCAAAAGGTTTGTTTGTATACATTTTCGCCGCCTAGCAATGGATAAACCTCCTCTTCTGCTTGCTCATCGTCTCCAATATATTCTTTAGCGAACACTTTATTTCCTTCTACCCGATAAGATGTGATCGGTATGCTCTTGAAATTGGCCTCTTGCCCATAAAGCATTTTCTCGAAAAAATTTACCTGCCTAATCTTATCGTTTCTGCTAATCACTAAAAACTGAAAAGTTCTGCCCGGCTTTTTGTTGCTAAGCTGCAGGTTCATGGTATTAGCATAAGGCGTTTGATCAGGTGTAATTAAATAACCCAATATCCCTACTATTACTAAAAAGACGATAAAAATTAAACCTATTAAAGCGAATGTATTGCGTTTAAACTTCTTCCAAACTTTTGCAGACTGTGTATGATTTGCCATTTTATTTTACCATTCGGCCTTTCCAATTATATTTTCCTGAATTTCCGGCGATGCCAATATAAATTAAGTAGATGATATGAAGCGCATTTAAAACAGGCAGTAAAAACAATAGATTCTTACGCTTGAAAAAGCCCACCATTTTGTAAAGAAAAACAAATTCTACCAGTAATTTGGAAATAATTTGAAACAATAGAAATGGCGCTACTCCAGCGAAGAAAATACAAAGTATCGAATTGACCACAATACTTACGTTAAACAGCCAAATACTCACGCCAAGTATAATTACTGATTTATCTTTATAACGAGTACTTTTTGAAGCCCATCGTTTACGCTGCTGTATAAATTCAGTTAAGCTTGGTTTAGCATGTGTATAAACAATAGCATCTTTGTTCTTTAAAAACCCTATCCTATCACCATAAATGGCGGCCATTTTATGCAGCAGAAGCTCATCATCTCCCGAGGCCAAATCATCTATTCCTTTAAATCCACCTACTTCAAAAAAGGCCTTTTTTTCGTAAGCCAAATTAGCGCCATTACAAGTACTTGGATTTTTGTTGCCTATTGTTGATGCTCCCAAGCCAATGAGGTAACTAAACTCTAACGATTGGAGCTCCTCAAAAATGCTTTTCTCTTCAAAGTAAGCCACCGGCGATGATATCATTTTGTAGCCATTTTCTTCGTAGTAAGCTACGATGGTTGCTAACCAATGCTGCCCCATCCTACAATCGGCATCAGTAGTGATGATTAAATCACCTTTAGCTTCTCCAACGGCTTTTTGTATGGCCATCTTTTTGTACGAATTAAGTACCGCAGGTTCGTTTAGTTGAATTAGCTTAACACCAGCGTAGTTTTTTACAATCTCTGCCGTCCGATCTGTAGAATGATCATCAATGATAATGAGCTCGAACAGCGTTTTAGGGTAATGCTGTGCCAGTACATCATCAATTGTTTTAGCAATTTTATCTTCTTCGTTGCGAGCAGCAATAATAATGGATACAAAGGTTGTAGGAGGAGTTGCCGGCTTTTTGTAATACTTTATCCTGGCCCAACCAACAATAAAAGTTGCCACTACAAAGATGTATATGAATGTTAGAAAAACAGAGAGGTAACTAATTGCGCTGATTATTTCCAAAGAAGTTAAGTTTAAATACGAAATAAGAGCCTAAGATAGCAGGAATTATAATATTGAGCAGCCAAATACTTGCAATACATGCCACCACAGCGGTGTTTTGAGTGGTGATATGTTTAAAAAAGAATAATGCTGTTAAACTTCTAACTCCCCAATCTAATAAATCCAACGAAGGCAACATTGATTGTACAAAGAGCAGAATGGGTACAAACATCAAAATATCCATTACATGTAAACTTGGGATAAGCCAAAGAAACATAATGAGGTATTGAGTTGTGAATACGGCATATCTAGCTAAGCAATATAATAAAATAGATGCTAACTCCCTTTGGCTGTACCTTGCTAAAACAGCGTAAAATTTATGGTATTTACGCGTAAATTTAATGGAAAGCAAAAGGTTGTTTAACCACTTGATATTGAAATAAAATATGATAAAAAAAGCGATAGATGCTACCGCTATTATACACAGCGCTATAAAAAATGGCAATGATATCTCTACAAACCTGTAAACAAAAATACACGTTGTAATAGCGCCAAAAACGTTAGTAAGCACTAATTGCCCAATGTTGCCCACCGCCATTGCCACTACGCCCACAATTCTTCTTTTAGGCGAAAGAAAAAAAACACGCCCTCCAAATTCACCGATTCTATTAGGCGTAAACACCGCCCACGTTAACCCACAAAAAACCGACTCGATGGACTTCCACAAGCTAATTTTTTCAACGTTTTCTATTAAGCTCTTCCATTTTACAGCTTCTAAACCCCAGTTAAGCAACATCAGCACGAAAGCAATACTTAGCACTAAGAAAATTTCTGTGCCTGGAATATCATGAATTAGATTAACAAAATCTCGAAGATCATCATGCTTAGTAACCTTTCTATAAACGAACCAAAATGCAAAAGCAACTACGGCAATTTTTATAAAACTAGTAAGTATCTTTTTAAAACTTGGAGTCACAGCTCTGCTTTTGGTGTGTGCAAATATGGTTAATCTAGTTGAGTTAGGCATAAAAAAGGGTGGGTAAATTTACTTTAACAACAATTGCGTAAATAAGTTCTATTTTTGTGTTATGCTGGCTGAAAAAAAGGAACGTGTAATATTAGGAGTTGACCCCGGAACGGCAATTATGGGCTACGGTGTAATTTTGGAAAAGGGCAATAAGATGGAATTGCTAAGCATGGGCGTGGTGCGAATGGACCATTTGGATGATCACTTCCTGAAGCTACAACGCATTTTTGAGAAAACCATTGGACTAATTGACAGCTACAAACCAGATGCTTTAGCAATTGAAGCTCCATTTTATGGCAAAAACATTCAAGTGATGCTGAAGTTAGGCAGGGCGCAAGGTATTGCTATGGCAGCAGCTTTATCACGCAATATTCCAGTAACAGAGTACGCACCCCGAAAAATAAAGCAGTCGATTACCGGAAAGGGAACTGCAAGCAAAGAACAGGTAGCTGCCATGTTGCAGCGCTTACTGAACTTTAACGAAACCCCTGAGTTTTTGGATGCTACAGATGGTTTAGCAGTGGCAGTTTGCCATTCGTTCCAAAAAATTCCAACTAGTGGCGGCAAAAGCAAAACCTACTCGGGCTGGGAGGCCTTTGTGAGTGATAATAAAAAAAGGGTGAAGTGAATTAGTTTCGCCTAATTTTTAGGTAAAGCTTTCTTCGGAAAAACCAACGATGCAATAATACTTAAAGCCAAAATAGCTACAATTACAATAAGTGAATGCTCCGTTGTAAAGCCCCAAGCTTTGAGATAGGTATGTCCCAACATTTTTGCGCCAATAAACGTTAGCAGTACGGCCAATCCAGTTTTTAAGTAGTGGAATTTATGGATGATATTCACCAACAAAAAGAACATGGAGCGTAATCCCATGATGGCGAAAATATTCGAAAAGAATACAATATACGCATCTTTAGTTACCGCAAAAATAGCCGGAATAGAGTCTACAGCAAAAATCAGATCGGTAAACTCAACGATCAGCAACACCAAGAACAATGGCGTAATGTATCGTTTACCATGAATTTTATGAAAGAAGTTTTTGCCTTCGTATTTGGGATGGATTTTAAAAAACCTCGAGGCAAACTTAACTACCGGATGATTTTCAGGATCAATTTTATCGTCCTCCTCTTTTGAAAAGAACATCTTAACTCCGGTAAAAACCAAAAAAGCTCCAAATAGATAAAGGATCCAATCGAAACGAGTAATTAAAGCAGCGCCTACAAAAATGAAGATAAATCGCATGATGATGGCACCCAAAATGCCCCAAAACAATACCCTGTGATAGTACTTTTCAGGAACAGAGAAGGCTGAGAATATCAGTACAATTACAAAAATATTATCTACAGAAAGTGCATATTCAACCACATACCCGGTTAAAAATTCGATACCTAAGTTTTGGCGGTAAAGCTGCAGACTGGCCTCGAAGTTTCCTGGAATAACGCTGATTGGATGCTTATGTGCTGTAATTACCTCCTGCAAACGGGCCATGCTATCAATGCCATGCAGATAATCGCCTTTTAAAATCAACAGCAAATAAAAGCTGAGGGCAAAAACTACCATAATGAAACTCATGATACCCGCTTGCTTTAAGCTTACCACGTGTTCCCTTTTGCTAAAAAGCCCTAAATCTAAGGCTAGGATAAATACAATGAAAAGTAGAAATCCGCCAATGAATAATAATTCGTGCGACATTATTTTTTACGTTCTGTAGTGTACCTTACCAATTGTTGCAAGCCTGTTTTTGCATCTCCATCAGGAAAAGATGCTAAAATATCAAAGGCTTTATTTTGGTACTCGAGCATTTTTTGATTGGCATAATGCACTCCTTCGTTGGCATTTACAAAATCAATAATCTCTTGTATTTTTTTAGGCTCATCATTATGGTTTTTCACCAAATTAATGATTCTTTTACGCTCACTTTTTTCTACTCGGTTAAGTGCATAAATCAACGGCAAGGTTACCTTTTTCTCCTTGATATCAATTCCCAGTGGTTTACCCACATCGTCGGTACCAAAATCAAAAGTATCATCCTTAATTTGAAAAGCAATTCCAACTAGTTCCCCAAACAAGCGCATTTTTTCAATATCTTCATCAGAAGCACCTGATGAAGCCGCTCCACAAGCACAACAAGAGGCAATTAAAGAGGCTGTTTTTTGACGAATTACATTGAAATATAACTCCTCACTAATATCCATTCTTCGCACTTTTTCTACCTGCAGCAACTCGCCTTCGCTCATTTGTTGTACCGCTTCAGACACAATCTTCAACAATTGAAATTCGTTGTTGTTTACCGAAAGTAGTAATCCTTTAGAAAGGAGGTAATCACCTACTAAAACCGCAATTTTATTTTTCCATAGCGCATTGATAGAGAAGAAACCTCGTCGCTCGTAGGCATTATCAACCACGTCATCGTGCACCAAAGTGGCGGTGTGTAAAAGCTCAACCAAAGCAGCCCCACGGTGTGTTGACTCCACAATACCTCCGCAGAGTTTTGCCGCGAAAAATACGAACATCGGTCGCATTTGCTTGCCCTTACGCTTCACAATGTAGTGTGTAATTCGGTTCAGCAAAGGCGCACTGCTTTGCATCGATTCTTTAAATTTTACTTCAAAGGCATCAATTTCTGCGGCAATAGGTTGCTTTATTCGATCTATTTGAGACATTGGCAAAAATGTGTTTGCAAACTTAGTTGAATTTCTATTAAAAGCGTATTTTTAATTCAACTATTCACATTAAGCTGAGATACTTTGAAACATTGTTGACCGGCCAATTAAACTTAAGCCAATGAAAACCGCTTTAAAAACGATTTTAATCATCGTTGTTATTTTAGGACTGGTTTATGCAGTAGGTCCTCGCCCATCTGCACCTAAGTATGAAACATCACTGCCTAAAGTTCCAAGCATTGATTCTTTAACTACTTATGTAAAGCAACAAGAAAGTAAACATCATATCAAGCTGGCCAACCAAGCAGAGATAGTTTGGGCGGATAGCTCACATCGGCAAACCGAATATGCGATAGTATACCTCCATGGATTTTCAGCTTCCAAGGAGGAAGGAAATCCGGTGCATTTAAACTTCGCTAAAAACATACATGCTAATTTGTTTTTAAGCAGGCTGGCAGACCATGGCATTGACACCGTTGCACCTATGCAGTACCTCACCGCCGACCGACTTTGGGAAAGCGCAAAAGAAGCATTGTCAATAGGCAAAAGACTTGGCAAAAAAGTGATTTTAGTAGGCACTTCTACCGGTGGAACACTAGCATTGCAACTGGCCGCAGCTTACCCGGAAGTTAACAGTTTGATCCTGCTATCGCCTAATGTTGCCATTAACGACAGCAAGGCTTGGTTATTGAATAACCCTTGGGGCCTACAAATTGCCCGTTTGGTAACTGGTGGAGATGAACGATTTTTAACTGGAAAAAGTCCCATCTATAAAAAATATTGGTACAACCATTACCGTTTAGAATCTGTAGTGCAGTTACAGGAATTGCTTGAAAGTAGCATGAACAAAGCTACATTTGAACGTGTAAAACAGCCTGTTTTATTGCTTTACTACTATAAAAATGAACAACAGCAGGACCCTGTAGTAAAAGTATCGGCTATGCTGAAAATGTTTGACGAGCTAGGAACTCCCACTAATGAGAAGCTAAAAATAGCACTACCTCATACTGGAAATCATGTATTAGGTTCGTACATTACTTCTAAAGATGTTAATGGGGTTGAAAAAGCCGTCAACCAATTTGCATCAAAATACATATTAGCAAATTAATGAAGAAAAAAGTACAGTTAGTTTTAGGTAGCGGCGGCGCAAGGGGTTTAGCTCATATTGGTGTAATTGAACAACTAGAAAACGATGGCTATGAAATTTGCGAGGTAGTTGGTTGTTCAATGGGAGCCGTAGTTGGCGGGCTATACTGTGCCGGGTTTCTAAACGAATATAAACATTGGCTATCTACCTTAACTCGTGGTAACGTTTTTAGCTTAGTTGATTTTACGTTCAACAGTAGAGGCTTTGTACGTGGAGAAAAAATTTGGACATTGATAGCCAAAATTACCGGCGACCAACAAATTGAGAAGCTAAAAATTCCCTTTACCGCAGTAGCTACGGATATGATGCAAATGGAAGAAGTGCATTACACCAGCGGAGATTTATTTGCAGCTCTGCGTTCAACCATTTCTATACCGGGTGTTTTTACTCCGGTAATTGAAAAAAACAGCGTTTTGGTAGACGGTGGCGTACTTAATCCTTTACCCATTAACGTTGTCAAAAAACGGAAAGATGCGATTGTAGTTGCAGTAAATATTAATGGCAAAAACACGCACCATGTGAGCGAAGAAATCAAAGAAAAGAATCAAAGTTGGTTACAGCGCTATTGGAAAAACAACGCTAAAAACGACACGCCCAAGATCTCCTTTTTTGATTTGATGAACACATCTTACGATTTTACCCAAGATAGATTAGCACAACTTACCGTTGAACATTACCAGCCTGATTTGGTAGTGGAAATTCCTAGAAATGCCTGCGGAACATTTGATTTTCATAAATCCGCTCAACTAATTGAGTTAGGAAAACAAGCTTACAATAAAGCCAAAACAAGCTAAAGGCAAAGGGCAAATTAATGTACCTTTGCGCCAAGTTTAATTTAGTTTTTTTATGATGGAATGGAAAACCCTGCTTTCGGCAAAACGTTGGGGCCACGAAGACAAACCAATTCGCGACAATGATGACGCCCGATCGCAGTTTCAAATAGATTACGACAGGCTCATTTTTTCTTCGCCCTTTAGAAGGTTGCAGAATAAAACTCAAGTATTTCCATTGCCTGGAAGCGTATTTGTACATAACCGACTAACACATAGCTTGGAAGTTGCCAGCGTAGGCAGATCCTTAGGAAGGATTTTCTATAATCAAATTAAAAAAGATAATCCCAATATTGACAATGAGGTGCCTTTAATGAGCGAAGTTGGCAACATTGTGGCCGCCGCAGCTTTGGCGCATGATTTGGGCAACCCCGCATTTGGACACTCGGGCGAAGCAGCCATATCAAGGTATTTTACTAATGGTGAGGGTAAATTTTACCTCGATCAGTTGGCGGATCATCAGAAAAAAGATTTTACCAATTTTGAAGGTAATGCCAATGCTATCCGTATCCTCACTCATCCGTTTGAAGGAAAAGGAAATGGCGCTTACGCACTTACTTATGCTACTTTGGCTGCTATTGGCAAATATCCTTGCGAATCATCTATTGGTGGGGATAAATCAAAACTACACCGCAAGAAATATGGTTTTTTTCAATCGGAGAAAGAAATTTTCAGAAAAATTGCTGATGAACTGGGTATGCTGCAAGATAACGACAATCCACTGGGATATTTTCGCCACCCTTTAACTTATTTAGTAGAGGCCGCCGATGATATTTGTTATGGCATTATCGACTTGGAAGATGCGCATCGTTTGCAAATTTTAAGTTTTGATGAAGTGAAAAACTTATTACTGCCTTTGTGCAATAGTGATAAGTTGGAAACCCGTTTGAATGATGATTTGGAAGACGATGACGCTAAAGTAAGTTTGTTACGAGCAAAAGCAATTAGCACTTTAATTTACGAGTGCTCCACTATTTTTTATACTTCTCAACCGGAAATATTAAGTGGTAAATTCAACAAGAGTTTAACAGATGCACTTCCCGCACATTACGCCAAAGCTTGGAAAAAAATCGAGGAAATTTCCGTGGAGAAGATTTACAATTTCCAATCGGTAATTGCCAAGGAAGTTTCAGGTTATAAAGTGATGGCTGGTTTGTTGGAAGAGTTTGTGCCTGCACTGGTCAACAATGATACCCACTATTATAAAAAATTAGTAAAACTGATTCCAAAGCAATTCCATACTGAAAAAACAGACCTATACTCAAAGGTGCAAAGTGTTTTGGATTTTGTATCAGGCATGACCGATTTGTATGCGGTGGAGTTGTATGGTAAAATCAAAGGAATTTCTTTCCCTTCAGTGACTTAGCACACTCATCAATAAAACGTCATTGCGAGGCACGAAGTAATCTTACAACTATAGTTATCTCGGCATTTTGCTTTAAGATTGCTTCGTACCTCGCAAGGACGAGCAGTATAAAAAATGGTCGGTACTTTATCAGCACCGACCATTTTTTACTTTTACTTTTTACTTATCTACCTTGACCCATGCCGCCGCCCATACCGCCGCCTTGTTGTTGGTCTTGTTTAATATCGTCGTTTTTGATTTTCTTTTTCTCAGTAAACTTCAACTTACCAAACTTATAGCTAAAGTTTAAGCCAATTTGACGTAGCGGGTAATAGATGTTTTGCGTTTGCATAGTTCCTCCAGACATGGTTACTGTTTTGATATGCAAATCTCTATTGAATGGATTTAAAAGGTTTAACCCAATAGTACCTTGTTTCTTGAAGATGTCTTTTTTAACCGCACCACCGTAGAAAAACATAGGATCTGTTTTGCTTTGATAAGTGTAGCGAGGAGAATTTACTACGCCAAACAACTCTAAGTTCCATCCACCTTTAAATGAGGTAGCAGAGCGCATAAAGAAGTTGTAATTGATGTAAGTACCCTCGTTCATACCTTGTATATCTTGTCTGCTTCTAATTTCATAAGTGTTTAAGCCAATGTTACTCATTAAAGTCCACTTTGGCGTTGGGTTATATGAACCAAACAAATTGGCGCCAAAGCTAGAAGTGTTACCCACGTTATCAAATGTGGTTAAGGTTTTACCTGATACATCTGGCTGTATAATGTTTTCAATCACATTTCTTGTATTTCTGTAGAAAACAGATGCGTTAATCATTGAACCTTTAATGAAAGTTGAATAACCTAACTCCACATTGTGACTTAACTCAGGATTAAGGTTTGGATTACCTTGAAATACACTGAACTGATTGGCCTCGTTACGGAACGGGTTGAGGTAAGCCAAGCTTGGACGTTGTACACGTTTGTTATAAGCTAACTTAATGGTGGTTTGTCCGCCAATAGTTTGCGAAAGCACCGCACTAGGGAACAAGTTAAAGTAATCATTTTTAACTGGCTTTCCCGCTGCATCTTGGAAATCTATAGCAGTATATTCTCCCCTCACACCACCTTTGAATTTAATCTTTTTAGTTAAATCGAAAGCGATGGTTGAATAAGCAGCACCTACGTTTTGGTCATAATCAAAGTTTTGAGCAGAGTTTTGACTAAACTCACTTTGAATATTTCTTAAGATACCTTTTCCACCTACCTCAAAAGTTACCGATTTTGAGAATGGATATACATAATCAGTTTGGAAAGTATACTCTCTATTTCTACCGATGTTATTACTAGCCGTGTAGTTAACTGGCACACCTGTTCCAGTACGGAAATCGTTGGTAAAATCATTATTGTTTCTACCTTGCGTTAACTGTCCAGCTACCGAAAATTCTTCGCCTTGCTTTTTGCTTGTACGTCTGTAATCCAAATTCCAGTCTAAATTACTGTTACTCATATCGGTAGCACTTGCAATATTTCCACTTGCGCTTCCGTTGGTAGTAATTAATGATGTACCTGGACCACCATTATAAAATCTATTATATTTTGCGTTAGTACTAATGTTATTGTAAGCGTTAAAATCGTAATCTAACCCCAAACTTCCGTTAAACATTTCGCGTTTCCATGCAGATGTACCATCTTGTAACACGTTTGATGAAGGAATAGTAACACTTCCTTCTTGACGTTGAGGTAGCTGGTTAAAGAATACCACCCTCGAATCTTGCGGATAAGCATACATTCCTCCTAAAGCAGTATTTGCACTAAAGCGTCCAGATTTTGCAGTTAAGTTAAAGTTACCAGTATTTTGACGAGTACCAGCTGATGCGTTTACCGAGCCGCTTACTCCCTCAGCATTACTTTTTTTAGTAATGATGTTGATGATACCACCCGAACCCTCTGCTTCGTATTTAGCAGATGGATTGGTAATTACTTCTACACTTTTGATTTGATCAGCTGGAATCATTTTCAAAGCATCAGCTACGCTATTTGCCATGGTACCTGATGGTTTACCATTGATCAAAACCCTAACCGCACTTCCACGTAATTGTACGTTACCATTAATATCTACAGAAAGCATTGGCACCTTACGCATAACGTCCGTTGCATCGCTACCTGCATTGGTAGCATCAGCTTCAGCGTTATAAACCATACGGTCTATTTTGTTTTCCACGATATTTTTTTTACCCTCAATAGTTACTTGGTTTAAGGTATTAGATGTTCCAGCTAAATACACGTTACCAATGTTGTTATCAGGTTTTTCGGGAGTGGTTTTAACCATTACATTTTTGGAAGTGTAACCGATAAAGCCCACCACCAGCTTATATTCTCCTGGTGCAATGTTTTGGATCGATACTTTACCTTTAGTATCTGTTAAAGCTCCATTTACGGTTTTGGAAGTTTTAGCGTTCACCAAAGAAACCGTTGCATATTCTACCGGTTGTTTGGTTAGCGAATCTAAAATGGTAGCTGATATACGCCCTGTCACTTTTGACGCTGCATTGCCCCCGCCTCCCATCATTGGGAATTGAGCCTTCGCATTAATCATCATCAGTAAAGCGGCACAAATTAGTAGTAGTTTTTTCATCAGAGTTAATAATTTCTTTGTGTTGTTTGTACGTATTAGTCTACCAAAGGTATATTTTGTTACAAGGCAACTAAAGCATTTTTTTACAACCAGTAGAAATGCTTCGGTGAATGGTATTTTTTGAGCGGCGAATGGATTGCTGCCGAAATGAAAAATCCCAAACTAGCCTTAAACTCATTTGGGATTTTCAACTTGAGACTTACGAAGTTTTCGAAACTTCGTAAGTCTTGCTTGTTGTGATTAAACCACAATATTTACAATCTTTCCTTTTACGAAGATGATTTTTTTAGGTGCAGCTCCATTTAAAAACCCTTGAACTTGCTCGTTAGCCAACACCGCTTCTTCCGCCTCTTTGGCCTCTAAAGTTAAGCTAAGGTTCAAGTTCATTTTCATTTTACCATTAATGGATATTGGATAAGCAAACTCATCTTCCACCAAATAATTAGGGTTAAATATTGGATATTGCGCTGTAGACAAATCTTTATTACCTAACAACGACCATAACTCCTCACAAATATGTGGTGCATACGGTGCCAATACCACTACCAAATCCTGCAAAATTGCTCGCTTGTTGCATTTCAAGTCCGTTAATTCGTTAACAGCAATCATAAAGCTAGATACTGAAGTATTAAAAGAGAAACGTTCAATATCGTCCTGTACTTTTTTGATGATTTTATGCAATGATTTCAGCTCTGCTTTGGTTGGTTCTGCATCGCTTACGGTAAATTCCCAAGCCTCATTGTGGAACAAACGCCAAAACTTACGCAAGAATTTGAATACACCTTCGATACCGTTGGTGTTCCAAGGTTTACTTTGCTCTAACGGACCTAAGAACATCTCGTACATGCGCAAAGTATCTGCGCCGTATTGTGCAATTAATACATCCGGGTTAACCACGTTGAATTTCGATTTTGACATCTTTTCAACTTCTACACCGCAAATATAAGCCCCCTCCTGGCCTCCCCCTGTTGGGGAGGAAGTGGTTCCGTCTTCGAAAATAAAGACAGCATCACTGTATTCAGGTCTCGAAGCCCGGAATTTCTGGACATTTAGCCTATCATTTTCTACAATGTTGACATCAACATGCAAAGAACCAGCTTGAACTAGCTGATTATTTTCAGCTAAAAACTCTAAAGACGAATATTTGAAAGGAATGTCCCATTTATTTAAAAGATTTTGCTGTTCTTGCAAATTAGCGGCCTTATCCCATTGCTCATACAGCCCTTTTGAAACAAATCTTGTCTGCACAATCTTCCCATCTTCGATACAATTTAACCTATAAACAAAGTTACTTCTACCCTGTATCATCCCTTGGTTAATCAATTTTTTAAAAGGCTCTTCTTCTTGTACAAAACCTAAATCTTTCAAAAACTTGTTCCAAAAACGACTGTACAATAAGTGACCAGTAGCATGTTCAGAACCACCGATATACAAATCCACATCTTTCCAGTAATCTACAGCATCTTTTGATGCAAATGCCCCATTATTTTGCGCATCCATGTAGCGGTACCAGTACCAGCTGCTACCTGCCCAACCTGGCATGGTAGAAAGTTCGTACTCATATTTACCTTCATATTTCCAGCCTTCGGCCCTGCCCAATGGTGGCTCACCAGTTTCAGTTGGCAAATATTTATCGATTTCTGGCAGCAACAATGGCAACTCCTCCTCTTTTAACAAGTAAGGCAATCCATCTTTAAAGTATACTGGAATTGGCTCGCCCCAATAACGCTGGCGACCAAAAATAGCATCACGCTGGCGATAGTTAATTTTAGCTTTACCCACACCTTGCTCTTCCAACCATTGGTTTAAGAAAGCGACCGCCTCTTTGTATTCCATCCCGTTGATGAAACCCGAGTTGATATATTTGCCTTCCTTGGTAGGATCAGCTTGTTGGTCGATATCCTTTTGACTATCTAAAATTTGGATGATTGGCAAGCCAAAGTGAGTTGCAAATAACCAATCACGTTGATCGCCACTTGGTACGCCCATTACGGCACCCGTACCATAACCAGCCAACACATAATCAGCAATCCATAATTGTACACGCTCACCACTTACCGGATTAACCACATAAGTACCGGTGAAAGCTCCAGAAACAGTTTTAGCATCCGCCATGCGGTCTAATTCCGATTTCTTTTTAGTTTGAGCAATGTAAGCTTCTACCTCTTCTTTTTGTGCTGGAGTTGTCAATTCAGCTACCCATTCGTGCTCTGGCGCTAATACCAAATAAGAAACACCAAAAATAGTATCCACACGAGTGGTGAAAACTTCTATATAGTTTTCAGTTCTCAGTTTCGAGTTTTCAGTTCCGTCAATTGCCAACTGAGAATTGTCAATTGCAAACTTAACAGAGGCACCAACACTCTTGCCAATCCAATTGCGTTGCATTTCTTTCATCGGCTCCGGCCAATCGATGGTATCTAAACCTTGCAACAAACGCTCGGCGTAAGCAGTAATTCGCATACTCCACTGCATCATTTTCTTTTGCTCTACAGGGAAACCGCCACGCTCTGAGAAGCCATCTTTTACCTCATCGTTAGCTAGCACGGTACCCAATGCTGGACACCAATTTACAGTGCTTTCCTTTAAATAAGTTAAGCGATACTTCAACAGTTCTTCCTGCTTTTCCTCTTCAGTAAAAGTTGCCCAATCGGTAGGTAAGAAAGTTTTGGTATCTTCATCACAAGCAGCCTTCACATCGGCGCTGCCAGCTTCATTAAATTTATGAATTAGGGTGGATATCGGCTCTGCCTTGTCGGTTTCCAAATTGTACCATGAGTTGAACAACTGCATGAAAATCCACTGTGTCCATTTGTAATAAGCAGGATCGCTGGTACGCACTTCGCGACTCCAATCAAAAGAAAAACCAATTTGATCGAGCTGTCTGCGGTAAGTATTGATATTGGTTTCGGTAGTTACTGCTGGGTGCTGACCAGTTTGAATAGCGTATTGCTCAGCCGGCAAACCAAACGAATCGTAACCCATTGGGTGCAATACATTAAAACCTTTTAAACGTTTATATCTTGCAAAAATATCAGAAGCGATATAGCCCAGTGGGTGTCCAACGTGTAAACCCGCACCCGATGGGTAAGGAAACATGTCTAACACATAATATTTTGGTTTGTCTGAATTTGCCTGAGCTTTAAACGACTGGTTGTCTGCCCAATATTTTTGCCACTTTTGCTCTATCTCTCTAAATTGATAATCCATTGATATGCTGTTTGTAAATAGAGTGCAAAGGTAAGGAAATTTACGATTGTAGAATTATTGAATTTTGAATGAATGAATGATGGGATGAGTGAATGATGGAATGAGTAAATGAGTAAATGAGTAAGTGAGTAAATGATAGAATGAATAAGCCGTGATGTTTCGTACTTCCAGTCTTCCTGACTTTCTAACTTTCTAACTTCCGTACTTTCTGACTCCCCGACTTCCTGACTTTCAGACTTTCAGACTCCCCGACTTTCTGACTTCCCGACTTTCCGACTTTCCGACTTCCCGACTTCCCACCTTCCAAACCGTTAAAGAATGTTAAACTATATGCAAATTAGCTCGTGTTTTTACAACTTTACTGGATAGCAAGCATAAAACAATTGAGCAATTAAACCCTCATTAATTTAAGTTTTAGGTTATCTTTCCTTATTTTCGCAGAAACAATTAACTCGTATGGAAGAATTTGAAGTAAGTCAGGCGGCAAAAAAAACCAAAACAGTATATGTTTCTACTATTTTCAGTATTGCTTTGGTGCTATTGATGCTAGGTATGTTGGGTTTGATATTAGTACATGCTAAAAATCTATCCAATTATGTGAAAGAGAACATTGTACTTAACATTATTGTGGATGAAGGCGCTAAAGAAACTGAAGTACTTGCTTTCAAAAAGAGTTTAGATAATAATGTTGCCGTAAAGCAAACGCAATATGTAAACAAAGAAGTTGCACAGCATAACCTTACTAAAGATTTAGGAGAGGACTTTGTAAACTTTTTAGGTTACAACCCTTTACTTTCCACCATTGATGTTTATATGAAGGCAGATTATGCCAACAACCAAAACATTGATGCACTGAAGAAAAACATCGAAAAAAATCCAATTGTTAAAGAAGTAGTTTATCAAAGTTCATTGATAGACATGGTAAACAAAAACATCAATACCATCAGCTTAATTGTTTTAGGTTTTGCTGCCATTTTATTGATAATAGCCATTGCTTTAATTAACAACACCATACGCCTAGCTATTTTTTCGCAGCGCTTTTTGATCAAAAGCATGCAGTTAGTAGGTGCTACAAAAAACTTTATTCGCAAGCCATTTATTTTAGTGGCTGCGCTACATGGCATTATTGCTTCTTTTATTGCAATCATCATCCTTTTAGGCCTACTTTATTATGCACAAAAGGAATTACCTGAAATTGTGATTTTAAGAAACTTTAGCGAGTTTGGACTGGTGTTTATCAGCCTTGTAGCTATTGGGATTTTTATCACGGCAATTAGCACATGGTTTGCCGTAAGCAAATATTTACGTTTGAAAATTTACGACTTATATAGATAATGGTAGATCAAAAAAATAAAACTGCAACGCAGGATCAAAAAAACGAACTGGTTTTTACCAAAAAAAACTATCAGCTGCTATTGATTAGCATAGGTATCGTTGTACTTGGCTTCATTTTAATGATGGGCGCTGATGGCGATATTTATGACACTAGAAGAACCCTAATTGCTCCAGTGGTAGTACTTGCGGGGTTTAGTTTTGGTGTTTACGCCGTATTGAAGAAATAAAAACGTCATTAGGCGAATTCGACAGATTAACTTAGTCAACAATCGCAGAATCTACAATCGTAATTAGATAATGAACTATCTACAAGCACTTATCCTTGCCATTATTGAAGGATTAACTGAGTTTCTTCCTGTATCATCAACCGGGCATATGGTTATTGCCAGCTCCATCATGGGTATAGCTCAAGATGATTTCGTGAAGCTATTTACCATCGCTATCCAGTTAGGTGCTATTTTAGCCGTAGTGGTAATTTATTGGAAAAAGTTCATCAACTTAAATAGTTTTGCTTTTTATGTGAAGTTGGCCATTGCTGTAATTCCGGCATTGTTTTTTGGTTATTTATTAAATGATTTCATTGATAGCAAATTAGGTAGTCCTATTTTTATTGCTGTAGTTTTGTTGCTTGGAGGTATCATTTTATTATTTATTGATAAGGTATTTAAAAACCCAAGTATTGAAGAGGAAAGCAAAATAACCAATGCAACCGCATTTAAAATTGGCTTATACCAAGTGTTAGCGGTATGTTTTCCAGGCTTAAGCAGAAGTGCCGCAACCATTATTGGCGGGATGCAACAAAAGCTAACTAAAAGTGCTGCAGCCGAGTTTTCATTCTTTTTGGCTGTGCCAACTATGGTAGCAGCAACCGGCTATAAACTGCTTAAAGGTTACAAATTGCTCAATGCGGAAAACATTAAAATTTTACTATTCGGAAATGTAATTGCTTTCGTGGTAGCCATTATTGCTATCAAATCTTTCATCAGTTTCTTAACTAAGCATGGATTTCGCGTGTTTGGATGGTACCGTATTATAGTAGCGTTATTAATATTAGGGCTGTACTTTGCTGGTGTAGAGCTTACAATTTTGTAATCATTCCTGCCCCATTTTGTTACCTTTGCAAAAAATTATTGCATTGCAAGAAAACACAACATTTCCGGAATTTAACTTTGCCGAGGGCGAGTTACTGCTCATTAACAAACCCTATCAATGGACATCCTTTGATGTAGTTGGCAAAATCCGCAACTCCTTAAAACCTCAAAAATTAAAAGTAGGCCATGCTGGAACTTTAGATCCGCTAGCTACAGGCTTGCTAATCATTTGCACAGGGAAACTCACCAAACAAATTGATACTTTCCAGGCAGAAGAAAAAGAATACACTGGAACTTTGGTACTAGGAGCAACTACCCCTTCATACGATATGGAGACCGAAATAGACCAGACCTTCGACATCTCAAAAATCACCGAAGAGCAGATTTACCAAGCAACTAATCAATTCAAAGGGGATATTTCGCAATACCCACCGGCACACTCGGCGGTGAAAGTTAACGGCGAACGCCTGTATGTAAAAGCTCGTTTAGGCGAAGAGGTGGAACTGAAGAAACGCTTTGTTACCGTTAGTACCTTCGAAATTACAAGAATTGCCCTACCAGAAGTAGATTTTAGGGTAGTGTGCAGCAAAGGAACTTATATCCGCTCATTGGTGTCTGATTTTGGAAAAGCACTTGATAATGGCGCTTATCTCTCTAAATTAACACGTACCCGCAGCGGCAATTTTTTGTTAAGCAACGCATTTGAGCTCAAGGATTTGATTGCTTATCTTCGCAATAAGAAAGAACAAGCAAAAACCAATATTGACAATGACGCAAAAGCCTAGTCAGATAGACGGAAAACGTTTAGCCAGAGAAATTCTTTTTATGTGCATGGGAGTAGTTTCCGCATGCTTTGGCTTAAAAAGCTTTTTAATGCCCGAACATTTTATTGATGGTGGAGTAACCGGTATTTCCCTGCTAGTGAGCACCTTAACAGGATGGAATTTATCCTATCTTATTATCGTAATCAACATCCCATTTATCATTTTGGGCTATAAACAAATTGGTAGGGTATTTGCCCTTAAAACGTCAATTGCTATTGCGGCACTTTCTATTTGCTTGATCCTTATCCCTTTTCAACCTATTACCCATGAAAAAGTACTGATTGCATTTTTTGGTGGTTTCTTTTTGGGTGGTGGTATTGGATTAGCTATGCGTGGCGGTTGTGTAATTGATGGCACAGAGGTATTGGCCTTATACATCAGTAGAAAAAGTCAGTTGACGGTTGGTAATATTATTTTTATCCTTAACATCATTATTTTCCTTTTTGCTGCCTATTTTATCAATATCGATACCGCTTTGTACGCTATACTCACTTACTTATCGGCCACAAATACCATCGATTTTATTGTAAACAGATTAGAAGCTTATACTGGAGTAACCATCATTTCTGAAGAGAATGAGACCATCAAAGCTTTTATCATTAACGACATGAAACGAGGTGTAACAATCTATAAAGGAGAGGGCGGATATTTGGAGAAAAAAGATATCGATATTATTTATACAGTGGTAACCAAGCTAGAATTGAGCAAACTGCAGGACAAGGTAAACGATATTGACCCAAATGCGTTTATTGTACAACAACAAATAGCAGATTTGAAAGGTGGTGTGGTTAAACGCCAGGCTTTCCATTAATATAAAATGAAATCACATCAACACATAGCACATTTAATAGTAAAGAAATAGCGAATGGACAATGGAGGAACGTGAAAAGTTTAAGCTAATAGTAAAATTAGAAAGACGATGTTCCTATGTGGTAAACAATAAGTTCTATACATTTTGAAGATATACAACCAACTTTCGGAGTTTAAAAAATTAGATAATGCCGTGGTTACCATTGGTACCTTTGACGGTATACATTTTGGACACCAGAAAATCATCAAACGACTTTGCGAACTTGCTAAATCAGCGGGTGGAGAAAGCGTTTTACTTACATTTTTCCCGCATCCGCGGATGATCATTGATCCTGAAAATCAGGAGTTAAAAATGATTAACACCATTGATGAAAAAGCGCAGATTTTAGCCAGTCTTGGCGTGGATCACTTAATTATTACTCCCTTTACCCGAGATTTTTCGAATTTAGGTGCCGAGGAGTACATTAAAAAAATATTGGTAGATACCATTGGTACCAAAAAAATCATCATTGGCTACGACCACAGATTTGGTAAAGACAGATTGGGCAGCATTCAAACTTTAGTAGAAAACGCTGATAAATTTGGCTATAGCGTGGAAGAAATTCCAGAGCAGGATATTAATGATGTAGCCGTTAGCTCAACTAAAATCAGGAAAGCGTTATTAGATGGCGATGTGGCTTTAGCTAACGATTATTTGGGCTATGCCTTCTCTATTTACGGACCAGTAATTAAAGGCGATAAAATTGGAAGAACCATTGGTTTCCCAACGGCTAATATTTTTGTCGCTGAAACTTACAAGCTGATTCCTGGCGATGGCATTTATGCGGTTACTGTTGAGCTGGAACCTGAAGCAGAAAGTGCCAATACCGAAGTGAACGGAGAACTTTCAACTTTTACGCCACAACCATCGACGTTTAAAGGGATGGCTTACATTGGTCAGCGACCTACCATTAATGGCATGACCAGAAATATTGAAGTAAACATTTTTGATTTCAATAGGGAGATTTACGGCCAGAACATTAAGATGAATTTTTTGGCCTTTTTACGTCATGATGTTAAGTTTACAGGTTTAGAGGCACTTACTAAGCAATTACAACAAGATAAAGCCGACACCTTAGCTTTTTTTAACAATAAATAAAACCTAGGCCTGCTTTTTTACCTCTTTAAAGCCGTTAATTCGGCTTTTTTTCGTATTTTGTGGGCTATGAGGGCGATATTGTTCTTCTGTGGATGGCTAATCCTTTGTTGTACATCAATAGCTGCTAAGGAAATTAATTTTAGCAGCCCGGATGCGCCTACAACATTTATTGAAGCCTCAAAACCGATTTCAAAAAAGAAGAACCTATTTGAAACCAAGTTCAAACGCCATCAGCAAAAGGCTAGGTTATCGGTCATATCAAACATCGTCCCTAAGTTATTTTTTAACGCAAACTGCCTTGCTTCAATTAGCGTTTTAAGTATCCCCAAAACCTATAATCACACTGTTAACAGTATTTTTAAATTAGCCATCTTTAATCACATTTATCCTAAACATGCTTTTTGGTAATCGCTATTGTAAACACCATACAATAGAATCATTCATACACCAATTACATTTTTTAGCTAGATGACACACTTACCTGTACTTATTTCAGATTTAGGACTGATCCTTGCCGCCGGTGGCATTACCACCATTATCTTCAAAAAAATTAAGCAGCCTTTAGTTTTAGGCTACATCATTGCCGGACTTTTAGTAGGGCCACATTTCAAATTTATGCCTACCGTTTCCGATAGTGCAAACATTACCATTTGGGCCGAGATTGGGGTAATCTTCCTCCTTTTTAGCCTAGGCTTGGAATTCAGCTTTAAAAAACTGGTAAAAGTTGGCGGTTCCTCGTCTATTACTGCCTTAGTTGAAATTATAGGCATGTGTTTAATTGGCTACTTTGTTGGCCGTTTGATGGGCTGGAAAACCATGGACAGCATTTTCCTCGGTGCAGTTCTTTCGGTTTCATCCACCACTATCATCATCAGAGCCTTTGACGAACTAGGTGTAAAGCACAAAAAATTTGCGACATTGGTATTTGGGGCGCTTATTGTGGAAGATCTAGCAGCCATCCTAATCATGGTATTGCTAACCACCGTTGCAGTGAGTCAACAATTTGAAGGTGCAGAAATGATTGTTTCCATCTTGAAACTCAGCTTCTTTCTAATTCTTTGGTTTTTAGGAGGGATTTTCATCATTCCTTCTTTCTTAAAATTCACCAAAAAACTGATGAACGATGAAATGCTGTTGGTGGTATCACTTGCTTTGTGTTTAGTGATGGTAATTTTAGCGGTTAAAGTGGGTTTTTCTCCGGCCCTGGGTGCATTTATCATGGGTTCTATACTAGCTGAAACTACCCAGGCCGAAAAAATAGAGCATTTGACAAAATCAGTGAAGGATTTGTTTGGCGCTATATTCTTCGTGTCCGTTGGGATGCTTATTGATCCAAAAATTTTGTTAGCCTACTGGCAACCAATCCTCATTATTACAGGCGTAACCATTGTTGGTAAATTAATTACTACTGGCAGTGGGGCACTTTTATCTGGGCAACCACTTAAAACATCCGTACAAACGGGATTAAGCTTGACCCAAATTGGAGAGTTCTCTTTCATCATTGCTACACTTGGCTTAACGCTAAAAGCAACCAGCGACTTTCTTTATCCAATTACCGTAGCGGTATCGGCAGTTACTACATTTACTACACCGTATCTCATCAAATACTCAGAAAACTTCTATAACTTATTAAAAAAGATACTTCCCCAAAAGTGGTTAGATGCCATTAGCAGATATAGCAACAGTACTGAAGGTATTACCACACTTAGCGATTGGAAAATCCTGTTAAGATCGTATATCGTTAACACCATTACCCACTCGGTAATCATTATCGCTATTGTTGTACTCACCACCAAATACCTGCATCCTTTTATAACCAAAAATATTACCAACGGCACCAATGGCATTATCATTAGCGTTATTGTTTCGTTCCTGATTATGGCGCCATTTTTATGGGCATTATCTATCCGTCGTATCGAAAAAACAGCCTATTCGCACTTATGGTTAAATAAAAAATATACCCGTGGTCCACTTATCGCTATCGAGGTGTTTAGAATTGCGCTAGGCGTGTTTTTTGTAGGATTTTTAATGTACGGCTTTTTTGACACTTGGGTAGCGGCAGGCATTGCACTTGGGTTGATTGTTTTGGTAATGGTGATATTTTCACGCAAGCTGCAAAATTTTTACGAGCGCATGGAGAACCGATTTTTCTACAACCTTAATGCTAGGGAGGCGGCTAAGAAACAACCTGAAATTTTGCCTTGGGATACCCACTTATTGGAACTTACCGTAGCACCTGAATCAAAATTAGTGGGACAAACCTTAATTGATTTGGCAGTTCGCGAAAAATACGGCATCAACATTGCCATGATTGAACGTGGCAAAATCATGATCCCCACACCTAAAGCAAACGAACGACTTTATCCAAATGATAAAGTGTTGGTAATTGGCACTGATGATCAATTGGCTAGCGTGAAACCATTATTCGAAGGAGATCATTTAGACGCACAAGACGAAAACACATTTCCGAAACAGGATATGTCGCTGCAAAAAATTGTCATCAATAGCAAATCCCCCATTTTTGGGCAAACCATTCGCAACAGCGGAATACGTGAAAAAACTCAAGGTTTAGTAGTTGGTATTGAGCGTAATGGCCAACGAATTTTAAATCCCGATTCAAATTTAGTTTTCGAAAACGAGGATATTGTTTGGATTGTAGGAAACAACAAGCGCATTCCCGAATTGCTAAAATAAATGGAGAAAGCTATATTTACTTAGGTCAAACTATCAAACCTATGAAAAAAATAGATCAGGATAAAAGTGAGTTTTTGGATGAAATGCTTGATTACTGGCAATCTGAAAAACTACTTGATCATGCCGACATTCAAAATTTAAAAGGAAGCTACCAATCCAAAACGTTTGATTGGCGTCGATTAGCGCAATACTCTTTTTGGACTGCAATGGCCTGTGGCGTAATTGCTTTGAGCGCATTGTTGGTTGATAAATCCCTACTTAATTACCTGAAAAACCTTTACAATACGCCTAATATTGTAATTAGTTTAATTTCCGCCATTGCAGCAGCGACTTGTTATATATGGGGTTTTCGTAAGAAAAAACTGAAACCACAAAACGTTTTCAGCAACGAAGCCATCATTTTTTCGGGGGTAATGTTAACAGCAAATGCGGTGGCCTATTTGGGTAAAGCCATTGATAACGGCAGCAACCACTTCTCTATTTTAATTTTTATATCGGTATTGGTGTATTTAACACTAGCTTATTTCTTCAAATCTAGATTGATTTGGACTTTTGCGTTACTAGCGCTTGGCGCTTGTTTTGGTACCGAAACTGGCTACCTATCTAAATGGAACTGGTATTTTTTAGGTTTAAACTATCCACTTCGTTTTGTATTCTTTGGGCTGATAGTAACTATTGGCTCACTACTCCTCAACCGAAGCAAAAAGCTATCGTACTTTTTTGATGTATCCTATTTTGCTGGGCTGTTATATCTGTTCACTTCTTTGCTTTTATTATCAATTTTTGGCAACTATGGCAGTTTGGACGAATGGTACACCATCAATCAGCTCTCTTTGTTCTATTGGGCAATCATTTCAGCGTCATTTTGCGTACTAGCCATTATTATTGGGCTTAAAAAAAACGATGCCATGCTTAGAGAGTTCGGGATCATTTTCCTATTTATCAATTTGTACACCCGTTATTTCGAATATTTTTGGGACAGCTGGCATAAGGCCATCTTTTTCACGGTATTAGGTATCTCCTTTGTACTCATCGGCCGCAAGGCAGAAAAAATATGGAGTTTAGAATTCATGAAGAAATAATTGGTCGTGACCACTGCTAACTGCCAACTGTTAATTGCCAACTGATAACGCTTAACTAAAATCCTGACCTAAATCATAGCACTTACAACACTACACGCCCTATCTTCGTACCATAATCATTTGAAATGGCAGCCGCAGACATCAGTAACTTAGACGATATCCAATTATTAGTAAATACGTTTTACACCCGTATTCGGGAAAACGAACTTTTAGGGCCAATTTTTAATGAACGCATAGGAAACCGATGGCCTGAACATTTGGAAAAGATGTACCGCTTTTGGCAAACTGTGCTGCTAGAGGTGCACACCTATACGGGGAGCCCATTTCCGCCACATGCAAAACTGCCTGTAGAAGCACTTCATTTTGATACTTGGCTACAAATATGGAATAGCACCATAGACGAGTTTTTCGTTGGTGAAAAAGCTAGCGAAGCCAAATGGAGAGGCTACAAAATGGCAGAAATGTTCATGTATAAAATTGAATATTATCGCAACAACGACGCCAAGCCATTACTATAGTTCTTAATAATCGACACTAATAAATGAAAATCAAGACTGAACAGCGCTTGGCAATTATTTGCACTTTTGTATGGATTGGTTTTATTTGCGCCATCAGCTTTATGGAAGCTTGGCTCAAATTCAGAGCCCCGGGCGTTACCCTTCCCATTGGATTAGGCATTGGCAGATTGGTTTTTGCTGCCATGAATAAGGTAGAATGGGTACTTGCACTTGTAATTTTTATTAGCCAATTCCGCATAGCCCGTCGACTAAACTGGATTTACATTGGCATATTTTCTATACTCCTACTACAAACCATTTGGCTTCTCCCCGCTTTAGACGCAAGAGCTCAAATGTACATTGACAGCAAAGTGGTACCGAGTTCCTATCTACATTTCTACTATTTGATAGCCGAGGGCTTAAAGTTTATTGCATTATTTGTGTTTGGCATTAGGCTTTTTGAAGTTGTGGAACGAGATGAAACATCAACGACATCTACCCCAAGTAAATCAGCACTTGCTTAACAATCAAATAAAGCGCTAAGCAATACAAGAAAATTGAAATACACTTATTAATTAAGCGGCTGCTCAGCGCAAACTTCTCCTGAATGTATTGTGCAAAATGTGCGTAGCCGTACAAAGCCAACATTGATCCAAAACCAGAACCAAAGCTGAAAACCACCAGTGATAAATAATCGGTATTTACCCACTCATGCAAAATCACATAATTCCCAAAAAACAGCCAAAAAGGAATTTGAACAGGGTTTAGCACCCCTAAAATTACTCCGTATAAAACGCTGCCCTTTCTACTGTCAGTTGCTGTTTTAGGTTCAATACTTTTATTTCGGTTAATCCATGCTAAGGTGGCCATGGTAAGCAATAATACCACCATAAACACATCTACCAAAAAACTCAGCTGAAAAGCGCCAACTTTAATTTTATCGATATCGACATCACTCGAAACCCACCTAGCTAGGCGCATCATTCCAAATGTAAAAAACACTTCGATACAAGAAAATGCCAATATAAAGCCCCAAGCCTGGCGCATACCACGGTTAATAGTCAGTTGGGCAAGCGTTAAGTTGATATTGCCAGGTGGCACATAACCCATCGCATTGAGCAGTAGGCCAATTATAAATGTTAGTACTAGCATAGGTAGGTAGCTATTGCGCTGTTAATTTCTTCCATTGTTGGAGCGTTATTAATGTGAACTGCTGATATTTAAAATTGACGCTGGTTTAAAATAGCTAATCCATGTGAGCTTTTAAGAACTTGCCGGTATATGATGCTTCCACCGCCAGTAAATCTTCTGGTTTACCCTCAAATACAAGCTCGCCACCCTTATCGCCACCTTCTGGTCCAATATCAATTACCCAGTCCGCACACTTGATCATATCCATATTATGCTCAATCACAATTACGGTGCTGCCTTGCTCAATAAGCGTATTTAAAGCTTTTAATAATTTTTTGATATCATGAAAATGCAGACCAGTAGTTGGTTCATCAAAAATGAATACTGCCTTTTGGGCATTATTTCCCTTGATCAAAAACGAGGCTAACTTAATTCGTTGCGCCTCACCACCAGATAGGGTGTTTGACGACTGCCCCAAATGCACATAACCCAAACCTACATCAACCAAGGGCTGCAACTTAGCTAGCACCTTAGGCTCTTTCGCAAAAAATGCTACAGCTTGGTCTATGGTCATATCTAAAATATCAGATACGTTTTTATCCTGATAAGTGATATCCAAAACATTTTGCTTGAATCGTTTACCGCCGCAAGCTTCACAAGGCAAATAAATATCTGCCATAAATTGCATTTCTATTTTAACTTCGCCCTCACCCTGACAAACGTCGCATCTTCCACCCTCCACGTTAAAAGAAAATGCCGCAGGCTTTAGACCAGTTGCCTTAGCAGCAGCTTGCGAAGCATATAAAGTACGGATATCGTCCCATGCTTTTACGTAAGTTACCGGATTGGAACGAGAAGATCTTCCAATAGGATTTTGATCAACCATTTCCACTTGGTGAACTAAATCGATATTACCGAAAATACCATCGTAAGAACCCGTTTGCTCGCCCGCATAATTTCCAATTGCCTTTTGTAGGGCTGGATATAAAATCCGTTTTACTAAACTGGTTTTACCCGAACCAGACACGCCTGTAACGCAAGTAAATATGCCTAATGGGAACTTTACATCTATATTTTTAAGGTTGTTTTCTCTAGCGCCTTTAATCAAAACATGATCTTTCCAAGCTCTTCGCTTTTTAGGAATCTCAATGCGCTCTTCGCCTGCTAAGTAACGTCCGGTAAGCGATTTTTTATCTTTAATGATTTGATTATAGGTACCCGTAAATACCAAATTGCCTCCCAAGGTGCCTGCTTCCGGACCGATATCGATTAAATGATCCGCTGCTTTCATCATTTCCTCTTCGTGTTCAACCACCAAAACGGTATTGCCTACGTTCCTTAAAGACTCCAGCACCCCAATTAATCGATGCGTATCACGAGGGTGTAAACCAATACTCGGCTCATCTAAAACATATACCGAACCTACCAAACTACTACCCAAAGAAGTTGCCAAATTAATACGCTGGCTTTCTCCGCCCGATAAAGTATTGGACAAACGATTTAAAGTTAGATAGCCCAAACCTACGTTGTTGAGGTATAAAATGCGGCTGCTGATTTCTGAAAGCAAACGCTTGGCAATTTTTTGTTCATTTGCTGTAAGTGCCAGGCTATCAAAAAATGGCAATATAGCCGATAGCGGCATAAGCACTAATTCTATAATGGATTTACCTCCCACCTTCACGTAGGAAGCATCTTTACGTAATCGGCTTCCGCGACAATCAGGGCAGGTAGTTTTACCACGATATCGAGACAGCATTACACGGTATTGAATTTTGTAGGTTTGCTCTTCCAATTCCTTGAAAAAATCATCCAAACCTCTAAAATATTTATTGCCCGTCCACAATAACCTTTGTTGTGCTTCGGTTAAATCACTGTAAGGCCTATGAATTGGAAAATCAAATTTATCGGCAGCTTTGATGAAAGCTTTAAGCCAATCTCCCATCTTTTCACCCCGCCAAGGCGCAATGGCACTATCATAAATGCTTTTACTTTTATCTGGAATCACCAAATCTTCGTCAATACCAATTACATTACCGTAACCTTCACAACGCTTACAAGCACCATACGGATTATTGAAACTGAAAAAGTTAGGCGTAGGCTCTTCAAACTTTAAACCATCAAGCTCAAACCTGTCACAAAAAAAATGACGCTCTCCATTATGTTCAACGTAGCAATTGCCTTTGCCCTCAAAAAATGCAGTTTGTGCAGAGTCGGCAATACGGCTTAGCGTTTCATCATCCTTCGCAATAACAACCCTATCTATCAAAATAAAAACCTGATCATCGGCACTTAAAGTAACGTCGCTTACAGTTTCATCCTCTAGTATATTTTCAATTTTTTGGATACTATCTTTATAATACACCCTTAAAAAGCCCTTTTGTAGCAATACGGCAAGCTCTTCTTTAATAGTTCTGTTATTTTGTGGATGCAAGGGACTGAAAATAGTTACTACCTCATCTTCTGCCAATCCAGCAACAAAATCTACCACGGTACTCACGGTATCTTTTTTTACCTCACTGCCCGATATTGGGGAATAAGTTCTACCAATTCTGGAATACAATAATTTAAGGTAATCGTAAATTTCGGTAGATGTACCTACGGTAGACCGAGGATTTGAGGTAATTACTTTCTGTTCTATGGCAATAGCAGGTGCAATTCCTTTGATGTAATCTACATCGGGTTTGTTCATACGCCCCATAAACTGACGGGCATAGGCAGATAAGCTTTCCACATACCTCCGTTGCCCCTCAGCATAAAGCGTATCAAAAGCTAATGACGACTTGCCCGAACCAGACATGCCCGTAATAACCACAAACTTGTTTTTTGGAATGGCTACATCAACATTTTTTAAGTTGTGTACCCTTGCTCCTTTAATGATAATATGTTGATGAGGATCTTTTTCTAATTCCTTGCTCATAGCTAATTTTGATAGGCTACAGTGTAATTTACAAAGATAGTTATAAAAGTCGGAGCTGCGAAGGGGGTTAAATACGGATATGCTTCCGTGCAAAACTTGTTGAAGTATAAAGCCTAAATACGATGCATCAGCGCAACATCAAATATCTACCTAAGTATAATTGGTATAAATTTTGACAAGTTATTGATTTTAGAGCAATGTGGATGGAGGAAACAGAATGAGGATTTTTTAAAATTTCAGAGGCAAATCTTTTACACTTAATTTCGATTTTTTTGAAAAATTAACAATTTAATTCTTTGAATATCACAAAAAAATGTTTCTTTTGAAACTGTAACTAGAAAACAGAACATTTATTTCAAACTAAAAATTAAAAGGAGAACTGCTATAGATTAAAAATTTACGTGTTTATTATTTAATAAAGATGGGTTTAATCAAACACACTCCTATGAGGTTACAACAGGTTAGTGATCAGGATTTGGTGAAGTTATACATCGGTGGCGACGAAAGCGTTATCGAGGAACTTCTTCGTAGGCACAAATCCAAAATCTTCACATCAATTTATTTATTGGTTAAAGATCAATATCTGGCAGAGGATATTTTTCAGGATGCTTTTATCAAAGTAATTAACACCCTACGCTCTGGAAGATACAACGAAGAAGGGAAGTTTTTACCTTGGGTAATGCGTATTGCGCATAACTTGGTTATCGATTACTTTAGGAAAGAAAAACGCACTCCTACCATTACCAGCGCCGATGGCACAGATGTGCTGAACCTCATCCAGATACACGAAGAAAGCGCAGAGGAACGTATATTACGAGAACAGACACATGCTGATTTAAGGAAGATGATCCATTTCCTGCCAGATGAGCAAAAAGAGGTGCTTATTATGCGACACTATGCTGATTTAAGCTTTAAAGAAATAGCTGAACTTACGGATGTGAGCATCAACACAGCTCTTGGACGAATGCGTTATGCATTAAGTAATTTGCGCAAGATGATGAACATTAAAGAAAATGTGAAAGAGATTAGTGTAGGCAGAAATTAAGCAACATAAATGTTACACTTCGTTTGTCATCACATAATATTCGCTTAGTCATACTTAGACAGGGTTTTGCATGAAAGTAGATTCGCCTTTTTAAAAATTTTTAATTTTATACTAAAAAAGATAAAATAAAGGGATTAGCGTTGCGTTTAAAATTGAAACAAAAATATAAACGCGTATGACACAAACCTCTACTCCAATTCACCCAAAAAAATCATCTAAAAAAGAAGCTGCTGAACAGCTACTTGAACCTGAGGAAAATTTTTACAAAGCCTTGAAACCTAAACTTGATGAGCTTTATAAAGAACCTTCCGAAGAAACGATAACAAAGATTTTAGCCTACGCTAAAAAGCGTTAGCAAAAGTCCTGGCAAAATGCCGGGACTTTTTTTTGAACAAGCCTGTGACAATTTCAGAAAATAAAAAAGCCTACCTTTGCTTAGTGTAAAATAAACACTAAGTATGTTAATTAACAAAAAACTAATTCCCCTTACTTTTGGCGGCCTTGGCATCGGCATTACAGAATTTGTAATGATGGGCCTACTGCCAGATATTGCTAAAGATCTTTCTATCACCATTCCCGAAGCAGGGCACCTCATTTCAGCCTATGCTTTAGGCGTAGTTATAGGAGCTCCAACACTTGCCATTGTAGCTGCAAAACATCCTCCCAAAAAAATCCTGCTTGCGCTGATGTTACTGTTCACCTTATTTAACGCCATATCAGCATTTGCTCCAAGTTACATCACCCTATTTATTGCTCGTTTCTTTTCTGGCTTGCCACATGGCGCATTTTTCGGTGTGGGCTCAGTAGTTGCCAGTCGCATTGCACCAGAAGGAAAACAAGCACAAGCGGTTTCTTTGATGTTTGCCGGGTTAACCATTGCTAATTTGTTTGGTGTGCCACTTGGTACATATATCGGTCATAACTTCTCCTGGAGATATTCTTTTGCACTTGTAGCAATAGTTGGCATGATCACCTTGCTAAGCTTGAAGTATTGGCTGCCACAATTGCCTGCTGTAAAAGATAGGAACCTTAAAACCGAGCTCAGTTTTTTCGCCAAAAGCGAAGCTTGGATCATCATTTTAATGATTTCTATTGGTACTGGAGGTTTATTTTGCTGGATAAGTTACATCAATCCTTTAATGACAGATGTGGCGGGTTTTGCGGAAAGCAGTGTTACGTACATCCTTATGCTGGCCGGTTTAGGAATGCTGGTAGGCAACTTTGTTGGCGGTTACTTGGCAGATAAATTTTCGCCAGCTAAAGCATGTGTTGCCCTTTTATTGGCTATGAGTGTTATTCTGCTCATCGTTTTCTTCGTATCGGCAAATCCAATTTTGGCATTAATTACCACCTTTTTAACTGGCGGCATTGCGTTTGCTTCGGCAGCGCCTATACAAATGCTAATGATTAGAACCGCTAAAGATTCCGAGATGATCGCAGCTTCTGCAAGTCAGGCAAGTTTCAATATAGGAAATGCCTTAGGTGCGTTTTTTGGAGGATTGCCTTTAGTATACCACTTAAGCTACAACTACCCTTCCCTAGTGGGTGCTGCTATGGCATTTACCGGATCATTATTTGCGCTATGGCTCATTAGGAGGTTTTCTAATATTAAGCAACAAGAAAAGGCAAACGAACTCGGATAATCAGCTTTTTAAACAACAACTGCTACATCGCTAAAAATTAACAGCAAAAAAAACGTCCCGATAGTAAACCGGGACGCTTAGATTTTATAAAAGTAAACGCTACTGACCTTCTTTTTTATCAGGAACAAAATTCATAGACACCGAGTTTACGCAATGGCGGGTATTTTTAGCGGTTAAAAATTCGCCTACAAAAACGTGTCCCAAATGTGCTTCGCAATTAGCGCACACAATTTCAGTACGCTGTCCGTCGGCATCAGGAATACGTTTTACAGCGCCTTTAATTTCATCATCAAACGCAGGCCAGCCGCAATGCGCATCAAATTTAGTTTCTGAGCGGTATAAAGGCGCATTACATCTTTTACAAACGTAGGTACCTTTCTCAAAAAACTTATCATATTTGCCGGTGCCAGGATATTCTGTTCCCTTGCCTACAATTACTCGCTCTTCTTCCTTAGTTAATTTATTCCATTCCATTTTTCGTGTGGTTTTTGACGGTGTTTGTACTGTCTGTTTAGTTTCTTCTTTTTGCTCTTCGCTACGCTGAGCACAGGCGGTGAAGCTCAGGCTAATTACCATTACGGCAATTAGCGAAGTAAGGTTGATCATCGACTTCATCTTTTACCTATTATTTGTTAATCATTATTATGCTTAAACAAATATAACAACTAAACGTTTGGCATTTTAATGCACAAGTAAGCACAAAGTAAACTTTTTGCACTGGCTTTAGCTGGTTAAATGCTTTTAATTAATAGCCAATAAATAACAAATACAGTATAAGAAGGAAAAAATGCCCAGAAATAAAAAAGCGTCCCAACTTTACATCGGGACGCTTTTCAAAATATATTTTGTCGAGACTATTTTTTCAACAAGGCAGCCATAGCAGCACCAATTTCTGCTGGGCTTTCTACTACCGTGATGCCGCACTCACGCATAATTTTCATTTTTGCAGCAGCAGTATCATCAGCACCGCCTACAATAGCACCAGCATGGCCCATCCTACGTCCCGGAGGCGCAGTTTGACCAGCAATAAAACCTACTACCGGTTTAGTACCGTGTGCTGCAATCCAACGGGCAGCTTCAGCTTCCATACCACCACCAATTTCACCAATCATGATGATACCTTCAGTTTCTGGATCGTTCATTAACAATTCAACAGCTTCTTTAGTTGGCGTACCAATAATTGGATCACCACCAATACCAATCGCTGTAGTAATACCTAAACCTGCTTTAACTACTTGGTCTACCGCTTCGTAAGTTAACGTACCTGATTTAGAAACTACACCAACGTTACCTTTTTTGAAAATGAAGCCTGGCATGATACCAATTTTAGCCTCATCAGCAGTAATAATACCCGGACAGTTAGGGCCAATTAAGCGGCTATCTTTATCTGAAAGGTAAGATTTAACAGCAATCATGTCTTTAGTAGGGATACCTTCAGTGATACAAACAATCACTTTAATTCCAGCATCAGCAGCTTCCATAATGGCGTCAGCAGCAAAGGGAGGAGGTACAAAAATAATAGATACATCGGCACCAGCCTTATCAACCGCATCTTTAACAGTGTTAAAAACAGGTCGGCCTAAATGCTCTTGACCGCCTTTGCCAGGAGTTACCCCGCCAACAACGTTTGTACCGTAAGCTATCATTTGCTCAGCGTGGTAAGTACCTTCGTTGCCGGTAAAACCCTGAACAATTACTTTTGAATCTTTATTTACTAAAACACTCATTGTATCTATTTTTTTGTGCAAACTTAAGTTAATTGCAACGTATTGTCAACTGCAAAAGCATATTATTTCAACTGTTTGTTTTTTATCGCATCAGCTTGTATCAAAAATGCCATGGGCGTATCACAACTCTTACATCCATCTCGCTATCAACTGGTTTAAACTTTATGAGAAAAGCAAAAGCACTACAATAAACCAAAAGCAGTCCTGCCTTCTGCTTAACCCAATAGCCTTAATGCAATTGCTGGCTTTTACTGTAATACTGGCTATTGGGTAACGCTGCCAGTCAGGTTTATTTTACAAAAACTCATGCTATACACCAGCTTTTACAAACCTCTTCCCCGCTTTTTATAGGTTTGTCAAAGCTGAACGCAGGTTTGAGAATCAGGAATTTACATTTTTGGGGTCTCAATGCGCTTCTAGCTATTTTGTGGAAATACCTTTGCGCTCTTGGTAAAAACTTATTTCCCTTTGCGCTAAAAAATAACCGCAAAGACAAGGAGATCGCAAAGCGGTGTAAAAGGATGCCTAATCATCAAAATACCTTTGCGCCCTTTGCAAAACTTAATTCCCTTTGCGTTAAAAAATAACCGCAAAGATAAGGAGAACGCAAAGTCATGTAAGAAACCCTAATCATCAAAATGCCTTTGCGCTCTTGATAAAAACTTAATTCCCTTTGCGCTAAAAAATAACCGCAAAGATAAGGAGAACGCAAAGCCATTTAAGAAACCCCATTTATCAAAATACCTTTGCGCTCTTGGTAAAACTTATTTCCCTTTGCGCTAAAAAATAACCGCAAAGATAAGGAGAACGCAAAGCCGTGTAAGAAACCCCATTTATCAAAATACCTTTGCGCTCTTGGTAAAACTCATTTCCCTTTGCGCTAAAAAATAACCGCAAAGATAAGGAGAACGCAAAGCAGTGTAAAAGGATGCCTAATCATCAAAATGCCTTTGCGCTCTCGGTAAAAACTCAATTCCTTCTGCTTTATATCAAAGCTTATTCAAATGTTAAATCCTTATTGCAAGTACGTGATATTGCTTCTAAGGCATTACTTATAAATAAATTTTGAGGGAAAATAAATTTACCGATATTTACCAAGTAGGCTCTGATGAGCAAACTGAACCAAAACCAGCATCAAATGATAGATACACTGTTAAGCTACGATTTTGCATGGAAATCTTACGCTACAGGGCAAACGTTAGCTACAGATAAAACACATATCTTTCGCATCTCTGTAGACCATCATTTTCCAAAAGTAAAGCGTGCGGTAGAGGAGGTACTCTCCGATCGTGAACTTGAAAAAGCTGGAAGAATGTTTATCCAAAAAGACAAGGAGCGCTACATCGTCAGTAAGTTTTGTTTAAGAACCATTTTAGGCCTTTGCCTAGAAGTTCCTCCAAACGAAGTTAACTTTATATTTCACGAGCATAAAAAACCAACCGCAAACGGCATTGAATTTAACATTAGCCATACCGGCGATTACGTGTTAATTGCCGTAAGCCCAACACCGGTGGGCATCGATATTGAACATTTAAATAGAGATTTCGATTTCAAATCCATACTGGACATCACGTTCTCCAAAAAGGAGATAGACTATATTGGCGATAAAGACATCGATCCTACAAATTTTTATGTGATGTGGACGCGTAAAGAAGCCTTACTAAAAGCTAGCGGTGAGGGCGTAAGCGATAATCTTCACTTAATCGAATGCCTTGATGAGCACTTGGAATATCATAAAAAAGTGTTCAAAATGCGCACTTTTATGATTGAGGAAAACTATGTGGCAAGTATTGCAACCACACTCGAACAAAAAGAACTACTTTTTTGGAATTGGATTTAGCTTTGGTTGTTTAGTTGACGGGTTGTTTGGTTGTCTGGATATGATTAAATTTGAATCATCATTGTGTTTGCTTTTGGCTTGCCTTAAATTTCCTCAGCATTTTCAATGGCGATGGCACTTGTTGCTTTCTGGTATTTCTCTTCATCAAAAGCTTTTTCACTTTTAGCAATAACAATAGCGGCTATTCCATTTCCTATCATATTGGTAATGGCCCTAGCCTCGCTCATAAACCTATCTACGCCTAACAATATGGCAATATGTTCTACAGGCATAATTTTAAGTGCCGTTAAAGTACTGGCCAACACAATAAACCCGCTTCCAGTTACACCAGCCGCACCTTTACTAGTTACCATTAAAACAAGCATGATTGAAACCTGCTCGCCAATGCTTAAATCAATCCCAAATACCTGCGTTAAAAAAATCACGGCCATGGCCAAATAAATTGAAGTGCCATCTAAATTAAACGAATAACCTGTAGGAATTACCAAACCAACTACTGATTTATCGCAACCGATATCCTCCATTTTTTTCATCATGCTTGGCAAAACCGATTCGGAAGAGGAGGTACCCAAAACAATTAAAATTTCCTGGCGGATGTATTTAAGGTATTTCCACAAACTAAACTTGTAATACCTACAAATAGCATTGAGCACTACAAAAATGAAAAGAAAGCAAGTAAGGTAAACTGCACCCATTAACTTGGCCATTGGCAGCAACGTATGAAGTCCAAATTTGCCTACGCTGAAGGCCATACCACCAAAAGCACCCAGCGGCGCCAAACGCATAATTACCTTCATCATATTAAAAAGCACCTTGGCAATTTTATCGAAAGTAACCAACAAGGACTCCCCTGTTTTACCCATTTTACTTAAGCCATAGCCAAACAAAATAGCGAATACTAAAATTTGCAAAATTTCGCCCTTGGCAAAGGCATCAAATATATTTTTAGGAAAAATATGTGCTATAAATTCCAACCAATTAATAGTTCCTGCCTGCTTGGCGTAGGCATCTATTTTCGAAACATCGCCCTCAGGCACACTAACGCCAACGCCCGGCTTAATTACATTGGCTACGAATAAACCAATTACAATGGCCACCGTAGTAACCAATTCAAAATAAAGTAAGGCCTTACCGCCTACAACGCCTACCTTTTTCATATCGCCCATGTGGGCTATACCTAACACTATGGTGAAGAAAATTATAGGCGCTATCAACATGCTAATCAGGTTGATGAAACTTTTGCTAATCAGCTCAGCATGCGGCGCAAACCCCGGAAATTTTACGCCTACCAAAATCCCTAGTGCAATAGCAAAAAGTACCTGAAAAGTTAAGTTCGATAATAATTTCTTCATGTTTTGGTTTAAATTGAAGAGGGAAATATATAAACTATTTCACGAAGCGCCCAACACTATATCGCGATAGGTAAAAAAAGATTAGTTTTGGTTAAAAAAACACAAGCTTGTTTTGTTTCGTATATTTGTTAAAAAAATCGAAAATGAGCAGATTAAGATTTCTTCCGGCTATTTTAATTGGTATTGCAATAATTTGCTTTGCTTGTGAAAAAGTGCCCGTAGATAGCAAAATTTTCGTGGAGCGCTACCTCACAGGAACAGCGTCTACCAAATGGCCTATACAGTCATACGTTAAACTTCAACTTAAAGGTAAAGACACCTTAGTTAAAGACACCATTGATTTGGCCATTGACAGCGCTATTTTCAACATCAATTCGAAATACATTAGAGGAACAGATACGGTGAACTTCGCTATTGATCAAGCTGGCGAAAACATTACTTTTTCTACCAAGCCAGATAGCACTTGGCATATTGAATACTTAAGAACCTCTACTTTTAAATTGGTGCATCAGCGTAATGAAACCGTAAATGGTGTAACTACCAACTATAAAATTGAGCAGATTTTCAGGAAGTAGAACCCGCTATTTCGCAATCCCTACCGAAGAGAACTGCAAATCGTAAAGTTTTTTGTAGTATCCGTCCAATTTTAGCAGTTGCTGATGAGTGCCCTTTTCTTTGATTTCACCTTTATCCAATACAATAATTACATCAGCTTTTTGAATGGTTGATAAACGGTGTGCAATTACAATAGAGGTACGCCCCTGCATTAACTTGTCGATGGCATGTTGAATAAGCAATTCCGTTTCGGTGTCTACGGAGGAAGTAGCTTCGTCCAATACCAAAACCGCAGGCTGATAAACTAAGGCCCTGATGAATGAAATCAGCTGAGCCTGACCGGCGGAAAGCGTTGCGCCACGTTCCATAACATTATAGTGGTAACCGCCGGGCAAACGTTCTATAAATTCATGTGCGCCAACCTGCTTAGCGGCATCCACTACTTCTTCAAAGCTGATATCCGGATTATTTAGCGTAATGTTGTTGTAAATGGTGTCCGAAAAAAGGAAAACATCTTGTAATACCGTGGCAATTTGCTGGCGCAGAAAATTCAAATCATAATCTTTAATAGCTACACCATCCACGCTGATACTGCCTTTCTGAATTTCGTAAAAACGATTGAGGATATTGATGGTGGTAGATTTTCCAGCGCCAGTAGCGCCAACCAATGCTATTGTTTGTCCAGATTTTACTTCGAATGAAATGTCCTTCAATACATACTTCGGATCCGTTTCATTATCCTGATCATAGCTGAACCAAACGTTTTCAAAGGAAATATCTCCCCTAACTTTTGCAGGTTTAAAAGTTCCGTTGTTAGCGGTAATTTCTTGCGTATCTAGCACCTTGAAAACACGTTCGGCACCAACCATACCCATTTGCAAGGTATTGAATTTATCGGCCAACTCTCTAATTGGTCTAAACAACATGTTAATGAACATGATGAAAGAGGTGATAATGCCAGGTTCAATTTTTGGATTTTCAAGTACTGATTTCGCACCATACCAAATCAGCAAGCCTAACGACATCGCAGATATCAATTCAACTACTGGGAAGAAAATGGAATAGTACCAATTTGAACGGATATTGGCATCGCGATAGCGCAAATTAATGTTTTTAAATTTTTTATATTCTTGGTTTTCCCTTGCGAAATATTGGATAATAGATATTCCGCTAATGTGTTCCTGTAGAAAAGTATTTAAATTGGACACTTCTGCCCTAACTTCCTGAAAAGCAACCTTAATGGCTTTTTGAAAAACACGGGTAGCCATAATTAGCAGTGGCATTGGTAAAAGCACAATCAACGTGAGCTTCCAATCTAAATAAAACATGATTCCCATGATGACGATCACCTGCAACAAATCGCCAATCATGGCAATTAATCCTTCAGAGAAGATATCTGCAATGGTTTCCAAATCAGAAACAGTACGGGTAATCAACTGACCGATAGGTGTTTTATCGAAAAACTTTAACCGCAACTTGGTGATATGATTAAATACATTGATCCTTAGATCTTTAATAGCCGACTGCCCAAGTTTATTGGTGAGTAAAGTATGTGCATATTGGAAAACCGTTTGCAAAACGAGTAATGCCAACATCAAAATTGTCATGTTAAGCAGGCCATTGTAATTCCCTTTTAAAATATGCTGGTCAAGCGTGTAGCCCACCAATAATGGCCTTGCTGGAGCTACTGCAGCCAACAACAGTGTAAGTGCTACCGACCATAAAAAAACGGCACGATAAGGCCTAACGTAAGCCATTACCCTTTTCAACAAACTGAAATTAAATGCGTCGCCAGTTACAGCCATCTATTTAAATTTTAAATGAGTAAATTTTGAATGATTGAATTATTGCTAATGCCCTATTTTTAATTTTAAATGAGTAAATTTTTAAATGATTAAATATTGCCGAGTTCATCAACATTTAATCATTCAGTCATTCAATCATTTAATTTTTTAATCACTTTCAACATACGGATATACCACCGAAGTCAGAAATAGTCCGCAGGCAGGCACCGATTGCCCCGCATTGCTTCTATTTTTACTTGCTATGATATCCGTTAAGTGTTCCGCTTCAATCACGCCCTCTCCAACCATCACCAAAGTACCCATGATAGCTCGTACCATGTTACGCAAAAACCGATCGGCCTTGATGGTAAAAACCAAGCCATCAGCCTGTTGTTCAACTTTAGCATAGCTGATGTTACAGTTGTTCGTAAATGTTTGCGTATTGGATTTGCTGAAACAGGAAAAATCCTTTTGACCTAACAGCAGCTCGGCGGCTTTGTTCATTTGCTCAACATTCAGCTTACCTTTGTACAACCACGATCGGTTAACTTTAAAAGGATTTTTGCGAAAATGCAGATAATAATGATAAGCTCTTGCAGTGGCGTCAAAACGGGCATGTGCAACTGCAGCTACCTCAAATATCCTGTGAACCGCAATGCTGTAAGGCAATAAGGCATTAACTCCGGTTGTAGCGTTAAGCAGTTGTCGTTCATTCACACCAACCAAGTCAATATGGGCAAAAAATTGCGTAGCATGTACGCCTGTATCTGTACGGCCACAGCCCAAGGAGGCTACCTGCTGCCTGAAATAAGTACTCAAAGCTTTGTCCAAGCACTCCTGTACCGACACCGCATTTGGCTGAATTTGCCAACCGTGATAGTTAGTGCCGTCGTAGCTTAATTCTACAAAGTATCTTTTCGTTTCCAATAGGTGCAAAAATAAAGTTTTAGCCTATAAGTTTTCAGTATACAGCTATATAACTTTTAACTTTACCGCAATCAAACAGTTCAACAATTAAACAATTAAACGTATTTTCGCAGTATATGATTCAAAGAATACAATCTATTTGGCTTTTACTTGCTGCTTTAGCGGCCGTATCTTTATTATTTGTTCCAATAATTGGCTTGGGAAGTGCTGAGGGATATTTTACCTTGAATGGCGCTGGGTTAAAAAATGAAGCTTTGCCCACCACCAATAATTATCCTTTACTGATTAGCACAATTGCGGCTGCTTTAATTAGCGTAGCCAATATTTTCAATTTCAGGAATAGAAAATTGCAAATGCGATTAATATGGATCAACATCTTACTATTAATTGGCCTAGGGCTATGGATGTTTTTGCTAGGTAAATCTGTAACAGGATTAAAAACACTTGATATTGAAGAAGGGGTATTTGTAATTCCAGTGGCTATTATCTTTCTTTTTTTAGCACTAAGAGGAGTAAACAACGATGAGAAATTGATTCGTTCGGCGGATAGACTACGTTAAAATTCTATTAAAATAGTTACAGAAAACCCTGTAAAGGAGATTTTTACGTACCTTTAGCCATTATTAAAACTAACTTAGTGTATATGAAAAAACTTTTACTCCTTTTTTTACTAATTAGTAGATTTGCTACTGTTGGATACGGGCAAATTTTCACACAGAATTTTAGCAGCTCTACAGTAGTTAGCGATTATGTAGACGCAACAAATGGTTATGTCGCTAATAAGTTCACGGCAATAAGCTCCCTTACAAACTCTCCGTCCAGCGTATCAGGAGGAAGGCTAACTTTCTCAAAAACAGGAAATAGCGCATCTTATCTTTCGCAAATCAAAGACATGGGCGCCACAGTATTAATAGTGTCATTTGATTTTTCAGTATCAGGACAAAGTGCTGCTGGAACTTCTGCGGTTGTTTTTAACGTGGGATCGGCTTTCGGAAACAACAGCTCCGCTTACACAGGCTCAACAGGTGGAAATTCAAGGTTTGCTATCAATTTCGCAGCTACATCAGGAGAATTTACAGTACGCGATATCGTAAACACAACTAATTCAGCAAACACTTACTCAGGCAACCAAACAATTACCTTTGTAGTCAACAACAAAGCTGTTGGTATCTCTTATGATTCTCCTACTGGAAATAAGGAATCACTACCCGCCTATACTTGGGATTTATGGGTAGGCAATACCAGAGAATTTAACGATGTTGCGGTTGAAAACTCTAGCAATGCCTTAAATAACTTTAAAATTTCTGCTCAAAGCAGCGCTCCAAATTGCACTATGTCTTTCGACAACTTTGTGATAAAAGATCAAATGGAGCCTACGGTACTTCCAGTTGCCCTGAACGCATTTAAAGCAAAAGCCAACCTTCAACAGGTGGACTTAACTTGGAACACCGCAGCTGAAACAAACAACGCTCGTTTCGAAATTCTTCGCTCGGCAGATGGCAAAACTTTCAACAAAATAGATGAAGTTAGTGGCGCAGGAACAAGTACCGAGAACCGCAGCTATGCCTACACAGATCAAAACCCACTTCCTGGTGTAAACTATTACAAATTAAAACAGGTGGATTTCGATGGACAATATTCGTTCTCGGAAGTTGAAGCGGTAAAATCAAATGTTGCGGCCAGTAATTTCAAAGTTGCGGCCAACAAACAAAGCGGAACTGTTAAGCTAACGGTTTATGCAGCTAATAACGGTAAAGCAACGTTCAAGATTTACGACTTAAACGGACGCAAGTTAGCTGAACAGGAATTGAACTTAAGCAAAGGTTATTCAAATGTTTCGGTCCCTTTTAATGGCGGCAATGGACTACTTATTGCTTCCTTAACTACACCTACGGAAACCTTGACACAGAAATTTATTCAGTAATTCACCAAGTTTATAATACTTCGGGGTATTTATAGTTAAAGCCAGTTTGTTTTCCAAACTGGCTTTATTTTTTTAAGGAAATGCTACTAATCGAAATTTTACTAGTGGATTTTAACAGCTGTACGCCCAGCTGAAACAATAGGGACTCGCAGTTATTACCGCTGAGCTAGAAAAACGTTAAAACGAGCTACTTTACTGCGTTAAATAGCCCCGATTAAACGGAAAGCTTTTTTGTTGCACAACGGTATTTTATACTTCGTAAGTTTTAAAAACTTAAGAAGTATGACGAATAACTTTCACAAAAAACTTGAAGTGAAAGCGGGACTTTAGATGATAGAAAGTACTAAAAATGCGCTTCTAATGGTGCTACACCTACATTAACCAAAGGCGGGTAAAGCTAACTTTCTTATTTACAATTTATTAAGCAAAAAACTATTTGTTAATTTGTGCAAGAAATACCAATTATTAACTGTACCTTTGCGCCTTAATTTAAAAATGTTATAATGATAAACCCATTTAGTAAATTGGGGATAAGTGATGACGTTGTTAATGCCGTTAAAGAGCTAGGATTCGAAAATCCTACGCCTATTCAGGAGCAAGCCATTCCTGTACTGTTAGAGGGTAGTAACGACTTTGTTGGTTTGGCCCAAACAGGAACAGGAAAAACAGCCGCATTTGGTTTGCCGTTGTTAGAATTAATCGACTTTAAGAGCAATAAGCCACAGGCACTAATTTTGTGTCCTACACGTGAGCTTTGTTTGCAAATTGCAAACGACATCAGGAATTTCTCCAAAAACAAGCCTAATGCTAGCGTAGTAGCCGTTTACGGTGGCGCAAACATTATGCAACAACTACGCGAAATACGCAATGGCGTACAAGTGGTAGTGGCCACGCCCGGCCGTATGTTAGATATTATTGGTCGTAAGGCTATCGACTTTTCTAACGTGAAATATGTTGTTTTGGATGAGGCAGATGAAATGTTGAACATGGGCTTCCAAGAAGACATCAACGACATTCTTTCTACCACACCAGACGAAAAGAAAACTTGGTTATTTTCGGCTACGATGCCACCTGAGGTGCGCCGTATAGCTAAAAATTACATGGAAAACCCTACAGAGTTGACCATGGGCACCAAAAATACAGGTAATGCTAACATTGAACACGAGTACTACGTTGTACGTGCCCGTGATAAATATGCTGCCTTGAAACGTATTGTAGATTACAACCCAGATATTTTTGGCGTAGTTTTCTGTAAAACGAAAATGGATACGCAGGATGTTGCTGAGCATTTGATTAAAGACGGTTACAATGCCGATGCTTTACATGGCGATCTTTCGCAGCAGCAACGTGATAAGGTAATGAAACGTTTCCGTGAGAGAAGCATGCAGTTGCTTATTGCTACTGACGTTGCAGCTCGTGGTATTGACGTAAATGATGTTACCCACGTAATTAATTTTGCTTTACCTGATGAGATTGAGAGTTATACACACAGAAGCGGTCGTACGGCTAGAGCTGGAAAAACTGGTACTTCTATTTGTATCATCAACTCAAAAGAGGTTGGCAAAATTCGTCAGATTGAAAAAATTATTGGCAAAAAATTCACTAAAGCTGAATTGCCTACAGGCTTTGATGTTTGTGAGAAACAATTGTTTGGTTTAATTCACCGTGTACACAATGTGGATGTGAATGAAGAGCAAATTGGCCAATACATTTCACGTATCAATGATGAATTTGCTGATTTGAGCAAAGAAGAAATCATCAAAAAATTCGCTTCTTTGGAGTTTAACCGTTTCTTAGAATATTACCAAAATGCCCCTGATTTAAACATTAGCGCCGATGAGCGTGAGCGTGGTGAGAGAGGTGAGCGTGGCGGCAGAGAACGCGGAGAGCGTGGAGAGCGTGGCGATAGAGGTAGAGGCGCTGAAGCTGGTTATGCTCGTTTGTTTATCAATGTAGGATCAGTTGATGATTTTACCAGAGGTGATTTGTTAAGCTTTGTTTGCAACCACGGCCGCATTAGCGGTAAAGCAGTTGGAAAAATTGATTTAAAAGGTGTCTTCTCTTTCGTTGAAGTAGAAAGCGAAACTGCTGAATCTCTTTTGGCTAACTTCAAGGATGTGCAATACAATGGCCGTGAGGTGAGGATTGAAATGAGCGGTGATGCCCCTCGTAGCAGCAATCGCGGTGGTGACCGTGGAGGTCGTGGTGGATTTGGCGGAGAGCGTAGAGGCGGCGGCGAACGTCGTGGTGGCGGTTACGGCGGTGGAAGAGGCGGAGAACGTTCTGGCAGCGGAAGAAGAGATCGTGGCGAACGTTCAGGCGGAAGTAGCGAAGGCGGCTTCAGAGATTTTTCTGGACGCAGTCGTGATGACCGTGGCGGTAGCGGCAGACGTGAAGGCGGTGATCGTTCTAGACGTAGGTCTTAACATTCAGTTACCATATATAAAACGACAAAGCCCCGAAAATTTCGGGGCTTTGTCGTTTTATTAACTAATCCAAAAAGCACAGATTAAACATCTTTCACAAAATTTAACATTTGCTTTTCCACTAAATCAGCGTAAATATTTATTTTCATAGATATTTATCTATACCATTTACCTAAATCGTATTTCATGAATAATTATTGGCTATTTGAAAATGTAAATTTATTTTCAATCATTTGCCCTCATAAATACAGGGGCTATACTTCAAACCATCCTTTTAATTTTTTTAATAAAAACGAGTTTATTTATTTTCAAGGAGATGTATCAGACACCATCTTTTTGGTAAATAGTGGAAGTGTAAAAATTGGTTTTATAGATAATAAAGGTGAAGAATACATTATTGCATACCTAAAAAAAGGCGACATATTCGGCGAAAACGTTTTACTCAGTGAGATCAATCGCAAGGAATTTGCGCAAGCCGCAGAAAAAAACACCTCTCTTTGTGCGGTCACCACAAAGCAAATTGAAACTATAATACGGGACAATCAATCTTTTAGCACTAGCATCTACAAACTTATTGGATTAAAACTTAAAAAAATCGAACGTCGGTATCAAATCATGCTTTTCAGAGATGCAAAAACTAGAGCCATTGAATTTATTAAAGACCTTAAAGACGATGATAAAAATGCGACCAATTTGTTATCTGGCGAAATATTAATCAACAACCCTTTCTCTCAGCATGAAATAGCGAAACTTATTGGCACTTCTCGCTCAACATTCAATTTAATTTTACACGAACTAGAGAATGAAGGATTTATTATCTATCAAAAAAAACACTTTATACTAAAAAATAGGTTTTTGTTAGAAAGCTAACACTTTTTCATATTTAGGTATTTTACATTCGTATCAATCATTAAGTAACGACTGATTGCTATTGAAACTACCTATTAAAACTAATTACTTAAAATATGAAAACAATTAATCTTTTTCTTTTAATCTGCCTTTGTTTTACAGTGAGCTGTAAAAAAGACGATGCTAACGATAGCACCACCACCGCCTACACATATAAAGGCAATTTTCAGGCTTCTGCACATCCAACTTCTGGAATAGCATTAGTTTCTACAGATAAAACAAAACTTCTATTAGAAAATTTCAAGAGTGATAGCGGCCCGAATTTAAACATATACCTAACTACAAGTTTAAATAGTGTTAAAGCCGATTATATCGATCTTGGAGATATTAAAGGCCTAGATGGAAATTATGATTACAATATAGCATCGTCGACTGATTTCACGAAGTATAAATATGTAGTAGTTTGGTGTGTTGATTTCAATGTAAATTTTGGCTATGCAACGTTAGCACCATAATTATACATTACAACTGGTGTTGTACTACATCAATTTATAGGATAACAACACCAGTTGTAAATTTAACTAAATACGTATTACATTGGCCTAGTTTTGATTTGGCTAGCTTTTAAATAAATTTTAGCTCCTTTTTTATTGATGTAATACTTGCGGTTTTTACCATCAATGTAAACATTGGAACCATCTGGTGCCATTTTACCTTTGTAAGTTTGATCAACTACTTTTGCGCCGCCTTTTACGGCTACCTCTGCGGTTTTATTTCCAACAGCAGTAGCTCCTTTTTCTACAGCCTTACCTGTTTTTTGGATAGCCTTACCTACTTCGGTTTTTTTCTCCTGGGCGCTCACATTAGTAGTGAATAGGGTTACTGCAGCTATAGCAGCTAAACCCAATAAATATGTTCTTTTCATCTTTTTAAATTTTAGTGAAAGAAGAACAAACGACGGTATGATTTAGTTTGATTTGCCCATGCCTTCACTCCAAAACATGCAATGGCGGGTTGTATAATTTACGTTGTGCCTGCCTGCATGACTGATAAAATTGGTTGTAGGCATCTTCCAATTCTTTAGGATGTTGAACACCGCTATAATTCATCAGGTAAACGTTTGCTTTTGGTTTAAAACCAGCTAAAAAATCAAGCAGCACTACAGCAAAAACCACTTGGATCGGCTTTTCCTTTTTCTTCAAAATTCTGTCTAAGCCTTGTTCAAAATGGATACGCTCCAGGTGCAACGAAAAAACTCCTCCCTGCGGAAAAATGCCAAGCATATTTTTAGGGTCGCTTAGCAAAGACGCCGCATAATCTAAAGATTCGACTAATGACCTTGATTTTTTATTAACGGAAAAACAGCCGATGTACTTTAATGCCTTGAAGTTTTTCATTTGTTCTTCCAGCACCATTACTTTAAATGCTTTCTTTAGCACTTTTCTACAAAGAAAATGCATCATTGGACCATCATTAAAACTAAAATGGTTCATTAACACCAGCGTAGCTACGTTATGATCAATACTTGGGGCATTCAAAAAGTTGATTTTGGAAAACTTCGATAAAATGTATTTCTCTGCTCCCAACATTAACCATTGAATAATTTTAATTGGACGATCTTTGATAATCATTTGATTGCTGCAGTTGGGCGGTTAAATATTGATTCATTTTTTCGTTCACAAGTTCATGTCCATCATCGAATAAATGGATATTTGGTAAATGTAGCAATTTGGCAAAGCGCTCCCCTATTTGACTTGGGAATAATTTATCCTTTTTACCGAAGTAAAGATGCACCTCTATGTTGTTTTCATTAATCTGGTTGGCAATTCTACGCCTATCAAAAGAAAGCGTACCATAATAAGTGATGGTATTGTAACAAGTTAAGCGGGTATCAACAGTACCAAATTCAGCCTGTAAAATACGATAGATAGCCGCATCAACATAGTTAAGCTTCAGCAAAAGATTCAGCAAGAAATAAACCGCTTTAGGGCTATAAACTAGTCGGTAAAACAACCTGTTTACCAAAAAATTTGCACCGCCTAATTTCAATAATTTATTAGGCTCTATCCCATCAGGCGCAATTAAATAAGCACTTGCGATTCTTTCTGGCATTTGCTCAATTAAAGCCAGTGCCATGCGGGTGCCTATACTGTATGATAACAACGATACTTTTTCCGTTTCGGGATAGAGCGCCCCTAAAAACTGCTTGATTTGCTTTGTAAAAAAAACAGGCTGTAAACCTTTCCTTACCTTTTTAACATCAAAATCCTGTAGTGTAGTTTCTCCGTGAAAAAATAAATCGAAGCTAATGATTTTGTACTTTTTCCCAAGAGATGCTTCTAATACTTTAAACTGTGTGCCTTTCATGCCAAACCCGTGAAATGCAAGTAGTAAAGCAGTGCCGCTACCATACTCATGGTAACTTAGGCTGCAAGAAGAATCCACTTGAAATACGGGCATGTTGCTAACTCAACTTCTCGGTTAATAATTTCATTTCAACATGCGGCGATTGGCGTTCATATAAAATTCGATAAACTGCTTCGCAAATTGGCATATCTACCCCATATTTTTCATTAATGAGATGCATAGAATTAGCTGCGTAATATCCCTCGGCAATCATATTCATTTCAAGTTGTGCCGATTTTACCGTGTAGCCTTTTCCAATCATGTTGCCGAAGGTGCGGTTTCTACTAAATTGGGAGTAAGCGGTAACCATTAAATCGCCCAAGTAAGCCGATTCGTTAATATCACGTGCTATTGGATGCACTACATCTACAAAGCTTTTGATTTCCCTAATAGCATTTGAAATAAGTACCGCTTGGAAGTTATCGCCATAACCTACACCATGGCAAATACCACTGGCAACGGCGTAAATATTTTTCAGCACGGCAGCATATTCAGTCCCAAAAATATCATCAGAAATATTGGTTTTGATATATCTTGTGCGCAGCAACTGCGAAAAGCGATCAGCGTTGTTTACATTGGTACAAGCAATGGTTAAATACGATAGTTTTTCTAAGGCCACTTCTTCAGCATGGCAGGGCCCGCTAATCACTAAAATATCCTCATAAGGTAGGTGGTATTTTTGATGTAGAAAATCGCCTATAATTAAGTTGTCTTCAGGTACAATGCCCTTAATAGCCGATACTACTTTTTTTCCTTTTAGCTGCTCAGGACTGATGTTTCTCAAACTATCTCCCAAGAAAGCAGCCGGTACATTTAGAATGATAAAATCCGCTTCAGCAATGATTTGAGCAATATCCGAAGATACGTTTTCGGGCTTTAATTTAATTTCAACAGCACTTAGGTAACTTGGATTGTGTTTATAGTTTCTAATGTGGTCAATCGCTTCCTCATTACGCATCCACCAAAAAACTTCTTTTTCAGTTTCGTTATCAGAAAGCATTTTGATGATAGCTGTTGCCCAACTTCCTCCGCCAATCATGGCTATCTTTGCACTCATAATTTTTTTTTATTTAGGCTATTTTATCTTCAACTAAAATTAAAAATAAAAGGTTTAAAGAAATACACGGGGCATTTCCTTAAACCTTCGCAAAAATAATTAAATATTATGATTTGTAACTGCTACTTTTTGTTTGTAGCGTTAAACAATTTATCCTTAGTTGTTTGTTCCACTTTCAAATCATCTTTTAGTTTAGTTTGAATAGCTGTGTAAGGGCCAGTTACAATTTGCTGACCAGCTTTTAAACCAGTTTTAACAATGATGTATTGATCGTTTTGTATTCCAGTAGTGATTTCAGCTTTTTTAACTGTTGAAGCTTTGGCATCAAACAAATAGATGTACTGCCTGATTTTTTTATCGCTCAATTTGGTCTTTTGTTTTTCAGTATCAGGAGCTTCGCCATTTTTCTCGCTATCCGATTTATTTTCTGTAAACACAGCCTGAATAGGAACGGATAAGCCTTTCACGGTTTCGCTTTCAATATCTACAGTAGCCGATAGACCCGGACGAAAAGGTGATGGTAAATCCTTTGCGCCACCTTTAACACTGCTGTAAGATTGAGACAATAACCTCACCTTTACCGAGAAATTAGTAACCTGATCTACAGAGGCGGTAGCCGCAGCACCAACATTTGTTGCCGAGCTAGCAATTTCGGTGACTACACCCCTAAATTTTTTGCCAGCAAAAGCATCAACTTCTACAGTGGCGCTATCGCCCAAGCTTACGCGGTTGATATCATTTTCATTTACATCAACATTTACCTCCATATTGCTCAAGTTAGAGATTCGCATAATTTCGGTTCCAGCCATTTGTGAAGTTCCCAAAATACGATCGCCAAGCTCAATAGAAAGTTTAGAAACCACCCCATCCACAGGAGCGTAAATTGTTGTTCTTGCTAAATTGGCACCTGCCTCTTTCACGTTAGCAGCTGATTGCTCTAAGCCAAACTTAGCGCCGGTTACATTTTCTTTAGCACTTTGAAGTGTTGATTTTGCAGTTAAGTAAGCTGCTTTTGCATTATCAAACTCAGCCGCCGAAATCACTTTTTTATTGTATAGCTCCACATTTCTTTTGTACGTGGCTTCCGCATTTGCAAAATTAGCTTGTGATTGTACCAAGGATTGCTGTGAAGCGGCTACACTTGCTTTTTGCGAATTGTAAGACGCTACAGCACGCTCATAACCCGATTGCAAAATATCCGGACGTACTTTACATAGCAACTGACCTTTTTTTACCATATCACCCTCTTTCACCAAAAGTTCAGTTACCTCACCCGAAACCTCCGAGCTTAATTTAACCTCAGTTTCAGGCTGAATTTTACCACTTGCTGTTACGGTTTCGGTTACTGTTTTTTCGCCTACTTTTTCTACGGTTACCTGTACGGGTTTTTCTTTACCTATTACCCCAGCAAGTTTTAAGATGATGAGCAATCCTAAAATTACTCCTACGCCTATTAAAATGTGTTTTAACTTCATAATTTATTTAATATGCCTGTTGGCGATGTTGTTTAAAATGCTATTTGCTTCCCTAAATAGTAATCAATTACTTTTGACTTGAATAATAAATCATATTTGGCCTGTATCATATCTATTTCAGCCCTGTTTTTGTTTGTTAAAGCCGTACTATATTCTACAGAGTTAGCCAAGCCCACGTTGTAGCGCTGTTCAATTACGTAAAAAGCATCTTTTTGTGCTGCAAAGGCGTTAGTGGTTGATTCAAATTTGCTTTCCGCAGCTCTCAAATCGGCTACTGCCTGGTAAATTACCTTATTTAAGTTTACCCTCGAAAGCTGCTCTTGCACTTGCGTATTCTGGTAATTGATTTTAGCTCGGCGTACGTTAGACCTTGAAGTAAAGCCATTAAAAATTGGAATTGATAGGTTAACGCCAATAAACTGATTAAAGTTATCTTGAATTTGCGATCCAAATTTTTGATTAGCTAACGTAGTAATGAAATCAGGGACAAGTACTCTTTCATTTCCCGTTTCTGTTCTACCAATCTCTCTAAATCCGTTTGGCACAACGGCTACCACACTTTGACGGCCACTTGAATAATTGGTCCCCATGCCGCCACCAAAACTCAACCTTGGATAATAAGTACCTTTGGCCACGTCTACCCCTTTTTGAGCAGCCTGCGATCTTAGTCCAGCTAATTTGATATCTGGAAAAATACTCATCGCAGTGTTAACCACCTCTTCAGGACTTGCGTCGTTTTTTGGCAACATCTTAGGGTCAATCACAGGAACTTGAATTTCGAACTGATTATTTGCTGGCATCTCCATTAACTGATTTAAAGTCAAATAAGCAATTGCCAAATTATTTTTCGCATTTGTTACTTCCAATTCCGAGCTAGCTACCTGCGATTTGGCTTGCGATACATCGGCCAGTGTTTTGTTACCTACATCAAGCAATTGCTGTTGTTGGTTCAGTTGCTGCTTGGCAACTTCCAATTGTCCTTGTGCAGCCTTCAACAAATCTTTACTAAATAAAATCTGCATGTAGGACGTAACCACCTGCAAAATCAAATCGTTCTTAATTTTCTCAACGCTAGCTTTATCAGCATCTAACAGCAATTTATTTTGCTTAATTTGATTAATTTTTTGTCTACCAGAAAACACATCTACACTGGCAGAAAGGTTGCCACTAGCAGAGTTAAACTGTTGACTGATGTACTGGTTGGTTGAGGGGTCAATGCTACGGCCAAAATTCCGATTGCCGCTTGCACTAGCATTAACGTTTGGTAACAGTGCGTATTTCGATTGCGAATAGTTCTCATCGCTTAATGCCACACTAAGTTGCGCTTGCTTCACCTGCAGATTGTTTTGCAAGGTCCTATCAATGGCTTGCTGTAGCGTAAGCACTTCTTGCGCAGTGGTCACCTGCGACAAGGCTAACAGCAAACCACAACTTAAGCTTTTCAATAACAGTTTCCTCATTTACGTTTTATAGGTTTATTTGGCAATAAAGTAGCCAATAGTTTGTTTTGGCCATCATTACTGGCGCAATATCAATTTTTCAAATCGCCTTACAAATGTTACTTTTACCAAATGTACACTGTTAGGCCACCTTTTTTTCTCAAATGGATTTATCCCAAATTGTTATGGAATAAAGCTAACACTGAAAAAATTGTGTATTTAACCTTTGACGACGGTCCCATCCCTAATGTTACAGAATTCGTTTTAAATACCCTAAAAAACTTTCAAATTAAGGCTACCTTTTTTTGCATTGGCGATAACATACAAAAGCATCCAGAGATTTTCGAACTTATAAAAAAAGCGGGTCACGCTGTAGGCAACCACACCTTTAATCACCTAAAAGGATGGGATACAAACGATGAAACTTACATTGCAAATTTTTGGAAATGCCAAGCGCTTACAAACACTAATTTGTTTAGGCCGCCATATGGCAGAATTAAGAAAAGTCAGATCCGAGAATTAGCTAAAAGTTGGCAATTGATGGCAAACGACAAAGTAAAACCTGAGCATAGCCAACAACAAATTGTAATGTGGGACGTTTTAAGTGGCGATTTTGATGCTGGTATTTCAGGAGAACAATGCTATCAGAACGTGATTAGAAACACCCGCAATGGCTCAATCATTGTATTTCATGATAGCCTAAAAGCTTGGGACAGGTTGGAATATGCACTTCCGAAAACCATTGCTTTTTTAAAAGAAAAAGGTTTCCGATTTGAAGTGCTTTAACCTATTTTATCACATCACTTGCAGATGTTTTTCTGATAAAGATTAAGGCGTTAAAATCTTCCGCGATGGTAGTTGGCAACGCAAAAGGGGCTTTCCAATTTACCATGATATTTGTGATTTTTCGAGTCTGGCTAACAAATGGGTTCCCCTTGCTAAAATGGACATAGAAATTTGGATGTTTTACCTGGTTAAAGATTGAAGTAAAACTATCTTTATCAACCGGAGGTAGCGTTTTTATGTCAAACGTATACCCATTTTCGTTGCTCCAATTCATCGTATGCACATCACCTTCGTAAGTAGCAAAAGCAATATTAAAAAACTTGTCAGTGTAAGTTTGACTCAAATAATCACCCATAGCACTAATTTCTGGCATGGTTTTGTTCCTGACAGTATGGATATTATGAGCCCACAAAATTATCTTCGCATTGGTTGCATCTTTAACTTTTACTACCTCCTCACACATCAGTTGGTCTCGGGTAAAAGGATCATAAAAGCCTTCTTTATGGAAACCGAAAACCGCAACTTTATGATTAGGATTTTTTATGTTATAGGATCTTAACCATTGGAAGAGTTCGGCAAATTCTTGAGTCTTATAAGCCATAAGGTTCTCCATCGCCTTTGGCAAGTCTTGGCTTCTATCTGAAGAGATATAATCATTAATTTTTTGGATCTCGGTGTCCATATGCTCAAAGCCTATTTGAGTATAGCCATCGTTGCTAATCAAATATTTTATGATTTCATTTTTCTCCAGAAAAAACTCCTTTGTCCCGTGACTGGCTTCGCCCAGCATCAAAACCTCTACCCCCTTTAAGTCTGTTTTTAGTTCTTTTGATAACTTTTTAAGCTAATTGAATTTTCGTTCAACCATGCTAATTCTGTTTGCTGGGCACAACAAATGCTAGTTATTAATATAAGCTTGAGAAAGCAGAGTATTTTTATCATATAAGTTTGATCATTGTAATGAGATACTTTAACTATATGTAATGTATCTCAACAAAAAATGAAATTAAATTAAAACGGATGGATGTTGAGCTATTTAACGATTTGCTCTCATTTAGTTTCGTTTTCCTTTAAATACCCTTGATAAGTAATTGATTGTTTGTTATTGCTGTTCAATGATAAGGTTACGTATCCTTCATCGCCAATGTTAAAAGCTAATCGGTAATATTCTTTAGCATCCTTAGTTTGAACCAAGATATCCCAGCCACGTTTTTTGCCTTTTTTGCTAGTGTAAGTAAATTCTTTTGAATTAAATTTTACTCCACCTTCATTTTGGTTAATGGGCGCAGAAAATGAACGGCCGTAATATGGCAAAAACGCCACTACACTATCTGGCGTAACCCTAACCTCATAATAAGATTCATTTAAATTGATGGATCCGCCCTGCATAGCACCTGGCATCTTCCCTAAAACCGAATTGATATCTTGAACATTTAATGGCGTTGCCGTTCTAGCAACAAAAGTGTAGGATTTAGCTGCTACAATTTTTGCGGTAGTAGCTTTATCGGTTTGTGCGTTGGCGTTAAAAGAAATGAAAACAACCGCTGCAAAAGCGTACAATATTTTAAATTGATTCATCATTTGAAATTTTAAATTTATTTGTAGCTATGATGTTAAAAACGGTCGAAATCCATAAATGTTTCTTGGATTCCTCAAAATCAGTGTAATGCTGAGCTTACCGAAGTCTTTTCTACGATTTGCAGAAACCTTTCGACAAGCTCAACGTGACACTTATTATTGGAAATAATTTAGCTTATCTCCAGTTTTTGTATTGGTTAATCAATCCATTAGTTGATGCGTCATGAGAAGTTACCGGAGAAGCATCTTTAAGTTCAGGCTGGATTTTTTGAGCTAATTGTTTACCTAGCTCTACCCCCCACTGATCGAAACTAAAAATATTCCAGATGATCCCCTGTACGAAAATCTTGTGTTCGTAAATGGCAATTAAGCTACCCAAACTGTAAGGTGTAACTTTCTTCAACAAAATAGAATTGGTTGGACGGTTGCCTTCAAAAATTTTAAAAGGTGCCAATTTCGAAATTTGCTCGTGGGTTTTACCAGCTTTACTCAATTCCGCTACCACCTCTTCTTCATCTTTGCCGTTCATTAAGGCTTCCGTTTGTGCAAAAAAGTTAGAGAGTAAAATAGGGTGATGCTCGCCAATTGGATTTAAACTTTGCGCAGGAGCGATAAAATCAGACGGGATAAGTTTAGTGCCCTGATGAATCAACTGGTAAAAAGCGTGCTGCCCATTGGTGCCTGGCTCGCCCCAAATTACCGGACCTGTTTCATACATTACAACCTCGCCATTTCTATCAACATATTTCCCGTTACTTTCCATATCACCTTGTTGAAAATATGCCGCAAAGCGATGTAAATATTGATCATAAGGTAAAATAGCTTGTGTTTCGGCACCAAAGAAATTAATGTACCAAACGCCTAAAAGCGCTAAAATAACAGGCACATTTTGTTCGAACGAAGTTTCAGCAAAATGCTTGTCCGTAGCGTGTGCGCCAGCTAATAACTGTTTGAAATTATCAAAACCAATGCCTAGTGAGATAGATAATCCTATAGCGCTCCATAACGAATAACGACCGCCAACCCAATCCCAAAACTCAAACATGTTTTCGGTATCAATACCAAAGGCGGCAACATCTTTAGCATTGGTAGAAAGTGCGGCAAAATGTTTGGCGATATCTGCCTCGCTTGCGCCTTTACTTAAAAACCAATCCCTGGCCGTATTGGCGTTACTCATTGTCTCCTGTGTAGTGAAAGTTTTTGAAGCCACTAAAAACAAGGTAGTTTCAGGGTTTACGGCCTTTAAAGTTTCGGCAATGTGTGTACCATCCACATTAGAAACAAAATGCAAGTTCAGTCGGGTTTTGTAGTGCTTTAAAGCCTCGGTAACCATTACTGGGCCTAAATCAGACCCGCCAATGCCAATGTTTACCACATCAGTAATTTCCTTACCTGTATATCCTTTCCACTCTCCAGAGATGATTGCATTACTAAATTTCTCCATTTTTGCAAGCACAGCATTTACCTCGGGCATTACATCCTTACCATCAGCAAAAATTGGCGTATTACTTTGGTTGCGCAAAGCGATATGTAATACTTCCCTTCCTTCCGTTTCGTTGATTTTCTCGCCACTGAACATGGCTTTAATTGCTTCATCCAACTTACACTCTTTAGCCAACTGCACCAAAAGTGCCATAGTTTCATCGGTGATTCTGTTTTTTGAATAATCTACTAGGATATCTTCAAACAAAATAGAGAATTTATTGAAACGCTCCGGATCTTCCGCAAAAAGCGATTTCATGTCGGTTTGATTGATATCGATATAATGATCGGCTAAATATTGATAGGCCTTGGTAGTAGTAAAATTGATTTTTGGCAACATAAGATGATATTTTTAGTATGTGGTAAAAATACAAATTAAAAATCCACAGACGCACAGATATGGATTTTTTAGCATAATAGCTGAGAGCAGAAAATCAATTGTGCATCTGTGGCTAAAATAAACTATCTTGTATCAACCTAACTAATTAACATGAAGAAGCTTCTATTACTAAGCACCGTTTTGCCATTATTTGCAACAGCCCAAAGCAACCTAAAATCCGATGCAGCCAAACGGACAGCAACTATTACCCAAAAAGTTATCGACTGGCGTAGAGATTTCCATCAAAACCCCGAGCTTGGAAACAGCGAAAACAGAACTGCTGAAATTGTTGCCAAGCACCTGCAGGCTTTAGGCTTGGAAGTAAAAACGAAAGTTGCTAAAACTGGTGTGGTAGGTATTTTAAAAGGCGCTAAACCTGGGCCAGTGGTAGCTTTACGAGCAGATATGGACGCCTTACCCGTTACAGAACGTGGAAACTTGCCTTTTGCTTCTAAAGTGAAAGCGGTGTACAATAGCCAGCAGGTGGGTGTAATGCATGCTTGCGGGCATGATTCGCATGTAGCCATTTTGATGGGCGTTGCTGAAGTGCTTGCGGGCATGAAGAAAGATTTGGCAGGTACTGTGAAATTTATTTTTCAGCCTGCGGAAGAAGGTGCACCGGTTGGTGAGGAAGGTGGAGCCGAGCTAATGGTGAAAGAAGGTGTATTGGAAAACCCTAAAGTAGATGTGATTTTTGGGCTTCACATTAACTCACAAACGCCGGTAGGACAACTAACCTACAAACCTGGCGGCACAATGGCTGGCGTTAACGACATGAAAATTACGGTAATGGGAAGGCAGGCGCATGGTGCTTATCCTTGGAGCAGTATTGATCCGGTTGTGGTGTCGGCACAAATTATAAATAACCTACAAACTATTGTAAGTAGGAACCTGAATTTGACTGAAAATCCCGGCGTAGTAACAATAGGTAGCATACAAGGCGGCGTAAGATCAAACATTATTCCAGAGAAGGTGGAGATGCTTGGCACCGTAAGAACTTTTACCAATGAAGATGAGGCGATGTTTATTGACCGAATTAAAACGATTGCCACTAAAACTGCCGAAGCTGCAGGTGCTACTGCTGAAGTGAAAATTCCATACAGTGCACATTACCCGGTTACGTTTAACGATATTGCTTTAACAGAAAAAATGCTGCCCACGCTACAATTTACCGCAGGTGCAGATAACGTGAAATTAAAACCACCGGTAACAGGCGCAGAAGATTTTTCCTTCTATCAGGAGAAGGTTCCCGGGCTGTTCTTCTTTTTGGGCGCTATGCCTAAGGGACAAGATCCGCTGAAAGCACCATCGCACCATACACCGGATTTTTTTATTGATGAAAGTAGTTTTAATTTGGGGGTAAAAGCCTTGTGTAATTTAACGCTGGATTATATGGGAATGAAGAGGCAATAGTCTAATCATTTTAGAAGAACTAACGAGATCAATCTATATCTAGGTGACTTATACATTATTATGTAAACGATGTATCAGAGAAGAAAACTCATCATTAAGTTCATTTATTTTAAGTTGTTTATAAAAATTCTCTAATTCGACATGCCCTTGTGAAGTTTCGTGATTTAAATAAATCTTGTTGATGTTTTCAGCGATATCGTCATTAACAAAAAAATTTTTTTGGGTATAAATCAAACGAAGACTGGCTTCTAAAGATTTTAATTCCGTTGCGGTCAGGGCAGTAAGGTACATTTCCCAACATTTAAAAATGTCTTCTATATCATACTTTAATGAAGTTTTCTTTCTTGCAATACCCTCAATGGGAGTAGCTACAACATTTATAAAGTCCTTTATTGCAATATCTGGATTTACCCATTTTTCACTTGTTTTCTTGGCGAAAAAATCTGGAACATAGGCAAATAATATCAAACCTAAAATTAAAAGTAATATCCAATACATAATGTCTTATTTCATCACATTCGTCGATTAGCAAGATAAATATAAACATACAGTTTTTAAAGGCACTTTGCGAAAGCTTATTTAAACCTTTGCGGTTAATTTTTTAACGCAAAGAAAAGGAGGAGTTTCGCAAAGAACGCTAAGGCGGTAATGAACTTTGTCAATCTTAATTTGCTATATGCTCAAAAGATTGACAAAGTTTAGATAGGTTTTTGTTAACTAAACCCGGCAGCAGCGGAAATCCTTTTTGTAGCGTCATTTTCGACGAGGTACGAGGAGAAATATCTGTTAGTTGGTATAACTTAGCCTGAGGTTTCCCTCTACATTCGGAATACCTAGATGGAATTAAACAAAAAGATTGTAGCGAATGACGGGACTATCGGTACAGAAGAACCACCGCAATTGCTTTTCAAAACCTCATGCGCCCCGTTCCCGAAAATATTGCGGTTTTACCACGCTCGGCTTTCAAACATTACAACCTATTAACGTATATTTGCCCTTATGACTAAAGAACAGTTACAAGATTTGAGAGATAGGCTAGCTTCTCTGAGGGGGTATCTTTGACCTCGATGAACTTTTATACCAAATAAGCGAGGAAGAAAAAATTACCCTCGACCCTAATTTTTGGGACAATCCAAAAAAAGCAGAGCAAGTTTTAGCTCAAATTAGCAGTAAAAAGAAGTGGACAGAAGGATTTGCGCAGGCGAACGCAGCATATGAAGATACCGCTGTGCTGTATGATTTCCAGCAGAGTGGCGATGCTACTGAGGAAGAAGTAGAAGAGCAATATCAACTGGCGTTAAAAACTGTTGAAGAACTGGAATTGAAAAATATGCTGAATAGCAAGGAAGATCAGTTAAATGCAGTTTTACAAATTACGGCAGGCGCAGGAGGTACAGAAAGTTGCGACTGGGCCAGTATGCTAATGCGGATGTATTTGATGTGGGCGGAGAAAAATGGCTATAAAGTGGCAGAGCAAGATTACCAAGAGGGCGATGTAGCAGGTGTAAAAACGGTTACTTTAGAAATTAGTGGCGAGTTTGCTTATGGTTATTTAAAAGGCGAAAATGGGGTACATCGTTTGGTGCGCATCTCCCCTTTTGATTCCAACGCCCGTAGGCATACCTCATTTGCATCGGTTTATGTTTATCCTTTAGTAGATGACACCATTACTATTGATGTTAACCCGGCTGACATTGAGTTTGAAACTTTTAGAGCTGGCGGTGCTGGCGGACAGAACGTAAACAAAGTGGAAACTGCAGTACGTTTGTACCATAAACCTTCGGGGATCATTATCAAAAACCAAGAATCCCGTTCGCAATTACAAAATAAAGAAAATGCCATTCGTTTATTAAAATCTCAATTGTATGAGATAGAAATGCGTAAACGTATGGAAGCAACTGCTGCTATTGAAGGCAGCAAAATGAAAATTGAGTGGGGTTCGCAAATTAGAAGTTATGTTTTGGACGACAGGCGAGTGAAGGACCACCGTACGAATTATCAAACATCTAACCCTGATGCCGTGTTAAATGGAGACATTAACGAGTTTTTAAAGGCCTACTTGATGGAATTTTAATTTAGCAGCCAAAGCAGCATTTGAAATGAAGTTAAATAGTTTGATAATTATAAATAAATGTTGATTTTTAAGATTTGATGCCAACAACACAACAATTAAGCAATGAAACAATATAATGCTTTAAGACTTTTAACCTTTCTATTGATATTGGCGATGAACGCAAATGCCCAACAGGCAATTCCTTTGTATGGCGGTGCTGTACCTGGAGCTAAACCTACACCTGCAGATTACATTGAAGAAACTATTAAAGGTAAGGATGAAGTTGTGCGAACTGGCAAAGTATCAAAACCTGAATTGTACGTATACAAAGCGGAAAAACCTAATGGAACTGCGGTAATTATTTGCCCGGGTGGCGGCTATAGCATACTTGCTATTGAAAAAGAGGGTTTTTTAGTGGCAAAGCGATTTCAGGAAGTGGGTATTACTGCTTTTGTACTGAAATACCGTTTACCTAGTGATTTGATTATGAATGATAAAACTTTAGGCCCGTTACAGGACGCTTTGCAGGCCATTTATCTAGTTCGCAAGAATGCAGCGGTTTGGGGTGTTGACGTGAACAAAGTTGGAATCATGGGCTTTTCGGCAGGCGGCCATTTGGCATCGAGCGCTAGCACCCACTTTGCAGACATGAAAATTGACAATCAAGAAAATATTAGCTTAAGGCCCGATTTTTCCATTTTAGTGTACCCGGTAATTAACTTTGGTACTTATGCGCATTCAGGTTCGGTAACCCGATTGTTAGGAGAAAATCCAACTGACGCACAGCGCAAATATTTTTCATCGGAAAGGCAGGTAACTAACCAAACTCCTCCAACGTTTTTGGTACATGCTAACGACGACAAATCAGTACCGGTGCAAAATAGCTTAAGATACAATGAAGCCCTAGTTAAAAATGGCGTAGCGGCGGAAATGCACATTTACCAAGGTGGCGGCCATGGCTTTGGCCTTTACAACAAAACTACAAAGGATGTGTGGTTTGATCGATTGAAAAACTGGCTACAAGCAAATAAATTTTTGAACTAACCTGAGTTCGGAACAAGAGAATTATGCTATTTGCTAGCTATAGCGCTTCAAATCTTCGTTCAGCTAATTTTCGGTCGGTCTCTTGTTTTTAATGTTGTTAAAGAGCGCCTTACGGTATTCGGGCTGCAATAATAACCTGAGTCATCATTAACTATTTATTTGATTTACAGGAATATACAATATTTTCTAGCTAACTGACCCTGAAATAAATTCAGGGTGACGGCAACTTAGCGTTTGGTCATACTGTCCAAAATGTTCGGGATTAGTATCAGTTTTGAAAGCTAATTAGCAATGAATTAATAATTGAACTCTGGTTAATTGAAAGAAACCTGCGAAGCAAGCATATGCACTTTAATTTGTAGCCAAATAATTTAGGGCTTGCTTAATCATAGGATCGCTTTGATTATGCGCCCTGTAATAACCGGCATCACCCAAATAGTATTTGCAAAGCATTAGCTTAAGATTTTTATAGATTAAAGGCTTAGCAGCAATTAACTGTTTGGTATCAATTTTAACCTTCTTGCTTTCGGCATACTTCAAAAAATCAACATAATCCTTATCGGAGATGCTGAAAACACTCATATTTTTATTGAGATAGTCTGCCGTATACCTATCCGCCAATGTTTCAAATACAAAGTCGATAAAAATTTTCTTTTGTAACAGCGTAGCATAAAACCCGTTATAACCCGAAGTATCCAATCTTACATAAATATCTGGTTGTATACCTCCGCCAGCAAATATTTTCCTGCCATCTTTTGTGATATAGGGCATTTGATTCATTAAACTATCTGCTTTTTGCGATTCGGCAGTTAGCTCGCCACTATTTAGGCGGTTCTCAATATCTTGCTGGTAAGCTTTATATCCCTTTTTATAAGATTTTTGAATGCTGCGACCCAACGGCGTGTAATACCTTGCAATGGTTAAATTCAATGCAGAACCGTCCTCAAAAGCGAACTGCTCCTGCACTAAACCTTTACCAAAAGAACGGCGACCAATGATTACTCCACGTTTTAAATCCTGTATAGCTCCGGCAAAAATTTCGCTAGCAGAAGCCGAATTTTCATTGATAAGAACGGCCAGTTTGCCTTGCTCAAATTCACCTCCGCCAGTGGTAAAATACTCCGTACGCGGATCGTGTTTGCCTTCGGTATAAACCACTAGCTTGTTTTCGGGAAAAAACTGATTGGCTAAGGCCGTAGCTGCTGTGAGATAGCCTCCGCCATTATCCCTTAAATCCAACACCATTTTTTTCATGCCCTTTGCTTTTAAATTTTTTATAGCAATGGCAAAATCAGCATCAGTAGTAGCACCAAACTTTCCAATTCTTACATAAGCTGTTTCCGGATTAATCATATAGGCAGCATCTATACTGCTCAGTTCCACTTTTCCACGCTTTACACTAAAAAGCAATGGATTAGCAGTTCCTTGACGCTGTATAGTGAGTTGAACCGTAGTGCCCTTTTTACCTTTTATTTTACCCATCATGGCTGAGCGGGGCAAAAAACGACCGCTGACCACGTTGGTATCAACTTTTAAAATTTTATCGCCGGGTTTAATTCCACTCAAAAATGCGGGACCATCTTTAAGTACATTGGTTACCAACAAAGTATCGTTAAGAATGTAATACTCTACACCAACGCCTTCAAAATTACCATCTAAATCTTCAGCTAATTCAAAAGCTTCAGTGGGCGGCAAATAAACACTATGCGGATCCAGTTGATGCAATAAACTATCAATTGGCAAATTCTTTAGGCTGTCCGCATTAATGTCGTCAACGTATTTTTTTTTGATGATATGGATGATATCTTCTACTTTACCTTCTTCGGTATTAGCATATCTAACATCTTTTTGGACTTGAAAGCCTTGATCTTTTAAAAACCTATAGCCCAAAAACATACCGCCAATTAACGTTACGCAGTAGGCCAACGCAATTAATAAGTTGAGGCGAGTACTTTTTTTCATTAGTTTTGGGTACTGCAAAGTTAGCAAAATTACTTTCTCAATAAAAAGAACGTATAAATTAGGATTTAGTTTTTTGAAAATTTATGCAGATATTTGAAAATTCTTGCAACAAATTGCGGTTATCTGTAAGTTTGTAAGAACGAATGATCTATTAAACCACTCAATGAAAAGAATAACCGAGCAGGAATCCAAATATAAAGACATTGATAAAATGTCGGTAATGGAAATCTTAACTAACATTAATAATGAAGACAAGTTAGTTCCATTAGCTGTTGAGAAAGCATTACCACAAATTGAAAAATTAGCTTCGGCAGTTGCAGAACGCATGAAAAAAGGCGGCAGGCTATTTTACATTGGTGCTGGTACCAGTGGCAGGTTAGGTGTTGTTGATGCTTCTGAATGCCCTCCAACTTTTGGCGTTCCGTTTGACTGGGTTGTAGGAATAATTGCCGGTGGTGACACCGCCATTAGAAAAGCAGTTGAATTTGCCGAAGATGATGCCGAGCAAGCTTGGAAAGATTTGCAGGAATATGATATCAACGAAAAAGATTGTTTGGTTGGCTTAGCGGCTTCTGGCACTACGCCTTACGTAGTTGGAGGCTTAAATACTGCCCGCCAACATGGTGTACTTACCGGTTGTATCATTTGCAACGTAGGCGGCCCTGTAGTTGCCGAATCAGATTTTCCTGTGGAGGTAGTGGCGGGCCCCGAGTTTTTAACAGGCTCAACCCGTATGAAATCAGGTACTGCACAAAAATTAGTATTAAACATGCTGAGCACTACCGTGATGATTCAACTAGGCCGTGTTAAGGGCAATAAAATGGTTGACATGCAACTTACCAACCATAAATTGGTAGATAGAGGCACACATATGGTAATGGAAGAATTGAACATTGACCAAGCGCAGGCAGCCGAACTACTAATTAAATATGGTAGCGTACGTAAAGCCGTAGAGGCAAGCAAATAGATTTACGAATTACGATTTTAGAAAAACGATTGTTGGGTGTAGAAATCTAAATCGTCAATGTAAAATCGTAATTTTGCTTTATGCACGAAATTGAACCATATTATCAGTGGAGAGACGACTACATTGCCGCTGAGGATGAGCGTTCGCCATTTTTCAATACCGAGTACTCTGAGTTTTATTACGATAAACAACTCTATAATTACCTGATCCACCCTCAATGGGACAACTTCGGATCAAACACACTTTACATCAAGGTACTTTACGCCGATTACGAAAGACAATACGCCATTATCGAGTTTATTGGTGAGTGGAATGATGCCATCACTAACGACATCATGATCCTAAAAAGAGAGATTATTGAGCTGATGATGGATGAAGGCATTAGCAAATTCATTTTAATTGGCGAAAACATTCTGAATTTCCATGCTTCGGATGATAGCTATTACGAAGAGTGGTTCCAAGAAGTGGATGATGAAGAAGGCTGGATTGCGGGCATCAATTTCAACGAACATGTAATTAGGGAGTTCAGAGGAAACAATATCGATTACTACATTAACTTTGGCGGCGATTTAGACGATTTGCACTGGCGCAAGCTAAAACCGCTGCAGTTTTATAAAAAAGTTGAAGAAGTACTGACTAAAAGGTTGAACTAAAATTGTACTTTTAACCGTTAACCAATTTTAAATTAATGATGGAACAACAAAATTATCAATATCAGGATCACTCTGTTTTTGTAAGAGAGCGCTCCGTTTCTAAAAAATTCTTTGCCAATGTTTTCACTTGGATGTTTGTGGCATTGGCTATTTCTACTGCATGTGCTTACTTTTTATCTGCAAATATTGAATTGCTTCAGTACCTAACTAAAGTAAATATAGAGACTGGCCGAGCAACATTAAATATTTACGGATGGATAGTAATGCTGTCTCCTTTATTTATATTTCTGGCTATGAGCTACGGTCTATATAAGCTCTCCTATGCTACTTTAGTGCTGTTATTCACTGTTTATGCGGCGTTATTTGGCGTTAGCTTAAGTTTTATTCTAATGCAATATACCGGTGTTTCCATTATCAGTTGTTTAGCCGCTGCAGTAGCAATTTTTGCAGTAATGGCATTTATGGGCTATACAACAGATGTTGACTTAAGCCGCTTTAGAAGTATTTTGATGGCGGGTATAATTGGCATGATCGTAGTAAGCATTGTCAATATTTTTATTGGTAGCGAAACCATTTATTATATCTTAGGATATATCGGAGTAGCCATTTTTACCGCTTTAACGGCATATCAAATTCAAGAAATTAAACGCATTGGAGAAGGTTTAGATGAGTATGGTAATGAAATAGCTATGGTAGATAGCAAAAAATTAGCGCTCATTGCGGCACTATCACTTTACATCACATTTATCAATTTATTCTTGTCCTTATTAAGGATTTTTGGAGATAGGCGATAAGCTCGTTAACAAAATTTTATACCGAAGGCCGTGCAAATTTGCATGGCCTTTGTAATTTTATTTGGCTGTGTTGCTGATATTTTTGGAAATGATAAGCGGATGTTGCACCTTTGCACTGCTTATTAAGAAAGACGGAGGGAATAGACCCAACGAAGTCTTAGCAACCTGTGCCAACAAGGTGCTAATTTCTAATCCAGTCCCGAACGTTCGGGAGCGAGAGAAGATAAGTTTATGAGGAATATCTATTCTAAACCTTTAATAGTAAGCAATTTTGTATTTAGTATTGAGTATCTAGTAATTTGATATTACTATGCTTTATGCTAAGCTAAACGTGGTTGTTAAAAGTATTTTCTGAATACTTTCTACTAACTACTAAATACTACTATGAGCATTAGAGAAGAATTACAAAAACGTATTTTGATTATCGATGGCGCCATGGGCACCATGATTCAGCGTTATACCCTAACGGAAGAAGATTTTCGTGGGCAAAGATTTGCCAACCATCCCTGTGATGTAAAAGGGAATAATGATTTGCTAAATATCACCCGCCCAGATATTATCAAGGCTATCCATAAGGAATATTTAACAGCAGGCGCTGATATCATAGAAACGAATACTTTCAGTACGCAACGGATTTCCATGGCCGATTATCAAATGGAAGAGCTGAGCTACGAACTGAGCTATGAAGGCGCTAAAATTGCAAAGGAAGCTGCAATTGAATTTATGGCCGAGCATCCCGAAAGGAAATGTTTTGTAGCTGGAGCAATTGGCCCTACCAACCGTACACTTTCACTTTCACCTGATGTAAACGACCCTGGCTTCAGAGCCATCTCCTATGATGAGCTTTTTGACGCTTATTACGAACAGATAAGAGGTTTAGTAGATGGTGGTGCTGATGTGCTATTGATAGAAACCATCTTCGACACGCTGAATGCAAAAGTGGCTATTGCCGCCATTAAGCAATATGAACAAGAACTAAAGTCCCGCCCCTTAGGGGAGGGATTTAGGGAGGAGCCGCTAGAGATCATGATCTCGGGCACTATCACCGATGCTTCGGGAAGGACGTTATCTGGCCAAACAGCAGAAGCTTTTTTAAATTCGGTGGCACATGCCAAGCCTTTAAGTATTGGATTTAACTGTGCTTTAGGTGCAAAAGAAATGCGCCCTCATATTGAGGAGCTGGCGGCAAAAGCGGAATGCTATGTTTCAGCTTATCCGAATGCTGGCTTACCTAATGAATTTGGCGCTTATGATGAAATGCCACATGAAACCGCACATTTGGTAGATGATTTTATCACTTCTGGATTTGTAAACATTGTTGGCGGTTGTTGCGGCACTACGCCAGACCATATTGGCTGCATTGCTAAAAAAGCAGCAAAAGCCACCCCTAGAAAAATTCCAACCATTGCGCCTCACTTGCGCTTAAGCGGATTAGAGCCCGTAACCATCACTCCCGAAAGTATTTTCGTGAATGTTGGTGAGCGTACCAATATCACTGGATCTCCCAAATTTGCTAAATTGATTTTGGGAGATGACTATGAAGCCGCATTGGCTGTGGCATTGCAACAGGTAGAGGGCGGTGCACAGATTATCGATGTGAACATGGATGAGGGCATGATTGATTCGGAGGCGGCAATGACCAAGTTTCTGAACTTAATTGCATCAGAACCTGATATCGCCAAGTTACCAATTATGGTGGATTCATCCAAATGGACCGTAATAGAAGCAGGCTTGAAATGTTTGCAAGGCAAAGGCATTGTGAATTCTATCTCTTTAAAAGAAGGAGAAGAAGTTTTTAAAGCCAATGCCCGTAAAATTATGCGTTATGGAGCCGCAGTTGTGGTAATGGCGTTTGATGAGCAAGGCCAAGCCGACAATTACGATAGACGGATTGAAATCTGCAAACGCAGTTACGATATTTTAGTTAATGAGATAGGTTTTCCTCCTCAAGATATCATTTTTGACCCTAATATTTTAACGGTTGCGACAGGTCTAGAGGAGCATAACAATTATGCGGTAGATTTTATTGAAGCTACCCGCTGGATTAAGCAAAACCTTCCTCATGCAAAAGTTAGCGGTGGTGTTTCCAATATTTCATTTTCTTTCAGAGGAAATAATGTAGTACGTGAGGCGATGCACTCTGCATTTTTGTACCATGCCATTAAAGCTGGCTTGGATATGGGTATTGTAAATGCGGGTATGCTAGAAGTTTACGAGGAAATTGAGCCTGAACTTTTGGAGAGAGTAGAAGATGTACTTCTTAATCGTAGGGAGGATGCCACTGAGCGTTTAGTTGAGTTTGCGGAAACCGTGAAAAACAAAGGCAAAGCGGTAGTTAAGGATGAAGCTTGGAGAAAGTCTTCAGTTGAGGAAAGGTTATCGCACTCTTTAGTGAAGGGCATTGTAGAGTTTTTAGATGATGATGTGGAAGAAGCCCGTCAGAAGTACGACCGACCTTTGCAGGTAATTGAAGGCCCACTAATGGACGGGATGAATATTGTAGGTGATTTATTTGGTGCTGGAAAAATGTTCTTGCCCCAAGTAGTAAAATCCGCTAGGGTAATGAAAAAAGCCGTGGCCTATCTGCTACCGTTTATTGAAGAAGAGAAGAGGGCCCTCTCCCAACCTCTCCCCGAGGGAGAGGAGAGCATAACGCCTAAATATCATACCGCCGATCCTATGCTGTATCCAATGTTAAAGGAGTTTGCTTTAAACCATAGATCAGCGCCTACAGATGCCGAAAAGGTAATGTGGGACTTGATCAGAGGCAAACAGCTAGAAGGATATAAATTCAGGAGACAACACATTATAGGACAGTACATAGCCGATTTGGTATGTTTAGATAGAAAATTGGTTGTAGAAATTGATGGACTCATCCATCAACTGCCGGAAAACAAACTTTCAGATGAGGAAAGAACAGCTTGGCTGCAAGAACAAGGCTACGAAGTAGTTAGATTTACCAACGAAGAAGTACTATTTGATACCGATAATACCTTAACTAAGTTGGTTTTGGCTTTAGAAAACAGGCCGTCGATAAAAGCACAAAAGGACTTAATAAGCAGTCGCGAAAACTCCTCCCCTCAGGGGAGGTCGGGAGGGGCTGCTGGACGTATACTACTCGCTACCGTTAAAGGCGATGTACACGATATCGGGAAGAACATTGTAGGTGTAGTTTTGGCCTGCAACAACTTCGAAATTGTGGATATGGGCGTGATGGTTCCTGCTCAAGAAATCATTAAAAAAGCCAAAGAAATTAATGCCGATATTATAGGTTTAAGCGGCTTGATTACGCCATCATTAGATGAGATGGTACACTTTGCTAAAGAAATGGAGCGTGAAGGCTTTACCATACCGCTAATTGTTGGTGGAGCAACCACTTCTAGAATTCATGCAGCAGTTAAAATTGCACCTCATTATTCTGGTCCGGCAATTCACGTTTTGGATGCCTCAAGGAGTGTGACGGTTTGCAGCACGTTAATGAACGGAGAACTTAAACCGGGCTATGTAGACCAAATTAAGGCCGAGTACGATAAAGCTCGGGAAGCACATTTAAACAAGCGTTCGGATAAGCGTTTCAAAACTTTGGAAGAAGCAAGAGCAAATAAATTCCAAATTGACTTATCGCAAATTGCACCGGCACCAACATTTACCGGCACCAAAGTGCTAGATGATTATCCTTTAGCAGAACTTTTGCCTTACATCGATTGGACACCTTTTTTCCACACTTGGGAGTTGAAAGGAAGTTATCCTCGAATTTTCGAGGACAAAAATGTAGGTGCTGAAGCCACTAAGTTATTTGACGATGCTCAAGCTTTATTGAAACGTATTGTCGACGAAAAATTATTGAAAGCAAAAGCGGTGTTTGGTTTTTGGCCCGCACAAGCCATAGGCGATGATATATACTTAGAAGCCCACCCCCAACCCCTCCCAAAGGGAAGGGAGAGCGAGTTGCGAAATGAGCTACTAGCAGAGCAGGTGCAAAACTCCTCCCCTCAGGGGAGGTCGGGAGGGGCTGTTGTTATTCACACTTTGCGCCAACAGGCTGAGAAAGTTGATGGCCAACCTTATTATGCATTGTCGGATTTTATTGCACCAGCAACTAGCGGCAAACAAGATTATTTCGGCGGTTTTGCTTTAACTGCGGGTATTGGCTGTGATGAGCTAGTAGCTGAGTATGAAAAAAACCACGATGACTACAATAGCATCATGGTTAAAGCTTTGGCCGATCGTTTAGCGGAGGCTTTTGCCGAAAAGTTACATGAATTGGTACGTAAAGAATACTGGGGTTATGCGAAAGATGAGCACCTATCCAATGATGAGCTGATCAAAGAGCAATATGCAGGCATTCGCCCAGCACCAGGTTATCCAGCTTGTCCAGAACATACGGAGAAAGGCACTTTGTTCGCACTGCTTCAAGCGGAGGAAAAAATTGGGCTGAAATTGACGGAAAGTTACGCGATGTATCCAACCGCAGCGGTGAGTGGTTTTTATTTCTCGCACCCAGAATCAAAGTATTTTGGATTAGGAAAAATTACCAAAGAGCAAGTGGAGGATTATGCTTTAAGGAAAGATTTGAGCGTAGAAGAAGTAGAGCGTTGGCTGGCACCTAATTTAGCATACTAGTTGGTTTGTTGTTAGTTTTTTGGATGTTTGGGATAGCATAGCTGATTATGGCCTATCATAAATATACAGAGTTGGAAGTTTGGAAGACTGCGAGAGCATTTGCTGCAGACGTCTATAAACTCTCAGCTGGGTTCCCCAAAGAGGAAACGTACGGATTAACTTCTCAAATTAGAAGATGTGCGATTTCTGTACCATCAAATATCGCTGAAGGTTCAGGAAGACAACATCCAAAGGAAACCATTCAGTTCCTGACAGTTGCTAGGGGCTCACTTTACGAATTGGAAACGCAACTATACGTTTCTTATGATATTGGATTTATTTCAGAATTACAATTAGCTGAAAGTATCTCCAAAATAGAAGTGCTAGGAAAATTGATTAACGGTTATATTAGATATTTGAACAAGGAATAAATAAGATTTTAGCTTTGGGGCGAGATTGTTTAGCGAACCTATATTTGCCCAAACAACCAACAACCAAACAACCAAACAACCAATGAAGATTACAGAACATATTAAAAACGCAAAAGGTAAAACGTTATTCTCTTTCGAGTTATTGCCGCCAATTAAAGGGCAAGGTATCGATTGGATTTACAATGGAATAGAACCTTTGCTTGAGTTTGAACCACCTTTTATAGATGTTACCTCGTTAAGGGAGGATTATATCTACAAGGAGCATCCAAATGGTTTGCTGCAAAAGGTTTCCTATCGCAAGCGTCCGGGAACTATCGCTATTTGCGCAGCAATTATCCATAAATATAAAATTGATGCCGTACCACACTTAATTTGCGGCGGATTTACCAAAGAAGAAACCGAAAATGCCCTAATCGATTTACAGTTTTTAGGTATTGATAACGTATTGGCCCTAAGGGGAGATGCTCGCAAAGCCGATAGTTCGTTTGTGCCTACACCGGGAGGTCACGCTTATGCTACCGATTTGATTCAGCACATTAAAAACCATAACGAGGGCAAGTTTTTGCATGAAGATGTAGAAACCTTCAAAAGCGACTTTTGTATCGGCGTTGCCGGATATCCAGAGAAGCATTTTGAAGCGCCTAACTTAAATACAGATTTCAAATATTTGAAACAAAAAGTTGACTTGGGAGCCGAATTTATCGTAACGCAGATGTTTTTCGATAACCAAAAGTATTTCGAATTTGTGCAGAAATGTAGAGATAATGGAATTAATGTTCCAATTATTCCGGGTTTAAAGCCAATTAGTACCTTAGGTCAAATCAATGCTTTGCCTAAGATATTCCATATTGATTTACCAGATGAATTAACGGAAGCTTTATCTCATGCTAAAAATAATGCCGAAGCGAAGGAAATAGGAACACAAGCTATGATTAAGCAGTGTAAAGAATTAATTGAATTTGGCGCACCAGTACTACATTTTTACACCATGGGCAAGCCAGATCAAACTAAAGAGATTGCCAAAGCGGTATTTTAGGATGCATGGAATGATTAAGCTTTTTAGCATCATTAACCGTTTGAAATAACCAAGACAGCAAAGTTTCTAAATGAAAAAGCATGGAAATAAAATCCATGCTTTTCTATTTAACTTGAGTTCGGGTTGAGAACTTTTACAACTCTTTAAAATTTAGATTATACGTGTTTTTTAGCTCGCCGCCGCTAGGCTCTTACTTTTTGACCGCAAAAAGTAACAAAAACTCTCGGTTGCTTATTTTTCTTTCAAAGAAAGTGCGTTGGCTTATTAGTGCAACCCGAAAAATAAGAGACCGAAAATTAGCTGAACGAAGATTTGAAGCGCTATCGCTAGCAAATAGCATAATATCTTGTCCCCAACTCACGCTATTTTACACTGTATTAGCCTTTAACTTTTTTAAATAGCCATTTGATAAAAACATATAAAAGCGCCACAAAAAGACATGAAAGTATAAGTCCCCACAAGTTACTAATTGGGTCAAAACCGTAAATCTCCATAAGTCATTTTACAAATTATTTTGGCTATCTCTGTTAGGAAAAGATATTTATCTAGCCTAAAAACCTATTTTAGCCAAAAAAAGCACAGACTAAAAACCTGTGCTTTTTTATCTAATTACTTTTAGACTTTTGAACAAATTTAACTATCGCATACACCAACAGTAACATCAATGTTAACGATACGGTAGTTGAAATTAGCCAAATGGTAGTGCTTGTTTCTGATGCAATTAAATTCATGCGTTAAGGCGTTTAATTATTCTGGCAATTTAGGAGGCATAATTTTTTGCACTTGAGTGCTTATTGATTTTAAAAATGCCTCTAACTGCTGCTGTTCGGTTAAAGTTAAGTTTAATTTTTTTAACATCGCTGATTTTGGATTCTTTAATGAATCGGGGATGATGTGAGCTTTCTGATAACTTACCGGATTACCCAAGTTATAAAACTCAATTACATCTTTCAACGATGGAAAATTACCGTGGTGCATCCACGGGCCAGTAATATTCGTTTCGCGTAAAGATGGCGTTTTAAACGAACCAATGTCTTTCAAGTTTTTGGTTACGTTATACCTCCCTAAATCTTCCATGCGTGAACCTAACAAAGCCTGCCCATCGTTATGGAACTTGTTATCACTAAACAGAGGCGTGTTATGGCAATTGATACAGCCAGCCTTAGTACGGAACAAGTGTAAACCCATTACTTCATCATCTTTCAGCATTTTGCTGTTGCCTTTTACAAAAGCATCAAAGCGGCTGTTGGTACTTACTACGCTTCTCTCAAAAGTGGCGATTGCTTTCTGAATTTTATCCAAAGTTACTTCTTCGGTACCAAAAGCTTTCGCAAACAGTGGCTTGTAACCGGCCACTTTAGTTACGTTTTCCACCATCACTTTGAGGTCGGTATTCATCTCTACGTGGTCAGCAACAGGGAACCTAGCTTGATCTTCCAAACTCATGGCACGGCCGTCCCAAAAAAGTTTTTCGTAAAAGCCAACGTTCAACAACGTCATGGCATTGCGCTTACCGGTTTGCCTGCTATGTCCGTAGGCTACACGCTTTCCATCGCCCCAACCTAGTTCAGGATCATGACAAGAGGCACAAGCAATTTGCCCAGAAACAGATAGCCGAGGGTCAAAGAATAAAATTTTTCCCAACTTCTCTTTATCCGCATTAAACGGATTTTCGGCTGGATAGGTTGGACGACCAAGGTAGCCAATATCTCTAAAGCCTTTTTTAGCCTCCTCATGCAATTCAGGTTTTGGCCATTTGGCAGGGTCGCCGCTGTAGAGCGCTCTTAATTGGGCTACGGTATATTCTTTATTTTGTAAAAAGGCAGAGCTACAAACAAAAATGCCTAAAGCGCCTAGTAAAAAAAGTGTTCTTCTCATTATTAGTTTAAGGTTAATGCGTTTGGACTCAATTTATATTTAATGGTTCGTGTAGTACCACCAATGGCAGCTTCGTTAAAAGTGACATTCAAATCCATCACTTTGGTATTTTCATCGTAGGTACCGCTACCACTCATGCCAATAGCAATGGTACCTCCCGCTGATTTGCGTAAAATCACATCTTGCTGTTTAACCTTAACGATACCTGTTTTAGCACCCTCAAAATCTGGGAAAAATTGCAGCACCTGATCTGCGTTAATACCTACCGTTTTAATATTGGTAGTGCCCGTATATGTGCTGTACAAACGTACCATATCAAACATGGCTACGCCGCTATCTACTACGTAAGGATTGGTGAACCCTAAAAAACTTGGATCGGTTGTAGAAACCGTAGAAAAATGGCTGGCTATCCTAGCGCTCCAAGTCTTGGTGTCAGCATCATAGCGGTAAACATACATTTGGTAAAAGGATACTGCTTGATGAAACACCGCAATTGCAGACGATGAAGGCACAGTAACTGGCTGCGCAGGATATAAATCTTCTTTTGCTAATGGCTCGTCTTTTTTACAAGCGCTAAACAGAGCAGAGGCCACAAATAACATTAATAACTTTTTCATATCAAATCTTTTTAATATCCAGGGTTTTGAATCATATTTCTGTTAGCGTTAACTGTATTAGCTGGCAAAGGCATAATTACCCAATTACTAGTATAAGGCAAGTTTTTAATGGTGGCTGTTACATCAACCCTTGTTATATCCTTTTTCTTCCTCAACAAATCAAAAAGCAGGTTACCTTCAAAGGCCAGTTCTTTCCTTCTCTCCAATAGAATTGCGTCAATCATATCACTTTTTACGGAGATGCTTAATGTACTGGCGCTGGCATCAGCACGTTTTCTAATTAGATTTAAATCGGCGTTAGCCACCGTAAAATCAGGAACTGCCTTTTCTACGGCTGCTTCAGCACGGATCAGGTGTAGCTCTGTTAATCTCAATACTTTTATCGGCGTTGCCTGAAGACCACCAACTGTATACTTTTTGGTGAATTGATAATTGGTACCGCTGATATTTACCGTGTTGAACAAACTTGCACTGTTTCTTACATCAGTGGCGCTGTATAGCCCAAGCAAATCTGAGGTAGCGGCGTACATGCGGTAACCCGATAAATTTCCACTATCGTAATAAGAGCCCAAACCATTTCCCGAAAACGAAGCTTCGATAGCAAGCTCGAAAATAGACTCTGTAGATGGTACCCTTCCTACCCAGCTCGCTACATAATTAGCATTACTTAATAAAGTGTACTGGTTGCTTTTAATGATTTCATCGGCAAGCGCATAAGCCTCGTCCCATTTGTTCTGATAAAGGTAAACTTTTGCTAAAAGCGCCTTCGCTGAACTTTTAGTGAAGTAGTTTTGCTTATATCCGCCACTAAGCACTCCCACATTATTGCTATCGAATACGGCAATTGCTTCGTTTAAATCACGGGTAATGGCAGCATAAGTTTCGGCAACGGTAGCACGCTGAGGCAATGGATCAGAAAAAAGTTGAGGCTGCAAAACCAAAGCTATACCTAAATGAGAGCCATCGGAAGTAAAATTGATTGGCCTTGCAAATATCCTTACCAAATCAAAGTGTAACAAAGCTCTAATGCACTTGGCCTCAGCTATAATTTTTGCCTTATCGGCTGATGAACCTTGAGCAGTTGGCGTATATTTAAGGATGTTATTCACATTATTTAACTCGCTGTACAAGCCAGTATAAGTTTCGTTCATAGACGAATTTTGTGCGTCTGTAGATGCTTCATAAACATCTTCCAAACGCAAATTGGTAGTTTTGCTGAATTTGATGTTACCTGCTAAAATTTCAGGGTAAACCATTAAATTTTTCTGGTAATGAAACTCTTCCAGCATGTTTTTGTAGGAGCCTGCCAACGCAGTTTTAGCACCCTGAACATCTTTAAACAAATCTTCAATGGATAATTTGTCTGTAGGTTCTTTAACTAATATCTTCTCACAAGAAGAAAAAATCATTAAAGCCGCCACTAGTAATATGTAATATCTTTTCATGATTCAATTTTTAAAATCCAAGTCTAACACCAAACGTAAATGCCGAGCTCTCCGGATAAACGAAACGTTTTTCTGCAACACCATTTCTACCTTTTGTTCCGGCATCTTTATAGAGATATAGCAAGTTGGTAGCGTTGGCAATGATGTTGACATTATTTAAATGCAGCTTTGATGACAGCTCCTTTGGCAACTTGTAAGCAAGCGATACATTGGAAAGCTTTAAATAACTGGCATCATACAAATACCTCGACGAGTTGGCCACTATAGTTCGGTTAATGAGCAATCGAGGGATATCGGTGATATCACCTGGCCTTTGCCATCTATCTAATAGGTTAACGCTTTGATTTCTGTTCTGTAAGTTTCTCCCATCAGCTTCGTCAATGTAATTTACCATAATGGAAGCCCCATAACTGTAAAGAATATTGAAGGAAAGATTGAAGTCGTAAATGGTGATGTTATTGATAAAACCTCCCTGAAAATCAGGCAATCTATCAGCCAAAACCAACGTAGATGAGATAGGTAAAGCATTTATTTCCGAGGCAGTTCTTAACACGCCATTGTTGTCATAAAATTGCTCTACACCATCTTGCGGATTTACACCAGCCCAACGGTAGCCATAAATAGCACTAGTACTGTTGCCCACTTTTAGTCCTGCGGCGTCAGTTGCAGAAGAGTACAATGAAGCATAGCCGTTGTTAAAAGAAATCAGCTTATTTTTATTGGTACCTAGGTTAAATGAGGTATTCCAAGCGAAGTTCTTCTTATCAATAATCGGGGCATTGATACTTAACTCGAAACCCTGATTACGCATTTTCCCTGTATTTGCTGATATGGTTGTAAAGCCGGTTTCCTGAGGCACCGCTACAGAAGAAATTAAATCCTCGATGGTATTATTGTAATACTCCGCTGTAACCTGTACTTTTTTGAATAAGGTTAAATCCAAGCCAAAATTGAGTTTGAAATTCTTTTCCCACCCTAAATCTGGATTTGGTGCCGATGAGTTATCAGGCAATGAAATAATGTTTCCGTTATAGGTAGAACCCAATGCGGTTCCAAAACTATATAAACCACGGGCTGCATAGCTCCCAATTCGCGAGTTACCGGTTGAACCAAACGTAGTTCGTAACTTCACCAAGCTGAAAACGTTATTGTTTTTGAGGAAGTCTTCGTTGCTAAGTAACCAAGCTAAACCAACTGAACCATTAAATGCAACTTGTTTATCGCCTCCAAAAATGGACGACTTATCTAGCCGGGCGTTGAAGTTAGCAAAGTATTTCTTCTTAAAATCGTATCCCAACTGGCTATAATAAGACAAAGTAGCATCAGAATATCTAGATGATGCAGAACCTTGTATAGAGGCCATGTTAAGCACCCTGTAACGGTCGAAACTAAACCCTGTCCCTGAACCTCTCAATAAATCGGTGGTTTTATTTTCTATTTGATGACCGATTAAGAAGTTAACTGTATGTTTTTCAGCAAAAGTTTTGTCGTAGGTAGCTTGGATAAAACCTATGTAGCTTAAATAGTTCCTATCGTAAATTTGCAATCTGCCGTTGGCGTTTCTTCCTGTAGCATTTTGGGCCGAAAAATACTGGGTTTGCTTGTTCTGATAATTATCGCCTCCCAAAGTAGCCGATATGGCAATGTCTTTTGTAATTTGATATGAACCATTAATATTTCCCAAAAGCTGTATACCCTTGTTATTATTTTCGTTCTGGTTTAAAATTGCCAATGGATTAGGTACGCCTAAAATATCTGGGTACGAGCCATCTGGACCGTAAGGAGAAATATTCGGCGGAAGCAGTACACCACCATAAGTAGATAGCGCATTGCTTTGCGTATAGGTTGGGCTTAAGTTGAATCCAACTTTAAACTTGTCGTTCACTTTGTGATCAACCCTTAAGCGCAAATAAACTTTCTGCAAATCGTTGCCAAGCGAGGCCGCCTTCTGATCGCGGTAGCCGGTTGAAAACCTAAAGGTAGTTTTATCTGAACCTCCTGATAAATCCAAGCCTACGTTTTGATAAGTTGCATTTCTGTTGGTTAAGTCAAACCAATCTGTATTAATTGTGTTGCTTCCTGCCAACTGGGTAGCTTCGGTAACTGATCTTCCACCGTTAATGTAAGCCTCCCTAAGCAAGCTAAAATATTGAGGACCAGAAAGCCATTTGTATTGGTTAATAAAGCTGGATACGCCGGTTTCGTAATTAACATTAACCGATGTTTTACCCGCAACACCATTTTTTGTAGTGATGATGATTACACCGTTTGCAGCGTTAGCGCCATAAAGTGCAGAAGCAGTGGCATCTTTAAGCACTGCAATTGATTTGATATCTTCTGGATTAATATTAGAAAGTGGATTTAAATAGCTCTCGCCGTTAAAAACACTAGCTTCATTTCCCCTTTGTTGTTCGTAAGCAGGTATTCCATCAATTACAAATAGTGGTTGTGTTGATGTACCCCTACTGGCACCAAAACTGGGTAACGAACCTTGCCCACGGATATTTATTTTCACTGGTGTGTTTAGCTCCGTGGTAGTTTCTACCTGTACCCCTGCTACTAAACCTTCCAATAATTTATCAAAACTTTCTATTGGACGATAGGTTTGCAACTGCACACTACTTACTTGCGCAATACTTCCTACAACATCTTCTCTGCGTTTTTCTTTGGTGTATGACCCGGTTACAACAATTTCGTTCATCCCAAACACGTTAGATTGTAAGCTCACCTTCAAATAGGTTTGGCTGCCAAGCACTATGGTTTTAGTTTGCATTCCGATATAGATGAACTCTAAACTCACATCGTCCAAGTTATCGCCTACCAAACGCAAGGTAAATTCGCCATTGCTATTGGTAATGGTACCTTGCCTGGTGCCTTTTCTAAAAATATTTACCCCTGGAATAGGCTCGCCATCTTCAGTAACTACCAATCCTGTTACCATTTTAACTTGCGGAGGACCTTTTCTTTTACCTTTTCTAATGGAGATATTTTTACCAACAATATTAAAATCGAGCGAAAATTGTTCGGATAATGTTTCTAGCACATCCCTTAAACCGGCCTTTACATTTACCGTAGCCAATTGAGATAAATTCACCTCTTTTTGATCGTAGTTAAATGTAAATCCAGTTTGTTTTTCTATTTCTCTAATCACTTCCGTAAGTGGTTTCTGACGCACATTAAGGCTAACCGAAGGGTTAACTTGTTGTGCCACAGCCGAAAATGACAAAAGAAAAATTAATAGAGCGGATAAAAGATACTCTCGGTTTTTCTTCATTTTATTTAATTATGGTTATGGTTTTTTGTGTTAATTGATAATTGAGCCCTTTTGCAAAGCAGATGCTTTTAACGATATCGATGTAGTTGGCCTTTTGGAAACTTCCGGTGTAGTTCCATTGCTGCTCCCCTGATTTATTAACTAGGGTGATTCCGTAGGCATTGTAAAGTTGAGCGGCAATTTCATCGAAAGCGCTGTTATTGAAAGTAACGGTACCCTTTTGCCAAGCTAATGCAGCGCTGGTATCAAATGTTGTTTGCAGCAAGCTATTGGCCTTTGGATTAAAAACGGCCATTTGAGCAGGTTTTAGTTTCAACTTTTTATTTGAACCATCGATATTTAAAGCAACACTACCTTGCAAGAGCGATACTTTGATTGTGCTTAAATTGGGATAAGCGCACACATCAAATTTGGTACCCAATACTTTGGTGAAAAGCTTTCCTGTTTTTACAATAAACGGCTTATCTGGCTGGTGTGCCACTTCGAAAAAAGCTTCCCCGATAAGCTCTACGCTTCTGGTTTCACCTTCAAAGTTTTTTTGAAAAGTAAGTGTACTATTGCTGTTCAACGTAACTTTGGAGCCATCACTTAATACGATGATACTTTTATGGCCAAAGGTATTGCGCTTAGTGATGTAAATTGGCGTTACATTGCGCTGTTGATACGTAGTGATGGACAGCAAAGCCACCAAAACAACCACAGCAGCCGCAGCAACTATCTTTAAATAATTGAATGAACTGAAGATTTTCCTCTGAATAGGAACAGTATCGATTGTTGCAGGTCCTTTTAAAAATTCGTCGAACTTTGCAACTTCCATTTCAATTTCTGCTTCATCCAAACGAAGATATAATTGAGTAAGCAAGCGTTCGGCGGCTTTTACTTCATTTGATTTTTCAGGATGCGCAGCAAGCCAATGTTGCCAAAATGCTTCAGCATCGGCATCTTTTTTTAGGAAATAAGCCACAAAAGACTCGTCGGCGGCAAAGTCTGCGGCCTCGTAGGAATTGTATTGCATAGTTCAAGTTGGTTGTTACTACTAAGAGTTGCAACCCGTCTATTTTTACCAGAAAAAATTCAACTTTTTTTACGGAACGGTTTTAAGAAAGATAATCTCGCAAAATATTTAACGCTGCATGAACGTGATTATACACAGTACGCACCTTCAAATCAAGCATTTGCGAAATTTCTTCGTAGTTGTGGCCTTCATAAAAACGAAGCTTAAGCACTTCCTTTTGTGTTTTGGTTAACTTTGAGATCCCAATTTCCAACTGCCTTTTTTTCTCAGCGTTTTCCAAACTATCAATCAACAATGTTTCATAAGATTGCTGAATGGTTGCTTCCATTTCAAAACTATCTGGCAAAGTGAGCAAAACTGCATCGTGCTTCATTTGCTTCAACAGCTTATTCCTGAGGCATATTTTAATATAAGGCATCAGTTGGTAAACTATAGGTAAGTGCTCATGCTTTTCCCAAAATTCGCAGAAGAGTTCATGTATGGCATCCTTAGTCTTCTCCTTATCTGCAATCAGCTTAAATCCATAAACATACAATTCCTGAAAGCTATTTTGATATAAGCTTTTCATTGCAGCGCTATCGCCATTACGAATTTTATCCCAAAGGTTGACTTGCATGCCGGATGAGCAAAGATACAACTTATAAAACTATTTAGAATAATTCTAAACAAATGAGGGAATTAATTTAGTATGATAAAAATAAGGAGAGATTTGAACTTTTAATGCAGCAATTTGTTGTTTTACAGATAAATGATTTACACTTTCTTTATAAGGATTATATTTGCCCTATGCAAAAACAGAAACTTGGAAGCGCATTACTGTTGGGCCTACTACTTTTAGTAGCGTCTGTTTACAGTGCCCACGTTTTTGTTGGTAAACAAAATTCGATTGTTGACTTTGCAAACGTGAGCCAACAAGACGATACACCAGACAACGAAAATGAAGGCGCAAAAGAGGGGGCTCAATTTATTTTATTTGCAGAGAAATTACCGCATTACCTAAAGCCGCTAAATCCACTATCAATTACCTATAATAACGAAATTTTTCATTTGCTTCCCGAAGCGTATACGCAGTTGCATACACCGCCGCCCGATCTAACTTAATGATGCGGCACTAACCAAAACCAAATTTTTAATCAATTATAAATGTTCAAAAAGATGAAAAAATCACTTTTATTGAGTGCTATTGCCATGTTTGGCTTTGCACTACATACTTCGGCACAAACTGTTAAACAAACAGAAATCGCTTCTATTAACAATTCTTTAAATACTGTTTTAAAACTAACTCCCGTAAACTTTAGCTATGAAAAAGATTGGGCTACCAAACTTAAGCTAAGCACACAAAAACAACATGGATTTGCGGTAGAAGAAGTTGAAAAAGTAGCTCCAGAATTAGTGGTGAACCAACAAAAAACTTACACCGCTGGCAAAAATGCTACTAAAACAGCAACCGTACCTATGGTAGATTACGAAACTTTAATTCCGCTTTTAGTGGGTAGCATTAAAGAACAGCAGCTACAAATAGAGGCGCTAAAAAAAGAAATTAGCGCTTTAAAAAAGTCTAAATAACTAATAACAATCCCGACCGCAAATCGGGATTTTTTTACCCCCTAAAATGAAGCTTTATGCGGAAAATTGCAGTATTTTGAGAATTTATTTTTAATATTGATTATAAATCAAATCATCATGTTTAAAAAATTACTTCTCGTTTTATTCATCTGCTCCTCATTTATTGCCCAATCGCAAATTGTTAACCAGCCTAAAATACAAAGAGAATTTAGAGCTGCATGGATTGCAAGCGTAGCTAATATCAATTGGCCAAGCAAACCAGGGCTTACCACACAACAACAACAGGATGAAGCTATAGCACTATTAGACATGCTTCAAAAAAATAACTTCAATGCTGTAATTTTTCAAATTAGGCCTCAGGCTGATGCCTTTTACAAAAGTGACATTGAACCTTGGTCGTATTATTTAACAGGTGTGCAGGGGCAAGCACCAAATCCGTACTATGACCCGCTTGAATTTTGGGTAAATGCAGCTCACGAACGTGGCATGGAACTTCATGTCTGGTTAAACCCCTACCGTGCTCACCACATAGCCGGTGGCGAAGTAAGTGAGTTTTCGGTAGTTAAAAAGCATCCTGATTTGGTAGTTAAATTGAAACAGGGCTATTGGTGGTTTGACCCATCGAAAAAGGGAACGCAAGATCTAGCTTCGTCTGTTGTGAAAGATATTGTTAAACGTTATGACATTGACGGTGTGCATTTTGACGATTACTTCTATCCTTATGCAGAATACAATGGTGGCGATGATTTTCCGGATGAGGAGAGTTACGCTAATTACCAAAAGGATGGCGGCAAGCTTTCAAGGGGAGATTGGCGAAGAGAGCAAGTAAACAAGTTTGTAAAACGTGTTTATAGCGAAATTAAAAAGGAGAAAAAACATGTGAAATTTGGCATCAGTCCGTTTGGAATTTGGCGACCGGGCTACCCAGAATCAATTAAAGGAATGGACCAATATGAAAAATTGTACGCTGATGCTAAGCTATGGCTTAACAAAGGTTGGATCGATTATTTTATGCCGCAATTGTATTGGCAAATCAATAACATTCCTTTAAGCTTTCCGGTATTATTGGGATGGTGGCAAACGGAAAACACCAAAAATAGGCACTTGTGGCCAGGTTTAAATAGCGGTATTGGTGGTGGCGAAAAAAACAGCGATGAAATCATTAATCAGATCATGATTGCAAGAGGAATTGTACCTAACTCGCCGGGTGTGGCACATTGGAGCATTGGCGCTTTAACCAAACACGAAAGCTTAAGAAATGATTTACTGGCAGGGCCTTACAAAGAGGAAGCACTGATCCCGACATCTCCATGGCTGGATAAAAAAGCACCTGCAGCAGTTAGTGTAGATAAAGAGGACAGGAACACTGATCTATACATTAAATGGACAGCTAAGGACGAGAAAGACGTATTTAAGTATGTGGTTTACACGCAATACGGCGACAGGTGGACCTACCGCACCTTAAACAGTAAAAGTAGCTTTTTCCAAGTGCCTAAAGTTGCGGAGGTAAATGCCAAAACTAAGGCTACAGCACCTTTAAAAGCAATTAAAGTAACAGCGGTTGATAGAACTGGAAATGAAAGTGAGGGAGAGGTTATAGCTCTTTAATCAACCGTCTCACTATCAAACTAATTATACTAAAAACGGAGCAATCTTTTGATTTAAGTTAAAAGATTGCTCCGTTTCTTATTTAAGAATGGCTATTCATCCCACTAGTTCTTCTCCAGCCAATGTTTAAACCCTTCAAAATCCACACCTAACTCGTCCGCTTGTTTTGCCCTGCCTTCTAATGCTTTCACCGAGGCAGGTATTTCAATTTTAGCGGCTAATTCTGGCGGGAAAATATCCGGAAATTTACAGGCATGAGCAGTAGATAGGAATACCGCAGCGCCATTGTAATCTTGATCTTTTCGGTAAGCTTGTACCGCTAAATAAGCAATTGCCGTATGCGGGCAGGCAATGTAGTTGTACTTGGAGTGAATAGCTTTAATGCCTTCCAGTGTTTCTTCATCGGTAAATCTGTAGGCGCTCACTTTTTCCTTTACTAATGCTGCCTCCTGAAGAAATAAATCCATAATGCGGACCCAATTGCTAGGCGCCCCAACATCCATTGCGTTAGCGTAGGTTTGTACTGAAGGTTTAGCTTCATAAACACCTGTTTCCAAGAAACGAGGTACAGTATCATTTACATTGGTAGCAGCAATAAATTGATGCACTGGCAAGCCCATTTTATAAGCCAACAAACCTGCACCTATATTGCCAAAGTTTCCGCTAGGCACTGAAAAAACCACTTCTTTAAATCCTTTTCTCTTCAATTGAGCGTAGGCATTAAAGTAATAGAACGTTTGTGGAATTAAGCGTGAAATATTGATAGAATTGGCTGAGGTTAAACGGAATTTCTTATTCAGTTCCTCATCCGCAAAGGCCTGTTTTACCAAAGCTTGGCAATCATCGAAAGTTCCATCTATTTCAATGGCTCTGATGTTTTCTCCCAAAGTAGTAAGCTGCTGCTCCTGTATTGGACTTACCTTTCCCTTTGGATAAAGGATAGTTACCCTTGTATTTGGAACGCCTAAAAAGCCTAATGCAACTGCACCTCCGGTATCCCCAGAAGTGGCTACTAACACATCAAGCAATTGCTCGCCATCTTTCAAATAATAGCCCATAATGCGGCTCATGAAACGGGCGCCAAAATCTTTAAATGCTAAAGATGGACCGTGGAAAAGCTCCAGCACGAAAGTGTTTTCATCTAATGGGACTGCCGGTGCGTCAAAATTTGCAGCCTCAGCAACTAAAGCTCTTAAATCATCCGCAGGGATTTCATCTTTAAGCAAGGCTGATGCTACTTCATAAGCAATTTCCGTTAAGCTGTATTGCTCGATATTTTCGATAAATGAAGCAGATAATTGAGGAATTTCCTCCGGCATGTACAGGCCTTTATCCACTGGCATGCTATTAAAAACAGCATCTTTAAAAGAAACGCGTAAATCTTTATTATTGGTTGAGTAGAATTTCATTTTTTAAGGTTTAACCCCTAAATCCCCTGAAGGAGACTTAAGTTTTAGCGACTATAAATCGTAATTCGTAAATCTAAAATCTAAATTGTTTTCGGTCCTTCCGTATTTACTTCAGACACGTAAGCTTGGCTTTTGATATTGATTTGATGTAAATGCATTTGCTGCGCCTTGGTAATTTTCTTGGCACTTCCTTCATCTTTTGTTAAGGCAAAAACAGATGGACCTGAACCTGATATCCCGAATCCAACGGCGCCATTTTCCATCGCCAATTGGCGCAAAATTTCAAAATCTGGAATTAGGATAGAGCGGGTAGGCTCAACCAAAACATCTTTCATGCTTCGGCCTACCAAGTCCATATCGTTTAAAAACAAACCACTCACCAAACCTGCAACATTTCCCCATTGGGTAACGGCATCCTTCAAAGCTACCTTTGAGCGGATCATTTGACGGGCATCTTTAGTGGGAACATCTACCTCCGGGTAAACAATAGCGGCAAACATACCATCAGGTACCGGCAAAGAAATTACATCCAAAGGCTCGTAGCTGCGCACCAGTACGAAACCGCCCATCACCGCGGGAGCAACATTATCTGCATGGCCGTAACCACAGGCAATTTCTTCGCCCTTCATTGCAAAAGGAACTAGCTCTTTAGCACTCAATAAATTTCCCATCAGTTGGTTAATGGCGTACAAACCAGCCACTGTACTTGCCGAGCTTGAACCCAAGCCACTTCCGATAGGCATTTTTTTGTGCAGCTCTATTTCAACACCAACATCTTCCCTTTCGATATGCTTTAGGTAATGCTTTACAGATGCACTAACCGTATTTTTATCGCTGTTTAATGGAAGTTTGCCATCATCTCCGGTAATTTTAAGCAAACGTACGCCCGGCTCTTCCACCAACCGCATTACCACTTCGTCGCCAGGTGCATTTACCGCAAAGCCCAACACATCAAAGCCACATACTACATTGGCTACCGTTGCCGGGGCGAAAACTTTGATTTCTTTTAACTCCACTTTTTGTTTTTTAGGTTCTACAAGTGTATCTGTATTGTTTGACATTTGTTTTCTTTTAGTAGTTCTGCCGTTATTGCTAACAATTGGAAAAATCTATTCCAAACAGATTCTTCGCTATGCTAATAACGACAAGATCCATAGTTAAGGGGTAGCTACATTAATGATATCCGCAAATACACCAGCCGCTGTAACTTCTGCACCAGCACCTGGACCTTTTACCACCATTGGGCGGAATTTATACCTATCAGTTACGAAAGAGATAATGTTATCTGCACCAGAAAGGGCGTAGAAAGGATGATCTTCGCCTACCATTTGTAAACTGATTTCAACTTTTCCATTTTCCAATTTTCCAATGTAACGTAACACTTTATTTTCGCTTGCGGCAGTGTGCTTTAAGTTCTCGAAGTAAGCACTATTATTTTTAAGTTCCTGATAAAACTCCTCCACCGTTGCTGCTTTTAAACAAGCTTCAGGTAAGATATTATCAATTTTTACATCGGTAGATTCTAAAGGATAACCTGCATCACGAGCTAAAATCAGCATTTTTCGCATGAAATCCATTCCGTTTAAATCATCACGCGGATCTGGTTCGGTGTAACCTAAATCTTGAGCTTCCTTCACAATGTCGTAAAATTCTTTATCGCCTTTAAAACTATTGAAAATGAAAGAGATGGTACCGGAAAGAATTGCTTCGATTTTATCAATTCTATCACCACTCATCATCAGATTTTTTAATGTGCCAATGATTGGTAAACCGGCACCTACATTGGTTTCATAGTAGAAATCTACGCCGTGCTTTTTAGCGGTATCTTTAAATAATTTATACTGGGCAAACTCCGCCGAATTTCCTTTTTTGTTACACGCAACAATAGAAACGCTACTTTCGAACACTTGTTTATAGAAAGGAATTGGTGCCTCACTTGCTGTGTTATCTACAAAAACACTATTTGCTAAATTCAGTGCGTTCATTTTACCCACAAACTCTGATAGGTTGGCCTGCTCCCCTTTTTCCTCTAAAAAGTTCTCCCAGTGATCTAAATCAATTCCATTTACATCGAAAGCCATTTTACGGGTATTGGCAATGCCAACAACCTTAACCTGCAGGTCGTTTTTCTCGGCCAAAAATTGGCTTTGTTCTTTTATTTGCTTGAACATTGTTTTGCCAATGTTTCCAGTACCTAAACAGTAAACGTTTAAGGTACGTTTCAAATCAGTGTAAAAAGCATCATGAACGGCATTTAATGATTTTGCTAAATCATCTTTACCGATAATTACCGATATGTTGTACTCAGATGAACCCTGTGCAATAGCCCTTACATTAACCCCGTTTCTACCGAGTGCGTTAAATAACCTACCGCTCATACCAGGGGTACGCTTCATGTTTTCGCCTACAATGGCTAGCACTGCCAACTCCCCTTCTACTTCTGGATAGGCCAATTTTTCCGCAGCCAACTCCAATTCGAATTCTTTGTTAATTAACGTAACGGCTTTGGCAGCATCAGAAGGATTAACTGCAAAGGTGATGCTGTGCTCAGAAGACGATTGTGTAATTAAAATGACGTTGATTTGCTCACGCGATAACAGAGAGAACAAACGGCCGCTAAAACCAGCTTTGCCTACCATGCCGCTACCACTCAAATTGATAATGCTAATTTGATTGATTGATGAAATTCCTTTGATGGGTAATTCAGAAGGCTTGATGTTGCTACGAATAAAGGTTCCGGCAAATTCAGGCTCGAAAGTGTTTTTAATGACCAATGGAATTTTTTTAGCAAAAGCCGGCACCATGGTTGGCGGGTAAATAACCTTTGCGCCAAAATAGCTCAGTTCCATTGCTTCGATATAGCTCAGTTCATCTAATGAAAAGGCTTTTTTAACAATCCGCGGATCGGCGGTCATCATGCCGTTCACATCTGTCCAGATTTCTATTTCCGAAACATTGAGAGCAGCTCCCCAAATAGCGGCAGTATAGTCGGAACCTCCCCGCCCAAGTGTAGTGATTTGATTTGCAGCATTGCTGGCAATAAAACCAGTTACAAAAAGTACTTTGTCTTGGTGCTGTTCGTGGAACTCTTTAATTAGCGCATCAGTTAATTCAAAATCAACCCTTGCATTGCCAAAATTGCTATCGGTTTTAATAAGCTGCGAACCATCTACGTACAAAGAGTTTTCAAAGTACTGCGTGGCGATGTGTGCCACCATCACATTAGAGCATCTTTCGCCAAAACTCACAATAAAATCTTTGGTACGTAAGCTTAACTCCTTCAAGCTAGCCACTGCTTGCAGCGCATCTTCTAGCTCGTTAAAATGAATTTTGAGTTTGGTTAAAATTGGATTTTGAGCTGCTGCTGGCAGTAAAGCCTTTACCACATCAAAGTGTTTCTTCTCGATGCTCTGGATTTGCTCCTGATAACTTTCGCCTTTTTCGGCAAGTTCTGCCATTTCAAGAAGAAGGTTGGTTACTCCGCTCATTGCCGATAATACAACTACCGGGTTGGCATTTTTTCTTTCTTCTTGTACTAGCTTCAGAAGTGTTTTAATGTTTTCGGTGGTACCTACGGATGTACCGCCAAATTTGAGGACTTTCATTGTTTCGGTGATTTGTTTTATTTCCTGTTTAATGTTTAAAAAAAAAGCGTCCCGATTTGCTATCGGGACGCTTTCTGTGTTTTTTATCTTCTTTCAATTTTACACAAGGTTGCTCCCGATAGCTTGGCCGCCGGTAATAATAATTGTGGTAATAATTGAAGTGTTAAAGTTCATTGCTTAATTGTTGGTGTATGTTGTACACCACAAAGTAGGTTATAATTTTTTACAATTGCAAATGCGAAGTGAAAATATTTTAATTTTTATCAAGAAGATTTGCAAAGTTCATTTCAAAAGCGCTGCAAGGTTATGATTTTCGTAAATCGACAAGCTTATTTTTTCTATTTCGACACAGAAAGTCTAATAATTCATATTAGGCGATAAACTTTTCGAAGCACACACTATTTTCGACACCTATGTATTGCCCGTAGTTAGGGATAATTTGGTAACCATTTTTACCGTAAAGCGCTAATGCATCGGGCTGCCGTTTGCTGGTTTCTAAAACACACTTTTCATAGTTCAGTTCCTTAGTCCAGTTTTCTAGTTCCTGCAGCAGCATACTGGCAGCGCCTTTCCCTCTGTAATTTGCAAGGGTAAACATGCGCTTCACTTCCATTGCGGCATTGGAAAACTGCTTAATGGCTCCGCAAGCTATGGGTGTTTCATCATCATAAATTAAAACCACATGATTGATTTTATCAATTTTATTGAACTGGGCGTAAAATGCATCGTCATTACCATTGATTTCCGATAGTTCGGCATCCAAATGGCGTACCAGCTCAACAAAGTCTGGATGGGTAGAGGTAGTTCTTTTAATGGAAAAAGCCATAGCTGAAATTTTGTCTTCAAAGATAATTTAAATCGCCTACTTTATGCCTTGAGTAAGCATGAGCAAGTTAACATTGTAGGCAAAGCATATCAAAATCATTATCGGCTTTTACACTTCCACTATTATTTAACTTGAGCTCGGGTTAAGTACTTTTATAATTCTTTAAAAATTTCAATTAAGCGTACTTTTTTAGCTCGCCGCCGCTGGGCTCTTACTTTTTGACCGCAAAAAGTAACAAAAACTCTCGGTTGCTTATTTTTCTTTCAAAGAAACTGCTTTGGCTTATTAGTGCAAACCGAAAAATTAGAGACCGAAAATTAGCTGAACGTAGATTTGAAGCGCTATCGCTAGCAGATATCACAATTTTCTTGTCCCGAGCTCATGGTATTTACCAAAATCACCCTTTATTGCACCAACGTTGAGCCAATAGCTATTGCAAAACAAGTTTTCCTTTTTAAAGAATTGTTGGGGAAAAACTTAGGCTTTTTCTTAGTACTTTTGCGGCAACAAACCAATGTAAATCCTGATAACAACTTATTATTAAGATGAATTTGTTATGGTTAAAATGATCTCATTTACAAAATCATAATCACTTCATCGCAAAGCAAAAAATAAAAATGATGAAAAACACCGCTTTAACCGAAAAACACATCTCCCTTGGAGCTAAAATGGTTCCCTTTGCTGGTTACAACATGCCAGTACAGTACGAAGGAATTAATGCTGAGCATGCCACTGTGCGTAATGCGGTAGGTGTTTTTGACGTAAGCCACATGGGTGAATTTATCCTAAAAGGAGAAAACGCCCTTGACCTTATCCAACGTGTAACAAGCAACGACGCTTCAAAACTTTACGACGGCAAAATCCAGTATTCTTGTCTGCCAAATGAAAATGGCGGCATTATAGATGACTTATTGGTTTATCGCATTGATGAAAAAAGCTACATGCTAGTAGTAAACGCTTCCAATATTGACAAAGATTGGAACTGGATCCAAAAATTTAACGACAAAGGTGTTGAAATGCACAACATTTCAGATCAAACATCTCTTTTGGCAGTTCAAGGTCCAAAAGCAGCAGATGCCTTACAAACGTTAACCGATATGGACTTGGCTTCGATGGAGTACTATACTTTCAAAAAAGGCAAATTTGCCGGGGTTGACAACGTTTTAGTATCAGCTACAGGTTATACAGGAGCTGGTGGTTTTGAGATCTATTTTGAGAACCAATATGCCAATCAAATTTGGGATGCTATTTTCCAAGCAGGTGCCGAATTTGGCATTAAACCTATTGGCCTAGGCGCCCGCGATACTTTACGTTTAGAAATGGGCTTCTGTTTATACGGAAATGATATCGATGACACCACCTCACCTATTGAAGCAGGCTTAGGCTGGGTTACAAAATTCACTAAAGATTTCACCAATTCGGCAGCTTTACTTGCACAAAAAGAAGCTGGTGTTAGCAAGAAATTGGTAGGCTTCGAAATGATTGACAGAGGCATTCCTCGCCACGATTACCTGGTAGTAGATGCTGACGGAAACCAAATTGGCAAAGTAACTTCGGGGACACAATCGCCATCGTTACAAAAAGCAATAGGCATGGCTTACGTGGCTAAAGATTTTGCTAAAGAAGGTACAGAAATCTTTATCGACATTAGAAATAATAAAGTAAAAGCTAGGGTAGTTAAATTCCCTTTTCTTAAGAAATAAGGTTGTAGGTTTTAAGTTGTAAGTTCTAAGTTTTGGGCTTGCAACTTATAACGTATAACTTAAAACCTATAATTTAAAGATGCCTAAAATAGAAGTTTGTTTAACGCCTGCACTTTTAGATTTATATGCTATCGAAAATAGCATTGTTGTGGTAATTGATATCCTACGTGCTACATCTTCCATTACCTATGGCATTGACAATGGCGCCGAAGCAATTATTCCCGTAATGAACGTGGAGGATTGCTTGAACTATGCGGATAAAGGCTACTTGCTTGCAGCAGAACGTAACGGCGAGGTGGTAGCGGGTTATGATTTCGGTAATTCGCCGTTTTCCTACACGGCTGAGAAAGTAGCAGGTAAAACGGTGGTACTAACTACCACTAACGGTACCAAGGCCATGCACTTAGCACAAGAAAGGGCACACAAAGTGATTGTGGGTTCGTTTCTTAATTTGGCTGCTGTTTGCTCCTATCTTCAAAAAGAAAATAAAGATGTGATGCTGCTTTGCGCTGGCTGGAAAGACAACTTCAATTTAGAAGATACCTTATTTGCGGGAGCCGTTGTAGCGCAATTACAACAAAGTTTTACTTTAGGAGATGATGCTAGCGTAGCCGCTTTGGACATGTACCAATTAGCCAAAAATGATTTAAGGGGCTACTTAAAAAAATCATCGCACAGCCATCGATTAGTGAAACTTAACATTGAAGATGATGTTCAATTTTGCTTGAAGCTGGATATATGCAACACTATTCCAGTTTTGGAAGGGGAAAAACTGATTGCCTTACCACAATAATCAATTGCCTATCCGCTTGCCTGTGCTTTTAACAGCTCCTTAAAGCTCTCGCTACTTTTGATCGTTTTTAATGCCTCTTCATAGGCTACCCAATAAATGGTTTCGGCTTTGCGGGTATCGAAGGTGTTAATTTCTCCCATGCCCTTTGGCTCAATCATTAAGTTGCAAAACTTTGATTTACGCTCCATATCGTGATTAACGGACATGATGGCAGCTCGTTGCATTAGCCTAGTAATACCTACTATTTTATCCACTGGCTTAAGGTGGTTACAAGTTGAACCAATAATGTAATCGCACTCTCCTAACAATGGCTCCACTGGAAAATTATTTAGCACGCCACCATCCACATGCATTTCGCCATGAATCATAATGGGTTTAAATACGCCAGGGATACAGCACGACGCGTGGATAGCCCTAACTAAAGGCCCTTTAGTAAAGTACGCCACAGTTCCTTGACTGAAATTCGTGGTGCAAATGCTCATCGGAATTTTCAAATCTTCAATATGTGCAGGCAAATATTCTTTAAAAATATCGCCGGTACGCTCAATATTAACTAAGCCCAGAGATCCCAAAGCTGGGCGCACAAATTTGATTAAGCGGGTTTTCATGAAAATATCGAAGGCATCTTCAGGATCAATACCGGCAGCATAAAATGAGCCTGCAATGGAGCCAGCACTAGTGCCAACAACATGACTAAATTTGATGCCCGTTTTTTGTAATGCCTTAAGTATACCTAGGTGTGCAATACCTCTAATTCCGCCGCCGCTTAATACAATGCCGACTTTCATTTATTGAATGATTGATTTTTAAATGATTGAATGATTAAATTAAATCTTACTGCAGATTATTTAAGTTTTGGTTTGTATTTGGATTGTGTCAGTATTTTTTGCGCATCACGCTCTTCCATTAACTGCTGCAAAGTAACTTTCGGATTCTCCTCCATGTATTTTCGCACTATTTGCCAGCCAGTCCAAACGCCAAGCTTAGGTGCAGATAATCTATTTTCGCCAAGACCAGGCGTAAATGGCCCTTCGCTAAGGTATACCTGGATTTTAGGATAATCTGTTTCGAATAACAGGTTATTTTCCAAATAGTAGCCCCAAATATCACCCTCAAAAGATTTACACCACTCCAACTGCTGGTTAGTGTAACCTATTTTTACACTGTCTGGCGTATTTTCGGGTAATATCTGATCCATGAAATATAAAATCTTACCATTATAAATCATTTTAGATAACAAGCTTCTATCTTCATCACGCTCTTTGAACAAATTCTCCCTCACATAATATTCGCTTGCCCTAGGTACAATATATTCTGGCGTAAACCTTCTGGATAAATACAGCGGGATACTGTGCACCAACGCACCATAAAATTTGCTGTCTTGCCCCAAAAACATATCCAAACCAATTCCTACATAATCATCGCCAATTGGCGTTTGATAGGAAAATCCCGACAGGAAACCAATAAAGCGTGGTATTTGAGCCTTAGGATAATAATATTTGACATATTTAAATGTTTCCGACAGTTCTGCCTCTACCTTAGTTAAATTCGGAAAGACACTATCTACTTCATGATTCAAATCCGTGTAAGCCCTATCATCATACAAGCCTTTTAGCACTTCCAGCCTGGTAAAGCTATCATTGCCTACCATCTTGAAAATAAAATCTTCATAAAAAGCGCCGTACTTGCGGTACAGCAAACTATCCGTATACGCCAAGTCCTTTCCTTTTCCAGCATATAAATCTTTATCAAACCTTTCTATTTTGATATCAACTTTAATTTGACTTACATCTGGTTTTTTGCCCGACTTACAGGAAAAAAATACGACAGCACACAGAAAAAATAGATAACTTTGGCGAATTGCTTGTAGGTATTTCATCATTAACAGCAAATATATAAAAGCAAGTGCAAACCTATGCAATATGCTTTGGTTTGATTTTTGACATTGAATCAGAATTAATCAACTTCTCTATAAAAGCGTTTTGATTATCGCACTTTTTAGGAGAATAACAACACATACATTATGAAAAGAACACTATTCTTACTTTCATTTTTATCAATTTTTGTTTTTGGAAAAGCCAACGCCCAATTACGTTTGGGGTTAACAGCACATCCAAATTTTGGATTTTTAAAAGTAGAGAACGGAAAAAGCAACGGCATTAGTACAGGGTTTACCTACGGATTAATGAGCGATAATGAGTTTGCAGAAAACTACTGCTTTTCAACCGGACTTTTAATTACTACCATTAACGGCTCGGGTGCAATCATCAATTATACGCCTTACCACACTGGTACAGCAACTACGGATTACGATGTGAAGTTTAAAATGCAGTATATCCAAATTCCGCTGAGTATTAAGCTTAAAACAGACGAGCAAAATGACATGAAATGGTTTGGCCAATTTGGTTTAACAACCGATTTCAGGATTAGTGCCAAACAAGACGTGCAACGTGCCAACCAAACCATTGCCGACAATGTTAACGCAAGTGATTTCACCAACTTTTTTAGAGCAGGAATGATTATTGGCGGCGGTGCCGAGTATCGCTTGAGCGGCAAAACCAGTTTAATGGGCGGATTAACCTATAACAACGGCCTCACCAACATTGGCAAAAAAGACCAAACCATTAAAAACCATTACGTAGCCATCAACTTTGGCATTTTCTTTTAAGCAAACTCTACTAGCACGATACAAAGATGAAAATTGCATTAGCACAGCTCAACTATCACATAGGTAATTTCGAAAGCAATACCCAAAAAATTATAGCAAACGTTGATTTAGCGAAAGCAAAGGGAGCAGATATAGTGGTATTTGCTGAATTAGCTATTTGTGGTTATCCGCCACGTGATTTTTTAGAGTTTGAAGATTTTATTTCACTTTGTGACCAAGCTGCGCAACATATTGCAACACATTGCGTAGGCATTGCCTGTATTGTGGGTTTACCTATTAAAAATCCAGTTGTTGAGGGAAAAGACCTTTACAATGCGGCTTATTTTATTGCCGATGGTAAAGTACAGCAAATAGTTAAAAAGGCGTTACTTCCAACTTACGATGTATTTGATGAGTACCGATACTTTGAACCTAATACGGTGTTTGACTGTGTTGAATATCAGGGAAAGAAAATTGCGTTGACAATTTGCGAAGATTTATGGAACATCAACGACAATCCGTTGTATGTTTCTTGTCCGATGGATGAGTTGATTAAGCAACAGCCTGATTTAATGATCAACATTGCAGCTTCTCCTTTTGATTATGGACATGATGAAGATCGTATCAAAGTACTTTCTGATAATGCCAAAAAATACCAGTTGCCTTTGTTTTACGTAAACCAAGTGGGTGCGCAAACAGAGATTATTTTTGATGGCGGCTCTTTAGTTTTTGATGAAGAGGGATCGCTTAAAGCAGAGATGAAGTACTTTGAGGAAGATTTGCAGGTGTTTGATTTGGAAGAAGTACAAAACGTAAAAAACAAATATCCTGCTGCAAATAGGAGCACCGATATTGAGCAAATTCACGATGCATTGGTTTTAGGCATAAAAGATTACTTTGCTAAATCTGGATTTAAAAAAGCAGTTTTAGGACTTTCCGGAGGAATTGACTCAGCGGTAGTTTGTGCATTGGCCTGTAAAGCGCTTGGCTCGGAAAATGTAATGGCGGTTTTGATGCCTTCCAAATATTCTACAGACCACTCGGTACAAGATGCCTTGGATTTAGTAAACAACATTGGCTGTAAACACGAAATTATCCCTATTAAAGAAGCTGCAGATGCTTTCGATAGCATGTTGGCAAAACCATTTGAAGGGTTGCCATTTAACTTAGCTGAAGAAAATATTCAAGCTAGGTGCAGGGGTATTGTGGTAATGGCCATGTCGAACAAATTTGGCTACATTTTGCTCAACACCTCTAACAAAAGCGAGTGCGCCGTTGGGTATGGAACATTATACGGAGATATGTGCGGTGCCATTAGTGTAATTGGCGACGTGTACAAAACGCAGGTATTTAAACTGGCCAAATACCTTAATAAAGACAGAGAAATCATCCCGATTAATACCATTGTAAAACCACCATCTGCAGAGCTAAGGCCTGATCAAAAAGATTCGGATTCACTACCTGAATATGATGAGCTGGACGCAATTTTATACCAACACATTGAGCTTAAAAAGGGATCGAAAGAAATTATTGCACAAGGCTTTGAAGAAGCTTTAGTAAAACGCATCCTACGAATGGTTAATTTGGCGGAGTTTAAACGTTATCAAACTCCACCTATTTTGAGGGTATCACCAAAAGCTTTCGGTATGGGCCGCCGCATGCCAATTGTAGGCAAGTACATGGACTAGGTTTTATTTACCTGTCTTTTCAAATAGTACTTTCTTTTCGGTAAAATCATAAGCGGCGTCTAATAAAGCTAGCAGCTCATTCCATTTTCCTTTTGGCGCATTGGATACGGCATACTTACGACTCACGTTTAAAGTAACCTTATTGGCATTGCTACTACTGGTTACTTTGAAAGTGCCAATTTCGTTGGTCAATTCTGTATTCAAATCTGCTAAGCCTTTAATATCATATCCCGAAGGAACATCAAAAGCAATTTGGTAATTTAACGTTCTGGCAGAAGGCATTACAATATCAGTTTCCCTAGTTCTATCCTTTTGCTCAAATTTATTAATAGTGCCAATTAACTTTCCAACGTTAAAAATGTAATTGCTTCCTGCTCGTTTTACAAAGCCATCCATCGTAAAAGTAGTTTCATACTCAAAAGGCTGTGTATTTGTAACACCGCTATTTACTATTTTGTAAGTACTTAATTCCTTTGGTGCTTGGTCGTACTGCACTCTAATTTCCTCGGAAAAGTTATCCTTTACAGCTTTTCTGGCATCTGCAATGGAGGTCATTAAATTGTTATAGGTTTGCTTTACATTATAGCTTGTTGTTCTTTTCTTCATCTCTTCGCCACCAAGCATTTTGGTCATCTCTGCATCTGTATCCTCCATTAAAAGTAGGCCAAGCTGGTCCGCCAAACGCATGTGACCTTGTTGTTTTACATTTCTTTTAACGCTAATGGTTTGCATGTCAGTTGGAAAGTTTACCACCAAGCTTTCATCTATTTTGTTGTGCTCAGCTGCCGAAACTGGTAAAGTTGCCTCTACACTGGTAAAAGTATATTCCTTAGCAGAGTGTCTAGTTGGTGTTAAAACCAAAGCTTTTTGCCCTTCGTAATACGATGGAAGTTCGTTAAATCTAGTGTTAAATCTCTCAAAAGCCATATAAAGCGGCTTGCTTCCATTGATCCTCAACAGAACATCAAAATCGGTATCATCAAAAACGTTCTCTAATGTGTTTGAATATTTCGATGTAGTAACAATAAGGTCGTGAGGTATTTTCATATCACACAACATTTGGCATGCTGCAGCTGCATTGTACCTGCTAAAAGCCCTCCAATAATTGCGCCTTTGCCCCATTTCATAGTTTCGGTCATCGTAGGTAAAAAAGGTGTTATATCTCCACTGGTCATAAAAAATCTTCATGGTGCTATCCAGTGGCAAGCTCTTCAATTCTTTAGCCTTAAACTTGTTTTCCAATTTTTTCTGCGGACTTTGATCAAAAGGATATAGCACAGCATTAAAAGTTTTTCCGTAGTTATACAATCGGTTTTCCAAAATGGATTTTTTGTTATCAAACTTATCCAAAGGAGAAGCTCCTAAATTCTCTAACTTAGTTCTGTAATTGCTCGAAACCGTAAAATAAGGGATGTTCTTATACCACGAAGACCACACCTCTTCCTTTAACTTTGGCATATTTTCGCCCTTAAAGGTATAAACGATATCTTCGGGGCCACTTGAAGATTCAACTGGAGCTGCAGCACCATTGGCACATAACATATTCACGCGAACCTTTTTGTTGTACTGGAATACATAACTGTACTTTAGCACATGATATTCGTCGGCAAGGAAGAAAAAATACTTATTGGCTTCATCATCTTCCAAACCCTCTATAAGTTTAATGGTACAAATGTAATAGTCAACAATATCCCCAATTTGTAAGCCTGGAATAGCTAATTTGGCAGTTTGATTTTTATTGTTGCTCGAAAGAAGCACTTCCTCATCCGTATTAATTATTTGTTCATTCCCATCGGCTTTAATCACTTTCACACCCACAAAAACCTCGGCTTTATTTTTCATATTGGAAAACAGGAACGATTGTGTTCTATCAACAATTTTCTCATACTCCAACTTAGAAAAACTCTCTAAGGCCGCCTTATCATTAATTTTAACTTTTTCCCTAAAAACGGTAGTTCTATTGGTTTTTGTAATATTTCCACCGCCCAATCCCATAAACTTAAACTTAGAGTTAGATGTTCTTTGCATCTCGAAACTTCGCCCTAATACTACTGCACTTTCTCCTTTATACTTATCGGGAACTGCGTTGCTTGCGAAAATATCAGTGTTACTTTGCCAAATAGTTTGTTTAAGCTCGTCGGATTTTTGTTTGTATGTTTTGGCCTTATTGTCCTGGGCAAAACTGAATGTACAAATAAGTACAAGTAAGAAAGTAAGTTTAAATTTCATTTAAAGGGTTGATTTCAGCGTTATTGGTTCTTGATAGTATTGTGAAAGTTTCTTGAAATCGTTGTTCCAAGCACCAAAGTTTTTCTTGTTGATTTTGGTATTATGTATCTGGATGCTTTTTTTGTAGGTTAACACATCTTTATTTACCTCATACGATAAATTAATTGCATAATCAGGGGTATTGATAACGAGGTTATTTGGCTTATTGGTAACTGCAAAACCAGCTGGTATTTTCAGCACTATTTCCTTTCGCACATTCATTTTATATGGCAACCAGTAGTCGTGGCTTCGCTTTGCTGTATCTATAAAAAAATTCGCAAATTCTTTAGTTGCATCCAAATTAACATATTGTTCTTTTCCGAAAACATCAATACTATTTTTTAGTAAAACCGAAAACTTAGCGCTCACCTGCCCATCGAAACTATTCAAATCAGAATGCGTTAAATCTTTCACTTCAAAATTATTATTGCCGCTATTGATAAAGCTCGACATGCCTTCCAACATTTCATCTTTCTTACTGGCATGTAAGGATGAAAGCATATTTTCTTTTTCCTCCCCTTCCCAAACTTGTTCAGCTGTACCTATCAAATTTTTTCCATCAATGCTCAGTGTCTTTAACTGGAAGTCTAAATTCTGCTGCACTTTTGTAGTGGGAACATTGGTTAAAATGTACTTCTCGCCATCTTCTATAAGCACTTGCCTCCCCTGTATCCGCTCTGCATATTCATTAAAACCCAGGTAAGTTTCTGTGGCATCCAAAAAATGAAAGCGATCGTTAAGTTTTACCGCAGCAATCATGTGATTATCTACCGCTAATGATGGAGTTTCGTAATTGTACGCCAAGTGATTAGTGCCTATCCAGCATAACCTCGCATCTAAATTTAGTGCTTTCAACATGGTTTTAGTCAAATTGGCCATTCCTTTACAGTCGCCGTATTTTTTCCTTAATACCTCGCTGGCTTTATCAGGCCTAAATCCAGCAATTCCATCTTCAAAAGCAATGTATCTGATGTGTTGCTGTATCCAATAAAATACGGCCTTTACTTTATCTAAATCAGTAGTTTTTCCCTTACATATTTCGCTTACTTGTGCCGTAATTGCATTATGCTCGTGTTCGTCCAAATTTGCGGTTAAGCTGTGGTACCAGTTGTATTGCTCCTGTAGCGAGGTAAAATATGCCTTTACATCCTGGTTAGCCTTTTTTGATGCCAGCGCAAACAAATGCGGATAAATAAAGGTGTTGCCCGGACTATATCTTTCCTTTTTTATGGCTGGTAAATTGACCGCTTTATAAACAATTTTTTCTGTGCCGTCCTTGGCGTTTAGCTCCGCGTTTTTTTCAATCTTAAACCCATCGAAGTTAAGTTCCTTAAATGTAACATCCATCCAAGCAGGAATATTGATGGCAATCTCTCTTGCCTGCGTCTTGTAATCGTCAACAAACTGGATATTGGTGAAATAGATGGGATTTAGCGTGGTTTTTTCTACTGTTAGTTCAACAACTGCATTGGCAGGAACCTCAAGATCGTAGTATACCACCCTCGCATCAGAATAAAAAATATCTTTGATAGCAACATAGGTATCTTTAGGTTTATAGTAAAATCTGCTGCCATTAATTTTGCATTCAAAAAGCGTTACTTTAGAATTCTCATTGTAGTAGGCAGCAAGCGGCAAAACTGTAGGTCGGGCACACTTGTATTTGATTTTGTGACTCTCTTTTACCTGAACTTTATCTGTACCTTTTTCTTTAACGAAAGTATAGGAAGAAGAATAAGAAGTGATATTTACAGTTGTATCAATTTCTTGAGATTTTAGCACAAAGCAACTACAAAGCAGTAGCAGCAATGTTAAAAGCGTTTGTTTGAATGGCATGGTATAACAAATATATAAAACGCCTTAAGTTTTTCAAACAAAAAATGAATGGATGGTAGAGCGCCTCACCATCAAGGCTATCAAAGCGTAATTATTTCTCAATCAGTTTGATTTCGTAAAGCTTTGGCCATTTTTTACCAGTAACAAATAGGCGTTTATTCGCAGTATCGTAGGCAATTCCGTTTAACACATTATTGCCAATTTCATACTCGTCTTTAAAGAAATTCTTGGGCACTAACTTACTCAAATCAAGCTCAGCCTCTACTAAACCACTCAGCGGGTTAATCCTAACAATTTTATTTGTGGTGTATACATTGGCATATATTTTACCGTCAATGTATTCCAACTCGTTTAATCTATCCACTGGGCCATTGTTGTCGTACACTTCAATGTAGCTCTCTTCCTTATAGTTTTGTGCGTTCAACTTCCAAATACGGTTTGAGCCATCGCTCTTTAACAAATTTTCACCATCGAAAGTTAAGCCCCAGCCTTCGTTGCTACTCTGGTAAGGAAAGGTACTTTGCTCCTTAAAAGTACTGGCATCATAAACAAGGCCAAGGTTATTTTGCCAAGTAAGTACAATAATCTTGTTATCAATTTGAACAGAACCTTCGCCAAAATAATCGGGCTTTAGCGGAACAGATTTGATAGCTTTTCCGGTTGATAAATTCACGTAAGCAAGCTTAGAGAAGCCTTTCCTACCTGTGCTTTCCAATAAATTACCGGCAACAAAGCTCAAGCCCTGCGTGTACGAAGAGGTATCATGCGGAAACGTGTTTACCAAAGCGTAAGTTAATTTCACAGGTTTTTTATCCGTAGTAAGTATGATGTTACTGGTAACTGTGTCACGTTTTTCGCCACTGTTCACAATTGCAGTAATTAAGCGGTAACCTAACGGAAGTTCTTTTGTATCCATTAAAACTGCATTCTTATCCGTTTTTTGTGCAAAAGATTTTCCATCTACCAAATAATCGATGGTTTGAACCTGCAATTTCTCTGGGATATCAAGTTCTATTTTAACTGGCTTACCAGCATGAAAACTCTCGCCTTGCAATGGATTTTTAAAAGTAATGTATTCAGATACCTTGTTATTGCAAGCCAGCTGAAACATGCTCACGAATAGCAAAAAAGTAAATATGATTTTATTGGTACGGCCAAAAAGCATCTTCAATGTGATTAATTTTAAATTGTTTGTCTTTAGTTAACACAATTGCAATAATGTCAAACCTTATTTCTCCTTGATGATCCATAATGTCGATATAGGCCTCCGAAGCCAGTTCCAATTGTTTCTGCTTACCGGCACTTACAAAGTCTTCGGGCATTCCAAAAGCAACTGAACTGCGTGTTTTAACTTCTATAAAGATAATGGTATTTGATTTAAACGCAATGATATCCACCTCACATTTGCCATGCGTCCAATTTTCGTCTAAAATTTCGTAGCCCTGCTGTAACAGAAATTGGACAGCAGCACTTTCACCCGCTTTGCCTATATCATTGTGAATTGCCATATTGAAAATGATAGATTGATTAAATTTTGAAAGATAGAATAATTAAAGATCAAGCTAAATTAGGCAATCAATCATTCGCTCATTTAAAATTCAATCATTATTTCACAATTACCGACCCTAAGAACTTAGATATTACCCTTTCAATGTTCTTTACCTGCATATAACGTCCCTGCAAAGCTTCCAAATTTACTTCGTCACGTTCTTCTTTCATTTGGTTCATCAAGTCTGTAAGCATCTTATCTACCTTGCGTTTCTTTAAGTGATAAAGGCCACCCAAAACCGCCGACTTGATATTTTGGGCTTCATCCTTAACATAAATTTGATGTTTTTGAAGCCAGTTTTCACTTAATTGATAAGGCGAGGTGGTTAGCGTAATTGCCAAATTGGAGATTTCAGCATCTTTATGTCTCAAAAAATAATTAAACGTGGGCAGTTCACCCATTTCCGATTGACTAATGTAATCATCAACAATACGTTTGCATAAATCGTTATCAAAAGATACATCACCTAAGTTTTGGATGATAAATGAACCCACATGCATTTCGCCAATCTGTTCCCAATTCACCATTTCGTGCCCAAAAAGCAACAATAACCTGATAATTTCCTGTTCCTGTAATAAATCGGTACTTACTTGCTGTACTGCAATAGCGGGATCTTGAACCGGCCCATCCTCAGCAAACAAATCGTCGGGCGGCATATCGGGATGGCCCGGATTGCTGGTCCGTGGTGCAGGTGCCGACTTTTTACTTTTAGCAACTTTGATGGCGTTAAGTTCGGTGAGCAAAACCCGCTCTTCAATTTCCAACAAGTGGCTACATTCCCTTACAAATACAGAAGCTTTAATGTTATCAGGAATTTTGGCAATGCTTTCTACAATATCTCTGATGATACCAGCACGCTTTATAGGATCTTTACCTGCTTCGGCCAATAAAATGTTGGCTTTGTAAAGGATAAAGTCCTGACGTTGCTCTTCGATGTAGGTTTTGAATGCTCCAGCGCCAACCTTGTGCATGTACGAATCTGGATCATCACCATCAGGGAAAGAAACTACTTTTACGTTTAGTCCTTCCTCCAAAATCATGTCCAAACCACGTAACGAAGCTTTTATACCAGCCGCATCTCCATCGTATAAAATGGTAACATTCTGCGTAAATCTGCTAATCAGCTTAATTTGCTCGATAGTTAAAGAAGTTCCCGACGAAGCAACTACGTTTTCGATATAGGCCTGATGTACGGCCAACACATCGGCATATCCTTCAACTAAGTAACAGTTATCTTGATCTCGAATGGCTTTTTTGGCATGGTACAAACCATACAATACATTAGACTTATGATAGATATCACTTTCAGGAGAGTTAACGTACTTTGGAACGTTCTTATCAGTTTTTAACGTACGGCCACCAAAACCTATAACCCTGCCGGTAAAGTTGTGGATGGGGAACATCACCCTGCCTCTAAACCTGTCGTAAAGCTTGCATTTGTCGTTGCGTATAGCTAGCCCCGTTTTTTCTAGATATTCTTCCGCATGCTGATTTTTGATGGCTTCCTGGGTAAGTGCATCCCAAACGTCAGGTGAGTAACCAAGGTTGAATTTTTTAATGATATCTTCCCTAAAGCCCCGTTCCTTGAAATAGCTCAAGCCTATAGCCTTTCCGTCATCGCTATTCCAAAGTTGATCTTCGAAAAAGTTGGCGGCAAATTGGGAAACGATGTAAAGACTCTCCCTAGCACTATTTAACTCAATGTTTTCCTTGCTTTCAACCGTTTCTTCAACCTCAATATTGTATTTGTTGGCCAAGTATTTTAACGCCTCCGGATAAGAATACTTTTCATGGTCCATTACAAAACGTACCGAATCGCCGGCTACGCCACAACCAAAGCACTTATAAATTCCTTTACTAACCGATACGTGAAAGGAAGGCGTTTTTTCTCCGTGAAAAGGGCAGTTACCGATTAGGCTTGTACCACGTTTTTTAAGATGCACGAAATCGCCCACCACCTCCTCAATACGTGCTGTTTCCTTAATCTTTTCAATGGTTTCGGCTGTAATCATATTCCGCTAAATCTTTCTGTGCTGTGGGTAGGCTAAAATAGAATTCAAATTTAGCAATTTATTTTAGCACCTCAGTTAATGTGTTAGCACGATGGGCTTTATTTTAGCTTGCAATGATGCGCAATTCCGAATTTGTTTGAGATTTGTTGAGGATATTCATTAACCGCAAAGTATTGATTGCGGAGATAAACAAGCAAAAAAGAACGTAAAAAGGTTAACGCAAACGGTTTTCAAATGTTTAAGAGAATGTTTACCAGATTCTTCGCTACGCTCAGAATCACAAAATCCCCAGTAGTGCAAAGACCATTCATTAACCACAAAGTATTGAAGACCGCAGAGATAAATAGGCAAAAAGAAACATAAAAAGGTTAACGCAAAACGATTTCCAAATGTATATGAGAATGTTTACCAGATTCTTCGCTGCGCTCAGAATGACAAAATCCCTAGTAGTGCAAAGCCCACTCATTAACCGCAAAGTATTGAAGACCGCAGAGAAAAATAGGCAGCTTGCAAACTAGCCTAAAAAGCGGCAATGACATTCCCAAGAACACATACGGCCTCTTGGCATCGTGAAGCGGAGGCCGATCAGGGCTGTAGCACTTGCAAAAACCTTGCACCAACAAGCAAAATGGAGAAGCGCAGCGGCTCATTTTGCGCAAACAAGCTCTGATTGAGCCGCAGCAAGACGAGGCTAAGCAGCCTTGAACTTTTGGTTCTTTTGGTTCAAGCCAAAAGAACGTAAAAGAACTAAACAAGCTTATCCAATGATGATTACCGCATACGCGGATGACAGCACGTATAGTGAATGTTTACTAGATTCTTCGCTGCGCTCAGAATGACAAAGTTCAAGTTAATCCAGATGCCCATTCATTAACCGCAAAGTATTGAAGACCGCAGAGACAAATAGGCATTAGTTTTAGGCGGCTGTAAACTATCCTAACAACCGGCAATAACATTACCAAGAACGCCTACGGCCTCTTAGCGTCGTGAAGCGGAGGCCGATCAGGGCTGTAGCACTTGCAAAAACCTTGCACCAACAAGCAAAATGGAGAAGCGCAGCGGCTCATTTTGCGCAAACAAGCTCTGATTGAGCCGCAGCAAGACGAGGCTAAGCAGCCTTGAACTTTTGGTTCTTTTGGTTCAAGCCAAAAGAACGTAAAAAATTTAACGCAAAAACGGTTTACGCATACGCAATAATAGCGGCACGTATATAACACGTCTAAAATGTTACTAGATTCTTCGCTGCGCTCAGAATGACAAAGTTCCAGTTAATGCAGAAGCCCATTCATTAACCGCAAAGTATTGAAGACCGCAGAGGTAAATAGGCAAAAAGAAACGTAAAAAGGTTAACGCAAAACGATTTCCAAATGTATACGATAATGTTTACCAGATTCTTCGCTGCGCTCAGAATGACAAAGTGCCTACCACTACAAAGTCCAATTATTAACCGCAAAGGATGAAAGATCGCTGAGATAAATATGTACCCAAAAAACTAACGGTACTACTTAATAAACGAAACCATTTGTTCGGCAACAAACTGATTCCCTTTTTCATTCAAATGTACTTTATCAGAAGTTAGCACACCTTTTTCCAAATCCTGAGCATTGTTCTTTTCCTCATAAGCTGTAAATGCCTTTCTTAAATCACAAAGTGGAATATTGTTCTTTGCTGCAAGTTCTCTTATACCTTCAGCGTATTTGTCCAATTCCCCATCAAGTTCATTGGCATTAGCTTTTTTCTCTCCAATTACCGATGGCGTACAAAGTACCAGCTTACTTCCATTTGCCCTTATTTTATCAATTAAGGCCTGATAAAACTTAATATATTTAGGATAATCAGTTCCAGTCCTGGCGCCTAATTTATGCCAAACATCATTGATACCTACATAAATAAAAACCAAATCAGGTTTCTTCGCCAGTACATCTTCCTCTAGCCTCAAATACAAATCGTAAACTTTGTTACCGCCAATACCCGCTCCTATTAGCTCAAACTTATTGGTATCTACCTGTTTTTTTAACAAATTGATATATCCATTGCCTTGCACTCCCGCTTGAGTAATCGAATCGCCAAAAAATATTACTCTTTTTCTATTAGGTTTCATAGCAAATAAGGAAAGTGCAGCTAAAGCCACAACAAATAGTTTTATGGTTGTTTTCATGTTTAATTTTTGTTCAGCTAATTTAATTGTTTAAGCGTAAATAACAACATGCTTAATTATTTTCTATCTTTGTTAAAAAACACCCCGCTCGTTAATGAAACTATCAATTAAGTTACTATTACCCATCTTATTAACCATAGGTTTTGTAAATTTTGGATTTGCTCAGGTTCAGAAGAAATTTCGTTATAACGCCATTGTAACCACACAAGACAAACAAAAGGTACGTGGCCAAATTACACTGATTAGTGATACAGCCCTAACCCTGGTAGATAAAAGAAACATTACTAGTGCAATAAATTATAAAAAAATTAGCAGCATTAAGGTGTTTAAATCTCATAAAGATATCGGCTATGCCATTGTTACCGGTGCCCTAGCAGCTGGAGCTATTGTAACTGCACAATCTATTGAAGATGCTAACACCGCCATTTTAGTAGGCGTTGGAGGTACCACTGCAGTAGTGGCTTTAAGTATGATTTTACATGGCGCAATTCACGGTGCCGAAGTTAAAATGAAAGCCGATCGAGAAAAAATCGATTATAGTACTGTTTCTGAAAAGCTAAGTAAATACGTCAACCAGTAACTATCGTAAAAAATATAGGTTTATCAGGCATAACTAATCCTGAAATATTCGGGATGACGGTTATATACACTTCCAAGTGCCGTCAAGAAAAAGCCAAAGGCAAACCTTTCAGTGTGAAGACTTTATTTTGCTACAGCTAAACACCAGCTTTTGAGTTGGCTCTTTAGCACAGAATAACCAATACATTGCCTAAGCTAAGCTCGCCTATTGCTTTCCTTTACCCAACTGGTAATCTTTATGAAGCACCAAAAAACTAGCACGCTCTTCTTTCTTTAGAGGATAATCCCAATTTCCTTGGTAAGTAATTTTAGTTGGCAACTTCACTTCATTGAAATAGCTCATTTCGATATTCATTTGTACATCAAAATCAAAAAGCAGATTGCTATACTTCATATCCACATAACGACCTAAAATTTCAAAATTCCGCTTATCGAATATCGTTACCAGTTCTTTAATCATAATCCCATCTTTCGTCCAGCTAGATAAATCAGGTTTAACCGATACCTTAAAGCGATATACCGGAATGGAATCCAGATAAGTACCGCTATAAAAAGTATAATCGTAATATTGGCGCATATTGGCGGTAAATATTTCTGTTTTACTTCCAATAAATGGGATGCCTTTAATCGGTCTTCCCGGATTAAAAATCAAAGTTTTGAGCTTGTCCTTATACCCTTCGTTAGCGCCTTTTTTGCCCTTTGAGCTTGATGGCGCAGCATTTGGAACAAAGTCGGTGTTGTAAGCATTCATGAAAATATAGTCGAACATTTCAACCGTATATAACTGATACTTTCCATTTTTTTTATAAACCTTCCCATTATCCTCCTTTACCAAATATTCCATTTTATAGGGGCCATCATTATTATGCTTTATTTTGCGATAAATTTTTCCATCCACCTTGTTTTTTTTGTCATAAGTATACACCCTGTTTTCAGCAATGAAAGTATACTTTTTCATATTGCGAAAAGCCTGATAAAAACTGGTATCGTTGATGATGGCATCAATAAAAGTTTCGATATTTAAGCGCTTAGCCTTGATATTTACTACCGAATCGAGAGTTATCGTTTTTATCGTATCTGGATTGAAACGCGGTATTTGCTGAGCGTTGGCGCTAACAAAAAAAAAGATTGACAGTAATACGAAATTAAATTTCTTCATTATAGAAGTAATACTTAAGAATGTGGTAAGTTGTAATTTGGCAGCACCAAAAAACTAACTACTAAATAACAAAACAACCACTTAATTGCCCAATTGTTTCAGTGCAATGTAAGCCATTAAACCCGTAGAAGTTTTAAGGGCATCTTCATCGATGTCAAAATTTGGTGTATGTACCGAGTGGCAAGTATCTTTTAGTGCATTTCCAGTACCTAGGCGATAAAAACAAGCATCGGTTACTTGCGAATAATAAGCGAAATCTTCGGCTGCCATCCATATATCTAAATCCACAACATTTTCTTTTCCGAGATAGTCTTCAGCAAAAGCTCTGGCATTGGCGGTGAGTTTCTCTTCATTAATTAAAAAAGGATAACCTCTATGGATATCGAAATGACAATTCCCTCCCATGCTTTCAGCGATACCTTCGGCCATTTTTTTCATTAAACGATGCGCCTCATCACGCCATTTTTCGTTCAGTGTCCTAAATGTACCTTCCAACTTTACTTCGTTAGGGATAACATTAGTAGCGCCATTGGCGATTACTTTACCAAATGAAAGTACCGAAGGCAGGCGTGGATCTGCATTTCTGCTTACTATTTGCTGCAAAGCAACAATAATGTGTGAGGTGATCAACACCGGATCAATATTTTGATGAGGCTGCGCACCATGACCACCTTTACCCGTAACAGTTACGTAAAGTTCATCGGTTGAAGCCATATAAATCCCTGATCTGAAGCCCACTTTTCCAGCATCAATTAAAGGCATTACATGTTGTCCCACTACCGCTTGTGGCGTTGGATTTTGCAATACCCCTTCTTTAATCATGATACTTGCGCCACCAGGCAAAATTTCTTCCGCAGGTTGAAAAATTAATTTTACAGAGCCAGCAAATTCATCTTTCAATTGATTAAGAATATAAGCGGTACCCAGTAATGACGAAGTGTGCACATCATGTCCGCACGCATGCATTACCCCCGGTTTTTTAGACTTATAGGGTTTATCATCGTTTGCTTCGTTTATAGGCAAAGCATCCATGTCACCACGCAAAGCAATTACCTGATCAGAATCCCCTTTACCCTTAATTAAACCTACAACGCCAGTATTGGCCATTTCCGTAAATGGAATTCCCCAAGCGCTCAGCTTATCCTTCACAAATTTAGCGGTTTCGAACTCCTGAAATGAAAGTTCAGGGTTGGCGTGCAAATGCTGGCGGAAACCTACTACTTCGTTAAAAATTTGATCGGCTAATGCTTGTACTTTTTGTTTCATGTTTAGTTGTTGTTGAAAGATTGGAATGTTGTTGAAGGTTGGAATATTGAAAAGTTGGAAAGTTGAAAGGTTGAAAGTTGGAAAGTTACTTATTCAATCATTTAAAATTCTATCATTCAATCATTATTAAACTTCATTACTCTAAAATCGGTGGGTTGATTTTTTCTCTGAAAATAAATAATGTTGGATAAGTTGGCTTTAATTCGGTAAGGAATTTTTGTGCTTCCAACCTGGTACGATAGTCGCCCACCCGCAAAAAGTAATTGGGTTCTTTATAGGTGATGTACGTATTTAGCTTCGGATACTCAGCTTTAAACTTGGCCTGCTGTGCAAAAACTTCGCGTCTATCGGAGCCGTAATAAATTTGCACTCGATAGCCCATGGAAGATACAACGGTTGAGCTTGCGGGGTTGTTTACCGTTGGTTTGGCTTTATTAAGCTCAATGCGTTTAGCAATGAGGCTATCAATCAATGGATCTTTTACCACTATCACTTCTCCTTTGGTTTGGGCAAAAGTGGCATAACTTATCAAAACAGCAATTATAGTAAGTAACACTTTCATTAGCTTAAATATTTCTCGGCATATACAAACTTGGCTTATAACATAACGAGAATGTTTCCGTTGGGTTTGCAAAAATCGGGATTATTGCTGGGCTATGCAAATGTTTGGAAGATAAGCATATCCTGCTAACTCACTTACAGTGATGAAATGGGATACATTAATGGTGTTTTAAGGATGTCCAATGCCTTTTTAACGCTAGGTCGGTTAATTTTAACGCATCATCCCGCTTATTTTAATGATCCAAAGCCTTAATTTAATGACGCGACGAATAAGTTGAATGCTCGGACGAGCTTAGTAAATACTCCGTTGGGTTAATTTAATGCTCCGTTGCGCTTAGGAAGCAGAACGGAGCGCTTAGGAAGCAGAAGCTTGCACTTTGGAAGCGCAAATTTGCAATCTAGAAGCGCAAATTTGCGCTCCGGAAGCAGAACCGAGCGTTAAATAAGTGTTCTTGATAGCAAGAAGCGATGTTAAAATACTAAAAATTTAAATGGTCGCTAAATAGCGACCATTTAAATCTAAGGTATAGTTATAGTACCTGGCTGTGAAAACCCAACTTGTTTTATCCTTTGCGTACCATATGCTGAATAGCTCCACCTAAAACTTAATATACCTGACCAAGTTCCAGTAACCGTCGATCCAAAAGTATTAACGCTTTGATTGGAATAAAAAACTGTTACATTGCGGTTAATCATTCCCCATGTCATGTTATTATATGTAGAATTTGTTGGCGTAACCGAAACGGCTAATGCTGTCGCATTAGTGATTTGACGTGAGATAGGGAAGTAAGTGACTTTTAAACGACAGATGTATTGTAATTGCGTTGGTACTGGCGTATCAATAGGAATTTCACCCATCGGAGGTCCCGACCCAGCTGAAGTTGGTATTTGATAATCATCATCATCAAAATCAGAGAACCATGCCCTTAATTCAAACACTTGCGTCACTTCAACATCAATAGGTTCCTCTAAGCCACCGCCACCACCCTCGCCGCCGCCGTCTCCATCACCATCCCCTCCACCTTCTGTATTTTCACATGTAGTAAATAGATACTCCTCTGTTTGGCCAGTCACCATACCGTTTTCGTCATAATAAACTGTCACTAGATACCAATCTATACACTCTTGATCTTCCATCACCCTTGCTTGAGAGGCTCCTTTTAACGATTTTGAACCCACTTCTAAGTCACTTTTTTTTCTAACGCTACTGTAACTAATTATTTTTTTGTTTTTATATGTAGTTTGATATAACAGCATTCCTTTAATATCATAAAACTTGTAAGTCCCATCATTTTCTATAACGTCATTATTGATAATACTTTTTATTGTACGTTCATCTAACAAAGCTGGCTTACGGTTTTCTGCACTATATGCTACAATCATCGCCCAGCGAAATTTAGCTCTATTTTTAACAGCTACCAATTTTAATGTATAGTCTCCCTGTATTTTTAAATGCCCTTTTACCTTTTGTTCAACTGGAATGATAATAATGTCTTCGCCATTATTCCTCTTTTCAAAAATTACATTTTCAAAATCAAGGTTGCTTTTAATTAAACTTAATGATTTGATTTGTGAATTGCCCTGAGCCTTGTGAAGATCAATCCAATTTAAGATTTCAGATTTCACATTTTTTGAAATGTTAACACTCGGCATAGAGACATCGTTAGCCCTTTCTTTTTTACAGCCCAGTAATAGCACTGCTATGATAAGCAATGTCATCAAAATAGTTTTGATTTGGATTTTCATTTGAGAAATAATTTAGTTACTTAAAGTAAAGCTAAACTATTTTTTTAGCCTTTACGGATATGAGACTTTTTTGCACAATTGAGTAAGAAAATTGAAAAAGCCCCAATTGCGAACAATTGAGGCTTCGTATTTAATGTGAGTTTGGGAATTTATTAGCGGGTATTGGATTGTTAATTTACAATAACGAAGTATTGAAATGCTCCACTTGCACTGAATTTGAACGCATACCTTGAACTGTTAACCGTTACCAATACTACATAATCCTGTACAGTTCCGGCCTTGCTTAGCACATAAGCTTTGTTGAACACATAAGCTGGATATGTTGTCGAAAGGTAGTTGGTAATGGCCGTTGGCAAGTTAGCCTGCAAAACCTCCGTCCTGATACCTTTCACATTATCAACAGCAACTCTCTTTAACAAGGTTCCCTGTTTGCTAATTGCAGTGGCAAAAAGGCCGTTATTTTTACTTAGCAGCACATATACGCTATCTTTGGTTACCTGTGCATGCAAAAGCGTATCACTAGGATAGGTAGTAATGAATATTGATTTTACCGCAGCCGGCAAAGCCGATAAAGCAATGGTATCGCGGTGCTTACCGTCCCTGTGATCGAAGCGACCACCATCGTGCCAGCCTCTACCTTTAAGATCCCTACCCTCACGCTGTTCAAGTACCTTTACAAATACCCCTGACGCATCAAATTTTAAGCCTATCGGTTTGTCGTTGAACTTAATTACTACCACATACGCTGTACCTGCATTATCGGTAATTTTAAAGGCTTTTTTAAAAATATAAGAGGCGTAATTTGCTTGTAGATAAGCACCTACAGCGCTTGGAAGAGCAGCAAAGGCCACGGTGTCTCTTTTTACTTTGCCACTAAAACACCCTACCAAATACAGGCTATCGCCGGGCGCTGTTGCTGCCGTGGAAATTAAAGAGCTAATTGAGATAGCGCCCGTTGCACTAATGGTTGCTGCGTTCGGCGCCATCGTGTCGTCGGTATTATTGTCGGCACTTTTTTTACAGGCAAACAAACTTGTGCACAAAAATAAAACGCACAAAAACAGTTGATTTAATTTCGATTTCATGGTTATAGAAGATTTAGGTTAAAAATTTTTGGTTATATAGACACAAATAAGAGCGAAAAGTAAAATCGATTTTTTGAAGTATCGACAAAAATGAGCAATGTATCGACAAAAACGACCGCAAAAGCTTGTTACTGATACTTTTAGCAGGTTGTACAGATTCAAATTGCGCTGTAATTAGCCGCAAACAAAAAGCCCCAACTGCTTTCACAATTGGGGCTTGGTTGCTTTAAACTTACGAAGTTTTTGAAACTTCGTAAGTTTTCGCACTATGCGTTTGCGCCGTGGCAGTTCTTGAACTTCTTGCCACTTCCGCAAGGGCAAGGTTCGTTTCTGCCAATAGTTGCTTCTTTTCTAATTGGCTGTAAAGGCTGAGGTTCGCGGGTGTCGCCAACCAAATCCAAATCAGAATGCTGATCGCCGTACTCCTGCTTTGTAGTTTGCAATTTAGGCTGAGGCTTTGGTGCCACTGCTTCTCTCACTTGCTCTGGCTCCTGTTGCACAGGGATACCACCTTTAAACAAGAAGCTCACCACTTCCTTATTCACCACACTTAGCATGCCTTTAAACAGGTTAAATGCTTCCATTTTATAGATGATCAAAGGATCTTTCTGCTCATAAACCGCATTTTGCACCGATTGCTTCAGCTCATCCATTTCACGTAAATGCTCTTTCCAACTATCATCAATTAAAGCCAAAACAATGGTTTTTTCGAAAGCTTTAGTAATTTCCTTACCGTTGTTTTCAATTGCTTTCTTCAGCTCAACCGGCACCTGAATGTGGCGCATACCATCAGTAAATGGCACTACAATTTGCTCAATCACATCGCCCCTATCAGCAAATACCTGCTTTAACACTGGCATTGCTTGGTTTACTACCGCTTCCGATTTACGGATGTAGAAATTGGTTACCTCATCAAACAATTTATCCGTTAAATCATGGATCTTTTTGCTATTGAACTCTTGCTCCGAAATTTCAGTATCAACCGAGAAGTTCCTAATAACCTCTAGCTTGAAGCCTTCGTAGTTGGTGCTCTCTTTGTATTCAGTTACAATATCTTCGGCTACGTCGAAAATCATATTGTTCATGTCTACATCTAAACGCTCACCGAAAAGTGCATTACGGCGTTTTGAATAGATTACAGTACGCTGAGAGTTCATCACATCATCATACTCTAGCAAACGTTTACGTACACCAAAGTTATTCTCTTCTACTTTTTTCTGTGCTCTTTCGATAGAGTTGGTAATCATAGAATGTTGGATCACCTCTCCCTCTTCGATACCCATACGAACCATGATGTTAGAGATACGCTCAGAACCGAATAAACGCATCAAGTTATCTTCCAACGACACGAAGAATTGCGAAGTTCCTGGATCACCCTGACGACCAGCACGACCACGCAACTGCCTATCTACACGGCGAGACTCGTGACGCTCAGTACCAATGATGGCTAAACCTCCAGCTTCTTTTACACCTGGGCCTAATTTGATATCGGTACCACGACCAGCCATGTTGGTAGCAATGGTTACCTGACCTGGCTGACCAGCTTCTGCCACAATATCAGCCTCCCTTTGGTGCATTTTAGCGTTCAATACATTGTGTTTGATACCACGGAGTTTCAACATACGGCTTAATAGCTCCGAAATTTCAACTGACGTGGTACCTACCAATACTGGACGGCCTGCCTCCGTTAACTTTACAATTTCTTCTGCTACGGCATTGTATTTTTCTCTTACGGTACGATAAACATAATCCTGCGCATCAATCCTAGAGATTTTTCTGTTAGTAGGAATTTCTACCACATCTAACTTATAGATTGACCAAAACTCGCCAGCTTCTGTAGTTGCTGTACCCGTCATACCGCAAAGTTTGTGGTACATACGGAAGTAGTTCTGCAACGTAATGGTAGCGTAAGTTTGTGAAGCATCTTCTACTTTCACATTCTCTTTGGCCTCAATAGCTTGGTGCAAACCATCCGAGTAACGGCGGCCTTCCATGATACGACCAGTTTGCTCATCAACAATTTTCACTTTACCTTCATCAATGATGTATTCAACATCTTTTTCAAATAAAGTGTAAGCTTTTAATAGCTGATTGATAGAGTGTACACGTTCCGCTTTTACAGAGTAATCACGCATTAAAGCATCTTTTTGAGCAATTTTCTCTTCGCTGCTTAAGCTCGATTTTTCTATTTCGGCAATTTCAGTACCTACATCCGGCAATACGAAGAAACTTGGATCTTCACCGGTTTGGGTAATCAATTCAATCCCTTTTTCGGTTAGCTCAACCTGATTGTTTTTCTCGTCAATATGGAAATACAATTCGGCATCAACCTTAGGCATATTTTTAGATTGATCCGCCATGTAGTAGTTTTCGGTTTTCAACAAGGTTTGCTTGTTGTTGCCTTCGCTCAAAAACTTAATTAATGCTTTATTTTTAGGCAAACCACGATGAGCACGTAACAAAGCCAAACCACCTTCACCTTCTTCGGTTCCTACATTACCGCTATTAATTAAATTTTTTGCTGCATTTAATGCCGATTGAACAAAGGTTTTTTGTGCATTTACCAAACGTTCAATACGTGGTTTTAACTCGTGAAATTCGTGTTGATCACCAAATGGCACCGGACCAGAAATGATTAACGGTGTACGGGCATCATCAATCAATACTGAATCGACCTCATCCACCATAGCAAAGTGTAACCTACGTTGTACCAACTGATCTGGCGTTTGCGACATATTGTCACGCAAGTAATCAAAACCAAACTCATTATTGGTACCATAGGTGATATCCGCCAAATAAGCTTTTCTACGTTCTTCCGAGTTAGGTTGGTGTTTATCAATACAATCTACACTTAAACCATGAAATTCGAACAAAGGACCGTTCCACTCACTATCACGACGGGCCAAATAATCGTTCACCGTTACAATATGTACCCCTTGACCAGCTAAGGCATTTAAGTAAGCTGGCAAAGTACTCACTAATGTTTTACCTTCACCGGTTGCCATCTCAGCAATTTTACCGCTGTGTAGTACCATACCACCAATCAACTGTACATCGTAGTGTACCATATTCCAGGCAACTTCAGTTCCGGCAGCTTCCCATTTGTTGGCCCATAATGCTTTGTCGCCAACAATTTTAACGTTGTTCTTTTTGGTAGCTAATTCTCTATCAAATGCGGTAGCGGTAACTTCTAAAGTTTCGTTTTCGCTTAATCTGCGTGATGTTTCTTTTACTACAGCAAAAGCTTGAGGCAAAATTTGTTGCAATACTTTTTCCAACTCTACATTGCGCTCTTTACCTAAAGCATCAACCTCGTCGTATAAATTGGTTTTCTCTTGTAAAGAAAGCTCCGGGCTCTCGGCCTTTGCTTTCAAATCGCTGATTTTTTGATCGATATCAGCTAAAGCAGTTGCAATAGTTGCTTTAAATTCAAGTGTTTTATTTCTTATTTCATCATTAGTTAACGATGATAATTTGATATATTCTTCATTAATTTGAGCTACAATAGGCTGTAGCGCTTTAATGTCTCTTTCTGATTTGCTTCCAAATATCTTGGCTAAAAATCCTAACATGTTATGATTGTTTTTTGGTCTGAAGTCGGATGTCCGAAGTCAGATGATAATATATTTAATTAGTGTACTCTTGTTCTTACGATTCAAAAAAACTCATTTTCTTTCGATATCGGTCTTCAAACTTCCCACTCTACACAACAACCAAGCCATTAATCATAGTATGACAACTTGACTTTGTAGTATTTTAACGGCAAACTTTCGAACTTCCGATATCGGACATTGGACTTTTTAAACTAGGGGCTATTGTTTCGAGGATTTTCTACTACTGCCGAAAAAAGTGCCGGTTGGTTGGCAACGTTATATTTCGAACAGCTTTTAGCAGAAATAACACCTATGGCGCTTAACTGATTATTGGAAAGGATGAAATGAGGTAAATCTTGAGCATCTTGCACTGCTCTCACAGCCGATTGCTCGTTACTAGTTTGTGTTTTCGCACAATACCTTTCGGTTAAATAGCGAAGCCCTTCCACACGGTCGGCTTTGGCCAAGTGCGAAAGACTAAAAAACACTAAAGATATGGTAACAAGGTGCCTCATTATTCGGGCAAATCTAGTTTTAATCTTTTATATACCGAAATTTGATTTGGAAGTACCCCTATCTCCGCCTAAAAAAGTAGAAATTTCATCTATACAAATCCACCACTTAACGATACTTTTTAAATTAATTAACTTTTACTAGCTTGCTTTGGCGTATGTTACATCAATTAAGGCTTCAACAAGTGTTACAGGTATTGGCCGCATTGTCATTACTATTACTTCCGCTATTATTTTTTTACGGACAAAATCAGAGATATAACTTTAATACTATTGTACTGGTAAAATACATTGGATTTTGCTTGGTTTTTGGTGGCATTTACTTCTTTCATTCCTACTTTCTGTTTCCTAAGCTCTACGCTGAGAAAAAACTGCTGGCCTACATTGCATGCCTTATCGTAATCTTAGCTGTAATTGTAGCTATCCGCCCATTTGATTATTTCATTGCCAAGTCTGGAAATCCGCCACCACCATTACAACCTCATAAATTTGACCACCCTCCGCACCGCAATGAGCATGGACCAAAGCAGGGCGGCCCGCTGATAGATATTATTAGCGTTTTTATTTTTTTCATCATCATTATATTAGATGTTAGTAAAGCTACCAACAAACAATTGCGGCTAACTACAGAAAGAGCTTTAAAAGCCGAAGCCGAAAAAGCGCATGCAGAACTTTCTTTTTTAAAAGCGCAGGTAAATCCCCATTTCCTTTTCAACATACTCAACAACATTTATACGTTGGCCGTTATTAAGGATGAAAACACTGCGCCATCCATCATGAAGCTATCAAACATGATGCGATATTTAACCGATCAGGGCGGTAATGACGAGGTTGATTTAGAAGAAGAAATTACCTGCATGAGCGATTATATTGACCTACAACGGTTACGCCTTACCCAAAAAACAAATTTAATTTACGAAGTAACCGGCGACCCCAGTCAAAAGAAAATTGCACCGCTGATATTGATGGCCTTTGTTGAAAATGTATTTAAGTATGGGATTAGCAACCACAAAAAAAATCAATTGGTAATTAAGCTTTTCATAGAGCAAACTTTTGTTAACCTTTATTGCGAAAACACCATAAATCCTGAAAAGAAGACAGAAAAACGAACAGGCATTGGCTTGGAAAACACTAAAAAAAGGCTAGGCTATCTTTATCCAAACCGGCATATATTAGAGGTCACAAATGATCAAAAAGTGTTTAAAATTAACCTAACCATTCATCTTAATTCATGAAAAAAATAAAGTGTATTGCTATAGATGATGAACCTTTAGCCTTAGCGTTAATTAAAACTTATGTTGATGCTACTGAACATTTACAACTGATAGGAACTTTTGAAGACGCCATTGCAGCAGCTGAACACCTGAACCAGTTTCCTATTGACCTGCTTTTTTTGGACATCAATATGCCCGATATTACCGGTATTGATCTATTCAAATCTTTGAAGGTGAAGCCGATGGTGATTTTTACTACCGCATATAAAAACTTTGCGTTTGAAGGGTTCGAATTAAATGCTATCGATTACTTATTGAAACCTATTGATTATATCCGTTTCAAAAAAGCGGTGCATAAAGCGATAGATTATCATCAATATCAAACAAAAAAAAGTGTTGAAATGCCAGATGAGTACTTGTTCGTTTATGCTGAATATAAACTCATTAAAATAGAGGTTAAAGAAATTTTGTATTTGGAAAGCTTAGAAGATTATGTAAAAATCCATTTGATTAGTGGTAAAATGATCATGACCTTAACTACCTTAAAAAAACTGATAGAAAAATTACCTGCAGATAAGTTCAAACGCATACACAGAAGCTATGTTGTAGCTATTAAAGGCGTGCAACAGGTAGCTAATCGCAAAGCTTACCTCAATAACGATTTTTCTCTTCCAATAAGCGATACTTATATTTCGTTTATCCATGATTGGAAAAATGGTGAGCTTTAACATTACTTAACACTGCCGAGGCTTGTCGGCACAAAGCGAGCGATAATCGACACATTTTTGCTACAATCAATCCCAAATTCCATCTTCGACAAGTGTTTCACCCAAGCTATTGAACATGGAAAGAAAAAATTTTTTAAGGAGTTTATTAATTGGAGCAGTTAGTACACCCGTTATTATGGACGCCTGCAAAAAATCTTCGGATACAGCAGCAACAACTACCACTGCCACCGGTGGCTCATCAACTGGTAATTGTGTGGTAGCTCCCACAGAAACCGAAGGCCCATTTCCAACAAAGGCACCAGCCTCTTATGTTAGGAGCGACATTACCGACGGCCGATCGGGCTATAAACTAACAGCCAAAATTACCATTGGCAACAGCAACAATAATTGCAATGCCTTAGCGGGTGCCATTGTTGACATTTGGCATTGTGACGCTGAAGGTAACTACTCAGAGTACGGCGGTACAGGAATGCAATCTACCAACTACCAGTCGGTTCACTTTTTAAGGGGCCGACAAACCACTGATGCCAACGGATTAGTAACGTTTACCACCATTTTCCCGGGCTGGTACAGTGGAAGAGCAACACATATTCACGTACATGTTTACAACGCAGCTGGCACCTCGTTAAAGATTACTCAAATTGCCTTTCCTGAAGGTAGCGGTTCGGCAGTGGCTTTGGTTAATGGCTACTCAAAAGGAATGAGCGGTTACACCTACAACAAAAGCGACAATATTTTCAGCGATGACTCTACCGGGATTGAAATTGCTACTATTACCGGAAGCCTATCTGCAGGTTTTGAACTGAAAATGCAAATAAGCGTACCGGCATAGCAAAATATTTTAATGAATGGGTTAGCCACTTAGCTATGCCCATTTTTAACGTTTGAAATATGGAAAAGAGCAGCATCATAACCCTGTGTTACCGTAAAATCATCACCATCAACAACGAAAAACCTTGGGATCAACTGGTTTTTAAAGACTCGTACGCCGAACTTAAAATGCAGGCACAGTATTATAATGCTAAAAATGAATTTCGCACTTTTTCGCAACTGCTTCAACATGCTCCAAATGCACAGCAACTGCATTTTTTAACCAGTGCTGCCGTTACACCTTACCTCAGCCAGCTTAACGCCACCATGCCTGATATCAGCAATAACTTAGGCAGGCTTTTTTTAAAATTTAAGTCGTTCCGATTTGAAATCATCAACTCCGATTTCAATGATATAGAAAAGCACAGCGTTGCCATTAACTTTTTTAGCGAAGAGCTTTATCTCTTAAATCAAATTGGTAGCTACCTATTAACCACTACCGTAAATAGCGAAACAGATGAAAACGGCGCTATGCCAACCGAATTGTTCAACATTCCTCCATTTTTGAGCATTTGTAACATTAAACTATGATGACCATATCACCAGGCACTATTTTTCTCGCAGATCAACGAACTTTAGTGGAAAATCAACAGCTAAGGAAATTTAGTGCATTTCGTTCTTTTAAAACCAATGGTAATGCTGCCACAGGTTTATATCTGTTTAACGATGAAATGTTGGCACCCAACGCAACCAGCGGGTTTTACACCGAGCAACCGGGTTTCCTTATCCTAATTCCAATCACCGGAACTATCAATTATTTCGATGACAAAGAAAATGATACCGAGGTGGAAGTTGGAGAAGGCCTGATGATTTTTTTGGAAAGCAACACTTTTGTTAAACTTACCAATCCTTATGAAACAGAAGTGATCAGTTATTTAGTTATTTGCATCAAACAAAAACAGTTAGAGCCTAGCTCGCCAGTTTTCTTTACTGTCGACCTATCTAAGCAAAACACCTTCTCTACGCTAAGTCCAGACGCTGCACCTTTCAAAATCTGCATGGCGCAATTTACTGGCCGCGGAGAAAACGAATACCTGCTCAATCAACGCCAAACCTTTTACGTGTATGTGCTGGCAGGCGCTTTCGAAATTGAGGGCAGGCTATTACACGATAGGGATGGACTTTGTTTATGGCATACCGAAAAAGTAGAGATGGAAGCGCTGAGTAACCATGCCACTATCATCACGGTCGAATTGCCAACTTAGCTTATTTCATATTTTATCTGCCTCATCCGCAGAAAGCAATATCTTTGCGGTATGAATATCTTACTCATCGGTTCGGGCGGAAGAGAGTGTGCTTTTGCCTGGAAATTAAGCCAATCGGAAAAATGCGAAAATTTGTTTATTGCACCAGGCAATGCCGGAACAGCAAATTATGGCAAAAATGTAAATATCAACCCTAATGATTTTGAAGCAGTAAAAGCACTTGCACTGAAAGAGCAGATAGATTTATTAGTGGTAGGTCCCGAAGAGCCTTTAGTTTTAGGTATTCATGATTTTTTTGCTGCAGATGAAGCTTTGGCGCACATCCCTGTAATTGGCCCTAAAAAAGAAGGTGCCATTTTAGAAGGAAGTAAAGATTTCTCTAAGCAGTTTATGGAGCGCCATCATATCCCAACGGCAAAATCAAAGTCGTTTACTAACGAAAACTTGGAGGAAGGACTGGCCTATTTAGCGCAGCACAGCTTGCCAATTGTGCTAAAAGCCGATGGCTTGGCAGCTGGGAAGGGCGTGCTGATCATCGATAACCATCAGGAGGCGCAGGATGAACTTAGGCTGATGTTGGATGGCAAGTTTGGTAAAGCTGGTTCTACGGTGGTAGTGGAGGAGTTTTTAACCGGAATTGAACTTTCTGTTTTTATATTAACCGATGGAAAAAACTATGTGATTTTACCAGAGGCGAAGGACTACAAACGCATTGGACAAGGCGACACAGGTTTGAATACAGGTGGTATGGGATCGGTATCTCCAGTGCCATTTGCTGATGCTGCATTTTTAAATAAAATTGAAGAACGTATCATTAAACCTACCGTAAATGGATTAGCAAGCGAAGGAATTGACTATACAGGTTTTATTTTCTTCGGGCTAATTAAAGTGGGCGATGAGCCTTATGTGATTGAATATAATGCTCGTATGGGCGATCCCGAAACTGAAAGTGTAATGTTAAGGATTGAGAATGACTTGCTAGAATTATTTATGGCTTGTGCCAATAAAAATTTAGGCGACTATCAAATCAAAATCAGCGAAAAAAATGCAGCTACCGTAATGATTGTTGCCGGCGGCTACCCAGGTGATTACGAAAAAGGAAAAGTAATTACCGGCTTAGATAACATTAGAGATTCTTTTGCTTTCCATGCTGGAACTACTTCCGAAGGAGGCTTAGTAAAAACCAATGGCGGTAGGGTATTGGCTATCAGTTCATTAAAAGATTCGCAATTTGAAGCTTTACAATGCGCCACCGCTGATGCTGCCAGAATTTACTTTGATGGCAAATATTTTAGAGAAGATATCGGATTTGACTTAATGTAAATCCACAATTCGAGGAAATTATTTCTCAATTATCAACATTTTTCGTAACCTTGTATTTAACAAGGTGCAACTAACCCATTTCCCAACTAAGCACTTTGCGAACTGCTTAGTTGGGATTTTCTTTTGATCAGCTACCTACGCGGTTAATTGGCATGCTTTTTTAGTATTAAGTTTTTTTAATTGTAGCTTGAAAAAAACATTACATAAGGCCATTTTTTATTCAGCCCTCTTTTTAGGGTTGATTTCTCCTATGCTAGTTTTTTCACAACAGGATATTCCAAAAAGGATATCAGTTGTAGTTACAGCTAAAGAAATTGGTAATGAAAAACAGTTAGTGCAATTGCCTGCTGATAATTTTCCGAAAACTATTGGTAGCGCAGCGGTTAAAAAGCATAGCAAGCCGGTTACAAGAGCAATTCCCGAGAAATACATTGCTGTTATAAAAGAGCCAGCGTCAAAAAAAGTGGAGGAAAAACTGATTAAGCCGGCAGTAAAACCGACAGCAGAAAAGCATGCGGAAGCTAAGGCATCCGTAAGCGAAACTAAAACAACTTCCGCTGTACCAACAGATAATAGTGCTAATCAGCAATTTAATTCAGCTACCAATACATCAGCTACCGAAAACAATACAAGTGATTCTATTTCGCCAGCCGACGATATATCGATTAGTAAAACGGTAGAGCAAATAGGTGAAAAAACGATCACTACTATTAAAGCCAGAAAAGACAATAAAGAATTAGCAACATTTACGCACAGTTCAAAAGTTAACTCCATCAGTTACATTTGGATTGGTTGCTTTTTAATTATCGCCGGCGTAGTATTAGGTTTACTTTTTGGAAGGCCTGCATTCTTGATTTCGTTTGTTGGTGTAGTTTTTATTACGCTAGGCTTGGTGATATAAAAAAGCCCCCTGCTTTTGCAAACAGGAGGCTTCTCGCTTAAATAGCTTTTTTATTTAGATTTCTTATCAAGTAGCTCTGATAACTTATCATGTAAAGCTTTACCTCTTAGGTTTTTAGCAACAATTTTTCCATTTGGATCTACTAGGAAACTGAATGGAATGCTCTGAACTCCAAAACCTTTAGAAACTTCGTTATCCCAACCTTTCAAATCTGAAACGTGTGTCCAAGTTAATTTATCAGCCTCAACAGCTTTTAACCAAGCTTCTTTTGTTGTTCTGGTATTGCCACCATCTAAAGAAACACCTAAAACTGTGAAATTTTTATCTTTAAATTTATTAAAAGCATCCACTACATTAGGGTTTTCTTGACGACAAGGGCCGCACCATGAAGCCCAAAAATCTACCAATACGTATTTACCTTTAAAATCAGATAATTTAACTGGCTTGCCATCTGGGTCGTTTTGCGTAAAATCGGCCACCATTGTTCCAATTTGAGTCTTTTTAGCTCCTTCTATTGAACTTTCAATATTTTTACCTAACGCAGTTGATCTTACATTTGCAGCAAATTTTTTGAATTCTGCATCTGCTACACTTGGATCAAATTCGTAACCTAAGCTCGATCTAAAAGCCATTAAACCGATAAAAGAATCCCTATTGCCTTCAGCAAATTTTTTGTAGATAGGCGTTGCCTCGCCGGTAGCAGCATCATATTTGGCCATAAAAGGCTTCATAAATTCCTCATCCTTTTTTTGCTCTTGGGTGTAAGAATTATACTCTTTCATTAAAACCGCAACTTTATCATCCACTGGTTTTAAAGCAGCTTTTAACTTTGCATTATCTTCATTAACCTTTGAACCGGTAATTTTAGCATTTTTGATAGAGTCAGCAGCAATGATATTAATTACAGCAGGCTCTAAGTAAAAGTTCAGCGCATCAGCAGGCACTCTCTTTTTTGGGTCGGCTGGCGGCATATCATTATGTTTCACTCTAATTGAAGCTTGCGTAATCGAAGGAATGCTTCCTTTGAACTCAAATGCACCATTAACTAAACTTGCAGAATCTGCGATTTTATTGCCATAAGCTAAGTAAGCCTTAGCGGGCGCATTTAAACCAGCCACTTTACCTTTTATCGTAAAATCTGATTGAGCCATTAATGCTACCGGTGCCAGCATTAAGGCTGAAAGAATTGCTTTTTTCATTGTTTTAATTTATTTTTTTGGAATGAGGGCGTGCGTTTTTACACCCACATTATTTAGTACTATAAGTTGTTAATCAAATATACAGATATATCATGCAATTTTTGTAACTATTAGGTTAGTTTTTGATAGGTGCGCCACCATAAATCTGGCATTTCCCCATTTACAGCTGTGTTATAATCGTCATATCTGCAAGGGACTAGGTGAAAACGTTCGTTTTTAGAACCATTTGCAGGGTAAGGTACCTGCATCCACCACCTATCCGATTTTTTGCTCTTTACAAAATTCACTTCCGTAGCACCATCATTTACACTGGCCCGGTAAATGATATATTGTGATTTTGGCGTCAATGGAAAATCCTTTTTCCTATTATAAAAGCCATCCATAAAGTACCATACCATTTGCGACAATAACATGGCTGTTTGGCCGCTTCTATCAAATGCTGGATTGAATTCGTAAAAACCAATCGAAGTTAGCTTATCGCTCATGCCAGCATAACGGGCAATACGACAGGCATCTTCGCCATAAAAACCGTTAGGCACCATGTTCGCATTAGCGCAGGCATCACTAGAACGAATGGCTCCAATATCAAAGCTTACCATATTCGCATTACGAATCACAGGCTCAGATACCGATAAATCCGCAACAAACTCGCCCAACCGGTGTACATCAAAATAAAGTTTATCCATCACTCGCAAACTATCCTGACTTACAAAATAGGTTTGGTAACCCATGTTGCTAAAATTGAATAGGTAGTTGGGCTGATGCAGAAAAATTTTACTCAAATAACTTTGTGAAGTCGTGGTAACATCTTCCGTTTCATCTTGCTCTAAATCAAAGCGATTATCTACCACTAACAAATCAACTTTTTGCTCTAAATTTTCATAACCCATGTATTGCGCATAGGTGATATCTTGACCACCACCAATGATAATTGGCACGATATTCAGCTTAATTAATTCTGAAACAACATTTTTTACAGCAAAATAAGTATCAGAAACGGCTTGCCCAGCAATGATGTTGCCCAAGTCAACTATTTTGGTTGGCACCTGGCCCTCATTCAGCAGATAAAACTGTTCTCTAAAATAATCTGGTGCCAAAGCACAACCGTTGTTATTAACCGCTCCCCTATCATCTTTTACTCCAATAATAGCCAAATCGTACTTTCCTTCTTCCAATTCGGGGAAGCTATCAGTAAAAAATTCCACCTTCATTCCTAGTTGGCTGGTTAGGAAACCATGTTTAGGTGTAAATTTTTCAGTATCAATTGGTGAAAAAAAATCGGATAAAGTCATAAAGCCACTAAAATGTTTGCCCTCAAATATCTATTTTTGAGCGCATATTTCAACACAAAAAATGAAATGATACTCGTTACAGGGGCAACAGGTTTTTTAGGGGCAGAGTTAGTAAAGCAGCTTACCGACCAGAATTTAACAGTTAGGGCCATTAAAAGAAGCACGGCTGTAATTCCATCCACACTTAAAAATAACCCGCTTGTAACTTGGCACACTGCAGATATAAACGAACCAGAAAGCTTGATTGAAGCTTTTGACGGCGTAACCAAAGCTTACCACTGCGCTGCATTTGTTTCTTTTGATCCTAAGGATAAAGCCAAGCTTTTAAAAATCAATATCGAAGGCACCGCTAACATGGTGAACATTTGCTTGGATTTAAATGTGCGTTTATTGCACGTGAGTTCCATTGCGGCCCTGGGCGATGCAAAGCCTGGCGAACTGATTACTGAAAAGCATTTTTGGGATTACAACCCTAAAGCGCACAATTATGCCATTTCTAAATATCAAGGGGAAATGGAAGTTTGGCGTGGCATAGCCGAAGGACTGGACGCCGTAATTGTGAATCCAGCGGTTATTATCGGCAAAAATGCTGGCTACAATGGCAGCGGAGCCATTTTTAAACTGGTAAAGGAAGGCTTGAAATTTTATACCGATGGCGCCACTGGCATTGTTGATGTAGCAGATGTTGCCAAGTGCATGATTTTATTAATGGAAAGCAATATCAGCGAAGAACGATTTACACTTAGCGCCGGAAATTTGCATTACAAAGATTTTTTTGCGGAAATTGCGAAAGGCTTTGGCGCTAAAGCTCCTTCAAAAGAGGCCAAACCCTGGATGCTCGCCTTAGCGTGGCGAGCGGCAAAACTGGCAGCGCTGTTTACCGGTAAGCCCGCAGCGCTCACTAAAGAATCTGTCCGCAGTAGCTTCAATTTAAGTTATTATAGCAACAAAAAAGTAACCGAAACACTCAATTATACATTTAAACCTCTAAACCAAAGCATCGCTGAAGTTTGCAATGCCCTTAAATAATGAAGCAACAAAACTTTTATATCATTGATTTCGACAGTACGTTTACCCAAGTGGAAGCGCTAGATGAATTAGCCAGAATTTCTTTAGCTAAACATCCTGACAGAGAAGCCATTTACCAAAAAATTGAAGACTATACCAATTTAGCAATGGAAGGTAAACTGTCTTTTTCGGAAAGCTTGGCACAAAGGGTAAAATTATTGGAAGCCAATGAAGAGCATTTGCAAAAACTAATCAAGCATTTGAAGAAAAAAGTGTCAAAATCTTTTTCACGCAATGCGGAATTTTTTAAAAAACATGCAGATGAAGTATTGATTGTTTCGGGTGGATTTAAAGAGTTTATCACGCCGGTGGTAAGCCAATACCACATTAAAAAAGAAAATATTTACGCCAATACTTTTGTTACTACTGGCGATGGAAAAATTATTGACTACGACCATGCCAACCCGCTGAGCGAAGAAGGTGGTAAGGTAAAACTGATGCACCAACTACAGCTGCAGGGCAATTTATATGGCATTGGCGATGGCTATTCTGATTATCAACTACGTGAAAGCGGTTTGATTAAAAAGTTTTATGCGTTCACAGAAAATATTGCCCGTGAAAGCATTGTTACCAAAGCCGACCACGTAACGCCAAGTTTTGATGAGTTTTTGTACGTTAACAACCTGCCAAGGGCGATATCTTACCCTAAAAATAGGATCCTTTGCTTGGTAATTGGGGATGTAAATGCTGATAGCATTGCTTTTCTAAAGAAAGATGGCTTCTCTATTCGCCATAAAACAGAATTTGAAGAAAAGTATGTTGGTGATGTAGGCATGTTGCTATTGGCCAATGGCGAAAAAATTGATGATGACATATTGAGAAGGGCGGTTAAGCTCAAAACAATAGGTTATTTAGGCAGTGCAAAAAACAAATTCTCTTTACAAATTTGTAGTGAAATGGGCATTGTTGTTTTCGACGATCCTAAAGGAAATCCTAGGAACTCCTTATTTATTCCAAAGCGTGTAGCCGATTTCATGAACAAAGGCACTACGTATTTGAGCAGTAACTTTCCTAATTTACAGTTGCCAGCTATCGATAAATCGCATCGTTTGATTCATATCCATAAGAATGTACCGGGTATCATGGCTCAAATCAACAATATTTTTGCTAAACACAACATCAATATTGTTGGCCAATTTTTAATGACCAAAGGTGATATCGGCTACGCCATTACTGATATCAATGCTGAGTACGACAAACAACTCTTCAAGTCCTTAAAAAAAATTGAGCATACTATTAAATTTAGGGTGTTGTATTAAAATTTAACTAAACTTTTTTAAGTTTAAGTAACTGTCATTCTGAGCGCAGCGAAGAATCTACAAATTATGTTTAATTGATAATCAGATTCTTCGCTGCGCTCAGAATGACAAAACGGACTAAGAAGTTCCACATGACTTTACTATCGTCGATACATATTTCCAACTTTACACTTATCATCGATAGGCCAAGCTAGCTTATTGTCTTTTTCAAACGGATGCTGAACTAAATTCGTGTAGCATTTCGCCCTGCTACAAATCAGCATGACCCAACTAGACCACCATCCACAACTTGTTTATGGATTGGTGAGTATAAACAAAGAGGTTAAATTGTAAAGACAATATAAAATGGAATTAACTCCACAGATTAAAGAAAAATTAACCCTGCTTCAGGAAAAATACGAAGCCATGGGACAAGATATGGTCTCCTATTTAGATGGCCTTTTATACGCAGATTTCCTCACTTACTGGGATTACATACATTTGGATACTTTGCTGAGTTTGCAGAGCCCAAAAACGCCGTTCCCCGATGAGGAAATTTTCATCATGTATCATCAAATTACAGAGCTGTATTTCAAACTATCATTGCATGAGTGCAAGCAAATAGCTACAAACGAAAACCTCACAGCTAAATTTTTCACTGAAAGGGTGAAGAGAATTAATGCCTATTTCAATGCTTTAACCACTTCATTTGAGGTAATGGTAAATGGCATGGAAAAGGAACAGTTTTTAAAATTCCGCATGTCGTTGTTACCAGCTAGTGGTTTCCAAAGTGGGCAATACAGGATGATTGAAATATCGGCCACTAATTTTAGCCAATTGGTAGACAAAAGTAAGCGTAACGAATTGGCCAATGCCAGTATCGAGGAAAAATTTGAATACATCTATTGGAAATTTGGCGCAACGGAATTGGCCAGCGGAAAGCAAACCCTAACCTTAAAGCAATTCATCAACAAATATGCAACGCAATTTTTAGCCCTAGCAAAAGAACGTGAGCACAGCAATTTTGCATCGCTTTACAAACAATTAGAAGCTAAAGGTGAAGCTGTTGGAGAACTTGCCGAGGAACTGCGAAAGCTGGACCTTTACGTGAATGTGGAATGGCCATTGTCGCATTACAAATCTGCGGTGCGTTATCTCGAAAAAGATCCTGTGGACATTGCTGCTACAGGCGGTACAAACTGGCAAAAATACTTACCTCCTCGTTTTCAAAAAAGAATCTTCTACCCGTTTTTATGGACTGAGCAACAGATGGAAGAATGGGGAAAAGGCTGGGTACTTAGTGTGTTGCAAACACTTAAAAACAAACATTAATTCTTCTAAAAAAGCTAAAAAACACTTGATTTTTAGTACTTTTGCAGCAAATAAGAGCATCGGTATATACAAAATGCCGCTGCTCGCATAAATTTCTATAAGATGACCGAAACATTAGACATCAAAGTAACCAAGGCTGAGCAAACTCGCCTTACTGTTACTGATTTTTCGCAGTTGCCATTCGGTAAAGTGTTTACCGACCACATGTTTTTGTGTGACTATGAAGATGGTGAATGGAAAAACCCAAGAGTAGTTCCTTATGGTCCAATCCCTATGAGCCCAGCAATTTCTGCGCTGCACTACGGACAAGCCATTTTTGAAGGCATTAAAGCCTACCGACTGCCTGATGGGAAAATCAGCATTTTTAGAGCTGATAAAAACTTCCTTCGTTTTAATAAATCGGCTAGAAGAATGGCAATGGCCGAAGTTCCTGAAGAAATCTTTATGCAAGGAATGGCTACCCTAATTAACGTTGATGAAAAGTGGGTTCCTAACCAAGAAGATTACGCACTTTATATTAGACCTGTAATGTATGCTACTGACCCTTATTTAGGCGTTAGACCATCTGACAGTTATACTTTTGCGGTATTAACCACACCAACTGGCAAATATTACAATAAAGCTTTAAGGGTTAAAATAGAGACTGAATTCACCAGAGCTGATGATGGCGGTGTAGGTTTTGCTAAAACTGCAGGTAACTATGCTCGTTCTCTATATCCATTTGAGGAAGCAAGAAAAGAAGGCTTTGACCAACTAATTTGGACTGATGCTCAAACCCATGAGTTTATTGAGGAGGCGGGAACAGCCAACTTGATGTTCGTAATTGACGGAAAGTTAATTACCCCTGCGGTGAGGACTACCGTATTAGATGGCGTAACAAGAGATACCATTATCCAATTAGCTAAAGCTGAGGGCATCACAGTAGAGGAAAGAAGACTATCTGTAAAAGAGATCATCGAGGGGATTGAAAACGGCAAGTTAACCGAAGCATTTGCTGCTGGTACAGCTGCTACCGTTACCCATATTGGTGAAATTGGTTACGAAGGTAAAACTTACACACTAACCGATGTAGAAACCAGACACGTTTCAAATGGCATCGCTAAAAAGCTAAATGACATTAAGTATGGCCTAGCTCCAGATACTTTTGGATGGAACTGGGTAATTTCTTAATCGAAATTCAACAATAATATAATAAGCCTCGGATTTTATTCGGGGCTTATTTATTTGCTTTCAACCTCAGCTCCCTGCGCATCCTTCGTCGCTCCCTATCATCTTTCATATTTTCAAATTTTGTAACGTAGCGCTTAATTTCCATTTCCTTTTGCTTGCTGAGGCCAACACTATGTTTCACCCCTTGAAATAAACTACGCCAAATAAAATTGAAAAAAGAACCAGTTGGCTTACGTTCATAACTAACAGTTGCCAAGGTGAGTTTTCCATCGTCCGAAGGATTATCAGAATAAATTACCATTGCATTGGCCAATAAGGAGAGTATCCCCAAGCGCCGCAACCGCTGACCGCCTTCATGGCGTTTCATTAAGCCTATGGATAAATCGTTGTAAATAAATTCTACCTTGCCTTTGGCTACTTCCTCGTTGGCAGAAATATCAAATGCAAAGCGCCTAATTAAACAGCTTTTAATCATAAGCATGGCCAAAGGTTTTGTGATGTAGTTCAGCTGCCGTCCGTCCATATTTACCAATTGTCCTTTGTAAGAAAAATCTGCCTTGGGCGCCAATACATTAAATTTAAAATTAACATTTAGCTTGCCTTGCCCCATTAAGTAGCTTTCCAAATTGGCCTCAATAATTGGATTTTTGCGTTTTACTTTTGGCTGGTTAGTAACATTGCTGATAATGCCAGAGGTGTTTTTAAAATTGATTTGCCCCCTTTGCCCACTTTGTTTATCAAACTCAGCATAACTGATATTTAATTTGTTGAGCTTTATTTTTTTAACCGTAGTATGTATTCCTATTTTTTGGAGAAGTTGATGAGGAAACTTGCCCGTTTTATCTTTCAACAACTTGGGGTAGGAGTTATCGTTAAATACGGCTAAAGTACCATCAGCGATACCCATTTCATCAGCAATTAGCTCTCTATTTTTGATATAAGCAAACAAATTGATGCCGTAAAAGTCGATATTATTTAATTTTAGCGAATACCTATCCCTAGCGTAACCATTCACCTTGGCAAAATCTTTTTCTGAATAGCGGGGCTCCAATGAAAATTCTTTTATGTTCAACTTCTTTTGAGAAGCACTAAACTCAAACTGGTTAGCCTTGATATAATACATGCTATCAGGGGTGGCATAAATGTAATTATTGAGATACACGTAAGCATCTTTCAACAAATAAAATCGGGTTTTATCTTTTGCTGAGGCGCTGTCAATTAACCAATTTTTTAGGGTAATGGAGATATTCGAAATCGTGTCAGTTTCTGGTATAGCGCCATTGCGATTAACATATTTAAAACTTGCATTTTTAAAGTCGATAGTGCTTACCTGAACTGATTTGAAAATTTTCTTCACATAATCATACGGTGACTGCTCAGGTTGCGGCGGCTTATTTTCATTAAACGGTAGCGATTTGTTCACCATCGTAATTTGAGGCCGATCAAAAAGTAGCAGGTCAACGTCGAGTTTTTTATCAAAATAAATTCTAAAAGGATGAAATCGTTTGATCCTCAACTTTTGCAAACGGATGAAATAAAGATTGTTTGGTGCCTTACGCTGCGCTATCAATTTTTTGTACACCGCCGTATCAGGGATTAAACTTACTTCTGTTAATGATGCGTTGCCCGTTAGCGGGTTCACCATTACCTTCTCAAAACGGATATCGTACAGTCCATTGGTTGCTTTTTTCACTACCGCCGCTAACTCACGCTGAACAAAGGGCTTAATTTTATTGGAAACATACCATGCAGCTAAACCTGTTAACACCAACAAAAATACGAGTACGCCAAAAATCCATTTCCACTTTTTTTTATTCTTAAACAGCGCCTTAAAATTCATTAACAGTATAGAGATTAGCCAACCACAATATACATTTAATTAGCAAATTTTAAATGCTTTGCTGAAAGAGTATTATTGGAATTTCGTTACACTGATATCATTTCTTTTTCTTCGGATCTGGCATTTTTTTCATCGGTACAATTCCAATACCTACTATCTCACGCATCCCTTTAAAAACCGTTTTCCACATTACATTGAAAAACGATGCTTGAGGCGGGCGTTCGTGTGTCACATTCGCAAATCGTCCTTTATCACCTGGAATGTTATCATCCTTAATGAGCAGCGTATTCGCTAAAAACGAAAGCAAACCTTTCTTCTTTTCCTTGCCGTCGGCGTCTTCACCCAACATCTTAATTTTCAAATCCCGATAATAAAAATACACTACACCCTTTGATCCGCTACTGTTAGCCGAGACATCAAAACTAGCGGATGTTACCCTTCCGCTCTCAATAGCAATTTGCCCTAAAGGCTTTGAAATGGTATTTAAAGCCTGTAAATTGAAGCTGCCGACCTCACCTTTATAGTTAAAGGCGCCGTTGTTAGACAACAAATTAAAGTCAATCTTTACGTTAAGTTTAGCTGCACCCATTACGTAAGTTGTTAGGTTGGCATAGGCATGGCCTTTTTTACTTAATCTTGCACTATCGTTAGTTAAATTATTTACCACACCATGTAAACCATCTAATTTAATGGTGCCTATTTCTTTTGTTTTAGGATTGTATTCGCCGTAGGCTACATTTACTTTGACAATTTTCAATTGTTCTACGATAGTTGGAATTGGCAAACGCTTTAAAGCCATATGGGGGAAATTGCCCGACTTATTTAAGCTTGAGGGAGGTAATTCTCTATTCATGAAAACGTTTACGTTAGCAGGCCCTAGGTCAATCTGCTTAACATGCAGTTCTCCATTGGCATTTAGCCCCACATAATCTACGCCTGAAATACTGATCTTTTTAAAATCAAGATCGTACCTATCCTTTTGTACACTATACTTTTTGCTGAACTCAATTTTAGGATATTTGGGTATCATTTTAAATCCACGTACTTCCAAATCTTTACCAGTAATGGAACCTCTTAAAGTATCTAATTTTAGTGTGTAAAGCTTGTCTTTCGTATCAGATTGATAACCAATTAATTCGAATCCAATGTTTTTACTATGAAAAATACGAGTAGTATCAAACTGCGCCGCCGAATCAATTAAAACATCTTTTACATTAATAGACAAATGCTTGATGGCATTCAACTTTTTTCGCCCGTTGTAATAATCAAAATCAGCATCAATTACTTTTATTTGTGCAACGGCAACAGACTTTAACGATTTTGATAATTGCTGATAAAGTGTTCGGTCATCTTTTACCGTATCAGGGCGTTTGGGAACTTTATAATACACCATATCTATTGATGGATGATCCAAGACGATGGCATTCAAATCAATTTTTTTCTTGAAATAAGCAGTTAAAATTCCTACTCTCGCAATTTTTAGGTGTGCTAGCTTTATCCTAAACAAATGGGTTGGCGCTTGCTTTTTTACTTTTAATTGATTGAATATATTGGTATCGGGAATTAAACTAATGCTATCCAATACGGCCGTTCCAGTTAAAACATTAAGGTGTATATCCTTAAAATTAATTTGGTATAAACCGTTGGAAGCATTGTGCACACCTTCTTTAATTTTTGAAGTAAGCATTGGCTTCCATTTTGCACTTAAAATAATGGCTCCTACTCCCAATAAAATGATGATCGCCCCAAAAATACCGCCCAACCAGTACCAAAACTTGCGCTTGCGGTAAAATGTATTTTCGCCCATAAGGATTGCTGTTTGTAAACTTAAAGACAAAAAATATACGCCATTGTTTTTCAAAGCTTAAAACACTGCGATTCTTTGATATAAGATATGCCATACACATCTTTAATTCTTCACCTACCTACACTTGGGAATCAGAGATATCGATTAAAAAACTACGTTAATGGAATTTCTAAATAGCGTTGATAGAACGCAGTGAGTGAATTGTTAACGAATTATAAAATTACTGCCATTATGTCATTTTAGATATAATTTTCGTACTTTTGTGGCCTACAAAAAGTTTGATTAATGATTGATTTTAAGCTTCAGGATAAAACACACGACGAAAGCCGACAAGGTGAAGCACTGGTATTGGAAAAAAAGGGAGATGGGAAAAAGCTTTACATCGAAAGCTACGGTTGCCAAATGAATTTTGCAGATAGCGAAATTGTGGCTTCCATACTTTCGGAAACTGGTTTCGAAACCACTCCTGACTACCAAAATGCTGATGTAATTTTCATAAATACCTGTTCTATCAGAGAAAATGCCGAGCAGCGTGTACGCAATAGGCTATCGCAGTTTGGCAAAGAAAAACGTAAGAATCCAAAGTTGGTTGTTGGGGTATTGGGTTGCATGGCCGAGCGCTTAAAATCTAAATTTTTAGAAGAAGAAAAATTAGTTGATGTTGTAGTAGGGCCCGATGCTTACCGTGATTTGCCAAAGTTAATTAACGAGGTAGAAGATGGCCGCAAAGCCGTTAATGTAATTCTTTCGCGTGAGGAAACCTATGCAGATATTAGCCCAGTGCGTTTAACAGGAAATGGCATAAGTGCTTTCATTTCCATTACTCGTGGTTGCGATAACATGTGTTCGTTTTGTGTGGTACCGTTTACCCGCGGACGTGAACGCAGTAGAGATCCACAAACGATCCTTAACGAAGCCCGTCAGTTATTTGAACAAGGCTACCGTGAAGTTACACTATTGGGACAAAACGTTGATTCCTATTTTTGGAAAGATGGGCAGGAGCTAAAAAGCAAAGCCGATGATTTACAGGACGAAATGAACACTTTAACAGGCGATGCCTTGTTAGAAGCTTTGGTAAATAAAACTGACTTGCCAGAAAAACGTGGTGATCATCATCATGAAAGCTTGGAAGGTTCGGTAAACTTTGCTCAACTGATGGCTATGGTGGCAGAAATCAGTCCCGAATTAAGGGTTCGTTTCTCTACATCGCACCCTAAAGATATTACCGATGAGGTATTGCACACCATTGCCAAGTACGATAACATCTGCAACTACATCCACTTACCAGTTCAAAGCGGCAATAGCAGAATATTGAAATTGATGAACCGCACCTACGATAGAGAGTGGTACATGAATCGTGTAGATGCCATTAAGCAAATTATTCCAGGCTGTGCCATTTCAACAGATATCATCACGGGTTTTTGTACCGAAACGGAAGAAGAACACCAAGATACCTTGAGCATGATGGATTACGTGACCTACAGTTTCGCTTATCAGTTTGCATATTCTGAACGCCCTGGAACTTTAGCAGCACGCAGGTACAAGGATGATATTCCGGAGGAGGTAAAACTGCGGAGATTAAATGATATTATCCAGAAACAGCAGGAAGGTTCACACGCTTACATCAAAAACTTTGTAGGCAAAACCGTGAAAGTGTTGGTGGAAGGTTTCTCGAAAAAGTCTGATAAGGAATACCGCGGGCGTAACGATGAAAATGTAATGGTTGTTTTCCCTGTTACCGATTTTGTAAAACCAGGCGAATATGCAAATGTTTTAGTAGAACGTTGCACTACTGCTACATTAATTGGCAAAGCAGTCTGATTTTAGACTTACGAATTACGATTTTAGCATCTCCCCAAATCTAAAACCTTAATTCGAAATTATAGACATAAACACATTAGTTAATTGACGATTTTGGATTTATGAACAGAACAGACATTGTAAGTCATAAATCTAAATTCGTAAATCTAGAATAATGGACACACAAAGCATCAAACAACGCTTCGGGATTATTGGCAACTCGCCTTTATTAAACCGAGCCATAGATACAGCAAGCCAAGTTGCACCTACTGATATGTCGGTGTTAATTACCGGCGAAAGTGGTAGCGGTAAGGAAGTGTTTTCGCAAATTATACATCAATTGAGCGCTCGTAAACATGGTGCTTTCATTGCTGTAAACTGTGGTGCCATTCCTGAAGGCACAATTGATTCAGAGCTTTTTGGCCACGAAAAAGGTTCGTTTACAGGTGCCCACGAAGCTAGAAAAGGTTATTTTGAAGTAGCAAATGGGGGTACTATTTTTTTAGATGAAGTTGCCGAACTTCCTTTAGGCACCCAAGCTCGCTTATTGAGGATTTTAGAAAGCGGAGAATATTTACGAGTAGGCTCTTCAAAAGTGCAAAAAACCGACGTACGAATTATTGCTGCAACCAATGTTGATGTTTACGATAGCGTTAAAAAAGGCAAGTTCCGTGAAGATTTGTACTACAGGCTAAATACTGTGCCTTTGCGTATTCCGCCGCTTAGAGAACGTAAGGACGATATCTATCTTTTGTTCAGAAAATTTGTATCTGATTTTAGCAACAAATACCGCACCCCTGGCATACAGCTTGAAAATGATGCCGTACAAATGTTAAGTAATTACAGTTGGCCGGGTAACGTAAGGCAGTTAAAAAACATTGCCGAGCAGGTTTGCGTACTTGAAAAAGATAGGAACGTAACTGCACAATCGCTGCTTAACTATATCCCTAACGAGCAAAACAATAACTTACCGATGGCCGTAAATACTTCTAGCAAAGAAGATTTTTCGGAGCGAGACATCCTTTATAAAGTTTTATTCGACATGAAAAAGGATATGGTAGAGCTTAAAAAACTGGTAGCAGAAATTATACAGAATGGCGGCGGCAATATGGCTCATGTTATTGCAGACAATCCACAGTTTATCAATCAGCTGTATCAAGAGGTAGATTCGAACAATCATTCTGCCGAGCCTACGTTAACTATCAAACATCCTTCGCAAAGCAACCCCAACGATTATAATTTTGCCCACGATGCAGAGGAAGTGGAAGAGTCGTTATCTTTAGTTGATAAAGAATCTGACCTGATTAAAAAGGCATTGAAAAAACACAAAGGCAAACGCAAATTTGCAGCGCAGGAGTTAGGAATTTCAGAGCGTACACTTTACAGGAAAATAAAAGAGCTAAATTTATAAGCGGATGAAAAGATTATTTTTGCTTTTAGCGGTGGTATTGGCTTTTGCTAGCTGTAGCTATAAATTTAATGGGGCCTCTATTCCTCCAACCATGAAAACCATTAATGTAAGGTTTTTTGAAAACAGAGCGCCTTTAGTGGTACCTACGCTAGCCCAAACTTTTACGGAAGATTTAAAAGAACGTATTCGTACACAAAGCAGGCTGAGCATTACCACTGGCGAAGCCGATGCCATCATGGAGGGCGAAATCACTGGTTACGACATCAAACCTATTGCCTTTACCGATAACCGTCAGCCTACAGCTGGCGCAAATCGTTTAACCATAACGGTGTCAGTTACTTACACCAACAACTTAGATACTGGAAAAGTAAAAACGAGCTTTAAGGAAACGTTCAGTGCTTTTAAAGATTTTACCCTATCTAGCGGAACGTTACAAAGTCAAGAACAGGCCCTTATTAAACAGGTGAACCAACAGCTTACTGAAAATATTTTTAACCGTGCCTTTGCGCAATGGTAATTTTTTTATCTTTCAATTGTTAACTTAGCGCAATGGAGTTGAAAATAGAGATGAAGCAGCAATTGGATCAGTTACTTGCCAAACCAGCAAAGGTGACGCAAAACGACATTCCGTTGTTGCAGGAACTTATTGCAGCTTATCCCTACTATCAACCATTATATTTATTACTGGCCAAAGCGTCTAAAGATACTGCTCAACAACAGGAAGCTTTAACCAAAGCCGCACTTTACAATAACGGTTTTATTTTACACAGGGTGATTCACTCGCCGCAGCAACTAGTTGCCCTACAAGATGTTGAAGTAACCCAATATGCCACTTGGAATAAGGTACACACTGAGGTTTCAAATGAGGATGTTCCAGCAAATATCCCTAGCAAGGAGAGCCTTATCATAGAAGATGCTCCTGAAATAGAAAATTTAGCTCCCCTTGCTCACGAAATTATTGAAGTTGAAATTTCAACTGAAGTTGCTGAGGGTAAAGCTGAGCAACAGGACGAAGAAACTGCACCAAATGCCGCAGTGCTCAATAATGATTATCCTTTTCCGGAGATTGAAAATATTGAGCCTTTACAAAGTGAAATCATCAAAGTTTGTGACGCCTCTTCTGCGGCAGAAGATCCCGCTACAGCGGAGCCAGACGAACAAGAAACCTTTGAAGAAATTAATGAGCTTGTAATCCCTGCAGATTTTTCAATTTCAGATGACTACGAAATTGCAGCTAGTACTAGCTCGCAACCAAATGAAGAAATAGACTTAGCAGACGATAACTTTAGTGCCGAAACTTTTGCCGCAACTGATTTTTTTGCATTTGATTTAAGCGCTACAGTTACTGATGAAGTGCAAGTTGCTGAAGACGAAAATATTGCAGAAGAACAACCTGAGCCCGAAACACCTAACGTAGAGAAAACGGTTACAGAAAACGTAATCAGTAAGTATGATGACGATAAGCTGCCGTTTACTTTTTTATGGTGGTTGGCCAAAACACGCAAAGACCATGAGCAAATTTTTAGGCCTTTTGTTTCAAGCACTAAAGGACTAGCGCCAGCGCAACATTTGCAGCAGCAATACGTGGAAAACATATTTCATTTACAGGCACCTTTTGAGCTAGAAAATGAATTGGAACAGCCGGTAGAACCAAAAAATAAAAAGGAAAATGAAATTATCGAATCGTTTATTAAAAATGATCCGCAGATAAAAGCTTTACCGCCAAATCAAATTAATACAGAAAATAAAGCCAAAAAAAGTGCAGAGGATGGCAATGATTTGGTATCAGAAACCTTAGCACAAATTTATATTGAGCAAATGCTTTATCACAAGGCGATAGATACTTATCAAAAATTAAGTTTGAAATTCCCAGAAAAAAGCCGTTACTTTGCCGACCTTATACAATCTTTAGAAAAGAAAATTTAAAATTATTATAACATATGTTAACCTTAGTTATTGTTTTATTAGTAATTGCTTGTGTTGGACTAGGCTTATTTGTATTGATACAAAACCCTAAAGGTGGCGGTTTAGCTACTGGTGGCGCTAGCAGCAACATGTTTGGCGTGCAACGTACTGGTGACGTTTTAGAAAAAGGCACTTGGATTTTGTTAGCGTTTATCGTGGTATTTTCTTTAGCAATTACTGCAATGAGCAAATCAGGTTCAACTGGTGGTACAGGTTCAAAAATTGACGATCACATCAACAAAGCGGCTACTCCTTCTCCAATTGGAGGTGCGTTGCCAACAAAATCTGCTACTCCGGCTGCTACACCTGCAAAAGCTGATAGCACTAAAAATTAATTTCAAATAAACGAAATATAAATGTAGGCTCCTTAGTTAACCGCTAAGGAGCTTTTTTTGTACAGCTATTTCTGGATTTGATCATTATAGCACTTTAAAAACGGCGGTCGAATTTAGCCATCCTTGATTTTATTTTCAGAGGCCATTGCTAAATAGCCCCGACAGCAATGGAAAGCCCACAGGCTAGCGTAGCGCAGCCGAGGACTTGTAATGTATGGCGGGACTACAATGGCATAGCTACCCAGGATTTGCGCTTCATCATCATGGCATATCGGCAACAACAACTCTGTCACTCTGACACGCAAAAAATCCAGCTTTTTTTACTTAACTGACATTACGGTGAAAATTTGTCAAGTCAACTCTATTGGCACAAAAAGTGATAAAACCTTAACAGTTAAAATTAAATCATTTATAAAACCAATAATATTATTAGAGTTATGGCTTTAAATTTAAAACCAATTGGAGACAGGATTGTAGTAGAAGCTGCTCCTGCCGAAGAAAAAACAGCGTCGGGTATTTATATTCCTGATACCGCTAAAGAAAAACCTCAACAAGGAACTGTAGTTGCTGTTGGTGCTGGTAAAAAAGATGAACCAATGACTGTTAAAGTTGGTGACGTGGTGCTTTACGGCAAATTCGCTGGTACTGAGGTGTCACACGAAGGGAAAGAATATTTAATTATGCGTGAAGGTGATATTTACGCGGTAATAGGATAACATTAAAATTAGCAGATGCGATAATTGGTGAATAAGCTAATTATCCAATCGTCAAATTATCAAATTTCATAAAAGAAATGGCAAAACAAGTAAGATATAACGTTGAAGCTCGTGACGCACTTAAAAAAGGTGTGGATACTTTAGCAAATGCAGTAAAAGTAACTTTAGGTCCAAAAGGACGTAACGTAATCATCGATAAAAAATTTGGCTCACCAGCAATCACTAAAGATGGTGTATCGGTAGCTAAGGAAATTGATTTGAAAGACCCAATTGAAAACATGGGTGCGCAAATGGTAAAAGAAGTAGCTAGCAAAACTGCGGATATTGCAGGTGATGGTACTACTACTGCTACTGTTTTAGCACAGGCAATTGTTACTGCTGGTATTAAAAACGTTGCTGCTGGAGCTAATCCAATGGATTTAAAACGCGGTATTGATAAAGCGGTAGCTGCAGTGGTTGAGAACTTGAGAACTCAATCGCAAACTGTAGGTGAAGACAACAATAAAATTAAGCAAGTTGCTTCAATTTCAGCAAATAACGACGAAGTAATTGGTTCGTTAATTGCAGAAGCAATGCAAAAAGTAGGTAAAGATGGTGTAATTACTGTGGAAGAAGCAAAAGGTACTGAAACAGAAGTAAAAACTGTGGAAGGTATGCAATTCGATAGAGGTTATCTTTCTCCATACTTCGTAACTAACGCAGATAAAATGGAAGCTGAATTAGATTCGCCTTTCATCTTGATCTACGACAAAAAAATCAGCAACATGAAAGAATTGTTGCCAGTATTGGAAAAAACTGTACAAACTGGCAAACCGCTTTTGATTATTGCTGAAGATTTAGATGGCGAAGCTTTAGCTACTTTGGTAGTAAACAAAATCCGTGGCTCGCTGAAAGTGGCTGCTGTTAAAGCTCCAGGTTTTGGCGATAGAAGAAAAGCAATGTTGGAAGACATCGCTATTTTAACTGGCGGTACTGTAATTTCTGAGGAAAGAGGTTACAAACTTGAAAACGCTGACCTTTCTTACTTAGGTACTGCTGAAAAAGTAGTAGTTGATAAAGATAACACTACAGTAATCAACGGTTCTGGTAAAACTGAAGATATCAAAGCTCGCGTAGGTCAAATCAAAGCTCAAATTGAAACGACAACTTCGGATTACGATAAAGAAAAATTACAAGAGCGCTTAGCTAAACTTTCTGGTGGTGTAGCTGTACTTTATGTAGGTGCTGCTTCGGAAGTTGAAATGAAAGAGAAAAAAGACCGCGTTGACGATGCTTTACATGCTACTCGTGCAGCAGTAGAAGAAGGTATTGTTGCTGGTGGTGGTGTAGCATTCATCCGTGCTGTAGCGTCAATTACTGATTTAAAAGGTGATAATGAAGACGAAACTACCGGTATTGCAATTGTTCGTCGTGCTATCGAAGAGCCTTTACGTCAAATTTGCGAAAACGCAGGTATCGAAGGTTCAATTGTAGTACAAAAAGTAAAAGAAGGTACTGCTGATTTCGGTTACAATGCCCGCACTGATGTTTACGAAAACTTAATTAGTGCAGGTGTAATTGACCCAACTAAAGTATCTCGTGTTGCTTTGGAAAACGCTGCATCAATTGCAGCAATGCTGTTAACTACCGAAGTGGTATTAGCTGATGAGCCTGAAGAGGCTGGCGCTGGTGCTCACTCACACCCTCCAATGGGCGGCGGTATGGGCGGCATGATGTAGAAGCCCCTCTAAACCTCCCCAAAGGGGAGACTTTAAATAGCAAAATCCCTCAAGACGAAAGTTTTGAGGGATTTTTTCTTTTACACCCTGTCATTCAGACGTTAGGGGAAATCTATTTTACACTAAGTTTTTTAAAGATAGCTTTCATATTTTGAAGCGCCCATCAGCTACTCCTGTCTCCCGAAAATCTCGAATTTACTTCGGGAGTTTTTCGCCACAATCTTTTTGTTGTGCACTGTTATCCTGAGCCTGTGGAAGGAGGTCCATTGGCAACAGATGCTTCGATAAACTCAGCCTGGCACTGAAACCAACAGACTGGAAAACAAAACGTATTTCCGCTTCAATTTGGGCTAGTTAACAAAGTCAGCCTCGCATCCAATTCTTTGTCATGTTCCATGCCCCTTGTCCGTATCCGACTTTCTGCTTTCTGACTTACGGACTTCTCAACTTTCCAACTTACCCAACTTCCTGACTTGCGGACTAAAAAACTTTTCGCTTTTCACTTTTTACTTTCTACTTTTAACTCATGTGGGAAATTTTAGGCGATAGAAATCAATTCCTTACCATCACAGAGGTAAACAAGTTTTTGCTGGCCATTTTACTTTGCGGCTTAATTGGTGCTGAACGGGAATATCGGAGCAAATCTGCAGGTTTAAAAACCATGATCATGATTGGCCTCGGTTCAGCTTTGTTCACTGTTTTATCGGTAAAAATTGCCGATGGCAGTCACGATCGTATTGCATCTAACATTGTAACGGGCATAGGCTTTTTAGGTGCTGGTGTCATCTTTAAGGAAGAAAGCCGGGTGAAAGGACTAACCACCGCCTGCGTAATTTGGATTGTTGCCGCTATTGGCATGGCAGTTGGCTCAGGCTATTTCATCCAAGCGGTTGGCGTAACTGCGGTAGTTTTGCTTTCTTTATTAATCTTTCCTTACGTGGAAAACATTGCCGATCGCCGCTTCACCAGACGTACCTACCGCATTGTAAAAAAATACCAAAACAAGGATTTGGACAACTACGAATTGATTTTTAAGCAGCATAAGTTAAAGCCAACCCGTGGCAAACACCAGCTGGCTAACGGCATCATCACCGGCACTTGGGATGCGATTGGTAGTCCGGCCAAACACCACGAATTTGTAGAAACGATGCTCCGTGACCAGAGCATTATCGAGTTTGATTTTTAAGAATTTTCGTCTTCGCTTGTAACAGCAGTCTTCTCTTCTCGCAGCTCTTTGAAAAATACGTCTTTGCGCTGCTGCAAGGCTAAAAGTTTTTCATCAATCACATAAGTATCCGACCACCTATCGTGCCAAGGTACGCAGGGCTGGCCAAAAGCACTTAATGCGTTAAAAGGTACTGCTCTCACGAAATTTCTAGTTAACAATTGTATAAATGTTGGTGGTGCCCCATGTACATTAATAGCCCTAGTACCGGTAATTAGTTTACCCAACGATTTACCTTGAAAAGCCGCCTCAATGGTAAACATTATAACTGCATATAAAAGCAAAGAGACAACACGATCCAACACGGGGTTGATATCGTTGTAGGGAATTGCTCCCGGAAATGCAATCTCTAACAAGAAGCCGAGAAAAAACATAATTACATAGAATGCAACTAAATCAATTAAATAATTAACCAACCTCTTGTTGGTATTAGCTCTGCAATATTCTAAATCAATTTCTTCTAAGTCTTTTATTTGTACCATATTTTCTATTCCATTATTTTAAAGAAAGGCAAAGTACAGCTGTATTTTGCTTTAACATTTTGACCGCGTAGCGTTGCGGGTTTCCATTTTGGCATATTCATTAGCGCCTCTGTTAAGTCGCTTTTAACTTGCTGATTGGTAAAAGCGTAATCAAAAACTACGCTAGCTACATTTCCATTTTCATTAATCGTCAAATGAACTAAAATCCGACTATCACCAAAGTCATATTTCTTAATTGTTGGCACATACTTTTTGTAAAATTGAGTGTCCATCAAATAAAGATCGGCGATGTGGTTGTTGGTATATTTATAATTTGGTGCAGTAAACAATTTCGAATAACTGATTTTCTTACCCGCCGTCATTAACTCTCCACGCTTTAAAATACCTTTCTTATAGTGCTCCAGGTATAATTTTGTACCCGAGGAATTTTTACCCTTCCAAACACCATCTTTAAAACCATCAACATAATTTCCTTCTTCGGTATAATATTCTCCCAAATAATTTAAACGCTCAATTAAATATCCTTTGCCATTCTCTATCAACGTTTTACCTGTACTATCTGCCAAATAATTTAGCTTAAATAAATCATGTCCGAAATTTGGTAGCTCGTTTACATCGCCTCCTGCCCTGTCAAAATCATAGCCCTCTCCAACACTTATCTTTTCCGATTTTCGAAATAAAATTCCATTATTGAAGTATTCCGTTATTAAGCCTTTACTTTTTCCGTATTCAAAACTAAACTCCTGAACTTTTACGCTATTTTCATTGTAAACTTTAAAATCTCCATGGTATATAATCCTATTATTGAAAAAATAACCCGATCCAGTTAGTTTCAATTTCTTATTAGATGTATAGAAATCACTAAAAGAAAAAATTTCTGCGCCAGTTTTTTTGATTTCGCGAATTATAAAGGCATCATGAATACCATTTACTTGCCTATCGTTACGATCAAAATAAAGTACTTGCGTTTCTTGTCCTCGAGTAAAGAAATACGAAAAACAGAAGAAGATTGATAATAGCGTTGTTTTCATTAGGATATTTGGTAGTATAAAATTAATAAAATATAAGAATTATCAAAATTTGCCCTAATAATTTCCATTTGAATAAAAGCATAAGCCCATTTCAAACAAATCACAAAACAATTGTAGCTTTGTACCATGTCCAACGAGCAGATATCAGTTTTCGACATTTTTAAGATAGGCATTGGCCCATCTAGTTCACATACGCTTGGCCCTTGGAGGGCAGCACAGCAGTTTACTAAAAGCTTGGCTTCGCAAGGCTTACTAGCTGATGTAGTACAGGTAAAAATACTGTTGTATGGCTCCTTGGCCAAAACCGGTAAGGGACACGGTACTGATATTGCCATTTTGTTGGGCTTGGCCGGTGGCGATCCCGTTACGTTTGATGTGAATGCCATCGATAGTACTGTTGCAGCAATCAAAGAAACTCAGCAATTGCTACTTGCTGGTCAAATGAAAATTGCTTTTTCTTATCAGGATGATTTGATATTCCTATTCGCAGAAAGCCTGCCATTTCACCCAAATGCGGTAACTTTTCAAGCATTTTTATCTACTGGCAAAGCCATTTCGGAAACATATTACAGCATTGGTGGCGGATTTGTTGTGAAGGAAGGGCAGGACAGTAGCGAAAAAGAGCAGGTTGAACTCCCTTTTCCAATTGAAAAAGCAAGCGAACTTTTACATTGGTGCCTAACCACGGGCCTTAAAGTGAGCGAAATTGTAATGGAAAATGAGGCCTCTTGGCGTACAGAGGCAGAAACTAAAAAGGGCATTTTACAGCACTTTAATGTGATTAGAGATTGTATTTTTAGAGGTTGTCACACTTCTGGCTTTTTACCCGGTGGCTTAGAAGTTGCCAGGAGAGCTGCCAAATTAAATCAGCGTTTAATTGGTGAGCAAACCTACACCGACTACGATAGTTGGATTGTTGCCATTAGAAATGGAGGGATGGGCTTTAACTACATTTTAGACTGGGTAAGCTGCTTTGCATTGGCCGTGAACGAGGAAAATGCTGCTTTTGGTCGTGTGGTAACTGCGCCTACCAATGGTGCTGCAGGCGTTATTCCTGCGGTGCTGCAATACTTCATCACTTTTTGTGACGGCTATACAGAAGATAAAATTATTCAGTTTATTGCCTGTGCTAGTGAAATAGGAAGTATTTTCAAGAAAGGCGCTACCATATCTGCCGCAATGGGCGGCTGCCAAGCAGAAATTGGCGTATCATCAGCAATGGCCGCAGCAGCTTTAACGGAGTGCTTGGGTGGTTCACAACGCCAAGTGCTTATGGCCGCTGAAATAGCCATGGAACACCATTTAGGCTTAACCTGCGATCCTATTGGCGGATTGGTGCAAATTCCTTGCATAGAACGCAATACCATGGGTGCTATAAAAGCCATTACCGCCAGTCAGTTAGCACTACAAAGTAACCCAGATAAAGCTAAAGTGAGTTTGGATGCCGTAGTAAATACCATGTGGGAAACTGCATTAGACATGAATGCTAAGTACAAAGAAACCTCTGATGGAGGCTTGGCTACCAAAGTGCCAATTAGCTTGCCAGAATGTTAGTTTAGGTGAAAAGTGGAAAGTAAAAATATGATCTCTTGGCCAGCAAATAGGTGTAGAAGAAATCAGTTGAAAACCTTACCACAACCACACCAACAACTTTAATAATAAAACAACTTAGCCATTTTCTGTCATTTGACGGGCCACTTCCTGTGCTTGCAAATCATCGCTTTGCGAAAGCTCCTTTACAATGTTTTCCCTGTTAACCTTTGGATGATTTTGGCTGAGCTTAAATATACCATCCAAGCTAGTAACGACAATTTCAAATCCTGCTATTGCCTTTAAATGTTTTTCAACATAATCATCCGCTAAATGATGAAATGCAGCTGGGCTATCCTTGCCCTCGTATTGATTGGTAAGCGCCTCAATTGCCAATCTCGTTTCTTCGGAAGAAAGCAGTTTAATTTTACCCACCGCCTGTACCGAACTGTAGTTCCAAGTGGATGCAGACGCAGGATTTTCATACACTGCAGCACTTACATAAGCGTGTGCGCCATGAAACAGCACCAACACATTTTCGTTAGCTAAAAACGCTTCGTGATGATCAGTTTTGCGCATAATGTGCCCAAGCAACTTGATTTCACCGTCTATTACTTTGATTTGCAGCGGAACTTGTGTGGCAGCAGGAACATTTTCATTTGCACCAATTACTACGGCAAAGGAATGCGCCTGCATAAAGGCTAACAACTTATCGTTATCCTTTTCTAAGAAACTACCAACTTTATACATTTTTAGAATTTAACGCTCAGTACGCCCCTATAGTCAGTTACGCTGGAAGGAGACCATTTACTGCCACTTGTAAGTAAGCGTATGGCTTCCTCATCCTGTAGTTTACCCACAGAATTGTCTACTTTAATATCAACAGGACTACCATCAGCCGAAATACTGAAGCTTAGCACTACTATTTGCGAACCAGTTGTAAATAATTTGTTTTCCTTTCGGAGATATTCCTCGTAAGCTTTCCAACCAATTTTTGGGGCGCCAAATGCATTTTTAACGGCTTTCTTTGATTTTTCCGAATCACTAACAGCTACCACTTCTCTCAACACGTGTGCATCTTCATCCAGACTCACTTTTAGCGGCTCGTTTACTTTAGCTTCAATATTTTTTCTTGCGAAGCCTAATGATGCCACTTCTATAGTAACTTTCTCTGATAAATCCTTTCCAACAGGCAAGGTAAATTCGCCACTCCTGTTGGTAATTGCCCTGATGTCGTCTCCCACCATTTTCACATCAGCACCAGAAATTGGCCGTCCGTAGACATCATATACCGTACCTTTAAGTGATTTCAAGTTAGGATCTGTTTTAGCCTGAATGCCGCTCACTCTACCGTCCAAGGCTTGTACCGGCGATACCGGTGCTACTGTAGGAACGCCTATCATGGTTTGCTGCGTAAAAGTACTCTTCTTTAAGGCTGCACTTGTTGTTCTTTGTTCAAGAGATGTAGAGTCAAAATAGCTTGCTTTATCAGCTGAGTTATTTTTAGCAACCATATTATTTCTCTTGGCTAGCACGTTACCTAAAGCTTGTGTTACCTTTTTATCCAACACCTTATTTGCATTTCCCGTATTGGCTAGCGTATCTACTGGCGCTGCAGCGGCTACTTTTGGTTCAAGGTTTACTTCTATTCCTTTAGCACGTTTTGCAGCTGCTAATTGCTCTTGTTCGCGTCTATTGCTTTCACGCATCATAAACAATACGCCAACGGTAATAAAAAGTACCGCAGCAGTTGCCGCAATGCTAAGGCGATGAGAGGTGAGTTGCCATCTTTTTCGCTCAACAGGCTTCTCCGCCACTCGTTCTTGCAGTTGTTTTTGCAAAAACGATAAGGATTGGGTACGCTTTTTAGCTTCCGTTAAACCTGCTAAAGCTTGGGCCACAAAAGGGTCTTCGAGCGAAACGCGTTCCACCTTATGCATTGTGCTAGCATCCAACCTGCCTTCCAGGTAGTCGTCTAACACATCAATATCTAACCAATCATTATTGCCCACTGTTCTTTTCAATACAAATTTTCAAATTGCGTTTTCCATTTTGGATGTAGCTTTTAACTTTGAGCATATCGTAACCCGTAATTTCGGCAACTTCTTTATAGCATTTTTCTTGAAGATAAAATAAATCTACACTTTTTCTTTGTTCTTCCGAAAGGGTTTCCATGCACTTTTCCATGATGGTTAACTGAGTTTCCTTTGTGTTGTCGATATCAAGATGCACAAACTCATCATTTTCCACAAAATTTTCATCAATTGTTACCGTAGGGTTTTTGCTAGACTTGCGTAAAGCCATGAGGCAATGATTACGGGTAAGCACATGGAGCCAACTTTTGAAATTCTGAACTTGATGTACCCTCAATTTAGTAACCAGTTCTTCAAAAATTTGCATTACTGCATCCTTACTTTGCTCTTCATCCTTCAAATAATTAAAGCATACCCCAAAAACCAAATGCATATACCTGTTGTAAAGTGCCCCTAATACTTCTAAATCGCCGCTTTTTTGATAAGCCGCAACTAAGGAAAGATCGTCCTGCTCCATGCGTTCAACACGTTCTCGATCTCCATTTTTAGAGGTATTTTTTATAAATCTCAATGTATTCGGATTCCTAATTTATTTCCAAGTATAAAAATATTTTTTGAGATGGGTATGGAAAATTGTGGATAGCTACATCTAAGCCTTAAACGGATTAATCAAGTTGGGATTGTTTTGGTTGACGAATCAATTCTTATTCCATCATCAATTCATTTAAAAAAAAACCTTTAACGATATGAAACTTTTACTTACTCCAATAGTATTGCTACTCTTCTTTTTGGGCTATAGTGGTACGCCAACACGTCAAATTACTGGCAAAGTTATCAGCTCAAGTGATGGCCTGGCATTACCAGCTGCCGACATCAGAAGTTTGCCAAGTAAAACTACCGCCAAAACAGATGCTAATGGAAAATACAGTATCAAAATACCCATTACTGATACTCACATAGAGGTAAGCTTTTTAGGCTTTCAAACTCAAAAAGCAGCCATTAAAAAAGCTGACGTAATTAATTTCAGCTTAGCAGACGACGTAAAAGCCTTAGCGGAGATTTCAGTTGTAGGCTACGGGACGCAAAGAAAAATTGTCACTACTTCTGCTTCTCAACATTTAATAGCTGGGTCGCCTGGCGCTGCCGCCAGTTACTTAAATGGCCGTGTAGCAGGCTTACAAGTAATGAACGATGTAAACAACGAGAGTTATGCAAAAATCTCGGAAAACAATTTCAAGCGGGCAACGGACCATCCGCTATCCACCTTCTCAATTGATGTAGATGCGGCATCTTACAGCAATGTACGTAGATATATTAACGGCGGAAATCTGCCTCCTAAAGATGCTGTACGTATAGAAGAGCTAATCAATTATTTTGATTATAACTATGAACAGCCAAAAGGTAATGACCCTGTAAACATTGTCACAGAAATTAGCGCCGCACCATGGAATAAAGCACATCGTTTAGTTCAAATTGGGTTAAAGGCAAAAAACATTCCTACCGAAAAGTTACCCTCGTCTAATTTGGTGTTTTTAATTGATGTTTCGGGATCAATGGAGGCGCCAAACAAACTGCCATTGCTAATTAGTTCCCTACGTTTACTTACCGATAATTTACGCGACCAGGATAAAGTTGCCATCGTAGTTTATGCTGGCAACTCAGGCTTGGTTTTGCCTAGTACATCAGGCGATAACAAACAGGCAATTAAGGAGGCTTTAAGTAAGCTTAGCGCAGGTGGATCAACTGCTGGTGGTGCAGGGATTAAATTGGCCTACAAAGTAGCAACCGACAACTTCATTAAAGGAGGCAACAACCGCATTATACTTGCTACCGATGGCGATTTTAATGTAGGCGCAAGCAGCGATACCGACATGCAAACTTTAATAGAGGAAAAACGAAAAAGCGGCGTGTATTTAACCGTTTTAGGGTTTGGCATGGGGAATTATAAAGATAGTAAAATGGAAGTTTTAGCGGATAAGGGCAATGGTAACTATGCCTACATTGACGATATCAACGAAGCTAGAAAAGTGTTGATCAATGAATTTGGCGGTACATTATTTACCGTTGCTAAAGATGTTAAACTACAAGTAGAATTTAACCCTAGCAAAGTACAAGCCTACCGCTTAATTGGCTATGAAAACAGATTATTAAACAATGAAGATTTTAACGACGACCTAAAGGATGCAGGAGAAATGGGCGCTGGACATACTGTAACGGCACTTTATGAAATTATTCCAGTAGGTGTAGAAAGTAAGTTCCTAAAAAGTGTTGATGCGCTCAAATACCAAAAAACCTCATCATCTTCAAACAACACTGGCAACGAACTTTTAAATGTTAAAATGCGATACAAACAACCTGATGGCGACAAAAGTAAGCTGCTGCAAAAAGCTGTAGTTGACAATGGTGGCAACTTGCTTCAACAAGCTTCCGACAATTTCAAATTTTCTGCGTCGGTAGCCATGTTGGGTATGTTGTTACGCCAATCAGAGTTTGTACAGCAAGGCAACTTTGATACCGCAATTGCTTTAGCTGAAAGTGCAAAAGGTACCGACAAGGAAGGCTACAGAGCTGAATATGTTAAAATAGCTAAATCAGCCAAGCTTTTGGCAAAAGATTTGCGTAATTTTGCTAACACGGGCGAGGGAAAATAACCTTGCCCATCAGCAAATTACCATACTTGATGAGAAAAACAGCGTTATTTTTAGCGGCAGCAACTTGCTTTTGTTTTAGCGGTTGCGATGCGCAAAGCCAAAGTAAATTAGGCAATATTTTAGGGCAAGTGGCCACAGGAGCCACTGGAACACCAACCAGTTTAGAAATTAGCAATGGCTTAAAACAGGCTTTGGAAATTGGCACTTCAGCAGGAGCAGATCGTTTATCAGCAAAGGATGGATTTTTTGGCAACATGGCGGTTAAAATTTTATTCCCAACTGAAGCACAAAAGGTGGAGAAAACTTTACGTAGCGTGGGCTTAAACTCATTAGCTGATAATGTAATTTTAAGCTTGAACCGTGCCGCAGAAGATGCTGCCAAAGAAGCAAAACCTATTTTTGTAAATGCTATCAAACAAATGACCATAGCTGATGCTACTAACATCCTTTTGGGAAATAAAGATGCTGCAACGCAATATTTCAAAAGGGTAACTACAGCGCAGTTAATGGAAAAATTTTCGCCGGTAATTGCCAACAGCTTAAGCAAAGTGGGTGCAACTAGGTATTGGACTGATGCAGCCGCAGCATACAATAAGCTGCCTTTAGTAAAACCTGTAAATACCAATTTAACCCAATATGTAGCAGAAAAAGCAATTGACGGAATGTTTTTACAAGTGGCTCAGGAAGAACTAAAAATTAGGGACAACCTTAGCGCTCGTTCTACTAGCTTATTACAAAAAGTGTTTGGCTACGCCGATAAAAAGAAATAATTCACAAACTTGTGGATTTGTTAATAAAATTTTAAAGTAATAAAACCAATTTTTTGCTAGCTTGTTATCATAAAACAGTAAGCGTTTTAAGATGATAAAAAAAGTCCTGTGAGTGGGCTATCCGCGTAGGGCAGGCACAGCATAAATAGGTTAGTTCCTATCTAAAAGCATCCAATATTTTGGGTGCTTTTTTTTATAGGCTATATATGTAACTATTTGAAAGGTCATCCTCTTTGTGAATTCTGAAAAAATCTTTGCTTAAAAATTAACCGCAAAGGATAAAAGACTCACGCAAAGAACGCGAATAAAATCACGTAGAGGCCTGCGTTATCCTGAGCCTATCAAGGGCTTAACAGTATTCAGTATATGCTTCGATAAATCATCGTGACAACAAACAAAACGATATAAAAAAAAGAGGATACCCTTTACGAGTACCCTCTAATAGCATCATCTATATGTTGTAATTAATTTCCGTTGAACGAGAAAGTAAACGCACCTTCGTCACTTACGCCGGCAATGGTAGTTCTTCCATCCCTTGAAGTTGGCAATGCTTTTTCGATATCTGCAGCGCTGTTTACATCTGTACCATTAATTTTAGTAATGATCAGACCTTTTTTAACGCCCCAATAATCGAACATTTGGCCAGGAACTACGTTAGTTACCACTACCCCATTTTTAACTCCATATTTAGCTTTTTGAGCTGCAGTGGCCGGTGCAAAGCTTGCGCCTAATTTGCTGATGCTAGCGCCGGTTGATTTACTGTTATCACTTTTAGCAGCTAAGGCAACTGAGCTTTCGCCTTTCAAAGTCACATTGATATTTTTTGTAGAACCATCAGCTTTAAGTACTGTTAATGCTACTTTATCACCAGGACTCATACGACCAATACGCTCTTGTAAATCTGGAGAATCGTAAATAGAAATACCTTCTACCTTTTTAATGATATCACCTTCTTTGATTCCGGCCGCTGCTGCAGCACCACCAGGCAATACATCTCTAACATATAAACCAGTATTTTCTTTAATCTTTAACTCTTCAGCTACATCAGCATCTAAGGCAGTGAAAGTTACGCCAATGAAACCACGTTTAACCGAACCAAATTTCTTGAAATCTTCCAATACTTTTTTAGCCAAGTTGATTGGAATAGCGAAACCATAACCTTCGTTTCTTCCACTTTGTGATGCAATAGCAGCATTGATACCAACTAATTCGCCATTAGCGTTAACCAAGGCACCACCGCTATTTCCCGGATTGATAGCCGCATCAGTTTGAATGAAAGACTCAATAGAGTTATTCGTTCTTGACGGCTGCTTACCAGTCCTTCTATATTCATCGTATTCTTCTTCAGTCATCATCCCGTTGTCGCGGTTTAAAATACCAATGTTACGAGCTTTAGCACTTACAATACCTGCTGTTACGGTAGTTTGCAAATCCAGAGGAAAACCTACAGCCAACACCCACTCGCCTACTTGAACGTTATCTGAGTTACCCATTTTAACGTAAGGCAAGTTGTCCACATCTACCTTAATTAAAGCTAAATCGGTATTTGGATCTTTACCTATTACTTTGGCAGTTGCTTTACGACGGTTAGATAAGATTACTTCGATTTTATCGGCATTATCTACCACGTGGTTATTGGTAACGATATAGCCATCTGGTGTTAAAATTACCCCCGAACCAGATGCCGCTTGTGGTTGACGAGGGCCGCGTTGCATACCTCCGCCAAAGCCAAAAAATTGCTCAAACATATCTGGCATGCCACTATCCCTGCTTGATTTACCTTGGTAAGTAGTTTTAATGTGTACCACCGCAGGCGAAACAGCCGCCGCAGCTTGCACAAAATCAGGTGCTCCAGCAGATGAAATGCCTGATACGTTACTAGCAAACATGGTCTTCTGTCTGTCGGCCAATGTAAAGCTATCATTTGGGCGCTCTATTAATTTATAGGCGCCAATTGCGGCTGCACCACCTATGAAAGAGGCAGCCAAAGCAATTAATCCTATTTTTTTAATTTCCATTGTATGTTATTTTTTAAATTGAAATCTTTTTTACTGTTGTTTAGTCAAATTTAATACCATATGAACGATATTTGTATCATAATAAGGTCTGATTACGTGTTAAAAAATGTTAAAGTAGCTGATTAAGATTTTCTTTCATTTTCTAAGCTTAAAATTACCAAAACTAATCTTTCATCATTCATGAATATCAAATTTTACAAATACCAAGGCGCAGGCAACGATTTTATATTGATTGACCATAGAGAAAGCACTTTAAAAAACATTGATACCAAATTAGTAGCGCAACTTTGCGACCGCAGATTTGGCATTGGCGCCGATGGTTTGATGTTTTTATTGGATAGCGAAGATTATGATTTTGAGATGGTTTATCACAACTCGGATGGTAATGTAGGCAGCATGTGCGGCAATGGTGGAAGATGTATTGTTGCTTTTGCGAAACATCTAGGAATTTTTGACACCGAAACTAATTTTTTGGCAGTAGATGGTCCTCATTATGCCAAAATTTCAGCGGAAGGTAATTGGGTTGAGCTTCAAATGATTGATGTAGAAACCATCCATACAGATGGTGATGCTTTTGTGATCAATACCGGCTCGCCACATTATGTACAAGAGGTAAGCGGCTTAGAAAGCTTAGATGTTTACGAGGCGGGCTACCAGATTAGAAACAATGAGACTTATAAAACGGAAGGCATTAACGTCAACTTTGTAGAGCGTAAACCTTCACATTTGTTTGTAAGAACTTTTGAACGTGGTGTGGAAGATGAAACCTATGCTTGTGGTACTGGAGTAACAGCCGTAGCAATGGCTATGGCAAAAAAGCAAAATCAAATTGGCCAAGTGGTAACGCCCGTTACAGTACTGGGCGGCAATTTGGAAATTAACTTTAGTTACGATGGTCAAAAGTTTACCGAGGTGTTTTTATGCGGCCCGGCAGAGAAAGTTTTTGAAGGCGAAATCAATTTATAGTACAAGCTAAGCCACTGGAACAATGGAAGAAATATTGTTTAATTTCATATCAAAATACATTTCAATTAATGAAGATGAAAAGAATGCTATCCTATCTTTAAATCTATTTCATTCCGTTAAAAAGGGGACAATCCTATTGAAGGAAGGCCAAAAATCAAGGGATAGCTACTTTGTATTAAAAGGATGTATCAGAACCTACTACATCATAGACGGGGAAGAGAAAACAACTGCTTTTTACACAGAACTGGATGCCTTAACCCCTCACTGCGTTACCAATCATACGCCGTCTGATTATTTTATCAGCTGTGTTGAAGATAGTATCATCTTGATTTCGGATGCTGATGTTGGAATGGAGATCAACAGCAAATTTCCGAAGTTTGATACCATGTGTAGGATTTTATCCGAAGAGCTATTGGCGAAAGAAAGAGTAGACTTTGATGAGTTTAAAACTTCGTCACCAGAACAGCGGTATCTCAACCTCATTAAGAATAGACCTGATCTTATTCAGCGGGTTCCACAACATCAATTGGCAAGTTATTTAGGCATTAAGCCTCAATCTCTAAGTAGAATAAGGGCAAGGATTTTTGAAAAAAAGAACTGACGCTCATTTCTAAACTTAAGTTAACGAATTATCGCATCTCGCCAATCTACTTTTGCATTATCATTTAATAAAAAAGATATGCAGAAGAACTTTTTATGGCTTGCACTAGCCACATTGATAGCGAGTACTTTACCAATTAAAGCGCAAAATAGTGTGCAAGATAGCACCTCCAAAAAGTGGTTTATAGGCAGCACGTTCTTACTCCTTGGTAATTTCGACAAAACAAATAATCCAGCGTATGTTCAATTAAATGCCGGCTACAGGATTACTCCTAAAGATGTTGTTCATGTTAGGTTCAAAAGATCTGTTTACGCATGGCCATTGGGGATTCCTTTCGGGCCATCATTCGATGCACCGGGCCTCAATTATCCTGGAAGTGCTCGTATCATTGCACCTCAAATAGGTTATCAAAGGTTTTGGTGGAAGGGAATATACACTTCACTTTATGCATTAAACGCCTTTGAAAAATACATGGACGAGGATAAAAAAAAGCTCGGAAACGGGTTTACGCTATATTTAGATTTTTATTTAGGCTACCAGTTCAAATTTCTCAAAAACCGATTCTTTTTTGAGCCAGCTATCGGATGTAGTTATTGGCCACTGCGAACTAATGTACCTGCATCTTTTAAATTGGTAGAAAAAAAATGGCCTAATTATTTTATTCAGCCTGGGCTTGATTTTGGGTTTAACTTCTAAAATCCTTTAAAAGAACCTGGAGACCCAACTAATCACTTCAAATTATAGTATACAATTAGGCTAAAAAAATGCAGAAGAGAATTTTATTCCTTGGCTTCATTGTGCTGCTTGTAGCAAGTACTTTGCAACTTAAAGCACAATACGCCAAAACAGACAGCACATCTAAACGCTGGTTCATTGGCAGCACATTATTTCTATTAGGCAACTTATCTACCACTAATCCGCCGAATTTTGTGCAGCTCAATATAGGTTATCGTATTACAGCAAAAGATGTTATTTCCTTTGAACCAAAAACGTGGAAATATGCTTGGCCAAATGGCATTAACCCAATTTTTAACAGATCTTATGGAAAGGCCGAAGAAAAATTCCCTGGTTATGTTCGTGAGTATGGTATATCGGCGGTATACCAGCGCTTTGTTTGGAAAGGCATTTATACTGAGCTAAATGTAATGCCCACTTTGCAAGTATTTAAAAACGAACAGGGAAGAAAAATTGACAATGGATTTCAGATTTTCAACACCTACCGTTTGGGCTACCATATCAAACTTTTAAAAGATAAATTTTTCATTCAGCCATCCATAGCAGTTACCCATCGTGCTTATCACACCAAATTACCTAATGGATTTAAGGAGCTGGATGATAAGTGGTCAAAATTTGTATTCGGAGAACCAGGATTTCATTTTGGATTTAACTTTTAGTCCGAAAATAACCAACGCTGTATTTTATCATATGCCCAAATTAACATGGACTTGTTAAATACCAGTTGAACAAGTAGGAATGCTTAAGCCGTGTGCCACCGTATCATTACATAAAAAACAATTCAACCCCATTATTTAAATTAAAAATTCATGAAAAAGTTAGTATTTACATTTGTTATGCTATTTGCAATTTTGGTTTCTTGCAAAAAGAAAGATCCTGATCAAAACAGTTCGTCCCGTAAAATCAGATATGAAATAACGGGAAATTTCACTGGAAAATTTGACGTGATTTATAGCGACAATGTTAACGGAACCACTAGAGTTACTAATGTTGCATTACCTTGGTCAAAAGAAGTAACTTATGGCAGCAACGTATTAAGTATTGGCATTGGTGCACAAGCTTCCACTACTGGATTACCCTCGCAAACGGCTACAGTCAAAATTTATCGAGATGAAACAGTAGTGAAAACAACCAGTGCCACATCTGGCTCGTTAGGCGAAATGGTGATCCCTACAATTGCCTACAGTTTCTGACGTTCGTAAAGATCCTACATCTACTTATTATGCTTTTGCGGTGCATATTCATCTATTGGAATGCCCGATAAATTACGAGAAGAAAAAACGCTTTACCGAATGAACTTCTAATTTGCATTCCTTTAAACGCATCAAAAATTACCTCAAAACCGTACAAATAGTAAAAATCAAACTTCGACTAAACAGCTTGCTCATTTTAGGCAAGAATTTAAAATGGCCAAGCGACCAACTTAACCTGCTTCGTGTAACATTTACACGACAAAAATTAATCAAACGATTAAATGAGATTTCCCTGACTTTGCAAATCAAACTCAAAACTAATTTTGGCGTTTAACAATTTTGTTAAACAAAAAAGTCAACATGTTGAGTAAGGAAGAACTGATTAAACAAACCGCCAAGGAGCTTTTTTTTAGTAAAGGCTACCTCCATGCGACTACGCAAGAAATTGCCGATGCAGCTGGCGTTAACCGTTCCTTGATCAATTATTATTTCCGCTCCCGCGATTTACTTTTTCAAACCGTTTACCGGGAAGCGGTTGATGGCTTGAAATTACAATTGGATAAGGTGCTTTACGACAAGATCCCTTTTAAAGAAAAGCTAAATCTATTTATTGATGTTTACATGAAAGAACTCATGAAATATCCGTACAGAGAATCTTTTTTAATCACCGAAATATGCAGCAAAAACTTTGCGCTGAAGGAGAAGAAAAAAAGTGCTGCATTAGCTCATTTTCTACAAGAAATAGCGCAGGAAATGGAAAAAGGAACCATCAAAAAAGGTGAACCAATCCAGTTTATGTTTAACCTTTTCGCTTTGATGGCATTTCCGGTAATTATGACACCACTTTATCAAAAGCTATTAGATATCTCCAAAGAAAAATACAATAAACTTATTGCAGATCGAAAGCAAATCATTTTAGAAAGCATATTCAATTAAACAACCTCAATTACAATACATATATGAAACAATCCTCAATTTATTTATCGCTGATGGGCACTGCCCTATTTTTGGCAGCCTGCAGTTCGGGAAATAAAGATCCGAAGGCGGGAGCACCCACTGGTCCGCAGAATTATCCGGTAGTGCAAATTGATGCCATGAATACTACACTGGAAAGCGATTATCCTGCTACGCTAGAAGGACAACAAAATGTAGACATCAGACCAAAGATTGATGGTTTTATTGAGAAAATTTACGTGGATGAAGGCGCAACGGTAAAGCAAGGACAACCTTTATTTAAAATTAATGCCCCACAATATGAGCAAGCGGTACGTACTGCACAAGCGGCTATCAGCAGTGCCGAAGCGGAAGTAAATGCGGCACAACTGCAATACAACAAAACTAAGCCACTGGTTGAAAAAGATATCATCAGTAAATTTGACTTAGATAATGCCGCTTTAACCCTTACTGCAAAAAAGGCAAATTTAGCTCAAGCTAAAGCTGCTTTAGTTAACGCAAAGGTAAACTTGGGCTATACTGTGGTGAGCAGCCCAACAAACGGTGTAATTGGCACCATCCCTTACAAAGTGGGAGCTTTGGTAAGCAGCACAAGTCAAGAGCCTTTAACAACAGTTTCGAGCATTAGCAAAGTTTATGCTTATTTCTCTTTAAATGAAAAGCAACTGTTACAAATTGCAAGAAATACTAAAGGACGTACACTGGAAGATAAAATCAAGCAAATTCCAAGCGTAACTTTGGTGTTGGCTGATGGCAGCATTTATACAGAAAAAGGAAAAATAGAGACTGTAAGCGGACAAATCAACACCGCTACTGGTTCATCTAGTTTAAGAGCAACGTTTCCTAATCCTAACGGGCTGCTTCGCTCCGGCTCCAGCGCCTCTATTCGCATCCCACAATATGTGGAAAATGCTTTGTTGGTACCACAAAAATCAACTACCGATATACAAGGGAAAAAGTTTGTTTACTTGGTGACCGATACAGGTGGTGTTAAATCAACCAATGTGGAAATTATGGAGCTTACCAAAGGCAATTACTACGTGGTTACCCAAGGGCTAAAACCTGGAAATAAAATTGTTCTGGAAGGTTTTGCTTCACTAAAAGATGGCGATAAAATTAAGCCGCAAGTAAAATCGGCAGACTCTGTATTTGCAGAGGCGAAAAATAAATAAGTTACATTTTTTTGTAAGGTTGAAAGGCTGTAATTAACAACGTTTCAACTTTCAAACATTCCAACAAAGTCTCATGTTTAAAAAATTTATCGAAAGGCCAGTACTTTCTACCGTAATCTCCATCATCATTGTGATTTTGGGGGTGTTAGGTATCATCACACTGCCTGTTTCACAATATCCAGAAATTGCGCCGCCAACGGTGCAGGTTTCAGCTTCTTACCAAGGTGCCAATGCCGATGTAGTAATGAGTAGTGTGGTAGTACCGCTGGAAGAACAAATTAACGGTGTGGAAGACATGACCTACATGACTTCATCTGCCGGAAACGATGGTTCGGCTACAATTACCGTAAACTTTAAATTGGGTACTAACCCTGATTTGGCGGCTGTAAACGTACAAAATCGTGTGGCAAGGGCCAGCAGTTTGCTACCTGCTGAGGTAACTAGAGCTGGTGTAATTACTGCCAAAAGGCAATCCAGTAACGTATTGATTTTTGCACTTAACAGCGAAGACCCAGCTTACGATCAGAAATTTTTGCAGAACTACGCAGAAATCAACATCATTCCTCAAATAAAAAGGGTTACTGGTGTGGGCGATGTGAATGCATTTGGGCAATCTATTTATACCATGCGTTTATGGCTTAAACCTGATGTGATGGCAGCTTACCGACTAATTCCAAGTGATATTAGTGCGGCACTAGCGGATCAGAACATCGAAGCTGCTCCTGGACAACTAGGTGAGCAAGGACAGCAATCCTTCCAATACACGTTGAAATATACCGGCCGTTTGAAAGACGAAACCCAATTTGGTGATATCATCATCAGAACCGCGGAAAATGGACAAGTTTTAAAGCTGAAGGATGTTGCTAGAATTGAACTGGGTGCGCAAAGTTATGCTTCATCGGTTAAATTGAATGGTAAATCGGCACTGGGTTTTGCAGTAAACCAAACCGCGGGCTCAAATGCGAAAGAGGTAATTGATGGTGCATTAAAGGCGTTGGAAACTGCCAAGGAAAATTTCCCTACAGGCATCAAATATGAAGTCTTAACCAACGTAAACGACTTCCTTGATGCTTCCATTGAAAAAGTGCTACACACCTTGGTTGAAGCCTTCATTTTGGTTTTCATTGTGGTGTTTATCTTCCTGCAAGATTTTAAATCGACCTTAATTCCAGCCATCTCGGTACCAGTGGCCATTATTGGTACTTTCTTTTTCTTAAGCCTGTTTGGATTTACCATTAACCTACTTACTTTATTTGCCTTGGTGTTAGCCATTGGTATTGTGGTGGATGACGCCATTGTGGTGGTAGAGGCAGTGCACTCTAAACTGGATAAAGGTTACAAATCGGCACGTAAAGCCACTTTGGATGCCATGGACGAGATTACCGGCGCCATCATCTCCATTACTTTGGTTATGGCAGCGGTATTTGTTCCTGTGAGTTTCATTGCTGGTTCATCAGGGGTTTTCTTCAAACAATTTGGTTTAACGCTGGCCATTTCTATCATTTTATCAGCTATTAACGCTTTAACGTTAAGTCCAGCACTTTGTGCCTTATTGCTTAAGCCACACAAAGATGATCATGAAGAGAAAAAAGGGTTCATGAAACGCTTTTATGCAGCATTCAACGCTTCTTTTGAAACCATGACTCGCCGTTACAAAGGAGCCGTTTACTTCTTCTCCAAGAAAAAATGGTTGGCCGGATTGGGCTTGTTAGCGTTTGTTGCGGCATTTGTATGGGCATTTAACACTACTCCAAAAGGTTTTGTTCCTAATGAAGATTTAGGTGCAATCATGTCGGATATTTCCTTACCTCCAGGAACATCACAAGAACGAACCGATGAGGTAGTGAGTAAAATAGATAGTATTGTAAGAACTGTACCTGAGGTAAGGTTAACACTGAAAGTAGTGGGTAGGGCAATGATCAGCGGTTCTGGAAGTTCGTACGGAATGGTAATTAGCCGTTTAAAACCGTGGGACGAGCGTAAACGCGATGTGAAAACCATTATTGGGGAACTATTCGCCAAAACTGCTAACATGAAGGAAGCGAAGATCATCTTCTTTGCGCCGCCAACCATCCAAGGTTTTGGTACAGGCGGTGGTTTCGAGTTCCAGTTGCAAGACAGAACAGGTGGTACCATCCAAAATTTTGCTCAGGTATCCAATCAGTTTTTAGCGGCACTAAATCAACGTCCCGAAATTCAGTACGCAGCTACCTCTTTCAACCCTAATTTTCCTCAATACTTAATTACAGCAAATGTTGCCAAAATTAAACAGGCGGGTTTAAATGTAAATGATGTAATGAGCGTAATGCAAGGTTATTATGGTGGTGTTTACGCTTCCAACTTTAATAAATTTGGCAAGCAATACCGTGTAGTTTACCAAGCTGACCCTCAATATAGGGCTAATTTAGAAAGCTTGAACAACGTTTATGTGCGTACCCCTAGCGGTGTAATGGCGCCAATTACAGGTTTTATTTCTACCGAGCGAGTTTACGGTCCACAGGCAATTTCGAGGTTTAACCTTTATACCTCTATCGCCATTACTGGTAATCCTAAACCTGGTTATAGTTCCGGCGATGCCTTGAAAGCCGTACAAGAAGAAGCAGCTAAAATTTTACCGCAAGGTTATGGCTATGAGTTCTCAGGCTTATCTAGGGAAGAGCAATCGAGCGGAAACCAAACCGTGTTCATTTTCTTGCTATGTTTGATTTTCGTTTATTTCTTGCTTTGTGCGCAGTACGAAAGTTATGTGCTGCCGTTAGCGGTAATTTTATCCTTGCCAGTAGGTTTAGCAGGTGTATTTATTTTCGATAAAATTTTCGGAATTGATAACAATATCTACACCCAAATTACCTTGATTATGCTGATAGGCTTGTTAGCTAAAAATGCCATTTTAATTGTTGAGTTTGCCGCAGAGCGAAGAAGAAAGGGAATGACCATTTTGCAAGCCGCTTTGGAGGGTGCTACCGCTAGGTTACGTCCAATTTTAATGACATCCTTTGCATTTATACTGGGTATTTTACCGCTGATGCTGTCATTTGGAGTAGGTGCTGCTGGTAATAACTCAATTGGCACAGGCGCTGTAGGAGGAATGCTTTTTGGTACCATTTTCGGGATTTTCATCATCCCGGTACTATTTATTGTCTTCCAAACTTTACAGGAAAAAGTGAGCAGCAAATCGCCTTTTGATGATAGCGTTATGGAAAAACAAACGCATCTAAATTTTGAGCATACTGGAAATCCAGAGGATTAATTTAACCATCGACATGAAAAGAAATCATAAAATATCGATACTATTTGCAAGCGTTTTGATGCTGAGTTTAGGTGCTTGCGTAACACAACAATATAAACGCCCAACCGAATTAAAAACGGATGGATTATACCGCGATGTGCAAAGTGCCGACAGCACCAATATTGCCAATTTGCCAACTAGTACTTTATTTACCGACCCTCAATTACAGGTTTTAATTAAAGAGGGAATTGCAAATAACTTAGATTTGAAAAGCGCTATTGAACGCATGAATAGCGCCGCAGCAAATTTGAGATTAAGTAAAGATGCGTTTTTGCCTAGTTTGAACTTGGATCTTTCGGCTACGGATAATAAGCAGTCTAGAGCTGCCTTAAACTTGCCTTCCAACATTGCCATACCATTGGAAACCCAACTTTACAGAGCGCAATTGAGCACTGCTTGGGAACTGGATATTTGGGGCAAGTTAGGGAGTGCCAAACGTTCGGCTTTAGCATCTTACCTACAAACAGAGGCGGCAAAACGAGCGGTGCAAACGCAATTGGTAAGTTCCATTGCAAACAATTATTACACCCTACTTGCGCTAGATTTGCAACTGAAAATTACGGAGCAAACCCTAGCAAGCAGGATTAAAAATGTAGAAGCCATTAAAGCACTGAAAGAAGCTGGAATTGTAAATGGTGCTGCTGTTGTGCAAAGTGAAGCTAACAGATATGCAGCTGAAGTGAGCATTCCTGATTTGAAACGCAGTATCAGAGAAACGGAAAACGCACTCAATGTGTTGCTTGGAAAATCGGCCGGCCCTATTGCCAGAACCAGCTTTGAAGTACAGCAAGATTACAAGGATTTACAAGTGGGCTTATCTTCCTTATTGCTGAAAAACCGCCCTGATGTGCAACAGGCAGAATTTGCTTTTAGAGCGGCATTTGAAAACACCAACGTAGCTAAAACTTATTTCTATCCGCAACTTACTTTAACTGCAAATGGGGGTTTATCTTCGCTAACGTTAGAAAACTTTTTCAATAACTCGATATTTTACAGTATTGTTGGCGGCTTAACTCAGCCTATCTTTAACAAAGGGCAAAACAGAGCGAGGTTAGCAACCGCAAAAGCTGCGCAACAGGAATCTTTCTATAGTTTCCAAAAAACGATGTTAACTGCGGGATCGGAAGTATCAAATGCACTTTATGCTTACCAAACTGCAGTTGAAAAAGAAAATTCGAGAGCTAATCAAATCGCATCTTTAGAAAAAGCGGTTGACTATACCAAGGAACTGCTGAAATACAGCTCTGCAACGAATTACACTGATGTTTTGACTTCTGAACAAAGTTTATTGACAGCTCAGTTAAATGCAGTGAATGATAAATTACAGAAGCTTCAGGCTGTTGTGAACCTATATCGGGCATTAGGCGGCGGCTGGAGAGAATAAATTGAACGTTTATAACACATAAGAAGTTTAAATACTTTTTATGTGTTATTCAAACTTCGTATTCGTTCGATAGTTTTAACGAAGAATAGTGTAAGCTACTTTCCGCCTAATGCTCTATATCTAGCTGCTGTTGATTTATCTCCCAACCTGCTTGCATATTCTGATATCATCAAAGCTATATCTTTTCTCGACCTGCTGTATTCAAACGCAAGCATAAGCACACCGATTGAAAATGTTTTATAGCCCTTTCCTTTATCTGATTCTCCATTCTGAACATAACTATCGCCATACTGAAAACCCAATTTCCCAATATCAGTAAGGTCTTGTATCGTTAGTTCCCGAATTTCATCTGTAGTGTCCAGAGAAAAAGCTCTGTCAATGTCACTTTTACCTTCCTTAATTTGCCCTAAATTAATTTTACAAAGTCCCATTTCTCTGTAATTTGCTGCCGCATCACCGGTAACTTTATTTGCTTGGTCAAACCAGTATATAGCGTCTTGAAACTGCTTGTCAATATATAAGCCATGTCCCAGTGCACTTCGTACCATCGCGTGGGTTGAATCGAGTTTTAAGGTCTCCTTAAATTTATCAATGGATTGCTTATTAAGCGACATAGACTTTTCAAAGTTTCCTTTGTTTTGTTCTTCTAAAGATTCCAAGCTTAAGGAAACACCTGCATTAAAAGTTTCAAATACTTTATCATGTTTATCCTGTTGACAAGAAAACAGTGAAATAAGCGCAAAGCTCAACGTAGTAATAGTAAGCAACTTCATTGTTTTATCTAAATAATCCTTAGGAAGCGTTTGAAACCCCGGAAGTCTAAAATCTATAAGTTATTCCCCCTCCGCTAAATACGCTGCAATCGCAATTTTGATTTCACCAAAGTCGTAAGCTTTACCTACATGGTCGCGTATTTCATTAAGCTTTAAACTTTTCAGTTCCCTTATGGCGTGCAACAAAACCTCTAGCTTATGTTTGGCAATCACCTTATCCGCAGTAATTTGATTTTGGGAGATGTAATGCGCCAAATGTCCTTCAATTGTTCCTTTGGTCATTTTACGTTCCAAAGCAATTTCAGCCGGCGTTTTACCCTCGTTAAACAAAGCTAAAGTAACCTCTTTCGTATCTATCTTTGGCTTTTTCTCCTTTTCTACTTTCTTTCTGAACCTGCTTATTGGTGTACTTTCCTCCCTTTCCAACTGCTCCTTATCTGGCAAGCTACGGGCCTTTTTCATTTGCTCTTCACGCTTAGCCAAACCAAACAATGCATTTAAGCTTTCTTTGCTCAACTCCTGATTTGACACTTTTGCACTTAGCATTTCTTTAGCTCGCACCACTTTTTTAAACTGCTCGTAGTACATTGCTTCCAAATCTAGCAGTTCATTTAAGTATTCCTTCGTTTGCTTTTGCTGTTTTACCAACTCAATATGATCAAAAATAAGTTCGCTTTGCGAGCTCAATATTGGCTGAAAATAATTTGCACCAGCCTCCACCCTTTCAATTAACTTGGTGAAATCATTGGTTTCGTTAGGTATAAAAAGTTGGTCAAGTTGCTTCAAAAATTTATCAGCATGTACTTTGGCAGCTATCAAATTTTGTTGAAGCTGCGTGGCCCAAAGTAAATGCGTTTGTTTTACTGATCGTTTTTCATCCTTACTATAACTAAACACATGCTCATAAACAAAATTGTCCAACAAGCTAAAATCAAATGCCTGTAATAAAGATTGCTTCAAAAACAAATCAGCCTCTCTAACCACTTGCGTTAACAAACTTTCCTGCTGTTCTTTGGTACGCGAATAGTAGGCCACATTCTGATCGGCCTTCATTCCTCTGCTATTCAAATGCGAAGTAAGCACCAAACCATCCAATGAGCGCAAACGAGAAAGCGCAACGTAAATTTGTCCCGGGGCAAAGGCATCACCAATATCAACTATAGCTTTATCAAACGTTAAACCCTGACTTTTATGAACCGTAATTGCCCAAGCTAGCTTTAAAGGATATTGTGTAAAAGTGCCAATCTCTTCCTCTTCAATTTCGTTGGTACTTTTGTTAGTAGTGTACCTGATGTTTTTCCAAATGTAGCGCTCCACGTTAATAGGATACGTATTCCCTTCGGGCAAAACCTCAATGCTATCGCTTTTTAAAGCAGTAACCACAGCCAACTTGCCATTAAAAAACCGCTGTTCGCCCGTTTGGTCATTTTTAATGAACATCACTTGGGCACCAACTTTCAGTTCCAAAGTTTTCTCCAAAGGAAATGCACTCTCAGGAAACTCCTTTTCAATAGTCGACGTGTAGCTATAAGTTCTTCCCGCTAACTCCGCTAAGGCATGCTTGTTCATTGCATCTGCCTTGCTATTGTGTGTGGTTAGGGTAATGTAGTTTTCGTTGATATCGGGCTTAAAATTTTCTCGGTAATGACTTTTAAGCAAAGCGATATCCTTTTCGGTAGGCGTATTATTGCGTAAGTTATTCAGCAGATCTACAAAAGTTTGGTCAGATTGACGGTAGATTTTATCTAACTCAATATAAATTGGCGGATGACTTTGTAGGCATAAGGCATCAAAGAAAAACGGACTTTGATAAAATTTAGCTAACAGCTCCTGTTCCTGATTTTTAACCACAGGCGGCAGCTGATACAAATCGCCAATAAACAGCAGCTGAACACCACCAAAATTTTGGTTGTTTTTGCGCACATACCTAAGCACAAAATCAATGGCATCCAACAAATCAGCACGCAACATACTTACCTCGTCGATAATCAGAAGCTCCAAATCAAGTAAAATACGGCGCTTAACGGCATTCATGCTCAAATGGCGCACAATGCTTTTAGGGGTATTGTACGGCACGCCTGATGGCAAATCCTGATTAGGCACAATACGAGGAACAAAAGCACCAAATGGCAGTTGAAATAACGAGTGTATGGTTACACCGGCCGCATTAATAGCAGCAATGCCGGTGGGCGCTACAATCACGCTACGTTTGTGCGTTCGCGAAATAATGCCACGCAAAAAGGTAGTTTTTCCCGTTCCGGCCTTCCCTGTTAAAAAGATGTGCCGCGAAGTTTGATTGATGAATCTAGCTGCAAGTTCGGCAGGCTGAAGCTGTTCGTTTTCTTCCAAGGCTTTTGTTTAAATGACACGATGTTGTTTAAAGTACAAATTTAGTGTTAATCAGCAGCTTTTTTGTTAAAAAATCCTGCAACTAAAAGGAGTAATCAGCAAAGCCGCTTACTTAAATAATGTTAAAATTGTTAAAGACTAATAAAACTAAAATTTTAGTTCATATATTAGCAATTCATCAAACTAAACAAATGAAGAAAACGTTTCTCTCTCTCATCATCTTGTTGCTATTTACTGTAGTAGCAAAAGCGCAAAGCAACTCAGTAAAAGGCTTCATTATCGATCTCTCATCAAACGCAAAATTGCACAACGCTACAGTAAGTGTGCTTAACGCAAAGGATTCTACACTCTACAAGTTTACTAGGGCCGCTCAAAATGGCAGTTTTAGTTTCCAAAACGTTAAAAAAGGCAACTTTATCCTTCTGGTTACTTATCCTGAGTATGCTGATTTTGTCAATAAGTTCGCTATCGATTCCGTTAATAATGAAATTGATTTTAATGCCATTGACATGAAAACGAAAGCAAAACTACTGAACGAAGTAATTATTAAGGGACAAGCTGCGGCAATAAAAATTAAAGGTGATACCACTGAATTTAATGCCGCAGCTTACAAAATACAGCCTAATGACAGGGTGGAAGATTTGCTGAAAAAATTCCCTGGAGTGACTGTGGATGCGCAAGGAAAAATTACTGCACAAGGAAAAACGGTTGAAAAAGTTTTAGTAGATGGTGAAGAGTTTTTTGGGGATGATCCAACTTTGGTAACCAAAAACTTAAGGGCTGACATGGTGGATAAAGTACAGCTGTTTGAGAAATCGAGCGATCAGGCTGCCTTTACCGGCGTAGACGACGGAGAAAAAAAGCAGACCTTAAATATTGTTTTGAAAGAGGATAAGAAGCAGGGGTATTTTGGGAAAGTGGATGTTGGTTATGGTACCGATGATTTTTATCAAGTTCAAGCTATGATCAACAAGTTCAAGAACAAGGAAAAAATAGCGGCGTATTTTACCTCAAGCAATACCGGAAAAACTGGATTAGGTTGGGATGATGCTGGGAAATACGGTTCATCAGGCAATATGGAGGTAAGTGACGATGGCATGATTTACATTGGAGGCTTTGATGATTTAGATGACGGCGGACGGTATTGGGGCGAAGGTATCCCGCTTGCCAATAACGGAGGCTTACATTACGAAAACAAATGGAATAGCGATAAGCAAAGCATCAATGCCAATTATAAAGCTGGCGGCTTAAATGTAAAAATCAATAAAAACACCATTAACCAACGTAACTTACCCAATGCTATTTTTAATACTAATACCGACCAAATTACAGATAACGACACTTTTAGGCAAAAAATTGATGCTACCTACAATATCAAAATAGATACAACATCGACCTTAAAAGTAGTAGTTGATGCAACGCTAAAAAATACCGAAAGCAATGTAATCAACAACTCTACTGGACGAAGGGGCGATAACTCTTTACTTAACATCTCCGATCGGAACACAACCAACGAAGGAAAGCAACAATTGTTTAACTTAAACGCATTGTACACCAAAAAGCTTAAAAAAACTGGGCGAAACTATACTGTTAACATCAGCCAAAATTACTCCCAAATAAATAGTGAAGGTTACTTGAAATCTTTCAATAGATTTTATGACGAAAGCGAAAACGAGAAACTTGCCGAGCGTCAGAACATAGATCAATTGAAAGACGACGATATTTTAACCAATAAACTAGCAACCAACATTACCTACACTGAGCCACTGTCTAAATTTTTTAATTTAGTAGCAAATTATGGCTTAACATACACGAGCAGTAAATCAGATCGTGCAACTTACGACGCCAGTACGCCAGGAGTTTACAACAATTTAAACGCAGAATTTAGCAACAACTTTGAGGCTGATCAATTATTAAATCAGTTGGGCGCTATTTTCAACTATAAAAAGGGCAAACAAGTAATCACCTTTGGTACAAAAACCAGTTTCATCAACTTTGACCAAACGGAGGTTTACCGCAATACCAACTTTAAAAGGAACTTTACTAATTGGTTGCCACAGGCCTCTTATCAGTATAAATTTTCCGCACAAAAATCAGTTAACGTGAGCTATAACGGGTCAAATACGCAACCAAGCGTAACCCAGTTACAACCCGTTAGAACAAATGATGACCCTTTAAATATTGTGGAGGGAAATGAAAACTTAAGACCTTCGTACAACAACCGCATTTCAGTAAGGTATAACAGCTACAAGGTAATCAGCAACAAAAGTTTTTATGTTAATGGCAGCTTTAATTTTACAAATAATCAAATTGTGAGCAACAACATTACTGATGTAAACGGAAAAACCACCTATAAATCAGTAAACTTGGACAGCCAAACCCCATTCAACTATTACGTTTACAGTGGCTATTCTCGAAAATTTTCATTCTTAGGCGATATCAATGCAGGTGTTGGCTTAGGCTCTAACGGTACAAGATCCTATAACTATGTTAATGGAGAACTCAATACCACCAATAGTGTAACGTATCGGCCATCTATCAACATGAATAAGTATAGTGATAAGGGGCAATTTTATTTTTCCTTTGGGCCAACTTACAACTCACAGCAGGCTTCATTACAACAACAAAACAACAATAAAGGCTGGGGATACGATGGTTACCTGGATTTAAATTTCAAGCTCCCTAAAAAAATCTCGATAACAGCAAACTCAGAATATATTTATCAGCCTAGCACCACTTCTTTTGATAATAAGCTGGAACGTTTGGTAATTAATGCATCGCTTACGAAAGCCTTTTTTAAAGAAGAAAAGTTAAAATTAATGTTCAGCGCCAATGATATTCTTAAACAAAATATTGGCTTTAGAAGGGTTGCTTCAAGCAATTCTATTATACAAACTACTTATAACAACATCAGTCGCTACTTTTTATTTTCTGTGATATGGGATTTTAACAAGATGGGCGGCGGCACTCCAAAAACAAATTAATTCTCTACAAAATGAATGTGATCAAATACCTCAGCTTTGCAAGTTTATTTTTTTTAAGCTTTAAATCGAGCGCACAAAATGTACGCTTTGTTACGCAAGGCACCATCGAATATGAAAAACGAGTAAATGCCTACGCCCTCATCAAACAGCAACTTAAACTTTGGGATGATGATTCGTTCTCGGCATCAGCTTTTGAGAGCTACCAAAAAAACAATCCACAGTTTAAAGTTGCAAAAAGCAAGCTGGTTTTCTCCAATCAAACTACTGCTTTTATACCTGAAGAGGATGCCGTAGCTCCATCAAATAGTTGGTTTTCAAACATGATTGAGTTCAAACAAGCTAACCATGTTTTAAGTAACCTGGCCACGGGCACCAGTAAAATAGCTAAAAAAGTATATGAAGAAACCTATTTGGTTAGTGATAGTATCAGGAAAATCAACTGGAAAATAACAGATGAGTTTAGGAATATAGCCGGTTACAATTGCCGTCGTGCAAATGCCGTGGTAATGGATTCCGTTTACGTAGTAGCCTTTTATGCTGAAGAAATTGCCGTTAGCGGTGGCCCCGAATCTTTTAGTGGTTTACCGGGCATGATTTTAGGCTTGGCTTTACCACATGACCATGTTACTTGGTTTGCAACTTCGGTTACTGATACGCCCGTTACAGATGATAAACTGAAAATTCCAACCAAGGGAAAGGCAGTGAATAATACCCAACTTTACGACATTTTAAAGAAAGCACTGAAAGATTGGGGTAAATCTGCCAATCAGACCTTCAAGTGGACCATGCTTTAATTAGAAGCATTGTTTTAAAAATCGGTTAGCTCGCAGCTTTGCTAGTTAGCCGATTTTTTTATCCTTCTTTTTAAGAATTTTTTGCTGTTAAAATAAGGAAATATTGATTTTATTTAAGTAAAAACGTGGGCGATACAGCAATTGGCAATCGCTTCAACTGTTCAATTTACTACTAACTTATAACCCTTGCCATGTACATTAATAATTTCAACTTTAGCATCTTCCTTTAAGTACTTCCGCAGTTTGCTTAGGAAAACATCCATACTACGCCCGTTGAAATAATTATCATCATGCCAAATACTGATTAGTGCCTCCTCTCTGGTTAATACACTATTTTTCTTTAGGCAAAGTAACCTCAGCAGCTCAGCTTCTTTGGTTGATAGCTTCTGTTGACTTCCGTTAAAATGGATAAGTTGGGTAGTATAATCGAATGTGTAGTTTCCTATTTCAAACTGTTTTGGCTCTTCCTCCTGACCGGCTTGAGCCGATGAAACTCTTTTCAGCAAAGCGTTAATACGTAACAAAAGCTCTTCAATCCTGAACGGTTTGGTAATATAATCATCACCACCCAGATCATAAGCGGCAGCCTTATCTTCCATCATTGATTTAGCCGTAGCAAAAATAATAGGAACGCGTTGGTCTATTTTTCTGATTTCGGCCCCTAATGTGAATCCGTCCTTTTTTGGCATCATCACATCGAGGATACAAAGATCAAAAGTTTGTTTTGCAAAGGCAGCTAGCCCTTCCTCCCCATCAGCACATAGCACTACGTCAAAATTACCTTTAATTTGTAGGTAATCTTGCAAAAGCAAACCTAAATTCGGATCATCTTCAACCAACAATATTTTTTTCATCAATTTTCTATTTAACGGTAAAAAACCACAGCGCTTAATTTTTTTTTAGGCAACTAAGTGCGATAGCTTTTATTAATTGCTTAATTTAAATGGCAGATAAATGGTAAAAGTCGTCCCTTTATCTTTTTCACTATTTACTTTGATATTGCCGTTCATTTGTTCAACAATATCGCTCACATAGCTTAGCCCCAAACCAAAACCTTTTACATCGTGCAAATTACCTGTAGGCACCCTGTAAAACTGGTCAAATATACGTTTAGCCTGATCTTTGGTCATGCCAATACCTTCATCACTTACCTCAACAACAATTCCGTTGGCCTGGTTCTTAGTTTTTATGCTAATTACTGGAGTTTGCGGACTGTATTTGTTCGCATTATCCACTAAATTGTAAATCATATTGGATAGATGCAGCTCATCACCTATTACCAAATCATTTGCTGCCTCTAATTGTAAATCAACCTGCGCATTCTTTTTTTGCAACTGCAGGCTCATACTATCCACCACAACAGCAATCAAATCATTCATATTAACTGGATTGCGTTCCAATTTGAGTTCTTTTTTATCCAGCTTAGCCACGTTAAGCACTCGTTCAATATGATTGCCCAACCTTACGTTTTCATCATAAATAATTCCCGCTAAACGGTTAATGCGGGCTTTATCTGGAGTCAAATCTGGATCCTTCAATGCTTCGCTGGCAATCATAATAGTTGCTACCGGCGTTTTGAACTCATGCGTCATGTTATTAATGAAATCCGTTTTCATTTCCGACAGCTTCTTTTGCCTGATAATGGCATAGATAGTGTAAGCAAAAATGGAAACCAACACCAAAAGCAAGCCAATAGATGACGCCAAGGTAACGAACATATTGTTGAAGATCAGCGAGTTTTTATTAGGAAAACTAACGTAAAGCATGCCTGGATCTTTGATCATCAAATCGTTGCTAAAAATAACTGTGCTAAATGTATTTTTTGGCAACACTTGTCCACTTGGCAAAGAAACGTTGCGGTAAATTACTTTACCTGTATTTTGCGATGGCGTAACCCAGTAGTTATAAGCTAAATCGATATTCCTACTAAGCAGTTCCTTTTTTATGAGTGTATCAACAATTTCCTGGCTAGGCATTCTTTCCACAAGTGGGATGTCTTTTGTAGCCATTTCCTTTGCAACATCCTGCAACAACCGCACATTGCTTCTATTGTTAAGCAGGCTAACCGTATCTGCATAGAGCCGCTCAAGCTCCATTTTATAATTGTGCTCTGCCTTAGACTCCTCTAATTTAAACTTCACTTTCAACTCGGGCTCAATAGTTGGCAAAATGATAAATTGAGGCCTAAAATCAGCAGGACTATAAGCTAGGTAAATGATGGAATCGGGCAGGTTGTTTAACCTAATTACTGGCCTTTTTCGATTAAAATTAGCGGAAACTTTGCGCCCAACAATCACACCATCAGCTGTTCTGAATTCATCAATTTTATAAGTAAGTGTGTTTTTATTCGGGTTAGGATTAGACAATATCGCATAATCTTCCTCGCTGATAATTTCAGGTTTGAGGTAATTAGCCTGAATAATGCTGTCTTGTTCGCTTAGGTATTTAAAGATTTGCTGCTGCTGTTTAAGCATTCTACGAGCTTTATTTTCTTTATAGCGTTCCTTAAATGCAACAATGCTATCTGTTTTGCTACGTATGTTGCTAACTTCCAACTCTTTCAGCTCAACATCTCTTTTATTAAATCGATTGATGACGTTTTTCTTTTGAATTTTGTTAACCACCGCCGTTAGTGCCTGGTTAACGTCTTGCTCAAATAACTGTGATTTTAGATTGTACGACTCCCTTATGTAATACATTTGCATTACAAAAACGCCTAGCAGTGCTAAGGTCATTAGGGCTGTAATTATCCAAAGGCTCTTCTTCTTCATGCCAACATATCAAAGTTAAGTAACACCACTACAAAACCGACTACCCTTTAACACTTTTTAACACAAGCAGAAACAAAAAAACCGCTCAGTATCAATTACTGAACGGTCTAATATGATGTTTATTCTCTTAAAAAGCGCTATTAAAAAGGCAAATCGTCATCTTCGCCAGCAGCTGTGTTCACATCTACCGGAGCAGCATATTGAGGGGCAGCAGCAGGGGCAGCGCCAGCACCATTAGCCAATGAAGTGATGCGCCAAACAACTAAACTATTAAAATAGGAAGTAACGCCATCTTTATTTGTCCAAGGACGACCACGTAAATTGAACGACACCTCTATCTCATCTCCTGCTTTAAGTGTATCAAACAATGCAGTTTTATCTTGTAAAGCCTCAAACCTAATATACTCTGGGTAAGTAGGATTTTCTGCGTATTCAACAATTAAATCACGTTTTTTAAACGTCTCGCTCACTTGCTGTATGGCACCAATTTCGTGCACCTTCCCTTTAATTTCCATATCTGTACTAATATATTTCTCTTCCTCCCAAATCTCTATATTTTTATTGATAACTTCGCAAATCATATGACACAAGTTTTCCACACTAAGAGCAAGGTAATTATTACCTGTAATAAAAGGCTATCATCTTACCTAACAAAAGAAGTAGAAGAATTAGGCTACGACATTGTTAGGGTTTTTCCAACAGGCGTTGAGCTTAACATTACCCTCAACGAGTGCATCAAACTTAACCTCAATCTTCGTTGCGCCAGCCAAGTGCTTTACAGCTTAAAGAACTTCAACGCTAAAAACCCCGAAGAACTTTATGAGGCTTTATACGCCATGGAATGGGAAGAATTGATAGATTTTGCAGGTTATTTCTCTGTTACTTCAAATGTAGATAACGACTTTATCACTACACCGTTGTTTGCAAATTTGAAGGTGAAAGATGCAATTGTAGATAGAATCAAAGCGAAAAAAGGTATGCGACCAAATAGTGGTGCAGATGCCAACAAAGCGGTGGTACATTTATATTGGAAAGGTGATGATGCCACCATTTTTGTAGATACCAGTGGCGAAACCTTAAGTAAGCATAGTTATAGGAAAATTCCTGGCAAAGCGCCAATGCTGGAAGCGCTAGCGGCTAGTGTAATTATGGCAACAAATTGGGACAAAAAATCCCCTTTTGTTAACCCAATGTGTGGCTCTGGAACTTTAGCAATTGAAGCCGCTTTATTGGCCAGTAATCGCAGGCCAGGATTGTTTCGCATGAACTACGGATTTATGCACCTGATTGGCTATGAAGAAGAGGTATTTTTTGCTGAACGTAGAATTTTAAAGGATCAAGTAGTTAAGGACATTGATGTTCAAATTATAGCTACTGATCTCTCTGCTGATGCAGTAGATATTAGCCAGAAAAACGCCAAAACCGCTGGAGTAGACCAATTAATTCAGTTTAGTGTTTGTGATTTTGCTGATACGCCAGTGCCTGAAAAAGCTAATGGCGTAGTGATTTTTAACCCTGAATATGGGGAAAGGCTTGGCACACACAGCAAACTAGAAATTACCTATAAACGCATGGGCGATTTTATGAAGACCCAATGCAAAGGTTACTACGGTTATATTTTCACTGGAAATCCTGATTTAGCCAAGAAAATAGGCTTAAAAGCTGATAAGAAGATAGAGTTTTACAATGGCAAGCTTGATTGCAGAATGCTAGAATACGAATTGTATGATGGCAGTCGCCGACCAGAAAACGAAAGGCCACAAAAGCACACCTAGCGCCTCTAAAACTTTATTCCGTTGCTTGCTAATTGCACCAGTTGTGGATTGGCAGAGTTTTTGTAAAATTGTTCGCACATTTAACTACCTACACTATGAACGAAACTTACAAAAAGGAGATGCAACGCATTGCTCTTCGAATCAGAAAAGTAAGAGAGTACAAAAATTACTCTCAAGAGTATCTGGCTAAAAAAATCGGAATCTCGCAAAATGCCTACAGTAAAATCGAATTGGGCTACAGCAAAATCACTCTAGACCGACTTTTTCACATTGCTAAATTACTTGATGTGGATACGAATGAGCTCCTTATGACCAAACGAAACGCTATTTAAAGTTTTCTTTCTAGCAACCTAAAATATGCTTGTAATAATTTGCAAGCATATTTTTTTTGCTTAAAATCCAATGTTTTGGCCACAACAGCAAAGTAGTTCTTCCTATGCAACAGCCAATCCGTTACCTTTGCAAGCATGCAACACATCATCGCCAAAACCATTGCCTTTGTTAAAGAAACCCTAGCCACTGCCGAGGCTGGCCACGACTGGTTTCATATAGAACGAGTTTATAAAACAGCTCAGAAAATCAACCAAAAAGAAAAGGCCGACGAACTAATTGTGGCCTTAGCGGCCCTATTACATGATATTGCAGATAGCAAGTTTAACAACGGCGATGAAGAAATTGGGCCACGGAAAGCTGGCGAATTTTTAGAGCACATTGGCGTAGATGCTGAAGTGATTAACGAAGTAAAGCTCATCATTAAAAACTTATCCTTCAAGGCCAGTTTAGGCGAAATCAATTATTCGTCAAAAGAATTAAATGTAGTGCAAGATGCCGACAGGCTTGACGCCATTGGAGCGATAGGAATTGCTAGAGCTTTTACTTATGGCGGCTTTAAAAACCGAGTGCTTTACGACCCTGAGATTAAGCCCAATTTGAATATGAGCAAAGAGGAGTACAAAAACACTACCGCACCAACCATCAACCATTTTTACGAAAAACTCCTGTTACTTAAAGATTTAATGAAGACACCTGCCGGCAAAGCTATGGCACAAAAACGCCACGAATTTATGCTAAGCTATTTATCGCAATTCTACGCTGAATGGGAAGGTGAAAAATAATACTAAATTAAATAGCTATTTTGCTATATTTGTTAGCAAAATAGCAAATCATGTCGGAAAGGTTAATTGAAAAGTTAAATATATTGGCAGATGCCGCCAAGTATGATGTTTCTTGTTCTTCTAGTGGTAGCGACAGAAAAAACACGAACAAAGGTTTAGGCAATGGACACCACTCGGGGATTTGCCATACCTACACGGAAGATGGCCGTTGTGTATCACTACTGAAAATTTTACTCACCAACCATTGCATTTTTGATTGCGCCTATTGTGTTTCGAGGCGCAGCAACGACATTGAACGAGCCGCTTTTACCGTTGATGAAGTAGTGGAGCTTACGATGAATTTTTACAGAAGAAATTACATTGAGGGTCTTTTCTTAAGCTCGGGAATTTTTAAAAATGCTGATTTTACCATGGAACGTTTGCTGCGTGTGGTTAAAAAACTCCGATTGGAAGAAAACTACAACGGCTACATTCATTTAAAAACTATCCCAGGTGCAAGTGACGAGCTAATTACCGAGGCTGGCCTTTATGCCGATAGGATGAGCATCAATTTGGAGATGCCTACAGAAACGGGACTTAAGTTGCTAGCTCCAGAAAAAAGTCACGACGATGTGGTGAAACCATTGGGCTTTGTAAAAAATCAAATCATCCAATTTAAGGAAGAAAAGAAACTAATTAAAAGTGTTCCAAAATTTGTTCCGGCCGGACAAAGTACACAAATGGTAATAGGCGCTACTCCTGAAACCGACAAGGATATTATGTATACCGCGGCCAAGTTCTACAAAAATTTTTCACTTAAAAGGGTTTATTACTCCGGTTATATTCCCATTAGTAATGACAGCCGGATGCCTGTTTTAGGCACACAACCGCCTTTGCTACGAGAAAACAGACTTTACCAAACAGATTGGCTAATGCGTTTTTACGGATTTGATGTAAGGGAGCTGCTAAACGAGGAAAATCCGCACTTAGATACCGATATCGATCCAAAATTGAGTTGGGCTTTGCGAAACCTTCATCATTTCCCAATTGATATCAACACCGCAGATTACCAAATGATACTAAGGGTTCCGGGAATCGGTGTAGGATCAGCACAAAAAATTGTTCAAGCTCGTAAGTTTGGAAAGCTGTACATCCATCAACTTAAAAAAATCGGCATTGCCTACAACAGAGCCAAACATTTTATTACCTGTGCAGATAGCCCTTTTCAACTGAAGGATTTTCAAGGACACCAAATTAAAGGTTTCATTTTAGCTGAAAGCCAAAGCAAGTATTTAAAAACTGCCAATAATCAGATGCTGTTATTTTAATTTAAGGCAGCTCATTTTTTTGAATCTGTAAAGGCAAATGCAACATGTAATTAACAATTAACCATTCAAGCTAGCATGATTTACACCTACGATGGAAGTTTAGAGGGCTTACTAACCGCCGTTTTCGAATGGTTTGAACGGAAACCCGGAGCAATAAGTTTGGTTACTGAGGAAAGGTACCAACCGGATGCCTTTACATCTTGTTTCGAAGTGCTAACCAACAGGTCCAAAGCTGATAGGGTTTGGAAGGGATTGGCTAGTCGTTTGGACAGGGATTGGATGCGCAAAGCCTATTGCACTTTTCTTTCTGAAATTCCTGAAATGCAGCAAGAACTATTTCTGTTCATCTGCTATGTTTTTCAGCATCAGGCAGGTGCCGAAAAAAATTACGGGAACACTCACGTTTTAAATATAGCTCAAACAGCAAGAAAGGTAGAGCGGGAAAAACATCGAATGGAGGCTTTCATCAGATTTCAACAAACTGCAGATGGCATTTTTTACTGTGGAATTGACCCCGATTTTAATGTAATTCCGTTGATTGTAAATCATTTTAAAAATAGATACGCAGATCAGCAATGGGTTATTTATGATTTAAAACGGCATTATGGGATTTTCTATGACTTGCATACGGTTGAAGAAATTGAAATGAATGTTGATCTTCAGCAACTAAAACATGCCAAACAAACACTTTTGGACCAGAAAGAGCAGCTGTATGCCGATTTATGGAAGAACTATTTCAAAAGTACCAATATTGTAGCTAGGAAAAACACCAAGCTGCATACGCAACATGTGCCTAAACGTTATTGGAAATATCTCACAGAAAAACTATAAAGCGGCCGGCAAAGTGATTTTTATAAAGCAGCTAGTTTTTATGAATCAATCTACAAGGTTTGAAATGAGTTAAAAATTAGGCCGATAGTTAACAATTTCTTAACTTAATAGCTTTAGTTTTGTAACATGAAGTTTAGTGTACTAGTTCTTATAACTGCCTTAGCGGTAGGCCTGTCTATTGGTTTGGTTAATTATCATTTTCAACAAAGCTGGTACTATCTACTAATTTCGTTTGGCGTTTCTTTTGGCACTAGTTTTCTAGTGTTTTACTACCTTTTAGAAAAATACATCTACAGTAAAATCAAACTTATTTACAAGCTTATTCATAACTTAAAATTGGGTAAGGATTTAAAAGAAGCGCTTGGTGAATATGTAAGTTCAGACCCAATTAATGATGTACAGCAAGAAGTTGAAGAATGGGCAGGTGCTAAGAAAAAGGAAATCGAGCTTCTCAAAAAACAAGAGCAATTTAGGAGAGAATTTCTTTCCAATGTATCTCACGAGTTTAAAACGCCACTTTTTGCTATACAAGGTTACATTGAAACTTTGCAGGATTGCATTACCGACGATCCTGAAACGGCTTTAAAATTTCTTAAAAAAGCGGAAAATAATATTGAAAGGTTAAGCTATTTAATTAAAGATTTAGATTCCATTTCTAAATTAGAAACCGGCGAAATACCTATCAATTACACCAAATTTGACGTAGTGCCTTTAGTAAAAGAAGTTTTTGAAATATTGGAAGATAAAGCTACTAGCAACGGTACCAAGCTGATTTTTAAAGACAAATACACTACACCAACCATGGTACATGCCGACCGCGAAAAGGTGAGACAGGTAGTGATTAATTTAATACAGAATTCCATTAAATATGGGCGTGAAAACGGCTCTACTTCCATTAAAATATTTGAATTACACGACCAATATTTGATAGAAGTGACAGATGATGGCATGGGCATCGAAGAAAAACATTTACCTCGCCTATTTGAAAGATTTTACCGCATTGACTCACACCGGTCGAGAAAGGAAGGCGGTACAGGACTGGGATTAGCCATTGTGAAGCACATTTTGGAAGCGCACCAGCAAACCATTTCTGTAAGGAGTACTCCAAATATTGGAACCACCTTTGCCTTTACGCTTCAAAAAAGTGTTGAGCCATTGTTACCGTACGGTAAAAAATAAACACACCACAACCTCAATTATTTCAGCCAAAGGCTAATTTTACAGATTTTCAACTGTTTACAAGCCAAGCAACATTTAAAATAGTAGCCAAAGTTAACATTAACTTAACATTGCGGTTTTACTTTTGCATCATATTAAATAAGATATGAATAACATTTTTAGCTTCTTTACCCCTAAGGATAAAAAATTCCAGCCATTATTTGAACAAGCCGGAAGTAACGTTAGGAAAATTGCGGAAGCACTTTTAACGGTAGTTACTGTTAACGACATTGAAAAAAGAAAAGAAGCCATTAAAGAAGTGGAGCGCCTTGAACACGTTGGCGATGACATTACCCACACCATCTTTATTGAGCTGAGCAAAAACTTCATCACTCCTTTTGACAGGGAAGATATTCATGCTTTAGCTAGTGCAATTGATGATATTGCCGACTATATCCACGCTTCAGCTGGAAACATTGAGCTTTATAACGTACAGAACATTGGCGAGCCGATGGTTAAATTGGCAGAATTGCTAGTGGAAATGTGTACCGATTTAGAAAAAGCAATTAAAGAATTAAGAAGCTTTAAAAATATTAGAGTAATTGCTGATGCTTGCGTAAGAATTAACAGTGCCGAAAACCAAGCTGATTACACTTGTAACCTAGCTATTGCACGTTTGTTTGAGTTTGAAACTAATGCTATTGAACTAATTAGACAGAAAGAAGTACTACAAACTTTAGAAATTGCAACTGATAAATGTGAAGATGCAGCAAACGTACTTGAATCTATCTTAGTTAAAAACGCATAATCAATTATGGCTATATTATTAACTATTATTGTTTTAGCCCTCATCTTCGATTACATCAACGGTTTTCATGATGCGGCTAATGCAATTGCAACCATTGTAGCTACTAAGGTACTTACCCCTTTTCAAGCTGTAGTGTGGGCTGCATTTTTCAACTTTTTGGCCTATTGGGTTTTTGGTTTTGGCGTTGCCGATACCGTAGCTAAAACTGCCAATACTATGGAAATTAATTTGACCGTTATTTTAGCCGGTGTTATTGCAGCAATTATTTGGAACCTACTAACGTGGTGGTTCGGGATACCTTCCAGTTCATCACACACCCTTATTGGCGGTTTTGCAGGTGCAGCCATTGCTCACGCTGGCCTAGATGTAGTAAACTGGTACAAAGAAGGTAAAGCGGGAGAGCTTCCAACTGGTGTTTTAGTGATTATTGGATTTATTGTACTTGCTCCACTCATTGGTGCTGTAGTTTCATACTGTATATCTGTTTGGCTATTGCATTCGGCTAAAAAGAGCATAGGGCCTAAGCTTTTTACGCTTGCGCTGATGATTGCTACGGTAGTTTTTGTGTACTTCCAAATGGTCCCTTATGACAAAATACACAAGCCTCGTTTCGAATCACATTTTTGGAGTGTAGCGTTTGAGTCTCATAACATCAAATGGTTTTTAGTTTCGTTTATCGTACTTACCATTAGTTCTTTTTGTTTGATATTCAGCTTCCTAAGCCATCATCAATCAACCAAATGGTTAAAAAAGATGCAGCTTTTATCATCTGCGGCTTTCAGTTTAGGGCACGGCGGAAACGATTCGCAAAAAGTAATGGGTATTATAGCCGCAGCTGTGGTAGTTTATATCCACCAGAGCGGCTCTACACTTGCGGATATGCCAAGCTGGCTACAAGTAGTGCTTCCTTCGAAAGACGCTTTAGGAGACGAAATACCAGGCCAAATGCCATCATGGATTCCGTTAGCTTGTTATAGCGCCATAGCAGTAGGTACATTAAGCGGTGGTTGGAAAATTGTAAAAACAATGGGCTCTAAAATCACCAAAGTTACGCCATTTGAAGGGGTAACTGCTGAAACTGCCGGAGCTTTAACCTTATATTTTACAGAACATTTAAAAGTGCCTGTAAGTACCACTCACACCATCACAGGTTCAATTATCGGATCAGGATTAACTAAAGGCACATCAGCGGTTAAATGGGGAGTTACTGTAAAGCTGGTTTGGGCTTGGGTATTAACAATTCCTGTTTCTGCAGCGCTGGCAGCTATCATTTATTACATCCTTAAAATATTCATTTAAATTCATTTATTGAATAACTGAAAACGGCAGCTAATTAATACTTAGCTGCCGTTTTTGTTTTATATATTAAGGAATGTTTAAAATTAACTGATTATCCATTATTAGGCATAACCTGCATTTTTTAATTCTTGAAAATTTCAAGAGTCTATTTCCATAGTTGCCAAGTATAGATTCCTCCTAACGTCGGAATGACAAAGCGCTTAAAAACAGCGCATTGGATTGCAAGAATTACCGTTGGTTTTATCATTTCGAACGCAGTTAGAAATTCATAGCACGCCATTTAAATGACAGATTCCTCCTAACCTCGGAATGACAAAGCGGTTAAAAACAGGGCATTGGATTGCAAGAATTACCGTTAGTCTTGTCATTTCGAACGCAGTGAGAAACCCTTAACACGCCATTCAAATGATAGATTCCTCCTAGCGTCGGAATGACAGGTGGGCTAAAAAACAGGGTATTGGATTGCAAAAATTACCGTTAGTTTGTCATTTCGAACGCAGTGAGAAATCTATAACATTCCATTTAATTGACAGATTCCTCCTAACGTCGGAATGACAAATGGGCTAAAAAACAGGGTATTGGATTGTAAGAATTACCGTTAGTCTTGTCATTTCGAACGCAGTGAGAAATCCTTAACACGCCATTCAAATGATAGATTCCTCCTAGCGTCGGAATCACAAATGGGCTAAAAACAGTGTATTGGATTGCAAGAATTACGGTTAGTTTTATCATTTTCGAACGCAGTGAGAAATCCTTAACACGCCATTCAAATGATAGATTCCTCCTAGCGTCGGAATGACAGGTGGGCTAAAAAACAGGGCATTGGATTGCAAGAGTTACCATTAGTTTTGTCATTTCGAACGCAGTGAAAAATCCATAACGCTCCATTCAAATGAAAGATTCCTCCTAACGTCGGAATGACAAAGCGCTTAAAAACAGGGCATTGGATTGCAAGAATTACCGTTAGTCTTGTCATTTCGAACGCAGTGAGAAATCCGTAGCACGCCATTCAAATGACAGATTCCTCCTAACGACGGAATGACAAAGCGCTTAAAACCAGTGTATTGGATTGTAAGAATTACCGTTAGTTTTGTCATTTCGAACGCAGTGAGAAATCCATAACACGTCATTTAAATGATAGATTCCTCCTAGCGCCGGAATGACAAAGCGCTTAAAAACAGTGCATTGGATCGCAAGAATTACCGTTAGTTTTGTCATTTCGAACGAAGTGAGAAATCCATAACATACCATTAAATGACAGATTTCTCCTAACCTCGGAATGACAAAGCGCTTAAAAACAGGGCATTGGATTGTAAGAATTAACGTTAGTTTTGTCATTTTCGAACGCAGTGAGAAATCCACAACACGCCATTCAAATGACAGATTCCTCCTAACGTCGGAATGACAGGTGGGCTAAAAAACAGGGCATTGGATTGCAAGAATTACCGTTAGTTTTGTCATTTCGAACGCAGTGAGAAATCCACAACACGCCATTTAATGATAGATTTCTCCTAACGTTGGAATGATAAAACGCTTAAAAAATAGGATTATTAGAAATTACGGACATTCAAAAAGTTAATTATCATTCAACAAAAACTCATCAATTGCTGCAATTGCATTTTTTAAACGCTCCTCTCCAAGCCCCGAGACTACGCTGTATGTAGCACCAAGCTGTTTAAGCTCCCTATGCCAAACCTCCATAAAGTGCTCCCGCTGATTTGGAAAATCTCTCAAAGGATCATCTTCCCAAGGTAAATCAATATCAAGCAACACATAAAAATCATAAGTATGCTCAGGCAATGCATTTAAAACAACTTCAGGTGTTTCGCCAAAAAATGCATCGCTCCAAATTTTCACTGTTAAAAACGTGGTGTCGCAAATTATGAAATCCGTTTCAGCCATAACCATCACCGATTGCTCCAACGCTAGCTGACCATGAAACATATTAATTTCATCCTGCATGGTACATGGCGCTGTTAAGGCCTCGCAGTAATACCTTGAATATTCAGGCACCCAAGGCACTTGGTAATACTTTGCTAAATTGATAGCCATGGTAGACTTACCAGTACTTTCAGGCCCAACTATGGCTATTTTTTTGATTTGCTTATGAAGATGTTTGTTCACGATATGTCTTTTTCCAATCCAGATATCCAACTATTGCAATGATTACTAAAATCGCATATAAAACAGCGTAAAGGTTAAGCTGTTTGTAAATTAATAAAGGCACATAGCAAATATCTACGAAGATCCACAATATCCAATTTTCTAAAATTTTACGCGTAAGCATTATTTGCGCTACAAAACTAACCGCCGTACAAAATCCATCTTCGTAAGGCACATTGGTAGGCGTAAAACGATCAAGAAAATAACCTAATACTACTGTTAATAATATGATAGCCGCAATTGCAATTGCCCAATGTTTTACTGTTATAGCAACAATTGGTTTTTCACTTTCTTTTTTCCGTTTTATCCAAAACCACCAGCCGTAAAATGCAGTAAATAAAAAGTAAAACTGGAGGATGAAATCGCCAAATAGCTGACTTTGAAAAAAAAGCAATGCGCTAATAATGATACTTAAAATAGAAACTGGCCAATTCCAAATATGCTCTTTGGCCGCTAAATAAATACAAGCGATAGTACTAAAAAAACCAGCCCACTCCAACCAAGAAGTTTGATTAAGCTGCTTTAGAAGCAATTGCCAAAAAGATGTGTCGGCTAATAACATTTGCCAAATATAGAGGGTATTTTATTTATTGCAACAAGACCTTTGATTTTTGAAATGTTGTTTGCTGGCAAATTTTGGAAAGCCATAAAAAAAAGAATTCCGGTAGGACACTCCATCCTACCGGAAAATAAACCAAACAAACTATTTATGAAGAATACCCTCTTGCGAGGATGCTTTTGATCAATTTTAATTTTTAATTGCTGTTATCATCAATCTGTTTCAACAACAACTATAAAACTGTATTTGTTTTCTTTTATTGCAACATGTCTGCCAATATTTTCAATTTTGAGTTTTCATGACGCTTTAATGACCTATTAGCTTATCAGCCTCACTTCACGGCTTACTATGCAAGCATAATTTTATTTAGAACTTTAAAATTTGAGTCAGTAATTGTAAAAAGTACACACCAACTAAAACAAATTGTAGTCTATTAAAACAGACAGTGAACAATAAACTATACACCACACAAGTTGTTTATAATCAAAAAGTTACATTGCTACTTCGCTGCAACTCTCCAAATTATACCACTTACATCATCTGCCACGAGCAATGCGCCATCATTAGCTACGGCTACCCCAACCGGCCTGCCATAAACTTCGCTTTTATCAGCATTGGCAATAAAGCCAGTTAAAAAATCTTGCATTGGGGCAGTAGGTTTTCCATCCTTAAAAGGAACAAAACCAACTTTGTAGCCTGCCAAAACAGAGCGGTTCCAAGAGCCATGCTGACCTATAAAAGCACCTCCTTGATATTTTGCAGGAAACTTCGCAGCAGTATAAAAAGCCAAACCAAGTGATGCGGTATGTGAACCAACAGCCACATCAGGCACTATTGTTTTTTTCACTGCTTCTAGGTTAGCATTTTTTAGCCTCGGGTCCTCATGCTGCCCGAAATAAGCATACGGCCAACCGTAAAAACCACCAGGCTTCACGCTTGTGATATAGTCAGGCACCAAATCATCTCCTAAACCGTCACGTTCGTTAACGGCTGTCCAAAGCATATTGGTAGATGGCGCCCAATCCATTCCAACCGGATTTCTTAAGCCACTGGCATAAATCTTTTCACCTGTACCATCAGGATTAACCTCCAATATTGCAGCCCTGCGTACTTCGTGCTCCATTCCATTTTCGCCAACATTACTTCCTGATCCAACAGAAATGTAGATTTTGTCCTTCGCCTTGCTCACCAATAGGTTTCTTGTCCAGTGGTTGTTGTAACCGCCAGCCGGTAAGCTGACAATTTTCTTACCTGCAGCAGTAATTTTCGTATCTCCCGATTTGTAAGGGAACATCCATAAACCGTCCGTATTTGCTACATAAAAGGTATTGCCAATAAAAGCCATACCGTAAGGCTGATTTAAGCCAGTTAGAAAAGTTTCCATCAACTCGGGCTTGCCATCTTTGTTGGCATCCCTAAATAACATAATGGTATTTACACTTTTACCTCCCACTTCAGATTTAGACTTGCCAGAAATTGCATTGGCAATTTTTTCCTTGGTGCTTCTCTCAGAATTGGAAAGTGCCACCAAAATATCGCCGTTAGGAGCTATTACAATATTTCTTGGACTTTTCATACCATCGGCAAACCTAGTTACAACAAAACCTTCCGGAGCCATTGGCATTTTTCCCGTAGGCCAATCTACCACCTTACTAAAATTAGTTTTGGAAGCAGTAGTATCTGGCGCTGGCAAGTTTAAAGAATCAACATCCGTAGTTGCGTTGTGCACCGTATCAGCTGTTTTATCTGATTTGTTGGCGCTATTACAAGCCTCAAACACAAAGGCTGATAGCGCAATGAGTGATAAGTATTTAATTTTCATTTCTATTAATTTGATTAGACAATATTGAATTAACACCGTAATAAACAAGTTGTTTTCGCCCGGCAAGCGAGCTATCACTATGCGGAATAATACCTTGTTTCAAGACCTCAATATATTTTCAAATAATCGTCAGAAAATTGAGCAGCAAATTGTATCTTTGCATCCCGACAGAGATGTTGGGATTTTCGTTTCATAGCAGAGGAATTCTCCCAGCTATCGGTCAGTTAGACTATCACTTTAGACTTTTTTAAAAACTCCACATGCCTAAAGACACTTCCATCAATTCAGTATTGATTATCGGATCTGGCCCCATTATTATCGGACAAGCCTGCGAATTTGACTACTCTGGTTCTCAAGCCGCACTTTCTTTGAAAGAAGAAGGAGTTAAGGTTTCTATCATCAATTCTAACCCGGCAACCATCATGACCGACAAGGTGATTGGTGACCATGTTTATTTAAAACCGCTTACACTCGAGTCCATCGATGAGATTTTAACTGAACACAGAAACAATCCTGACCTGCCAACTATTGATGCCGTACTACCAACCATGGGCGGACAAACCGCACTAAACCTTTGCGTAGACGCTGATGAGAGAGGCTTATGGAAAAAACACGACGTTAGAATTATTGGTGTTGATGTAGCAGCAATTGACAAAACGGAAAACAGGGAATCTTTCCGCCAGTTAATGGTTGATATCGGTGTAGGTGTAGCTACTTCTAAAATTGCAAATTCATTTTTAGAAGGTAAAGAAGCAGCACAAGAAATTGGCTTTCCGCTAGTTATTCGTCCATCGTACACCCTTGGTGGCTACGGTGGTGGTTTTGTACACAAAAAAGAAGATTTTGACGCTGCCCTTAAACGTGGATTAGAAGCTTCGCCAACTCATGAGGTGTTGGTTGAGCAGGCCGTTTTAGGATGGAAAGAATATGAGTTAGAGTTACTAAGAGACAGTAACGACAACGTAATCATCATTTGTTCTATTGAGAATTTCGACCCAATGGGTATCCACACCGGAGATTCCATTACGGTTGCTCCTGCAATGACCTTATCAGATCGTTGCTACCAAGAGATGCGTAACCAGGCGATCAAAATGATGCGTGCCATCGGTAATTTTGCAGGTGGCTGTAACGTACAGTTCTCGGTAAATCCAGAAAATGATGAGATTATAGCGATTGAGATTAATCCTCGTGTATCGCGTTCATCAGCCTTGGCAAGTAAAGCAACAGGTTATCCAATTGCTAAAATTGCTGCTAAATTGGCCATTGGTTACAACCTAGATGAAATTGAAAATCAAATTACTAAAACTACTTCAGCTTACTTTGAGCCGACTTTAGACTACGTAATTGTAAAAATTCCTCGCTTTAACTTCGATAAATTTAAAGGTGCCAACACAGAACTTGGCTTGCAGATGAAAGCTGTAGGTGAGGTAATGGGTATTGGTCGTAGCTTCATAGAGGCATTGCAAAAAGCGTGTCAGAGTTTAGAGATTGGTCGTGCCGGTATCGGTGCAGATGGCCGCCAAAAACGTGACATCGAAGAAATTATGCATGGCTTACAGCACCCAAGCTGGAACCGTGTGTTCCTGATTAAAGATGCCATGAGCATGGGTGTGCCTTTGGAGTCGATCCGCAAGGTAACCAGAATTGATAAATGGTTTTTGAACCAAATACAAGAGCTAGTAGCGCTAGAAACAGAGTTGAAACGTTACTCTCTAAATAATATCCCAAGAGATTTCTTCTTCAACTTGAAGCAAAAAGGTTTCTCTGACGTACAAATTGCTTTCATTTTAGGCAACGTTACAGAAGATGAAGTTTACAACCGCCGTAAAGAGCTTAACATTAGAAGAGTTTACAAAATGGTGGATACCTGCGCTGCAGAATTTGCGGCCCAAACACCTTACTTCTACTCTACTTTCGAAGAAGCTCCTCAACAAATTTCTTTGGTAAGCGGAGAAATGCTGTCTGATGGTGATGAATTAGGCACTAACGAATCTATCGTGTCTGACAAGAAGAAAGTAATTGTTTTAGGCTCAGGACCTAACCGTATCGGCCAAGGTATCGAGTTCGATTACTCTTGCGTTCACGGTTTACTTGCCGCAAAAGAGAATGGTTTCGAAGCCATCATGATTAACTGTAACCCAGAAACGGTAAGTACAGACTTTAACATGGCCAACAAGCTTTATTTTGAGCCTGTTTTCTGGGAGCATGTACGTGAAATCATTGACTTGGAAAACCCTTACGGCGTAATTGTTCAGCTAGGTGGTCAAACTGCCTTGAAAATGGCCGAAAAGCTTCACGAAAACAACATCCGCATTATCGGTACTTCTTACGAAGACATGGATGTTGCCGAAGATCGTGGTAGTTTCTCAGACTTACTGAAAGAATTAGATATTCCTTATCCAAAATATGGTGTTGCTGAAAATGCAGAGGAAGCAATTAAAGTGGCTAACGAAGTAGGCTACCCTGTGTTGGTACGCCCAAGCTACGTATTAGGTGGCCAGGGAATGAGCATCGTAATTAACGACGAGGACCTAGAAAATGCCGTAGTTAAATTGTTGGGAGATCTTCCGGGCAACCGTGTATTGATTGACCACTTCTTAGATAGGGCAGAGGAAACAGAATCTGACTCGATTTGCGATGGCGAAGATGTACATATTGTTGGTTTAATGGAGCATATTGAGCCTGCAGGTATCCACTCTGGAGATTCTAGCGCAGTGTTACCTCCATTTAGTTTATCGGAAAAGGTAATTGCCGACATGGAAAACTACTCGAAGAAAATTGCCAAAGCTTTAAATGTAATTGGCTTGTTGAATATCCAGTTTGCAGTGAAGGATGATAAAGTATATGTAATTGAGGCTAACCCACGAGCTTCACGTACGGTTCCTTTCATCGCCAAAGCGTATGATGTGCCTTACATCAATATTGCCGCTAGAGTAATGCTAGGTGTAAATAAATTGAAAGATTTTAACATCGAACGTAAGCTTAAGGGATTTGCAATTAAAGAACCTGTTTTCTCTCACAATAAATTCCCTGAGATAACTAAAGAATTAGGCCCAGAAATGAAATCTACAGGTGAGGCAATTCGCTTCATCAAAGACTTGGAAGATCCTTATTTCTTGAAATTAGTGAAAGATAAATCGATGTATTTGTCGAAATAAAATAGTCAGGAAGACGCAAGTCGGAAAAAATTAAAGTCCCTTAGCATATTGTTAAGGGACTTTTTTGTGTTATTACTTAGTGTCAGTTTTATTTTTCGAAGAGCAAAACCAGTGTCTTACATTATCGTTAGCCCTGCTTTACGTTACAACCTTTTTGTTTTGTTTGCCGCTGTCATTCCGAGTTAAGCCTGCCCCGAAACTTCGGGGAGGAATCTGTATCCAAACTACTTTAAGTACAGATCCTTCACTAGTGTTCAGGATGACAGAAGTAAAAAACAAAAAGTATTTCCGCTACAATCAGGTCTGTTTAACAAAGGCTCAGCTAAATTGTTCAAATCTCGTATATCGCTTTAAGATTGCTTCGCAAAGCTCGCAATGACGGCAAATTTAAGACCGCTTTTCGGAATTTGCAGCTTCAAAGTTTTATGAACGGTTTAGTTAACGAGCAATACAGGACGTAAACTAAACCCGATTGAAGGAAAATACTTTTTGTTATTTATGCTTGCTATCCTTATCCGCCAGTTAGTAGCAATGCGGTGCGACCCAAAAAACATTTGCGTCTTTTTCAAACTTTGAACATCTTACGTTTGGACAATTAATTTTACAGACAGAATATGACAACAGACGTTACCAATATTTGGACAAATTTTAATAAAGAGCTCAAAGGCTTTATCTACAACAAGACAAGAAATTCGGCTGACACAGACGACATTTTGCAGGAAGTTTTTGTAAAAATCATTCGCAATATTGACAAAGTAAATCAATCCGAAAACTTGCGACAGTATCTTTATGGAATAGTTCGTAACACGTTAAACGACTATTTTAAAAACCAAAAGACATTTTCCAGCGACACCGAAATTCAAGAACAATTTTCAGAAACAGAAACCAATTCATTAAACGAAACCATTGCAGAATGTTGTATAAAACCCTTTATCAACAAACTGCCTGACAACTACAAACAGGCACTTTTAATTACAGAGTTTCAAGACATTTCTCAAAAAGAATTAGCTGAAAAATTGAATATTTCATATTCAGGTGCAAAATCAAGAGTGCAACGTGGTAAAGAAAAATTGAAAGAGTTAATCTTAAATTGTTGTGCTTACCAAAATGACAAATACGGAAACTTAATTGATACAGAAGGCAAAAATTGTGGTTGCTCATAATTTCTGCGTCTTTTCTATTGTATTCAAGTGTTACTATCAAATGGCGATGTTGCCATAAATTAAGAAAAGTAAAACGATGAATACAGAAGTAATCAAAGAAGAAATTAAAAAATCCTATGGCGATGTAGCAAAAGGCAATATCCAAGTAGGCTGCTGTTTAACAGACACAGGTTGTTGCACCACAAACGAATTTAGCAACTCAATGAGTGAAGATTACAGCAATGTAGAAGGCTACGAAAAAAGCGCAGACCTTGCATTAGGTTGTGGACTTCCAACAGAAATTGCTAACATTCACGAAGGCGACACCGTTATTGACCTTGGTTCAGGAGCAGGAAACGATGCTTTTATTGCTAGTAGAATTGTTGGTGAAACAGGAAAAGTAATTGGCATAGATATGACACCAGAAATGGTTATACGTGCCTTACAAAATACTCAAAAATTGGGCTACAAAAATGTTGAATTTGTGTTGGGCGAAATTGAAAGTATGAAAGAAATTTCAAACAATGTTGCAGACGTTGTAATTAGCAACTGCGTTATGAACCTTGTGCCTGACAAAGAAAAAGCCTTTAATGAAGTAAACAGAGTTTTAAAAATTGGCGGACATTTCAGCATTTCCGACATTGTTTTTCAAGGTGCAATTCCGAAGGGAGTTTTAGAAGCTTCTGAAATGTACGCAGGTTGTGTAGCAGGTGCAAGCGAGAAAGGACAATATTTAGGAATTATCAAAAAAACAGGTTTCAAAAACATTCAAATTAAAAAGGAAAGATTAATTGAATTGCCTGACGAACTTCTTTTGAAATACTTAAACCAAAATGAACTTGACGACTATAAAAAATCAGGTTCAGGCATTTACAGCGTTACAGTTTATGCCGACAAGTTAGAAGAAGGTTCTTGTTGCAACACAACAGAAAATGGTTGTTGTGGTAGTGAAACAAAAACAGACAACGAAGCGACTGAAAAATCTTCTTGTTGTGGAGCGACTTCAAACGAAAATTCAAGTTGCTGTGGATAAAGGCACTGCCACTAACAAGGTATTGGCAAAAGCAGGGCCGAAGTGCAAACTTCAGCTTTTGTGCTTCTATTAAACTCTTGTATATTAGCCGAACGGTAGTACTTCGATTGCCCTGCCTTTGCCAATACCCGAACCGTTGGCGGAGAATGATACGGGAGTAGAAGTAGTTCAGATTTAGGTTCCTCCCCGAAGTTTCGGGGCAGGCTTAACTCGGAATGAAAGGATAGTTAAACAAAAAGATTGAACTGAAAGCGGGACTTTCGGTACCGAAGAACCACTACAATTGCTTTTCGAAAACAAACATTTATACTCGTTTTTTAGCGTCATGCTTTTTGTGTACCTTTGCAGCTCGATGAAGCATTGCGTAGTTATATTATTCGATTTGAGGTTTTTATAACCTGGATTACGCTATTGCCATAACCCCAAAATTTTATGCTACACCCAGAGATAGAAAAAAGAAAAACCTTTGCTATTATTAGTCACCCCGATGCGGGAAAAACTACCCTTACCGAGAAGTTTTTGCTTTTTGGAGGGGCAATTAACACTGCCGGTGCGGTAAAAAGGAATAAAGCTAACCAAAGTAACACCTCGGATTTCATGGAAATTGAGCGCCAGCGTGGTATTTCGGTAGCTACATCGGTAATGGGGTTTGAATATAGCGACAAACGTATTAACATTTTAGATACCCCAGGCCACAAGGATTTTGCGGAAGATACCTACCGTACACTCTCTGCAGTGGATAGTGTAATTTTGGTGGTTGACTGCGTTAAGGGTGTGGAGGAACAAACGGAGAAACTGATGTCGGTTTGTAGAATGCGTAACACTCCGGTAATTATTTTCATTAATAAAATGGACCGTGAGGGTAAAGAAGCCTTTGATTTGCTAGATGAAATTGAGGAGAAGCTAAACATTAGCTTGTGCCCGCAAAGCTGGCCTATTGGGCAGGGCCATACCTTTAAAGGTGTTTACAGTATTTACCATAAGCAACTGAACCTTTTTCACTCTGATAAAAGTAAGGTAACGGACTCGGTAGTGAAAGTTAGTGATTTAAATGATGCTGCTTTATTGGACTACCTGCAAGAAAAGGAAGTTTCGAATTTGAAAGATGAAACTGAATTGGTAAATGGAGTTTATGGCGATTTAGACGTGTCGTTGTACAAGGAAGGCTTATTGGCTCCGGTATTTTTTGGATCGGCAATTAACAATTTTGGTATTAAGGAACTACTTGACACGTTTATTGAAATTGCACCAAGCCCTAGGCACCGCGAAGCTGAAGAGCGTGATGTGCTAGTTGACGAAAAAAACTTTAGCGGTTTTGTTTTTAAAATCCATGCCAATTTAGACCCTAAGCATAGGGATAGAATTGCCTTTTTACGAATTTGCTCGGGCAAGTTTGAGCGTAATAAATTTTATTACCATACCCGCCAAGACAAGAAAATGAAGTTTGCCAACCCTATGGACTTTATGGCTAACGAAAAAAGTTTAGTGGAGGAGGCTTGGCCTGGTGATGTGGTTGGTTTGTACGATAGTGGCAACTTTAAAATTGGTGATACTTTAACCGAAGGGGAAAAATTGCAGTTTAAGGGCATCCCTAGTTTTTCGCCAGCTATTTTTAAGGAGGTGGAGAATATGGACCCAATGCGTACCAAGCAGCTGGAAAAAGGCATTGAGCAGTTAACTGATGAAGGTGTGGCGCAGCTTTTTGTGATGCAGCCGGGTAACCGTAAAGTAATTGGCGCTGTTGGCGAACTCCAGTTTGAGGTAATCAATTTCCGTTTAGAGCATGAGTACGGTGCTAAATGTCGTTTCCGTACTTTAACTTACAGTCGCTCACGTTGGGTAACTTCTGATGACAAGAAAAAGCTGGATGAGTTTGTAAAGCGTAAGCAGCAGCACATAGGAACTGATAAAGAGGGCAACCCGGTTTATTTATCTGACAATGATTTTATGATTGAGATGACTAAACGCGATTATCCAGATATTAGCTTCCACACAACAAGTGAATTTAAATAGCAAACGATAGCAAAAGCAGCGGGATCATCGCTGCTTTTTTGCTTAGCCTAATGGATGTCTTATTTCTTTAATATCGTCACACTATCGGGATACCTTAACAAAATACTGTGCTCATCAATTAGTTTCTTAAGGCCATCATCCTTTATCGTGTCTAAAAATTCATTTCGTAGGTAAAAGGCCCTTTCCACCTTATTGGTTTTCCACTGTATAATTTTACAGTTACAAGCATGGTTGTCTATCGTATTAATCACTTCTTTGATTTCGCCGCCATTTCCTTGCTTGATGTACACTTCGCGTATTCCAATGATATCGTTGTTTATCCCCGCATCAAAATTCCAAGACGCCGATACCACCATAACCTTATCTGCATTACCAGACAAGCGCATCAACGATAAACGAGGTGCTTCAATTTTGTTATCTGCACCTTTAACATACGAACGGATAGACACTACATCCGGACTTTCGTATTGCATGTATCCATAATGGTCGAAACCTGCTCCATATCTATTGAAAACAAAGTACCCATCCTTGTATTTCACGCTCATAATGTTGCGCACAAATTTGTGAAAGCGGTTACTATCTGATTTACGTGCCTGCGGCGATCCAATGTAAACAACCCAAACGCCTTCTAATTTTTCAATTTCTTTTGCAGTAGGCTGATAAGGAGTGATCACCAAATCCTTTCTCAATGTAGCAAGCTGACTTTGACTAGATAACCATTGGTAGCTTACCAAAGCCAGCAACACCAACAAAATTAGTGGCAAAACCAAACGCCTAAAGTTGATTGCTTTAGCCTTATTAATTGATACTATTTGGCTTTCGGCATCGACCAATAAGTTAGGGTCTGTTACATTTTCTTCAAACCTATTACGACCCATCCCGTACAAATAAATATAACAAGCATCAATCAAAAAAGGGCGTGGTTTAGCTACCAGTCCATTAAATGCGTCTTTAATTTGGCCACCTGTAACATCGTATTTTTGGTAAGGATATTCCGTTTTTGCAGCGTTTCTGTCCTCAGGATAAGGAGAATGGCCAAGTTTTTCGGCAGTGTAAGGTAATTGATTACTGATCTCACTAAGTATTCTTGCAATTTCTTCGTAATTTCTACGATTAGTATTCAAGTTGAGCTTACTGCCCGTTTGGGCTTCATACTTCTTAAACACTTGGCCTAGCAAATACTCAATCTCTTCTCTTCCTGCTTTTAATGCCATAATATTCTTAGTTGTTTTAAACCAAAGTTGGCAAACCTTATTGCGAAACTTATCATTAGCCAGTTAATACAGTTAAATATATCAATTATTATCCCATTTGAAAACCTAACTATAAAACAGCGTTGCTCAAAAGTATAATAGCTATAAATAATTGAAATTCAATTATTTAATTATGTTTCGGAAATATAGTTGCCAATTTCCGAAATTAAAAATAAACTTTCTAAAACTAATACAGGTCGATAATACATGAATATCGCCTTAACTTTAGAATTAAGCCCTATGCGAATTGTGCACCACTGAAATCATTGCAGTGGGGATCAAATTGAGGGTTAACCAAATATTTACTTAATACCGTACTCCCTTGAAGTATTTCAAAATTTTGTATGTACAGGTGCTTATTGCCATTGTACTCGGCGTAATTGTCGGCCATTTTTTCCCCGGTTTTTCTACTACGGCTAAGTTGTTGGCTGATATGTTCATCAATGCAATTAAGATGATTATCGCTCCAGTAATCTTCATTAGTATTGTGTTAGGTATTGCTGGCGCCGGCGATTTAAAAAAAGTTGGCAGAGTAGGCGTAAAAGGGCTGATCTACTTCGAAATTGTAACTACCGCAGCAATTATTATTGGATTATTAGTTGGCAACTGGGTTAAACCAGGAAGCGGAGTTAATAGTGCAGCCGTACAAGCAACACCCGCAGCAGCCGCAACGGCCTCCTCGCCGGGCATGGACTGGACAGAATTCATTAAACATATTGTACCTGATAACGCCATTGCCGCTTTTGCCAAGGGAGAAATTATCCAAGTACTTTTCTTCGGGATTTTATTTGCAGTTGCGTTAGCCAAAATGGGCGAAAAAGGCAGCCCAGTGATTGTCGGTTTGGAACGAATCAATAAAATCTTGTTTAATATCCTGCACATGGTCATCAAAGTTTCGCCAATAGGTGCCTTTGGTGGTATGGCTTACACTATTGGTAAGTTTGGCTTTGCAACACTTGCGGTTTTAGGAAAGTTATTGATCACTTTCTACGTAACCGGATTCCTTTTCATCTTTGTAGTGCTTTATTTGATCCTAAAATTCAACGGATTCAGTTTATGGAAGCTCCTTGGCTATATTAAAGCAGAACTATTGATTGTACTAGGATCAAGCAGTAGCGAAGCGGTTTTACCCAACATCATGGAAAAACTCGAAAAAGCAGGCTGTAGCCGAAATGTAGTAGGATTGATTATCCCCTCTGGATATAGTTTCAACTTAGATGGCACTAGTATTTACCTCAGCTTGGCAATTATATTTTTGGCTCAAGTTTTTGGCGTAAACCTAACATTGGGGCAGGAGTTAACCGTTATCGGTATTTTATTACTAACCAGTAAAGGAGCCGCAGGAGTAACTGGGAGTGGATTTTTAGTGCTAACATCAACCCTTACCATTTTAAAAATTATCCCGTTGGAGGGTATGGCTTTGCTAGTTGGCGTAGATAGATTTATGAGCGAAGGCCGAGCCATCATCAATGTAATTGGAAATACTGTAGCTACTGTGATCATTTCTAAAAGTGAAAAAGAAATTGACCTGCAGCAATATAAACAAGTGGTAGAAAAAACTGATGTTGCGGCCTAAAATAATTTTAGTGCAACTCTATTATTTAATGATTAAATAGAAAGTTATGAGATATATTTTGCTTTTAACCCTGTTAACGCTTACCGGTATAAATTCGTTGTTTGCACAAATTAACGCCGCCACCACTGGTAAAACTTCATTTTATTTTGATAATGGAGGGAAGCTCAAAAGTCCAATTAAGGTATTTTACTTCAGTCCTAAGGCCAATGCGCCTGACATGCCTGTGGTAGTGATGCTACATGGCGCCAACCGCGACGCCGGAGCGTATATGAACGATTTAATTAATGCCGCTACCGTATTTGGATGTAAAATTATTGCACCAGAGTTTGATCAAGAAGATTACCGTGGAGTGGAGAAGTATAACTTGGGGAATGTTTACGAGAAAAATAAAAAAACCTTTCTTTCATCGGATAAATGGAGTTTTTCGTTAATTGAGCCTTTATTCGACTATGTAGTTGCGCAAACCAAGAGCAATAGCAAGGGCTACTATTTATATGGCCACTCGGGCGGAGCACAGTTTGTACATCGTTTTTTAATGTTCGTGAAACAACCTCGCGTCATTAAAACTGCTTTCTCTAACGCTGGCTGGTATACCCTACCCAATACCGATACAGAGTTTCCTTACGGGATAAAAAATGCGCCTATAGATCAACAACAGCTTGCTCATTTTTTTGCTACCAAAGCTTTTGTGATTTTGGGTATGGACGACCTATCGACCGACGAAAAATCTTACAATATCACTGATGATGCCGAAGCTCAAGGCAAAACAAGATTCGATAGAGGGAAAAATTATTTTAAAACCATTAAAGCAAAGGCCGAAGAGCTGAAACTACCATTTAACTGGACCCAAATTGATGTGCCTAATGTTGGTCATGATAACGGCAATATCGGAAAGTTTGCTTTTGCTACCTTTTTTATGGACATCCAACAATAAACCAAATGATAAATCAACCAAAATTTTTAACCCTTTTAGGTACTTTTTTGGGTATAAGCATGGGGCAATTCGCTTTTGCGCAAAGCGATGAACTTTATACCCGCGACTCTACCTATAATTTTGTCGAAACTCCCGGCAATACTCAGTTACTGAGAATTAAAAAGGGATACCTATTAGGCGATGGGATTACTTTTATTTCTGGCAAAGGAAATTTCAACCTCAGCCCATCCCTGCAAACATTGTACTCGATTAGTTCACTTAACAAAAATTTGTCAGACCCAAATGCCATGTTTGCTATCAACCGGGCCAGGTTGAATGTATTTTCTAACTTGTTCGACAACAAGATCAGCTTAAATGCCAGAATTAATTTTGCCACTAATTTTACTAGCGTAACTACCGGGAATAGAACGTTTAATACCACCTTACAGGAGGCTAACATAGAATACCGCCCCAACCGTACGCATGTATTTAATTTCGGTTTAAGAGCCGATTACGTAGATGGCCGTGAAACGCGAATAGAAGGTGAAAGCTTAGGTTTTATTGATAGAAGCATCATGTCAGATGCTTTTGACGCCATTTTCGATTTTGGAATTAGGTACAAAGGCACCTATCGTCTGGGCGGCAAACATTTGCTGAAACCCTATCTGTCAATTACTACAGGGGAAAGCCGCAGTGCTTTGCAGCAAAACTTTGGAGGCCTAAAATATGGTGTTAGGATTGATTACTTGCCTTTTGATAAGTTTTCTCGTGGTGGAGAGTTCTACATGGACGACCTTTATCGAGAAGAAAAACCAAAATTGGTAATAGGTGTGGTTTACAGCTTTAACGACGGAGCTACATCAGCCAAAGGCACTAATGGTGGGCGCTGGTTATACGGCGATGCACAACAAAATCTCTTATTACCAACCTATAGTAAATTTGGTGCCGATTATATGTTCAAATACAATGGCTTTTATTCAATTGGAGGTTTTGTAATTACGAAAGCAACAGTTCCAGACAATATTGCTGGTGAGTTTAGATTAAACGGAACATTTAACACAGCTGGATACAATTCACAAACGCCAGAACAAATCAAAAACACCGTATTATCTCGCCTTAATTTGGGCAGAGGTTTTAACGTACAAGCAGGTTATCTGCTTCCATCTAATTGGGCTTTTGGCGGTAGGTTTTCGGCATTAAAAGAAGATAACGTAACCGCAACTTTTGCCAACAACGACAGGGCGTACACCTTTGTAACTACCAAATATTTATCGGCCCATGCCTTAAAAATACAGTTTGAGCTTGGTTATAGTCAATTAAGGCAAAGCTTAAAAACAGCTACGCAAAACGGCACCTACTACAGCCAAATACAATTTACTATTCAACTATAGGCTATGAAAAATTTAATGCTTACGGTACATCAAAATCATCCAGAAACATCGATTATAAATTTAAACCAGATGAAAAAAATATTATTCTTCTTATGCCTAAGTTTATTCGTTATTAACAACCAAACGAAGGCCCAACTTATACAGGCAGACTCTACGTTTGTATATGTCAACGGTGAAGGAACCTTTATTAGGCTCGGCAAGGGCGAAGGCACAGTCATCAATCTGTTAAGCATGTTGCAGTCGGGCGCTCAGTTTGGCAGAATTGATTCCTTAAACAAAAAAAGCAACAATAGCCGCATGAGTATCAATTTGGCTCGAATTGCATTAACAGCTACTAACGCAAGGCATAAAGTTTCGGCGGGCTTCGTTACCGATTTTACCGGAATCACGCCAATATTGGAGGGTTGGATTGGTTTTGATATCCATAAAAGGGCAAAACTGATATTGGGTCAAAGGCAAACACATACCAATAACCGTTTGGCTATGGCTGATGAGCGCTACGCACAAACTATGGCGCAAAGCTTGGCTGGGAAATCTAATGACGGCATTTTATACGGTGGATTGATGCACAATTTTGTAGGTGCTACACGTGAGGGCGGCTTGTTCTTAGAAACAAATTTCAGCATCCATAAAATGAGGATTTATCCTTCTGTTTCGGTAACTACTGGAGAAGGGCAAAATTTCTTCACATCACAACCTACTAAACAGGGGTTTAAATATGGTGGCCGTTTAGATATCTTACCATTGGGTGATTTTACAAAGAACAATGCCTTTATTGGCCATGATTTGTATCGCGAAGCTAAACCTAAATTAGTATTAGGAGTAGCAGCAAGTTATAATCAAAAAGCAAGTAGTCCGAAAGGAAGCGAGTCTGGGTTAATTACTGGAATTTTTGATCAGGCTGGTGTGGCTACTTTAGCAGACTATAGAAAGTTGGTTGCAGATTTTGCTTTTAAAAGCAATGGTTTTGCGCTTGTTGGAGAATATGTAGTGAGCACAGTTACCGGTAAAGATTTATTTACCAATGCTGCAGGTACCAGCCAATTTACACCACAGATTGCCAGCACTTTTTACAATTTAGGTAGCGCCTACAATGTACAATCTTCTTACGTTTTTAAATCGGGGTGGGCTTTTGATGGCCGCTATACCATTATTAAACCAGAATTTGATGTGGCGGGATCAAAAATAGTTGATCAAAAATGGGCAACCTTTGGCGTAAATAAATTTTTAAAAAATAACGCCTTGCGCATTGGAGTGAACACAAACTACATTGAAATGAGTACGCCAACTGCCAAAACTAAAAAATGGCTGAGCAATTTTGCCGTGCAAGTTTTATTATAAGATGTTGAACTAGCACAAACACATCGTTTTAACATATAAAAATACAAGACATGAAAACATATATTCCAGCTATACTTTTTGCCATTGCTACAAGTTTTGGCTGCTCTTCTGAAATTGAGTTTACACCTGTAGCACCGCCTTCAGCAACTGGCAATTCGGATTTGTTGTTATCAGAAATCTCGACAGCTATCAATACAGATGCTACTACGGGAGCTACAAGACCTCATTATGTAGAAATTTATAATGGCACTGCGGCCAATGCTGATTTAAGCAACTACGCTATCGGCTACTTTGCTACTTTAGATGCAACTACGTTGGCTAACTGGGCGTTTCCCGACGGAAATTTTCTTTTATTATCAGGAAGTTTAGAAAAGGCAAAGTGTTACGTGATTTCATCACCGCAGGCTGATGCAACTATCGGGAAAAGAGATATTACTTGGGGTACAACAAGCACAGCGAATGCTAATGCTAGTGTGCCTTTGCAGTTAAGCGGAAATAGCGCTATTGCTTTGTTGAAAAAAGATGCAACCGGAACCATTACTTTAAGCGGTAATACGTACAAAATCATCGATGTTTTCGGTAGTCCGCAGGTAGCCAGGGTAACGAGTACTGGAACTAGTAGCGCCCGCAATAATTTTATTTGGACAGTAGCAGGCGAAACTGATACCCGTAATAGAACTTTCTTCAGGAAAACTACGGTAACTAGCCCTACTACAGATTGGGCTAGGGCCAAAGGTACCACGCCACAAGATAGTGAATGGCAACTGTCTGCAGACAGAGCTTGGGACTATACCAACATTGGCTTAGCAACAAAATAATTAACCCTTAACCTAACTTAAATGAAAAAGCTAGCTGCTATTTTAATAACATTGGGATTTGCAACAACAGGTTATACGCAAACCACATGGAATTTAAATTTTGGAATAGGTACCGGCCAATTCGTAATTGCCGCCAATAGCGCAATCGAATCTTCGGTATCACAAAGTCCAAATCTAGATGTTCCAACTCCGTCGCCCTCCTCAACGCAAGTGGTTAGGTTGAGAATGAGCAACCCAATTTCCGGCAAATTTGAACTCGTTAACACGGGTGCTACAATTGGCTCGGGCTCTAGGTTAAAGATTACTGCTCCAACCTCCACATCAAGCAATAAATTTTCTATTTATAATATTGGAGCCACTACTAAACTTATGAGAGTTAGGTTTAAAGTTAGGTTTGATGCCGGTACAAATGGCGAACAGATTTTTTCTGTGGGTAATAACGACGGGGGGTTATTTTATAGCAATGGTAGTGGTATTGTTGATGGAGGCTTTGCTTCCATGCAATGGAATTTAGGTGCTAGCAAACACGCTTTTAGCTATTTTAAAAACACTAGTTCCAATAATTCAACAACTGCCATAAGCGAGGCACTAAACCCGGTTATAGCTGGATTTACTCCCAACAGCGAACATACTATAGAAGTATTTTGCAACAACACTGCAATTCCAATGCAATATGCATCTGGTAGCACAAATTATACTGTAGCTGCTGGAAAATGGCATATCTGGGTAAACGGCACACAGTTGTTTTCTGCCGCAGCCGTTACTGATTTTGATGCTGGTATACTTGGTGCTAATACAAATTTGAATGCGATTGCTTTTAACTCTAAATCTTCTACTACTCAAGCTATAACTTATTTAGATGATTTTGAGTACACCGATTTTTTACCGGCTCCTGTTTTACCCGTTACATTGGTATCATTTCAGGGAAATAAGCAGGCCGCGGCAATTGCTTTACGGTGGGCCACCGCGTCAGAAGTTAATAATTCACATTTTTTAGTTCAAAAATCTGCCGATGGGACAACCTTCGAGACCATCGCTAGAATTAAGGGAGCGGGTACAAGCAACCAGCTAAACAACTATTATTTTACAGACCATTCTCCATTGCAAGGCACCAACTATTTCCGCTTAACACAGGTTGATTTCGACGGGAAGTCTACTAGTAGTAACTTAATAGCTGTCAATTTTGGTCTAGGTGACATAGCCATGAAAGTGTTAACAGGCAATGTAAATGATAAAATTGAGTTGATTGTTAGCGCTGAGCAGGATCAGCAAGGCACATTAGATATCTTCACAATAAATGGCGGCAAAGCTGCAACGCAGAAGCTCTCGCTTCAAAAAGGCAACAACAGGATAAGTGTTGCATTACCAAGTTCGGCTAAGGGAGTATTCGTTGCATCACTACAAACCTCACAATTTCTAGTAAAAACCAAGTTTGTAAAGTAAGATGGGCCGCTCAAACGACACCAAGTAAATGACTAAATTTATTAAGGAAGCAGCGAAACGATCGCTGCTTTTTGTTGCAGTCAGTTTTTCATTGTCGGTCTAACCGCTTAAAACTTGGTTGGACTTAGAGGCTTCAAATGAAACTAATATAATCATGCCAAACCATCTAAATCAGAGAGCGATCTGGTGGAAGCAAATCATGAATAGAAACGTGTAAAATATCCGCTAACTTATAAAGCTGGCTAGCCTTTATTTCTGTCTTTCCTCGTTCAATTTTGGAATAAGCCGCCTGCGACATTTCCATTTCAAATGCAACCTCATTTTGAGATTTTCTTTTAAGCTGCCTAATTTCTCTAATAATTTGCCCAATATTTTTCATAGTAAAGATAGTTTAAGCAAATGTAGTTTTTACCAAAAAATAAGCAAACCTTTTAGAACAACTATAAGTTTTCAACTTCTTTGATATTAACATAACTAGCTCAAAAACAATAATTTGACAATAAAAATTAATAAGCTCATGCCCGAGAGTTTTAGTAATAAGATAACTATTTGAATTAAATTAGGTGCTGTACAGTTAAATTTTCAAAATATTACTTGTGGTTGTTGCGACATTTAAAAAACCGATTTAAGTTAGTAATTATATAACTCTGCGGTAAGTACATGTTAATCGACCCAGTTAATAACCTATTTTTATGTATAGAAGATATAAAAAATACATATTCCTTCTAATTTCTATATTGAATGCTTACCTACAGTTATCTGAAAAACCTATTAGAGTAAGCGGTTACCTAAGTGCATTTAGCTTCTTAGGTTTAGCAGTTATGCACTTGTTACGCGAGAGAAAGAAAAATCCTAATAAATAAGTTGTGGAATCCTATGAAGATAAATGAATTTATTAGCAGGTATATTGCCTACTTTTTTTCATCTACATGTATTCTGTCTTTTATAGTCAATTTTGTAAATGATTTTGACCAGAAGAATAAATTTTGGAACGCTACCTTATATGTTAGCCTAATTTATATTGTTTTATATCAAATATTTGTCCTTCGAGCAAACCATTCAGTTAATAAAAATCTTTAAAGGCAGATTAATGCCATTTAAATTACCTCTCTTTCTTTACCAGTTATTGAATAATAAAGTACGTTAGAAGAAGCAAAAAGTGCCCAATAGTGCGAATATTTCTTTTAACAAATACAGTTTCAATAGCTATTTCGAAACCTTTCCTCAAGGTTACTTCACCTTACTAGGTACGTCGAAAGAACTTATTAATTCTGATAATCTTTATAGCCAACTTGTAAGTGCGTAATTGCTAAACAACGTGTTTACTCAGCACCTTAAAAATATGCCCTAACCTGCATATTGCCCGTATGTACCACACTTACATTTGGTGATTTACGACCTTCGTAACTGATATTAAGCTGAATACCATTGCCCACAGTGCGCTGTAAACCCAAACCCCAAGTATAATTGTTTCCAGTTTGTAGGCCCGATAACATTTCGTAGCCGATGGTACTGTTAGCATTTCCACTAAATTTGTTGTTGATGTAGCTTAACCTTCCTGTTAAAACTCCTTTTTTGAGAACATTGTATCTGGTTTCGGTAGTAAAAGTCAAGTTATCGTTTTGCTCGCCACCAAATTCATCGGAGTTACTTTGCTTGCCATAAGCTCCGGCTAAAGTTAACCTCAAATCAATATTGAATTGGTAATTCAACTCTGGTAAAAGTTCAAAATAGCTGATTTTGTAATTGCGCTGCTGAAAAAGTTCCGAGTTATAATTCTTCAATCCTTGATTCAACGTCACGTTGATGTTTGTACTTTTTACGGGCGAAGTTCGTATTCTCAAACCTCTTTCATTACGCTTTCTGCTGTCGAAACCATTGCTCAAAAAGCTTTTACCTCCATCAGATAAGTAATTAAAATCTACCCCAAATTTAGGATTGCTCCTATTAAAGAAAAGGGTGTTCCTTAGAAAAGAACTTAACGAAATTAAATTAGCGGCATCAATTCCGGTATTGAAAGGATTATAAACTTGAAAACCATCACCTGCTAAAATCTTCCTATCTATTTTATATGAAAGCTGGTTGGTAAAGCGACTTACAAATTTTTCAAATCCCTTACTACCTTTTAAAATAGCACCTGGCGTAAGGCGTATACTTTGGTTTACCCCGGTAAAATTGGTACGAACATAAGCCGTACCTGCTGTAAAAACCCTAATGTATTTTGCTTGATCCGGAAATCGGGAAATCTCAAATTCATTCAATTCCTTCACGCCATTACCGTTATAATCGTTCCATGCATAAATACCCTGACCTGGCAATACCTCCAAATAAGTAATTTCTCGGCGTGGCTCCTGACCGCTTCCTACTTCGTAATATATCGAGGTGTTGACAAAGCCTTTCATTGCATTAAGGTTGTAATCCAGCCGTCCCACTACGTTTTCATCACTATTCACCTGTGCAAAACCGTTTTCATAGTTGGTCTTTCGGTATCCAGCGGTTAAACTTAAGGTAGAATTTACGTTTTTAGTTAGCTCTACACCCACGTCTACACTTTGCGAATTTGAGCTGTTTAACAAGCTGGAGTTACGTGGCAACTGATCCTGCCTAAAACTGTAGGCTAATTTATATCTGTTGCTTTGATTAGCCAGACTTTGCAAATACATTTTATAGATGTGGTACGAGAAGCTACTTCCCGTTAGTAAGTCTGTCTGTTTATCGGTAGTGGTGTTTTGCTGCTGCTCAAAAACAAAACCTGCCTGCATTTTAAAAACTTCCCGATTTAGATCAAGGTAATGTTTGAAAAAAGTACCATTGCTTGAAGTAGCATCTGAGTTAAGTAAACTTCCATCATATTTTAACCCGTACTTACCTATTTTGTAAAGTGCATTTACCTTATGTAAAAATCCTTGATATTCTCCTCGCCTTGAGAATGTATTTAACGAGTAGGCCAAATTTTTAGTATCGCTTTGATATAGCTGCAATGTGGTGGAAAACAAGTTTTCGGTAGCGGGTGTACTTACCGCCTCTAAATTAAAATCGCGGTTAAATTCCACTATGCGGTATCTTTCAATAGGCTTAAATGTTTTACTGACATACTCGTAATTAGTGGAAGTATTTAGTTTCAACCCTTTTTGATTCAGTAAAAATGGATGTAATGCCTGCAACCTTAGTCCGTAGCCTGTTAAATTGGCTGCCGATTTATCTGCAAATAGATTGACGTTGTTGTTACTTACTGCTACTTCAGTACTTAATAGCGTTGCTTTTTTTGGTTTAAAATCGGCCGCTAAGGTAATTAATTGCTGTTGTTTTGGGGTGATGAGCAAGGTAATAGGCTCATAACTCCCCTGCATTACACCTGCTACTGGTTCAACAAATTCATACACCTTTCCATTAGCAGCCGATTGGCTGTTGATGCGATAATTGCCTCTTCCTTCGCCTATAAAAGAAAAGCCTACGCGGTATTTTGCCAAAGCTGGATCAATACTGTAACGGTAATAAGTTATACCCGTAATGGAGGTTAAGCGCTCATACAAAATCTCATTTTCGCTAAATGAAACTTCAGTTACATTGGGGAAATAAGCTTGCGTAATATTACTTCCCAACATAGCCATAAATTGCTTTTGTTCATCACTTAGCGTTTGCAAAAAGGGTTGATTTCGGTTGTCTTTTTCGTTGTAATAATTAAAGCGAATAGCCAGCCGATCTGTCTCAAAACGCTGATTTAAGAAAGTAAGCGAACGGGAGTAGTTCTTATCTGAATATTCAAATTCTATTGAAATACGTGTGTTTAAATTGATGAGATGCTTTGCTGTAAACGTAATTTCCGCAGTGTTGTAATCAATCACATAATCATTATCCTGGCCCCGTACCAAAGGAACACCATCAATAAATACCCGTTCCGTTCCGGCTATCACCACCACATAAGTTTCGCCGTTGTTTCCTGTTAAGCGGTATGGCCCTTGATTACCCTCTTCGCCTAAAAACTGGTTACGTGCCGAGCGCCCTTTCGCCACTGCAGCAGCAACGGTGGTGCTGGAGCGCATCCCATTAGGCAATACAAAATTATGACTGAGCATAGCTCCTTGAGTTCGCTTATAAAAATTCATAAAGTAGCTATCAGGACGCTTCAGCTCATAATCGCCCGCCGTAAGCACAGTGCTATCTTTTTTAAGCTGTACAAAAACACGATCAAACTCATTCAATTGTTGGGTGTTGCCTTCTGGCTGTATCGGCAGGTTATCGTCAGATATTGCCGCCAAAATTTCAATGTCGTTGCCAATTTTACCCGACATTTGCAGTACCATGTTAGAGTTGAGCGACAAATTTTGATTGTTGCCAAACATAATTCCTCTCGAAATACTTCCACTTTTGTTTAACCCCTTCATTGAAAACAGCGTGTTTTCTTGTGTTACAGGCTTATACACATAAAAGCTGCTGTTATCAATTGCCAACTGCTCTAAAGCCTTGGCATCTTTATGGTAATAGCGCTTCGAGAAAAGAATTGGATAAACTTTATAGCCAATTAGCAAATTAACGCCAGCCGCACCTTTCCATAAAAAAGTAGCTTTTGCAAAATCTACGGCGTACATGCTGGTATCAGCTGGCAAATTGGTTTCGTAGCGTACTGTGAGCGACTGAGGCACAATGCTCAAGCTATCTAGGTTAATTAATACGTTGCTGGTGGTTATTTTTTTTACCCGCTGGTTGCTACTTAACTGCGCCTTTGATGTTGTTACCAAAATCACTAAAAGCGATATGAGGCCCAACCTAAACATCATTATACCAAAGGAAATGTAAGGTAGAAAATGGTACCATTGTTAAGCACCGAAGTAAACTCTACTTTACCGCCAGCATTTTCGATAGCTTGCTTAACGAAAGCTAGGCCCAAGCCAGTACCAGATGATTTGGTGGTAAAGTTAGCTCTAAAGATATTGCTTTGCAGCGCAGGATCTATTCCCTTTCCATTATCTTCTACTTCCACAAAAGCCTGTTGCTCATCATTAGCCAAATGCACTTTAATAACGCATTTTTCCTTACCATCGGCAGCTTCAATCGCATTTTTAAATAAGTTATTGAACGACCTTAGCAATTGATCTTTATCTCCCAAAACAATAATGGTTTTTGTAGCCCTGTTTAACACGTGTATTTCAACATGATCCATTGAGCTAAACACTTCCCTAGCCTGCTCAATAATGGGCAACAATTGGATATGTTCCAATTTGGTATCAGGCATTTTTGCAAAGTTCGAAAACTCGGATGCAATAGTTGCCAAACTGTCTATTTGCTCTACAAATGATTTGTTAAAGCTTGCAAATTTTTTCTCAAAATTAGGATCCTGCTCTTTCCACGATTTTTCTAATAGCTGCACCCCTAACTTTAATGGTGTTAACGGATTTTTAATTTCATGAGCTACCTGTTTTGCCATTTCACGCCAAGCACTTTCTCGCTCGCTTCTTGCAAGTTTGTTGGCACTTATTTCCAGCTCAGCAATCATTTTGTTGTACTCCTTAATCAACACACCAATTTCATCTTGCCGGTGCCATACAATTGGTTGGTTGGTTTGGCCAAACTTTGTACGGCGAATGTTCTCTTGTATAAACGTAAGCGGACTGGTAATTTGATTGGCTAAAAACACCGCCAAAACTCCAATCAGCACAAAAACTAATGCGTAAATATTAATCAAGGTATTGATGAAAAGACCAATTTTAGCTTGATAATCTTCTTCGTTAGCATAGTATGGAATGCTGATATAGCCTACCGTTTGATTGTTACTGTTGCGGATTGGTGCATAAGCTGCCGCATAGGTAAAGTCGCCAATTTTTTCAATAGGATTGATAAACTCTGATTTTTGCTGAACGGCCAGCCTCATGTAAGCCATAGGCCCCATTTTGCGGGCAATAATTCCTAAATCATAAAGCTTTGGCAAAGAGGTTAAATATAAATTTCCATCAATGTCGTACAGGTTCAAATACACGCCGTTCACGTCCGCAAATTGGTTAAATTCAAATTGCGATTCGCTATCATTGCTTATGGTGCCAGGCAAAGAAATTTGCTTCTCGTAACCCAATTGTATTTTACGGATTTTCTCCCTTACCTGCTCATTTTGTTGCTCTAAATATTGATGCTTGATATTAAAAAAAGTGGCCCAGCCAACAATAACTAAAGTAGCCACTACCGATAGTACAATAGAAACCTGTATCCTCGTTTTGTACAAAATCTTATTGGCATTAATCATCAAATACCTATTGATATTGAACAAACCGCCCCTGCTATCGCTTATGTTAATGGCCAACCAAGTAACCATGTAACTTATCAATCCAAAAATGATAAAAATCAAGAAAAAGAAGGAAAGTGTAGCCAAACGAACGGTAAAATCAACTTTTTCAATGGAAATGATGATTAAACGATTGCTCAAAGGTTTGTAAACAGCATGGCTATAATTAGTCCCATCTTGGCGCTCATTTATAAAAGTGATGTTATCCCGTTCACCTTTAAAATTGGTGTTTATCATTGGATAAACGTATTTTCCAGATTGCCCAAACAGCTGATTGCTCTTGTAAAAAGCCAACGAATATTTACTTAAATCCTCATCGCTTTTCAGCTTTCCATCAATTAGCAGGTCTGGGAAAAAACTATTATAATCATACGGTCTGGAGGTAAGCTCCACTACCATAGTCCCTAGCAGGTTGTCACCATCAAAAATTGGGATTAGCCCAAAATAATTCTGGAAACCAAACGTATCGTTAACCCGGTAAAAATAATCGCCCTGCGGCGCTTTTACAGCACCATATTTTACCAGATTTTTGTACTTCGCAATAGGCAGCCCTTCCGCCAACTTTAAGGATTTATCGTCTAGCCCGTACTCAAAAATTTTGTACTCAAACCTGGAGAGGTAGCCATCCAAATAATTTTTTACAATGTAGTTTTGGAAGTTGGATGTTGGCGTAAGCATGGGCTGCTTAAAATAACTCACCACCTGGCTATCCAAGGTAAGCCCTTGCTCCAAAAGTTCTATGGCATTCAATACTTTTGGGTCATCATCGTACATCAGTTTTCTTGCAATGCCAGCTCTGGTATTTCGCTCCTTAATGTCTTCAAATTTAATGTACTTGATAGACGTTATGGAGGCCATACATAAAAAAACCACCGCCATTACTGATATAGAAAAACCTTGCTTTTGCACCTTTACATTGTAGCCAATCATGAAAATGAGCAAGGCGTAAATAAGGTAAAAAACGGTATAGTCTTTAATGAGCATGTATACCGTATAACCCAAAAGCAACGCTAAGCCTGTGTAAAGTTTCTGCTTTGTAGTAATGGTAAATTGAGAAGTTATCACCACCAAAGCACTTACTAACAGGTAAATGTTTAGCCAAACCAAACATAAAATGATGATGCTAAGCCAACTTACCCAGCCTAAGTTGATGATATTGCTGATATTAAAATCGATCTTAGAGTAAAAAACCAAGCCGAAAAACAAATCCTCAGTTAAAAAGCCAACCACACCAATTACAATTGCAAAAACAAGCAATAGCAGGTAATTTACCCAACGTTTTGCTGAAGCCCACTTAGGCAAAGTAAACTCTTTCCTATGCGCATAAATGAAAATCAGCACACAGGTGCAGGCAATTACATTCAACAATAAATCACCTAAAGAAGGCAGAAAATCACTCTCCGCATAAATAGCGGGATCGAAAAGCTTTAGGTTGAATTGGTGGTTAAGCCAAAAGAATTTTAAATCGGTTAAACGAAGTACAAAAAAGTAAAGTGCAACCAACAAGGTACCCGCAAGAGGCTTTTTTTTCCTAGCCAACCAAAGGCCACAGGAGTTTACAAAAAGGCTGATGAATACCACGCCCAACACCCAAAGCCACAACTGCAAACGGGTGTAAATGTTGTCGTCGTAACTGTTGCTTAACTTTACGGTAAATAAGTAATCTTTGTTTAAGCTAAAGATTTCAGTAGTTTCCTTATCATTGAAAGAAGCAATTTCTAATGTTTTTTTATCGAAAAGCCCCGGCCAAATTTCATTTTTAAGGTACTGATTTTCGATGGCGTATTTAGCCTTAACGGATATCACGAAAACGAAAGTGTAATTCCCTACCGACTTTTTAATTAAATCATAGTAGCCGTTAGCTAAAAGCACTAAAGACGAACCCTCCTTCAGTTTACTCACATTGGTTGGAAAAGCCTTGTAACTGCTCCAATACTCCAAATGCAGGTTTCTATAAACCAATACATTAACGCCGCTAGCACGGTAGGCATTAATAAACGCATTGGAAAGGTCTTCATCAACACTAAGCCTTTTAAGCTCCTCCAATTTAGCGGGTATACTGAAATAGTCGTAAGCTATCCGCTCTTTAGCTAGCAAATTTTCTTGAAGCTGATTAGCCTCATGCTGTAACAGGCTAGTTTTAGTAATTGATTTACGTAAAGAAATTGCCGTAACAATACAGCAAATCCCTAAAAGTAACATCAAAACCCTAATTTTCGAACCCGTATTCAAATTCAACAGCTTTAAAACATAAATATACAGAAATGGGGCTGCCTAAAAAGCAAAATCTTTATTTCCAACACAACAAACGATAAAGTGTAGCGGTTTTAACGCTTTTTAACTTTTATGCTTGGTTTAAAATGCTTTTTAAGCAACCCCAGTAAAAATCTTTTTGTTATGCTAAGCTAGCGCCGCTAGTCTGCACTTCGCGGCTTACTTTTTTCACCAAGCCTTGCAACACATTACCCGGACCAACCTCAACAAATTCATTTCCTCCATCAGCAATCATGTTGGTAGCGGTTTGTGTCCATTTAACTGCACCCGTTAACTGCGCTATTAAATTTGCTTTAATTACCGCCGGGTCACTAGTTGGCTGTGCATTTACATTTTGATAAATTGGGCAAACAGGTGCATTAATTTCAGTAGCCTCAATAGCAGCTTGTAGCTCCACTTTTGCAGGCTCCATTAACGGCGAGTGGAAAGCACCACCAACGTTTAATTTCAATGCTCTTTTAGCACCTGCAGCGGTCAACTTTTCGCAAGCTTTATCAATCCCCTCAATACTGCCAGAAATTACTAACTGACCTGGGCAATTGTAATTTGCAGGAACAACTACTTCCTCAATTTCAGCGCAAATCTGTTCTACAACTTCATCTGCTAAACCTAAAATAGCAGCCATAGTGCTCGGTTGCAATTCGCAAGCTTTTTGCATCGCATTTGCACGAGCAATTACCAATTTCAATCCATCTTCAAAAGAAAGCGCATTAGCAGCAACCAGGGCTGAGAACTCACCCAAAGAGTGACCAGCAACCATTTCCGGTTTAAAATCATCTCCCAAAACTTTAGCTAAAATTACCGAATGCAAGAAAATAGCTGGCTGTGTAACGTTGGTTTGTTTCAACTCGTCATCCGTACCGCTAAACATAATATCGCTAATACGGAAACCTATAATTTCATTTGCTTTTTCAAAAAGTTCTTTGGCTAGCGGACTGTTTTCATACAAATCCTTACCCATGCCTACAAATTGGGCTCCTTGACCCGGAAAAATATATGCTTTCATTTTTTTAGATTTGAGATATGAAAATTAAGATGCAGCACAGCCACTCGTATTCATATCAAATTTAAATTGTTCTTTTGTTAGATTGATTATTGTTGCGACTTACAAAGTACAGTAAAAACCTTTAAATTTCGGCAATACAACATCGTACTTCGTTACCGTACGTACGAGATAAAATCGTAAATCTCCTAATGTAAATTTGCGGTAATCAACCTTAAAAATTCAGCCCTAGTTTTATCATTTTGTAAAAATGCACCAGTAAAAGCCGAGGTTGTAGTTACCGAATTTTGCTTTTGAACACCACGCATTGCCATACACAAGTGTTTGCACTCCATTACTACTGCAACGCCAGCCGGATTTAAAGTCTGCTGAATACAATCTCTAATTTCGTTGGTTAAGCGTTCCTGTACCTGTAACCTACGGGCAAACGCATCAACCACACGCGGAATTTTACTTAAACCAACAATATGTCCGTTAGGAATATAAGCCACATGCGCTTTGCCAAAAAAAGGCAGCATATGGTGTTCGCACATCGAAAAAACTTCAATATCCTTCACCACAACCATTTGGCTGTACTCCTCTTCAAACATCGCCGATCTCAAAATCTCATCGGGCTTCACATCGTAGCCATGCGTCAAATATTGCAATGCCTTAGCCACACGTTCAGGCGTTTTCAACAAACCCTCACGCTCCGGATTTTCGCCCAAACGTTCCAAAATATCTTTATAATGAACCGCTACGGCATTAATTTTATCATCGTCATATCGCTCTATCTTCTGATAGCCCAATACGTAGTCATCGTCGTGGTCGTGGTTGTGCGCCATAAATTAAGATGGATTAGCCGAAGTACTCGACATAATTATTATCAGTTTCGTAAAGTTTGATGCTGTGCAATTGAGCGCCACCTTCAGCAATCATCGGATTTAAGATATTCCAAATCGCAATAGCTAAATTTTCGGTAGAAGCCAAAACACCTTGCATGAAATCAACATCAAGATTCAAATTTTTATGATCAATTTTATCAATCACATATTGATTAATGATTTGTTTCAGCCATTTCAAATCCACCAAAAAACCGGTTTCAGGGTTAACTTCACCTTTTACGGTTACAAAAAGCTGGTAGTTGTGCCCATGCCAATTCGGATTTGCGCATTTACCAAAAACCGCCGTGTTTTCCTCGTCGCTCCAATCGGGTCTAGCTAATTTATGTGCTGCGTTAAAACTCTCCCTACGTGTAATATAAATCATTTTGAAAAAATAAAACGCAAATATACAGATAAACTCCATAGCCGTGTGTTCAATGCGCCAGATATTACCAAGCAATTACTCATTTTTAGAAAAGCAACTGCCTGCTTCATGGCAAAAGCAGCCCCGCCCTTCGGTACAAGTCCTCGTACTCGCTGCACTCGCCTGCGGGCTTTCCCCTACGGTCGGGTTTATCTTACAAAAAACAGTGCAGCAAACATCGTTTTTTTTTTATCGCAGGGTGCATTTAACCTTTCAATACAGAAATACTTAAACTCCTTAAGTTTCTATTAACCGGCAAAAAAACACTTTGCGTTCTTCAAAACTTTGCGGTAAACATCTAATTCTACAAATTTCCTAGCGCTACTAAAAAACAATAAATACTTTTAAAAACTTATTATAAAACCTTTGTGTACTTCGCGGTAAAAAACAAAAAACCACTAAAAAAAAGCTGTTTTTTAAAGCCATGCAAAATAATCGTTAATTAGCGTCATGAAATTACTTGTTGTTGCCGCTACCAAAAGTGAAATCCAACCTACACTAAACCATTTTTCGTGTACTGGTGATCGTTTACTGGAAACGGAAAAATTCGATATTTTAATTACGGGTGTAGGGATGGTAGCCACTGCGTTTGTGCTTGGGCGACATCTTGATGCTAACAAGTACAACACTGTGGTCAATGTAGGCATTGCGGGAAGTTTCGACCGCAGCATAGCGCTTGGCGAATTGGTAAACGTAGTTACAGATACCTTTGCGGAACTGGGTGCTGAAGACCATGATCAATTTATCAGCTTGCCGCAACTTGGCTTTGGTGAGCACACTTTCCATACAACACCTACTGATATTCCCAACCTCAAACAGGTAAAAGCTATAACCGTAAATAAAGTTCATGGAAACGCAGCCAGCATTGCAAATACTGTAAAATTGTACCAACCAGAAATTGAAAGTATGGAAGGCGCCGCTGTTTTTTACGCTTGCCAGCAAACAAATGTTGCTGTTTTGCAAGTCCGCAGCATTTCCAACTACGTAGAACCTCGAAACCGAGAAAATTGGAAAATAGGCTTGGCGGTTGACAACCTAAACAGCTGGCTCATCAACTATTTAACAAACCTTTAGCTAAGGTAAGTTAGATTTTTATTTATTTGATTTACAAAAACATACGTATTATCTAGCTCACTGACCTCGATCCCGAGCATTCGGGATCAGTATCGAACCATTGCTGATATTATTCATTAAGCAAGCAAAACACATTTCAAAAAAAACTTGAACTCCAAATGACGACAGTTTAGTTAATCAATCCTAATTTTGAATTATGCAACTTACACTTGGTTTTTCTCCCTGTCCAAACGACACCTTTATTTTTGATGCACTGATACACGGCAAAATTGACACCGAAGGCTTAAGCTTTAAGGTATTTTTTGATGATGTAGAAACCCTCAACCAAAAGGCTTTAAACGGAACATTGGACATTACCAAACTGAGTTTTCATGCCTTTGCCTACGTGGCAGAGAAATATGCACTGCTAGATGCTGGCAGCGCTTTAGGTTTTGGCGTTGGGCCGCTCCTCATCTGCAAAAAAGAAAATGCCGAGAGCATTGCAAGACAGCTAGAAACGGAAGAGGCATCTAATTTGAAAGTTGGCATTCCAGGCAAATACACTACCGCTAATTTTTTATTGGGCGTAGCCTATCCAAAACTAACGAATAAACAGGAAATGGTTTTTTCGGCCATTGAAGATGCCTTGGTAAATGAAGAAATCGACCTAGGGTTAATTATCCATGAAAACCGCTTCACCTACCAAGCCAAAGGCCTGCACCAATTAATGGATTTGGGCTCATATTGGGAACAGTTTTCAGGCTGTGCCATTCCATTGGGCGGTATTGTAGTGAATAGAAACTTACCAATTGAAGTTCAAGAAAAGGTCAATCGTTTGGTAAGAAAATCTGTAGAATTTGCCTTTGAGCACCCTAAATCGGCCATTTCCTTTATCCGCCAGCATGCCCAAGCAATGGAAGAAGATGTAATGTACAAACACATCGAGTTGTACGTTAACAAATATTCGGTGGATTTAGGTTTAGAAGGCAGAAAAGCAATTGACACCTTATTTCAAATTGCTGCAAAAAACAATTTGATACCGCAATTATCAAAAAGCCTTTATGTAAATCCTTAACCAATTATTGGTTACAAGGGCCATCCGGAATTGTTTTGGTTAACTTAAGCACTTTGGTAACCACCATGGTTGAGTCGTAGCCGCCAGTAATGGTAGTAGTGTCAGATTTTATCAAATGGGCTTCCACCTCTACATAAACCGGTGTGTAAGGCTTTTCAAATCCCTGATCAACGTATTGCAGCTCCAAGTTTTTTGCACTATCAGCAACCCAGTATTCGCGTCCTTCATCGCAATCAGTAAACGATTTAACCTCCGGACCATAACTATAAAGCCCTTTAAAGGTTAAGGTTTTACCCTTTTGCTGCTCCGTTTTTTTATCATTGGTGCATGCCCAAAGTAATCCAACGCAAAACAAAATACAAACTAACTTTTTACTGGTACACATACGCTAAAGATCTTGATTAATACGATCTATCTTTTTAACGCTTAAATTTGATGCCAAACCTGCCGCTATAAAAGAAAAAAAGCCAACAGTAAAAAAAACCAATACAAAGTCTTTCCACTTTAAGGCCACCGGGTAGGCATTTGAAACTACAAAATCAGCTTCTCCTCCCATTTTTACCCAGCCATATTTTTTTTGCAATACGCAAAAAACAAATCCTATTAATATCCCAAAGATACAACCTGTGATTGTAATCATCATACCCTCAGCCAAAAAAATTCTCTTAATGAGGCGCTTACCCGCACCCAAGCTAATCAGCACCGAAATATCTTTCTGCTTATCTATCACTAGCATAGTTAACGAACCAATGATATTAAAAATTGCAATTACCAATACAAAAGTGAGGATAATATAAACCATCCATTTTTCTGATCCCAACAAATTGTATAGTGCTTGATTCTGTTCAATTCTGTTTTTTACTACATATTTGGAACCCAACCGATCTGCTATGGTTAACTTTAGCTTTTCAGCATCAACATTTGGCTTCACATTAATTTCAATTGTGGATACGTTGGTAGGCTCGTCCAGCAATCGTCTGGCGAAACTCAAAGGTACAATCAACTGGTTGTCGAAATCTTGCTGCACCTGAAAAACTCCCGCTGGCGATATACTGAGCATCACAAAATCATCCATCGGATTTACGGAATTACCGGTGGCTCCTTTCTTAGGTGAAAAAATTTGCAGCTGCGCAAATGGATCAGCGGGATTAACTCCTAAAAATGCCTGCAATGCAGAACCTACCACTGCTTGGGGCTGTCCTATTTTATTGTGAAGCACAAATACGCCATCAATTGTGGCACTATCCAAACTGTTATTTTTCAGAAAATCGTCACTTACCCCTTTGATCAGCGCAGGCGTTTGTTTCTCGTCATATCTAATCAGCGCATTTTCGGCCAAAACTTCCGTAAAAGCGTAAATGGACTGGTCTTTTTTAAGTTCTTCGAAGTACTTGATATTTGGGTTAAAAGTTTTCCCTTCTGCCGGTGCCACCACAATTTGTGGCGTAAAACTATTGAACATCTTCAACACTACCTCTTCGAAGCCGTTAAATACCGAAAGAATGATGATTAAAGCAGCGCTACCCACCATTACCCCTAGCATTGAAATGGCAGAAATAATGTTAATTGCGTTGGTTGATTTCTTCGCAAAGAGATACCTACGAGCTATGTAAAAAGCGGTGTTCACTTGGTAAAGATAGGCAAAAAAGATGGAGGGTGTTTAAACTTAAGTCAATAGATGATATAGAAATAAAACATGGATTTGAGAGGTTAAACATTTCAGTTGTGAGCTAAAAATTCACATTTTTGAAATTATATTTTTTTTTTTGAAGTTTTACCAAATAATTATTTATTAATTTAAAACATGAAAAAATTAAACTTTGAACAGATGGAAAAAATTGAGGGAGGATTTCCTTGGTGGGGAACTTACTGTGATTACAGTAAAGTTGTCGATTACTCAATTAATGAAGTTGGAGAAGTAGGCGGTGGTAATTATCAAGAATTTTGTTGGTACTCTTGTGGATATTACGTATTGGGGGTAAAAGTTGATGATAGACCAGATGCATTTGGAACTTGTCCTTCAGGTTGGTAGTAATAAACCCTATTTAATCAAACCAGTTGAAACTAACGTTTAATTGGTTTGATTAACAATTTATGATTATGAGATGAGAAACAATTCGTTCCTAATTCTATTTCTTTGTACACTAGGTTTTATCTGCCAAGCACAAACAAATGGCAATTCTCCTTGGCAACCGAGAATCGTTGATGCCAGTAGCTTAGTGATATTAGAGACTGCCAACATATCAATCAATAGAAAAATAGATTATCCTATCAATAATCAAGGCATAGCAAATATTCCATTAGAGAATATTAATGAGGGAGATAGTATTTTCATTAGCTGTATGGGGTACAAAACATCCATTTTTCAGGTTCAAAACAAGAAAAACTTACTCCATACAATTGAACTTACCCCAGTGAGTTATGGCCTTAAAGAGGTTGAGATTTCAAAGACCAAAAATAAACTCAAGGAAATAACTGTTGGCACACAAGCCTTTAGCATTACCAGTAATGGGGTATATTACGATAGCAGTTTTGGACTTTACATCAATAATAAAGATAAAAAAACAGGGTTTATTAAAGCGGTTAATATTAAGATGTTTGACCGTTCCGATGGTATAGAAATGCCATTTAGATTAAGGCTATATAAAAAGGAATTGGGGGAAACCTTTCCAAAGCTAGAACTGATGGAGCCGATGATTTTGCAAAATGTTAAAAAAAAGCGATGGTTTAATATTGATTTGTCTCACTTGGGCATTAAGCTACCGGAAGAAGGCTTCTTTATTGTTGTTGAAATATTAGGTAAAGAATATTATAGCGGCAAATTGGTAAAGTCATTTGGCTCATACGTCAATCAAATCCCTAATTTCGCTGAAACCACTTTTCCAAAAGCTTATAATAAAGATAATTATAGCATTACGATGTCCACAAGAAGTAAAAGATGGTTTTTAGACAGCAAAACCGAATACCAGTTTCAAGCTAAAATTTTAACATATGATGAATAGAATATTTCATCACCGTAGTTTTCTTTTTGTTGTTTGGGTTTTCTAACATTAAGCTTTGAGCTTCCTACCACTAACCCTAAAATTGAAATGTAGATATGATATTAATGGTATTGGTAGACTTCTTGGCGAAAAGATACTTGCATACGATGTAAAAAAACGGGGTTCACTGTGGGCTAAATATAGAGAAAAAACTGGAGGGTTTTTAATTTTAAATAAAAGACATTATGGAGCTTACCAATAAAACAAAACACATGTTTAACACAATTAAACATATCAGTTGTACTAAATACAGCTAAAATTTTGGAATTATATTTTTTTATTTGAAGTTTTGACAAAAATTTTTTTGTTTAACTTAAACCTTTAAAAACATGAAAAAATTAAAATTTACGGAAATGGAAAGCATTCAGGCTGGAAGGTTTTTCGGCCCCGACAATGAAATGGAAGCTATTGATGATAACTCTTGTGCTAGTGGATTAAGAGTTGGGGTATTCAGTACTTATTACATTTTAGGAATTAGAACTAAGCACGAATTAGCTGGAACTGGTCCGTGCCTAGAAGCAACTGACACAATAGCGTATTAATTTTCAAAAATAAGTAAAAAATGAAAAGTATAGATTTAGAAAAAATGTCAAACATTATTGGCGGAAAATTTTTGGGCTCTGAACTTAGTAACCCCATTGATTTTGACTCTACCTGTGCCTCCGGACTCAGAGCGAATATTTATCTGGACTATTATGTGCTCGGAATAAGAGTTTCGCACAAACAGATAACAACGGGACCATGTGTTATGGAAGCGGATATCGAATGATACATATTTCAAAGGGTGCAGCAAAGCTGCACCTTCGCCTATCATTAAACTTTAAATTGCTATTTGCTCTCCTATTTTTATTTTATCCGTTGATATGCTTTTCGCAAATTATCAATGGGCGTGTTCTCAATAGAGAAACTAGAAGAGGCATACCGTTTGCAAATCTTATTTATACAAGTCAGGAGGGAAGAGTCGGGCACTATGCGGATAGCCTTGGATATTTCTCTATACAAAAAAATATCGCAAATTTAGAAATATCATGTATAGGATATCAAACTGCTCTAGTAAAAAGGGATAGCTTGGAAGACAATTTAGAAATAATGTTGCATCCGTCTCCTATTAATCTACTCGAAGTTAAAATTTCAGGCAAAAAAAAAATAGACAAATTTATACTAGGTTATTATCGAGAAAAAAATAAGACTATTGGTTATGGATCAATAGGTTTTTCAGATTATGACAAATCATTAAATAACTATGTAGTGACTTATATTCCCAACCATAAGAAAGACACCGCATTATTTATTTCCAAAGTTTTATACAATTTGACGTACAACCCAAAACATTTAAATTTCCTTTTGAACAATTTAAAACTAGCTGTTATGCCTTGCAAAGGCACTAGTTTGAGAATTCATTTATTTACTGCTGAAAAAAATCCCATCGCTCCCGGAAAGGAAATGTTAAAAAAGGATGTAATTATACATAATGACTGTTCAGGAACCGCAGACATAATTGCCGACATCTCCGATCAAAACATTCGCTTACCAATAGATGGAGTATTTATCGGATTAGAATATATTGAGTTAACATCAAACAAAATGGGTATTTATTTGCCTTTTTATGTTACAAAGTTCGGAATGAGTGAAGCAAAGACATATGAAAGTTTCCATCAAAAAAAATGGTTTAGAATATCTAATGGTTCCCAACCACAATTTGGAATTGAGGTAATTAAATAAAATTTTCTAGAACTTCTTTTAATTGAACTTATTATAATGCGAAGTGAGAAATATTTTTATGTTTTTAGTGTAGCGCTATTCGGTACTTTTATACTGGCATCAATAATATCGTCAAAATTTATTTTCGCAGCAACATCTATTTCATTTAGAATCTTATTAGTGCCGCTATATATAGCTTGGAGTACACTTGTAACTTATTTTCTTTTACTTTCTGCTATTCGATTCAATTCGATAAAAATTAATAAAACAATTCTTCTCGAAGCTGTTATTATTAGCGACATTGTTTTTTTGGCCCAATATGTTTCAGAATTAATTTGGTTACTGTACAATAAAAAAAACTATAGCTTTTATGATATAATTAACTTTAGTTCTTTGTCTTTATATCAACTATATCATCCCAAAAATTTACTTACGCATTTGACTTATCCTTTGCAAACAATCAATCTTTGGGAGATCTTCTATATACTGACAATAGTACTTTTAGTCAAAAAGCTAACAGATAACAAGATTCATAAGATAGGCAGAATATTAACAATCGCATATTTTTTAGGCATCTTCTGCTGGTTCATTATAGTAACGTTTATTAACTTACTAAATTTCTATGAGTAAGAATTTTTATATACTGTCTATCACAATATGTTTCTTGATGGCGATTCTCCTTTGTACAGTCGCTATGACAGAAAAAGCAGAAAAATTTTCTTACGAACTGCCTTTTTTCAGTTTTTATAGTCTAAATGAAGAACAATATAGTCCTAACCAGTTACCGAAAAAAGAATATCTTTTAATTTTATATTTCTCTCCGGATTGCCATTATTGCACCGATGAAATGGATGATATTATAAAGCATAAACAATGGTTCGCCAACTGTTATATTTTGTTGGTATCACCATCAACTGTCCAACAACTCAACGCTTATCATCAACACCTCGCCAATAAAGGCATCAACTACCAAATTTTAAGTGATAGCAAATATCAATTCCCCAATTATTTTGGACCAGCCAACATTCCTACTGGCTTTTTATATGCCAATAATAAAACGCTAATTAAGAAATTTAACGGTGGCACTACGGCAAAAAACATCTACTCATTTATCAATGCCAAATAAACAGTCATTAAAATCACTCTCAAAAAAATACATAAAGGCTTTGGTTTTACAACAAGACCAAACCGATTGCGGTGTAGCCTGTTTACTTAGCTTGGTAAATTTTTATGGAGGCACTAGCAACTTAGAGAAATTACGAGAATTGAGTGGCACTAACACTGTGGGCACTACTTTGCTAGGTTTATACCAATGTGCACTAAAAATTGGCTTTGATGCAGATGCATACGAAACAGAACTGCAACAACTCAATGTAATTGAAAAGCCCTGTATATTGCATATTGTAAACGAAGGCAACCTACAACATTACGTAGTTTGTTTTTCTTATATCCCACCATCCTTAGGCAAGCCAGAAGGAACTTTTATAATCGGAGACCCCGCAAAAGGCATATTAACGCTTAACGAAAAAGAGTTAGAAAAAATTTGGCAAAGTAAAACCTTATTGATTTTAAGCCCAAATCAAAATTTTATCCTTAACAAGCAAGAAACCAAAGCAAAATGGCAATGGTTTAAAGCTTTAATTAAACCAGACCTAAATATTTTAGGTCTAACGATGCTATTGGGTATTATTGCAACCACATTAGGTTTAGCTATTGCCATATTTTCACAGAAACTCATAGACAAAATTATACCCTCGGGGAATACTACTAGATTAATTTCTTCTTTAATTGTACTTTTTTTTGTATTGCTGATGCGTACAGGTATAAGCTATGTTAGAACACATTTTCTGCTGCTACAAAGCAAAGATTTTAACAACCGTATAGTTGGCAATTTTTTCAACGCCTTGGTTTATCTCCCTAAATCTTTTTTTGATACCCGAAAAACAGGAGATATGATTACCCGAATGCAAGATACTTCCCGTATTCAACGGAACATAGCTTTTATTACAGGTTCATTTTTTATAGACATTATCATCCTGCTATCTACTTCGTTTTTTTTAATTACTTACTCGAAAACAATCGCTATTATTACTTTTTCCTTTATTCCGCTTATTGTTGCATTAATACTAAGTTATAGCAAGCCTATTAGAAAGCATCAACAAGATGTAATGGCTTATAGTGGTATTAACCAAAGCAATTACATTGATACCTTTAATGGTATTTCAGTAATTAAGCAACACTTGCTAGAATTTTTTTTTACTCAAAAAATAAAAACAGTATATGGCAGTCTTCAAGATAAAACGTTGGCTATGGGCAAAATGGGTAATCGTTTTACGGTAATGAATGACATATTGGGTATTATCTTAAATATAGTGCTTATTGGCACCGCCTCTTTTATGGTACTAAATAAACAACTCAAAGTTGGCGAGATGATGGCAGTTATTTCACTTTCAGGATCTTTAATTCCAGCGGTGGCAAGATTATCTCAAATTAACTTACAGTTACAAGAAGCTAAGGTGGCTTTCGACAGAATGTATGATTTCAGTTCTATAAAGCCAGAATTTATTGAAGAAAAAATCACGCCCATAGCGTTTGCGCAACTAGAGGTAAAAAAAATCTCTTTCAGATTTGCCGGCCGAAAACCAATATTAAAAAATGTAAGCATTTATCTAAAAAAGGGTGAAATAATTGCGCTTCTCGGCGAAAGCGGATGTGGCAAAAGCACAACATTAGCGATTTTAGAAAAATTCTATGAAATTGAGCAAGGAGAAATCACTGTTAACGGAACACCTTTAAGCCAACTCTATACTCCTTCTTGGCGGAATATTATTGCAGTAGTTCCACAAGAAATAAAACTATTTAATGGCTCTGTAATAGAAAATATTGCACTTGGTTTAAACCCTTCTGAAGAGATGAACGAAGTTGCACGCTTTTGCCGGGATTTAGGTATAGAGCCATTCATAATGCAATTCCCGCAAGGTTATGCCACACTTATCGGAGAAGAAGGGGTGAACTTATCCGGTGGGCAAAAGCAAGTTATAGCAATATGTCGAGCACTCTATAAGAATCCACAAGTTTTGCTTTTAGACGAAGCAACTAGCGCTATGGATAGAAATACAGAACAGTTCATACTTAACCTCATAAAGGAACAAATTGATAAAGGCCTTTCGGCATTGATGGTTACACATAAAGCATCTGTTGCGAAATTAGCTGACCGCATTTATGTAATTGAAAATGGCATAACTAATGTACACGGTACTCCTAAAGAATTGGCAATGACTAATAATTTTTTCAGCCAATTGATATTGGATACTACGATTGAATAAACTACCCCACCAAAAAAGGATTGTTTACTTTCTCGTAGCCGATCGTTGTGCTTGGACCATGACCAGGAAAAACTTCGCAATCATCTGGCAATACAAACAAGTTGTTCTTTATACTTTCAATTAGTTGTTGGTGGTTGCCACCTGGCAAATCTGTACGGCCTATACTTCGGAAAAAAAGCACATCACCGCCTATTAAGAAATTTTCTTTAGAAGCGTAAAAGCACAAATGCGCAGGCGAGTGACCAGGAGCAAAAATTAGCTCAAGCTCGCTATTGCCAAAACTCACCTTGCCAGTTTCACTCAAAAATACTTCTGGCTCGGGAGAAACTTCGTATCTGAATCCCATTTGGGGTGCATAGCTTACCACACGATGCAGTAATGGCAATTCGCCAGCATGAAATTGAGGTTTTAAGCCCCATTGATCGTAAACAAATTTATTTCCCAATACATGATCGATGTGGCAATGCGTATTAAGCAAAAGTACTGGCTTTAAGCCCTTGGTTTGAATAAAATTTACAAGTTCGTTTTGCTCAAACCCCTCGTACATTCCCGGGTCAATAATTACACATTCTGCTGTTTCATCAAACAAAACATAGGTATTTTCTTGATAAGGATTAAAGGTAAATTGCTTTATATTTATCATTTTGCTGCCTTTTTAAATTTGGAAAGGTTTAACGTTGCAACTTTCTAACATTTTAACAAAAATTACTTCTTCCACTGAAACGTTTCGATCAGCTTATCTATATCTTTTTTAATAAACTTAACTACGGGTTGGATAGAATCATATTGCGGCCTTTCGTTAAAATATAGGGCACCACGTAGGTAATGGTTTACACTATCTGTTAAAAAAAACTGTACAGATGATGCCGTATTTCCCTCAATGCTATAATATACGCCATACACTTTCTTGTCTGGAAAGTTAATCAAACGTTGGTCAATAGCATCAGCCTTAATGGTATGTTTCATGGCCAGGGTACGAGCATTCTCTGTCATTTCGTTATAGGTTTTGGGAGAAAATACATCGTAATAAGTGATATGCAGCACCCCGTTAAATTGAGGGAAATCTAAATTTTTCCAACAAGGCAAGGCATTTTTATCTGTATCGGCGTTAAGCTTGGCATAAGCAGGATAACTAAAGCTGTAAGCGCATCCATCATCAAAAAGTTGATATTTTTTTTCTGGAAAATTGATGCGAAAATATCCTTTAGGCTTAGGCGTTGATACCTTTTCGCCACTACAGGCTGATAGTAGCGCTACGGATAAAATCAAACAGAAAAAACGAAATGAAGTGCCCATACTTATGTGTTGATGTGAAGATTTGATAATTCGAGAATGCAGTTATGTCACTAACTACATCATCTAATTATCGCATTTGCGAATTTATCAAATCTGCTTGTTCCAAATATCCCAAGAGCGCTCTGCTTGTAAATGTAGCATTTCCAAACCATTTTTCACGCTTGCGCCTTGCGCTTTTGCTTTGGCCAAAAATTGCGTTTCTTCTGGATTGTACACCAAATCATAAGCCAAGTGCTGATCTGTTAAGTGCTGGTAAGGAATTGGTGGAAATGATTCTAAGTTGGGGAACATGCCCAGTGGCGTAGTATTTACTAATATGGTGTACTCTTCCAGCACCTCTTTGGTTACGCTAGAGTACAGCACAGCATTAGGCTGGGCATTTCTTACTACCGAGATAAAAGGAATACCAAGCTGATTAAAGACATATTTAACCGCTTGAGCCGCTCCACCATCACCAAATATCAATGCTTTTTGATGATGCGGCTTTAGCAATGGCTTCAGGGATTCTTCAAAACCGTAAACATCTGTATTGTAGCCCCTCAACTTTGGCTGTTCGCCTGTTTGGTCAATAGCAATGCAGTTAACCGCACCAATCTTCTCGGCCGCGTCGTCTAATTCAGTGAGGTAAGGCATTACGCTAACCTTGTGCGGAATGGTCACATTTAAACCACACAGCCTTGGATCTGCCTCAATTAGGTCAAGTATTTCCTTAGCTTGCGGAATGGGATGAAGTTCATACTTACAATCAGTAATCCCTTCGGTCGCAAATTTATCAGCAAAAAACTGCTTTGAAAATGATGCAGAAAGTGGAAATCCTATTAAACCAAAAGTTCTCATAAAATCAGTATCGCCCTTGTTGCCATTTCAATCGCCGCTAGCATTTTAGCTCACCAAACCAATTGGCCAACGAAGAAATGTTCAATAAAAATGTTGTGTTATTTGTTTAAGAAATAATCGAAAGTATCGCCACGTAAACCAAGGCGTATGGTTTCCAACGGAATTACCTCAGCCGGAGCAATATTGCCCAAGTTAACATTTGTGCCTATTAATTTAATGAACCACACTTGTTGCTCTTTTTGAGGTGCTTCCCAAATGATGCGCTCATCGGGTATTTGAGTTAAAATTTCGTCAACCAAACCTTCCCTAACCTCTCCTGTGCCACGGTATATCCCAACGTTTCCACCTTCTCTAGCCTCGGCTATTACTTTCCAAGAACCCGCCTCAATCTCTGCTTTCATTAGCTGAATCCACTTGTAGGGAGCGAAAATCTTGGTGGCATCTTTGGAGCCTACTTCCGAAATTACAGTAACCTGTTTAGCCAATTTTTCAATGTAAGCGCATTTTTCCTCATGGTTGATATCCATAGAACCGTCAGAAACTTCGGCGTATTCCATCCCAAATTGGTCGAGTACACGTTGGTAATCTTCAAATTGATTTCTGATGGCAAAGGCTTCAAATAAAGTTCCGCCAAAATAAACTGGAAGACCAGCACTGCGGTACAACGCTAATTTTTCTTTCAAATTTGGGGTAACAAATGATGTTGCCCAACCCAGCTTTACTATATCGGTGTGTACACCGGCTACCTCAATAAAATCTTCAACCTGCCTTAAACTTAAGCCCTTATCCATTACCATGGTTAATCCCTTTTGGCGTGGTTTTACGGTACGTTCAGGAATGTTGTTTAAACTATAATTCATCTAAATCTACTATTGTATGCCATACCAAATCTTTAAAAATTCAATCTTTTTTTAAAGACAAACTATTTGAATAGCATTTTGGTATTGGCTGCAAAGTTAAAAAACTCTCCCTTTTTTCTGTTATTGAGCCTTATTTTAGTTTTTTATTTAATGTATCTGCTAATAATGGCCACAATGGTACTGTTATTAGCCAACTGCGGCAAGTATTCAAAAAGGATATAATGTTTAGATGAGTCAATTTCCAAAGCTGTTTCCAAATAATCAATTCCTTCTTGTGTTTTACCCAATGCAAACATGTAAGCCACCATCCGGTAGTACAATTCTGCTGCATCTGGATTGTTTTTGATCCCTTCCAACATCGCTTCCGAAGCCTCCACCAATTTTCCCTGCTCGTATAAAACAGTCGAAAAATCCAACCAAGCTTCTACATCAACCGGATTAAATTCAACCACTTTGTAATAAGCTTCAATAGATTCCTCAACTTGGCCTAATTTATAGTAAGCATCGGCCATGGCAAACCAAAAATCTGGATTTTCTTCATCCAAATCCAATGCTTTTTTGTAAAAGTGCAACGACTCGAAGTAACGTTCCTCGAAGTTCAAAGTTACACCAATACCAAACCAAGCATCAGCCATTTGCGGATCCATTTTTACCGACTTTTTGTAGTAGGACCTTGCTTCGCCCATTTGCTCCAATTTCTCGTAGCATTCGCCAATGGCACAATACGTATCAGCGGTAGGCGGCTCGTACTCAAAAGTTTGCTTATAAACGTCAATAGCTTCTTCGTACTTATCCAACTGCACCAAGGCATTACCTTTATTGAAATATGCCGATGCAAAATTTTCCTTAATTAAGATGGCATAATCATAAGCATCAATGGCTTTTTCGTAAAGCTCTAATTTATGATAAGAATTGGCTAAATTATACCAAGCAGAGTAAGAGTAAGGATCACTATCAATGTACTCCTGGTAAAAACGAATGCTTTCCTCCTGCTTATCTAAAATATCGTAACAAAATGCCAACTCATAAAGCGCATCTTTGTTTTCCATATTTTGCTCTAAGCTACGCTTGATATAAACCACTGCACTTTCGTAGTCTTGCATGTTTTGATAAACGTAAGCAATTTGGATCAGGATTTCGTCTGTAACTTCGGCTAACGTTAATGCTTTTTCGTAGTTTTCCAATGCCTCGGAGTGTCTATCCATATTTTGGTAGATATTTCCTCTCAGCACATAAATATCAGCTTCCGAAGGCTCCAACATTTCAGCTTTTTCAAGCGCTTTAAACGCTTTGCCAACCTGATTGGTAAACAGCAATAACTGCGCTTGCTTAATTAAAAAAACCGCAGCATAAGGATGCTGACTTAAAGCAAAGTCAATTACTTCCAATGCTTTTACTGGGTCGTTCTTCTCTATATAGTTATCTATGATATATTCAAAAGCTTGCGCATCAAAAAAATATTGGTCTTCATTACGAATCATTTCTTCGTAACGTTCTACCGAGTTCTGCGCATCTTCATTAAAATCAAATTCAAATTCTTCTTCCATGTTTTGAATATTTAAAAGAACAGCCCTAATGTATTATCACATCATAAGTTTACGCTAATTATCAATTAACACGATAAAATAATTTTCAACATACACACAATATGCTGCTCAAATGTTTATAAATAAATGATTTAGGCTTTGTAAGGTGCGGATACCGAATGCCTCTCCTCAGGCAGGTTCTTTTATATGACAAATTTCGATATATTTAGTTTTAAAAAGGTAACGGCAAAGTCATGAAACACCTAACTATTATTTTCATTTTGATACTAAGTTGTTTAAGTGCAAAGCTATTTGCGCAACACTTGGCAGAGGAAGAAGCCATTAAAAAAAACATTAACAATTTATTTACCGGTATGCGAAATGCCGACAGCAGCATGGTGAGAAGTGCTTTTAATCAAGGTGCAATTTTGCAGACCATCGGCAAAACGAAGGATGGCAATGGGGTTGTTCGCTCATCCGATTTAAATGCTTTTATTGCAAGTATAGCTAAGCCGCATCCAGAAATTTACGATGAGCGAATTGTGTTCACCAAAATTTTGATTGATGATCAGCTGGCAAGTGTTTGGACAGACTATCAATTTTACATCGGCGATAAATTTAGCCATTGCGGTGTAAACTCGTTCCAACTGGTTAAGGTAAACGATAGCTGGAAAATTGTTTATTTGATAGATACAAGAAGAAAAGAAAAATGTAATTGATTAGCCACGGATGCACAGATTATAAATTTCACGTTCAATAAATCATCTGTGCATCTGTGGCAAAAAACGTCAATAACATGCTAATTGAATTTATTTTTTGTTCATTTGTAGATATCCTTATTAAAATATAGAAATCATGAAACCAGATATCAGTTCGATTTTAGCACAACTTGGCATTGCCGGATTTAACCCATCGTATAGCACAGGAAGTAAATGGAGCCATGCGGCCGATGGCGCTCATATCCATAGCATGTCGCCCGTTGATGGCGAAAAAATTGCTTCAGTATTTGCGGCTTCTATGAAAGAATACGATCATGTAATTACAACGGCACAAGAAGCTTACAAATTTTGGAACAAAGTACCAGCACCTAAACGCGGCGAAATTGTCCGTCAGTTTGGTGATGCTTTACGGAAACAAAAAACAGCTTTGGGAACTTTGGTATCATACGAAATGGGCAAAAGCTTGCAAGAAGGCCTAGGTGAAGTGCAGGAGATGATTGACATCTGTGATTTTGCCGTTGGCTTGTCGCGACAATTGTACGGTTTAACCATGCACAGTGAGCGCCCAAACCATCGCATGTACGAGCAGTGGCACCCGCTGGGAATTGTAGGAATCATTTCAGCGTTTAACTTCCCCGTGGCAGTGTGGAGCTGGAATGCGGCATTAGCTTGGGTTTGTGGTAACGTATGCGTATGGAAACCATCTGAAAAAACACCTATTACAGCCATAGCCTGTCAGCGCATTGCCGAAGAAGTTTTTGCGGCAAACGATATTCCAGAAGGCGTTTCATGCTTAATTAATGGCGATAGAGAAATTGGAGAGCTGCTGAGCAACGACACCCGTGTTCCTTTAGTTTCGGCTACGGGTTCAACCAGAATGGGCAAAGCCGTGGCCATGGCAGTAGCTAATCGCCTAGGTAAAACCATTTTAGAATTAGGTGGCAATAACGCCATCATCATCTCAAAAGATGCCGACTTGGACATGTCGCTAATTGGTGCCGTTTTTGGTGCTGTAGGTACTGCCGGACAACGTTGCACTACTACCAGGCGCTTGATCATCCACGAAAGTGTATACGAAACTTTTAGGGCAAAGTTGGTAAAAGCTTACGGACAGTTACGCATCGGTAACCCATTGGATCAAAATAACCACGTAGGTCCACTAATTGATAAAGATGCAGTAAACGCTTACTTAACTTCCATTGAAAAATGCAAAGCCGAAGGCGGCAAATTTGTGGTAGAAGGCGGCGTATTGGAAGGTGACGCTTACAGCTCAGGCTGCTACGTTAAACCTTGCATTGCAGAGGTAGAAAACCATTACGAAATTGTGCAGCACGAAACTTTTGCTCCAATTTTGTACCTCATCAAATATAACGATTTGGAAGAAGCCATCGCTTTGCAAAATGCTGTTCCGCAAGGTTTATCTTCTGCAATTATGACCTTAAACCTACGTGAGGCGGAGCAATTCCTATCGGCACAGGGTTCTGATTGTGGCATTGCAAATGTGAATATTGGTACATCTGGGGCTGAAATTGGTGGCGCTTTTGGCGGCGAAAAAGAAACTGGTGGCGGCAGAGAAAGTGGCTCTGATGCTTGGAAAGCTTACATGCGCCGACAAACCAACACCATTAACTACGCTGATACTTTGCCATTAGCACAGGGCATTAAGTTTGATTTGTAATAATTTAAAGCACTAAATTTCATAGGTTTAACATAACCAAAAAAGGCAGTTCCTCATTCAGAAACTGCCTTTTACATTTATATGGAATCCCTTTGCGGGAGCGGATTTTTATTTGGCCAACAACTGCTCGTCGTTACCGGCAATCGCATCCAATGTTGCTGCTACCACTTTAGCCTGTGCCCTGTAGGCTGGTGCAATTGATTTTACATCAGCGCTTGCTGCAATAAAGTTTCCGGTACTCATTTTTGCTGATGTGCCCATTAAAGCATAGTGCTGCTCAGTGCTACCACTCAACTTTAAGCTTGCCTCATCTTTCACCGAAGTATAAAGATTCACCGTTTTTGCGTTGATTTCTGCCGAAGCTTTATCTTTCAATAACACATCTAAGCTCAAGAAATTCACTTTTCCGTAAGTTTTAACCACTGCGTTGTCGCTTGCTTCAATAGCCGAAATATTGCGTACATAAACCGTTACAGCCAATGGCTCTTTCTCGAAAGAACTGATACGCAACACACCATCTTTTTGCTGCACCAAAGCATTTTTAGAATAATAACTGTCGTAAACTTTTACGCTTTCAGTTGGCGCTTGCACCACATAAACCTCAACGTTACCAGTAGCTATAATTTTATTGATGTTTTTAACCTCGTTTAAGATGGTTACTGCTTTTACACTTGCGGTAGTTTTTACATTGTTGGTAATGCCGTCTGTTGCAAAAGCCGAAGTAGACATAGTGATTACACCTAATACTACTGAGCATAAATTTTTAATAGAAGTTTTCATAACCTTAATATTTTTATTTGTTTAAATTTCTGTTTATCGCTGTCCATTTTGGAAAGCTTTCGGTAATAAGACTTGCAGAATCACAAAAGGTTGCATACAACTTTAGTGTTTTATACCACAGACAGTTAAGCTTAGACCAACGCCTGTAATTTTTCGACCAACGGGCATCTATTTTTTAAGGAATTTCGTGTAGATGTTTAGTTTTAGGAAACGCATGTCAGTGTTTATTGGCAAATGTAGCCCCGCTTTTCGTTACAATCTTTTTGTACGCTGTTCTGTCATTTCGAACGCAGAGAGAAATCTATTACGAAGCAATCTCACACAAAAAGTATTTCCACTTCAATCGGGTTTAAATAACGCAAACCAGTGAAACTAGGCTACAAACAGTCTTGTCGCCAAATCATCTTCGCGTTTATTGCGAAAACTTTCAAAACTCCGCGGTTATTTTTTAAACGCAAAGAAAGTAATAGTTACGCAAAAGCCTTTCACAGACATTGCCACCTAAACCCGACAGCAGCGAACATCCCGACGCCAGTTCGGGATAAAGCGGATGGCGGGACAAACGAAAACAGCAACACTAAAACTGCTTTTCATATAATTTAAGCGCTACAAAAATCAAACAACGTTTTTAGCTTTCTCTTTGAAAAAACAACTATTTAGTGTAAGTTTAGAAATTTTTATCAACGTACCTTTTAATAAATTTTCTTAACCATCAATGTTGCGAGTAAATAGTTCAGCCCCATGTCAAATTGTATATTCCTTATGCAAACATGATTATTTGGGCTATCTAATTGAACCGCATATTGTTCAGCTAAACCCACAAGGTGATTTTTCACTTACTTACCAGCGCCTATTTACGCACACAGCAAAAGAATTTGCCAAACATCTTAGCGATTTAGATTTTAAGCTGATTAAAATTTTAGATGAAACAGAACAAGATTTCATCATTAAAAAGTACTATAAAAAAGTAATCAGACCCTTTGAGTTTTTCAGTAAATTTTACGACCAAAAATTTTATGATAGCGTAAGGCCAAAAATTGAAAAGCGCCTGGCAGAAGTGCTCGAAATTTTGAAAACTAAGGGCGGTTTGTATTTAATGGATAAAGATGGTTGGCCTGCCGAAAGGAAAATAGAATTAGCTACCGAAGCCGCTACCATTTTGTTTCACTTTAGAAGAAATGAAATAGAAACCAGGTACTTTCCTACCATTAAATACCAAGGTTTGCGTATAGATTTTATGTTTAAAGAAGCGCAGGTGATTTGCAACCAACCGGCATGGCTTTTTCTAAACGATGTACTATATTTCTTCGAACAAGATTTTGAAGGTAAAAAGCTCACTCCTTTCCTCAACAAGCGTTACATTACTATCCCCAAAGCTACCGAGGCCACCTATTTTGAAAAATTTGTAGCGCCGTTAATTGAAAAATATCATGTTTATGCCGAGGGTTTTGACATTAAAACTGAGAAGCATGAGCCTAAAGCAACGATAAAGGTAATTTATGTAGAAAATGGCATATCGCAAATACAGCTTTATTTCAAATATGGGCAGTATACCTTTGCCATGGGAAACGATCACAAAGTTACCGTACGTTTGCATAAAGATGGCGACAATTACACCTTTACCCGAGTAAAACGAAACCTTGATTGGGAGCAGCAGAAATTTAGCACTTTAACCTCGCTCGGACTAAAAAAAGTGAGTGCACTGTTTCATCACTTAGAGCTGCCCATATTAAACGAAAATCAAGATCCTGCCTATGCAATTATTAGCTGGGTAAACGAACATATTGAACTGTTAAAAGAGCAAGATTTTGATATTGAGCAGGCTAACAGCGCCAAACGTTTTGTATTGGGCAGCAACAAAATCGACTTCGAAATTAAAGAAGATAACGATTGGTTTGACATTAACGCCATTGTTTATTTTGGAGTACATCCAATCCCATTTATCGCATTAAAACAGCATATCTTACATAAAAAAAGAGAGTTTGTTTTACCTGATGGAGAAATTGCCATTATTCCTGAAAAATGGTTTACACAATACAGCAGCCTTTTTAGCTTAGCCGATGCGGGCAAAAACTTGAAGCTTAAAAAGTTTCATGTAGGTTTGATTAATGACTTGGCCGAGGATAGCATCGCTAACATTACCTTGGACAGAAAACTGCAAAAGCTAAACGACTTTGAGCAGATAGAAGATTTTTCAATGCCGGTTAATTTTAAAGGCGATTTAAGGCATTACCAAAAGGCAGGCTACAATTGGTTTAGCTTTTTACGCGAATATAATTTTGGAGGTTGCCTAGCCGATGACATGGGTTTGGGTAAAACCATCCAAACGTTGGCCATGCTGCAAAAAATGAAAGAGGAAGATGCACAACAAGAAAAGCATAGCACCTCGTTAATTGTAATGCCAACTTCTTTAATTTACAACTGGCTTAACGAAGCTAAAAAATTCACGCCAGCATTAAAAATACTTTCACACACGGGCACTAACCGAAACAAAGAAATTTCACGCTTTGGAAAGTATGATGTGGTAATCACTACTTATGGAGTAACTCGTGTAGATGCCGATTTATTGCAGGGCTTTTACTTCAATTACATCATTTTGGATGAGAGTCAAAACATCAAAAATCCTTCTTCGAAATCTTTCAAAGCAGTGCGCCAGCTTAAATCAAGGCATCGCCTGGTGCTAAGTGGTACGCCAATTGAAAACTCTGTAAGTGATTTATGGACCCAGCTTACTTTTCTGAACCCGGGTTTGCTTGGCACACAATCTTTTTTTAATGAAGAATATGTGCAGGCCATTGAAAAAAAGAAGGATGAAGATAAGGCTAAAAAATTGCAGGCCATCATCAAACCTTTTGTTTTACGACGTACAAAAGAGCAAGTTGCTGCTGAGCTACCGCCTAAAACTGAGCATATTTTTTACTGCGATATGAGTGAAGATCAAGCTGCTTATTACGAGAAAACTAAATCGGCCTACCGTAACGATTTGTTAAGCAGTATGGATAACGGAACCTACGCAAAAAAGCAGATTCAAATTTTGCAGGGCTTAACCGCTCTACGCCAGCTTGCTAACCACCCTGTAATGATTGACGACGAGTACCACTCGGATTCAGGGAAATTTGAAAATGTAATCCATACATTGGATAATGTGCTGAAGGGTGGGCACAAAGTGTTGATCTTTTCTCAATTTGTAAAACACTTGGAGATTTTTAAGCAGCACATGGAACGCGAACAAATCAGCTATGCTTATTTAGATGGCGCAACCAGAAATAGGGGCGAAATTGTAGCAGATTTCCAACAAAATGAACAAGTGCGGGTATTTTTAATCTCGATAAAAGCAGGTGGTGTTGGCTTAAACCTAACCCAAGCTGATTATGTTTTTATCCTCGACCCTTGGTGGAACCCAGCTATTGAACAGCAAGCTATTGACCGTACGCATCGCATTGGTCAGGATAAAAAGGTCTTCATCTATAAATTCATCTCCAAAGATACCGTTGAAGAGAAGATCTTAGCCTTACAGCGAAGAAAAAAATCATTAGCAAGTTCGTTAATTACTACCGAAGAAAGTTTCTTTAAATCTTTAAGCAAAGATGATATCAGGGAGCTCCTAAGTTAATTTTACTTTTTACTTTTTACTTTTTACTTTTTACTTTTTACTTTACAAAATGCAGCCTTTTGATTTAGAATATAACAACACCCAATACGCGGTTTTTCCTGAAGGAAGTGAAACTTATACCATTTATAAAGAGGGAAAGGAATATCTTCAAATCCAAAAAGATGAAGGAGAACAATGGATCAAATTTGATAACGAAACTGGAACTCCTGTGTTTGAGCCGGATGAGGAAGTGAATGCACTTGGCAAGCTCATCGAATGGTACAAAGAAAATCCTGAGGAGGAAGAAGAAGAGGAGGAATTATAAAGGTGGAAGAGAGTTTTCAGTTTAAACTTCGAGGTTCAATTTACGAAGTAGTTGTTGAGGAAGACGATTGCTTTACCATTTTCAAAATGGAAGAAGAATATCTACTCATCACTAAACTTAATGGCAAAAAATGGGTTCGAATTGACTACAAAACCAACGAACCCGTTATTGAAGTAAATGACGAAGTAGAGGACATTGGAAATATTATAGATAGATTTTTCCGCTAGCAACGGTTTCATTGCCAGTATTTAAACCCAATGGCGTTGAAGGGCTTCATTATCCAGCCCAGCTTTCTCTATCCAAACTTCTATAGTGGATTGCTTCTGCTAGGTGCTCAATTTCGATACAGTCGCTACCAGCCAAATCAGCAATGGTACGCGAAACTTTCAATATTCTATCGTACGCACGTGCTGATAAGCCTAATTTTTCCATCGCTTGCTTAATCAAACCCCTACCAACTTCATCTATTTCGCAAATTTTCCGAACCATGTTAGCGCTCATTTGCGCATTGCTATGCATCCCCTCTACATCTGCAAAACGCACATCCTGTAAAGATCTTGCTTTAATTACCCTTTCCCTTATCAAGCTGCTCTTTTCGGCAGGCCGCGAAGATGAAAGCTCTGAGAAATTAACCGGCGTAACTTCCACATGCAAATCAATCCTATCCAAAAGTGGGCCTGAAATTTTGCTGAGGTACTTCTGCACCACACCAGGGCCGCACAAACATTCTTTTTCAGGATGATTGTAGAAACCACAGGGACAGGGATTCATAGAAGCTACCAACATAAAACTGGCGGGATATTCAACCGAAAATTTGGCTCTCGAAATGCTCACCTTTCGGTCTTCCAAGGGTTGCCGCATTACCTCCAACACGGTACGTTTAAATTCGGGCAGCTCGTCTAAAAACAACACCCCGTTATGCGCCAACGAAATTTCACCTGGTTGCGGATGCATACCACCGCCTACCAGGGCAACATCGGAAATGGTGTGGTGAGGATCACGATAGGGCCGTTCGGTCATCAAGGCTGTAGCTGTGTTCAGCCTCCCAGCTACCGAATAGATTTTTGTGCTTTCTAAAGCTTCCTGCAAATTTAATGGTGGCAGTATCGTTGGCAATCGTTTAGCCAGCATGGTTTTTCCAGCTCCTGGTGGACCAATCAAAATTACGTTATGGCCTCCGGCAGCTGCAATTTCCAAAGCTCTTTTGATGTTTTCCTGTCCTTTTACGTCAGAAAAATCCTGTTCGTAGCTGTTAATTTGCTTGTAAAACTCCGCTCTAGTATCAACTTTAACGGGTTGAGGTTGAAATTTGCCAGTAAAAAACTCAATTACTTCCAACAACGTATCCATGCCATAAACGGCCAAATCGTTTACAATAGCTGCCTCATTGGCATTAACTTTCGGAACAATTAACCCCTGAAAGCCTTCCTTCCGAGCTTGTATGGCAATGGGCAACGCACCTTTAATACTTTGCAAGCCACCGTCCAAAGACAGCTCGCCCATGATGATGTATTCTTCTAGTTTTGCACCATCTATTTGCCCTGAAGCAGCCAAAATACCGATAGCAATGGGTAAATCGTAAGCAGAACCTTCTTTTCTAATATCTGCTGGTGCCAAATTAACGAGGATTTTTTGCCGCGGCATGTGATAGCCCGCTAAACGAATAGCGCTTTCTACCCTGAACAAGCTTTCTTTTACAGCATTATCGGGCAGGCCTACCATATAGTATTTATTGCCAGCACCAACATTTACCTCAATGGTAATAGTAATGGCATCAACACCGTAAACGGCACTTCCATAGGTTTTTATAAGCATAGGTAGAGATGTTTTTCAAGCTCAATATATGCTTTTTGATTTAATAAAAAAAGCCAGTGCATTTGAAGTGCACTGGCTTTCATCATTTCATTAAAATACTTTTATAATGATAAAATTTCGGCAAGGCGAAGCCAAGCAGGCGAAATTTGCGCCGCATCAATGTGCTTGATTGCCTTTTCAAAAGGCGTAAAAACAATCTCTTTATTGATTTGCCCCACCATCATTTTTGATTTACCTTCTAACAAACCCTCTACAGCGGCTACACCTAAGCGGCTAGCTAATACCCTATCCATACAGCTTGGTTTACCTCCACGTTGGATGTGACCCAGTACCGATACGCGAATGTCATGATGAGGGAAATTCTCTTTCAAAATCTCACCAACGTTATAGGCTCCTCCAGCTTCATCGCCTTCGGCAACTACAATAATTTTTGAGGCTTTATCTTTACGGCCGTGCTCCACCCGATGAACTAAATCTTCGGTAGTCATCTTAGCCTCTGGAATTAAAATAGCCTCAGCACCAACGCCTATGCCACTTCTCAACGCAATTAAACCAGAGTCGCGGCCCATTACTTCTACAATAAACAGCCTATCATGCGATTCTGCGGTGTCCCTAATTTTATCAACGGCATTTACTACCGTATTAATTGCAGTATCGTAACCTATCGTTAAATCAGTACCTTCCAAATCGTTATCAATGGTACCTGGCAGCCCAATAATTGGAAAGTCGTACTCTTGCGAAAAGATGTTAGCACCGGTAAAAGTACCATCTCCACCAATCACAACTAATGCATCAATTTGATGATCTATTAAGTTCTGATAGGCTTTAGCTCTTCCCTCTTTCGTTCTAAACTCATCGCAACGAGCTGTTTTTAGAATAGTACCTCCTCTTTGGATGATATTGGCCACTGATTTCCCTTCCATCGGAATAAAATCGGCATTTATTAAGCCATCATAGCCTCTTAAGATACCCGTAACTTTCAATTGATAGTACAAACTACCTCTAACTACTGCTCTAATGGCAGCATTCATTCCAGGCGCATCACCACCCGACGTAAGTACACCTATATTTTGTATTTTACTCATTATTTTCTTTTCGCAAACTCAGACAATCCTTTATCAAGATAACCTAAGTAAGTATCAATATTATATTCTACACCTATCGGAGGAGAAACTAACACTTCGCCTTTCGTATCTAGTAAAACATAGTATGGCTGCGCAACGGTTCCAAATCTCTCCGCCTGCAAATGTTGGAATTTTTTTCCAACTGTGTTCACCTGAGTTTTCAAGACTTTTGAATAAAATTGCTCCGATTCAGGCAAAGCAGTTTTATCATCAGTATACAATGAAACTACGATATAATCCTCTTTCAATCGTTTTAATACATTTTTATCTGACCAAACCTTGGCCTCCATTTCTCTACAGTTTACGCAACCGTGGCCTGTAAAATCTAAAAACAATGGTTTATTCACTTCCTTTGAATAGGCTAATGCTTCTTCATAGTCAAAGTAACCATCAATGCCGTGTGGGATATGCAAGAAATCAGCATATTTTTTCTTCTTGCCAGAATGATCAGCCGTGCTACTTACACCGCTACCTTCACCAATCACAAAATCTTGGGTAGATAAAGGCGGAACCAATGAACTAACTGCTTTTAACGGAGCACCCCAAAGCCCTGGAATTAGGTAAACCGCAAAAACAAAAGAAGCAGTTGCTAAAAACAAACGAGGTACCGACACATAAGGCAAATCACTATCATGCGAAAACTTGATTTTACCCAGCAAGTACACGCCCAATAAAATTGCCAGTACAATCCAAATGGCAAGGAAAATCTCCCTATCTAAAATGCCCCAATGGTAAGCCAAATCTGCGGTCGACAAAAACTTTAACGATAATCCTAACTCCAAAAAGCCTAAAACAACTTTAACAGCATTAAGCCACCCACCTGATTTAGGCAAGCCTGTCATTAAACTAGGGAAAATAGCGAAGGTGGTAAAAATTAAAGCCAGCGACAAAGAGAAACCAAACATTACTACAATTGGCGTAAGTAAATCGGTATTAATTGCTACTAACGAAGTTCCAATTAGCGGCCCCGTACAAGAAAACGAAACCACTGCTAAAGTTGCGGCCATAAAGAAAATACCACCCAAGCCTTTAGAGTCTGATTTTGCATCTAGTTTGTTTACTACTGAACTTGGCAACATAATTTCGAACGCCCCTAAAAAAGAAATACCGAAAATCAATAAGATGATGAAGATGAAAATATTAAAGAATCCATCTGTTGAAATCTGATTTAATGCGCTAGCGCCCCAAATTAAAGTGATGATTACACCCAAACCTACGTAAATCAAAATAATTGATAATCCGTAAATGATGGCACTTCTAATGCCTTTAGCTCTACTTTCAGCTCGTTTGGTGAAAAATCCTACGGTTAGTGGCACCATCGGGAATATACAAGGTAAAAAGAAAGCGGCTAAACCCGCCAACAAGCCTAAACCAAATGTTACCCAAAGCGAATTTGGTTTAGTATCGGCCGGCTTGGCCACTGCAGCTGTTTTATTTGCTACGCTGTCAACTTTTGTAGTTTTAGTGGTATCAGTTGCACCAGCTACTTGACCGTTTGCCAAGCTATCTTCTTTTGAGCCTATGGTGGTAAACTCAATATCGCCCATATCGGTTGATGTAGCGCTGGTGTCCTGCGCAGACTGTTGGCCGTAACTTTCGCCAACGTTAAATAAGGTGAATAGCGCTAATAGTAGCACTACCAATAAGTTAAATTTCTTCATTTGTGTGTTGTGTTTTGTGTTGAGTGTGTGAAATTAGCCATAATTTTCTAATTATCAGCGCATCACAAGTTTATGGCAAAAACTAAAGTAAAATATTGGTTTTGATACTTTACCAAAAGGATTTAAGAAATGTACCGGCATCAATTTACCATCAATGCGACATGGGTAAATTTATTCCGATCCAAAAAACTAGGAAATTAAATCTTTAAACAAAAAGGAAGGAATGCTAATCACATCCCTTCCTTCTTTAAATTACTTTTTTACTTAACAGGAATGCTAAAACTTACCTCGCTTGGTGGCAAGCAAGAAGTATCGTTACATACCATAAATTCTACTTTACCTTTAACAGTAGTAGTAGCTTTGTTAAGTTTTATTTTTTGGGTAAATACTACGTCGTTTTCGAAATAGCTTACGTCCATTTTAAATACTTTCTCATATTTAGTAATCGGCTTAGGCTCTATTGTTTTGCCAACTAACGTAAAATCTTTTGATGAAGTGAAGCTAAACTGAGTTTTATTTGGCCCACCTGGTTTTATATTCTGAGAATAAATGTGCCAGTTGCCATCAATGCTAGCCTTAATATACAAAGTTGCCTCATTTTTTCCTGTTTTCTTAGCTGCGTACTGCCAAGTAACAGGGTTTTCCAATTGTGCAAAAGCACTAACGGTAGCCATTACTACCATCGCAAAAATTAATGTGATTTTTTTCATGTGTTTATAATATAGTTAGTCAAAATTTTTCAGTAATCAGTTACCAAACAAAAGCAACTTCTTTAAAACCAAACTCATGCGTTGTACCATCATGAGTTTTAATTTTTAGCAAGCCCACTTCAGTTATCCCTTCAATCATTCCTTCAAAAACTTCTCCGTTAGCGCTGTAGTTCCCCAATTTGTTTAGCCTGTAAAGCTTACTAACGTACAAATCTTTCAGTTGCGTACTTTTTCCAAATTTCAGTTTCAAGTACAACTGTTCTATCTGTGTACAAATTTCCGTTAAAAGCACCATTAAATTTACATCTTGTTGTAAAATTTGCGATATGGATGTTGTGCGATGTTGGATATCTGCCTCGAAACTTTTTTGGTTGACGTTTAAGCCTATGCCAATAATGCTTTGTTTAATAGTACTGCCAGCTACCACATTTTCAATTAAAATACCCCCTATTTTCTGATCATCAACATAAATATCGTTTGGCCACTTCACACTTAAATTATTGGGCAAATATTTAAGCAAAACATTGTTTAAAGCCACCGAAACCAACATATTCAAATCAAATTGTTTATTCACCGGCAAAAAATTTGGCCTTAACAACAAACTAAAAGTAAGGCTTTTTCCTGCTTCGGCTTTCCAAACGTTACCTTGTTGCCCTCTACCCGCATATTGGTGGTCTGCCATTATTACAGTACCTTCCGGCAATGGCTCGGAATTTGACAATAAGTTTTTTAGATAATTATTAGTTGAATCAACCGCTGATAATTTGATAAGATTTTGACCAACAAATAATGTTGAAAAAGTGTTATTTTGCAAGTGTTGATTTTTATACTTAATTGAAGACCAAAATTAATTTTTTTAATGGTAAAAAAGAAAAATGAAAACCTTTCTACATACCTATCTGAAATAGCCGTACAAGGCATTCAAGAAAAAAAAGGAAACGATATAGTGAGATTGGACCTAAGGGAGCTGGGAAGTTCAGTTTCCGATTATTTTGTGATCTGCAATGCAGATTCTTCTACTCAAGTAAAGGCAATTGCCGATAGCGTAGAGGACGAGATTTACAAACTGACCAAGACTAATCCATGGAGGAAAGAAGGATTTGATAATGCTGAATGGATTATTTTAGACTATTTAGACATTGTAGTTCATATATTTAGAACGGAGAAACGTGACTTCTACGGAATAGAAGATTTATGGGGCGATGCAGAAACCACCTCTTTTAAAAGTGCATAAACCTTTAAAAACATTTTTACTAGCATGAAACAAGAAAATAATTCTAACGATAAAATAAACAAACCAAGCAAGCGATTGCCTAACTTGCCTAAGCGCCCTCAAAAAACGCCAAAATTCAATATTTTTTGGGTGTATGCGGCTATCATCATTGGTTTGTTTGCGGTTAACTTTTTATTCTCCACCGATAACGCAAAACAAGTTTCGTACAAAACTTTCGAACAAGAGATGCTTATCCCTGGTGATGTACAGAAATTGGTAACCTACAAAATGGACGATGTACAACGTGTTGAGGTGTACATCAAGGAAAACAAAAAGAAAGATCCTAAATACGATAAGTTCAGGACCAAAAGTAGCTTTGGAAAAGATACCGGCCCAATGGTGTATTTCAATGAAGCTTCTGCAGATTTATTGGCTAAAAAGCTAGATAAATCTCAAGCTAATATTCCAGCCGAAAACCAAGTTCCTGTGGAAACTGCTTCGAAATCAAATCCGTGGGGAGGTATTTTCATCAACTTCATACTTCCTTTACTGTTGTTTGCCGGCTTGTGGATTTTCATGATGCGCAGAATGAGCGGCGGCGGCGGTGGCGGTGGTGGCCAAATCTTTAACATTGGAAAATCAAAAGCTACATTATTTGACAAAGAGAGTCAGGTAAACATTACTTTTAACGATGTTGCAGGTTTAGAGGAAGCTAAAACCGAGGTAATGGAAATTGTGGATTTCCTTAAAAATCCAAAGAAATATACCAACCTTGGAGGTAAAATTCCTAAAGGTGCACTTTTAGTAGGTTCGCCGGGTACAGGAAAAACTTTGTTAGCTAAAGCAGTTGCCGGTGAAGCTCAAGTTCCTTTCTTCTCCTTATCAGGTTCTGATTTTGTGGAGATGTTTGTGGGCGTTGGTGCATCACGTGTACGCGATTTGTTTAAGCAAGCTAAAGATAAAGCACCTTGTATCATTTTTATTGACGAAATTGATGCTATTGGACGTGCCCGTGGTAAAGGTAGTGTGATGGGCGGTAATGATGAACGTGAAAACACCTTAAATCAGTTACTAGTTGAAATGGACGGTTTCGGCACCGATTCTGGAATTATTATCCTTGCTGCTACCAACCGAGCTGATGTATTAGATAACGCCTTATTACGTCCGGGACGTTTTGATAGGCAAATTTATGTGGACATGCCTGATATCAACGAGCGTAAAGCAATTTTCAATGTCCACTTAAAACCAATCAAATTAGAAAAAGACATCGATATTAACTTCTTGGCTAAACAAACACCTGGTTTCTCTGGTGCTGATATTGCCAACCTTTGTAACGAAGCAGCGTTAATTGCAGCTAGGAAAGGTCATGAATCGGTAACCAAACAAGATTTCTTGGATGCCGTTGACCGTATTATTGGAGGTTTAGAGAAAAAGAACAAAATCATCACCAAGGAAGAGAAAAGTGCCATTGCTTTTCACGAGGCTGGACACGCAACTGTTTCTTGGTTGTTGCCACATGCACACCCGCTTATTAAAGTTACAATTGTGCCTCGTGGTCAATCATTAGGCGCAGCGTGGTATTTGCCAGAAGAACGTAGCATTACCACTACTGAGCAAATATTGGATGAAATGTGCGCTACCATGGGCGGAAGAGCTGCTGAAAAAATCATGTTCAATAAAATTAGTACTGGAGCTCTTAGCGATTTGGAGAAAGTAACCAAACAAGCCTATGCTATGGTATCAATGTATGGTTTAAACGAAAAATTGGGTAACATTTCTTACTATGATTCAAGAGGACAGGAAACTTTCACCAAGCCTTACTCAGAAGCTACTGCCAGAATTATTGACGAAGAAGCAAGCAAAATCATTGAAGAACAATACCAAAGAGCGCTCCAAATTTTATCTGACAACAAAGAGAATTTGATGAAACTTGCAGATAAGTTATTGACTTCTGAGGTGTTGTTTAAAGAAGATTTAGAAGAAATATTTGGTAAACGACCATTTGATAAAGAAAGCACCGAACTTTTAGCAGAAGATGCCTACAAGGAAACTATCGTTAATCAACCAGTTTCGGAAGTTGAGCATCCTAAGCCAGAAAATAAGGATCTTGAAAATTAATCTAATTAAATCCTCTTCGGAGGATTTTTTTTTGAATGGCCACTAACTTACCTTTGCAACAATGAAAGAAAACATCACACCGAAGGAGCTGATGCTAAAAAAAATAAGGAAGGCCTTGCTTGAAAAGCGGGACAATCCTTATCCAAACTTAGAAGAAAGCCCTTTGTATCAACGCAACGAAGAGGAACTGGAAATTTTATTTGCGGAACAACTCACTGCTGTAGCTGGAAATTTCATTTTTTGCGAAAACGGTGTCGACTTTATTGAGAATATCCTTGAGCTAGCAGATAGGTTTAAGTGGCGTAAAATTTATTGTTGGGAGCCTGAACTGCAAGCATTGTTAAGCACTTACGAGTTCCCTTTTTATCAAACAGATAAAGATTTTGAACAAGCTGAAGTTGGTATTACCATGTGCGAGGCGCTAATTGCCAGAAACGGATCGGTAATGGTGAGCAACAATAACGCAGCGGGCAGGCGCTTGAGTATATTTCCACATCAACACATAGTAATTGCCCGTACCGGCCAGTTGGTATTGGATTTAAAGGATGCTTTCCAACTTCTTAAAAACAAATACGGCAACCAAATCCCATCGATGATTAGCACCATAACTGGACCTAGCCGCACCGCCGACATTGAAAAAACATTGGTATTGGGAGCACATGGCCCAAAAGAGCTTTTTGTTTTTTTAGTGGATGATTTTAGTTAACGATTTTGTTTAACACATAAAAAATTATAGATTTATACTAAATACCAAAATGGTATAAAGTGTAAATTTATGATGATGAACAAAATCTATTCGGTGATTACCGGAACAGGCAGTTGTATTCCTACCAATGTAATTGCCGGCAAACACTTCATTGAGCACAGTTTTTTTGATGGAGGGGTTAAAATCGATAAAGAGAACGAAGAAATTATTCAAAAATTCGCTGACATTACTGAAATTAATGAAAGGCGATATATTGACGACAGTCAACTTAACCATGATATAGGATTAATTGCGGCACAACGAGCTATTGAGGATGCTGGAATTGACAAAGAAAGTTTAGACTATATTCTGTTTTGCCATAATTTTGGGGATGTTAAGTTAGGCAGCAACCGTATTGATATGTTACCTGCACTAGCGGCTAAAGTAAAATTACTCCTCGGTATAAATAATCCAGACTGTGTTGCTTTTGATTTGATATTTGGTTGTCCTGGATGGGTGCAGGGGATGATACAGGCAGATTACCTGATCAAATCTGGAGATGCAAAAAAAGTATTAGTGATAGGCTCCGAAACCTTATCTAGAATTGTTGATCCGCATGACAGGGATAGTATGATTTTTGCAGACGGTGCAGGCGCAACGATTTTAGAAGCTAGAGAAACTGAGGAGCCAACGGGAATCTTATCACATAAAACACAAACTTATGCCAGTCATGCCGAAATGCTGACCATGGGATATAGCAATAACCCTTACGACAGCAGTGGTAACGCCTACATCAAAATGAAAGGCAGGAAGCTTTATGAATTTGCTGTAGTTACCGTACCACAATTGGTTAAACAAGCTATTGATAAATCAGGCATCGATGTAAAACGAATCAAAATGGTTTTCATCCATCAGGCTAATGGCAAAATGGATCACGCCATTATGAAACGACTATTTAAACTTTACGGAGAAGACACCGTACCTGAAAAATTAGTACCAATGACGATTTCTTGGCTAGGCAATAGCTCGGTAGCTACAGTACCTACGCTAATAGATCTGGTTTTAAAAAATAAAATTGATGGTTATCAAATAAATAACGGCGATTATGCTGTTTTTGCATCGGTTGGCGCTGGTATGCATATCAATGCGATAGTATACAAGTTTTAGGCTCCTTTGTAATATCCCGCAAGGCGAAACTCGCATCATATCAAATAAATTTTCTCTCCCTTCTGGGGAGAGATAGCTAAAGGTTAGCGAGGGGCTTACCCTCCTATCCTCTTCAAGCCCTGCTTAGCTTCGCTCTCAATGCTAGACTCAAACTCATGATCTTTCATAGCAATAGCGGTGTTAAAATAAGCTTTTGCTTTGATCGCATCTTTCTTTCTCTCGCAAATGTGGGCGGCCAGAACAGCCGCTTTAGCCGCATAGTAGTATTTTAATCCCTTACCTGTATTAATTGCAGTTTGATAGTGTGAGAGCGCAACATCATCCCTCCCTAAATCATCATTAATGCGACCCAACCTATAGGCAAGTTCCGTTTTATCTTTTACAGATTTAAGCTCGTCTGGCTTCACATCGCTTAGCACTGCCAGAGCTTTGGTAAGATAGCCACCATCATAAAGTAAACGGGCTTTCAACAACTCCATTTTCGGTATTGGCTCAATGGCTTCATTCACAGCCTGCTTGTCTTTTTCCGCATAGGTTGCTCCACTGTTTTTAACCTTAGCTATTAAACTTTGGTAGCTTCCCGTATCGTTTTTTAAAAGTGAAATCCACGCTTGGTGCAAATAAGTATCCTTCACATAATTAACGCCTTTATTTTGCTGTAGAAATTGACTAAAACTGGCAGAAGCACCGAGATCCAGTTTATTTAACCTAGCCACTCCGAGCAAATAATCCAGATAGGCAAACGATTGATAAACAGTTCCTCTTGGTCTGTTTTCCAAAATAGTTATGGCCTGTTCGTTTTTACCATTTCGGGCACAAACGTATGCTTGCAAGTAAGTTTTCAGCAAACTGCTATCGGCTATTCTTGCCGTATACTTCATTGTTTTGTTGTAAGCTTGTGCACTTTTAGCTACATCTGTTAAAATATAAGCGTAGTAAAATATCACTTCATCATAAAATGGCTCATAAGAGGATTTTGGAAGGTTTTCGGCCAATTTATCCAACTGGTTTAAGCCAGTTTGTACGTCACCCTTAACTCCAAAAGTGGACAAGGTAGACTTCATGAAGCCATCGGGCAAAGCGCCAAAAACAACATTAATGAGCCCCAGTCCTTTAAGGTTTAAATGAAACCCTGGGAACTTTTTTTGGTTATCTTTCAATAAACCGTTAGCCTTATTGATTTCTCTTGCAGCAGCAAAATAAGCGCCGTATTTACTTCTTATTAATGCCCATTGTAAATTAATTTCGGCCTGTGCATACAAATAATACGGCGAGTTTTTATCATCGCTGCTAATCTGATCTAAACGACTAGCTTTATTACCTTCCAACCGCTCAAATTCAGTTTTGCTTTCAGTGGTAATCAGGTAAAAGTAATCAACGTAATTTTCCAACAATGGCACAATAGAATTTCGTGGGTGTACCTTTTTTTCGGTTGCAATTAATTGACGGGCCGTATTCAATTTCAGCTCGAAGATATTTTGGTATGCCTTTAGGCAATTTGCGTTGAAATCAAAATTAGCGGAAGCGTAAAAAGGGAAAAACGTGAGCGCACAAAAAGCGAAATATATACGCAATGATGGTTTGATGGGCATAAAGCGGAATTACTAATTTGATGTAAGCAAAGCTATATAACGTAATTAATAATTGCTTGTTTTTATTGTGTGAATTTAAGACTGTATACTGTAGGCAATCTTAATAATAAAAATTTTTGATTGTTCGTTATTCGGATAATCTGCATTTTGTAATTCTTGAAAATTTCAAGATCTATTCCCATAACTGCCAAGGATAGATTCCTCCTAACGTCGGAATGACAAACCGCTAAAAAAATAGCTTATTACAACTTACGGACATTCAATAAAAATTCTACTATATTGGCTTATCTGTTATACCTATGCTTTCTACCAATGAAAAATCTATTCTTTAACAAATATGTAATGTACATATTTTCCATATGCGGGCTTGTTTCCTTCGCAATCAACTTTTTAGATGGATTTGAGCAGATAACAATTTATCGAGTGATTTCTCTAATCAGTTTAATGTATGTAATCATTTATCAATTCTTTCTACAAGAAAAGTTTAAATGATTGACACTCGCAAAAATAATCTAATTCAATGTGAGTTTTTTATTTAATCAGATAACTATCAATTCTTTAGCTAAAGAAATTGGAAAACTCTTAAAAAAAATTGATGCTGAAATGAATTCAGCATGACGTACCGCCCATCTAGCGTCACCGTGAATTTATTTCAGGGCATGTTGGCACAAATTAACACCCAAAACTCACATTAATTTAAAACGGAATAAATAAGCAAAAAAAAATCCCGATGTTAAATCGGGACTTTCAATTTTATATTTGGTTGGTTGTGTACTAATTAAGCTTCTGCCAATTCTTGGGTTAAAGCTTCGTCAACCAAAATACGACCGCAGTGCTCGCAAACAATTACTTTTTTACGCTGACGGATATCTAACTGACGTTGAGGTGGAATTTTGTTGAAACATCCAGAGCATGAATCTCTCTCGATAGTTACAACTGCCAATCCATTTACTGCATTTTTTCTTAACCTGTTGTAAGCAAATAACAAACGTTCTTCGATATTATCTTGAGCTTTCTCTGCTTTCTTCAACAATTCTTGCTCTTCTTTTTCAGTCTCTGAAGTGATGGTTTCAAGTTCGGTGCGTTTAGCTTCTAAATCACCTTTTCTCAAGTCCAAATTTGCTTGCGCCTTTTCGAAGATTTCAGTTTTGTTGTTGATGTCAAAACCAAACTCTCTGATTTTTTTCTCGCTTACCTGAATATCTAAATTTTGAATTTCAATTTCTTTAGTTAATGCATCGTACTCACGGTTGTTTTTTACCTCTTTAAGTTGTGCATCGTATTTTTTAATCAAAGTTTGAGCTTCTTTGATCATGTTTTTACGGGTTACAATTGCATCTTCCGTATCATCCAACTCCGCTTTAATCTTTTGTATACGGGTTTCCAAACCAGCTACCTCATCTTCTAAATCGGCAACCTCAATTGGCAACTCGCCTCTAATTTGGCGTATTTTATCAATTTTGGTATGTATGTTTTGTAATTCGTATAAAGCCTTTAGCTTCTGCTCTACTGTTTGTTCCATTAAATGAAATAATTTATGGGGTTTGTGTTATGCTCCGTTAAACGGATTGCAAAGTTAGGAAATTTTTCTTGAATATTATCTATCAACAAATTAGATGTAAATTGTTCACTTTCAAAATGTCCGATATCTACAATCATTATTTTTCCTTCGGCATCAAAAAATTCATGGTACTTGAAATCTGCTGTAACAAAGGCATCTGCCCCCGCCGCTATCGCATGTTTAAGCAAAAAACTGCCTGAACCACCACAAACCGCAATTTTTTTAATTTCTCTATCAATAATAGCGGTGTGTCTAATTACTTCCGCTTTCATTTGCGCTTTCACCATTTTCAGAAACTCAAGCCCGGATAATGCATTAGTTAACTTTCCTACCATACCCGAACCAACATTTTGAAGCTGATTCTCTAAGGGATAAATATCATAAGCCACTTCTTCATAGGGATGGTTCTGGAACAATGTAGCAAGCAACTTGCGCTCATCCTGTGTCTTAAAGATGACTTCGATCCTAGTTTCCTTCGCATACTCCCTTACGTTTGGCTCACCCAAAGTAGGATTGCTCAACTCATTGCCCTTAAAAGTACCAGTGCCTTCAATGTTGAAACTGCAATCACTATAATTACTGATGTTTCCCGCACCAGCGCTAAACAAAGCATCACGCAGTTGTGCAGCATCCTTGTGTTCGCAAAAGGTAACCAACTTTTTTAAAATACCCGATTTAGGCGCCAAAATTTTCGGGTTTTTTACCGACAATTGCTCACATATCTTTGCGTTCACGCCATTTTGAACACTATCTAAATTGGTATGTATGGCGTACAGAGCGATATCATTTTTGATTGCCTTTAAAACTACCCGCTCTACATAGTTTTTTCCGTTTAGCTTTTTCAAACCCTTAAAAACAATAGGATGGTGCGAGATGATCAAATTACATCCTTTGTCTATCGCCTCGTCTACTATTTGCTCTGTACAGTCTAACGATACTAGAGCTGCTTTGATTTCCTGACTGGGATTTCCAACAATTAACCCTGCATTATCATAGTCTTCCTGATAATTCAATGGTGCTATGGATTCTAGGAAATTGGTAATTTCAGATAGCTTCATGAAGTAAAAGTAATGAAAATTAGCTAATAGCCCCTCTCTGTCCTTTGGACATCTCTCCCCGAAAGGGAGAGAACTGGCGGTGAAAGTCTCCCTTCAGGGGAGATTTAGAGGGCTATAAAAAATCCCTACAGGTTTTTAGCCCGTAGGGATTGACATTTGTGTGTGAATGCTTTTTAGAAATTGCTCATTTTTACCATCTGCATGCTCTCGAAAACCATTTTTTGGTTGTACTCAAATGCAAGTTGTTTGTGGTTAATTAAATCTACAATAGTACCTATCATACATAAACCTCCAGTTAAGAAGTAAAGTATGCCCATTCCAATTTGCCCGATAACGAAACGGTGTATACCTGCGAAGCCTAAAAACCCGATTAAGCAAAGTAACAATATATCAGATGGGTTCTTTCTCTTGCTTGAGTAGATCATCAAAAATGTGCGCAACTGTTGTTCATTTAAACCTTGTGTTGCTGATTGTAAGTATGAATATTCTTCAGGGCTGATACCTGGTAATGACATAAAATTTTGATCGAACATGGCTAAACCTCCTTATAGTTAAAATAGTTTTTTTGTTTAATAATTAATTGTTTACATAGCTGAAATATGCGGTAAAGGATAATCAACAAAGCTGGTAATCCAAACCAATGTTGCCTAAAACTTGCACCAAAATCAGCATGAAAGATGGCCGTAATTGATCTACCTAAACCACATCCCGGACACCAATCGAAACCCAAATTTGCTAGTGGACAAAGTGTAAAGTGGTGTTCGTGAGGATTAGCGGTGGCTAATAACGTTAGCGCCAAAACCCAAAAAACAACTTCTACATATTTTCCTGCTCTGCTTATCATTGTTTCTCTGTATTTGTTAATTAGAGGCAATGATAAGGCTATTGTTACTTGTTTTAAAGGCGTTTTCGACCAACGGGAAATAAAAACCGACCAAAAGGAGATTATCTTAGAGAATATCAAAAAAATAAATGGAGGCATTGTTAATGAACGCCAACGTTTTGGTTTCATATGGCTCAACTTATGTTCAAAAATGAGATTCAATAATTTGACTTAGTTAGTAGATGACCGATAATATTAGTGGCCAACCAAAATAAAGCAAAACATATAAGTTGTAAATAGTTAGCTTTGCAGATAATCTTTAATTAACAAAATCATGAGAAAACTTTTACTTTCACTATTACTACTTTGCTGCCACGGCGCTTTTGCAGCAACGTTAACCGCGGTAACCAATGGTAATTGGACTACTGCCGCTACATGGGGAGGAACTGTTCCACAAGCTAGCGATATCGCTATTATTCCAGCGGGGATTACGGTTACACACAACGTAGGCATAAACGGAAATATGTTCAATAATTGGAATAATGCAGGCACAATCAGGGTTACTGGAAAACTCGTCTTACAAGGCACCGAACCTGTACTAACTAACCCTGTTGCTATAGAAATTTTATCTGGCGGGGAATTTAGAGATGAATCACAAAACGGACAAATTTATCTTAATCCTACATCTAGTTTTAAGGTATTTACCGGCGGAAAACTTACTTCAATTATCGAAACCATTATCTATAATAAGACTACTCCTAGCGCTTCTTATGCGTTTTCAACCACCACGGTTAATGGCCCTTTCAATGTTTCGGTATCTGGATCCAGCACAACGTTTTCTACTGTTGTATTACCATTAACATTGGTGAGCTTTACAGGTAAAAAACTCAACGTAAATAATGTTTTAAGCTGGCAAACGCAAAGCGAAGTAAATACGGACAACTTTTTGATAGAGAGAAGTACAGATGGCAAAGATTATCAAACGGTAGGCAAAGTAGCTGCTAAAGCAAGCACCGGAAGCAATAATTACAGCTTTGTAGATCGTTCGGCATTAAATGGCGATAATATTTACAGACTAAAGATGACTGATATTGACGGTGCTTTCACTTATAGCGACATCCTAGTAAGTTTGAAAAGAGAAGCGTTAAGCAGCATAAACGTATATCCATCGCCTGCAAAGGACGTTCTATTTATCAACTCAGACCAAAATGAGGTGCTAACCATCTATAACTTAGAAGGCAAATCAGTTTTCTCTAAAAACTTAAAAGCGGGAACAAATAGCGTTGATGTAAGTTTATTTAAAGACGGTGTTTATTTTGTTGAACAAGCAGGACAAAAGACATCTTTTATTAAGACCTCTAAATAATCTTAATTTAAAAGAGTAGCTTCAACAAATAGTTAAAGCTACTCTTTTAATATGTTATCGCTTGGCCACAACAATTTGGCTGTAACTCGTCTTTCCATCCTTATCTACTTGCGCTACTCGTACATATACGGTGTTAGTTCCGGCACTTTCCCTTTCTAGGTTACCTACACCATCTTTTTCCTTGGCACAAGCAGCAAACATTGCCACTACTACCAATACCATTGCCGCTTTTAACCAACGATTTCTAAACGCTGGCATCAACAATAATCCCAATAAACCAAAGCCAGCCATTAAAGTGCCTGTCCAAGGCGTAATAAAGTTATATTTCAAATCCACACTTGATTTACCGTTGGCAGCCTTACTCACCACTGTGCCTAAATCTGTCCAAGTTTTGCCATTGCTTGATGCCTGTACAATAAACTTGTCGTTGTTATCTTCACTTTGTGTATTCCAATCTACACTCAGGTTGCCTGATTGTATTTTTGCGCTCACGTTGCCGAAGCTAACCGGTAAAACATCAATGGAACCAAAAGCGCTGTACACACGATAGTCAACCCCAACGTTAAGTGGTAGCACTGCACTGTTAATTATCAACTCCACTTCATCAAAGGTTTGGGTAGCATTAAAATACAATGGAACAATAGCGCCGCCAGACAATAAAGACAAATTAAGGATGGTTGTTCCATTAACTGTTTCGCGAGGGACACCCGCTAAATAGGTACGCAAGGTAATATTGCTTTGTAATAATGATAAGGAAAGTACTGATGAAAACTGCACTCTGAAACCAGCAGCGTAGCCAACCGGAGCGAAAGTGGTTCCATTTGGAAAATTAAGTTTAGCACGAATGGAATATAATGCATCAGTACAAGTAAGCGGCGAATTAATTAAACCAGATATCGACAAATAGTTATTCAAATCTGCATCGGCTACGTTAGCAGCATCATTTAATGTTGGCGCTACACAACTTGCTCCCGAAGGTGAGGTAGCTGAAAAATTGCCAGTAGGATCAGTAAAGTTGGACGTATAGCTTTGTGCGTTGAGCCTAGTGGAAAATAAACAAGTGAAACATAACAAAGTAACGACAAAGAGTTTGCTGTTTGAGCCTTTAAAAAGCTGTTCTAGTTTTAAATGTTGCATAGTGGTAAAATTTTAGGTTTGAAAATGTTAATTGGGTTCATAGGAAAAGCGATAGCGCTAACATTACGGATGGCGTAGGCTTTAGGGAGCCAATGACTGAATTACATAAAGAAATATATTTAAGCGTTGCATAAGGAGTGCTTCTATTTAAGCAGGTAACATTTCGTTGAAAAAATCGTTGACTAAAGCCCTTAAAATCAAGTACTACTACCTAGTTAAATGGGTAAAAACACTAACATGAAAAAAAAGTACCTATGCAAAAGCCTTGCGTTAATGGTGAGTTTAACTGTATTGAGGTAATGCTAAAGGCGAGTAGTAACGTATCCTAGTAACCCAACTGTTCCGTTGCTACGGAGGTTTGCTTTCATTTGAAAAATCTTTCGCACATTATACTTCCAACTATTAACCGTATATTTGGATAGTGAACGTTAGAGATTTAATTAATAGATTTAAGACCGACCAACGAGTTTTAGCCATAGCAAAATCGCTAAACACCAGCAAAAGCAAAACTCAAATTAAGGGATTGGTAGGTTCATCCGATGCAGTAATTGCCCTTACCACTTACTTTTTACAACACAAACCGCAACTTTTTGTATTGCCCAATCGTGAGGAGGCGGCCTATTTTTCTTCTGATTTGGAAAGCATATTAGGGAAGGAGATTTTATTATTTCCTTCGTCTTTTCGCAAGCCTTTCGAATTTACACAGGTAGACACCGCTAACGTGTTGGCCAGAGCCGAGGTATTGAACGAGCTGAACCACCAATCAGAATACGGAAAGATAGTAGTAACTTACCCGGAAGCGTTAGCCGAAAAAGTGATTGACCGCAGTGTGTTGGAAAAAAATACGCTAGAAATTACCGTTGGTGCCAGCTTAGGTATCGATTTTATTAACGAATTTTTATTTGAATACGATTTTGAACGCTCTGATTTTGTTTACGAACCCGGACAATTTTCTATTAGAGGCGGGATTGTAGATATTTTTTCTTTTTCGCACGATTTGCCCTACCGCATTGAGTTTTTTGGCGATACGGTGGAAAGTATCCGCACTTTTGAAATTGAAAGCCAACTTTCGGTGGATGACGTTAAGCATCTCACCATCGTACCTAACGTACAGGCCAAATTTTTAACTGAAAACAACATCAGTTTATTGGATTATATTGAAAAAGACACACAGTTGTGGTTTAAAGATGTATCCTTTGCACTTGATGTGGTAAGGATTGGCTACAAAAAAGCAAACGAGCTTTGGAAGGCTTTATCAGCGGCCGAAAAACAGCAAAATCCTAACTGGCTAGATCCTAAATTTGCCTTTACTGACGAGAAAATGTTGGCTGACCTATTCCACGATTTTACTTTGGTAGAATTTGGAAAACAGTTTTTCTATCAAACAGATGATGTTTTTGATTTCGATACCAAACCACAGCCATCATTTAACAAAGATTTTAATTTGTTGATCCATAATTTCAAAGAGAATGAAAAACAAGGGGTCAATAATTTCATATTCAGCAACTCTGCCAAACAAATTGAACGTTTATATGCCATTTTAGATGATATTGATAAAACGGTAAAGTTTATTCCAATCCACATTCCATTACGTGAAGGCTTTGTGGATTTTACGCAGAAAGTAGCATTTTATACAGACCATCAAATTTTTGATCGTTTCTACAAATATCAACTTAAAAAAGGTTATCAGCGTAGCCAAGCTATTACTTTAAAGGAGCTTAGGGATTTGAAACCTGGCGATTTTGTAACACACATTGACCATGGTATTGGTAAATACGCAGGCCTCGAAAAAGTGGAGACCAATGGCAAAATGCAGGAAATGATTAGGCTAATTTACGCTGATAACGATTTACTGTATGTAAACATCAACTCCCTCAATCGCATTGCGAAATACAGCGGAAAAGATGGTACGCCACCTAAAATGAACAAGCTTGGAACGGAAGCTTGGGACAAACTAAAAAAAAACACTAAAAAAAAAGTAAAGGACATAGCCCGGGACTTGATTAAGCTTTATGCCATGCGCAAGGCACAAGTGGGTACTGCTTTTGCTCCAGATAGTTATTTAGATACTGAGTTGGAGGCTTCGTTTATTTACGAAGATACTCCAGATCAAATGAAAGCCACCACAGATGTGAAGCGTGATATGGAAGCGCCGCATCCCATGGACAGATTGGTTTGTGGTGACGTTGGTTTTGGCAAAACAGAAGTGGCCTTACGTGCTGCCTTTAAGGCTGTAGCTAATGGCAAGCAGGTAGCCGTATTGGTGCCAACTACCATTTTGGCATTGCAGCACTTCAAAACCTTTTCTTCTCGTTTAAAAGATTTTCCTTGTACTGTAGATTATATCAATCGTTTTAAAACCAGCAAGCAAATTAAGGAAAGCTTAGAAAAGCTGGCACAAGGTAAAATTGATATCATTATTGGTACACACCGACTGTTGAGCAAAGATGTGAAGTTTAAGGATTTGGGGTTGATGGTGATTGATGAGGAACAGAAATTTGGTGTGGCAGCAAAGGAAAAATTGCGTGCTTTACGAGTGAGTGTAGATACATTGACCTTAACCGCAACGCCGATTCCGCGTACGTTGCATTTCTCTTTAATGGGTGCTAGAGATTTATCCATCATCAATACGCCACCACCAAACCGCCAGCCGGTAACTACAGAATTACACGTTTTTAACGACAAATTGCTTAAAGAAGCCATACAGTTTGAAATAGATAGAGGTGGGCAGGTTTTCTTTGTGCACAACCGAGTGCAAGACTTACCGCAGCTAGCAGGCTTAATCCAGGGATTGGTACCAACCGCCCGTATTGGCATTGCTCATGGTCAACTGGAAGGTGATGCTTTAGAGGATGTAATGCTGGATTTTATTAATGGCGAAACCGATGTTTTGGTTGCCACTACCATTATTGAAACTGGTTTAGATGTGCCCAACGCCAACACCATTATCATTAACCATGCACACATGTTTGGCCTGAGCGATTTGCACCAGATGCGTGGCCGTGTGGGACGCTCCAATAAAAAGGCATTTTGCTATTTGTTAACCTTGCCTTTATCAACCCTAACGGATGAAGCCCGCAAACGCTTAAGCGCTATTGAAGAGTTTTCTGATTTGGGAAGCGGATTTAACATCGCTATGCGTGATTTGGATATACGCGGCAGCGGTAACTTGCTAGGTGGCGAACAAAGTGGTTTTATCGCTGAAATTGGCTTCGAGATGTATAACAAAATTTTAGATGAGGCGATACAGGAACTGAAGGACGATGAATTTAAAGATTTATTTAAAGACCAACCGGAAAGGCCTTATGTAAGTTTTACACAAGTAGACACTGATGTGGAGATGCACATTCCAGACAGTTACGTTACCAACATCACCGAGCGATACAACCTTTATACGGAAATCTCTAAGCTGGAAACCGAGCAGCAGATTCAAGCTTTTGAGCAACGAATGAAAGATAGGTTTGGGCCAGTGCCTATGCAAGTTTTAGCTATGCTAAAGGTGGTTCGCTTGCAATGGATAGCTAAAAAACTGGGTTTTGAAAAAGTTAGTTACAAGAAAAATATTTTGAGAGGCTACTTTATTAGCGATAAGCAATCGAAGTTTTTTGATTCGGAAACTTTTAACAGGATGCTGGCTTTTGCTCAATTGCATCCTCGATTATGTAATTTAAAGGAAGTAAAAGATAGCTTACGCATTTCGTTTGACAACATCACTAATATTGATGAAGCGGTAGAAATGTTGGAGATGATTTAATTTTTTCTGTTTTTTATTGGATGTTTTCCCTCTCTGCCTTCGGCATCTCTCCCAAGGGGAGAGAATAGCGAGTGGGTAAGCAAGTAGCCTATTCAATTTCACTTATACCAAAACGATTTTTTTATTGCATTTTCATCTATTAGCACAGGTTTTAAACGCTGAAAAGAAAACTCCCCTCAAGTTGCAGAAACTTTAATAATTCCGTTCTCTCCCTCCCAGGGAGAGAATAGCGAGTGGGTAAGCAAGTAGCCTATTCAATTTCACTTATACCAAAGCGATTTTTTTATTGCATTTTCATCTATTAGCACAGGTTTTAAGCGCTGAAAAGAAAACTACCCCTCGAGTTGCAGAAACTTTAATAATTCCGCTCTCTCCCTCCCAGGGAGAGATGTCCACAGGACAGAGAGGGTAA
>NZ_QMHP01000004.1:0-59662 GCF_003313335.1 Pedobacter zeaxanthinifaciens
CAATCTCTTTAAAACAAAAAAGTCGGAAGAAAAATCTTCCGACCATGACTGGTGTTTAACCCGGCTTTGAAAAAATAGTTTGTTTGGTTTATTTGCGTAGGTATATTTTGCCGTAGGTAGATTTGAGAATCACTTTCTCTCCTCCGCCATTTAATTTTCCGTTTATTGTATTTCCTAAACCGTAACCGTAAGCAAATGCTGCTGATCCATTTGTGGTATAAGTTAAGCCTCTAGCCGTTGTTGGTCTTACTGCGGGCGTAGGTTTTTCGGGAGCCGATGGAGCCGAGGCGCTAGTACTGTTGCTTGACGACTCCACGTTTGTAATCACTGTTCCGCTTCCTTTCACCTTAATAGGCGTCGTATTAACTTTTACGCCATTTACAGTAAAAATTTCTACATTTTGACCTGGTTTCGAAGACAAGGTTGTTATCTCGCTTACGGTGTATGGGTCTTTAACTGGAGCTTCTTCTAAAACTAGTTTCAAATCTTTAGCGGCATATAGTGTTTCGTACTGTGTAGTAATGGATAAATCGGCTTTTGCACTCTCTGGGATACTCACATCCACAAATCCATATACCGAAACTAATGAAATAGGGCCTTTGAAAGTACTAGGCAATTTGCCTTCAATATTTCCATACAAAGTTTTTAAGCTTATTGGTCCTGTTACATTTGCTAGCTTAAAGCTTTCATACTGTGTAGCAGCATCAATTTCACTTTTAATGTTGCTCAACATAATTACCGAATCCTGGTTGGCTAAGCCCGAAGTTTTTATCGAAAGGGTCATGCTTTGCGGTAACTTTACCTTAAGTGCAACGCCGCTTTTTATTGGATTAACTACTACCGAATTTTCACGCTCTGTAATGCTGATACCGATACCGGTATTATCAAAGCCCGAATTACTTAAAGCGCTTAATCCTGCTGCTCTCGGATCTTGGGTTTTTTCAGGATTACCTGCAGCGTTAAAAATAATCTCTTTGCCCTCATAACCTTCAACAATGAGGTTAGAAACGTTGTTGATAACCAGTTTTCCAGTGCTTTTAGCAACTTTAAATTCCTTTTGGGCAAAAGCTTGGCCTACTAAAATTAGTAATGCAGAAGCTATCATGGTTAATTTTTTCATTTGTGTGTGTTTTTAGTGCTAGTGAAACTACCGACTGAAGTCAGTATGTTCATCCTCAATTTGTTTGTTCTCTTTTTAATTATTGATTGTTTAGCAGTGCATAATAAACCTGCTCTTTTACAGCATCTACGGTAAAAGGATTGTTGGCCATTGCAATCAATTTATCAGTAGTTTCGGGGCTGCTGTTGTTACCCATTATCTTTATCAATTCCAATTGAACTACCGGATCTTTTTGTTTGCTTAGTCCGGCCATTAATTGTTCCTGCACATATTTATCGTTTGAAAACTTAGATAATACTTCCAATGCCGCTAATCTCACATTATCGTTGCTGTCTTCGTTAAATGTGGTGCAAAGTTTGGCTTTTAGCGATTGATTTAGGGCCGTTAAAGCTCCAGCCTCAATAATGGCGTCAAGTCTTGCAGCTACCGAAGTGCTATCCGTTAAACCTTTGTATATTGCTTGGTTAATATCAATTTTTGCAGGTTTTATTGCCGATTGTTTTTGATACGTTGTAGCGGTTAACACGGTCGGCTGTTGCACGCTACTTTCAATAGCTGGCGTGTTTTTAGGGCCTTGCACCTTAACCGAAGGGTTAGCTGCACTTAAATTGTGAGGGTCTTTTATATCAACAGCTTCCTGCGATACAAACAGATAAGCTCCTCCAACAATTAATAAGGTGCAGGCAACTGCTAGCCAAGTATAATTGAGTTTAAGCTTTTTAATTGGAGTTACTTCCAGTGCAGCTTGGTTTTCCCGCTCCTTTAGCTTGTCTAAAATGTTACCTAGCATGTTTGGCGGCAAAGCTTCATTCTCAAAAGCATCTTTATGCTCTTGGATGTACTGCTTAAAAAAATCACGTTCCATAGTATGCCTTATCTTTTAATGCTGTAAAAATTTTTTTCTTTGCCCGGTGGTACTGACTGCGTACAGTAGCATGGTTAATTCCGAGCATTTTACCAATTTCCTCTTGCCCCATATCTTCAAATAAATGTAATGATACAATGGTTCGGTAGCCATCGGGCAAATCGGCTATTGCCTTTTTAACGTCGTCTACCTGGCATTGGAAAATAAATTCCTCATTTAAATCTAGTTCTTCATCAGCAACAGCTTCTAAATGGCTGTCCTCGGTAAAAACCATTTTTTTCTTTCTTAAAGTTGATATTGCCTGGTTTAGCGCAATTCGCTTTACCCAACCTTCAAAGTTATTTTGGTTTTTAAGCCTATCTATTTGTTCAAAAGCCGTACAAAAGGCCTCCTGAACAATGTCTTCGGTCTCGGCACTGTTACCCATTACTCGTAACACTGCATGATAAATACGTTTAGCGTACTTATTGTAGAGCATAGCATAACCTTTTTCTTCGCCGGCTATACATTGCTGTACCAATTCTTGTTCGTTTATGGAAATGCTCAGGTGCAAGGGTTTTAAATCTAATTCTACTAATTTCTTAAAACTATCTCAAATATGTAAATGCTAGTTTTAGTTGCTAACTAATAGATAGTCGGCAAAGCAGAAATTTTGTTGCACCAGGAAATAAAAAAAAATAAAATTTTTATCCGATTGATGTGAGCGTAAATTTTTAAGTGATGGAAGAAAATAGTTTTTCCTTCGATATTATGGTGATTTTACCGGTTGAAGTTGGGGTTTTTACTTACTGTTCGGCGTTTCTAGCTTTATCGCCATTAAAGATTTCTTGCATCAACCTTCCCCAAGCAAACGGATTAAGTAACGGATTGGTTTGACGCATATTTACGTTCATCATCCTGTCAAAATTGTATCGATAATTGGAATTGGCAACTTCCTGCCCATCTCTAGGCAATGTTAACTTCATTCCATTAATACTTTGTCGAGATAAGTTCTTTTTTGCAATAGCCATGTCATCATCAGCTATCTTAAGTGAAAGAAAATCTTTATTAAATTCTTCAACGGTTGCCCAAGGGTTAACGCGTACCGTTTTCAAGTACATAATTTCCGATTTGATCTGCACCATTGCGGTGTATTTGTTATCGGCGATGTTTTTAGGAAGTACTAATGTTTTGCTAGTAAAGCCAACCGCCGAGAAAATCACTGTATCACCAGGGTTAACTACAAAAGAGAAAAACCCTTGATAATTTGCAGCATATTTTTGCCCCCTGTTGCTAATGTTGGTGATGGTAACATAAGGCACCACCATATTGCTATCGGCATCTTTTACAATCCCCGAAAACTGCACAAGTTTATTTGCCACAGTTTTATCTTGGGCAAAAACGGTGTTTACAACAAACAGCAATATGATTATTAAACTATATCTCATCTGTAATACAATAATAAAACAAATGTTGGAGGCGTGGAGTTTCTATTTGGTTAAATTGTGTTAAAAGTGTTACGCTTGGGTAGCCAAATCTACCGCTTCAACGCCTTTAATTTCAGGCACAGCTTTAATAATGGCTTGTTCTATGCCTGCTTTCATAGTCATGAAACTCATTTTACATGAGCCACAATTGCCCAATAACTTTACTTTAACAATGTTTTCAGGCGTAATTTCTTCAATAGCTACGTTTCCTCCATCGGCTATCAAGTAAGGTCTGATAGTTTCCAAAGCTGCATCAACTCGTGCTGTTAAATCCATATCTTATTTTTTAAAGTATAAAATTAGTAAAAATTTGGCAATTTGCTAGCGCTTGCCGTTGTGTATAGAGATTTGTTGCGCAATTTTTCCTGCAATTTCCTTAAACGCAATTGCTTGTGGATGATTCCTTTGTAAGGAAATAGGGGCGCCTTTGTCGCCAGCTTCGGTAATGCCCTGCACTAACGGAATCTCTCCCAAAAATGGAACTTCAAAGCGTTGAGCTAGTTCTTTCCCGCCATCTTTTCCAAAAATGTAGTATTTGTTGGCCGGCAACTCTTCAGGAGTAAAATAGGCCATATTTTCAACTACTCCTAATACCGGAATATTAATTCCCTGCATATTGAACATGGCCAATCCTTTCCTTGTATCGGCTAACGCTACCTGCTGCGGTGTGGTAACAATTACAGCACCTGCAATGGGAAAACTCTGGCTAATGGTAATGTGGATATCACCGGTGCCTGGAGGTAAATCTACTAAAAGGTAATCGAGCTCGCCCCAGTCTGCATCGTTAAATAGCTGTTTAATGGCGTTAGAAGCCATAGGGCCACGCCACGGCACTGGTTGGTCTGGCTCAGAAAAAAAGCCTAAGGATAGCAACTTAATGCCATATTTTTCAATGGGTAATATAAGTGTCTTGCCTTCAGCAGTTTCCTTTGCGCTTGGTTTGGCGCCAACCAAATCAAACATAATAGGAACCGATGGGCCATAAATGTCGGCATCAATTAGGCCAACTTTTGCACCATCAGCAGCTAAGGTTACGGCCAAATTGCTGGCCACTGTTGACTTTCCTACGCCACCTTTACCCGAAGATACCAAAATGATGTTTTTAATTGCTTTAAGTTGGCTAGTGTCCATAGGTTTGGTAACCCTCGATGTAACGTTAATTTCCACTTCCGCGTCAGCAGCCACGAAATGCTTAACGGCATTTGTGCAGGCATTTTTTAGCATATCTTTTAATGGGCATGCCGGTGTGGTCAATTCTAGCGTAAAAACAACTTTCTTATCTTCAATTTTAACATCCTTAATCATTTTTAAAGTCACCAAATCCTTTTTTAAATCGGGGTCTTCAACATGACTAAGCGCTGCTAAAACTTTATCTTCAGTAATCATCATAGCGCCAAAATTACTAAACATTAGGTATAAATAATTTTGTATACGGCTTTTTGTTGTAATTTTAACACGGAATAAACAAATGCTTTTTGCGTTTGTTACCTAACGTTTAGGAGCGTTGTATCAGTAATTTGGAAATGGTTTATGCAGCTACCGAAGATTAAAATACCGAAGAAATACTTAAAAATTGGCGCCTGGATTTTGGGCGTAATAGCAATTTTGTTAGTTGCTGGAGGAGCAGTGGCATACACAAAAAGGGAAGCACTGTTAAATAAAATGGTTGCCAAAGCCATCGCCAAGGCACAAAAAGACTACGGTTTAGATGTGAAAATTGCCAATTACGGTTTCAACGGGTTGAGCAGCGTACACATGAACAATATTTCTGTAGTGCCTAAAGATAGAGATACGCTTACGACCATAAAGGATATTACGGTTGGTGTTAAAATTTTTCCTTTGTTATTTGGCGATGTAAAATTATCAGAAGTAACGCTGAATGACGGTAAGTTGAATGTGGTAATGCGTGATACTTTAACCAACATCGATTTTATCCTTAAGAGAAAGAAAAAAGATAGCACAACTACTAAAAGTAAAGTTGATTTGAGCGAGTTAGCCAGCAATTTACTTAACCAGGTGTTTTACAAAATACCTGATGATATGGAAATTAAAAACTTCATGATGCAGTTGAATGATAATGATACCGCTTCGGTGAAATTTTTAACCGCTACTGCAACTATTGATGGCGGCGAGCTGCGATCAACCATTAAAGTAAATGATACGGCAGCGGTTTGGCATGTGAATGGCGAGTTAGATCCCAGTGATAAGCAACTTGATGTAATGCTTTTTGCTGATGGAAAGAAAGTGGAGTTACCTTACCTCGAAAATAAACTGCACACCAAAATCAACTTTGATACGGTTAAAACACAAATGAAGGATGCCAAATTTAGTGGCGGCGATTACAAGATATCCGGTTCATGGGCTATCAAAAATCTCTTAATTAACCAGCCGCGTATTTCTGCTGAAGATATTGTAGTGCCTGATGCCCGTATTGACGCAGATATGCTGATAGGTGAAAACTTTGTTTGTTTGGATAGCACTTCTACTGTTTTTCTGCGTGATGCTTCCATCCATCCTTACTTAAAATATACACTGTCGCCTAATAAAATTTACGAGATGAAATTGAATGCCCCTGAGCAAGATGCACAGGCCATATTCAATTCATTTCCGGTTGGACTTTTCGAATCATTAGATGGCATAAAAGTACAAGGCAAACTAAAGTATAATCTTGATTTTTATCTGGACACCGCTTTGCCTGATAGTGTAAAGTTTAGCTCCACGTTAACACCTACAAACTTTAAGGTGCTGCAGTTTGGCAAAACAGATTTAACTAAAATCAATACAGATTTTGTATATACGCCATACGAGTATGGTAAGCCCATGAGGGACATCGTGATAGGTCCATCTAACCCCAACTTTACTAGGCTCGAAAATATTTCCCCTAACTTTAAAAATGCACTGCTCACTGCAGAGGATCCTTCTTTTTTCCGACACAAAGGCTTTGTGGAGGAGTCTATCCGTAAATCAATTGCGGTAAACTTTAAGGAGAAGAAATTTAAACGCGGAGGTAGCACCATTTCTATGCAATTGGTTAAAAACGTGTTTTTAAGCCGTAAAAAGACTTTGGTGCGCAAAGCCGAAGAAATATTAATTGTTTGGCTCATTGAGAATAACCGATTGGTAAGCAAATCACGCATGCTTGAGGTTTACTTTAACATCATTGAAATGGGAAATAATGTGTACGGTATCGGCGAGGCCTCAAGACATTATTTTGGGAAAACTCCGGCAGATTTAACACTGGGCGAAGGCATTTTCTTGGCTAATATTGTGCCTAAGCCAAAGGCAGCACTTTACAAGTTCATGAGCAACGGTAGTTTAAAATCTTACCTTTTACCGTATTTCAGATACATTGGAAATATCATGGCCCGCAGGGGATTAGCTACGCCTGATAGCACTGGTTACGGCTTTTATGATGTGCGCCTACGTGAGGGTTTAAGGCAATATTTATTACCTGATTCTACCACCATTGACACCAATACCGTTGAAATTGGCGAAGATGATATGATGACACCAGAGGGAATGCAGGACAAGTCTAAAAGCTTATTCGACCGCCTGTTTGGTGGCAGCTCCAAAAAGGATACCGTTGCCAAAGTACAGCCAGCCACAGATACTACTAAAACACGTAAACAAGTAAGGCAGGAGCGCAGAGAAGAACGCAGAAGGAAAAAAGAAGAGGAGAAAAATGGAAACTAATGTACAAGTGCACAACAAGGAGTTTGAGCTGTTGTTGGAGGAAGATACCATTGCTAAACGTATTCGCCTAATGGCCATACAGCTCAATGTAGATTACGAAAACAGAAATCCGCTTTTTATTGCCGTACTTAATGGTAGTTTTCTTTTCATGGCCGATTTGATGAAGGAAATTAACCTGCCCTGTGAAACCGAATTCATTAAAGTGGCCTCTTATCATGGCACTAATAGCACTGGCTCGGTAAAAGATGCGCTGGGCATGCCCTCAAACATCAAAGGTCGCGACATTGTGATCGTTGAAGATATCATTGATACGGGCTTAACCATGCAATACATCCTTTCCGAAATCGCTAAACAAGAACCAGCCTCAGTAAGCGTTTGTACCTTGCTGTTTAAGCCTGATGCGTTGAAAGTGGAAATTCCTGAGCTAAATTACGTAGGCTTCGAAATTCCCAATGAGTTTGTGGTAGGTTACGGCTTGGATTATGATGGACTTGGCAGAAACTTAAATCATATTTACAGGGCAGTTTAATTTGTTACAGCTTTATTTTTTCGAAAAGCAGTTGCAGCAGTTCTTTTGCCAATGCAGCCCTGCTTTTACTCCAAGTCCGCTCCAAAGCTTGGCCCCAGCATTGCGGGCTTTCCGTGCAATCAGGTTTAAATAACAAAATGCGGTGCTTGTAGCTAAAAAGACTTACCAAAAAGTGATAATTTTTTACGAGTTTTGCAGAAATATAAATCTAGAATAGTAATACTTAAAACTAATGACCATACATAAAGAAGGATATACCTCCATCGCCTTAACAGTTCTTTTCATATTCATCATTAATGCCGTAGTAGAGTACCGCTTTGCTGATTTATTTGTGTTAAGGTGGTTCGTATATATCTTGTCGTTTGCCCTGTTTGTAACCGTTTTACAATTTTTCAGAAATCCGAAACGTACTTTTACAAACGGCGATAATTTAATTATTTGCCCGGCTGATGGTAAGGTGGTGGTTATTGAGGAAACCGAAGAGGGAGAATACTTCAAGGATAGACGTTTACAGGTTTCTATCTTTATGTCGCCAGTAAATGTGCACATCAACAGGAATCCAATTTCTGGTGTAGTTAAGTTCTTCAAATATCATCCGGGTAAATATCTTGCCGCTTGGAATCCAAAATCAAGTACCGAAAATGAACGTACCACCGTTGTAGTGGAACATAAAAATGGTACACCAGTATTGTTCCGTCAAATTGCTGGAGCCTTAGCTCGTCGTATTGTTTGGTACGTAAAAGAAGGTGATGTAGTAACGCAGAACGAGCAATTTGGATTTATCAAATTTGGCTCAAGGGTGGATATCTTTCTTCCAATTGGTAGTAAAGTGAACTTAGAGCTTAACCAAGTAGTTAAAGGTGGTATTACCGTTTTAGGTGAGCTAGCTTAATAAATAAAAATTTCAACGTAAAAAGTATAAGAAACTGCTTAAATTTCTGTTGATTAAGATACAGGCGTCATGTTGAGCTTGTCGAAACATTCTTTCACAAGTAGTCTTCGAAAAGGTCAGACTGACAGGTAAAAAAATTAATTGAACTTTAAACTTTGCTAAAGCTTTGCAGGTAATTCTTGCAGAGCTTTTTTTACATTATGAGAGGAAGCTGGGCCTGTGGTCAGCATTATCTGCATTAATACGAGAGGTAGAAGTAGTAATACCTTGTTGCTTTCCATTCAAAGTGTTGCTATGATCTGTCGGTTTCCTAAGTAGATCCCTCGAAACTCGGGATGACAGGGCGCCGACAAAAAGATTAGTTACGTTTTCTAGAACGTCATTGCGAGGCACGAAGCAATCTTAAAGCGTAGAAAGATTGGTTTGTGCGTCGTGACGAAGCCAAAAAAAGCCCGATTAACGTTTTAATCGGGCCGCTGTTATTGTTTTTCTGATACAATTAATTATCATTTTTTGCCGGAGTGCTATCGCCTATGCTTCGCTGCGTTGGGTAAGCAAATTCTGACCCATTTCGTTTTACAATATCAATGATGTTGAAATTAACTTCCTGTTTTACTTTAGCTAAGTCAAATTCCTTTTGCATTGCAACTAAATATACCACCTGTATGTTCAACGCCGAGTCGCCGAAGGAATCAAAAGCTACCACAGCATCAGTTGTTGCCTGGCTATCAGTCAAGTAAGATGTAATATCAGCAATGATTTGCCTAATGCTTTCGTTGCTGGTTTCATAAGTTAAACCAATATCGAATTTTACTCTGCGGGCATTCCTAAGCGTTAGGTTTTCCAGTACACCATCAATCATCGAGCGGTTTGGAATAATGTAAGTAGTTTTATCCGCACTGCGTAGCACCGTGCTTCTAAATCCTACACGTTCAATTGTTCCTTCAATTCCATCAACCTTCACTACGTCGCCAACGGTAAAAGGTTTATCCAAGAAAATCAGAAATGAGCCCAACAGGTTTTCCAAGCTTTCTTTAGCGGCCATTGCAATGGCAATACCGCCAATACCTAAACCGGTAATTAAGCTAACTGCATTTACTTCAAAAACATAGCCTAGCAGTACGAAAAAGCCGATAAAGGCAATCAAAAATTTCAATAATTCCTTAATAAATGGAACCAGCTGATCATCGGCTTTGTTTTTGGTTTTTGCAGCCCGCACTAATAGTACGTGAGTAATGAAATCAACAATCCTTAAGGCAATCCAAAAAACGGAAAGGAGAATGAGGAATAGGAAAACTTTATCAATAAACTCACCTATTGTAAACACTTCATCTATCTTCAGCTTATCAACCGTTTTTTTGTAGTGGAAAAAAGTGACGTTTAATGGATGCTTTAACTGGTTAATGGCAATGTAAAGCGTAGCTAAAGAAAGAAAAAACTCAATAGGCTTAAGTAGCAGCGCAATAAAAGTATCAGAGTTAACTTGATCGGCAAATTTTCGGAATAACCTAAAAATCAATTGGCTAAAAATTCTGGATACAATTCTTTTAAAAATTAACCCGATGAGAATAATGCCAATAAAAAAAGCATATTGCTTTAAGGTGTTGCCCCAAAAAATTTGATCGAAAAAGTTAACTTCCATAAGCTTATACCAATTGTTTTAACGCAATTTCAAAAGCGGTACTTGATAAATTTGTTTTCTTGTTAGAGGTTTCATGGACCTGTTTAAGTGCCTCTTTAATAATGTTTGATGCGTCTGTAAAGATAGCATCGTCGCTCATTTCAACATTGCGTTGCATCAGGTAGGCAAATACCCTAGCCATACCGCAATTAGCAATAAAATCAGGGATTACTGCCAAGTGGTTGTCTGCATGTTCCATAATGCTTCCGAAGAAAATTTCTTTATCAGCAAAAGGTACGTTAGCTCCGCAAGCAATTACTTCCATTCCAGCAGCAATCATTTGGTCTACTTCATGTTGCTTTACCAATCTAGAAGCAGCTGCAGGTACAAAAATTTCGGCACCCATGCTCCAAATACGCTCATTTGCTTCTTCAAATGACAGCAAACCATCCGCCACTAAAGTATTGTTAACTCGGTTGTTAAATAATGCGGCTACTTCGCTTTCTGTAAAACCTTCCGGATTAATTAAGCCGCCTACACGGTCAATAATGCCTACTACTTTAACGCCTTGCTGTGCTAAATAATATCCCGCCGCGGCAGCCACATTGCCCCAGCCTTGAATGATGGCTCTCTTGCCTTTAATATCGCCACCCCAAATTTCGTAAAAGTGCCTAATAGATTCCGATACGCCGTAACCTGTAATCATATCAGCAACTTTATATTTTCTTTTGATATCAGGAGTGTAGGTTAAATCTTCCAATACTTTTGAAACGCCATAACGCAATTGTCCAATTTGGTGAATGCGTTCGTTTTCTCGTGCTTGGTAATGACCATTAATTACACCTTCTTGTGGGTGCCACAAGCCGTAACCTTCCGTAATCGGAATAACTTCATGGATCTCGTCGATATTTAAATCGCCACCGGTACCATAATAGCTTTTTAGTAAGGGCATTACCGCTTTGTACCAACGCTCTAAAACTTCTTTTTTTCGTGGATCAGCTGGGTCAAAGTTAATGCCCGATTTAGCACCGCCAATAGGAGGGCCAGATACGGTAAATTTCACTTCCATGGTTTTCGCTAGCGATTCTACCTCGTGTTTATCCAAGCCCTTGCGCATTCTGGTCCCACCTCCTGCAGCACCACCACGTAACGAGTTGATAACTACCCATCCTTCTGCTTCAGACTCTTTGTCCTTCCATTCAAAAACAATTTCTGGCTGTTTTTCTTCGTACTTTTTTAAAAGATCTTTCATGTTCAATTGTGTGTGTTTTAATACAAAAAAGCTATGCAGTGTTTAGCACTTATTTGTTTGTATTATCAAAATTTATATTTGGTTGCGCAAAGATAAAAAACAAAAAAACCCCGACGCTAGTCGAGGTTATATTTTTTGCATTAAAAAGAAATTACTTTCTTAATGATTTGATACGAGCTGCTTTACCAGTTAAGCTACGTAAATAGAACAACTTAGCTCTACGTACTTTACCATAGCTGTTAACTTCTACTTTCTCAATATTTGGAGAACTGAAAGGGAAGATACGCTCTACACCAACACCGTTACTAATTTTACGAACAGTAAAAGTTTCGTTAGCGCCAGCGCTGTTACGTTGAATAACAACACCTTGGTAAATTTGAACACGTTCTTTGTTACCCTCGCGAATTTTATAATGAACACTTACTGTATCTCCTGATTTGAAAGAAGGAAATTCTTTTTTAGTGCTTACCTGTTCTTCTACAAATTTTACTAAATCCATGATTTTAAGCTATTAAGCCGATTTTTGTATTGTTTAAAATCGGACTGCAATATTAGGGAAATTATTTTTAAAATAAAAACGAATTTTAAAAATTTTTGATGATTTATTTTTTGGTAAATGATCTCATTATCAAATCATCTAGTTAATGAGTTATTTCAGCAAATCTGGTCGTCGTTTTTCGGTGCGCTTTAAAGCCTCTTCATGTCTCCAGTCGGCAATCTTGGCTTCGTGTCCGCTAAGTAAAATATCGGGCACCTTATGTCCACGCCAATCGGCTGGTCTGGTGTAAATAGGGGCATCTAACAGCTCTCCCTGAAAACTGTCCGATAAAGCGGAGGTTTCATCATTTAATACACCAGGAATTAAACGTGTAACGGCATCAACTAATACAGCCGCAGGGAGTTCTCCTCCTGACAGCACATAGTCGCCAATGGAAATTTCTCGGGTTACATAAATATCCCTAATACGTTGGTCAATGCCTTTGTAGTGCCCGCACAAAATCATGATATTACCTTTGGTTGATAGTTCATTGGCAATAGTTTGGTTAAGTGTGTTCCCATCTGGGCTCATAAAGATAATTTCGTCATATGTACGTTGCGCTTGCAGCGCTTCAATACAGGCTGCAAAGGGTCCAATACTCATTACCATTCCACTTCCTCCGCCGTAAGGGTAATCGTCCACGCTTTTTTGCTTATTTGTAGCATAATCCCTTAAATTGTGCACTACAATTTCGGCAATTCCCTTTTTTTGCGCCCGCTGTAAAATAGAGTGTGCAAACGGACTGGTCAATAAATCAGGGAGGACGGTGATGATGTCAAAACGCATGGCGCAAATTTAGCAATTGTTTTAGTTTTTACATTTTTCAATGAAATGTAACGCGTTGATTGTATAAGCGATGTTTAAATAGTCCACTGATCGTGTACAACGGCAACCAGAAAATAAGTACTTTGATACTGTTCAAATACCAAACGAAGGCTGCTCCAATCCATCCCGTCATATTTTTTATCGAAACCGCTGAAGTAGTATTCTAAGAATGGATGGTCTGGGAAAATTTCGTTTAAGTTGCTTGCGGAATTTCCTTTACCAATTATTTCGTTGAAAGAAGTTTTTTCGGCATGAAGGTAATTGGCGTTGTAAACAAATTTATCCAGGTATTTTTGCGCAGTAAGTTTAATTGGATCTCCAGACCCATCGTAACTGCCCCAATTGATTGAGCCATGCTCCTCAATAATCTTTAAAAAATTGGCTTTAGTTAGCTGTGTAGCATTTTTACGGTCAATCATCCCGTAAGGCGAAAACAATACCCCTTTCTTGGGATGGAAATAGGCCGCAAATGATTTATAATCTTTTGCGTTTAATGCTGTTAAAATTTCTGTGCCTACGGTAGCTAAAACATCTTTTTCTGCCGCGGTGTCAATGGCATTAATGGCAACAGCTGTGTCTACCGCTTCGGTGGTTTGGTCATTTTTGTCTGAATTGGTGCAGCCAATAGCAAACATTAAAAATCCAATCCAGAGCAAAACAGTGCATTTCATAAATATTAAACTATGGTTTGCTTGTTTTGTTTGCTATCAATTACGGATTAAGATAAATGTCTAATAATCCCTCAGGTAAATCCAAGGTTAAGATATTTTCTTCATCGTCAATCTCTACAATAAAATCTTCGTTTAAAGGAAAAAGTATTTCCTTGTTTTGATAGTTAACGGTAGCTACAAACTGCTGTGGATATTCGTTAACTTCTATAATCTCGCCTAGTTCGCCTAACGTTTCATCAATCGCTATAAAACCTTTCAAATCGGTATAGTAAAACTCGTCTTCGTCGCGTTCAGGTTTTTTGCTCAAAGGTAAGTAGGCTTTTTTCTTTACCAATGGTTGCGCCTTATCCACATGATTAACATCATCAAAGTAAAATAGGCCAGTTTTATTCTCGTATAACTTATGGCTGGCAACAAAAAAAGGTACCATCTTGCCATTCATTTCCAAAAAAATCACATCAAGGTCTAATTCTTCGTAGTCGTCAAACTCAAAAAACAACTGTACTTCGCCCTTTAACCCTTTAGTTTTAGTAATATAACCTATATAAAATGCTTCTTCTTTGATCATGTGTTTTTCGTTTTGTCATTTTGCAAGTTCGCCAGCCATCTTTAATTTAAATGAGAAATAGATTACTTGTGCCTCGTAATGACAGATGGCTGGGTATAAAAATAGCGTCCAGATTAGATCAGGACGCTATTTTTTTGAAGTGAAGTAAAATTATTCAGCTTTATCTTCAGCTTGAGTTTCTTCAGCCGGAGCTTCAGTAGCTGCTTCAGCTTCTACCGCTGGAGCTTCTTCAGTAGCCTCTTCTGCAACTTCTTCCGCTACAGGAGCGTTTTTAGCTGCAATTGCCGCTGCTCTGTCTTCATTTTTCTTAGCTTCTGCTGCTAAGGCTGCTTTACGAGCTTCAGCTTTGTTGCTAGCTAAACCTTCAGTTTTACCAGCAATTTTACCAGCTTTAGCATCTAACCAAGTTGCAAATTTAGCATCTGCTTGTTCTTGAGTTAAAGCACCTTTTCTGATACCGCCTTCTAAGTGTTTTTTGTAAAGCACACCTTTGTAAGATAGGATAGCACGAGCAGTGTCAGTTGGCTCAGCACCACTTAATACCCATTTAACAGCGCTATCGAAATTTAATTCAATAGTTGCTGGATTGGTGTTAGGGTTGTAAGAACCTAAACGCTCAATGAATTTTCCATCTCTTGGAGCACGCGAATCCGCTACTACCACATGGTAAAAAGGTCTTCCTTTTTTACCGAATCTTTGCAATCTGATTTTAGTTGCCATTCTTTTTTTGTTTATGTATTCAACATAGTTCCCGGAACTTCGTGTTGCGGGGCTGCAAAAGTAAGCAATATGTTGGTAATTAACAAAAAGATTGAAAAAACTAACCGTTATAAATGTTTGAAAATCAAAGGTATCGTTTTTATGGCGCTTGCAGTCCTGCTTTTCGTTGCAATCTTTTTGCTGGTTTTGGTCTCGCAACGCTCTCACAACGCTCTCACAACACTCTCACAACGCTCTCACAAAACTGTTGTGCTAGCTTGTTCTAGCGTAGCTAATAACAAACATTTGTAGGGTTGGCTAACTGCTAAACCAACAAAAAGTATTTCCACTTCAATCAGGTTTATTAACTAAGTTTAATGCAGAGAACCTAATTCAAATCATGTTTAGCTTAAATTAAACACCAGTAAGGTTTAATGAATTTGTATCAGTTTTTGATATAAAATCAGTATAATTACCTCAATGAGAATAGCCATAGATATGGATGAGGTTTTAGCCGATCCGATTCATAAATTTATACAACTGTATAATCGTGACCACCAAGTCCCGCTTGATTTGTTGATCCATCCAGGAACAGAGATTTTTCAAAATGTGCCAGCTGAAGTGTCTGATAAGTGGAAAGAATACATCAACGAGAAAGGGTTTTTTAGAGACTTGCCAGTGATTGAAGGCGCTGTAGATGCAGTTCAAAAACTCCAACAACACTATGAAGTGTACATCGTGTCAGCAGCGATGGAATTTAAAAATTCGTTGGAAGACAAAATGGACTGGCTTTCACAACATTTTCCATTTATTAGTTGGAAACAAATTGTTTTTTGCGGCGAAAAAATCGTTGACGTAGATATCATGATTGACGACAGGATTAAAAACTTCAAAGATTTCAAAGGTCGACCGCTACTTTTCACTTCGCCACACAATTTACTAATTACTGACTACGAGCGGGTTGATAACTGGCAACAGGTTTTGAAAAAATTATTGTGATTGCCTTGCTAAAAAAAAATAAAGCCAAAATCATAAAAGGGGCTTGATTATTGCTTGTAGGCGGTGGTTAAACGTTGTTGCAATGCCAATAATTGAAATCTGTGTTGTAAAGTGCTGATTTAGAGTTTTTAAAGAAAAAACGCTACTTTTGAAACTGTACTAGTTTGTACAACTTTTTTATGACAAATGAATTAATTGTGTATGTTTGCACGCATAAAATCTTAAAGAAATAATAGATGAAAGTTGCGCTAATTACGGGAGTGACAGGCCAGGATGGTGCCTATTTAACAGAGTTTTTGTTAAAAAAAGGTTACTTCGTACATGGTATAAAAAGAAGAACATCTCTGTTCAATACAGATAGGATCGACCACCTTTATCAAGATCAGCATGAGAGTGATGTAAGATTCAAATTACATTATGGGGATTTAACAGATTCGACTAATCTTATTCGTATCATACAAGAAACACAGCCAGATGAGATTTATAACTTAGGTGCAATGTCACACGTAAAAGTTTCGTTTGATTCGCCTGAGTATGTGGCTAATGTTGATGGTATAGGTACTTTGAGAATTCTTGAAGCGGTTCGGATTTTGGGATTAGAAAAGAAAACAAGAGTTTATCAGGCCTCCACATCAGAGCTTTATGGCGGTTTGCCCGAAAATAAAAATGCAGCAGGGTTTTATGACGAAAACTCTCCGTTCTACCCTCGTTCGCCATATGGGGTAGCAAAAATCTATGGTTTCTGGATTACTAAAAACTATCGCGAAGCTTACAATATGTTTGCCTGTAATGGTATTTTGTTTAACCACGAGAGTCCGTTAAGGGGTGAAACATTTGTAACCCGTAAAATTACCAGAGCTGCATCAAAAATTGGTCTTGGCCTACAGAGCTGTTTATATTTAGGTAACCTTTCTGCACAACGCGATTGGGGGCATGCCAAAGATTATATCGAAGCCATGTGGCTAATCCTTCAACAAGAGCAGCCAGAAGATTATGTAATTGCTACAGGCATTACTACTACCGTGAGAGATTTTGTACGTATGGCTTTTGCAGAACTTGGTATTACTGTGGAGTTTTCTGGAAAGGATGAACAGGAAAAAGGAGTAATCATTGATATTGATAACAATAAGGCTACTCAGCTAGGGTTAAACTTAGATACATTGAAATTGGGTGAAACTGTTGTGAGGGTAGATCCAAAATATTACAGGCCGACCGAAGTAGACCTTTTATTAGGCGATCCAACCAAAGCAAAAACCAAGCTAGGGTGGCAACCAAAATATGATTTGCCTGCGCTAGTAGAAGATATGATGCGTGCCGATTTGAAGTTGATGAAGAAAGATGAGTATCTAAAACAAGGTAATTACGAAACGTTGAATTATTTCGAATAATCCGTTTTCAAAAAATCCCGCCAAGGAGCATGAAAAAAACAATTTTAACTTTTTTATTTGCATTAGTAGCTATTTTGACATTTGCACAAGTAGGTTCTAATATCAAAGTAGATGAACTTTCCGATGCGCAGATTTTGCAGCTCGTTAAACAGGCAGAATCTATGGGCTACACCTCCGAAGCGCAAATCGAGCAAGTAGCCATTTCTAGAGGAGTGAGGCAAGATGAGATTGTGAAATTTAGAGCTAGAGTTGAAAAGCTGAAAAAACAAGGCGCTAGCGTACAAACTTCGGAAAAACCTACCTCAGGCACTGGAAGAGAATTTAGTGAAACAACTGACGGTGGCTCAATTACCAATGATAAAAAGGAAGACGAAACATTAGTAAAGAGTAAAATATTTGGCTCCGATTTGTTCAGTGGCGGTAGCATTACCTTTGAGCCAAATTTAAGAATTGCCACGCCTAAGAGTTACATTATTGGCCCTGATGACAAATTGATTATCGACCTAACCGGCGATAATGAGCGTACTTATAACCTTCAAGTTAGTCCAGAAGGAGTAATAAACCTAGAATATGTTGGCAGAATTTCAGTTGGCGGCTTAACTATTGAACAGGCTAGTTCTAAAATAAGGACAGCAATGTCTAAAACTTATCCTGCCTTACGTACGGGTCGTACTTCGGTAGCCATCAATTTAGGAAATATCAGAAGCATACAAGTTACTGTAACCGGTCAGGTAGTGAAGGCAGGAAGTTATACGCTCCCATCTTTGGCCAATGTATACAGGGCACTATATGTATCAGGTGGGCCATCCCAAAACGGTACATTTAGAAATATACAAGTAATTAGAAATAACAAAGTTATTGCAACTATTGATGTTTACGATTTCCTATTGAAGGGTATACAAACCGGGAATGTACGTTTACAGGATCAGGATGTTATTAATATTCCAGCTTATAATGCTAGGGTTGAAATTTCTGGCGAAGTTAAGGATGCGGCAATTTTTGAAGTAAAACCAAGTGAAACACTACAGGACGTAATTAATTTTGCTAAAGGCTTTACCGCTGAGGCTTATATAGCAAAAATCAAAACCTTTCAAAATACCAATAAAGAAAGAAGAATGAGAGATATTCCATCTTCTCAATATGCCACTTATCAGCCTAAAAACGGTGATAAATTCGTTGTGGAAGCTATTTTAGAACGTTTTGAGAACAGAGTTGAAATTATTGGTGCAGTGTTCAGGCCCGGAATGTACGCATTGGACAGAGGACTTACATTAGCGGGTTTAATCAAAAAAGCTGATGGTATTACGGAGGATGCATTTTTAAACCGAGGTTACATCAATCGTTTAAACCCTGATAAAACGCAGTATTTTATTTCATTCGATGTTGCAAAAATTTTATCTGGTGAAGAAAAAGATATTCCATTGTTGAGAGAAGACAAGGTAACAATAAGTTCAATATTTGATTTGCGTGAAGAATATACCGTAACCATACAAGGTGAAGTGAGAGCTCCTGGAACTTTTGAATATGCGAATAACCTTAAGCTGGAAGATATCATCCAAATGGCTGGAGGTTTAAAAGAAGGCGCAACACCTAATCGTATAGAAGTGTCTAGGCGCATAAAAAACATCGATCCTAATTCGACTTCTTCAAAAACCGCAGACTTATTTGTTTTAAACGTCGACCAGGATTTAAGAATAGTAGGTGATAAATTTGAAATTAAACCTTTCGATATCATTACGGTTAGAAATTCGGAAGGGTATTCGATTCAAAAGCAAGTCAAGATAGAGGGAGAGGTATTGTATCCTGGTATGTATACAATCACTAGTAAAAGTTATCGGATATCTGATTTAATTAAGCGAGCCGGTGGCCTCACACCATTTGCTTATGCTGAGGGTGCATCATTAAAAAGGCCTGGAGCAGAAAAAGTTAATCCCGGTGACAAAAATGCGATCAATAATCAGGAAGAAGAACAGAAAAAGTTCTTAAACTTGGAACGTGTACAGGAAAAAAATGGTAAGGACGATGATAACACTAAAAAAATAGATGAAAAATTAGTGCAGTCAGATCTAGTCGGTATCAACCTAGACCGTATTTTGGATAAGCCAATGTCTAGGCAAGACCTAATCCTTGAAGAAGGAGATATTGTAAGAGTTCCCAAACAATTACAAACAGTTAAAGTTACCGGAGAAGTGCTAAACCCAAATAGCATTGTATATATCCCTGGTAAGAGCTTCAAACAATATATCAACGGTGCGGGAGGTTTTACAAGTATGGCATGGAAAAATAGAGCTTACATCAAGTACGCAAACGGTTCAGCAGAAGGTGCTAAAAAGTTTTTGTTTTTCAATAATTATCCAAAAGTTAAACCTGGAGCAGAAATACTAGTACCGGTGAAGGCTGAAAGAGAGAGAATTACTGCACAAGCGTGGATAGGTATTGGCACCGGAATCGCATCATTAGCGGCTATTATTGTGAGCTTGATGAGGTAGTCATTAATCCTCTCATCAACAACAATTTAAAAATTATTGAAATTGGGGTTCTTAGACTTGCCTCTAGCTATTGCTTTGCCAACTTCTCAAAAAATAACATTCATCTGATGTTAAAATATTTTCATTTAAAACAGCTAGATGCTCGGTCATAAGTTAAAAGTGCCATTCTTTGACGCGTCTGCTAATTATAATTTAAACAAAATTGTAATTGATGAAGCATTGCAGAAAGTACTTGAGGGCGGAGCTTATATCAATGGTGCAGAAGTGGGGCTCTTCGCTCAACATTTGGCAACGTATCTTAATGTTAATCATGTTATACCTTGTGCAAACGGAACAGATGCGCTATGCTTAGCGCTAATGGCTTTAGAATTGCAACGAGGAGACGAGGTAATAGTTCCCGCTTTTAACTTTATTGCAGCGGCGGAGGCTGTGGCCCATTTAGGTCTTGTTCCAGTTTTTGCTGACATTGACCCAGATAGCTTTAATATCTGTGCGAACAGCATCGAAGAAAAAATTACTTCTAAAACAAGAGCTATCATTGTAGTGCATTTGTTTGGAGCTGCCGCTTCAATGGATGCCATTTTAAACATAGCAAATAAATATCAAGTACCAGTTATTGAAGATGTAGCCCAATCCTTGGGTGGGGAATATAATGGCAAGCAACTCGGTACCTTGGGTAGCATTGGTTGTACTTCTTTTTTTCCAACTAAAAATTTGGCATGTTTTGGCGATGGCGGTGCGGTTTTTAGCGCTGATGAATTGCTGGCATCTAAAATAAAAATGCTTGCTAATCACGGTCAGGAGAAAAAGTATGTACACAAGTACATCGGAATCAACTCCAGATTGGATACGTTACAGGCGGCAGTTCTTATTTGTCAATTGAAAGTGTTAAATCAGCAAATTGAAAAAAGAAGGGCATTAGCAATGCGCTATGCTGATGCGATGCGTAATTTGCCAGTCTCACTTCCTAACGAAACCATTGATATAAAACACAGCTTTAATCAATATTGCATTAAACTATCTACGTCCGAACAAAGAAATAGCTTAAAAGAATATCTGGAGCAAAAGGGTATTTCTACTATGGTTTATTATTCTAGTCCAAATCATTTGCAAGAGGCTTTCGCATCTTCTGGATATAAGAAAGGTGATTTTCCAGTAGCTGAACAACTTTGTCAAATAGTTTTAGCATTACCTATTTTCCCCGCACTTAGCTTCACTCATCAGGATTATATCATTGAGCATATTAAAAGCTTCTTCGGAGATGCCTAAGTATTTTACTCATGAAACTGCGGTTATTGACCCAGGCGCACAAATTGGAGAAGGGACAAAGATTTGGCATTTTTGCCATATTATGAGCAATGCACTGATAGGTGAAAATTGTATTTTAGGGCAAAACGTGATGGTTGCCGATGGTGTTATTATCGGAAACGGAGTAAAGATACAAAACAACGTATCGATCTATAAGGGCGTTAAAATAGAAGAAGATGTTTTTGTTGGGCCATCAGTGGTGTTCACCAATGTAAAAGTGCCTAGAAGCTTTATCGAGCGAAAAACAGAATTTTCAGATACTTATATTGAGAAGGGTGCTAGTATTGGCGCTAACTCAACTATTGTTTGTGGTGTTTCTATTGGCCGTTATGCCATGATTGGTGCCGGAGCAGTAGTAACAAAAAATGTAAAGCCACATGCGTTGATGATAGGGAATCCAGCTAAGCAGAAAGGTTGGGTTAGTAAGACTGGATGTGTGCTTGATTTCAAAACAAATGAAATTGCTATTTGCACCGAAAGCGGGGAAAAATATCAAGTGATCAACCATCAGTTAATTAACTTGAAGTAATGTCGGAAGTGATAAAATTTGCAATCATAGGATGTGGCCATATAGGCAAAAGACATGCAGAATTGGTTGAAGAACATCCGGACGCAAAGTTAGTTGCCACAATTGATCCGCTAAGTAGCGAAAGTTTGCAGTTAAGCAAATTTGACGTTCCGCATTTTAGCAGTTTAGCTGAATTTTTGTCCTCTGGCATAGTAGTAGATGTAGTAAACATTTGTACGCCAAACGGATTGCATGCCAAACAAGCCATTGATTGCTTAAACAACGGGGTACATGTAGTAATAGAGAAGCCAGTAGCTATAAATTTAGCAGATGCTGAGCAGATTTTAGTAGCCGCTGAAAAAGCTGGAAAGCGGGTTTTCCCCGTTGTACAAAATAGATATTCTACTGTAATAAAGTGGCTGAAGAATTTAGTTGTAAATCAGCAATTAGGACAGATTCACCTGTTGCAATTGAACTGTTTCTGGAATAGAGATGATCGATATTATAAAAAAGGCAGTTGGAGAGGAACATTAGCACTTGATGGTGGACCACTCTATACTCAATTTTCACATTTTATAGATGTGTTACTGTGGATATTTGGAGATGTCAAAAACATTGATGCCAAATTTTTCAATTTTAATCATCGCGATACAACTGAGTTTGAAGATTCTGGAATAGTTACTTTTGAATTGTTGAGCGGAGGTAATGGCTCCATTAATTATTCTACATCAGTGTATCAAAATAATTTTGAAAGTAGCATTACTGTTTTAGCAGAAAAAGGCACGGTAAAAATTGGCGGGCAATATATGAATAATATCGAATACTGTCAGGTAGAAGGAATTGAGCACCCCAAATTAAAAAATCAAGAGAACTTCAATGATTATGGTGGCTATACAGGCTCCGCCTCGAACCACCAGCAAGTTATTGATAATGTAATTAGATCCATTGTAGGTTCGGAGAATCAAGATGTATATTTGAATGAAGGGATTCAAGTTGTAAAGGTTATAGAAAATATATATAAAAACACGATGGTTAATAGAAATCAAAGCAAAATATTTCTTGCTTAAACAAATATTATTTAGTTAATTATGAATAGTGAATTCGAACAAAGTATAGTATCTAGTAGCGACATCTCGCTAAAGGAAAATATTTTTAGAATAAAAAAATGGTGGAACTATTTGTGGGGCAAAAAGTGGATTATAATCATATTTGGTTTTTTAGGTGGATGCTTAGGCTTAACTTACGCATTTTTAAAGAAGCCGATTTATACGGCAACTACTACTTTTGTATTGGAAAGCGGAGAAAAGAGTGGTGGACTTAGTCAATATGCGGGGCTTGCGTCTATGGTTGGAATAGATTTAGGTGGTGGAGGCGGAGGTGTTTTTCAAGGAGATAATATTTTAGAGCTCTATAAATCGAGAAATATGATCCAAAAAACCTTGTTTAGTCCGGTTGATAGTGTTAAAAATGAACCACTTATAGAAAGATTTCTCGAAATAAATAAAATGAGAAAAGCGTGGGAGGAGAAACAAGAACTAAAGAATTTGAAATTTACTGTCGCGGATATCAATAAAAAAGACGTTGATTCTAGAAGCGAACGTTTAAAAGACAGTATAATTGGCAAAATTGTAGAAACTATAGGTAAATCTTACCTCACAGTTACCAAACCTGATAAAAAATTAAGCATCATACGTGTAGATGTAAAATCCAGCGATGAGGTTTTTGCAAAACGATTCGATGAAGAGTTAGTGAAAAATGTAAACGATTTTTACATACAGACTAAAACTAAAAAGTCGATACAGAATGTAGATATTTTACAGCATAAAGCGGATTCTATTAGGTTGGTTATGACCGGTGAAATATATTCTGCAGCTAGGGTGGCAGATGAAACGCCAAATTTAAATCCAACAAGGTTGTTGCAACGTGCTGCTCCAATACAAAAAGCTCAATTTTCAGCTGAAGCCAACAAAGCAATTTTAAGTGAATTGCTTAAAAACTTAGAGTTAGCAAAAATATCATTGATGAAAGAAACACCATTGATACAGAAAATAGATGAGCCTATATTTCCTTTATATAGGGAAGCTAAATCAAAAGTTATTTATGCTTTTATGAGTGCAGTAATGTTTGGAATAATTTGTATCATATTTTTAATTTTTAAACGATTGTATCAAAATATAATTAGCTAATAAATGTATAATATACCCATACTAGTCATTGTTTTTAATAGACCAGATTTAGCGATTGGATTGAAAGATTTATTAGCTAAAATTAAACCAAGGTTACTATATGTCGCTGCAGATGGCCCTCGCGATGGTAATGATAGAGATTTAATGTTGTGTAGGGAAACAAGAGAAGTTTTCAGTGAATTGCCGTGGGATTGTGAAGTAAAATATTTATATAGTGAAAAAAATAAAGGATGTGGTTTGGCAGTGAGTACAGCGATAGACTGGTTTTTTAATAATGAAGAAATGGGTGTTATTCTTGAAGATGATTGCCGACCAAATCTTTCTTTTTTTACTTTTGTCGAGACGCTATTAACTAGATACAAAGATAATCCAACTATATATTCGATAAATGGTTTCAACCCAAATGGAATTGATAAAATTAAAGAGAGTTATGGTTACATCTCCTACAATTTAATGTGGGGGTGGGCAACTTGGCGCAGAGCTTGGAAGGAGTATTCTTATAACGTAGAGACTGATGATCAAATCAAAACGGTTTTACGTAAATACTTTAAAAGCGATTTTATATCTCGAAGAAGTTGGCTTAAGCATTTGCAACAGGTGAGAGCAGGAAAAATTGATACATGGGATTATCAGTGGCTATATACAGGTTGGAAAAATAATGCTTTGCACATAATCCCTAAGAATAATTTGGTTAGCAATGTAGGATTTAGAGAAGACGGTACACACTATTCAGCAGATGATAAATATTCCAAAATAGAAGCAACGGAATTATTGTTTCCATTAACCTTCAACGATCAATTCAAAATAAGCGGTGTTATTAATTCCACTATAACCAAAGAGAGATTTGGGAATTACTGGTTATATTTTATCAAACCAATACTAAGAAAGTATTTAAGTATATAAAAGTTTGAAAGGTTATCTCGTTTTCGTAGAGAAAATTGTTAAAATACTATTGTCTTTTTATATCGGCTTGCTCATAGCGAATTCGCTGGGAGTAGAGGAGTATGGGCAGTATATGTTAATTTTGTCATCTCTAAATGTATTGCAGGTCTTTAGTGGTTTCGGATTTGACCAATATTTCCCAAAATATCTGCTTGAGAAAAAAAGACCTGATTTCATTAATTTGTTGGTTGTAAAGATTTCAATATCAATAGTAGCTCTTTTAATCACATATATATTGGTTGTAGCTTTTCATATCGCTGTTCCATACATAATCTTTTTTGTATTTGGCATATTTTCAATATTTGAGATTTTTGAGACTTCATTTTATAAGTTGAACGAACTTAAAAAATTGACTTACTTCAAATATAGCCAACAGATTATAACGATAGCTTTTAAAGTATATGGAATATGGCAACATAAAGGGGCGTATTTTTTTATTTCAATTTATATTCTTGAATACGCAATATTATCTATTTATTATGCTTTTTATCTTTACTTTAACAGAGAGAAATTATCCATCTCTTTTGCTCTCAACGTCAAATTAGAGTATTTGCGTGCCATTTTTAGAGATATTTTACATTTGGGGTTTAATGCTGTAGTTATCATTTTATTTATGAAAGTAGATCATTATGTTACTGCATTATTTTTTAATAAGCGAGACCTTGGAGAATACTCATTAATGCTAAGTCTTTTCTCAGCCCCTTTATTTATAAGTCAACTATTAAATTATTTAATCTTTAACTGGATTGGAGAGAAGCTCAAATTCGGGTTGACCAAAAATATAAGAGGATTTTATAAGTTATTTTTTATTTCCGGATTTTCTTGCTATATCGGCGTTGTTAGCTTAGCTTTTTGCCTTCGGTACTTTAGTATTCTGAATGGAGATTATGATAAGTTTATATACTATCTGTTAATCTACGGAATGTCTTTGCCATTCATTTTTATGGGTGTTGTTGATAACGCAATAAACATCATAACTAACAGGTCAAGAGTTATCTTAAGAAAATCTTTTCTGTCATTTGCAATAGGTTTGTCATGCTACTATCCACTTATCAAGATATTTGGTATTTACGGCATCTGCTTTGCAAGTGTTATCACTCAATTGCTAAATACATTTTTGCTTAATGCCTTGTATAATAAATTCTGTTTTAGAGAGCAATTTAAAGCAATTATAAATATTTGGGATAGAAAATTTTATTTGGAAGCATACCATAAACTGAAATAGTGTCGCCTTTTTTCTCAATTATCATTACCACCTACAATAGAATTAACTCATTAAAAGAAGCGTTAAAACGTATTGAACTTCAAACCTTCCAAAGTTTCGAAGTTATTATTGTTGACGATTGTTCTAATGATGGTACGAAAGATTGGGTAGAGAAACATATGCTGGAGGCTTCCTACGATATTCATTTCCTACAAACATCCAACAACTCTGGAGGCCCCGCAAAGCCACGTAATTTAGGTCTGAAAAAAGCTATCGGAAAATGGATATGTTTTTGCGACAGTGATGATTATTTTTACGAAAATCATTTATCCAACTATTATCAATTTATTACGGAGAAAAAACTTGACAATGCAATTCTATCATCAAATGCACTAGTAAATGGCAACGCCTTATTTTTTCCGAAGTTAAAAACCCAAATAGTAAGCCTATATTCCGAATTTAAAGGTAGTAAGTTCATTTTTAGTAGTGTTTGCATTGACAATAATGAACTACTTCCATTTAAAGAAAGTGAGGAGTTTGTAGCTATTGAAGATTATGTTTTTTTGTTGGAGAATATGGTTCGTAAAAGAAAACACTATTTTTTTAATAATCCTTCTGTTTTTTATGAACAAGAATCAGTTGACTCAATTAGGTTAACAAATTTAAATGGTCAATATACCTGGGCACCACAACTCCGGTTATATTTTAAACATCATCTATATCTTACAAAATATTTCGGTTTGTTAGGCGTGATAATGGCCAGGTTGGGCAAGTATTTGTATCTTAAAACTTTTAGGCATGACTGATAAGAAGGCTGTCAACAGTATGTTTTTTTGGTACGCTGTGCCTTTTTTGTATCTGATCTTTATACGAGCGGCGTATTTACCTACAACCACTGTTGTACTTGTCGTTTTCTTTTTAGCCACTTATCTCTCATATTATTTTTTTAGAAGCTACAAGTTTAGTTCTGAAATAAACTTTAATTATGTTCATGCAATTAAATGGGTTTACATAATAGTTTTTGGAGCACAAGTTTTTGCTTTACAGAAAATGTTCTCAGTAGAGAATTTCCTAACATATAGGAATGACCTTTTTGAAAGTGCAGAGTTCCTATTTGGGTCTTCTTATTTATATACCCTTTATAATATCTTTACTTATCCTTTAGTCATCTGCGCTATAACGTTCTTGGTGTGTAATAATATTAATGATAGAATAAGTAAAAGATATATTTGGCTTGGTTTCCTTATTTTAATATTAGACGCTGTAATTAAGCTAGGACGCTTTCCAATTTTATATGTACTGTATTTTCTTGTTTTATATAGAAACTATTTCAAAATAAAAAGGAAACAAATTGTATTTGTGATTATAACGGTATTTATAGCAGCACAGGCGATATTATTTTACCGAGCATTCAATAATGATGCGGCCTCAGACCTTAGTGATCTTTTTTCTTTTCGTGTTTTAGAGGAAGTTATATTTAACTATCAGATAATTGGATATGTGATGTTCGAGGACCTTACTAAGAACATATCTCCTTATGGTGAATTAATAAGCTTTAATTCTTTGGCATTCATTTTTTTTCTCGTAAAAACGGTACTTACTAAGTTCTCAGGAACAATAAGCTACGGATGGGAAGAAAAGAACTTAGCATTGAGTGAGGGGTATTATTCTTCTATTTTGGACGGTCAATTTATTAATGCCTTTTCAACTAACTTTTATCCCATTTATTTAGATTTAGGTATTTTTGGAATACTGATCTTTGGTATTTACGTTGGTTTAATGTTCGGATTAAAATCTGAAAATCGAATTTTCAAATTCCAAAAGCATTTACTATTATTTGTTATGGTATTTGGTTTATATCAACCCATTATATTAACTATATGGGGTATTATTATACTTCCATTTATATTATTTTTCGGAAAATTTACTTTACATAACAAATGATACTGAATTTAAAAGGGGGGTTAGGAAACCAGCTTTTTCAATTAGCCGCTGCATTAACTTTAAATAAAAGCAAAAAGACATACCTGTATACTGGAAATTTAAAAAAATTCGCCGTTCCGAGAGAGTTTTGCCTAAAACCATTTATCTATTCTTACCATGATGAGATTTTTATCGTAGATAACAAATGGTATATCAATAAATATTTGCTGCATGTATTAGCAAAAATTAATCTTTTTGTTAAAAATGACAACAATAACCCATCTAGAATTTTGATTCTAGATGGATATTTTCAAAAAAAAGAGTTTTTTTCTAGACAAGTTTGCGAAAAGCTAGGCAGAAGTATGGTAGATTACTTTTCTGTTGAAGACGTCAAATCTAACTTCTTAGAAAAGGTTAGTTTTTTAACAACTACAGCGGAAAGAGAAAGCGGTCAAATCTCTAAAGACTATGTTGGAATGCATATTAGAGGAACAGATAGGAAAGACGAATTGAATAACAAAAAATTCTTGGAGTCAATCGAAAATTTCGTCAACAAGGAGAAGAAGATGGTTTGTTTCACTGATGATGTCGAATACGCAAAAATGATGCTAAAGCAATTCAGCTTACAGGTATTGTTTGTTAATGAATTTAATTTGACTGATATAGAAGAATTTTATCTGATTTCATTATTTCATGAGTTTTTCTTGGGGAATAGTACATTTTCAATATGTGCACGTAAGTTATCTGTAGGTAGTACAATAAATTACGTTTTTACGGAGCAGTTCAAAGAGAGAGATAAAGATTTACTTTCCATCATGTTTGATGGACAACAAACTATTGGGATATGATAATCAAGCGCCATGTAGTAAATGTTTTTTCGTCTACATATTATCCGGCAGTTAATGGTTTATCGGTAGTAGTGCAGTTGAATGTAAGAGCTTTATTAGATTTAGGTTTTGAAGTAAATGTATTTACGGAAAGTGGTGGTAAGCCGAAATATTCAGAAAACGTACTTACTTACCAGATAAAAGGTGCCGGTACTTGGATATCCCCGGTAAATGGGCCGGATGTTTCAAGATTTTATCGAGATTTGGTAGCTCATGATTCTGCCGGGGCAGTAAATATAATTCACGCGTGGCATACTTGGACCACAACTTTGTTTTATAAAAATATCAAGTCAATAAAGGGTAGCGTAGTTTTATATAGCCATGGTACATCATTCAGTACAAATATAAAAGGAATAAAAAAGGTACTTAGGGACATCAAATATTTAGGGGAGAAGAAAAAGATAGTTAACTATTTGTCAAATACCAATACTTTAATTACACTTACAAATAATGTTACACACTTTAGATGTTTCGATGCACGAATTTTTAATAAGGAGAAAAGAGTTGTAATCAAGAATCCTGTTAATGAAAGAAATCAGACTCAAGTAAATCGTGACGATGATACTTTCATTGCAAAGTATGCCCTTTTACAGGAGCCAAAAGTTTTTTGCCTTTCTAATTATGAGCCAATAAAAAATCAAGAGTTTCTAATAAGGCTATGTCTAAAATTTAATTTTCATTTAACATTGGTGGGTAGTAAAAAAACCAAGTATGCCGATGGGTTAGAGAAAATGGTAAAAAATCATAATTTGGCTGATAGGGTAGATGTGTTATATGATAAATCAGATAGCTTTATCGTATCTATGTTTAAAAATAGTAACTTATTTGCTTTTGCAAGCCAAAATGATTTTGCACCACTAGTTCTTATTGAAGCAATAAAGTTTCAACTTCCATTTATATCCTTTTACACGGCTGACAATGAAATTAAAGGGGGTGTATTCTGCGAGTCCCAACAAGATTACGAATTAAAATTTGAAGAATTGATTTCATCCGAAGTGAAAATCAATGAATTGGCTGCAGAAGGTAAGCATTTTTATGATATTCATCATTCCTTTGAAGCTTTTAAAGCCAATTTGTTAGCTACAATATCTTCGTAGTGGGGCTATTATTTATTAATGTAATAGCTTTTAAATTTTCTTGGTTTATAGTAATAAATTTAGCTTTCGCGTCTACATATATATCTTGATTTTTAGTCAAGGAGAAGGTGTTGGATTCAATTTTTAGGCTGTCTCCGCCTATTAAGATGATAGAACCATGTGACTTGTAGAATTTATTTTCTCTAATCTTATTTCCAAAACCACTATAATGATATATTGCACTTCCAGACAGTTGATAAAAGCTGTTATAAAATATATCATTATTGTTCCCATTATAGATTGTCACCCCATCCCTGCAATAACTAATTGAGTTATTTTTAACTAAATTGTTATTGCAAATCATTTTACTGTCTCCCTCAATTTTAATTGCAAATTGGTCGGCAATATTCTTAATCGAATTTTCTATGATATGATTGTTGTTTGACGAGTGTTTTAATTTATCATTTCCTAAAAGTAAAATCCCACCCGCTTTACTATTCGAGATGGAGTTGTTACTTACCAACGCTTCGCTAACAAATTGAAGTCTAATTCCAAAACCACTGATGTTGCTTAGGCTATTTTTATAAATTTCAATATCCTTTACAGCAAGGTCGTTTTCACTAGAGTTTTCAATTCTAATTGCATCATTGCTACCAAGATCACCAGCGTCTGTACTGTGAATTATATTTCTGTTAATCTTTGAATTATAGCCGCCTCTAAATTCTATACCGCCGCCAATATTTTTGGAAGTTGCTAATTTTCCAAAATTTATAATCTTATTGTCAGAGATATTAATGTTGTTGCCGTTATTGTTAGCGGCTATTCCATTTAATCCAATCTCAGTAAGTATATTTTCTATAACATGAATATTATTGCAAGGTTTTTTAGGGAGTAATCCAAAAATTAGAATACCTATGTAATTATTTGATAGATAACAACGATTAATTACGCCACGTAAGCTACTTTCGCAAATTATCCCGACGGTAGAGTTTTCATTACTAATTCCACTGCCTTGAATATTTAGCTTCTCAATTCTAAAATCGGTAATATTGGAGGCTCTAAAAATCGATTTTAGTTCCCCGTTTGTTTTAAAGGCCTGTTTTACGACAGATTTATGGCCTTCGCCAAATAAATGAGTTTGGGTACGCAACCTAATTTCTCTGGTAATTAAGAATGTTCCAGCTGGTATAAATACACTCTTTCTAATTTTACTTGCTCTATTTATTGCATTTTGAATAATATCAGTTGAATCTCGTTTGCCGGTGCTGTCTGCTCCAAAATCTAATATATTAATACAATCAAAATCCTTTGGTATTTTAGATAGCGGCAAAAGCACTCCAAGTTTAAAGAGAGAGGTTATGAAATCAATTCTTTTCATTTACGCTTCCCCAATAATATAACTGACAAGTTTTTTTCTAATGAAATAATTTTAACTACTGCCACAGATATAACTAAGCGGGCTAAGAAAAGATAAATAACATTAACTATTAAAGGAGCGTCAGCTATCATTAACTTATTGAACGGAATAGCTAAGTGAACTATATAAATTCCTAGAGTCCAAGAACCCAAAATAGCTAAAGCTCTATTCAATTTGGAATCTTTATTAAAAAGATGTGGGCTAATAATGAATAAAAGAAATACACCAAGAATGCCTACGGATAATCGGTAAACATATATTAATAAGCTTTTTGGCACATAAGGAATGTTGTCTAGAAATGGCGGGAGCGCATGCATATTCCAAAAAATACCGCCCATAAGCCATAAAGTAAATATCAATAATATGAATAAGATATTTCGAAAATTTAATGATATATGTTTTTTTATAAAATAGCCTAACGAAAAGAAGATAAAATAGTAGGTGATAAATTGAAATCCAAAAAGCCTAAATTCCAATAAAATCATAACGATACAAAGAATAGTGGCTGTTACTACTATCATATATTCTGGTTTTATTTTTATAAGCTCTGAAATCTTGTAAGCGATAGAGAACAAAAAAATTATAAAAAATAACGCCCATATGAACCAGTAACTTAAATCAGGATAAAGTATTGCGTTATAAATCCGAGAAAATGGATTTCCGCTAAATAATCCTATAATAAATGTCCAAGAAAAAAAAGGTACGAGCAGCTCTTTAGCTCTTTTTTTTAGGTTAACACTAGGTTCTCCCTTTAATGGATAAGTCACATAACCACTTAATGCCATAAACATTGGCATATGAAACGAATATATTAGGTTCCATGAAGTGTTTTGCAAATAATTCTTGTCGGCATCTTGTATACAGTGCCCCAAGATAACAAGTAGGATTAGTATCCCTTTCAAGCTATCTATCCATAATATTCGCCTTTTTAACATGTCTATTTATTAAAATACTGTTCGCAAGTATAATTAAAAATGTCTATATATGTAATTTTTCCTTCCTTTGTACTTTCAAACGTGGGGGTATATGGTTAAGTTTTCAGTTTTAATGTCAGTTTATGTTAGAGAGTCTGTCGCTAATTTTGTTGCGGCTATGGATAGTTTACTACAACAGACAGTTAAACCGCATGAGATAGTTTTGGTTAAAGACGGACCACTTTATTTAGACCTTGATGTTAAAATTGGTGAATATCAGGAGCGATTTTCAGGTCTAATTAAGGTAATTTCGTTAAAAGATAATTTAGGTTTAGGTGCTGCATTAGCCATTGGATTGGAGAATTGTACGTGTCCAATAGTGGCTAGGATGGATACTGATGATGTATGCCGTAAAAATAGATTTGAAAGGCAACTGGAGTTTATCAATATTGGGAATTACGATGTTGTTGGTTCCAATATCGAAGAATTCAATTCTTTTCCAGGCGATCTAGGCCGTTTTAAAATTAATAGGGAAAATCATGAAGATAATATCAAGATCATCAAATTGAAGAGCCCTTTCAACCATCCATCTATTATGTTTAAAAAAAGTATCGTCATGCGAGCGGGCGGATATAATGGTGACCTACCCTTATTTGAAGATTATTCTCTTTTTTTGAGATTATGGAAATCTGGTGCTATTTTTTATAATATCCAAGAGGTGCTTCTGGATTTCAGAGTAGGCTCTGGCATAACGACCATTAAAAGAAGAAGCGGATTGCATTACCTTAAAAAAGAATGGAACTTTGTTAAGTATGCCAAAAATATTGGGGCTTTTGGGAGTTTTGACGTGATAAAATATGTAGTGCTGAAATTTCCGATAAGAATATTGCCTCCGAAAGTAGTTTTGTTTATTTATAATGCCTTTTTGCGAACCTCAAGATGAGATTTATTATCACCGGCTCCTCTGGTTTTGTAGGCCAAAATTTATTGGCGTATTTGAAAACCGCAGATATTGCTACTATCGACCGAAAGCAGCTGCAAAGTATCACAGCTGAGCAATTAAATGGTACTCATACAATTGTACATTTAGCTGGTAAAGCTCACGATTTAAAGAAAACGTCTAATCCGGAAGAGTATTATCAAGTAAACTATGAACTTACCAAAAAGTTATATGATGCCTTTTTGGCCTCGGACGCGACGAAATTCATTTTTATCAGTTCTGTAAAAGCCGCTGCAGATACCGTGGATGGGGTGCTAACTGAGGAATACGAACCAAATCCTATAACAGACTACGGAAAATCTAAGTTGATGGCCGAACAGCATATCCAGGGCCAAGCGCTCCCAGAAGGTAAAATGTACTATATATTAAGGCCCTGCATGATCCACGGACCGGGAAATAAAGGCAATCTTAACCTGCTCTATCAATTCGTTCAAAAAGGCATCCCTTATCCTTTAGCAGCTTTCGAAAATAAGCGCTCATTCTTAAGCGTAGAAAACCTTTGTTTCATAATTAAACAGTTGGTGGAAAAAAACGTTAATTCGGGGGTTTATAATGTAGCAGACGACAAGGCTCTTTCGACAAACAGCGTAGTTGGTATTTTAGCTCAATCTTCAAAACAAAAAGCTAAGCTTTGGAAAATTTCATCCAGGTTAATTAAAGCATTGGCTAAAGTGGGAGATATATTGAAATTACCGCTCAATTCTGAACGCCTGCAAAAACTAACGGAAAGTTATGTGGTTAGTAATTCAAAGATTAAAAATGCATTAAATGTAGAACTTCCACTCGATACCATCGAAGGCCTAGCAATTACGGCTGAGTCTTTTAATTCAAAATAGCGAAGCTTATTTCCACACCTAATTAGAAAGATATTGATTATAATTATCTACCTACCTCATCAATTAACTTAATGCTAAATTTCAATTCCACTTACTACTTCATTTTCTTTATTATTGTCGAACTCGTCTATTTCAAGATAGCAGATAGGTTCAACATTATTGATAAGCCTAACCATCGCAGTTCGCATACAAGCGTCACTATTCGAGGCGGCGGCATCATCTTTCCTTTGGCAGTTTTAGCTTACAGCCTAATAAATGGTTTTCACCAAGTCTATTTCGTTATTGGCCTTTTGGCCATTGCAACCATTAGTTTTTTGGATGATGTATTGACGCTGAACAATAAAGTTCGATTAAGCATTCACTTAACTTCAGTGGTGCTGCTATTTTTTCAATGGAACTTGTTTAACTTAAGTTGGTATTGGATATTAATTGCGCTGATATTTGTAATTGCTACCATTAACGCTTACAATTTTATGGATGGCATAAATGGCATTACTGGTGGCTATAGTTTGCTCGCTATAGCAACGTTATATTACATCAACCAAACTATAGTAAATTTTACCGATAACGAGCTTCTTATTATTGTAGCTTTAGCCTTATTGGTTTTTAACCTATTTAATTTCAGAACAAAAGCTAAATGCTTTGCTGGTGATGTAGGTAGCGTGAGTATCGCATTTATTATCGTTTTTTTTATCGGACAATTAATCCTAACTACCCAAAACTTATCCTATATTTTATTGCTTTTGGTTTATGGTACTGATACCGCATTTACCGTACTTTTCAGAAAAATACGTGGCGAGAATATTTTTGAAGCTCATCGTAGCCATTTTTACCAATACCTATCTAATCAATTAAAACTATCACACATTTTAGTATCTTGTATCTATATTTTTGTGCAATTGCTGATTAACCTGTTATTGATCAAATTTGCACTTACTGATATGCTACATGGTGTTAGCTTACTGGCCTTATTTGTAGGAGTTTACTTGATGCTACGTTTCAAAATGGAAGGATCACAAAAACTTTTAACTCCAAATGCAAGTTAGATAATGTTGATGGTAATTAATTATTGTTGTACCTTAGAAAAAATTATCCGCTTTGTTTGGTAAAATCAATATCGTACCCCGCTGGATTATCTTTTTGATAGATCTGGGAATTTGCCTGTTATCTTTAACAATTGCCTATGCTGTTAAGCTTAATTTAGTGCTGGCAAATGTAGATTTTGTTGAGTTTAGCAGAAATATTTTGATTACAACCATTATCAATGTAGTGGTGTTCTTCAATATCAAAACCTATGCAGGCATCATCCGATATACCAGTGCACAGGATACATTTAGGATTTTGTTTGCGGTAATTATCAGCAATGGTATTTTCTCTTTCGTTAATTTTATCATCACTGCGTTGGGCTATAAGCCTTATATCTCTACGTCAGTATTAATTGTAAACCTACTTACTTCTTTTCTTTTATTGATTACATATCGGGTGCTCATTAAGTACTTTTTCATGTATATCAAAAATTTGAATTTAGATAAACGTAAGGTGATTGTATATGGTGCGGGAGAGGCTGGATTGGCTACCAAACGTACTTTTGATCATGATGGTAAGGTGAATAAAACAATCATAGCTTTTGTTGATGATGACGATAGAAAAGTTGGAAAGGCAATTGATGGTATTAAAATTCTTAGCGCACAGCGTTTGGAAGAGCTGATAAAAGAACATGAGGTAGACGAAGTGATTTTTGCATCTTATACCATTCCCACGGATAAAAAGAATAGGATAGTAGATGTTTGCTTAGAAAACGATGTTGCGGTACTAAATATTCCGCCTGCTGATGCATGGGAGGGAGGGAAGCTTAACAAATCTCAAATCCAGAACATCAACATTGAAGATTTGTTGAACAGAAAGCCAATTGAAATTGATGTAAAGGAACTTCAAAAGCAATTGAAGGATAAACGGGTGTTAATTACCGGAGCGGCAGGTTCAATTGGTAGCGAAATTGTAAGACAGTTGCTCAACTTTGATATTGGTTTAATTATTCTATGTGATCAAGCAGAAACGGCCTTGCACGATATTTATCTGGAGCTGGAGGAAACCCACAAGAATAATAATTTTCATGCATTTATAGGCGATGTTACGGATGAGAAACGCATGATTCACCTTTTCGAAATGTACAAACCTCATTACGTTTATCATGCTGCAGCCTATAAGCATGTGCCTTTGATGGAAGACAACCCATCAGAAGCGATAAAGAACAACGTTTTAGGTACTAAGATGATTGCAGACCTTTCGGTGAAGTTTGGTGTGCAAAAATTTGTGATGGTATCAACCGATAAGGCCGTAAACCCCACAAATGTAATGGGTGCATCTAAGCGCATAGCTGAAATTTATGTGCAGTCGCTCAATAACTCTTTGGCTAAAAGCGATTTTATTTTCAGCAATGGTTTAAGTTATATTAACGATATGGAAGTGAAGCCTATTACAAAATTCATTACAACGCGTTTTGGTAATGTATTAGGCTCTAACGGTTCTGTTATTCCAAGGTTTAAACAGCAAATTGAAAAAGGCGGGCCTGTAACCGTAACCCACCCAGAAATTACGAGGTATTTTATGACAATACCTGAAGCCTGTAGGCTGGTTTTAGAAGCTGGCTGCATGGGCAAAGGAGGCGAGATTTACGTATTTGATATGGGTAAATCGGTTAAAATTGTGGAGTTGGCAAAAAAAATGATCCGCTTAGCAGGTTTAGTGCCTAATCAAGATATCAAAATCCAATATTCAGGTTTGAGGCCCGGAGAAAAGCTTTTTGAGGAATTATTGAACGATAACGAAAACACTTTACCTACGCATCATGAGAAAATTATGATTGGAAGAGTGCGTGAATATGTATTCTCTGAAATCGAAACTCAAATTTATGCGCTCATTAGCCATGCCAATTTAAATGATGATAGAAAAGTAGTTTTGGCGATGAAAAAATTGGTAACAGAGTTTAAGAGTAAAAATTCGATATTTGAAGAATTAGACGGTATCATAAACGACTAGAAATTTGATGAAAAAATATACTTTAATGGCCATTTTTTTGGCCTTTTTTGTTGGTGCAAAAGCGCAGGAAACAAGCACAACTCCCAATCAAAATATTTTACACGATTATCAGCTTTATCAGAAGCTTAATCAATCCGTTTATGATAGCAAAACCAAGTTTCACTCGTCAATAAGAGGCTTTTTTAGCGATGATGCAAAGTTAAAAACAGCCTACGATTCTATCATGAACAGCGGCGTTGATACCCTTAACAAACGTAGCTGGGTACACCGTAAATTGTTTCAAGAACACTTACTTCAATTTAAAAGCGACGATTATAACATTTATGCTGATTTTCTAGCGGATTTTCAAATAGGGAAGGATTTTCAGGGTGATAGAAATACATGGTTGAACACTAGGGGATTTCAAGTAGGTGGAAATGTTGGGGATAAGTTTTCTTTCTACCTAAATGGATTCGAAAATCAAGGTAGATTTCCAGGTTACGTTGATAGTTTTATTGCGGCAAATCAAGTTGTACCCGGACAAAGCTTCGGTAAGTTAGAGCGGGATACAAAAGATTGGTCTTACGTAACTGCGTTACTATCGTATAGTCCAAATAAGTACCTTAATTTTGCTTTGGGTTATGATAAGAACTTTATAGGCGATGGTTACCGTTCTATCCTACTTTCAGATGTCTCGTCAAACTATTCTTTTTTTAGAGTAAGGGCAAGTTTAGGAAGCTTTCAATATCAAACTATCTACGCATATATGCTTGACCCTGGAGCGCCAAGATTGACGACAGATCGGAGATTAGGTGATAGGCGTAAATGGACGGCCGCTCACTATTTAGACTGGAATGCAACCAATAGACTATCCATTGGTTTTTTTCAAGCGGTAACTTGGGCTGATGCTGAAGTGGAAGGTAAGCGTGGCTTTGATATAAACTACCTACACCCATTTGTATTTTTGAGGCCGATTGAGAGCGCCAATACATTGTCTCCTGATAAAATGAGACTGGGCTTTAATGTAAAATACGAGCTATTGGAAAAAACTACACTATATGGGCAGTTTATGTTCGACGAATTTATTGCTAAAGAATTCTTTTCCAAGAATGGTAGTTGGGCAAATAAATGGGCTTTACAATTAGGATTAAGAGGCTCAGATTTATTTAAAGTAGACAGGTTAAACTACTTAGCAGAATTCAATACTGCCCGCCCATATACCTATAGTCATTTTGATAGGATTACTAGTTATTCCAATTATAATCAGCCGTTGGCACATCCACTTGGGGCTAATTTCAGAGAGTTTTTGGGATTGCTTAACTATAACGTTAAACGATTTGATTTTCAGGGACAACTGCTATACGCTAGATATGGTTTAGACGAATTAGGATTTAACTATGGTAAGGATATCTTTAAGAGCTACAATTCAAGAAGTGTGGAAAATGGTAGCCACATTGGTCAGGGAATCGGCACCGATTTGTTTCTAATGCAAGGCAAAATAGCTTATTTACTCAATCCTAAATATAACTTGCGGTTAGAATTGGGTGGATTGATTAGACAAGAGAAAAATGATATAGCGAAAAATAACACGTCAATGCTTACTTTCGGTTTAAGAACCAGCTTTAGAAATTTATATTACGACTTTTAAGGCTCGATCACCACAAAAAAATGCGAAGAATCAAAATAGGTTCTTCGCTTTTTTTATAATCAATTTACAGCTTATTTTTTAGTCAGATAGTCTTGATAAGCTAATTTTAAGCCTTCCTCTAGTTCTATCTGATGCTTCCAGCCAAGCTTGTGCAATTTCGACACATCCATTAGCTTTCTCGGTGTTCCATCCGGTTTAGAAGTGTCAAACACTAATTCGCCCTCAAATCCAACCGTCTTTTTTACAGCTAAAGCTAAATTCTTTATAGTTAAATCTTCACCCGTGCCAATATTAATTAAGTTTGGCTCATTATAATTCTCCATTAGGTAATAACAAGCATCTGCTAAGTCATCAGCAAATAAGAACTCACGCATTGGCGAGCCAGTTCCCCAAATTACTACCTCCTTACTTCCGTTGTTTTTTGCTTCATCAAATTTTCTAATTAAAGCTGGCAGTACGTGCGAATTTTCTGGATGGTAATTGTCATTGAGTCCATACAAATTAGTTGGCATCACCGAAACAAAATTACATCCGTACTGGTCTCTATACGCATCGCACATTTTTATGCCTGCTATTTTAGCAATAGCGTACGGCTCGTTTGTAGGTTCAAGTAATCCAGTTAGTAAATAATCCTCTTTTAAAGGCTGTGGGGCCATTTTTGGGTAAATGCAGCTTGATCCTAAAAACATCAATTTTTTAACACCATTAAGGTAAGATTGATGTATTACATTATTTTGGATAGCCAAGTTTTCGTAAAGAAAATCAGCTCGGTAAGTATTGTTAGCCACAATGCCACCCACTTTTGCTGCAGCTAAAAAAACATAATCAGGTTTCTCTGCATTAAAAAAATCAGCTACAGCTTTTTGATCCCTTAAATCTAGCTCGCTAGAAGTTTTGGTAATGATATTTTGGTAACCTTCTTTTTGAAGTTTACGATAAATAGCAGAACCAACCATTCCACGGTGGCCTGCTACGAAAATTTTCGAATTCTTTTCCAATGTATATACTTTTTATTCCCGCCTTTAAGTTTAGACGGTATGGCTTAGGAAGCCATGATTTTTGTAGGTCTACTTACTGCCATTTTTTTTACTGCAGCGATAATTGCAGCGGTATCATAACCACATAACGCCCAAAGTTCAGGTTGTTCGCCATGCTCCACCACTTCGTCTGGAATACCCAGTCTAATTACGTTCGCTTTGTAATTATTGTCGGCCATAAATTCTAAAACGGCACTGCCCACACCACCTTGTAAGCAACCATCCTCCACAGTTACAACGTTTTTGAAACGTGTAAACACATCATGAAGCAGTTCTTCGTCTAAAGGTTTTACAAATCTTAAGTCGTAATGAGCTGGCGTAATTCCCTCGGTAGTTAGTTCTTTACAAGCTTCCACTGCGAAATTGCCAACATGGCCAATGGTTAAAATGGCCACATCTTCTCCATCACATATTTTGCGTCCCTTACCAACTTCAAGGGCATTTAATGCTCGTTTCCAATCAGGTAATACGCCATTTCCACGAGGGTAGCGTATGGTAAATGGGCCCATGTTTTCTTGCTGTGCCGTATACATCATGTTGCGAAGTTCTTCTTCGTTCATTGGGGATGCAACAACCATGTTAGGGATACAGCGCATAAAAGCAAGGTCGTAAGCACCGTGGTGTGTAGCACCATCTGCCCCTGCCAAACCTGCTCTATCCAAGCAGAAAACTACATTCAGGTTCTGTATAGCTACATCGTGTATCACCTGGTCGTATGCTCTTTGCATGAAGCTAGAGTAAATATTGCAAAAAGGAACTAGTCCTTGGGTAGCTAAACCAGCCGAAAATGTAACAGCATGCTGCTCGGCAATACCTACGTCAAAAGCTCGTTCTGGCATTGCTTTCATCATGATATTTAAAGAGCAACCTGAAGGCATTGCAGGAGTAATCCCTACAATTTTTTTATTGGCTTCAGCTAACTCCACCATGGTATGTCCAAACACATCCTGGTATTTTGGAGGTTGTGGTTTATCAATTACTGGTTTTTTAATTTCTCCAGTAATTTTATCGAAAAGACCCGGTGCATGCCATTTAGTTTGATCTTTCTCTGCCAAAGCAAATCCTTTTCCCTTTACGGTAACACAATGCAAAAGCTTAGGGCCTGGAATATCTTTCAAATCTTTGATGATAGCCGCCAAGCGTTTAACGTCATGCCCATCCACTGGACCAAAATATCTAAAGTTTAATGCCTCAAATAAATTACTTTGCTTCAAAAGTGTGCCTTTGATGCTCTTCTGTATTTTTTTGGCATATTTTTGGGCATTAGGGCCTAGTTCAGATAGCTTGGTAAGCACATTGAATACATCATCCCTAAAACGGTTATATGATTTTGAAGTAGTAATGCTGGTTAAATATTCTTTTAGTGCACCAACATTTGGATCAATAGACATGCAATTATCGTTCAAAATCACCAATACGTTTGATTTTTCGATGCCTGCATGGTTTAAGCCTTCAAAAGCCAAGCCTGCAGTCATTGCACCATCGCCTATAACGGCTACATGTTGTCTATCTTTTTCGCCTTTGTAATGAGAGGCTACGGCCATGCCCAAGGCTGCCGAAATAGAGGTAGAGGAGTGTCCAACGCCAAAAGTGTCATATTCGCTTTCGCTGATTTTTGGGAAACCGCTAATGCCATTGATGATTCTATTGGTATGGAATTGACCTCTTCGGCCAGTTAAAATTTTATGTCCATAAGCTTGGTGGCCCACGTCCCAAATCAACTTATCATAAGGTGTATTAAGTGCATAATGTAAAGCTACGGTAAGCTCAACCACACCAAGACTGGCTCCAAAATGGCCGCCGTTAACACTCACAACATCAATAATATACTGACGTAACTCCTGACAAATTTGTTCCAGCTCCTGCTCACTGTATTTCTTTAAATCAGCTGGGTAATTTATCGTAGATAATAATGGGCCTGTTTTTACTTCCATGTAATGTTATAAAAGCACAAATTACGGTATTTTGTTTAATAAAATTAGTAATAATTATTTCAAATTAACTGCTGGGTTTTTTCAATGTTGATGACAATGACTTAGTTATGCACAACTAGTCATTGTAATACCTAATTATTTGAGTATTTTTACCGAAAATACATAATTCCAATAATGAACAGAGATACTTTAGTTTTCGATTTAATTGACAAAGAACTAGACAGACAAGAGCACGGATTGGAGCTTATTGCTTCAGAAAATTTTGTGAGCAAACAGGTAATGGAAGCGGCAGGATCAGTGTTAACCAACAAATACGCTGAGGGCTTGCCTGGAAAACGCTATTATGGCGGCTGCCAAGTGGTAGACGAAATTGAGAACATTGCCATCGAAAGAGCTAAAAAGCTTTTTGGTGCTGCTTGGGTAAACGTTCAGCCTCACTCGGGTGCACAGGCTAACGCTGCGGTGATGTTAGCAGTTATCCAACCTGGCGATAAAATTTTAGGTTTCGATTTGTCGCATGGTGGGCACTTAACCCACGGTTCTCCTGTAAATTTCTCTGGAAAATTATATCAACCTCTGTTTTACGGTGTAAAAAAAGAAGATGGTTTAATTGATTACGCTAAACTTGAAGAAGTAGCCTTAGCAGAAAAGCCAAAATTGATTATTTGCGGTGCATCGGCGTATTCTAGAGAATGGGATTATGCATTCATACGTAAAGTAGCTGATCAAATTGGTGCACTTGTTTTAGCTGATATTTCGCACCCAGCGGGTTTCATTGCAAAGGGGTTATTAAACAATCCGCTTCCGCATTGCCATATTGTTACCACAACTACGCATAAAACGTTAAGAGGCCCACGTGGTGGAATGATTATGATGGGACAGGATTTTGAAAATCCATTTGGTTTGAAAACACCTAAAGGCGAGACCAGAATGATGTCGAACCTTTTGGATATGGCAGTTTTTCCTGGTACCCAAGGTGGGCCATTGGAGCACATTATTGCGGCAAAGGCAATTGCTTTTGGCGAAGCTTTAACTGATGAATATGGTGATTATATCAAGCAGGTAGGTGCAAATGCACAGGCAATGGCTAAGGCTTTTGTGGCTAAAGGCTATGGCATAATTTCTGGAGGTACTGATAACCACTTGATGCTTATCGACCTAAGAAATAAAAACATTACCGGTAAATTGGCAGAAGAAGCACTAGGAAAAGCAGATATTACTGTGAATAAAAACATGGTTCCTTTTGATGATAAGTCGCCTTTTGTAACTTCTGGATTTAGGGTTGGAACAGCTGCCATTACTTCGAGAGGCTTTAAAGAAAGCGAAATGGCTGAAATTGTTGATTTGATTGACGAAGTGGTAATGAACCCAGAAAATGATGCTGTATTGAACGGCGTTAAAGAAAAAGTTCAAGCATTGGTAAGCCGTTTTCCACTGTATAAATAAACAGAGTTCGAGTTAAGTACTTTTACAATTCTTGAAAGATTTGCATTAAATGTTTTTTTTAGCTCGCCGCCGCTGGGCTCTTACTTTTTTCATGATTGTTTATTGTTTTTGGCATTCAAGCTTTCGCTATGCTCAGGTTTGACCGCAAAAAGTAACAAAAACTCTCGGTTGCTTATTTTTCTTTCAAAGAAAGTGCTTTGGCTTATTATTACTATCCGAAAAATAAGAGACCGAAAATTAGCTGAACGAAGATTTGAAGCGCTATCGCTAGCAGATAGCATAATTCTCTTATCCCGAACTCAGGTTAAATAGGTTTTTTAGGCCTAAATGGTTATATTAGATAAATATTTTACCTATCTAATTGGCTTTAATATGTTAAACACACCTTCTCTAAGTGCGGAAGCTGAAGAGTTGCGCATCCAAGCGCTCTACTCTTACGATGTACTTGGAGAAGGTTTAAATAACGAGCTGGACAATCTGGTTAAGCTCGCCGCTCAAATCGCGTCTACCAAAAAATCGTACATCTCTTTTGTAGATCAGGAGCATATCGTTTTCAAGGCTTCTTATGGCCTAATCACTAAAGAACGTGTTTTTCAAAGATGGGGCAGCATTTGCCAATTTGCAATGTATCGCAAAGAGGCCTATGTAGTTCAAAATATCCGAACGAGTGAAGATTTTTATGGAAGCCCCTTACTGCAAGCACCAGATAACCTCGTTTTTTACGCAAGCGTAGCCTTAGTTGATACTGATGGCTATCCATTGGGCTGTTTATGTGTGGTTGACGATGAGGAGAAGCAATTAAGTCCATCGCAAATGGAGGCGCTTCAAACGCTGTCTCAGCAAATCATTACCCATCTTTCTTTAAGACGCAAAAACCTACAATTAGTAGCGCAAACTAAGCGTTCGGAAGAATTCATTAATGTATTTGAAGCATCTCCTGAAATCCATTGTATTTTAAACAGAAATGGCGACATACTTTTCACTAACCAAGCAGCCTACAACATGCTGGGCTACCAGTTGGATGAGGTGCTAGGGAAAAGCATGTGGAGCTTTTGCTTTAAGGAGGATGTCCCTCGGATCATTAGCTATTTGGAAGAAGGGCTTAAGAATGGTCGGAAATTCTTTTCCTTAGATTTTAGGGTCATTGATAAGGAAAAAAATATCAAATGGCTAAGCTGGAGTATGGCCGCCAAAGGCGATAGATGGTTTAGTCATGGTAGGGATATTACGGAGAAAAAACGGCTAGATACTGAGCTGCTTCATTTATCACTGGTAGCCAGCAAGGTTAATAATGGTGTAGTAATTAGTGATGAAGATAATAGGGTTAGCTGGGCTAACGATGCCTTCACCGAAATTACCGGATTTACTTTGGAGGATATACAGGGGAAGCCTCTAGGTGATTTGATTAGAGGGCCTGAAACAGATTGGTCCGTTATTGAAAATGCCAGGAAGCTGATAAAGGACAAAAAATCATTTACAGTGGATTTGCTTGCCTACCGCAAAGACAAAAGTAAAATTTGGCTATCCATCCACAGCACTATTGTGTTAAGTGCCGAAGGTGGTGTGGAAACGGAGATTGAGATTATCATCGATATCACGGAGAAGAAAAAAGCCGAGCAAGAACTGGAGGTGTTATCCACCGTAGCCAGTAAAACCAATACCGGCGTAGCTATTTGTAACCAAAATGGGAGTATAGCTTGGGTAAATGATGCCCTGGAACAATTGATAGGCTATTCGGCAGTAGAGTTGTACGGTAAAAAACTGGGAGATGTACTCTCTACAGATGAAACAGACAGGAAAGTGATAGCAGATGCCAGAAATGCATCGGCACATAAAAAATCCTTCTCTATTGAAGTGCTTGCTCAAAAGAAAAATGGCCATACCATTTGGTTATCGGTGGCCAATACGCCAATCCTTAACGATAAGGGCATGGTGGAACGCTACATTGAGTTAATTACGGATATTACCGAGAGGAAACAAGTAGAGCAAGATATTTTGCTGGCCAAGGAGCAGGCCCTTCAGCTTAGCGAGGCCAAAGAAATGTTCCTGTCTGTAATGAGCCACGAAATTAGAACACCACTGAATGCCATTATCGGGATGACTCATTTGTTATTGGAGAACAATCCTAAACCATCGCAGGTGGATGATTTAAACATCCTGAAGTTTTCGGGAGAGAATTTATTGAACATCATTAACGATGTGCTGGATTTCACCAAAATTGAAACCGGGAATTTACATTTGGAATTTTTACCGGTTAACTTGCAGTTGTTATGTCAAGATATTGTTAGCTCGTTACAGGTAAATGCCGCTAAACAGTTCAATCAGCTTCTGTTAAATTTCGATAAAAAAATACCTGAATTGGTAATGGCCGATAAAACCAGGTTGTACCAAATTTTAATGAATTTGCTTGGGAATGCCATTAAGTTTACCGATCACGGTTTGGTGGAGTTAATTGTGCGTGCTGGTGATGAAATAGATAATAAAGTAGCGGTTAAATTTGAAGTAAAAGATAACGGTATAGGCATCCCTCTGGATAAAAAGGACTATATTTTTGAAACTTTTACACAGGCGAAAACTGATATTTCAAGAAAGTACGGCGGCACTGGATTGGGTTTGGCCATTACCAAACGTTTGCTGAATTTGCACCAGTCGGAAATTGTTGTAGATAGCACCGAGGGAAAAGGCACTACATTTTCTTTTACAATTAATTTAGAGAAAGCCCAGGGGCAAACGACTGAAAACACTAAAAAAGTGCTTTTTGAAGGTAAGCGTGTGTTGGTTGTTGATGATAATGAAATCAATATTTTAATAGCTAAACGCATTTTAACTACTTGGGGACTGCAAATAGATTTTGTTGCTGACGGCTACAAGGCGATTGAGGCAATTACCAGCCAAAAATACGATTTGGTGTTAATGGACATCCAAATGCCTGGTATTAATGGTTTTGAAACCACCACTATTATCAGGGGCATGGAAGAGGAATATTATAGAAACCTTCCTATTGTGGCGCTAACAGCATCTACACTAGATAATGAAAAAAGTAAATTTAAGGAAAGTGGCATGAACGGGCATGTGCTCAAGCCTTTTAATCCAAGCGAGATTAAGAAAGTAATTTCTAATTTTTTAAGGTAAAAGTAAAGGGCCGATATTCCGAGTGGAATGATCGACCCTTACCATCTAAATTAACGCTCTCGATATAATAAACGAGAAGCGTGTCTAAAAAGTTTTTAGAAAAGGAAAAAAAATTATCTTTTTTCGTAACAACCTAATTCTGAGGGAAATATTCTCGTTACCGCCCTAATATCTTCTGTTAGGTAACGGGTGTAATAAGGATGGCTGGTTAAATTTAGTCCTTTGTTAATTACCGGACTGCCATCATTTAAACGATAATTGCCTTGACGTGGGTTTTGAAATAATGGATCGGTGTTTACAATATTACCGTTTCCGCTAAAACTAGCCTGTACAGTTTTGATCAGGTTGTTTTTCACGTCCGTTGTGATTGCTGCCGTAGATTTCTTTTCAATCAGGAGTTCATCTTCTAAACTTCCCCAAATGATGTTGTTGGTGAGTGTTACTTTTAGGGCGTTAAATTGACTATTGCTAATGTAATCGGATAGATATACCGCAGATGTACGCCTAGCGAAATTAAAGTTAAATGCCGCAAAAGTATTCTGTGCAAAATCATATTGCCCACCGCCAACACCATAAACCAAGTACTGGCCACAGTTGTAAAACAGGTTGTTGTAAGCTGCTAAGTGTGTATGGTAGCCCAAAAAGCCTACCACTTGCATATTTTTAACAATTGTGTTTGCTAATACCAATTTAGGGTTATTGTTGCTTGAAAGCGAATCGACCGTTATGCCAGCAATGCCATTTTTTACCGTTGCATGGTTGATGATTGAATTTTTGCTACTGCCATAAAAATGTATTCCGTTCCATTGGCCAGGTTCCTCTTCGTAAATGCGCTCTGTTCTATCGCTGGCAAACAAAATAGTATCGGCGGTAGTGCCATTTGCTACCAATGTTCCTTTTACATTTAAAGTTGAGCCGCTGTGAAATAAAATTCTACTCCCGGGAGCAATGGTTAGCGTAGCATTTTCTGCCACTGTAAGCGAGTTGTAAACGATGTAAGGCAGCTTGCTATTCCAAGTGGTGTTGCTAGTGATGGCTGTGTTGCGTAAGAATATGGCATTTTGGCCGTAGCAAAGCAGTGGCATTTTATCTTTCTTGCCATTAAAAAATAATAAAATCGAATCCTGAACAATAAAAGGCTGGTTTTGGGCAGTAGGGTTTACATTTACCTTTACCAAAACGTTAATAGAATCCTTACCGTTGATTTTGATGTTTTTGCCTTCCACCATTTGACGCCCATTAACGTTAATGCTAAACGGTGAATTTGCACCACCGCCAATCTTAATCTCATCAATGTTGATGGCCTTTTCGTTGTAGTTGAAAATTTTAAATCTACGTATGGTTGAGCCGGTAGCGGTAAATACGGTATCAAACAATACGCTATCTGTTGAAAAACTAAGTTTTGCTTCAGGATCAAAAGTAATTTCTTCGTCTTTATTGCAAGCTGCAAAAAACAAAGTAAGTAGGGTTAGTATGGACAGTAAGTTTAAACTTTTCATTGTTCAGCAAAGGCTAGTGCCGCGATACTTAATTTTTTAATCCCGTGAGCCAGCAGTGTATTTCCACATGCTTCTAATGTTGCGCCTGTGGTAATTACATCGTCAACAAGCAACACGTGTTTATCTGCCAAATCGTTTATTTCTTTAACACCAAATACATCCTGCATGTTTTCATACCTATGATATCTGGCTTTTTGGGTCTGGCTTTCGGTAGCCTTATTTCTAAATAAGCTCTTGATATCCATTTGCACACCAAGCTCGTTAGCCAAACCTTTTGCAATATACTCACTTTGATTGTATCCTCTTAATTTTAGTTTCTTTTGATGTAGTGGAACTGGAATAACCCAATCGATATCCTGATAAGTTTCTGCCAATTTCAAGCGATTTCCCATTAGCTGCCCTAGTTTTACGCCCACTTGGGTTTGGTTTTTATACTTGAGGCTGTGCATCAAATTTTGCACTTTAGTACCTTTTTTGAAATATAGCATGGCCGTAGCGGCATGTAAGGGGAGTCGCCCCCAAAATTGCTTGGCTACCGGATTATCTTCGAATTTATGAAAATCGGTTAAAGGCAAGTCGTACAAGCATTGAGCGCAAATGTCGTTTTCGCCATGGTAAAGCAGTTTTCCACAACCATTACACAGCGCAGGGAAAAGTAGGTTGATTAAATCTTCGGTATAACGTTTTAAGGCAAACATTATACAAGATACTAAAAATTAACTGATTAGGTTGTTTGCTGTTTTGAAATTTGATTGGCTCGATCTAATTTTTTCTTATGGAAAAATGTCTTACTTTGGTTTAAGTGTTCCAAAGGGTCACTTAAATTATTTATAAAAACCAAGGTCTCCAGACCGAAATAAGCACCGCTAAATTGGCTCTACTGTGATAAGACCTTTCCTTTCTTGGTGATAAGCTATTTTTCATGTATTATTTCCAGAACGGCCTGTGCCGATTTTTCGGTAGTCTTCGGTTTCATTTAAGGTTTAAGTGACCGCTGAAAAAACGAACACTTAAACGAGTTGGGTTGGCTTTTGTCTTACACCGTTTTGAACCGATTGATATTCCTTTCAAAAATTGTTCTTATCCCACCATCATCTATCCCACCACGTTTTCTTATTATCTCTGTCCACACAAAGGGACTAATTGTTACATGAGCTTCCCCATCATTGCCCCAATTATTTATGATAGGCGTTCCATAGGCTTCATCTTTTTTTAAAGTAGATAATTCCCAATTGCCCCCAAAGTATTTTATAAACGCTTCGCCCATGTAAGCAATAAAAACCTGTTTTAAATATTCTTGATCGATTGCTTTTACAATATTGTTCTCATAGTACAAATGCACTTTTTCTATCTCATCCAATGTAAAAGTCAATGAAGATTTTACAATATTTTCTGCAACCCAATCCAAATATTCGGGTAGCTTGTTTTGAAAATCTTGATAATTTGTTTTTATCTCTTTTAATCCTTTCATATCAATAAATTACTACTTTAAAGCTTTTGGCGGATAAACCTTGCTTGGTCATTTCTTCTTGTATAAATTTCAAAGCATTGTCGTCTATGCCATCCAAAGCGTGCCATTCAATTTTTGAAACATCCGAACTTCGAGATTGTGCAATTATTTCAATATCCTTTTTAACCTGCCGTTGGAAATCCCATCGCTGGCGCACGCGTGTCGCGTGTGCAAATTAGGAAGGAATTTCATTTATAAATTATTTATTCCATCTTCGATTAAGAAATCAGTGAATGATTTTTTGTAGTCTATTATTTCAAGTGAATCATTAAGAAGTTTGATAGGTGGGTTTTCATTATCGCGACATTCAAAAAAGAAAAAATTATAACCTTGCCATTGACCAAAGAAAAAGTAATTTTCTTTCAACTTTGGTTTTTCATTTTTAAGCTTTCTATCATCAAAATTCAGCATTTCAATAGCATCATTTTTATTATCCATTAAAGCTGGATAAGTCATGTAATAACTGCTTAACAAATTTCCACTGGTTTCTCCAAAATTGCATAAAAATTCTTTGTATGCAGTTGGCAATTTCAATTGAAAATAATCTTCAATTTCAAGAATTTTTGCCATCTCTAATCCCTTAATAGTACCAATTTTCGATATATTATCTTCAATAAACGTTAAATAATTCATGTCTGTTAATAATGTAGTTTTGGACTAGTAACAACTTTAATATTTACATTCGGAAACATTTCGCTAAATTGTTGAAATATTGCCGAACATGATGAGCAAGGACACAAATCACTTGTAACTTTAACTTCCCATCGCTGGCGCACGCGTGTCGCGTGTGCAAATTAGTTCCTTCATAAATAAGCTATTTCAATTATTCCTTTTCCTCCGCAGTAATCTATTGCGCTACTATATTTCCAATGCCAAACTTCATTTACGAAACCAGAAACAACTGGATTATTATGCAGGTAATCTGCTTTTTGCTCAATAACCTCAGCACTCCATAATTCAATCGGCTTATTGTTATGCTGCCAAAATTGCTTTCCTTTTACGTTGCTGCTTTTTGAACCCGCTCTTTCAAACATCCAAAGCATCCATTCCTTTCTGCTTTCTTGGCTGTTTTATCTTATCGCTTTTGCAACCTGCTTGGATGTATGCTCTTTAAATCTGCCGAGCAAAACATCGGGATTATTGTCTTTAGCGCTAAAAATTAAGTGCACATGACTTGGCATAATGCACCAGCAATAGATTTCCATACCCAAATTGTTCTGGCAATAAATTAAACTATCTACCAAAATATCATTGTACAACGGCCTGGTAAATACATCTATCCAATACACTGTGGCAAAACTTACAAAGTATAGTCCTTCTTTGTTATGAAATTTGTATTTACGGCTCATTATTTAGTTTTAATTACTTTCCATTAGCTACTGGTATTTCACACGCGACACGCGTGCGCTAGCGAGGGGAGTCGCCCCCAAAATTGCTTGGCTACCGGATTATCTTCGAATTTATGAAAATCAGTTAAAGGTAAGTCGTACAAACATTGGGCGCAAATGTCGTTTTCGCCATGGTAAAGCAGTTTTCCGCAACCATTACACAGCGCAGGGAAAAGTAGGTTGATTAAATCTTCGGTATAACGTTTTAAGGCAAATATTATACAAGATACTAAAAATTAACTGATTAGGTTGTTTGCTGTTTTGAAATTTGATTGGGTCGATCTAATTTTTTCTTATGGAAAAATGTCTTACTCTGGTATAAGTGTTCCGAAGGGTCACTTAAATTATTTATAAAACCAAGGTCTCCAGACCGAAATGAGAGCCTCTAAGTTTGGCTCTATGACCTGTACCTATTTCTAGGGTAGTTTTCGGTTTCATTTAAGGTTTAAGTGACCGCTGAAAAAGCGAACACTTAAACCAGTTGGGGGAGGCTATCTATCATCTTTTCATCTATTATTTTTTTGCCGTCTACCAACATTAAAGCGTCTAAATGTTTTGCCATTTCTAAAATTAATTTACCCGTTTTTTTATTGAGATTCTTCTCTAATGAGACGCTTATTCTTTTATCTGACTCACTATAAGAAATTACTAAATCCGTAGGAGTTTTCATTAATTCTTCACTTGCAAGAGCTCGCTTTTTACTCAATGTATAAAGAACCCTTTCTTTTGCCCATTCTGGTACTTTATCGATATTATATAGAATGTCTTTCCCTTCTGTCGTTTCTTCGTACCATACGAATAAATTTTTATGACTTTCAATAAAATCTATCCAACTTTGATAATCAATGTCATCAACTGTTTCTTCGCCAACTAATTTATATGGCTTTTTTGCGACTGCAACTATTTCATTTCTTGTGATTTTCATTCTGTCTTAGTTTACAAAATCTTCCAATGCCTTAATTTCAAATTTAATTTTTGGATTTACAGTATTGAGTTTGTTCATCCAAGTTGTTTTTAGAGCCTCTGTAATATTGGCTTTTGGCATATAAATATGTATTTCCGCATTTTGAATAAACATCAATTTACTATTACTCTGTAATCCTTTAGTTGGATTTAAACCATCAGTTAAAAATCCTATATTCTTTTGTATTGGAGCAGAAGCTAACCAATTGTCGACATTGGTGGTAATGGTAGTTTTCATTGAAACTGCTGTTTCAGCGAATATATTTGCTCCTTGTGTTGTGCCTTTATAAAAATCTACCCCTTTGAAAAATTCGGATATATCGCCTGTGTGAGACCACCCTGAACTTTTTGCATACCTGTATTGCCCCATTATGTCCTCAAAGAAAGTCCTACCCTCCAGCATTTCCTGTACAGGATATTTAGTTTTCCAAATATCGTCTACTTGCTTTAGTTTATCTGTAAGTGATTTATTAACAAAGGATAGCAGGTCATCCCCCGCCCCTTTAACTCCCTTCGCTGCATCCTCAAACGCATCCTCAACCTGTTTCCTGCTATATTTAGCAGGTATTTTTACCAACCTCAATACAGCTTCAACGCCGGCCGTTATTAGTGCCTGCTTAAAGCCTTCATAGCTTGCACGTCCTAAGTTAAGGTTTTTAGCTGATTTTTCTTTGAAAGCCTCCTTAGCCAGTGCATCGGCGAAACCTACCGTAAAGCTTCCCAATATACTCGCTACCACAGGGATTTTTTTGTTATAGCTAAACCCGCTGTAAAGTACCGATGGCCATGATACTTCAGCCAGCAGATCAGCGGTGTTAAAGCGCTCGCCCAGATAAGTTTTGATGATGTCGAGCATTGCCAGTTGAAGTCCAAGGTCAATTGCTGCACCTGTAGCAAACCTACCCGCCCTCAATACTCCGCCAGTCGATAAAATTTCTGCTGTTAAGAATACTTGTTGAGCAACCATATCGGAAAAGGCCGCTGCGGCTGAGATACCCCTTGGGAGGTTTTCCATCGGCAGGTAGCAATAATTTTTTTCGCCGCCGGGCGGCGGCATTGCATCCTTAATCGCCAGTGTTACCAGTATAGCTTCTGTGGTGACGCTATTAGGATTAAAATATAGCCAAAAAGAATTTAGCCCTGTATCTTTTGCATTTTGACCCGATAGCTCTATCTTAAAGAGATGATCAATTTCGTTTGGCCAGGCATTTTCGTAAAAGACAATCTTAATGTCGGTTTCATTGTAGGTTCTTATGATATATTTTCCATCTGATGACTTTTTATTTTCCTGTTCCTCAGCAGCTAAAAGCTTTAAAAAGTTGATCGGTATTACCTGGTTTTTAATTAGCGCCGCTAGATTTTTCAGTTTGCTATCACATTCAGGACTTCTCTGCGCCCCCTCATCATCCCCTTCCAAAGGCCTGAATATCACATCAGGGTTGCGCATGTAACGCCATTGGCCGTACCAGAGCTCGGTGCCGCTCGCATAATCCATCAGGTTGTTAGTGCTTCCCTTTGCAAGGCCATACTGGTCCCAGGTGTGCTGCAGCTTGTAGGCACCGTGCCCCAGTTCGTGGGCTATGGTACGGACATCGGTGGAACTTACAAAGCCCACCTGCCCACCACGCGCCATATACCCCGCATCGCCGTTGGACAGCGCCTTTATTACGAAGATGTAATAGGTGCCATCATCCATCCGGTTGCCCGCATCACGGTAGGCTTTGGCCAAGCGCTTCTGCGCCTCGGTGTAGGCACTCATGCTGCTGCTGTTGCCGTTGTCCAGGTTGTCAAAACCGGCATCCGTTTTGAAGTTGCCGGCCAGTTCCACCTTCCATTCGGCAACGGCCTGTTGGTATATCCTGTTGAGGCCACCTTCCAGGGCAGTTGCATTAATGCCGGTACCGGCGCCATTTACCGGTACTATCACCAGTTTTTTTGACAGCTTTGCATAGCTGTAAATGTTGAGCCTGCCCATATAGGTACCGCTGGCCCCCTTTGCAGCTCCCTTATCGGGCGGATATACGGCGTAGATTTCGCTACCGTTGCCCGGCAGTGCGCCAGCCAGGCTGATGATGTAGGTGTTGTCGTTCTGTAAGGTGCTGCTCAGGGTATCGCCCTTGCCGGTAACAAATGCCAATTTTTTAGGATCCAGTTTGGGGTCCGTGATGGAGAGAATGGCCTTTACCTTATCAAACTGCCTGCTTTCCATGCTCTTCCAGCTTGCCCTGTGGGTATCATCGCCATCGTTGAGCGGTAGGTAATCGGCAGCGTAGGTTTTACTTTTTGCGGCCAGGCCGGTATCATAACCGTCGAACCCGTACTGCTGCCCACTATTTGGGGCAAAGGCTACCTTACCGCGGCTGGTGTCAATTGTGAAGTTGGTACTGGCGCCCGATCCAAAGAACTGGGTGGGGTTTTCCCTGCCCATGTAGGTCACTTTCCCCTGCTCGTCTACCTTGAAGGTTTCCTGGTTTTTATCTTGAAAGGTAAGTGGCGGTTGCCCGTCCACAAGCTTAAGGGTAATTTCCTTTGGCGCCCCGCCATTAACAGATGCACTGAACTTTACCGTTTTGGAAGCGGCATCGTAAACAGGCATGGCCTGTGGCCAGGAAGTAATGGCGGCATCGATAATAGTTGGTAGGCCGTTGGAGTTGATGGCCGTTACGTTCCCGTTTTCATCGGGCGCTACGGTAATTGATTTTATTCCCTCTTCAATGCTCTGTTCCAGCTGTTGTCTAACAAAAACCACCTTGCCGCTGGTCATTTTCAGCTCGGTGTTGATACGGATATCCTGAAAGGAAACCTTGAAACTAAGGTAGTTCAGAAATGGAACGCCCAAAGTGCCCGTTCCGCTAAACACGCCATTTCCGCCGCTTGCCGTGGTTACCTTTACGGGAAACTTTCCGGCAATAAATATCATCGATGGCCTGAGCAGGAGCAGCGGCGAACCCTGATCGGACAGTGCGCCATCATCGGCCCTGCCGCAAACAAAATCCCCTTTTGAAAAATCTTCATCGGGCATATTGAAAGTCTGCGTTTCGCTGTAGTCTCCATAACCATAGGTACATTGCGCTTTTACCTGAAATTCATAGCTGGTAGAGGGCCGCAGTCCGTCTATGGTTTCGCTGGAAGTGTAGGTTTCTTTTTCGAACCACTGTGCCGTAGGATTTCCAGCTTGACGGTAGCGTATGCTGAAGGCCTGCTGTCCGGGCATTATTGCCCAACTTACCTTTACCGCATTGGTGCCGGCCAGCTCCAGCGTTACACTTGGGGGCGTAGGGCACCTTTCGCCGTAGGTAAAGCGCACCACTTCGCTGTAGCCGTTGTTCACAAACAGTTCGCGGCCCTCGGCCTCAATGGCCTGCACCTGCAGGGCATAGCTTGCCCCGGGCGTAAGGGTGGGCTCGGCAGGCCCGTACACGAGCATGGTCCTGTCGGTATAGGTTTCATAGATTGGCCTGCTGCTGCGGATAGCATCATTGGCATCGCGGCCAGCCGGAATAATTTCCACCAGTTTAACATTGTAGGCCGTATTGTAGGCCGAGCTGGTGGAGGCGGCATTCCTCGGTGTCCATTGGAAAATAACGTTCTGTGGTTCGGTTGCTGTTACCCTGCTTCCGTTGAGCGGCAGGTTGATAATGGGAGGGTAGGCAAGGAAAATTGGCATCACCGCTAAGGCTGCATTGGAAACTACCGTACGGCGGTAGTAATCCTGCACTTCGATGGTAAAGCGGTACAGCCCTTCGGGCAGTTTGCCGCCATTGCGCCTGATCTCTGTTTCATCTATCCCCTGGAATACAAGGTTCTGTGGATTGAGGTAGGAGGCCAGTTCACTGCCGGAAAATGTGCTCAGTTCGCCGCCGTTGAGGGTAAGCGGTACCACTGGAAAATCGTTTTTGCTCTGTATGGTAATGCCCAGTCCCTCGATTTTTAGCCTAAGGCGACATTGGTAATTGGTTTTGGTGAGATCCTTCAGGAAAAGATTGAGCTGTAGCTTATTGGTGCCTGCAGCGGTATAATCTGATAGGTAGGGGCTATATGGTGGATTTACCTGCATATTGGCCAGCACTGGAAATACCTGTTGGGCTTGAGATGCCTTAGCTGCTATTAATAGTGTACCAAGAGAAATAAGAAGTATTGAGATACTGCTTTTAATGCCGTTGACCAATTTGCTGGCCAATTTATGGTTGATGGTTGAGTTACTAGTGTTGCGCATTTGCTAGAAATTATAGTTGTAGCCCAAAGTGCTGGTAAATTCAAAAAATCCTTTTCCCGCTTGTGCAGAATTGACTTGAGCAGAGCGGCTTAATGCTACCATAGAAAGGTTGAGGTTGTGCTTCTTTTTTACGACATAGCCATTGGTTAGCCTGAAGTTGATGATACTGCTGCCCGCTTGTCCGTTGGTGTAGCTTTTATTGAAAGAGGTACTGAACGATGAACGTAACTTTTTATCGAAAAAAGATTTATTTACGCCCATTGTTGGGCCAATGGTGGTGGTGCTAATGTCTCCAGCATCGTTTTTACTGGCATTTAAGCTCACGTTAAATGAAAGATTTTTTGGAACGATATTGAGATTGTAGCTACCGTTGAAATTGTAAAAACGCCCACCTGTATTTTGAGTGTTTCCGCCTTGCTTATCGGCAGATGTCATGTAGGAAATATTGGCACTTATTGTTTGGTTTTTTTCTTTGCTTTGACTTAGCATATAAGTGCCGCTGAAATTGGTGTTTTGAGTGATTTGGGTATAATTTAGGGTGTCAAGGTTATCATAAGGGGTTAGCGCATTTACTTGATTGAAGTTGGATCGGATGTTTACATACGTTTGAAAATTGGAATAGCTTACGTTGAGATTCATTTTTTTGCTAGCGGCCAAACTTGCATTTAATGAGCCTACAAAGCGCTTGGTACTGCTTTGCTTGGCATGGCGCAAATCATCACGTTGTAGCCCGGTATTAAGTACCAGACTTAGTTTATCCTTTAGTAATTTGGTAGTAAGATTGGTAGTAATGTTTTCGAAGTCGTTAGCAAAATAATAGGCGCCTAAAGTTTTATATTCAGGAGCAATACGTTCGTAGCCTATGCCAATGGTGTATTTCTTTTCGGCGTAGGCAAGGCCCAATTTATAAGCGGTGTATAAACTGGTGGAGCTGTTACTGATAAATAAACCGCCCAAGCTGGGTATAGCTTTATGATTTAAGCTGTCAAAGGCTGCATTTTGATTACGCGTTAATGCACTTGCAGCTAGCTCAGCATTAAGTAGCAGTTTTTTGAAAAGCTGCTTGCTGCCGGCAATGCCCACTACTAAATTATCCTGCGGCGTAATTTTTCCATTGGCAATAATGGTAGGATTAGAGTTGATGTCATCTTTCGCCTTGAAAATAATGAGCTCCACTTTGTCCTTGTTTTTGATGTACGCTGTTTTAATACCATAGCCCATTCGCTTGTAAGCAGCCTCTGTGTTTTGGTTTAATGTTTCATCAACCACTACTTCCTTTTGCAGCCTACCGTACATTACGTTGAACTTAAAAGGGCCTTCAGGACTTAAATCGGCGCCAACGCCCAAAAAAGTATGCCCGTTTAAGGTATAATTGGAAAAAGACATGCTAGTGTAGCCCAAATGCCCTGTAACCCATTTGTAAACCGGTGATAAACTATATTGATTAAAGGGCTGTTGAAATGAACCTTTGGTTTGGTTAGCGTAGGAGAATCCAAATGGAACGCTCCAGCCGTAAATATCAAGGTTTAAATTACCGGAAATGAAGTAATTGTATGGATCTCTGCGGGAAACATCACTATTGGAAAAATAGGCAACGTGGTTAGTAGCAACACCACCGGTTATTGTAAGTGGTTTTGCTTTTCCAATATTGCTTAGGTTTTGGGCGAAAACATCGGATCCGAAAAAAATGGAAAGGCAAAATATAACAGCATAACTGCCACATGCCATAGCGGTTTTATTTCCGCTAACAATGCGAGTAGTAAACTTGATGCTAAAGTTTTTCATTTGCAGGTGATTGAGGTAGGATAAGTGGCATTATCTTTTTGAAGGATGATGCGCTATTAACTTAGGGTAAATGCTGTAACGGTTTATATTTTAATGATTTTGAGTGTTTTAACTTGAGTTCCAGCTTCGAGCGCCAGAATGTAAACGCCAGGACGAATGTTTTTTTGACTGAAGTCGACTTCGTAAACATCTTTGCCCACATAGGCTTGGCTTGGTAGTACTACTGCACCATTGAAATCGTACAGGCTCAGTTTGATATCATTTTTATCTGATAGCTTAACAAGAGCTTTAAACTGCCCATCATTTGGATTTGGATAGACCTTGAATTCTTTGATCAATTCTTCTTTGTAACCAAGTACTTTATTTACTTCCGCTTTTTGTTCCTTTGGAAGTACTGTAATGCTTTTTTGTACGGCATCAGCACACTGGCCTAGGTTAACCATAAGCATTAAGTTATACACCCCTGGGCTGGTAAAAGTGATTTGCTTTACTGATCCTGAAGCATTTCCACCTGCATTTACTACACCGTTATCAAAAAGCCAAGTGATTTTTGCGGGTGTGGGCTTCGAAACTTCAACCACAATTACCGTATCGCCCACATTGGCATAAGTTGACATCAGGAAATTTGCTTTTAACAGCGTAGTTGAGGTTTGTACGTTAAAGGTCTTAGTTACGGAACAACCATCTAAATTTGTAACCTTGAGCTGGTATTTCCCAGCCTGACTAATTTGAACTTTTTGGGTGTTTTTAAGGAACCCGTTGTCTGCAGTCCATAAATAGCTAAACCCCGGATTCCCTGCATCATAAGTTACCACCTGATCTACGCAGAGTATGGTATCGGCTACGCCAGTAATTTTAATTTCCGGTGGCGTAATGATGGTGGTAGCATCAGCTATGGTACAGCCGTTGGCATCAGTAATGGTTACGCTGTAGAGGCCTCCACATAAATTGCTGATGGTAGAAACATTGCCATAAACACCACCAAACCACTGATAGGTATAAGGAGCGGTGCCACCAGATACGTTGAGTTTAATTTCGCCACTACATGCATCAAAGCATTTTTGCTGTATCACCTGCTTGCTCAATACCAACGGCATTGGTTGCGTAATGGTTTTTGATACTGAGGCGGTGCAACCTTTGGCGTCCTTCACCATGATTTGATAGGTGCCGGCCTGGAGCTGACCGAAAACAGCGGATGTTTGAAAGGCTCCGTTGTTAAGGCTGTATTGATACCCGCCGGAGCCACCCTGAGCCATCAGCGTTATTTCTCCGGAAGCATTGCCATTACAGCTAAGATTTTTAAAGGAGCTGATCGCTATCGTTAACACTGAACTTTCATTAATAACTGTGGATATGCTTTTGCTACAGCCATTAGCATCAGTAACGGTAATGGTATAATTTCCGCCGTTGAGGTTGCCAAATTTATTTGATGATTGTGGCGCTGAACCATTGATGGCGTAGGAGTAAGGTGATGTTCCACCTAGAGCTGTTACAGTAATGGAACCGTTTTTAGCGCCATTGCAATCAACATCAGTAGTGTTAGCTACACTAAGCGATAGTGCAGCTGGCTGAACAATCGTAACAGACATTTGGGTTGTACATTGGTTGGCATCCTTCACCAACAGGTTGTATGTTCCTGCAGCTAGGCCGGTAAAGTTTGTGCCAGATTGGTAGGTTGAGCCATCGATGCTGTACAGGTACGGTGAAGTGCCGCCAGTTGCGGCAATCGTAATGCTGCCGGTGCTTGCGCCGCTGCAGGCAATGTCCGTCCTGTCGGTTAGCGAGAGCACCAGGGCTGTGGGCTCTTCGATGTTCTGGGCGAGCTCCTTTTGGCACCCGTTGGCATCGGTTACCCTGATGGAGTAGGTGCCCGGTGCAAGCCCGGTGAACGATGATGTGGCCCCCATGCTGTTTCCGTTGATGGCAAAGGAGTATGGTGCGGTCCCGCCTGTAGCCAGTACCGATATGGAGCCATTGGCCGCCCCGCTGCAGCTGCTGTTCGTTTTTGCCGCTATGCCCAGCGCCAGTGGTTGCGGCTGCCCCACCTGTACGGTGATGTCCTGGGTGCACCCGTTCTGGTCCCTGGCCGTAAAGCTGTGGCTTCCGGCCGCCAGCCCCTCAAACCTGTTGGAGGCCGAGTAGTTGTTGAGGTTCTTGATGGTGTACACGTAGGTGCCCGTTCCGCCGGTTGCCAATATCGATACGGTTCCGTCGGATCCGCCGCTGCAGCGTACTGGCGTCACCTCCGCGGTGAGGGCCATACTTGCCGG
>NZ_QMHP01000004.1:59825-271703 GCF_003313335.1 Pedobacter zeaxanthinifaciens
ACCGAACCGTTTGCCGCCCCGTTGCAGGACACGTCGGTCCTCGCCGCTATGCCCAGTGCCAGTACCGCAGGTTCGGATATGGTTACCGCCAGGGTCTTCGAGCAGAGGTTTGCATCCCTCACCGTTACGGTATATCCCCCCGCCCTCAAGCCTGCAAAGCTTGGCGATGGCTGGAACGTGGTGCCGCCATCTAGCGAATATTGGTAGCTTCCACTGCCGCCTGCTGCACTAACTGTAATTTGTCCACTGTTGTTGCCGAAGCACTTGACATTAACCTGATTAGTAAGTGAAAGGCTTAAGCTGCTAGGTTCAGTAATCGTTTCAATTTGCTCTTTGTAACAACCGTTAGCATCAGTAACCCTAATAGTGTAGTTGCCCGGCGCAAGCCCCGTGAAAATTCCATTACCTACCGCACTTGCGCCGTTAATTTGGTAAGCATAGCTTCCGCTTCCGCCAGCGGCAGTAACACTAATGCTTCCGTTTGCCGAACCATTACAGCTTACATTTTGCTTGTTAGCTACACCTAAGGATAAGGCATCTGGCTGGTTGAGTTCTACGGTGACCTCTGCAAGGCAGCCATTTTGATCTTTAACGGTGAAACTGTAGTTGCCCGCAGTTAAGCCACTAAAGGTATTGGATGATGAAAAATTGTTTAGGTTCTTGAAACTGTAAGTATAAGTTCCCGTGCCCCCTGATGCATTTAAAACAATCTGCCCATCTGTACCTCCATTGCAACTAACGGGAGTTGTGCTTGCGCTAATGCTAATTTGACTGGGCTGGTTAATGGTCACACTGGTTGTTTTAGTACAGCCGTTATCATCTGTGACCTGTATGGTGTAAGTTCCTGCAGTTGCGCCACTAAATAAACCATTGTTGAAGGCCAAACTCGGGCTGCTGCTATAGCTCATGTTTCCTTGTCCGCCGGTAGCAGAAACGCTAATGGTTCCAGTACCACCAAAACAGCTAGCGTCTGTTTTACTATCAATAAAAATTTGAAGTTCCTGAGGTTGCTTTACTAAAATTGGTAAACTAAAAGTACAACCTGTTTGGTCTTTTACCCTAACCGTATATAGGCCGGCAAGCAATCCGTTAAAAGTGCCATCAGCGTTGCTGCTAACCCAATTGTCTATGGAATAACTGTAGCTTCCAGAACCACCGGTGGCTACCACTGTAATGCTTCCGTTGGCGGCACCGTAGCATTGTGCATCTTCGCTTGTTGCTGTAGCATTTAACGATGCTGCAGGTTGACTGATCGTAATGCTATAATCATCCGAAAGACAGCCGTTTGAATCCTTAATTTTGATGTTATAGGTTCCAGGTGCTAGGCTGATGATATTGTTGTTTTGATAGCTGGCTCCTCCGTCAGTGGAATAGAAGTAAGTATTGCTCAATCCTCCGGAAGGGCTGCTAATAGTTACCGTTCCGTTAGCACCGAAACAAGTAGCATCTGCCTTTGTTACCGTTGCAGTTATTTTATTAGGTTGAGAAATTGCCGTATTAACGCTTGCTGTGTTATTGTTGGCGTCTGTAACGGTGACAGTATAAAATCCTACCGCTAAACCGCTAAAGGAAGCAGAGGTTTGTAGAGAACCTCCATTCAACGCATAACTGTAAGGCGCCGTTCCGCCTGATGCAAGTACTTCGATTTCGCCAGAGCTTGCTCCAAAGCAATTGTTATCCGTTTTGTTGACGATGTTAAGTGTTAATGGTTGCGGTTCGGTAAGCGTTATGCTTAGCGGAGCAGATAAACAGCCTTTGCTATCTTTTGCAGTGAAGTTGTAAGTTCCAGCGGCGAGTGAACTGAAAGTATCTGCACTGGTGTAAGTTCCATCATTAATGGCGTAGGTATAGCCCATTCCAGTGCCACCACTTGCGGCAATGCTAATTTGCCCGTTACTCAAGCCAAAACCGTTTGGATTAGTCTTGTTACTCAAGCTTACTACTACGGCCGTAGGTATACTTACACTAATTGTGGCGCTTGTAGCGGGAGTACAATTGTTTGCATCCGTTACCGTGACGATGTAACTGCCAGCGGTCAAGTTGTTAAAAGTGTTTGAAGTTTGATAGTTGGCACCGCCATCAATACTATATCGGTAGGGTGGGGTTCCACCATTTGCCGTGGTAATGATAGTGCCCAAGCCGCTCGAACAGTCTGGATTTTGTACCGATGCTGAGGCAGTAATGGGTGCCGGGGCGGGAGGGATGGTGAAGCTAAAACTTTCGTTACAGATACCATTACCAATTTGAGCGGTATATTCTCCAGGTGCTAAATCTGAAACAGTAATGTCACTTCCATAGAAAGTGATGTTTTTTTCAGGAGTCCCTGAGCCTTGACGAGTGATGCCTAATGATAGACTTTCTTCGTTATTGTAGCTTGTGCCATCGCTGTACTTAAAGTTCCCCAGTAAAACTGAGCCTTTACCGCCAAAACAGGAGGGGGCAATTGGGGTTTTGGTTTGGGGGATGGGAACGCTAGGGTAGAAAGTTATACCAATGTAATCAGATTGTATCGCAAACCCATCGTAAGTTCCAATTATTCTAAAAAACGTTGGTACACCTCTCTCAATGCTTGATGGAAGTAGAGTTTGATTGAATGTGATTTTGTCGGTCGTCAAGATTGAGATAGTTTCCCAGGAGGACGAGTTTAGCGGGTCATTTGAGGCTTGTAGAATATATGATGGTTCGGGAGATGTGGGAATTGAGAAAGCTATTGTTTTGTTTCCACATATAATGTATTCTCCTGAATAATCTATATTAAAACTAAGCTTCGTAATGCCAATGGTCCAAAAAGTGCCAGTTACTAATCCACAGAGATTTACAGTTTTTGAACCGTTATTAATGCCTAAATTTAGCGGAACACTTGTATCGGAAGTGAAGTTATCTGAAAATGAAAAATTAGTTAGTTGTACATTACTAGTAAATTCACGGATATCCTCTCCAAAATAGTCCGCCTGAGGTCCAGAACCATTTGTGTTTGCAGAGCTTGAGCTAACGAAAGATTTTATATTACTAGTTACACCGTCACCAAAACTAATGTTCAGATCATAGGTGTTTGGGCGTGTCATACATATAAACCCATCGCCGGAAGCGTAAAGCCCAATTCTATAAGAGTTTTTAAAAAGATGATTAGGTTGCCCAAAAGCGCCTCCTAATGCTCCAGTAAGCAATATCAATAACAGTAAAATCTTTTTCATAGGCTTAATAGTTGATGGTAATCGTTTTACTTAAAGGGCTTTCTGTGCCGTCTGTAAACGCAACTTTAATTCGGTATTGGTAAATGGTATTGATGAACAGTGGTGTATCAATTAACTGGTGCGACTTATCTTTCTGAAGCGTTTCAGTTGGCCTTAACGTTTGGTACAAGCGCATCGGTTTACCCTGCTCCGCCCTGTAGATCAAATAACTATCTACTTTTGGGGCTGCATATTTCCAGTTTAACACAATTTGACGAGCTTCACGATCTGCCGTGGCGCTTGCAGTTATCACAGCAGGCTTTAAACCTAAGTCTATTCTTTTTGCGGTAAACGGTTTGGAGTCGGCACTTAAGTCACTATCATCAAAAGCAGTTATTTTGTATAAATATTCCTGTGCAAGTTGAGCGGTTGTATCGGTAAAAACATGATTGGTATCTTTAAACAAGGCAATACTTTTCCAATTTTCTTCGCCTTTTTTTGTTCTGTAAACCACATGTTTTACCACATCTTCGCTGCTACTAGCATGCCATGCTAAATAAACGCCATCAACACTGCTTCTTACCTCATAAAATGATGGCGGTGTTGGCGGCACAATATCCGGACGCTTGAGTTTAAAGGGTGCCGAAAATTCAGATGGATTGTATCTGGTATCAACAGCAACTAGCTTATAATAAACCGCTTTAGTTAGGGTTTTAAGTTCTATCGTATCTGTAAAAGCATTGGTTTTAATCGCTTTTCTACTTACCTGCGAAAACTCACCTTTCTCCGCATTGCCACGGTAAACACGATAACCCGCCAAGTCTTTTTCAGTATTGGCGGTCCAAGTCAATTTTACCAATCCCGTTTTATCGGCTGTGCCTTTTAAACCTATTGGTGGCGCTGGGGGGATGCTATCTATCATTTGCGCAAAAGCGGGATATGATAGCGTACTTTTTTGTTCTCTGCCGTAAGTTTTGATCCTGTAGTAATTGGAGTTGGTAGTTACTTGATCGGTAAAAGTCCTGGTATTTGCAGGCAATAATTTGGGGTTGATTTTTTTAAAGTTCTTTTGTGGATGGTTAGATCTTTCCACGTCAAAACCTAGGATTTCTGCAGGTTGCTCTGGCATTTCCCAGGTTAGCTTAACCGTTTTTCCAATAATTTCGGCGTTGCTAATGCTGGCTGATGCTTCCAAAAGGTGTATCGCCATCACACTAACGGTATCGGACAGGGGTCCAATTTCACCAAATGGCGAAATCCCTTTTACTCGATAAATCAGTTTTTTGTTCAGTGCAGAAATGGTATCCAGTTTGGAAGCCATTCGGCTCTCTTTTTGTTCGCTTTGCTCGGGATTTACTACGCCAGCGTCACTGATTGAAACGAATGTTTGGCCGTTATCTTCAGATCTTTCTACCAAATAGGTAGTGTAAATTCCTTTAAATGCCTCTTGGTTCCAACTTAACATTACTCCCTTTTTTTCGGCATAAGCCTTTAGCTCAAATGGTTTAGGTAAGGGTTTAAAATCGGCGTAGCCTGTGTAAGCAAAGCCAGTATCAATTTTTAAAGTTTTATCGGCTGTTGCCGCATAAATGCGATACAAGTATTTTTCGTTGTTTTTGGCTGTGCGATCTACATAGGCAAGCCCCATTGCTTTTGCAACTTCATAATCTAAATCGGCACTAAAAAGCGCAAAAGAGTAACGGGATTCCTTTTCTTTAGCCTGATTTAACATTTTGCTAATTCCTTTATCTTCAGCCGAATAAACTTCAAATCCTTCTCCATATAAGGCTTGCGCAGCTATAGAAAAATATTTGTCCTCGGCCTCTACTTTGGGTTGCCACGCTGCTAAGGGCCATGGTTTTATAGGCTGTGCAGTTAGCAATTGTTGCTCTGGCTTGGGCAATAACTTACCATCTCTTGTAATGGTGAACCTGCGGATTTGGTAGCCAGATTTGTTTAAGATATGCCAAGCTTGTGGGCTAGATGGCCCCCAACGTAGCATGATCGAATCTTTGAGGGGTTTCGCTAACACACCAATTTTCGCGGGCGTTTGCTGCGCCTTTGTAGCTTGGCAGAAGAGCAAGCTGGCCACGAACAGTAGTGTATACACAAAAATGGTAGGCAACTTACAGCAGCTAATTTTTTGCCAACTTAAAAGTGGAGTTATGTTATAGTTATTGACCGATTTCATTTTTGATGACCAGTTGTTTAGTGGTAGTTATTTTGTTGATTCCCGGGAGCACATAGCTTATTTTGAATTTGTAAGGACCTTTCCTTACCGGAGTAAATGGCGTAGTCACGATGCTCTTCATCTGCTCAGAAAGGTTTAATTGCTGACCAGCTACATAAGCATTTACTATTTTGCTTTGTAGTTCATAATAATCGCCGGCAATGTAAAGGGGAAGATTATAAATTAGCGCAACTTTGCCGCTTACCGCAGTTTGCCCCTGGCTGTAGGTGATTCCCTTAACCAAGTTTTCGTTGCGTAGATACATGGCTTTAATAGGAGGCACTCCAAGTTTTTCAGCTTGTCGCCAGGTGATGGTTGCATATGGACTAGCGGGGTAGTTTTGGTAAACAAAAGGATTAATGAAAGAATCGAACCAACTATTTTCGCTCAAATCAGCTTCGAGCTTGATCAAGTTTAAAGGCAATTCATCATTCATCTCGTAATCATCGAATTGTTCACTGGTATTGAATACATACCCTAATTCGTGTACGCCATTTGTTAGCGCCCAGGTGAAAGAATATTTGTTGCTGCCCTTTTCAATTTTTTCGCTAAAGGTGCTGTAAACGCTAGTGCGGAAATTGGTGCCATATATTTTCTTCTCTTCGGCATTGCTAATTGTACCTTCAAGTTTTTTAGTACTTACGGTTAAGTCGTTTTCACCCTCTGTCACAACCGACTTGTCTTCTGATTTTACGTTCCTATCAATGCTGGTGTTGTTATTTTTTGGCACCGATACAAGCGCTAGTTCAAAACCTTTGTTGTTTTCTAAGCTTGGTAAGGTATAATTAACTTGATTGTTGCTATAGCTAATGCTGAAATCCTTTGCACTTCCACTTTCTTGTAAAATACGGCCTGTTTGGGTGTATTCTCCTGTGCTGTCAAATAGATAAGCTTGGCCGCGGATAAGCTTGATATAGCCTTCTTTAGCTTCATCTTTATAGTAATTATATTGGTTAATAAGTGGGTAACTGTAAGCTACGTTGCTTGGTGGAATAAAATCAGGGGCATTACCTGTAGTAAAAGTGTTTGTTTGTTTTTCTATGTAAGCTACGCCATCAATCAAGTACGGTGTCCAAGTACCACCATTGTTTTCTTCAAAAGATACCTTAACACTTAAAACCAAGTCTTTATTAGGCGGTAATATTTCATCGGTAGTGTAAGCAATAACTGTTTTGTCGCCATTCCATTCCACTTTTCCTGTCAATGGAACGCCGTTGTTGGTAAGCGTGAATTCATCAAGTTTTGCCCTAAACATGTTACCGCCTTCTACATTAAAAGATTGGCCGATAGCAAGATTGAAAGCCGCTTGTGGAACAGCAAATACATCAACATCTTTATTGGTGTTTTTAGGATTTATATCAGCAATTACTTTAATGTCGCTATCTGCCAACGAATTTGATTTCACTAGTTTGCACTCCTTGCCTATAGTGAACTCAAAACTGCATTTGCCTTTAAACAAGCCGCCTAAAATGCGGTAGTATCCGCCAACCGTACCTTTTATCCAAGTAGGATTAGGGAGTTTAGCCTGTAACACGGCTGCAACACCGATATCAATGATGTCGAATTTTCTCCTACGGCCAAAAAGTTTAACACCGATGCCAATTTTGCCGCGTACATAAGCATAAACTTGACCATTGGCATACCATCCGCCAATACCTATTGGCCCGTTTTCACCTTCGCAATGTACGCTCTTTCCATAGTCTTTAAGCAACACATCAAAACCTGCTCCGGCGGCAAAACGGGCATAAAAGATCAAAAAGCTGATATCGCCAGTATCAAAACCTAAGCTTGCGCCAAAGGCAATACCCATGCCCGAATGCAAGGCATTGAGATCTCGCATATAATCCATATTGCGCCCACCTAAAATTTCGGATACATGGGATGGCGGAGGTGGACTGCCTGGCAGGTTTTTGCCCACCATGAAATAAGATTTTGTTTTGGCTAACCATAACATCTCTAAGCCGATGGGTTGGCTAGGCGTTCCTAGATGTACATACCAAGTGTCTGGGCCAAAGTAAAGAGCAGCTTCTCCAGCTAGTCCGCCGGCATTAACACCTTTAATAGCACCGCCCAACACATTTACAAAAACTTTAAAACTTGCAAACAGCGAACTGTTATCTACATCATAATCAATAAATACACTTGCCGAAAGTTGCCCTCTTTTGTTGATGGCATCAAAGGCGGAAGTATTGTTTGCCAATTCCGTTGGTCCACCTATGGTACTTGTTTTAGAAAACTCTTTACTGCCTACTTGTAGTGTAACGGTAACTTCGGCGGTAACGGGTTGTAGAAAATTAGCGTTGCCCATTAACATTGCCCTGCTTAGGCCACCACCTCTATGAAAGGCAACTTCAAACCCAACATTGCCGTTGAATACATCTTTTTTATTGACAAGACCAAACATTACTGCGGCCCTAATGCCTAAACCGGCACGTTCATCAGGCAGGTAAGCCAAGCCTGTTTGTGAATTCACTACTGCCAAATCGCCGCCATCTCCAGGTTTTTGTTTCACACCATAGTATAAACCACCAGCAAATCCGTAAATTTCCATTGGCGCAGCTATGGTAATGCCAGGCTGAAATTCCACTACTGCATCTGCGTACCAATATTTAAGTTGATTAACGCTTCCAAATAGTGTTGTAGCTTTGATATCAAAGTCAAATTTTCCAATATGTAGCCCTGCTTTAATCGAACCCTTGAAGCCTGAGCCAAATATTGGCTGTTCTTTGAAGTAATTTAATTCCCCTTCTAAACTGAAATTGCCTTGGTCAACTTTAATGTAAACTCTAGCAAATTCTGTTGCCAGGTGTTGATATTCTTGTTTCCCCTCGTCATCCGTCACCACTTTTCCCAAAATCATCACACTTGCATCGGCGGCAAAGCTACTGCTAGCATCATTTTCTTTTAGTAAATTGACTTTCAAGTCGAAACCCAAACCTCTACTATCGGTCTTTTTGACGATTTTAACATTACTTACGGATGCCTTAAAAGTTCCTATACTAACACTGACATTTAAATCAAAAGTTCCGGAATGGATGTAAGGAGCCTTGGTTGAAATCACCAATTGTTCGAAGCCGATTTTGCCAATGGTGAATTTATTTCCGGCCTTTTCTGTATCGCTCCCTTTTGAGAGGCTTGCACCTATACTTAAAGTGCCACTCAAATTGGCCATTGCCTCAAACTTTTTTTCTTTAAGCGCTACTTCAATAAACGACCCCGATTTTAATTTCACATTAGCTGCCTGAAAGATGTTGAATTCCATTTCGTCTTTGGTTTCGACATTAAAAATGTATTCTTCGCCTGGCTTAAATATGGCTTTGTATGCCATTTGATGTGTTTTTCCACTAATGGGGATATTTAAACCACCGCTAAAGCCCGCACCTTTGAGTTGATTGGCAATGAAGTTTAAATAAATGTTGTCCACAGAGAAACTCCAACCGCCCAAGTCACCGTTGCCCATGCTAATCAAGTTATTGAACATGATGTCACCGCTTAAGCCATGGCTATCCACCAGTATATTTTTAGCCTGAAATTCTTTTCTTGCTTTTGAAGATCTATCCTTAATTTCTGGTGGTAGTTTTACTGAAAAATTTCTGATGTAAAATCCTCTCCAAAGCTCAGCTGCTTCACCGTTGAAGTAATTCTCCCTATATCCCGGAGGAAAAACCATGTTAGGCGAATTGTTATTGTCGCTTAGATCAATAATGGCATCATTGATAGTAAAAGTAACACCCTTTGATCCTCTTAACTGAAAAGGTTCGATGTTTACGGAGGCTAAGATGTCGTTAAGGTTACTAAATTCAACTGTAAAATTACCATTTACTCTTTTATCCAGTAATTGTTCTCCATTGGCATCTTCAGGTACAAGCTTAGTTGGCATTTCAATATTTACCGAGAGCCTTCCTTTTTTAAAGCCTTTACAGTCAATCTCTAAGTAAGTTTCGTCTTTTAACACGGTAAGATCTACCGAGTTATTCATCATTTTAAAGGATTTGTTATTTACGAGCGCCAAACGTGCTGTACCTAATATGCCACCATTGTAACTTAACTTTACCGGCTCTGCAGTTGCAAAATAAATAGGTTCTTTTCCTCCAGGTAAGGTGAAGCAGGCGTAGGCATTAAATTCTGCATAAGTTGGATAAACTGTGATATCATCGATAATAACGGCTGGTTTGCCGTCGCCGCCGTCACCACCTAAAAGAGCAACGGGTGTCATGTGCGGTTCATTTGGCCTTAACTCGCTTATAATAGACCTACGATTTTGCACAGTGGCCATCAAGTCGCGGATGTGCTGCTCTAGGCTATTGTTTTGAGATTTTGCAGTGAAAAATCCACAGGCAAAAAGCCACGTTAATAAAACGTACCTGAAATATTTAGACATGAATGTTGGTTTAACTGTTAGGTAGAATTGTTAAAAGAAGGAGAGCAAGTAGACTTGAGATTAAAACAGTCTTCTTACGTCAAATCATTTAACCAATCGGCTTTAGTTTCGATGATTTAGAATTGCTTGTATTTAGAAAACTTAGATGAAAGGAAATATCATCTAAGGGGACGTTTTTATACGCAAAAAACGTCAAAGTTAATTGAGAAATTGGTGTTAACATAAATATTGGTCATAGGTAAGTAGAACGTAAACTTACACATATAAAATAAATATGTTATCAAACAATTATAAAAATGATACTCCTAAATAAGCTAGAGAGGTGTTTTAAGTGAGATTGTTGAATTTTAGAGCAGATGTTACTTTAAGCTTTGTCGATTGATTTTGGCGGATATTAGCTCTTCTCTTTCACCGCTAACTGCCCGCAAGCAGCATCAATATCTTTACCTCGGCTACGGCGGATATTAGTGGTAATGCCTTGCTTTTTCAAGTAGTTGGCAAAGGCATCTATCTTATCGCCTTCGGCATTAATAAAGTCAGCAAACTGGATTGGGTTATACTCAATAAGGTTTACCTTACAAGGTACATGTTTACAGAATTTGGCTAATTCCATAGCATCCTGTATTTCATCATTAAAGTTGTTAAAAACGATGTACTCGTAAGTAACTGGATTTTTAGTTTTTTGGAAATAATATTTCAATGCTTCGGCCAATGCTTTTAAAGAATTATGCTCTGTGATTGGCATAATTTCGTGGCGTTTTTGGTCGTTTGCGGCGTGTAGCGAAAGTGCTAAATTGAATTTCACACCATCATCGCCCAGCTTTTTAATCATCTTTGCAATACCAGCGGTAGAAACCGTAATGCGTTTATACGACATGTTTAAGCCATCTGGAGCAGTAATGCGTTCAATAGATTTTAGGACGTTGGCATAGTTCAAAAGCGGCTCGCCCATACCCATGTACACGATATTGGTTAGCGGAATGTTGTAATTCTTTTTCGCCTGCTGGTCAATAAGGACTACTTGATCGTAAATTTCATCAGCATTTAAGTTGCGAACACGATCCATGTAACCAGTGGCACAAAACTTACAGGTTAAACTGCAACCCACCTGCGAACTTACACAGGCAGTCATTCGCTCTTCCGTGGGTATTAAAACCCCTTCTACAATATTGCCATCGTATAATCGGAATGCGTTTTTAATGGTATGGTCGTTGCTAAATTGAGCATTGCTTATTTCAACCACATTAATGGCGTAGCAGTCAGTCAATTTCTTTCGTAAATCCTTCGACAGGTTACTCATTTCCTCAAAGCTGCGTGCCGATTTTTCCCAAAGCCACTGATAAACCTGCTTGGCTCTAAACGCCGGTTCGCCCATGTCCTTGAAATGTTGGGCCAACTGTTCTAGGCTCAATGATCGGATGTCTATCTTTTTATCGCTTTGCATGAAGCTACAAAGTTAGTAAAAAGAATGAGGCTATGAAAATTGCCTTTAAACGGCATGCTACCTTCCTCTGCCTTTAGGTTTAGTGTTTTTCGGTTTAAACTTACCACCGTTTTTAGGAGCTTTTGTGGGTGTTTTGCTTGTTGACTTAGCTGCCGATTTATTCCTTTTATCTGCGTTTGTTTTTGCACTGAATGCCCTTTGCTTACTAAACTCCTTAGCCGCTTTAATGGCTGATGTTTTTGAAGATTCCACTTCGGAACTTGAGCTCGAAAGTAGCTCGTAAAGTTTGTTCAGTTCTTCTTCTTCTAACTCACGCCAGTCGCCAACGGCAAGACCTTTTAGCTTGATGTGCATGATCCGTACCCGCTCCAGTTTAGCAACTTGGTAGCCAAAATGTTCGCACATGCGTCGGATTTGCCTGTTTAGGCCCTGTATCAAGGTAATCCTAAAAACATGGCTACCTTCTTTTTTAACCTTACATTTTTTAGTCATCACACCTAAAATGGGAACACCTTTTCCCATATCAGTAATGAATTCTTCAGTAATAGGCTTATCTACGGTTACCAAATATTCCTTCTCATGGTTATTGCCAGCACGTAAAATTTTATTCACCAAATCGCCATTATTGGTTAAGAAGATAAGGCCTTGCGAATCTTTATCCAATCTGCCAATGGGAAATACACGTTCGTTGTAATTTACGTGGTCAACGATATTGTCCTTAACCCCACTTTCAGTTGTGCTGGTAATTCCTACAGGTTTATTATATGCTAAAATTACAGTGCTATTGCCTTCGCGAGGTTCAATTTTCTGTCCGTTTACACTTACCATATCGCCCGGGGCTACTTTATCGCCCACTTTTGCTCGCTTTCCATTGATAAATACCTGGCCAAGTTCAATGTATTTGTCGGCGGCACGCCTTGAGCATAGTCCGCTTTCACTAATATATTTATTTAAACGTGTAGAAAAATCCATAAAGAGAATTGGTAATTGTTGCAAATTAACCAATTCTAATTTAAACCCGCTTACGAAGTGGATAGATAAGTACAAATTACTTCGCAGCGGGCTGCCGATTAAAAATTTTGCTCGTCTGCGCTTGGCCCGTAAGATCCAGGAATTGGAATATTTAACAAGCGAAGGTAAACTCCTAACTGCGCCCTGTGGTGGATGGTTTGACTTAGTGCCACTCTAATGATACCATATTTGGTCATTTCGGCATGGATATGATCGCCTGTGCGCAAAATCCAGGGCTGTTCTAAAAACGCTTCTTCTATTTCTGCCAAACTTTCCAAGCTTTCGTTTAAGCCTTTGTCTAGTACGGCAATTAGTTCGTCGTTGTTTTCTACCTTAACAGGATTATATGGGGCAGTAGCGAAGTCCAATTCATTAGTGCTGACACCCAGCTTTGGCCAATTCATCAAATCTGCAATGTGTGTGGCCAAATCCATCATTTTCATGCTTTTTTCATGTGGTGCGTAATCGGCTTTTTCAAAAGGAACTAAGGCTAAAAATTTGCGAGTGGTTGCTGCCTCTTGGGTTAATTCGTGTTGGAGTAATTTGATGATGTCCATAATTTTAATTGTTTATTCAACAAAGTTGGGATGGACTAATGACAACCCTATGGCAGTGCGTTTTTTGGCGATGATTTTTTTAATATTTTTTAACCATATAAGGGCATGTAAGTCTTTAGATTCTGCCTGTGCCTTAAGTGTGCTTAGGTATTTTAAGTATCTTATTGACCATATAAGGCATATAAGAACATGTGAGTTTTTAGATTTTGCCTCTGCGTTTTAAGTGTGCTTAGGTGTCTTAGGTGGTTCAAAATTTATTGCCGCATAACAGTATCTTATTGACCATATAAGGCATATAAGGACATATAAGTTTTTAGATTCTGCCTCTGCTTATTAGTGTGCTTAGGTGTTTTAAAAAATTATTAAAACGCTTAAGTAATTAATAATCAACAGGGAGTTGTTTCATGTATTCATTAATGCTGATGTGGGTATCAATAGTAAAAGCCGAAGGCAAACATTGGAGGTGCAAAATGTTATTCACCTTAAAATCTCGATAAGCGCCACGTAGGTGACAATAGCCAATCAGATGCCATGAAAATGCATAAAATATCAGCCCTATAGGCTCCAATTGCCTTTCGCTTATTTCCTCCTTATAATTTCTGTACTTGATTGCAACAATAACTTTTTCGGCGATGGCATTTTGCAAAATAGATAAATACTCTACATCACTTTGCAGTCGTTTGGGTAGTTGCAGCCTGATATTTTCATTCAGCTTTTCCAAAGTATCCTTCTGACTGCTTTTCAGCACATTTTTAACTTTATCTAAGGCGGTATGATAATGTTGTTGGATAGATTTATCGGCAAAACCCTCAATAAAACGCTCCATTATGAGCAAAGCACTGGCTTCATCCGTGTTAAACGAAACAGGCGGCAAAAAGTAACCCTGAACAATAAAATAACCTTTATTTGCTTCAAAACTGAGCGGTATACCTTGTTCTGCAAGCGCCTTAATATCCCTGTAAACTGTTCTTACGCTAATTTCAAACCGGTTGGCAATGTGATCAGCACTGACATATTTTTTAGATTGTAGCAACACTAAAATACCAAAAAGCCGATCAATTCTATTCATAAAACAAATATAAAAGTGAACGATAATGCTACAAAAAAAATACGCAAACTAAATCGTTTCGGTGCGTGTTTTGTGGTAGTCCAACAGCATGATGTCCAATAATACATTAACTAAACCTCAAAAACGCTTCTTTACCGCTACCAAAGGCAAGGTAGTTGTTGGATTTTTGTTTGCGGGTTTTGCGCTATTAATGGCTTGGGGGGTAAGTAAGTTTGTTTTTGGGGAGATATTGGGCACCGTAGAAAAAATATCTACTCCTAATGCAAAACTGCGCTTGGTAAACAAGCTATCTAGTCAAATTGCTTCGTTAGATCAAGTACAGCGGGAGCCCAAAAACAATGTCACCTTTTTTGCTGCCACACAAAAATTGGGCAGAACCATAGATACCCTAAGCGAGCTTTACAACAATGATGCAAATCAGTTGAAGCGCCTACGCAGATTGAAACAGTTATTGGCAGATCGTGATAAGCAGTTTCTAGCCTATCTGGAAGTAAAAGAAAATCTGGTCAATACGCAATCATTTTCTGATGAGGTAAAAAAGCTCAATGGCCTGTTGGCACAGCGGAGTAGGGAAGCTGATAGCGCCGTTTTCACCACACAAACTTCTACCTCTACTACAACTGTAGCACCCGAAGAGGAACAGCGGTCCCGTGGCTTTTTAAGCAGGTTGTTCGGTAAAAAGAAGTCGGAAGTTTATAAAATTATCAACGAAGAATATAAGGTTAAAAAGGATACGCTTAACCCTGTGGTAGAGGACAGTATTATGCGTAACGTAGAGGCCACCTTAAGCACTATTGAGCTGGAGCAAAAACAAAAGAGCGATCGCTTTTTAAAAAGGGAGGCAGAGCTGGCTAGCTCAAGTAATGCGTTAACCAAGCAAATGCTAAGTGTGCTACGAGAAGTTGAAAACGAAGCATTGTTGCAGGTTGATCAAGATGGGGAACAGGCAAAAGTGATGGTGAGTGAAGGTGTTGAGCAAATCAAAATCATCATCATAGTGTTTTTTGTGATTACCTTGATTTTGGGTTCGCTCATTTTAATCGATATCAGTAAAAACAATCGCTACCGTTTGGCATTGGAAAAGGCAAAGGAGGAGGCAGAATATCATGCAAGGGCCAAGCAACGTTTCCTTTCGAACATGAGCCACGAAATACGAACACCCTTACAGGCAATTTTGGGCTACGCTGAATTTATTTCGAAACAGCATCAACCTGATCGGCAGCATGTAGAGGCGATACATCGGTCCTCGGTACATTTGCTGCAAATTGTTAACGAGGTGCTTGATTATAACCGTATTACTTCTGGCGAATTTACCTTCAAGCAGGATAATTTCAACCTGCATATCTTGTTAAATGAAGTAATTGATGCCATGATGCCTTTGGCCGAGCAGAAGCAGCTTCAATTATTGAGCGATTTTAATTTGGCCGAGCAGCAGTGGGTAAACGGCGATGCTTTCAGGTTGAAACAAGTGCTGTATAATTTAATTGGCAATGCCATTAAGTTCACCAACCAAGGGCATGTAAAGTTATTGGTTGATTGTAAACAGAAGGAGGACGAAATACACTGTTACTTTGCGGTGGAGGATACTGGTGTAGGGCTTTCTGAAACCGATCAGGAAAAGGTATTTAAGGAATTTGAGCAAGCTAGCGATGTAGCACAACAGGCAATGAACCAAAACGGCACTGGCTTGGGTTTGGCCATTGTTAAAACTTTAGTGGATGCACAGAGTGGACGAATCAACGTAAAAAGCAGATTGGGAAAAGGCAGCACATTTATGGTCTACCTTCCGTATAAAAAAGCTACGGTTGCCGCTATTAAGGCTACTTTGGATGTAAAACAACAATTAGATCGATCAAAAACGGTGTGGGTAATTGATGATGATAAGTTGATTTTGCAGCTGTGTGAGCTCATATTTGGTGCAAATGAAATTCCATTTAGGGTATTTAGTACTGGAGCAGAAGTGTTGCAGCAGCCTGTAGATGATGCTTTGACTTATGTTTTTGTAGACATGCGTTTGGAGGGGATTACCGGTTTGGAATTGCACCGACAGTTGAAGCAAAAATTGCCGCCTCATATCAAGTACTACGCTATTACCGCACAAGTTTTGCCTGATGAGCAACAGGCAGTGCTAGATGAAGGTTTTGAAGGAGTAATTATTAAACCATTTAAGGCAGAAGACCTGTTGAACTTGTTTGCCTTACCCAATACCGCTCAAGAACCAGTGACTTTTGATGAAAAACCTTTGCAGCAAATGACCATGGGGGATCAGCAATTGATGAAAAAAATACTGCAAAGTTTTAAGGCGGATTGCAAGGATGATGAACAACTACTGCAACAAAGTGTAAATGAAGGCAATCCATCCGAGGCTCGTTTATTGGTACATCGATTGGCTGGAAGGGTATCGCAAATTGGAGCGAAAGATTTAGGTATGAAATTTCGGGTTTTGGAGCAAAATATTGCTAATGCCGAATTGATAGATACAGCAATTGAGGTTGAAATTTCAGCCAAGCTGGTGGAACTAAACGGGTTGATCCACAAAGTTGATTTGTATATAGATAGTCTGACTTAGCAAGTCAACACATTTCACATTGCTATCTCATTTGTTAATTCCTTTTTAGTACTTACCAGCTAATAGCCTTAACTTTGTGTTATGCAACATACATCCGTAAAAGCTGTTTTTTTCGATATCGACGGTACATTATTAAGTTTCAAAACTCATCAGGTTTCTACCTCTACAGCACAAGCCATTGCTGATTTACAAGCCAAGGGCATTAAAGTGATTTTATCTACTGGACGATCTATCAACAGTATAGATCATGTGAAGTATTTGAACTTTGATGGCTTTATTACCTTCAATGGAGGCTATTGTGTGGCAAAAAACGGCGATATTTTGTTTAAACAGTGTATTGATGCGAAGGATATTGAAGGAATTTTGAATTATGCCAAGCAAAATGCGCTGAGTTTCTCTTTCATGTCTGAACGTGAAATTACCATACATGATGTTACGCCTGAAATTGCCGGAATGTATGCACATTTGAATTTGCCCGTGCCGCCACCAGTTGATGCTGAAAAAGTAGATACGGCTTCAGTTTTACAGACCAATATTTTTATGGGGCCTGAAGAGGAAGCGGCTTTTATGGCTGCCGTGATGCCCAATTCTGTGGCATCAAGATGGACACCTTTATTTGCTGATGTAAATCCAAAAGGCCAAAGCAAAAAAGTTGGTATTGATGTGTTTTGTGAGCATTTTGGAATTAACCTAAAGGAAACAATGGCTTTTGGCGATGGTGGCAATGATATCGAAATGCTGAAGCATGTCCAAATTGGCGTTGCTATGGGAAATGCCAATCCAGAGGTTAAGGCCATTGCCGATTACATTACAGATGATGTTGACAGCGATGGGATTTGGAATGCATTAAAGTACTTTGGTGTGATCTAATCTTGATCAAAATAAAAATTCACCAACTGATTTTATTTATCGCTTTGCGGATGGCATTAAAGTTAATCAATGCCGTAGCGTTCCATTTTGCTGTATAAAGTTTTTCTGTCGATATTAAGCAATTTTGCCGCTTTTGATTTGTTGTACTTCGATTTTAGCAAAGCTTCGGTAATCAGTACTTTTTCGTTAGTTTCGTTAACGGCTTTGATATCGGTAGGGTTAGGCAATGTACTTGGAGCGGTCACGGCAGTCTTCATTTCATCAGGCAAGCTATCGGCAGTTGCCACTTGCCCAGCTGTAAGTAATACCATTCGTTTAATTACATTTCTAAGCTCCCTAAGGTTGCCCGGCCAATCGTACTTAAGCAGTAATTGGCGAGTTTCTCGGTCAACTTCTTTCACTTCCCTGTGCAATTCTTCGTTAGATAATTTAATGAATAAATCAATAAACAGTTCCAAATCCTCACCTCTTTCTCGTAACGGTGGAAGTTGAATCTTGAACTCATTAAGTCGGTGGTAAAGATCTTCCCTAAACTCACCAGTCTTCATGCTGTTGGCTAAATCATCGTTGGTTGCCGTAATAATTCTTACATCAACGGCAATTTGTTTATTACTACCTACTGGCTGAATTACCCGTTCCTGCAGGGCCCGTAATAATTTTACTTGCACTTCGTAGCTTAAATTTCCAATCTCATCCAAAAAAATAGTCCCGCCATTGGCCGCTTCAAATGATCCTTTTTTATCTGTCAACGCTCCGGTAAATGCACCTTTGGTATGTCCAAAAAGTTCGCTGGCGGCTAAATCCTTTGATAGCGCACCGCAATCAATGGCTATAAACGGCTGATTTTTTCGTTTGCTTTGTTGGTGCAGTGTTCTAGCAGCAAATTCTTTTCCTGTTCCACTTTCCCCTTGTATAATAACCGACATGTCAGTAGCGGCCACCAAATCTATGTGTTGATATAATCGCTGCGCTGCGGGACTATTGCCCCGAATAAAACGATTGTCGATGCTGGTATTTTTGGGAGTATTCTTTTTTTGTAGTGCGGTGTTTACCACCATCAATAACTCATCCGGATTAATTGGTTTGGTAATGTAGTCGCTGGCGCCTAATTGAATGGATTTTACCGCAGTACGCACATCGTTAAATGAAGTCATAATGATGGCAGGTGCAGTAATGGAAGTTTCCCTTCGGTGGTTAAGCACATCAATGCCCGTTCCATCAGGAAGTCGATAATCGATAAGCAACAACTGAAAATCCTGCTGGGCAATTAATTTTAGTGCTTTAGCAACATTACCAACAATAGTAACTTCAAAATGATGCTTGGTTAAAAAACCTTCAATAATTTGCGCAAAGGTACTGTCGTCTTCAATAATTAAAATTGATGCCATATACAAAAATAACAAAAGCCAGTTTAATAACTGGCTTTCGCGTATTTAGTTTTAAATGAATAGAATTTTTAACTACTCTACTGGTTTACCTTCAGCGTCAAATTTTAAAGAAGCCATTTCTTCTTCTTTTTTAACGTCTACTTGAAAATAGCTTTTATCGCCATCTTTCACACTAAACGCTGCTGTTGGAGTCCATGCTTTGTATGGATCTGTTGATAATACCGTTTTAATTGCTTCTGGTAATGCCGTTAATTCAATAGGAGTTCTAATTACACTATCTTGCACCGAAACGGTCTCGTTAAGTGAGGCTTGCGATGCAGCTAATGAAGCTCCTGAAAGTTCTACTGGTTTACCTTCTGCATCAAATTTTAATGAAGCCATTTGTTCCTCTTTTTTAACATCTACTTGGAAGTATGATTTGTCACCATCTTTCACAGTAAATGCTGCGGTAGGAGTCCAATCTTTATATGGGTCGGTTTGAAGCACAGTTCTAACTGCTTCTGGTAATTCTTCTACTTTAATTGGCGTTCTAATCACACTGTCTTGAACACTTACAACTTCAACTTTATTTACCGAAGCTTGTGCTTCAACTGCTGTAAATCCTGCGAATGCTACGATAGCTGCTACAAATAACTTTTTCATAATATCTATTTTTAAGTTTTTATATTTTGTGAATTATACTTAGCTAATAGTACATAATGGTGCCAGTACCTGTGCCAAAAAATAAATTACTGTAAAACAGCGGTTTATATTTTTTAGAAGAGTTAATTAAGTGTTGCATTTCTCCACAACTTGTGGCTAATGGCATCAAAAAAGTATTATATTTTAATATTCGATGGCATTAAGCTTAATTTGCAATATGCACAGATACTTAACAGCAGATTGGATTTTCCCAGTTACTTCGGCGCCTATAGCTAACGGAGTACTGCAGGTTTCGTCTACCGGAGAAATCCTCGCAATATATACAGAAAGTGAAGCGGCGGAGCAGCAAATTAACGATGTTGAACGTTTTGAAGGCGTATTGGTGCCAGGATTCGTTAATACGCATTGCCATTTGGAACTTTCTCATTTATTTGGCAAAATTCCAGAGCAAACGGGGTTACCTGCGTTTGTTAGAGAAATAGTTGCTCAGCGCACAGCAAGCGACGAAATTGTGATTGACGCCATGAAAGCAGCGGATAAGGCAATGTATGAGAATGGTATTGTTGCTGTTGGCGATATTTCAAATCAACTGATCTCAAAGGACGTTAAGCAGCACAGCTCCCTGTATTATCACACTTTTGTGGAGGTATTTGGCTTTAATAAACCTTCTCATCCCATTATGGATGATGCGATTCGCATACGGGACAGTTATTGGCCATTAAAAGCTTCTATTGTGCCACATGCGCCGTATTCGGTGTTCGAAGAGCTGTTTAAGTATATTGAAAAGGAAACTAGGCCTATTGATATTTTAAGCATACACAATCAGGAAACTTTGGCAGAAAACGAGTTTTTTGAGCGTGGAACAGGTGATTTTGAAGCCATGTATCAACGAATGGGCGTTCCTAAAACCAACGCACACGGCACGGGAAGTAACGCTATCCATTACCATTTGCCACAATTGCCTAAAAATAGAACGCTTTTGGTGCATAATACTTTTACTAGCAAAGCCGATATTGATTTCGCCAGTGCACATCACAAAGAGTTATACTGGTGCTTGTGTCCCAATGCCAATCTATATATCGAAAATAACTTACCAGAGGTGATGTTATTTCTGGATCCACAAATTAAAGTTACTTTAGGGACAGATAGCTTGGCAAGTAATCATCAGTTATCGATATTGGCAGAAATGCAAACATTGCAGCAACAAAAGCGAGTTCCTTTTAACGAGCTACTAAAATGGGCAACTATTAACGGCGCTTGTTTTTTAGGCATCGATCAGCAATATGGAAGTTTTGAAACTGGGAAAACACCCGGAGTTAACTTGGTTGAGCTTGGGGCTGGTCAAATCATCAAGTCAAAAAACGTAAAACGATTGATTTAATGCAAAACCAAATCACTTCTTTATTTCACATTCAATACCCCATCATCCAAGCGGGCATGGTTTGGTGTAGCGGTTGGCGTTTGGCAGCGGCAGTGTCCAACGCTGGCGGATTAGGTATTATTGGCGCTGGCTCCATGTATCCTGATGTGCTACGCGAACATATCCGCAGGTGCAAACAGGCTACGCCCAATCCTTTTGCGGTAAACGTACCTTTATTGTACCCCAATATGGAGCAGGTGATGGAAATCCTAGTGGAGGAAAATGTTAAAATCGTCTTCACTTCGGCGGGTAATCCAGCAACATGGACCAGCCAGTTAAAGCAAAACGGAATGACGGTGGTGCATGTAATTGCCAACACCAAATTCGCTTTAAAGGCACAACAAGCCGGTGTAGATGCCGTGGTTGCAGAAGGTTTTGAAGCTGGTGGGCATAACGGTAGGGAAGAAACTACTACCCTATGTTTAGTTCCCATGATTAAGCAAGCGTTAAGTATTCCGGTAATTGCTGCAGGCGGTATTGCAAGTGGTAAGGCCATGCTAGCTGCATTTGCTTTAGGTGCTGATGCGGTACAAATAGGTTCTGCATTTGCCGTGGCTGAGGAATCGTCGGCACATCCAAATTTCAAGGATAAGATTATTGCTGCAATGGAAGGCGATACCAAATTACGCATGAAAAAATTGGTGCCAGTGCGTTTGCTCAAAAATGAATTCGCTGATGCGGTGGCACAAGCCGAAGCAAGTGGGGCATCAACCGAAGAATTAGCGGCTTTGTTGGGCAGAGCCCGAGCGAAATTGGGGATGTTTGAGGGAAATATGGAAGAAGGGGAGCTGGAAATAGGTCAAGTATCGGCTATGCTTAGTGAAATAAAACCTGCCGCAACTATCCTTCAAGAAATATGGACAGCGTTTTTAGCGGAGAAGGAAAGGTTGAGTGCGTTAGCGTTTTAAATTTCACCACCTTAGAATGCCTGATTTTCTTAAGATGTGATTACTTAGGTACAGCCTGATTTTCGATCCAAGGTGTTCTAAGGTGTCTAAGGTGTTTCAAAAGAATCTGTGACCATCGTTTCCAAAATCACATTGTTAAATTATTGCATTGTTAAACGGTTCCGTCTTATCTTTACGGCTTAATCACAAGCAAAATTATCTTCCGACCTCGGTCAGTTGACTTTCGGACTATATCAAATGAAGCACATCAACATCAAAGTAATAGGAAAGGTACAGGGCGTATTTTTTAGGGCAAGCACCAAAGCAGTAGCTGATCAAATTGGCGTGAAGGGAAAGGTGAAAAACGAAAAAGACGGTTCTGTTTTGATCGAAGCAGAGGCAGATCAAATCACATTGGATATGTTTGTAGAGTGGTGCCAAAAAGGACCAGAGAAAGCAAATGTAGAACAAGTGCTGGTGGAAGACGGAGAAGTTCAGAATTACACTAACTTTGTCGTTATCAAAAAGAACTTACTTTGGTAATATAATGTTACGATTGTACATTGACGAATTACGATTTAGTCAATTACAATCTCAAAAAGTGATGGAGTAGTAACACTGATTTTAGAAAATCGTAAATCTAAAATCTGATAATATGAGATTAACTTGTCTGTAGCAAAGAAATTTTTAGGGCAAACTATGGTGTATGGTATCAGTACCATCTTAACTAGAATGCTTAATTTCATTTTAACACCGATATTTACACGTACTTACGCCGCTGCGGTTTATGGTGTTTTTACCAAAATGTACAGCTGGGCATCCATTATTAATGCTGTTTTGGCATTTGGCATGGAAACCACTTATTTCAGGTATCTAAATAAGTTTGAAGATAGAAAGCAACAGGTTTATAATAACTCCTTTTTGGTTATTGCTTTTATTTCAACACTATTTTTAATTACGGGATTGGTATTCACCGATCCAATTACGCGTTGGTTGGTCAACAATGATACATCCAATTTTAACGACCAACGACGCTATGTGCAGTATTTCGTGTGGCTGCTTTTTTCTGATGCGATCTGTGTTATTCCCTTCGCTAAACTCCGTGCAGATGGGAAGCCATTTAAGTACAGCATCATCAAGTTTTTAAATATCTTCACCTATGTTGCTTTGTGCCTATTTTTCATTTATGGTATTCCAATAATAATTAAACAAAATTTGCCTACGGCAGATTTCTTTGCAGGATGGTTCAGAGAAAAATGGGTTGGCTACGTATTTATTGCAAATTTGGTGGCAAGTGTATTAACATTCATCTTGCTCATTCCTGAGTTTTTAAAGCTCCAACTAAAGTTCGATAAGGACATGTTCATGAAAATGCTTTCCTACAGTTGGCCTATTCTTATTGCTAATTTGTCATTCATCGTTAACGAGAACTTGGATAAAATCCTTCTAGACAAATATGCCACAGAAACACAAGTAGGTATTTATGGTGCGGTCTGTAAAATCGCTATTTTTATGAGCATCTTCAACACGGCATTCAGATTAGGGGCCGAGCCTTTCTTTTTCAGTCATGCCAAACAGGAAAATGCCAAAACTACCTATGCTAACATTCTTAAGTATTTTGTGGTAGCATTAACAGTGTTGTTCGTCGCCTTGGTGGCCAACATCGAAATTTTAAAGCATTTTATCAGTAGAGATAAGGCGCATGTTGCAGAATATTGGATTGGCCTGCCAGCAGTTCCCTATTTACTTTTAGGTTACGTTTGCTTGGGTATTTACATGAACCTTTCCATTTGGTATCGTTTGTCCGATCAAACTCGTTTTGGCTTGTACATTTCGGTAACTGGTGCAATTATAACCATTGTTTTAAACATTGTGCTGATACCAAAATACAGCTATATGGGCTCCGCTTGGGTAAGTATGTTAACGTATTTTGTAATGATGGTATTTTCGTACGTTTTAGGGCAGAAATACTATCCAATTCCTTATAATTTAAAGAAAATCTCTGCTTATTTAGTTGGTTCTTCTATTATTGTTTTCTGCTCATTTTTTCTGTTTAATAGGAATATATACATCGGCAATGCCATGTTAATAGGCTTCGTAGCAATTGTAGTCTACTTTGAAAAAAACGAGTTAAGGAAAGTTTTGAAACGTTAATTTATTCACTCATTCACTCATTCATTTACTCATTTAGTCACTCACTCATTCACTCGATCAAATGGAAATCAAAATCATTAACAAATCCCACCATGCTTTACCAGCCTACGAAACGGCTCATGCAGCTGGCATGGATTTAAGGGCTTTCATTCCGGAACAAATCATAATTAAACCATTACAGCGTTTTCTAATTCCAACGGGTTTGTTTATAGAGCTGCCAGTTGGCTATGAGGCGCAAATTAGGCCCCGAAGCGGATTAGCTTATAAACATGGCGTTACAGTACTGAACTCGCCAGGCACCATAGATGCAGATTACAGAGGAGAGTTGAAAGTATTATTGGTTAATTTGTCTGATACTGATTTTGTGGTAAATGATGGAGAACGTATTGCCCAAATGGTAATTGCCAAACACGAAACTGTAACTTGGGAACAAGCAAATGAGCTTAGCGCAACAGATAGGGGCGAAGGTGGTTACGGCCACACAGGAAAATAAGCCGTACAGCGCTGCCCAAAGGAACCAATTGAAAGGTAAAATGTAAGTTTGCAGCTATTATTTAAGGTTAGCTAAGAAATGAAAATCGAAAATTATTTTGTGTTCTTCGTGTCTTCGTGGTGGAAAAAAGCCAATAAGCTGTTTTTTATTTCGATGCTGTTAATGGCATGCTTTGTAAGTAAGGCACAGCAGTCGCCCATTGCCGTTAAGGATAGCAATGCCATTAAGGAGCTTTTTTTTGCAGGCTTAAAGGAAAAAATGAATGAAAATTACGCAAACGCAAGTAGTAGTTTTTCTAAAATTCTCCTGATTGATCCCACCAATGATGCCGCCCATTTCGAGCTGGCTAACTTACAATTAAGGCAAAATAAAATACTCGATGCCGAAGTGTCCATCAAGAAAGCGTTACTAGGCAAGCCCGAAAATATTTGGTACATCAAATTGCTGAGCGAGGTTTACAAACGCAATGGTAATATGGAAGCCTTAGGACAAACTTTGGAGAAACTTATTGCGCTGGATCCTGAAACGGAAAGCTATTATTTTGATCGAGCAAATGCGCTTTTTATAGCTGGTAAAGTTGAGGAATCGAAAAAAGCCTATGATTTTTTAGAGCAAAAGTTTGGAGTTTCTAAAGCTTCTGCTGCAGCAAAAAAGAAATTTAAAAGCAATGATGCCAATGGCAACGAATTGCAAAAAGCCATTACCGATAGCCCCGGCGATGTTAAAAACTATTTGGAATTGAGCGGTGTACTGCTTGAAAAAAATCAAAATGAAGAAGCTTTAACCATATTGTTGAAAGCCAAAGCAATTGATGCCGATAATTATGAGGTTAATTTGGCTTTGGCCGATGTTTACAATGCGTTAAAAAAGCCCGAAGAAGCATTTAGCGCACTTAAAATAGCATTCGATAATACGGAAATGCCCTTGCCCAGCAAGCTCAATATTTTAAGTCAAATGCTTTCCCGTTTTAATAAGCCCGGAGTAGCAAAACAAGCAACCGAGCTTGCTGCCATAGTGCTAAACGATTACAAAAGCGATCCAAAGGTATTCATCCTTTATGGAGATATCTTGTATCAGCAAGGCAATTTAGGCAGTGCTAAGGAACAGTACATGGCCGCTATCAAGTTGAAGGAGCAAATGTATATTGCTTGGGAGAAATTGCTTGGCGTACAAACATTGATGGGACTTTACACCGAAGCGATCAAAACTGGTGAGGAAGCTTTGACGGTTTATCCAAATCAGGCAATTTTATATTATTACCGGGCTTTTGCTTTACACCGTAACAACCAAAATGCCGAAGCAGCTTACGAATTGAATAATGCCTTGCAGTTAGACCCTGAAGATGTTAACCTGAAATCGATGATTTTGGCCTTGCAGGCAGAAGTTTTGATAGACCAAGGCAAATTAAAAGAGGCGGATGCTGCCTTTGATAAGGCTGTTGCATTGGCTCCAGCTAATTATCAAACCATGAGCAATTATGCTTATTATTTGGCGCTAAGAAACCATGATTTGCCTAAGGCAGAAAAACTGGCTGCAAAATCAGCGCAGGAACTGCCGCAAAACGCATCTATTTTAGATACTTATGCCATCGTTTTATCTAAAGTGAATAAATTGGATGAAGCCTTGGTTTACATTCAAAAAGCACTTCAAAACAACGAAGCCAATAATCCTGTTTATCTAGAACATTATGGCGATATCCTTTTTCTGAAAGGAGAAAAAGAAAAAGCGGTAGAGCAATGGCAAAAGGCTAAAATGTCGGGTAATCAATCGGAAAAATTAAACAGAAAGATCAATGAAAAGAAATATATTAAATAGCATCATTTTGGCTGTGGCTGTAACAAGCTTATTCAGTTGCAGACCTAAAAAGGAAATTGTAAAGGCACCGGCTGTTACCGAAAATGCTCCCATTGCCGATAAGAAGTCGGAGAATTTGGCTACCTTGAAAAGTAAGGATTTAGACTTTAACACCCTGTCATTAAAAGGTAAAGCACAATTAAATGTAGATGGACAGGAAAATGGCGTGACGCTGAATGTCCGCATGAAAAAAAACGAAACAATTTGGTTCAACATCACGGCCTTAGGCGGTGCATTGGAAGTAGCTCGTGGAATCATCACCCCTGATAGCTTGTTTTTGATGAACAGACAACAACGATCGGTGTTAAAAAAGCCATTTTCTTATATTTATGATTACACCAACAAACAAGTGAATTTCGGTTGGCTACAATCTATTTTAACAGGCAACACCATTAAGGAGTTTATAATTGAAAAATCAAATTTAAAGCAAGAAAATGGCGTTTGGATGTTAACCGGTACCGAGCAAAATTTAGCGTACAGCGTGCTCTTCAATACGCTGCTAAAATCTGCTGAGCTTAATCTTAATGATGCTGCTGAAGCTCAGGCGTTAAAGGTGAATTATGATAAATACACGCCACTCAATAACGGTTTATTTCCCTTGGACTTAAAAATAAACTCAGCAGTTAACAATAAAAAAATAAGTATCGCCGTTGAGTTTATTAAAACCGACGTAAATGTGCCCGTTGAATTCCCTTTTACCATTCCTAAGGGGTTCGATATAATCCGTTAATTTTTTATACTTTTGGCTAATGAAGTTAAACCGAGCTCTACTTTTAGTTGTTGCAATCTTTTTATGTAGCACTGCGTTTGCCCAAACCAGCAAGGAACTTAAACGTAAAAAGGAAGCTTTGCAAAGAGAAATTGAACTTGCGCAAAGAAATCTTAACAAAACTACAAGCGGAAAAAAACTGACACTTGGCCAAATCAATGCCATCAAAGCTCAAATTAGGTTAAGGCAAGAAAAAATTGCCACCATTAACTCTGAGATGAAGAATTTGGATCAGCAAATTCATGAAAATACCAATAAAGTACAGAACCTAAAAGGCAGGCTGGCAGATTTGAAGAAGGAGTATGCAGGTATGATTCGTTTTGCACAGCGCAATCGCAATGCTTACGATAAAATGATGTTCATCTTCGCTGCAAGTGATTTTAACCAGGCATACAAACGTATCAAATATCTTCAGCAGTTTGGCCAGTACCGCAAAAAGCAAGCTGCTTATATTCAAGGTACCGAGAAGCAATTGAGCAATCAAATTGTAATTCTCGATAAAAACTTAAAAAACAAAGGAAGTTTGCTAAAAGAAGAAGTAACCGAAAAGAGCAAGCTCGATAAAAATAAAAATGAACAGACTGCGGTACTTAGCAAGTTAAGCAAACAGGAAAAGCAGTTCAAACAAGACATCCAAAAGAAAAAACAACAGCAAGCGGCAATTGATAGAGAAATTAGAGCGGTTATTGCTAGAGAGATAGCGGCGGCTAAGAAAAAAGCTGAGGAGGAGGAAAGGGAGCGTGAAAGGATTGCTGCTGCTAAGGCTAAGGCTGAAAACAGACCAGCACCAACTGTAGTAGCTTCAAAGCCGAAAACAAACAGTGAGGCATTGAGGTCAACCCCAGAGGCCGCTAAACTTTCTGATGCTTTTGAGGCGAACCGAGGTAGTTTGCCATCTCCGGTGTCGAATGGATACATCACCTCTAAATTTGGTGCATATCAAGTTGATCAAGCGTCTGCTAGAAATGATGGTGTTACTTTTCAAACTTCCGATGGAGCCTCGGTCAGATCGGTTTTTAACGGTAAAGTAACTAGGGTAACTAATATTATGGGACGATGGGTGATAATTGTTAGACACGGTGAATATTTTACCATTTATCAAAATTTAAAAAGCGTTTCCGTATCCGAAGGAAGTAGTGTTACTACAAAACAAACAATCGGTATTGCCGGCGAAACAGATGGTGTTCCGGAAGTAGGATTTCAAATTAACAGAGGTAGTATGCCACAAAACCCAGAAAGTTGGCTGGCCCGATAAGCTGTGTTTTTGGCCAAATAAAAGCTATATTTGTATAAAATCAGTTTTAAAATGTATTACACGCCGTTATTAGAGTTTTTGAATATGGGGGGAGGCGAGATGATGATCATCATGATAGCCGTACTTTTGTTATTTGGAGGTAAAAAATTGCCCGAATTAGCAAGAGGTTTGGGTAAGGGAATCCGTGAGTTTAAAGATGCTTCGGAAGGTGTAAAACGAGAAATCCATCGCAATATCAATTCTTTTGATGCGGATGAAGAAGATAGGAAGGCTGATCAAAATCATGCTTATCGCGAGCCGGAATTGGATCATTCGCATTCTATCCATGAAGAAACCAATACTACCGCTACAGAAATCCAAAACGATGTGAAATCCGTAGATAGTAAAGAAGAAATTAAGGAACCGAAAAGTTCCCAATAGGAAATTACAACATAAAACAAAGCCATGTTACAAACCACAATGCTAGCAGCGCTAGGCACTCCAGAGATTATCCTTATCGTATTAGCTCTTTTATTACTTTTTGGTGGTAAAAAAATTCCAGAACTAATGAGAGGATTAGGTAAAGGTGTAAAAGAGTTTAAAGAAGGGAAAGATGGAGTTGATTCAACCAACGAAACTCCAAACAGACCTCAATAATTCGCTTTTTTTCAATCTTTTAAATTTAAATTTTGAAGAAATATAGCTCTTTGACAGAGATACAGGGGAAACTTGCGGATAAGCAGCTCACTTTACAAGAACTTTTGGCTTACTATTTCGATCAAATAGAGAAGCAAAAACACCTCAATGCTTTCAATGAGGTGTTTTTTAATTCTGCCCGCAACCAAGCTGAAACAATACAGGCCAAGTTAAATAATGGCTCGGCAGGCAAGCTTGCGGGTATGGTAATTGGTATTAAGGATAACATCTGCTACCAAGACCATATCGTTACTGCTTCCTCCAAAATGCTGGAAAACTTTGTTTCTCCTTATTCATCTACCGTTGTTAAACGTTTACTTGCTGAGGATGCCATCATCATTGGTCGCTTAAATTGCGATGAATTTGCAATGGGCGGCTCAAATGAAACATCTTACTTTGGTACCGTTAAAAATGCGGCAGATGAAGAACGTGTTGCAGGAGGGTCGTCGGGTGGTTCGGCAGTAGCGGTACAGGCCGATATGTGTTTAGCTGCCTTAGGTACCGATACCGGAGGTTCTGTTCGTCAGCCAGCTGCATTTTGCGGCAGCATTGGGTTTAAACCAACTTACGGGCGTATTTCTCGCTACGGTGTTATCGCCTATGCCTCGTCGTTTGATCAGGTTGGTACATTAACTTCATCGGTAAGTGATGCAGCCTTGTTATTGGAAGTTTTAGCTGGAGCTGATGAAAATGATAGCACAGTTTCTTCAATTCCTGTTCCTAGTTATACAAAATCAGCGCTAGCAACATCTTCAACTAAAAAAAGATTAGCCGTTTTAAAAGAAACCATCACCAGTGAAGCTTTGGATCCAGAAACTAAAGATGCCATCCTAAATGCAATAGAGAAATTCAAGGCAGATGGACATGAGGTAGTAGAAGTCTCTTTTGACCTGTTAGATTATTTAGTGCCTACCTATTACATCTTAACCACTGCAGAGGCTTCCTCAAATTTATCTCGTTATGATGGGGTACATTACGGTTATAGAGATACACAAGCGCAAAGCTTAAATCAGCTTTACAAAAGCTCTAGAGCTGAAGGATTTGGTGAAGAAGTAAAGCGCCGTATTATGCTAGGCACTTTTGTGTTAAGCGCCGGTTATTACGATGCATATTATCAAAAAGCTCAAAAAGTACGCAGACTAATTAGAGAAAAAGCAGTGGCACTATTACAGGATTGTGATGTGCTACTGAGCCCAGTTGCTCCTACGCCTGCGTTTAAAATTGGGGAAAATGTCCAAGATCCTTTGGTGATGTATATGGCAGATATTTATACTGTATTAGCCTCTTTGGCGGGTATACCTGCGGTTGCTTTACCTTTGGGCAATAATAAAGAAGGCTTACCGTTAAGTATCCAATTGATGGCCAAGCACTTTGATGAAGAAACATTATTGTCTTTGTCGCACAGTTTTTTGGAGAAAGCTTAAATATAAACACAAAGGCGCATAGGGTTGCTAAATTCACATTCTAAAGCTGTTTTGCAATGTGTTTTTAGGAGTTCCAAACAAAATGTTGCAATGTGGTTAAAAAAATAGCCTATGAGGAAATTGATACTTACCATTTTAACTTTTGTTATTGCACTTGATGCATTAGCTCAAGTTCCAGTAAAGCTTCAAAACGATACCATACTTAAAAGGCTTACTAACGCACCTTTAAGTGACACTATTGCTGTTCCCTCTATTGAGCAACCCTTGCTTTTAGGGCAAAGTCTGTTGTACAAACTACGTTTAGATTCCATCAAACAAACCGTTCCGTTAGATTATAATGAGTACGTACAGAGCTATATCGACATCTATACTAAACGAAAAGCAATGTACGGCGATATGCTAGGTCTTTCTGGCTACTATTTTCCAATTTTCGAAAAGGCGCTAAAAAGCTACAATATCCCAACTGAAATCAAATATTTATCTATCGTTGAATCTTCATTGAACCCGCATGCGGTTTCTAGAGTTGGCGCAACAGGCCTATGGCAGTTTATGTTTGGTACGGCAAAAGCTTATGGGCTAAACATGGATAATTTTGTTGATGAACGTAAAGATCCAGTCCAGGCCAGTTATGCTGCAGCAGCCTATTTTAGAGATGCTTACGAAGAACTTGGCGATTGGCTGCTTGCCATTGCAGCTTATAATTGTGGCAAGGGCAATGTGCAAAGAGCTATTGATAAAGCCGGTTCTCGCAACTTTTGGGACATCAGAAGATTTCTACCGAAAGAGACCAGCAATTATGTCCCAGCGTTTATCGCCGCAGTATATGTAATGAAGTATGCAAATGCGCATCAAATAGTTCCAAAAATTGCACCATTTGCTTTTAAAACAGATACTATTGTTGTACGTAATTTTGTTGCATTGGCCGATGTGGCAAAGGCTATTGACCAAAAGGAAGAAACGATATTTGCTTTAAATCCCAGCTACAAAAAGAAAATCATTAATGGCACCGCCATTGCACCAAAGCGATTGGTAATTCCTAAAACTGGCTATCAGTACTATCCGCAACTATTTGAAGTATTAAATAATGATTTAGAGATGGACAGGGAAGTGATTTTGGCCTCAACAGATGATGTGCGGGATTTAAGGAAAAAGACATTGCCAAAACGCGAAATTCCTCAACCGAAATTAATTGTACACAAAGTTTTGCCAGGCCAAAATCTAACAGCTATTGCTAACCAGTACAAAGTAGAAGTACAGGATTTGAAGGTGTGGAATAACTTAGTGGCATCAACTATTATTCCGGGCCAAAAGCTTAAAATTTATCCAGATACTGTTTCACACAAAATGTTGCCAAAGGCCAAGCCAGTTCTTGTTAACTATAAAGTAAAGCAGGGAGATACGCTTTCGAGCATTGCAGAAAAATTTGATGGTGTTACCGTTGCCAGTTTAAAACAGGCTAATGGTTTAAAATCTGCAAAAATTACTGAAGGCATGCTGCTTAAAGTGATGTAGGCTTTTTAACAACATAGTTGATAAATACAATGAAGATGTTGCTCGTTTTATTAATGGCAATTTTGCTATGCGGATGCTTGGTTCCGGGCTCACCCGTGTACTTCAATTTTAAATCTAAAAATCCAACTGCTGCAGATTCACTTGTGGTAATCTCGTTTCCAAATGAGATAGATTATCAATACAAAAGCAAAAACTTCAATGCAGATAGCATTTTATTGATCAATCCAATTACATCAAAAACACATAAGATGAAGCCTATTACGCAGCAATATGCTGATGGGAAGCCCTTATCTTATCATTCGGCTTATTTAAGACAAAGGTGGAACTTGAAAAAGCTAAAGAAAACCGAATTCATTGCTTTAGAAAAATACGTTAGTGGTAAGCTTGTAGTGGATACTTTCTACAAGGCAAATAGGCCATAGCAACCAACCAGCAATGTGCTCAATACATTTAGCTTAAATTCGCTTGTCCACTCCAATAGCATAACTTTAAATCTTTAACGGTCCTTAAACTTAGCCTAACAGACTATTTACTGCGTAGCCAACATGCTCAATCTCAACATACGATTGACAAAAAACAAACTGTATCCTAAAAAAAGATTGTAACTTTGGCCGCTACAAAAAATTATAAAAATGAGCAAGATTAACAGAAAGCAAGATGCCTTGGACTATCACTCGCAGGGTAGACCAGGTAAAATTGAAGTAATCCCAACCAAACCGTACTCCTCTCAACGCGATTTAACATTGGCCTACTCGCCCGGCGTTGCAGAGCCTTGTTTAAAAATAGCTGAAAATAAAGACGACGTATATAAATACACTGCCAAAGGTAATTTAGTTGCGGTAATTAGTAATGGTACCGCTGTTTTAGGCCTTGGTGATATTGGCGCCGAAGCCGGTAAACCAGTAATGGAAGGTAAAGGTTTGTTATTTAAAATCTTTGCCGACATCGACGTGTTCGATTTGGAATTGGACACAAAAAATGTAGATGAGTTTGTGAAAATAGTTAAAGCCCTTGAACCAACTTTCGGCGGCGTTAACTTAGAAGATATTAAAGCGCCAGAGTGTTTTGAAATTGAACGCAGGCTTAAAGAGGAAATGAACATTCCGGTAATGCATGATGATCAGCATGGAACGGCAATCATTTCTGCTGCGGCTTTAATTAACGCTTGTGAGCTACAAAAAAAGAAACTCGACAAAATTAAAATTGTGGTAAACGGCGCAGGTGCTGCCGCTATTTCTTGTTCTAGGCTTTACATGGCTATTGGCGCTAAGAAAGAAAATATTGTGATGTGTGATAGAAACGGGGTAATCCGTGCTGATAGGGAAAAATTAGATCCTATCAAAGCTGAGTTTGCAACTACCCGTAACTTACATACTTTGGAAGAAGCGCTGAAAGATTCGGATGTGTTCATCGGGCTTTCTTCTGCCGATTGCGTTTCGGTAGATATGCTGAAATCGATGGCTAAAAATCCTATCGTAATGGCAATGGCTAATCCAAACCCAGAAATTGCTTACGATTTAGCAATCAATTCTCGTAAGGATATCATTATGGCTACAGGCCGTTCTGATTATCCTAACCAAGTTAACAATGTGTTGGGCTTCCCTTATATTTTTAGGGGTGCTTTAGATGTTAGGGCTACTGCAATTAACGAAGAGATGAAAATTGCTGCCGTTAAAGCTATTGCTGAATTGGCTAAAAAGCCGGTTCCGGAAGCAGTAAATATGGCCTACAACGCAAAAAACCTAAAATTTGGTAAGGATTATATCATTCCTAAGCCTATGGATTTCAGGTTGATGACCAATGTATCAATGGCAGTTGCCAAAGCAGCTATTGAAAGTGGTGTTGCTCGCAAAGTAATTACTAATTGGGATGCTTACGCTGAAGAATTGAGAAAGCGTTTGGGTACTGATGATGCCATTATGCGTGCCATTACCAACAAGGCAAAATCTGATCCTAAACGTGTGGTTTTTGCAGAGGCTGATAATTATAAAATTTTAAAGGCTGCCCAAATTGTTAGGGATGATAACATTGCTATTCCGATTTTATTGGGTAACAAAGAGCGTATCGAAACCATCATCGAAGAGAATGCTTTGGAATTGGACGGTGTGCAAATCATTGATCCAGCATTGGAGCCAGAAAGAACAAAAAAATATGCTCAATCTTTATATGAGAAAAGACAGAGACGCGGCGTAACGTTAACTGAGGCAGTAAAATTGATGCGTGATCGCAACTATTTTGGTTCTTCAATGGTAGAGTTTGGCGAAGCCGATGCAATGGTATCAGGTTTAACCAAAAACTATGCAACTACCATTAAGCCTGCCTTACAAATTATTGGTACAGAAGAAGGGGTGAGCCGTGTAGCGGGAATGTATATGATGATGACTGAAAAAGGCCCTGTGTTTTTTGGAGATACCACAGTTAACGTTGATCCAACTGCAGAAGAATTGGTTGATTTGACTTTGCTGCTAGAAAAATCAGTAAGGAAATTTAATATCACTCCTCGTATTGCGTTATTATCTTACTCTAACTTTGGTTCTAACGAAGGTATCATTCCTGAAAAAACACGTAAGGCAGTTAAAATATTGCATGAGAAACATCCAGATATTATCGTAGACGGAGAAATGCAGGGTAATTTTGCAATCAACAATGCGATGTTAAAGGATAATTTCCCTTTCAGTAGTTTAGCAGAAGCACCAGCAAATACCTTGGTTTTCCCTAACTTGGAGTCGGGTAATATTGCTTATAAGCTTTTACAGGAGTTAGGCGGTGCCGAAGCGGTAGGCCCTATCTTGTTAGGCCTTAAAAAACCAGTACACATTGTACAGTTGGGAAGCTCGGTAAGGGAAATTGTAAATATGGTAACCATTGCTGTGGTTGATGTACAAGCTAAGGAAGAAGTAGCAAGCAGCAGAAAGAAAGGCCTATTTAAAAAAAGCAAGTAGGTTTTCCAACATAGATTTGAAAAGGCAGGATTCAAGGTCCTGCCTTTTTTATTAACGCCAGTTTAATCCATCCATCAAATCTCCTACATTTAAAAAATTGACTTAAAGTTTTTTAACAAGGGCAATTGAAAAGCTAATTCTTTATATTACTTTAGTTTTTTATTTAATTTAGCGTTATGTACGAGTATATTGATGGGAAACTAACTTTTAAAGGTCCAACTTATATTGTTGTTGAAACAGGCGGCGTGGGCTATCACATCAATATCTCCTTAAACACTTATGCGGCGCTAGGAGAAAGTGAAAGGTGCAAAATTTATACTTGGCTACATGTAAAAGAAGATGCGCATACCCTTTACGGATTTGCCGATGAGGGTGAGCGCAGGTTGTTCCTGCATTTAATCTCTGTGTCGGGTATTGGACCAACTACTTGCCGTATGATGCTCTCCTCCATAACACCAAACGAAATACAACAAGCTATAGTAAGTGCAGATGTGGCCTTAATTCAGAAAATTAAAGGAATTGGCGCTAAATCTGCGCAACGTATTGTGCTCGAACTTCAAGATAAATTGAAAAAAGAGGGTATAGAATCATTAATTTCCATGCCAATTCACAATACAATTAAAGATGAAGCGTTATCTGCTTTGATTATGCTTGGCTTTAGCAAACAGGCAGCTGAAAAAGCACTTGATAATGTGCTCAAAAAGGCTGATGGTGAGCTAACTGTTGAGCAAATGATCAAACAAGCATTGAAGAATTTATAAATAAACCAACTTGAAAAACAAACTTACCTATTTTGTTTTATTGGTAGGCCTGTGCATAGGCCAAACTTTGTTTGCGCAAGTAACTGGCAGCTCCAAAACCGATACGGCTAAAAATAGTTTCAATTTAAGAGAAAAACAATGGATGGGCTTGCGTACCTATGCCAATCCGTTTTTTAAACTGCCAGAAAACGTTAAGAAAGAGGTAGAATATGATGCTGTTAACAACCGCTACATCATAACTGAGCGTATTGGCGATAAATTGTACACGCCGCCGCAATACCTCACGGTAGAGCAGTACCTTAGATTGGTAAACAGTGAAATTAAGCGAGAAAATTGGCGACTATTTTCTAACCAGGAAATTGATGATATCCGTAAAACGGGAATAATCCCAGAGGTTAAAATCAACAGCAGGGTTTTTGAGAAGATTTTTGGTGGCACTACAATTGATATACAGCCAAGCGGCGAAGCTGAGCTTACATTTTTAGGTAGGGTAAACCGTAACGAAAATCCACTTTTTAACGAACGTCAAAGGGTACAAAGTAATTTTGATTTCACGCAACGAATCCAAATGGATGTGGTGGGTAACATCGGTACCAAAATGAAAATCAAAATGAACTACAATACCGAGGCTCAGTTTGATTTTGAAAACCAAATTAAGTTGGATTATACTGGCGGTCCTGATGATATCATTAAACGCATCGAGGCAGGTAATGTTAGTTTACCACTCAATACTTCGTTAATTACCGGTACACAAGCTTTATTTGGTATAAAAACGCAATTACAGTTTGGTAAATTGGGTTTAACCACCGTGTTTACGCAACAGAAATCACAATCCAAACAAATTGAAATTAGCAACGGTGCACAGCAAAGTGATTTTCGCGTTAGCGGAAGCGAGTACGAGGCAAACAAACACTACTTCCTAGCACAATATTTCAGAGATCAATACAATAGAGCTTTGCGCACTCCGCCAACAGTACTAAGTGAAGTGAATATCACCAAGGTAGAAGTTTGGGTAACCAATAAAACGGGCAACACTACCGATTCAAGGGATGTAATCGGTTTCATGGATTTAGGCGAGTATGCCCCGTATAACGGTAATTTTGTGCGTACGCGTACAGATAGCTTGCCGTCTGGCTTTAACAACAGCACTTTTCCAACGCCTTCTAACGATTTATTGACTAAAATTCCAGCAGCAGCACGCCAATCTAACAGCGCTGCTTTGTTACAATATTTTCAAGGTTCTGGTTCAACAGATAATTTCGGTAAAATCACGTACGGTCGTAAGCTTACGGATAGGGAGTTTACCATACATCCACAATTGGGTTACATTTCCTTAAATGTACAACTCAACACCGATGAATTGCTGGCGGTTGCCTACCGATATACTTACCGAGGTGTTGAATATCAGGTAGGAGAATTTGCTACGGATGTGCCTTTTGATCAGGCAAATCCAAATGTGCTGTTTGCGAAGCTCCTAAAAAATGAAACTACTAAGCCCGAATTGCCAATTTGGAACTTGATGATGAAAAACATCTACAACATCGGGGGCTACCAAATCAGCAATCAAAATTTTAGGTTGGATTTATTTAGGCTCGATGAAACATCTGGCGTAGAGCGGGCAATGATTACCGAAGGCTCTAGAACCAACGGCAAAATTTGGCTACAAGCAGTTGGCTTGGATAGGTTAAACCCACAAAAGGAGCGTAAACCTGATGGGGTGTTCGACTTCGAATCGCAGAATAGTCCTTTCGCAGCTGCCCAAAATAATGTGGGAACTACCAATAATCCTAATTTCGGCAATGGCGCTTCGGCTACTTCGTTAACTAATTCTATCAGCGGCTATGTAACTATAGATCCGCAAAACGGACGTATCATATTTCCAGTTATTGAGCCTTTTGGTAAGGATTTGGCGGCACAATTTAACCAAACCTCTGAGCAAAATTTAATTGATAAATATACTTTTCCGCAATTGTACACCGCTACAAAAGTGGATGCGCAACAGCTATCTCCAGGCAAAGATCGATACCTGTTCAAAGGGCATTATCAATCTGAAATTTCATCAGAATTTAGTTTGAACTCCATTAATGTTCCCGAGGGCTCTGTAAAGGTATTCATGGGAAGTATTCCTTTGGTTGAAGGAAATGACTATACCGTGGATTACATGAGTGGCAGGGTTAAAATTTTAAATACCGCGTTACTAAGTTCAGGACAATCTATTCGTATTTCTACCGAAAATAATGAGCTTTTTGGTTTGCAACAGCGTTCCTTATTTGGTATTAGAGGCGATTATCGGGTAAACAATAAGTTGAATATTGGCGGTACTTTTATGAACCTTACCGAGCGTCCAATTACCCCTAAAGTGAATTTTGGCGAAGAACCAATTTCCAATTCCATTTGGGGCATGGATATCAACTACACCTCTTCTTCAAGGTTTTTAACCAAGATGGTGGATAAATTGCCATTAATCTCTACCAAAGAAAAATCCAATGTTAGTTTTTATGGCGAATTTGCCCAATTAGTGCCAGGTTCTCCAAAAGCCTTGAACATGGGCGGAAGCAAAGGTGGCACAAGTTTCTTGGATGATTTTGAGGCTTCTCGTTCGGTAATTGATTTAAAGGCAGCTATTGCTTGGCAAATTTCTGGCACACCGCAATTGTTTCCAGAATATCAATTTAATGATGATTTACGGTACGGCTATAACCGTGCTAAGTTGGCCTTCTATAACATTGATCCTATTTTTTACGGTAGGGGTGGCGCCGGCCAAGTGCCTGCTAATTTACGTAGCGATAAAAACGAACTTTCTAACCATTATGTAAGGGAAGTTTTGGAAACGGAGGTTTTTCCATTTAAACAAATTAGTACAGGGCAGGCCATTACCTTACAAACTTTAGACTTAGCTTACTACCCGATGTTGCGTGGTCCGTACAATTTTACTACAACGGGCTTTAATGCAAACGGAACGCTGCAAAATCCGCGTACCAGATGGGGAGGTATCATGCGTAGGGTTGATGTAAATGATTTTGAAGCACAAAATATTGAATATATCGAACTTTGGGTGATGGATCCGTTCATGTACAAGCCGGGTTCGCAAGGTGGAGATTTGTATTTCAATATTGGTAATATCTCCGAAGATATTTTAAAGGATGGAAGAAAATCATTAGAAAATGCTTTGCCTGCTGGAAACGACGCCAGTAAATATGACGAAACTAACTGGGGTAGGGTAGCCAAATTGCAGCCAGTAGTGCAGGTTTTCGACAATGATCCAGAAGTAAGAAGAGCACAGGACGTAGGTTTGGATGGACTGTCTAACGTTAATGAAAGACAAAAATTTGCAGCACAAATAGCTCAAATTAGAGCACAACTTAATCCTGATGCTGGGCTGGCTTTTGAAAACGATCCTTCATCTGATGACTACTCTTATTTCAGGGGTGGTGTATTGGATCAAGAAAATGCTGGAATCTTGAAACGCTACATGAATTTCAACGGTCTAGAAGGGAACTCTAAAACTTCTCAGCAATCGCAACAGGAACTTGGCTTAGAAAACTCAGCTTCAACCTTCTTGCCAGATGGCGAAGATGTGAACAGGGACAATAACATGACTCAATCTGACCAGTATTTTCAGTATAAAATCTCTATTCGCCCAGCGGATTTGCAGCAGGTTGGTCAGGGCTTTGTTACTGATAAGGTGGTATCTTCCGTAAAATTAGCCAACGGACAAACGCAAAATGCAACTTGGTATCAAATTCGCGTGCCTATAGCGCAATACGAAGCTGCAGTAGGTGGCATTCAGGATTTTAAATCCATCCGTTTTGTGCGTATGTTCATGACCGATTTTGCCGACACAACAGTATTAAGGTTTGCGAAAATCCAATTTGTACGTGGGGAGTGGAGGCAATACAACGCTAAAAACGAAAGCGGAAAAGTAATTGCTGATCCAGCACTTGGGTTAACACCTTCTCCTGATAATTCTATACTGGAATTAGGGACAGTTAACATCGAAGAAAATGGCCGTAGAGCTCCAATACCTTACGTTGTGCCTCCGGGTATTGAGCGTGAAAGGGATTTTAGCAATTACCGTGGAGATACGCGTCAAAACGAGCAATCGCTTTCCTTAATTGTGAAAGATTTACGAGACGGTTACGGTAGGGCTGCTTTTAAAACCGCATTCAACGATTTTAGATCCTACAAAAAACTCGAAATGTACGTCCATTTAGAGGGCGATGGCATTAACAGTTTAGAGGATAATGAACTAAGTGCTTTCCTGCGCATCGGTACAGATAATAGCGACAATTACTACGAATATAATCAACCGCTAAAGGTAACTAGGCCGGGTACTTCGGATCCGTATGCCATTTGGCCTGATGAAAATAAAATGGTGGTTGAGCTAGAGTTATTGCAAAAAGCCAAGGTAGCACGTAACAATGCCCGTTTTGGTACTGGTCCGTGGCCAATTGACAGGCCATTTAGGTACACCGATGGCAAAAACACCATTATCGTAAAAGGACAGCCTGATATGAGTAAGGTACGTGTATACATGCTAGGGGTTAAAAATCCTTTACGTACCGGCCCAGATGCCTCACCTAATGACGATGGTTTGGCTAAATATGGACAGGTTTGGTTCAACGAGTTGCGTTTAACTGAATTTGATCAACGTGGTGGATGGGCTGCAACTGCCAGAATGAACCTTAAACTCGCTGATTTTGCCGATGTAAATGTTTCTGGGGCAAAATCTACCATTGGTTTTGGTTCTATCGATAGCAAGGTGAGTGAACGCAGCAGGTCAGAAAATACAGCATTTGATATCTCTTCAAATATGGAGCTGGGTAAGTTTTTACCGAAGAAAAGCGGAGTGAAAATCCCAATGTTTATAAGTTACTCAAAGCAGGTTGCTACACCACAATTTGATCCTCGTACTCCAGATATTGAACTATCTAAAGCGCTTGAGGTATCTAATAAAGCACAACGTGATTCGATATTGAATTTTGCGCAAGATTATACCACACGTAGCAGTTTAGCTTTTACCAATGTTAGAAAAGATAGGGTAAATCAAGAAGCCAAAGTAAGGTTATGGGATATTGAGAATTTCAATATTTCTTATGCTCAAAGTAAGTTATCGCACCGCGATTTTATTAATGAAGCTACTATTCAAAATACTTACAAGGCTTCTTTAGCATACAACTACAGCTATACATCAAAAAGTTATACGCCGTTTAGTAAAATCATCAAATCTAATACCTTAAAGCTTTTAAAAGATTTCAATTTTTCATTGCTGCCAAATTCAATCAATTTTAGGGTAGATTTTGATCGTTTTTATGCTGAAAACACGTTGAGAAATAATGATCCTAACACAAACATTCCAATATACACCACTTACAACAAAAACTTCTTGGTGACTAGGGTTTATGGCATTGCTTGGGATTTAACTAAATCATTAAGCTTGGATTTTGATGCAACAAACTATTCAATTATTGATGAACCAGACGGAAAGATAGAGGGCTTAAAACGTGATACGCTTTGGAATAATTTGAAAAGTTTAGGTAGAAATACCGATTATAACCACAGTTTGAATGTGCGCTATAATTGGCCAATTGGAAAAATTCCGGGCTTGGATTGGGTAAGTGTAGCCACTACCTATGGCACCACTTTTACTTGGCAAACCGAGGCATTATCTACCTTGAATGATCCGTCAATTAATTTGGGTAACACCATCCAAAACTCAAGGACAATACAGGTTAATCCAACATTGAATTTTATTTCGTTTTACAATAAGTTTGGAGCTATTAGGCGTATGCTTAACAATAGAGATACTGTATTTAAGTTCTCCAACTTCATGGTAGGGCTTTTAACCAGTATCAAAAATGTAAACGTAGCATTTACACAAACTAAGGGTACTTTTTTACCGGGATATCTACCTAAAACCAAGTTTTTTGGTATAGATGACGCAACCGGTGCACCTGGTTTGGGTTTTGTTTTTGGTAGCCAAAGAGATATTAGGCTGATGGCTGTTAACAACGGATGGATTACTACTGATCCTAACCAAGTTCAGCTTTACGTAAATACCTTACGCGAAGATTTCCAGCTTACTAGTACTATTGAGCCATTAAAGGATTTAAAAGTGACCTTAACGGCCGCTAAAAACCGTACGTTAAACTACTCTACAAACTTTAAATATGATTTGCCTAGCGGCGGATTTACTAACTTTAGTCCTAATACCACTGGCGATTACAGTGTTTCTATCATTTCCCTAGGTACGGCGTTTAAAGATAAAAGCGGCACAACGCTGTCGAGTGTGTTTAATGATTTTATGAGCAATCGCTCCGTTATATCTCGTCGTTTGGGTGGTATTAATCCAAACTCAAATGGCGTAGTTAATGGTTTTGCACAAGGTTATGATAAAAGTTCGCAAGACGTTGTGGTGTTGTCATTTTTAGCGGCCTATACCGGTAAGGATGCGAGCTCAGTAAGTTTAAACAGCTTGCCTAAAATTCCGCTTCCAAACTGGCGTATTACCTATGCAGGCTTAACCAAGTATGCTTTCATTGCTGATCGTTTTTCTGAAATGAGTTTAAGGCATGGCTACCGCTCTACCTACAGTATCAATGGCTTCAATAGCTTGTTGAAGTACCAGGAAACCGATGGTTTTGTTAGCAGTCGCGATGTGAACGGAAACTTTCTGCCGTTGTATCAGTTTGCACAGGTGAGTATCTCTGAGCAGTTTGCACCACTTATCGGAATAGATACACGTTTAAAAAACAACATGACGCTTAACTTTGAGGTGAACAAAACCCGACTGCTGGGTTTAAGTTTGGCTAACAGTCAGCTAGCGCATTTGTCAGAAAATAATATCGTTTTTGGTTTAGGCTATCGCACTACAAAGTTTAGGTTCCCATTTGGATTATTTAAGCAATTGAAGCTGGATAACAACATGGACTTTAAACTAGATGTATCAGTTAGGGATAATAAAACCGTGATTTATAGGGCTGACATTACAGAGGCTGAGGTATCATCAGGAGCTAAAAATATTACTTTACGCCCAAGTGTAGATTATATATTAAACCAACGTTTCAACGTAAGGGTATTCTACGATTCGAACATTACAAAGCCATACACTTCGCAATCGTTCAATACCTCGTTCAGCAATTTTGGCTTCAGTTTAAGAGCTACTTTAAACTAATAAAGCTAATAAGGTTTACAAAACTTATGGTGCTGTTAAGGTGTTGTTTTTAAAAGATTGCTTGCTTGCCATTTAAAGATTTTTAGCCACAACAAAAATTATTAACTTTGCCTCATTACAAGCAAACGAGATAACAAAACTTAATCATATAAAAATGAACTTTCCATCAGAATTAAAGTACACTAAAGACCACGAATGGGTATCAGTATCAGGAAATGAAGCTACTATTGGCATTACCGATTTTGCTCAACGTGAATTGGGCGATATCGTTTACATTGATATCAATACAGTAGGCTCTGAAGTAAGCAAAGAAGAGGTTTTTGGTACAGTGGAAGCTGTTAAAACTGTTTCAGATTTATTTATGCCAGTAACAGGTACAGTAACTGAATTTAATGCTGCTTTAAATGATAACCCTGAGTTGGTAAACTCTGACCCTTATGGTGAAGGCTGGATGGTTAAAGTTGCTTTAACTGATGCTACTGATGTAGAAGGTTTATTGAGCGCCGACGAATATAAAGCACTAGTAGGTGCATAACATGTCATTTACCAAAGCACTAAAATATCAGCGTTGGGCTATTTTATGGACCATCATTATTTTAGTGCTTTGTAATTTGGATTTATCTCACGCTGGAGGTAATAGCGATATTTTCTTCAAAGGTTTTGATAAATTAGCGCATCTAGGTTTCTTTTACGTTCTCACCATCTTGCTGTTTTACGGTAAGATCAAATACCAGCATAGCTACCATTTTAGGTCGTTAACCATTTTCAAAATTATTTTAATTTCCGCAATTCTTGGCGGCGGTATTGAACTGATACAGTGGAAAATTTTCACTTACAGATCTGCAGAATGGTGGGATTTTTTTGCTGATATGATAGGCTGCTTTATGGGCGTATTTAGTTATGTGCTATTACATTTATCAAACTATGAAAACGCTAAGGTTTAATTTGGTATTAATTTTTTTACTCGCTATGGTGCTATCATCATGCAGTATTTTTAAACCTAGCTGTAAATGCCCTAAAATACCGCATTCTCGCTATAAATAAGGTAAATCAACAACTTATTATCCGTTACAAATTATACCTGTTTTTTTGATTGTAACGATAAAGTTAGTTGTATTTAAAATGTTACTAGACTTTTAACATTCCTTAACAAACCTTTGTGCCTATAAAAAGTCTGATAGGTATTCAAAAAACATAAAAACACAAATGAATAAACATTTACAAAAATTGCTTTTTGTTGGTTTACTATGGTTGGCCAACTTAGCTTTTGCGCAAGCGCAGGGTACTGTAAGCGGAAAAGTACTTGGGCAAAAGGATAAACAACCTGTAGATTACGCTTCTATTGCCATCAAAAAATTAGCGGCAGATTCGGCCGTAGTTGGAACCACCTCAACCAGTGCTAGTGGTAATTTCTCTATACCAAACATCGCCGCTGGAAAGTATCGCTTATATGTGGTGTTTCTTGGTTTAAAAACTATCAATAGAGATTTTGAGCTTACTGCAGCTAAGCCAAGCATTAACTTTGGCGAACTTTTAATGGAAGATACAGGTGTAACACTAAAAGGTGTTGAAATTAAAGGCGAGACGCCGCCTGTAGTAGTAAAGAAAGATACTTTGGAGATCAATGCTTCTACATTAAAAGTTAAAGAGAACTCGGTGGTAGAAGATTTATTGAAGAAAGTACCAGGTGTTGAGGTATCAAAAGATGGTACAGTAACTACGCAGGGAGAAACGATCAAAAGGGTAAAAGTTGACGGTAAGGATTTCATGGGTAACGATCCGTTACTTGCTACTAGAAACTTACCTGCCGACATGGTAGATAAGATTCAAATTATCGATGATATGTCGGAACAGTCTAAATTTTCAGGAGTTGATGACGGTAACCGCGAAAAAATCTTAAATATCGTTACCAAAAATGGTGTTAAAAACAAAGGCTATATTGGCAACAATACAGTTGGTTACGGTACCGATGACCGTTACGACGTGAACATTAACGTTAACCGATTTGACAATGCACAACAGCTATCCTTAATTGGACAGTTTAACAACATCAACAAACAAAACTTTGGTGGCGGTATTGGCGGCGGCGGTGGCCGTGGTATGATGTTTGGCGGCGGCGGTAATGGTCAGCCACAGCCAGGTATTACCACAACAAACGCAGCTGGTGTAAACTTTGCTGATACTTACGATGATGGTACGCAGTTTAATGCTAGTTATTTCTTTAACAAAACATCATTGTTTAACACCAATACTACCAACTCTCAAAATTTTATTGGTAACAACGTGGTAAGCAACAATAGTGATTTGGAAAGCACTACTGATCGTTTAAATCACCGTTTAAACTTCATGATTGATACCAAGTTGGATTCAGCTACTTCTATCAGGATTCAGCCAAATATTAGTTATACTGATAATAGCAGCAACAGTATGAGCAACTACTTTAGAAATAACTCAGTTGGTAATGCTGTTGGCTCGCAAAATTTGGTTACAGGCTCAACCGCTCCTTCGGTTAACAACAACTTATTGTTAAGGAGAAAGTTCCTTCGTCGTGGACGTACACTTTCGTTAAACATCTCTACCAATATTAATGATAGTGATGCTGATACCTATAATAAGAACCCAGAAACACTAACCGCACCGGGTGGCGCAGTAATTAAAACTCAAAACCTTAATCAGCTTAACGATAATAACGTAAGTTCGTTCAATAACACTGCTCGTTTGGTGTATACTGAGCCCTTATCTAAAACCTTAAGTATGGAATTCAATTTCCAAAACGGTTATATTTACGATAATAGGGATAGGAAAGTGTATGATTTTAATATCCTTACTCAACAGTATGATGTAATCAATACAACTTTCAGTAACAACTTTGAAAACACCACTTGGACTAATGCTTTGGGTTTTAGCTTGAATAAAAACGAGAAAAAATATAACTGGAATATTGGTGTAGCAGGACAGCTAACAAATCGTAAAAACTACAATCTGTCAACTGATGTGTTGTTTAAGCAAAACTTCATCAACATTACGCCATCGGCACAGTTTAGGTATAATTTTAGCAACACTAAACGTTTAAGGGTTGATTATAATGGCCGTACAAACCAACCAAGCATTGATCAGATTCAACCGATTGTAGACAATACCAACAACCTAACCGTTCCAATTGGTAATCCGGATTTGAAACCTTCATTCTCGAATAATTTAAGAGTATTCTATAACAATTTTGACTTTGCAAGCTACCGTACCTTGTTTATTGGTGCAGTAATTACGCAAACTTTCAATGACTTTGGTAACTCACAAAGAGAGATCACTACAGGCGCTAATGCAGGTAAAATTGAAAATAGGGTAGTAAACGTAGATGGTAACTACAGCGCTAACATCTTTGGTACTTTAGGCTTGCCAATTATCAAAGGCAATAAATTGAACTTTCAAATTGATGGAGCTTTATCTAACAGCAAAGGAACAAACATTACCGCTACAGGTTTAGAAAACGTAACCAAGAATATCGGTATAAGAAACGGTTACAAATTGGTTTCCAACATGGATAAACTGGATTTAATTGCTGGTGTTTCTGGAAGATGGGACCACGGTACTTATACTATTGGAGAAACTACTAACTTCTATACTTTCTCTCCAAATATTGATATCAGTTATTTGTTCCCGGGTAATATCCGTTTACAAACTGATGCTACTTTTAACAAATTGACTGGTAGAGGTGCAGGTTTCAATACTTCGTTTACACAAGTGAATGGCTACATTAGTCGCCAGTTCTTTAAAAACAAAGGTACTTTCAAGTTGTCAGTTTACGATTTGTTTAACGAAAACGTAGGTATTTCGCGTACTGCAAGTGCCAACTCAATTGTAGATCAGAATTTTAACGTGCTTAAACGTTATTTCATGTTCTCATTTACTTATGCTTTGAACAGCATTGGCGGTATGCAAACGCAAGGCCGACAAGGACAGGGCGGAGGTTTCAGGATGGGTAGGCCAGGTGGTATGTAACACCTCATTTTTTTGACATATTAAGGGGCTGTTTCGATTTGCTCATCTGTTCAAATTATTGAAAGATGAGTAAACTGCCGAAGCAGCCCTTTTGCTTTTATTGACTTTTTTGATTTTTGTCATTTTTCATCTTTTGTAGCTACTTCTTATTTGGATTTGATTTAAATAAGCCTTAACTTGCGTCAAATTTAAGGGCGATATATGATGAATGCTCAATTAGTAGATGATTTAAAACTTTCGCAGTTAAACCCTGGGCAAAAAGGAACGATAGTTTCTTTCACAGATGCGCAAATGGCGGTTAAATTGATGGAAATGGGTTGTTTGCCTGGCGAAGTGGTAGAGGTAGAAAGGTATGCTCCATTTGGCGATCCTATCGCTATTCGTGTGGCGGGTTATCAGCTTTGCTTACGTAAGGCCGAAGCTGCGGTAATCATAATTGAATAAGTTGTTTTGGCTAATCTTAAAGTTGCTTTAGTCGGGAATCCGAATACTGGAAAATCTACATTATTTAACCTTTTAACGGGATTAAATCAAAAAGTTGGGAACTTTCCCGGAATTACCGTTGATAAAAAAACTGGTTTTTGCAAACTATCTTCAGGAGTAAGTGCCGAAATCATCGACTTACCCGGTACATACAGTCTTTACCCAAAAAGTAAAGATGAAAGTATTGTTTTTCAGGTGCTTGCTGATAAAACTAATCCGAGCCACCCTGATATCATTATTTTAGTAGCCGATGCTACCAACCTACGTAGAAATTTATTGCTGTTCTCTCAAGTAGCTGATTTAGGCATTCCAATGCTATTAGTGCTTAACATGGCCGATTTAGCCAAGAAAGAGGGAATTAGTGTAAACGTAAATAAATTAGCAGAGCGTTTAGGCGTTCAAGTAGTTACCATATCTGCCCGAAAACTTTCAGGGATTGATACCCTGAAAAAGGCAATGGCGCACACTACGTTAATTGCTACCCAAAATACTACTATTGATGCCAGGAATTATGCTCCTGCTGCAGTTGATGCCGTTAAAGAAAAACTAGGTGATGTAAGTGATTATTATGCCCTGCAGGTATTGCATCAGCATGAAACACTTACTTTTTTATCTAAACAGCAACAAGAGGAAATTGAAACTATCGAAGTTACCAACGGTTTTGAAAGTGTCAAACTTCAGGGCGAAGAAACCGTAGCCAGGTATCGCCAATTGAGTAAAATTTTGAACGAGGTGGTGGTTGATTTGGGAGCGGAAAAAAAATTCGCCCTTACTGATAAAATCGACTCCGTTTTGACGCATAAGGTATGGGGTTTTCTCATTTTCTTTTTCATCTTATTCTTCATTTTTAACGCCATTTTCTCTTGGTCATCTGTTCCAATGGATTTAATTGAAGGCGGTTTTGCATGGCTTACCACTTCTGGACATGAGTATTTGCCTGCCGGTGTTTTAACAGATTTGTTATTAGACGGCGTAGTTGCCGGATTGGGAGGCATTGTGATATTCATCCCTCAAATAGCAATTTTGTTTGCTTTGATATCTATTTTGGAAGATACGGGCTACATGGCTAGGGTAACCTTCTTGATGGATAAAATCATGCGTCGCTTTGGCTTAAGTGGTAAATCTGTGGTGCCACTAATTGGCGGTATCGCTTGTGCGGTGCCTTCCATCATGAGTGCCCGTAACATTGAAAATTGGAAAGATCGTATCATCACCATTATGGTTACACCATTGGTGAGCTGCTCGGCCCGCTTACCGGTATATGCGCTGTTAATTTCATTAGTGGTTCCTAATCAAAACGTTTGGGGTATTTTCAATATGCAAGGACTGGCTTTAATGGCCATGTATCTCATCAGCATTTTAGCAGCCATTTTAGTGGCATTGGTATTCAAGTTTATCATCAAAGCAAGGGAGCGTTCTTACTTTATCATGGAGCTACCGGTTTACCGCATGCCACGTTGGAAAAATGTGTTGCTCACCATGTACGAAAAATCGAAAACTTTTGTGTTTGAAGCCGGTAAAGTAATTATTGCCATTTCTATTGTACTTTGGGTAATGTCCACTTATGGTCCAAGCAACAGATTTGAAGCCATTGAAGCAAAATATGCAGCAATTGAGGCAAATTCTACTGATAGTGTTCAACTTGCTTCACTAGAAAGAGATAAATCTGCCGAGAAGTTGGAAAATTCATACGCAGGCATTTTGGGCAAAACCATAGAACCTGCAATTAAACCTCTGGGCTACGATTGGAAAATAGGCATCGCATTAATTACTTCATTTGCTGCTCGCGAAGCTTTTGTTGGTACCATGGCTACCATTTATAGCGTAGAAAGTGCCGATGGTGAACAGGGCGAATTGAGGTTGCGTGATAAAATTGCAGCTTCAAAAGATCCTGTAACTGGTTTGCCGGTATTTACTTTTGCTACGGCGATGTCTTTAATGTTATTTTATGCATTTGCCATGCAGTGTATGAGTACGGTGGCCATTGTATACCGAGAAACCAAATCGTGGAAATGGCCTGTGATACAGCTGGTTTATATGACTACCATGGCCTATGTTGCCGCCTTAGTTGCCTACCAACTTTTAAAGTAGCGCAAGTCAATCATCAACAGTCAGGATAAAATTGTAAATCTTAATTGTTAAATTTAGCAATGCCTTCAACTGATAAGACAGCCATTTTAGCCCAATATATGCCAGCTAACGCTGCTCCAATTATTGCCAAGTGGATTGATTACTTTCAGTGCGAATTTAAAATATCGAAAAACAGAACAACTAAGCTGGGCGACTATCGTCATCCGTTTAAAGGAACTGGCCATAAAATATCAGTAAATAACGATTTAAATCCTTATGCCTTTTTGGTAACTACGGTGCACGAGTTTGCCCATTTGCTTACCTGGAATGACCATAAAAATAAAGTTAAGCCTCACGGAGCCGAGTGGAAGACAAATTTCAAGCGCATGATGAAGCCTTTTTTTGATTTGAATGTATTTCCTCCTGATGTAAGCGATAGCATAGCGACCTACTTAAATAACCCTGCAGCATCAAGTTGTACTGATTTGCGCTTAGCACGTGCTTTAAAAAAATATGACGTAAAAGAAGCTGGCGTACATGTGGAGCAATTGCCAATGGCAGCAATTTTTTCGTTAAAAGATGGGCGTAGGTTTCAAAAGGCTGAAAAAATTAGGAAGCGTTACCGATGTACTTGTTTAGATAATGGTAAGGTTTATCTTTTCAATCCCTTGGCAGAAGTTTACGCAGAGTAAGCAACCTGTTTTCCAAAGTTTTCTTCTTTAGCTTTTTGGGCTTTAATTAATCTCACTGTTGTAGGATTATGCAAATAATGCTCATATTCAATGCATAAAATGAGATAGTGAAGTTCAAATCCGTAGTAAACTGCAATTAATTTTGCAGTGTCAATTTTCAACATCGTTTGATTTCTTTCCAATTTGGAATAGGCCGTTCGGTCCATATTTAAAAAACTGGAAATTTGAAGTTGAGTTACTCCCTTTTGCTTGCGCAAATGCTTTAAAATTTTACCAACATTCATAAAAGCGTTACTTATAAGTAAAATCAACTAAAGATACGACTTCCTAAAGTGATAAAATGTGCAAAAAAGTCACATTTTTCACTTGTATGTGTTAAATGAATATTTTTATAGCAACACATTAAAAACGTCCATCATCTAAAAATGAAACGCTCAAATTAGCCCCATCATCTGGTTTAACGCTCTCTCTCTTGTTAATTCCAGCAAGTAGCTAGTTTCCAATTTCATTTAATTAGTGTAGGTATTTAACGTGTACATACAGTAAATATTTTACTGGCTGTATTAACGGAGGTTCAATTAGTATTGACTAACCCTAATAACGGTCTAAAAAACGATATGATATTTAGCTGTATGAGTTTCCATTTTTTGGAAACTTAACAGGGACTATAGGCGAGTATTGCACTCGCCTAAGTACTTGATTAATTTCAGGTTTGCTGATTAATATTGAATCAGTTTAGCAACCGTTTCTGCTAATTTCGATTTTGCAAGGAAATCATCTTCTAAAATTTTACTCATAGGAATTGCTGTATCTAAGCTAGCACAACGCATTACAGGTGCATCCAAGTAGTTGAAACAGTGTTCGCCAATCCAAGCGGCAAGCTCAGCGCCAAAACCGTTCGTTAAGGTGTCTTCATGTAAAACGATGACTTTTCCAGTGTATTTTACCGCTTCCATTACCGCTTCTTTGTCCCAAGGTTGCAAGCTTACCAAATCAACCACAGTAGCATCAATTTCTGGATGTTGATTAAGATAATCCAAGGCCCAATGCACTCCCAGTCCGTAGGTGATAATGCTAAGCTGTTTGCCACGTTTTAAAATATTGGCTTTTCCTATTTCTATGGTGTAATAACCCGCTGGTACCTGACCACTTAAACTGCGGTAAAGGTATTTGTGCTCAAAGTAAATCACCGGATTGGGATCGTCAATTGCGGCCAAGAGTAAGCCCTTAGCATCAAAAGGGAAAGCCGGATATACAATTTTTAAGCCCGGAGTTTTGGTGAACCAAGCCTCGTTACTTTGCGAGTGGAAAGGGCCTGCACCTGTACCAGCACCTGTAGGCATGCGTACAACTACATCTGCTTTTTCGCCCCAGCGGTAGTGTGTTTTGGCCAAATTATTAACGATTTGGTTAAATCCAACACTCACAAAATCTGCAAACTGCATTTCAACTACTGCTTTATAGCCGTTAATGGATAGTCCCAAACCTGCGCCAACAATAGCCGATTCGCAAATTGGGGTGTTACGCACACGGGCCTTACCGAACTCGGTTACAAAGCCATCTGTAATTTTAAATGCACCACCGTATTCGGCAATATCTTGCCCCATCAAAACCAAATTTTCATGCCTAGACATTGCTTCTTTTAAGCCCTCGCTAATGGCATCAATATATCTTTTTTCAACACTTTGCCCTATAGGTGCAATGGTATTATGCTGATATGGATAATACATGTCCGCAAGTTCCGTGGCTTCATTTGGCTGTGGTTCAGGTTCATTAAAAGCCAGCTCTACTTCAAGGTCTATTTGCTTTTTATACTCTTTTTTCAGTTCCTCAATAATGATTTGGCTTAAAATGCCTTCTTGCAGTAAAAAATTCTCAAAATTCTTTACAGGATCTTTTACCGCCCATTCTTCAAATAATTGCTGAGGTACATATTTAGTTCCTGAAGCTTCTTCATGCCCACGCATCCTAAAAGTGAGGCACTCCACCAAAATTGGACGTGGGTTGCGGCGAATATCTTTGGCAAGTGAACTTAATTTATCGTACACTTCTAAAATGTTATTGCCATCTAGCTGTACACCCTCAATGCCGTAACCGATAGCTCGATCAACAAGTTGTTTACATTTATACTGCTCGTTTGTAGGTGTCGACAAACCGTAACCATTATTTTCAATGAGGAAGATTACTGGCAGATTCCAAACGGCTGCTACGTTGATAGCTTCATGAAAATCGCCTTCACTGGTAGCGCCTTCGCCAGTAAACACCAACGTTGCCTTTTGCTTTTCAGCAATCAAATCGGCAAGTGCAATGCCATCTGCAAGCGCCATTTGTGGTCCAAGGTGGGATATCATCCCGATAATTTTATAGTCCTGTGTTCCAAAGTGGAAGGATCGATCTCTACCTTTAGTGAAACCGGTCAGTTTACCTTGCCATTGTGCCATTAGTTTTTTCAATGGAATATCTCTGGTGGTAAAAACGCCCAAGTTACGGTGCATCGGCAGGATATATTCGTCGCTTTGCATGGCTAGGGTGCTTCCTACAGCAATAGCTTCTTGCCCAATTCCAGAAAACCACTTTCCAATTCGGCCTTGTCGCAATAAGATCAGCATTTTTTCCTCTACCAACCTTGGGAAAAGTAAACGTTTGTAAATAGCTAGTAGCTCTGAATCGGATTTTTGTTGGCGGTTAAACTGCATGTGGTAAGTTAAGGTTTTTTTAAGCCCGATAATTATCAGTTTACGAATTTATAATTAACCTTAAAAGACTCAAAGAAAACTGCTGCTTTTTTAAGTTTATTAGGATGTTTGAGGTTACTATTGATGAAGCACTTAGCTAGGGCTAGTTATTAGATGCTGGCACAGCCTTTCCTCGCTTTGTCATACTGTGAATTATTTCGGGATATTAAGTGCTAGTTGTAGTCGAATACAATGCTTTAAGATAACATCGCAGTGATTTTCTAATGCCATTATTTAAGAAGCAGAAAACTAAATCACGCAGTATGCTAACAGTAGGATATTCAAAATCTAATCCAAGTCTTTTTTCTTTTGATGTTCTTCCCAGCGTTTCGCAAATGATTTGGAAGCAATTTCGGGCATGTTACGGTATTTTCCCCAGCCTTTTTTAAAGAAAGTTTTGAGCATCAAATTCTTCATCTTACCACTAAAAAAGTCCATAAGGGAGCGTTTTTTCATGCCTTTTTTCCAAAGTGTCCAGCCTAAATTTTCAGTAGCTGTGTTTTCATTGGCTGTTGCGGCATCTCTTCTGTTGAGCAGCAGCATTTTATGGATATCAATTTTAACTGGGCAAACTTCTGAGCATTTTCCGCATAAGCTAGAGGCATAACTTAAGTGCTTAAACTCTTTCATGCCTTTAAAATGCGGCGTGATGATGGAGCCAATTGGTCCGCTGTAGGTAGTGCTATAAGTGTGGCCTCCAATATTTTTGTAAACCGGGCAAGCATTTAAACATGCTCCACAACGGATACAATATAGCGCTTGGCGTTGGTCTTTTTGAGCTAATAAGTTAGTACGACCATTGTCCAATAAAATCACATACATTTCCTCGGGGCCATCGGTTTCATTTGCTTGGCGTGGTCCACTTAAAATGGTATTGTACACCGTTAGGTTTTGTCCGGTACCATGGCTAGCCAATAATGGCCAAAATAAATCTAAGTCGGTGATAGATGGAATAAGTTTTTCTATACCAACAATAGCAATATGTATTTTCGGAAATGTGGTAGTTAGCCTTGCATTTCCTTCGTTTTCGGTAAGTGCAATGCTGCCAGTATCAGCAACTAAAAAATTACCGCCAGTAATACCAATATCTGCATTAAGATATTTGTCGCGGAGCAGTTCGCGGGCTTTTTGCGTTAGCTGTTCAGGAGTAGCATCAGCTGGAGTGCCAAATTTTTCGTTGAAGAGTTTGGCAATATCTTCTTTGCTGAGGTGCATTGCCGGCGTTACAATATGGTAGGGAGCTTGCCCCAAAAGCTGTACAATGTATTCGCCTAAGTCGCTTTCTAATGATTCGATGCCATGTTCCTCTAAAAATTCGTTCAAATGAATCTCTTCGGTAGTCATCGATTTTGATTTGATGACACTTTTGCCACCTACACGCTGGATAATTTGCAAAATTTCTTTTTGAGCTTCAGCGGCGTCATTTGCCCAAATTACTTTGCCACCTCTTTTTTGGAAATTAGATTCGAACTCAGGTAAAAGTTTATCTAAATTTTCCATTACACGCCATTTAACAACATGCGCTTTTCGTTTCGAGGCTTCTAAATTTTCAAATTTCGACAGTCCACGCTGCACTGCTGCATTATACTTCCCAATGTTGTAATTGATGGTATTGCGGTGTGACACATCGAATGCCTTTTCATCGGCTTTAACTAAAAATTCGTCGGCAATGCTCATAAGTGTTCAAATATATGCAAATAGGGCAGGGGTTTAAAATTTAACGCCCTAATGTTGATATAATTATTGATTTGCTGTCGAGAATTTGAAAATGTACAAACAATTTTAATGGCGAATTAATAAACGTAAATTCGAGATAAGCGTCACACAAAAACATCTTCTAATTCGTTTTTTACATCATTTTCTTAGCTCGCCGCCGCTGAGCTCCTACTTTTTGACCGCAACAAGTAGCAAAAATTCTCGGTTGCCTATTTTTCTTTCAAAGGATGTGATTTGGCTTATGGGTGCCACCCGAAAAATAGAAGACCGAGAATTAGCAAAACGGAGATTTGAGCGGCTATCGCTAGCAAATGGCCTATTTCTATTACTCTATTATCCAATCATATTAATTAGCACTTTTCGCTATAGGCTGTCAATTTCTTTCATATAAGCCAAGTAAGCTTGCTTGTAATTCAATTCTTTGTTTTCAGGCTTCGAAATAAACAGTAAAAAATCTTCTAAATCGGCCTCAGTAAACCCTAATTTTCGAAATAACAGCTGGTCTTTTTCCCAGTTGCTAGGATTTACTTTGAGGTTTGCCATTTCTCTATAAAGCATAATACCTTTTCTAAATTCCAAATAACCAATACCTTGCTTGAAAGCATTAACTGCCTTAATTAAGTTTTGGTAAGTTACAATGGTATCAGGTTTGGATTCGCTTAAAATGGTAAATAACAGCTGTGGTTTTAACAATTCCACATCTACAGTATCAAAATCAATGAATTGTTTAAGGATCTTTATGTCCTCTACAAATAATGAATCAGTAGCTTTTAATCGATGTTTTAAGAAATTAGGTTGTTTTTGGAGCATATTTGTCTGTACGATAGGTTGTTGTGCGCAAACAGTAAGGCTCAATACCCACATCAAAATCAGAAATACACCTTTTTTATTCATGATACAAAGTTAACAAGGCAAACGGATGTTTGTAGATTGAATAGGTTTTTACACATAATATTTTTAAGATTTTAAAAATATTGGCATATTGCGGAAAACAAAAAATAAGGTAATTTGTATTACTTATTCATTGCTTATTTTAATGAAAAAGACAGTTTGGGTCGTTGAGGACGACTTAGGAATTGGAGAAATTATTAGTTTGCTTTTGCAGGAGGAGGGCTATGCGGTTAGATTATTTGAGAATGCCCGCAGTTTTTTAGATGCTATTGGCGAACCTAACCCAGACCTAGATATTTTAGTTTTAGATATTATGCTACCTGATGGAAACGGCGTGGAGCTGTGCAATATCGTTAGAACAAATCCTGAAATTGGCAGAGTTCCAATCATGATGATGTCGGCAAACAGGGCGTTGTCGGACATTAGTACTCTTTGTTCGGCAGATGATTTTATTGCTAAGCCCTTCGATATCTTTGACTTCGTAAATAAGTTGGGAAGACTTTCAGCTTAGAAATAAAAAATCAATTATCTAGAGCCTCTTTGTGTATATTTGGATAGTCAAAAGTGTTTTAGATGACCGAGAAACAAATCAGTGCGCCAGAGCCTAACGAGCTGTTAAATGTGTTAATGCATGTTAATGAAGCAGCGGCGATTTACCAGGGAGAAGACATTATTATACGCTTTGCTAACCAGGCAATGCTTAGCTTTTGGGGCAAAGGTCCTGAGGTAATAGGTCAGCCTATTGCAAAAGCGATACCTGAATTGGAAGGTCAGCCGTTTGAAGATTTGTTAAAGCAAGTTTGGGAAACAGGTAGAACATACGAGGCTCAAAGCGCACCTGCTAACCTAGCGTCAAGTAGTGGGATAGTTACACGATATTTCGACTATGCCTATAGGGCAATACTTGATGGGCAGGGGCAAACCCAGTGGATTTTAAATACCGCCACTGATGTTAGCGAGAGAATAGCACATCAACAAGAAATTAAGGAAAACCGCGACAGAGAAGTAATTGCTAATGAGCGTTACGAAGAAGCCAATAGGCTATTATCTGCAAGCGATTATCGCATGAAGCAACTGATCATGTCATCGCCAGTTGGCTTAACTTTGTTACGGGGTAAAGATTTCATTATCGAAATGCCTAACAATCACATGTTAAGGATCTGGGGCAGAAATAGAGATCAGGTGGAAGGCATGCGCTTGCTAGACGTTTTCCCAGAATTGATAGGTCAGCCTTTTCCAGACATGCTTTTAAAAGTGTTGAACGAAGGAGAGCCCATCAAGATTTCGGAAATTGCAGTTGACATTAATGATATACATGGCGTAACCAGAAAAATATATGTCAATTTTGCTTACGAGCCATTATTTAACGCAAAAGGCGAAGTAGAAGCCGTAATGGCTACCGTGGTGGACATTACCGACATCGTTAACATTAGGAAAGAACTTGAACAGGGGAAACAAAAATTACAGGAGCTAGTAGAAGCACTGGAAGTTTCCAATGAAGAATATCAGGCTACCAACGAAGAGCTAAATGCACTTAACGAGGAGTTTGCAGTAACCAATGAGGAGTTGCAGGCTTCGAACGACGAAGTAAAAGCGCTTACCGAATTATTAACCGAGGCAAATACTCTTTTAACTAGCAAAAATGTAGAGCTTAACCAATCTTTAAAAAAGGTTTTTGCCATGTTTGAGGATTCTCCTGCTCCAATTGCTTTGTTAGCTGGTAGGGATCTGGTAATTGACACCGCAAATCCTGAGATTTTAAGGCTGTGGGGCAAAACGGCAGAAGTTATCGGCAAGCCTTTAGCTGAAGCCATTCCAGAGTTAAAGGGGCAGCCATTTTTATCGTTACTTGATGATGTTTTTACTTCAGGGCAAAGTCATTTAGGTAAAGGAGTAAAAGCCTTACTTAAGCATGGCGATGAGTTACTAGAACTCTATTTTAATTTTACCTACAAACCTTTGATTGGCCAAGACGGAAAAACTCATTCTATATTGGTGGTAGCTAACGAAGTTACCGACCAAGTGAAGGCTAAGCAACAAATTGAGGAAGCTTTTGAGCAACTTAATTTTGCATTGGAAGTAAGTAAGTTAGGCGCCTATGAGTTGGATTTGACTACGGATATTGTAAGATGTAATGCGAATTGTCGTAAAGATTTAGCACTTGAAAATACAGAGGAATTAAGTTTAGACGAATTTTTGCGTTTAGTGCCACCTGCTGATAGGAAATTGCTAGACACTCAGATGCAAAATTCTATTCAAAGCGGAAAGCCTTACCAAGTTGAATTCCAAATATTGTGGCCTGATGGTTCAAGGCACTGGATTGAAACATCAGGTAATGTGCGTTATAAAGAGGATGGTACACCTAGCAAGTTAATTGGACTAACAGCAAATATCACCGAGCAAAAAGCTTTTGATCAACGTAAAGACGATTTCTTGAGCATTGCCAGTCACGAACTGAAAACGCCGGTAACTACCTTAAGGGCTTCGCTGCAAATGCTGGGGCGTATCAAAGAAAAGTTGGCTAGTCCTATGGCAGAAAAGTTAATTGAAACTTCTCTGCAAAACATGGAACGTTTTACTGCAATGATTGATAATCTGCTTAATATCAATAGGCTTACCCAAGGGCAAATGAGCTTGGATAAGAGTGTGGTATCGCTACGCGAATTATTGGAGAATTGCTGTTCGAACGTTAAAATGGACGGCAAGCATGATTTGATAGTTGCTGGGGAAGATATTCAGCTTTTAGCAGATAAAAATCGAATAGATCAGGTTATCACCAATTTTGTAAATAACGCAGTTAAGTACGCTTCAAGTGGCAGGGAAATTTATCTTTCAGCCGAAATTGAAGGCGACTTTGCCAAAATTAGGGTGAAAGATACCGGGCCTGGCATACCGCTGGAGCAGCAGCCGCATCTTTTTGAGCGGTATTGGCGTGCAGATCACTCTGGACATAATTATAGTGGTTTAGGATTAGGCTTGTTCATTTGTGCCGAAATTATCAGGGCTCACGGCGGACAAATTGGTGTGGAAAGTAACTTGGGTGAAGGTGCAACTTTTTGGTTTACGCTGCCTTTGGGGGCAGATTAATTAGAAGTAGCTTCAATAAGGTAGTCGAACAAGCTTTGCTCCGTAGGCACATGTATTTTCTTTCTTAACCTATACCTGCTTACTTCAATAGCCCTAGCACTAATCCCCATTAGCTGTGCAATTTCTTTGGATGATAAATTCATCTTCAAATAAGCACATAATTTAAGGTCATTGGCACCCAGGTTGGGGAAACGTTGTTTGAGTTTGGTGAGGAAGTTAGAGTGTACATGATCAAAGTGCATGGCAAATTGTTCCCAGTCAGCATCGCCGTTTTCGGCCTCATTTAGCAACCTCGTTACCTTGCGGATATAACTATTGTAGTCGCCATCGCTAGGTGCAGTTTTGCCAATATTTACAATTTCATCCTTAATTTTCGATATTAACTTGTTTTTTTGCAGCAAGTTCATGCCCATGGCGGCAAGCTCTTTGTTCTTGAAATTTACTTCAGTTTCAAGTTTTTCGTTCTGTAGCTCAACAATTTGTTTTTCGTTACTGTCAATTTCCAGCTGGTGTAAATGCTTTAAATTGTCCTGTTCTTTCCTGTGTATTTTCTTTTGTCGCTCTATTAAAGCCCGTATAAGTGCAATTAAGGCTACTAAATAAAGTAAATACACCCAAATGGTTTCGTACCAGGCTGGCTTAATGTAAAAAGCATAGGTTGCTACGCTTGATTCGCTACCTAAATTATTACGGGCCTTTACTTTAAATACGTAGTTTCCATAAGGCAAATTGGTGTAGTCTTTTTCGTTTTTAGCGGTCCATGCCGACCAATCTTTATCGATACCTTCCAGTTGATAACTGAACTCAATATTGTTCTGTTGCTCATAAAGTGTCGAAGAAAACTCGAAATGTAAAGAGTTATTTTTCTTGTCAAGCTTTACTTCCTGGTCATCATTTTGGGTAGCGGAAATTTTTCCGTCAGTTAAAAAATATCCTCCAAACACTACACTCGGTTTTTCTCCAATGGTTTTTACCAAAGATAAACGAACATTAACCGGTTTAATGTTTTTGCTGTACTCACTGTAATTGATGTGTATAAGCCCTTTTTTTGCACCAATGAAAACGTTTTGATCGTTGTACGGATTGATATGCTCGAAGCCTGCAACCACTAGCGAGTTAAGTTCCGGAAGGTGCACAATACTGTATTTGCCACCATTGGGGTTTCCATGAAAGTCAACTAACCCAACCTTTTTATGGCTGATGAACCAAATATTCCCTTTAGTGTCCTCTTTTAAGTAGTGATAAACATTATTTTTCAAGATGGGCTTCAAAAATGGTGATGGAATGAAACGATCGTTCTTTTCATCGTACTCAAAAATTCCAGTTTTTGTGGCCACAACCACTTTTCCTCTAATTTTTGCTACGGCATTGCCAAGTATTGATGGAAGTCCATTTTTTTCGGTGTAAAATTTAGTTTCTTCCACCTTACTTCTATCTGCAGATAGCTTTAAACGGAAAATGCCACGATAAGGATGTGAAGCCCAAATCATGTTTTTATACGGCACTAAAAACCTTAACGATTCATTAATTCCTTCAATATCGCCACCATTACTGAAAGTTCCATTTTTTTCATCTATTTGATGTAGGCCAAAGTAAGTTCCGGCAATGATGGTTGAGCTGTTTATCCAAGGTTTTACAAACAGCCAAGTGCCTAATGAACTGTATAGCCTTTTTGCGTTGGTACCGTCTACTACCATGGCACCTTCTTCATGGCCTACTAAAATTTTATTGTTCTGTACAGAAAGTTCCCAAACTTGTCCGCTGGTGTTGGGTATTTCGGTAAATTGGTTTTTAGTGTAGCTTAAATCGCTGAGGTGGGGTTGCAATTGCGTAGTGTACACACCGTTTGAGCTTCCGATATACAACTTGTTTTGGTGTATCACGGCAGCATAGCTACTGGTTTGTTTTTCTTTATCAGGATAGATGTATTTAATGGCGTTGTTAAATGCGATGAAATTGATGCCATCATCTAAACCCAACCAAAAGTTGCCATTTTTATCCATGAAAATACTGCGGATATTATTTTTATAGAGGCCCTCTTGTGAAGAGAAATGTTGAATCTGTTTCCCCTGTTTATCCAAAATGTAGCAGCCGTTTGAAGATGTTGCTATCGCTAGCCAATCATTGTTAATGGCCACAGCCTTGTACATTTTACTTTGCTTAAGTTGCTGCTCATTTTCTATTTCGAATTTTTTCAGCTGTCCATTACTGTACAAATAGGCGCCATTTCTTAACGTGGTAATTAGCACTGTATTGGTATTGTATTTAACTACAGAGGTAACGAAATCATTTTGTAATTGCTGTGGATTGGCTATTGACTTCCATTGGTTTTGTTCAAAAACCATTAGTCCTCGGCCAATATCCTGTGCGTAGATTTTTCCGTCGCAATCGCCCATAAATTCCCATAACCATTTAGGTTTGTATATGGTGAATTTGCCCTTGCGCCAATGCAGTATCTTACCCGTAGAGCGGAAAAAGATATCATCGCCTATGGCCGAAATATCCCATACATCTGATAGGTTGCGTTCGTTTTTAGGCAGGTAATTTCGAATAGCGTGGTAAATGAGTTTCCCATGATCATCTGGAAAAAAGTACCCTAACTCATCCTGTGCGCCTACATAAATTTTACCGTCGTTTGCAATTTTTATAGATCTAACTACTGTTTTGTGAGGTAGTGCATATAGCTTCCAATTGCGTCCATCAAACACTAAAAGTCCTTCATTATTGGCAAAATAAATTAGTCCGTTTTTGTCTTGGTCTATATCCCAGTTTTGCGAACCACCTTTGTAATCTAAGCTGGTGTAAACATTAATTTGCGGAATACCAATTGGATTTTGTCCCTTTGTACTGAAGAACAGCAAAACAAATATAACTGCAAAAAAGGATTTCATAGCAACAACTATTTCTGAGAGTTTGGATTGGTTATATAATGTTATGCCATAAATAGGCAATTTAAACCGAACAGTATTTTACCTATTTATACAACTAAATTAGATACATTTTATCTTTTAATGAACTCCTTCAACAAATAATTGAACAATTACTAGATAATGATTTTTGTAGTACCCCGTGTATAGGTAATTAATGTTTTGTTTTTCAGTTGCTTGTGTGTAATTGGCTTTAATTTTTTTGACGTTTGTTGTGGTTTTGTGCAGGTGCTTTTTTTGGGTGTAGCTTTATTTTAATCCAATATTTGTGAAACGAATAGCTGGAAAAACACCGTTTGCTATTAACAAAACGAGCGGAAATAATTCTAGGTATCAATTAACCAAAATTAAATTGTATGAATAAGAAGTCATTTGTAAGACATCAATGTCTGACGCTGGTTGCACTGTTCTGTTTTTTCAGCTGGGGCTGTAAAGATGAAGACTATGCCAGCAAACTAGGAACTCCTGCCAAGGCATCTTTCAAGGTAACCAAAGTGCAGGGAAAAGTAAACACTTACTTGTTAGAGAGCACTTCTCAAAACGCCTACCGCTACCAATGGGATTTCGGGTTGAACGATGGTGCAAAATCGGCAGGTGCTTCAACCGAAGCTTATTTTATTTCAAAAGGTACTTACAATGTTAAATTGTATGCTTACGGTGAAGGTGGCTACGACATCGCAACACAGCCAATTGTTGTTGATCAAGACGATTTTACACCAACGCTCAACAATGCAACCTATCAATTGCTTACGGCACATGCTTGGAAATTAGACCCAAATTCTGCTGCGCCCATTACTGTAGGAACGGAAAACAACCCTGCTGAATATTTTGGTGGTGGTGCATTGGCTGGTTGTCAAGTAGATGATGATTACACTTTCTCTTTCGCTAACAATGCTTTCAAATTGAGCTACAAAGCAAACGGGCAAACTTTTAATGGCGGTAACGTAGCGCCTAACTACAATTGCGGTACGGATAGGTCATACGATGTGGCTTTTACTTTTAGCACTACAGTGCAAGGGGCAGGTATTGCTACCATTACTATCCCGGGCAACCCTCCTGATAGGTTCATTGGCGTAACTGATGTATCATCCAATAATTACCGTATCATTTCTATTTCGGCCAACGAAATGATTTTACGTTCAGGCAAATCAAATGAGGTAGTGCACCAAATGAGATTCGTTAAAAAATAGCCGCATTATTATTAATTAAAGCCAAATATAAATATGAAAAGATTTCGACTATTGATCGTATTACTGGTTTTTTCTTTGGCCTTGCCGGAAGCTTTTGCGCAGAGCATTAGTGTATCGGGTACGGTGAAAGATAAGCTAGGAAAAGAGATTCCCGGGGTGTCCGTAGTAATTAAGGGTACAACCAATGGGGTTTCTACAGGTACTGATGGTAAATATGCCATTACGGTGCCGAAAGCCGGAACTACTTTGGTGTTCTCTTTTATCGGAATGACCACCCAGGAGTTTTTAATCACTAAATCAGAAACAATTAATGTAACGCTTGATGAGGCTGCAAATTCGTTAAATGATGTGGTAATTGTAGGTTTCGGTAGCCAAAAGAGAAGTAACGTTACCGGTTCGGTAGCTACGGTTAACAGCAAGCAGTTGGTGCAAACACCAGTGGGCGATTTAAGTAACGCTTTGGCGGGCCGTACACCAGGTGTAATTACCAAACAGCCATCGGGCGAGCCTGGTGCTGATGCAACTCAAATCTATATCAGAGGTAACTCTACTTTTGGTGGCGGTACCATGGAGCCTTTATTTGTAATTGATGGAATTGTACGCTCAGGGCGTGATTTCGGTCAAATGGATCCTAACGAAATTGAAAGTGTAAGTATACTGAAAGATGCTTCTTCTGCTGCAATTTTTGGGGTAAAAGGTGCTAACGGTGTTGTTTTAGTGACTACCAAAAGAGGTAAAGCTGGTCAGTTAAGTGCTAACTATTCATTTAACTACGGTTTTTCTCAAGTAACCAGGTTGCCAGATGCCTTAGGTTCGTATGAGTATGCTGTTTTGTATAACGAAGCGAAATTAAATGATAACCCTAACGCTACGCCAGAGTTTTCTTTGGACAGGTTAGAGTCTTTTAGAAACGGAAACGATCCTGACGTAAATCCAAATACCAATTGGATGGATTTAGTTTTAGGGGGTACTGCACCAAGAATGCAACACAACCTTTCTTTATCTGGAGGTTCAGAAAAAACCAAATACTTCACTTCATTTGGTTATTTAGATGAAGATGGTTTGTACAGCTCGTTGAACTATCGTCGTTATAACGTTAGAACCAACTTGGATATTCAGGCTACTTCTACCACTAAAATATCAGTTGATTTATCTGCTAGGATGGAAAACAAACAATCTCCACCAGCAAGTATCGACAACATATTTGAGCACACTATGCGTAACCCGCCGATTTTCCCGGCAAGGTTTTCAAATGGTTTATTGGCTGCTCCAGGTGTTTATCCAAATCCATTGGCTTTAATTAGCGAAGAAAGTGGATACAATAGAAACTCATCCAATTATTTTTTAAGTAATTTCCAAGTTGTTCAACAAATTCCAGGTGTGGAAGGGCTTTCGATCAAAGGTGTTTTAGCTTTCGATAGAAACTTCAACTATAATAAAATTTGGAACCAATGGGTGCCATTGTACATCCGCAATGCTGATGGTACGTACACCGTTAGCGCACAATCTAAATCATCTTTATCTAAAGGATATGGTGAAGGTCAAGGTTTGGAGTTACAAGGTCACATCAACTATGACAGACGCTTTGGTAAACACGGTATTTCTGCGTTAGCCTTGGTATTGCAAAAAGAAAATCAAGGTACTGGTATTTACGGTGCAAGAAATTCATACGAAAGCTCGGCATTACAAATCTTGAATTTTGGTCCAGCTTTAAATGAAGTTTTAAGTGATGGCGAAAGTAAAACTGCGTTAAGAAGTGCCGCATTCCGTTTAAACTATGATTTCGATGGCAAATACCTATTCCAAGCAAGTTTAAGAAGAGATGAGTCGGAGAACTTTGCTCCAAAAGAAAGAGTAGGTTACTTTCCAGCATTTTCTGCTGGTTGGTTAATCACCAGAGAAAGCTTCATGCAAAATGTGAAGTTTGTGGATTTCTTAAAACTTAAAGCTTCTTACGGTACTTTGGGTAGTGATCGTATCCCTAGTCGTTTTGGTTACTACAATCGCTACAACTTGGTGCCAAATGCTTATCCATTTGGAGGTGTGCCAAATACAGGTTTAACACCGGGTGCCATTGCCAATGAAAACTTAACTTGGGAAACTTCCATTAAAATGGATGCTGGTATTGAAGCTAAATTGTTTAAAAACCAGTTAAGTGTTGATTTCACTTTATTTAAAGAGCGCCGTAAAGATATCTTGGCTACCAGATCACTATCGGTACCATTAAGTTTTGGTGCTGCTTTGCCTAGCGAAAATATCGGTATCGTAGAAAACAAAGGTTTGGAATTGGTATTAAATCACAACAAACAATTGTCGGCTGATTGGTCATATTTTATTGGTGGTAACTTCACTTACGCAAAAAATAAAATTATTGAAGCAGCAGAAGCGTCAAATATCCCAGAAGGAAAGCGTATCACTGGCCGTCCAAACGGTGGGTACTATGGTTACAAAGCCGTTGGAATTTTCAGAGATGCAGCAGATTACGCAGCTTCGCCTAAGCCAACTGCTTTCTTGAACTCTACTGGCCCTGGTGATATTAAATATGAAGATATCAGCGGTCCAAATGGTATCCCAGACGGTGTAATTGATGATTTCGATATCACATATTTAGGTAACGGTACATTGCCACAAATTTTATATGGCATTAACGGAGGTGTAAACTTCAAGGGGTTTGAATTAAATTTCTTATTACAAGGTGCAGCACAATCGCAACAATTGTTAACGCAAAATGCAGCCTGGGCTTTCCATAATGGCGGCCGTGTAAATGCCGAGTGGCTAGATCGTTGGACTCCAGCACGCCCGGATGCTCCACTGCCTCGTTTAACCCTTAACACCAATGGTAACAACTATTTAGTAAGCAGCTTCTGGCTACAAAACTCTAGCTATATCCGTTTGAAAAACGTAGAGTTTGCTTACACCTTAAAAAACAAAGTGTTAACTAAAATTGGTGCAAAAAACTTAAGGATTTACGCACAGGGACAAAACTTGTTCACCATTACTGATTTACTTAACCTCGACCCTGAAAACACCAACGGCATCGGTAGGTATTATCCACAACAAAAAACCTACACTTTTGGTGTAAACATTCAGTTTTAAGGGGATTTGATTTAATCAATTAAATAGAAAAGAAATGATTAATAAAAAACATAAATGGTTGATTGGCGCACTAATGCTTGCGACAGCAACTTTCTCTTGTAAAAAAGATCTACTAGATATCAAACCGATAGATTTCGTGTCTGACGTAGCGGTTTTTCAAGATATTACACTTACCAATCAATTTGTAAACGATATTTACGGATCGCTGTTGAGTGGTTTTGAGCGTCGTGATTTTGGTTGGACCGAAGGTTGGGCGTCAGGGTTTTCGTTGTTGGATATGATGACCGATGACATTGAAGGCCACAACGATTTGCCACTGAATAAAGTGCAAGCAGGTGATTTGAACTCTCAATTTTCTGAAGGTACCCAAATGTGGGCTGCTAACTATGCTTTAATTAGAAAAGCAAATACCTTAATTGCTCGTATTGATGGTGTTCCAACTACAAATACAGCGCTTAAAGCTCGTTTAAAAGCTGAAACGAAGTTTTTAAGGGCATTTGCTTATGCCGAGCTGATAAAAGCTTTCGGTGGTGTGCCATTAATTACGGTGGAGCAAGGCGTTAATGATGATTTAGAAGTGCCTAGAAATACGTATGCAGAATGTGTTGCCTTTATTGTAAAGGAATGTGATGAAGCAGCTGCAGTTTTAGCTCCTAGCTATCCAGATGCTGCTGATTTAGGCAGAGCAACTAAAGGTGCTGCATTGGCATTGAAAGCTCGCACATTATTGTTTTATGCCAGTCCTTTGAATAATCCAGGAAACACTTTAAGCCGTTGGGATGATGCAGCTAAGGCAGCACAACAAGTAATGGCTTTAGCTCCTGCAACTTATAGCTTATATCCTGATTACTACCAGTTGTTTATGACCAAAACCGGCAATAAAGAAGTGATTTTTGCAAAGAAATTCGCTCGTCCGGGTCGTACACACCAAACCGCTTGGATGTTGCACATGAGTATTCGTCCAAATCCTTGGGGTGCTTGGGGTGCTTTCCACGCTACTCAAAACTTGGTAGATAGTTATGAAATGAAAAATGGATTGTTGCCTGATCAACCAGGTTCTGGTTATGATGAGCAAAATCCTTACGCTAACAGAGATAGCAGGTTGGACAGATCGATGCTTTTCAACGGATCACAGTTCAAAGGCTTTACCGTTGAAACTTTCCAAAGTGCTGATTTATCGGTTTTCCCCGATGGAAATGCAGCTGAGCGTACCAATGGTGATAGAACCAAAACCGGTTACGGCTTGCGTAAATTTATTGACGACAGGTACTTAACCAGTGATGCTGTTTACCAAGGTGGTGATAACGACTGGATTTACATGCGTTATGCTGAGGTGCTTTTAAATTATGCTGAAGCTAGAAACGAATTCAGCGGGCCTGATGGAACTGTTTATGACGCACTAGATGCAGTAAGGGCTAGAGCAGGACAACCGGCGCTACCTAGAACATTTACTCAAGCCACTTTAAGAGATAAAATTCGCAATGAGCGTAGGGTAGAGCTTTGTTTTGAAGAGCACCGCGTTTACGATGTTCGTCGTTGGAAATTAGGTATGACCTATTTTAATGGCCCAATTTATAGAATGAACATCATCAAAAATGCTGATGGAACATTAACTTATAACAGACGTGCCTTGCTTGAAAACAGGGTTTATAAAGAAAGTTATAACCTATTCCCAATTCCTCAAATTGAGATCGAAAGAAATAGGAAATTAACGCCTAATCCATAGCAAATTTAATCAATCAGATTTTCTTCCCGGTGTTTAGCATAGTAGCTAAGCGCCAGGGAAGAAAATCATTTTAAGCTCATATACAGATCGCATGCAACGAATAATCTACAGTGTTTTAATTTTATGTTTAAGTTTTGGTGGAAATGCAAAGGCCTCAAACCATAAAATAGAACCCACTCAAGCAATAAAAGTAGAACTTAAAAAAACGGCAACTGGCTATGAGCTGCTTCGTGGCGGTAAACCATACTACGTGAAAGGTGCTGGCGGTACTTCTTATTATTACAAAGTGGCGCAATATGGTGGTAACTCTGTTCGTACTTGGAGTACAAACGATGCAAAAAATATTTTAGATTCAGCTCAAAAAAACGGTTTGACCGTAATGATGGGCCTACCCGTTACCCCTGAAAGACATGGCTTTGACTACAACGATTCAGTGGCAGTAAAAAAGCAGTTTGATAGGGTAAAAGCAGAAGTATTGAAATACAAAGATCATCCTGCGTTGCTATGTTGGGGCATAGGCAACGAACTAAATCTATCCTATAAAAACCCTAAAGTTTGGGATGCAGTAAATGACATTGCTCAAATGATTCACGAGGTAGATCCTAATCATTTGGCAACTACAGTACTAGCAGGCATCAACAAAAAAGAAATTGAGCATATCAAAGCAAAAACACCAGCTATTGATTTGCTATCTATCAATACGTATGGCGGCTTGGCAGAATTACCTGCAAAAGTGAAAGCCGCTGGATGGGCAGGTGCTTATCTGGTTACCGAATGGGGTCCAACAGGTCACTGGGAAGGTTTGCAAACTGATTGGAACGCCCCAGTTGAAGAAACTAGCAGTGAAAAAGCTGCGGTTTATAAAAGTAGGTATCATTACGGTGTTGAACGTGATAAAGCAAATTGTTTAGGTTCCTATGTGTTTTTATGGGGACAAAAGCAAGAACGTACGCCAACTTGGTACGGTTTATTTACTGCCAAAGGCCAAGAAAGTGAAGTAATTGACGCCATGCAGTATTTATGGACAGGCACTTTCCCTAAAAACAAAGCACCACATGTATACGGTTTCGTTTTAAACAAGCAGCAGGCACAACATAGTATTTATTTGCAGCCTAACTCTAGTTATGAGGCTGAGGTAATGGCAATGCATCCAAATGGTGACACCTTGAATTATCGTTGGGAATTGTTACCTGAGGCTACCAAAGTAGGTGAGGGTGGCGATCATGAAGATAAACCTGAAGCCCTCAAATTAGCTTATACCGATTTAGGAAAAGGAAAAATTAAAATCGTTTCTCCGGCAAAAACTGGAGCATATCGTTTATTTATATATGTTCAGGATGGAAAAAATAAAGTTGCTACGGCAAACATTCCGTTCTTTGTAAAATAATCCAACCGTTTACACTTTCAATTCAGCAATATGAAAAGAAGTTTCTTGATCAAAAATTATTTGGTAGCCCTGATATTAATTACAGTTAATTTAAGCTGTAAAAAACAGGCTAGCGCTGTGGAACCTAGCAACCTACAACTTACGGCGAACGTAAGTACTGATGGTTCGGGAAGAGTTGATTTTGTTGCTAAAGCAGATAATGCCGATCGCTACTTTTTCACCTTTGGGCAAGGAAGTAACGAAAGCATTCGATCTAGTGATGGAAATGCTTCAACGGTTTATGCCGAGGGCGGCACCTATACCGTTAAAGTAACTGCTTATTCTACTAGCGATAAATCTATTACCCTTAGTAAGCAGATTACGGTGGATAAAAATGACGCCATTGATAATACGGGCTACATCTCTCCAGAAACCTACCCAGGAATGACCTTGGTTTGGCAAGATGAGTTCAATGGTACTGCATTAGACAGTAGATACTGGACTTTCGAACAAGGCAATGGTGCCAATGGTTGGGGCAATAACGAACTTCAGTTTTACAGAGAAGAAAATACCAAAGTAAGTGGCGGTTATTTAACCATTACCGCTAGGAAAGAAAACTTCAGTGGCCGTGAGTATACTTCATCACGGATCAAAACTCAAGATAAAAAAACCTTCCTTTACGGTCGGGTTGATTTTAGGGCGAAGCTACCTAAAGGGCAAGGCATTTGGCCCGCATTTTGGGCGCTAGGAGCTAATATTACCACGGTTAATTGGCCTTTATGTGGTGAAATTGATATCATGGAAATGGTTGGCGGAGGTGCCGGGAAGGATAATACCGTTCACGGTACGGTGCATTACGAAGATGGAGGCCATAAGTACATCGGTAAATCATACACTTTGCCAAGTGGCGATTTTTACGACAAATTCCATGTTTTTTCTTTGGTTTGGACCGAAACTTCTTTGAAATGGTATATCGATAACCAAGAGTATTACACTTTTGATTCTAGTTCAGCGGCTACCGATGAATTTAAAAAACCATTTTTTCTGTTAATTAACCTTGCTGTTGGAGGTAATTGGCCAGGCAGCCCTAATGCCAGTACGGTTTTCCCTCAAAAGTATATTGTGGATTACGTACGTGTATTCCAATAAAGTTATACAACGCATTTTTTGAGATCTTCATACCGTCCCTAAAATGTCAACGAAGGGCCCAAGCGCCGTTCGTTAATTTGCCTAAGCGTAAATCAAAAGCACAAAAAACCTTAATTGAATAAAACTGAACTAGGAATGAGAAAAATTCTTTTAACCCTGCCTATGTTAACGCTATCTCTTTTTTCGATAGCGCAGCAAAAAACGGATCCTGCTATTGACCAAAAGGTAAAAGCTTTACTAGCTAAAATGACCTTGGAGGAAAAAGTAGGTCAAATGGCACAAATTACGCTTGATGTAGTTACTAACGGGAAAGATAGGTTCAGCAGCTATGAACCCGTGAGTTTAAATGAGCAGCAGCTGCAACATGCCTTGGTAAAGTACAAAGTTGGTTCCATTTTAAATACCGCCAATAACAGGGCACGTAGTGTTGAGGTTTGGCATCAACTCATTAATAAAATACAGGAAACAGGTAAAGGACGTCTTAACATTCCAGTGCTTTACGGTATTGATGCCGTACATGGTACTACTTACACTGCTGGCGCTACCATGTTCCCACAGCAAATTGGACAGGCAGCAACACGCAACCGTGCTTTGGTGTATAAAGGTGCCGAAATTACAGCCTATGAAACAAGAGCAAGCGGCATTCCTTGGAATTTTTCTCCGGTATTGGATGTGGCTCCTGATCCTCGCTTCCCTCGTCAGTGGGAAACTTTTGGTGAAGATCCTTACTTGATCAAAGAGCTTGGCCTGCAAATGGTAAAAGGCATGGAGGGTAACAACATTGCTGATCCTTACAAAGTGGCTTCCTGTTTGAAACACTTTTTGGGTTACCAAGTCGCTTCTTCTGGAAAAGATCGTACACCAGCCTACATTCCGGATCACGTGTTGAGAGATATGCATTTGCCGCCGTTCAAAGCAGCAATTGAAGCCGGTGCACATAGCATCATGATCAATTCGGGGATTATCAATGGTGTGCCAGTTCACGCCAATTATAACCTGCTTACTAAACTACTAAGGAACGAGTTAGGTTTCAAAGGACTAATCGTAACCGATTGGGGAGATATTGAAAACCTTTACACAAGAGACCGTGTGGCGAAAGACCACAAAGAGGCAATCATGTTAGCCATTAATGCAGGAATTGATATGTCGATGATTGCTTATGATTACGAAAGATTTTGTGACAACCTCATTGCTTTGGTAAAGGAAGGGAAAGTAAAGCAAACCAGAATTGATGATGCTGTAACGCACATTCTTACATTGAAATATCAGCTAGGTTTATTTGAAAAAGCAATTTACGATAGCAAGCAATATCCAAAATTTGGCAGCAAAGAATTTGAGCAGGTTGCTTATCAAAGTGCAGCGGAATCTATCACGCTGTTAAAAAATACCAATGATCTTTTGCCATTAAAAAAAGGCACCAAACTTTTGGTAACTGGTCCAAATGCTAATTCTATGCGTACCTTAAATGGCGGCTGGACTTACTCTTGGCAAGGCGAAAAAGTGGAGGAGTTTGCAGGAAAATATAATACCATTTTAGAAGCTTTGAGTAATAAAGCTGGGAAAGAAAATATCACTTTCGTAGATGGAGTAAGCTATAAAATGGATGGTAAATACTACGAAGAGTTTGATAAAGGAACGGAAGAAGCGGTAAAAGCTGCACAAAATGTAGATGCAATTGTACTTTGCTTAGGCGAAAACTCTTACACCGAAAGCCCGGGTAATTTGAGCGATTTGTACATGTCCGATTTACAGACACAACTGGCTTTGAAACTTGCAGCTACGGGAAAACCCATTATTTTAGTGCTTAACGAAGGTCGTCCAAGGCTCATCAGTAAATTTGAACCTAAAATGGCGGGGATACTGCAAACGTATTTGCCAGGTAATTTTGGTGGTGATGCTTTGGCTGATATCTTATTTGGTGATGTGAATCCGTCCGGGAAATTGCCTTACAACTATCCTAAATTCCCTAACTCGTTAGTGGGCTATAATCATAAGCCATCTGAAAATAGAACGGTAATGGAAGGGGTTTATAATTACGATGCGGAGTACAACCCTCAATATGAATTTGGATTTGGTTTAAGCTATACCAGCTTTAAATACGATAACATTAAAATTAGTGCCGAGAAAATTAAAGCGACTCAAGAAATTACCGTGTCGGTAGAGGTAACCAACACCGGAAATAGAGAAGGAAAAGAAGTGGTGGAGATTTACTTGAGCGATTTGTACGCTTCTTTAACTCCAGATTCGAGAAGATTGCGTGGTTTCGAAAAAATCAATTTAAAGCCAGGCGAAAAACAAACGGTAACTTTTAAATTGAGTAAAGCCGATTACGCTTTTACCAATTTGGAGGGTCGTTCGGTAATTGAACCGGGAGAATTTAAAGTGAAAATTGGCCCACTCAGCAAGAGCTTTTTTGTGGAGTAGGTAAATCTTTTATCAGAAATTAATCGTAAATACCATTCTAATCAAATAGAATGGTATTTTTGTTTTTAAATCAAAAAAATGAGCGACAATAAGGCAAAAGATTTAATCGATTCGATAAAAAATAAAGGCAAGAACTTAGAGGCAGAAATGTCCTTTTTTGACCATTTAGATGTATTACGCAAACATTTATTAAGAGCTTTAGCAGTAATTGTTGTTTTAATTTGCGTAGCTTTTTACTTCACCGATTTTATTTGGCATGACGTGATTATGGCACCCAAAAACGCTGATTTTTGGACCTATCGCATGATGTGCAAATTAGTGGATGCTTTCCCGTCCATAGGAAATGAATTTTGTATTACCAGCATTAAGGCAAAAATCATTAATACCGAAATGTCTGGGCAGTTCACCTTACAAATGAATTCCTGTGTAATGGCAGGTATAATTTTGGGCGTACCTTACCTGCTTTTTGAACTTTGGCTTTTCATTAAGCCTGCTTTGTTGGAAAACGAGCGTAAATCGGCAAGTGGTTTTGTGGCGTTTGCATCGGTGTTGTTTGCCTTAGGTTTGTTATTCGGTTACTACATCATTTGTCCGTTATCTATCAACTTTTTAATTAACTACACTGTTGATGCTAGCATCGAAAATACGTTTACCATTTCATCTTACCTATCCACCGTACTTACGTTAACTTTAGGCTCGGGTATCATTTTCCAGTTACCTGTAATTATCTACATCTTGTCGAAATTGGGTATCATGACACCAAAATTCATGCGCTCTACACGTAGGTATGCAGCAGTTTTAATTTTGATCATTGCAGCTGTGGTAACACCAACCGCCGATCCGTATACCATGCTTATCGTGGCTTTCCCATTGTTCTTATTGTATGAATTAAGTATTTTGATTTCTGCAAATATTGAGAAAAAGAAGAAAAAGGCTGAGTTAGCGTTTTATGATAAGAAGTAACTTGCTAAAAACAACAAAATATTTACGCAATAATCTCTGTAATTCTATATAATTTTGAACTATGTCAACAGCAAATCAACTTAAAATAGCTATAGGTGCTGATCACGCCGGCTTTGAATACAAGGAAATCTTAAAAGAGTTCCTATCAAACTACGAAGTAGTGGATTTCGGTACGCACTCGCTTGATTCAGTTGATTATCCAGATTTTGCGCATCCAGTGGCTAATGCGGTTGAAAAAGGGGAAGCAGATTTTGGCGTATTGGTTTGCGGCAGTGCACAAGGTGTGGCTATTACGGCCAACAAACATCAAGGCATAAGGGCTGCGGTGAGCTGGCTAACTGAAATTGCTAAGCTTTCTAGGCAACATAACAACGCTAACGTTATTTGTATCCCGGCTCGTTTTGTATCAGCTGATTTGGCAAAGGAAATGGTTGAAACTTTCCTAGCTACACCTTTTGAAGGTGGCCGACATGCCAATAGGGTCAATAAAATTTCCTGTTAAAAACATCATCCAACAAACCTTAACTAATAAAAATGAATAAAAAGTTTGCAATCACCTCACTAGCCTTAGCGCTATGTTTTGGTGCGATGGCGCAAGACAAAAATGCCATCAAATTCAGTACAACTGTCAACAAAGACAGGGCGTACCAACATCTTTCTGTTCTGGCATCCGATGAATATGAAGGTCGTGAGACTGGAAAAAAAGGTGCTTGGATGGCTGCAGATTATATCAAAAAACAATTTCAAAGCTTTGGATTAGTTGGTCCGGTTAAAGGCAGCAAAGATCCTTACCTACAGCCTGTAGGCATCTCGTCAAAAAAACTGGCAGATTTATCTTTGGTAGTTGGTTCGCAAACCAAAGAAAACTTGAAAGATTACTACGTTTTAGCACAAAGCAGTCCTGCAAAAGGTTTCAATGTTAAGGCTTCTTCGGTAATTTTTGCCGGTTATGGTTTAAGTAAAGAAGATTTTAACGAATATGCAGGGATTGATGTTGCTGGAAAGGTAGTGTTAATTTTTGCAACGGGTGATCCTACGGCTAAAGCGCCAGAAGCTGGCACTAACCGCAGAACACAAAGCAGCGCAGGTAGCCAACAAGCTAAAATTAAATACCTAATTGATAATAAAGCAGCAGGGGTTTTAGTAATTAACGAAAGAGTTGATAACCTAAATGATGTTACTAAGGGATTTCTTACTGCAGGTAGCGCTGATTTAAAACGTACCGATGCTAAAGCTAACACCAACACTTTGCCTGTGGTAACTGTAGGTACAGCAGTAGCAAATCAATTATTGGCTGCTGCAAATACCAACTTGGCAGAGGTAAGGAAAAAAATTGCAGAAACTTTAAAGCCTGCTACTACGGTACTTAATGTGCCTGTTTCTTTTTCAGGTAAATTGGTAGAAGAAGATATCAAAGCAGATAACGTTTTAGGATTTTTAGAAGGTTCGGATCCTAAATTGAAGGATGAAGTTTTAGTAGTAACTGGTCACTACGATCACATTGGTTTAAATGAAGATGCTAACGCAACAGACAAAGTAAACAATGGCGCTGATGATGATGGCTCTGGAACTACTGGTGTTTTAATGTTGGCAGAAGCTTTTTCAAAAGCTAAAAAAGCTGGTAACGGACCAAAACGTAGTATTTTGTTCATGACAGTTTGTGGTGAGGAGAAAGGTCTTTGGGGTTCTGAGTGGTATTCAGAACATCCTGTATTTCCTTTGGCAAATACCATAACTAACTTAAATATTGATATGATTGGTCGTGGTGATGATAGCCGCCCAGGCGATAACAATTTTGTTTACATCATTGGATCAAATATGCTAAGTGATGATTTGGATAAACTTGGTAAAAAAGCGAACGCTGATTATGTAAATATTGTTTTAGATGAGAAGTACAACAATCGTACTGACCCTAACCGTTTTTACTATCGTTCTGACCACTACAATTTCGCAAAACATGGCATTCCGGTAATCTTCTATTTTAACGGAGTACATAAAGATTATCACCAACCAGGAGACGAGGTTAGCAAAATTGATTTCCCAATGTTGGCTAAACGTGCGCAGTTGGTTTATTTTACTGCTTGGGAATTGGCTAATGTGCCAAAACGCCCAGTAGTTAATAAAAACGAAGATGGCACTTTGAAAACGAAATAAACATCGTAAAAGAAATGGAAATCCCGTTAGGCAACTGACGGGATTTTTTTTGCTTCAAAAGTGTGGAAGATTGCTGTTCTGCTAGTTTAAAATTCCATTCGCTGTATCCTAACAGCATTTAAAATGGCTGCTAGTGCTACGCCAACATCTGCAAAAACAGCTTCCCACATGGTGGCTAAACCTCCAGCGCCTAAAATAAGCACAATGGCTTTCACCCCAAATGCCAAAGCAATATTTTGCCAAACAATTCTTTTTGTCTGCTTGCTGATTTGTATCGCAACAGGGATTCTGCTAGGCATATCATCCTGTACAACCACATCTGCAGCTTCCACCGTAGCATCGCTGCCTAAGCCACCCATTGCAATACCCACATCGCTTAAAGCAACTACCGGTGCATCATTTACCCCATCGCCAACAAAGGCAACTCCCAGTCCACGATTTTTTAGTTCCTTCACCTTCTCTACCTTATCTTCAGGCAGTAAATCACCAAAAGCCTGCTTAATGCCTAACTGCTTTGCTACGTCGTTTACCACGCTAGTTTTATCTCCACTAAGCATGGTAACGTTAATACCCAATTGTTGAAGCAGTTTAATCGCCCTTGGTGCATCAGGCTTAATGTTATCGGCAATGGTTAAATAGCCAGCAAATTTTCCATCATAAGCAATGGCGATAACGGTATAAATTACATCGCTCAACGCTTTGTTATAACTGATATTAAATTTGTCCATCAACCTAAAATTCCCGACCAAAAAAGGCTTGCCATTTATGCTAGCTTTTAGCCCATGTCCGGCTATTTCTTCCACCTCATGTAAAGTTACGCTATGGTCAACCTCGCCAACAAAATTCCTAATTGCGGTAGCTACTGGATGGGTGCTATTGCTTTCTAAGGCGTTCACCCATTTCAATAATTCAGTTCTGTCAAAACCATCTAAAATGGTAGCCTGTTGCACTTTGAACACGCCAGCGGTTAGGGTACCGGTTTTATCCATCACTACTTGCTTGATATTGGCTAAAATATCGATGAAATTGCCGCCTTTGAACAAGATGCCATTTCTACTTGCTGCTCCAATTCCGCCAAAATAACCCAAGGGGATGGAAATTACCAAAGCACACGGACAGGAAATCACTAAGAAAATCAACGCCTTATAAAGCCAGTCTACAAAAACGTAGTTGGCCACAAAAAAATAAGGAAGCAAACATATACTAAGAGCCAGAAAAACCACAATTGGAGTGTACACTTTGGCAAACCTTCTAATAAAAAGTTCTGTGGTAGATTTTTGTGTGGTTGCATTTTGAACCAGTTCCAATATTTTGCTCAGCTTACTATCTTCATAAGCGGCAGTTACTTTGAGTTGACTAGGCGTGTTAAGGTTAATCATTCCTGCCAAAACCAAGTTCCCTTTTTTCTTGGTGTCTGGTTTGCTTTCGCCAGTGAGGGCAGCGGTGTTAAAGGCTGCACTTTCCGAAATTAATTCGCCATCTAAAGCTAGTTTTTCGCCAGGTTTTAATTGAATAATGCTGCCCACGGCTACCGTTTTCGCTTTTGCCAACTGCGGCATCCCATTTACCAATACCGTCACTTCATCCGGTCGCTGGTCAAGCAAAGCTTTGATGTTTCCTTTTGCTTTAGTTACAGCTAAGGTTTGAAAAACTTCGCCCACGGCATAAAATAGCATTACGGCAACACCTTCTGGATATTCTTTAATGGCAAAGGCGCCAAGTGTAGCAATGCCCATCAAAAAAAACTCCGAAAAAATATCTCCCTTGCTGATACTATACAAGGCATCTTTAAGTACTGGAATACCTACTGGAAGATAAGCTGCGAGATACAATGCCAAACGAACCCAGCCTTGAAACCAAGTAGGGTGGATGAGGTGATCCAACACAAGCCCTACAACCAATAGCGAGAAAGAAACTATTGCAGGTAAAAATAGTTGAAGCTTGCTCTTGTCGGAGGCATCATGATCGTGATTGTGTCCGTCGTCGTCTTCGTGGTTGTGAGGGTGTTCGTTATGCTTTACATTGGTAGGATTACGGTGCGATGTGTTACAACAATCGGTATCTGCTTGTATTTGCTTGTGTTGATGTTTCATGTTCCATTTTTTTAGAATGCCAATGTTATGGCATATCAGCAATATAACTATGCCAACATCATTGGCTGCCCTTGGAGAAAAGGCTATGCCTGCAAGTTACGCATTTTCTGGCGCTTTGGTAGATAAATCCTCCTGTTTAAACTCCTCTGGATGTCTATAGCAATAAATTCTTTTTAGCAGTATAGAAAGTATAATTGCAAACGCTACATAGCCCACAAATATGATGTATCCCGGCTGCAGTGCGGTGTAGTTGATGGTGGAGGTGTTGAGCATTTCGCTCTTGATATTTAAATCGGTAAGCTGACTTTTCAAAATGCCGTTTAAACCAATGTAAGTCATCAAAATACCTACAACCATTACATCTGCCATGTCCCATTTTCCAGCCTCAAATGCTAAATATCGGGTTACTTTGTTCTCCGCAATTGGCGGTTTGCACAGTAAGTGAATTCCTCCAGCGGCAAATCTTAAAATGGGAAGTATAATCACAAATAGGATAATCAGTACGCCAACAGTCACTGCATCGGGTTTAGGTTGCTGCATTAAAACTTCGGCTATGCCTAAAATACTTTTACTTTGGAAAAATAACACTTGGTTTTGGAACGCGACTTTTTCGCCCATTAGCATAAATTCCAGAGAATTAAGTCGGGCATCAACTTCAATAATAGAAACTGTTACACCCACAATTAAAAGCGCTAAGGCAAACAGTAGCGACATGATGAACAGCGGCGTATGAAGATATACTTTTTTACGTAGTGGAAGCCATAAACATAATGCCGCTGCAACACATCCTAGCATAGCGTAAGCATAGTTGTAGGTAACCTTACGGATATTTTCAAATCTGGTTTCGAGGTTTTTGTTAAATGCCGGCGTACTGCTTACGTAATACTTTTTAAACTGATGGCTGGTCATTTTAATCTTAGCATTAATCGTACTGTCATAAGTTTGGTCGGCAAGCTCCTTAAACTCGGTAGTAGCAATGCCCTTAAGTTTTTTAATAGTACGTGGACTGTTAATGCGTTGCATAATAGTTGCCGCAAAAGAAGGGACTTGTTCATGCAGCTCCTTTGGGTCTACAAATTGTTTAAAAGCAAACTTTTTTAGCTTGTTGCCCAATCCTTTTTGAGGTTTCTCGAACTCGTTCACCACCTCGTTAATCATAGCGTGTAGCTGCTGTTCCACTTCTTCACGCATTTCTTGTTTTTGTTTCTTGCTTACCTTGTAGCCTTTAATTTTTTGGGTTACGATGGTCGCTATTTTATCTCGCCACAAATCCACAGAAAACACGCCAAATGTGATGTTGTTCATCATGGCATAATCTTCTTTTAGCTGCTCCTGCTGCTTGGATTGTTCATAAAGCTGATAACCGAAATAACTTTCCAATGCTAACAAAGCACTTAAGCCCACAATTAAAATAATTTGTAGGATCAGGTGTTTCTTTTGTTTTTGATGTTGCTGAACGGTTGTCAAGTGTTAGGGCTTTAGCGGGTGATGTAATTAAACTGTTATTCGTGGGAATCATGTGGGCTAATGAACTTAAGGATGGTCGAAAGAATCAATCCGAAAAGTACAAAAGCAATAAATATGATGTAGCCAGGTTGTAAGGCGGTGTTATGTGTTGAAATAAGCGTAAGTGAATCCACCGGGATATCCAGATTGGCAAGTTGGGTTTCTAGCAAGCCATTTAGCCCAATGTAAGCCATTAGTATGGCAATCACAATCACATCGGCCATGCTCCACTTGCCAGATTGGAAAGCGAAGTATTTGATTATCTTGTTTTCTGCTAATTTTTTTCTGCCTAGTAAATGAATCCCGGTTGAGCTTAGTTTCATTACGGGAAATAGAATGCTGAAAATTAAAATCAGCACACCTACTAAAATTGAATCTATGGCGCTGCCGCTGATCAAAATCATCACCACATCTAAAATGCTTTTGCTTTGGAAAAACAGTACTTGGTCTGTAAATACAATGTCCTGGCCAAGCAGCACAAATTTAATAGCGCTTAATCGGGCATCCACTTCAATCATCGAGGCGGTTAAACCTACCGCTAGCAAAATGAAAGCAAAAATTAGGGATAGGATAAATAAAGCCGCATGCAAATGCTTCTTGGCTCTGCAAAACCACCAAGCTAATAGAAATACAACAATACCTGCAAGCATGGCAATACAATAGGTGTAAGTTGTTTTTTTAATTTGAAGCAACTCCTTATCAACTTTGCTATTAAATTGCTCAGGTGTGTTTACGTTGTGACGCTTGAAAATTTGATTTACTTTTTGAGCGTTTTCCGTTAATGTACTATCGATAGAAGCAATTTCATCAACCTCATCCAATTTTTCAAGTGCCATTGCGCCCAGCTTTCGTTTAGTACTAGGGTTGTCCACTTTTTTCAAAATGGTTCTGGCAATTCCGGGTACTTTCTTTTTAATGGTATCAACGTTAACAAAATTTTTAACGGCAAATTTTACTAATTTTCCTCTTAGCGATTTTTTCTTAGGCTGCGTTACCATTGCCTCAGCCTTGTCTATAAGTGCCACAATTACCGCTTCAATTTCCTTTTGCAATTCTTTTTTTTGCTGCGGACTAAGATCAAGCTGCTTTACTTGCTTTTTAATGATCAGTTCGATTTTGTCCTGCCATTGATCTACCGAGAAAAGCCCAAGCATAATGTTGTTCATTTCCGAATAATCGTGCTTCAATTGTTCTTGTCGTTCCGATAATTGATGTAGCTGGTAGCCGAAGTAGCCTTGGGTAATCAGCAACAAAGATAATCCAAACACCAATAACAGCTTGGACAGGTTGAAAATAGAGCGAGATTTGGGAGTTGATGCTGTTGCCAATTGCGTAAAAATTTCAAATAAATCTGGCTAATAACGATTTGGCTTGTCTAATTGTTTGGCTTTTGGATTAAATGTTTTATGGCTAGAGGTAACTGTTATGAAAAAGCGTTAAAAAGAAAATAGCCCACTGACATCCATCCGTGGGCTTAACCAAACAAACTATTTAATGATTTATGTATAGCTAACAAGCGTATATTAAAAAGGTTTTAGAAAATTTAAAAAAAATAAAATTGGGTTTTGGCTAGTGTGAAAAGGCGGTGGGTGTAAAAAGAAAAAACCAACAGCTCGTTAAGAATTGTTGGTTTTTGTTTTTGGTAGTCCATAGGGGAATCGAACCCCTGTTTCCAGAATGAAAATCTGGCGTCCTCACCCCTAGACGAATGGACCAAAATTTCAATATGTAGATGAAAAAGTATAGCTCATCTACATAAAAAAACATCAACCTGTTTAGTGATTGATGTTTTCGTAGCCCGTAGGGGAATCGAACCCCTGTTTCCAGAATGAAAATCTGGCGTCCTAACCCCTAGACGAACGGGCCATTTTCAATTTCGGACTTAAGATTTAGAATTACGATTATTTTCAAATCTAAATTCGTAAATCTACTACCGTCAATTTACTTGGTAGCGGGGACACGACTCGAACGTGCGACCTTCGGGTTATGAGCCCGACGAGCTACCAACTGCTCCACCCCGCACTATAAACAATTCAATTTTTGCTGCCTAATCCTACACAGCTTGCTTCCGAATTGGAATGCAAAGATATAATTCATTTTCATTTACCGCAAATATTTTTTCAAAATTTTCTAAAATGTTTGCGATACTTCCCATATCGGCTCATAGGTTAATAATTTTAACGCTAATTAATCCGTTGTTGGATAGTTGTTTAGCTGCAATTTACTGCTGCAGCCAGTAAGTTTATACTTTGAAAAATAAAATCAATTTTATTCAATCATCCTTTTTTAGAGCGGCTAATTTTCAAAACTTATTGTTTTAAACAACTGAGCTATCGCCATAAAAATGGTTCAAACGTAAATAACCCTCAATTTTCCGTATTATTGCAAATTATTTAGATTCAATACCACATATTATGGCACATAAAGCAGGTTTCGTTAGTATTATTGGAAAGCCAAACGTAGGAAAATCTACCTTGATGAATGCATTGGTAGGAGAGAAGCTATCCATTATTACCCCTAAAGCGCAAACTACCCGCCACCGTATATTGGGTATTGTAAACGAGGAAGATTTTCAGATTGTGTTTTCTGATACGCCGGGAATCATCAAACCAAAGTATAATTTGCAGGACTCTATGATGACTGCCGTTGGCGGTGCTTTGCAGGATGCTGATTTGATTCTTTTTGTTACCGATATCAACGAGCGCCACGATGAAGAGGACGTACTGGAAAAAATAACCAACACCAACATACCCCTGGTAGTACTCATCAACAAAGTGGACAATTCTACGCAGGAGCAAGTAATGGAAAAAACCAAATATTGGCAAGAAAAGCTTAATCCAGTTCAAATATTTGCGATATCTGCGTTGCATGGCTATAACTTGGAAGGGCTATTGCCGTTAGTGCTAGATTATATTCCCGAGCATCCAGCGTATTACGATAAAGAAGATTTGACCGATCGTAACCTTCGTTTCTTTGCTTCAGAAATTATCCGCGAAAAAATCTTTAACAACTATCAAAAAGAAATTCCATACAGCACAGAGGTCATCATTACCGCCTTTAAGGAAGAGGATAACATTTCCCACATCAGTGCCGAAATTATTGTAGAACGCGAATCGCAAAAAAATATCATCATCGGAAAAGGTGGTGCTGGCATCAAAAAAATAGGCATGGAAGCACGTAAAGACATCGAAAAATTTATTGATGGCAAGGTGTTCCTGGAAACGCATGTAAAAGTAATCGCTAATTGGCGCAGTAAAGACAATTACCTCCGCAGCTTCGGGTACGAACGCTAGCCGCAAATATGCTACTGTAATCGCTTTATCTTGTAGCTTAAATACTTGCCTTACCCATAACTCGAAAAATAACTGTACCTTTGCAAGTTCAAACACCTAGTTTGTAACTATTAACGATTTGGTTTACGGAAACATCTTCGTAAATCTAACATCGTAATTCAAAAAATTGTAAACATAATGAGTAATATTATTGCTATAGTAGGCCGACCGAACGTAGGCAAATCAACCCTTTTTAACCGCTTAACCGAAAGCCGTAAGGCCATAGTTGACGATTTTAGTGGCGTTACCCGCGATAGGCACTATGGCAAAGCCGAGTGGACCAACAAGGAATTTACCGTAATTGATACCGGCGGCTACGTGGCCAACTCCGAAGATTTATTTGAAACAGCAATTCGCGAGCAAGTAGTAATTGCCATTGAGGAGGCCACCGTAATTATTTTCATGGTTGACGTTACTACCGGAATTACCGATTTGGATGATGAAATTGCCAACCTATTACGTAAAAGTAAAAAGCCAGTTTATGTGGTAGTTAACAAAGTTGATAATACAAATTTAGAGTTAGAATCGGCGGTGTTTTATAGCTTTGGCTTGGGCGAAATTTATACCATTTCCTCTATGACAGGCTCTGGAACAGGTGATTTGCTTGACCACGTGATTACTAATTTTGAAGACGTAGAGGAAGAAGAAAGTACCTTGCCTAAAATTACCGTAATTGGTAGGCCAAACGTAGGTAAATCGTCGTTAATTAATGCCTTAATGGGTAAAGATAGAAACATTGTAACGCCAATTGCCGGTACTACGCGTGATTCTATACACATCCACTACAACCAGTATGGGCATGAGTTTATGTTTATAGATACCGCAGGTTTACGTAAAAAAACCAAGGTAAAGGAAAACATCGAATTTTATTCGGTAATGCGTACCATTAAGGCGCTAGAAGAAGCCGATGTAGTGATGTTGATGTTGGATGCCCAGGAAGGTTTGGAAGCTCAGGATATTAATATCTTCCACTTGGCCGAAAAAAATAAAAAGGGAATTGTAGTGTTGGTGAATAAATGGGATTTGATTGATAAAAACGACAAGACCATGAAGGCTTTTGAAGAGCAAATTAAGCAAAAGTTGCAGCCATTTACCGATGTTCCCGTATTGTTTATCTCCGTGCTCAACAAACAACGTATTTTTAAGGCAATTGAAACAGCCTTGGAAGTGCACCAAAATAGAGCTAAAAAAGTACCTACATCAAAACTAAATGATGTAATGTTGCCAATTATTGAGGCTTATCCGCCGCCGGCAACTAAAGGTAAGTTCATTAAAATTAAGTACATTACACAAATTAATGGAGTGGCACCAATGTTCGCATTCTTCTGTAATTTGCCGCAGTACATTAAGGAACCTTACAAGCGTTTCTTGGAAAATAAACTGCGTGAAAACTTTGATTTTTCCGGCGTACCAATACAAATTTATTTCCGACAAAAATAGTCGGGCAAGCGCTTAGTATTTTTTGGCCGGGTTCAGCATTTCCTTTAATTGCGTAGAGATTTCTTATTCGATTTTGGAAATGAAAGCTACTGCATTTCGGAAGCTGTAGTCCTGCTGTACGCTGCAATCTTTTTGTTTTTAGCTTTTGCCATTCCTACGTTAGGAAGTATCTATTTCAGAACAGCTTAAATTTCAAAACCTTCACTAACGTTCAGGGTGAGTGCAATAAAACAAAAAGGATTTTCGCTGCCATCAGGTTTAATTCACAAAGCCTAGTGCGTTTTTGTCATTCCGACGCTAGGAGGAATCTAACTCGAGCAGCGTAAATTTCACCAAATGTTAGCCTTCGTACGTTTTTGAAACTTACAAAGTCTGGTGCATTTTGTCATTCCGCCGCTAGGAGGAATCTATTTCGAGCAGCGTAAATTTCATCAAATGTTAGCCTTCGTAAGTTTTTGAAACTTACAAAGCCTGGGGACGTTTTGTCATTCCGACGCTAGGAGGAATCTATTTTGAGCGGCGTAAATTTCACAAAATGTTAGGCTTAATAAGTTTTGGAAACTTGCGAAGTCTGTTACGTTTTGTCATTCGACTGTTGCTCTTCGAGATTTGCAATCTCGAAGCACTATCAACGGATTTTAAATCCGGTCGTTAATGGGTAAAGCGGGAATACGAGTTTGAGCTTTTTATAGGATTGCAAATCCTCGGAAATGGATTCCAGATTTCAAATCTGGAATAGCATATTTAAGGCAGTTCTACAATCGGGAGTTTTACCCTAAAGTCCACGTTACCGTCTAGCTTTGTCATTCCGCCGCTGGGAGGAATCTATTTCGAGCAGCTTAAATTTCACCGAATGTTAGGCTTAATAAGTTTTTGAAACTTACAAAGTCTGGTGCGTTTTGTCATTCGACTGTTGCTCTTCGAGATTTGCAATCTCGAAGCACTATCAACGGATTTTAAATCGGGTCGTTAATGGGTAAAGCGGGAATATGCGTTTGAGCTTTTTATAGGATTGCAAATCCTCGGAAATGGATTCCAGATTTCAAATCTGGAATAGCATATTTAAGGCAGTTCTACAATCGGGAGTTTCTCCCTAAAGTTTACATTACAGTCTAGCTTTGTCATTCCGACGTTAGGAGGAATCTATATAAAACAGCGTAAATTTCACAAACTTACGAAGTCTGGAAAGACGGTATGAACATTAACAGAAGCAGTACCTCAACTGCGGGTTTATAGCACAGCAAAAGGTTAAATAGCCCTTATTGTAGCGGTATCTTCAAACAAGCGCAGCGAAGTTTGAAATATAGCGTAAAGAAGGACTAGCCCTAAATCAGTGTGCTACAGTATCGCTCCAAAAAATCTTTATTAACTTAGCGGCATGGAAAAAAGCATCTTGGTGGTCAACAGCGAAGCAAATGATATCAATACGATTTTCAAATTTTATGATTTAGCTGTTGCACACCAAAAAAAAGTTTCGCCGCAGCAATGGAAAGGCTTTAGTAAGGATTTAGTAATACAGGAAATTAAAGAATACCGACAGTACAAAATATTGGTAGACGGGCAAGTTGCCGCAATTTTTGCTATTACCTACAGTGACCCTCAAATATGGGCGGATAGTGACAGTGTTGATGCAGTTTATATCCATCGTATCGTAACTCATCCGGATTTCCGTGGACAAAGTTTTGTGAAAGTAATTATCAACTGGGCTAGGGAGTATGCTAAAGCCGCACCGATAGACTATATCCGTATGGATACCTGGGCTGATAATGAGAAGTTACTGCATTATTACACTAGCTGTGGTTTTACACACGTAGGACAAAAAATAGTTGAGCCTAATAGTGGCTTGCCGAAACATTATGAAGGTATTACGCTGAATTTATTTGAGATTAAACTGTAGTTTTTGGTTAATTGTGGATTTGCTTAATTGTTTAACTGTTTACTGAAAACTGACTCCTGACCACTGATACCTGACTCCTGCTTAAGCTCTCGTATCGTTACCAAAGTAAATACTCTGATAACTATCGTAACGGGTAGGTTCAATTTCGCCTTCTTCTACCGCTTTAATTATGGCGCAACCGGGTTCGTTAATGTGCCTGCAATTGTTAAACCTACATTGGTTAAGCCTTTCTCGCATCTCTACAAAAAAGTGGCTCAGCTCTTCTTTTTCGATGTCTACAATGCCCAACTCTCTGATGCCAGGCGTATCAACTAAGTAACCTCCAAAGGGCAACTGGTGCATTTCTGCAAAAGTAGTAGTATGCTGGCCTTTGTCGCTCCACTCGCTTACTTCACCTGTTTTTAAATCAAAGTCAGGTAAAATGGCATTAATTAGGCTGGATTTTCCTACACCGGAGTGTCCAGAAAATAACGTCACTTTATCCTTTAGCAAAGCCTCAATTTGTTCAATATTTGTGCCCTCCAATGCCGATACTTCGTAACATGGATAGCCTATATTTTCGTATATCGCCTTGTAATCAGCCAGTATTTCCAAGCCTTCATCGCTGTACAAATCCAATTTGTTAAAAATAAGCGAAGTAGGAATGTCGTAGGCTTCCGCAACCACTAAAAATCTATCTATAAAACCTAATGAAGTACGCGGAGATGCCAAGGTAACAATGAGAAAAGCCTGATCTAAATTAGCGGCAATAATTTGCGACTGCTTACTGAGGTTAATGGATTTACGGATAATGTAATTTTTCCGATTGTGCAGATGGTTGATTACTCCTGTGTCGGCATTTGGTTCCAGTTCAAAATCAACATTGTCGCCCACGGCAATAGGGTTGGTCGTTTGTATACCTTTAATCCTAAACTTGCCCTTAATTCGGCAGGAGTAGGTATTGCCATCTTCGGCAAACACTTGATACCAGCTCCCGGTCGATTTAATTACTAATCCCTGCATATTTTGCGTAAAGGTAGTGTTGAAAGTTGAAAACTGAAAGTGAAAAGTTTGATGGCGTCACTTTTATCGGCAGTCTACTAACTTTTTTAGACATTCTGCTTTTCTCTCCCTTTCGGGGAGAGATGCCCAAAGGGCAGAGAGGGGGCAAACAAAAATGCCCCAACAAATTGTCGAGGCATCTTCTAAATTTTGATATTTTTTATTCCGCAAAATCGAAAGTTTCCATAAACTTAGTGGTGAAATTACCGGCTCTAAAGTTAGGGTCTTTCATTAACTTCAAGTGGAAAGGAATGGTAGTTTTAATACCTTCAATCACAAACTCACTTAAGGCACGTTCCATGGTACAAATGGCTTCTTCGCGGGTTTGGGCCACGCAAATCAACTTTGCAATCATCGAATCGTAGTTAGGAGGGATTTGGTAACCTGCGTAAACGTGAGTGTCTACACGTACACCATGACCGCCCGGTGAGTGGAAATTGGTAATTTTGCCTGGCGAAGGACGGAAATTATTGAAAGGATCTTCCGCGTTGATACGACATTCAATCGCATGCATATCAGGCATATAGTTTTTGCCAGAAATCGGGATTCCTGCAGCAACTTTAATTTGTTCTTTAATCAAGTCGAAGTTAATTACCTCTTCAGTAACTGGATGCTCTACTTGGATACGAGTATTCATTTCCATAAAGTAGAAGTTACGGTGTTTATCTACCAAAAATTCAATGGTTCCAGCACCTTCATAATTTACTGCTAAAGCACCTTTAATGGCAGCTTCACCCATTTTCTGACGTAACTCATCAGTCATGAAAGGAGATGGAGCCTCTTCAACTAATTTTTGGTGACGACGTTGGATAGAGCAATCTCTTTCTGATAAGTGACATGCTTTGCCATATTGGTCGCCAATGATTTGGATTTCAATGTGACGAGGATCTTCGATGTATTTCTCAAGATAAAGGCCATCGTTACCGAAAGCCGCACCCGACTCTTGACGAGCACTGTCCCAAGCATTTTCGAATTCCTCATCTTTCCAAATTACACGCATACCACGGCCACCGCCACCAGCAGTAGCTTTGATGATTACCGGATAGCCCATTTCGTTGGCCAATTTGATACCTTGACTGAAGCTTTCCAACAAACCATCTGAACCTGGAATTGTAGGTACACCAGCTTGTTTCATGGTATCTTTCGCTGAAGATTTATCGCCCATGGCGTTAATTTGTTCAGGTGTAGCACCAATGAATTTAATTCCGTAATCACGGCAAACTGATGAAAATTTTGCGTTTTCTGATAAGAAACCGTAGCCAGGATGGATCGCATCCGCATTGGTTAATTCAGCAGCCGAAATGATATTCGGAATGCTTAGGTAAGAATCTTTGCTTGGTGGAGGTCCAATACAAACCGCTTCATCAGCAAAGCGAACATGTAAGCTCTCTCTATCAGCTGTAGAGTAAACGGCCACCGTTTTAATACCCATTTCCTTACAGGTACGGATAATACGCAAAGCGATTTCGCCCCTGTTGGCAATTAATATTTTTTTAAACATAATTTCTCCTTAATTAGCTTATTAGCTAATTGATTAATTTGCTAATTAAATAGGTTCAACTAAAAATAAAGGTTGGTCGTACTCCACTGGCGACGCATTGTCAACCAAGATTTTAACAATACGGCCCGAAACTTCACTTTCGATTTCGTTGAATAACTTCATTGCTTCAATGATACAAACCACTTTGCCAGTGCCAATTTCATCACCAACGTTAACAAACGAAGGTTTTTCAGGACTAGCAGAACGATAGAAAGTACCAATCATTGGAGATTTTATCGTGATGTATTTAGATGTGTCTTCTGTAGCAGGAGTTGCTGCCGCTGCTGCAGGTGCTGTAGCAGGGGTTGGTGCTGCAACTGGAGCCGCTGGAGCAGCCATAACTGGCGCTGCCGCTGGTACTGCTGCATTTACATAAACTGGATTTTGGTTAGTTTTGATGGTAATTTTGAAGTTTTCTTGTTCCAAAGAAACTTCGTTAACTCCCGATCTAGAAACAAATTTTATAAGTTCCTGAATTTGTTTAATATCCATTCTCTTTTTGTTATGTTAAATAATTGTTATGTCTTGTTTGAGTTCGCAAAGTTACATTTTGTTTTTTAGTTTTTTAGGTGTTTGGTTTTTTAGTTTTTGAACCACGCTTTTAAACAGGTATACTACGCAACCAACAGCCCACTAACGAAAAACTAACTGTTATAAGCCCACTTTAAATAAATTGAACCCCATGTAAAACCGCCTCCAAATGCTGCGATAATAATGTTATCACCTTTTTTAAGCTGTTTTTCCCACTCCCATAAGCAAAGCGGAATAGTGCCGTTTGTAGTGTTGCCGTAGCGTTCAATATTTACCATTACTTTATCACTATCAACACCCATTCTTGATGCAGTTGCGTCAATAATACGTTTGTTAGCTTGGTGAGGTACTAACCATGCCACATCATCAGATGATAACTGGTTTCTTTCCATAATTTCAGCTGCTACATCAGCCATATTGGTTACGGCAAATTTGAATACCGTTTGGCCTTCCTGATAAGCGAAATGCTCTTTTGCATCGATAGTTTCGTGGCTAGCAGGTTTAACAGAGCCACCCGCTTTCATGCCTAAATATTTTCCGCCGGCACCGTCACTTCTCAAAATCGAATCTTGTAGGCCAAATCCTTCTTCGTTTGGTTCTAACAAAGCACAACCACAACCATCACCAAAAATGATACAAGTAGCACGGTCTTCATAGTTGATAATTGACGACATTTTATCGCCACCAACAACCAAAACTTTTTTATGTTTTCCTGATTCGATGAATTGTGCTCCGGTGGTTAAACCAAAAATAAAACCCGAACAAGCAGCTTGTAGATCGTAGCCCCAAGCATTTACGGCCCCAATTTTATCGGCAAGTACGTTTGCTGTAGCAGGGAAAGTGAAATCTGGGGTAGTAGTGCAAAAAATAATTAAATCAATCTCTTTCGCATCAATTCCTCTTTTTTCTAAAAGGCCATTTACGGCAGGCACAGCCATATCCGAAGTGCCTAAACCTTCGCCTTTTAATATTCTTCGCTCTTTAATACCGGTTCTGGTGGTAATCCATTCGTCGTTAGTTTCAACGATTGTTTCCAGTTCCTTATTGGTTAACACATAGTCAGGAACATAACCATTAACTGCGGTAATAGCAGCGTGAATTTTACTCATTTTGTTGTGTATTAAATTATCGGAATGCGGCTTGTATTTTGCCTACCAATCCAGTATTTATCATATCCCTCGATTGGAAGATCATGTTCTTCACAGCTTCAGGGCTCGATATTCCGTGTCCAATTAACACTGGTGCATTAACACCCAATACCGGGCTGCCACCATAATTTTCATAATTGAAACGGTCAAAAAATTCGTCCTTCAATCCCTTTTTGATGGTCAACACATAGAAAGACTCCGCTAACTTAAGCATGATATTTCCAGTAAAACCATCGCAAACAATTACATCTGCTTTATCGTTGAACAAATCTCTACCTTCTACATTGCCCACAAAGTTGAAAGATGCTTTTTCCTTCATCAAACGATGGCTTGCCAAGGTGAGCATGTTGCCCTTTTCATCTTCTTCACCAATATTCATTAAAGCCACTTTTGGGCTATCAATTTGCATAATATGCTCAGCGTACAAACTGCCTAATACACCAAACTCTAAAAGGTTATCGGGCTTGCAGTCTGCATTAGCACCAACATCCAATAAAAGTCCAGCGCCACCTTTTAGTTTGGGCACAATGGTACATAAGCATGGCCTAGAAATGCCTGCTATTGGTTTAACACTGAAAACAGCGCCAACCAGCATAGCTCCGGAATTTCCTGCGCTAGCGAATGAATCAATTTTGCCTTCCTTTAAAAGTTGGAAGCCAACAGAAATGCTTGAATTGGGTTTTTGTAGGATTGCCTTGGTGGCGTGTTCACCCATGCCAATCACCTCTTCGGTATGAACAAACTCGAAGTGATCTGGGTTGAAACCTTGTTCGGATAATAGCGGTTTAATCTGCTCCGTATCGCCAATAAGAACTAAATGTTCATTGGGAGCAAGGGATTGATGGGCTGCTATTGCTCCCAAAACAATTGCTTTGGGAGCATAGTCTCCACCCATAATATCGAGACCTATTTTCATAGTAAAAAATCTTTTGTGATAAAGCCTTTATTAGCTTTTAATTCCATTAGGCTAAGTTAACCTTAAACCAACGGAAAACACAAAAATTTTTCAGAAAATTAACCTATCGAAGTGTTTTCTATAACTAGTTTACCGTTGTAGTAAAGGTTACCATCAACGTTATAAGCTTGGTGAGGTACGTGTACTGCACCAGTAGTTTGGCAAGTAGTCAATGAAGGAGCTACAGCTTTGTAGTGAGTTCTTCTTTTGTCTCTTCTTTGTTTAGAAGTTTTGCGCTTTGGATGTGCCATTTCTCAGTTGTTTAATTACTATTTTAATTTTTTTAACGCTTCCCAGCGTGGGTCGCTACTTTGTTCTTCTTGTGCTTCGTTAGTATTGCCTGCCGCTAGCTTGTCTAAAGTGGCAAGCATTTGCTCGTCACAGTTTTGCCCGGCTTGTTCGCATTTGTTAATGAAAGGTACTGCTACGGTAATGAATTCGTAAATCAATTCAGAAACATCAATAGCAGTTTCTTTTCTAGGCAAAATTATAATCTCTAAATCCTCTTCCTCACCTTCTGCCTCTTCTGCAAACTTCACAATTTGTCTTTCGTTCAATTCAATTGGCTGGTCAAAGTCAGATAAACATTTGTCGCAGTTTAATTTAATTGTTCCGCTAACATGGAACGTCAAAATTAACATTGTTTCCTGTTTATCCAGTTCAACTTTGGCTTTAAGCGTTCCATCTTTCACTAATGAATGTTCAAATTCATCAAAAAAGCTTTTATCGATTTCAAAATCGAAAGAGTGCTTTCCCAATTTTAAGCCTGTAAAGGGGATAGAAAATTGTTTCAACGCTCTCATAACGCTTTTATACCTTCAATTGTAACTAAATTTTAGCCTGCAAAGGTATGAAATATTTTTTGATTGTGAAATATTTTTCGAAAAATGAAAAGTGCTTTTTTGCTGCCACATGGTTTCGGTGTAAACATTGTGCCGATGCCCATTTGTATCGTTGTTCGGTAGTACTGCCATACGGTTAGTTTAAGATACTGAACTTTTAAATGAATTGAAAAACAAAAGCATCACTCTTGGCTTAACCAGCCCTTCTTTACGCTTTATCCCGATGAACCTGTGCCGCAGGTAAGTATGCCGCAAAACCATAAAGACAGATGTTTAAATCGGGATGCTCGCTACAATAAGGTTTAACTAACATAGCCAGCATTTCATTGGTGGGCCAGTCGTTACTGCTTTAAAACCATTTCATTGCCACTTCTCGACCACTCGCTCCAAGATCCTACATACAAATTAGGCATCGGCAAGCCTGCATAATCAAAAGCCAAAAGTGTATGGCAGGCAGTTACACCAGAGCCGCAGTGTACAATGATATTTTCACTATTGAAGTTTTCAAAGGCATTTTCATATTTCTCCCTTAACAAATTTGGATCTTTAAATCCGCCAGTTCCATCAAGGTTATCGGTAAGGGGAATGTTGATGGCGTTTGGAATGTGGCCAGCAATAAGGTCAAGCGGCTCTACAATACCGTCAAATCTTTCTTTGGCTCTTACATCAACAATGGTTTGATGTGTTGTACGGCTGGCATCTTTTACAGCTAAAATATCTTTAGTTGGCCATTTCCATTCGTTAACAAACGGATCTATTGCTACTGGAATTGGAGTTGGAATTTCTGCATTGGTTGGAAAGCCAATTTCTTCAGCCCCTTTAAAACCTTTGTTCAGCACTTGCACCTTTTCATAACCTATAGCTCTTAGCATCCACCATAACCTGGCAGCAGCATTAGCACCATTCTTGTCATCGTAAATAACAACCTTACTGTCGGCGTTGATACCCAGTTCACTTATTGTTTTTGCAAATACGCTAGGTGGTGGTAGGGGATGCCTGCCGCCATTTGCCGGGTCTTTTTCCACGGCAGATAAATCTTGCTCTAAATCCAAGTAATGTGCGCCATCGAGGTGTTTGGCGAGGTAACGTTCTTTTCCACCACCATCTGCATCAATCAAAATGAAGCCTTCATTGCTTTGCTTTAAACGAAGTAGCTCTTCGGGTTGGATGATAGGTGAAATGGCAACCATAAGTTAATTTGCATCATCCTTAATATCACCAGCGGTTTCAATAATTTTTCCGCCAGTTCTTAACTGATTGCGCAACATGGCCTCTTGCTCCCTTCGGTTTTTCACAATGTGGATAGCCGCAAATAAAGCTTCCATAAACGAAGTTGGGTCGGCCTGACCTTTACCTGCAATACCATAACCAGTGCCGTGGTCCGGGGAAGTACGAACAAATTTCAGTCCGGCGGTATAATTTACGCCTGTTTCGAAGGCAATGGTTTTAAATGGAATCAAGCCTTGATCATGGTACATCGCTAAAACCGCATCAAATTGTTTGTAGGTACCGTTGCCAAAAAAGCCATCAGCAGGGTACGGGCCAAAGCTAATAATGCCTTTGTCAAAAGCCTCTTGAATGGCAGGTGAAATAATAGCTGCTTCCTCGGTGCCTAACAAGCCGTTGTCGCTAGCATGCGGATTTAAACCTAACACAGCAATTTTCGGTTTCTCAATCCAAAAATCTTTCTTCAAGCTCTCGTTAATAAGCTGAAGTTTCTTCACTATTTTCTCTTTGGTAATGCTTTGCGCTACCTCTGTTACGGGAATATGGCCCGTAACTACGCCTACCCTCAAGCTATCGCTCACTAAAAACATCAGTACGTCATTACTGCCGCTTCGTTCTTGTAGGTATTCGGTATGTCCGGGGAAATTAAAATCTGCCGATTGGATATTATTTTTGTTGATAGGTGCTGTAACTAAAGCATCAATGGCGCCACGCACTAAATCGTCAGTAGCTTTTTGCAGCGAAAGAAAAGCGTATTTACCGCCGGTTTCGTTGGCTGTACCTAATTCAATTTTTACATCCTCGTCCCAACAGTTAATCATGTTAGGCTTGTGCGCTGCAGCTGCCTCAGCATTTGGAATTACATTAAACATGAAATCGCTAAGGTGCAACGCTTTGCGATGAAAAGAGGCAACTTTAGTGTGGCCGTAAACAATTGGTGTGCAATAATCCAAAATCTTGCTTTCGGCAAGGGTTTTCAAAATTACCTCTAAGCCAATACCGTTAATGTCACCTATACTTATGCCTATCTTCAATTTGTTACTCATGCTAATGTTTAAATTTAGCGCAAAATAGCGATTATTAAGTTGAACCGCAAAGGCGCAAAGGACACAAAGTGTTTATTGATAAACAAAATGGGCTTTTATCTAGGCAATCGTAATTCGTAAATCTAAAATCGTAATTCATAAAAACGTACCTTTGTTACATGAGTTTAGTAAAAGCGAAAAAGCATTTAGGGCAACATTTCCTAACGGATAAAAACATTGCACAACGAATTGTAGATGGTTTAATTCATACGGATAAATACAGCCAAGTGTTAGAGGTTGGCCCGGGGATGGGCATTTTATCTGATATTTTACTAAAACGCGAAGATTTACAGACTTTTCTGATAGATATCGACACCGAATCTTTCCATTTTTTACAGGAAAAATATCCCCAGCTTGGAGATCGATTAATTAATGGAGATTTTTTGAAGCTTAATTTTACAGATATTTTTCCGGGTAAGTTTGCGGTGATTGGTAATTTTCCTTACAACATTTCATCTCAAATTTTATTCAAGATTTTAGAAAACCGGCAAAATGTGGTTGAAATGGTGGGCATGTTCCAAAAAGAAGTGGCAGAACGTTGTGCTTCTAAACCCGGTACCAAAGAGTATGGCATTTTAAGTGTTTTAATTCAGGCTTACTACGATATCGAATATTTGTTTACGGTTAAGCCAGGTACGTTTAATCCACCACCTAAGGTAAACTCGGGAGTAATTAGATTAACTAGAAACGCTGTTGAAACGCTTGATTGTGACGAAAAACTGTTTTGGAGAGTGGTAAAAGCCGGGTTTAACCAACGCAGAAAAACGTTACGAAATTCGCTTTCTGCTGTTGTACCTAAGGATAGGCTGGGCGAGCATCCATTTTATGAAAAAAGAGCAGAAACGCTTAGCGTACAGGATTTTGTAACCCTAACTAACTTTATTGCCACAAGGTAGTGCAACGATTACCGTTATTAAAGCGTCTTTGTTGATATGAGAAAAACAACTATTGCATTTCTTTTATTACTCGGAATAACGCTACTTGCACAAAAAGGAATTGCACAGGAAAACCTAAATCAAGCCGATTTAAAGCAACTTTACACCGCGTTGCAACAAACACCATCTTACAAAAAGTTGAAGAAAAACGATAAGTCGTACGCAGCTTTATATGAGAAGTTGAACGCTGAAATTGCTAGTGCTGATGATAAACTGGCTTTTAAGCTCCTCAGCAAGTTGTTGATTGAGGTTAACGATAATCACCTTGCACTTTACAGCACAGCAGATTCATCCCGAAGAAATGTCCTTTCCAAAGTTTCCGGTAACATAGATTCTTTAAAAAAAGAGTTGCTACTTAAAGATGTGGACTCATTAGAAGGTATTTACTACTCTGGCGAGAGCGAATTGGGAATTTACGCCAGCTCGCCCAATAATTACCTTTTAGTAAGTTTAGCTAACGGCAATTTACTGGCGGAACTTTTTAAAACGAGCTACAGTGGTTGTGATTTAATTTGGTACGCCAATAATATTGCGCCATTCAACTTGATTAAAAATGTGCGTTTGGTGAACGGTGTATTAACAGGTTTGCCGATATCAAAACAAAAAAATAAAAACTACGCTACATTAATTAGGGGGAAAGAACATTTTGAACTAAAAACCATCGATAACGAAATCGGTTACCTACGCTTGAGTAGCTTTAGCTCTAGCAATGATAACATTAAAAAATCAGCCGAATTTTATGCTAGCATTGTAGATCATTTACCAGAAAAATACCTCATCGTAGATGTTAGGAACAACGGCGGTGGTGGCTATAAAACTTCGGGCAAATTCATTGATCTTTTGAAAAAGTATAAAGGACATGTTTTCATTCTCCAAAATTCGGCAACGGTAAGTAATGCCGAGCAGTTTATTTTGGCTTTAAAAGCTAGGAAGAATGTAACTACCTTGGGTGAACAAACCAGGGGAATGATCACCTTTGGCAGCAATTATGGGAAAAAGATAATGTTACCAAGCGGCCGATTTGCTTTTTATCCTACAGATATGAAAGGCGTGGAAAGTGAATTTTTATACGAAAGCAAAGGGGTAAATCCTGACGTAAATTTAGATGCATTTAAAGGCGACTGGATTGAACAAACTATTGATTACATCAAAAATAAGTTTGATAAATGAGCAAAAAGATTTTAATAGTAGATGATCTACATCCAATTTTTAAGGAAAAAGCTGAAGCATTGGGTTATCATGTTGATGATAGGCCTTTAATTACTAGAGCCGAAACTTTAGCCGTGGTGAAGGATTATGATGGCATTGCGGTACGCACTAAATTTAGAATAGATCAGGAACTTTTTGATGTTGCTCCAAAACTACAGTTTGTGGCCAGGGCAGGAGCCGGTTTGGATAACATCGATGTTGACATTGCTAAACAAAAAGGTATTGCTCTTTTAGCCGCTAACGAAGGCAATATGGATGCTGTTGGTGAGCATGCAGTTGGCTTATTGTTGGCGTTGATGAATAACTTTCGCAAAGCCGATCTAGAAATTAGAAATGGTGTTTGGGATAGAGAAGGTAACCGCGGTTATGAGTTGAAAGGCAAAACGGTTGGCATTATTGGCTATGGTTTTATGGGGCGAAGTTTTGCCCGTAAGCTAGCTGGTTTTGGGGTTAATATAATTGCTTACGATAAATACAAAACAGGCTTTAGCGATGAGTTTGCCCGTGAGGTAAGCATGGAGGAAATTGTAAAACAAAGTGATGTGTTGAGTTTGCATATTCCGTTAACCAATGAAACTAAGCAAATGGTTGATGATGAATATTTCTTCCATTTTAAAAAGCCCATTTTCTTCATTAACACGGCTCGTGGTGAAATTGTAAATACGCAGGCGGTGCTGAATAACCTTAGCAATGGCAAAATTTTAGGTGCTGGATTAGATGTGCTAGAGAAGGAAAAATTTCCAACTTTGGCCGAACAAGGTTGGTATGAAGCACTGAAAACCAATGAGAAAGTGATTTTAACGCCGCACATTGCCGGTTGGACTTTCGATTCGTACCGCAAAATTTCTGAGGTTTTAGCAGAGAAATTGGCTGAAATAAGCGGATAATTTTCTAAATTGCTGCTATAAACAAAACAATTTAAGGCTTGATATAGATGAGGACGACGTTTCGAATCTCATATCTCAATACGCAAATCTATTATGGCAAAGCAGCATATTTACGAAACCAATTTATCTTGGATTGGCAATAAAGGGTCAGGTACGATGGACTACCGTTCGTACGATAGAGATTTTGTGGTGGAGATTGATGGTAAGAAGCCAATACACGGTTCATCTGATTCTATTTTCTTAGGCGACAAATCCATGTATAACCCTGAAGACTTGATGTTATCTTCGGTATCTTCCTGCCACATGTTATGGTATTTGCACTTGTGCTCTAAAAATGGCATCGTAGTAATTGAATACAAAGACAGGGCCAAAGGCACCATGACCGAAAATCCCGATGGCAGTGGTAAATTTACAGAGATTTTATTGCGTCCTGAGGTGGTAATTTCCAGACCGGAAGATATATCATGGGCAAACTCGCTTCATGAAGAAGCTAACAGGATGTGTTTCATAGCAAGCTCGTTGAACTTTCCAGTAAAGCATAAAGTTACTTGTACAGCTATTGGTGGATAAAGCCCCCTCTCTGCCTTCGGCATCTCTCCCCCTGAGTGGAGAGAGGAGCGCAGTACGTGTTTAAGTGCGAAAGTTAACGGTCAGCTCCTGATGGACTTATTAACGCTCTTCGCAATTTGAAATTGCGAAGTCCTATCAGCGGATTTTTAACCCGCAAATATCCAAATTTCACTAATTGGGCCTTTCTAATTTTTCATGTATAGAAAGTGTGACTTCTTAGCGTACTTTGCGAATACTTCACAAAACTTTGCGTTAAAATAGGATTAACCGCAGAGGTAGCGAAAATTACGCAAGGTTCGCAAAGCTATACTGGGATCAAATATATTTGTTAATTGGAGAAGCTAAAAACGATATGCTCTTCGCAATTTGAAATGGCGAATTCCTATCAGCGGATTTTAACCCGCAAATATCCAAATTTCACTAATTGGGCCTTTCTAATTTTCATATATAGAAAGTGTGACTTCTTGGCGTACTTTGCGAATACTTCAAAAAACTTTGCGTTAAAAGTGAGATTAACCGCAGAGGGTAGCGAGAATTACGCAAAGTTCGCAAAGCTATACTGGGAGCAAATACATTTTTTAATTGGAGAAGCTATAAACACAGCGCTTGCTTTCCCAAAAAATATGATTTCAAGTTTCGGTGATATACCTCTAAATAGAACTAAAATTTAACCGCTTTATTTGCTTTTTTGATTTAAGGCTTATATCTTCGTTTTTAACAGCGCAAGACTATGTAGGTTTAACAACCCGTGTAGTCTTGTTTGTTTTTTATAGGATTAAAGAAAAGAAATAGCGCTATGGCAGAAATTACCTATTACACTAAAGAAGGGTTAGATAAACTTAAAGAAGAATTACATCAGTTAAAGACTGAAGGTAGGGCGGCAATTGCAAAAGCGATAGCTGAGGCCAGGGATAAGGGCGATTTATCGGAAAATGCAGAGTATGATGCAGCTAAGGAAGCTCAAGGATTGCATGAAGCGAAAATTGCAAAATTGGAAACAGTTTTGGCTAATTCTAGACTGTTAGATGAATCGAAATTAGACTTGTCGAAGGTTTTGGCACTTTCGATTGTTAAAATAAAAAACGTTAAAAACGGTGCTACGATGACTTACCAGTTGGTAGCAGAAAGTGAAGCTGATTTAAAGTCAGGAAAAATCTCTGTTAAATCACCGATTGCTCAAGGTTTGTTGGGTAAATCTGTTGGTGATAAAACGGAAATTCAAGTGCCGGCTGGCAAAATTGAGTTCGAAATTCTGGAAATCTCTAGATAATTACGTTATATGTAATAAGTAATACGTTTTACGTTTGCATGGTCTACGTATAACGTATTACTTAAAACTAAAAACCATTTTATGGCAAGCATTTTCTCAAAAATAGTAGCGGGTGATATTCCTGCGCACAAAGTTGCTGAAACAGCAGATTATTTAGCTTTTCTGGATATTAGTCCGCTGGTTTATGGACATGTTTTAGTAATCCCTAAAAAAGAAGTGGATTACATTTTTGATTTGGATGATGATTTATACCAAGGCTTAATGTTGTTTGCCAAAAAGGTTGCCGAAGGAATTAAAAAAGCATTTCCTTGCGATAGAGTAGGAGTTGCTGTAATTGGATTGGAGGTTCCACATGCTCATGTACACCTGATTCCAATTAATACGATGAACGATATGAACTTCGCTAATCCAAAGCTAAAACTGAGCCAGGAAGAGTTAGCGGAGGTGGCTGCTAAAATAAAAGGAACTTTAAACTCCTAACACAATATTAGCGTCAATATTTAGCTTTTTGCTTATCTCTCTGGCTTTCTTTAATGTTGGTTCACTTTTGCCAGATAAATATTCACTAACTCTGGAAGGGCTTATATTCAAAAGCTTTGATAGTTTTTCTTGCGTTAAACCCATTTCAAACATTCTTAAGTTAATTACTTCAGCAAGTGTGGGTTGCTTAACTTCGTGATGGATTTGCTCATATTCATAAACCAAATCAGATAGTAAGTCAAGCTCAATGAAGTTTTTATCATCCTCAGGAGTGTCATTACCTACTACTTTTAATAGCTCTTCTATTCTTTGACAAGTAGCTGAATATTGCTTTTCTGTTTGAATTCCTTTTCCCATATCTCAAATAATTGAACAATCTTTTATTTTATCGTATTGCGAATGTGTCCCAATAAATCTGATGTAAACTTTTCTTGAAGCGAAAATTATAATAGCAATCAGTCTGTATTCATTCCCTCTGATGTTAAATACAAATCGACTATTCCCAACGCCATCGACACTTCCAAAGGTATTTTTCATGTCAGCGAAACAAGTCCAGTTACTTTTTTCAGTTTTTTTATACCAATCTCTCAATGCTATATCAGCGTCTGGGTGCACTTTTATAAATTCGCTTATCCTCGCAAATGTTACTATTCTCATGTCAGATAGATTGAACAAATATATAAAATATTTTGTTAAACGGAATATTATTCTATTTTTTGAAATTTTTGTTTGCTGGTTTTCAATACTTTTTACTTCAGCTTCTCGTTATTCTTATGTCTTTCCGCATCGCGGATGGATTTTTTTTCCAAATTCTTCGCCAAAGCCTCTTCTAGGTTGATTCCTGTTTGATTGGCTAAACACATCAATACAAAAAGTACATCAGCCATTTCATCTGCTAAATTTACTTCTTCGTCACTTTTTTTGAAAGATTGTTCGCCGTATTGACGGGCCATGACGCGGGCTACTTCGCCAACTTCCTCCATTAAGATAGCGGTGTTGGTGAGTTCATTGAAATAACGAATTCCAGTAGTATTGATCCAACGATCTATAATTTGTTGTGCTTCGGTAATGGTCATTTTTGAATGATGAAATGAGTGAATGATGAAATAATTGGCTGATGAGATGATAAGATAATTGAATGAAGAAGCGTCATCGGCTGTTCTAAGGTGTCTTAAGTGGTATGATACAATTCCTGCTCAATTATTTATGCAAAGCGGTTTAAAATAGTTTACTCCTTATTCTTGGTATCCATTAAAATAGTTACCGGTCCGTCATTTAGCAAGCTAATTTTCATATCTGCTCCAAAAATTCCGCATTGCACTTCTTTGCCTATCAGGTTGCTCAGTTGCTTTTTCATCTCCTCGTAAAGCGGAATAGCCTTTTCTGGTCGGGCTGCTCTAGTAAAACCTGGTCGGTTACCTTTTTTAGTTGCTGCAAATAAGGTAAACTGACTAATGAGCAAAATATTGCCGTCAATATCAGCGAGTGATTTATTCATCAATCCGTTTTCATCTCCAAATACACGCATGTTAGCAATTTTTTGTGCCAGCCATTCCAAATCCTCTTGGTTGTCGGCATCTTCAATACCTAATAAAACCAAAAAGCCATTAGTAATTTGGCCAGTAATTTCCCCTTCAACTTTGCAGCTAGCCTCTGTTACACGTTGTATTACAGCTCTCATGTTAATTTGTGAGTTTAGATTTTAGAATTACGATTTAGCCCACACCTCATCAATATCGTATTGAGGGCAGGCACCTTTTTGCGAAGTTACAAAGCCGGCCAATTTTGAGGCAAAATGAAGAGAACGCTCCAATTCCTCGCCCATTAATTTCCTACTTAAAAAAGCAGCCAAGAAACTATCTCCACTGCCAACCGTATCTACTACTTTTACCTTTTCAGCATCATAGTTGAGCATTTGCGTATGGTCGTAGTAAGTTCCCCCTTCAGCGCCTTTGGTAATCAAAATTTCGGCAATATCAAATTGTTCCATCAACGAAAGTACGATATCTTTTTCGGTACCATGAGTTGTGAACCACTCTCCTAAAATCACAATTTCATTTTCGTTCAACTTTAGCAAATTGGCTTTATCAAGTAACTGCTCAATGATAGCTTGTTTATAATGCGGCTTCCTCAGGTTAACATCGAAAACGTTAAAATTCGATTCCTCCAACAATCCTAACAAGGTATTTTTGCTTACCTCATTCCTGGCCGATAAGCTCCCGAATATAAAAGCATCGGCAGCTGCTGGCTTTATATTTTTATCGCTTGTTATAAAGTCCCAAGCCACAGGATAGCTGATGGTGTAAAACATTTCGTTGTTTGCTTTTTCCTCGGCTATTACTTCGCTGGTAGCGTGTTTCGCGTCGGTTTGTATGTTAGCCGTGGGGATACCTATTGATGAAACGAATGACAGCAGTTCTTCGCCCGCTACATCGGCTCCAACGCTGCTAATTAGCGAAGCATCAATCCCAAGCTTACGTAAGTGATAGGCAACATTCATAGGTGCGCCGCCCGCCAGGCGTCCAGTAGGTAAATTATCCCACAAAACCTCGCCATAGCAAATGGCACTTTTAGTTGTAAAAGCGTTATGCTTCATTAAGTTTAGTCTGTTAATATTTCCTGCAGTTCTTTTAGCTCCTCTACTTTTTCGGCGGCGCCTAAATTTTCATAGGCCGATACCAAATTTCTGATAATGCGCCTTACGATTTCCGCATTGCTGCAAGGCGAGTAAAAACCAGGTTGAGGTTCCAAATTCAGCTGCCTTAAAAACTGATCAACATCGTGTTTTCCAAAAATAGCTCCTTTGTTAAACGCATTGATATAGAAAAGTACCGCTTGCTCGCGGTCAGGATTACTCTCGTCAATATAGCCCAAAATAAAATGCTGTGGCAAATTAACGCCGTATACAGGAATATCCAATTTTTGTGCAATGGTGGAGTAAATGATGGCCAAGGAAATTTGGTTGCCCTTTTTACTGTCCATCACTTGGTTTAAATACGAATTTTGTGGGTCGTGGTGGTTTTTAGTGTTACCGCTAAAACCGTATTGGTTGTAAAATACATGGTTAATCAGCTTAATTTTTTCTATCGAGCTCATTTCATACTGCAAGCCAACCCATATATCCCGTTTAATATCCTCAATTTGATTAATAATGGCCTGCTCATCCAAATCCGGATATTGGTAACGATTCACAATAAGCGCTCCCTGCAGCAAGTCAAAAGCACCGCTTTGGTACCATAAATTCAAATCTTGTTTTACGTTGGTAAATTGTATCCGATGGATGATATTTTCAATCCGTTCATGCAGCATCGTATCCAACGATTTTTCCCACGCCGACTCCAATGAACCGATGGCATCATTTCCATACTCCAAGAGTTTTTCCTGCACATGCAAAAAAATCTCCTCATCCGGATCATCCAAAAGTTTCACTAAAGCATCTATTTCTGCAACATTATTCATGCGCTACACCTTTCTAACAATTATTGTGTTCTATATTTTTTGAAAATCAAAGCCGCTATTTCATCGCTTACAGCAGCCCCGCTTTCAGTTTCAATCTTTTTGTTAAACTCGTTTCATCCTAAAAATCGTCAAAACCTATTTCATCGCAACAAATGCTTCGACAAGCTCAGCATAACAGCTTATTTAAGGAGTTGCACAACAAAAAGTATTTACACTTCAATCGGGTTTATTTAACAAAGTAAATGCAAAAAACAAATCAACGCAATTAAGGTTTCTTCCTACACCAACTAATTTCATTGTGTTTCACTTTGTACTTTAAACTTTCTACTTTTACAACATGGTTCTACAATTTTTCGCCGATTACCTCAAACATCAATTTACCGCTAAAACACGTCATGGAACCCACTCGCCGTTTGTCTATAAACTGGCCGATGAGGTAATTTACGACTTTTCTGAAAAAAATAGCTACAAAGCCATAGAGGCGCAGCGAAAAAAACTTTTGGCTGACCAAAGGCAAATCACCGTTACTGATTTAGGAGCTGGTTCACATCTTAATAAAAACAGAACTAAAAAGGTGGCGCAAATTGCTAAAAACGCCCTAAAATCGCCACGTTTGGCACAGTTAATCTATCGCCTAGCGGCTAATCATAACGCTAACGATTTAATAGAATTGGGTACTTGCTTGGGCATTACAACCGCTTACTTGTCAAAGGCGGCACCACAAGCCAACATTTTAACCATTGAGGGCTGCCCGCAAACTGCTGAAGTAGCTTACCAAAACTTTAACGAACTAGGCCTCGATAACATTGAACTGCAAGTAGGCAATTTTAACGATGTGCTGCCAAAGGCAATTGACGAGCGCCAACAATTGGATTTTGTTTACATTGATGGCAACCATACCAAAGAAGCTACATTAAATTATTTTGAATGGTGTTTGCCAAAAATAACCGAAAACACTTTGCTAATTTTTGATGATATTTACTGGAGCGAAGGGATGAAACAAGCTTGGGAGCAAATTAAAGATCATCCAAAAGTTACGGTAACTGTAGACTTATTTTGGATAGGTTTGGTGTATTTCAAAAAAGGCCAAGCCAAAGAGCATTTCAAATTAAAATACTGATGGCATCGAAAGATTTGAGCAAATTTCAGCAACTAAAAGCCCTACAGCATTTAAGTATTAGCGTTTTGGTGGCCGTTTGCTGCTTTTTCATTGCTCAAAGTTTTCTACAAGGCTTCATTAGTCAATTAATGTTGGCATGGATTGTATTTTGCTTGGTACAAATGGGCATTAGTTGGTTCACTTTTGCTGGTGCTTCTGTGCATCAAACCAAACAGCATGCAGCAATTGAAGATGGCGGTAGGCCCATTATGTTTTTAATTGTTTTACTATCGGCTTTTGGCGGTTTGCTTGCCGTTTTCATCCTCTTGGCCAAAGCTAAAGGTGCCGAAACAAATAGTAGTTGGATTGATGCTTCGCTGAGCATGGGAGGGATGTTTCTAAGCTGGTTTTTACTACATACCATTTACACTTCTCGCTACGCTCATTTGTATTACGACAACCAAAATGGACATCTAGCAAAAGGCCTACAGTTCCCTAATGATGAAGAACCCAACTTCATCGATTTTGCGTACCACTCGTTGGTAATAGGCATGACTTTCCAAGTTTCCGATATCAATATCACTTCAAAAGCAATGCGAAAGCTTACCCTGGGTCATTCCATTATTTCCTTTATTTTTAATACTTGCATTGTAGCGCTTACCATTAGCGCCATAGCTGGGTTGTTAGGTTAAATTTATATTATTGAAAATCAACGATTTGTATTTTAAAACTGCATTTTAAGTTTTATAACTGAAAAATAAGTTGATAAACTGAAAAATACGTTATAACTTTAGTGTTATGGAAGAATTAACTAAAGCAGAAGAACGTATCATGCAGGTTTTATGGAAGTTGAAGCGTGCATTTGTTAAAGATATCATTGATGCGCTGGATGATGAGCCCAAACCTCCGTACAATACAATTTCATCTATCGTGAGATTGCTGGAAAAAAAAGGTTATGTGAGTTATAGGGCTTATGGAAAAACCTATGAGTATTTTCCCGCGATTAGCAAAGAGGACTATGCTAAAACTAGCTTTTCAAAATTATTTGCTGGTTACTTCGATAATTCACCAAAAAGCTTGCTGTCTTTTATGGTTAAACAAGAAAAACTTAGCGAAGCGGATATAGAAGAACTCAAAGCGCTAATCAACAAAAATACTTAAAATGGATATGTTAATGTACTTGCTTAAGGTAAGCGCAGGTTTAGTGCTTTTCTTTGCTTTCTATATTTTGTTTCTGCGGAAGCTTACCTTTTTTAGGTTTAACAGGATGTATTTGTTGCTCACGCTGCTCTTGAGTTTTCTTATCCCGACATTTAATTTCACTGTTGAGAGAACCGTAATTGTGGAACAGCCCGCTTTTCAGCAAGATGAGTTTATTGTGCCCGCTGCCCAAGAGATTGCAGTCGCACCCGTAGATTCAAATGTTCAGTTAATTCCCGCACAAAGTAGCTTTAATTGGTTAACTGCGCTGCCTTACATTTACTTTACCCTAGCCATTTTTACCTTGAGTTTGGCGCTATGGCGTTTAACTGAACTGATTCGCTACACTAAACATGGCATTAAACTAGCAAATGGTTTAAGGTTAGTTGCTAAAGATAATGGCTTCACCAATTGTTCTTTCTTTAACTATGTTTTTGTTGATCAAATCAATTTGAAGCCAGCAGAACTAGAGGTATTACTAACGCATGAAAGTGTGCATGCTAACAGGCTACATTCTTTAGATAAATTATTGATGATGCTTGCAAAATCAGTATTGTGGTTTAATCCAGTGGTATACTTATGGGAACGGTCAATGGAACAGGTACATGAGTACGAAGCAGACGAGTTAACTTCGAGTACGTTTGGCACACATTCTTATGCATCTCTATTACTCCACTTGGCGGTAGAAAATAAGGCTCAATCTGCATTGGTCCATAATTTCGTTAAAAGCCCAATTAAAGATCGTATTAAAATGCTATTCAATTTAAAATCAAATAATATGAAGAAAGTAATTTACTTGCTGGTACTTCCAGTAGTTTTGGTGTTAGTTTTGGGCTTCACAGTTAATGTGGTTGAAATACCTGCAGTATCAAAAGATAATAATGATCCTGTTATCGGTCAAAAATTGGAAGGTGTGGTTGATAGCATTACTGTGAAATCAAAGTTTGCAGAGCTTATTCATTTTAAAGCTAATGGACAAACTTTCATTATCGAGAAGTTTCCGTTCATTAAAGTCAATAGGGGGGATAAGTTAATCATCGTTATCAATGGTAAAAGAAATACAATTAAGTTTAAGGATGATAAGAACTTGATTTTTGAAACGCCAATGTACACCATGTCGCAAGCGTATAATGCCAAAGGTGATTCATTAATTATGAGACCTAAAGTGGAAAAACATGCGTTTTTGTATGAAGGTAATAAAGCACGATATGCAATTAGTAAAATCAGTAAAATAGAAAAAAATAGTAGCGGCTACGTAAACAAGATTTATTTAAACGACGGTACTTTCACGCTTATCTTCAATATCAGCGAGCTAAAAACTAAAGCGGCTAATTTTAAAATTGGCGATGAAGCTGAGGTAAAATTTATTGGAGAAAAACTGATTTCAAATCATACCTATTTAAGCAGCAAACTTATTGCGATGTACAGTGTTCCAAAAAATCATGAGTTGATTAATAAGAACTTATACAGTCGCTTTTATTCAAGTGAAGGTTTTCAAAAAGAAAATGGTAAAGATTTTGAACCTAAGATTGATCAATTAGCTTCGAAAGTGCGCATCGTTTCCTTTGCAAAAAAGAAATTGTTCCCTAAAAGAGGCATTACTGATTTGGAGGATGCAGTAATTATGGTTAACGGTGTGAAAATGGAGGCAAAGTCAATCAGGTTGTTTAAAGAGGGAGGAATTAGTGCAACGGATGCAGCTGTATATCTGCCAGATGGCAATACAAAAAAATATAGGCTGCTGATGTATAATACTTCCCAAAACACGTTTAGTGGTTACGAATACGCAGTGGCAAAAGAAAGAAAATTGGAAAGTGCGATATGCGGTCCCGGCCATGAGGGGAAATTGGAACTTAGCCCAGAAATACTGACATATAAAATTCCATATTATGCTCTAGATTCCGTGAAAGTCAATAAAATACTTAATAACGTGTTACTTAGTGGCAAGGCTAAGATTAAGCTAGAAAAATATGACATGCAAGGCAAAGTAATATTTCTTGACCACACTAATAATTTAGTAACTGTTTACTACGGCACTTTGAAGGAAGCAGATAAGTTCAAAATCGACGCTGAAGTGATTGAGGTAGATTTGGCAAACAAGACTTACAAAACCAAAAATTATTTAAAGTAGCTACAACTCTCCAGCTTTGTATTTTCGCTCCACATTATTGAGTACATCTTCTTTATAAAATAGCACATCTTTAAATTGTCCTTTGCTGTACATTTCAGCTTGGTCGTTAAAATGTTTAGAATTTGGGTCGCCACTATTTCCGCCAGCTAAAATTGATTTGGCTCTGATTTTCGGCCCAAATTCTACAACACAAACAAAGCTGTTACCACTGTAACCATATCGTTTGTTGGTGCCAAACTGGTTGCTCCTAAAAGATGGCAGCTGTCCCCAAAGTGCGGATCCATAAGGGACAGGAAAGCTTGGCAAAGCATCGTCATATTTTTCGTTGATGGCGCCAGTTAAGCGTTGAAACCTATTGATGTCTCCCCAAGGCATTTGCCATTTGCCGAAGCGTTTGGTTAAATCATCAATGGTTGTTTTTAACGGTTGTAGTAGCGTTTCAGCCTTAGCAGTTTTAGCAAATTCAATAGTTTGGGTTACCTGGTCTTTTTGTCCCTGATCAATATAAACAGTTTGTATTGCTCTGCTTAAACGGGGAGCCCACTCCATTGCTAAAGTAGTGGCAACGGAGTTGGTTGCCGCATGGTAGTTCCACTGTTTTAGTTCAGTTATTGGCGCTTTCAATTCAGTTTTAAGCACGTTATCTGCCGGAAGTTGATCATAAGCTTTAACCAAAGCAGGAACTAAAATTTCAAAAGCGGGCAAATAAGTATCGTAGCCTAAGGTAACCACGTCATCCAAGTCGTATTTGTTTGGCCTGTTGAGTAATCTTAATGCAGCAACGCCTCTAAAATTTTCACCATCGGGAGCCATGTACGCTGGGTAGCTACTTTTTTTAGGACTATTTGCACCAGCTGCGGTAAATGGGGTCGAATTGCAGTTTTGTAGCCAACCATTGGAAGGATTGTAGATGTGAATACTTTCGCTCACTATGTGTAAGCCTTGCCAAGCTGTAGCCGAGGTAGTTGCATCTACAGGTAAACTCCAGTTATATGCAGTGTCTCTTTTTGGGATAAAGTTACCATGCCAGTAGGCGATATTTCCTTTTGCATCAGCATAAATAGTGTTATTTGACGCATTGGCCATCAAATCCATTGCGCTTTGGTAATCTTCAAAACTTTTAGATTTAGTGCGTATCCAACTTTGAAGTAAACTTTTCGGATTTTGGTTTTGATGCTTTAAACTAATCCATTTGCCATCTCTATTGGCCATCACCGGGCCGTTATGCGTATAAAAGGTATCAAAAACTTTAGTCTTTAAAGTGCCGTTCTGCAAATACTTAATCTCTATTTTCCTTTTACCAATGGGATAAAGTTTCTTGTCGTAAGTGTAGTAATAGGTGTCTTTAAATCGGGTGATTTTTTCCGCATAGGCATCGGCTACATCTACATTGTTGGAGGTATGCATCCATCCACAAAATTCATTAAAACCTTGATAAATAAAGAACTGTCCCCAGGTAACAGCACCGTAAGTGTTCAGTCCTTCATTACTTTGCATGTGTATTTCGGGCCGGAAATAAAACGTAGTATGTGGATTGATGTACAGCATTGCATTGCCGCTTTTACTCATTTTTGGCGCAAAGGCAAATCCATTTGAACCACTAAACTGGTCTTTCAGTGGCGGAATATAGCCTGTTGGCAAATGTTCATTGGCGTAAAAACTTTTAAGTTCGGATAAAGTTAAATCGGCAGTGCTGATAGCGCCAATACTTCCATCGGTCCACAAAAACGGATACCAAGGTTTAAATTTAGTAAGCAGCTGCGGCTTTACTTTTGGATTTTTATACAGATAAAAATTGATGCCATCTGCATAGGCGTCTAATATCTTTTTGAACTGTGGATCCGCATTTTTATAGTCGTTAATTGCTTGTACGCTATCAATCAATAACCTAATCTGCAGGTCGTTGTACAAGCTTTTTTCACCGTCAATTTCCGAGAGGCGCCCTAGTTTTTCGATGTAATTTAGCTCAATGCGTTTAAAATCATCTTCACATTGAGCGTACAACATTCCAAAAACGGCATCTGCATCGGTTTGTCCATACACGTGAGCTATGCCCCATTTATCTCTAATAATTTCGATACGTTGCGCCTGTTTTACCCAATCGCCAATTTCCTTTGAACTGGGCTGCTGCGCAAACAATTGCAAGGGTAGTAATAGCAATAATAGTAGTTTCTTCATTAATAAATTAGCTAACATTAACGCCAAACAAATGGCCTACTGCGGCTGTAACGGCCATAGCTACCGTTCCCCAAAAGCATATCCGGGCAATAGCTACTGAAATTTTTGCTCCTCCTGCTTGGGCAGCAACAGCGCCAAGAATTGTCAAAAAGATAATCGCAAATCCGTATTGGAAATAAATCATCTGTTTTACTGGCGCAAGCAAAGCCACTAAAAAAGGCAGTAATGCACCAGCAGCAAAAGAGGCAAAGGAGGCCATAGAAGCTTGAAACGGTTTAGCTGCAGTGATTTCATTAATACCCAATTCATCCCTGGCATGTGCTTCCAGTGCATTGTGGTCTGTCAGCTGTTTCGCAACCTCTAAAGCCAGTTCAGGGGTAAGCCCTCTTGTCTCATAAATTTTTGCCAGCTCAATCAATTCTTCTTCAGGCATAGTGGCTAGCTCTTTCTTTTCTCTTTCTAAATCGTGGTTTTCGGTGTCTGCCTGCGAACTCACGGATACATATTCGCCCGCGGCCATTGACAGAGCGCCTGAAACCAAACCGGCCAAGGCAGCTAGCAAAATAGTATTTCTATCCGTACTGGCTGCAGCAACACCAATGGCTATACTGGTGGTAGATAAAATGCCGTCGTTTGCTCCTAAAACAGATGCCCTAAGCCACCCTACGCGGTTAACAAAATGCTTTTCGAATTGTTGTGCCATAACCTAAAAAGTTTTGATGAGATTTAAACCATAAATTTTACTTTGGTAGCTGGGATATAACTGCAAATTATTGATATTTTGGCGAGTTAGCAATTTTTTGATGTGCGGAAATAGCCAATACGCAGCTTCGGTAGATAAGATGCCAAAACCTGCGCCAGCAACTACATCACCAACCCAATGCCGGTCATTAAGTGTGCGATAAACTCCCGTAAAAATGGCAAATGGGTAACCGGATAAACTGAGCCAAAAATTCTCCTCCTGATATTCCCTAAACATAAATTGCGCAGAAGCAAATGCAGTGGTGGTATGTCCAGAGGGAAAAGATTGGTTGTTAGAATTGTCTGGTCTTACCTCATGGATGCTCCTTTTTAACGGTACAACCACGGCAGCAGCTAATAGGGTAGAGGTGGCGTAAATAATAGTTCTATCGGTAAAGTTGTGTTTTCCTTTAATTCCGAAAGCATTTAAGCCATAAACTGCGGCGGCCGGTACGTACTGTGTAAAATTATCTAAGGTGAAATTTTCAGGCTGGTGCTCGTTAATTTCGTATCTGGTTGAACTGTTGAGTTCCTTTAAAGGTTCGTAGGTTAAACTTAAAGTGCCATAGCCCAATAAAACGGCAGGCACAATTAGCTTTTTTGGTTTAAAACGGTATACGTCGTTTTTATGCTCAATTTTATTGCTATCGGCAGGCAGCGACGAAGTTGCTTGGGCAAACAATAAGCTTCGGCAAGCTAGTAATACAGCTAAAACAAGGAATTTTCTAATCACATATTAAAGATAGCGGTTTTATACCCAGCTACAACATCAATCGACTATTTGAAAACATTATAAGTTGTAACCAAATTACTGATGAAAGTAGGTTAGAACGCTTCTGCAAAACTGATATAAAAACCACTCTGACGCTCTTCATTCGGTCTTTTTTCTCCTACTCCATAATCTAATCGTATGCTCAACCCTTTTTCAGGGTCAAAGAAATATCGGCCACCAATGCCATAATTGGGCTTTAGGTTTTTTAAGTTAGCGCTGCTGTTAGCAAAAACTTTTCCGCCGCCGCCAAATACTACTAAGCCCAAACGTTCCATAAATCGGTACCGGATTTCGGCTTGGGCTGCAACTAAATTTTCATCGCGGTAGCGCCCACCGTAATAGCCTCTCATGATTTCATCATTACCCAATTGAGGTAGCATGTAAAATGAGGTGTTGCCCTTGCCTTGTACAGTGTAATAAATGCCTTGCACACCTAGTACAATCTTTTTATTGAGGCTCCAAAAATTACGTACATTAAGTTTAATCTGACTGCCAGTAAAGTTCTCTCGGCCAAAAAAATCAGGTGCATATTGGTAACTGATCCTTCCAAAAAAGCCTTTTGTGGGGTAGTTGTTGGAGTTGCGGGTGTCATAGCTTTGCGATATGCCCAAAAACAAAACGCTGCCACCGTCCTTGTCATAAACCAAAGGGTCGGTGCTGTAAATGCCACCAGTTTCTTTGTCGGTAAAGCGATGGTTTTCAAAACCTACCGAAATACCGGTATATGTATTCTTTGCGATAGCTTTTTCGGCATCAAAAAGTACCTTGGTCATTTGTTGTACTAACTTGTCTTTGTCTGCCTCAATGGTTCCATTACCAATCCCGTAAAAGTTAAAAGGCATATCCTTAAACCTAACTTCTCCTATAAAATGAAGTCCGTTTTTTTTAGTCCATGCATCACCTCGAAGTGTAACATTATAGGTGCCTGTGGTAGAATAGGATGCGGCTCCGAAGAAATTGGAACTCCGGTTTGTTACATCGTGTTTGTCTACATAAAAAGAGTAAATGCTTCCTAACCCAAATTCGAAGCCAGTTTCTTGTGCGTAACCAAAAACCGGAATAGGCATAAAACTCGCCCTGCGTGTAGTGTCTTTTTCGTTTGAAAAAATTCTTTTGATGAATTTGAGTTGCGCAAAACTAGTGCTGACCAAACAGATTCCCAGTATAAGTAAAACGAGTTTTTTCATTATCTGCAAAGTAAATAAAATTAAATGAGAAGATTAAAATTGTAGAGCTCACAACAAGGTTTCCGCAAAGGCAAAAATGCTGAGCAACCCCGTTGTGTAAAGCTACTTTTACTTACTTGCATGATGTAAATTGCTATATTGTGATTCCAATTTTTTGTTATGAGAAAGATATTTTTCCTATTGCTTTTTTGCGGCTTTGGTTTGGTTTTGAAAGCACAAGTGGCTACAATAAGCAGTGAAGCCAGCTTGCTACAGCCGTATATTAACAGGTATCAGGCAGATAAAAGTATGTTTGCCAGAAAGTACATCATTAAAAGCGCCGATGAGTATTTTTTGAGAATGCAGCGATTTTATACCGATTGGCTAGCACAACTTAAAGCAGTTCCTTTTGCCAAACTTAGTACAAATGAACGTGTAGATTACCTGCTTTTGAAAAGAGATATCAGTGCTGATCAACGAAACTTGGAAATTTCAAAAAAGGAATTTGATGCAAATAAATACTTGCTTCCCTTTACCTCGGTTATTATAGATTTTGAACAAAAAAGAAGAGTTGGAAAACAGCAAGACGGAGCACTAGCAGCGAGTAATTTTGAAAAACTGATTGAAGAAATTAATGCTGCTTCCAAAGCGATAGATAACGGGAAATTGAAAATAAGCTTTACCCAGGCAACTTGGGCCAAGGAAACTATAGATCAGTATGCGATGGCTTTTTCTGAGTCCTTTAAATTTTATGACGGCTATGACCCGCAGTTTACCAAAGCTACAAAAACGATGTACCCTAAAGTACTAGATGCGGTTAAGCAATATAAATTGAGTTTGGAAAAGGTACTGAAACAAGCACCGCCAGCTGATGATGGGAGTGGAATTGTGGGCAAACCAATTGGAAAAGCAGCTTTTATAAATAGTTTGAAAGATGAAATGATTGCCTACACTCCTGAGCAAATTGCGGCAATTGCGCAAAAGGAATTTGCTTGGTGTGATGCAGAAATGGCGAAGGCTACTCGGGAAATGGGGTTCGGTAACGATTGGAAAGCTGCCTTGGAGAAGGTTAAAAATGCTTATCCGCCACTGGGGAAACAACCAGAATTGGTTTATGAATTGGCTAACGAAGCGATTGATTTTGTAGAACGACAAAAACTAATTGCAGTTCCAGCATTGGCTAAAGAAGGTTGGCGCATGCGGATGTTAACGCCACAAGAGCAGCGTTTTGCACCTTTCTTTTTGGGAGGAGAATCCGTATTGATTGCCTACCCCACCGAAGACATGAGTGATGAAGAGAAGATGATGACCTTAAGGGGCAATAACCGACATTTCTCCCGAGCGGTGGTTTTTCACGAGCTGATTCCGGGGCATAACCTTCAATTTTTTATGCAGAACAGATACAAGCCTTACCGTAAAGTGTTCAGCACGCCATTTTGGTCTGAAGGATGGTCGTTATATTGGGAGATGCTGCTGTGGGACAATAATTTTGCTAAAACACCCGAAGATAAAATAGGCATGTTGTTTTGGCGCATGCACCGTTGTGCCCGTATTATTTTCTCTACCAAGTATCATTTGGGCGAATGGACTCCTAAACAATGTATTGACTTTTTGGTGCAACGGGTAGGTTTTGAGCGTGCCAATGCCGAAGCTGAAGTGCGTAGATCATTTACCGGCAGTTATGGCCCGTTGTATCAAATTGCTTATATGTTAGGTGGACTACAATTTAGAGCCTTGCATAAAGAATTGGTACAAAGTGGCAAAATGTCGAACATCAATTTCCACGACCGTATTTTAAAGGAAAATTGCATGCCAGTAGAAATGGTAAGGGCTTTGCTACTAAACCAAACACTTACTGAAAATTACAGTGCTAACTGGAAGTTTGCAGGTGATGTAAAGTAACGAGCCATTACCCTCTCTCCCGATAAATCGGGATCTCTGCCGTGGGGAGAGAATAGCGAGATGTATAGAAGGCTCTAAGATTCGATATTGAGCGTAGTCAGTTGTTCGAACGATTTTTTCTTTAGTTGGTTAGCACCCTCTCTCCCGATAAATCGGGATCTCTCCCGTGGGGAGAGAATAGCGAGATGTATAGACGACTTTAAGCTTCGATATTGAGGGTGGTCGGTTGTTCGAACGATTTTTTCTTTAGTTGGTTAATACCCTCTCTCCCGATAAATCGAGATCTCTGCCGTTGGGGAGAATAGCGAGATGTATAGACGGTTTTAAGATTCGATAGTGAGGGTGGTCGGTTGTTTGAACGATTTTTTCTTTAGTTGGTTAATACCCTCTCTTCCGATAAATCGGGATCTCTCCCGCGGGGAGAGAATAGCGAGATGTATAGACGACTTTAAGCTGCGATATTGAGGGTGGTCGGTTGTTCGAACGATTTTTTCTTTAGTTGGTTAACACCCTCTCTCCCGATAAATCGGGATCTCTCCCGTAGGGAGAGAGTAGCGTGATGTATAGACGGCTTTAAGATTCGATATTGAGGGTGGTCGGTTGTTCGAATGATTTTTTCTTTAGTTAGTTCCCTCTCTCCCGATAAATCGGGATCTCTCCCGTGGGGAGAGAACTTATAAAGTTACTTAGGCCTCATGCTACTCTCTCCCTCCGGGAGAGATGCCCTTTAGGGCAGAGAGGGTGTAAAAAAAACAAAAGAACTACCTCAACTGCCAACTAAACCGGATGGTAGTGAAAAGCCCGCAAGCGAGAGCAACGAGTGCGGACTTGTAACGTACAGCCGGACTTTCAGCTAATAGCTCCACTACTATTGCTTTTCAAAAAAACTAAAGCGCTGATTTAGTAAGCAACAAAGAAATAGTGGCCAGTAAAAAAATCTCAAATAAAAATTAATATTCTGCTTGCATAGTAAAAATCAATTGTATAAATTTGTTATGCAAGCATAGTAATTAATGAAACAAAAAGAAACGGTAGATTATTTTTTGAAAGTGGTTTGGCAAAATGTTTCCAACACTTACAATCAAATTGCGTCAGGCTTTGGTATTACACAAGCTATAGGTTATGTGCTAATCAATATTGAAGCTGATGGCACGGCGGTTTCGGCCCTGGCCGCACTGTTGGGTGTTAAGGCTACGAGTTTGTCGCGGATGCTAAACAATATGGAGGAAACGGGGTTGATTTATAGAGAAACCTCGGAGGGCGACAAACGTTCCGTTAAGGTGTTTTTAACGCCATTTGGGGTAGAAAAAAGAAAGCAAGCTAGGGATGTTGTGATTTCGTTTAACGAATACCTTAATACTAAATTAAGTGTGAGGGAAAAAGAACAGCTGATAGCCACTTTAGAAAAAATTAACCAGTTAACCTTGGCTTATGCGCCATCAAAAAAATAGTATGAACAGAAGCATTAAGAAAGTAGCGGTTTTAGGTTCGGGCATTATGGGTTCACGTATTGCCTGTCATTTTGCCAATATTGGGGTTGAAGTACTGTTGTTGGATATTGCAGCAAAGGCGCCTGAAGGCACTGAGCAAAAGCATGATAAGAATAAAATTGTAAATGATGCACTGCAAGCTGCGGTGAAAAGCAATCCTTCTCCTGTATATTCGAAAACGGTGGTACAAAAAATTAGCACCGGAAATTTTGAGGATGATATGTCGAAAATTGCCACCTGTGATTGGATAATTGAGGTGGTAGTGGAGAATTTGGATATCAAGAAAAAAGTTTTTGAGCAGGTAGAGCAGTTTCGTAAGCCGGGTACTTTAATTACATCTAATACTTCGGGCATTCCCATCCATTTAATGGCAGAGGGACGCAGCGAAGATTTTAAAGCGAATTTTTGCGGAACGCACTTTTTTAATCCGCCACGCTATTTAAGGTTGCTGGAAATTATCCCTACGCCACACACCAAGCCAGATATAGTTGATTTTTTAATGCACTATGGTGATAAGTTTTTGGGAAAAACTACCGTGTTGTGTAAAGATACACCGGCTTTTATTGCCAATAGGGTTGGGGTTTATTCCATCATGGCCTTGCTGCATTCGGTTGAAAAGCTGGATTTAACGGTTGAGGAGGTGGATAAGTTTACCGGGCCAGCTTTGGGTAGGCCAAAATCGGCTACTTTCCGTACGTCGGATGTGGTGGGTTTAGATACGATGATTAAAGTAGCGAAGGGGCTGTACGATAATGTGCCGAATGATAAAGCGCATGACTTGTTCAAATTGCCTGCTTACGTTGAAAAAATGGCGGAGAACAACTGGTTAGGCGATAAAACTAAACAAGGTTTCTACAAAAAAATTAAAAATGCAGAAGGTAAAAGCGAAATTTTAGCGCTTGACCTGAAAACATTGGAATATCAACCTCAGCAAAAAGTAAAATCGGCAACGCTTGAAATGACGAAGAGCATTGAAAAGGTGGCCGATAGAATGAAAGTTTTTGCTGCAGGTAAAGATAAAGCTGGCGAATTGTTCCGCACTTCTTTCTTCGGGCTGTTTGAGTACGTATCAGATCGCATTCCTGAAATTGCCGATGAACTTTATAAGATAGACGATGCCATGCGTGCTGGCTTTGCTTGGGAACTTGGTCCTTTCGAAGTATGGGATGCTGTTGGCGTAGCCGATGCAATTGAGGGAATGCAAAAGTATGGCAACGAACCAGCAGCTTGGGTAACTGAAATGCTATCGGCAGGACATACATCCTTTTATAAAGTTGAAAACGGCATTAAGAAGTATTACGATATTCCATCAAAAAGCTATAAAGAAATTCCTGGCACAGCCGATTTCATTGTGCTAGAAAACTTAAAATCTAGCGGAAAGGTGCTGTATAAAAATGCTGGTGCATCTATTATTGATTTAGGCGATGGTATTTTGAATGTGGAATTCCACTCGAAGATGAATACCATTGGTGGTGATACGCTAACGGCAATCAATAAAGCGATTGACATGGCAGAGAAAGATTACCGTGGCGTGGTGATTGGTAATGATGGCGCTAATTTTTCGGCTGGAGCTAACGTGGGCATGATTTTTATGATGGCCGTGGAGCAGGAGTGGGACGAGTTGAATATGGCTGTGAAGATGTTCCAAAATACTTCAATGCGTATCCGTTACTCCTCTGTACCGGTGGTGGTTGCTCCACATAATTTAACACTGGGCGGTGGTTGCGAGTTTAGTTTACATGCTGATCACGTACAGCTTAGCGCTGAAACTTACATGGGCTTAGTGGAGTTTGGCGTTGGTGTTATCCCAGGCGGTGGTGGTACTAAGGAGTTTGCATTAAGAGCTGCTGATGAATACAAGGATGATCAGATTGTTCAAAACACGCTGAAAGATCGGTTTTTGACTATCGGTATGGCAAAGGTTTCAACTTCGGCAGTGGAGGCATTTGAGTTGGGTTATCTGCAGAAAGATAAGTACTCAATTAGCATGAACCGTAGTCGTTTAATTGCTGATGCAAAGGCTAAAGCTATTGAATTGGCCGAAGCTGGTTACACTAAACCAGTACAGCGCAAAAATATCAGGGTATTGGGCAAGCAAGGTTTGGGTATTGTTTACGCAGGTGCAAATAGCATGTACGCCGGAAATTATATTTCGGAACATGATAAAAAAATCTCAGAGAAATTGGGTTGGGTAATGTGCGGCGGCGATTTGTCGGCGCCAACGGAAGTTACAGAACAGTATTTATTGGATTTGGAGCGTGAGGCATTTTTATCGCTATGCGGAGAAAGAAAAACTTTAGAGCGCATACAAAGCATTGTGACTAAAGGGAAGCCGTTGAGGAATTAAGGGGGAGTATTTAGATGTTAGTATTTAGTATTTAGAAATGCATAAGTACAAAGAATTGAAAGTTTGGCAGAAAGCAATTGAGTTGGTTACTGATATTTACAGAACTACGGCTAAATTTCCAGATAAAGAAAGATTTGGGCTAGTTAGTCAGATTAACAGAGCAGCAGTTTCAATTCCATCTAACATTGCAGAAGGTGCAGGTAGAAATTCAGATAAGGAGTTTTTATATTTTTTGTCCGTTGCCCATGCTTCATCCTACGAAACCGAAACACAATTAATTATATCGCATAATTTAAATTATTTATTAGCAGAAGAGTTAGATGTATTGACAGATAAAATAAACGAGTGGCAGAAAATGAGTTACTCATTTCAGTCTAAACTAAGGTCTCTAAATACTAAAATCTAACTACTAAATACTAAAGAAAAATGGAAGCATACATAATAGCAGGATTAAGAACAGCTGTAGGAAAAGCGCCTCGCGGCGTATTTCGTTTTACGAGAGCTGATGATTTAGCCGCCGATGTAATTAAGCAATTGGTGGCATCGGTTCCTAATTTGGATAAGGAGCAAATTGACGATGTAATTGTTGGAAATGCTACCCCGGAGGCGGAGCAAGGCCTAAATGTTGGTCGTATGATTAGCTTAATGGGCTTGGATACCGATAAAGTGCCTGGGGTTACTGTAAACAGGTACTGCGCATCAGGCTTGGAAACCATTGCCACAGCGGTAGCTAAAATTAAAGCTGGCATGGCCGATTGTATTATTGCAGGTGGAGTGGAGGTGATGTCGGGGATGCCTTTTGGTGGGTGGAAGTTAGTACCAAATCCAGAGGTGGCAAAGAACAATCCTGATTGGTATTGGGGCATGGGCTTAACTGCTGAAGCGGTGGCGAAGGAGTATCAAGTAAGTAGGGAAGATCAGGATGAATTTGCGTTTCAATCGCACATGAAAGCTATTGAGGCTATTAAAAATGGTCATTTGAAAGCTGGCGTAGCGCCAATTACTGTTAACGAAACTTATTTGGATGAGCAGCTGAAGAAGAAAACAAAATCATATGTGGTAGATACGGACGAGGGCCCAAGAGCTGATACCACTTTGGAGCGTTTAGCGAAATTGAAGCCTGTTTTTGCAGCAAACGGTTGCATTACTGCGGGGAATTCTTCCCAAACTTCTGATGGTGCGGCCTTTGTTCTAGTGGTTTCGGAGAAGAAAATGAAAGAGTTAGGGGTGGAGCCTATTGCCCGTATGGTGAGCTACGGCGTGGCTGGCGTACCTCCACGTATTATGGGAATTGGCCCAATTGAGGCGATTCCAAAAGCTTTGAAGATGGCAGGAATGGAGCAAAATCAAATCGACCTCATTGAGTTGAATGAGGCTTTCGCTTCTCAATCTTTAGCTATCATCAGGACGTTAGGTTTAGATCAGAGCAAGATTAATGTGAATGGTGGTGCAATTGCTTTAGGACATCCACTAGGTTGTACAGGTGCTAAACTATCAGTGCAGCTCTTTAATGAAGCTAAACGTAGAAATAGCAAATATGGCATGGTAACGATGTGCGTAGGTACTGGTCAGGGCGCCGCAGGGATTTTTGAGGTGTTTTAGGTATTTAGATGTTAGTATTTAGTATTTAGAAATGAATCACTGCAAGCAATTGATGCGTGGTTAACAAACATCGTCATTGCGAGGTACGAAGCAATCTTACAACTTATAACAACATTTTAGGATTGCTTTGTGCCTCGCAATGACGACAATAAATGATATTTAAAATAAAAAATTTCGGTCAAGGCGCTTGGTCTTTATTCCCAGCTCCTTTAGCCATAATCCAAAGTAAAATGGAAACAACAGACAAAAAAGCTATCAAAGGCGGAGAATTCTTAATTAAGGAAACCTCCTATCACGATGTATTTATTCCGGAAGAATTTGATGAAGAGCAGCAAATGATTGCGCAAACTTGTCGCGATTTTTTAGCAGCTGAAGTTTATCCTAATTTAGAAAAACTAGATAGCCACGAAGACCCGGAGCTAATGCCTAACCTTTTAACCAAAGCTGGAGAATTGGGGATATTAGGTGTTTCTGTTCCAGAGGAGTACGGTGGCTTCGGTAAAAACTTCAACACCTCAATGCTAGTGGCCGATGTAGTTGGAGCGGGGCATTCGTTTGCAGTGGCTTTATCAGCACATACTGGTATTGGAACGTTGCCAATTTTATACTACGGTAACGAAGAACAAAAAGCAAAGTACATCCCAAAATTAGGTACAGGTGAATGGAAAGCGGCATATTGCTTAACCGAACCAAATTCAGGCTCTGATGCCAACTCAGGCAAAACTAAAGCTAAGTTGAGCGAGGATGGTAAGCACTACATCATCAACGGGCAAAAAATGTGGATTACCAATGGTGGATTTGCAGATATCTTTATCGTTTTTGCAAAGATTGATGATGATGAAAACCTAACTGCATTTATTGTAGAACGCGATTTTGGTGGTATTACTATGAACCCAGAAGAGCATAAAATGGGAATCAAGGGTTCGTCAACACGTCAAATATTCTTCAACGACTGCCTAGTTCCGGTTGAAAACATGCTTAGCGATCGTCAGAACGGGTTTAAAATTGCAGTTAACATTCTGAATATTGGTCGTATCAAGCTTTCTGCGGCAGCAATTGGTGCATCTAAAGCAACCATTAACACCGCGGTAAATTATGCTAACGAACGTCAGCAGTTTGGTAGGTCAATCTCAAAATATGGTGCTATACGTTACAAAATAGCAGAAATGGCATCAAAAGTTTATGCAGTTGATGCGGCTAACTACCGTGCTGGGCAAAACATTGACGATACTTACGATGCACTAGTTGCCGATGGAATGGAGCCTGCAAAAGCAAAGCTAAAATCCGTTGAGCAGTTTGCAGTAGAGTGCGCTATTTTGAAAGTTTGGGGTTCAGAAGCGTTAGACTATGTAGTTGACGAAGGCGTGCAAATTTATGGCGGCATGGGCTTTAGTGCAGATGCACCAATGGACAGGGCCTATCGCGATGCTCGTATCAACCGTATTTTTGAGGGTACAAATGAAATTAACCGCTTGCTAACGGTGGATATGATGTTGAAACGTGCCATGAAAGGAGAACTAGACTTAATGACACCAGCTACAGCAGTAGCAAATGAATTGATGTCTATTCCAGATTTTGGTGAAGAAGACGATACCCTATTTGCTGCGGAGAAAAAAATATTACAAAATCTTAAAAAGGCAACGCTGATGGTTGCGGGTGCAGCAGTTCAGAAATTGATGATGAGCTTAAGCAAAGAGCAAGAGATTTTGATGAATATTGCCGATATGGCAAGTTATGTATACGTTGCCGAATCAGCTTTGTTGCGTACTGAAAAGTTGGTGAGCATGAGGGGAGAAGAGGCCTGCAAAGGCCAATTAGATTTGACACGCATTTATTTTGTGGAAGCAGTAGATGGTGTGGCAAAGGCAGGTAAAGAGGCGCTTTGGGCTTTTGGTGAGGGAGATGAATTACGCATGATGCTGGTGGGATTACGCAGGTTTACGAAAATGGAACCTTTCAATGTAAAGCAAGCCCGTCAGAACGTGGCAGCACAAATTATTGACGCTAATAAATATATATTCTAGGGGTTAGCAGCTAGGTATTAGGGAGTTAGTATTAAGGTTTGAATTGTGAATTTTCAGACTTTAGGTATTAGTGGCTAGGTATTAGGCGTTAGTGTTAAGGTTTAAGGCTTGAATAGTTATTGATTCGAGCTTTAAACCTTTTTTATTGGAAATCGGGCATAAATTGGACACTCAAGTTAGTAAAGATTTTTTTGCTAAAAATCCGAGTTCGACTATTAGTCCATTAATGATTAGTTTTTAAAACCGATACTGATCCCGAACATTCGGGACAATATGACGAAACGCCAATTTGCCGTCACCCTGAATTTATTTCAGGGTCAGCTAGCTAGGAAGTATCGTAAATCAAATAAGCAATAATCCAACTCAGGATAAACAATAAAGTTGAAAAGCATTTCGACCTAATCCCTAACCCCTAACTGTTAAATTTGGTTAAAAATTGTAGCAACGGCTTTAAAAGTTTATTTTTGCTGAATGAAGTTAAAAACTAGGCTTTTGCTGGTGCTTACAGCGGTTATTGTTGTACTGGGTTCGTGTAGTAAGGATAAATTCGACGAAGCAGAACAGGCGAGGTTAGATGATGCTGCCATTGTTGATTTTGTAACCAAGAACAATATTCCGGCAATTAGGCACACTTCGGGTTTATATTATCAAATTATTACCCCTGGAACTGGTGCAAGCGTTACTTCAGCATCAACAGTTGGTGTAAGCTATACGGGTAAATTGCTCGATGGCACACAATTCGATAAGTCTACATCCACAGTTACTTTTCCCTTAACAGGCGTAATAGAAGGGTGGACTATCGGCGTTCCTTTGATCAAGGTTGGTGGCCGTATTAGGCTTATTATTCCATCCAAATTGGGTTATGGAAATAATTCGCCAAGTCCATCTATTCCAAAAAATTCAGTTTTAGATTTTACTATTGATTTACTTCAAGCACAATAAAAATATAAATGCGTAAAATAACCATATACTTAGCTGCACTATTCGGTGCAATCATTTTTTTAAGTTCTTGTGATAAGGAATACGAAAGCGTAACAGATTTAGACAATAGAAATATTGCAGAATATAAAAGGGCTAATAGCTCTTTGTCTTTCACTGATGTAGATGGGTATAGCTATAGTATTATTAATGCTGGCACTGGAACTGATGTAAAAAACTCCGACTCCGTATATTATTCCTACACATTCAAATCTACAACTGGCACAGTTTATACTCAAACCAGCGATTTAATGATACCAGGGACTTTCTTGGGCTACACAGATCAATTTAATATTGGCGGTGTAACCTATGCTTTCAAGCCTGTTAGAGAGGTTTTGGCAAAGCTAAAAAGAGGAGGTAAAGCTGTTTTGTTATTGCCTTCAAGGATGGCATTTGGAAAAAATGGCTTAACTAACTTTGGTATAGGTTCCAATGAAACATTAGTAGTGGAGCTTGGAATTTACACTTACGAGAAAAGACATCAGGTTGACGCCTTTGAAATTGGAACATTCATTACTCGTAATAACCTAACCTTTAGTACGGATGCTAATGGGATTCGCTATAACGTTTCCACAGTTGGAACAGGAGCTGATGCTATTGGCGATTTTTCTACCTTAGTAGTAAATTATACCGGACGATATTTGGATGGAACTGTATTCGATGAAGGTACTGGGGTAACATTTAGATTAGACCAATTAATTAAAGGTTGGCAGTTAATTTTACCGGGAAGGATAAAAGCTGGCGGGAAAATTAGAATTATCGTACCGTCGCACTTGGCTTACGGTGCACGACCTTTAGATTTTGATATTGAAGTTACCAGCGTAACTAACAATTAACAAAAAGTCCCGAGCAATCGGGACTTTTTATTGAAGTGCTTTTTTGTAAGTGTCTAATGCTCGCTTTCGGGCAAAATCATGTTCTATCATTGGCATTGGTGCAATTGCCTTTTTGTATTCTGGAGCCCATTTAAAAACATATTCCATCTTTGGATCAAACTTTTTGAGCTGTAGCTCCGGATTGAAAACGCGGAAATAAGGAGCGGCATCATTGCCACTACCACATGCCCATTGCCAACCACCAATGTTACTAGCTTGCTCATAATCCAACAGTTTTTCAGCAAAATATGCTTCGCCCCAACGCCAGTCAATCAGCAAATGTTTACATAAAAAACTAGCAACTACCATACGCACCCTATTGTGCATAAATCCAGTTTCGTTCAATTGTCGCATGCCTGCATCTACCAAGGGGTATCCAGTTTCGCCCTTGCACCAACGTTCAAATTCTTTTTCGTTATTTTTCCATTGTATCCGGTCGTAATCAGGTTTAAACGCTTTATTTACCGTATGTGGAAAGTGCCAAAGGATCATCATGTAAAACTCTCGCCAAGCTAATTCTGAAACCCACTTATCTGCTTTTTGCGCTAGCGCCTCTGTTACTACCTGCCTAATACTCACTGTTCCAAAGCGCAAATGCATACCGATACGTGTAGTAGCATTCTTCGCTGGATAATCTCTGTCATTTTCATAATCTTTAAGGTGTGATTTGAAATTTGAAGACGGAAATTTTACATCACTAGCCTGAAAGCCGATACTAGAAAGTGAAGGAAATGCGATAGCTTTGGTTTGGTGTAAGTTTTTGAAATACTTTTCGGTAGGATAAGATTTGAGGTAAAAAGCGTTTAGCTTTTGCGACCATTGCTTGTAATATGGCGTAAAAACGGTGTAAGGTTTGCCGTCGGCTTTTTGCACCTCATCTTTTTCGAAAATCACTTGATCTTTGAAAGTGTTAAATGAGGCATTTTCTTTTTTCAAGAGCTTGGCTATTTCCTCATCACGCTGTTTTGCATAAGGCTCATAATCATGGTTAGTAAACACTTTGCTTACTTGGTATTCTTTCAATACCTCTTTCCAAGCATTTTCAGGGGTGTCGTGTTTAATTAAAATAGACGAACCTAGTTTAATCAATTGCTCATTTATTTCGTTGAGCTGCTGATAAATAAAATCAACCCTTGCATCTTTTTTATCAGTCAATTTATCAAGAATTTCCTTGTCAAAAATGAAGAGCAACAGTACGGGTTCTTCAGCTTTTAAAGCATGATAAAGTGCGGCGTTATCGGCTAATCTTAAATCTCTTCTCAGCCAACAAATGTTAATAGGAGATTCACTATTTTTTGTGCTCATATATTGCTTCTAAGGTTTCTTTCAAATCCAAATATCTAAATTGGAAGCCAGTATTCAATATTTTTTGTGCAGAAGTATTGCTACTTAACAGCGGCAATATACTCATTTCACCAAGTATGGCTTTAAGTACAAATTTAGGCACATTAAACGGCCAAATTGGTTTGTGCAACACTTTACCAAGTACCTTAGTGAACGTTTGATTTGTAGCTGGAGATGGCGCAGAACCGTTGTATGCATCAAACATTTGATGATCTTCTACAGCTTTAATAAACATGTTCACCAAATCATCAATATGAATCCAAGGAAGCCACTGTTTGCCCGATCCTAAGGCTGCGCCAACTAACATGTTAACTGGTTTGGCCATAGTAGGCAATGCGCCACCTTTAGCGCTTAGTACAATGCCAATTCTAATTTTAACTACCCTAATACCCAGGGCAATGCCTTGGTCGGCCGCTTTTTCCCAAGCTACACAGCAATCTGCCAAAAAGCCCGTTCCGGGCAGGCTATCTTCATCTAAAATCTCATCGGCACGATCTCCATAATAGCCAACCGCCGAGGCAGAGATATAATGTTTTACAGTAGCGTTGGCAGATTTAATTGCGTTAAATATCAATTCAGCAGATTTTACCCTGCTATCAATAATTTGCTGCTTACGCTGGGCTGTCCAAGGCTTATCGGCTATGCCTTCGCCAGTTAAATTAATGATGGTATCTACGCCATCAAAAGCTTTTTCGTCAATGGTCTGCTGATAAACGTCCCAGTTATAAAGTTGTACGTTTTTTACCTGTTTTTGTGCCGCATTTCGAGCCAATAGACTAACCTGATAGCCCTTATTGAGCAATTGGGCAATTAGCTGTTCGCCAACCAAGCCAGTGGCGCCCGCAAGTAGAATTTTTTTCGCCATAATTTACAAACCCTAAGATATGGATTTGGTTTGTGACGACTATTTTTTTACATAGTTTCGAAAAAAATTGACAATAGCCGGATTTGCAGATTGCGGATAGCCATGCCCACCCGAGTGGATGTACAATGCCACGTCATTACCATTCTTGCCTTCGTATTTAATGAGATTACTATCTATTTTTACCCCTTCCGTAGCACATCCGTTGATTTTAAGTACGGCATTGTAGGTTATTTTTTGCATAAACGGTTTAACCAAGGGATCATTTTCGCCCATTAAATGCAATGCTGGTTTCGGAGTAAGCTTACTAATAAGTTTGCCTGCTGCCGTAGCTGTTGGCGCAAATGCGGCAAATTCATTGGCACGAGTTGCCCAAAGCAAATAGGTAAAACCACCACCATTAGAATGTCCTGTGGCGTAAATTCGGGCATCATCTATTCGGTAAGTTTTCTTCAGGGTACTTAACATCGCATCAAAAAACTGCAAATCTCTATTGTTGTTCGTTTGGTCGTTCATCACCCAGCCACTTTTTTTACCCTCTGGATCGGTAAGCATGCCGGGCGTATTTAACCCTTGCGGACAAACCAAAATTGCTTCGGGCCAAAGCTGGTCAAAACGATGGGTTTTATACATGTTAAGGCTAGTGCCACCATGGCCGTGAAAAGCAAATATCAACGGACTTGCTTTGCTACTTGCCGTGGCTGGTATATACACAAGTGCTTTGCGAGTTTGGCCGTATACCGTCCATTCCATTGTTTTTAACGTTTCTTGGGCAAAGCCGATGGTTGTAGCTACAAACCACAAAATTAGCGAGGTGCTCAATTTTAGTACAAGGTGTTGTTTCATAAATTGATAGATGGTTATTGCTGGGTAAAGTTTAATTGCAATGTGGCAAAAAATAAACAATGGCGCAAAGAAAACGTTATTTTTATAAGCCTTTAAATTATGGAGAAAGTTTTAGTTACCCGTCGTATTAGCGATAATGCAATTAAATTGATTAATGACGCAGGCTTTGATGTCACGGTTTATACGGAGTCGAAGGATCTTAGCCAGCAACAGCTTATAGAAATGTGCAAGGGGCATTGTGCTTTGCTAAGTGTGGGTCCAAATCAACTTGATGCTAACTTTTTTAAATCTTGCCCGCAAATTGGCGCCATTGCGTTAATGAGTGTTGGTTACGATAAAGTAGATATTGCAGCAGCTAACAAATTTGGTGTTCCAATAAGCAATACGCCTGAGGTGCTAAATGAAGCCACTGCAGATATAGCTTTTTTACTGATGTTATCGGTTGCTAGGAAAGCATTTTATATGCACAAAACTATTGAGCGTGGCGAGTGGACTTTCTTCGACCCATTGAAAAACCTTGGGCAAGAAATTTATGGCAAAACGCTAGGTGTTTTTGGCCTGGGAAGAATTGGGTTTGAAATGGCTAAAAAGGCAAGGTATGCTTATGGGATGAATATCATTTATCACAATAGGAGCAGAAACAACAATGCCGAAGAAAAGCTCCAGGCCAAATATGTATCTTTTGATGAACTACTGGAAAAAAGTGATGTGTTAAGTGTGCATGCTAACCTGAGCGGCGAAACTAAAGGTATTTTTGATAAAAGTGCTTTCGAAAAAATGAAGTCGAACGCTATCTTTATCAATGCTGCTCGTGGTGCTATACACAATGAGATAGATTTGATTGACGCCTTGCAAAATAAAATCATCTGGGGTGCTGGTTTGGATGTCACTAATCCGGAGCCAATGAAAAAAGATAATCCTTTATTACAGATGGAAAATGTTTGTGTGCTGCCACATATTGGTTCTGCTACTGAAGAAACCAGAGAGAAAATGGCTGTAATGGCAGCGGAAAATTTGGTTGCGGCGCTAAGTGGTAAACAAATGCCACAAATTATTGATCCTAGTGTTTATTCAAAGCCTTGAAGATAAATGTTAGCATTTGTTAAAAATGATGGATGCTATTCTTAAAAAGTCTATTTTTATTTCATGATAGTTGCTATAAAAAATGAACATTTAGCAGTTGAATTTTCTACTAAAGGTGCCGAGTTGCAGCGTGTGGTGGGTATTGACAGTGAGGTGAACTATATGTGGAATGGCGACGCTAATTTTTGGGCGAAATTTAGTCCGGTACTTTTTCCTATTGTTGGTGCATTAAAAAACGATAGCTACAACTATCAAGGAAATACCTATCACTTATCAAGACATGGCTTTGCCAGAGACATGGAATTTTCACATGAAGTGACTGGTAGCAATGCAGTAACTTTCAAACTGAATCATACCGAAGAAACACTGGCGAAATATCCTTTCAAGTTTGAGCTAAACATCAGCTATCACTTACACGGAGCCAGTTTGAAATGTACCTACAAGGTGTTGAATTTGGATACCAAAACAATGCTATTTTCCATTGGCGGGCATCCGGCTTTTGCCGCTCCGTTAAATAACCAAGGCGTGTACACCGACTATTATTTGCAGTTTAACAACGATGATGAATTGACTTATCATCACATCGTATCAAATCTAATTGCCGATGAAACGACTACCGTTGATTTAAAAGATAAGATTTTGCCGCTACAACACGAGCTTTTTTATGGAGATGCGCTGGTATTCAAAAATCTTAAGAGCAATCAAATTCGGTTACTAAATACTAAAAATTATAACGGCCTTAATTTCCATTTTGAAGGCTTTCCCTATTTCGGGATATGGGCTGCGATTGATGCCGATTTTGTTTGCTTAGAGCCTTGGTGTGGCGTAGCCGACGGCATTAATCATAATGGAAATTTAGAAGAGAAAGAAGGGATAGAACAATTGGAGCCCCAAAAAAGTTGGGAGCGGAGTTGGGAAATTTGTTGTTTTTAGAAAGCTAGATATTCTCTAGACAGAAATAGGCTGCCCAACTATTTATATTGAAATCATTTCGTTGTAGGGGAGTAGCGTAAATTTTTGTAATTCTTCTATATTTTCTTCCTCGCCATAACTCCCCAGTGCTGATTTGTGGGCTTTCTACTTGGTGTAAATATCATCCGACGTATAAATACTGAATATGCTGTGTTAATACCCAATTTGGCTTGCAATCAGCTTATTGGCTTCATAATAGCGTGTAATATTTTTAAATTGTGTTAAGCATTTGAGTTTAAAAATGAATTAAAAATGCCGTCCGCTTTAAAATTAATGCTCGGTCTCTCAACTCTAATTTATTTATAAGCACAGGTGCTGTGATTTTTATTTTAATGCATTTGCATTTAGTGACTTTGTTTAACAGGTCCTAGGTTTTTGCATGCTATTGATGCTCCTTATCTGTTGCGCTTACTCATTAAGTGTAGATGCCGTACAACTAAATATAAAATGTTATGGCAGCTTCTCTATTACCCATCCGCAGGGCAATGGCCCTATGTTCCTTTTTTCTGTTTTTTTACGGTGGCATCTCTGCTCAAGATATCTCTAAGTATATCTTTACTAAGCCAACTGCAACTTATGTAAGTCTGTCTTCACCTACCATCCCTACATTAACGGGTACTACTAATGATGGCTATTACAATAATGGCAATAGCGGTATCCCCATCGGATTTGATTTTTGGTACATGGGAGCTAAATACACTTCTTTTTCCATTAGCACTAACGGGTGGATAGCATTGAAGGCAGATGTCAGCAATTCGCTACCAAACAATAGCTTGGCTAATAATAGACCATATATTGCTCCTTTATGGGATGATTTGAGAATACAGCCGGGCATAATAAATTTGCTGTTGGCAGGTGATATTGGCTACACGCTATCAGGTGCGGAGGGAACTAGGGTATTGACTGTTCAATGGAGAGATATGGAATGGTCGGCTACATCTGCATCAAGAATATCATTTCAGGTAAAACTGTACGAAGAAAATGGGGTAATTCGTTTCAGCTACTCCCGCATTAATGATATTGCCCCTACCTTAAGCCCGGGTGCATCAATTGGTATCTCTGGAGGTGCCAATCAGTTTGCTTCGGTTACCGTAGCTTCGCCCAATAGTGCATCTTCGGTTAGTTATAGCGTTGAAAACACTGGTGTGGTGCTAAAGCCAGCAACAAACGACAACTTCAATTTTGCAAGTATAGTTACCGCTCCAACTAATTTGTCCTTCAGCGCTATAGGACCTGAGCGCCTTACACTAAACTGGCTCGACAATTCAGCTGATAACACTGGTTATGTCGTTTATCGCTCTTCATCCGCAAGCACCGGATTTCAGCAAATTGGAACTATTTTGGGTGCTAACGCTACTAGCTATACTGATACAGGTCTTTCGCCTAGTACACGCTATTACTATAAAGTTTTTGCATTAAGAGAGGCACTAAGTACAGCCCTAACCGGAGATGCAGCCACCACGGCTTGCCCACAAACTTATCCCTCTGGTATTTTAGTGAATTATAGATATAATAGCAATGCAAATGATGAACTTGCTACCAATAACGGGCAATTTAATGGTGGTACCGCCAGTTTTGCTACAGATAGATTTGGCAATACTAACAGGGCCTATAGCCTAAATGGAACAAGTAATTACATGTCTACCAGTAATGCTTATAGTTCACCTTCGGTGTTTACCATTTCATGCTGGTTTAAAACTACTACTACAGATGGTGGCAAGCTAATTAGTTTCGGTGATGCGCAAACGGGAACTAGTACCGCACACGACCGCCATATTTACATGGTGCCCAACGGGCGATTGTATTTTGGAGTTTATCCCAATGTGGTGAGAACCATTAATTCAACTACTTCTTATAATGATGGCAATTGGCACCATGTGGTGGGTATCCTATCGGCATCAGGTATTTTTTTATATGTTGATGGTGTTTTATCTGCCAGCAATAATACCGTAACTACAGCACAAACTTATACAGGTTACTGGCGGGTTGGATACGATAGGATGGATAATAGTTGGACAGATTGGCCATCTAACGCTCGCACACAGGCTTACTTTAACGGCGCAATTGATGATGTACTAATTTATAACCGTGCTTTGTCGGCAGCCGAAGTTACCAATCTTTATCAGCCAACTTTTGTAGCAACCACTACAGCGCCGATATGTGCTGGCTACACGTTTAATTTAAATGCTCCTTTGGTGGTTGGGGCCACTTACTCTTGGTCTGGTCCAAATGGCTTTACCTCTACTCAACAAAATCCTTCGGGTATCGAACTCAATGCAAATACAATCGGTATATATACAGTAACCTTAACTGCGCCCAGCGGATGTAGTAATTTAACTTCAACCGTGAGAGTAAGTCCTTTAGAAACCGATATGGGGCTTTGGGCAGGTAGAAAAGATGCCAACTGGAGCAACCAAACTAACTGGTGCGGCTTGGTGGCGCCAACAAATACGGTCAATGTTACTATTCCAACTTCCGGGCCCACCTACAACCCAACAGTTTCAACTGCAGTAAACGCAAATAACTTAACAGTGCAATCAGGCCGCACCTTAACTATAAATAGCGGTGGTGATTTACGCGTATCAGGCACCTTGACCAGTACAAATTCTATTGACGTTACTGCCGGTAAGCTCACTTTAAATGGTGCTGCTGCACAAATTATCCCGGCTAATATTTTCTCTTCAAATACAATCAAAGATGTTGAGTTTAACAATAGTGCAGGTGTAACTTTAAATGGCAGTTTACGAATTACTGGTTTGCTTACGGCAACAGCTGCGGCATTTAACGCCAACGGATTTTTAACCTTGGCATCCAGTGAGAGTAACACTGCAAATGTTGCTCCTATAGGATCAGGCGCTTCCATTCAGGGTTTGGTGAAGGTCGAGCGCTTTTTAAAGGGAGGCAGTATAAATCCTTACCGTACAAATCGGATGCTATCATCTCCGGTTTACGATAATACTACAAGTTTCATCAACACGAATATCGAGGGAAATAGAAGTGCCAAATTTGCTCAGCTCATTGATGATGTCATTATTTCGGGAGCGGGAGGTAGCGCCTCGGGCTTTGACGTTACGGCCAGCGGAGATGCCAGTGCTTGGACTTACAGTTCAGGTTTTGTGCCTATTCCTAACATCAACACTCAGGTTAATGCGGGTAAGGGAATGTATATTTATTTTAGAGGTAACCGAGAAAACTTCCAGCAAAAAACTAACGCCCCATATATTGATCCTGAAAATACAGTAATTGACTTTGATGGTGTGTTAAATCAAGGCGATGTTACCGTTACACTACCAACAGGTGGACATTTATTGGGCAATCCGTATGCGTCAGTAATTGATTGGGATGCAGCTAGTTGGGGTACCGATAGAGTGAATGTAAACAATGCCATTTGGATTTGGAATCCGGCAACTCGAAGCTATGCAACCTACACGAATGGGGTAGGTTCGCTTGGTGGGAGCAGGTACATACAGTCGGGGCAATCGTTTTTTGTGCAGACTACCGCTGCGGGATCTATTAAGTTCAAAGAAGCCATTAAAGTTGTTCCGGTTAGTCAGCCTACATTAATCATGTCGTCAAATGGTAAAACCGATGACTTGGCATTGGCAGAAAATGAAAATGCAATTCCTTTGCTGAACCAGTTGCTTCGTGTCAAGTTTAAACCTTTAGCTTCTTTTGGTGAAGATGAAACGGTATTGGCCTTCAAACATGGCGCTAACCCAGCCTATACTCCAGACGATGCGCTACATCTGGATGGTGAAGTGGTCAATTTATCAACCATGGTAGGTACTCGAAAACTGGCAATCAACTTTATGCCGCTTCCGCCTTCATCTACTGAAATTCCTTTACATGTTGCAGCAGCTAACTCGGGTAATTATCTGTTGAATTTTAATTTGGAGGATTTTACAGGTTCTCATCAGCTGAAGCTGAAGGATAACTATTTGCAAACCTTTACACCCATCAGCCAAGGTAAATTGTATCATTTTAGTATAGATAAAAATGTGGCATCTACCTTTGGCGCTAACCGGTTTAGTATTTTAGTTGAGCCGCCAGCTGTATTACCATTGCTAATCAAAAGCTTTGCCGCTAAAGTTAAAACAGAAGGCGTTGCATTAAGTTGGACAACCGAAATTTCAGAGCCTTCTGCGCAATTATTGCTTTATCGAATGGATTTGAGCGGAAACTATCACCTGATGGAAACTTTCGCTGACAACGTCAATAAAAATCAAACTTTCTTGGATTCGGCACCGTCAATAGGCAAAAATTACTATAAGTTAGCGCTGCTGAACCGCAACGGAGAAGAAGTTCAAACTGTTTTTGCGGTTGCAGATTTTGGTGTCGTGAGTGACTATGAGGTCAAGGTTTATCCCAATCCAGTAACAGATCATTTGTTTGTTAAAGCTACTACGTTGAAAGGAACGTTTTTGTTAACATTATCAGATGTAACTGGCAAAGTGCTTAAAAATTTAATGGCATCAGATCATGATTTTAATAAGGGGATTTTATTAGATGTTTTAGGTTTAAATAGTGGGGTGTATATTCTAAGTATAGAGAATTTAAAAGTAGGCGAAATAGTTTTGAGCAAGAAGATAATCAAGCAATAGGGACGGTTATAATTGCTTTTTTCGAAATAAAAGAACTGAAATTTAAATAAAAGTATGGGAATTAATTTGCTCAAGTTGTGGAATTTATTCCAGTGATATATTTAAAGATATTCCGGTTTGTTTTAAAAATATAGGTTGTAATGTGATATAAGGCATATGGCATGTTATGGCTTAGGTTTTGTCTTTTCACTAACGATGAAAAGACAATTCCCATTTTTATTAGCCGTATCTGCCTTCTTTATTTCGGTTTGTGCTTTCAGTGTTAACGCTCAAGTTTATACTGCAACCGATTATTATTACAATAATTTTGATGGTGGTCAGTTGGGTACTGGAATTACCCAAACTAGCACCAGCGCTTCATTAGCCGTTTCAAACAGTTCGCCAATTTCTGGAACCTATTCTTTATCAAGTACTGGCAATGGTAGCGCAGGTACTTATAAAATAGCGGCGGTAAATAGTGGCACAGCCTTAGGTGATCAAACCTTCGGCTGGGAATGGACTTTCAACTATAAAAACACCCAAAGTACCGTTGACGCAAGTAATACTTGGAAATATTGGTTGGTAAGAGAAAGCGATCAAAGCAGTTCTTCTGGTTGTTACATCACTCAAATTGGCAACAGGTTATCTTTAATATTCTACTTAAATGCAAATAATACTTGGAGCTTTCAAGTTCCTGTGGATTTAGTTGCAAATAAAACCTATGCCATTAGGGTACAACGTTTAAAACAACATGGTGGCTGGGTAATTTACATGGACGATGCAGCTTTGGCGGTAGATGGTGCTTATACTCAAAGAGTGGCTACTGGTTGGTACCCAAGTGGAGGTGCAACCTACAATAGTTCTTTAATAGAGCTAACTAGTGCTTCTGCTGGTAGATTTGCTTTCGATGAATTGAAAATGTACAGCATGAAATTACAGGTTGTTGGTGCTAACGCTTCATCTAATGGTATTAGCAATCCGCTTTATGCTGGGCAACAAAATGCTGTAATTTATGGACTTCAATTTCAAACCCGAGGCTATTTTGATATCTACCAATTCAAAGTAGATTTATCGGGAAGTATCACGTCCATCATTGACCGTGCAACCGTAAAAATTAAAAAATCTACTGATAGTTTTTTTGGAAATGCTGATGATACGCAATTGGTGAGCCTAGCTTCTAACGATGTTTTTGATGCTGCAATCCAGTATTATGGAAGTGCCAGTAATCCCTTTGCCCGTTTTTGGTCGGTTGGTGCTGCCGATGGTTCAGTTGGTAACGGCGGATATTTGTTCTTATCTGCTAACGTATTATCTACTGCCAATAACAGCAATACATTTGCAGTTACCGGGGCTCCGCTTCTTCAAGGGGCAAGCAGCGGCTCAAATTATTCAGGCACTTCAGGTACAGTGGTTAACCCAACTACTCCGGCATCGGCTTCTGGTAAAGTTTACGATTGGATAGGTGCTACTTCAGTTTGGAGCTCCAACACTAACTGGCGCCTTTCGGACGACTCTACACCCGCTACAGCGCCTACCGCTAATGATTTTGTACGTATTGGTGTTAACAAAACTTATACTCAAATGCCAACAATTGCTACTAGCACTGCTATTGGTAACCTAACTATTGGCGGTACTAACGGCAATACGCCTACAATCACTGTTAACTCTAACGTTACACTTACTGTAAATGGCGCCTTCACTAATTCTAGAGCTTCCAATATTAGCGGTTCTGGAAATTTAGTATTGGTTGGTAATTGGACTACAAGTGGTGGTAAAATCAATTTAACTTCTGGTACGGTAGGTGTCACTTTCAATAGTGCCAATGATCAGCTGATCCAAGATAATGGATCTGATGCTGGCAATGGTGTAATGTTTGGGACCGTAACGTTTACAGGTGGCGCTACTAAAACGCTTTCGGGTACTGGAAAATTCGCCGTTGCGATTAACAAATTCCTCACTGTTGGCCCTAATACTATATTGCAAACCTCTGGCATACTAACGTTAAAATCAAGTGCAGATGGTGCGGCTTCGGTAGCTACAATTCCTTCTACTTCTTCTATTAGAGGATTGGTAACGGTAGAAAAATACATTCAAGGCGGAAATAAAAATATGTGGAGAACGAATAGGTTGCTTTCTTCTCCGGTTTACGATAACACCACTGCGTTCACTAATGCAAATGTTGATGGCGGTCGTAAATATAGTTTCACACAGTTTATTGATGATATGTTGATTACAGGTGTTGGTGGTGCTGCAAATGGGTTTGATGTAAATACGACTAATGAAACTAGTGCATGGACTTATATTGGTGCGTTTACGCCAATACCTAACATTAACACCTCGTTAAACGTAGGGAGAGGTGCATTTATTTACTACAGGGGCGATAGAAGCAATGTAACAGGGAAGTTTACCGCACCTTACGTGGATGCTGAATCAACCGTGATGACTTTTAAAGGAAACTTAACTCAGCAGGATGTTACAGTGCCGCTGACTGGTGCAACCCTGTTGGGAAATCCTTATGCTGCTACTATTGATTGGTTAGCGGTAACTAAAACCACAAATGTAGGTGGTGTAATTAAAATTTGGAATCCAAAAAACAGACAGTATTCTGTATTTAATGGTGAGTATGGTATTAACGATGGGAGTAGATATATTGGTTCTGGTCAGGCATTTTTTGTTCAGTTAACCAATACCGCTGCCGCATCAGTTACTTTTACCGAAGCTTCAAAAGTTAGCGCAGCCAATCAATCTTCCGCATCTTTCAATAGGCTGATGGCAGTAGGTTCAGGAAATTTAGATACCCGCACTATGGAAAGCACCAACAACCCAGTTGTTGTTGAGCCAGCAACTAAAATGCGAGTGCAGTTATCTAGAGATAATACCGAAAATAGCGACGAAACATTGGTGATTTTGAGACGTGGCGAATTGGCAACTGTTGCCGGTTACGACGTGGAAAGATCAGGTGGCGAAGCAGTGTTTTTATCTAGCCTATCGGCCGAAGGCAAAAAAATGGCGATTAACTATTTACCTCAAGTTTCTGAAGTTCCATCACTAAAATTGGGGGTAGATGTTGCTAACAATGGTAACTATACTTTTACTTTTAATCTGGAAGATTTGCCTACTGGTTACGAGGCGAAGCTGAAAGATAACTACCTTAATAGCATTACAGATATTAGTGAAGGTGTAGAATATAGCTTTGTGGTAGATAGGTCTAAAGCCGCAAGTTTTGGAAATACAAGGTTTGAAGTGTTGCTTGCTCCAGTAACAACCCTGCCGGCAGTGATCAGTAATTTCTCAGGCCTTAAAAAAACTGAAGGTGTGCTTTTAAACTGGAAAACATCTTCGGAGTCGAACAATAGCTATTTTGAAATTTTCAGAGCGGATGATACGCAGCAATACATCAGCATTGGTAAGGTAATGCCTAATAGTTCTGGTAACTACAACTTGTTAGATAAATCGCCTTTGGCCGGTAACAATTATTATAAGCTAGTACAAGTTGATGTGGATGGTAAAGCAACTACCTACACTGAGCGTGTTGCCATTAAATTTGATTTAAACAAATCTGTGGCAAGTGATGTTGTCGTATATCCTACGCAAGTACAATCTACATTTACCTTGAAATATAACGGAAGTTTAACTTCTAACAACTACCTAATTAACATAACTGACGCGAGCGGTAAAGAAGTTTACAGCATCAAAGCAGGGAAAGAAGAAATAATCAACGGAGCTAAAGGTGAACTTTCCACAGTTCCTACGGGTGTTTATTTTGTTACCTTGTTAGATACTGCAACGAGTAAAAAAATAGGAGCAGCTAAACTCATTAAGAAGTAAGTCGAAGGTATTAGTGCCTGGTTAAAAAGGATTTATTTCTGCAAATGAGCGAGCTGCTTTAGGCTGGTTCGAAAGATTAAGTCCGTTACTTAACTAAATTTTATTTCAGAAATTTTTTTACTTTCTGAAATAAAAAGTACTCTTTTTGCGTTTAAATGCGGTTTTGTAAAAAAAAGGCATTTATAACCATTTCTGGGTATTGTTTTAATTGCGTAATTTTTCGATTTTAGCCAAATTATTTGATTTTCAGAGCTATAAGGTTTAAAGAAATCAACTAACAGAAGAGAGCTAAACAGGAGAATATGCAAATTTTTACTAAGGTAAAAACCCTTTTATTATTATTATTTTTATTTGTAAGTGTTAAAAGCACTTTTGCGCAGGTAACGATAACACAGCCAACAGGTGGCGTAGGTATTTCAACAGATAAGGCAGTTGGCGGTAATTCAGCAGGATATACTGCCATAGGCGATATTATTATTGCCGACCAAACTGCCGGAGATTTCCAACCTGGTACAGACAGAAAAATTTATTTGGTGCCATCCCAAACGTACTGGCAAATTGAGCCAGGTGTTGGTTCGGTGAGTTTTGGTGGTACAAATATTACAGCAGCATCTATCTTAGTGCAAAGTAATTTGGTAACGGTTACTTACTCGGTAACTGGAACTACCGCAAATGATAACTTCATTACCATTTCAGGTATTGCAGTACAATCTACCACAACTTTAAATGAAGCAACGATAGCCACATTAAGACGCAGCACTACTGCAGGTGCCAATAGCGGCACCATCGCTGGTTTCGTAAACAACACTGTAGTAGCCAATTTATCAGAAGTTGCGGGCACCTACTCACAACTACAGGTTTTGCTACCCGGGGAAACCGCCGCACCTGGTACGGTTTCGGGTAAAACAGGTACGCCAACAAATAGAAACTCAGGAACTCAATTTGCGGTAACAGTTAACGCCGTTGATGCTTATTGGAACAGGATTACTACCAATACAAATACGGTCCAAATTACTTCAAGTGATGCTAACGCAACTTTGCCCGTTAACAACACTTTAGCGGCGGGAACAAGAAACTTTAATATTACTTTACGTACCGTTGGCACATCTACGGTTAGCGCTACTAATGTAACACTTGGGGCACCTGCCAATGCAAGTAGTAACGTTAGCGTAGTTACGGGGCCTTTCGCTAGGCTTCAGTTATTGTTGCCGGGCGAGACAGGCGCTCCTGGTACTACTACTGGTAAAACTGGTACGCCTATCGGTTTAACGGCAGGTACAGCGTTTAACGTAACAGTTAATGCGGTTGATGCAGGCTGGAATGTGGTAAATACAGTTACTGATGAAATTCGCTTGACCAGCACCGACGCCAATGCTACCATGCCAGCCAACCTTAATATGGTAAATGGTGTGGCTAACTTTTCTGGTGCTTCTGCCGTTACTTTGCTTACTGCAGGCAATAGAACAGTTACTGCTACTAACATCACCGATGGTACAAAAACAGCAAGTACTAGTCCAACTTTCGCTTTAGCTACGGGAGCCTACTCACAATTGCAAGTATTATTGCCAGGTGAAACTGCTGCTCCCGGTACACTTACCGGAAAAACGGGTACGGCTACGGACAGAACTTCGGGTACGCAGTTTGCCATTACGGTTAATGCCGTTGATGCCTATTTCAACAGAATTACAACCAATACCAATACCATACAAATTACATCAAATGATGTGAATGGTACTATGCCAGCCAACAATACCCTAGCCGCTGGTACAAGAGCGTTTAATGTTACCCTACGTAGTTTGGGAAGCATTACGCTGAATGTAAGTAATGTTACACTAGGCACGCCAGCAAATAGCAGAACGGCAAACGTAGTAGCAGGGCCTTTTGTTAAGCTGCAGTTGCTTTTACCTGGCGAAACTGCTGCCCCTGGTACAACCACCGGTAAAACTGGTACGCCAACTGGTCAGGTTGCTGGTACATCTTTTAACGTAACAGTAAACGCGGTTGATGCGGCTTGGAATATCATTACTACAGTTACTGATCAAATTCGTTTAACGAGCACCGATGCCAATGCTACCATGCCGGCCAACCTTAATATGGTAAATGGTGTGGCTAACTTCTCCGGTGCTTCTACCGTTACCTTGGTTACTGCAGGCAATAGAACCATTACTGCTACCAATTTTACTGATGGTACAAAAACGGCAAGCACCAGCCCAGCTGTTGTGGTAGCTGCCGGTACGTTTAGCAAACTGCTGGTAACACTTCCAGGTGAAACTTTAGCTGCTGGAACGGCTACGGGTAAAACAGGTACGCCTAATGCTGTAAATGCAGGGGCAGTTGTTTTAGCATCGGTGTATGCCGTAGATGCTAACTTTAATAGGGTTTCAGGTAACGCAGATATCATTAATATCACTTCTAGTGATCCATCAGCAACTTTGCCGGCTAACAATACACTTGCCGCCAATGGTGCCAGAGCGTTTAATGTTACTTTGGTTACCCCTGGTTCGATAAGCATTACCGCTACCAACACCACTAATCCTGGTGGGGTGAGTGCCGGTTCATCAACCATTAGCGTAATTGGTGGGGTGTTCACAAAACTACAAATATTACTTCCTGGAGAAACCGCTGCACCGGGTACTACTACGGGTAAAACGGGTACGCCCATAGCTCAAGTAGCGGGAACACCGTTCACCGTTAAGGTCAGAGCTGTAGACGCTGCATGGAATCTTGCTACAGGAATTTCACATACTATTCGCTTAACATCAACTGATGCCAATGCAACCATGCCGGCAGATTTTGCCATGGATCCTTCAGGTGAGGTGGTACTTACTAATGTGAGTTTAGTTACTGCTGGAAATAGGACCCTTACGGCATCTGATATTACTGATCCAACAAAAACAGCTAGCACTAGCCCTACTGTTGTGGTAAACGTAGGCGCATATTCAAAATTGCAAGTGTTGCTGCCTGGCGAAACTGCTGCACCTGGTACACTTATCGGAAAAACGGGTACGCCAACAGCGAGAGTTGCTGGTACAGCGTTTAATATTACAGTTAACGCTGTGGATGCTAATTGGAACAGAATTACTACCAATACTAATACGGTACAAATTACATCAAGTGATGTGAATGCGGTACTTCCAGCTAATGCTCCTTTAGTTGCAGGAACAAAAAACAATTTCAGCATTACTTTAAGATCGGTTGGAGCTGCAACAATTACCGCAACTAACGTTACTGCTGGCGGTTCGGCTAACAGTGCAAGCGTAAATGTGGCTACCGGAGCATTTGTGAAGTTACAGCTTTTATTACCGGGCGAAACTGCGGCACCTGGTACAACTACAGGTAAAACAGGTACACCAACTGCTCAACTTGCGGGTACGCCATTTAATGTCACCATTAATGCTGTAGATGCTGCTTGGAACATTGTAAATACGGTTACTGATGTAGTTAATTTTACAGCTACAAATGATGCTTATGCACAGCTTCCGGCTGCTACTGCTTTATCGGCGGGAACGTTAACAACGTCAGTTACTTATCGTATAGGCGCTGCCACGGTGAATAAAAGATTAACTGTAGCTGATCAAACAGACAATACTAAAACCGCAAGCCAAAGTGCTTTGTTCGCGGTCAATATCAATACCTTTAGCAAATTGCTGATTATTTTGCCTGGAGAAACCTATGTTGCTGGACATCCAAATGGAAAAACTGGTACGCCTTCAAATCAAGCTGCTGGGGTAAACTTCAACATCACGGTTAGGGCAACTGATGCTGCCTTCAACACCGTAACAACTGTTACTGATGTGGTGGGAATAACCTCAACTGATGCTATTGGGGTGATGCCAGCAAATGCGCCTTTGGCAAGTGGTGTAAAAGCTAACTTCACGGTAAGGTTAAATACCATTAGCAATAGCAATACTTTAACAGCCACAGATATTACCGACGGCACTAAAACGGCCTACACTACTGGTGGCATATTGGTGGTCACTGCAAGTAGCGCTACTGATTATTTCAGAAGTGCCGTTGCAACAGGCAATTGGAATACATCTGCCAGTTGGGAAACATCCGCTAATGGAGTATCGGGCTGGCAACCGTCTACCTTAGTGCCTACAAATACGGCTTCTAGGGTTACTGTACGTTCGGGAAATAACATTAGTGTTACTGCTAATGCAACCGTGGACGATGTATTAATTGAAAGTAATGCCCAGCTTACCCTTACTGGTGGAACATTAACAATAGCTAGCGGTCCGGCATTTATTGTACAAGGTACCTTAAGAAATAACGGCAGACCAATTACTGTTAGCGGTGTGCTACAAGTGGATAATGGAGGAAAATATCAACATAATTTCACCACCACTGCTGGAACTATCCCTACTGCTACTTGGAACACGGGTGCTATTTGCGAGGTAATTGGCTATACTACTTTTGCAGGTGACGTACTGGGAAGTAATCAAACGTTTTCAGATTTTGTGTGGAATAACACTGCTCAAACAGGAGCGAGTACGCCTGCTTTGGTAAATAATTTTACTGCCAGAAATTTCACAGTAACCTCAACTGGTAGTGGTGCATTAAACCTAGCGTCAACTGGCGGTACCGCAACCATCACAGGAGATTATACCCAAACTACGGGTTCAGTAGTGGTGAACAAAACTAGCGGCACTCAAAATTTAAATGTAGCTGGAAACTTTGCGGTAAATGGCGGTGCTTTCAGTTTGGGAGCAGGTACCGTAAACATTACCTACAATGGCACCACGCAAAGCTTAAGCAACGCTGGTACAGAAATTCAGTTCAGTAATGTTACTTTTACTAACGGTGGTACAAAAACACTAACTAGTGGAAGTTTCTCCATTGCGACTGATGGGGTATTAAATATGGGGGCAAGCACTACATTAAATGCAAACGGTAACCTAACCATACTGTCTAGCGCTTCTGGTACGGGTAGGGTAGCGGCTATCCCCTCAGGGGCAGCAATTACTGGAAATGTTACTGTACAGCGTTTTGTTACCGGAGGTACTCAAGATCCTTATAGAACTTTTAGAATGTTCTCATCGCCAGTTTATGATAATGGCAACCCTTCCAATAGGACCTACAGTTTCAACCAATTTATTGATGATATGATCGTAACGGGAACCGGAGGTAGCATCAACGGCTTCGATAACAGCTCGGTAAACTCTGCAAGTGCGTGGACTTATAATGCAGGTTTCGTAGCTGTTACAAATATCAATACCGCAGTTAATGTAGGGAAAGGCTCATACCTTTATTACAGGGGAGATAGGTCAAACATTTCAGGGAAACTTACTTCGCCATATGTTGATCCAGAAAATTCAGTATTGGATTTTGTGGGCGTATTGAACCAACAAAATGTTGCGGTTTCATTGTCAAGCGGCGGAAATTTGGTGGGTAATCCTTACGCCTCAAGTATTGATTGGAACTCGGCTGGCATCACCAAATCAGGATTAACAAATAATATTATCAGAATTTGGAACCCAGCTTCTAGAAGTTATGCTACTTATGATGGTGCAGTTGGCGTACCAGCTGGTGTGGCAAGTAATATCATCCCGGCAGGGCAAGGCTTCTTTGTTCAGACTAGTGGTTCAGGTAGTTTAACATTTACTGAAGGTGCAAAAATCAGCACTCAAGCATCGCCTTTATTGATGTCTACTCCTGTTGACAATACACTTTCGCTAGAAAATGTGGCGGTAGCTAATGTTGCTTCACCAAGCATTCAATCAACGCCATTTACTTTGGTGCGTTTATCGATAACTGGAAATGGCTTGCCTTACAAAGAGGAAACTGCTGTAGTTTTCCAAGCGGGTAAATCTGCAGCGTACAACGTAACTGAAGATGCTACCTATTTGTCAGATGCCTCTGAGCAGAAGCTATTTTTGTCAAGTCTTTCGAGCGATAATAGAAACTTAACCATCAACTACATGCCTGAAGTAGCAAATGGTTCAAGTGTTAAGCTTAACGTAAGCGAAAGCAATAAGAATGGAAACTATCAGCTATTTGTAGATTATCAAAATGTACCGTCTGGGTATTTGGTAAAACTTAATGACAGTTTCTTAGGTACTTCAACAGCGGTTTCATCGGGTTACGTACATGCATTTACAATTGATAAAACGCAAGCCGCAAGTTATGGCACCAATAGGTTTAGCGTTTCTTTTGAGGCGCCAACTACACTTCCGGTAACTTATCAATCATTTACGGCAACTAAAGTTGCGCAAGGGGTATTGGTAAAATGGACCACCTTAAATGAGGCCAATAATAATAGATTTGAATTGAAAAGAGCTGGTGAAAATCAGAAGTATGAGCAGCTATACACTGAACTTTCTAAAGGAACGGCAGGGGTTTACACTTTCATAGATAGAAGTCCTTTAATTGGAAATAACTACTATAAGCTAGTTCAAGTTGATAACGATAACAAACTGACCGAAATCGAACCAAAGGTGATTAATTATAGCGGTGGTGTAAGCGATAACGCTGAAAAAGTGAGCGCTTATCCAAACCCGGTAGTTGCTAATGTAACCATCAGATTTAATGGGGTGTTAGCTGGGGCAAAACAAACTTTAAAGGTTGTTAACGTAAGTGGTCAAGTGTTGCTTACCAAAACAGTGGCTAAAGAGCAGCTCCTAGCTGGATATGACCTTAACCTTGCGAGTTACGAACGCGGTACCTATGTTGTTGAAATTTACGATAATGGCACTCAGCGAGTAGGGCAAATTAAAGTTACTAAGCAATAAATCTCATTTTAAGAAATAGAAAAGGGGCTGTGGTTTTTGCAGCCCCTTTTGCTTTTTAAAGCCCAATGGTTTTGATGTTTTAATTGGGCATCAATTAACTCAACCAAAGGTCAAATTAAAAAATCATCTCTAATCATCGAAATGCTTTTTGATTGCAAAAAAATAAAGCCCCGAAAATTAGCTGAAGCGAAGATTCGAAGCGCTATCGCATGCAAAACCTTATTCCGAACAATAAGGACGCATGGACAATTCGGGACCTCCTTTGCTCAATATGCTAGGCTAACTCAAACTTCAAGCTATTGTAATGCTCCCAACCATTAATTTAAGGATATCAAGCAATATTTTAATGAAATGGCGTATTGTTTTAATGTGATGTCCAGTAGTTTTAACGCAACAACGAGCTGCTGCAATGCTCCGACCCATTAATTTAATGCTCCGTTGCGCTTCCGAAGCAGAACTTTGCGGTCTAAAAGCGGAACGGTGCGCTTCGGAAGCGCAAATTATTACTTCAAGATGCCAACGTTGCGCTTCCGGATGCCAACGTTGCGATAAATAAGCGCAACCGCGGGTTAAACAAGCGCAACGGAACGTTAAATAAGTGTTCCTGATATTAAAAAGGCACGAAATCTAACAATCCATGACCTACAATACCATGATTTTCTTCGTGTAGGTGTCATCGCCAACCTTTATTTTTAACACATAGGTACCGCTAGGTAACCTAGATACATCTAAGTTTTCGATGATAACCCCTTTTTGTGCATCTTTTTTGCTTTCCAAAACTTTTTGTCCAACAATGTTGAATAGCGTAAGCTGGACATTTTTCTCTTCAGTAATTTCAAAAGCAACAGTTAAACGATCTGTAGTTGGTAATGGGAATACCTGCAGTTTCAAGCTGCTTTCGCCTTTATCTTTTGGAAGATATAAAAGCTCGTTTGATACCACCGTACAACCAGAGAGAATATTGGTTTGAACCGCATATCTTCCCGCTTTTAGTGGTTTGTATCGCTGCGAAGTTGCACCTGTAATTATTTCGCCGTTTAAGTACCATTGGTTATTGTTGCTGAAATTAGATACAAGTTCATCACCAATTTGGGTAATTCCTGCGTTGGCAAAAGGCACTTCGATACGGGCAGCGGAGGCGCAACCTAAAGCCTTTATCTTCATATCATAAAAATAATAGTAAAAAGAACCAGGCGTGGTAGCATTATTGCCCACAATATTAAAAATACCTAAAGCCGAGCTGATAGGATAAATTGAGCTTGGCAAGGCATTATTTCTAAAGATGGTAGCATCATTTTCATAGGCGGTGTAAATGGTATAGTTGCCCGCTTCTGGAAACTTCAAGTTCAAAGTATACACCTGTCCTTGGTCGGTTAAATCGTTGGTAGCCGTGCCAAGTACAGGCGTACTTCTTGTGGCGGTTACCTGTAGCGTAGTACTTGATACCTCTACGCCCACACTATTTTGTACATAAAACCTGATGGTTCCGGCATGGCCAATATACAATTTAGCACTTTCCAATAGCATAGGAGCAAGTACCGTTACATTAACCGCACCTGTAGTTTGCAAGTAGGTTCCTGTACCTAATCGGGTGTCATATTTATCTTTTGGTCCCAAAGCACTGCTGTAATCGTTTACGCTTGCATAGTATTTGCCACCTGTAGGTGCATTAGCCGTGCTAAGGTTATTGCCGTAAGCGAAAGGGTTTACATCGGTAGCGCTCTTGTACCAGTATACCACGCCATCACTAGCCGCCGACAACTGGTATTGGTTGCTGTTGTTGCAATAAATGGCATTTGCATTACTAAGTGTGGTAGCTAGTGCTATTTGTTGACTGGCGTTAAACTCATTATTAGCAGCAATTACATCCTCACTTAATGTAGTTTTAGCATTAATGTTATAGGTTTTTCCAGCTTGGGCGATAAAACTTCCGGGCAGCAAAAACTCCCTTTCCTCTGCTGGTTGGAGTGTGCCGGTGTAAGTTCCGGAAAGGGTGCTGATCAAGTTTGTACCGTCATAAACGCTTACTGTAACTGGCACATTGGCAACTGCCTGTGATCCGTAGTTGCGCACCATCACCTTTACCGTTTGCTGAATGTTGGCGCAGTTATTTACCGGTTGGATAATGTTTGATATCCCTACATCAGTGCTCGAATTGATGAGCTTTACGCGGTAAGTTAGCGTTTCTCCTTTGGCATAGCTGCCGCAAGCGTTTATAGTGCTTATATCATTAGTTTCGGCAAGTACAATTCTTAACAAGGTAAAAGTATTGACACTTACATTGTTTGGTACCGTAATATTGGTTGTATAATTTCCGTTGCCACTAATTATGTTTGTTGTTGCTGTTAATTCGTTGGCATCATCAAAGTCTCCATCAGCATTCCAGTCGATGTAAACTTTTGCAGCCTTATTAAAGTTGTTGCCGCAAGTGCCTAATGAGATAGTCAAAGGATAGGTTTTGGCTATCTCGAGCGAAACTGTTCGGTTGCTAAAATCACTCAGGGTGGTGCATCCGGCCGTTGCCGTATAGTTTACATCAGACAAGCTAAAACTAGTAATTTTCGAATCTGCGGCCGAGCTAGGTGCGGAGGCGCAATAAGGTTTTCCGCCAACGCCCGTAACCACTACAGAAAACGCCTGTGATCCTCGTTGCAAGGTGCCTTTATGAGATATGGTAAAGGTATATGATTGGCCAGGTACTACATCAGCAATGTAAATTTGCTCTACATTATCCCTAAAGTTATCGCCAGTTGTTGCAGCTGCCGCTGGATTATTGGGGTCTAATATCCAAGGTAAATAACTGTTAGTACCCGAAATGCATCTCATATCCAAATCATTTACTAATCGTAATGTGCGGTTGTTTAGTGCATTCGCTATGGGGATAATGTCAATCTCCGGGTCGGTCCAGCAAATTGTGGCAATTAAAGGCCCATCTCCTGAGGCAGTAACAGTAAAGGTTTCTGTACCGCCTTGCGTAAGTGATTTTTCATTGATCAGGCTTTTGCCACCTTTATTTAAAATAGCTTTAGCGGCACTTGCGGTGTTCATTAATCCCCAACCAAAAATATAGTCTGGTCCGGGGAAAGCCCCTGCTTCACTTGCTGTGCCCAATGCAAGGGCCTTCAAAGTGGCAGCCCGCATAAAGCTGTTGTTTTTCTGGAAGTACAATTCCTGTAGCAACGCTAATGATCCGCTCACACTTGGAGCAGCCATAGAGGTACCTGATAGTGTAGTATAGGCGCCATTTCCAGCACTGCTAGTTGAGGTTACGTTTACGCCATCTGCTGCAATATCAGGCTTTATACGACCATCATCTGTAGGTCCCCAAGCACTAAAGGATGAAATAGTGATATCATTAGGTGTTACTGTGCCATAGGGAAGAGGGTTAACTGCGGCAACAGTCATGATGTTTTTAGCCACCGCGTAAGTACCCAAGATATCATAGCCATCGTTGTTTGAAATTCCCGCAGGTCTGGCTCCGGCATTAATCATAGTGCCGCTGGCATTGTATCGGTAATAAAGTTCGCCCACGGCTGGGCCATTGCTATTTCGATAATTACCTCCCGATTTAACCGGCAAGTAAAATGGGGCATTGTAACAAATCCTGTCCCATTCTTTAGCGTCACTATCATAATAGCCAAATTTATAATCTTCGTTAGCGCCAAATTGCCCCCTAAATTCCCATCGACTGGGGTTAGTGCCGGTATTTTCGTACCAACCGGCAATAGTACCGTAGGAGTGGTTAGATATCAATAAATTAGCAGCATAGGTCGACATTTCCGAATTGTCGTTATTAAAATCGAAGGATAGCAGCTTGGGTAGGCCGTATGCCATGCCCCTAGCATTTTCGTACTTCCCTTCGGCCATTATTGTGCCAGCAACATGGGTAGAGTGGGTTGAGGTTGCTGTTGTTCCATCTTTTACTTCCACTCTGTTGGTTTGAAACTCCACGTGGGTAGTTAACACAGCGCCACCATCCCAAATTGCTATTTTATCGTTAGGTAAAGTGCTGCCATTTAAACTCAGTCCCAGGCCACCTCCAGCATACAATTTATTGGTGTTTATTGTGGCTGCAGCAACCTTATTGTTTTCCGTGTATTTGTATAAGGGAAGCCCAAAGCCATCTACCCCATAAAGAATAAAAGTACTTCCATCCTTAGTAGTTCCAAAAACTTCCCAGCCTTTTTCCGCTGCCATAGCTATGGCTTTACTAACTCTTTTCTGCTCATTGTCGTAAAGCGCTACGGCATTTTCTTTTAAAAATGAGGTGTTGGTTTGGTTAAGTTTGTTGGCTTGTGCAAAAACACTTCCTCTTATAGCTAAGCTTAAGAGCGCTAACAACAAAACTGAAAAATGATGCCTTGACTTACACATATAAATTCAGATAATAGATAGAACCATCTAAAGCTTTTCCAGCAATTATATTTTGTCCGGTAGTTTATAGAAATAGCTCAGCATAAAAAGCATTCTACAAGTGGTGCCGACAAGTAAAAAGTTTTACCGAAATTTAAATAGTTTCTTAACTTATAAGCAATTTTAAACATAATTAGATGACTTCTGTAAAAAAGCTTACAATTTTATTTTTTGTAATGATCTTAACAAGCTGCATTTCTCAAAAAGACGGGCTTCAAAATGTGAATCAAGGGATTAAAGGGACGGTAAAATGGTTGGAAGGAAATATGATGCCATCTCCAGAGGAACCTAACTTAGCAAAGGGAAGAGGGGTAGAACGGCAACTGTTCATTTATGAAGCGGTAAATTTTAATAAGGTTGAGGGACAAGCTCCTTTATTTAAAAAGATAAACGCTACGCTTGTTAAAAAAGTTAAATCAAACACTGAAGGAATATTTGCTTGCGAATTGCCTGAAGGTACTTATTCAGTTTTTACCTCGGAGCCAGATGGGCTGTTTTTTGCCAATAGTTTCGATGGAAATGGTTTGATAAATGCGGTGAAGGTGGAGCGCAATAAGGTGTCAGTAATGAGTATTGAAGTTAATTATAAGGCGGCATATTAATTATTGAATAACAGGAGGGTAATATTCTGATTTTTAGAGTTGTAAAAAAGAAATTTTTTAAAATAAAATTCTTTTTTGAGCTAAAAAACACCTATAATTGCATTGGATTAATATTCCGTATAATAAAAATTTTGTTTCAAATAAACATTTACCGTGAGGCGTAGCGTAGCTGAGATAATTTACAGGGCAACTTTTATTTGTGTTTTATCAGTTCTTTTATTTAGTATGCACGTAAATGCAGCAGATACTCCTTGCGACCCTTTCCTACCGCCGCAGCCCGGATGTGAAGGCTACAACCCTGATGATGTGCCGATTGATGGCGGTGCCAGCATTCTTATTGCTGCGGGTGTTGCTTACGGATTAAAGAAAGCTTACGATAAACGTAATAATTCAAGTAAAGAAAAAGCCAACCAATAGTTAGCTAGCTTTTTCTAAAATTCCTTCTCTTTTCAGGATATACTCAAATATACCTTCAATAGGTTTTTGAAGTGTTTTGCCAATTTTCAAGTTGTTTTCAGCAAATACAGCCCTAAGCTCATCTTGATAGTAATAGCTAATAGAGCCTACAAAATTGCACTCCAAGGTTTTATAGTTTTTATAATCTTTTACGTTGGTGTCAATAAATTCTTGGAAACCGTCGTGTAATGTTTTTTGGATAAATGGATGCTGCCTATTTTTTATCATAAAACGGCTAAAAGTTGCCAAATAAGAATTTGGAAATGGTTTTTGATAGATGTTTTCAATCACCATGTCTTTATTCACATCAAAATCCATAGCGAAATTTTCTCGCAAATCGGCAGGCATGGTTTTATGTAGATAGGAAATCAACATTTTTTTACCGAAATAAGTTCCTGAACCTTCATCGCCCAAGATGTAACCTAAGCCATGTTTGCCATCAAAAACGTGTTCGCCATCATAGTAGGCAATGTTGGAGCCGGTACCTAAAATACAGGCCAAGCCTTTTTTATCACCGCAGGTAGCGTAAGCCGAGCCTAGTAAATCGTGATCAACACTAATGAAAGCATTTTTAAAGAAAGACGAAAGTCCGTTGGATACAATTTCGTGCTTATCTGGGTTTAAACATCCAGCTCCAAAAAAGTAAACTTCTTTTACCTCATTAGCAATTGAAGCAATATCCTTATGCTTTGAAAGTATTCTTACAATGTCTTGCGCATTCGCAAAATAGGGGTTAATTCCTTGGGTGTTGAACGATAAAGTTTGTTCGGGACTATAGGCCATCCAATCGGTTTTGGACGATCCGCTATCTGCAACTAAAATCATGCAACTAAAATAAAAAATTATTGCAAATTTAACGTGCCGCTAAGCTGTTTTAAGTAAATTTCTGCCAATTTTCCCTGATATTTTATTTCTAGGTACCTATTGTTGGCATCAATTGCATTTTTCTGAGCTTCACGTAATTCTAAAGGCGTAATATTTCCTAATCTGTATTTTTCTAAGGTGATATCCAGATTTTGATTCGCAATATTTACGTTTCCTTGTTCTAATTTTGCCAATTCTAAAAAAGTGGTATAATCCTGATAAGCAGTGGTGAGTTGTGCGCTCAAATTTTGCTTTGTTTGGCTTATTTGTAACTCCGCTGAACTAATGTTTATTTTTGCATTTCGTTCATTCTGTCTTTGCAAAAATCCGTTGAAGATATTAATGCTTGCCGTTAAGCCATAGCTAAAACCACGGGCCCTAAATTGGGTGTTAAATCCCGTTGGCGATTCGCTTTTGTTGAAATCGTAGCCACTGTTTATACTTATTTGAGGATACCTATTACCTTGCACTTGTTTCAAGTTCAGTTCGGCAATTTTTTTGTTCAACACGGCACTTTGTAAGTTTGGGTTTAACTGCTCCAATTGCGATGCTAATGTGGTGTAATTTAGTCCACCATCTATTTCAAAGTAATTTTCAACGGTAAATTTCGTGTTCACGTCTCGTGCCAACAATTGGTTAAGTGTTACCATGTAGCTGTTAAGTAGGTTTTTTTGCTGCAAATAAGCAGAAGTGTCGGCATTGTAATCTACCTGAGCTGCTAACACATCTAATTTAGAGCCTCTGCCCAGTTTTAATTTATTATCGGCAATGCGTAAACGAAAGGCAGAAATGTCAATAGTGCTATCGGCGGCAATTACTAGCTGCTGCTGTTTGGCTACATTGTAATAGGCGTTTAGTACGTCGGTTATGGTGTTAAAAATTTGTGCGGTGGCATTTTTTTCGCCCTGAAGTTGTAGCGCCTTAAGCCTATCGTAATTGGCAAACATGCTAAAGCCATCAAAAACGGTCCAATTTAAACCCACGCCATAAGCCATATTGCTGTTCCTTGCACCATCTATTCGGCGTTCGGTACCGCTAGCTTGAGTTTGTACTGTGTTTTGTCTACTGCCGCCCGTACTAAAATCAGCGCTAACTAAAGGCAACATACCTGCGTTACCAAGGTTGGCATTGTTCTTGGCAATGGCAACATCATTTTTCACCAATTTGATGTCGTAGTTGTTTTTTAATGCTAAGCTAATGGCCTCTTGTAGTGTCAATTTCTCTTGTCCAAAAGCCATTGAAATGGATAGGAAGCAAGAGACCGTTATGGTGAGCGATAAAGTGAGCGTCCTAAAAATATACTTTTTCATTGTTGATGTTAGCTTTTGTTTTTGGATTGTTCTTCATCGGCTGTTGCCGCCGCCAAAGATTGTTTTAGCTCGGTGTTTTCTTTGTGCTCTTTTGACCAAAGCGAGTAAATAGCAGGAATAACAAATAGCGTAAGGATTAAGGAGAACATTGTTCCACCAATAATTACCGTACCCATGCTCATTCTACTTTTAGCGGCAGCGCCCAAAGCCATGGCAATAGGCAATGCTCCAATAGCAATGGCCAAACTCGTCATCAAAATTGGACGTAACCTCGAAACGGCAGCTTCTCTGATAGCTTCCTGCACCGTTTTTCCCTGTTCTTTAAGCTGATTGGCGAATTCAACAATTAAAATACCATTTTTGGTTACCAAACCAATTAACATAATTGTTCCAATTTGGCTGAAGATATTCCAGCTTTGTCCGCATAACCACAACGATAAAAATGCGCCGGCTACGGCCATTGGCACTGTTAAAATGATGATAATTGGATCTTTGAAGCTTTCAAATTGAGCAGATAGAATAAGGTACACTAGTAATAAGGCTAGGCCAAACGCAAATAAAGTATTCGATGAACTTTCTTTAAAATCCCTTGATTCACCACTTAAATCAGTGGTAAAAGTTTCATCCAGCACTTTGGCGGCAATCCTGTCCATGGCATCAATTCCGTCGCCAACACTTTTTCCGGGCGCTAAGCCAGCGGATACCGTTGCCGAAATAAAACGGTTATTGCGGTACAATTGCGGCGGGCTACTTTCTTCTTTTGTGGTTACCAAATTGTCTAACTGTATCAGTTGATTTTTATCGTTTCTCACGTAAACAGAGCTCAAATCAAGTGGATCTTTTCTGTTACTTACATCAAATTGGCCAATTACCTGATACTGTTTCCCATTCATGAAGAAATAAGAGAAGCGTTGTCCGCTTAGGCCTAATTGCAAAGTTTGTGCAATATCAACAATAGAAACACCTAAGTTTTTGGCTTTCTCCCTGTCAATGGTAAGGTTAATTTCTGGCTTGTTGAATTTCAGGTTTACGTCAGATGTAGTGAAAGTAGGATCTTGTGCTACTTCCTCCATGAATTGTGGCACCTTTTCACGAAGTTTCTCAAAGTTTTGGGCCTGAATAATGTAGCTGATAGGTAGGCCGCCACCTCTTCGACCAACCGAAATGGTAGGTTGCTGTGTTACAGTTACCTTGCCCTCTGTATATTTTCTTGTGATTTTGGTAAGCTGGTCTGCAATTTCCTTTTGGCTTCTTTCCCGTTCATCTGGAGCAACTAAGCCCATCCGTACAAAGCCCGAGTTAGTTGAACCTGCGCCACCAAAACCCGGAGAAGTAATGGTAATGTTCACATTTTTTTCAGGAACGGAATCCTGCACCATTTGGTTAATTTTCATCATGAACCTGTCTGTATAGGCAAATGACGTGCCCTCAGGTGTGGAAACGCTCATGTTAATGGCACTTCTATCATCATAAGGAGCGGTTTCTTTAGGTAAGATGTTCCAAAATAAATAGATTAATCCGGCACAAACCAAAATGATAGGCGCCGCTAACCACCTGCGTTTAAGAAATTTCTCTAAGTTGCTTTGGTAACCATCGTTCAACTTAACAAAGTAAGGCTCTGTTAATCTGTAAAATTTTGAAGGTTTATGTCCGCCTTTTTTCATTAAATAGGCATTCAACATCGGTGTTAAGGTAAGAGATACAAAAGCTGATATTAAAACCGCTGCGCCTATGGTAACCCCAAACTCCCTAAACAAACGGCCCACAAATCCCTGTAAAAATATTACCGGCAAAAATACCGCTGCCAATGTGATAGAGATAGAAATTACGGCGAAGAAGATTTCGTTGGAGCCTTTAATTGCAGCCTCAATTGGTGATAAACCTTCCTCCACTTTTTTAAAGATATTTTCGGTTACCACAATACCATCATCCACTACCAAACCTGTAGCTAAAACAATGGCCAACAAGGTTAGTACGTTGATGGAAAACCCAAAAATGTACATAATGAAGAAAGTGGCAACTAACGAAACCGGGATATCAATTAACGGCCTAAATGCAATTCCCCAATCCCTGAAAAACAGATAGATAATGAGAATTACCAATACCAATGAAATGAGGATGGTTTCTGCTACCTCCGTTACTGATCTTTTGATGAACTGCGTAGTATCTAACGAAACTTTAAGCTTAATGTCATTCGGCATGTCAGCCTGTAACTTATCGAAACGTTTGTAAAACTCGTTGCTAATATCAAGGTAATTGGCTCCTGGTTGAGGTATAATTCCTACTGCAACCATCGGTTTGCCCGACTCACGCAACACGGTTTCTTCGTTTTCAGAACCAATTTCTGCAATGGCAACATCTTGTAGCTTAACCACGCTGTTGCTATCAGATTTAATGATTAGGTTGTTGAACTGCTCTGCATTGGTGAGTTTTCCAAGCGTTTTAACGGTAAGTTCCGTAGCTGCTCCGGTTAATTTTCCCGAAGGTAACTCCACGTTTTCTCTATCTAATGCAGTTACAATATCTTGTGAGGTAAGTCCGTAAGATGCTAGTTTGTTAGGATCAATGCGCACCCGCATGGCATACTTTCGCTGTCCTTGGATTTGTACGCTACTTACGCCTGGAATAGTTTGTATTCTATCTGCAATTACGTTTTCTGCAAAATCACTTAAATCGGTTACCCCGCGGCTATCGCTTTGGATAGTCATGGAAATAATCGCATCCGAATTGGCATCTGCCTTACTTACGGTCGGCAAGCCGTCAATATCTTTCGGTAAATTCCTAGCTGCCTGCGAAACCTTATCTCGAACATCGTTGGCTGCCTCATCAATATCTTTACCTAAATTAAATTCGACAGTGATATTGCTTGTACCTTGGTTGCTTGATGAAGTGATATTTCGAATTCCGTCAATAGAGTTAATGGATTTCTCCAAAGGTTCTGTGATCTGAGATTCGATGATATCCGAATTGGCACCAGGATAAGAGGTACGAACTGAAATGATGGTTGGATCGATAGATGGATATTCCCTAATCCCTAAAAAGTTATAGCCGATAACCCCAAAAAGTATAATAATGAGGTTCATCACGATAGCCAAAACAGGCCTTTTTATACTGGTGGTTGAAATGCTCATTATTTCTTTTTAGCTATTTTCACTTTAACTTCAGCATCGGGTTTCAGCGCCATTGCACCGGTGGTCAACACTGTGTCGCCTACTTTTAATCCAGATAGCACTAAAATTTGCTCGGCAGTACGTGTACTGGTTTCAACAGGTACCTGTTGTGCTTTTCCGCCTCTAGAAACATACACTACTTTTCCTTCTAAAACCGGAATTACTGCTTCGGTTGGTATTAAAATGGCATCTTTAATGGTGGTTAATGGCAGTTTTATTTTAGCGAACGATCCCGGTACCAACTCGCCATTTGCATTTGGCGCCAAAGCCTTAATTTGTAAGGTGCGGGTTTGTTCGTTAATTCCTGGTTCAATAGCAAACACTTTACCACTGTAGTTTTTATTGCTGCCATCAATATTAAATGAAATATTGCTGTTGGTTTTAATTTGCGAAACGTACTTCTCAGGAACTGAAAAAGTAATTTTTACTGGATTTGTACTCAATAAGTTGGCAATGGTGGTGTTAGGCGTAAGGTACTCACCAACTGAGATGTTACGCAAGCCAACCTTTCCGCTAAATGGAGCTACAATGGTAGTTTTCGCCAGTTGTGCCCTTATCAATTGTGCCTGCGATTTTAAGGTTTGAAGTTCGGCTAGTGAAGTATCGTACTCTTCCTGACTGATAGCCCCTTTCTCCAGCAATTGTTTAGCTCTGTTTTCGTTGGTTGCCGAAAGGTTTTGCTTGGTTAAAGCTTCTTTAAGTTGTGCCTGTATGTCCCTGTCATTGATTTTTACCAATGTGGCTCCTTTGCTCACGTTACTGCCTTCCTTAAAATATATACCAGTTACCAAACCCGCAACTTCGCTACGTAATGTAACCGCTTCGTTAGCTTCTATACTTCCGGTTATTTCTAGGTTACTGGCAAAATCGGTTGAGTTAACCACTATACCATCTACATTTAGTGGAGCGCCACCTTTACCCTTTGCACCTTTGCCGCCGCCACCGCCTGGCCCTTCAATCTTTTTGTTTTCAGAAATTCGGTGATATACCAAGTAGGCAAGTCCTAATGCCAAAATAAGGTAGAATATATATCTTTTTTTCATTGATAATTGGTTGCAATATTTACAGTTTCGCTACGCTTGGAAAACAACCAAGTGTATACAAACAAAAATATCTATTTGTTTTTCCATATATAAAGATGTACTAACTATGTTACAGCGGTATGAACATAATCATTTACAAAAATTATTTTAAATTATATTTTTGTGTCGAGGCCTAAACATTTTACCACAAAGCCACGAAGTATAAAATAGTTGTATAAATGGGTTCTCCTTTAAAACTGTAGTATACTTTGCGACTTAGGGCCTTGGTGGTATAAACAAAAAATCAATGAAAAAAATACTAGGAGTAGCATTATTGCTAACGTTAACAATGGCAGCAAAATCGCAAGTAAAAATTGGCTTTGAGGTTTCTTTTAAAGAGCCACAGGCGCATTATGCAGAGGTGGAAATGAACCTATCGGGTATTGCCGCAAAGGATTATGTAGATTTGAAAATGCCAGTTTGGACACCAGGTTCATATTTGGTAAGAGAGTTTGGTAAGAATGTGGAAAGTTTTTCTGCTTCCGCTAATGGCAAACCGGCCAAAGTACAAAAAGTTACCAAAAACACTTGGCGAGTTTACAATGCTAAAGCCGCTGCAATTAAAGTAAATTACCGTGTTTATGCATTTGAAATTTCTGTTCGCACTGCATTTATAGATGATTCTCATGCCTTCTTGTCGTCGGCTGGAATTTTCATGTATCCAGCGGGCATGCTTAAAACACCAAGTACCGTTAAAATTATTCCTTTTGGTAAATGGGATAAAGTTAGTACTGGTTTAGAACCTGTAGCTGGTCAGAAATTTACTTACTATGCTACTGATTTTGACATCTTATTTGATAGTCCAATTGAGGTAGGCAACCAAGATGTATTTGACTTTATGGCTGCTGGCGTTAAGCATGAAGTTGCCATGTATGGTGGTGGCAATTATGATAAGGAACGCTTAAAGGTTGATATGGCAAAAGTAATTGAGCAAGCTACAGCCATTTTCGGCGAAAATCCGAATAAGCATTATACCTTTATTGTACATAATTACGAGCAAGGTGGTGGCGGTTTAGAGCATCTTAACTCAACCGTGTTAGGTGCCAGCCGAAATGCCTACGGTACCGAGAGAGGTTATAAAGGATTCCTTTCATTGGTAGCTCATGAGTATTTTCACTTATGGAACGTAAAGCGTTTGCGCCCAATTGCTTTAGGTCCGTTTGATTACGATAACGAAAATTATACCACCAACTTGTGGACTGCAGAAGGTTTTACTTCTTATTACGAAAATAAATTGCTGATTAGAGCAGGCGTTACCAATCAGAGTACTTTTTTAAATGATATCATTGGTGGCTTGGGAACGGTAATCAATACGCCGGGTTCAAAAGTTCAATCGGCATCTTCTTCAAGTTTTGATGCATGGATCATCGGATATCGTCCGAATGAAAACTCTAAAAACAGCTCAATATCCTACTATAGCAAAGGCGAAATTATTGGTTTATTGATGGATTTAGAAATTGCTAACGCTACAAAGGGCGCAAAAAGTTTAGATGATGTGATGAAGGCCATGTATGAACAAGGAAAGCAACAAAAACGTGGCTATACCGATGCTGAGTTTAAAGCGATGGTTGAAAAAATCAGTGGCGTTAGCTTTACCAAATTTTGGGCAAAATACATTGATGGAACTGATGATGTAGATTTTGAAAAGTATTTTGCATATGCAGGCATAAATGCTGCCAGAGAAATTGCATCGCCAAACAAACCTTACACAGGAGCAGCTTTAAAAGTGGAAAGAATGGTTACTGTGAGTGGCGTTGCCAGAAATTCTCCAGCGTGGGTACAAGGCTTAAATGTAAACGATGATATTTTGGCGATTGACGGTTCTACTATTGTTGATGAGATGAGAAGTGTAAGACTTCCAAGTCCGGGTTTAACCCTGGAAGCATTGCCTTCTATTGCTAAAAAACAAGTTGGTGATGTAGTAGAAATCACAATTAGAAGAGATGGCTTGGAAAGAAAAATTTCTCTTACCTTGAAGGAGAGTCCTAACATTCGAATCAAGGCATCGTATCAAGAAGATGCGACTCCACAACAGATAGCGGTGAGACAAAGGTGGATGGGTGTAAAATAGATCCTCAGAAAATTAGAATAATAAAAAAAGTCCCGGCACATTGTCGGGACTTTTCTATGTTAGGTAGTAGTGTTTGTTAGAAAGTAAACCTGAAACCGAAACCAAATCTTCCTGCTTCAAAATCTGAATTGTCGCCAATCCAAGCAGTTGGTCTCCAATCAAAGTTCATTTGAATAGGTGCTCCTGGAATTTTAAAGTCTAAACCAGCTTGAGGGATCAATAAAAAGTTAGTTTGATCATAAGGGCCAGCACTGAAAAAGTTTAAACCCGGACCACCACCAACGTACCATTTTAAGCCGTTAGCTCCGGCAATATTTCCGTGATGTTGGTAAAAAGCTTGCAAACGTGTGCTGTTTCCTCCAAATAAAAGCTCTAATTGTCCGGCACCTTGGCTGTTAAAGAAGTGTTTGAACGATGGTCCCACTAAAGTAGCGCCATTACCAAAGTCGATACCTAAACCCAGAGCATTTTTGTACTGCGCATTAGCATTTGATAAGTTCATTGTCAAGAAAGCTGCGCTAGCGATAATTGTAAAAAGTAGTTTTTTCATAAAATTATATTGTTTTTGTGTAATTATTGTCGGCAATACAACTTCTATGCCTAATTTTTATCAAGAAGTTAACAAAGCAATTTTTCATTTGTTTTGCTTTAGAGGTTCGTAAACGTGAAAAAAAATTATGCTTGCATAGTATAAAGCTCGTTTAAAAAACCTAAATTAGGATGTTTAATGGCTCTAAATGGCCATTTGATAGGTTTAGCCAATATAAATTTCGAGGTATGTCAATTTCAGTAACACGGGTTTTTGATCTTCTAAAATATAACTTGGAAAAATTTCCGAAAGAAGAGTTTGTTAGCGGTAAAATAAAGGGCGAGTGGCGCAAATTTAGTACAAAAAAATTTTGTGAAACTACCGATAATTTAAGTAGGGGGTTAACCTCTATTGGCATTGGGAAAGGATCCAGAGTAGCAATTATGTCGGCAAATAGGCCTGAGTGGAATATTTGCGACTATGCCATTATGCAGCTGGGAGCGTATCAAATTCCATTGTATCCAACGCTTGCTGAGCACGACGTGAAATTCATTTTGGGTGATGCCGAAATAAGTGTAGTGTTTGTGGCTGATGAGCAACTTTATCAAAAGGTTAAAACGGTATGTGCCGAGTTAACTCACCAAGTAGATATCTATACATTTGATCAAATTGCTGGAGCCAAACATTGGGAGGAGCTTACAGCAATTGGCGCTACATTGAATACTGTAGATTTGGAGACTTATCGAGAGGCGGTCGCACCTGAGGATATCCTAACTATTATTTACACTTCAGGAACAACTGGTACGCCTAAGGGGGTAATGCTCACCCACGATAATCTGGTTCAAAATTTTAAGAAATCAGCGGTGCTTTTGCCAGATAATGTAACTCATGCATTGAGTTTTTTGCCTTTGTCGCACATTTTCGAACGCATGATTTCCTATTTATATGCCTATCTTAACATCGCAATTTATTACGCCGAAAGTATGGATACAATTGTTGCCGACATACAATTTGTAAAACCAAGTGGTTTTTCAACGGTCCCTAGGTTGTTAGAAAAAGTCTATGATAAAATAGTGGAAAAGGGCAAAGCGCTAACTGGAATCAAAAAAGCAATCTTTTTTTGGTCGCTAGCCTTAGCCGAAAAGTATGACATTAATAAAAGCTGGTGGTATAATTTCAAACTTGGAATTGCCAGAAAATTGGTGTTTAAAAAATGGAAGGAAGCATTGGGAGGAAATATCCAAGTGATCATTTCTGGAGGTGCGGCCTTAAACCCTCGTTTGGCTAGGGTGTTTTGGGCAGCAGGTTTGCCAGTGTTTGAGGGCTATGGCTTAACGGAAACATCGCCAGTAATTACAGTAAACCACTTTGATGCCATTAGGTTTGGCAGTGTGGGTATGCCCATTGAAGGGGTGGAGGTGAAAATAGCTTCCGACGGAGAGATTTTGGTGAGGGGGCATAACTTAATGAAAGGCTATTACAACAAACCTCAATTAACGGACGAGGCCATTGATAGCGAAGGCTGGTTCCATACGGGCGACATTGGTGAGCTTAACGAAGGTTATTTGAAAATTACCGATCGTAAGAAAGAAATGTTTAAAACTGCTGGTGGTAAATACGTGGCGCCGCAAATGGTTGAAAATAAGATTAAAGAGGCACCATTGGTGGAACAAATCATGGTGTTGGGCGAGAATAGAAAGTTTCCATCTGCCTTGGTAGTGCCAAATTTCGAAGCACTTAAAAATTGGTGTAAACTAAAAGGAATTGAATTTGGCAGCAATGAAACCATAGTAGAAAACAAGGAAGTTAAAGCCAAGTTTCAAAAATTGATTGACGAAGCGAATAAAGAGTTTGGAAAATGGGAGCAAGTAAAGCAATTTGCATTATTGCCTAAAGAGTGGAGTATCGATGGAGGTGAGCTAACGCCGAAATTGAGCTTAAAACGCAAAATCATCTTGGAAAAAAACAATGAAATAATAGAAAAGATATATAAAGATGCAGAAAATTATCATCCAGAAAATAAGTAAAACACTAGCGCAATTTAAATTAATTGGGCTAGTATTATTGCTTGCTGCAAGTAATGAAGCAAAGGCTCAAGTAGATAGCGTTAAGGCGTTTGAATTTTTAAGTAAGGGAGATAAACAGACCAAACAGGCACTTGAATTTAAAAATGGAGCAGTAGTATCTGCGCACCCTGCTGCTACTGAAGTTGGAGTAGCTATCCTGAAAAAGGGTGGAAACGCGGTGGATGCCACGGTGGCAGTTCAGTTTGCCTTAGCGGTGGTATACCCAAACGCCGGTAATATTGGAGGTGGCGGTTTCCTAATTTATCGCTCTGCCAAAGGTGAAATCAACTCAATGGATTTTAGGGAAAAAGCACCTGCTTTAGCAAACCGAGATATGTTTTTAGACGCCAACGGAAATGCCATTTCTGAAAAAAGTAAGGAAGGTCATTTAGCTGCTGGCGTACCCGGAAGTGTAGCCGGAATGGCTGAGCTGCATAGGAAATATGGTAAGTTGAAGTGGGCTGATTTGGTTGAGCCTGCGTATCAATTGGCCAAAAATGGTTTCAAAATTACCAAAATGCAGGCAAGGGAATTGAATAGGTTGAAGCAAAAGTTTCAGCAGTTCAATCCGCTAGGGACAGCATTTGTTAAAAATGAAGAGTGGAAGGAAGGAGATTTGTTAGTTCAAGAGGAACTTGCAAATACAATGAGCTTAATACGCGATAAAGGTAGGGCTGGTTTTTACGAAGGCCAAGTGGCTGATTTTATTGCCGAAGAAATGAAACGTGGCGGTGGTTTAATCTCCAAAGAAGATTTAAAAAACTACAAAGCAGCTTGGCGTACGCCTATCATTGGTCAATATCGTGGTTACAAGGTAATTACCATGCCACCAACTTCAAGTGGCGGTATTGCATTGGTGCAATTGCTGCAATCTGTATCGCAGTATCCTTTGTCTAAATGGGGACATAACGCTGATTCGACAGTGCAGGTGATGATTGAAGCGGAACGAAGAGTTTACGCAGACAGAGCTAAACATCTTGGCGATCCGGATTTTTGGAAAGTACCGCAGAAGGAATTATTAGAGCCAGCTTACAATAGTGCGAGAATGTCGAACTTAAACTGGAATAAAGCAACCCTAAGTACCGATATCCAAGCTGGCGAATTTGCTAAAAAAGAAAGTGAAGAAACTACCCATTTTTCTATTGTTGATAAAGATGGTAATGCCGTTTCACTGACCACTACCATTAATACTTCTTACGGTAATTACGTGGTGGTTAAAGGAGCGGGTTTCTTTTTAAATAACGAAATGGACGATTTTTCTGTAAAGCCAGGAACACCTAATTATTTTGGTTTGATTGGCTACGAAGCTAATGCCATAGCACCGAGAAAGCGAATGTTGAGCTCAATGACGCCTACTATATTGGAAAAAGATGGAAAACTAGCCATGGTGGTTGGCACTCCAGGCGGTTCAACCATTATTACTTCTGTTTTTCAAACTATCGTTAACGTAGTAGATTTTGGAATGGATATGCAGACAGCGGTTAATGCAAAGAAATTTCATCATCAATGGTTGCCAGATATTACCAATTTAGAACCTGAGGCATTAAATGAGGTTACGCAGCAGAAATTGGAAGCTAAAGGATATAAGTTTGATAGGAGAGGAAGTATCGGAAGAGTGGATGCAATCTTGCTCACTAAAAAAGGTACTTTCCAAACAGGTGCTGATCCCCGAGGCGATGATACCGCTGGAGGTTGGTAATCCTATTGCCATTTAGAAGAAACGAGGTTGAATTTAAACAGCCTCGTTTTTTTATTTTTATGTTCCTGCTATCATGAAATTTTAGCAAAGTAAAAGCTCCGTTACCTAGGTTCGGCATTAAAATAAGATTCAGTTTTTGGCGTTTTATTTAGGCTTTATTTTTTAAAGTGTATAGCAAACTGAACACTTTATTAATATTATGCCAAATTTTCTTCTGTTTTTGTAATTTATTGTTTTATAGATTGTTATGTAGCTTTTTTCTGAAATATACTCCTTTTTGGTATACCTATTGCCCAACTATCGGCAAAATAGTAAAGCTTATAAATCAATATTATGAAACTAAATCTCTTAAAACTTTTTCCAGTTGCAATGGCTGGATTGTTTATCGGAAACGCAGCCTTAGCTCAAGATAGCATGGGGCAAAAACCATCTTTCAAAACTTGGTCAATTGGATTAAACGGCGGTGTTTTAACTGGTGTTTCTCCACTAGGTGGCCAAAACGACTTCTCAAATTGGAAATCAAGTTTAGGCTATGGCCTTTATATCAAAAAGCAAATTAGTCCTGCATTCGCTTTGCGTTTGGATGGAGTAAGAGGAACGGTTAAAGGCGATAATGCTGAGCCATTTAACGATGGTACTGTAAATGCAAGCCCAATCTCATCTTTCGAAACTGATTTACGTTATTCGGCTACGTTAAGTGCACAGTTGAACATGGTAAACTGGAGTATGTTTAACCAACACAACAATGCTCAGCTTTATGCTTTAGCAGGTGGTGGTTTTGTTAACTACGAAACTACTACAGTTGCTGCTGGTTCAGGTGCTTCAACAACTCGTTCGGCTGTAGACAAGCTAATCATTCCAGTAGGTGTTGGTGCTAAATTCCGTTTATCGGAAGGTGTTAACTTCGACTTAGGTTGGACAATCAACTTTGTTGACGGAGATCAATTTGATGGCTACGCTGCAAGAAGTAACAACGATAAATACAACTATGCTTATGCTGGTTTAGAGTTTGCGTTAGGTAAAGGTAAACAGTTAGCTTTTTACAGTCCAGTAGCTGCTACTTATGAAGAGGCTTTAGCTGCTAAAAACACTTCTAACTCACTAAAATCAGACTTAGATGCACAAAAAGCGGAGAATGCTAAGTTGCGCAGCGAAATGGCTGATATGTTAAAAGATAGCGATGGCGACGGTGTAGCTGATAAATTGGATAAATGCCCTAACACTCCTTCTGGTACAGTTGTAGATGGTTCTGGTTGTCCATTAAAAGTTCCTGCACCTCAAGTAACTGAGAGAGTAATTGTAACTGAAGCTGACCGTAAAGTAGTAAAAGATGCAATTGATAACCTAGAGTTTGACTTGGGTAAAGCTACCATCCGTTCTAAATCATACCCTACATTAAATAGAGTTGCTGCTTTATTGGTAGAGAAAAACTTTAGCTTGAAATTAGCTGGTCACACTGATATCACTGGTTCTAGAGAGTTAAACATGCGTTTATCTAAAGAAAGAGCCGAGTCAGTTAAAGCTTACTTAGTATCTCAAGGTGCTAACGCTTCAAGAATCGAAGCTACTGGTTACGGTCCTGACCAACCAATTGCAACAAACAAAACTGCAGCTGGTCGTCAGCAAAACAGAAGGGTAGAATTCACCTTATATTAATCTACAGAAAAACGAATTCCTATGAAACAAGAAAGGGTTCCAATTTGGAACCCTTTTTTTATTTACAGGCAGTTGGTTGGAAATTAAATTTTCCTTTTTCGAAATTGATAGGTTTATCTTTAGCAAAATAAGACCTACCAAGAGTAGTTTGAATTACGCCAACTCCCATTTTCAAGCTATCAGCTTTTTTTAAGAACGCCAACGGATTTGAAAATTGAGTATCGTTATTGCCAGTTTTAAAACTGTAATCTACAAACAACGTATCGCCGCTAAATTTTCCCCTTACAATTCCATCATTTTGCGGCTTATTAGCGTATTTAATTACCAATTTACCTTCAACGTCAACACTGTCAATTATCTTAATGTCCATCATTGCGGTATCTCCTTCAAAGCTTGAGATATAGCATTGTTTAACGGTATCTTTTACAATTTTTGTACTTGCTTTTTCACCACTATTGCCAGATGGCGTACAACTAAAAGCCAATGGGATTGCCAAAAATGTAAAAGCCAAATGTTTAATTTTTACGTTCATAATTGCTTTTTTTAGTCAGAACTTTAGTTAATTTAAAAATGCTTCACTTAATGGATGATTAGCACTTATTGTTTCCATAAACGCAAAACCATCTAAATCGTTTATTGGGCGATGCTAGTTATTCTAGAAACAAATCATCATCATCGTCGGTTAAGCTCAGTTGAATATTGTCGTTGCCAGATATGCCTTCAATAGATCCACGGATGTGAGCTGCATTCAAGAGCACCTTATCAAGCTGTTTTTCTCTTGCTTTCCATAGTTTTTCCATGGCATCTCGTTCTCGTTGTATCGATAATTTCATGCTCATGAAGCCTTCTCTAATAGCTTTCCATTGCTCTGCAAATTCATTGCTAATTAGATAGTCGTATAGCATGTGCATTTTATCTCCTTTATTTTCCTGAGATTTTGCAGCGTTAAATAAACGGAGAATGCCATCTCGCAATACCGCCGCTAGCGCCTGTACTTCACCGAAAGTACAAATCCATACGCCATCTTTCAAACCAAAGCAGCTCATGTCTTTCGGCATATTTTGCGTAACCAGCACTGCTATTTCAGCGCCTTGGCTTCTCATATCAGTTTTTAGCTTCTCAATCCAGTCATTGGCAAAAGCAACGGTACGTTTACTTTCATAAATAATGTGGCCGCATTCCTGCCCAAAATTATTTCTAACCGTTTGGATACAATCAGCACCACGTACACCTTTGCCAACTTCTTGCACTAAATCAAAAGGGAAGGAGGTTCTTAGAAGTTCTTCTAAAGCCAATTCTTGTATTTCTCCCTGAAGCTGCATTGAACCTTGTTCTGCTTTGCGCTTCATTTCCTCGGCCAATTTCTTCTGATCTTCCAGCTGTTTATCTTTTTCTGCCAGCTTCATTTTGAAATCCAATTCAGCTTGTTGCAAGCGCTGGTTCTCAATATTTCTGATTTCGAGCGCCATTTTTTCGCGTTCTTCGGTCAGCTTTTTTTGTATTTCCAAGTCAAGTTCTTCTTGCTTACGTTTCAGTTCATTGGTCATTTGCATGTATTCCAATTCCTTTTGTCTAGCAGTTTTTAACTTTTCTTCGTTTTCTTTATTAGCCTCGTCTAAAATCTTAAGCCTGTTTTCAAAATCAGCACTTATTGATTTGCGTAAGTTTTCACTTACACTGGCTTGTAAAGCTTCCTTTTCTTTGGTTAAGCGTTGCTCAAAAGCTAATTCCTGTTGCTTTCTAAGCTGCTCAAAACTTTCTTCCTGTTGTTTTTTTGCAGTTTCAATAGCCTCCATTTTTTTACGGAACTCATCTTCTTTTTGCTTAGTGAACGATTGCATCTTCTCCCGCAAATCCTTTTTGTACTCTTCAACCATCACTTCTTCCATAGGAAAAGAGTGGCTGCAATTAGGACACTTAATTTCAGTTGGCATATAATGTATTTTTTTGAAAGGAATATCAAATTTAAGCATTGTTATGCACACATGCATCAATAATATCTGCATTGCTACAATTGGTAGGGCTCCATCGGTATTAAATTGATTTATTGCACAATCATGTACGGTTAATTCAGTAATTTCGTACATCAAACCAAACCCATGTTACATCGTATCCTAAATGCCTATAAAACATCTTTTTCTGGTTTAAGTCGCCAAACCTGGATTTTAAGTGTCGTCATATTAATTAACCGTTGCGGTTTTATGGCTGCACCTTTTATGGGCCTTTACGTTACGCAAGCGCTGCATCGTGCAGAGTCGGATGCTGGCATTGTAACTTCACTGTTTGGCGTTGGTGCAATTGCGGGGGCAGCGGTAGGCGGGCAACTTACAGATTTGTTAGGTTTTAGGCCAGTTCAAATTTTAGCAGCGCTCATAAGCGGACTGTTCTTTCTGCTTTTCGCAGTGGTGCAGGATTTTACTTGGATTTGTGTTTTAGCATTGATCATCAGCTTTTTTTCAGAAGCATTTAGACCAGCGAATTATGCCGCAATAGCATCTTACGCTGCGCCTGGTACGGAAACAAGATCCTATTCGCTCAATCGTTTGGCTACCAATATAGGCTGGGCTTTTGGCGTGAGCATGGCAGGAATCATTGCATCATACAACTACAAACTACTTTTTGTGGTGGAGGGAAGCGTAAGTATTTTAGTAGCCTCTTCGATATTTTTATTGCTACCGGCTAGAAAAATTACGGCCAAGGCAAAGGCTGAGCGCTCTGATTTGAAAGTGCAAAAACCTTGGAATGACATCCCTTATCTCAAATTTTTGGTACTATCAGTAATGTTTACCATTTGCTTTTTTATGATGTTTAGGGTGGTGCCCGTATTCTACAAAAAAGTATGGCATTTGGATGAAGCGCTAATTGGTTTAATATTGGGAATCAACGGAATTGTAATTGCGCTTTTTGAAATGGTGATGATCAGTAAAATTGAAAATAAACGCTCACCAATTTACTACATCGTTTTGGGCGTAATTATAGTTTCATTTTCTTTTGGTGTATTGATGTTGCCTAAATCTTTCCCAGTGGCAATTGCAGTGCTCAGTATCTTGTTCTTTACTTTTGGAGAGATGTTTTCGCTGCCATTTTTTAACACCTTTGTGGTAAAGCGCAGCAATCAATACAACAGAGGGCTTTACGCGGCAGGTTACACTTTGAGCTGGTCGGTTGCTCAGGTTGCAGGCCCAGCTAGTGGATTTTACATAGCCGATAAATTTGGCTACAATACACTTTGGATTGCAATTACCATTCTACTATTTGGATGTGCCTACTTTTTTAGCAAGCTGAAGCTGGATTAAATTTCGTTCAACCAAATCTTGAGCGCTGTTAATTTACAACATCTAAATTTTAAAAAATTTTTAAAACTTTTTTTTGAAACACTTGTTTTAACCTAACACAGCAAATTTAATTATTGCCAACGTTAGAACTATTTAAATTAAGCACATGAAAAAACGCATCCACGTTTTAGAAGACGATAAAGACATCGCTTTCATTATTGAGTTTCTCTTAAAAGATGAAGGTTACGAGATTCAAGTATCATCAACTTTTAAAGAGTTGAAAAGCAAATTAAACGACTCGATTCCAGATTTATTTATTTTAGATGTAATGTTGCCTGACGGTAATGGATTGGATATTTGTAAGGATTTAAAAAACGATACATTTACCAAGCACATTCCAGTAATATTAATGTCGGCAAATGTACAAAATGAGGCTTTAAGCGAAGCGTCTAGCCCTGACGATTACATCAACAAGCCATTCGATTTGGATTATATCGAAACTCGCATCAAAAGATTGATTGGCGAAAAAAGAGTAGCTTAAAAACATCACGATTAATATTTTATAAGCTCCTTTTGTTTACAGAAGGGGCTTTTTGCTGCTTAAAAAAAATTCTGACAAATAAATGATATCGGATACTTAAAGCATTTTATACCTTTGTCTAACAGTGTTAAATTTTTTAATGCGTAGTCACAATGGGAAGTAAAGAAAGAATACAGCGACAAAAAGAGGATACCCGAAAAGGTATCTTAGCTGCTGCTTTACAGATTGTGAAACAGGAAGGTTGGACGGCGCTCAGTATGAGAAAAATTGCAGATGTAATCGAATATACTGCGCCAATCATCTACGAGTATTTTCCTAATAAAGAAGGTATATTACTTGAGTTAACTAGGCAAGGTTACATTAGTCTTGGTTTAAAAGTTAAAGAAGCAAGGGATAGCAAAACAGATCCAGAGGAACAACTGGAGGCCATGTGGCTTGCTTATTGGGACTTTGCTTTTGAAGAAAAGGAATACTATCAGCTGATGTACGGTGTGCAGGTTAACTGTTGCGAGATGTACAAAACAATGCCTGAGGCCGAATATACTACTGACCTATTTTATGACGCTATCGAAAAATTATTGAAAGAACCTATTTCGGAGGATGCTTCATGCTTGAAGTATTACACTTTCTGGTCACTGATTCACGGTTTGGTATCCATCAATTTGGTACAGAAAGGTGCAAACGATGATATCAATCAACAAATTTTAAGAAGTGCCATTAAGGCCATTATAAAAACCATTAACGACTAAAACTTTTTTTTTGCTTTTGTATTTAACACTGTTAAATTAATTATTAACGTAAAGTATTCAAATTAAAAATCCCAATATCATGAAACATATGTACACATCAGCACCTATATTTAACGGTGTTAAATTATTTAACGAATGGATAATATTGTTAATTTTAACTGTTGTATTATTCCTAGCCAGTTGCGTAAGCAAATCGGAGCCTATGGCTTTAGCACCACCGCCTGTATTGCCTGTAGCAACAGTTGCAAATACTAATCAAGATACATTTATTGATTATCCAGCTGCCATACAAGGAACTACCGACGTTGAAATTAGACCTCAAGTTGGAGGCAATATTGATAAAATTTACGTCAACGAAGGACAGCTTGTAAGCAAAGGCCAATTGTTATTCCAAATTTCTGAGCTGCCGTTTAAGGCGCAATTAAATAATGCAACGGCCTCATTGCAAGCGGCAAAAGCAGCAGTGCTAAATGCACAGTTAGAAGTGGATAAGCTTACTCCTTTAGTGCAGGGCAAGGTAGTTTCCGACTTTCAGTTGAAAACTGCGAAAACCGCTTATCAAATTGCTTTAGCTAATGTGGAACAAGCCAAAGCCAATGTAAATACAGCACAAATTAACCTCGGTTACACCAAAATAAAAGCTCCAAATAGCGGTTACATTGGTCGCCTTCCCAAAAAGCAAGGAAGTTTGGTAAGTCCAAATGATGTGGAAGCACTCACTCAATTATCTGATGTGAATGAGGTGTATGCCTACTTTTCGTTAGCAGAAACGGATTTTATCAAGTTTAATGAAAATTACGAAGGTAAATCGTTGGCCGATCGGCTTCGTCATTTGCCAGCAGTAAGTTTGGTATTAGCTGACCAAAGTGTGTATCCGGTAAAAGGTAAGGTTGATATGGTTAACGGACAGTTTGATAAAACTACTGGTGCCATTACACTTAGGGCCGTATTTGCCAATGCCAAAGGCTTGCTTAGGTCTGGCAATACAGGTAAGGTAAGAATGGGCTTAGCACACCAACAAACAATATTGGTACCGCAATCAGCTACTGTAGAAATGCAGGACAAAATCTTTGTTTATGCAGTGGATAAAGACAACAAAGTGAGCAAAGTTGCAATTACCATCGACGGAAAATCTGGCACCAATTACCTGATTAAAGCTGGGTTAAAATCGGGAGATCAAATTGTTTTAAGCGGGTTAGATAAACTCCAAGAGGGACAGCTGATTCAGCCTGATAAACAAACAGAAAAAGTAGCTCAATTAATTTCTAAAAAATAACATCATCATAATGTTTAAAATATTTATACAAAGGCCGGTGCTAGCTACGGTTATCTCCATTTTATTGGTGATACTGGGTGTACTCGGCTTATCGAAATTGCCACTCCAACAATTTCCAGATATTGCACCGCCATCTGTATTGGTGACAGCCGTATATCCGGGCGCAAATGCCGAAACGGTGTTACGTTCGGTAGCTCCGTCCATAGAAGAATCTATAAACGGTGTAGAGAACATGACCTATATGACCTCTACAGCAAGTAACGACGGTACATTAGCCATTACCGTATTTTTTAAATTAGGTACTGATGCAGATCAGGCGGCAGTGAATGTACAAAATAGAGTTGCCCAAGCCACCAGTCAGCTACCTGCGGAGGTTGTACAACAGGGCATTATTACGGCTAAACAGCAAAACAGTTTCATCATGGCAATAGGCATGTATACCGAGGATGAAGCTAAATATGATCAAACTTTTGTGGCCAATTATGCACAAATTAATATCATACCAGAAATTAAACGGATACCTGGTGTAGGTGCTGCCAGTATTTTTGGTGGTGTAAAAGATTATTCGATGCGGGTTTGGTTAAACCCAACGCAAATGGCTACCTATAAAGTTACGCCAAATGAGGTGATGGCTGCTATTCAGGATAAAAGTTTAGAGGCAGCACCAGGGAAATTTGGTGAGCGAAGCAAGGAAGTTTTTGAGTATGTAATTAAATATAAAGGCAAACTAACTAAGCCAGAAGATTACGAGCAAATTGCCATCAGGTCAAATAGCGATGGTTCTATTTTACGTTTAAAAGATGTAGCGAGGGTTGAACTTGGTGCTTATTCGTACAATAGCTTAACCCGCTTGAATGGGCAAAAAGGAATAGTGATCGGTGTGATTCAATTAGCCGGATCCAACTCTAACGAAATACAAATTGCCATCAATAAAATGATGGAAAAGGCTTCGAAAGATTTTCCGAAAGAAATAAAGCATAATATTTTCTATAGCACAAAAGTGGCACTGGACCAATCTATTGATCAGGTAATTCACACTTTGATTGAAGCATTTATTTTGGTTTTCATTGTGGTGTTCATCTTTTTGCAAGATTTTAGATCTACCCTTATTCCGGCTATTGCAGTGCCAGTTGCCATTGTAGGTACGTTCTTTTTCATGCAGTTATTTGGATTTTCAATTAACCTGTTAACGCTATTTGCATTAATATTAGCCATTGGTATTGTGGTAGATGATGCCATTGTAGTAGTTGAAGCAGTGCATGCTAAAATGGAACATAAACACCTCCCACCAAAAGTGGCAACCCACGAAGCGATGAGCGAAATTACTGGTGCTATCATTTCCATTACCTTGGTGATGGCTGCGGTATTTTTACCAGTAGGTTTTATGGAAGGTTCAACGGGTTTGTTCTACCGTCAGTTTGCCTTTACTATGGCTATCGCGATTGTGATATCCGCAATTAACGCTTTAACATTAAGTCCGGCATTAGCTGCTTTATTTTTGAAAGATCACCATGCAAACGCTCAAAATAGCACTGCACCAGTTCAAAGAAACTTCAAAGAAAAATTCTTTAGCGGCTTTAACAGCAGTTTCAATGCAATGACCAACCGTTACGTAAACAGTTTAAGGTTTTTAATTAAAAATAAATGGTTGAGTTTAGGAGGCTTGGCGGTAATTACTTTGGTTACTGTTTGGATGGTAAAAACAACGCCATCGGGCTTTATCCCTACCGAAGATCAGGGCTTCATCGCAATCTCGGTATCTACACCTTCGGGAACTTCGCTAGATGGTACGCAAAAGGTGATGACTGAGGCTGAAAATACATTGCGAAAATTAGAATCATCGAGGTTTGTTACCGCAATTTCAGGGTTCAATTTGTTAACCAATTCTACTAGCCCATCGGCAGCAGTTGTTTTTGTATTGCTCAAGCCCAACGAACAAAGAGGTAAAGTGAAAAATATTGATGAAATTATGAATCAGGTGAGAGGCGCTTTAGGAAGCATCTCGGGAGGTAGTTTCTTCGTATTTAGTTTCCCAACGGTACCCGGCTTTAGTAATGTTGAGGCGCTGGATTTGGTACTTCAAGATAAAACGGGCGGTAAGCTAGATAAGTTCAGTGGTATTTCACAGCACTTTATTGGCGAGTTGATGAAACAGCCTGCCATTGCAGTGGCATTTACCAGTTTTAAAGCCGATTACCCGCAGTTGGAACTGGATATCAACCACGAAAAAGCAGACCAGTTGGGCGTAAATGTGAAAGATATTTTACAAACCATGCAGGCTTATTTTGGTAGTGCACAGGCTTCAGACTTTAACCGTTTTGGCAAATACTACAGGGTAGTTGTACAAGCGGATGTTGCAGACCGAGCTGATCCATCGGCTATAGACCGCGTGTTTGTGAAAAATAGAACGGGTGAAATGGTGCCAATTAATACTTTGGTTAGCCTACGCCGAATTTATGGTTCAGAAACGGCATCAAGATACAACTTGTTCAATTCTATTGCGGTAAATGCAATACCTAAGCCAGGCTTTAGTTCTGGAGATGCTATTAAAGCGATAGAAGAGGTGGCGGCAAAAGAATTACCTGCAGGTTACAGCTACGAATTTTCGGGACAAACCAGAGAAGAAATTTCTTCAGGAGGCCAGTCGGCTGTAATTTTTATACTGTGCTTGGTGTTCATTTACTTCCTGTTAGCAGCGCAATACGAAAGTTACTTGCTTCCACTTGGGGTCATTCTTTCCATTCCTGTAGGTATGTTTGGCGTATTTGCGGCCATCGGCTTTGCCGGAATTGCAAACAACATTTATGTGCAGGTTGCCTTGGTGATGCTTATTGGCTTGTTGGCCAAAAATGCCATTCTGATTATTGAATTTGCCGCACAGCGGAGAAGAGCCGGAAAACCATTATTGGCAGCTGCATTGGAGGCTGCGAAGCTGAGGTTGCGTCCTATTATTATGACCTCCCTGGCATTTGTAGTTGGACTAGTGCCAATGATGTTTGCTACCGGTCCATCTGCGCAAGGTAACCATAGTATCAGTATTGGTGCTGCTGGCGGAATGGTTTCTGGCGTAGTACTAGGTTTATTTATAATTCCAGTACTGTTTATGGTGTTTCAATATCTGCAGGAGAAAGTTACCGGCGTACCTGCTGCGGTGATTAATAACCAGCACACTGAAGTTTTACAAGATTAAAATTTTAAGGCTATCGTAATACCATTAAGGTAGCCTTATTTCAACATAAAAAATAATGAAAAATATTATCCATAGCGTTTTTATCATCTTCCTTTTGGGGATTTTTGGCTGTAGCATTCCGAAAAGCGTACTTAATCCAATCAAAGATGTGCCTTCGCAATATCGAGGTTCAAATAACACAGATACCACAAGTATCGGATCAATTGCTGTTAAAGAATTTTTTGCACATCAAACTGTTCAGCAGTTGCTTGATAGTGCCATTGAAAGAAATCTGGATTTGCAAATTGCCATTAAAAATATTGAAGCAGCAAATTTATTGCTAACCAGAGCCAAAATGGGAAATTTGCCACAACTCAATTTACAAGTTACGGCCACTTCTAGTAGGCCCTCGGATAACAGTTTAAATGGTATTAGTGCCTCTCAATTTTTGAATACTACACATATCGAAGATTATAATGCCAATTTAGCATTAAGTTGGGAGGCAGATATTTGGGGGAAAATTAGCAAACAAAAAGAGGCTGCACTCGCTACTTATCTGCAAACTGGAGAAGTGAAAAAAGCTGTTCAAACACGTGTTGTTGCCATGGTAGCCACTAGTTTTTACCAGTTGTTATTATTGGATGCGCAATTAGATATTGCAAACCGAAATTTAAAGCTTACGGATAGCACGTTGAAAATGGTTACTCAGCAATTTGATGCTGGTCAGGTAACTTCACTTGCCGTGGCTCAAACTAAGGCACAGTGGTTAAGTGCCAATCAGCTTATCCCTCAAATTACACAAGCCATTCGTATCCAAGAAAATGCCTTAAGCGAACTAACAGGTAATTTCCCAAACGCCATAGAACGTAAAACAACGTTGGCTCAGCTTGAGCTGCCTAGCCAACTTTTGCTGGGCGTACCGTCAGGAATGTTGGCTTTGCGTCCTGATGTGAAAAGTGTGGAGCTAGGCTTAAAAGCTGCAAATGCAAGAGTTGGTGTAGCAAATGCCGCGATGTATCCATCATTGGTAATTTCGGCAAGTGGCGGCGTAAACTCGTTTAAGGCGAGTAACTGGTTTAATGTTCCGGCTTCACTATTTGGTATAGTAGGAGCGGGGATTACGCAACCTATTTTCAATCGTAAAGAGCTTAAAACGCAGTTTGAGTTAGCAAAAGTAGAACGTGAAAAGTTAGTGCTACAGTTCAGGCAATCAGTAATAAAAGCCGTAGTAGAAGTGGCTAACGAGCAAACTAAATTGGAAAACTTAAAGGATGAATTTTCTATTGCTCAAAATAGAGTGCAAACCTTAAAATTAGCAGTTAAAAATGCCGACTTACTATTTAAAAGTGGCCTGGCAAATTACCTGGAAGTGATTACTGCTCAGTCTAATTTACTACAAGGCGAATTAAATTTAGCTAGCTTAAAAACGGCGCAACTCAATGCAAGTGTTGAGTTGTATAGGGCGTTAGGCGGCGGTTGGCATTAAGTTAAAGTCCCAAAATTAAGTCGTAATTATCTTTCTAATTAAGATTTTTTGAATGGTGAAAACTTCATTTTGTGGTCTAATAGAATATCAAGAGTGGCCTAATTTACACTGCAATCAACGCTAATTTGAGCTTAAGTTTTATAAAGCGCAGTTAAATCGCAATGCTGTTGCGTTTAAAAATTGCTAATCATAATAAAACACTGTAACTTGCCGTTTCTTAACAACTTAATTTATAATTAACACAAATGAACAAAAATCAAATTAGAAGTCTAGTTGCGCTAGCGTTATTAGCAACTGGTCCTTTGTTTGCATCTGCTCAGTCGCAAAAGAAAAACTGGTTCAACTTAGATTTGAAAGCAGACAGCGTGTTTGGTATTAGTACCGAGAGAGCGTACAATGAGCTTTTAAAAGGCAAGAAATCAAACACTGTTATTGTCGGTATTTTGGATAGCGGAGTTGATGGAGTCCACGAAGATTTAAAATCTGTAATGTGGGTAAACAAAAAGGAAAAAGCGGGTAACGGGAAAGATGATGATAAAAACGGTTACATCGATGATGTGAACGGATGGAGCTTTTTAGGCGGCAAAGGCGGTAACGTAGATCACGAAACTTTAGAGTTAACTCGTATAGTTCGTAGAGATGCAGCTCGTTTTGCAAATGTAACTGAGGCTACTGTTAAAGCTGAAGATAAAAAAGCATTTGAAGCTTATTTAGCCAATAAAAAAGAATTTGAAGATGGTTTAGCAAAAGCAAAAACGGGTCTTCAAAGATACGAAGGCATCAAAAACGCGATTGAAGGCCTAGTTAAAAAAATTGGTAAAGAAAATCCAACCCTTGAAGATGTAAAAAACTATACACCTGAGGGACAAATGGAATCTAACATCAAAAATGCTTTGATGGGCGCCTTGGCTAACTCTGATTATAAAACGTTCTATGAAGAACAAATCAAAGGTGGTTATGATTATTTCTACGGTCAAGTAAATTATAACTACAACTTAGGTTATGATCCTCGTTCAGTAGTAGGTGACGATCCGAATAATAGCAATGAGCGTTTTTATGGCAACAACGACTCTAAAGGTCCAGATCCTTCACACGGTACACACGTAGCAGGTATTATTGGTGCTGATAGAAAAAATACCATCGGAATTAATGGCGTTGCTGATAACGTATTATTAATGGCAGTGCGTAACGTTCCAGACGGCGATGAGCGTGATAAAGATGTGGCTAATGCTATCCGTTATGCTGTTGACAATGGTGCAAAAGTATTGAACATGAGCTTTGGTAAAGCTTATTCATGGGATAAAAAAGTAGTTGACGAAGCAGTTAAATATGCAATTAGCAAAGATGTTTTGCTAGTGCATGCTGCTGGTAATGACAACAAAAACTTAGATGTAGAAACTAACTTCCCTACCAACAAATATGAGGACGGAAGCTTAGCTGATGCTTGGTTAACTGTTGGTGCATCAACACCTTACAATGATAAGAGATTGAAAGCTTCTTTCTCAAATTATGGTAAAACTAGCGTTGATGTTTTTGCTCCAGGTTTTGGTATTTATTCTACTTTCCCTAACCAAACTTACAAAGATGAGAATGGAACAAGTATGGCTTCACCAGTAGTTGCAGGTTTAGCTGCTTTAATTCGTTCTTACTATCCTAAGTTGAAAGCTACACAGGTTAAAGAAATTATCATGAAATCAGTAGAGAAAGCTGATTCATTGAAAGATTTATGTGTAACTGGTGGTGTAGTTAATGCTTACAATGCACTAAAATTAGCTGCTACTTACTAATGAAGTTAAAAGTATAAAGGCAAAGTAAAAAGTGTCAATTGCCTATAGCTAAAAAGCCCAGATTGGAATTCAATCTGGGCTTTCTTTTATGTTTTCGCATGGTAATAAGGTGCGGTTACTTTTTAGCCAAAGCCTGGTAAATTTCCGCATACAGCAATCCGCTACCGCCGCCGTAATGTTTTACTACCTTGGTTTTTGCTTTCTGCTTAGTCAAACTCAAACGCAGTTCTTGTTCTTCGTCATCTGTAATTCCAGCGCCAATTAATGCAATGTCAAATACTTCAATTTCACATTGTTGCTGCGCCTCTAGTAATGATAACGCAATAGCAGCCTTCCAATTATCTATCTTTTCAATTAAACGTGCTATGGTTTGGGCGATGGGCTGGTTTGCGCAAACTATTAAAATATGGGTCATTTGCTGTTCTGTTTTAGCCACAGATGCACAAATAAATCTATTCCTATCCCTGAAAAATATTTGTGCATCTATGGTTTAATTAACTTAAAATTTCATTGGCACTTCCATTAGAAGAAACTCTGCATCTGTACCTGCGGTAACTTCAAATTGGTCGGTGTCCCAAATTCCAAATCCATCTCTGGTGTTAACCTCTTTGCCATCAACTTTAAGGCTTCCTTTTAATACAAAGATGTAAACGCCGTTACCTTCTTTGTGCAGTTGATACGTTTTGGTGGTGTTACCATCAAATCTGGCCATGTTAAACCAAGCAACTTGATAGATCCATACGCCCGCATCATCTGCATTAGGAGATAATACCTGTACAAATTCATTTCTGGTGGTGGCATCGATGGTAATTTGATCATATCTTGGTGTTACATTCCTTTTATTTGGGAAAACCCAGATTTGTAAAAACTTAGCAGGATGAGCTGCATCCGGGTTGTATTCGGAATGATAAACTCCAGTTCCTGCGCTCATTACCTGTATCTCTCCCGATTTAATGGTGGCAGTATTCCCCAGGCTATCTTTATGTTGTAGTTCTCCTTCCAATGGGATAGAGATAATTTCCATGTTATCGTGTGGATGTTCCCCAAAACCCATCCCTCCAGTTACAAAATCGTCATTTAGTACCCTTAATGCGCCAAAATGTACGCGATCTGGGTTGTAATATCCAGCAAAGCTGAAAGAGTGAAAGCTTTTTAACCAGCCATGATCTGCGGCTCCGCGAGTGTCGGCTGTGTGTAATACGGTCTGTGCCATAATTTTTTTCTCCTTTGTTGATACAAATTTACAAGCGTTTTTTGGGTTGTTTATTGATGTAGGATAAGAAAGTCGGGAAGTCGGGAAGTCGGGAAGTCGGGAAGTCAAAAGTCAAAAGTCAAAAGTCAAAAGTCAAAAGTCAAAAGTCAAAAAAAATGGACATACAAGGTACGAATATATTTAGGGAGAGTTTAAACCTTTAATTATTTTGACTTTCCTACCTAAACAACTAAACAACTAAACAACTAAACAACTAAACAACTAAACAACCAAACTGTCTTTCAATAGTCATTCATTCATGGAAAGTCGTATTTTGCAAAACCAAATAGATAACTTAGTAACATGATCAACAGGGCTACTTACCAGGCGGCGCAAATTGTTGCACCTACCATCGAAACTCACTTTGCCGAACATTTGGCCGAAGCGAGTGCCAAAGGCGAAATAGACTTGGCGCCACAGCCGCCCGCCCGTGTAATAGAAGCCATTTTGGATGCTGCTTTTTGGAGTAGCTTGCGTAAGGAAGAAGGGCATTCGCCTAAAATCTCTATTGCTTTTTTACCGCCCGAACAAGCAACCAAACCTTTGCTTTTTAAGCAGAATCTACCTTTGAATCCAAACGTATTGACCAAGTTGGCACCCGGTGTTGAGCGTGGCGGTATTCACATTGGTGTATGGCACGATGGTTATGATTTGTACGTGTGGGGTACTACCTTGAATATTCCTAATTACTGCTTCGTAGTAGATGTATCAGAACCGGCATTATTGGTGGTTAAGCACCGTAGGATGGCTGGCTTTGGCAAATTTACCAACGTAGCTGTTCTGAAGGGTGATCAAATTAAAATTGTCAACGAAAATGCACCTAAAACTGGGGAGTGTCCTAGTATTTTACTGTCGTTACTTGATTTAACAGCAGAAAGTTATTGGAGCGATGCCGCAAACATCCTCATCCAATTAGCAGTTTCGATGCGTGCCCATGGCAGGGGCGGGGCGGTACTTGTAGTGCCTCAAGATAAGGACGATTGGAAGCAATCTGTAATTCATCCCATTAGCTATGCTTTAACACCAGCATTTAAAGGTTTGGCAGATTTGGTACGTAGGGATCGAGATGATTCGAGTGAGATATTCTGGCAAACAGCTTTGAAAAGGGAAATAGACCACTTAGCTGGGTTAACGGCGGTTGATGGCGCAACGATAATTACAGATGAATATGAGCTTTTAGCATTTGGTGCCAAAACTGGCAGATCAAACAGTAGCGAGCATATCCAGCAAATTTCTTACACCGAACCCATCAATAATGCGGAGGCTTTAGTGGTACATCCGGCTAAAATTGGTGGCACAAGGCACTTATCAGCTGCTCAATTTGTATTTGATCAAAGAGATGCATTGGCGCTAGTTGCCTCACAAGATGGGCATTTTACGGTATTCAGTTGGTCGAAATCTTTAAAAATGGTACAAGCTCAACGCATTGATGCGCTGCTGTTGTAATTAAGCGGTAAATACCCCAACAACTATGGCAAACATTAGTAGGACTAACATTACGATGCGGTCCGCTACTACACGTTGCCTATAAGTAGAGGGTTTAGTAGCTTTTTGCTCTCTAACTCCATAAATTACGTTGGTAGCTGCTTGATGTAGGTTTGCAATCATAACTCGTCCTCCTTTTATAAGCAATTACAAACAAAGACGAAGCCAATTATTGTGGATATGTGGATAATTAATGTTTTTAAGTATTTTATTTTTGGATACCCGTATATTAACGGGTAAGTTTCCTCAAAATGCAGCAATGTTATTGTCTGTTTTTTGAAACATGCAACAGTTCAGTGAGTTAATATTCATACAGTTAGCTTCTAGTTTGTCCGTCACCTGTAACCAACCATTTATAACTTGTTAGTTCTTCCAATGCCATTGGGCCACGGGCATGAAGTTTTTGTGTGCTAATGCCAATTTCAGCACCTAAGCCAAATTGTGCACCATCTGTAAATGCTGTTGATACATTGGCATAAACCGCTGCGGCGTCAACCTGGTTAAGAAATAATGCAATGTTTGCTGCATCTTCCGAAATGATGGCTTCACTATGTTTTGAACTATAGGTGGCTATGTGTTCCAAAGCCTCTTCAATATCTCGTACTACTTTTACAGCTAATTTTAAGGATAAAAACTCGGTCCCGAAATGTGCTGGGGAAGCTTGATGTAAAAGTTGGTTTGGATAGTAGTCTTTTAATTGCGCATAACTGGTTTCATCGGCATAAAGCTCTACTTCTTTTTCAGCCAAAGGCGATAGAAGTTCGGCAATATCATTTGTACGATGTTGGTGTATCAAAACGCAGTCTAACGCATTGCAAACGCTCACTCTACGCGTTTTTGCATTGGCGATAATTTGCTGCCCTTTTGCTAAATTACCCGAAGCATCAAAAAATGTATGTACAATGCCTGCACCAGTTTCAATTACAGGGATTTTACTGTTTTGGCGCACGTAATTGATCAACGATTGGCTGCCTCTTGGAATAAGCACATCTACATAGCCTACTGCATTTAACAGTTCTTCGGTCGCAGTTCTATCTGCCGGCAATAAAGTTAATATAGCTTTATTAAGTTGGTGTTTTTCTAATACTTCATGGATAACTTTTGCAATGGCTAGGTTAGAAAATTCCGCATCACTGCCACCTTTTAAAATAGCAATATTCCCGGTTTTAAAACATAGAGAAAAAACATCAACAGTAACATTTGGCCTAGCTTCGTAAATTACGCCAACCACGCCTAACGGTACGCGAACTTTTTTGATATAGAGATTATTTGGCAAAGTACGGTCGTTAATTACGTTTCCGAGCGGATTAGCCAACCCAACTACATTTTTTACATCATCCGCAATTGCCGCAATACGTTCCGTTGTCAATTGTAAACGGTCATATTTTGGGTCTGTTTTCGGCATTCTGTCCAAATCTTTTTGATTTTCAATAAGGATAAAATCACTGTTTGCTATTAACGCATTCGCTAAATCAGCAAGCACCAAATTAATTGTTTCTTTATTTAAAGAAATGATGTTTCTGGTTGCTTGTTTAGCTTTTTCGAAGTAGTTCATTCTAGTGTCTAGGTGTTAGGGGTTAGGCTTCAGGTATTTTATTTTCAACTTACTTGCCAACTAAATCGCATAAAAATAATCGTAATGTACTAGCGGCTTTTGGTTTTTTTGACCAATTCGCTCTTTGGCTTTATCAGAGCTGTATTTTGCAATTCCTAAGCCAATTAACTTTTCGTCTTCATCTAAAATCTTAATGATGTCGCCTTTTAGAAAATCAGCTTTGATGGCGATAATGCCAACGGGTAACAAACTGGTTGCTTTGCCAGAAGTAAGTACTTGTTTAGCGCCATTGTTTAGCTGTACAGCACCAGTTGCGGCAGTTTCTGCATGTGCAATCCACTTTTTTTGCCCAGATTTAATTTTATCTGCAGGAAAATGGGTATGAACTATTTTATTTTGTAGTAAATCGGTTAATACATTTGCAGTTTTACCGTTAGTGATGTGTACGTTAATGCCCAGTTTGGCAGTTTTTTGTGCAATGGTAGTTTTGGTAATCATGCCACCTCTGCCAAATTGAGATTTGCCAGAACTTACAAAATTGCTCAGATCGGTAAAATTGCTCGTTACTTTTTCAATCACTTTAGAACTTTCCAGCTTGGGATCGCCGTCGTAAATGCCATTTACATTGGAAAGAATAAAAAGCGCATCGGCGTTCATCATTGAGGCAATAAGGCCGGCTAGCTCATCATTGTCGGTAAACATTAGCTCAGTTACAGATACCACATCATTTTCATTTACTACCGGAATTACCTGGTTTTGTAGTAAAATGTGGATGCAGTTTTTCATGTTGAGGTAATGCACTCGGTCCCTAAAATCTTCCTTAGTTACCAATACCTGAGCACACTGTATATCATGCTTATCGAAGTAGGCGGCATAGGTGTTAATGAGTTTTACCTGGCCAATGGCGGCAAGTAACTGTCTGGTAGCAACGGCGTCTTGTTTTTCGCTAACTTTAATTAAACTTCGCCCCGAAGCTACAGCACCAGAGGAGACGAGTATGACTTCAATTCCTTGTTTTTTGATGGATGCTAATTGATCTACTAAATGAGCAATGCGCTCGTTATCAGGTAAGCCATTAGCTTGCGTAATTACGTTAGAACCTATCTTAACAACTATTTTTTTGTACTGTAATGCCATTATCTTGTTTGGAATTGCTAATCTACCAAATAAGTAGGGTTTTTCATAGTTGTTGGTTTTTTGGTTGTTAGTTGTTTGGTTTTTTGGAGTTGATTGCCATAGAGTGCTTGTTAGGTTTTTTTAACCGCAGAGATTTTGTAGGGCTGCGCAGAGAACGCAAAGTTGGAAGCTTAGCGTTCTTAGCGATTTCTTATTTTTCCTTTGCGTTATTATTTTAACCGCAAAGATTTTGGAGGGTTGCGCAGGGAACGCAAAGTTGGAAGCTTAGCGTTCTTAGCGATTTCTTATTTTTCCATTGCGTTAATTTATTTTTAACCGCAAAGATTTTGTAGAGTTACGCAGAGAACGCAAAGTTGGAAGCTTAACGGTTTCTTATTTTTCCTTTGCGTTAGTTTATTTTAACCGCAAAGATTTTGTAAAGTTACGCAGGGAACGCAAAGTTGGAAGCTTAACGGTTTCTTATTTTTCCATTGCGTTAGTTTATTTTTAACCGCAAAGATTTTAGAGAGTTGGCAGGGGACGCAAAGTTGGAAGCTTAACGGTTTCTTATTTTTCCATTGCGTTAATTTATTTTTAACCGCAAAGATTTTGTAGGGTTGCGCAGGGAATGCAAAGTTGCAAGCTTAGCGTTCTTAGCGGTTTCTTATTTTTTCCATTGCGTTAGTTTATTTTTAACCGCAAAGATTTTGTAGAGTTGTGCAGGGGACGCAAAGTTGGAAGCTTAGCGTTCTTAGCGATTTCTTATTTCTCCTTTGCGTTAGTTTATTTTTAACCGCAAAGATTTTGGAGAGTTGCGTAGGGGACGCAAAGTTTACTGATTTTAGAATGCAAGTGGTAGGTACAAGCTTTTGTTAAATAAACCCGATGAAAGTGGAAATACTTTTTGTTTCTCATTAACGGCAGGGACTATTTGATTTAAGCTGTTCAGCAATAGATCCCTCGTACTTGGGAATGACAGGATGGTTAAACAAAAAGATTGCAACGAACAGCGGGGCTGCCTAAGCCAAAATGAACTGAATTTGCTTTCCAAATACATTAAAATTCGCTGCTTTAAATATTTGTAAAAAATAATTTAAAAATTAAATAGCTGATTTACAACTATTTATTAATTTTGTTTATGTTTTTATAGTACTATGTATTGCATAGTACATTATTTAACATATATCTTTGTATTATGATAGCAGAGAATACGCAAACCCAAATGCGCAAAGGCATACTCGAGTACTGTGTGCTTTTAATCATCTCCCGTGGAGAGATTTACGCGTCTGATATAATTGCCGAATTGAAGAGGGCAAAACTTCTGGTGGTAGAGGGTACCTTGTATCCGTTACTTACCCGGTTGAAAAATAATGGATTGTTGAGTTACAATTGGGTAGAGTCCACGTCTGGTCCGCCACGCAAATACTATGTGCTTACGCCAGAGGGCAGGCAAATTTTAACCCAACTGGACACTACATGGCAGGAGCTAGTTTACGCCATTACCACATCACAACAAGGAGCTAACCCAACAACTTAATAAAAATAAACCATGCAGTGGCTTGCTGCTGCTAAAGCATACAGATATGAATAAGACGATTATCATCAATATAGGCAATTCCATTATCCACATTGAGGAAGAAGCTTATGAAATACTAATGAATTACCTTAACGAAATTAAACAGCATTTTGCTAAAAACGCTGACGACTTTGAAATTGTGAAGGATATTGAAAACCGTATAGCCGAAATGTTTGCGGAGATTTTACAAAAAGGTCAGAAACAGGTGATTGACGTTGCCGATGTACATGGCGTAATTACTCAAATGGGTAGTGTGAAGGATTTTGTGGATGATGAAGAGGAAAGCTTAAACGATGCAGGAGATATTAATTACATTGGTGTTAAAAGACTTTTTAGAGATACACATGATGGTGTAGCTGCTGGTGTTTGTGCTGGCTTGGGACATTATTTGAATGTAGAAGCGAGATGGATAAGATTAGCATTTTTCTTGCTTAGCTTTTTAGGTGGTACGGGGATATTGGTTTATCTGATTTTATGGATTGCCGTTCCTAGAGCAGCTAGCAGATCGGAAAGAATGCAGATGAAAGGTGAGGCTACTAATTTGTATGGCTACAAAAAAAGTTTCGATGAGGAATTGGCCGCACTTAAAGCTAACATGAAATCGGCAAATGACCAATTTGGACCGGCCGTTAAAAAATCGGGCAACTTTTTGGTAGTGCTGTTTAGGATGTTTGGCCGCTTGCTTAGAGGTATCTTCAAGTTTTTTGGAAAAACTATGGCCATTTGCTTTATTGTTTTTGGCTTTGGAATGATGATTACCCTAATTGTTTTTTTAGGAATGCTACTTGGCTTTTGGGACGAAAATACCTACCAAAGTTTCCCATTGAATGTAATTAATACGCCGTTTAGAGATGGCTTGATTTTCCATGCTTTCCTTACATTTTTTGTTCCTGTATTGGCCTTGGTGCTGTTTGCGCTTAAAGTAGTAAACAACAGGATAGAGATTAGCAAATATGTTTGGTTTGGATTGTTGATTGTTTGGTTGGTTGGTGCAGGTACTACAGGTTATTACACAGCAAAAATTTTCGGTGAGTTTAAGGAGGAGGCAGAATTGGTGCAGCACACTGATTTAAAACCTTTTGAAACTTATGTGATTGATGTGGATAAGAGCATGGTATTTAACAAGCAAGATAGCATTAGGTACCATTTGGAAGATATGGACATGGGCAAGCGTACCGTGGTAGAGAATTTTGACAACGGCCCTTTTAGAAATCCACGTAACGTAAGTTTTGAGATTGAAAAAAGTTATGATGGGAAAGCTTCTATTTCTGCTACTTACAAAGCGCAGGGAAGAAATTTCGAAACTGCTTTGAAAAATGCACAGAATATCAACTATAAATTTTTGCAGCGAGATTCGGCACTGGTTTTTAATCCGGCAATCCAGTTTAAACAAAACAGCCCTTGGCGTGGCCAGCATGTGCATTTAACCTTGAAACTTCCGGTAGGTGCTAAAGTTTTAATCAACGAAAATAACGATAGGTACTGGAGCTTTTATCAATACGTTTACGGTTGCAGCACAGATAATTCAGAAAGCAATGGTTACCGTGAGTGGGTTATGACCGAAGATGGTTTGAAGTGTAAATACGATTTGGATCATCCGAAGGAGAACGAATAAGAAATCCTTAACAACTAAATAACTAAATCATTTTATTAAAAAAATAACTCCAATAATGGAGATGGGGATGGTATTGCCTGATCATTTACTACTTTGAGAATTTAAATAGGTGCTTAACCTGCTTTAATTGAGTGTGTTAAGTTGTAGGTAGCCAATTGGTTTAACAATATTGATTTGGCTAGCGCTAATTAAAAATTGAGGTGTAACCTGATGCTTGATTTATAAGTCCTAATAAACAACTGATAAACGATAATAGTCTCCCGAAGGATATTGACTTCCGTAAGAGACCTCTTTTAAGAAAACAGCACAATGAAAAAATTACTTTTGATAATGGCATGCCTTATGGCGTGGGGGACAGCTTTTGCCCAAAAAAAAGGCACAATTAGCGGTAAGTTGCTTGCCGAAAACAACGAGGCTTTACCCTATTGTTTGGTGAAATTAGTGAATGTAGTAGATACTGCTAATACCAAGCAAACCGCTGCTAATTTAGATGGCATTTATCAGTTTTCTGCGGTTGATGCTGGTACTTACCAGTTGCAGGTTAAAATGGTAGGTTATCAAAATTATGCCTCTGCCAAGTTTGTTTTTAATGGATATGATTTGCAAATGCAGGCAATTAAAATGCAAAGTGTTAGTAAGCAATTGAAGGAGGTAAGTGTGGTAGCGCAAAAGCCTTTTGTGGAACGCAAAGCAGATAAAACAGTGCTTAATGTTGAGAATAACATTACCGCCACTGGAAATAGCGTTTTGGAACTTTTAGAGAAAGCTCCTGGCGTAACGATTGATAGGCAAAGCGAACAAATTAAGCTGAATAATAAGGCTGGTATTACTGTGATGATTGATGGTAAAACTAATTTCCTTTCGGGAACAGATATTAATACCGTTTTGAGCAACATGACTAGTGATCAGGTGGCAACCATCGAATTGATCACTAATCCATCTTCTAAATATGATGCTGCCGGTAACGCCGGGATTATCAATATTAAGTTGAAACGCAATAAAAATTATGGTACAAATGGTAGCATTTCGGCAAATACAGGTTTAGGAGATGTGAAAAATGGTCCATCAGATTTATATCGCCATAGTGCCAATTTGAATTTGAACTATAGGGCTGCGCAGTGGAATATTTTTGGAAATACATCTTACAATACACGTACGGGCTATAACCAAACTTTGTTGGATAGAACTGCTAACGTGGGCAGTACTGTAACGAAATTTGATCAGGCTTTTAACAGACGTCAAAAAGGTTCTGGCTACTCGGGTAAGCTTGGCGCAGATTACTACGCCTCCAAAAAAACAGTATTGGGTGTAATGGTAGAGCTAGGTACAGTTGATAATGAACAAAATGGATTTAGCAGTGCGAATATCAACGAATATCAGCAAAGCACAAAGAAACTTAGTTTCATCAACCAAAATAATGGCATTGAAGCCAAGTTTAGCAGCATTACTTCTAATTTTAATATTAAACACGATTTAGACAAAGCAGACGCAACATTAACATTTGACTTAGATTATGCGGGTTACGGGTTAGACAGGAACGATAGCTTTGATGCGCTTTACTTGGATGCCGCATTGCAACAAACTAATGCCTCTAATTTGCGCAATATTGTAAACGCTAAAATTAACGTGCTGGCTGCAAAAACAGATTTTACCTGGCCCTTTTCAAAAACATTAAAGTTTGAAACCGGATTAAAAAGTAGCATTGTAAAAACAAATAATGATTTTGTTTCGGAACAATTGGCCAATGGTCAGTGGAGTGATGTTTTAGGGAGATCGAACCTGTTCATTTACAAAGAAAACATCAACGCAGCTTATGCTAACCTGTCGCAAAGTTGGAAAAAATGGGAATTACAGCTGGGCTTAAGAGCTGAGCATACCAATAGCACAGGCACTTCGGTAACTTCAAATAAAGAGGTAAATAGGAATTATATCTCGTTGTTCCCTTCGGTTTTTGTGAAACAGCAGTTAAGCAAAAACCACAGTCTCAACTATTCGTACAGTAGGAGGATTGACAGGCCAAACTATCAGCAACTAAACCCATTTGTGCAATATTTGGATCCATACACCATCGATAGTGGAAACCCGTATCTAAACGCACAATTTACAGATAATTACGAGTTTGGGTACAGCTTCAAAGAATTTTCGTTATCTGCAAACTATGCCAATGTGAGGGGTATGATTACGCAAGTAAGTCGACAAAATGATGTAACTAAACAGATAGAAGTACAGCGAGAAAACTTCGGTAAAGCAGATTTGTACAGCGCCAACCTTTATGTTCCGTTAAAGATAACTAAGCAGTGGAGCATGCAAAATAATTTTTCGGCAATGTATCAAGATTACCAAGATGGTACATTGGTTGGGGCAGCTTATCAACGAGCCAAAGTTTCATTTAATTTCAATACCTCACAATCTATTGCATTTTCAAAAACGTTGCGTGCCGAGGTAAGTTTTTGGTTTGACTCGCCAAAGATTAGAGGTGTTGAGGAGACCACAGTTGCACAATACGCTTTAAATTTTGGAGTGCAAAAAACAATGATGCAAAATAAACTTAAACTGCGACTAGCGGTGGATGATGTATTTGCTACCAACCATTGGGAGGGAAGGATGCAGTATCAAAACGTTGATATGAACATTAAAAACTATTATTTAAGCCGAAGAGCTTCTTTTAGTTTGAATTACGCATTTGGCAACCAGCAGGTGAAATCGGCAAGGAACAGGAAAACTGCTTTGGACGATATTAAAGGTAGAACCGGAGGATAATAGCGATTAGGAACTAGTTGTAAACCGTAGTGACTAAAACTGCTGCCTAATTCCTTAAACTGACAACTAATAGCAACATGAAAAAGATATTTTTATTTTTTGCAATGACCCTTACAGTAATGGCTTGCAATGAACAAAGTACTTCGGTAGAAGTTAAAAAGACAAATGAACGTTTCGAACTTTCGGCTAAGTATCCGAAAAATAAGCAGCCTAAATTTGATGCCGTTTTGAAAGAAGTTTTTAAGGGGAAAGACAGCCTGCTTTTAAATCAGAACTTGAGCGTGGGAAAAGAACTAAAATTGAGTAACGGTGCTGTTTTTTATACCAAATACAACCCAGGCAAGCTTGAAATGGAGATGTTATTGGAAAGAAATAATATGAACGGCCGTAAGTACTTTGATACACTTAGCGCACAGGTAAAAAAAGCTTTGGAGTAGTGCTGTAATGAAAAGCTAAAGCTTGCAACATCTTGTTGGAGTTAATCCAATTAGCATTACGAAGATGCAGTGCACTTCGTAATGCTAAAATGAAGTAGCTTATTTTTCTTCTCCCTCTTTAATCATTGCTAATGCCTGAGTTTTCCAGTCTGATTCTATTTCCACGAAATTCGAATAGGCAAAATTATTTTCAAAATCAATTTTCTGTTTACCTTTTTCGAATTCTCCGGCTATGGCAATGTAATTTACCGGGTCCTCCTCGCCTTTGATTTTGAAGCTGTAAACGTAAGATATTTTGCCTTTGTATTCAACACTCCCAACTAACGAAATTTCGCTTAGCTCGTAATCATCAGAAACATAATCGTACACTAAAGCCTTGCAAAATTCACTCGGTTCCAAGTATTTTTTAGGCAGTTTGTGCAATTCGCCAATTTTATGGTATGCTTTCATGATGTCGTACCTGCTAGAAAGGCTATCAAGCTGTGCAATAATGATAGGTTGGCTAACAGGGAGTCTATTCTCTACCCTTAATCTTACAGCGTAAGACTTCAAGTAATCAGCAGAATCAATATTTAATAGTTTGCTAGTGAATTCGTCCAACAGCTTTTGATCTATTTTAGGAAGTATGCCTAAATACTGGTAGGTTTTCATTGGGAAGCTATCATTGCCAATTGCTTTTAATTCCTCATCCAAATCGTTTATTGCATGTTTGGTAATTGTTTTTGCATGTTTTGAAATCAGCTCTTTGTAAGTAGATACGCTGTCAGCATCTAACATGATATCTACTACATTCAACACATCGTATCGGTAATTTGGTTTGTCTATCAATGTTAAAAATTGCGGCATCCGACTGGCAACGTAACTGACAGAATCCTGCAGAGGTTCAAACAAAGAAACATCATCACTGAGTTTGAAATCAGATTTAAGCAGCTCGTCAAAGTACCAATCATAAGTAGTGCTATCAATTACTGTTAAACTTTTTAAAAGTCTAGCTCTATTATCAACGCTCAGACTATTATCTTGGTAAAACGACTTAATTACCGGGACGGCATCTTTATCCTTTATCAATTCTATCTTTTCAATGATTAATCGTTTTGTTCCGGTTGAGGAAGTATCGTCAGTATAAGGATGTTTGAAAGCACTGTAAAGGGCTGGCAATTCATCTTTTTCGAAGCTATAAAATTGAAATGCTCCTTTTGCGTATTTATGCGTCGTGGTATCAATGCTCTTCAAATCATCAACAATTAGTTTGGCTTTAGATGCTTTCAAGTCAAATAAAAGCGGCTTTCCAGTGGTTTTTGTCTGATTAAAAAAGGCATTTGCATCTGCTGATGCTACGTCTTCTTTGGAAGAAACCATTTGCTGTAGCAAAACATGGTTGTCCTGTGTCCAAAATTTGATTTTTTTAGTGTTGTTGCTAAGGGTATCGGTACCTACCATCTCTATACCTTTAATTTCACCTAACGAAATATCTTTTTTTACCAGATCAATTAAATTGGTGCTTAAATGGCGGATAAATAAATTTTGTAGTGAATCTGACGATGGGTTTCGATAATATTTGCTAATCTCCGAATGTTCTAATGAATATAAAGCACCCGATTTGTTGTTGGTATATTGATAAGTGATTAAGTTGATTACAAAATTGCCTACTTCATCTTCGTCGTCCTTTTGTGCTGGCGAAGGTTTAGGTTTCCCTGGCCAAGTAGTGGATATATTTTTTAAAGTAAATAGCGTGCTTTCACCTTTTTGATAAGGTAAAAAGGTAATCGATTTAAAAAAGTCATCTTCTGCTGTTTGATTTCCGTTTATATTCTGTCGAATAAATGCATATTGCCTATTCCCCCTTAAATAAACTTCTATATCCATACGCATTTGCTGTACTTCAACGCTCAGGGCTCTTCCTTCATGGCCGTTTTTGAATATCACTGTGGGTTCTGCCAGCATTTGTCCTTTTTCGCCAAGTTGCTTAGCCAAAGCATTAAACACCACGTTTTTATCTGCTAAATAATAACCTTCCGGGAAATCTGTGTACTTAAACATGTAATTGAAGCCACTTGCTAAATCAGTTGCCATATAAATATTTCCTACAGCTTTTTGTCCTGGTTGCGTTGGCACTTCTTGTATTTTAGGCTCAGTTGGAGTTTTTACCGAAAATGCTCCTTCCAAATTTGTTCTAATAGCCCAATTTTTGGTGTTGTCTGTAGGTGTTTTTGCTTCAAACGAATCGAAAAATAATTGCACATAGTTCGAATCAGTTTGTTCGTTTAAATCTTCGATAGTTAGCGTATGAAAATAATTGTTTTGCGTAAACATTCTGGAGACAGCATTCTTGCCGCTTTTTTCATACTTATATTCGAGCATCTGTACACCATTTCTAGTAAATCTTTTTGAAGCATTCAGCGTGATTTCTCCGGTTTTTATCATGTAATTTGCAACACTATCAGGAGTTAATTTTGTATTGTTGGAAGTAAAAAAACTTACAACCGAAAACACCAGGCCGCTCAACAAGTCAGGATAAATAATGCTTTTACTATCAACTGTTTCCTTTACAATAGGAATTGCCGACGGAAGTGATACCTTATAGATATCATTTTCATAAGTTTGCCATTTTAGTTTTAGTGGGTTAATGTTGGGCAAATTTGCTGAATTTTTAAATGAGGCAGTTTCTGGCGTTACTTGGTAACCTTGTTTTTTTAATAACGAGATCAATCCGTTTTCTCCTGGCAAATGAGCCACTCCAACACAAATAAATAAAGTTTCGCGTTTTAGGAGGTCTAAAATTCCGGCTAACATAACTTTGTTTCGCTTATTCATTTGAGGATCCGGAAATTGATTAACGTAAGAATTGATTTCCTTCAGGTCGCCTTTAATATATAAATCTAGCAGTGCATCGTACTGTGTTTTTCCCTCGTTCGTATCAAGTTCAATGAGCTTATCTATGTCGTCTTTATTTTTGAAATAGCCTTTTAATTGATCTTCGGTTTTTTCCAAACCGTAAATTTTCCTTTCGGAAGATTTAGCTATGCCATATAAATACATGTCTAAAAAGGTAGGCATGTCATCTTTCTTTTCCGTTTCCGGCTGTAAAAGCACATCAATCAAAAACCGGTTTTTTAGTTGTTCTTCATTAGGGGCTATGCCATATTTTGCAGTGAAACGCTGGATTATCACCAATTTCTGCTCATCCGTTAATTCAAAATCAATTTCATCTTTAAGGCCGGTAGCATAAATGCTATTCAACATGGAATCGGGGTGTAGTTCCATTACAAAAGCTGATGCTTTGTTGATAGACCGCATTAGAGAATCATTGAAATTGAAAGCGGCCCTGGTTTTCACATGCATGCTTCCAAACAAATACGAAGGCTTTTTTAAGTTCTTCCCGCTTATTTTCCAGAGTAATTCATGTTGTGGTTTTTGGGCGCTTAGTGTGGAAAAGGAGAATGATAAGATAAGGGAAAAGAGTAATTTCAAAAGCGAGGCTTTAGATAGAGCTGGGCTAGAAGTGGTCATTTAGATGTATTGCTTGTTTGTTAAAAATCATTGAATATACAAACAAAATCTGAATAACAAAGATATTGCTGCGGCTTTCCGAAGCTTTATTTAGTATTGTAAAGTACTAGCAATTAAGTTTTTGAGAGTGGTTTTCTCGGTAGATAAATAGCCGCTAAGCTGCCATATTTTACTTTGAAAAATTGTGGTTAAACAACAATGCCCAAGATTTTTAACTTGGGCATTGCGTGGAGACAAAACTTAAAAAATTGCTTGTCGATATGCTATAGCGGTTTGCTGATTACTTCACCACGTATCGCAAAACTGTTCTTCCTATATTTCCATTTTTATCAATTCCTTCAACCACAGCTTTGTAGGTTCCTTTGCCATCGGCATTATTAAATTCGAAGCTGATATTTCCTTTTTCATCAGTAATCAATTTCGGATTCCAATAAATGGTGGTTCTTAAATCATTGCTTGTAACCGGTGCATTAGGCAGGTACTTAGGCGAGTAAAAATTTCTCTCTTTACTGTAGCCCATTGGCGAGTATTTAAGTTCGTATTTTTTTGGAATCATGTCTAAAAACGCTTGCTTAGACATTTTCTCGCCTTTAGGTAGCTTTTTTGTATTAATTACAATAACGCCACGGGTGTTGTATGTTCTGTCAACCGTGCCAAGTGGGTCGTTCAAAAACAGCTCTATCGATTCTACATCGGATGCATTTACGGTATTAATGGCATTAACATCTACAAACATGCCGTTTAAGAAAATTGCCGCTGCAGTACGTACACCTTGGTTATAATCTCTGGTAATATAGAATTTCTGCTCGTTGAAATCGAAAGTGAAACTAGGAGCTTGAGTTTTTAGGCATTCTAATAAGAAGTTACATCCAGCAAACTGATTACCGTCGATAAACCTATCGGGAATTTGACTTAAGCCAGATAAGGCTGGATAATCCGAATGGCTAGGTCGTTTAATGGCTGCACCTTTAATCTCTACCGTTTTTAGTGTGCGCATAAACCGATATTGCTTTTGGCTGTTGCTTAGGTACGATGACATTAAGGTGTCGATATTTTCCACTTCATCAGGAGCATTTAGGTTGGTGCCTTTTGCTGCGCTAGGTGTTCCGTCCAACATAATCATTAAATTGTTGTAATTTGGATTGGAGCGGGCGGTAACCACCACTTGCGATGAATCAGGAAAGTTCAATTCAGTAAAATTGAATACGCCAACATTACTAGTGGTGATTTCTTTAGCAATAGGCTTGCCTGTAACCATCATTCTCATTGTGCCCTTTCTGATAGGCATTCCGGTTAAATCTCTTAACGTACCAGTAATGGTAATGCCTTGTTCGGGTAGTAAGAATATTTTAGGATATCTGCCGGCTAAAATCTCTTTGTACGAAAATCTTCTGTAACCCTGCGTTAACATTAAGCGGTCTAAATCTCCTAGTTTTTTATCATCTGTTTTATTGAAATAATAGTTCGGTTTTTCAACGTAGCCTTTCAAATCAGAGGTTAACAAAAGGGAACTTAAAATGGTTACTTCAGTGTTTTCATCAACAGGAACCTTTGCTTCATCCGTAACGCTTACTGAAAAATCTCCGGCTATTGGTTGGCCTTTGCTTTTCGCATCTAAAGTAAGCTTAACTTTTTGGCGAGGTTTGTAAGTGGGCAAGTCAGCCTTTAGCGCTAAATTCATAGCATCATTGTGCAGTACAAAAACCAAACGTTCACTAACTGGCTCACTTTTTTCGTCAAATAATGTTAATTGAGCAATGCCCGATGGGAAGTTTTGTTTCGGTATTTTGGCGTTGATGGCTTGGTTTTTTAAAGATAGCTTAGCGGCATAGGCAACAGCATTGGTGTTTTGCCCAACCAAATAAAAAACTTTGTCTTTGTTGGCTTCTAAAAAGGAAGCACTGGCCAATACCCTTAAATTAATTACATCCGTAGCTGCGGGGTTTGTTACCTGCAGCGTGATCCCTTCTTTTGCCTTAGGTAAATCTACGGTTTTAGTTATGCCGTCCTTAGTGCTGTACTTTGCTTTGTAATTTTTGTTGGCCTCTGGCGTAATGAAAAAACTTCCAATACCCGCAAACGAAGAGGTAAATGTGCCAACTTCAGTATTTTGGTCATCAATAATGGTTCCTTTTACATCAGTGCCTAAACCATTTGGCTTAATGGCCTTAAAGCCCACTTGGTTAGGTACACCAACTATAAACTCGCCCCCTTCAGGGAACAGCTGAAAATCTACGCCATTGTCGTTTTGCCTGATATTGAAACTCGCACTAGCCAATTCTTTGTCGCCCATACTTACATCGGCTACCAAAGTTCCTTTTTTTATAGGGTCATCTGCTTTGCTTGTTACCGTTACAGTAAGATAGCCATTGGCATCCGTAGTTCCTTTGCCTCTGCTATACACATCGTAATTATGAAATATGCGCCAGTTTACCGTTTTGTTGGCTAAAGGCTTTTTGCTGGTATCTTTAAATTGGATGCGGGCGGTTGTTTTAATGCCCTTATCAGCCGCTACATTTGATAAATTAATGTTTGTAATTAATTGCTTATCTATGGCTTCGCCAATTAAAATGTTTTTAGAAAAGAAATAATCTGGATCAAAGTTGAGCATCCACAGCGTATAGGCCCTAACATAATAGTTGCCTTGCTTATAGGTATTCATCGGCAATGGAATGTTACCGTAGGCCACACTGTTTTTTACCGGTAACTTTAAGGTTTGCACCAAGGAATCAACAGAATTATACATTTCCACGTAAACAATTTTGCTTAGTGGCGATGGAATGTTGTTTTGACTGGTAACATAGGCCTTTAGCCAAATGGTATCTGCTACTGCATAATAAGGTTTGTCGGTATGTAGATATACTTTTTCTAAAGGTTGTTCGTCGGCAAGGCGCTTGGTTTTATTGATAATGTTGTTTAGCGTGAGGCTGTCTTGTTGGGCATAGGCCGATGTAATAGCAAAGCAAAAAAGCAGGGTTAGGATTTTCGTCAATTTCATTCTTTATACAAATTCAATTATTGCGATGAAGCCGTCCTCAATTAAGGTACTTGTTTCGCAACGACGGTAAAATGCTAAATATATGGTTTATTGCTCAACGACGGGAAAATGTAGCCAAAGTTTAACAAAATTTTACAATATCAATTGTGTGGGCAAGGCTGGGCGTTGGGGTGGCTAAAGCCGAGATATGTGATAGATTTTCCTGGTTAGGGATAACTATCGGCACTGGTATGCTGTTTAGCATTTATTGCCGTCGGCATATTAGCCGACGGCAATGAAAATTATTTGTTAATGAAGAAGCTATCCTTAGATTGGCGTACTTTTTTCAAGTTTACTAACCAGTCGTTTGCTTCATCGCGGTAGCCAAGTGGCAATACGGTAACACTTTTCAAGCCTTGTTCATTTAGCTTCAAAATCTCATCGTATTTTGCACTGTCGAAACCTTCCATCGGTGTAGCATCAACTTTTAATAGCGCAGCTTCTGCAATAGCCAAACCAAAAGAAATGTAAGCTTGACGAGCAGCATGTTCAAAGTTGATATGCGCATCGCGGGTTAAGTACATGCTTTTTAAGCGAGCAACATAATCTGCAGTTGCATCAGCAGGTACACCACGCTCTGCATTGGTGCGGTTAAAAACTTCGTCAATACGTTCTTCGGTGTAGTTGTCCCAAGCTGCAAAAACAAGTACATGCGAAGCATCTACAATTTGCGATTGGTTGAAAGTGTGCGGTAACAATTGCTGTTTTAATTCTGGATCAGTAATTACTACCACTTTGAAAGGCTGTAGTCCAGATGAAGACGGCGCTAAACGGGCAGCTTCTAAAATTTGATCTACTTTGTCTTGAGGAACGGCTTGTCCGTTCATTTTTTTTGTGGCGTAACGCCAGTTTAATGCTTCAATTAAGCTCATGATTTTTAACGATTGATGTTTTTTATAAATCCTTGTGTTGCATCCAAAAGAATTTGCTGTTGCATTTCATTTGGGGCTGCGGTAATATTAACCATGCTAATGGAGGTAAGTCCGTGTAAAATTGACCAAAACGTGTGGAATTTCAGAAACTTGCGCTGCTCGTCAATCTCATCCATTAAGCTACTAATGCTCTTGATAACGATGCTGCTAAATTTGCCGATTTCCGCAATTTCCTGTACTTTTTGACAGCTAGGTATGCCTAAGCCAAACATCATTTTATAGTAGGCTGCATTTTTAAAAGCAAACTCAAAATAGGCTAAAGCCATTTGCGTTAATCGCGTCTCAGCATCGCCGTATTTTTCGTTTGTTTGTTGCATTGCAGTTGCTAGCAAATTAAAACCATGTTTTACAAACTCTTCCTGTATGGCATCCTTACTTTCAAAATGGGTGTACACAACGGGCAAACTATAGCCAATAGCATCAGCAATTTTTCTGATAGAAACTGCCTGCCAACCCTCTAAAAGCACAATTTGTTCGGTGGCTTCTAGGATTGCATTTTTAGTGAGTTCCCTTTGTTTTTGCCTACTATTTTTAACTTCCATTTTTTATGGTTAACACTGTTAGCAAAAGTAAAAGTTAACACTGTTAGCTAAAAGAGTATTTTTTGTTTTTTACCTGATTATGATAGAAGCCTAATGGGGTTGTTTGAACCGAATTATTTTTGAAATTTAATCTGTTAGCTTAAAATCCTCGAAATTTCATCAAAACTTAAATAATTGCAGAAACAATTTTTGCTTCGACAGGGTTTTTATTATGCATGCATAGTTGCTTGCATTAGTGTTGAACGTTAAAATTTTTGAGCGATGAAGAAGTTATTATTATCAGCCGTAGTTATGGTTGCTGCGTCAGCAAATGTATTGGCGCAAGATGGTAGGGGCTTTTATTTAAAACCTACAGGAAGTTATTTTATTAAAGTTACCCCAGTGGAGTTCCCTAACGTTGGTGAGCTGGAACCTAGAGACCGAGTTTTTAATATTAACCCATTAACGGGTGCGCAAACCTTAATATCAGAAGAAGCGATTACAGGATCTTTTGGACAAGGCTGGAGAGCAGGATTAACAGGCGGTTTTAGATTTAACCCTGTGGTAGCGTTTGAAATGGGCGTGAACTATTTTGAAAGTGAAAAGCAAACCATGGCACGCCAAACTGGATACAACCAGGCCAATGGAAGTCAATTGTTATCTATCCATTCGAGGGGTCAGGTAAAGGCGTTAGATTTAACTCCAACGTTGGTATTTCATGTGCCTACTTCCAAAAATTTTAGGCCATATTTAAAAATGGGTGCAGTATTGCCCGTTTATGGATTTTTAGAAATTAGTACTGATATTAACGATCAAACGGGTGCTGTGGCCAGTCAAATTAATCCAGCGTTGAGGGCGGTAGAATTAACTAGAGAAGAAAGAATAGAACCAAGACCTACCATTGGGTTTTTAGGTGCGGCAGGTTTTAGTGTGCCTATTGGAAATAAAATTAGTTTTTTTAGTGAAATAGAATATCGAAATGTTTCGGTAAGCAGTAAAGAGAAAGAGGTACGTAAATTTGAAGGTACTGGAACCACTTTATTGGGGACAAGGGTGCCAATTACCATCAATGATTTGCCAACGGCACAGCGTTATACCGATTATCATAAAAAGATTGACAGAAACTCGAATACGCCAGGTAATGCCAATTACGATCCAAATCAAAGAGGTGATGACTTACGATCGTACATTAATATTGGTGGTTTAGGGATGAATGTTGGTCTTAAGATTGGATTCTAAAAGTGATAACCAATATTGAAACAAAAAGCTCATGTTGAACCAACATGAGCTTTTTGTTTAGGTAAAAACCTAGAAACTGTTTAAATTTTTGTTGATTAACATAGAGGTGTCATGTTGAGCTTGTCGAAACATTCTTTAATAGGTAGTCTAGACAAGCTCAAACTGACAGGTAAAAAGTTTAACTGAAATTTAAACACGTTCTTAGCTATGTTATTTAATTTTTGCCTTAAATAGCTTTTCTAATTTATCCATTTTCGGTAAAATTACCGCTCTACAATAGGGTGCTTGTCCGTTTTTAATGTAGTAATCCTGATGATAGTTTTCTGCAACGTAAAATGGTTGCGCTTTTTCAATGGTGGTTACCACAGGCTTACCAAAAGCATTTTCTTTATTTAGCAAGGCTTTATATTTTTCGGCAGTAGCTTTTTGCTGCTCATTGTGATAAAATACCACTGATCTGTATTGCGTACCCACGTCAGCACCTTGGCGGTTCAAGGTAGTTGGGTCGTGTAATTTCCAAAATACCTCTAAAAGCTCGTCATAGCTAATTTTAGTTGGATCGTATTGCAGTTCAATTACCTCGGCGTGGTTGGTAGTTCCGGTGCAAACTTCATCATAAGTGGGGTTGGGCACATTGCCACCTTCATAGCCCGAACGTACATTGGTTACGCCATTTAAACGTTGGAAAACTGCTTCAGAGCACCAAAAGCAACCCATACCAAATGTTGCTTTTTCTAGTTTTGGTTTTTGCGCTTCGGCACCAATTATGGAGAAGAGAACTAAAGATGTCATAATTATCCTTTTCATTTTTTGTGTTTTTTAATGCTTTTTGTTGTTGTTGGCATTTTCAAAAAAACATTTTCGGCTGGAAAATATTTACTAAAACCTGCCTTTAACAAAGTTTAATAAATATACGCAAAACGTAACGCAAAAGTTCTTTAGCGGTATAAAAATGACAAGCAGCTTAATATTGAAAATTTGGATGCTATTTCATTTAGTGCAATTTCTTTTAAGCTGAACTATGATAGTAGCGCTTGTACTTGCATGGTAATAGATGCCTTAAAATACTGTCTTTTGTTAATTAGCCCCGATTGGCGTGGATCCCGATTTTTCATCGGGAGAAACAGAAAGCGGGACCTATAGAAAAGAGAAATTGCGCTCCAAATTATTATAACGTTATGCGGTTATTCGCAATAATAGTGTTTGTTGTTAATAACTTAAGTAATTGCATTTGAGTTTTTTGTGTTGATTTTTTGACTTAAAATAATGTTTGTTAACATAACTTTTCTAAATTTAACTTGAACATTAAAATAAACAGTATGTCGACACCTTATATCCCGTGTTTAGATTTAAGCACATATGTAAACGGAACGGAAGAGCAACGTAAAAAATTTTCTGATGAATTAGGAAAAGCTTTTAATGATTCTGGTTTCGTTACGATAACCAATCATGGCGTTAGTCAGGAATTAATTGATCAACTATACAAAAATATTAAGGAGCTATTTGCTTTGCCGGTTGAAACTAAGCGTAAATATGAAAAACCTGAATTGGCGGGACAACGTGGCTACACTAGTGCAGGCAAAGAAACAGCCAAAGGCGCAAAAACTGCTGATTTGAAAGAGTTTTGGCAAATTGGCCAAACGGTGGAGGATGGAGATCCTATTAAAAATGAGTATCCAGCGAATGAAGTGGTTGAGGAAATTCCAGAGTTTAATACCGTAACTAGGGAAATTTACAGGAAACTGGAAGAGAATGGCAAGCATTTGTTGAGGGCAATTGCTACTTATTTGGGTTTGCCAATTGATTATTTTGATCAACATGTACATAACGGAAACTCGATATTGAGAGGTATACATTACTTTCCTATTGAAGATCCAGATTCGATTTCTCCTGATGCTGTACGTGCAGGAGCGCATGAGGATATCAATTTGATTACTTTATTGATTGGCGCTAGTGCTGATGGTTTAGAAGTGCTAACGCGTAGCAATGAGTGGTTGCCAATTAAGGCACACCATACTGATATTGTAGTAAACGTAGGAGATATGTTGCAGCGTTTAACTAATAACAAGTTACGCTCAACAACGCATAGGGTGGTTAATCCTCCTCGTGAACTGATGAAAACTTCTCGTTTTTCGGTGCCGTTTTTCTTGCACCCACGCAGCAATATGGATTTAACAAGTTTAACTTCTTGTATTGATGAAGCGCATCCGAAGTTGTACAGTGATATGACTGCAGGTGAATATTTGGATGAACGTTTAAGAGAGATTGGTTTGAAAAAGATGTAAGACCTTGATTTTTTTTGTAAATCAATAACCTTTTTTATAACAAAAGCTCCTGATTTGGAGCTTTTGTTGTTTTAATTCTTTTTGGTCAAGCTATCTAGCTTCGTACTGTCGCTAGGTTTTGGGCTGAGCTTAGGAAATTCAGGAAGTGGGATTGGAGCTTTGTCGGGTTTCGGCGTTGTTTCCTTGGTTACGGGCTTACTTTCGACTTTGGTTTTTACCGGCGCCGCTTTTCCTTTTTTTGCTGTACTGCCTTTTACCGGAGCTATTGCCTTAGGTTTTGCAGCCACTCCTTTAATAATGTCGGCCTTGCTAACTGGGCGTAACTCAGGCTTCCAGATAAAACCAGTTAGTAAGGGTTCCTTGCTAAGCTTGTCCATAGGGTCAACCGCACCTTCTACTTCCCTTACCGTTACAATATGTGTGAGCTCCTTTTCTTGAAATTTAAACCTTAGCCTACTGCTCACCGTTTGGTTCACATTATCGTATTCGCCTTTATTGTTTTTGCTGTAGTAAATGCTTTCTGCATTGCCATCCACGTACATATTTCTCAACTCTCCATCTGCAAAAAATCCGGTGATGATTTTGCCTTTAACCTGGTTAAACTTGGTTGAATCGCCATCTACATTTACAATAAAACCATTGTTAATTACTTGGAAATTGTGGATTTTACTGTTTTTGAAGAATACGTTAATCGTGTCGCCTGTTTGTTGTGTGCCATCAGACCATAATATAGGATTGTTGTACCAGCGTAGCGTGGAATCGGCAGAAGTATAGTACAACGAGTCGGCCTTGGCCTGCATGTTAGATTTATATACCCTTACATTGTGAAAAGCTTTAATAACCCTGGCCTTAACAGTATCCGCAGGATTTACGGTGCTGTCAGCGCTCAGTTTATTAGCACCTAAACTGGCAGCATTTTTTGTTGCGGCCGCACTATTGCTTGCAGGTTTAGTTTTGCTGGCGTTTAGTTTTTGCTGCACCGCATTTTTCGTGGGCTCCACTTTTGCCGGTGCCGCAATTTTCTTCAGCTTCATTAAACTATCGGCAGTTAAGCTATCCTGTCTCAATTTGAGTTTGCTTAGTGCCAAACTATCTGGAGGTGGTGGCGGTGAGGTTTCTTTAATTGTTTTCTTCGCTTCCTCGTCAAGCTGTTTTTGCTCTTTTTTGCTGAGTTTGGTTTCTGTACCAGTAGCTTTTTTATTATCCTTTGGCGCTACTGCCGATTGCGCTAATAGCTTTCGGGCTTCGGCTTTTTCCTTTTCTTTCTCCGCTTTCTCTTTTTCGTCCTCTGCACCAATTTCGTTATCCTTTTTAACTGCTGGTCGGGTGAGTAATTTCAAATCTTTCACTAAAGAGCGCTGACTTTCTAGCGTATCAGCACCTAGCCAAAGCGTATCAGGTAATTTTTTATTATTTACGGTGATAGAATCTTTTGTGCCAATACCAACATAGGCTTTTTGAGTCACTACAATTCGTTCTTCGTTACGGTAATATTCACCTAACTGTCCCCATAAGGTAGTTTGATCTTTGGTGTCTTTAAAAACGATATTTTTAACCGCCTTGCCATAACCCGTTTTTCCGTAGTAATACAAACTATCGCCTTTTAAGGAGCGACTGCCGTTGGTGTATAGGTTTTTCTTGCCAAACATGGCGTTTTCACTCTTGGTATTGTAACTGCCATCTTCGGTATATAGCTTATCATCTTTATTTTTGATGTTTGTTGGACCATAGAAGTAGGTCCAATTGGTTGCGGTATTATATCGTAAAGTTTCTTCGGAACTGATGGTGGTTTTTTCGGCTGTAACTACGCGTACATTCACTTTAAAGTAAGCATCGCGGGTGTTTGAAAAGTAAAAGCCTTGTTGGCTGGTAATGGTAGCATCTTTATTTACTAGCTTACCACCAGTAGTGTACTTTCCAATTTTGGCCACCATATCGTAATCAAGGATATCGGTAGTTAGCGTGTTTTCCCTGTCTACTAACTTTACGTTTTTTTCCAAATGCGCTTTTTTGGCGTTGCCATCGTAATTTAATAGGTCAGAATAGATATTAAGCGTATCACCTTGATTGATGTGTACATTTCTGAAAGCTTCAAAATAATTCCTGTCCACATAAAGTACTGCACTATCGCAGCGCAAAATTGCCCCTTCGTGACTAAAAACAGGTTTTCTCAAATAGGATATTGATTTTTTCGCATCGATATCCGCTTTCTCAGCAGACTCCAATTTAATTTGAGTGCGAGTTTGTGCAAGCAGCACAAACGGGCAAATCAACAAGATGAATAAAAGGCGTAACTTTTGCACAGTACAAATTTACAATTTTAGATTCAGTTTATAATTGGCTTTATCAGTTTAACTAGGCAATGAACCAAATAGCTAATAACCAAGCACCAATAACCAAGCATCAATAATCAATAAACGGATGTGGCTGCTAAATGAACTAATGAACTAATGAACCAAATAACCAATAAAATAATCAATAAGCGGATGCGGCTGCTAAATGAACTAATGAACTAATGAACCAAATAACCAATAACCAAGCATCAATAATCAATAAACGGATGTAGCTGCTAAATGAACTAATGAACCAAATAACCAATAACCAAGCATCAATAATCAATAAACGGATGTAGCTGCTAAATGAACTAATGAACCAAATAACCAATAACCAAGCATCAATAATCAATAAACGGATGTAGCGGTTAAATGAACTAATGAACTAATGAACCAAATAACCAATAACCAAGCATCAATAACCAATAAACGGATGCAGCTGCTAAATGAACTAATGACCAAATAACCAAACAACCAAATAACCAATTTACTTCTTACTTTTGACTAATGTTACCACTAAAGCAGTTTACCGATTACATTACCCAGCAGCATCTTTTTAACGCTAGCGATCACGTGCTATTGGGCGTTAGCGGAGGGAAGGACTCTGTTTTGATGGCACAGTTATTTAAACTCGCTGGTTTTCATTTTAGTATAGCGCACTGCAATTTTAATTTGAGGGCAGATGAAGCCCAACGCGACGAGGCTTTTGTTAAGCTGTTGGCCCAAGAGCTGGAAGTTCCTTTTCACGTAGTACATTTTGATACCGAGAACTTTGCGAAGGAACACAAAATTTCCATCCAAATGGCAGCTCGTCAGCTAAGGTATCAGTGGTTTGAAGAAACGAGAAAGGCCAACGGCTACCAGTACATTGCTGTGGCTCACCATCAAAACGATGCAATTGAAACTGTTTTGCTCAACTTAGTACGTGGCACGGGCGTAAGTGGCATGCATGGTATTTTACCTAAACGCGAAAATTTAATTAGGCCGCTGCTTTTTTTATCGCGATTACAAATAGACGAACTTGTGGAGGAACATCAGTTGCCTTACGTAGAGGATAGTTCAAATGAAAGTAGCAAGTACGCCCGCAATAAAATACGTTTACAGGTGGTGCCGCATCTAAAGGAAATCAACCCGAGCCTAGAGCAAACTTTCGAAAAAAATATAACAAGATTTAAGGAGCTAGAATTGTTGTTGCAGCAAGCTGTAAAGCAGGTTGCCAACTACTTGCAGAAGGACGAAAGTGGTTTGCTGCGCATTAAAATTGAAGATGTACAGCGGTTATCGCCTCAAAAACTGCTTTTTTATGAACTCTTAAAACCTTTTCATTTTGCAGAAGCCGTAGTTGAGGAAATATTGCTTTCGCTAAACAAGCCGAGTGGTACTTCTTTTTATAGCGCTACTCACTGTTTAACCATCGATAGGTCGGCGCTTATTTTATCTCCAATAGAAACGACCAAACCTTTGCTTTATTTGCACGGGGAAGGTCGCTTGCAAATTGGCGCTGAACAATTGATTTCGTTGAGCTTTACAGATAGTTTGAGCTTTAAGCCCGAAAAGAATTTTGCGTATGTTGACGCCAGCTTGTTAATTTTTCCATTGGTGGTTAGGTATTGGGAAAGTGGCGATAGGTTTAAGCCGCTAGGTATGAAATATTTTAAAAAACTGAGTGATTTTTTTGTAGATGAAAAAGTGCCGCTACCTGTAAAAAATAGAACACCACTATTAATTAATGGTAATGGCGAAATGATTTGGATAATGGGGATGAGGCAAGATGAAAGATATAAATTAAGTGCAACAACGAAAAAAGTTGCTATATTCGAATTATCAAATTTGTAAATGGACGGCAGATACACCTATATCGAAAAACAATACATTGGCAGAGACTATATTCGTATCTCCATTAGGCTAATTATGGCCGCGTTTTGCTTTGCTGTTTATGTTTACGAAAGAGATAGAGACAATACCGTAGATTTATTTTTAGTGGTAGGCTTTGGGATCATTGCGGTTTCCATTGTGCTTTTGTTTATGGTGCAGTACAAAACTGTTATCGAAAATAAAAAGGTGATAATTGATGGCTTGTGGACTACAAAGAAAGTAGTAATTGATTTAAACCAGATCACGCAAATCAAAAAGGCTACCTATAGCCGGTTCTTTTTCAATAACCCCGTGTACAATTTGCATAAAAATGGTACGGTGCGTTTTTTTTCATCAGGTAGAGATGCCATTGTGCTTACCGATAGGGACGGTTTAGAATACTATATTGGCACGCAAAGGCCAAACGAAATGTATTTGGTTTTGCAAAATGAAATGAAAGCTTAGTCTATCTATTTTATTACCCACAGATAACAATCTTTCAAGCGGTAATATTTTACATTTGCTTTTGTAAAATCTAATTTAGATTTACATCACAACCAACATCAATGAAAATAGGAATAGTTTGTTACCCTACCTTTGGAGGTAGTGGCGTAGTAGCTACCGAGTTAGGCAAAGCTTTGGCCAACGAAGGCCATCAGGTACATTTTATCACATACAGTCAGCCTGCCCGTCTTGATTTTTTCTCCGCCAATCTTTTTTACCACGAAGTTTCAGTAAGAGATTATCCCCTGTTTGATTACGCACCTTACGAATCCGCATTGGCCAGTAAGCTAGTAGATGTAGTTAGGTTTGAGCAATTAGATATTTTACATGTACACTATGCCATTCCTCATGCGTCTGCAGCATTTATGGCGAAGCAGATTTTAGCTACTTACGGCATCAATATTCCGTTTGTAACTACGTTGCACGGTACAGATATTACCTTAGTAGGAAAGGATGCCACCTATAAGCCTGTTGTTACGTTTTCTATCAACCAAAGTGATGGTATCACTACAGTATCTGAAGATTTAAAGGAAGATACTTACGGGCACTTTGAAATCACCAAGGAAATTAACGTAATCCCTAACTTTATTGATTTTAATAGGTTCAGCTTGCAGCCAAAAGATCATTTTAAGAAGGCGATTGCGCCAAATAACGAACGCATCTTAATTCATACCTCCAATTTCCGTAAAGTAAAGCGTACAGAGGATGTGATTAGGATGTTTGAAAAAGTGCAGCGGAAAATTCCGTCGAAGCTTTTAATGGTAGGTGATGGTCCTGAGCGTTCATCAAATGAGGCTTTGTGTAGGGAGTTAGGTATTTGCGACAGCGTGAGGTTTTTAGGTAAGCAGGATGCAGTAGAGGAGATCCTGTCGGTATCTGACCTGTTTATCATCCCTTCGGAAAATGAGAGTTTTGGCTTGGCTGCTTTGGAGGCAATGGCTTGTAAAGTTCCAGTGATTTCTTCAAATGCCGGTGGTTTGCCCGAGCTTAATGTAGATGATTTTTGCGGTTACATGTGCAACGTTGGCGATATTGATGACATGGCAAATAAGGCAGTTACCATCTTGAGCGACCAGAAAACCTTGGATTACTTTAAAGAAAATGCTTTAACCAGGGCCAAAGACTTCGATTTGAAGAAAATACTTCCTCGCTATATTTCGTATTACGAAGAAGTAATTGCTAAAAGTTCAAATCATTAATTTCCAAAAACTAAGCAAACGGGCGAGCCAACTTGAATGCGTTTTCCGCTGTCGGTAAGTTTTCCTGTTACTTCATTTCTGTGGAATATCACAATCTCATTGGTGTATTGATGGCCTACCAGTAAATATTTTCCACTTGGATCAATAGTGAAATTACGCGGCCCTTTGCCTAACGTACTCACGCTTTCAACAAAGGCAAGTTGACCATCTTTTTGTATGCTAAAAACATTGATGGTATTGGCATCGCCGCGGTTACTTTCATATAAAAACTTGCCATCTGCGGAGGTATGAATATCGGCAGCGTCAATTTTTCCGTTGAAGTCTTTTGCCACGGTTTCTACTTCCTGTAATAACGATAGTTCGCCTTTTTTATAACTAAATGCACTTATTTTACCATTAAACTCGTGAGCTAAATAAGCAAATTTGCCATTTGGACTAAAAGTTAAATGCCTTGGGCCAGAACCCGCATTAGTTTTAACGGTAGTTTTAAATTTAAGTGGTTGTTCAGCAGTTGCATCATAACTGTAAATGTATATGTTGTCTTCTCCCAAATCGGTAGCTACCAAAAAATTCTTATCTGGCGTAAACTGTACTTGGTGCACATGTGCGCTAGCCTGGCGCTTATCGGGGCCACTTCCCGTATGTTGTATGTTCTGCTTAAGCGAAGTTAAAGCACCATCTAGCTTGATCCCAAAAACACTAATTGATCCACCGGAGTAGTTTGCTGTGATGACATTTTTGCCATCAGTTAAAATAAAGCACGGATTAGCCCCCTTAGTAGCCTCCTTGTTCAAAGGGTTTGCTTTTCCCGTTTGTAAGTCGAATATGAAAGCACTAGCGGCACTGTTAACGCCATCTTCGTAAACTGTATACAAAAAGTCCCTATTTCTACTCAAAGCAAGGTAGCTTGGGTTAGCTACATTTTTAATCACATTTAGCTGTTTGGTATCGGCAGTTTTGTTGTCAAATTCGTAAACATATATCCCTTCGCTAGTGCCCTGCTTGGTGTAAGTGCCAACAACGAGGTGATGTTTTTGTGCGAAACAGCATAGGGTAGTAGCGGTAAGTAAAGCAAACAGTAAAGTTTTTTTAAGCATGATAAAGGAATTAATGAGTAATAAAGATAAAAAAAATGCGCAGGCTAATTCTGCGCATTTTTCTTTTTTATTTGATGAGATGTTTGATTTGGATCAACTCCTGCTCGTCCAGATATCTCCATCTTCCACGAGGTAAATCCTTCTTAGTTAAATTGCCGTAAACTACACGATCAAGCTTCACTACGTCATAACCTAAGTGTTCGAAAATACGTCTAACAATTCTGTTTTTTCCGCTATGTATTTGGATACCGATTTCATTTTTGCTTCCACCAGTCACGTAAGAAATGTTATCTGGTTTAATGAAACCATCTTCTAGTTCCAATCCAAATTGAATTTTATTGAAATCGCCTTGCGTAAGGTTTTTGCTTAATTCAACTTGGTAAATTTTAGTAATGCCATTGCGTGGGTGTGATAACCTATCGGCAAGCTCACCATCATTAGTCATTAACAATAGTCCAGTTGTGTTTCTATCTAAGCGGCCAACAGGATAAATTCTTTCCTTGCTAGCTTTTTCCACCAAATGCATTACAGTTTTGCGCTCTTGAGGATCATCTGTTGTGGTAATGTAGTCTTTTGGTTTGTTTAAAAGTACATAAACCTTTCTTTCCCTTTTAAGCAACTCGCCGTTGTACCTAACTTCATCTTTATAGGGATCAACTTTGTGACCCATCTCGGTAACAACCACGCCGTTTACGCTTACAACACCTGCTTCTATCAGTTCATCGGCCTTACGGCGTGAGCAAACACCTGCATTAGAAATGTAGCGGTTCAAACGAATCAAATCATCATTTTCTTCCTTTACATTTTTCCTTGATCTAAGGTTTGAGCTAACCCTTTCACCTTTGTCTTTGGTATTTTTGAAATTATCTTCTCTTTTTCTGAATGGTCTGTTATCGCCGTAACGAGCCTCGCTTCTGTCGGAGAATTTGCTGCTGCTATCTTTAGCGAAGCCATCTCTTTTAGTGTAGGCTCTTTTATTTCCGAATGAATCTTCTTTTTTGAAATTGCGCTCTGTACGCTCTCCACGTTCTCCGCTTTCTCTGCGGTCAAAATTATTTCTTTCCGACCTTCCGCTACGCTCTGTACGTCCTCCACTGTCTCTGCGGTCAAAATTGTTTCTTTCTGGTCTTCCTGCACTACGTTCCGAACGTTCTCTACTTTCTGAGCGTTCTCCGCGGTCTGTACGCTCTCTTTTTTCCCAAGGGCGATCATCCTTTTTGTCAAAAGACTTTTTGAAACCCTGATTGTCGTTGAAATTATTTCTGGCAGGTCTGCCAGTGTTTGATTTGAAATCTTTTTTGTCGTTATCGAAGCGGCGGTCGCCATTTCCTTCATTAAAACGTTTTGGCTTGTCGCCATCTGAGTAGCTTCTTCTTCCGCTACGTTCTCCACCACGCTCTCCAGCACGTTCTCCGCTACGTTTACCTGTGTTGGACTTGTCATCCCGACTTTTCCCTTTGTTACTATTTGTCATTGATACGCTTTTAACCGCATAAAATAATGCGGCTGCAAAGTTAGCAAATTTGCAGGGATAAACAATTTGGAAATATACGGAATTTATTAAAAAAGTACGAGTTTAAAATGTTGCTTGTTGGTTGTTTAAACGCAGTTTTTAGTGCTTATTTTCGTAAGTGCTTGATAATTAAATATATAAATTGTACCTTTGCGCACCAAGTATTAAGTGTTAACTAAAAAAGGAGGAAGATGTTAAAGAAACACCTCATTCCATTGGCGGTAATTTTTGGATTACTGGTAATGGCCAAAGTGTTTGCTTATAAGCTACCAACCAAAGTAGAAAATCTTAAGAAAGATAACTATACCAATAGTACAGATACAACCGAAGAGCCGGTTTTTTCAATAGCTCAACTAGAGTTTGCAGAGGAGTCGCTGCCAATTGGCGACAAGAAAGTAAACACAAAAATGAAGAATACTTTGGCTTCATTTTCTTATGGAAGTTTGCAAACAAATCGTTTGCATCTAAAAGCAGCGAAATGGTTTCCAATTGTAGAGCCTATTTTGGCAGCCTATGGTATACCCAACGACTTCAAATATATTCCCTTAGTGGAGTCAGGTTTGAAGGCGGGAGTATCGCCTAAAGGAGCGGCAGGCTATTGGCAGTTTATGCCAAGCACCGCACGTATGTATGGCTTAAAAGTGAATAAGAAAGTAGATGAACGCTACAATCTTAAAAAATCTACGGTGGCAGCAGCTAAATATCTGAAGGATCTTTACGGTACTTTTGAAAGCTGGACACTAGTAGCAGCGGCTTATAATGTGGGCGATAGTCACATGCGTAAGCAAATTAACCGCCAAGGGCAGGATAATTATTTCAAAATGAAATTGAATAGAGAAACCAGTTTGTACGTTTACAAGTTGATTTCAGTTAAGGAAATTTTGGAAAATCCGAAGCGTAATGGTTACAAAAACCAAAAGGCGTTAATGGCGTATAAACCTGTAGAGGAACATACAACTACAGTAGAATAGATAAAAAAAATTGGTATAGCTTTTTTATAAGCATTTTAAAGGCTGTTTCCTATAAGGAAGCGGCCTTTCTTTTTAGGTAAATGAGTGAGTAAAGTATGGGCGGCATGTTGTGTAGCGCTTTACCGCTTTTGACTTTTCACTGGTAACTTTTGACTTTTTACTTTTGACTTTCTACTTTTGAACCTATGCAGCAATTAAAGGTTACTCGGGTTCAGCAAGAAGTTAATGAAGTGATTACGGTTGTTTTGGAGCCTTTGAGCGAAAATAAGCCAGTTTTTAAAGCAGGCCAATTTTTAACCTTAGTGTTTCAACGAGATGGTAAGGAGCTGAGAAGGTCTTATTCGGTTTATAGCTCCCCTTTGGTTGATGAGCCACTTTCCATAGCGGTGAAGCTGGTAGAAAACGGTGAGATTTCTAGATTTTTACACCATAGTTTAAAGGCTGGCAATATTGTCGAAGTAACCGAGCCTAATGGAAATTTTTTTTACGAAGTAGCTGAACATCAACAAAGAACTGTTTTTTTATTTGCAGCGGGAGTAGGAATTACGCCACTTTTTTCGATTTTAAAAACAGCGCTAGTTGGGGAAGGGAATTCAAAAATAGTGCTCATTTACAGCAGCCGTTCGGCAGAAGAAACACTTTTTTTGGAGGAGCTGCGAGAATGGCAACATATTTATCCCGATAGGTTTGAGCTCATCAACCTTTTTAGTAACTCAAAAAATTTGATGCGTGCCAGATTGAATGGTTTCTTAGTGCATGAGCTCATCCGGCAACATTTGTCTTTCGCTAAAGAAGATGCATTGTTTTATACTTGTGGGCCGGTGGATTATATGGATGTTTGCCGCATCTCCATATTGGGAGCAGGTTATTTGCCTCATCAGGTTAAAAGAGAAACTTTTGTGTTGCCTGAGGATGAAATTGATGAGGATGACGCGACTGAAAAAGTGGTTGATAAAAACACCTACAGCATTAACTTAATATTTCAGGGCGAAACCCATCATTTGGAAGTTCCTTGGCCTAAGCGAATTTTAGATGTGGCGTTAGAAAATAAAATCAAAATTCCGTACAGCTGTAGCGGCGGCGTATGTAGCACCTGTGCGGCCACTTGCATTTCGGGAGGCGTGAGGATGGATTATAACGAAGTCCTCACCGATGATGAGATTGCCAGGGGTAGGGTGTTAGTTTGCACTGGACACCCAACGGAAAATGATACCACAATCATTTGGGGGTAATCAGCCTGTCATTCCGACGATAGGAGGAATCTGCTTATAACTAGCTTCTTCACTGCGTTCAGAATGACAAAGCGGTTAGCCTTCATAACTACTTTTCTCTCCGTTTTAGGAATAGATGCCAAAGGCAGAGAGGGCCTTTCAGTTCAAACCTCTGCCTATCACTCTCTTTCGAAAGGAGAGGGAATTGCTGGTGCTACTACTTTACATTCTTGCTCTGTGGCGGTAAAGGTACAAAGTCAGTTTCGCCAGGTACTTTGGGAAATTCTTGGTTCAGCCATTTTTGCTTTGCTTCTTCAATCAGTTCGCGACTGCTTGCCACAAAGTTCCAATAAATAAAACGTTCTTCGGGGAAAGCTTCGCCACCAAAAATATAAACCGTACTGTTGGGCAACATGGTAAATTCGCAAAGTTTACTGTCTTTAGCTACTAGGAAATTTTTTGGGCCAAAGGTATTGCCATCATTTTCAATGCCTCCCTCTAAAATATACAAGCCGCTTTCTCCAAATAAATCCTCGCCTATGGTTAATGTTTTTTGTGCTTTATTTTTTATTTCGATGAAATACAATGGGCTGTAAACGGGTATAGGAGATTTTCGTCCGAAGGCTTCGCCAGCAATCAGTTTGAAATTTACGTCGTCTTGTTCCCAAGCTGGGATATCTTTGCCATCGGCATGAAAAAACTCTGGTTCCATTTGTTCCAGATGTTTAGGCAGTGCCACCCAAATCTGTAGTCCATGCATGTTTTTTACGGTTCCTCTCAAGTATTCTGGCGTACGTTCAGAGTGGGCAATGCCCTTTCCGGCTGTCATCCAATTTACTTGTCCCGGTTTAATTTCCACTGCTGTACCCAGTCCGTCGCGATGCATTACTGCACCCTCAAATAAAAAGGTAAGTGTAGATAAACCGATATGCGGATGAGGGGGAATGTCGAAATTTTCGTTTTCATTAAGTGTTACTGGCCCCATGTGGTCAATGAAACAAAACGGGCCTACCAATCTTTTTTCCCTAAAAGGAAGTAAGCGGCCTACTAAGAAATTTCCAATATCGCTTGGTCTTTCTTCAATAATGAGCTGAATGTTCGACATGGTTTAAAGATAAGGAATTGTTGTTCTTTTTAGCCACAGATGCACAGATTTTGTTTTGTGATTAAGCCCTCTCTGGCTGCGCCATCTCTCCCAGGGGGAGGAAAATTATAAAGTTGCATAGGCATTTCGCTGTACTACTTTGTTTTTAGCCACAGATGCACAGATTTTTTTTGATATCATACCCTCTCTGGCTGCGCCACCTCTCCCAGGGGGAGAGAGATTGTAAAATTGCTTAGGCATTTCGCTGTACTACTTTGTTTTTAGCCACAGATGCACAGATTTTGTTTTGTGATTAAGCCCTCTCCGGCTAAGCCATCTCTCCAAGGGGGAGAGAGATTGTAAAATTGCTTAGGCATTTCGCTATTCTCTCCCTTTGGGAGAGATGCCCGAAGGGCAGAGAGGGTTTGGAATTATCTATTTATAAATTGCTTAGCCTTGTTAGTTTAATCGCCTCTAATTGTAGGTCTATCATTTAGAAGTATTGGAAGCCGTCAATGTAGGTTGTTTCTTTAGCCACAGATGCACAGATTTTGTTTTGTGGATAGACCCTCTCTGGCTGCGCCATCTCTCCCAGGGGGAGAGAGATTGTAAAATTGCTTAGGCATTTCGCTATTCTCTCCCTTTGGGAGAGATGCCCGAAGGGCAGAGAGGGTTTGGAATTATCTATTTATTAATTGCTTAGCCTTGTTAGTTTAATCGCCTCTAGTAATTGTAAGTCTATCATTTAGAAGTATTGGAAGCCGTCAATGTAGTTTGTTTCTTTAGCCACAGATGCACAGATTTTGTTTTGTGGATAAACCCTCTCTGGCTGCGCCATCTCTCCCAGGGGGAGAGATTGTAAAGTTGCATAGGCATTTCGCTATTCTCTCCCTTTGGGAGAGATGCCCAAAGGGCAGAGAGGGTTTGGAATTATCTATTTATTAATTGCTTAGCCTTGTTAGTTTAATCGCCTCTAGTAATTGTAAGTCTATCATTTAGAAGTATTGGAAGCCGTCAATGTAGTTTGTTTCTTTAGCCACAGATGCACAGATTTTGTTTTGTGGATAAACC
>NZ_QMHP01000004.1:271803-322052 GCF_003313335.1 Pedobacter zeaxanthinifaciens
TAGTTTGTTTCTTTAGCCACAGATGCACAGATTTTGTTTTGTGGATAAACCTCTCTGGCTGCGCCATCTCTCCCAGGGGTAGAGATTGTAAAGTTGCATAGGAATTTCGCTATTCTCTCCCTTTGGTAGAGATGCCCGAAGGGCAGAGAGGGTTAAAACAACATCACTAGCACCATAAGCATAGATAACGTACCTTTGCAGATATAACTATTTCCACATGCCCCTTTTTGATTTAAAGCAGCCCATCAATTATAAAAACGAAATCCTAGCCGGTTTAACCGTTGCCATGACCATGATTCCCGAGTCGCTTTCATTTGCCATTTTAGCAGGCTTTCCTCCTTTAATGGGTTTGTACGCTGCTTTTATTATGGGTTTAGTTACAGCTATTTTAGGTGGTAGGCCTGGCTTGGTATCGGGCGGGGCTGGTGCAACCGTAATTACGCTAATTGCATTGATGAAACTGCATGGCTTAGAGTATGTATTTGCTGCAGTGGTAGTAGCTGGAGTGATCCAAATTGTGGTAGGGTTGTTTAGGCTCGGTAAGTTCATCAGGCTAGTGCCGCAATCAGTTATGTATGGGTTTGTTAATGGTTTAGCAATAGTGATTTTTCTGTCGCAGCTCAACCAATTTAAAGTGCAAGGTAGTAACGATTGGCTAAGTGGCTCAGCGCTGTATACAATGGGCGGACTAACCGCATTAACCATTTTTGTGGTGTGGCTTTGGCCTAAAATTACTAAGGCTGTACCTGCTTCATTAGTAGCTATTATCGTAGTATTTGCGGTGGTTTTAATTTTTGGGATACAAACTAAAACAGTAAGCGATATTGCTTCGGTAGCTGGAGGGTTTCCACCTTTCCATGTGCCTAATGTGCCTTTTACATTTGAGACGTTAAAAATTGTATTTCCTTTTGGGTTAATTATGGCTATGGTGGGGTTAACAGAAGGATTACTGACCTTAAACTTAGTGGATGAAATTGTAGGCAATAAAGGTGATGGTAACAGAGAAAGTGTAGCACAAGGAACGGCCAATATTTTGAATGGCTTCTTTTTTGGGATGGGGGGCTGCCCTATGATTGCGCAAACCTTGGTGAATCTATCCGCTGGTGCGAGAGCAAGACTTTCGGCTATTATTGGTGCGCTAACCATTTTGTTGATTATTTTAGTAGGTGCACCTGTAATTGGAAAATTACCAATGGCCGCACTTACAGGTGTGATGATGATGGTTGCCGTAACCACGTTCGAGTGGAGCAGTTTTCGTATCATTAATAAAATGCCAAAGGCCGATATTTTTATTGGGGTGGTTGTTGCTGCAGTAACGGTTTTTATGCACAATTTAGCCTTAGCGGTTCTTATTGGTGTAATTCTGTCGGCTTTGGTGTTTGCATGGGAAAGCGCCCGCCGCATTAGGGCAAAAAAGTTTATTGATGCGAATGGCGTAAAGCATTATGAGATTTTTGGGCCATTGTTTTTTGGTTCAACCACCACCTTTCTGGAAAAGTTTGATGTGCAGGACGACCCAACGGAAATTGTGATTAACTTCAAGGAGAGCCGTATTGCCGACATGAGCGCCATTGATGCAGTGCACAAAATCACAGAGCGTTATAAGAAGTTGGATAAACTGGTTACCTTAAAGCACCTTAGTGCTGATAGTAGACTGCTGCTTAGAAATGCGGCGGGTGTAATTGAGGTGAATATGGATGATCCGATTTATATGGTTGCCGCCTCACCCCATGAAAGTAAATATTAAGGCAAAATTTCTGCAGGTCCCTCTCCAAAGGAAAGGGAGAAACGAAGTGAGTGCTTTTGCTTAGTGCAAAAAAAACGCCCAATAAAATTAGGCGTTTTTTATAGGCATCTTGTCTTCCCCTTTCCTTTGGAAAGGGGATTAAGGGGATAGGCTATTTCTGCAAACCAGGTATCTCTACCATTTCATTTGCATCAGCGGTGTAATCAACACCTGCTACATCAAAACCAAAGAGGTTCAAGAAATCTTTTTTATAACCAGCTAAATCACCAGTTTGTGGCAACGTTTCGGTGTCGGCGGTTTTCCAAAGTTCAGCCACTTGTGCCTGTACATCGTCACGCATTTCCCAATCATCAATTCTAATACGTCCTTTTTCATCCACAGGAACATCGCTGTTAGTGTATAATCTTTCAGCAAATAAACGCTGTATTTGCTCAATACAACCTTCGTGTAAACCTTTTTCTTTCATGGTTTTGTACAAGAAAGAAATGTACAAAGGAATAACAGGAATAGCCGAACTCGCCTGAGTTACCAAAGCTTTGTTTACAGAAACGTAAGCCTTGCCGTTCAAGTCGGCCAGTTTATCAGTAATGGTAAAAGCAGTAGCTTCTAAGTGATCTTTAGCACGGCCAATGGTACCTTTTCTATAAACCGCCTCGGTTACCGCAGGGCCAATATAAGAGTAAGCTACAGTTACTGCGCCTTCGGCCAATACGCCAGCAGCTTTCATGTCATCAATCCACATTTCCCAATCTTCGCCACCCATTACAGCAACGGTGTTTTCAATTTCCTCTTCGTTGGCAGGTTCTATACTTACAGTAGAAACAATGCCGGTATGGAAATCAACAGTTTTGTCAGAGAAAGTGCCGCCAATTGGTTTCAAGGTAGAGCGGTGTGTAACGCCAGTTTTTGGGTTAGTTCTTACCGGAGATGCCAAACTGTAAATTACCAAGTCAATTTGGCCTAAATCAGCTTTAATTAAATCAATAGTTTGCTGCTTTACTTCATTTGAAAACGCATCGCCGTTAATGCTTTTTGCATACAATCCATCTGCTTGCGCCTGTTTTTCAAAAGCAGCAGTATTATACCAACCTGGCGAAGCTGTTTTGCCTTCTTTAGGTTCTTTTTCAAAATAAACGCCAACAGTTGAAGCACCATTGCCATACGCTGCGGTAATACGCGAAGCCAAACCAAATCCGGTTGATGCACCAATTACCAATACTCTTTTAGGTCCGTTGATGTTGCCTTTAGATTTTACATATTCAATTTGGTTTTTCACGTTCTGTGCGGCACCCTCAGGGTGAGCCGTTAAACAGATAAAACCACGCATTCTAGGTTCAATAATCATAATTTGTTTATTTAAAGTTGGCCAAGCCAACAATCCAAGTTCAAAGCTAGCTTATTTTTTTGTGCGCTACAAATTTAGTAGAGGCAGACGGTGCGATGTTAAGTATGGCATTACGTTTAGAGGAAGATTTGTGTTTTGAAAAACAAAGCCAACAGCTTTTGCGGAAAGTGCAGTCCTTTGCTTCGTTCAAATGCTCCATTGCGCTGCGCTCCATTTCGCATAACCACTTCGCCAAGGTTTATTTTACAAAGGTAGTGGTGCATGGCTGGTGTAAATAGCAAGGTGTTTCAATCCATAGCCCCGATTGCCGTGGATCCCGATTTTTCATCGGGAGAAACAGAAAGCGGGACGAACGCTGTAAATAGCACTTTAATTGCGCTCCAAAAAATCTGAAGCAACACAAATGTTTGTCAAATGTAAAAGGCTGTTAAGATGATAGTATTTAAAGCTTTTAAGTATTTGTATCCGTAGCTTTTGTGCTTTTATTTCGCTAATTTTGCAAGCTATTTTTTTAACACACAGGCACAAAGCGGTTGGTCTAAAACTCTTTATTGCTAAGTAGCAGGAACAAGCGATAGTTCTGTGTGTTTAAACAAAGAAATACATTTAAAAAACGGAGCGAACACATATATGGCTAAAAACCACGTTGATTTAGGCGAGCAAAAAGAGGTTGAGGTTTATGGTGCGAGGGTGCACAATCTAAAAAATATTGACGTTAGTTTTCCACGCAACAAAATGGTGGTGGTTACTGGGTTAAGTGGTAGCGGTAAATCCAGCTTGGCTTTTGACACCATTTACGCCGAAGGTCAGCGCCGTTACATGGAAACATTTAGTGCTTATTCACGCCAGTTTATGGGCGGTATGGAGCGCCCGGATGTGGACAAAGTTTCGGGTTTGAGTCCGGTGATTGCCATTGAGCAAAAAACCACCAGCAAAAACCCACGCTCAACGGTGGGTACCATTACTGAAATTTACGATTTCATGCGTTTGTTGTATGCTCGTGTGGCTGATGCTTTTTCGTACAATACTGGCGAAAAAATGGAGCGCATGAGCGAAGACCAAATTCTCCAAAATATCTACAAAAAGTTTGAAAAATCGGCAGTAAATATTTTGGCTCCAGTGGTAAAAGGCCGTAAAGGGCATTACCGCGAACTGTTTGAGCAAATACGCAAACAAGGCTACGTGAAAGTGCGTGTGGATGGTGAAATTAAGGATATCGTGGCCAAAATGCAGGTAGATCGTTATAAAATACACGATATTGAAATTGTGGTTGACCGCTTGATGATTGATCCGAAAGATGATAAACGCCTTCGCGATAGTATACAAACTGCCATGCGTTTGGGAAAAGGTATCATCAAAATAAGCGATAAGGACAATAACGTAGCGCATTTTAGCAAATTTTTGATGTGCCCTACCACAGGAATTTCCTATGATGAACCACAACCGAATAGTTTTTCGTTTAACTCGCCCTATGGCGCTTGCGAAACTTGCGACGGCTTGGGTTATGTGTTTGTGGTGGATAAGAAATCGGTGATGCCCAACATGAAGTTGAGTATCATTAATGGTGGTTTGGCTCCGCTTGGCGAGTATAGGGATATTTGGGTGTTTCAGGTGCTTAAAGCGGTGGCGAAGAAGTATAATTTTTCGTTATCAACACCATTAGAGAAATTGAGTGAAGAGCACATTGATTTGATTTTAAATGGTACTCCAGATTTGATTTCGGTAGAAGTTGCCTACAACAAATGGAACGTACAAAATTACCAAGTTACGTTTGACGGGCTCATTAAACTTTTGGAAGAGCAGCAGGAGAAAAGGGGAGAAGGTGCTACTGACGATATGGAGGCTTTCCGTCGTTTGGAAACCTGCCCTACTTGCCATGGCGCTCGTTTGAAAAAAGAAAGTCTACATTTCAAGGTTGATGGCAAGAATATTTTTGAACTGGCCGAAATGGATATCTCCAGTTTAAGCCAATGGTTTGTAGGGGTGGAGAGCAGGCTAAGTGATCGTCAGAACACCATTGCCAAAGAAATTTTGAAGGAAATTAGAGCTCGTATTGGCTTTTTGTTGGATGTAGGCTTAAATTACCTTACGCTTGATCGCACTTCGAGAACCTTATCAGGAGGGGAGGCGCAACGTATTCGTTTGGCTACGCAAATTGGATCGCAGCTGATGAATGTCATGTACATTTTGGATGAGCCAAGTATTGGTTTGCACCAGCGTGATAATGAGCGTTTAATTACCGCTTTAAAAAACTTGCGTGATTTAGGAAACACCGTTTTGGTGGTGGAGCACGATAAGGATATGATTTTGGAGGCTGATTATGTGTTGGATATTGGTCCGGCAGCAGGGGTGCATGGCGGTACGGTGGTTGCGGAGGGTACACCAAAGCAAATCTTAAAATCCAACACCTTAACTGCAGCTTACTTAAATGGTAAAAAAGGAATTTTAGTGCCCGAAAAACGTAGGGAGGGTAATGGTAAAACACTTTCCATTATCAAAGCTACTGGTCATAACTTAAAAGAGGTTTCGGTAGATTTTCCTTTGGGTAAATTTATTGCAGTAACAGGTGTTTCGGGTAGTGGTAAATCTAGCTTAATTACCGAAACGCTTTATCCGATTTTGAACCACCATTTTTTTAGGGCCAAGAAAAAACCTTTGCCTTACGAAAGAATTGATGGTTTAAAGGAAATTGATAAGGTAATTGAAATTGACCAAACGCCAATTGGACGTACGCCGCGTTCTAATCCATCAACTTACACGGGTGTTTTTTCTGATATCAGGAACTTGTTTGTGGCATTGCCCGAAGCTAAAATTAGAGGCTATAAACCTGGGCGTTTTTCTTTCAACGTGAAAGGTGGCAGATGTGAAACTTGCCAAGGTGCGGGCATGAAAGTGATTGAAATGAACTTCTTGCCTGATGTACAGGTACCTTGCGAAGAATGCGGTGGTAGAAGGTATAACCGTGAAACTTTGGAGGTGCGCTACAAAGGTAAATCTATCAGTGATGTGTTGGATATGAGTATTGAAGATGCCTGTCATTTCTTTGAGCATATGCCTGTCATCTACCGTAAAATTAAAACGTTAAATGATGTGGGTTTAGGTTATATCCGTTTAGGGCAGGCTTCTACTACTTTGTCTGGAGGCGAGGCGCAACGCGTAAAATTGGCTACCGAGCTTTCTAAAAAAGACACCGGTAAAACCTTCTATATTTTGGATGAGCCGACTACAGGTTTGCACTTTGAGGATATCAACGTATTGTTAGGGGTGCTGAATGAGTTGGTAGATAAAGGCAACACGGTTTTGGTGATTGAACATAACTTGGATGTGGTTAAAGTGGCCGATTGGGTAATTGATTTAGGTGAAGAAGGCGGCGCTGGCGGCGGTAGAATTATTTTCGAAGGTACACCTGAGGGATTGATTGAAAATCCGCTTAGCTTGACGGGCAAGTTTTTGAAAAAGGAAATGTAAGGATACTTTCTGTCCATTTTATCTCATCAAAATTTTGCTGTCCTGTCACTAACACTGTTTCAGATTTGCAGTCTATAAATTCGGAAATGCAAATCCGATGGCAGGTTAGTAACGGTTATTAGTAGATTGACGTGTTCCTAGCGTGCCAAATTTGTACTGTATTAACAGGGCAGAGCTTTGGTTAATAAAAAAAAGCGCTACAAGTAAAACTTATAGCACTTCCATAAAATTCTAATTTTTTAATCTAATGGAGGTTTTGTTTGGCAATTTGACTATCGCGAGTGTTTTTTTGTACCGCAATAGCGCCAAACAAAGCTAGCAAAAAGGCAAAGGCATAAAATCCCTTTTCGCTAGGCAACAGGTCTGCATTCCACAGCCCAATTACCAACAAAGCAATAGTTAGCAAGGTTGCAAACCAGCTAATGCCGTAGTAAAGTTCCGTCACTGGAATGCTTTCGAGCTTGTCTCTAACAGCTTTTTGCAGCGAAATTACTGCGAACATGCCAAACATGAGTACCGCAAAATAGTAGCCTTTTTCATTGAGTAGCATTTCGGAACGCCAAAGGCCAATAATAAAGCCTATCATACCAACTCCGAGGGCAATCCACGAGGCTGCTACAAAAGCGTTGGAAGGTTTTTGGTTCATTGTTTTAGTATTAGGTTAATATTTAACAATTGCTGTAAAGACTTTCACGAGAGTTAATTGTTACAAGTTATCGTAATTATGACAAAGCCATAGCGTTAACTTGATTGGTTCGTTGCTTTGTACTTGCCGGCAGCCAGCTACCCTGTCATCCCGACTTTGGAGGGATCTGGAAAAGAGCTCAAGTTAATAAGGTTTAGTTCCTTCGCTTCGTTCCGGATGACATTACGCCTAACTGCCAACCCGCCTTGTCATCCCCACTTTGGAGTGATCTGGAAAAGAGCTCACGTTAATAAGGTTTAGTTCCTTCGCTTTGCTCTGCTCTGGATGACAATACGCCTAACTGCTAAACCGCCTTGTCATCCCGACTTTGGAGGGATCTAATGAAGAGCTCACGTTAATAAGGTTTAGTTCCTTCGCTTTGCTCTGGATGACAATACGCCTAGTTGCTAGCCCGCCTTGTCATCCCGACTTTGGAGGGATCTGGAAAAGTGCTCACGTTAATAAGGTTTAGTTCCTTCGCTGCGCAAGAATGACAGTACGCCTAACCGCTAACCCGCCTTGTCATCCCGACTTTGGAGGGATCTGGAAAAGAGCTCACGTTAATAAGGTTTAGTTCCTTCGCTTCGCTTTGGATGACAGCACGCCTAACCGCTAACCCGCCTTTTCATCCCGACTTTGGAGGGATCTGGAAAAGAGCTCACGTTAATAAGGTTTAGTTCCTTCGCTTCGCTTTGGATGACAGCACGCCTAACCGCTAACCCGCCTTGTCATCCCGACTTTGGAGGGATCTAGTGAAGAGCTTACGGTAACCGATTTAGTTCATTCGCTTCGCTGGACAACTAATTTTAATTAAGCGCTTGGTTTCTTCTGCTAAATTATTTAGCTAAATTTGCGCTATGAGTTCCACTTCCGACGCCAACCCAATTGCTGATCAAATTTTTGAGTTCATTGAATACACCAATGAATCGGTTTTTCTTACAGGAAAGGCCGGTACCGGAAAAACAACTTTACTGAAACGGATAAAGCAGCAAAGCACCAAAAAAATGGCTGTTGTTGCACCTACGGGTGTTGCCGCAATGAATGCAAAAGGCACTACCATCAACTCTTTTTTTCAGCTGCCGCCAGGATCTTTTTTCCCAGGAGATGTAGCTTTGCAACATCTTCAGGATGGGTTTTCGTCCATTCAATCTACAGTTAATGATTTGAGTTTCGCTAACGATAAACTAAAGTTGTTCAGGGAGTTAGAGCTGCTGGTAATTGACGAAGTTTCGATGGTGCGTTGTGATGTAATGGACATGATTGATGCCTTGTTGCGCTCTGTTCGAAAAAATAGCAGTCCTTTTGGTGGTTTGCAGTTGCTGCTCATTGGCGATTTGTTCCAGTTGCCACCTGTCACTAAAAGAGAGGATTGGTCTGTGTTGAGCAAAGTGTATGCCTCGCCATATTTTTTTGATGCTTTGGTGCTGCGGCAAAATCCAGTTGTACAAATTGAACTAACCAAAGTTTACAGGCAAACAGAAGAAACCTTCATTAAAATTTTAAACGACATTAGGAATAATCAGATTGACAATGAAACTTTAGCTTTGCTCAATGAACGATTTGATCCTGATTTTCAAGATGACGCGGACATCAATCCAATTATCATTACTTCACACAATGCGGAAGCCAATGCCATTAACCAACAGAAGTTAGATGCGCTAAAAGGCGAGAGCTATACTTTTGAGGCAGAAATTAACGGTGAGTTTAAGGATTTAGGACTACAGGCGGAGCAGCAGCTTGTGTTAAAGGTTGGTGCGCAAATCATGTTCATCAAAAACGATACAGGCGACGAACGTAAATTTTATAACGGAAAAATCGGAAGAGTAAAATCGATTGATAATGGAGAGATTTATGTTGCTTTTCCAGATGAGGAAGATTTGTTACTCACCAAAAGCGCTTGGCAATCTTTTGAATATCAAATTGATGAGGATGAGCAAGTTTCGCAAAACCAAGTGGGTGAATTTCTCCAATATCCTGTTAAGTTAGCGTGGGCAGTAACCATACATAAAAGTCAGGGTTTAACGTTTGATCATGCCATTATTGATGCTGGCAAGTCTTTCATTAGCGGGCAGGTTTATGTGGCTTTAAGTAGGGTGCGAACTTTATCGGGTTTGATCCTAAAATCTAAAATTAATAAAGACAGTTTACGGTCGAACAACGAAGTCATTAATTTTCTTCAACCTGCAATGGCCGGCGATTTGAATTTGTTGATGAAGCAGGCACAAGAAAAGTACATCTTAAATTTGGTTTTGGCACATTTTAACTTTAACTCCATGATGGGTGCTGTTGATTTGATTCAACAAGATCCTGAAATTTATAAGGTAAATAATCCATTCCTAAAAACGCAAATGCAGGAAATAACCAGCGCCATTAAAAAGTTAGATGTGCTATTGGAAAAATTCAGGCAGCAAATCAATAACCTGTATCAGCAAGATGGGTTTGAAGCACAAGAAAATTTACAAAATCGGATAACAGCTGCCAATGGTTATTTTGCCAACGAGCTCTCTGTTAAACTGCTTCATCCCTTGCTTAAATTGATTCGTGTTAAACCAACCAACAAGCTACAACAGCACATACAACACCAGCTTCAAAAATTAAGACAGCAGATAGAAAATAGCATTACTTTGATGCATATTGGAAGCGGTTTGTTAGCGCAACCTTTAGCTGCCAAAAACTACACGGAGTGGATTACTAAACATCGCCGAAGGCAAACTAAAACTTCCGAAAAACGTTCAGCTACGCAAGAAACCGTAACTTTACAATTGTTTTAGTAGCGATATTTATTGCTTTTAATGCTATATAGATGGAAAATTTGCTTACCGCCATTCAAATGAAAGATGCTGATGCGTATACTATTCAACATCAAAATATTACATCTGTAGATTTGATGGAGCGGGCTGCAGTTTCATTTGTTGAAGCATTTGCTAGAAAGATTGTTGATAAGAAAAAAAGTATTGTGGTAATTTGCGGACAGGGAAATAATGGCGGCGATGGTTTGGCTATTGCAAGGCTGTTGAATGAGCAAGGTTATCACAATTTGAAGGTGTTTCTTACACATTTTTCTGAAAAATCATCGGCAGATTATCAAGTAAATTTAGAGCGTGTAAAAGGATTGTTCAAGCTTGAAGATGCCCGTAACTTGGCATTGTCGGCAACTGATGTGGTAATTGATGCTATTTTGGGTGCTGGGTTAAACCGGCCGCTAAGTGGCAATTATGAATACCTTGCTCAATTGATTAACCAATCTGGAGCTTATGTGGTAGCTGTGGATGTGCCAACTGGGTTTAAAAGCGAGGGCGCTTTGGAACCAATTTATAATGGCGTTAGTGCTGATTATTGCATCACTTTTGAACGTCCTAAAATTAATTTCTTCTTTCCTGAAAGTTTACAGGCTTTAAAGGCATTTGAGGTTGTGCCAATAGGACTGGCAGAATCTTACTTGCAAAATGTGGCTACGCCGTGGAAACTAATCTCGGAAAAAGCAGTAGGTAAACTGTTAAAACCTCGCTCTGCTTTTTCGCACAAAGGCACTTATGGCCATGCATTGGTTATTGCTGGCAATCCTGAAACAATGGGTGCGGCCTTGTTGTGTACAAGCGCTTGTTTAAACGCCGGAGCAGGTTTGGTAACGACATGTATGCCGCAAAGTGGTTTAACGGCGCTAAATGTTGCTTTGCCAGAGGCGATGTTTTTAAATAGGGAATCCATTAAAGATGTTGACTTGCTTAAATTTAAGGCAGTTGCTATTGGTCCAGGTTTGGGAGTGGGAAAAGCACAAGCGGATATTTTAAGCCATTTTTTGGATAGTAAAGTAAACTTAGTGGTGGATGCCGATGCCATTAATATCCTTGCTGATCAGAAAGAATTACTAAATGCATTGCAGGCCCAAAGCATCATCACGCCGCACATGAAAGAGTTTGATCGTTTATTTGGAAATCACAATAATTGGTGGGACAGGGTTGCAACTGCTAGTTTACAATCGCAAAGACTCCAGCTAGTTATTGTATTGAAAAACCAATATACTTTTATATGTGTGCCAAGTGGCGATATCTTTATCAATACTACAGGAAATCCAGCGATGGCTCAGGGTGGAATGGGAGATGTACTTACCGGAGTGATTACCTCGTTTCTAGCTCAAGGTTATAGCGCAGCAGAAGCCGCAATTTTGGGCGTGTTTCTGCATGGCAAATCAGGCGACCATTTAGCTCACAAAAGGGCGGTAGTTAGTGCATCTCTTTTATCTCAAGAAATTCCGCGAGCCCTTAAAAAATTGTTAAACAACGTGGTTGTGGGTTAAATATTATCTAGCTCAGAAATTTTTTTAATCGGCTGTTTTCTTATTTGTTTAATTAAAAAACCTCTCCAGTTAAATTGTAAGCGGTTTTTATGAATTTATCTGCGTTATAATTCCGAGAACGATTGCACAGTTTTCTCTTTTACAAGAAAAAACAAATGCTTAAATCTGTATTAGATTTTAAATAAAGTAGTGTTTCATAGTCTTTTGCATGCAAGATTAAGAACACTTCGCAGTATCTATTAACCAAATTTATAACCAAATTGATATGAAAAAACGTGTACTTTTTTTCGCATGCATCAGTATGCTCTTTTCTTTAGGCATTAAAGCTCAAATAACTCCGTTTTCTGTGAAGTGGGAATCAAAAGGCACCGGTTCTGGTAGTTATGGTATCATAAAAACAGTTACTGGAAACGTTGCAGGTACAGCTTTGGAAACATCTAGCGGTAGTTTTGGAAATCTGGGTACTTTAGAGTTGTACGCTTATAGTAATAGTACTAATGCTGCTTCCGTAACAGGATTGGCGTCTGATGATTCTTGGGGTAGATTTAGAGCAATAGCGACAATCCCTAATTTTTCGGATAACGATGTTGTTAATACGGCTCATTATGCTCAGTATATTATAGAACCAACTAATGGTAAATTTTTAAGACTAACAGATATTAGTGTGGTAGCAGTAGGTGGAGGCACAGGAAATGTTAGAATGGTGGTGAAATACTCCTTAGATGGCAATAATTTTTTTGATATGCCAGCTTTGGCTACCTATTATGACGCTGCAGGTACGGCTGCTACGTACGCGGCTACGGATGCAACAACAGCAATACCATTAGTTGCTTCAAATACTACAGGTCAAACTCAAGATAAAAGAGCAATTACCTACAGTAATTTAAAAATTAATGTAGATAATGGTCAAAAAGTTTATTTACGTTTTTATCCTTATTTAACCGGAACAACCGGTTCTTCTAGATATTTATTCTTAAGACTTTCTAGTTTTTCAGGTATTACTGCAGATAGCACATTACCTCTTGACTTTCTTTCGTTTACTGCTAAACCAGATGCCTTGGGTAAAACTGTAAACTTGGTTTGGAAAACTGCCAACGAAGTGAATACTCAAGATTTCGTTGTAGAAAGAAGAAGCGACAACACAGAATTTTCGACCGTGGGCACTGTTTTGAGTAAAAGTACTGCTGGCACACATAGCTACAGCTTTACGGATTCGAGGCCGTTATCAGGTACTGCTTATTATCGTTTAAAGCAACGAGACAAGGACGGAAAATACAGCTATAGCGAAGTGACAGATGTTAAGTTAGAGAATATTAGTTTAAATATCTTTCCTAACCCGGTAAGCAAAGAGCTTGTAGTAAGTCATGATTACGAGAAAAAATCTAGTACCATTAAAGTGGTAAGTTTGGATGGCAAGAGCCTGATAAAAGTTAATACAGCTACTGGTTCATCTTCCACAACAATTAATGTATCCAATTTAACGTCAGGTACCTATTTGTTGGTTTACGAAGGAGAAGGAAAACCAAAGTCACAAAAGTTCATCAAGAAATAAACTAAACCTTTCACCAATTTTTTATGCTAGCTACGGCTGGTAAAGGAATTTTTTTGCCCAAAAATTTAGTACAATGAAATATATTCTAAAAACGCTATTGTTTGTCAGCTTCATCACTTTAAGTGTTTTAGCAAAAGCGCAATCCATTTATTTTACAGAAGGCTTTGAAACCGGACTGCCTACCACCAAGCCAACTACCGAAACATTGGCAACGCTTGGTTCGGGTACTTGGGCAGTGAAAGGAGCTTATCGTTCTACTTCAAAATGTGATGGCACCTATGGCTTTAGGTTCATTGGGGGTGAAAGTTCATATGCCATTACGCCAGTGCTTAGCAACGGTGTTTCATCGCTAACATTTAGCAATAGTAGGGCTTCAGTTAGAACGATGACCTTTTTTGCGACTACCAAAACGGATCTTTCAACAATTACAGAAAGCGACTGGGTGCAAATAGGTACCACGGTTTCTACCAGCGCTGGATGCCCGGCAGGCTTGTACACGGTTAATTTTACACAAAATGCTACCATAGCAGCCACTGATATCAGACGTGTTAGAATTGTAAATGCTACAGCAAATGATAACGATATTGATGGGCTTTCCATCTCATCTGCGGTAGCAACAGTAAGTTCGGATGTAGATGTAACCGCATTCAAATTGCCAGGACAAGTAGGTAATGAAGTCATCAATTATACTGCTGGGACAATTAACATCAATGTAGCGACAGGAACAAATATCACCAATGTTGCGCCAACCACATTTACTATTTCCAACGGCGCTACGGTAAGCCCTTTGGCTAATGCAACACAAAACTTTACCAATCCGGTAAATTATGTAGTAACCGCTCAAGATGGTACCACCACTAAAAACTGGACAGTAACAACGGCATTTGTATTGTCTTCGGAAAAGGAAATTACTGCCTTTAAGCTTTCAAATGATCAAATTGGCAATGCCTCAATTAATAGCGCTACAGGACAAATTTTAGTGACCATGCCTACCGGTGTAAGTCTTTCATCACTTACGCCAGTTATATTTAACCTTTCAAATTTGGCAAGTGTAAGTCCGGGTGTAGGTGCTGCCCAAGATTTTACCTCGCCAGTACTTTATACGGTTACTGCTCAAAATAGCACTACAAAAAATTGGACGGTAACAGTGGTTACGGTTGATCCAAATTTAACTTTTAACACATACGAAGCTGAGAATGCAAACTTTACAGGCAAAGTAGATACACAGCATACTGGATTTACTGGTACTGGCTTTATCGATTTTTTAGCCACTGGCGACAATCAAATTACCTTCACTGTTTGTAACCAACAAGCTGGCGTACAAACTGCAAAGTTCAGGTATTCTTTTGCTAAGGATGAAAATCGCTCTGCGGCATTATACGTAAACGATGTTTTTGTACAAACGGTAGATTTTCCAAGAACTGCAACATTTACAGATTGGACTGAGGTTTTAGTTTCCGTAAATCTTAATGCAGGGGTAAATGCTATCAAATTAGCATGGGAAACAACTGATGGACCAAATTTGGATAGACTTGATTTATCAGGAGCACAATGTACCTCATACACTTTAGCCTTAAATACAACTAATAGCGGAACGGTAGCAATTACACCTGCCAGAGCAAATAACAGGTATTTTTCTGGTGAGCAGGTTACACTGTTAGCTGAGGAAAAGCCTGCGTTAAAATTAGATAATTGGTCGGGCGATTTAAGTGGTACAACCAACCCACAAACCTTAACCATGAACGGTAATAAAACCGTAACGGCTAATTTTAGGGTGATCAATACTTATCGCATCACAACCAGTGTAACGGGTATTGGTAGCATTACCTTAAATCCGGCGGGTGGCGAGTATCCAGATGGAACAGTGGTAACGGTAACCGCTAATACGGTGTTAGGTTCTACGTTCCAAGGCTGGGCTGGTGCTTTGAGCGGTAATAATGCTACACAAACCATCACTGTTGATGGGAATAAGACCATAACCGCTACTTTTACAGATAATCTAAATATCAATTTTAAGCAGCCGGTAGGTTTCGCATCAGCTAATGGCGATGGATTTAACGGCCCAACTACCGGTGGCGATGCTGTTGTACCGGGCTTCACTAACAAAACCATTTACATTAATGGTCCGGCTGAATTTAACAAGTTAGCCCAAACGCTTTATAATCGTATCAGGTATAAATACATGGATGCTAGTCCATTAACCATAGTACTCGAGGAAGGAGTTTACCAGGATGTGGCTTTAAGTCCGGCGATAGCAGTTTGGGGAAACCATATGTTGGATATCCAAGAGCAGTCTAACCTCACCATCATCGGGCGTAAAAATGTAGTTTTCAAGTTTGGTATCAACGTAAAAAGAAGTACCAACATCATCATTAGAAATATCACATTCCAAGACTATTATGATGATGGTATTAATATTGGAAATAATGAAACACACCATATTTGGGTTGATCATTGTACAGTTGGGCATCCAACTACCATGCCAGCTGATTCGGAGCATCCTGATGGCGGTATTGATATCAAGGATGGCGCAAGCTATGTCACCATTTCATGGACTATTTATCGTAACAGTTGGAAAACAGGCTTAATTGGCCACTCTGATAATAATGCAGGTACTGATGTTGGCCGCTTAAAAGTGACGCACTACGCCAATCATTTCTTAAATACTAACTCAAGAAATCCAAGGGTACGATTTGGGGAAGTACACGTGCTGAATTGCTTGAGCGATGGTGTTAAACTTTATGGCATTGCAGCGGCTATTGGTGCCAATGTATTTGCAGAAAACAACTTTTACCTAAACACGCGTTGGGGCATGTACGCCGATAGGACTTTGGCAGATTTTAGAGCAGTATTCGGGAACAACTCTGATGATATGTTTACTTCCAAAACTGGTAATAAGCCAGCATTTGGTTTGAAACAGGTAGGTAACGAGTATGATGATTCTGGCTTGCCTGTAATCACAGGACAAATCAATCCGGCAATGCTTAATCCTGGTGGTCGCTCGGTTAAATTTGATGAATTAAATGCAGCCAATGTGTTTAACCCATCAACTTACTACAGCTATACGCCGCTGCCGGCGTCGGTTGTGCGTGTAATAGTTCCTATTTATGCTGGCGCAGATAAAATAGACTGGTTCCCACAAACGCTGCCTTTGGATTTTGTTGCTTTTGATGCCAAAAAGGCTGGTACTGCTACCAATCCGCAGGTTAACCTAACTTGGAAAACAGCTAACGAAGTAAATACTGAAAAAATTGAGTTGCGCAGAAAAGGCGATAATGGGGATTTTGTGGTGATCAATACACAAACTACCAAAAATATTGCAGGTGAGCACAACTATAGCTTTACTGATCGCAATCCTTTATTGGGCAATAACTATTATCAGCTTACACAATATGATAAGGATGGCAAAACTACTTCTAGTGAGGTGAAACTGGTGAACATTTTGGAAGTGGCCGAACAACTCAATGCCTATCCAAATCCTACTACTGGCATCATCACTATTAAACATAGTGCGGCGCAGGTAAAAGGTTCTATAACCGTTTTCGATACGCAAGGTCAGCAAAAGAACAAAGTTGCCATAATAAAAGGGCAGTTAAGTACCACTTTGAATTTATCATCATTAGCCAGCGGATTTTACTTGCTCAAAGTAGAAGTAGATGGTCAACATCAGCAAATAAAAATCATCAAAAAATAATCCACCCAATAAAATATGGAAGTGCAATCGCTTCCATATTTTCTATTTAGAATGTAAAATGTACACCAAAAAATGAAAAATCATCTGTTTAAAATCGTTTGTAGCATAATGTTAGTTATGCTAGGGTTTAAAGCAAGTGCACAGTACAGTGCCACTGTAGACCCAAGCGGTGGAGGTACGCACACTACCATCCAAGCTGCACTAAATGACGCTCCCTCAAATGCCACATCACCTTATCGAATTTTAATTAAGAAAGGTGTTTATTACGAAAATTTAACCATTGCAAAACCGTTCATCCAGTTTATTGGGGAGGATGTAGCGAAAACCATCATCACCTATAATAATGCAAATGGTAAGAGTATGCCGGGCGGAGGTACGTATGGTACGGCAAACTCAGCTTCGGTGATTATCAATTCGGATGATTTTAGTGCGGCTAACGTAACTTTCGAAAATAGCACAGGGGATGCTCCTCAGGCATTGGCTATTAACGTAAGTGGCGACAGGGCATCTTTTAAAAATTGTAGGTTTTTAGGTGGGCAGGATACATTTTTATCCTACAACTCTAAATATCCTCAATCACTTTACAAGTGTTACATTGAGGGCGTGGTTGATTTTATTTTTGGTAACGCAAAAACTGTTTTTGACGAATGTGTAATTTATCCACGAGATAGGGTAGATAACCAAGCAAGCAGTTATATTACAGCATCTAACACTCGTGAAACTAAAGGGTTTTTATTTAGAAATTGCCAAATTATTGCCAACAGAGGAGTTACCAAGTATGTATTAGGTAGGCCTTGGCAAAATGATGCAGCTACTGCTGATCCAAAATCGACGGCGGCTACCGTGTTCATCAACACTAAAATGAGTAATGTAGTTAAGCCGGAAGGTTGGTCTATTTGGGATGCTGGTACGGACGTGAGCAAGGTAATTTACGCAGAGTATGGCTCAATGGATATGAATGGAAATCCATTGGATGTTAGCTCTCGTGTAAATTGGTCAAAGCAATTAACATCAATTGAGGCTGCGGAGTATTTGGATAATAACATCGTTTTCAAGGATAGAAATAACAATGTTTGGGATCCTTATGCGGTGTTTTTAGATGGTAACGCCGTACCAACTAACAGATTAGCAATCTCTAATTTCAAGTATACAAAAACTGGTAACGAGCTTACCTTCAAGTGGAATTTAAACTGGCCTGAAAATAACGTAACCTATCGTTTGTATCGTATTGCCGATGGTGGTACTCCAACGTTAGTGAATGAGCAAACAATCGGCGGTAACGACGTAAATTTAGCTTACGCACCTACTACAGGTAAAGAAACCGTTCCGCCATCAATGTCAACTTATCAATATTACGTTGAAGCAACATCAGCAAGCGGAACAGCACGTTCAGAAAGTGCAACTATTGCCGCAATTCCGGCAATTACAGCTGGTACAATTACGGGTGCTCTTCTTCAAGGCACTGATGGACCTTCGGCTACAAAAGTTTACACCCTTTCGGCAACTTATCTTTCAGGAAATTTAACCGTAACTCCGCCTGCCAACTTTCAGGTAAGTAATGATAACGGACAAACTTGGTACAGTGCTGGTTCGCCATTGGTAATTACACCAAGTAGTGGCTCTGTTAGCACTACCATATTAGTGAGGTTAAACACCAATGATGCTACGGGTACTTACTCGGGAAATATTACCCACACCAGTACCAATGCCACTACCGTAAATGTTGCCGTAAGCGCTTCAAAAGTTAACTATTCACTCATTGATTTAAAGGAATTGATTCGTTGGGAGCTCACGGCAAACAACACAGCTACAGCGGCTACTGGAGTAACAGCTACTACACCAACTTTCAATAACCTTGCGCTGTCTGACGGTACTACGGTAACGGCGGTGCCTGCTTACTCTACCACCCATGGACAAGCGTTTGGTGCAACAGCGACCGGTTTGTGGGGAACTGCAGCTGGTGGTCCAGGTGGTAACTTAAGTCGTACGCACTACGAAGAATTTACAGTAGTACCTGCGGCAGGTAAAATGCTAACTGTTCAAGAGCTTTTGCTCTCAACCAATTTTTATAACACATCATCTAACACCAAAATAGGAGTTTCTTACTCGATAGATGATTTTACAACTGTCTCTGAAATTACAGGCGGTTACGATGGTACCAACGTAGCATTGGCTAATACTGCCTTTGGAGCTTTTACCGCACCAGCGCTAATTACAAATGGCACCGGTGGAACTACTCAACAATTCAGGTTCATTTTAAATGGTGATAATGGCGTAGTTGTTCCAGCCGGAAAAACTTTAAAAGTACGTTTATATTTTAGTTGTGGTAGTACCTCTAGCGGCAGGTACGCTAAATTAAAATCGGTTTATTTTAAAGGAGCGATAGACCAACAACCGGTTAACGGAGATTTTAGAACAATTGCAAGTGGTAGCTGGACCGATGTATCCATTTGGCAAAAATATGACGGTACGAATTGGAATGCAGTAACCGATTATCCAGTGTACAATTCTGGAGGTACTTCTTACATTGAAAAAGGGCATAGCGTAATTTTGCCCACACTAACGCAAGGATTTGGATATTGCAATAATTTCTACGTAAAAACTGGCGCTACTTTAACTATCCCTTCTGGCAATACAGTAAATTTTGCAAATCAATCCCCTAATTTCTTTGTGGATGGTAATTTTGTAAACAGCGGAAGCATTGGCAATAACGGTACCTATAATGTAAAGATAAATGCAGGTGGTACATTTAAAAATGCGGGTTCTTTGGCCAACGTAGGTTCAGCTAATTTTACCGTTGCAGGTACGTATGAGCATGCTGCAAATTCCAACACCATGCCGGGTGCAGTAAGTTTTGAAGATGGCTCTACCTTCTTGATTTCGGGAATCACTACATCTCAAACCGGGATCCTTAAAAATACAATTAGTTATTACAACGTAACTTGGGATAACCCTTCGCAAGTGAATTACTATGCTTTCCAAGGTAATCTAGTCTCTAACATTAGGGGTAAATTTACCGTTAACAGTACCGGATCAACTTACTTAGCCTTATTAAACAACAGTGGTACTATTGGTTTGGGTAGTTATGAGCAAAACGGCGGACGCGTATTGGTAAGAGAGAACAGCACGGTTAATGCCATTTTTAACGTTAATGGAGATTTTGTGGTAAACAGTGGTACGTTCGAATCAAATTCGGCATCAGTAAAATTGAACTTAAAAGGTGCTACAGGTAACTATAAATACAATGATGCGGGTAACTTGCTAACTAACCTAACGGTTGATGTAGTTGGAAATTACACCTTGCAATCGCCAGTAGCTTCAAGCAATTTAACGGTTGAAAATGGTGTTTTAACGCTAGGCAACAACTCTTTAACAGTAAATACCATTACCAGAGACAATGCCGCTACTGGTTATGTAATTACTAGTGGTACGGGAAGTTTAATCGTGAAAAACATCGGTTCAACTTCGGTATCAGTACCTTTGGGAACTAACTTAGGCTACTCGCCAGTTGCTATTGCAAACACTGGTACATCGGGCGATTTCTCTTTCAGCCTAAAATCTGGTTTTGATAACCCATTACCTTCTAATGCAACTAAATCTGTTAACTTGCAGTGGAACATTACTCCATTGGGTAGCGGAGCTAATGCCAACTTACAATTCCAGTGGACTGCAGCTAACCATAACGCAGGCTTTTTAACTACAGATCCGGTGAGCGTAGCCAATTACCATAATGGTGCATACATAGGTTATGGCGCAACAGTAACAGGTACCAATCCTTACGTTGCAACTATAAGTGGCATTAATCAATTTAGCCCTTTCGTGGTAATTAATAATGGTGTACTTCCATTGGATTTAATTGTTTTTGAAGCTAAAAAAGTAGGTACGGCAACCAACCCTCAGGTAAACTTAAGTTGGAAAACTACCAACGAAGTAAACACACTTAAATTTGAGCTGCTTAGAAAAGGTAGTCAGGGTAATTTCGCAGTAATCAATACTCAAGCTTCAAAAAATACTGCTGGCGAGCATCAATACAGCTTTACCGATCGTACGCCGCTAACTGGTGATAATTACTACCAGCTTAAGCAATATGATATAGATGGTAAGTTTACTGTAAGTGAGGTGAGATTAGTGAGTGTAGGTGAAATCAATACCGCTTTTGGCGCTTATCCAAATCCTACCGATGGTTGGATTACAATTAACCACCAATTATTAACTGCAAACGCAGAAGTTGTGGTAGTGGATATGCAGGGCAGAAAACAATTGACGCAACCTGCAACAAAAGGGGAAAGCAGTACCAAAGTTAATTTAACTGCACTTCCAAAAGGTTTGTATATGGTAAGTTTAGTTGCCGATGGAAACAAACAGGTAATTAAAGTAGTGAAGAGATAATTCTCCGGAACCATCCTTAATTAACAATAACGAACACCTCTAGTCTCAGTGCTAGGGGTGTTTTTTTAGGGGGAGATGTTGATGCTTTGAAGATAATCGTTCATCATGTTTAAATCCGGCATAAGCCGAAACCATGACATTACATAGCAACAACACCTGCTAATTTAGGCATGCACTGTAATTCAGAAAAAATAGACAGCTGTTAAGCAATGCCTTCGATATCAAATAAATGCTTTTCTGCGTGATAAGAAGAACGTACCAAAGGTCCGCTTTCTACATACTTTAATCCTTTAGCTAAGCCAATTTCTTTGTATTTGGCAAACTGGTCCGGGTGTATCCAGTCTACAACTGGGTGATGTGCTTTGGTAGGTTGTAAGTATTGCCCTAAAGTTAAGATGTGAACACCGTTAGCCACTAAGTCGTCCATCGCTTCAAAAACATCTTCTTCGGTTTCACCTAAGCCTAGCATAATGCCAGTTTTAGTACGCAAACCAAATTCCGAAATTCTTTTCAGGCATTCCAAGCTGCGGTCGTATTTAGCTTGTATACGTACTTGGCGAGTTAAACGGCGCACTGTTTCCATGTTATGCGAAACCACTTCTGGCCTTTCTTCCAATACGCGGTATAAATTATCCCACTGTCCTTTAAAATCGGGAATTAGTGTTTCTAAAGTAGTTATCGGACTTTCTCTTCTAATTGCTTGCAACGTTTCGGCCCAAATAATAGAACCGCCATCTTTTAAATCATCTCTATCAACAGAAGTAATTACACAGTGCTTAACGCCCATCAGTTTTACCGAATTGGCCACACGATTTGGCTCGTCTGTATCAACAGCTAAAGGCCTACCAGTTGCCACTGCGCAAAATGAGCATGAACGGGTACAGATGTTTCCTAAAATCATGAACGTTGCCGTACCAGCACCCCAACATTCGCCCATATTAGGGCAATTGCCACTCTCGCAAATGGTATGTAGTTTATGCTCGTCAACAAGGCTTCTCACCTGGGCATACTCTTTACCAATGGGTAGTTTAACCCTTAACCAATCAGGTTTACGGGCTTTTTCGGTAGTTGGTGCAACAACTGGAAGTTCAATCATGTTACAAAGTTACGCAATATTGCCTAAATGTTATAAGGTTGAAATGTTGGAAAGTTGTAATGTTTTATTGCGCCGCTTTAGGTAATGTAATGTAAAAAGCAGTGCCTTCGCCAAGTTTACTTTCTACATCTAAGCTACCTTGGTTCTGTAAAATCATATCTCTGCATAAAATTAAGCCAATATGATGTCCTTTTTCTCCTGAAGTACCCGTTTGTGAATGGTGGGTGAGGTTAAATAAATTATCCAAGTCATTTTCACTGATGCCTTTACCTGTATCTTTAATCATACATCTCACTTTTCCATCCACTATTTCAGTGCTAAATGTGATTTTACTGTTGGGGTCACAAAATTTTACTGCATTGGAAAGTAAGTTTCTAACCACCACGTGTACCATATTTAAATCTGCAAATACAGTGTCGTTGCTAGAGGTTTTATTTTCTACCGATAAATTTTTAGCTCTTATTTGCGAATCCATTAGTTTGATGTTATGGTCAATCACATCATGCAAATCTACCTCCGAAGGATTGATAACTACCCCTTCCAGCTGACTTTTTGACCACTCCAGCAAATTATCTAAAAACGATGCTGTGGTGTAAACGGTTTCTTCTAAGCGTTGCAAAATGTTGGTCAATTCCTGTTCGCTAAGTACCCCGCTGTGATACATGCCAAAGAGTGCTTTAAGCGAATGTATGGGCGCCCTTAAATCATGCGAAACAATACTGAAGAACTTATTTTTTACTTTGTTCAGCTTTTCGAGTTCAATATTTTGCGCTGAAACTATTTCCATCTGCGTTTTTAACTCTTCATTTAGGGCGCTTAGCTCCTCGTTAATTTCAGCAGTTTGGTGTTTCTGTAGTTTTAATAGCTCATTAGCGGTTTTATAGCCCGCATTTTTCTTATAATAAAGGATCAAAAGTATAATCAATATCAGCAGTAAAACCGAGATAATAGCAATAGCGTAAGAATAATCGGTGATTTTTGCACTGATTTTTTCATTATGCTTTTCCAGATTTTTGTTGTCAGTGTTAACACGGGCCAAATCGTCTAAAATTACTTCGCGTTTGGTTTCTGTTTCCTTTAGGCTATCGGTAATTGCTAAATAATCAGATTGATGCTCAAGTGCATCGGCAAATTTCTTTTGTGCAGTTTCAACCTTAATCAAGTACTCTAATGATTGAGCTACCAAGCCTTTTGAGTCAGATTCCTTTGCCTTCACCATCGCAGTTTTAGCGTATTCCTCTGCCTTTTTGTAATCTTTTAAATTGAGATAAGTTTCGGAAATCGACATTAGAACGATAGCTTCCTGATATACATTTTTAGTTTGCCTGTTGTTTTTAAGTGCAATTTCAAAATGCTTTAGGGCTTCTGTATATTTTCCCGAATTGTTTAAAACCAAGCCTATGCCCCAATTGCTTAAGCCAATACCGTTGATGTCGCCTAATTTTTCTCTAATAGCTAAACTTTGTTTGAAGTAGTCTAACGCTACACGTGGATCACCAATTTTTCTGTTAGAATTTCCCAAAGAAAAGAGCGCATTGGCTAAACCAACTTGATCGTTAGGCGTCTCCCGTACATTTTCTAATACTTGTTTAAAATAAAGGTCGGCAGTTTTATACTCCTTTAAATCGAAGTAAATGGAGCCTAAATTCATGATGCATTGGTTAATGCCTCGCTTGTAATTGAGCTGTCGATATATTTTTAAAGACTCTTCGTAGTTTTTTACAGATTCACGTTTTTTATCTTGCCTATCTAATATAAAACCAATATTTACATACCCTCTGGCCATGCCATTGAGGTAATTGATGGCTTTTGCTTTTTCGTGCCCTAGCCTAAAATAATAAAGTCCACTGTCCAAGTTGCTCCGTACCGCATGGGCAATACCCATGTCCAAATAGGCGTTGGCTATAGTAGAGTCTATATTGTTTTTTTCCGCAAGGCGAAGATATTGATTGGCGTAATAGTATTTTTTGATGGGATCTACAGAAGTATAAGCGGCAGATAACTTTCGCAACACTTTGATCTGTGTAGTATCCGGATCTGTTGGCTTAAGCTGCCCCAGCAAATCATCTATTTTAGAAGTTTGTGCGCTTGCTATAAAACACGAACAAAATAATAGCATGTAGATGAGCGCATGCTTTTTTGAGCGTTTGATGGCATTGAGCATAAATAGGCGTTTACGTTTACGTGTTTAAAACACCTTTAAATATAGATAAATATTTTTATTTACTCTAATTTGGAATATTTTGAAATCACACTTTTAATAAACCTCTAAAACCTCGTGCTGCATAATAGGATTGTGCTCCATTGTGATAAACAAATACAGTGTTATAGCGGCGGTCGCAAAATAAAGCGCCATCAAGCTGGCGTATAAGATCAGGAGTTTGTATCCAGCTAGAAGTTTTAAGGTCAAACTCGCCAAGTGTTTGTAATTCTCGATATTGTACCTCGTTTAAAAGTTCAATGCCCATTTCATTTGCCATGTTCACCGCACTATCACTAGGTTTATGTTCTTTTCTAGCCTCCAATGCAGCATGGTCGTAGCATAAACTTCTACGGCCTTTTGGGCTTTCAGCTGCACAATCCACAAAAGTGTAGGTATTGGTAGTTTCATCGTAGGCCACTACATCAGGTTCGCCATCGGTAATATCCATTTCATTTAACGACCATAGTTTTTCTGGGCTAGCTTCCAATTTTGCTTGTATGTTATGCCATTGCAGGTTTGGATGCCGTTTAATATTTTTCTCGAAACGAATTTTAAGGATACTGAGTAGCTCTTGACTTTGTTGCGGAGTAAGTTTTTTGCTCATGTTTTTTAATCATTCAAACCTTTACCATTTAAAATTTGTGAAATGCATTTATCAACTCTTGCTGCTCGAGTTTTAGCTTGTTTGGCATCAGAAAAGTAAAATAAATAAGCACGTTGCCTACCTGGCGTTAGTGCTTCAAATGCGGTTTTTAAGGCAGGTAATGCTGCTAGCTTTGTTTTAAATTCCTCTGCTACTTCAAAGTCTTCCGTCTTTTTCAATTCAACCTTTAGCCCAGCTTTTTCTACTTCAATGGCTTCAAATATGGACGATGTAATTTCTTGCTTTAACTTTGTGATTTCTTTTGCTTGCGTAAACCTCATTTGCCTTGCCGACTGCACATTGTCGGTTTGTTGAATGAGTAAACCATGCGAATTATCCAACAATGCACCCTTGAAAAATAGTAAAGCGCAATAATCCTTAAATCCATGTATTAAAACAATATTGGCTTTATTTAAGGTGTAGCAGGGTTGTCCCCATTTAAAGTCTTCATTTAACCCACATGCTAGCACAATGGCCCTCAAGGTTTCAAATTCTTCTTTCCATTGCTCAGCTCTGCTTAAAAATTGGTCTACTTTGGCGTTCATATACTTTGGTTAATGCGATAAAGTTAGGAATAGCTCGGCTAAAGAAAAATTTAGGCCTAAAATATTTGCACTAGCGTGAATACTTAAATCGCTATTTCGAAAACTTTTTGCTCTTTACTTAAGGAAAAACCAAGCGAGAGATAGAATTGATGACTCTGTTTGCGGGTTACATTACAGCGCAACTTAATTTGATCAATTTGCTTACTAATGCTCCATTGTTTACTTGCCTCAATCAAATGCCTGCCCAGCTGTTTTCCTCTATTGTTTTTGTGTACAACTAAGCCGGTAACTTCTACAAAAATTGGACTTTCAACCCGTAAGCAAACTAAACAGTGTAGCCAGCCAACAATCTCGCCATCAATTTTGGCTACAAAAATGGCATGATCATTTAAGCCGATAATATCGGAAAGTATTTGTTTCAAGCGGTCTAAGTCATTGTTATACCCCAGCTGTAAGGATAGCTCACAAATTTGTTTTGCTTCGCTTTCGGTAATACTTGTGAGCTTGCTTATCTCCATTAGGAAATCAATTTTAACATCGATTGTATAAAGTTAGCCAATGGTTTTCGTTCTTTAAGCCAGTTGAAAGAAAATATGCCAACAACTGCTGTGGTAATGCCAGCAAGTACATCGGATAGGTAGTGGTGGCTAGTGTAAACTGCTGCGAACCAAATTCCAAGCATTACCGTTACAAAAAAGATATTCGCTTTGCGGAATTTTCCTTTAGCGCCATAGTAAACCACAATTAGCGGATAAGCGGAGTGCAGTGAAGGCATTGCGGCAAATACATTAGAGCCTTTGCTATAAATTGATTTAAAAAGCTCAATGCCAAAAAAGTTATCAAAACGTGCTAAGCCGGCGGTATTGCCCGGCGTGTTGGCTATAAATTCAAATCCATGTTGTTGAACGTACCATGGCGGGGCAGCTGGGTAAAGATAATACACTACAAAGCCCAAAAGGTTTACCCAAACAAAGGTTAGTAGAAAATTGAGGAAATTCCTTTTTTCATTAAAAAACAAATAGGCTGCAAAGGCCAAAGGCACCGGAACCCACATCAAATAAAACACGCCCGTCATCACATCTAAAAATGAGTGGGTATGCAATAGCCAATATTCATTAGGGGTAAGTAGTTTTCCTTGATGATTGATGCCGAATAGGTTTTTCTCAAACTGGTATAAATCGGCAATATGTACTGCGTTGTAGTTGTAGTTTGGAAAAGCCTTCATGTAATCGAAGATGATCCAATACACAATGAAAATAGAAAAGCCAATGATGAACTTCCGAGTTGTAGACGAAAGGTAATAGAGTGTGTTGAAAATACCTATTAGTACCAGTTGGTCTGTTTTAAATCCGACTAAGAAATAGGAGAGGACTAGGTATAAAGCAGAAATGCCCAAGGTTAAGGGCAAATCTTTTTTAAAGTTTATTTTTTTTTCTTGGGACGGAATTTCAGATGTCATTTGTTTTTATTTATACGCAGTCTCCTCTTGATGGGACGATTATTTTATCTCAGTTTTCTTCTCAAATCCTGATCTGAACACGCCATCCCAAAACATCCAGCTTACGCCAAAACCTTTAGAAGCATCTTGATAGTGGTGTAACATGTGGTGGTGTTTCAGCTTTTTCCAAAATCCGCTTTTAAAATTAGCATGATGAAGGGCGTAATGTACCATATCATAAAATAAGTAACCGCCAATGAAACCAATAAAAAACGAGTAAACTTTTGTTTCTGGCAGCAGCCAGTCAAATAAAAGGTAAAATGCCAAAGCCAATGGAATACTGGCTGATGGTGGCATCACTAACCGATTGGCATCGTTAGGATAATCGTGGTGTACACCGTGAAAAATAAAATGGATACGTTTGCCCAAGGTGCTGCTTGGATAAAAGTGAAATATCCAACGGTGAAGCACATATTCAGTAATTGTCCAGATGAAAAGCCCAAACAAAAGCCAGCCCATAAAATCAAGTACTGGAGTTTGAACATCAACTAATGCTTTCCATGCCAAGAAAAGTATCAAAGGCACATAAATTATTAGCGGAACATAGTATTTCACTTTCGAAAGCGGCTCTAGCAAGTCGCTTTTAAACATTCTTGTTGACTCTTTAGAATTTGATATGAAATTCTTTGCCATGGTATTATACTTTTATTCTTTCAGTTATTGCTTTGCTTGGATTGTTGGCATCATAGCCTTTAAGCTCCACGTATTTTACATTAGGTACCCAAAAGCTGCCACCTTCTATTCGTAAAAAAATACGCTCCAATTGGATCTTTTTATTATTTGCTGTTACGTAAACATGATATTTTTTATCAGCTGATGATTTGGTGAGCAGCAAAGGAAATTTTTTATACGATACAAAACGTAATTCGTAATTGCCATTGCCTATATCCTTTGTTTGAATGCCGTAAGCAAATTTACGTTGTATATAATTTAAATCCTTTTTACCCTCTTTATCGGCATAACGCATCCAAAAAACATTCACTGGCTGTTCTTTAACCAAGTTGCCACTTTCATCCATATTTAACTGGCAAATAATGGTATTGATGTTAGGATCACGCTGTACGTAAAAAAGCTGATTGGCAATATTTTTTGGAATTGGAAAGGTTAATGGCGAAGGGTCGTCATTTTGAGCCATTGCTTTTGGAGTACCCGAAATTCCTAAGCCAGCAAATAAAATTAAACCCGCTACTAGGGCAGCCTTGTTGTTTGCTTTCGGGAATTCTACTGCGTCTAACGCTTTTTTAGCATCTCTTAGCCTATTTACCGCAGTGATGTTGGTCATAACTGCCATTATCGCAATTGGTAAAGTAAAGATGGTCATGGTTTCGAAAATATGAAACTTGATGCCCGGCACAAACACTTTATAATCGCCGCCTAAAAAGTTGTAGGCAATTCCGCAGGCAATAGCAAAAACACCAATGGTAACCACACGCTCAGGTCGTTGCATTAAACCGCCTTTACATTCAACACCCAATCCTTCGGCACGGGCACGGGTGTAGCTTACCATCATTGAGCCAATTAGCGCAATAAACGCAAATAGAGAACTTAAGAAATAGTGGTGAGACACCAAGTAGTAGCAAATGCCTAAAAACATTACCATTTCGCTATATCGATCCAAAACTGAATCGTAAAGTGCGCCAAATTTTGAACTCATGTTGCCCAAACGTGCTACCTGTCCATCAAGCATATCGAAAAGCCCTGCAAAAAGTACTAAGGCACCGGCCCAACCTACGTATTCCAGTTCGCCTCGGTTTGATTTCTCTGCACCTATGATAAAAATAATCGCAACCCCAATGTTTAACATTAGTCCAATGGTGGTTACCATATTAGGCGTAAGTCCAATCTTGATTAACCCCTTTACAAAAGGATTAATGATTTTATAAATGCCAAGTTGAAGGCTGTCTCTCAATTTCATTGTTTAAAAATCTAGTTTTACTCTGGCTCTAATTCCCCATTCAGATACTTCTGGATGATCGAGATAATTAAATCTCTTAACCAAATCTACCCTTAATAGTTTGAAAATATTGCCTATTCCAACACTACCTTCCATGTACGGGCCATTGTTGAGCGAGTAAGTACGTTGCATTCCATTTTCGTAGCTTGGAAGCTTGTAAATGCCGTTGTTTGTTTTTTCTGGATTATTTTCGTCTCTTAACCCACCGTAAATTGCCTTAAAGGACACAATCTCACGTAGCTTCAATTTATTTAGCAAAGGTATCTTATTTAAAAAGAAACCGTTAAAATTGTGATCAATATTTACAGCGGCATACCTATCACTCACAAACTCAAGGAAGTTCATTAAGTTGTAAGAGTTAAGCTGGTACGCATAAGTTTGGTTGGCTCTATGTACCGCCAACAAAGGAAAAGGTAGCTTACCAATAATATAACCGCCCTCTAACCTAACATCGCTAAAGCCAAGCTGCGACAGATAAAAACGTTTATCAACGCTTCCCATAAAATTATGGTAGTTATATTCGCCGCCCAATAATCCTTTTACACCCATAGTATATTTCAAATTGTAAATAGGATATCTATCGATGATAGGTGTACGGTATATTTTTCCTTGATAAAACTTCTCGTTTTTAGCATATCTTAAGCCAACACTAAATTCAGAAGTAGTAATTTGGTTAATCATCGAAGCATTGTTTGCATCAATATAATTTAAACCTCCAGCTGGCGTTTGCGACCATTTTTTGAAGCCGATGTTGTAAGAGAATCGATTTTCAAACTCCCTAACATAATCTACTCTATAAAAATCGTTGTACAACAACATGTCATTTACACCTCGTTTAAACGATAGCAAAAAGTTATCTTCCTGTACAAACTGAAGCTCCTGTCCTGGAATTTTTGTATCCCGTTGGAAACTTGCCCTTACATAGTGCTGTGGAAACTGATAAATCGACTTATTATTGATAGAGTAAGTTCCCGATAGGAAGAACTTCCATTTTTCATCTTTAAATCCGTAGGCAGCGTAGTTTTCGAAATAATAACGCTTGCTTAACGCAGGAGTGGTACGGCCGCCCAAACGTAAACGGAAACCTTCTACATTGTTAAAGCTGTAAAATGTATTGGTAGGACCAACTTCGTAAGGGCCAAAATCCCAATAGCCTGCAAAAACAAAGGTTACCAGTTTAACTGTTCTGCGGAACGAAGGTAATTTCTGTAAAGTATCAATGTTGCTATATATTTTAAGCTGCTGTGCAGGAATAGAATCTAAGCGGTTTTGAGACCAAAAGGCATCTGTTTTTTTTGTGGCATCAGCTAAAACTTCTATTTTCTTGCCCGAAAAAACGGTATCTGGAATAGCTACATTGGTTTTATAATTGTCGTAGCTTACGCTTCTTTCGCCAGTAAAGCCCATGCCTTTATTTTTGTTGATACCAAAATCGGCAATCAAGTTGCTTTTACTGAGGTAGTAGCGGTTATCCGTATTTTTTTCGAAGCCTAGCTCAATTTCCATCCCCCTAACAAAGTTGAGGTTGATGTTTTTGTTAACGCCAAAAGTAGCACGTTGCACAGCATAATTTCCATCCATGGTAATGTACAACTTACCTTCAAACAACATGTCGCCTTTGGTGCGTGGGGTGAATGAAAGTTCAATTACCTTTGGATTTTGGTTTTTCAGCGTATCTGTAATAAAATATTTGTAAAATGTAGGTGCCGAGTTAGCGATAGGACTTAAAAAGTCGTTACTCATCACAGAGATGTTGTTATCGTAGATATTGATGTTTTGGTACATCCTATCGAAATAAGATTTCATCCCCTGATTATCAATATACCTATTGTCGAATTGCACCTGTTTTTCGGCCAGTACCACAGTTTTACTTTTCGTTGGATCAAAACTCAGGTATTGATCAGCAAGTTTCTCCTGGATATAAATTGGCAATAAGTTTTTCCCTCCCAATTGGGTTGAATCTTGCTCTTGGAAAAGGAATTGATAATTTTTGAAAATGCGTTTGTTTTTGAATTTCTCAGAGATGTTACTCATGGAGAAAAGCATTTTTTCGTACTCTTTATATTGTACAGTTTCGTAAGCTTTAGGCTGGTTTTTGTCCTTATTTTCAATTACTTGCCTAATCAGTTCAACTGCGGGATTGTTTTTGTTAGAATATCTTCGTTTGCCAGCAATAATGGTAACTTCATTTAACGATTGGGCATTAGACTTCAAAAGAATATCCAACTTTTGAGTTTGGCCAACCATAATGGTTTTATAAAGCACTTCGTAGCCAACGTAATTAAATTTTAACTTGTTATAATCTTCGTTCGTGCTAATCTTAAAGTTGCCATCTAAGTCTGTTTGTGTACCTGTGCGTGTTTCGTTGAAAAAGATGGATACGTATGGAAGCGTTTCTTTGGTAACTGCATCTCTAACTGTGCCGGTAATCACTGTTTTTTGAGCAAATGCCGATGATATGCCCATAACAGTTGCGCTAACAAGCGTTAGTGCTAAAATCAATTTTTTATATGTATTTCTCATTTTACTTTGTGAAAATGAATTGCTTCTGCATCACGTAATTGTAAACCGTTCCTATTAGTCCAGAAACTAGAATCTTAGATAGCAAATAATGTATGCTAAAAAAATGAGTGAGAATGTAAACTCCCGTAGTTACGATCAAAAGATTACCGCACCATACCAAAATATACTTCAAAATTTGGAGTTTAATGTCTTTATCTCTTGAATTAAAGACCCAATTACGCCCCATGTAGAAGTTTACAAAGCCACCAACAACTGTTCCTGTTACACTCCCTGCAACATACCAAAACCCTAGTATACTCTTACAGAACCACGTGATAGCATAATCTACCAACGTTGCCGTTAACGACGAGGCCTGTGCTTTCAAAAAGGTTGGCATCTCCCTTAAAAAATTTTAAAGAACACTACCGCTTGCAGGAGAACGTTGGCATAAATCCCTGCCAAAACATCATCTGCCATCACGCCCCATCCGCCAGGCCATTTTTCCAATTTACGTATGCCTAAAGGTTTAACTATGTCGAAAAATCTAAATAGAATTAAGCCTGTAATAACGTATTTAATGGACACTGGAATGAACAGAAGACTAATGCACATACCTGCAACCTCATCTATAACCACCCGGTTATGGTCTTTGCCCCAAAGTATTTCTACTTTATTTGCGGTGATTACTCCTATTGCAGTAAGCAACAAGGTGATCGCCAATGGCGCAAATTTCATTTCATATCCGTTAGCTAGTAAAAAGTACCACAATACACAGGTGAATATGGACGCGTACGTACCAGCACCTTTGCCTATGTAGCCAATTCCTAAACTTGTTGATATGATTTTGTGAAAGATCACGTTTTCAATTTTATGGTTTAAAAAGCAATTTGTTTAACTAAAATATTACGATGCAAAACTATGGAAACTTTTTTTAAAACTAAAGTTTCCTAATGCCGTTTTAACATGTTTTATCGCAATTTACATTAGGCAGACAAACGCCAGAAACCACTGTAGCATTTAGATAGAAAACCGTGGATAGGAGTGGAGGCCTACCCACGGCTGAGATTTTATTTGATATTAATCTTCTTCGTAATAATCAAGGCCTAAGTGAGTAATCAACTCTTCGCCCATGATGTAACGTAAGGTATTGTGCAGTTTCTCCAATTGTTTGAAGATATCGTTCTCTGGACGTAATCCTTCTTTAGTTTGAGGAGATTTTAAGTAGAACGATAACCACTCTTGGATACCACTCATGCCAGCACGTTTAGCCAAATCCGAGAACAACGCCAAATCTAATACGATAGGAGCTGCTAGGATTGAATCGCGGCATAAGAAGTTAATTTTGATCTGCATTTTGTAGCCCATCCATCCAAAAATATCGATGTTATCCCAGCTCTCTTTGTTATCACCGTGAGGAGGATAATAGTTGATACGGATTTTGTGGTACATATCGCCATATAAATCTTGGTTGATTTCTGGTTTGAAGATATCTTCCAACACACCAAGTTTAGATACTTCTTTAGTTTTGAAGTTATCAGGATCGTCTAGTACTAAACCATCACGGTTACCCAAAATGTTATCAGAGAACCAACCACGCACACCTAATGAACGAGCCATTAAGCCCGGTGCTAAAACTGTTTTCATCAAAGTTTGACCAGTTTTAAAATCTTTACCGGCAACAGGTGTTTGAGTTTCTTTAGCCAACTCTAACATAGCAGGAATATCTACTGTTAAGTTTGGAGCACCGTTTGCGTAAGCATAACCCAATTTCAAAGCTGCATAAGCATAAATCATACTTGGAGCAATGTTCGGATCGTTATCTTTTAAGCCTTGTTCAAACGCAGCTAATGTTTGGTGAACTGCGCTAGGCTCTAAATAAATTTCAGTTGAACCGCACCATACCAATACGATACGCTCGCAATTGTTTTTAGCTTTAAAGTCTTTGATGTCCTCAATAACTTGTTGCGCTAAATCCCACTTTGTAGCAGCTTCTTTAACGTAAGTGCCATCAAGGTTTTTAACGTAGTTTTTATCGAAAGCAGCTTTGTAAGGTTTAATTGCTTCTAACTCATCTTTGATATCATATAAAAGATGGCCATCAATTACCTTAGCTTTCATTGCGGCATCGTAAACGTTGTCTTCGTACACATCCCAACCACCAAATGCCAAGTCTTCCAGTTTTGCTAATGGAACAAAATCCTTAATTAAAGGCTCGTTATTTTCTGTTCTTTTTCCTACACGGATAGTACCCATTTGTGTTAAAGAACCAATAGGTTTAGATAGACCTCTTCTAGCAGCAACCACACCAGCAATCATGGTAGTAGCTACAGCGCCTAGGCCCGGCATCATAATACCTAGTTTTCCATTGGCTCCTTCTACTTGTTTTTTCATCTGTTAATTATTGTTTATTATTATGTGTTAATCCTATTTAAATTCTATGTTATAAGTTTTACGTTCTGCGTAATAAATTTTAGGTTGATTAAGCGATTTGCCAACTTAAAACGTTACAGCTATTACTTAAAAACCTATTTTAGCCAGTTATTCTCTTTGTACCACCTTACAGTTTCGTCTAATCCCTTTTCTAAATTGTAATGAGGTTCAAACTGTAAATCCTTCTTTAAATTTTCTATGTTGCAAGCCCAATTAGGTGCTGTTAACTCTTTAATTTTCTCTTTATTAAGTGTAGGCGTTTTGGCGCTGTTTGCATAAATGGTATCCATAAAGCTGGCTAAACCTTTAATTATACCCATGGGGATATGCATTTTAAGCGTTTTTTTATTTAAAGCTCTTTTTATTTCTTCAGCTAAAGCATATCTGTTGTAGCTTAGTCCGTCGGAAATGTTATAAGTTTTATGCTCAATATCCGATTTTAAAAAACGGATGATGATCTCGGCCAAATCTTTCACGTAAATGAAGCTCAGCTGTTGACTGAACCTTCCAATGTAAGGCTCTAATCCTTTGTTAATGGTTTTGAAGAGGATAAAAATATCTTTCTCCCTAGGGCCATAAACCGCAGTTGGTCTTACTATAATTAGCGGAAGATTTTCAATATGGTTGAGGTACTCTTCTGCCAATTTTTTGCTCATACCGTAAAAAGTTACGGGTTGGGCAGGGGTATTGTCACTAATGGTATCGTTAAAATCTGTTATTGGCCCAATGGCCGCCAGGCTACTTACAAAAACAAACTTTTCCAGCTTATAATTTACCAAGGATGCCGCCAACGCTAAGTTTCTGCTATACTCGGCATTTACCCTATTGTACTCTTGTAGTGTTTTGGCCTTTGTAGTGCCTGCAGCATGTATAATGTAGGCATATTGTTTGGCCTCTAACTCAGCTTTGAGTTCATCTACAGCGCTAAAGTTTAAATTAACGTAATTAACCGGAAGGTTTTTAAGGTGCGAAGTATTGCTATTTGGACGAACCGCTGCGTATACTTCTAGGCCATTTTCAATTGCTGTAACAATTAAGTGGTAGCCTACAAATCCGCTAGCGCCAGTAATCAATACTTTTTTGCTCATTTTTATTCGGCTTACCAATTCCCCCGAAAAGAAAGTAAGGAAAGCACCTGTTTAATTAATTTTAATCTACTAGTCGTGGGTAATCACTACGCCCCAACTTTATATGTCTTTTTCTAAAATTCTGTATTCTCGATAAAGCTGACCACCAATATTTTCAATTGGGCGGTTAACCATCTCATTGTCTTCTAAAGTCCAGCTAGCTTCAGCATATTGGAAATTTCTTGCTTTGAAAGCTTTAATGATTCTTCCGTATAAGCAGGCTTCAATGCCCAATTTCCTGTAACCATCAATTACTCCTAACAACAAAATTCGGATACCGTTGATTTTCTTTTTTCCTAACAATAATTTTAACAGGCCAGTAGGGAAAAGTCTGCCTCTTTTAATCTTGATTAGAATTTGGTTGATATCTGGAATTGCCAAGGCGAACCCGACAATTTTACCTTCCTGCTCAGCGATGTAACAAAAGTCAGTATCTAGTACTAATTTTAAATCATTAGCAGTATAGTCAAACTCTTTGTCGGTCATAGGTACAAAACCCAAATTTTTATCCCAAGCTTTGTTATAAACTTCCCTTAGTGCCGCAGCTTCTTCCTTAAATTTCTTAAGGTTAATTTTCCTGATAACAATATTGCTGCGCTGTAACCTATTTTCTAATCCTTCTAACAGGCTCACAGATCTGTCGTTGTAATTGCCCGCAGTGTATTTGTAGGCTCTTAAGTCAACTTTTTTGGCAAAGCCGAAATCTTCCAGTAAATCTAAATAATAAGGTGCATTGTAAGGCATCATGGCAACCGGAGGTCCATCAAAACCTTTGATTAGCAAGCCACAAATATCATTAGTGGAAAAATTAACGGGACCCATAATTTTGGTTTGTCCGTTTTCTTTCAACCAATTTTGTGCTGTTTCAAGCAACTGCCTACTTACATTTTTATCGTTAACACAATCAAAAAAACCGAAGAAGCCTTCTTTTACATTTTTGGTAGTGTTGTGGTTACCGTTAATGATGGCTGCCACTCTACCAACTATCTTATCTCCTTCATAAGCTAAAAATGCCTGAAGTTTAGCATGCTCGTAAAAAGGATGCTTTCCTGGCGTAAGCATATCACGCTGAGCAATGTGCAGCTCAGGTACATAAAATGGATCGTTTTTATAAAGCTCATGCGGAAAATCGATGAACTTTGCCAATAATTTTTTGCCTGTTACAGGTACAATTTGTGCCATCTTATGCTGAAGCGCTAACTAAATCTACACTTGCTTGTTTAAAAGCCGATTTTAATTTATCTACCGCTATTTCAATTTGTTCGAAAGTGTGTGTAGCCATTAACGAGAACCTGATCAATGATGAATCAGAAGGGACCGCTGGAGAAACCACTGGATTTACGAAAATGCCGTTTTGCTGCAAGATATTGGTGATAATGAAAGTTTTTGCATTATCTCTAATGTAAATTGGCAAAATTGGACTTTCTGGATGTCCGATATCAAAGCCAGCGTCTAACAACAATTTCTTCGCATAATTGGTATTAGCCCACAATTTATCAATACGTTCTGGCTCAGATTCAATGATATCCAAAGCGGCAAGAACGCTAGCAACAGATGCAGGCGTCATACTTGCGCTAAACATTAACGAACGGGCACGGTGCTTAATAAATTCAATGGTATCTTCATCTGCAGCGATAAAGCCACCTAAAGAAGCCAGTGATTTGCTAAAAGTACTCATGATCAAATCAACCTCATTAGTTAAGTTGAAATGAGAAGCCGTTCCAGCTCCATTGAAACCAATTACACCTAAACTGTGCGCATCGTCCATCATGATATTTGCACCAAACTCATCGGCAATTTTTACCATTTCTGGCAAATTTACCAAGTCGCCTTCCATGCTGAAAATACCATCCGAAACAATCAATTTGGCAGCATCTTCCGGTAAACGACTCAATTTAGCACGTAAATCGTTCATGTCGTTATGGGCATATTTAATTGAACGTGAAAACGACAACCTACTGCCATCAATAATGGAAGCATGGTCATATTCATCTAAAACTAAATAATCATTCCTGTCTAGCAAGCATGAAATTACACCCAAGTTTACTTGAAAACCAGTGCTGAATAGCACAGCCGCTTCTTTTCCAACGTAGGAAGCCAAACGGTTTTCTAGCTCAAGGTGAATATCAAGCGTTCCATTTAAAAAACGGGAACCAGCACAGCCAGTTCCATATTTTTCTACCGCTTTTTTTGCAGCTTCTTTTATTTTTGGATGATTGGTTAAACCCAAATATGAGTTTGAACCAAACATTAAAACTTCTTTGCCGTCTATAATCACTTCCGTGTCTTGTGCAGAAGAGATAGAACGGAAATAAGGGTAAAGGCCTTGTTCCTTAATCCTCTTGGCATCTTGAAATGAAGCTACTCTATCTTGTAATTTTTTACGCATATTTTTTTACGCAATTAGTTCATTTGTAGTTGATTAATAATTCTTTTTTGGTTAAAAGAATAACTTCAAATTGAAGTTAGACTCGTACATCGCTATATATGTTACTTCATAACATAATATAAATTTAACGATTTAATAAATGTGAATTAATAAATCTCGCAAATTTAACACAACTTTATAAATTTAACGATGGTTTAAAAGTACGGGTTATTGGTCAAAAAGTATTATTTGTATTATTCTGACATTAAGCAAACAAAACCTAACAACTTACCGCGTTAAATTAGGTTTAGCTTTTTTAAACCGTGTTTTCTCTGCAAAAATACGCTTTTTTAATCATTTGTTTAATTGGTTATTTTGTAATTGTTTTTTACAGCGCTAAATGTTGTATAAATATTTTTTTAATGTGCTACTGAAGTGAAGAAAATTTATTGGTGCTGGCGCTAAATAACAACTCATCTAAAATTGACGGCTTGTTTTTATGGTGCAGAGATTTCCATAAAAATAAAATCCATGTTTTTATGTATTTACCTGACCTTTAATCATCTTTGCATTATTTTTTAAATTTATTCGAATGAATAACCTGGTGAATGGGCAGTGCGCCGAAAAAGATTTGGTTAACGGTGGTAAAATGAATGTGTTTACCAGTGCTGAAATTAAGCCAATGATGCGCTTTAATGAACCATTTCGTTCGAATTCATTTGCCATAATGCTAGTAAAAAGCGGCACTTTAATTTTCCAAAGTAACTTCGCTAAAAATACTTTAAAGGCTCAGGATGTTTATTTGGTAACGCCTGGAAGTATCTGTGAGTTGCTGCACATGTCGGCCGATGTTGAATTTATAACACTGGGATTTAAGCGGGATTATTTGAAGGAGCAGGGTGTATTTTTAAATGGGGCGGAAATAGTGCATTTATTTTCTTCGGATTTGGCACATAAATTTTCTTTAAGCGAGGAAGAATTTAAAGAACTTGAGTTTGCGCTGCTTTCGCTGAAGAAAAAGATTAACCTTCCTGAAGCTACACCTCATTTTAGGGATATTATACGGCACAGTTTTATTTCTGTACTTTACGAGATTTTGCTCGTGTACAGCAAGCATCGGGTGTTTGTATCTGTAAAGCTTAACCGCCAGGAAGAGCTTACTACCAATTTTTTGAATTTACTAAGTGAGCATTTTAAGAAAGAGAAAAGGGTACAACATTACGCTAAGGAACTTTATGTAACCTCTAGGCACTTGTCGCAGGTGGTGAAGCAGGTTACAGGCAAAACTGCTGGAGAAATTATTGACGAGATGTTAATCAACGAAGCCAAGGTTTTGTTGTCTTCTCATGTGATGAATGTATCGCAAGTTGCTGATGAACTCCAATTCAGTGATCAATCTTTTTTTGGGAAGTTTTTTAAAAAATATACAGGAGTTTCGCCGTCTGTTTACCGGTCTAATAGTACTATTGCTATTAACCCACCATTTTAAGTCGAAAATAATGTTCCATAAGAGCTTCGTTTTCCAAAATAATGCTGTCGGATTTTAAATGTTTTTGAAATTTTGAATTGATTTATTTACGTATTGTAAAAACGCCGATAAAACTTGAGGTTTGTTACGTAATATTTTGATTTTAAGCAGTAAATTTGCGAAAATTTAAGGTATGGCAACGTCAAAAATAACTTACCAAGGTAGTTTAAGAACTGTTTCGGTTCATCTCTCATCAGGGAATGAAATTATTACTGACGCACCCATCGATAACCAGGGAAAGGGAGAGGCTTTTTCGCCTACCGACTTGTTGGCAACTTCTTTAGGAAATTGTATGCTTACCATTATAGGCATTGCAGCAAAAAACTATGATTTTAGCATTGATGGCGCTACTGCCGAAGTAACCAAAGTGATGGCGCAAGATCCTAGGCGTGTTAGCGAGATTCATGTAACCCTACAGTTTCCAGCTAACGCATATTCGGAAAAACAAAAGGCAATCATTGAGCGTTCAGCTAAGACATGCCCGGTTTCATATAGTTTGCACCCCGACATAAAACAGGAGTTAACGTTCCTATATTGATTTTTATAGCCCAAAACAAAAGTTGAGGGAGTTTATATTTGGTTTAAAATGAGCAAGAAAAAAAAGACGGTTGTGGAAACCGACGCAGATGTTATTTTAATAGGTGCCGGTATCATGAGTGCTACGCTTGGCGTACTGCTCAAGGAACTGAATCCTGAATTAAGTATAGAGATTTATGAACGTTTAGATGTAGCGGCAGCCGAAAGTTCTGATGCATGGAATAATGCAGGTACGGGTCACTCGGCTTTTTGTGAGCTTAACTACACGCCTCAAAAGGCTAACGGCAGCGTTGATGTTAAAAAGGCGGTTTCTATTGCAGAATCTTTTGAGGTATCGAAACAATTTTGGACTTATTTGTTGGACAAAGGCATTGTAAACGATCCTTGTTCTTTCATCAGAAATATTCCTCATTTGAGTTTTGTTTGGGGTAAAAAGAATGTAGAATATCTGAAAACTCGTTACACCAACCTGAAATCATGCAATCTTTTTTCAGAGATGCAATACAGCGAAAATCCAGCGGAGATAAAAGAATGGATTCCGCTAGTGATGGAAGGTAGGGACGATAATGAACCTATTGCAGCTACCAAAGTTGACTTGGGTACGGATGTGAATTTCGGCTCTTTAACTAGGGAGATGTTCAATTACCTAGCTAAACAGGATAGGGTAACTTTGCATTTCCACCACGAGATACGTGATTTAGACCAACAAGATGACGGCACTTGGGAAGTAAAAGTGAAAAACTTAGACAGTGGAAAAAGGAAAAAGCGCCTTGCTAAATTTGTATTTATTGGCGCTGGAGGTGGTTCCTTGTTATTGTTGGAGAAAGCCAATATTAAAGAAGGCAAAGGGTTTGGTGGATTCCCTGTAAGTGGCCAGTGGTTAAAATGTACTAACGAAGAGGTAATTGCCCGCCATCATGCAAAGGTGTATGGAAAGGCAGCAGTTGGCGCTCCTCCAATGTCGGTGCCACATTTGGATACTCGTATCATTAACGGAAAGCAAGCGCTACTTTTTGGTCCATACGCCGGATTTTCTACCAAATTTTTGAAAAACGGATCTTACTTCGATTTAGCGGCTTCTATCAAGTTCAGCAACATTAGACCAATGATCTCTGCCGGACTAAAAAGTATTGATTTAACGAAGTATTTGATTGAGCAAGTGCGTCAGTCGCCTGAAGACAGGTTTGAAGCCTTAAAAGAATACATGCCTAATGCTGAATTTAAGGATTGGGAGTTGGAAATAGCGGGGCAGCGAGTACAGGTAATTAAGAAAAAACCTAGCGGTGGTGGTATTTTAGAGTTTGGAACAGAAGTGGTAAGTGCAGGAGATGGTTCTATCGCAGCTTTATTAGGGGCTTCGCCAGGTGCTTCAACAGCGGTTTCAATTATGCTTGATTTGTTGAATAGATGTTTTAAAAAGCAAATGCAAACTGCGGATTGGCAAAGTAAAATAAGGGAGATGATTCCTAGCTTCGGTCAAAAATTAGCTGAAGATGATGAGCTTTGTCAAGAAATTCGTCAACGCACATCTGCGGCGTTAAAACTTAACGAAGGTGCTTTGTGCTAGTACGCTAACGTTGAAATAGCGATAAAAAAAATCGGCTTATTCCATTTGGGACAAGCCGTTTTTTTTGATGCCGATATATTTGTTATACGAGTTCAGCTACTTCATCTGCAGAGATATCACTATGAGAGGCATCTAAAATACACTCGCCATCTTTAATTAATAACAGCTGTGGTGATTCGTGATATACCTTGAAAGTTTCCGCAATGTAGGCAGAAACATCTCTATGATTGATAAGATCTAAGAAATAGAAACTTACTTGACCAGGAATTACATCCCAGTCTCTCTCAAAGCTGCGTTTAGCCATTAAACTGATTGAACAGCGTGTGCTGTGTTTAAATATAACGCTATAGCCTTCAGCATTTTTAATGCTGTCAATTTGTGAAGTTTGATTTAAATCTGTCCAATTATGCATCTTATCTCCTTCTTCCTTTAGCTTCAGGGTAAGAGCTATAGGCAGGGCATAGACGGTTTGAGCAAGATTCTAGTATTGCAATTGCACAGAATGCGAATAACAATAGAATAGCTATTTTCTTCATTTTGTTGATTTTGAACTACTAAAGTAGGAAAAAGTTACAAGTTAAACGTAAAATTTGAAAAATCCGTATAAAGCAATTGGTTTGCTTACAAATTTAATGCGTATTCCACCATCTTTAACGCGGTAATTGCTGCTTCATCACCTTTATTACCATGCTTTCCGCCTGCACGGTCAATGGCTTGCTGCTCATCATTAGTAGTAAGCACGCCAAAAATCACTGGTTTGCTATATTTAATTCCTACGTTGGTAATCCCTTGAGATGCTGCTTCGCAAATGAAATCAAAATGCTTCGTATCGCCCTGTATCACGCAGCCAATGCAAATTACGGCATCAACATCTTTTCTCTTGTTTAGTAAAATATCGGCTGCGCCCGCCAATTCAAATGTGCCTGGTACAGTTAAAGAAAGAATGTCCTCTTCACTAACTTCATGTTTAATTAGCGTGTCGAATGCTCCTTGATAAAGTGCTCCGGTTATTTTTGCGTTCCACTCGGCTACAACAATAGCAATTTTAAAGCCTTTGCCCGATGGAATAGTGGTATGTGAAAAATCTGATAGGTTTTTAAGGTGTGTTGCCATGGCACAAATATAAGGTTTTACTTGTTGGCGGCGAAACAATTGCTTTGGAGGTAAGCCAAAAAAAAGCCCCGACTAATTGTCGAGGCTTCAGTATCTCTAAAAAAGAGTTATGTTATTTTGCTTGAGCAGCCGCTCTTGCAATGTAAGCATCAATCATTTGTGCTTCCTGACTGTTAGGGAACTCAGCTTTGATTTTGCTATATGCTTCTTCAGCAGCTTTAAAATCTCTCAAATTCTCGTTTACCAAGCCCAATTTTTTAAGGAATAAAGGAGAAGTAAAGTTGTTTGTAGATTTGTCTACCGCTTTTTTGTAATACGTAGCCGCTTGTTTGTAGTCTTTTAGCTCACTGTAAGCATCACCCAATAGGCCTAAAGCTAATGGATCAATAACAGCGCTGCCTGTTGTGCTATATTTACTTAACGCATCAACTGCTTTTTTGTATTCTCCTTTACGAAGATAAAGACCACCTAAATAAAGGTTAGCCAAATTAGCAGATTTAGTATTTTCGTATTCTTCAGCAATTTTTTCCAAACCTGCATAGCCGCCCTCACCTTTGATTGCTTTATCAGCTAAAGAATCTATACCAACAAATTGCTCTGCTTTGAACATTTCTTTAGATGCATCTTCTGCTCTATTTTTCAAATAAACACCTTGGTACCAAATAAAAATACCTGCTAAAACAATGATTGCAGCAGCAATAAAAGCCAGGCTTTTTGTGTTTTCTTGTATAAATGAACCTTTTTTAACTGCTTGTGCAGTTTCTTTTTCTGTTGAAGACATTTTTATTTTAAAATTAAAGGATTGCAAAAATACATTTTTCAATTAAAGTATCAACTCTTTTTAAATCATTTGTTTAAGCGGCTGCTAAATAGTTTGTGAAACTTAGCTATGCGAGCTAGCAGAAAATGGGTAACTTTGGTACATCTGTTATGTGGCTTAAAAATCTAACCCTTTTAAATTTTAAAAACTATAATGCTGCCGATTTGAAGTTTTCAAGTACGGTGAATGCTTTTGTTGGAAATAATGGGGCAGGTAAAACCAATTTGCTGGATGCTATACATTATTTGTGCCTTTGTAAAAGCTACTTTAACCCAATAGATAGTCAACAGATAAAAACAGGTGAGGATCTTTTTTTAGTGCAGGGCGATTTTGATAAAGATGAAAAAAATGAGAAGATTTCCTGCGGCCTAAAACGTAACCAGAAAAAATCTTTTAAGAGGAATAAAAAGGAATACGATAAACTTGCTGATCACGTTGGCCTGTTTCCGGTGGTGATGATATCTCCCTATGATATTAACATAATTATGGACGGCAGTGAAGAGCGGCGGAGGTTTATCGATAATGTTATATCGCAAACGGATAGCAGGTATTTAGACGAGTTAATTGTGTATAATAAGCATTTGCTTAACCGGAATGCATTGTTAAAACAAGTTGCGGCAACTAGAACGTTGGATGTAGCCTTGTTGCAAATTTTAGATGAGCAATTGGTTAACTCTGGAAATATCATCTTTCAAAAAAGAAAAGAGTTCTTGTTGGATTTTATCCCGTTGTTTGATCAGCATTACAGATTTTTAACCAACGAGGCCGAGCAAGTTTCACTTACTTACCAATCGCAACTTAACGAGCAGCCCTTTGAAACGCTTTTAGCCCAGTCGATTGACAAGGACCGGATACTTGAGCGCACAACTACCGGGATACACAAAGACGAGCTGCAGTTTGAAATTGCTCAAATGCCTTTGAAAAAATTTGGATCACAGGGGCAACAGAAGTCGTTTTTAATTGCATTAAAACTAGCGCAATACAGCTATCTGCAAAAATTCAAGAAGTTTAAGCCGCTATTATTGCTTGATGATATTTTTGATAAATTGGATCAGCACCGTATACACAAGCTAATGGAAATGGTTTCTCATCACGATTTTGGGCAAATATTTATCACTGATACAGATAAAAAAAGGGTGAAGGCGGTTTTTGATGAAATAAATGTTGGTGTAGATTTGTTTGATGTAGCCGAAGGGAGTGTAGCCAATGCGTAAACCAAATGATATTACTTTAAAACAGGCCATTGAAAAGCTGTTAAACCATTATAAATTGCGTGGCAAGTTTGATGAAACTGGCATAGTAGCAATGTGGCCCGAAATTATGGGTACGGCTGTTGCCAACCGCACCAAGCAAATTTATGTACACCAAAAGAAGCTATTTGTAAGGATAGAATCTTCTGTAGTTAAAAACGAACTGCTGATTGTTAAAAGTGCAATTGTAGACAAGCTTAACGAAAAAACAGGGTCGCAAGTAATTACTGATATTGTGTTTTTGTAGTTAATTTCTGTTGCCGCCGAAAAGTTTTGCCGCAATCCAAATAATTAGCGCAACTACAACAACAACCAAAATAACGCCGGTCCACATGCCAGCTTTAAAAATTCCACCAATTAATTCGCAACTGCTTAATGTTGTAACTAGTAATGTAACTAGTGCTAGGGGCATCAATTTTTTCATGTGTTTGTGATTTTTGATGACCTAACAGCCGAGAACTAAAAAAAGTTTGGAAAAAGAAATAGTTGAGGGGAATTAAATCTCGATATTTTATTTTTCCCAAGTGAAATTGATTAAACGAAAAGGCCTGTAAAAGAAAAAGACCTGCCAAGTTTTAGCCTGGCAAGTCTTTATTCAATTAGCTGTTGCGGTAGTAGCAACTGTTATTGTGGCTTTTCACCAACTTTAATCAGTTCTACTTCAAAAATCAAAGTGCTGTACGGAGGAATGTCCTGTCCAGCGCCCCTAGCACCATAAGCTAGTTGGTAAGGGATGTAAAATCTATACTTAGCACCTTCTTTCATTAATGCAACTCCTTCAGTCCAACCTGGAATTACTTGGTTTAATCCAAAGGAGGCTGGCTCTCCACGTTGGTACGAGCTGTCAAACTCTTTGCCGTTAAGCAACATCCCTTTGTAATGTACAGTCACTTGATCGGTAGCTTTAGGTTGTGCACCTGTACCTTCATTAAGCACCTCGTATTGCAGGCCGCTTGCCGTGGTTTTAATTCCAGCCTTAGTTTTATTATTTGCTAAAAAAGCTTCACCTTCTGCAATTGCAGGTCCAAATTTTTTCTTGTCGTTGGCTTCGCGTACACCAGCTAAACTTTCAAATAGACTGTTGATGGCCTGTTGTGATGCTTGTTCCGTCATTAACGGTGTTGAACCTGTAGCGAAAGCATCTTTCATTCCTTTGTTTAACAACTCGTAATTTAGGTTTTGTAAACCGCCTGACTTAAGGTTGTTAGCCATCACCAAACCAAAAGCATAGCTTGCAGAATCAAGTTTGGTTTTAAATGCCAAAGGTTTTGCCGAAGTAGTTGTTTTTTTTGCAGGAACTGCTTTTTTGCCTGCCGCGGTAGTTTTAGCTTTAGTTTGTGCATTTGCTGCAAAAGCCACCGAAGAGGCTAATGCGATAAAAAATATTTTTTTCATTATTTGTATTAAAGGGGAAATATACAACAAAAAAATAAGCACCCGAAACGAGTGCTTATCCAAAATTTTTAAATCTTTTTATTCAATTGCTATTAAAAACGTTCTTCGGCTGTAAAGAAGAAATCGCCTTCAATTTGTGCGTTTTCGTCAGAGTCAGAACCGTGGATGGCATTAGCATCAATTGATTTTGCATATTTTTGGCGGATAGTGCCTTCAGCAGCTTCTGCTGGGTTAGTAGCGCCAATTAATTTTCTGAATTCTTCGATAGCGTTATCTTTTTCTAAGATAGCAGCTACAATTGGTCCAGAAGACATGAAGCTCACTAAATCGTTGTAAAAAGGACGTTCTTTGTGTACTGCATAAAACTCGCCAGCTTTTTCAGCGCTAAGTTTAGTGTATTTTAATGCAATGATTTTGAAACCAGCGTTAGTGATATCGTTTATGATTGAACCAATATGTCCGTTAGCAACGGCATCAGGCTTGATCATAGTAAAAGTTCTATTTGTGCTCATTCTTATAAAATTTTTGCAAAAGTACGGTTTTAATTTGAAAGTCGGAAGTCGGGAAGTCGGGAAGTCGGGAAGTCGGGAAGTCGGGAAGTCGGGACGAAATTGGACAATCAAGTTAGTAAAATTTTGAGATTTGCTAAAACAATAAAGTTGGAAAGCAGTTCCTCCCTAATCCCTAATCCCTAATCCCTAATCCCTAATCCCTAATCCCTAATCCCTTAAACAATTAAGCCAATCAACAGTTAAACAATAAATCGTTAACTTCGCCACTTAATAATATTATGATATCTGTACCAGAATTAAAAAAGTTACTTTCTACGCCTCAGCAAATTGTAATCACTACGCACCATAAGCCAGATGGTGATGCAATGGGCTCGTCATTAGGTTTATATGCTTATCTTATTCAAAAAGGTCATCACGTTAGTTTAATTACACCAACCGATTATCCAGAGTTTTTACATTGGTTGCCTAATAACTCCGATGTAATTGTATACACCGAACAGGAAGAAAGATCGGTTAACTTAGTAAACGAAGCGGCATTAATTTTTTGTTTAGATTTCAATACGCTAAGTCGTATCAATGAGTTGGGCGAGCACATCAGAAAAACATCGGCTATTAAATTGATGATTGACCATCACTTGGAGCCTGAGGATTTTGATGATTATCGCCATTGGGACATCAATGCCTGTGCTGCGGCCCAGTTGGTTTACGATTTTATTGTAAATGTAATGGAAGAACCAGAAAAGGTCAATAAAGATGTAGCTACTTGTTTATACACTGGTATTATGACCGATTCGGGATCATTCCGTTTCCCGTCAGCTACTTCTGCAGTTTATCGTATCGGGGCTGATTTGATTGACTTAGGTGCTGAACATTGGCGCATTCACCAACTGGTTTACGATAATGTATCTGAAAATAGGTTGAAATTTTTGGGGTACTGCTTATCTAATAAGTTGGAAATACTTCGTGAGTATAACACGGCGATTATCAGTGCCACCAAAGAGGAATTAGAGCGCTATCAAATTATAACCGGCGATACTGAAGGGATTGTGAATTACGCATTATCTATCAACGGCATCAAGCTTGCTGCCTTTATCATCGAACGTACAGATAGGGTGAAGTTATCTTTGCGCTCTACCGGCGATTTTCCGGCTAATGAAATCTGCAAAAAATATTTCCAGGGCGGCGGGCACAGAAACGCAGCTGGCGGCGCATCCGATAAAAGTTTAGTGGAAACTTTAGCCGATTTTAAGGCCATACTGCCCGAATATAAGACACAGTTATTGCAATAGTTAAAATTTTAATTAACAAAATAATAAAATAAACAGAAAGCTCATTAACTTAGCGGGCTTTAAAAGCATAATTTTAAAATTGCATTACATCATGAAGCGCATAAGCCTTCATTAAAAATTAAAAAGACAATTAACAAATAGATGAAAAAAAGTTTAGTAATTCTGTTTGCGGCTGCCTTAGGTTTAGCTGCTTGTAATACAGAGAAAAAAGGTCCAGGTGGTTTATTATACAAAGTTCATAAATCAGGCGGTAAAGACAAAATTAAAGAAGGTGACGTTGTGAAATTAAACATCACTCAAAAAACCGAGAAAGACTCTTTATTGGGTAGTACTTATGATTTTGAACAGGCTCAAGTAATGCCTGTAGGTAAAAAGCAGTTTCCTGGCGATTTGATGGATGCGCTTACATTGGTTGGTGAAGGTGATAGCGTAACTTTCAAAATCAACCTTGATTCGATGGCGTTTTATTCAAAGCAGCCTAAACCGGATTTGTTCAAAAACGACAAATTTGTTTCTCTAATTGTTAAAGTAGAAAAAGTATTCAAAAAAGGTCCTAAAGAGGCTGATTCTACTTTCCAAAAGCGTGCTTCAGATTTCTTCCAAGCAGATTACAAAGCTGATATGGACAAGAAAAAAACTGCTGAGCCTGCGAAAATCAAAGCTTACATTGAAGATAACAACTTGAAAGTACAAACTTCGCCAAGTGGTTTACAGTATATCATTACAGCTCCCGGTAGTGGCGCTAAACCAGTTGATGGCGACACAGTATCTGTAAATTATATCGGTAGATTCACTAAAAAAGGAGAAGATAAAAAATATAAAATTTTCGATACTAACGTTGAATCTGCTGCTAAAGAGGCTAAAATGAACCAGCCAGGCCGTCCTTACACTCCAGTGAAGATGCCTGTTGGAAGCACAGTACCAGGCTTTACAGAGGCACTTAAGTTAGTAGGTAAAGGTGGCAAAATCACTGCAATTATTCCTTCTAAATTAGGTTACGGTGAGCAAGGTGGTGGCCCAATTGCACCATATAGCCCGTTAGTATTTGAAATTGAGGTTTTAGATGTGATTAAACCAAAAGCAGGTGCTGTAGCTCCAGCAACTCCAGTTGCTCCAACTGCAGGACACTCAGCAAATGATGGTCACAATCATTAATCCATAGTTAAAAATTATTAAAGCCATTCGCTAAGCGGATGGCTTTTTTTTGCTCAAAAGTTGTTGTGATAGTCAATTAAACTTTTGAACGCTTACCTTTGCAACATGTTACTTACCGATACCCATACTCACCAATATTACGAGAAAGATTTACAAAAAAGAGCAGAACAAATGCAGCGTTGTTTTGATGCGGGTGTTGAGCGCCTTTTCTTGCCTAATGTTGATGTGGCTTCAATTGCCATGATAGACGAGATGGTAAGTGCGTATCCGGAAAATTGCTTTGCCATGGCTGGTCTACATCCTTGTGATGTTAAAGAAGATTACCATGAGTCACTCCAACAAATTTATGCTAGCATTTCCAATAGAAAGATTTATGCAATAGGTGAAATCGGTATTGATTTATATTGGGATAAAACTACTTTGGGCATCCAGCAAGATGCATTTAAGCAACAAATCGCGTGGGCTAAAAATTTAGATTTACCTTTTGTAATACACTGCCGCGAAGCTTTTGATGAGGTGTTTGAGGTGTTGGAAGAAACTCATCATGAGCGCATGAGAGGAATTTTCCATTGCTTTACTGGAAATGTAGAGCAGGCTAAAAGAGCAATTGATTTGGGTTTTTATTTGGGCATTGGCGGTGTAGTGACCTATAAAAAGGCAGGCTTGGATGCGGTATTAGCCGAAATTCCGTTGGAGCACCTTGTTTTAGAAACGGATTCTCCTTACTTAGCTCCCGTACCGTTTAGAGGCAAGCCAAACGAAAGTAGTTATTTGGTGCATGTTGCTCAAAAGGTAGCTGACATTTATGTATTGGATATCGAAGAAGTAGCGGATGTGACTACGGAAAATTCAAGGAAGATCTTTGGAGTTTAGTTGCTCATATCGGTGACTTTAAAAATCTCAGTGGTTATTTGGATTTTTTAAACGACCGGACCTCCGTTTGCACTTGCAAATCTTTACTTTTCTTAGAGATGATCTCACTAAATATTTGACAGGGTTGGTTAAATGTTTAAGTTTACTTATCTAACTATGAAATAATATGGGAGAAAACGAGTTGTCGAGTGTAGTGATTGGAATGGCTATTGATGTCCATTCTGCTTTAGGTCCGGGGCTATTAGAAAATGCATACAAAGAGTGTCTATTTTATAAAATTCGAAACGAGGGTTTTTACGTTGAGAAAGAAAAACCAATGCCTTTAGAATTTGAAGGAAAAAAGTTGGATTGTGGTTATAGAATAGATCTCCTAGTTGAGAATAAGTTAGTTTTAGAGCTTAAATGCGTTGAAAGGTTAACGGATCTGCATTTGGCTCAAACGCTCACTTATCTTAGGCTTGGGAAGTTTAAACTGGGACTTTTGATGAACTTTAATTCGATTTTGTTGAAAGATGGTTTAAAGAGAGTTGTGAATAGGCTCTAAAAATTTTCCAATAAAATCTTTACGTTTCTCTTTTTATTTGCGTTTAAGTTTCACCGCAAAGTTTTGGAGTTTTTCGCAAAGTTCGGCAAAGTCTTTCTGGGCGTTTATTTCTTGAACTGGATC
>NZ_QMHP01000004.1:322063-333887 GCF_003313335.1 Pedobacter zeaxanthinifaciens
AGCGGATCTCTTATTTTTCTTTGCGTTTAAATTTTGACGCAAAGTTTTTGGAGTTTTATCGCAAAGTTCGGCAAAGTCTTTCTGGGCGTTTATTTCTTGAACTGGATCCTGCCGTGCTCAGCGGATCGCTTATTTTTCTTTGCGGTTATGTTTTATCGCAAAGTTTTGGAGTTTTTCGCAAAGTTCGGCAAAGTCTTTCTGGGCGTTTATTTCTTGAACTGGATCTTAGCGTACTTAGCGGATCTCTTATTTTTCTTTGCGTTTAAATTTTGACGCAAAGTTTTTGGAGTTTTTCGCAAAGTTCTGCAAAGTCTTTCTGGGAGTTTGTTTCTTGAACTGGATCTTAGCGTGCTCAGCGGGTCTCTTATTTTTCTTTGCGTTTAAATTTTGACGCAAAGTTTTTGAAGTTTTTCGCAAAGTTCGGCAAAGTCTTTCTGGGAGTTTATTTCTTGAATTGGATCTTAGCGTGCTCAGCGGATTTCTTATTTTTCTTTGCGTTTAAGTTTTATCGCAAAGTTTTGGAGTTTTTCGCAAAGTTCGGCAAAGTCTTTCTGGGCGTTTATTTCTTGAACTGGATCCTGGCGTGCTTAGCGGATTACTTATTTTTCTTTTCGGTTATGTTTTATCGCAAAGTTTTGGAGATTTTCGCAAAGTTCGGCAAAATCTTTCTGGGCGTTTATTTCTTGAACTGGATCTTAGCGTGCTCAGCGGATCACTTATTTTTCTTTGCGGTTAAATTTACTATAGAGTTTGCAGCATTTTGATAAAGCGTTTCTATCCTTAGGCAACAAAAAAGGCAAAATAATTATAAACTTTAAAATTACGTTAATTCAACTCAAAACAACCTTCGTTTATGCTTTTTTTAATCTATCAGGCAAATAGTTAACTGTTTGATAAAACTTGTAATATTTTAAAAAAGCTGACTAAATGTTGCTTAATTTGCAGTTACAACCTACAGCTGTACTTTTTAATGACCAAGATACTTATTATCTACACCGGAGGCACCATTGGCATGGTTAACGATGCTAAGACTGGTTTCTTGATTCCTTTTGATTTTGAACAGATAAAAGATAATGTGCCCGAACTTGCACGTCTAGATTATCAACTTTCGGTGCATTCATTCAGTCCAATTATCGATTCTTCTAACATGCATCCTGAGCAATGGAAAGTGCTGGCAGAATTAATTGAAAGCAACTATGAAGAGTTTGATGGATTTGTTATCCTGCATGGCTCAGATACCATGTCCTTCACTGCATCTGCCTTAAGTTTCATGCTTAAAAATTTGGCTAAGCCGGTCATACTTACAGGTTCGCAGCTGCCAATTGGCGAAATAAGAACTGACGCCAAGGAGAACCTAATTACCGCCCTAGAAATTGCTGCTACCAAAAGTGAGGGTAAGGCTGTGGTGCCCGAAGTGTGTATCTATTTCGATAATCAACTGTTCCGAGGAAATCGTTCCCTAAAATACAATACCGAAAAATTCGAAGCTTTCCGTTCACCAAATTATCCAATTTTGGCCGAAGCCGGGGTGCAGCTCACCTTCTTCCACAAAGAAATATTACCTGTACCTACCGAAGCATTTTACATCCAAACTGAATTTGACGCTAATATCGGGGTGTTAAAAATCTATCCCGGCATGACCGAGGAAGTGGTTTACGCCGTTACCCGCTCAAAAGTAAAAGCAATTGTGTTGGAAACTTTTGGCTCAGGTAATGCTACTACCGCTAAATGGTTTACTGATGCCCTTGGCGAAGCCATAGAAAATGGCAAACACATTGTTGATATCTCTCAATGCAAAAGAGGATCAGTACAATTGGGGATGTACGAAACCAGCAGCGAACTTAAAAAAATGGGCGTAATTAGCGGTTATGATATGACTTTTGAAACTGCAGTAACCAAATTTATGTATTTGCTAGGAGCTAACTTAAGCACCGAAGAAATTAGAATGCAAATGGAAACGCCAATAGCAGGGGAGCTCACAAACTAGTCCTTTGGACCTTTGGTTTTTCTTTTTTTTTCGCCCTATGTGGTTTCGTTAACTTCGTACTTTCCCACTAAGCTCTTTTACAGGTCATAAAGTAAAACTTCTGCAATTATGACCGTCATCATTCCGTAAACAGGTCTTTAATGCTAACTTTGTTGCATGGAGGGCAATCTCCAACTTATCGAGTAAGAAAATGAAGATAGAACAAATATATACCGGATGTTTGGCCGAGGCAGCCTACTACATTGAAAGTAATGGCGAAGCGGCAATCATTGATCCACTACGCGAAGTAGGTCCATATCTCGCTAAAGCAGATAAAAATGGTGCAAAAATCAAGTACATTTTCGAAACTCATTTTCATGCCGATTTTGTTTCGGGGCATGTTGATTTAGCAGAAAAAACAGGGGCAAAAATTGTATATGGCCCCACTGCAACAACAGCATTCCAAGCGCATATTGCTGCCGATGGCGAGCAATTTAAAATTGGCGATTTAACCATCACCACGCTACATACCCCAGGCCACACTTTGGAGTCAACCTGTTATTTGTTAACTGATGCAAACGGAAAAGACTATTGCGTTTTTACTGGCGATACCTTGTTTATTGGCGATGTTGGCCGACCAGATTTAGCACAAAAAGGTACACTTACCATGAATGATTTAGCTGGTTTGCTTTACGATTCGTTGAACGAAAAGATTAAGCCTTTGGCTGATGAGGTCATCGTTTATCCTGGTCACGGTGCAGGTTCTGCTTGTGGCAAAAACATGAGCAAAGAAACTTTCGATACTTTGGGTCGCCAAAAGCAGGTTAACTACGCCCTAAAAGCTGAAACCAAGGAGCAATTCATTAAAGAAGTTACGGATGGTATTTTACCACCGCCTCAATATTTCGCTAAAAATGCAGCCATGAATAAAGGCGGTTACGAAAGTATCGACGAGGTTTTTGAAAAAGGCTTACAACCTTTGGCACCTCAAGCTTTTGAAGATTTAGCGAATGAATCTGATGCTTTGATTTTAGATACCCGTGATCCGCAAGTTTTTGCAAATGCTTTTATTCCAAACGCGATAAATATTGGATTAAATGGTCAATTTGCACCTTGGGTAGGAGCGTTAATCCCTGATTTAAAGCAAAATATTTTATTAGTTACCGACGAAGGTAAGGCTGAGGAAACCATTACACGCTTAGCAAGGGTAGGGTATGATCACACCATCGGATTTTTAGAAGGTGGCATCAATGCATGGCAGGCTGCAGGTAAGCAAGTGGATCAAATCACTTCCATTAGTGCTGCCGAATTTGAAAATAACTATCAGCAAAATCCAAATATTGCTGCTTTGGATGTGCGCAAACCAGGCGAGTATGAAGCTGAGCACTTGGAGTTTACGCTTCCTAGGCCACTGGATTATATCAACGAATGGACACAGGAACTGGATGCCAATCAAACTTATTATTTGCATTGCGCTGGCGGTTACCGCTCCATGATTGCGGCATCTATCTTAAAAGCTCGTGGCATTGATCAGGTAATTGACGTGGCTGGAGGTTATGGAGCAATCAAAAACACAGGCTTAAAACGTACAGATTTCGTTTGCCCTAGCAAGTTGGCGAAAGCTTAAGAAAAAAGCCGTCAAAATGATTTGGAAACGAATGTCAGTGTCTTTTCGGTAGTGGCAGTCCCGCTTTATGTTTCTCCCGATGAAAAATCGGGATCCACTTCAATCGGGTTTATTTTTTAAAGCAACTAAAACATGGCAACAGCAAAACAACAGTTCGATGTTTTAATTATCGGTGCTGGTCCAATAGGTTTGGCCTGTGGCATAGCGGCTCAAAAAGCGGGCAAAAGTTATGTTATTATTGACAAAGGTACCTTGGTGAACAGCCTTTACAATTACCCAGTCTTCATGACTTTTTTCTCCACTTCTGAGCGTTTGGAAATTGGCAATGTCCCTTTTGTGAGTATCAACCCTAAACCTAACCGTAACGAAGCTTTAGAATATTACCGCCGCGTAACAGAAAAATTTCAGCTCAATGTACATTTGTTTGAAGAAGTAGTGAGCTGCCAAAAAAATGCATCATCGTTTCAGGTAGTTACTTCTAAAGCTACTTATAACGCTGAAAAGGTAATTGTAGCTACAGGTTTTTACGATATTCCAAATTTGATGCATATACCCGGCGAAGATTTGCCAAAAGTAATTCATTACTACAAAGATCCGCATTATTACGCGTTCAGTAAGGTTTTGGTAGTTGGTGCAAATAATTCATCGGTTGATGTAGCCTTGGAAACCTACCGTAAAGGAGCGCAAGTAACCATGGTAATTCGTGGTGATGAAATGGGGCCGAATGTGAAATATTGGGTACGTCCAGATATTGAAAATCGCATTAAAGAAGGAGCTATCAAAGCTTATTTTAATTGTTGTTTGAAAGAGGTTAAGCCACATTCAGCAATTATTTCAACACCAAATGGCGATATAGAAATAGCGAATGATTTTGTAGCGGCCATGACGGGCTATCAGCCTAATTTCAAGTTTTTGGAGCAATTAGGTATTGTTTTAGATGAAAAACAAACGCCTAGCTATAACCCGGAAACCATGGAAACCAACATTGCAGGCTTATATTTAGCAGGTGTGGTTTGCGGCGGTATGGACACCCACAAGTGGTTCATCGAAAATTCAAGAGTGCATGCCGAGTTGATTATGAATGATATCGTAGCTAAGCAATAGTCAACTCAATCCCAACACCCATCGTACACCAAACGCATCAGTAATTTCAATCAGCCTTGGTTCTTCAATGGGCGGCGTAAAACGATTGGTTTTTCCAAGTTCTAATTTTTTTACCAATGCATTTCGCTCGTCAATGTGGCTGCACTGTAAGTAAACTGCCATGTTGTTCCCTATTTTTAAGCCTTCATCATGTGCTAAATCCGAGCCGCAAATGGCTATTTTTTCAGCATTTAAGTAGCCATTAACTACAGGTTTTCTGCTGAAACCCGGGAGTTGGTAATCTAGTATGTCAAATTTTAGTGATCCCCCAAAGCAGGTTTGGTAAAATTTGAGCGCTTGTTCACAATTACCCGAAAAGGTAATGAAAATGGCACTAACTACTTTAAGGGGACGGTTTTCCATCAGGTAACTATGCATCAGGAATTTCAGGCTCTACTAATTTTACCAGTTTTTCAAGAGATTCCTGCCAGCCTAAATAGCACATCTCCGCAGGTATTGCTTCCGGAATGCCTTCTTGCTTTACTTTGAGTTCAGTACCGCACATCACTTTCCTCAGCCGTACCGTAGTTGTAATTTCGCCCGGTAAATTGGGGTCATCAAATCTGTCGGTATATTTAACCAGTTCATTTGTTTTGATCTCCAAATATTCGCCTCCAAAGGAATGCCCATTGCCCGTACCAAAGTTGATAAAGGTCATCTTAAACTTTCCACCAACTTTAAAATCCATTTGTTGTACGGTGCATACAAAACCATACGGCGGTAGCCAAGCTGCATTTGCTATTGGATCTGCAAACGCCTTAAATACTTTTTCTGGACTTGCTTTAATTACCCTGTGTAACTCAACCGAATTAGTTGCCATTATGTTAAATTTTAATAAATAACCTGTTTAATATGAGGTGTTGCTGTTTTGCTTTGGCTGGTAGATGTAAGATGCTGCCAGAATCCCAAGAATAATTAATGGAAGTAACATAAAACCCACATTTTTATCTACGCAAGCATGGCTTATAAAAGCGAATATCAAGTTGAACGTTAAACCAGCATAGGCCCATTCTTTCAATTTAGCGGGTGTTTTTGTATAAGCTATGGCAGTTACTCCTAAAACCTTGCAAATAATTAAGGCATAGGCGAAATAATCAGGATAGCCTAGTGGCCTGGTGCCCGCCGTGGCGTAATGCGGCGAAAAAATTAAAGTTGCTAATGGCATGATACCTTCCCAAATGATCAGGATAACCGTAGCTATCCAAAAAATAATTTTATTCCTTTTCATCTTTAAATGCTTTTAATGAGTTTCAACATAATTGACGAAATTGTTCAAAATGGCTTGCCAACCGTTGCGTTGCATTTCAATATCGTTAATGCTTTCTGCATCAAAAGTGGTAGCGATGTGTGTTTGTCCATCTTTTTCTTCAAATAAAGTGGTTGCTTGTCTATCATCGCCCATGGTGTAGGTAATTTCCTTTAGCGGCTCCACCACATCATAGGTTCCTTCAAAATCGAAACCAAAGCTGCCGTCTTTTGCTTCCATGCGGTGCTTAAATTTTCCGCCGACAGTGAGATTGTTTTCGCTGCTTGGGGTATGCCAACTTGGATCGGCCGAATTCCATTGAGTGATGTGCTTTGGGTCATTCCATACTTCCCAAACTTTTGCAACTGGTGCTTTTGCGCTAGCTTCTACAGTAATTTTTTGTTGTGACATACGATTTGTTTCTTAGTTTCTAATTGTTTTGATAAACCAAAGTTACGGGTGTAGCAAATGAAGTGGCGGTTGTAAAAGCGACAAATTAAGGGCTGATTGTGACAGGCGAATTTGGGTGCACAATCTTGAGTATGCTATCTGAAATTCCATCGGTTAATTGAACTTAATTGCTTGAGTTTAACAAGTTTCTTTATAGCTTTATAAAAATCAAATAAAATGAAGATTTCGGTTTTTGTGCCTGAATATGGCGTTATTGAGGCCATTACGCCTCCATTTAGAAGTTTTAATACAGCCAATGAGTTTTTAACCGCGTTTGGTAGGCAGGCCATTTTCGATGTGGAATATGTTGGCTTAAATGAATATGTGCCGGCAAATAATGGCGAGTATACTGTTAAAACGGACAGGCTTCTAAAGGACGTAACCGAAACGGATTTACTTTTTATACCTCCAACATTTGGTAGCACCACCAACGGGATTATTGCCAATGCAGCTGCAATTCCTCACTTTAAGCAATTACATCAAAAGGGTGCTAGTTTGGCCAGCTTGTGTATAGGTGCTTTTTTACTTGCCGAAACGGGCTTGTTAGATGGGCGAAAATGTTCTACACATTGGGCGCACATTAGCGAGTTTAGGGAAAGATACCCTAACGTAGAAGTAGAGGATGGCGCAATTATTACTGAACATGATAACATTTACAGTAGCGGTGGCGCCAGCAGTTTGTGGAACTTGATTTTGTACCTGATTGAGAAATTTGCTGATAGGGAAATAGCGGTAATGATTGCCAAGTACTTTGCCTTGGATATTGGAAGGGATAGCCAATCGCAGTTTGCCATATTTAGAGGGCAGCGCAACCACGCCGATAAGGATATTCAAAAGGTGCAGGATTACATTGAAAAACACTACGAGGATAAAATTACGATTGAAACCTTAGCTGCTTTAATTAATACAGGTAGAAGAACTTTTGAGCGCAGATTTAAACAGGCTACTAATAACACGCCTATCGAATACATTCAGCGGGTGCGCATAGAAGCGGCGAAACTTCATTTTGAAGCATCGAGAAAAAACGTTTCGGAAATTATGTTTGAAGTTGGCTATACCGATACGAAAGCATTTAGGGATATCTTTAAAAAAATTACCGGCCTTACCCCAATTGAGTATAGGAATAAATTTGCTAAAACAGGGGCAGAGGTTTAGTTTAACGTTGCAAATTAGTGGCGCAAAAAGGCGGTTCCCCAATTCTTTGCTTTGTTTGAACATGGAATATCCAAATTCTATTGTACTCTAATAAATAATCCAAATTATTTTGAGCACACAAATCTATTGCTTCAACAAATGATTGGTACAGTGTATTGTTTTTAAAATTGATATAATATCCATTAATGGTATCCTTGGATTTTGAAAGTGTTTGGAGTTTAAACCAGACCAGATTAGTTTCAGAAATATGGAGATTTGTGAGGTGCAATTCTTTATATTTTCTAAAAGAAACAACTGTCTTTTTAATATTAAACTCTTTATTTACTTCCTCGTTAAGGTAAGCGACATCAACGGCTTTATAGCTTGAGTGGTAATAAGAAAAATACAAAATATTTATTGAGAACACTGCAACAGACAGGGCAATACTTGCTAGAAACTGTAACGTATAGTTTTTCATGTAATGAAGATGGAAGCCTACGTAGATTTCCACAAAAATTTTCATTTAGCCAGAATAGCTAACTTCGTTGATTTTTAATTCTTCATTTCGTTACGCTTCAGTTGAGAAGAGTATTGTAGTAGAGCCGTTGTGTAATAAACGGGATTGCAGCGGAAATACTTTTTGTTTTTCTTGTGATCCTGATCCCGAAGTTTCGGGAGAAGGACCTGTTAGTTTATGCATCTCAGAAACAGATTCCTCGTTCCTCGGAATGACAGGTTGGCTAAACAAAAAGATTGTAGCGTAAAGCCCGGCTTTCGGGACTGCTACGCACAGGCTTTGCTTTTCTAAAAAATATCGGCCTTTTTGCCTAACTTTGCACTCTAAATTTTGAATGATAGAATTTTGATTGTTGGATAGCAGCGTTGCACCATTCAGTCATTGATTTATTCACTCATTCAATCATTTTTCAAGATATGAGCAAAGTAAAAGTAGGTTTGGTGCAGATGAGTTGTACCGCTAATAAACAGGAAAATTTAGAAAAAGCGATTGTTAAAGTACGTGAGGCTGCCGCAAAAGGTGCTCAAATTGTATGTTTGCAAGAGCTTTTTACGTCTTTATATTTTTGTGACGTTGAAGATTACGATAATTTCGACTTGGCAGAGGCTATTCCGGGACCATCAACGGATGCTTTGCAGGTAGTAGCAAAGGAACTGGGTGTGGTAATTGTAGCATCGCTATTTGAAAAACGTGCTGAAGGCTTGTACCATAACACTACGGCCGTTTTGGATGCTGATGGTAGCTACTTGGGCAAGTATCGTAAGATGCATATTCCGGATGATCCTGCTTACTACGAGAAGTTTTATTTTACTCCCGGCGATTTGGGCTACAAGGTTTTTCAAACCAAATTTGCTAAAATCGGAATTTTAATTTGCTGGGATCAGTGGTATCCTGAGGCATCGCGTATTACGGCTTTAATGGGTGCTGAAATTATGTTTTATCCAACTGCAATTGGTTGGGACACTACGCAAGATGAGGAAACCAACAAAGATCAGTACAATGCTTGGCAAACTATCCAGCGTTCGCACTCGGTTGCCAATGGTTTACCGGTAATTAGCGTCAATCGTGTGGGTTTTGAGCAGGAAGGACGAATGAAATTTTGGGGCGGAAGTTTTGCTACCAATGCCCAAGGCAAGTTGTTGTACCTAGCTTCGCATGAGGAGGAGGAAACTGAAGTGGTAGATATTGATTTGAAACAGAGCGATTATATCCGCAAACACTGGCCATTTTTAAGAGATAGAAGAATTGATTCTTACCAGCCAATTACGAAGAGATATATTGATGGGGATTAGGTTTTAGTCGGGAAGTCAGTAAGTCCGGAAGTCCGAAAGAGATAATCAGTTCCATTCAAAATTGTCATCCTGAGCCCGTCGAAGGATCTATTTAAACACAATGTCAATCAAAGTAATAAAACCTTCTGAGCAACCAGAGTTTAATAATTCACCAAAAAAGCACGGATATCAATTCCCAGCAGAATGGGTTAAACATGAAGCCACTTGGTTAAGTTGGCCGCATAAGGAGGCTTCTTGGCCGGGAAAAATTGAAACTATTTACCAACCTTACTGTGAGTTCATCAAAATAGTGGCTACTGGTGAGAAAGTGTGCATCAACGTTAAAGATGAGGCAATGAAAGCGTTTGCTATTGCCGAATTAGAAAAGGTAGGTGCCGATTTGAGCCAGATTGAGTTTTACTTCAATGAAACTAATGATGCTTGGTGCCGCGACCACGGACCTGCCTTTGTAGTTAAAGGCAGTGAAAAAGCGGTGGTAGATTGGGGCTACAACGCTTGGGGTGATAAGTATCCACCGTATGATTTGGACGACGTAGTGCCAACTAAAATAGCTAAGCATTTTAACTTGCCATTATTTACTCCCGATATTGTGATGGAAGGCGGTTCGGTAGAATTTAACGGTGCTGGCACTATTTTAACTAGCGAAGCCTGCTTGCTTAACGAGAACAGAAATCCGCATTTAAACAAAGAGCAGATAGAAACCTATTTGAAGGAATTTTACGGTGCCGAGCAAATTTTGTGGGTAGGAGATGGTATTGTTGGTGACGATACCGATGGGCATATCGATGATATCACTCGCTTTGTGAACGAAGATACCGTATTAACCGTTGTAGAAAGTAATCCCTTGGATGAAAACTATATCCTGTTAAAAGAAAATTTAGAGCGATTAAAGCACATGACGCTGTTGGATGGTAGAAAGCTCAACATTATTGAGTTACCGATGCCTTCGCCAGTAATTTATGAAGATACAAGGTTGCCTGCGTCTTATGCCAACTTTTACATTGCAAATGCTGCGGTAATTGTCCCTACCTTTAGGGATGTGAACGATAAGGTTGCTCTGGAAATTATCCAAAAGGCATTTCCTGATAGGCCCGTAGTGGGCATAGATTCAGTGGATATCATCTGGGGATTAGGCAGTTTTCATTGTTTAAGTCAGCAGGAGCCAGCGGTTTAGTAGGTAGTTAACGGTTTTCAGTTTGCTATACAACAATTGAACAATTTGTTAACTTTACAACATTAAAATATTTCAACTTTACAACATTTCTAAATGAAATTATTAGAAGGAAAAACAGCACTGGTAACAGGTGCATCAAAAGGCATAGGCAGAAAAATTGCCGAGGAGTTTGCAAAACAGGGTGCTAATGTGGCTTTCACTTATCTATCTTCGGTAGAAAAAGGACAAGCGCTTGAGCAAGAGCTACAGGCATTTGGCACTAAGGTAAAAGGTTACCGTTCTGATGCTTCTAAATTTGATGAGGCAGAGCAGTTGATTAATGATATTGTTGCCGATTTTGGAGCTTTAGATATTGTAGTGAACAATGCTGGAATTACTAAAGACGGCTTGTTAATGCGTATGAGCGAAGAGAACTGGGACGACGTGATTAACGTGAACCTTAAATCGATATTTAACGTAACCAAAGCGGCGTCAAAAGTGATGATGAAAGCTCGTAAAGGTGTTTTCATTAACATGAGCTCGGTAGTTGGTGTGCAAGGTAATGCCGGACAAGCAAACTATGCAGCTTCAAAAGCAGGAATTATCGGTTTCACCAAATCAGTTGCTAAAGAGTTAGGCTCACGTAATATCCGTGCTAATGTGGTTGCTCCAGGGTTTATCAAAACTGAAATGACCGATGTATTGGATCCTGCAGTAGTGGCTGGTTGGGAAAAAGATATTCCATTGAAACGTGCTGGCGAAACTGAAGACATTGCAAATGTTTGCGTTTTCTTAGCTTCGGATATGAGTGCTTACGTTACCGGACAAACACTTTCAGTTTGTGGTGGTATGCTGTAAGAGAGCTATAAGTAATTAGGGAAAAGGTGTAAGGTTTAGACTTTGCACCTTTTTTGTTTTTTGAAAGAGAAAGCCAATAGTGCTTAGCTCCTGTAGCCCCGCTTTCCATTACAACAAATTCTTTTATCCCGAAGATAATCGGGAAGAATTTGTTTTCATTTCAATCGGGCTTATTTAACAGCGGCTTCTGTTACAAAACCTCAAACCCAAACTACTGATGGAGCTGATGCTGATCCCGAACATTCGGGACAGCATGACGAAACGCATAGGAAAATTTTTGCTGTTCGCAATTGTAAATCTGGGAGAAGAGGCATAAATTCGGTCGTCATTGCGAGGTACCGCCTGTTCCGATAGTTCGGAAAAGCAATCCCACAACTTTGCTCTTCGTGATTTGTAATCGCGAAGTCCTATCGGTGGATTTTTAATCCACGTTGCCAT
>NZ_QMHP01000004.1:333987-422760 GCF_003313335.1 Pedobacter zeaxanthinifaciens
TGATTTGTAATCGCGAAGTCCTATCGGTGGATTTTTAATCCACGTTGCCATTCTTCCATAAAGGATTATAAATCCTTGGATACGGCTTCCAGATTGCAAATCTGGAAGAGCGCTGTGGAAGAGCAGTTCGTCATTGCGAGGTACGAAGCAATCCCACAACTCTTGTAAGCAATCCTACTAGCACTTTAATATTTCTTCTCCCAACTATCGGAGCAGGCGGTGCCTTGCAAACGACGTTTAATAACTACTTTATCAATTACTAACCGCCAGCCTGCATAACCTTCGCCATTTTTTTATTCTTCTTTGCTCTTCTTGATTTGTAATCGCGAAGTCCTATCGGTGGATTTTTAATCCACGTTGCCATTCTTCCATAAAGGATTATAAATCCTTGGATACGGCTTCCAGATTGCAAATCTGGAAGAGCGCTGTGGAAGAGCAGTTCGTCATTGCGAGGTACGAAGCAATCCCACAACTCTTGTAAGCAATCCTACTAGCACTTTAATATTTCTTCTCCCAACTATCGGAGCAGGCGGTGCCTTGCAAACGACGTTTAATAACTACTTTGTCAATTACTTCCCGCCAGCCTGCATAACTTTCGCCATTTTTTTATTCTTCTTTGCTCTTCGTGATTTGTAATCGCGAAGTCCTATCAGTGGATTTGTAATCCACGTTGACATTTTCCATAAAGGATTACAAATCCTTGGATGCGGCTTCCAGATTGCAAATCTGGAAGAGCGAGAAAAGCTACTGATGGAGCTGATGCTGATCCCGAACATTCGGGACAGCATGACGAAACGCATAGAAAATTTGCTGTTCGCAAACGACGTTTAATAACTACTTTATCAGATACTTCCCGCCAGCCTGCATAACCCTCGCCATTTTTTTATTCTTCTCAAAATAATGAAACCCCGGCTGCAAGGTGTTCCAAAAAGCAATATGTTGCGGATACTCTTTAGCATAGCTTTCAAAATTCACTTTAGTCATCCTAAACGGAAAAATATACACAGGAATCTCTAACTGACCGCTATTTTTAGCTTCCACCGCCAAAACGTAAACCTCTCTAATCTTATCATCAGTTAGCGGAATACAGCCAACCGTCACGCAATCTCCGTGAATATAGATGTCTCCACCGGTTTTACGATCCTTTCCTGTTCTAACTTTATCAACTTCATTCGGGTAATCAACCCCTAAAGACAAATGGTAGCTGCTCATGGGGTTAAAAACATTGATCTTGTAGAAACCTTCTGGCGTTTGTAAATCACCCTCTATCACTTTAGGTCCAAGTTTACCAGAGTGAGCACAAAAATCGTAGGTTTTAAATAAACTGAACTTCTGTTTGTCCTTATTTTTTATCCATATCTCTAGCTTTCCCTCTGCTTTATAGGCCGTGATTAACAGCTCAAAGTTTTCCTTAAAACCTGCCTGCTGCAACTCTTTCTGTAAGCTTGTCCACTTTAAATCATAAGCCAATTTAACACGTTCAAACTGTAACTGTTGGAGTTTAAATGGCTGTTGTGCTTTGGTAGAAATACTCATAAAAATCATCAACGCTGCAAATAGAAATTTCATAAAGATTGTTTTATCCGCAAGTTACAATTTGTTTCCAAATCCTTCCATATGGCTATGCACATTGCTCTTTTCAATTTTTACTTTTCACTTTCAACTTAAATGTAGCATCTTTACAATTAGCGTATGACCAACTTTATCTCGTTTGCCACCTTGCTGATTTTTATTGCCTGCCTAGCATTAGGCATCGGCTATGCTTGGTTGTTATATGGCACTAACAAAAATCTAGTAAAAACGGTACGAAGTGCACTAGCCGTATTTAGAGCATTGGCCGTTGCTATTTTGGCTTTTTTGTTGTTTGCGCCTTTGGTTCGAAGGGTAACGCACACCCCTGAAAAGCCTATCATCATCATCGCTAATGATAATTCCATTTCTGTTAAAAATATTACCCCAACAGGCTTTGATGCTAAAAAATATCAGCAGGATTTAAAGCAACTTGCTGAGCAGCTGGGCGAAAAATACGAAGTAAAAACTTACAGCTTTGGTGATAGCATTAAAGAAGGCTTGGCATTTTCTGGTACAGATCAACTGACCAATGGAGCTGCGCTAGTGGATCAACTGAATGACCAGCTGTTGAATAGAAATGTGGGTGCTGTAATTATGGCAACGGATGGCATTTTTAACCGTGGTGGAAACCCGTTATATGACCTCAACAAAATTAAAGCACCAGTTTATACCATTGCACTTGGTGATACCATTCCGAAAAGAGATGTTTTGGTAGCCAATGTGAATTACAACAACATCGTGTACCTGGATAATGATTTTACTTTCGATGTACAGGTGCAAGCTTTTGAAAGTAAGGGCGAGCAAATCAGACTATCAGTTGCTGAAAGCGGGAAGCAATTAACGGAGCAATCCATCCAAATCAATAACAATAGTTTTGTGAAAGATGTTCAGGTAAAGCTGAAAGCCAATAAGGTGGGCATTCATCGTTATACGGTGAGCGTTTCTGAAGTTAAAAATGAAATCACCACCAAAAATAATAGTCAAACCATTTTTGTTGAGGTAATTGATGGCAAGCAAAAAGTGTTACTTGCAGCCGCTGGTCCACACCCCGATTTAGCTACCTTTAAACAGGCTATTGAACTGAATAAACATTACGAGGTAAGCACCGCAATAGCCGATGAACTGGAGAAGGTTGAGCTTTCCAAATATAGCTTAGTGATCCTTTATCAGCTCCCTGCAGTATATTATTCAGCTGCTTCGCTAATTAACAAAGCAAAACAGCAGAAAATAGCAATGTGGTTCGTGGTAGGTGCCCAAACCAACATTCAGCGCCTAAATCAAACACAAACTCAATTAAATTTTGCTAGGCCAAACGGCAGTTTGCAGGAAGTTTTTCCTTACTACGAAAACAATTTTACAGCCTACGGCCTAAATGCTGAAGCTTTGAAACAGCTGGAAACCTATGATCCCCTGCTAGTGCCTTTTGCCAATTTGATGATTAAAGGAAATTACACGTCAGTGCTTAACCAGCGTATAGGTAAAGTAAATACCGAAAGTCCGTTGTTGTTTTTTGCCGAAGATGGCGGGACGAAAATTGGATTTTTATTAGGTGAGGGCATTTGGAAATGGAAGTTAGAGGAAGCGAAAAATGAAAATAGCTACCCCTTGTTAGCGGAGTTAATTGCGAAAACAGTACAATATTTATCCGTTAAGGATGATAAAAGAAAGTTTAAGGTTTATGCCAATAAAAATACTTTTGAGGAGAACGAAAATGTAGTGCTTAATGCAACGTTGTACAATGATGCTTACGAGGCGGTGAACACGCCGGAAGTTAAAGTACAGGTTAAAAACGAGCAGGGTAAAACCTATAATTTCACGTTTTCTAAATTCGGAAATGCTTACCAATTGGATGCAGGAGCTTTACCGCAAGGGAACTATACTTATGTGGCATCAACCAACTTGGGCGATAAAAAATACACGGCTAACGGTGCATTTTACGTAAACGCCATCATTACCGAGTACCAACAAACTACTGCAAATCATCAGCTTTTAAATACAATGGCGCAGCAAACCAATGGTAAAATGTATTTGCCTGCACAATTGCTAAATATTGTTGATGACTTGGAAAAAAGCGGACAAGTTAAAACCATTAGTTACGAAGACAGGAGATTTGAGGAAATCATTAACTTCAAATGGATTTTTGCCGTCATTATGGCATTGTTAAGTATCGAATGGTTTTTTAGAAAACGTAATGGCGAAGCCTGATGAATTTTAATACCACTGAAGTTATTGAGGTGCTAGGAACTATTTCCTTTGCTATTTCGGGAACTTTTGCAGCTGTGCAAAAGCGCTTGGATCCTTTTGGTGTACTAATTATTGCGTTTGTAACATCTATTGGAGGTGGTACCGTTAGGGATTTGTTATTAGGCGATACTCCAGTGGCTTGGATGCGTGATGTCAATTATTGTTTATTGATTCTTGTTACCTCGATTCTTACGCTGTTTTTCAAACATCAAATTAAAAAGTTCAAGGTTACGTTGTTTCTTTTTGATTCCCTTGGTTTAGGCCTGTTTACTTTAGTTGGTGTACAAAAGGGAATTGTATTTGGCTTGGAACCTGGTATTTGTGTAGCTTTAGGTACCATCACAGGTTGTTTTGGTGGTATTATCAGAGATACGCTGCTTAATACCATACCCCTCATATTTAGGAAAGAGATTTATGCTACTGCTTGTATTGCCGGCGGTGCACTTTACTTTGGCCTTTTGGCTATGGAGCTTAAGGCTGATATCGCTAAAGTGATTGTAATTACTTTTATCGTAACGTTGCGAATTATTGTAGTGCGCTACAAGCTCACCTTGCCAAGGTTTGGGTACTAAGGATAAAGAAATTCTTTCAGCTTGCCATTTTTGGAAGCATCGTACAGCTGCCAAAGCTCTTTGCTCCAAGTTTTTTTGTCGCTGTGTTGGTAAAGATAGGGGAGTGTTAAATTCATTGCTCCCAAAGCCTGTTGTTGTTTCTCTTTTGCCAAAGGTTGTGCAAGGGAAAACTTGGCTAACGCCGCCATATACATCAGTAACAAATCCGAGTTGGAGTTAAAGTAAGAAGTTTCTTTTTCTTCCAAATAAAATACATGGTCAGGCGTTCCATTCATCCAGTCTACCAAAAACTTACCAGCTTCATTTCTTGCTTTGTTTTTGGTATCTATAGGTGTTTGGAAAAGATACTCTGTCACTTTAGCTACTGTATTTTCCGCATTTTTGAAATCGGCACGCCTATTTAATTTTAAACCTTTTAGGTTAGGAAGTTCTTGTCCTGTAGTAACTACCGCTTTAAATGAAAGGATTACAAATAAGACAAGAGTGAGGTTCCTCATGAAATGTTTTTTTGCATTATGGATAACAAAGCTCGATTTTGTTTTCTCAGCGTGGTAATACTAAACCTATTTTTCTGTATTTTCTTTTACAATAACGAAAACATCTTCATTTTCCTTTTTCATGAAGTACTTTTCGCGGGCAAACTTCTCTGCGCTAGTCATGTTACTGTCCAACTCTTTCAGGTCCTTTTTTACTAAAGCAGTTTCCTTCTCATAAAAATCTTTTTCCTGCTGCAACTTTTTAACCTGCACACTGTATTCGTACTGGGCAATAATGTCATTTTTATCAAAAAACATCATCCAAACGCTAAATGCAGCAATGGCTATAAAATATTTGTTCCGGAAAAGATCTAATAATCGCTTCATTAACTCAAAAGTAAAAATTAAAAAATCAAAATCAGCAAGTATATCTAATGTTACTGCGTTATTGGGTAAAAATAAAAACATCCGAAGTTTTTAAATCTTCGGATGTTTTGCAAATGTATTTATTCACTTGTTAACACGCTGCATGGCAGGTTGAGCTTAAGTAAGCTAATTTACAAGCAAAAGGTTGCTATTATTTTTTAGCAAACTTGAAGTTTTTGCCGATGAATTTTGCAGCATCACCCAATTCCTCTTCAATACGAAGCAATTGGTTGTATTTTGCAATCCTGTCTGAACGTGAAGCCGAACCAGTTTTAATTTGACCACAATTTAATGCCACAGCTAAATCAGCAATGGTAGTATCTTCAGTTTCACCTGAGCGGTGGCTCATTACCGATGTATAACCGTTGGTTTGCGCTAAACTTACCGCGTTAATCGTTTCAGTTAATGAACCAATTTGGTTTACTTTCACTAAAATTGAGTTTGCAGTATGGGTATCGATACCTTGTTGTAAACGCTTAACGTTAGTTACAAATAAATCATCACCTACCAACTGAACGCGATCTCCAACTTTGTCGGTTAAGCTTTTCCAGCCATCCCAGTCATTTTCGTCCATACCATCCTCAATAGAAATGATTGGATATTTTACAGTTAAATCCGCCAAATATTGAGCTTGTTCTTCGCTAGAACGAACTACACCTGTAGCGCCTTCAAATTTAGTATAGTCGTATTTTCCATCTTTGTAAAACTCCGAAGAAGCGCAGTCTAATGCCAAGCAAATTTCTGAACCTGGTTTGTAACCTGCTTTTTCAATGGCTTTAAGTACGGTTTCAATTGCATCTTCAGTGCCATCAAAAGTTGGTGCAAAACCACCTTCGTCGCCTACTGCAGTTGATAAGCCTCTATCGTGTAAAATAGCTTTTAAATTATGGAAAACTTCTGTACCCCAACGTAATGCTTCGGAAAAAGAAGGTGCTCCAACAGGCATAATCATAAATTCTTGAAATGCGATAGGGGCATCAGAGTGAGAGCCTCCGTTGATGATGTTCATCATTGGGATAGGCAATGTATTTGCGTTTACGCCGCCAATGTAACGGTATAATGGTTGTCTGCTTTCTTTTGCGGCAGCTTTAGCAACAGCTAAAGAAACACCCAAAATAGCATTTGCGCCTAGGTTACCTTTGTTCTCGGTACCATCTAGGTCAATCATTAATTGATCAATTAAATTCTGTTCAAAAACATCAACACCTTGCAAGGCTTGTGCAATTTTAGTATTTACGTTTTCAACCGCTTTTAAAACACCCTTACCTAAGTAGGTCTTCTTGTCGCCGTCACGTAATTCAACAGCCTCGTACTGACCAGTACTAGCTCCAGATGGAACAGCTGCACGGCCCATAAAGCCGTTTTCAGTCATCACTTCTACCTCAATTGTTGGATTTCCTCTCGAATCGAGGATTTGTCTTGCATGGACATCAATAATTAAACTCATTTTATATTTGTTTTGAATTAGAAATACCCTTAGTGTAAAAAATACAATTAGTAGGGTTTTTTCAAAGTTAAAATATTTTATCAAACTTAAATAATCAAATCATCTTTTTTTGTATAGATGCTGTTAACAGCTTACTTTAAAATATGTTAGATGCTATATTTTTTATCAATGTTTTGCGCCGACAGCAGGGTTGGGGAAAAGTATATTGCAAAAAAAAAAGCAACTGCTAATATTGCAGCTGCTTCGATCATAGGTAATTGGTAGTGTTTTTATTTTTTGGTATATAGTTTCTTTTTCGGGAGATTTTTTCTTTGCTATCGATGATTGTCCTACAAATGTCAGCATTATAGGGTTTGGTACTCGTATAATAACCATTTATAAACGCTTATTTACGAGTAAAGGCAATAATTTGTCTCCAATACATGATTTTTTTGTAGTTTTAAGACGGTATAAGCCGATAAAAACCTATGAATCGATTTTGCTTAGACTGTCATGCCGAATTGAAAGGGCGTACAGATAAAAAATTCTGTGACGATCAGTGCAGAAATAATTATAATAACAAACTCAAGAGTGAAGATAGTGAGTTTGTAAGGAAAATAAATCAAATCCTTAATAAAAACAGGAAAACCTTACGGGAAGAGTCTAATAATGGCCTTGATAAAGTGAAACGAGAAATCTTAGTCAAAAAAGGCTTTGATTTTGATTACCATACACACTATCATTTAACCGATGAAGGCAAAGTATATATTTGTTGCTACGAATATGGCTATTTGATTGATGCCAATGATGATGTGTTGTTGTTGAAGGGAACTTAATAAATGATCTGTTGATATTTGAAGTGCTATATTTGAAGGAAAATAGCACAGATGAAAAAGATTTTGATCATTACTGGGGGTAGTAAGGGAATTGGTAAAGGGATAATAGGCGCCTATCTTGCTGACGGATTTTCAGTTTACTCGATAGCGAGATCAGCAAATGTGGAGCTAACAAAATTAGGTGTTACCCAGATTGAATTTGATTTGACACAAGTTGATCAAATTGCTGATACTTTTCAAAGTATTTTTGCTCAAATGGGTAATACTGCCCCTGAAAAAATTACTTTGATTAATAACGCAGGTACTTTGGGACAAATTGCCAGGCTGGAAAATGTAGATACTACTACGATAAGTGCCACTTTTTCTCTCAACCTTGTAGCGCCATTTATTTGCTGTTCTTCGTTTATCAACCTCACTAAAAATTGGAGCTGTGCTAAAACCATTATCAATATCACATCGGGTGCAGCGCTTAAGCCATATTTTGGATGGTCGGCTTATTGCAGTAGCAAAGCAGCTTTAAACATGTTGTCGCAAACTATTGCCCTGGAGCAAATGGAAATGGATGGAGGCGTTAAAGTGTTGGCCATAGCGCCAGGTGTGGTTGATACCGATATGCAAACTCAAATTAGGAGTACTGATGAAGCCGACTTTAAAGATTTAAAACGCTTTGTATCGCTGAAGGAAGATGGCGGGTTAAATGATGCAACAACCGTGGGGCAAGAAATATGGCGGATGGATCACGACGACAGTTTGGTTTCGGGTGCTATACTACGTGTAGCGGGTAAAAATTAATCGAAAACATTTTTTCTATTTGACTGTTCTATGAATCAGCTAAATAGAATTTATATGAGAACACTTTGTATTGTGGTGCTGTTTTTATCATTAATGGCTTGCAGACAAAAAACCAGAGTTACAGGCGAAAAGCAAAATTCGGATAGGAGCATGGCTGGCGCTAAAACAGCGCAAGATTGTTATTCGTACATAAAAGGTAAGGATACAGCGATGTTGACCTTGCTTACCACAGGAAAAGTATCAACTGGAGAGCTTGAGTACAAATGGTTTGAGAAGGATAAAAACATTGGTACAATAGAAGGTGAAATGCATGGAGATACTTTGTTAGCTTCTTATACTTTTAATTCTGAGGGACAGCAATCTGTGCGTCAGGTAGCATTTTTGAAAAAAGGCGACCAACTTTTAGAAGGTACAGGAGATGTTGCTGACATGAATGGCAAAGTTCAATTCAAAGATCTTTCAAAATTGAGCTTTGGTAAGTCGGTAGTGTTTCAAAAAGTGGCTTGTAAATAGCCAAAGTTTAACTAGTATTTTTCAAATTTCTCCCAAAAGCCATCTTTAGGTAGTTTGGCAAAGATTTTTACAGGCTCTTTTTTAACGGGGTGTATAAACTCCAGCTGGCGGGCATGTAGGCAAATGCTTCCTTTTTTGCTGCCGCGGGGATAGCCATACTTATTATCGCCTACAATTGGGCAGCCCATGGTAGATAGCTGTACCCTAATTTGGTGGGAGCGCCCAGTTAACGGGTTTACCCTAAGCAAATAGTAGCCGTCTAGTTCAGTAAGTACCTGATAATCTAGTTCGCAATACTGGCTTCCTTTTGCTTCGTAATCGTAAGATTTTACTACATTCTTCTTAGGGTCTTTGATGAGCCAATTGATAAGCTTGCCCTGAGGCTTGGCAGGTTTTTTTCTTACTACAGCAAAATATGTTTTCTTGATTTCCCTGTTTTTGAAAATGGCGTTCATTCGATCTAAAGCCTTACTGGTTTTAGCAAATAGGATGAGTCCGCTTACTGGGCGATCAAGACGGTGGGGCACACCTAAAAATGCAGCACCAGATTTATTGTATTTTTTTGCCAAAAACTCCCTCACCATTTCATCCAAAGGCATGTCTCCAGTTTCGTCAACTTGTACCACATCGCCCGCTCTCTTGTTGATAGCAATAAGGTGGTTGTCTTCGTAAAGTACGTCAGCTTCGGTAATGGCCATGGCTCTGTTAATGGTTTAGATCGTTAAAATGTAAAATTGGAAGTTGGTGTTTTTATTTTTTTGCAATGGCTTTTGTAAGCTAAACCCGATTGTAGTGGATCCCGATTTTTCATCGGGAGAAACAAAAAGCGGGACTGATTTATCCGATTAGCACTGAAATTGCTTTCCAGAAATTATCCTTGCTACATTAATATTGTTCTTTTTCGTTAGGGAAATCATTTGCCTTTACATCGGCAATGTATGATTGTGCTGCGCCTTTAATGCCTTCGTATAAATCTAAATACTGGCGTAAAAAACGCGGTTTAAAGCCTTTGGTAAGTCCAATCATGTCGTTTACTACGAGCACCTGTCCATCGCAATTGGGGCCAGCGCCAATGCCAATGGTTGGGATAGCTAAACTTTCGGTAACTTCTTTGGCCAATTTAGCTGGGATTTTTTCCAATACTACCGCAAAACAACCCGCTTCCTGCAAGGCCAAAATATCTGTTTTAAGTTTATTAGCCTCTGCTTCATCTTTTGCCCTAACAGTATAAGTTCCAAACTTATAAATTGACTGCGGAGTTAAGCCCAAATGCCCCATTACCGGTATGCCAGCAGTGATAATGCGCTGGATAGACTCAACAATTTCAACGCCACCTTCCAGCTTAACGCCGTGGGCACCGCTTTCTTTCATGATACGGATGGCAGAGTTTAATGCCTCTTTTGAATTGCCCTGATAGGAGCCAAAAGGCAAATCTACCACTACAAAAGCTCTGCTAGCGCCACGTACTACAGATTGTGCATGGTAAATCATTTGATCTAAAGTGATGGGTAGGGTAGTTTCGTGTCCAGCCATTACATTAGAGGCCGAATCGCCCACTAACAGCACATCAAGACCTGCATCATCCAAAATGGTAGCCATAGAATAATCATAGGCTGTTAGCATGGCAATTTTTTCGTTGCGTTGCTTCATTTCTTGCAGCGTGTGTGTGGTGATACGCTTAATTTCTTTGTTAACCGACATGCTTTGTGTTTTGGTGTGCACAAAATTAGGGTTTATTTTTTAAAAGTGGGCAGTTGGTAGGGATTAGGTATTAGTGGTCAGGGGTCAGTTGACAGGGATCAGTTGACAGGGATCAGTTGTTAGGTATTAGTGGTTAGGGATTAGGAGCTATTGATTGGTAGTGATTAATAACCAATATCCAGTGACTATAACAAATGAACCAATGAACCAATGACCAATGACCAATGAACTAATGAACCAATGACAAATGGACCAATCACCAAACAACTAAAAAACTAAACAACCAAATAACCAATCAACCAACAATCCATTTTTTTTAAAAAATCTTAAAAATAACGGTTTTAAACACCTATCTTTGTACTCCGAAATGAGAGAGTTCAATCATACGGTTTTAACATCCTTTAAAAGCGGTTTTCCCGTTAAAAACTCCCATTGTTTTATATCATTTTTCATCCCCAATTTTTATTGTAATTTAAATGACTAACTACACTAAGTTACCAGCTATTTTGTTATTGGCCGATGGCACCGTTTTTTACGGCAAGGCTGCTGGAAAAATAGGAACTACTACTGGTGAAATTTGTTTCAACACAGGTATGACTGGTTATCAGGAGGTTTTTACGGATCCTTCTTATTTCGGACAAATTATGGTGACTACCAATGCTCATATTGGTAACTATGGTATGCACCGCGACGAAATAGAATCCGGTGGGATTAAAATTGCCGGCTTGGTTTGCAAAAATTACAATGTTAATTATTCAAGAAAAGAAGCTACCGAATCAATTCAGGATAACTTCCAAAATGAAAACATCGTAGGTATTTGCGATATCGATACACGTGCTTTGGTGCGTCACATCCGTAATAAGGGAGCAATGAATGCCATCATCTCGTCGGAAATTACAGATTTGCAGCAGTTAAGAAAGAAATTAGAAGAAGTGCCGCCAATGGATGGTTTAGAATTATCGTCGGTGGTTTCTACTAAAGAGCCATATTACTACGGCAATCCAGAAGCACCAATTAAAGTTGCAGCATTAGACTTAGGAATTAAAAAGAATATCCTTCGCAATTTTGACGATAGGGAACTTTATATCAAAGTATTCCCTGCTAAAACTACGTTTGAGGAAATGAATGCTTGGGGTGCTGATGGTTACTTTATCTCTAACGGCCCTGGTGATCCATCGGCTATGCCTTATGCTATTGAAACTGTAAAAGCGGTATTGGAAGCTGATAAGCCATTGTTCGGTATTTGTTTAGGCCACCAACTGTTGGCAGAAGCAAATGGTATTGGAACCATGAAAATGTTCAACGGTCACCGCGGATTGAACCACCCAGTTAAAAATATCATTAAAAACCACTGCGAGGTAACTTCGCAAAACCACGGCTTTGGTGTTATTCCGGAAGAGGTTAAGAAATCTGATAAAGTTGAAATTACCCACGTTAACTTAAACGATGATTCTATCGAAGGTATCCGTGTGAAAGGTAAAAAGGCCTTTTCGGTTCAGTATCACCCAGAAAGCTCACCTGGTCCACACGATTCACGTTATCTTTTTGATGATTTCATCAGCATGATTAAAGGTGATTTAGTTTGGTAGTTAAGTAAAAATTAAAAATTCAAAAGTCAAAATTCAAAAGTTGAACTTGGCTTTATAGCGAATAAATTAAGGATGTTTGTGTAGGCAGGCATCCTTTTTAGTTAGAGTAGGTATTAGGGATTAGGTATTAGGGGTCAGGTATCAGGGGTCAGGAATCAGGGGTCAGGTATTAGTGGCTAGGGATTAGATATTAGTAGTCAGGTATCAGTGGTCAGGGGTTAGTAATTAATTGGTAGCCGGTCATCAATTGAACGATTAACCAATTAACCAAAAATCCAAAAATCCAAACAACTAACCAACCAAACATCCATCCGCCCCATTCATCATTTCATCTTCATAATTATTCCATTTATCCTAAAAGCGTTTACAATTCTTTTAAAGCTTCTTACATTTATATCAAATGACAGATAGAAAAGCAATCATTAGCGTACAAAATTTAGTTAAACACTATGGCGATTTTAAGGCCGTTCAGGGCTTATCGTTTGATGTTTACGAAAATGAAATATTTGGCCTGCTTGGTCCAAATGGCGCCGGAAAAACCACAACTCTCGAAATTATTGAAACCCTGCGCAGCAAAACAAGCGGACAGGTTTTGGTAAATGGTTTAAATGTAGAAACAGATGCTAACGCCATCAAACAAATTATTGGGGTGCAGTTGCAGGCTGCAGGTTATTACCCCAACCTCAATCTGCTGGAATTGTTGAAGCTATTTTCTGGCTTGTACGGCGTAGATGTATCACCAATTGAAATGCTGGCTAAAGTAAATTTGCAGGACAAGGCAAAAGCGAAGTATAAAGAGCTGTCTGGCGGACAAAAACAACGCTTTTCTATTGCAACTACACTAATTAATTCGCCAAAAATTATTTTTTTGGATGAACCTACAACAGGCCTTGATCCCCAAGCTCGCCGTAATTTGTGGGACTTAATTACTGAAATCAGAAATAATGGTACTACGGTTGTCATCACCACGCACTATATGGACGAAGCCGAACAGCTATGTGATAGGGTAGCTTTTGTGGAAGCCGGAAAAATCATCGCTTTAGATACACCAGATCAATTGATAGATAATTTGATTGCAAGTGGATTTGAGCGTAAAAAAGAAGTGAAAGCAGCCAACCTGGAAGATGTGTTCATCAACCTAACAGGCAAAGAGTGGAGAGAGTAATTAAGTTAAGAGTAGAAAGTTAAAAGTAAAAAGTCAAGCCAAACACATAAGCAATGTCAAAAACTTACAATCATACCAAAGCCACTTTGGCGCTAGCAAAGGCAAGTTTCAGGTCAATTACCCGAAGCCCTTCCGCGGTAATCTTTACCCTTGCTTTTCCATTAATCTTTATCGTTGTTTTCGGCTTTATTGGCGGAGGCGGAGTAAAGCTTGATGTGGCTGTGCTGCCGGGTTCTGATTTGCAAAATCCTATCATTGCAGCGCTTGAAAAAACCGGAGTGGTGCGTTTAACCAAAAACGATACGCAACAAAATATTGATAAAAGCTTAGAAAAAGGAGCTTATGATGCGGTAATTAGCATCGAAAAAAATCCAAACGGATTACCGGCCTATTACACCAACGTGAAATACACCTCGGCATCGCTAACTAACGGCAATGTATTAAAATCAGTTTTGAATGATGTGGTAGGGAAGCTCAATACCGTAAACCAAAAACCAACCGTAACCGAAGTTCGTGCTACAACCGTTACAGGCAGGGAGTACCGCACCATCGATTTTATTTTGCCAGGCCAGCTCGGATTTTCGTTGCTTAGTACCGGTGTTTTTGGTACCGCATTTATTTTCTTCGCCCTGCGACAAAACTTAGTCATCAAACGTTTTTTCGCTACACCTGTAAGGCGTTCCAGTATTGTGCTTGGCGAAGCTATTGCTCGCATAGGTTTTGCTTTGTTAGGCGCTTTGTTTATTATCATTATTGGTCATTTTGCCTTTAATTTTACATTAATCAATGGGGCTGTCACCGTAATTAACATGCTGGTTTTAGCGCTCATAGGTGTAGTGGTATTCATGGGTTTTGGGTTTGTGGTTTCTGGTTTAGCCAAAAGCGAAAGTACCATTCCGCCAATTTCCAATATCATTACCTTGCCTCAGTTTCTGCTTTCAGGCACGTTTTTCTCCATTAATGCCTTTCCAAGTTGGTTGCAGCCTATTAGCAGGGCCTTGCCTTTAACTTATTTGAACGATGCCATGCGTAAGGTGGCTTTCGAAGGCGCAGGTTTATGGGATGTAAAGCAGCAAATCCTGATCATGTTGGTTTGGGGTGTTGGCATCTATGCCGTGGCAGTAAAAACATTTAAATGGGAGTAGTTTGATTAGAAGCGCAGTTTCCCTGCCTCTTCTGATACTTTTGTCCCGCTTTTTACTACAAGTCCGCTTCCGATTTTTACATCGGAATGTGGGCTTTTCGTTTCAATCGGGGCTAAATAACCAAGTTCCTCCAATAAAACTAACATTGGGCTTATCGCAGTGCAACACCGTTAGCTGCTAAAAATGAAACGAATTTTTCTGCCAAAGTTTGTTTGCTTTCCATACCTCATCGCAAACAACATTAATTATTATTCGTTAGTTTAGCTGCACAGTAAATTTTATCGATATGCCTAAAATAGCAGTTATCTCCGCCAGCGTAAGAAAAGGACGCAAAAGTCACAGTGTAGCGCTTTATTTTCAACATTACTTAACTGAAAAGCAGCTTGCCGAAATAGAAATCATTGATTTAGATGTCTACAAATTTCCAATTTTCGAAGAGCGTTTGCGCTTGATAGAAAATCCGACAGAGGATATGCTTCAACTGGCAGCCGCTATTACCAATGCAGACGGTATTATCATTGTAACACCAGAATATAATGGTGGTTATCCGGCCAGCTTAAAAAATGTAATTGATTTGCTTTATAGCGAGTGGAAACGCAAACCCATTGCCATTGCCACAGTTTCTGCAGGTGCATTTGGTGGCTCGCAAGTCATCACATCATTGCAATTCAGCTTATGGAAAATAGGTGCTTTAACGGTACCAGCTATGTTTCCAGTGCCTACGGTAGAAAAAACTTTCAACGACGACGGTAGGCCAACTGATCCAGAAACAATGGATAAAAAGGCTTCGGTGTTTGTTAATGAGCTGTTGTTTTGGATAGCTGCAAAAGCGGCTTCTGCATCATAAATAAATATTTTTTAAAATCGATTTGCAAGGGAGTTATAATTGCTTATCTTTGCAACCTCGTTTAGCTCTAGGGCTATGGCGGGAAACAAAGGTGATACCACCATCGGGGTGTAGCGTAGCCCGGTATCGCGCCACATTTGGGATGTGGAGGTCGTAGGTTCGAATCCTGCCACCCCGACAATAAAATTAATCCCCTGTAAATTCAAACTTACAGGGGATTTTTAGTTTTTAGTATTTTTGCCATACTACAAAATGAAAGCGGCGAACCATCCGGCCCGCCGTCTTATCATCACTAACCTAAAAATTTAAAGTTTAACTACTTCTACTTCAATTATTTGATGTATGAAGCAATTTTTTGGTTTACATCTTCACCGCGTAAATCTTTAGCGATGATTTTTCCACTAGGGTCTATCAAGAAATTTTGAGGAATCGCTGTAATGCCAAAGCGGACAGCCACTTCGGTTTGGAAACCTTTTACATCGCTCACTTGCGTCCAAGGCAATTTATCTGCTTCTACTGCTTTTAGCCAAGGTTCTTTTTTGTCATCCAATGAAACACCAACGATTTCGAAGTTCTTGCTTTTTAGTTCGTTATATGCCTTTAAAAGATGCGGGTTTTCTGCTCTGCAAGGCACACACCAGCTCGCCCAAAAATCTACCAATACATATTTGCCCTTTAAGGATGATAACTTGAACTCGTTACCTTTGGTGTCAGGCAATGTAAAATCAACCGTTTTACCGATAGCTATCTGTTTAGCTTTGTTATATTTTTCGGTTATTTTTTTGCCGGTAAAGCTAGCAAGTACCTTTGGGGTCAATATCTTATAATACGGATCAAACTTTGCTACATCAATTACTGCCATTTTATTTTCGTGAATTAAATCGGCAGTTACATAAGAATTTGGATGGCTAAAAATAAATGAATCTAAAATGGATTCAATTTTTGCGTGTAGTGGTCTGGCTTCGGCCTGTATCTCTTTTATTTTAACCGTATCCTTAACTTTTGCATAATAAACCTTTGCAAACCTATCGCTAATGGCTTTAAACTGCGCTAATTTTTCTTGTGTTAGTGCGGTGTATTCCAAAAAATCTGTTTGAGCCTGCGGACCTGTAATTTTTGCATTTTTCAAACTGTCGGTGCCTAGCACTTTATATTTGCCAATTTCCAGGTAAAACTCTTTATAATCTGCTTGCTGGCGTAGCTTTGCGGTATCTTTTTTAATTGGTATAATTGAAAGATAGGCCCTGTTACCAAAGGCAGTTTCGCCCTTAAAGCTAAATTTCCCGTTGATAATGTTGGCGGTATCTTTTTGCTCTTTGCCTTTAGGATTTCTAAAGCTTAGCACAACCGCTTTATCGTTTGCTAATTTTGTAAGATTGCCAGTTATTTCAAACTTATCCTGAGCGTTAGCTGTAAAAGCCAAAGCTAACAGTGCGACTAAAATTATTTTTTTCATTTGTGTGTTTTTAGATTTCTATTTCGCTACTACTTGATGTATTTTCTCAATTGTTCCGTTAAATTTTCGCCACGTAAGTTCTTGGCTACAATAAGTCCGTTTGGATCTACCAAGATGTTTTGCGGGACCGAGTTGATGCCATACATCAAAGCCACTTCGTTTTTCCAGTATTTCAAATCACTAACGTGAATCCAAGGCATGCCATCCGTTTCAATAGCGGCTAGCCATTGTTCCTTTCCAGCATCAAGGGAAACACTTACAATCTCAAATTTATCGCCCTTAAGCGCATTGTAAGCTTTAACTACGTTGGGGTTTTCTGCCCTGCAAGGCACACACCAGCTGGCCCAAAAATCTACCAAAACGTATTTACCGCGTAGCGAAGAAAGCTTGAAAGGTTTGCCATTTTGATCGTTTTGCGTAAAATCAGTTGCTTTTGAACCTTCTTGGCGGCGTTTACCTATTTCAATTTTCTCCATGGTACGTTTGCCAAGCGGCGAATTTTTCAACTGTGCCGAGAAGCGATGGAACATGGGTTCAACCTCACTTGCTACAAATTTGCTATCTAGCACGTAGTAGTTATAAGCCAATAAACCAGCGTAAGAGTTTAAGTGAGTTTCCGCAAAGGTGGTATTGATTTTTTTGATCTCTGCGACTAGCGTAGAAATGGAATCGCCAGCTTTTTTGCGCTGCTCCAAAGCAAATTCATATTCGCCATCCTTATTTTTTTTGCCGTATTTATTCTGCAGGGCGATAATTTTATTAGTCAATGGCCTAACCGTTGCTTCTCTTTCTTTATTTTCATCCTCAGCTTTTGAACCGTTTACGCTAGCATTGGCAATGCCATCTTTTCCAGTTAAAGTAACTTTAGAATTTTCGAGAATAAAACCAATGTAATCACGGTTTGCTGAAGCTTGTTTAGCATTTATTGGTCTAACTGCTACAATGACGTTTTGAGGTTCATCTAAGCTGCCTTTAAACGTAAAACTTCCATTTTTAATTGTTGTCGAATCTGTCTCTTTCCAAATGCCATTTTTTAAAAAGGCGATGTAGGCTTTAGCCGGTGTTTTTAGTTCGGTTAATTTACCAGTAAGGGTGTACGATTGCTGTGCTGCTGCGAAAAACGGCAGCAACAGCATTGTAAATATTAATTTTTTCATTTGTGTGTTTCTTTTATTTAAGTTGTAATCAGCTATTAATTTCTCAGTACAATGCCACCTACAAATGCGATGCTAAATGTAGCTGTTCCTGAGATGTATGGCGTTGAAGCCAATACGGTAAAACGTACGTACCTTCCAGTTGCTAATGCAGGAAAGTTGATGGTATGCTTTTTGGCTGCGTTGTTTACGTCGATGGCGTAAGTACCTCTATCTGTCCAGGTGGTGCCGTTTGAACTGGTTTCTACTTTAGCAGAGGTAGTATAACCACCCATAGCTGGCGTTACCGCAGTTGGGAAAAAGTAATCTAATCCCGAAAAGCTAAGCTCACGTCCATAATCTACGCTTACCCATTGTGGTAGGGTTACGGTAGTGGCACTTGCCCAGTAAGTTCCTCCTGTATTGGCATCTATTGCTCGGCTTGCAACATTACTTCCCGATGTAGAAGATGCTGTAGCGGTAGGGGTGTAGCCAGTATGGTCTACATATAAAGCTTCTCCAGTTTTAAATACGTAATACACCACTCTTCTGGTTACTGGATCTTGCGGTTTACCATCAACTGAAGTAATTGTTAAGGGCAGTACGTAGGTGCTAAGCGGCCTCAAAGCAGTTTGAAAACTAAGGTTTAGTACAGCTGCTTCAGAAAGGTTGCTCCCAGCAGGAATTGCCACTGTTGACTTGTAGTACAAATAAGTGTTTGTTGGAAGCAGCAATGCGGCACTTCCATACTTTAGTCTGTAATCTACAATTTTGGTGGTATCTGGCGCAAAGGTCACATAGTGTACATCGGGAGAGGTACTACCTTGCAACGTTGCCTTCATTTCCATGCTGAGAAGTGAAACGTTTTTAATGTCTAATGATCTGGTAACTACATCTGTGGTAGCTGGTAAATCAAACGTTACACGGCCTTCTGGCAACGCTTCGCGACTAGCGTTGTCTTTTTTGCATGCCATAAGCAATAGTACAACTGTGCACATTGCCAATATATTTAATTGATATGTCTTCATCTCTTAATGTTTTTATGTTATGGATTTTGTGCCATGTCTGGATTAAAAGCTAAAACTTGTATAGGTATCTGTAGCGTATACTTATTGCTATGTGGTTCTAGCCTAGCTACCTCTACATTCTGAGCGGTTGTTCTGATGATGGTTTGCATTCTGTTTTCTGTATCTAACCTGCGCATATCAAACCAGCGTAAGCCGTGGAAAGGTAATTCACGTCTTCGCTCCGCTAGTATTTCAGTCAATACCAAATTCTGGTCGGTAACATTGAAATCTCTGCTAGCCAAAGGTGTACCTGTAAGGCGATTTCTGCGCACTTCATTCAAATGGCTAAGTGCATTGGTGAGGTTGTTCGCTCTTGCGGCACCTTCAGCTGCAATTAAGTGCATCTCTTGTACGGTAGTGCCAGAGTTGGTTAACTGAAACGCAGGTGTTACAGCCGCTGCATAAAATGAGGTTCCGCCTCTGGCAGTACTTGCCCAGTTATAATACAATACCGTTCTTCTGGCGTCGTTACTTGCAAACAGGTTTTTTAACTCTGAAGAGATGGGAATGCCAGCTGCAACAGATGAACGTCCATAAATGGCATCGGCATGAGAAACCACATTGGTTGTAGTTGGGAAAGTAGCCGAGTTGGTATAATCTATCATCACGGCACGTGTATTGGCTAATGCCAGTTCAGCATAACGCTGCGCTTCTGCATATTCCCTTCTGTAAAGGTAAACACGGGCCAACACGCTGTAAGCAGCCCCTTTAGAACCTCTAAATCTTGCGTTGCTATTGTTCTCTGGTAAATTAGGGATTGCTTCGTTAATGTCGTCGATAATGTGTTTGTAGATTTCGGCAACGGTGCTTCGAGCAGGTGATTTTTTACTTACATCATCAGAAGTTACAAAAGGAACTGCCAAATCAACAGCTGCTGTTGCCGGATCGTAAGGTTTACCGTATTCGTTAACCAAATAAAAATAAGAATGTGCACGGCCTAGTAAAGCTTCTGCTTTTAGACTTTTTTTCTGAGAATCAGTACCATTTTCAGCCGCATCAATGCCTAATATTACGGTATTGAACAAGCTAATTCTTCTGTAATGTTCTCCCCATAAATAGGTAAGTGAGTTCACATCATTAGTAAATTGCGGTGCCCAAGTATAAACCAATTCGGCAAGAGAAATAGGTGGATTGCTGACAGTAACTAAATCGATGTTATCCGTCATTAGGTTCAAAATATTATCAGCATTTGTTTCGGTGGTAAGTATTGAACTATTTAACCATAAATCGTAGTCGCTGGTTGTTTTAAGTAATTGCTTGCCTTTTGGTTCTACATCTAAATATTTATCGCAGCCACTAAAAACCAAGCAGCATAGTAAAAGTTGAGCAGCTATATATTGAAATTTTTTCATCGGTTTAAATTTTAAAAGTTAGTGAATAAACCTAGGGTATAAGTTGGGGTAACGTATGATTTTGCGTAGCTTCCGGTACCCATGCTAAAGTTGTAACGGTTAAAGCCAACGGTGTAAACGTTAGAAGCCTGCGCTTTAAGTTCAAAGTTTTTAAAGCCAGCTTTTTTAATGAAATTTAACCCGTTTAATCGGTAAGAAACAGTAATGTCACCAAGGGTTAGGTAATCTCCGTTAACCACATAATTACTGTTTGATCTGTAAGCAATACCAGGGGCAAAGCTATTTAAGTCTACTAAATTTGGAATATCCGTATTTAGTTCATCGCCAGGTACTCTCCAGAAATTATTAGAGCCAATTAAAGGTCTGTTTTCAGCAGGTGTAGGTCGTGGTACCCTTACTTTAAAACCACCGTAATAGTTAATCATGGCGAAGAAATAGAAATTGCCTACGTCAATCCTATTACTTAAACCGGCGTTAATGCTTGGTACCGTAGTTCCAGAGTATTGTACTAAGCCCGAAGATTTAGTAGACATGGCTATTACCAAAGGGTTGGTAGATGAACTTGTGTTTACCACAAATTGATTCCCATTTTCATCTACAATAATTGGATGACCTTCGCTGTTGAGACCTACGGTGTTGTATGAAAACATAGCACCAACAGGGTAACCGCTAACATAGCCTAAAACATCTAATACTTGTGGGTTGTACTGTCCAAGTCTGAAAACATCCAATACTTTACTGCTGTTTTTGGCAATTACCAATCCGGTATTCCAGTTAAAGTTTCTTCTAGCTATCCAGTCTGCTTTTAAACTAAATTCTATACCGTTATTCCTAATTGTAGCATAATTGATAAGGGCACTTGTTGCACCTAAAGTAGGGTCAATTGTAGAATTGCCCATGATATCGCTGGTTTTTTTGGTGTAATAATCTACACTACCAGAGATATTTTTGAGAATATTGAAATCTAAGCCGAGGTTAAAGTTTTCGGTTTGTTCCCAACGCAAGCTGCTGTTGGCGTTGGACGATAAAATAAGAGAATTTAATGTTGGCGTGTTAGATGTGTTGAATTGAGAACGAGCAATTACCTGAGGAAGCGAAAGCTTGGCCACGTTTCCGTTAAATCCGAAAGCACTGCGCAGTTTCAATAAATGAATCCAATTTAAATTCTTCATAAAATCTTCCTTGTGGATATTCCAAGCTGCACCTAATGACCAAAGTGGTTTGTACTTGTACTTAGGATCCGTACCAAAAAGGTTGGATTGATCAATGCGAATACTTCCAGATAGAGAATAGGTATCTTTAAAGGAATAAACAATGTTAGAAAACGCTGATAGAAAACGGTCATCGCTGTAACTTTGGTTAAAGAAACTTTCAATAGATCCTAGCGTATTTGAAGTAACTAATGTTCCCCTAACAGCTGAGGCACCGCTAAATATAGAAGCGTAGTCTACCGGCTGCTGCAATAAGCTTTGGTCGTTATAACCGAAATAAGATGCTAAATTACCTTGGTTCACCACACTTCTGATTTCGGCACCGATGATACCGTTTAAAGAATGCTTACCGATTTTTTTATCGTAATTTAATTGTGTACGAGCGGTGTAGCCCCTAGAATTTGTGTTTCGCTGACGAAGAAAGTCGCCATCAGGAATGTTTTTCTTAAAAGCCAGCGTAGGTTGTGCTGCGGTAGGCGTAACGGTATAGTTATTTATCCAAGCATTTACAACCGATGAACCTTGGCGAGCTAAATACTTGAATTCTGAACTTGAATTTTCATAAACCCCGCCAAATAATAAGTTAAAGCCCTTTCCAATGTTGTAGTTAAAGTTGGCTATTGTTTTATTGTTGATGGTTCGCGTTTTGTCGCTGATTAGATTAGCATCCACCAAAGGATAATAATTTTGATCCAGCAAGCCCTGTGACAAAAGCACGTTGTTGTAAACCGGAGCATAGCTTTGAGATATAATTGCGGCTGGATTTCCGTTTACGTCTTCGTAACGCTCATAAGGGGCAGCTGATGCGGCGCCAGGTATTGGAGCGCCATTAAAACGTTGCTCTTGATATTCGGTTGTAAGTTCTAAACTTAATCTTTTCGCCAATTTAAGCGTAGTTCTACCAGTCAGCAATAACTTGTTGTTATCGTTCATAATCTGGTTGTTTCTATTGCCAGTGTAGTTTGCCGTAATGTAGTAAAGGGCATTAGGTGTGCCTCCAGAAACGTTTAAAGTATGGGTTTGCGTAGCAGCCGTTCTCAAAAACAAACGGTTGTAATCTTCGATGTTGTCGTAGCTTGTAAGTTCTGCAAAAGAGCTTTCGGCTTGTGCCGGAGAAATGATACCGGCAGAAAGTTGAGCCAAAATGTAGTAAGGAATGGATCGGCGTACGTTACCACCTGTTGAAGAATTAGGAGCAAATAACTGTCCCCAACTATTTGGCGTAACAACAAGTGACTGTCTTTCGCGGATGTAATTTGCATTAATAGCTGATGCTTGTGGATCCCATCTGTAGCGACTGTAATTTTCTTCTGGTGTTAACTCTAAGGTAGTTCTAAAATTAAACTGTGCTGCTCCTGGTTCGGCCTGCTTTCTTTCAATAATGATTACTCCGTTTGATGCCCTTACGCCATATACCGTAGCTGCTGCTGCATCCTTTAAAATAGTTACCGATTTAATTTCGTTGGGGTCAATCATATCCAAAGTGAGTTCGGTTGGATAACCATCCACTACAATTAATGGGCTTTGATTTGCCGACATGGTAGAAATACCGCGGATATTGAATAGAGGCCTTGATGATTGCGTGCCATCTGGAGACGTACTGGTGAAATTAACGGTATTGTTAATCATTAAGCCTGGTAGCCTGTTTACCAAACCATCTAAAAAATTTGAACTTACTCTTGATTCGTATTCTTTAGTACTAATTTGCGCTATAGAACCCGTACTTTGCTCAGGTTTGATCTTTTGATAACCTGTATTTACCGTGATACCGATTTCTTTCAATTCACCCACATCAACACTTAATAAAATAGTGCCTAAGTTTTTAGCTGCTTTTAGTTCAACAGGTTTGTACCCGGTGTATCTAATTACAATCGTGGCGTTTTCATCTACATTGGATAGGGTGAAAGATCCATCCTCTCCAGTGATTACTCCCTTAGATGTGTTTTTTGCAAATACAGATGCACCTGCTAAAGGCTTGTTGGTTAACGCATCCACTACCTTTCCGGTAACATCAATAGCTAAAAAATTTGCTACTATTCGGTCAAAAAGCGATTTAGGTTTGTACTTAATGATAACAGTTTTGTTTTCTATTACATAAGTTGTTTCGCTGCCGCTTAATAATGTTTCCATCACCTTTTCTAGTGGCGCATCTACAAAGTTGGCGTTGATTTTAGCAGAGGTGTTAAAGTGTGTGCTTTCTACCAACACATTATAGTTGGTTTGCTTCTTAATTTCTCTTAAAACTTTCTCAATAGTTACAGGGGATTGCACCAGGTTAAGTTTTTGGGCAAAGCTTGCGGCATTAACCTGTAATAGCGAAATCATTAATATGAAAGTGGTTAGTTTCATCATCAATAGTATTTTCGAGAGCTTGCCCTTGGGCGTTAGAGGAAAAAATGTAGTTTGTTTATGCATAGTTGTCCATTGGTTTTTTCCAGAACACGCAGGCCTTTGGCGTAATTATGCATACGCAATTGCTTAACTAAGCGATATTTGCTAAGTTTGACGTGTCTGTTAGGCTTTGCACCGGTTTTGAAATTTTGTGCATAAGCCGATAAAATAATTGTTGTAAGATAATTCTACAGATGATGGGCTCCGATGGCCGTCGGAGCCCTTTTTTACTATAGTTTGATGGTGTTGTTGCTAAGGAATGTCTTTAAGGTCTTTTCTCATTTTGTTTGTTAGGTTAGGTTTTTAGTTAGTGATTTATGGTTTAATCTGTTGAACTCACAATGATCTGCCGCCCTTTGATTTCAAACGTAGCAACATCGGTTTTTTGAATTACTTTTAACAGCTCTGAAATGTTTTTGTAGCGACTAATTGAACCGAAAAATGTTTTATTCTTCATTGCATCATCTTTATAAATTACATCAACATCATACCATTTCGAAACCCGATTTAAAATGGTTGATAAGGTTTCGTTGTTGAACATAAAATATCCATTTTTCCAAGCTACTACATCATCGGTTTCTACTGTTTTAACATCTAATTGTTGAGTTGAAATAATTGCCTGCTGGCCAGGAGATAATGTAGCGTTTTGCTGGCTATTGGTATTGGTGATATTTACACTGCCTTCTAATAAAGTAGTTGCTGTATGGGGTTCATCAGCGTAGGCATTAATATTGAATGTTGTGCCCAGTACCTTTACCCGCTGTTGGTTACTAGCTACAATAAAAGGCTGTAGTTTGTTCTTGGTTACTTCGAAATAACCTTCGCCAGTTAATGTTACTTTCCGTTCTTTGGCACCTTTAAAATTGGTTGGAAAATTCAACGAAGATTGCGAGTTAAGAAAGACCAAAGTTCCATCGGGCAAAAGTACTTCTGTTTGTTCTCCACGTGTTGTGGTAAGCGTGTTAAACGTTAAAGCGCTATTTAAATCCTCCACTACCTGATAAATGAGCTGTCCTTTTTCATTTTTGAAAATTTTCACACCAGCTTCGTTAGCGATATTGCCACTCAGTGCATCATTAATAGCTATTTTTTTGCCATTGCCTAAAGTAAGTGTTGCGCCATTTTTACCAGGAGCTATGTCGTTGGCAAAATAAATTTCCTGCGGTTTATTGGTGTATTTTGTAAGATAAAAACCAATACTTACAATGCATAAAACAACCGCTGCGGCAACTGCTATACGTAAAAAACTTGTTTTTTTAGATATGGAAACAGGGTGGATTTCGTTTTTAATGCGTTGTAAAACAGTAGGTTGTTCACGGAATTCAAAATGCTTTAAATCATCCTCACTGATGTTCGCCCACTGTTCATCAAGCAGGTTTTCAAAAAAATCCGCATTGTCACGGTCGCTCAATAAGTTGGTAAACTCTTCTTTTTCAAGTTCCGTAGCAGTGCCATTTTGATAGGCTTTCAGTAAATGCGCAATTCTTTCTTCAGTCATATATTTTCGGGCGTTTTTAGATGGCGAGTTTAATGCTCTTTAAACTATAGACACATTTCACCCTATCACCGAGGTAATGGAAAATGAAAAAAAATTAAAATAATTTTAAAATGATGCAGATTACCATCAAATGGCCATGTTGCTTCAAATAATTTCGTAAAAATCGAAGCGCTAGTTTCATGTGAGTAGCTACCGTGGAAGGCGCAAGGTTAAGTTGTTTAGCCGCATCTTCGTATTTTAAACCTTGCTGGTGGCAAAGCTTGTAAACTTCTCGCTGCTGCGGCGGCAGTTCTGCTACCGCTTGGTCTAGTAATTTCTTTGTTTCCTGCAGTATCACGCGTTCTTCGGTATCATTACCTTCTACTTTCCAATAGGATTTTAGCTTTTCATTAGCTCTATTTTCAATCGCTTGTCGGCGTAATGTATTAAGTGCAATATTTCTTGATAACACCCTAAGATAAGATTCAAAATGGTTGATAGTCGCAAGTGTGGTTCTGGTATTCCAAATTTTCAACATCACTTCTTGCACTACTTCTTCGGCAGCCATTTCATCTTGCAAAATTCTGGTGGCGAAATAATAAATCTTTTTAGAAAAACGATAATAAATCAGCTCAAATGCACGCTCATCACCATCAGCGATTGCTAGAAGTAGTTGATTTTCTTCAGAAATTAAAGATTTATCGGCGGATTGCTGCATTATTTAACGAATATAGCAAAAACCGAAGTTAATTAGCGTATGGTTAAATTCAGTAGTTCCAACTCTTTAAGTTTTAAGCACCATCATTCTTCTAAATCCATCAAAATACTAAACCAACATACTATCAAAGGTATATCTTCCAAAATTTGATGTGCCAACGGGTATTTTACTTGCGAAATACGTGTTTTAAATCCTCCTTAAAACCAACACTATTTTAGAATGTTGTGCCTTTGGGAAAAGGATGGAGCCTAGGATTGATGGGAACCAAAGCCCCATTCCTTTTACCCATTTTAATTTTAATTCAAACAACATTAAATCAATAGCAATGGCAACAACAAATAGTTTACTGAACGAGCTTATTGAGCTTAACAACGATAGAGCGTCGGGATTTGAGAAAGTACTGGCAGATATCAACGATGAAAATGTAGATTTAAAAGAAATCTTTCAAGAATATGCTGCGCAAAGCAGAAGGTTTAGTCAGGAATTGACCGCAATATTAGCAGTTAGAGATGGTGACCCAGATACTGGAAACACGGTAGCTGGTACCTTGCACAGGGTTTGGATTGATGTAAAAGCACTGTTTGGCGGAACCGATAGAGCAAGTATTTTATCAGAAGCTGAAAGAGGCGAAGACGCAATCAAAAAAGCTTACCACACTACCCTTACCGAAGGTGGATTGATTGGAGAGGCTATGGACACGGTAGCGGCACAATCTAGATCTATTGATAAAGCGCATGATACAATTAAAGCGCTAAGAGATATGGCTAAAGCAACAAGTTAAACATCAACATTAATTTGAAGAACATGATGACGAATTATTTAATGCCTAATAAGTCGGGTGGTAAGGTAGCAGCAATTGCTGGCCTTACGGCACTTGCAGGTATAGCATTAATTTGTGCAATACCTAAAACTAGAAAAGCCTGTAGCCAATGGCTAGGCGACACATTTGATCAGTTGAAAGAAAAGCTGAGCCAACGTAAGCATTCCGATTGGGAGCAGGATATGCAAAAAGCAGAATCGCTGAAGGGCCCAATGAAAAGAAGAAAAGATACCGCAAAAATTAACGTGCCATCCGCTGGAACCACCGCTTGGAAAGACGAATGGTCGAGCGAATAATTTAATAAATTTTATGTGTTTGTGTGTAAGCCACCTCTTCCAAGGGGTGGTTTTTTAGTTGTTACCGTATGAAATATTCATTTTTGGCAAGATACCCTCTGATCATTTTATTTACCTTGGCATGCTTGGTTAGCTATGCGCAGGTGGCGGATTCCACTTCGAAAATACCCGATACTTTGCTGTTTAAAATTAAGCAGGCACAAGCTACCGTTACCGAAGTAAATGCCAGTAATAAACAAGGCTATAATTTTGAAGTGATTGCCTCGGATGTTGCCAAAATTAATACAGATGTGGCTGCACTAAAACAAGGTTTAAAAGCCCGAGACATTGATACGAAGGCATTGCAAAGTTACGAGCTCATTTTAAAAGATGCAGGTAATAGGCTGGAAAAGGTGAAGAATGCATTAATGAAGAGCAACGACAACCTTCAGCAGATGATGGAAAAGGTGCTGACGTTGAGTAACGATACGGTTTTGGTAGATGATCAAACAGGAAATGCAGACAAAGTGCTTTATAGTAATCAGCTGAAAGTGATCAAACTGAGGTTGCAAAATACTGGAGAAGTTACCGGTGCCAACTTGGAACGTTCTGGCAAGTTATTGGCTGAAGTTTCGGCTATAGATATCTTAATTAATGATTTAAAAACTGCTGTAGCAGACCGATTGCAGCAACAGGGAAAAATTGCATTAGGCAGGGAAGTCCCAGTATTATGGGAATCAACCTTGTGGGCAAACGAGAAGCTTAGCATTTGGGAACAGGTAAAAAATTCCTATCTCGGGCAAAAACAAATCATCCAATATTTTTTTTCATCTACTTGGGATAAACGCATACTGTTGTGGGTGATAGCACTTGTCTTCTTTGTTTGGGTGCATCGTAATGCGAAGCTGGCAAGTAGGCCTGCCGTGAAACGAAAAATAGGGGAACTCAAGTTTTCTGATTTACATCCTTTTCCTTTTTTAGCCACTTTAATTGTTGCTTTAAATCTTTTGCCGCTGTTGGAAAGTGATGCGCCCTCCATCTACATCGAAATTATTCAATTGGTACTTTTGTTGGCAATTACGAAACATCTTACGGCACTTTCAGTAAAGCAATGGCGTGTTTGGCTACAATTTATCGTAGCGTATTTGTTTTTGATAAGTATAGCCACGGTGAGCAATCAAGGTATTGCCATGCGCTTATTACTGATTGGTTTACACCTGTTTTTCATTTTTATGGCATTGCGCCTTTTTGCAAAACTGCGATTGCAACAGTTCCCTAAAAAGTATGTTAAAGCAGTGCTTGCTATCGGTATTTTTCTTAATGTTTTAGCTATTGTATTGAACATTTTTGGCAGATTGAGTTTATCAAAAGTGTTAGCATTAGCTGGCGTTGTTGGCTGTATACAGCTTCTGGCTCTTGCAATTTTTATTCAAATCATACTAGATGCGCTGGAGCTCCAACTTAGAATTAGTGCTTGCAGCAAGGGCATATTTTCCAGAATTAATCATGGCAAAACAAGGCAGTCGGTTAAAAAAATCTTGTGGTGGTTAGCTATCGTAATTTGGAGCGTAGTTTTCCTAAATCACCTTAACTTAATGGATGTGCTTTTTAATAGTTTGAAAACTGCGCTAAGCAAGCCTCGATCCTTCGGTGCAGTTCATTTTTCTTTTGGTAATATTTTATTTTTTATCCTGATCATTTATATCGCAAATAAAATCCAAAAAGGTGTGCCTATAGTTTTTGGCGAAGGAACTTTGAGTTATGAAGGGCAGGTAGAGCAAAAGAGTTCAAAGGTTGCCTTAATTCGGTTAATTATTATCATCGTTGCATTGCTATTGGCCTTAACAGCGTCTGGTTTGCCAATGGATAGGGTAACGGTAATCCTTGGTGCCTTGGGTGTTGGGATTGGTTTAGGCATGCAAAATATCGTCAACAACTTTGTTTCAGGTGTAATTTTGATTTTCGAACGTCCTTTTCGAATTGGGGATTTTGTAGAATTGGCGGATAAAAAGGGTAGGGTAAAGGATATCGGTATTCGATCTAGTAAATTGCTCACTCAACAGGGGGCAGAAGTAATCATCCCCAATGGAGATTTATTATCTGGAAGATTGGTGAATTGGACCTTAAGCCATGATTATGTTAAAACTGAATTGCTTTTTAAAGTTCCTGTGGAAACCGATTTAGATCAGCTAAAAAAATTGATAGACGAGCAGCTTGCGAAAACGCAACATCGTATGGAACATTTGCCTCCCGAAATGTTGGTAAATACCATTGCAGCCGGAGCAATTGAAATTAAACTGTTGACTTGGGTTGAAAACATTTATGCAGAGCCGCTATTTAAAAGTGAGCTGATGATTGGGTTGATTAAACGACTAAACGAAGCAGAGATTAAAATTTTGTAGTTAGGAAATAAGGCAATTCAGGTTTACGAGATTAGCTTTTTTCTGCTTCGTCTTTTTTGTGGTACAGTAATTTTAATAGCAGTATAATGATATCCATTGCAAGCGAAAAGGAATTAGTGATGATGATGGGGAGATCCTTAAGCAAGATGCCGTAAAATACCCATGCGCTGTTTCCAAATGCTAAAATGATGAACATAAATGGCGAAACATGAGCAACTTGTTTTGTTTTAAGTGCCTTAAATATCTGCGGCATAGCAGAAATTGCCGTAAGAACGCCAGCGCCAATCCCTATTATCAGTTTCGTATCCATATCCAGTTGTTAGTTCTTAAATAAAACAGCTATAGCACGCTCTTGATTTGCTTTGAAGCATGATTGAGTACTCTATTTGATCAAATAAGTATATCTACCTGAATCGTTGTTCCAAATACTTTTTCGGTAAAATTCCGGAGCTATTTCCTTTTTAGTTTGTTATGTATTTGAAGCTGTTAGTACAGCATCGGATTTAAAAACTTAAAACTAAATATCATGGACTATCAAAATCAAAATGAACAAGAAAGAAACGAGCAAGGCACGTTTCAACAAAAAGAAAATCAAGGTCAGCAACAACAAGGTAATGATCAAATGCGTACTTCGGCTGGTGGAAATTCGGCCTTTGAAAACCAAAACAGACAGGAGGGAGGAGATGGGCAGCAAGGCCAACAAAACCAACAAGGTCAGCAAAATCAACAGCCTCAGGATAGTCAGCAAAACTGGGAGCAACGCAACGATAATGTAGTGAGCGAAGATGCGCAGTCGAGAATGCAGGATGATACGCAAAATGAATCGCAGCCACAAATTGACGAAGAAGGAGAATTTACCAATCGCACAGGATGGACGAGGGAAGAAGGCTTGAGCGATGATGAGCGCCGCAATGCCGAAGAGGAAGATTTAGATGGACGACGTTCGGACGACAGTTCGGTACTCTAATCGAAGCAACAGTAGGGACAACAAATTCCTACTGTTGCTTTTTTTGCCAGGTTAAACTTACCACTGCTTTTGCTTTTAAATGATAGGTGATCAAGCCTGCTTCCTCACTTTTTGGTTCCAAAAGTATTTGCTTACTTCCATCTTTCAACTGTAGTTTAAAATCGTATTGTGTTGCTGTAGGAATGATAATCTGTAGCTTACAATCAGCCTCGCCTTCACCACCAATGGTTAAATTCAACTGCTGCTTCCTTTTTGTAAAGCTATCTAGTGGATATTCAGCAAAAACTAAAAAATCTTCGTTTTTAATTTGATGATACTGCCTTGGGATAATACCAAAAGCAACACCCGCTCCATAAACTTCTTGCCCCACCTGTCCGGCTTGTTCCCAACCATCTCTTAAATCTTCCAGCGCAATCCACAAGTCGGGGTCAATTTCTCCGGTTTTTACTTCTGTTGCTAACATTTCTTTCGGTAACATTGCAGCGAAATAGTAAGGCACTCTATTAATCGCATATTTGATAAACTCGGCGATTAGCATTTTTACTGCGGGCAAAAGTTCCACACCTTTGGCCTCTTCATAATAATAACAAAGCGCAGCGTACACTTCTTGTTCTTCGTAAGCTGCGGTGTATGGCGCATCTTTCAGCGGAAAAATAGCAAAAAACGAAGGGAAGTTTTTTCCGTAGCCATAATTGGAATCCCACAATTGTACGTTATTAAAAATGCCTGCCAAGCACATGTAACTCAAATCAAGGTAATGCTGCTTTTTAGTGAGTTTGTAAAGTTTAAGCAATGCTACTGCTGAAAATGTGGTGTTGTTGGCTTGGTAAAATACATCAAAACCCAGATTGTCCAAATGCTTCACGCTGCGTTTGGCCTCGTTAAGGTAGCTTTTTTTTCCGGTGATTTCCCAAAGTTTCAACATCAAATCTGCATATGTGCCTGGTACATCTTTTTCGCCACCTTCGCCTTCTGCAGTTTCGGCTTTAAGAATATTTAGGGTGTCCATTTCATAAAAAACGGGCCACTGGTAATTAAAAGTTTTGGCAACTTTCATGGCATAGCCGATGGAGTCCATCAATAACTTCGAAGCTATTTTTTCGCCGCCTCTAGCGGTTAGCCTGGCTAAATTCATCAACGGATGGTGCAGGTACCAAGCGTCCATTACGTTAGGTTTTTTCTGCTCTTCCGAATAATCTAAATTTGATTCTGCAGTTGGAAGCCAGCGCACAATGGTTCCTAGTTCTGGTTTGTAAAAAGCTTCTAGCCCATCTTTTAATCTATCTACAATAGGGTGTGATGCTTCTCCTTTCCAATCAAGATATTCCATTACCGGCAAAAGCACAGCCAACTGTACCATAATTTCCGGCGGTGTTTTATAATCGCTCAGGTAAGCTGTTAAATAATGATGACCACCCTGATAACTCCAACAACCCGGGTGAATTTCCATATCCTTGATGCCATTATCTGCAATCTTTAACCAGTCTTGTGTGGCAGTTTCTGGCTTGGGCAGCTGTTGGTAAATGGCCGCTAAATTAGTCAGGTAACTCTTGCAAACGGAAAGCTGATCTTTAGGCACTTGCTCATCAACCAATACATAAGCATCACTTAAAATGTAAGTTTGGTTTTTTTGCAACGGCTCTTCTGCAGATATTGGAATGGAAAACCCGATTTCAGGCCAACCTGCTCCAATTAAACCTGCGCCAGAGGTTTTGGTATGCTCAAAGTAAGGGTTTAATGAAGTGAGATTTTGAAAGTAAAAAATACTGCCAGTTGCAGGTTTATTTAACGAAAAATTTAAAATCGCTGATCGGTTGCCTACTTGTTGCGTGTGTATTTTACCTGTGGATAACAGCTTCCAATCTTTGGTGAAATTGAGGATGTCCTTGGGCCAGTAAGCAAACAACAAATCCTTTTTTGGGGTAAATGCAGCGGTGTAGTGAAACAATGCATCTTCAACTAGCTTAATTTTACTGCTGTATTTTCCTGATGCGGTGCTGAGGCTTACCGTTATTTCCGTGTCGGTTTGCTCCAACTTCGTTAACATCAAAGCATTTCCTTCGTCATAAACAGTTCTGAAACCTGTTTTGATGCCATTTTTCCAAGTTTTAATTAGCCATAACGAATTTTCGTTAAGATAAAGCTCCAGTGCAATTTTTTCGCTTTTGATAGCCGCAATAGCATTTAGTTGCGCTAAATCTTCGGCGGTTTGCAGTGTTAATGCGGTATAAGGTTCCATTAAATTAATTGTTTCAAAGGCCTAATCTTTAAATCAACAATGGCACATCGTTTAGGCTGACTTAGCACATATAAAACGCTTCTAGCCACATCCTCGCTCAATAGCATTTCTAAGTTTTGTATTTTTTCGTCTTTTTCCTCCTGCGAGCTATCCTGCATTGGTGTATCCACTGCGCCAGGCTCTATTAGCGTAACGCAAATTCCATCGTTATTGATTTCTTTTCTAAATGCTTCAGAAAACCCTTGAAGTGCTGATTTGCTGGCTACATAAACTGAACTTCCCTCTTGCCTTGCTTCTGCGCTCATTGAGCCAATATTGATGATATGCCCATCATTTTGTTGCAGCATTCGCTTTGCGGCGTAATTACAACAGGCAAGGTAAGCGGTAATGTTTGTTTTAACCAGATAATTCCAGTCTTCGAAATCACCTTCTAAAATGCTACCATGTCCCAAAGCAGCATTGTTAATCAAAATATCCAGTCCGCCCCAATGTTTATCAATGCTGTCAAATAGTTTTTCCAAAGCTGAGGCTTCGGTTACATCTACGCTCATTCCGTAAACTTCTACCGCTTCATTTTCATCTTTGATTTGTTCTAAGGCCTGTTCCAGCTTCTCTTCATCTCTACCAATAATGTAAAGCCTTACACCATGCTTGGCCAATAGCAAGGCTGTTGCTAAACCTATGCCGCTTGTTCCGCCGGTAATTAATGCCCTTTTTTGAGCTAGTTGCGTTAAATCAGGTAAAAAGTTATTCATCTATTTTAGGAGGTTAATCTGTATGTTCGTGATTTCTCGATTGACTAATTTTCAAAGGATATTCGCCTTTATCTCCGCTTATTTTCATCATGATATCCAATACCAATCTGGCTTCGGCTAAATGGTGTTCCAAGTGCGGTAATTTAGTTGAGGCAAATTGCGCTAGCTTAGGGTTGCTATTGCTGCTTCCCGCAGAGAAAAGCTTAACTGCGGTTTCATGCTCTTTCACCATCAGCTTTGCGTAGAAAAGGTTTCGTTCAAACTCGTCCAGTCCATCTAAATGGTTAAGTGTAGCCAGTTTGTCTTTTGGCAACTCTTGCGGAACATAAAGCTTCGTTTGTTTGGCAATGCCCTTCAGTTCTTTTTCTGCCATCAAATGATCTTTAAGCATAATGGTGGCCAGGTTCTGAATGTCTCTATTTTCAGTGTGCTTAATCATGTGCGCACTGCTTTCTATCTCCATCATGGTGCCCACGGCCGCTTGTATGGCAAAATCATTTCTGGCACCATCGTTCAAAGCTTTATCCTTTGGCGTTTTCGCTATTTGTTCCAAATTATTCTGACTGCAGGTGTCTTGGTTACGTTGGCACGACGTTAAAGTCCCAAACATTAAAAGGCATAAAAAGTAAACTCTCATCTCATTAAATTTTTGCTGTATGAGAAACAGGTTTAGTAAGCTTAAGTTGCGATAATTATAAAAAGAGGTATTGTGTACGATGATGTTGAACTTATTACTTGGCGCCTGATGTAAACTACCTGTTTTGCTTTACGGCCGAACTTTTTCGCTGCTTGTACGATTTAACATTAGCAATAATATGTAATCATGAAAGCAGCAGATGATTTTGGAAAACAATATATTCCTAAACAAAGGTTGGGCGAATATTTAGATGTAAAGGAAGAAAGAACATTTGCCACCGAAACAGAAGCAGTAGATTTCTTTTCCATAGCAAGAAAAAGATTGCTTGATGTAAACCATTGGGCTAAACTAGCTGGCACCGCTTTATCGAGTTTTCAACTTACCAACGCCTTTGGCAATGTAGTGGATAGGTACGCCGAAGTTGGCGATTATCTGCGAATTGATATCCCTGGGCCGGGTACTGCTTTGGGAAAAGGCTACGATTGGGTTAAGATTGAAGAAATAGCAGAAGAAAGCGAAGCTGGTATGGACATGATTAGTTTAAGGGCAAGGCCAGCAAGTAATCCGCTTTCGGCAACAAGCAACGAAACAGCACATTTTTTAACGGAACAAGCTACCTCTACTTTTCAAATTAAGCGTATTGGAAGGCACATTTATGCTGAAGAGCATGGCAGAAACGAACAAGCAAATACTTACACCGCAAGTACGGTAGATAATTTACGCAACATGCTTGTAGGTTGGGCAGCAATGGTTGGATTCTCCTATCCGCAGTGGAAAGCATTAGTTAAAGGGTTAATTGATACTAAATGATATGAAAATGAATACAAGAGATGGTAAAAGCACATCGCCATGGGAAAAGGCGGTGCCATTTGTGGAAGAAAAAGATGCTGAATTACCTAAAAAATATAATGTGCTGATTGTTGGAGCCGGTATCACGGGGGTAACTACTGCGTTGATGCTTCAAAATCAGGGCTTAGATTGCTTGCTGATAGACACTAATACCATTGGCGCCGGAACAACTGGTGGCACCAGTGCGCACATCAACACTTTCTTGGATGCTACCTACCCAGAAATTGAAAGCGACTTTAGCGAAGACGCTGCAAGTTTGGTGGCAAAAGCGACGAAGGAGGCCATTACAATTATCAAAAATCATATCTATGAATTAAAAATTGACGCTGATTTTGAAGAAAAGAAGGCTTACCTGTATGCAGAAGACGAAAAGCAACAAAAAGAACTCGATGAAATTTATGAAGCTTCAAAACGAGCTAATGTAAGTGTACATCAGGTAGGTAAAGAAGCGCCGCTTCCCATGTCATTCCTCAGTGCATTAATGTTTGATGGACAAGCGCAATTTCATCCCATAAAATATATAAGTGGTTTATTAAAGGAGTTTTTGCGAAAAGGTGGCGAAGTGTTGGAGCACACAGCATTTAAATCCTGTAAAATAGAAAATGACTGCCATTTGGTGCAATTAGGTGATTTGGAAATCTTTGCTGAACATTTAGTATACGCAACACATATTCCGCCTGGTATCAATCTGTTTAATTTTTCTTGCGCACCGTACCGTAGTTATGTGGTGGGGGCGGAGCTGAAAACGGATCACTACCCTGACAGCCTTTGGTATGATATGCAGGAGCCTTACCATTATTGGCGTACGCATGTAATTGATGGAAAAAAAACGCTATTAGTTGGTGGCGAAGATCATAAAACTGGACAAGGCAATCCAGCTGAAGCTTTACAGCATTTAAAGGATTATGTAAGCAAGTACTTCGAGGTAGATCAGTTTACTTTCGAATGGTCATCACAATACTATATTCCGGTTGATGGGCTGCCTTACATTGGAAAAATGCCAATGGCCGATGAAAATACTTGGGTGGCAACGGGTTTCAATGGAAATGGAATGATTTGGGGAACAATAAGTGCCAAAATGATCAGCGATTTGATAATTGGACAGCCTAGTGATTATGAAGATTTGCTCAATCCATCTAGAATTAAACCTGTAGCTGGCTTCAAGGAGTTTGTAACTGAAAACGCAAATGTGGCTTGGCATTTTGTTGCAGATAGGTTTACTGCCGAGCAACTTAAAGCTGTTGATGCATTGGCTCCCAACGAAGGTGTTGTAGTAGATAGCGCTTCGGGAAAAGTAGCGGTTAGTAAATCAGAAAGCGGACATATTAAAGCCATCAGCGCAGTTTGTACCCATGCTGGTTGTATCGTTAAATTCAACAAGTTGGAGCAAAGTTGGGACTGCCCTTGTCATGGCGGAAGATATGATATCGATGGAAAGGTAGTTACTGGGCCACCACTTCAAAATTTAGAAAAATTAGATTGGTCGGAACTTAAGGCTTAGGTTTCGATATCCTTTATTAGTACAAATCATAAAACAAACGTTTATGATTGCAAGGGCGGGTTATCTTTAACTCGCCTTTATTTTTACAACTCATTTGATATCTACTTACTAAAAGTGTTGTATCATATTGTCTATCTGTTGTGTAGCATCTTATCCAATTTTAAGCACTAACAGATTTCTATTAAACTTATTTGGTAAATTGATTCATGAAACCAAGTATTTAAACTCTTTGTTTATTTAATTAAGGAGATGCATTTAGAGCTTTTTCGCATATTTTTTAATTAGGCAATTAATCCTTTTGCATTTTTTTAAGGTCATACCAACAGAACTAAACCAAAAGATATGAAAAGTAGTGTTCGTAATTTTTATTGGAGTATCATCTTATTTTGTGCTGCAATTTTATTGTCCTCGTTCGTTCGCTTTGTAGGCCCGGCTAGCAAAATTGCCATGCCTTACAAAAAAGCAGGTTTAACAACCGAGCAGGCGGCCGCACATTTATTAAGTCGTTTTACTTACGGGGCAAAACCTGGCCAGGTACAGGAAGTAGCCAAAATGGGTCTCGAAAAATGGTTAACTGAGCAATTAAAAGGCGACGAGAAAGACAACACATTGGACGACATGTTGACCAAGTTTGATGCAATTAACATGAGCAATACCGAGGTGGAAAATACCTTCCCGCGTACGCCAAGCATCAGGAAATTCGCTATCGATGAAGGATATATCAACAAAGATTCTCTAGCCAAAGGCGATAGAAAAAATGAGCGTGAGGGATTAGAAGCGTATATGAAAGCAAACGGATATCGTCCTCAACAAGAACTCTTCCGCCAATTTTTTAGTCAGAAAATTTTAAGGGCAGCTTATTCAGAAAATCAGTTGAGAGAAATCATGACCGATTTTTGGTTCAACCATTTTAACGTAGCACTAAATAAACCGCAGTGTGCTGCTTATGTTCCTGCTTACGAGAGAGATATCATTCGTCCAAATGTATTCGGAGATTTTCAAAAGCTGTTGTTGCAAACAGCTAAATCGCCGGCAATGCTGCTATACTTAGATAACTTTACCAGTTCTGGAAACAATGTACCTGCGCAAGATCAAAGCATGGACATGATGATGGGTGCAAACGCAACACCTGCTCAAAAGAAAAGAGCTATGGAGCGCATGGAGAAAGTTAAACAACAAGCGCAGCAGAAAAAAGGGCAAGGTGGTTTAAATGAAAATTACGCCAGGGAGGTAATGGAATTGCACACCATGGGTGTTGATGGCGGCTACACGCAAAGCGATGTAACACAGGCAGCTAGGGTGCTTACCGGTTGGACCATCGCACCAATGGGTAAAATAGGTTACGGCGGTGCAGTAAAGAAAATGATTGATCGTTTTGGTGAAAGTAATTTACAGCAAAAGGGTTTTGTTTTTGATGGCGATTTCATGTTCAATATGAACAGACACGACAATGGCGAGAAAGTGGTTTTAGGACATAAATTTCCTGCTGGTGGTGGTTACGATGAAGGTGTTGAACTGTTAAAAATGTTAGCGCATCATGCTTCTACAGCAAAATTCATCTCTAAAAAATTAGCTGTGCGTTTTGTTAACGATACCCCTCCAACATCGCTAGTTGATAAAATGGCGAAAACCTTTAGTGCCACAAATGGAGATATCAAAAGCGTGCTGATTACCATGGTAAACTCACCAGAATTTTGGTCTAAAGATGCCCTAAGGGAAAAAACCAAATCGCCATTTGAGTTGGCTATGAGCGCAGTACGTGGTTTAGATGCTAAAATAGATAGACCTTACGAGCTCTATACTTGGATCAATAAAATGGGTCAACAAATGTACTATTATCAAGCGCCTACAGGTTTCCCTGATAATGGTCAATACTGGATCAACACCGGCTCGCTGCTTAACCGTATGAATTTTGGTTTGGCTTTGGCTACACAGCGCATCCCGGGCGTAAGCTTAAATTTAGCAGCGCTTAATAACAATAAAGAGCCTGAAAGTGCCGAGGCTGCTTTGGTAACTTACAGTAAAATTATCATGCCTGAGCGTGAACTTACTGAAACCGTGGCCCGACTAAAACCTATGCTCAACGATCCAAATTTGCAACATAAGGTAGCGACTGCAGCTGAGAAAAATAATGCTGCGGTACCAAAACCTGCCGATACAACGATGGATATGGACATGAAAGCCGGTAGAAATGGTAAAGCAACATTAGGCGATGGCCGAAAAATTAACCAAGATCCGGTAATTAAACAAAAAGCTGGAACCAACACCATGTTAGCACAAGTTGTGGGCGTAATTATTGGTTCTCCAGAGTTTCAACGTAAATAAAATTAAAGTTATGGTTTCTAGAAGAGGATTTTTAAAAGCAGGCGGCCTAGCACTATTTGGTATCGGCTTAGGTGGTATTCCTGGATTTTTAGCTGATGCCGTAGCAGGCACTGTTGCACCAGGCCTATTTAAAAGAAAGAAGATATTAGTTTGTATTTTCCAACGCGGTGCTATGGATGGCTTAATGGCCGTAACACCGTTTACCGATAACTTTTTAAAAGCAGCCCGCCCTTCGTTGTTTATGACTGCGGCTAAAGGTGCGCCTAACCAAAAGCCGTTAATTGATTTAGATGGTAAATTTGGTTTACACCCCTCAATGGCGGCTTTTGAGCCTATGTTTAGGGAAAAACGATTGGGCATTGTACATGGTATAGGCTCACCAAACAATACTCGTTCGCACTTTGATGCACAAGATTTTATGGAATCTGGTACGCCGTTTAAAAAAGGCACAACCAGCGGATGGCTCAACAGAGCAGTCGGATTATTGGGCCATGATGGCGCAACTCCATTCCAAGGTGTAAGTTTAACCTCGTCATTGCCTCGTTCGTTTTACGGTGAAAATCCTGCTGTAGCTATTAAAAACCTCGCTGATTTTAACATCCAAATGCGTGGTAACGTCAACGGTGCTAAAATGGCTTCGCAAAGTTTTGAGGATTTGTATGATCAAACTTCCTCTGGTTTATTAAAAAATACAGGTAAAGAAAGTTTTGAAGCAATTAAAATGTTGCAAAAAACAGATGTGAAAGCCTACAAACCAGAAAACAATGTGGTTTATCCAGCAACAGCTTTAGGCAACTCGTTAAAGCAAATCGCACAGCTCATTAAAATGGATGTGGGGTTAGAAGTAGCCTTTGCAGAATCTGGCGGCTGGGATACACATTTTAATCAAGGTAAGGATACAGGCGTTTTTGCTAGGAATGTGGAAGATTTAAGTACTTGCATGATGGCCTTCTGGAATGATTTAGCTCGTTACCAAGATGATTTGACCGTAATGACGATGACAGAGTTTGGTCGTACGGTAGCTCAAAATGGCACCGGCGGCACAGATCATGGCCGTGGTTCATGTAACTTCATTTTAGGCCATAGCGTAAATGGCGGATTGGTGCATGGCGTGGTAAATCCACTTTCTAAAGAAAACTTGGAAGATGGTAGAGACCTTGCAGTAACTACCGATTTTAGAAGCGTATTTAGTGAAGTTGCTGATGTGCATTTGGGCATCAATAATGATAAGATATTATTCCCTGATTTTGATGGAAAGAAAATTGGCGTGATGAGGGGATAGTTTTTGTACAGTTTTTTGAATTAAGCCAAGGCTGCAATTGTGGTCTTGGTTTTTTTATGTGAAAATTTATCACTTATATTTGCCCATAGCTTTTACGCAAGGCCGTAATAAACTCAAACAACACTAGCAATATCAATTTCTTAACCGCTAAATTTAATGGAGCGCATCAATATCAAAAAATTAGCTGAGGCATTGAACCTGTCCAAATCTACAGTTTCAAGGGCTTTTAGAGATAACAGCGACATTAAACCTGATACCAAGGAAAAAATATTGGCAAAGGCTAAGGAACTTAATTACGAGCCTAACCACTATGCTAGTAACTTAAGGGAACAAAAAAGTAGAACCATTGCCATCATAGTTCCCGAATTGGCTAATAACTATTTTTCGCAAGCCATTCACGGTATTGAGCGCATTGCTCGCCAGCACCAGTACCATATTTTAATTTATGTAACTGATGATGACTATCAAAAAGAGGTAGATTTCATTAGGCATTTGCACAACGGACGTGCTGATGGTATCATTATGTCTGCTTCAGGCGAGGCCGATGATCATGCTTATTTAAATAATTTAGGCGCAAAGCGATTGCCTTTGGTGTTTTTCGACCGTATTTATGAAGATATAGAGGCACCTAGAGTGATTACAAATGATTATGACAGCAGTTTTAAAGCTACAGAACATTTGATTCAGCAGGGTTGTAAGCGCATTTGCTACCTCGTGGTAAATAAAAACCTAAGTATTGGTAAAACACGTATGAGGGGCTATCAGGATGCTTTGGCAAAATATCAAATTCCTTTCAACGAAAAACTTATTGTTGATTGCAGTAACAGCTACGAAGAAAATGCGTTGATCATCAAAAATGCACTACAAGATTTAAAACCCGATGGCGTATTTGCATCCGTGGAGCGTTTAGCTTTTGCCACTTACTACGCTTGCTTTGATTTAAATTTACGTATCCCAGATGATTTGAAGGTCATTGGTTTTTCTAGCCTTGAAATTGCGCCATTGCTAAATCCTTCGTTAACCACAATGACTCAGCCTGCTACCGAAATAGGAGCTCAGGCCGCACAGCTACTTTTCAATATTTTGGAAGGTCAGGAGTCGGTAGAAACCATTCAAGAAGTGGTCCTAAAATCAAAGCTTTACGGGCGCAAATCCACTGCGAAATAAGGCCGTTTTTTAGTACGGTTTTTCAAGGCTATTTTTTCAAAAAATTTCATCACTTAGTGTATTTTAAGAAGAATTTCAACAAATTTTCGGGAACGTTCCCGAAAATTTGTTTCAAAATGCGCTTCGAATAACGGGAACGTTCCCGTTATTTAGTGTACCATTAAGCTTAGTGTTTTGCTTACACTTTCTTTAATTTTAAATTGTTTTCAATATATTGATTATCAATAATTTAAAATAGTTTATTTCTTAGTTGTTTTTTGAATTTTTTACGCCACTAAGTGTGATTTATCACGTTAAAAAAGTAGGCTATTTTGGTGCAAAAAATTAATTTTCAAATAAATTTTGATTACTAGTTTCTACTTGTAAATTAGTCCTTCGTGTATTTTAACTAAAATTCTAACCAAATTCATTAATCAAATTTAGCCTAAGTATGAAAATATTTTACTTACTAAAACGGGGGCTTTCTTTACTATTTATCTTTATGGTACTGAAGGTTCAGGCGCAAACTGGATCTATCTCCGGAAAGGTGCTAGATGAAACCGGACTTCCTTTGCCAGGAGCCTCTGTTTTTATCAAAGGAACTAACAAGGCCGCGTCAACAGACAATAACGGTGTGTTCCAATTTTCAGGAATTGCCAATGGCGATGTAGTACTCGAAGTACGGATCATTGCTTACAAAACTTTACTGCGTACGGTAAAAGTTTCTGGTAAAACCGAAGTAACCCTCAACTTACAGTCAGATAGTCAAATGCTAGACGATGTCGTGATATTAGGTTACGGCTCGCAAACCAAGCGTCAGGTTACTGGTGCCATCTCAAAGGTTACAGGTGAAAAGTTAACCGCTTTGCCTACCCCTAGTTTTGAAGCCAGCTTACAAGGACAGGCACCTGGTGTACAAGTTACGCAAGGTAGCGGTTTGGCAGGTAGCGGCTCGGTAATTCGTATCCGTGGTATCGGTTCTATTAGCGCCGGTGGTGATCCGCTTTACGTAGTAGACGGTATTCCGATCACTTCTGATCCTTTTATCGCTGGTAACCGTGGTGCAATGAACCAAAACCCTTTGGCAACCATCAATCCAAATGATATCGAATCTATTGAGATTTTAAAAGATGCTGCGGCGGCGGGTATTTATGGTTCTAGGGGTGCAAACGGGGTAATCTTAGTAACTACCAAAAGAGGTAAGGCAGGTAAAAGGCCAACCATTACGCTTTCTAGCAGGTATGGTTTAAGTACTTATGCCAACAGACCAAAATTTGCTAATGGCGCTGAATGGTTAGCGTTACGCCAAGAGGCTTGGACTAACGATGGTAACACCGGTTTAGCTCCACTGCCAGGTGGTTTAACATGGGCACAAGCTCGTCAAAATGATACAGATTGGTGGGATATCGTTACTGAAACAGGTAAGTCAAATGATCAATCTATTTCTTACAGCCAAGGTACTGAGAAAGTTAACACTTATATTTCTGCCAGTTACGGCGACAACCATAGCTACCTTAAAGGTAACTCTTACCAACGTTATGGTTTCCGTGTAAACTTAGATGTAAAACCAACATCGTATTTCACTACTAACATTAACATTGGCTACGATAAAGGAACTAATAATCGTGTAAATGCTGCTTGGGCTGGTGGTTTAGGTGATGCAATGTCAACTGCACTACCAATTTACCCAGTATATAACGGCGATGGTTCGTTCTTTTCAAACGGCGCCAACCCTTCAAGGAATCTTGGTTTATTAGATTGGAAAACAATTAACCAACGTTTGATAGGAGGAATCACGCTTGAATTGAAACCAGTTAAAAACCTAAGCTTGAAAGCTATCGGTAATATGGATAACTTAGATGTTGACGATAATATATTTACTCCAGCGTCATTAAGAAATGCGTCTAGAGGTTTTGCAACCGCTTATCCAACAAGTATTTTTAACCGTACAGTAACTGGAACTGCAACCTACGATTTAGCTATTAACAAAGACAATAAGTTGACTTTATTAGCTGGTGCCGAGGCACAGTTTTCAGATAGAACTTTATACAGAAACGGTATTTCAGGCGATGCTGATGGCCCTTTCAATAAAGATTTGGCAAGCTATTACGAAGCAATGCGTGTGGGTGCTGCAGCTGGAGGCTTAAACTTCTATACTGGCTTTAACAAAGAGACTTTCTCCTCACTTTTTGCACGTATCAACTACTCTTATAAAGATAAATATTACTTGCAAGGAGTTGTTCGTAGAGATGGATCTTCAAAATTTGGTCCGAATAACAAATACGGTTATTTTCCTTCAATTTCTGGATCTTGGTACATCAATCAGGAAGATTTCTTGAGAAGCAGTAAGGTAATCAGTAACTTAAAATTAAGAGCTAGTTACGGTTTGGTAGGTAGTTCCAACTTCCCAAGTGGCGAATACTATCAAAAATTTGAATATAGTGGATCTTATAACGGTCGTCCAGTTTTGTTCCCTGTTAATGCCGAAAATCCTAACTTAAAATGGGAAGAGGGAAGAAACTTAGATGTAGGTTTAGATTTTGGATTATTTAATGGCCGTATTAGCGGTGAGTTAGGTTACTACAGGAAAAAAACAACCGATGCCTTAATCAATAGCGCTATTTCTCCATCAACAGGTTTTGATAAAGGCTGGTTGAACGTAGGTGAAATTTTGAATGAAGGTTACGAACTTTCGTTAAACACTATCAATATCCAAGGTAAAAACTTCAAATGGACAACCAGGTTAAATGCTTCAAAAAACTTTAATGAAGTATTAAGTTTAGGTGGTTTTAGTCCAGATGCAGTTGGTGGTGGTACTAACGATACACGTATTGCCGAAGGATATCCTATTGGCACTAACTTCTTGGTTAGATATAAAGGAGTTGATCCTAATGATGGTTTGCCTATTTGGTTAGACAAAGATGGTTTTGAAACTAAAACTTTCTCGTTAGATAACCGTGTGCCAGTTGGTAAAGTATTGCCAGATTATGTTGGCGGATTAACCAATACATTCAATTTCAAGGGATTTGAATTAAATACGATGTTCACTTTTGCTATCGGCGGTAATTTATACGACGCCTCAGCTAAGCGCCAATTAGGTGTGGTAACAGATTGGAATATCAGAGAGGATATCGCTGATCGTTGGAGAAAACCAGGCGATGTAGCTAAATTCCCTCGTTTAACAATGAATGCTGGTAACTATCCAGGTTTATCAAGTGAGTGGCAGTACAACTCTACCATGTTTTTGTATGATGCAACTTTCGTTAGATTGAGAGAAGTAACACTTTCTTATACACTTCCTGCAAAAGCAGTGAGTAAGTTAAGGTTGCAAAGCTTAAAGTTATTTGCCACTGGTATGAACCTGTTAACGTTCAGTAAATATCCAGGTGGCGATCCAGAGATTGCTCGTGATTTCGAAAACCCTCAGGATAGAAATATGAGTCCTAACGTGACTTACTTAACTACGCCACAGCAAAAGTCGATCACCTTTGGTTTAACAACATCATTTTAACCAAAATAAAACGAAAAAGAGATGAAAATTAAGTATAACAATATATGGAAATCATTCATTGTACTTTCTGTGGTAGCAGGTTTTGGTACTGGATGTAAGAAATTTTTAGAAGCAACCCCAGTTGAATCTATCAATAAATCAGTGGCTTTAGCTAATGAGCAAGGCGTAGTGCAGGAAATGAACGGTGCTTACCAAATTGTTGGCGGAACCAATATGTTTGGTGGTAAAATTCAGGTAATGGGCGAATTGCTTGCTGATCAGCTTGATGGCTCACAACTAAACGGCGATTTTGGCGAAATCTATGGTAGAAAAACATCAGTTTTTGGCGCTTACAAAAACGATATGTATAAAGACATTTATCAAGCCATCTATCGTGCCAATATTGTATTAGAAAACCTTGGCGTTACCAGTTCACTTAGAGACAACCTAGAAGGGCAAGCTTTATTTGTAAGAGCGTTAGGACATTTCGAAGCAGTGAAATTATGGGCACAGCCTTACGGCTATTCTTCTGATAACAGTCACCTTGGTGTGCCGTTAAGAACTGCTGCAAGCATTGTAACGCAACAAAGGGCTACGGTAAAACAGGTTTATGATCAGATTATTGCTGATTTGAAAATTGCCGAAGTAAGACTGCCAGATGAAAATAATGGCTATGCAACTAAATGGGCTGCTAAAGCATTATTGGCAAAGGTTTATTTCCAAATGAATGATTTTGCCAATGCTTACCTTTACGCTAATCAGGTAATTGCTTCAAACAAGTTCACATTAGATACCTATGCATCAAGATTTTCTGAAACCGGATGTAAAGAAAGTATCTTTAAAATAACGAATAGTAAAGGTACTTACGAGCCAGGAGGCGAATTAAGAGGTCAGTTTAGATCTGATTTTAACTTGCCAACATTACGTTTCAACAGTGCTTTTTGGGCTACAGTTAACACAGCTACTGATACAAGAAAAGCGTTATACGAAACAGTAAAATATCCAGGTTTTGTTGCTACTAAAAAATACAATAGCGATAGGTTTGAGGTTCCTGTATTGTACCTAACTGATATGAAGTTAATCAGAGCTGAGTCGGCTGCTGAAACTAACACCAATTTAACTATAGCGATTCAAGACATCAATGATATCTTAAGTAGAGCTTATGGTGGCACAAAATCCATTCCTGCTGGTTCATCAGCTAGTTTAATTAGAACTAATGCACGATTTGAGCGCAGCATTGAAATGGCTGGCGAGGGCAATCGAATTTCGGAAATTAAAAGGATTGGTGCTAAAGGCGAAAATATCGACAGACGTGGCGCTAGTTGGAATTGCAATGGATTGGTACTACAATTTCCACAAGGTGAAATGGCTACCAATGCAAGTTTTGTTCGTAATCCTGAGGGAGGTTGTAATTAAAATATAAACAGATGAAAACGTTAAAATATTTCTCATTATTGGCTTGCATACTTTTTGCTTTTGCATGTAAGCCCGAAAAATTTGGCCCAATTACTTCGGAGGTAAATGTGGTGAAACAAATACAGGGAACTTGGGGGTTAACTAAAGTAACGCAGGTAGATCAAGATGCTACCACTAAAGGATTTCCTTACAAAGAATTGGACATTACCAATGTGTATCCGTACAAAGATTTAACTATTGCTTTGTCAGGTGATGCGTCTGGCAATCCAACCACGTTCACTATCACAAACGGGAACTCTCCAAAAATTGCCGATTTAACTTCTGGTACATGGACTGCAGATGATGCGATGGCACCAACTACCATTACATTGAAAAATGGTACTACTACCAATTTGTTAAAATTAGGTTCTTACGCTGGATTAAGCAGTGGTAAGTTTTATCTAACTAAAAATAAGTCAATTAACGGTAAGGTGATTATCTCTTACAAATACGAGTTCACTAAAAAGTAACATGATGAAAAAGTTTTTATTTTCAATGCTATTCAGTTTATGTTCACTGTGGGCATTTTCTCAAGTAACCTTTAGTCCGGCAACTTTTACAGCCGAAGACGAGGTGACCATTACTTTAGACGTTTCTAATACGCCTTTAGCTGGGTTAAATGATATTTACATTTGGATTTTCTCCAACGATGGTGTTGGTGGCGGAAAAGATGGTTTGGTAAACGGCCAGTGGACAAACTCTTCTGAAACTGCTAAATTCACCAAAATTGCTACCAATAAATTTACTTACAAATTTACAGGTACTACCATATTCGGTCAAAGTCCGGCGGAATTAATCAATTTTGGTTTTTTGGCTAAAACAAAAGACGGTTCTAAACAAACTCCTGATTACAAGCCTTACAAATTTGATCCCTTGGTATTTTCTCCGTCACAGTTCAGGATTTTCCCGGCAAAGTTAGACCAAACCGATATGGCAACGGTTTACTTTCACCAGGATTTGGCAACCGATCAAAATTTACAGCGTTTATTTGATGTCAAAGTAACCATTACATTTTATGATGGTGCTGGTAATCAGTTTTCGCAAAAAGCTAATATCGTAGCTAAAAAAGAATCGGATAAATTATATTCTTATTCTTTTATCCCTGAAAAATTAATTACGCTTCCGGCTGGAACCACGCTTTCTAAATTTAGCTATCAGTTTTCTGGTAATTTGAAAGATGCCAATGGTGCCAACGTACCATACAGCGGACCGGTAGTGGAGGTAGCATACTTAACCTTTAATTAACTATTGATATGAAGAATAAACTGTTTTATTTATTACTGTCAGTATCAGTAATAATTTTTGGTTGTAAAAAGATAGATTTCGATGAAGCATCGAAAGGGGAGGCATTGGGTACTTTTAGCCTAAGCGCTCCGCAAAATAATGCCATGTTGGTGTTAAACAGTGCCACTCCAAATGCACAAGTGCAAATTTCTTGGTCGGCGGCGAAACCTGGTGTATCTACAGCGCCAACCTACACTTTTGTTGCGGCGCTTAAAACGGGTTCATTAACACAACCTTTGCTAGAAATTCCGTCAGATGACAATGGAAAAAGCAACAAACTTACGCTTACTCAAAAGCAATTGGATGATGCCCTTAAAGGTAAAGGTGTTGCCGAAGGAGCTAAAACTGACTTGATTTGGAACGTAAGAGCAGATAATGGTACCAAAAAAGAAATGGCAAGCTTGAGCTACAATATTTCCATCACCCGCTTTGGAGATGGTATCAGCAATTTCTTGTTGTACGGGCCAGTTTCTTCTGCCAATAACATCGAAATTAATCCTAATTCAACCACTGACGTGCTAACCTTCAAATGGCAAAAAGCGTTTCCTGGTAAATCTACCAATCCGGTAACTTACAAAATTAAGTTTGTGGCCGAAGGTGGTAGTTTTGATGCGCCAATTTTTGAAGCTGCTTCAAACAACTCAGGTTCCGACTCTACATTTACTATCAGCTACCAAGCAATGGACCAAATGCTGACCGCAAAAGGATTTTCTGATCAATCATCGGCAGCTAAATTGCAATGGACAGTTGAGGCAAAATCGGGTACCTACACTAAAACTTCTGATTATGTAAACAACTTGAGTATTGTTAGAGAAGTGAAGTTATTCATGGTGGGTGGTGCAACGCCAATTGGTTGGAATCCGCCACAAGCAATCCAAATGATTCCAGATAAAAACCTTCCGGGAACATTCTACTCTTATGTTTATTTAACACAAGATGGCATGAAGTTCTTAAGTGAAAATACCGATTGGAGTACGCCTTCGCAGAAAATTTATGGTAAAGGTTCGGCTGATGGCATCCTATTACAAAGTGGAGGTAGCGCTAACATCGATATTCCTGCTGCGGGCTACTATCGCGTAAGTGCCGATTTGAAAAATAACAAGTACTACATTCAGCAGGGTAGAATGGCGGCTGTTGGAGCGGCAACTGCTGCGGGTTGGAATCCGGGTTCGGTATTCCCAACACAGGCTTTAACCTTAATTGGAACCAATAAATTTATGGGCTTTGTAACGCTAACCGCTGGCCAAGAGTGGAAATTTATTGATGGTGCTGCTTGGGGAGATGGTACAGCAAATGGATCTAAAGATTTCGGTAAAGTGAAAGGCAAAACTGATGGTTCCATTACTCAAGGTGATGCAGATAACATGACTGTTCCGGGAGCTACAGCATTGTATCGCTTAATCTGGGATGGTACTAACATCAAAAATTTAAAATATCAAATCACTACTGGTACGCTTTACTTAATTGGTGCTGCTACCGCAGGTGGTTGGGATAACAATAACGCTGCATTGCCGGCAATGAGCTACCAAGGCAACGGTGTGTGGAGGGTTACTGCTAACTTAACCGCAGGTGAGTTTAAGTTCTTGTTGCAAAAAGGTACATGGGATTACAGTTATGGTGCTGGAGCAACTGCTGGTACCGTAGTGGATGGCGGTGGAAACTTAAGCGTAGCCACTTCAGGAAACTACACCATTACGTTGAATGAGTTTACAAAAACTTATACCGTAGTTAAAAATTAATATGTATAAAGGCCGCTTATCGCCATAGCGTAAAGCGGCCTTTATTCCTTTTTTCTATCATTTTTTTATGCCGATATGCGAAGATTAATCTACTTTGCCTTCTTTCTTTTTGCCTTAGGCAATCATACCATTGCACAGCAAAACCCAGTTTTATCCGTAGGAAATATCACCAGCACCGCTAACGAGCAGCAAAAGTTGGCGTTTAAAACTGAACATGCCCAAGGCGAAATTTTGGTGTACTCTCCAAATGTGATAAGGGTAAGGTTAGATAAAAAAGCATTGGCAAAAGATTTTTCTTATGCGGTGGTGATGCAGCCGCAAAAAACAACTGTAAAAATTTCGCAAAGCGATAGCGAAATTGTACTGCTAACAGATTCTTTAAAAGCAGTAATTTCTAAAAAACCATTCGCAGTAGCTTTTTATACCCTTGACGGTAAATTGATCAATCAGGATGAAAAAGGTCTGCAAAACTCATGGGTTGCCGACGAGGTAACTGCATACAAACAAATGCAAGCTGGCGAACGCTTCGTAGGCTTGGGAGAAAAAAACGGAAACTTAGATAGGAAAGGCAATGGTTATACCAATTGGAACTACGATGCTTTCGGCTATTCTACCGGACAAGATCCGCTTTATTCTTCTATTCCTTTTTACATCGGAATACATCACAATTTAAATTACGGTATCTTCTTAGATAATACCTATCAAACTGACTTTAATTTTGGAGCTAGTAACAACCGTTTTTCATCTTTTTCTGCACAAGGTGGAGAGTTGAACTACTACTTCATTTATCATACTCAACTGTCGGATATCGTAAAGTCGTACACGGCTTTAACTGGCAGAATGAAAATGCCTCCATTGTGGAGCTTAGGCTACCAACAAAACCGCTACAGTTATTATCCAGAAACGGAAGTAATGCGTATTGCACAAACATTGCGTGAAAAGAAAATTCCTGCAGATGGAATTACCTTGGATATCCACTACATGGATCAGTACAAATTGTTCACTTGGGATAAACAACGTTTCGGTGATCCCTTGGCCATGAACAAAAAACTCAAAGAAATGGGTTTTAAAACCACTGTAATTGTAGATCCAGGAATCAAAGTTGAAGAAGGTTATGCCGCTTACGAAGATGGGGTTAAAAAAAACATCTTCGTCAAATATCCTGATAGCACCAACTTTACCGCTCAGGTGTGGCCTGGATGGTGCCATTTTCCCGATTTTACTTCACCCTTGGGTAGAAATTGGTGGCATGAAAAAATCAAGTTTTTTGCAAATACAGGAGTTGATGGCATTTGGAACGACATGAACGAGATTGCCAGTTGGGGGCAAAAAATGCCATCAAACATTTCATTTAACTACGATGGTGCATTGGCAAGCCACAAGCAAGCTCACAATGTATATGGTATGCAAATGGCCCGTTCAAGTTTTGAAGGCATGGTGCAAGCCACCAACAAACGTCCTTTTAATTTAACTAGAGCTGGTTATGCTGGCTTACAACGTTACACTGCTATTTGGACTGGCGATAACCGCTCAGAGGAAGATCACATGATGGCAGGCGTTCGCTTACTGAACAGTTTAGGATTAAGTGGTGTAGCTTTCACTGGCATGGATATCGGTGGTTTTACCGGTAATCCTTCGGTGAGTTTGTATGCCCGCTGGATTCAAATTGGAGCCTTCAATCCTTATTTCCGTAACCATACTGCTGTTAATACCAAATCTTCAGAGCCTTGGGCTTACGGAGAAGAAGTGACAGAAATTTCAAGAAACTTCATTAATCTACGCTACAAATTACTGCCTTATTTGTATTCCACTTTTAACGAAGCAGCCACTACGGGCATGCCGGTGGTAAGAAGCTTAGCGTTTACCAATACCCATGAGCCACGAGTTTACGATGGTAAGTTCCAAAATCAGTTCATGTTCGGTCAGGCATTTTTGGTAGCACCCTTTGAAAGCACTAAGGAATATGGCGCTGTATTTTTTCCAAAAGGAAATTGGTACAGTTTATACAATGATGAACCTTTGCAAGGGGATACCGAGAAAATTATACGCCTAAGCTTACAACAATTGCCCGTTTTCGTAAAGGGAAGTAGCATTGTGCCTATGCAATCTTTAATACAAAGCACTGCCGAAAAGCCAAGCGATACGTTGGTGCTGCATATCTACAAAGGTTCGGAAAATAACAGCTTCGTTTATTATGAAGATGATGGCGAAAGCTACAACTACGAAAAGGGCGATTTCTACAAAAGGCAAATTACTTACGATGCTAAACAGCGCAAAATTGTTTTCGCAAAAGTGGAAGGTAATTTTAAATCGAAGTTTAGCCAGCTGAAATTAGTTTTCCACGGCTTTGGCGATCAAGATAAAATTCAAACAGGTACTGCGTTACAGAATGATTTTGTATCGTTTATCGCACCAATTTCTAGGTTTGATCCGCAAGGTACCGCCAACCCAACCACTGGTTGTAATGTTAAAAGTGTTACCATCTCCAACGATAAAAATCAATTCGAAATCAAATATTAGATCATGAGAAGAACTTTGTTATTGCTGTTTTTAGCTGTTCCGTTAGCCCTATTAGCTCAACTTCCAAAATTAGAGCGAATAGAACCTTCGTTTTGGTGGGTAGGAATGAAAAATCCTAACCTGCAATTATTAGTGCATGGAAAAGATATCAGCAAAAATGAAGTAAGCATCAATTACGCCGGAGTAAAATTGATGAAGGTAAATCAGGTAGATAATCCTAACTATCTTTTCTTGGATTTATTGATTTCGGCTGACGCCCCGGCTGGCAAGTTCGATATCGTTTTTAGCCAAAATGGAAAACAACAAGCAAAATATACTTACGAATTAAAAACGCGAAATGCTAATCAGCAAAAATTTCAGGGCGTAACGAATAAAGACTTCATTTACCTCATTATGCCAGATAGGTTTGCCAACGGCGATACAAAGAATGACGTGGTGAAGGGAATGAATGAAACAGCCTTAAATCGCGATAGCATGTATTACAGGCATGGTGGCGATTTGAAAGGAATTGCTGCCCATTTAGATTATTTGCAAGAGTTAGGTGTTACTGCGCTGTGGTTAAATCCGGTGTTAGAAAATAATCAGCCTAAAACTTCTTATCACGGTTATGCCAATACCGAAAATTATAAAATTGATCCCCGTTTTGGTACTAACGAAGATTACCGTCAATTGGTGGCAGATTGCCATCAGCGTGGGATGAAAATGATCAAAGATTTGGTGCACAACCATTTCGGAACGGAGCATTTTACCATTAAAGATATGCCAACTAAGGATTGGGTACATCAATGGCCAACTTATACCAAAACTACTTACCGCGAACAGGTACATTTTGATCCCTATGTTTCAAAAAAAGATAAGGATTTGATGCTGAATGGTTGGTTTGATAGGCACATGCCAGATTTGAATCAAAACAACGAGTTTGTGAAAAACTATCTCACCCAAAGCCACATTTGGTGGATAGAATATGCAGATTTGGATGGGTTTAGATTAGATACCTATGCTTACAACGATGCCAAGTTTATGGCTGAATGGGGTAAACGTATCATGGAAGAGTATCCAAAATTCACCTTCTTTGGCGAAACTTGGGTACATGGAGTGCCTAATCAGGCATTCTTCACTAAAGGAAATAAAATAAATCAAGGCATTGATACAGAATTGCAAGGCGTAACTGATTTTCAGGCCTTATGGGCAATTAATGAAGCGCTTAACGGGAAGTTCGGTTGGACTGATGGTGTAGTACGTTTGTACAACACGCTCACTAACGATTACATGTATGAAGATCCTACTCGCAACGTCGTTTTTTTGGACAACCACGATATCAGCCGTTTTTACTCGGTAGTTGGTGAGGATTTCGATAAGTATAAATCGGGGATTGCTTGGTTACTTACTACCCGTGGCATACCTCAGTTTTATTACGGTACCGAAATTCTGATGAAAAATTACGCTAATCCAGATGGTTTGGTTCGTAGCGATTTTGCTGGTGGTTGGGCTACGGATAAAGTTAACAAGTTTTCGTCGACGGGCCGTACAGCTAAAGAAAACGAAGCTTTTAACTATGTAAAAAAGCTCGCCAACTATCGCAAAAACAACGAGGTATTACAAACTGGAAAAATGATGCAGTTTATCCCCGAAGATGGTATTTATGTGTATTTCAGGTATAACAATCAAAAAACGGTTATGGTGGTGATGAACGGAAATACAGAAGCCAAAACGCTAAGTACAGATAGGTTTAGTGAAATGATTTTGGGTAGAAAAGCCGCAAAAAACGTGGTGAGCGATGAGTTGTTAGCAGATATCAGTCAACTGAAAATACCTGCGAAAACCACATTAGTATTAGAGTTACAATAAGATAAGAAAGAGATTATAGATGAAAATTAAGGCTTGCCTTTTTGATTTAGATGGAGTTTTGGTAGATACGGCAATCTATCATTTTAAAGCGTGGAAGCAATTGGCCAACAGTTTAGGTTTTGATTTTACCGAAGAACAAAATGAGCAACTAAAAGGCATTAGTAGGATGGAGAGTTTGGACAGGATTTTGAATTGGGGCAACCTACAAAAGTCGGAAGAGGAAAAGGTTGCTTTGGCCACACAAAAAAATGAATGGTACGTAGCCATGATTGAGCAAATGACACCCGCCGAGGTGCTCAACGGCACAGTGGATTTTCTCACTTCCATCAAAAATGCAGGTTACCGAATTGCACTGGGTTCTGCCAGTAAAAACTCGGCTATCATATTACAACGTACCAACTTAGCGCATTTTTTTGATGCTATTGTTGATGGGAATTTGGTGAGTAAATCTAAGCCAGATCCGGAAGTATTTTTAAAAGGGGCTGAGCTTTTAGGCATGAAAGCGCAAGAATGTTTGGTTTTTGAAGATGCTATTGCCGGTATCGAGGCGGCCAATAGGGCGGGGATGAGGAGCGTAGGTATTGGCTCGCCAGAAGTTTTAACCGAAGCTACCATTGTAGTAAAAGATTTAAGTAGGCTCTCAGTTGCGCATTTGCACCAAATGGACGAATTATAAGACATTGAATCAGTAAAAGAAATGAAGAATTACATCAAAGCACACGAGTGGAACATTATTGAAGAGGGTTTTGATCCGCATTTGAATAAGATATCTGAAAGTATCTTCAGTTTGGGCAACGGACGAATGGGGCAACGTGCCAATTTTGAGGAGTCCTATTCTGGCGAAACACTACAAGGAAATTATGTTGCCGGGGTGTATTATCCTGATAAAACACGCGTAGGTTGGTGGAAAAACGGCTATCCAGAATATTTTGCAAAGGTGCTAAATGCTGCCAATTGGATAGGCATTGCCATTGAAATTGACGGCGTAATACTAGACTTGGCTCAGGCAAAAGTGGAGGATTTTTCAAGGGTGTTGCACATGAAAGAAGGCTACTTGGAGAGGAACTTTAAAGCTACTTTGTCTAATGGTCATCAGGTGCAAGTTAAAGCCATCCGTTTTTGCAGCATAGCTGATGATGAGGTTGGTGCCATTAAATATCAAATTAAAGCGTTAAATTTTGATGGTGAGCTTAACATTAAATCGTACATCGATGGTGATGTTAAAAATCAGGATAGCAATTACGATGAAAAATTTTGGGATTTTGTAGCTGATGATGAGGCTAACAACTCCTGTTTTTTAACACTAAGGACCAAGAAAAGTGCTTTTGAAATTTGTACTGGAGCTCATATTTCGGTGCAAAAAAATGGACAAAAGCAAGAGTTGGCAATGCAAACTATCCGCCAGGAAAAATATATTGCACAACAATTTACGGTTGCAATAGCCAAAGGCGATGAAGTAACGTTTTACAAAACGGCAGTCAACTTGTCGTCCCAAAATTATGAGCCCCAGCAATTGCTTCAAGCTGCAAAAACTGTTTTGGACAATGCAGTGGCAAAAGGTTTCGACCAGCTATTTGCTGAACAGCAACAAGCTTGGGCAAAAAAATGGCAAGAAAGCGATATCGTTATTGAAGGCGATGTAGCAGCACAGCAAGCCATTCGTTTCAATATCTATCAACTATTTCAAACCTACACTGGTGCTGATGATCGCTTGAATATTGGGCCAAAAGGTTTTACTGGTGAAAAATACGGTGGCTCAACTTATTGGGATACGGAAGCGTATTGTGTGCCTTTTTACTTGGCAACTGCACCACAGCAAGTAAGTAAAAACCTACTGATTTATCGTTACAAACAACTGGATAAAGCCATCGAAAATGCACAAAAGTTAGGCTTTACTAATGGTGCGGCTTTATATCCAATGGTAACTATAAACGGAGAAGAGTGCCATAACGAATGGGAAATTACTTTCGAGGAAATCCACAGAAACGGTGCCATTGCTTATGCCATTTTCAATTACATCCGCTACACTGGTGATGCTGATTACCTAGCAGAATATGGCTTGGAAGTGTTGTTCGGTATTGCTCGTTTTTGGAAACAGCGTGTAAATTGGAGTCAGGCCAAATCGCAATATGTGATGTTAGGGGTTACCGGACCTAACGAGTATGAAAACAACATCAACAACAATTGGTACACTAATTATTTAGCTGTTTGGTGCTTAAAATATGCACAAGAGGCAGCAACTTGGGTTCAGCAAAATGCACCTCAACGTTATCAGGAATTAAAGTCGAAACTTAATTTTTCTGGCGATGAATTTGCGCAATGGCAGCACATTGTAGAGAATATGTATTATCCATATAGCGAGGAGTTTGGCGTGTATTTACAGCAGGATGGCTATTTGGATAAAGAGCAAATTTTGGTGAAAGATTTACCTGCAGCCGAGCGTCCATTGAATCAAAAATGGAGCTGGGACAGGATTTTACGCTCTTGCTTTATTAAACAGGCTGATGTGTTGCAAGGCTTCTACTTCTTTGAAGATGACTTCGACTTTGATGCGCATAAACGCAATTTCGATTTTTATGAACCACGTACGGTGCATGAAAGTTCGTTATCGCCTTGCGTACACAGTATTTTAGCTGCTAAACTGCATGATGAGGCCAGGGCTTACGAGTTTTATTTACGTACCTCTCGATTAGATTTGGACGACTATAATAACGATACCGAAGATGGACTGCACATTACTTCGATGGCTGGTACATGGATGAGCGTGGTGGAAGGTTTTGCAGGAATGAGGGTGCGCAACGATAAGTTGATTTTCAATCCTTTCTTGCCACAAAAGTGGAAATCGTTTTCATTTACTGTAGGTTTCAGAGGCGCTAATATCAAGTTGAGTATCAGTAAAGAAGAAATCCATATCGTTAATTTAGCTCAAAAAGGTTTATCGCTGCAAATTCACGATAAGGAATACGAATTGGGTGCTGCAGAAGAATTGAAAATCTCCAACGAGGTACTGGCATAAACATAAAATGATGAGGAAATTTAGTGCTAATTTCAGCTTTGCTGTAGGTTTATTAGTTTTGATGATGATGTCGTGCAAGGAAAATCAACAACCAAATACAGTCGATAAGAAAGATAACATCATTATTTATCAGCTATTGCCTCGTTTGTTCGGTAATACCAATGCAAGCAATAAACCTTTCGGAACCATTGTAGAAAATGGCTGTGGTAAATTTAACGACATCAACGATAAGGCGCTAGATGGGTTGAAAGAGCTAAATGTGGATTACGTTTGGTACACGGGCGTAATTGCCCATGCTAGCTTAACCGACTACAGTAAGCACGGTATACCCACCGGAGATGCCGACGTAGTGAAAGGTAGGGCTGGTTCGCCCTATGCTATTAGAGATTACTATGATGTGGATCCGGATTTGGCAGTGGACGTTAATAAGCGTATGGCCGAGTTTGAGGCCTTGGTACAGCGTACTCACAATAAGGGGTTAAAGGTTTTGATTGACTTTGTGCCCAACCACGTAGCTAGAAGTTATCAATCTTTCGCAAAGCCTAAAAATGTAGTAGATTTTGGCGCTACTGATGATAAAACAGTGGCTTACAAAGCTACAAACGACTTTTACTATATTCCCGGTCAAGATTTTAAAGTACCCGCAAATTCAAAAAGCGATGGACCTTTAGCAGTTTTGCAGGATGGGAAATTCGCTGAAAGTCCGGCTAAAGCTACAGGCAACAATGTATTTGCTGCGCAACCTTCGGTTAATGATTGGTACGAAACCGTAAAACTCAACTACGGAATTGAATTTAAGGACGGAAAAGAAATTAAACATTTAACGCCCATGCCACCAGTTTGGCTTAAGATGAAAGATATTTTAGTGTACTGGGCAGAAAAAGGAGTAGATGGTTTTAGATGTGATGTGGCAGAAATGGTTCCTGTGGAGTTTTGGAGCTGGGTAATTCCAGAAGTGAAAAAGGTGAACCCGAAATTGATTTTCATTGGCGAGGCTTATAACCCAACAGTATATCAACAATATGTAACCCAAGGTAAATTTGATTATTTGTACGATAAGGTAGGTTTGTATGATGGCTTAAAACGCTTTATCAAAGATGAGCCAGCTGCTAAAGTTTCGGATATTCAGCATGTTTGGCAAAAAGAAAGCGTAGGTTTTGATGAACACATGCTACGCTTTTTGGAGAACCACGATGAAGAACGTATTGCGTCGAAAGGTTTTGCAGGAGATGCAAAACTGGCTTTCCCAGCAATGGTGATATCAGCAACTTTGGGCAAAGGTCCCTTGATGTTATATTTTGGACAAGAAGTTGGCGAGCCGGGAGCAGGAAAAGAAGGCTTTGGTGGCGATGATAACCGAACCACTATTTTTGATTATTGGGGAGTTCCAAATCACCAACGTTGGCTTAATAATGGTGCCTTTGATGGGGCAAAACTAACGCCAACCGAAAAACAAACTCGAGATTTTTATAAAAAATTAACTTCCATTAGAGCAGGCAGCGATGCAATTACCAACGGCGCCATGTTAGAGTTGCCTTTAACAGGCTTCGCAAAGGCCTATGCTTATGTGCGATACACTAAAAATCAACGTTTATTAGTGGTCGCTAATTTTGATCGCTCGAAAAGTTTAACCGCTACCGTTAACATTCCAACTAATGCTTTAGCGGGAAGTAAAATTTCAACTGCTAAAGATTTGCTGACCGATAAGGATGTGTCTTTCAGTAACTCGACAATGAATTTGAAAGTTGCACCTTCATCATCGCAAATCATTCAATTCTAACCAAATCAACCTACAACCAAATATGAACATTAAACAACAAATTAAACCAGTACTCAGTATTTCTCAAATCATCAACATGAGTGTTGGTTTTTTTGGGATACAGTTTGGCTGGGATTTGCAGCGTGCCAACATGGGGCGCATTTACGAAAATTTGGGCGCTAATGCCGATGATGTGCCATTACTGTTTTTAGCTGCACCATTAACTGGCTTAATTGTACAGCCCATTATTGGTTATTTGAGTGATCGCACTTGGCACCCCACTTGGGGCCGCCGCCGCCCGTACTTTTTTATTGGTGCGCTGATTAGTTCTGTTGCGCTAATTTTAATGCCGCACAGTAGCGCTTTATGGATGGCTGCCAGTTTGCTATGGATTTTGGATGTTTTTGGCAACGTTTCTATGGAACCGTTCCGGGCATTTGTAGCTGATAAATTACCTGAAAGTCAAATCAACCGTGGTTTTGTAATGCAGAGTATGATGATTGGTTTGGGCGGTAGTATTGCATCGGCTTTGCCTTGGATATTTAACAATTGGTTTAAAGTTAGTAACGTAGCCGCTTTTGGTGGCATCCCGCAAAACGTGAAATATTCCTTCTACTTGGGTGCTTTTTTCTTTTTTTCGGCGGTGCTTTATACCGTTTTAACCAGTAAGGAATATCCTCCTACCGACGAAGAGTTGGCTGAAAACAGAAAAAGTTCGGGCTTCTTCGCTGGAATTTATGAGATGGTGTCGGCAGTTAAAAACATGCCTAAGCAAATGAAAGTGATTTCGTTAGTGCAGTTTTTTACCTGGCCAGGCTTATTTTTAATGTGGTTTTATTACACCACTGCAGTAGCAGTAAATGTTTTCGGTGGTAAAGACGCTAGTGATCCAGTATATGCTGCCGGTGCCGATTTTGGTAGTTTAACCCTAGCTTTTTATAGCGTAGTTACTTTTTTGTTTGCACTCATCTTGCCAAAAATAGCTGATACTTTAGGCCGAAAAACAACGCACTCCCTTTGCTTGCTTTGCGGAGCCTTGGGTCTAATCAGCGTGGCTTGGGTACACGATAAAAATATGCTTTATCTGTGTATGACGGGTATTGGCATTGCTTGGGCAAGTATACTTTCTATGCCTTATGCGATGTTGAGTGGTCATCTTCCAAAGGCAAAAATTGGCATTTATATGGGCATATTCAATTTCTTCATCGTACTGCCCGAAATTATCGCATCACTTGGTTTTGGTTGGTTAATGCGTAACGTGTTAAATAATGATAGGTTGCTGGCCGTTCAATTGGGCGGCGGTTTAATGATTTTGGCAGCCATCATCTGTTATTTATTAATTAAGGATGAGCGCAAAACGAACGAAACATTAGCTACCCAACTTGCCGTAGAAGAACATAAAAGTGTTTAAAATATTTACTCACCATCAGCTGATGGAAATTAATTTGAAATGAAAAGATTGTTTTTAGCCCTTGCACTTGGCGCTTGTGTTACATTATCCTGCAAAAAAAATGTTGTAGAACAAACCACGCAGCCTACGCCAGTTAATCCCGTAACGCCAACTTCTACTGAGCTTCCTGCCGGAGCTAAAGATGGGGTTGTTTTTACTAATAACGGAACTTCTGCTATTTTCACCTTGTATGCACCGGGCAAAAATACCGTAAGCTTAATGGGCGATTTCAATAGCTGGTCGGCAACGGCTTCCAAAATGACGAAAACGCCTGATGGAAATTATTTTTGGATCAAGCTGGATAACCTTAATCCTGACACGGAATATGCTTATCAGTTTTTGGTAGATGATAACTTAAGGGTTGCAGATCCCTATTGCGAAAAAATCTTGGATCCAGTGAATGATCAATACATCACAGCGGCAACCTATCCTAATTTAAAAGCTTATCCAACGGGAAAAACCACCGGTATTGTAAGTGTAGTGCAAGGTAATCAGCCTGGTTATACGTGGAGAAACACAGCTTTTGCCCGCCCTGCTAAAAATGATTTGGTAATTTATGAGTTGCTAATTAGGGATTTTACCGCGGAGCACACCTACAATTCTACCCTACAAAAACTCGATTATTTGGTAGGCTTAGGAATTAATGCCATTGAATTGATGCCGGTAAATGAATTTGAAGGAAATTTAAGTTGGGGCTACAATCCATCATTTTATTTTGCTCCAGATAAGTATTACGGTACTAAAAACGATTTGAAGAAGTTTATTGACGAGTGCCACGGTAGGGGAATTGCTGTAATTTTGGACATGGTGTTGAATCATTCTTTTAGTCAATCACCAATGGTACAACTGTATTTTGATGGGAATAAGCCAACCACAAGCAACCCTTGGTTTAATGTAGATGCCAAACATCCGTACAATGTAGGCTTTGATTTTAATCACGAAAGTGGAGCTACTAGAAAATTCTCTAAAGATGTGATGAAGTTTTGGATGCAAGAGTATAAACTGGATGGTTTTAGGTTCGATTTAGCCAAAGGATTTACACAACGATCAAGTAATGATGATGCTAGTTTTTCTGCTTTTGATGCTGGTAGGGTAGCTATTTGGGACGATTATGTAGCGACAATGAAAAGCGTTGATCCTAATTTCTATATCATTTTAGAACTTTTCGCCAATGATAGTGAAGAGGTAGTTTATGCCAATAAGGGATTGATGATGTGGAATAACTTAAACCATTCGATGAATGAAGCCACAATGGGTTGGCTAGGTTCTTCTGATTTTTCGAGAGGGATGTTTGGAACCCACGGGTTTTCATCTGCAGAAGGCTTGATCAGCTACGGCGAAAGTCATGACGAGGAGCGTTTGATGTATAAAAATATTACCTACGGAAATCTGAACACCAATTACGTTATTAAAGGAAATGTGGCTACATCTCTAAAAAGAAATGAAATGGCGGCAGCATTTTTGTTTGCCATGCCTGGTCCTAAAATGCTATGGCAATTTGGCGAAGTAGGCTACGATGTAAATATTGATTTCAACGGTCGTACCGGTGATAAGCCAATTAGATGGGAGTATTATACTGATCCAAATAGACGAGCACTTTACAATGCATTTGCTAAGTTCATTAAAATGAAGCAAAAGAATAGCATTTTTAAAAGCACTAGTTTTACCTACAATTTTTCGGGCGCTATTAAGTCAATTAAACTTACTGATGCGAACAATACGGTTGTTGTGGTGGGTAACTTCGATATCGTTCCGCAAACTGCCACTGTTGATTTTGGTAGCACAGGTACGTGGTACGATGCCATGGGTAATAACATTTCCTTAACTACAACTACGTACAGCCAATCTTTAGCTCCTGGAGAATACCATATTTTCAGCAAACAGGCATTGGCGCAATAAATCGATTATTTAAGGTAAATGATAATCAAAATAGGTGGGAAGTTTTTCCACCTATTTCTTTTTCAGGTAGTTCCATTCAATATTGCTTTAAATTAACTCAGCACTACAGAAATTTAGTTTATTTTTGCGCCATGATTTCTACCAAGAACATTTTTTTAGTGCTGTTATTGCTATTTGCTTGTGCTCATCTTTCAGCACAAGAACTGTCGCAGCAAATTGTTGCAGGTCGTGAAAACTCACCTGCCCAAATGCAAAAAACTTATATCATCTACATTTCTGCCGATGGTTTCAGGCATGATTATGCAGAGAAATATCAAGCGAAAAACTTATTGGCATTAAAGGCAACAGGAGTACAGGCAGTATCAATGAAGCCGTCTTATCCATCGGTTACTTTTTCTAATCATTACACGTTGGCTACTGGAATGTATCCTTCACACCACGGCATTGTTAACAATTCGTTTTACGATCCCAATAGAAAGCAGATTTATTTAAAGAAAGATGCAAGCGCCATTAAAGATAGTACTTGGTACGGCGGACTACCCATTTGGGCATTAGCCGAACAGCAAAAGATGTTAACAGCTGCTTTTTACTGGTTAGGCTCAGAAACTGCCGTACAAGGTATCAGGCCAACGTATTGGTATAATTTCAATAATAAAATTCCGATGGATGCTAGATTGGAAGCCGTTAAAAATTGGTTACTGCTTCCGGCGGAAAAGCGCCCTCACTTAATTGCGTTTTATTTCCCAGAAGTTGATGTTGCTGGGCATGATTTTGGTTCAAACGCTAAAGAAACTGGAGAGGCTGTGAAATTGGTTGATGATTGCGTAGGCAAGATGGTTGAATTAACTAAAAGCGCAGGTCTGGACGTAAACTTTGTTTTTGTATCGGATCATGGAATGACTGAATCGGATAATAAAAATACAATGCCCCTGCCAAATTTAATAGATACCGCAAAGTTTGTAGTGCCTAATGGAGACGCTTTGCTGCAAATTTATGCTAAAAATAAGCGGGACATTCAACCGCTTTACTTAGAACTTAGGGCAGCGGCAGTTGATTATGATGTGTATTTAACCACCAAGATGCCAAAACGATGGCACTACCGTGCAAAAGATAATAAAGATGGTAGGATAGGGGACATCATTTTGATTCCTCGTTTACCTAAAATTTTTAACCTTACCGGTAAACCAACCAACATTGGTAAGCATGGCTTTGATAATGCTATGCCAGATATGCAAGCGGTGTTTTATGCTTGGGGTCCTGCTTTCAAAGAAGGACTTACCATCAATTCGTTTGAAAATGTACATGTTTATCCACTATTGGCTAAAATTTTGGGCTTACAGTATTCACATCAAATTGATGGCAAGTTAGCGGTTTTGGCGCCTGTGTTGAGGTAGAGCGTCCTATCCTCGCATTCTTTTTCTTATATCAGATAATTTTTGGTCTATTAATAATTTGCCGTCTCTAAAAACCTCAACAAGTTCTCCCGTTTTCTCCTGTTCCCAAGTCACTTGGTCATATAGTTGATAGTTTCCGTCTTCTAATTCAATTTTTATTAATCCTTTTGCCGATTTTTTTGTGCCATCATCTGTAATTGGATCTTTGAAAATTTCCCTACCTACGCTATTCACCTCTCCATAGGTAGCTTTCATTGCAAAGCCAAACGTGTCTCTGGTGTTGTATTGATAGGTGTATGAGCCTATTCCTAATACAACATTGGTTGATGCAAACCCTTTGTCTTTTAATCTCTGACAAATGTCAGCTGCTCTTTCCAAAGTAATGCTGTCGCCATAAATTGCACCAATTTTTGGGCTAAGTTCTTTATAACCCTTTTCATTAACAATACCGCCAAAGCAGTCCCAAAGCAATTCAATAACACCTTTTCTCTCGTTTTCATCTTTTCCGTTAGGGTTGCCGCACAGGATAGCAACCGGATCTCCGCTATCAGGTCTTATTACTACTTTTCCTTCTCTACTGGCAATTTCTTGTTTTAATTGTGGTAAATATTCGGTCAATACTTTCCACAAATCCCAAGTATCAGATACAATTGATAAAATCCCTTTCGGATAAACCTCGCAAATTAATCGTTTAAATGTTTGAAGCTCTCCTTCTGTTGTACCCATACACATTACGGAATGTTCTGTAGCTGCTACAGATCCGCCTATTAACTCATTATCAGAATTTGCGTTGTAGTATTTTTCTAGCAGGTCAATTGCTGGTATAGTATCGGTACCAGTGAATGAGAGCAAGTGTCCGCTTGAGGAAGTAATTCCCGCTTCAATTCCAGCCATGCCACGCATTGAAAAATCATGACCTTGCCAATCTACAAATTCTAGCGTTGAAGACGTTTCAGTGGCAAACTTATTTAAAATTTTTCGGTATTGTTTAGCTATACTCGCTGAGGTGCAAGGCATCCAAATTACTGCTGATAGAAGTGTTTCAAAATAATTCGTTAGCCAAAAGAAATCAGGTTTGGTGTTATAAATTGTAAACATGGGCACTCTAGTTGGCACGGCTACTCCCTCAGGCAAGGCTTTGAAAACCATTGGTATATAACCTAAATCGTGCAGCGCTGCTATATGATCAATTCCAACTTGATTTTCCCCTAAATAATTATCAATTCTACGTTTATATTCAGCAATAACCTTCTCTTTAGGTTGTTTAAAAAAATAAAGATCGAAGTCTTCCAATATGTATTTTTTTATGAAATATTGAAGGCCAAAAAAAACAACTTCTTGAATTTCATTTATTCTGCTTTTTCTGGGAGTCCAGTTAGAGTAAACTAGTGTTGTACCATTTGGGTATTGCCTACGATGGTCAACTTTGTAGCCATCTGTTAATAATAGTGGATTCATATATTTTTCATATTAATGGTTAGTAAAAGTTTGGCAAGCTCTCCATAGGTCTGCTTTAAACCGGCTCTGTCATCTAAAAAAGCGTTAGCGTATATTTTTCTGCTGTTTGATTGGTAAAATGGTGGGTTTTCGTTAACGCTGTCAAAGGGAATTTCATTTTCATATAAATATTGCTTAACAAAATCAATATTCTCTTGTCCGGTCCAACAAATAAGATAACAATTTATCTTTTTTAACGCTTTCAATAAACTGATTATATCTTTGTAGGTTCTGTTTTTTTTATGGAAGTCGAACACGGTATCGTCGAAATCGAAAAGCAATCGTTAATGAGCCATATTGATTATATTCTTCTAGTAATCTACTGTAAGAATTTCCCGTTTTAAGAAAGTAATCCATAGCTACATTTGATTTGTGTTAACCTAAAGTTATCAGCAGTTTTAATGGAGTCTGTAGTGAAAATTCTCTCAAAATGTGTGCTAAGTTCATCGAAACCTTTGCTAAATATTCCGTGGCTAACCGCTAAGTATAATTTGCCAGCATTTTTGTTTTTTAATTCTGCGGCTAAACCAATAAACGTGCCTCCCCCGTCGCATATATCATCCACAATCAAACAGCTTTTACCTGCTAGGTCGTCAGCATAAACTTTAAAACCCGATAATTTTCCGGTCTTAACATTTCTACTTTTACTACATTCAACCACCTCTAAGCCACCTAAAGCTTCTGATAGCTTATAAATTTTCTTAAGAGCGCCACCATCTGGCGAAATCAATACAACTTCTTCATTCAAATCCGAAATAATTGTTTTTATAAAATCATGGTTGCTGATTACCTCACAGTTATTAATTAGGGCAGGGGTCACTTCCGAATGTGCGTCAAAAACCAATACCCTTTTGAAATTAAGTGCGTTAATGATATCTGCATATACTTTTACTGATAATGGCTCACCGGGTACCATTACACGATCTTGTCGGGCTGCGGGAAAATATGGAATATATAAATCCTGCAACAATACATCCATTCTCTTTAGCGCATCAACAGCTAAGCATAATTGCCCTAAATCGTTAAACGAATTAATTCTTTGAGTAATGGTAACCGAATGCTGTTTGGGAATATTGGAAAGTATTTTAATATGTGGCTCGCCACCCGCAAAAGTGAACGCTTCAAAGCTTATTTCCTGACCATCTAATGGTTTGAAATTTGCGTTAAGATTGAGTATCATAATTTGAATTTGCGTAATAATTACACAAAGTTATTCAAATTATTGAGCCCTCCAAATTTTTTTGCGTATAAATTACGCAAAGTTAATTTCAAATATAAACCCTTCTTTTGTTAATTTGTTGTATTTCTGTTTATTAAACTTAAATAATTTGGCTGGTCTACCATTTTTTTTAGTCCCAAATTTTTTTGTTTCTTCTACAAAACCGAAGCTTAATATTTTTTTTCTGAAATTTCTTCGATCAATTTCTCTCTGTAAAATGGTGCAATACAAATTTTCTAAATCGGAAAAAGGGAATTCTTTTGGGAGCAAATCAAAACCGATAGGTTGGTAACTTAATTTGTTTTTCAATCGGCTAATAGCGGTATCAATTATCAATTGGTGATCGAAAGCTAATTCCGGAATTTCATCAATTGCAAACCACTTGGCATCTTCAGCATCCGTATCGGGCACTAAAATTAAAGAGGTAGAGTTAACTAGAGCAAAATATGCCACCGAAATCACGTGAAATCTAGGATCTCTAGCCACGTTGTCCCCAAATGTATAAAGTTGCTCTAAATAACTAACATTTATGCCGGTTTCTTCCGTTAGCTCTCTATTTACCGCGTCAATAAGCGCTTCATTATCTTTTACGAAACCACCAACCAATGCCCATTTATCCTTTAAAACGCCATACTTTTGTTTAATTAGCAAAATGCTTAACTTATTATCTGCGTAACCAAATACAATAGCGTCAACAGCAACTTTAATATTTTGATTAATATTCATTCGTATGCGTATTTTTTACGCAAAATTAATCATTTTACGTTTAATCCAATTTTTTTTGACTAAGTAACATTTTAGTTTGAGTTAGGAGAAACCAACGCCAATGCTGATATTTATATGCAACAACTTAACTTATATAAAATGAAGAAAACCTTTGCAGTAACCAGTTTAGCGCTGATGTTATTTGGTGCTGTTTATGCTCAGCGTCCGCAAGCACAGGCTGGCCAGCAACGAGCAGGCAGCACCCCGCCAACCAATGCTGCCCCAAAAGAGGAAGCTCCTATAAAAGTCAACAACAACATCGCTTCACGCAATATTGTCCCAGAAAGTGCCATTGTAACCAACCATACCGTAACCATCAACGGAAAAGCAGTGCCCTATAAAGCTACAGCCGGCACTTTGCCAGTTTGGGACGAAGACGGGAAGCCAATTGCAGGTCTTTTTTATACTTACTACGAACGTACGGATGTCGGCAATAAAGACAGTCGCCCATTGGTAATTTCTTTTAACGGAGGGCCAGGTTCAGCTTCAGTGTGGATGCACATTGCCTATACTGGTCCGGTAGTGCTTAATATCGATGATGAAGGTTACCCAGTGCAGCCCTACGGTTATAAGGACAATAGTACTTCAATTTTAGATGTAGCTGATATCGTTTACATCGATCCGGTGAACACAGGTTACTCAAGAGCTGTGAGCAAAGATGTACCTACAAGCAAGTTTTTCGGCGTAAGAGCGGATATCAAGTACTTGGCCGAGTGGATCAATACTTTCGTTACCCGCACTAACAGATGGGCGTCGCCTAAATACCTCATTGGCGAAAGCTACGGTACCACCCGTGTGTCTGGCTTAGCGCTAGAATTGCAAAGTAACCACTGGATGTATCTCAACGGCGTTATCTTGGTATCGCCTACCGAGCTGGGTATCGAACGTGGAACCGCAATGGACGCCGCCTTAAGATTACCTTATTTTGCTGCTACCGCTTGGTATCATAAAATGTTGCCTGCCGATTTGCAATCGAAGAAACTAACGGATATGCTGCCTGAGGTGGAAAATTTTACTATTAATGAATTGATTCCTGCAATGGCGAAAGGTGGCTTTTTACCTGCTGAAGATAAAAAGAGAATCGCCGCTAAAATGGCTCGCTTCTCAGGATTGCCCGAAAAAGTGATCATCCAAAATAACCTCGACATTTCAACCAATCTGTTCTGGAAGGAACTTTTGCGAGACAAAGGCTTTACCGTTGGTCGTTTGGATTCGAGGTATAAAGGTATTGATAGGTCCGATGGTGGCGAGCGTCCCGATTACAACGCTGAATTAACCTCGTGGTTACATTCATTCACGCCTGCCATCAACATGTATTTGCGCAACGAGCTTAATTATAAAACCGATTTGAAATATAACATGTTCGGGCCGGTAAACCCTTGGGACAGAACTGGTGACAATACAGGGGAGAACTTAAGGGCGGCAATGGCGCAAAACCCTTATTTACATGTCCTAGTGCAGTCGGGATATTACGATGGCGCTTGCGATTATTTTAATGCCAAGTACAACATGTGGCAAATGGATCCAAGCGGCAAACTAAAAAGCCGCATGAGTTGGGAAGGTTACGAAAGCGGACACATGATGTATCTTCGCAAGGTAGATTTAGAAGCTGGCAACAACCACATCCGCGATTTCATCAAAAAATCTACACCAAAAAGCGGTCAGTCAGCTAAATTTTAAAATATTTTGAAGCGCAAGGGCAGGGCTACTATGTAAAGGTAGTCCTGCTTTCCGCTTCTCCCGATGAAAAATCGGGATCCACTGCAATCAGGGCTATTAGTCAAAAGCCCTGCTACTATCAACGTCAATAACGCCATCTACAAAGTAACTACCGAGTTTACAGTTTGTAATTATCCCGTAATTTCCTAACTTAACGCAAAAAGCAATTTGCAGATGAAAGTTATCTTCACTTTTTTGAGCCTTATTTTTGCTATATACGCTGCTGTAATGGGTATCGAATTTATTAAGCGAGGGTCAAATGAGTTCATCTTTTTTGGCATTTGCTGTCTTATTTTAGCGGTGGGTCTATCTTATCTTTCGGTAAGCTCGCTGCTTCGTAAAAAAAGGCTTTAAATTTTATTGTCTTTTGTTTCCAGATAAATGCTTAATTTTACAGCCCCACTATGGAACAATTGAAAACATCTTTTGATTTTGAAAAGCCTTTGGCAGATTTGTATCAACAAATTGAAAAGGTAAAGCAAATAGCTGATAAAACTAAGGTAGATATGTCAGCTACGCTTGCAGAGCTTGAAGAGAAAGCAGATGAGACGAGTAAAACCTTGTATGCTAACCTAACAGGATGGCAAAAAGTACAAATGTCGCGTCATGCTGAGCGTCCACAAACTTTAGATTACATTAACCTTATTTGCGAAGACTTTATTGAGCTTCACGGTGATAGGACAGTGAAAGACGATAAAGCTATTATCGGCGGTTTTGCAACTATCGATGGACAAACCGTTATGGTAATTGGTCATCAGAAAGGAAAAAACACTAAAGAGCGACAGTACCGCAATTTTGGTATGGCTAATCCTGAAGGCTACAGAAAAGCATTGCGTTTAATGCGTTTAGCAGAAAAATTCAATAAGCCTGTAATTTCCTTTATTGATACTATGGGTGCTTACCCAGGTTTAGAAGCAGAGGAACGTGGACAAGGCGAAGCTATTGCTCGTAACTTATTGGAAATGTCGGTGCTAAAGGTGCCTATTCTTTGCTTTATCGTTGGTGAAGGAGCTTCTGGTGGTGCTTTAGGCATTGGTATCGGTGATAAGGTTTACATGCTGGAGCATACTTGGTATTCAGTAATTTCTCCGGAGTCTTGTTCTTCTATTTTATGGAGAAGTTGGGATTTCAAAGAAAAAGCTGCGGAATGCCTAAAACTTACTTCCGAAGATATGTTCAAAAACCAACTGATTGACGGAGTAGTGAAAGAGCCACTTGGTGGTGCTCATCAAAATGCTGTAGAAATGGCTACAACATTGAAGGCACAAATATTAGAGGATTTAAAAGCACTTAAGAAAGTAGATGCTGACAAGCTGATTGCAAAGAGAATTGACAAATTCTGCGCAATGGGTGTAGTAAACGAAGGATAGCGTTTTTCAGCTATCAAAATATTAAACAATGAAGCACGACCATAAAGTCGTGCTTTTTTTATGCACTTCGTTATCATTGCTAGTTATTGCCTTAACCGATAGCTCGAAAAGCAATTTTATAGCCTGAGTTTGATTGTTATTTATTTGATTTACGATAAAATACAATATTTTATAGCTAACTGACCCTGATCCCGAACATTCGGGACGGGGTGACGGCAAATCGGCGTTTCGTCATACTGTCCCGAATGTTCGGGATCAGTATCAGTTTTGAAATCTAATTATCAAAGAATTAACAATCGAACTGGAGTTATCAGCAAAGCTGTTGAGCTCAAGAAACTCCGGTTATGTTAATTTTGCGATCAAATCTGGCCATAGCGAAAGCTTGAAGGCAAAAAAGTAAACAACCATGGAAAAGTAAGAGCCCTACGGGGGCGAGCAAAAAATAAATATGATGCAAATTTCAAGAATTGTAATACTGCCTAACCAGAACTCAAATTAGATATTGAATCAAAAAGAAAGCCACTTGACAATTAATCAAGCGGCTTTTTTAACGAATCAAAAAATAGTTTATTGCATATTCATGAAATCAGGAGGTAACTCCCCAAAATATCTCTCAAAACCACCATAATTGTACAGTGATTTAAGCTGGTTTTCTAGTTCTTTAGCCAATTTAGGTTGTCCGTATTGTGCAGCAACCTTAGCCATAGGCATCAGGCCATAAAACAACCCAATTTGAATAGAGCGTTGACCAATCAGTTGTTTTTTACTATTGCTTACATCGCCTAAGTAAGTAATTTCCTTACCAACATAATCAGCATATTTTTTAATCAGCTGATTTGCTTTTTCAGTTTCTCCTAAAATGTAAAGGTTTTGGGCCATAGTAGCCACTCCCATTACCGCTCTAATATTGTAAATTTTGGTAGGCATTACCTCATCATATCTCTTCATCACTTTCTTAGCATCTTCAATTCTGCCAGCTTTAATTAAGCCAGTAGTTAAGCTGTTAAAAATGTTATTGAAAATAGAAATATCATCGGCTGATTGGCTGTCCAAGTAACTTGCATTTTTAATATTGCCCCATTTGAACTTGTTCATTACATGTTCGTACATAGGCTCCAAATTAATTGGTTGCTCTTCCGAGTCATCTCTTTTCGAAGGATCAAGTGGAAGTAATCTCAACGCTAAACCTTCGCTGTATAAGTATTTATCTAATCCGTTGAACTGGTCAGATGGCACCGTACTGGCAAAATAAATTGGACGTTTCCAGTTGTTGTGTGCTAAAATATCAAACATGGCAAGTGTACCTTTAGTTACGTAGCCTTTATTGAAAGTCCAATTTAAGCTAGGAACAATTTGGTTACGCATGCTATCCGGTAAGGTTTTAGTATTAATTACATCCTGCGGATTAACCGTTAACTTAAAGTTTTTACTAGGAATGAAATTAGTTTTAGTACCATCATTTAAAGGTAGTTTGTCATTATCATCATCAGATAATAGCAAGTCTACAATTTGTTTAATTTCAATAGGCTCTGCAATAGCCATATCTTTATAATACATTACATCTCTAAGTCCTGAAACGTATTGTTTTTCCGTCATTGAAATTGGCAAAGGCTCTGATTCATGAACTTTTCGTTTCATGCCATTGATGTACCAATCCGTATCAAATAAGCTCAGGTTAACCAGCCTAATGTCAGGTCTAATACCTTCTACTTCTTGTGCATACCAAAGTGGGTAAGTATCATTATCGCCGTAGGTAAATAAAATGGCATTAGGCGCACATGATTCCATATAGCTAATGGCAATATCTCTCGATAATGTTTTGGTAGATCTATCATGGTCGTTCCAGCCTTCTTTAGCCATTAATACCGGAGCAATCAGCAATCCAACAGCTACTGCTGCAATTGCGCCTACCTTCGGGTCAAGTTTTTTAAATATCCACTCCCTAAGTGCGATAACGCCTAAGCCTATCCAAATGGCAAAGGCATAAAAAGAGCCTACGTAGGCATAATCTCTCTCTCTAGGTTCCATTGGTTTTTGATTCAGGTAAATTACAATGGCTAATCCCGTAAAGAAGAAAAGCAAGCCAATAATTCCTGCATCTTTAGGGTGGCGACCGAAATGCCAAACTGCACCAATCAAACCTAAAATCAACGGTAAAAAGAAGAAGCGGTTATATGAAGTACTTTCTTTGATAGAAGGAGGGAGGTTGGTTTGGTCACCATAAAGCATGGCATCAATTGGTTTTACACCACTAATCCACTGTCCTTCATACAAACTGCCCTGGCCTTGCTCTTCGTTTTGGCGGCCAGCAAAATTCCAAAGGAAATAACGCATGTACATGAAGCCCACCTGATGGCGCATAAAGAAACCAACATTATCGAAGAAACTTGGGAAGTGATCATCACTGAAACCCATCATGTCTTTATAATAGTCGATATGTCTTTGCTCATCGCTGTACATCCTTGGGAAAAGCACTTCGTGTTGTAGCCTGCGAATACTATCAGGGAAATTTTCGTTTTCACCGTAAGTAGTTTTTCTTTTCACTCCTGATACTTCGTACTTGGTATCGCCTTTACGGTAAGTTTTGCCTGTTTCTACATAAATAGGCGCTGATCCATCGTCTTTATATTTAGGGATTGAATTATAGTTAGGGCCAACTAATAATGGTCTATCGCCATATTGTTCGCGGTTCAGGTAACCTAAAAACGAAAAAGCGTTATCAGGGTCACTGTTGTTCAAGTTTGGTTTTGCCTGTGCTCTAATTAAAATCATAGCAAATGAGCCGTAACCGAAAATGATTAATGTAGTAGATAAGAGCGCAAGATTTAAAATTTTCTTTTGGTGTTTGATAGAGTACTTGATACCCCAAACCAAACCGCCAATTAATAGGATGGCAAAAAATAGAACCCCAGTTCCAAAGCCTAAGCCTAAGGTATTTACAAAAAACAAATCGAAGTAGGCGCCAAAGGAAACTAAGTATTGGATAATGCCATATTGCACAACCGCTAAAATAAGGATACCAACACCCAAAGTTTTAAAAATACCGGCTGTTGTTGGTTTCTCTGACTTTTTGAAATAGTATACAAATGCAATAGCCGGGATAGTTAATAGGTTTAATAAGTGGATACCGATAGAAAGTCCCATAATGTAAGCAATGAACAACAACCATCTGTCTGCCTTAGGTTCATCAGCTACTGCTTCCCATTTCAAAATACCCCAAAACACAATGGCGGTAAATAAAGAAGATAAAGCGTAAACCTCTGCTTCTACCGCCGAGAACCAAAAGCTATCAGAATAGGTATAAGCCAAAGCACCAACTACGCCCGCACCCATGATGGTGATTAACGTGGATTTGCTAATTTCTTCGCCTTTTTTAACCAGCACTTTTTTGGCTAACGCTGTAATAGTCCAAAACAAAAACAATATAGTTGCTCCACTAGCTACCGCCGAACCGAAATTCATGAAGTAAGCGATCTTAGTTTTATCGCCCATGGCTAGTAGCGAGAAAAAGCGCTCAATCATCAAAAATAATGGGGCACCTGGCTGGTGAACTACCTGCATTTTATACGCAGATGCGATAAACTCACCACAATCCCAAAAACTTGCAGTGGGTTCTAACGTGAGTACATAAGTGGTTGTTGCTATTAAAAAGCAAATCCAGCCAATAATATTGTTTGTTTTTGTATAGTTCATATTAAAGCGATATGAGATTTTTACCTTGCGTTTGGTGCATTAAAATGCTGCCGAAAATAAAAAAATAGATTGACATAGGTGTTAAGCGTTAACCTTATTTAACAAAAAATAACTAAATCTGCCTGATAATCAATGAGCCTGTATTTTTTTTAATTTTTTTTGCTCAATATGTTTGCAGGTTTCAAAAAACTGCGTACATTTGCATTCCATTTCGGAACATAAGTTTTGAAATTGATTGTCCGATAGTATAAAGGTAGTACGACGGTTTTTGGTACCGTTTGTCTTGGTTCGAATCCAGGTCGGACAACAAAATCATTTCGGGTTGTGTATAAAACCGCAACCCGTTTTTTATTAACAAGCATTGATATCCGCAAATCATGCCATTGCAATTTAACCCTGTTAAAATTTTTGCTGGAAGTGGAACGAAAGCTCTAGCTAGCAAAATAGCCGAAGAATACGGCAAACCTCTCGGTGATGTAACCCTAAGTAAATTTAGCGATGGCGAATTCCAGCCTTCATTCGATGAATCGGTAAGAGGATCAGACGTATTTTTGGTACAGTCTACTTACCAGCCAAGCGATAACTTAATGGAGCTTTTGTTAATGGTAGATGCGGCTCGTAGGGCCTCTGCACATTACATTACTGCTGTTGTTCCGTATTATGGTTTGGCTCGTCAGGATAGAAAAGATAAACCTCGTGTAGCCATTGGCGCTAAGTTGGTAGCCAACTTGTTAAAAGCTGCAGGTATTCATCGTATCATGACAATGGATTTGCACGCAGCGCAAATTCAAGGTTTTTTTGATATTCCGGTTGACCACTTAGATGCTTCGGTGATTTTTGTGCCATATATCAAAAGCTTAGGCCTTGAAAATTTAACCATTGCTTCGCCTGATATGGGTGGCTCGTACAGAGCTAGAACTTTTGCGAAGTTTTTTAACGCCGAAGTGGTAATTTGCGATAAACGTCGTAAGCGTGCTAACGAGATTGAGGCGATGTCCATCATAGGTGATGTTACCGGACAGGATATTGTATTGATTGATGATATTTGCGACACTGCTGGAACCTTAGCTAAAGCTGCAGCATTGATTATGGAAAACGGTGCTAAAAGTGTAAGAGCGGTTTGTACGCACCCAGTTTTATCGGGTAAAGCTTACGAAACCATTGAAAACTCTGCTTTAGAAGAATTGATTGTAACAGATACCATTCCGTTAAAGCAGCAAAGCGCCAAAATTAGACAACTGAGTACAGCAAAATTATTTGCTAAGGCTATTGCTAGTGTAAATGAGTACGGCTCAATTAGTGAGCTATTTAAAGTGTAATTAAAGGTAGGAGGTAGAAGGAGTAAGGCCTAGTTCTTAATACTAAATACTAAATACTTGATACTAATAATTAAATAAATAAAAAATGAAAACTATCGCTATTAGCGGTTCTCCAAGAGAGAACGTAGGGAAACGCGATGCCAAAGAGCTTCGCTACGAAGGTAAGGTTCCCGCAGTATTGTACGGAGGTCAAGAGCAAGTTCACTTTGCCGTTAGCAGAACTGATTTAAACGAAGCTATCTACTCTCCAGAAGCTAACTTTGTTGAGATTGATTTAGGTGGCAAAAAAGTAAAAGCTATCATCAAGGATACTCAATTTCACCCGTTAACTGATTTATTATTACACGTAGATTTTCTTCAATTATTTGATGATAAAGCAATCAATATGGAAATTCCAGTGAAATTAACAGGAACTTCTCCAGGTGTAAAAATGGGTGGTAAATTGGTGCAAAAATTACGTAAACTACGTGTTAAAGCATTCCCTAAAAACATGCCTCAGGTAGTTGAAGTAAGCATCGCTAAGTTAGAAGTTGGTAACTTGTTCCGCGTACGCGACCTAGAAAAAGGTGAGTTCCAAGTAACTAACACTCCTGAAGATACTATCGTTTCAGTAGCAATGTCAAGAGCATTGAAACAAGCTGAAAACGAAGCTAAAGGTAAAAAATAATCGAGCTTCTTGATTAAGAGATAAAGCGTCCCAACGTAAAGTAGGGGCGCTTTTTTTGTTTCACGCTTGCTTTCGAAGCAGAGACTTTTGTAAGCTAAACCTTATAGTAGCGGCAGCTCCCGAGTGAAACTCGGGACTATAGCGGATAGAAGGACTTTCGGTTGCGATTGTGAACTTACCTTGCTTTTCTTAATATTTCAATGATGTTGCTTTTTTCCGTCATTGCAATACACGAAGCAATTTAATGACTATTGGTGGGAAATAGAACGTACTTTAAATTGCCTAGTAACGACAACCATTTTTAAATCAATACAACCATATCAACTAACCATCAATTAGGAAAATTCGCAAGTCAAATAACTATCATCCCGCTTTTGAACATGATACTTTTATTGCTTAGCTTTCCAATTTAACACTTAACTGCTTACATTTGCCACATGAAATTTCTTATAGTAGGCTTGGGTAATATTGGTGCCGAGTATGTTGGTACTAGGCATAATATTGGTTTTGATATTGCAGATGAATTGGTTGCGGGTTTGGAAGGTAATTTTGAACATGGTAGATTGGCCTATCATGCTGAAGTATCTCACAAGGGTAAAAAACTGCATGTAATTAAACCCACTACTTACATGAACCTGAGCGGTAAAGCGGTAAATTATTGGATGAAAGAACTAAAAATAGCGCCTGAAAATGTGTTGGTTTTAGTAGACGACTTAGCTTTGCCCCTAGGAAAGTTGCGCATGAAATTGCAGGGAAGTAGCGCCGGCCACAATGGTTTGAAGAGCATTGAAGAAGTATGCGGTGGTCAAAATTATGCTCGTCTACGTTTCGGCATAGGAGATGATTTCCCGAAAGGTAGACAAGTGGACTTTGTGCTTGGCCAGTTTGATAAGAACGAGAAAAAGGAACTGCCGGTATTAATTAACAGGGCAGTTAGCATGATTAAGAGCTTTGCTACCATTGGCGCTGCACAAACCATGACACTTTTTAACAAGTAAAATTGCCAAATGACCTTTAAAGTTGGCCTTTGGTGGCTTACCTGTTAAGTAGAGCGCTTATTTTTTCGTGTAATACGCCAATTTTAAATGGTTTACCAATAATATCATCGGCACCTACTTCTTTAGCTGTCGCTTTATCCTGATCTAACACGCCTGCAGAAAAGGAAATGATCGGAATATTTTCCTTGCCCGCAATATGGCCGCTTCTGATTTTTTTAATGGCTTCCAGGCCGTTCATCACTGGCATGTAGGTGTCCATTAGCACCAAATCAAAATGATCTTTTTCAAGCGCCTCTAAAGCTGCTGCACCATTGGTTACAACGGTGGTTTGCACCTTCCAATCGTTAAGTATTTTAACAATCAGAAACACGTTGATAGAATTGTCTTCGGCTACTAAAATTTTAGTGCCATCTAAGGTAGGTAGTTGTTCAATAGGTCGTTTTACGGGTTCTTCGTTTGCCTTTTCCACTGTTTTATACCATTTAGTAAATGAAAATGTGCTTCCTTTTCCAAGTTCGCTTTGTACATCCAGCTCGCCACCTTTTAGCTCGGCCAGTTTTTTAACAATAGATAGGCCTAGCCCTGTACCACCATAAACACGGGTGTGTACGTTTTCTACTTGCTCAAACGATTGGAATATGGTTTCTATGTTATCTTTTGAAATTCCGATACCTGTATCAGTAACAGAGAACTTAAGTAACTTGGTGTTTGGTCTTTCTTCTATCGCTTCTATTTTGAAAATTACTTCGCCTTCGTTAGTGAATTTCACTGCATTGCTCAGCAAGTTCATGAAAATTTGATTTAGGCGAAGCGAATCGGCCATGATATATCTTGGAACGTTATCTGCAATGGTGAGTTTGAGTGATATCCCTTTTTCCAAAGCTTTGACGTTAAGCAGGTTGGAGGCTGAGGTGGCCAAATCTTTAATGTCGGTTTTCGCAAAATTGATTTTATATTTACCAGCTTCTATTTTCGATAAGTCTAATATATCATTGATTACGCCCAAAAGTGAGTTTGAAGACACATCTAGTAAGTTCACAATTTCTTTCAGTTCCTCGTTTAAATCGGCTTGTTTAAGCAGGTGCACTAAACCAATAATACCGTTGATCGGTGTTCGTATTTCGTGGCTCATGTTGGCCATGAAGTTTTCTTTCGCTCTTTTTCCCTGTTCAGCGTCTTCCTTTGCCTTAATTAAATCACCTTGCACTTGCTCTAATTGCAAGTTTTTAGTTTTGATTTCGCGTTGAGTTCGCACCAATTGGATAAAAGAATCCACTTTTGCTGATGTAATGTAGGGATCTAAAGGTTTGTAAAGGTAATCTACCGCTCCGGCGCTTAAACCTTTAATGGCGTATTTGGCCTCGGTAGATATTGCCGTAACAAAAATGATCAGGATGTCTTGTGTACGAGCGTTATTTTTTAATATCTCCACCAATTCAAAGCCATTCATTTCCGGCATTTGTACATCTACAAGGGCTATAGCGATATCTTTTTCCCAGCAAATGCGTAAAGCTTCGTTAGGGGAGGTGGTAGATATGATATTGATGTCGTTTCTATTCAAAAGGGCTTCTAAAGCAATAATATTTTCCTGCTTATCATCCACTATTAGAAGGTTAATTTTACTCATTTAAGGTAGATTTTAATTAATTTTTTGATAAATGTTGTTTTTTTTGTCGACCGGTTTGAATTTCTTCGCCAATTTTTGATCTCTGATAGTCTCTTTCCCACCTAGGCATAGGAAGCCAAAGTTCGCTAAGCTTTCGTAAAATAAATTGATTACGGTATTTTGTAACTGAGGATTGAAATAGATTAATACATTTCTACAGGATATTACCTGAAATTCGTTAAAGGGGCCGTCGGAAACTAAATTGTGCATAGAAAACAGCACATTTTTTTTGAGATGCCTAGAAATAGAGGCAGCATCATATTGGGCAACGTAATGGTTTGCTAATGATTTTCCTCCATCAACAGCGAGGTAATTCTCCGAGTATTGTTTCATTTTTTGTAGGTCGTAAATACCCTCTTTTGCTGTTTCAAGTACTTTATGGTTAATATCGGTTCCGTAAAAAAAACTCCTATTGTAAAGTCCGTATTCTTCAAAAAGTATCGCAAACGAGTATAACTCTTCGCCAGTAGAGCAACCTGCGTTCCAAACCTTTAAGTGCTGATAGGAGCTGAGGTAGGGAAGCACGTTATCCTTAATTGATTTAAAAAATTTAGGGTCGCGAAACATCTCCGTAACGTTTACGGTAATCTCATTTAAAAAGTCGTGGAAAAAGTTTTCGTTATTGATCAGTGTGTTTCTTAAATCAAAATAATCGAGCCTTTTTAGCACCATAATTCTATTGAGCCTTCTTTTTAGCGATGCCCTAGAATAACCTCCAAAATCAAACCCGTAAATGTTTTTGGCAACAACAATAATATCTTCTACTTGCTCGTCTGTAATCACCTCGTGTGTCATGTTTATCTTATCCTAACTTAACCAAACCCTCAACATTGATAATAGCTTGTCCACATCAACAGGTTTTGAAATATAATCGCTTGCGCCGGCCTCAATGCATTTTTCTCTATCGTTTTTCATTGCTTTTGCTGTAAGTGCGATGACTGGTAAATTAGCTAAATGGCGTTGTGCTCTTATTTTCCGCATTGCCTCATAGCCGTCCATTTCGGGCATCATAATGTCCATTAATACCAAGTCTATTTCGGTATGTTCCGATAGCTTGTTTAATGCCTCTACACCGTTGTTGGCAATTAATACGTTAATTTTATAATCTTGAAGGGCCGAAGATAGCGCAAAGATATTCCGCATATCGTCATCAGTGATTAAAATTGTTTTATTTTCAAGTGCTTTTTCAATGGTTGGCGCATAATTTTTAGGAGCGGCCGTTAATCTTACACTTTCTTCTTTCGGAGTATCAACCTGTAACTTATTCATAAATAGGCTAACTTCATCTAACAGCCTATCGTTTGACTTGTTGCTTTTAAGTACCATTGCCTGCGAATAGCGCATAATTTGCGCCATTTTATCCCGATCTAGCTCCATTGCAGTGTTAATAATTACCGGAATGTGTTTTGTGTCAGGGTTGGATTTAATTTGGTCCAGTAAATCGAAACCCGATATATCCGGCAGCTTCAAATCCAGAATAATACAATCGAAAGTGCTTTCCTCCAACATTTGCAAAGCCTCTTTTCCGGTATAAGCCTGTGATACTTTCGCCCCTTTTTTTATCAGTTGCTCATTTAAATCATTACTCTGCAGAATTTGATCTTCAATTACCAATACGTTGTTAAAGTGGTAAGTATATTGGTTGGATAACAGTTCAAAAGCTTGGTCTAGTTTTTCTTTATCTACAGGTTTTTTAAGGAAGCCAATTGCACCTTCTTTCTTCGCTTTACTGGTTTTTTCATCTCCGGCCGACATCATGTGGATAGGGATATGCTGAGTAGCGGGGTTTGCTTTTAATTTTTTAAGGATGGTCCAGCCGTCCATCACAGGCAGCATTACATCCAATACGATAGCATCGGGAAGTTCTTCGATAGCTAAAGCCAAACCTTCATCGCCGCTGTGCGCTAAAATAGGCTCAAAGCCTTTTTCAATAGCATAAGCTTTCAATATCTCCGCAAAATTTTCGTCGTCTTCTACAATTAAAAGCTTGTTGCCAGCTGAGTTTTTAGGTGCAACTGGCAGGGTAATCGAAGGAGCTTCTACAAATTCTGGTTGTATTGTTTCAGCCACTTTAGGATTGCTGTTTTCCGGTGTTTCTATACTGGCAACTAAGCTTTGCGGAATGATCAAAGTGAAAGTGCTACCTATGCCAACTTCGCTGCTAAGTTGTATTTCGCCACCTAATAAATTGGCTAATTCTCTACTGATTGACAGACCAAGCCCGGTGCCGCCATACTTTCTACTTGTAGAGCCATCTTCCTGTTGGAAAGCCTCGAAAATAATTTGCTGTTTTTCTTGTGGAATTCCTATCCCAGTGTCATTTACAGCAAAATAAATCAATTTTTCCTGTTGCTTTAACGTTTGGTTATATTTCACCTGCTGCTGATTGGCCAAGCCAACTTCTACGGTAACTGAGCCACCTTTGCGAGTAAATTTGATGGCGTTTGAAAGCAAGTTTTTAATGATTTGCTCAATCCTTGCTTGATCGGTAGTGATGTAAGAAGGCAAATCATTTTTCAACGTGAATTGATAGTTGATTTCCTTTTGCTTAGTGAGTTCGGAAAACAGGGAGTCGATTTGCGACTTAATAGCTGTAGGGTTTACTTCTTCAATTACTAAATCAACTTTGCCCGACTCAATTTTAGAAAGGTCTAAGATGTCATTGATAAGCGCCAGCAAATCGGAACCGGCATTGTGGATTACCCCGGCATATTTAATCTGTTCCTCGGAAAGATTATTGAGTTTATTTTCTTTTAGGATACGAGCTAAAATCAAGATGCTATTTAACGGTGTGCGTAGCTCATGGCTCATATTGGCTAAAAACTCTGATTTGTATCTGCTACTTAGCGATAATTCTTCCGCTTTTAAGCTAATTGCTTCCTTAGCCTGATTAATTGATGCATTTTTCTCTTCCAGCAATTGCGCTTTTTCCTCCAACTCTGCATTTGCTTGTTGTAGCTCCTCTTGTTGTACTCTTAATTCCTCTTCCGAAGCCTGAAGCTCTTCGGTTTTGTGCATCAAGTCTTCGTTGGTTACCCTCAGTTCTTCCTGTTGGCTAATTAGTTCTTCGGCTTGCTGTTGTGTTTTTTCAAAAAGCTCCTGTAGCTTCACCTTAGCTACCATACTGTTTACAGCAATGCCGATGTCTTTTGCCACCAATTCTAAAAAAGCAATGTCGTTAGGCAAGGGTTCATTAGTTAAACCAATTTCCAACACTGCAATGGCGGTATCTTCAAACAATACAGGTACACAAATGATGCTGCTAGGCGTAACGTTTCCTAAAGCAGAGCTGATTTTTAAGTAGCCATCAGGTACTGGTGTGAAAATTTTAGTCTTTTTTTCCAACGCAGCTTGTCCTGCAAGCCCCTCGCCAAAATGATAAGCCCTATCGCTCAAGTTTTCGTGGATGGCAAATGCTCCCCTAACTCTCAGTGTTTTTTGCGAGCGATTGATCAGGTAAAAAACGCCGATAGGATAGTTAAGTAAATTACAAATGGCCGTAATAACGTTTTCAGCAAGTTGGTCCATGGTAAATTCACCACGCATTACTTCGTTTATTTTTGCCTCGCTACTCAATAGCCAGTTGTGGTGTTCGTTTTTGGCAGATAAATCTGCTAGCTCTTTGTTGGTCAGTAGAATTTCTTTTTCGGTAGCTTTTTGCTGATCAAAAGTGGCTCGGATGTACTTCAGCATAAACAAAATCAAACCGAAAATAATTAGGGAGCTAATTACAATTACAGCAATTGTCCGGGTGCTTTTATTAGCCGAAACTTCTTGTCTTTCCTTTAATAGTTTGTATTCCAGTGCAATCAGGTCATCTGCAAAAGCTAAAAACTTTATTTTGTTGATCCTGCCCTTGTCATTTAAAAATTGCTTTTTGGCTGCCGTAAAATCCCCAATGTTGGCCTTCGCTGCAATTTGTTTCATGTCAGAAACTTTCCATACCGCATAAACCTTGATACTGTCAGCTTTCCTTTGCTGCTGAGGGTTGTCGCTTACCAAGTTGTTCAAATCTTCTACCAGTGGCAATATGCTGTTAATGTTCTCGTCGTAAGGCCCTCTGTAATCGTCATTCTCACTTAACAAAAAACCTCTTAAAGATGCTTCGCTATGGAGGAGTTTAATCTCTAAGCGCTCCGCTGTTTTAGCCACATTTTGTGTATGCGAAACCCAATTGTAACTGTCGTTAAGGGAATGTATACTCAGGTAAGAAGCTACAGCCGAAATCAATACAAAGATTAATGATGCAGTAAAGCCTGTAAGTAGCTGTTGCTTAAAGGAAAGTTTGAGCATATTAAAACGCTATTAATAATTAAAAAACTAGGCTAAGATAGCTAATAAAGGAGTAATTTATCAACCGAAATTTAATACGCTATTGGCCTCATCGTAGAAATTTGTTTTTGTTAACTTTGTATACCTAAAATTCTAAAATGAAACTATACGGCATCCCAAATTGTAATACAGTAAAGAAAGCTCAAGATTGGCTAAAGCAAAACGGATTTGATTTCGAATTTCATGATTTTAAAAAGAAGGGCGTTACCGCTGAAAAGCTAAACGAATGGTTTGACGCTTTTGGCTGGGAAAAGGTGATAAACAAAGCTGGTTTAACTTTTAAGAAACTGAGCAAGGAAGAGCAGGAAACGATTAACTCCCCAGCTAAGGTAATTAGTTATTTGGTTGAAAATACCAGCGCCATAAAACGACCTATTGTTGAGGTGGGTGGCAAAGCGGTGTTGTTGGGCTTTAAAGAAGACGACTATCAAAGCAGGTTGAAGTAGTTGCACCTTGTTGTTAAACTTTGTTAAATGCTTAGAAGAAGATAAAAACTATTTTACATTTGGATATGTTGAAAAAGCTGTTTCTACTGATGATCTTTTGCCTTCCGCTGTTTGTGTATGCACAGAATTACATGACGGGCAATGTCTTTGATAACGACCAACGTAATTTGGCGCTTCAGGGAGTTTCTGTGCGTAATTTAAGTACAAAGGCCGTGGTAGTAACCGATAAGGACGGGCATTATGCAATACCAGCTAAAAATGGAGATTTGATTACCTATGCTTTAATGGGCTATCAAACCGATACCGTATATCTTGTTAATCTTTTTCCGAAAAATAAATATTTAAGGGCCGCAGTAAATAATTTGAATACGGTAAATGTAACTACTGCTAAGGTATCCCCTTATTTAGATGCGAAAGATCCTGATGCGAAGCCAGCAAGGCAGGTAGATTACTCTAAAAATAGGGGAGGTCTACGTCTTAATTTAGGTTATGGTAAATACCGCAGGCAACAGGCTAAAGAGCAAGAATTAGAGCAGGCGGCAGATATCAATGAAGAGATTTCAAAGAATTTCAATAGAGAGGTCATCCAAAAGTTGGTAAACTATAAAGGAAAAGATTTGGACGACTATATTGGTCTTTACCGACCAACGGTGGCGCAAATTAAAGCCGACAAAGAATTTGATTATACCTATTACATCGCCACTACCTTTACTGAATGGCGTAAACTTCCGGAGAACGAACGTAAACTCCCACCGCTGCCTAAATTAAAAGGTAAGCCCTAGCTAAGTAATAATCGTGTGCCAATTTTGATAATTGTTCATTTTCAATTTACTTTGGCTGTAAATTAAACAAAACATGCAAAAAACATTATTGAAAACTTTTGCCGTAGCGCTGCTTTTTTGCGGGCAATTAAGTTACGCTCAAGATAAACCGGTGAGCAAGTATGTGCCAGAACAGGCTTTTGGCCCCTTGTTTTACACGCAAAATGGTAACGAATACCGTTCGGCAAGTGGTGCTCCAGGGCCCAAGTACTGGCAAAATAGGGTAGACTATAACATAAGCGCAAACTTGGACGAAAAAACTAACCAAGTAAAAGCTACCGTTACAATCACTTACAAAAATAATAGTCCAGAAAAACTACCTTACCTTTGGTTACAGCTGGATCAAAACTCGTTCAAAGAAAATTCTCGTGGCTTGGCAATTACGCCAGCAGTTAGTAGATATGGTGCGCAAGGCGAGAAGTTTAATGGCGGCTATACCATTTCTAACCTATCGGTATCGCAAAAGGCTAAACCGGTTAAGTTTAATTCTATTGTGGAAGATACCCGCATGCAAATTAGGCTAGATCAACCAATGGCTGCTAACGGTGATGTGGTGGTGATTAAAATGGATTACGTTTATGAGATTCCTGTTTTAGGATCGGATAGAACGGGCCATTTAAGCACCAAAAATGGGGAAATCTTCGCTGTTGCACAATGGTTCCCACGCATGTGTGTGTATGATGACGTGCTTGGTTGGAACACTTTGCCATATTGGGGTGCCGGAGAGTTTTATTGTGAGTACGGTGACATTACTTTCGATGTAACTGTGCCGGGAAATCATATTGTGATGGGCTCGGGAGAATTGTTGAACCCTCAAGAAGTTTTTACTGCTGAACAATTGAAGCGTTGGAACGAAGCTAAAAACAGCGATAAAACCATCCATGTAAGATCAGAGGCTGAAGTAAATGATCCAAAATCTCGTCCAGCTAAAGATAAATTGACTTGGAAGTTTAAAATTACCAATACCCGTGATGCTGCTTGGTCTTCATCAAAGGCTTTTGTTTTGGATGCCGCTCGTATTAATTTGCCTAGTGGTAAAAAGTCACTGGCTGTTTCGGCCCATCCTGTAGAAAGTAATGGTAACGATAGCTATGGAAGGGCTGTAGAATATGTTAAAGGTTCTATTGAGCACTACTCAAAAATGTGGTATGAGTACCCGTATCCAATGGCAGTAAACGTTGCAACTAATATTGGTGGAATGGAATATCCGGGTATTGTGTTCTGTGGCTGGAAAGCAAAAAAAGGTGATGTTTGGGGTGTAATTGATCACGAGTTTGGACATATTTGGTTCCCGATGATTGTTGGTTCGAATGAGCGTAAATTTGGTTGGATGGATGAAGGTTTCAATACGTTCATCAATGATTTATCAAGTACTGAATTTAACAATGGCGAGTACAAGCCACGTCAAATGAACATGAACGCAATTGGTAAGGCGGTAATTGGCAATCCTAAATATGAAAATATGATGTTAATGCCTGATGGAATGGCCGAAGCGAATATTGGTATCAACTTGTATTATAAACCAAGTTGGGGCTTGCATTTATTGAGAGATCAAATTTTGGGAAAAGATCGCTTTGATTTTGCTTTCAGGCAATACATTAACAATTGGGCTTACAAACATCCAACACCTTTCGACTTTTTCCGTACGATGGAAAATGCTGCCGGAGAAGATTTGAGCTGGTTTTGGAAAAGTTGGTTCCTAAATAACTGGAAGATGGATCAAGGTATCGCTGAAGTGAAAGAGGTGAAAAATAACGGCAACTTGGTAGCTTACACCATCAAGGTGGATAACCTGGAACAAATGCCTATGCCAATTATTTTAGGGATTAAAACTAAGAGCGGCAAAACGAGCATCGTTAAAATTGCTGCAGATGTTTGGATGAAAAACACCAGCTGGACAGTCAGCTTCCCAACTACGGAAGAAGTGGTTGAAGTGGTGCTGGATCCTCAGCAAGTACTTCCAGATAGCAACGTTAGCAATAACAAGTGGACTAATTAAAAATTTGCGATTATAGATTAAGCAGCCTCAAAATCAAATTTTGGGGCTGTTTTTTTATGTTTTTGGGTTTAGCAATTAGCCTATATTTCTACTGAGAAGATTTTCAGAGTTTCCAGCTGCTAGCATTTAATGCTGTTTCATCGCTTGACAGTCAACGCCGCAATCGTTGATATAATACATTGCTTAAAAACCAACACTTCAAATTCCTTCTCCTTTGAAAGGAGAGGGCAAGGGAGAGGTTTATTCAAAAAACAATATAGAAATTATTGCAAATGATTAAATTTAGCTTAAACTTCCCTACCTATGGATGCAAAATCATTTCGCCGAATGTTGCGGAAAGAACAAACTTCCGCTGAAAGTACATTCTGGAACCTTGTTCGTGCAAGTCGCTTCAATAAACTAAAATTCCGGAGGCAGCACACCGTTGGGCAGTTCGTTGCCGATTTCTATTGTGCAAAGCTGAAGCTCATCATCGAATTGGATGGCGGTGTGCATCATAACCTGGGTCAGCAGCTATATGACCAGGAGCGTGATAGCATTCTGACTGAAATGGGTTATGTGGTAATCCGTTTCGAAAATGATGCAGTACTTAAATATCCAGAAACTGTTCTGGCTTATCTGGAACAAAGGATAGCAGAACTTCTGCATGTTGAAATTTAATTGATGTTAAGTTCACCCTCTCTGGCTTCGCCATCTCTCCCTTTGAGGGAGAGAGGTGCTTTTGGGTATGGTTAGTGGATTGATGTAAGGTAATTTAGTAATTAGCCTATATTTCTTATTGAGGGAATTTTCAGATAGCTGTTTATTCTTTCATCGCTTAACAGTCAACGCAACAATCTTTGAAGATTCTACATTGCTTAAAAACCAACACTTCAAATTCCCTATCCTTTCAAAGTACAGGGGTAAGGGAGAGGTCTTTGCTCATCATCAATTTAATTTGAGAGGAGCGACTCAAATTCCACACTTTTTAAAAATTATACTATAGCTATTAGTTGTATAACTTATAGTTGTGTTTTTATTCTTAATTGGAGTTAATAGTGTGCGTATCGCTAGGTTTTAGTCTTGCGCATCGAATTCAAAAAAATCAATTTTAAGTGTTTGAATTAAAAATTATAATGGAATTAGCTTTCATTTGATGCCTTGCTAATATTTTTAAGGGTAGCTATGAAAAATAAGAGCGATAATGTCAACTTTATTTCTGTGTAATAAAAAACAACAACTTTTTTGTTTAAAAAATGATGCTAAAAAACCTTTAAAAAGCGTGTTTTTGTGCTTTTTTGGCCGTCTAGCGGTGGTTTTTTCTCGGATTGAGGAAATGTGACAACAGCATTAAGCCATCGGTTTTTGGATAAAAATCTTACAATCTTCTTTTTTTTCGTAAAAACCTCATTTTTCTTCTGGTGGCATGTCTTTTGGCTTTTCGTGTGCAACGTGTCATGTTTTGACACCAGAAACTTATGAAGAAAATTTTCAAGCGCATTGCACTATTTTCGGTGCTCGGAGTAAGTGTACAGTTGGCACAAGCTCAAGTCAAAATAGGAGATAATCCTACAGCAATTAACAAAGCTTCTATTCTAGAATTAGAAAGTGGTAGCAAAGGTTTATTGTTTCCACGCGTTAGCCTAACTAACACAACTACTTGGGGCTTGGCAGCAGGAAGTACTCCGGACGCTGGTATGGTGGTTTACAACACCAAAACAGTTACTGCAGGCTTTACTGGTTCAACGGCATATCCTGCTACACAACCAGATGGAACGGGTTTGTACTACTGGGACGGAAATGGCTGGGTAGCTGTTAGAGGTAACACAGGTAACTTTATTCTTAATGGTACAGGTGCTCCAGCTGCAAGTACAGGAAATGACGGAGATTATTATATCGATCCAACGACAAATAAAATCTACGGGCCCAAAGCCGGTGGCGCATGGCCTGCTGGAATAAGTTTAATTGGTGCAACAGGTGCTGCAGGTGCAAATGGTAAGTCTGCCTTTGAAGTTTGGCAGTCGCTTCCTGGTAACTCTAGTAAAACACTTACAGATTACTTCACTTCTATTACTGGTCCTGCTGGACTTAATGGAGCCGACGGAAAATCTTTGCTAAGTGGTTCTGGCGCTCCTTCTGGTAGTACAGGAAAGGACGGTGACTTCTTTATTGATCCTACAACAAATACTATTTATGGCCCTAAAACTGGCGGTGTATGGCCTCCAGGTGTAAGTATCGTTGGAGCTACTGGCCCTGCTGGTGCCAATGGTAAATCTGCTTTTGAAATATGGCAGTCGTTACCAGGTAATTCTAGTAAAACGATTACAGAATACTTCAATTCTATTACTGGCCCTGCCGGCGCAGACGGCAAAACTATCTTAAACGGAACAGGCGCTCCTTCTGGTACTACTGGCAAGGACGGCGATTTCTATATTGACCCTACATCAAATACTATCTATGGCCCTAAAGCCGGCGGGGTATGGCCGGCAGGTGTGAGCATTGTTGGCGCTGCAGGTGCCAATGGTAAATCTGCGTTTGAAGTTTGGCAGGCACTCCCTGGCAATTCTAGTAAGACAATCACAGATTACCTGGCTTCTATTACAGGCCCTGCTGGCGCAACAGGTGCTACAGGTGCCGATGGTAAATCTGCGTTTGAGGTTTGGCAGGCACTTCCGGGCAACGCTGGTAAAACAATTACAGATTACCTAGCAGCTATCACTGGTCCTACTGGCGCAACAGGCGCTACAGGTGCCGATGGTAAATCTGCGTTTGAGGTTTGGCAGGCACTTCCTGGCAATGCTGGTAAAACAATTACCGATTATCTTGCAGCTATTACAGGTGCAACAGGATCTGCCGGTGCTGATGGCAAAACTATCTTGAACGGAGCAGGTGTGCCATCTGGTGCTACCGGTAAGGACGGCGATTTCTATATCGATCCTACAACAAATACAATCTACGGCCCTAAAGCCGGCGGCATATGGCCTGCAGGCGTAAGCATTGTTGGTGCTACTGGCGCAACAGGTGCTACAGGTGCCGATGGTAAATCTGCATTTGAGGTTTGGCAGGCACTTCCTGGCAACGCTGGTAAAACAATTACAGATTACCTAGCAGCTATCACTGGT
>NZ_QMHP01000005.1 GCF_003313335.1 Pedobacter zeaxanthinifaciens
GTCTTAATGTTCCGCCTCAGTTCTGCACATCGTTGTTCCAGTCTTTTTTTTTATCGCTACCGAACTCCGTCCGTCAGCTCCCGTTTCGTTTGGGACTGCAAAGGTAGGAAACTTTTTCTTTTCCGCAAATAAAAAATAAAATTATTTTTTACTGCCTTTCTCCACCTCATCTCCCCCATTTCCCTCTTCCTTCAAACCTCCCAACTTCCTTCCGAAGCGGAGTGCAAAGGTAGCAAAACTTTTGTCAACCGCAAGAAAAAAATCAAATTATTAAAACTTTTTCCCTTTGGCACTGTTTGCCGCTCTTCATCACCCACACATCTTCCTTCCGCACATCCCTCTTCCTCCGAAGCGGAGTGCAAAGGTAGCAAAATTCAGGTCGCCCGCAATGCCCGAACGGGTGTTTTTTGAACCACGGCACACAACCACCTGGGATACAGCCATAAAAATTGAAAAAACAAATGAACAATATGAAAAGAAAAGTGTTTATATGCTCAATTCAACCACAAACTTGGACTGATGCAAATAAAAACGAAGTATTTTGCAGGGGTTGGCGTAAAATAAACCCGATGAAAACGAAAAGCCCGCATCCCGATTTCAAGAGGGAGCGGACTTGTAGTGGACAGCGGGGCTATACTATAATATGTGTGATGCTACTGCTTTTCTATATTCAATATTGTCCGGTTGCTAAAAGTACCAATGTACATGCTTCCGTATAGGCGATATCATTTGCATCCAATACCCTTTGCAATTCTCTATTTTCGGTACCTGGATTAAAAATAACACGTTTAGGATTGGTTGCTACTATATAATCAAAATACTGAGGCTGAGTTGCCGGCCCTATATATAAAGTAATGGTATCAATATCCGGATGAATGTTTTCAGGTTTTTCGATAGCTGCTCCGGCCACCTCACCGGTTTTAACTCCTACATTTACGATTTGATGACCACGACCGGTAAGCATATGGGCTGCTTTATAGGAATACCTGCTAGGATCAGGACTTGCGCCGATGATGAGTGTTTTTTTCATATTGATATTGTGATTAGGCATACTATAAGTTAAACGATTTTATGCAACTAATGTTTATGCTGATTTAGAATTGCATTGGCACAATTGATGCCATCGATAGCTGCAGAGACGATTCCGCCTGCATAGCCAGCCCCCTCGGCACAAGGATACAATCCTTTTATTTGTGGGTGCTGAAAGGTTTCTTTATCACGTGGTATGCGTACTGGCGATGAAGTTCGACTTTCTACTCCAACTAAAATTGAATCATTAGTATAGTATCCCTTCATTTTTTTGCCAAACAAAGGAAGTGCGCCTTTTAGACTTTGCGAAACAAAATCCGGAAGAATATTATCTAACATTACACTTTTGGTACCTGGCAGATAGGAATTTTTAGGCAAATCGATGGATAGTCGGTTCTCTACAAAATCAACCATGCGTTGTGCCGGAGCAACCAAATTGCCACCGCCTGCTTCAAATGCCTTTTGTTCAATTGCAGACTGAAAATTTAACATCCGCAAAGGATCATAACCCTGTACATCGTCGAGTGTGATTTGCACTACCGTACCCGAATTAGCGAAAGGGTTGTTGCGCTTTGAAGGAGACCAACCGTTGACTACTATTTCATTTAAATCTGTTGCGCAGGGTGCTATGATACCTCCTGGGCACATACAAAAAGAAAATACACCCCTACTTTTCACCTGCTCAACTAAACTATAATAAGCAGGTGGCAGGTACTCACTACGGATATCGCAATGATACTGTGCTTGATCAATCACATTTTGAGGATGCTCTATACGAACTCCCAAGGCAAAAGGCTTTGCTTCGATAAGGATATTTTTGCTGTGCAATAACTCATAGATATCTCTAGCCGAATGCCCTGTGGCTAAAATAACAGCATCGGCGTTGATTTCCTGCTCGTGATTAACGCTGATGCCTTTTACTTTTCCATTTTCAATAACGAGATCCGTTAACTTGGCATCAAAAAATACTTCTCCACCATTTTCTAATATGGTTTGGCGGATAGCAGTGATGATATGCGGTAGTTTATTTGTACCAATGTGCGGACGAGCATCCACCATGATATCAGGATGTGCGCCATGATCGACAAATATTTGTAATACCTTATTGATATCGCCACGTTTGTTAGAACGCGTATACAACTTCCCATCAGAGTAAGTACCGGCCCCACCCTCGCCATAGCAGTAGTTTGATTCGGTATTTACTAAACCTTGTTTATTAATAGCAGCCAAATCTCTACGACGTTGCTTAACATCTTTACCACGCTCCACCACAATAGGCTTTAACCCGATTTCAATACATTGCAATGCCGCAAACAAACCGGCTGGCCCTGCCCCTACTATGATGACTTTTTTATCGTCGCTAACCTTATTGTATGTTAAATTTTGTTTTAAAGGTGTATAGGCTTCATCAATATATGCCCGAATTTGCATACGATAGACTACTTTTCTAGAGCGGGCATCTATAGATCTCTTTAAAATATTGAAGTGATTGATGCGGCTTTGATGAATGTTTAGCGAATTAGCAAGGCTATCTAGAATGGCCTGGTGGTTATCAACGTTGTATGGCGCAACAGTTATTTCGATGTCTTTTTGCATGTGATTAGTCAAGTTTTTATCTTGAACGATACAAAATTAGTAATTTCAATTTAGTGTTGAATGATTTGATACATTATATATAAGGTATGGCACTTTGTCAGTTTTTTGTATGTTTAAGTAACAAGGTATGAATATTGCTATCTAACCAACAAAATAAAAACCTAATAAAGAATTAACATGAAAAAAGTTTTAATTGGCATTGTTGCAGTTTTAGCGATAATAGCTTTGTTTAGCGGCTGTGGATATAATAGTTTAGTAAAACTAGATGAAGATGTTAAAACAAAATGGGGCGCTGTTGAAGCTCAATATCAAAGAAGAGCTGATTTGATCCCTAATTTGGTGAATACCGTTAAAGGTGCTGCTAAGTTTGAACAATCAACATTAACTGCTGTTATCGAAGCCCGCAGCAAAGCGAGCCAAATTACGGTTGATCCTAACAAGCTTACAGAAGAAAACATTCAAAAGTACCAGGCTGCTCAAGGTCAAATTACACAAGCATTGGGAAGATTGATGGTACTTACGGAAAATTATCCACAGTTGAAGGCTACTGATCAGTTTAGAGACCTGTCGGCTCAGCTAGAAGGAACTGAGAACAGAATTACCGTTGCCAGAACAGACTATAACGCTGCTGTACAAAGCTATAACACTAAAGTTAGGTCGTTTCCGAACAACATCACTGCCGGAATGTTTGGCTTTAGTCAGAAAGCAGCATTTAAAGCTGACGCTGGTGCGCAAAATGCTCCTAAAGTAGAATTTTAGTTATAAAAGGATATTATTTAAGGGTAATGTATAACTTACACAACGTTGAAGTTTACGTTACCCTTTAATTTTAATTTGAGTTGTCATGTCTATTTTTAGTACTAAAGAACAAGAGCAAATTGCACAAGCAATAACAGATGCTGAAAAAGCGACTTCTGGAGAAATTCGTATTGCTGTAGAAAAACACTGTAAGGGCGACGCCTACGAAAGAGCAACTGGTTATTTTTATGAATTGGGGATGGACAAAACATCCCTACATAACGGAGTTTTAATTTATTTGGCTACGGAAGATCATAAATTTGCCATTATTGGCGACAAAGGAATCAACAATTTGGTGCCATCAGATTTTTGGGAGACAACCAAAACGGCCATGAAGGCGCACTTTATGTCTGGAAACTTATGCGATGGAATTATAGCTGGCATTGCACTAGCAGCCGAAAAACTCTCTATATTTTTCCCAAATAAGAACGACGATGTGAATGAATTGCCAAACGACATCGTTTTTCTTGATCCACAGCAATAATTAGTTATATCTTTCGAGATGTAACCTTACCTACAAATTCCTACAATGAAAAGGTTATTGATTTTACTACATATTTTATTTTTCACTTTTAACGGTTTTGCACAAGATTTCCCTGCTAAGCCAAACCGTTTAGTTAGTGATTATACCAACACTTTATCAGCTACGCAGGTAGCAAGTTTAGAAAGCAAATTGGTTGCCTTTGATGATTCCACATCTAACCAAATTGCTGTGGTTATTATTAAATCGGTTGGCGATTATGACATTAACGAATATGCCTATAAATTAGGGAGAGCTTGGGGCGTTGGCGGTAAGGAGAAAAATAATGGTGTTGTTTTGTTGGTTGCACTTGGTGACCGCAAACTTTCTATACAAACTGGCTACGGTTTAGAAGGAGCATTACCTGATGTGTATACAAAACGCATTATTGAAGATGATATTAAGCCTTACTTTAAGGAAGGGAATTACTACGAAGGCATTAATACTGGAGTTGATTCCATTATCAAATTAACCAAAGGAGAGTATAAAAACGACAAACCTAAAAAGAGAAAAGGACCGGGCGGCGCTGGGTCGGGTTTGATTATACTCATTATTGTGATCATCATCATTATTATATTGAGAAAAGGTGGTAGAGGCGGTGGCGGCCAGGTTATTGGTGGCAGAGGCGTTTCGGATGCCATTTTTTGGGGATTACTTTTTGGCAGTGGACGTAACTCTGGCGGCGGAGGTTTTGGCGGTGGCTTTGGCGGCGGCAGCAGCGGCGGTGGTTTTGGCGGTTTTGGTGGTGGAAGCTTTGGCGGCGGCGGAAGTAGCGGAAGTTGGTAACTAGTGGTTAGTGGTTAGTGGTTAGTGGTTAGTGGTTAGTGGTTAGTGGTGGGATTGCCGCTAGGATTGAAAGTTTAATATCCAAAAAAATTGTGTTGCTATGTATAGGAAAGATTTGATTACTGCAGAAATAGAACGTTTAGCTCAGGTACTAGCGAGAATAATGGGCTTAAAACTTGATGGTGATTTTGCCAACGCTAACTCGTTATTCAACGAAACAATGGCGCAGTCGTTCCTATTGCCGCACACTATTTTAGACGATAGAAACCTAGATGCTTTTAAAATTTGGCTTAGCGAAAGCAATTTATCAGCTGAAAAACTTGATTCCTTAAGTGAGTTTTTGTTTTATGAATTAGGAATGAGTGCTGAACGCAACCAAATCATAGCGCCTAAGCTTAATCTTATTTATCAGGTACTGGCCGAACAACATAAAATTGTACACCTGGTTAATTTCCATCGACAAGAAATTATACAACAGTACCTTTAATATACAACATTAGGCCGAAATAAGATTTCCAAAGAGTAGCCGAGCTATTTTTAATTTTTACTTTTGCCTTTTGAATTGATACGCATGGAAATAAAAAAATGGCAAAAACTTGCCTCCAGATATTTAGTTAAAGAAAAGTGGGCAACCTTAAGGGTGGATACTTGTGAGCTACAGAACGGTGCTATTAAGGATGATTATTATGTGCTAGAATATCCCAACTGGGTTAACGCTATTGCACTAACCGCTGAAAATCAAATTATCATGGTTCGTCAATATCGATTTGCAGGTGATATTATTTCTCTTGAAATTCCCGGCGGCGTTATTGATGATGGCGAAGCGCCGGAAGTAGCCGTAAAAAGAGAGTTGCTAGAAGAAACTGGCTATACTTTTGACACTTGCGAACTGGTTGCGACACTTTATCCTAATCCTGCTACGGCCAACAATCAAACTTTTACCTACTTATTAACTGGGGGTATAAAAACTCACGAACAACATTTGGATGAGCATGAAATTTTGAATGTGGAACTGTACACGATTGAGGAGGTGAAAAACTTGCTAAAAGAAAATAAGATAGACCAAGCATTACATGTAGCTGGCTTATTTTACGGATTGAATAAACTACAGGACAACCAATCAAACCATGGGCAATAACACCATCATTTTTACCGGCACTACGTTTGGCATCTTAGCAATTATATTAGGAGCGTTTGGAGCTCACGCGTTGAAGAAGGTACTGTCCACAGAAAAACTTGCCTCTTTCGAAGTGGGCGTACGTTATCAAATGTACAATGCTTTATTTTTATTGTTACTGGGATTTAATACTAATACGACAATCAGTAACATTAAATGGGCTTTTTATTTGGTAACTGCTGGTACAATATTATTTTCTTTCAGCATTTATCTTTTAGCATTGGCTGAGCCACTAAAAAAGAACTTCAGATTTTTAGGGCCAGTTACGCCACTTGGAGGATTGTTAATAATTTTAGGCTGGGGCAGCTTACTGGCTACATTACTTTAACTCAATAATTAAATTAAAGTGCAGCTTTTACCAAATAAGGGAGAATTTCTTTTTGGAAAGCGACAAAATTCTTTCGTACATCGGCATCACTTACTGAAGTAAAAGCGAATGAAAAAACAATGCTTTTACTAGCTTTTAATAAAAAGGCCAAGCCTCCCCTACGAGCAGGGTTATTTTTAAAATGATCCAGTTCCAGATAAGCGGACAGCAGTAGGGCCTCTAGTTGGTCGGAAAGGTGCTTTAGAAATTCTTGTGAGTTGGCATTTTCACGTACAAAATCCCATCCAATAAACTCATTACATACAGTAAACGAAAGCCTGCAAGTTTTCATCACCAATGCTTTTAAGTGCTCTTCTTCATCTGCAAACTGTGCCTTATTGGATAATATTCCATGTAAATTCACGTCCAAATAATCCATCAAAATAAAATCAAGAATTTGCTCCTTGCTTTCGAAATATTTATAGATGGTAGCTTTTGCAATACGAGCCTTTTTGGCGATTTCGTTTACACTAGTTTTATGATAACCGTATTTCCTAAATAATTCCTTCGCGGCTCTTAGGATGCTATTTTTTATTTTCTCTGGTTCCATTAATTTTTTACGTAAAGCGTATTGCCAGCAACGTATGCGTTATAGCGTTTTAATGATGTTTTGGCAGGTGCTTTTACGGGACTGCCATCATAAAGTGAATATTTTGCGCCAGATACAGGGTCAGTTGCCGTTAAAGCGGGATCATCCAATACTATGGCATTTTTTTGTTCGGGGTTAACCGTGCTGCACCTGTCGTAAGCCACATATTGGTTATCCGCCCTGCGGTAAATAATAATGCCAGCTACGCCATAGTTGTTAAAACTCACGGCGCCACCTGGCGTACTTAACCTGCTGATATTTGGATCGGTAAGTGGCGCACTAAAGTTAACTGGAAAATCGGGCACAAAGTTCTCTTGCTTCCCACATGCAGTGAAAAGCAGAAATAACGACAATATGCCCGCAATCCTTTTCATAATTTTATATTGTAGCAGATTGATACTGTTTCAAGAAACGGACATCATTTTCAGAGAATAAACGCAAATCTTTAATTTCAAATTTCAAATTAGCGATACGTTCAATGCCCATACCAAATGCGAAGCCGCTATATTTTTTACTATCAATACCACAGTTTTCCAAAACGTTAGGATCAACCATACCGCAGCCTAAAATCTCTACCCAGCCACTACCTTTACACATTTGGCAGCCAGCACCTTTGCATATACTGCAAGAGATATCCATTTCGGCACTTGGCTCAGTAAAAGGGAAATAAGATGGGCGGAAACGCACTTTAGTTCCTTCGCCGTATAATTCCTGAACAAAGTAGAATAAAGTTTGCTTCAAATCGGCAAAAGAAACCTTTTCATCCACATATAAGCCTTCCACCTGATGGAAAAAGCAATGTGCCCTAGCAGAAATTGCCTCGTTACGATAAACACGACCCGGCATTAAAGCCCTGAACGGAGGCTGACCAGCTTCCATCATACGTACCTGCACCGAAGAGGTATGCGTACGCAAAGCGACATCGCCCTTTTCACCACCTTTTTTAATAAAGAAAGTATCCTGCATATCACGAGCTGGGTGTTCTTCAGGGAAATTCAAAGCAGAGAAATTGTGCCAATCATCTTCAATTTCTGGTCCTTCAGCTACGCTAAAACCCAATTTATTGAAAATTTCGATAATTTCTCTACGTACAATCGCTAAAGGATGGCGTGTACCAATTTCAAAACCCTCACCAGGAAGAGTCAAATCTAAATCGCTACCCTCTGTTGCCCCATGAGCATCAGCAATGGTTTCATTTAAAGTTTGATATTTTGCCTCAGCAAGCTGCTTAAATTGATTCAGCACTTTTCCTAAAGTTCTTTTTTCTTCAGGAGAAACCGCTTTAAATTCATCAAAAATATCTTTGATGATACCTTTTGTTCCTAAAAAACGAATCCTGAATTGCTCTAGCTCAGCAGCATTATTGGTATCAAACGCATTGATCTCTTCTGTGTATTGCGTTATTTGGTCTTGTAACATGCGCCAAATATACATGTTTTTATCTCACTTTTTTGTCAGACCGAGTTCAAAAACTTAGGTAATAGCATAATAAATGGATAAAATGAACCGAAATACAGTTTTGGTTGCAACCGTTGCTCAATTAATAGCTGCTGCCTAAGAACGTCAATAGTTCAATAAACATCAATTGAACGCTTCCTGCCGTAGTAAAGCTGTGGTCAGCACCTGGAATTTGAACAAATTTATTGGAAATCCCGAGTTGATTCAATCGGTTGGTGAAGGCATCAAAAGTAGCTCTATTTTGTTTTGGGAATGCACCTACTACGTTATTCTCAGGAAATATGGTTAACGTATTTATTTTTTTACCGGCATTTGCCACGTAAAGTGGGCTTATAGCTTTATAATATTGCTCGTTTGTGGGAGATACTTCAAAGCCGGTGTATCTATAACCGAATTCCAAAATTGGTGGCGGCAATAAATTATAGTTAGGTAAATCAGTAAAAGTTTGGTCTAGGGCGCCAGCTAAATTAGCTACTGCTTTAACTTTACCAGTATTTTTATCACCATAGCTGTATAGCAAGGCCAAAGTTGCGCCTGCGCTATGCCCTACCACAGCAATCTTTGAATTACTTACTTGCCAATCTTCAGCTTTTGAAATCACAAAATCAACAGCAGCAGATACATCAATTACTTGGTCCTGTATCAATATGCTACTTTTTTTATGAGTTATTGGATTAGTTTCCAAGCCACTTCCATCTACTAAGCGGTAGTTAATGTTTAACACTGCAAAGTTTTTCTTATACAGCTCCTCTACTAAAGCCGTATAATCTGATTTATCGCCACCAATAAAACTTCCGCCATGTATAAAAACAACTACTTTTGTATCAGCATTTCTTTTAGCGGGCAAATAAACATCCATTTTTTGCAAGCTATTACTCCCATAACTTACATTTAGGAAAGTTTCCGCCTGCAAATTGGAATTACTAACGGACTTTTTACAAGCGGCAGTTGTCAACAACAAAAAAAATAGACTCACCAATTTCATATTCATCATCTTAATTGCCACTTGATATAACTTATTAACGTTTGATATCTTATTTAATTACACCTAAGTCTCTACCAACTTTAGTGAATGCCGCAATAGCTTTATCCAAATGGTGTTGCTCATGCGCAGCCGAAAGTTGTACCCTAATACGTGCCTTACCTTGTGGTACTACTGGATAGAAAAATCCAATTACGTAAATGCCTTCTTCCAACATTTTAGCCGCAAACTCTTGAGCTACCTTAGCATCATACAACATTACCGGAACTATCGGGTGAAAACCTGGCTTAATGTCAAATCCAGCTTCAGTCATTTTTTCGCGGAAATACTTGGTGTTGTATTCCAATTTATCCCTTAAAGTTGTGGTTTCGCTCAGCATATCCAACACAGCCACAGAAGCTCCTGCTATTGAAGGTGCTAGGGTGTTAGAAAAAAGGTACGGACGAGAACGCTGGCGTAGCATATCAACAATTTCTTTACGGCCAGAGGTAAATCCACCTGATGCGCCACCAAGAGCCTTACCCAAAGTGCCGGTAATGATATCAATACGACCCATTACGTTAAAATGTTCATGTGTACCGCGTCCAGTTTTTCCAATAAAACCTGAACAGTGAGATTCATCAATCATCACCAAAGCCTCGTACTTATCTGCCAAGTCGCAAATTTTATCCAAAGGTGCTACCGAGCCATCCATAGAAAACGCACCATCGGTAACAATCATTCGGTGTCTGCAATCCTTTGCTGCAATTAATTGCTTCTCCAAATCTTCCATATCGCAGTTTTTGTAGCGGAAACGCTGCGCTTTACACAAGCGGACGCCATCAATGATAGAAGCATGGTTAAGTTCATCGGAAATAATAGCATCCTCAGGACCAAGCAAAGGTTCAAAAACCCCGCCATTAGCATCAAATGCCGCTGCATATAAAATAGTATCTTCAGTTCCTAAAAACTGTGAAATCTTTGCTTCCAATTCCTTATGAATGTCTTGCGTACCACAGATGAATCGTACCGAAGACATGCCATAACCATAATGATCTATCGCTTTTTTAGCAGCCTCAATCACTTTTGGATGCGATGATAAGCCTAAGTAATTGTTAGCGCAAAAGTTAATTACTTCATCGCCTGTGCTTACTTTTATATCAGCTCCCTGTGGTGTAGTGATAATTCTTTCGCGTTTATATAGGCCCGCTTGTTCAATCTCTGCAAGTTCCTTTTGTAAAACTGGTTGTAAGGTTTTATACATGGTTTAATCGTTTTTTGATTAAAAAAATCTTCACAAAGATAGTATTTTGGTGCTTAACAAACTTTAACATACAAAATATGTTTATGTTATCAATTACAGCTATATTTAAGCCTATGAAGAATATATACCTCTTGTTAATAAGCACTCTCAGTCTTATTAATGTTGCTTTTGCGCAACAATTTGAAGTCAAAGGAAAAATTACAGACGCCGACGGCAATAGCATCCCATTTGTATCAGTTTTTATCAAAGGAACAACCAAAGGCGTTTCGGCAAATACGGATGGACAATATGTAATTAATGTAGATAGAGGCGTGGTAACCCTATCATTTACGGCCGTGGGCTACAAAACCGCCTACCAAACTATCGATGTGTTTAACAACATCACCCTTAACAAAAGCCTTGATACTGAGCATTACACCTTAAACAGTGTAGTGATAAAGGCAAATGGCGAAGATCCGGCATATAAAATTGTAAGGAACGCCATTAAAAATAGAAAAGCCTATTTAGAAGAAATATTTGCCTATAGCAGCGATGTATATATTAAAGGTATGCAGAAACTGGTGGGTGCGCCTAAAAAGTTCTTTGGTAGAGATATCCAAAAGACGCTCAATTTAGACACCAACAGAAACGGCATTTTGTACTTATCAGAATCTCAATCCAAGTTCTCGTACATGAAACCCGATAGGATTAAAGAAGAAATGATTTCGTCTAAAATCTCCGGAAGTAACAATGCTTTCAGTTTCAACAAAGCATCAGATATGAGAATTAACTTTTATGAAAACTTATTACTTGCTAATACCGGCCTAAGCGCCCGTAGCTTTGTATCGCCAATTGCTGATAATGCACTTTTTTATTACAAGTACAAGCTACTAGGTACCAGTGAAGAAAATGGTTTGACAATTAATAAGATAGAGGTTACGCCAAAACGGAAAAATGACCCTGTATTTAGAGGGGTAATTTACATAGCAGATGCGACTTGGCGCTTAATGGGAACCGACCTGAATTTGACCAAAGATGCTGGCGTAAACTTGATTGATACCTTAAACATTGCTCAACACTTCATTAAGGTTGACAAATACTTTATGCCGGGCAACTTGAAATTTGAATTTAACGGAAATGTGTTTGGCTTCAAATTCAAGGGTTACTTCATCAGTTTCTACAGCAATTATAACATCAATCCTAAATTTGAAAAGGGTTATTTCACGCCTGAAATTTTAAAAATCACCAAACAAGTTAACAAAAAAGACTCAACTTATTGGGCGAACAACAGACCTATACCACTCACCGAAGAGGAACGCAAAGACTACATCAAAAAAGACAGCATCGCTTTGCGCAAACAAAGTAAAGCATACCTTGACTCTTTGGAGAAAGCGAACAACAACTTTACGGTTGGCAAAATTATCATGACCAGCTACTCCATCAACGACAGGTACAATAAGCGTAGCTATACCTTTGACCCTTTAATTAAATCAGTTTTTTACAACACCGTAGAGGGTTTGGCCATCAAATATGGTGTAACTTACAGGAAACGGTATGAAAACAATAGGTTTTTAACAATTAGACCCGAAGCTCGTTATGGATTTAAGAACGAAATTTTTACGGCCAATTTGAGCACTTACTTTTATTACGATGCCATTAAAAGAGCTGGTGTTGGTTTCAACTTTGGAAATGAAATAGCCGATTTGAATAACTACGGCACCATGACCTTGCTATCCAACACGATTAACAGTTTGCTGTTTGAAAGAAACTTCCCCAAATTTTACAAAAGAGATTTCATCAATGTAAATACACAAAGAGAGCTTGCTAACGGACTACAAGCAACCTTAGCAGTTGATTACTCGAGAAACCAAGCGTTAACCAACAGTACACTTTATAAATTTAAGGATTTCGAAGACAGGGAATTTACCTCTAACAATCCTTTGAGTCCGCTGGACGATTCGCCATTTTTTCCAACTTACCAAACCGCTACGGTTACAGCCGGATTAACCTACACGTTTGGGCAGAAATACATCACTCGCCCCGATTCGAAAATATATACAGAATCCAAGTATCCCCGCTTGAGCTTAAGGTACAAAAAAGCAATTAACGGCATTTTTGGTTCAGACAGCGACTATGATTTAGTAACATTTGAAGCTTACCAAGAGCGAATTGGACTAGGTTTATTTGGATACACCTCATTTGTATTGGGAGCAGGTAAATTCTTAAACAACAATAAAGTTTACTACCCAGAATTTAAGCACTTTAGAGGTAACAATGCTAAATTTTTCCCTCCTAATCTGCGTAAGTTTAGGTTCCTTGATTTTTACCAGTACAGCACCAATCAACATTATTTAGAAGGGCATTTAGAACATAACTTTTCAGGCTTCATCCTTAATAAAATTCCATTGTTAAGAAAATTAAAACTGGAAGAAATTGTGGGGCTTAGTTATTTAACGCAACCAGAAAAGAAAAACTACACAGAATATTACTTCGGTATTCAGCGTTTACTTTTCGGTATCAGCTATGGTGTTGCTTATGATAACGGTAAAAAAGTTAATCAAGGATTTAGATTTGCCTACGATTTTTAGTCGATAGTTTAAGAAAAACATGCAGCACTTATTTGAGTACTAGATTTTATAAAAGGTTTTCGTTATTTTGAACGACGACAAAGATTCCCTTTTTTGATGAGCTACTGTTTCCGCTGCTGTTTACTTTTGCTATTTTGCCTAAAAGCAGGCACTGCTTTGGCACAACAGTACACGCTATCGGGGAAAATTACGGAAGCAAAAGGAACTGCAATCCCATTTTCTTCGGTTTATGTGCATACTACTACGCAAGGTACTTCATCCAATATTGATGGCCAGTATAAACTCAGTTTACCGAAAGGCCAAATTGAGCTATTGTTTAGTGCCGTTGGCTACGAAGACCGTAAAATTACACTAACGATAGCCGAAAATACGACACTTGACGTGGTGCTGGCACCTAAAATTTTCACGCTTAATGATGTGGTAATCAAGTCATCAAATGAAAACCGAGCCGAAGAAATTATTAAAAAAGTTATTACGAAGCGTAGCGTATTGCTCAATGAAGTCCAAGCTTTTTCGGCAGAAGTTTATACCAAAGCCATGCAAAAACTACATAAAGCACCTAAACGCTTTTTTGGTAGAGATGTAGCTACAATTTTAGAACTAGATAGTAACAGAAAAGGCATCATTTATCTTTCTGAAACAGAATCGAAGCTTGATTTTAAGCAATTTCACAAAATCAAAGAAGTGATGATTTCTTCTAAAATTGCAGGTGATGATAAGGGCTTCAGCTTTAACAAAGCTTCCGATTTGATGGTAAACTTCTACGAAAACATCCTATTTGAAGACAAACTTTGCGTTAGAGGTTTTGTATCGCCGGTGGCTGATAATGCCTTATCTTACTATGAATATAAACTGTTGGGAACCAATGAAGAAAATGGACAAATCATTAGTAAGATACAGGTTATTCCTAAACGGGCACACTCCCCTACCTTCAATGGAACTATATATGTAGTGAATGATAGTTGGAGAATCAGCGCTGTCAATCTTTCCATCACCAAAAAAAACGGAATGGAATTGATTGATACTTTAAACGTAAAGCAACAACTAGTTCAAGTAGGCAACGTTTTTGTGCCGCAATCTATACAGTTCAGCATTGCGGGGAAACTATTAGGCTTTCAGTTTTCTGGCTACGTTTTGGGGGTATTCAAAAATTACGATATCAAACCTACCTTCAACAAGAATTTTTTCACAAAGGAGATTCTGAAAGTAGAAAAAACATCTAACAGAAAAGATCCCCTGTATTGGGAAAAACATCGTTCGGTACCGTTAACGGAAGAAGAATTTGAGAACTACCTGAAAAAAGACAGTGTAAGTAAATTGAAAGCCTCACAAAGCTATCTGGATTCTGTTGATCAGGTGAAAAATAGGTTTAATGCCCGACAGATTTTAGTTACACCTTACATTTATTACCGTAGCTACAATAAAAAAAGTATCACTTTTGATCCGATAGCTACTTCTGTTTTTTTCAACACTGTTGAAGGACTGGCTTTAAAATATGCAGCAACCTGGCGACAAGGCTTTGATGATGGTAGGTACTACAGCATAAAGCCCGAATTGCGCTATGGCTTTGCTAACGATCACTTTAATCCAAACATTAAGGCTAAATACCTTTATGATCCCATCAAAAATGCAACTATTGCAATTGGATTTGGTTCGGAAGTGGCCAATTTAAACTCTCAGGAACAAACCAATTTACTCCAAAATACCATTAATACATTGGTATTTGGGAAAAACGTAGCCAAATTTTACGAACGTAGGTTTTTTAACGTAGAAGCTTCAAGAGAATTTGCGCCAAGCTTTGAACTGAAATTAACGGCTGAATACGCCAACCGAAGTGCTTTAACAAATAGTAATTTCACCAACTTTGGAAAAAACTCCGAATTCACTTCAAACAATCCGTTTCAACCAAACAATGAAAATAGCCTGCTTTTCCCAAAGCATAAAGCATTTATTGTGAGCGGCACATTAGCTTATACAGTTGCGCAAAAATACATTACCCGCCCCGACGGTCGTTTTTATATGGAAAGCAATTACCCAAGGATAGAGTTTAATTATAAACGTGGCATTAAGGGTGTTTTCGGTTCGGAAGTTGATTACGACTTTATTTCGGTAGAGCTTTATCAAAAAAAACTGCAACTTGGCATGTTGGGAAAGTCATCTTTACTGATAGGTGCCGGTAAATTTTTAACTACAGAAAGTTTGAACTACCCGGACTGGAAGCACTTTAGAGCAAATCAAAGTATCGTATTTAACCCTGATGAGCGCTATTTTCAATTTTTGGATTTCTATATCTTTAATACTACAAAACAATATTTTGAAGCACATTTTCAGCATAATTTTGGTTCATTTTTTTTAAACAGAATCCCCTTGTTAAGAAAATTGAAATTAGAGGAGATTATCGGTACAGCCTATCTGTCATCTCCAGAAAAAAGAAATTATACAGAATTTTATTTCGGCATCAAGCGTTTGAATTTTAGGATTCACTATGGCTACGCGTACGACAGGGATGAACGAATTAAAAAGGGCTTCAAGTTCTCGTATGGCTTTAATTTGTAAACCTGATTTCGATTATCTATTTGATTTACAAACTTGCCGAAGGCTACTTTGTTAAGGAATGTTTCGAGAAGCGAAACATGAAAAGTGTAGGTTAATCAACAGAAATTAAAAAGTTTCGTAAATATCTGATGTAAATCAGCTTTGCTAAACCATAATTAAGCTTTATCTTTGCAGCGTTAAACGCCGTTTGCAGCGGTATCAATCATTATGAAATACAATACCTTACTTTATTACTGCTATTCTCCAATAGCAGATGCAGAACAATTTGCTGCAGATCACCTAGCTTTTTGTAAATCTTTAGGTTTAGTTGGCCGTATTATCGTTGCAGACGAAGGTTTGAATGGAACCGTTTCGGGTACTGTTGAAGCCTGCGAAGCATACATGAATCACATACATGCAGATGAACGTTTCGCCAAAACTGAATTTAAGATAGACGAAGTAGAAGAACCTTCTTTTATTAAGATGCACTGCCGCTACAAAGCTGAAATTGTGCACTCTGGTTTGAGAGATAAAACAATCATCGACCCAAATAAACGTACAGGAAAACATTTAGAGCCAAAGGAATTTAGCGAAATGATAGACCGGGATGATGTGGTGATTTTAGATGTGCGCTCCAACTACGAACATAACTTGGGCAAATTTAAAAATGCAGTTACACTGGATATAGATAATTTCAGAGATTTTCCTGAGCAAATAGAAGCGTTAGCACAGTATAAAGACAAGAAAGTGCTAACCTATTGCACTGGCGGCATCAAGTGCGAAAAAGCTTCGGCCTTACTTTTACACCATGGCTTTAATGATGTATACCAACTACATGGTGGCATTATCAAATATGGTAAAGAAGCTGGCGGGAAAGATTTTGAAGGCAAATGCTACGTTTTTGATAACAGGATTGCGGTAGATGTTAACTCCGTAAACCCAACGGTGGTGAGCAAATGCTTAAATTGTGGCACAGTAACACCAAAAATGATCAATTGTGCTAACCCAGAATGTAATGAGCATTTCACCCAGTGTGATGCCTGCGGAGAGCTATTACAAGGTTGTTGCTCTACTACTTGCATGGAACATCCTCGCAAAAGACCTTACGATGGTACAGGTTATTACGTAAAGGTACCACAGCAAGTTGCCGCAAAGTAATCTCGTAATTAGCTCTAAAAACGGTATTGGTACTTATAAATCCTGCTTAAAGTTTAACCTATTTATGGTTTCTATTTATAAAGATAGAGACCAATAATTTGCATAATTTCAGCGGCAAAACGCCTCGAGAAAGCTAGCTCTGGCTATAAACATGAGTTCGATTATTATTATTATTTGATTTACCATAATATACCATATTTTCTAGCTAACTGACTCTGATACCGAACATTCAGGATCAGTATCAGCTTTGAAAGCTAATTAGCAATGAATTAATAATCGAACTCGGGCTGTAATGCTTTGCCGCAGTTTAATATTGCCTAGCAATTCCAATTATTTTTCTAATTTGCAATAGTGTCAATAAGTAGGTTTTCATGAGGAGAAACATCAAATATTTATTTTTGCTCTTTTCGCTAACGCTGTTATCCGCAATTTACGCGACAGCAAGTGATATCCCTCGTATTGGAGTACCATATATACAAAACTTCGGCAAGGCGCTTTACGCCGCAGGCAACCAGAATTGGTCCATCGCAAAAAACAGCAAAAGCATTATGTTCTTTGCAAATTCAGGCGGACTTTTAAGCTACAATGGCAAATATTGGCAAAAACATGAGTTGCCAAATAAACAGATTGTAAGATCAGTAGCCATTGGACATGATGGTTTGGTTTACACTGGCGGATTTGGTGAATTTGGCTATTGGGATTACGAAAATAAAGAGCTACAGTACCATTCTTTAATTAAATTAATTCCTAAGTCAGCCAAACTTAGCGGCGAAGTTTGGAAAATATATGTCATTGGAAAAACGATATATTTTCAAACCTTTTCAGAAATCTTTGTTTACCAAAACAAAAAAATCACAATAATTAAAGGTGTAAACAACTTATTATTTACCCATAAGGTTAACAATAGGTTATTTGCCGAAGTAATAGACAATGGCCTATTTGAAGTAAAAGGGAAGCAACTCGTAAAGTTATTGGGCAGCGAGATATTAGGCAAAACAGGGATACTCTCCATTTTACCTTTTAAAAATAACCAGTTGCTAATTGGCACAAGTAAAAATGGCCTTTTTTTATACGATGGTACAATTTTCACACCATTTAACAGTCAGGCAAATAATTTCCTAAAAACCTACCAACTCAATAACGGCGCCAAAGTTTTCAATAATTATTATGCTTTTGGCACCATTCTAAACGGCGTAATTATTATTGATGAAAATGGAAATATTGTTCAAAGCATCAATAAAACTAGCGGCTTACAAAACAACACGGTTTTAAGCATCTACAACGATGATGAAAGTAATTTATGGGTGGGCTTAGATAATGGTATCGATCGGATTGAGCTTAACTCGCCCCTTTCTTTCTATTTTGATAAAACAGGAAGATTTGGCACCGTTTATTCAAGCTTAATTTATCAAGACAAAATTTACCTGGGAACCAATCAGGGTTTATTTTATAGCACTTGGAATAGCAGTTGGAAAAACATCAACAACAATTTCGACTTTAAACTGATTCCTAATTCGCAAGGTCAGGTTTGGGATTTAAGTAATATTGATAACCAATTGATATGCGGCCATAACGATGGAACTTTTGCGGTTACTGGTGATAGGATTGAAAAAATATCCTCAATTAATGGCGGTTGGACACTGAAAAAACTCTCTTCTAACCCTAACGTATTAATTCAAGGAACCTATACCGGATTGTGCATCTATACAAAAAATGCTTCCGGAAAATGGGTTTTTAGTCATAGGATAAATGGTTTTGGTGAACCTTCGAGATATGTTGAGCAAGATCATAAGGGCAATATTTGGGTTAGTCACGCTTACAAGGGGCTATACCGCATTACCCTAAGCAGCGATTTTAAGCAAGCCTTAAAAGTAAAGTATTTTGACGAAACCAATGGATTACCAAATAGCTTTAACATCAATACCTTCAACCTAGAAAATAGAATAGTTTTCTCTACTGATTCGGGTTTTTACATCTACGATGACATTACCAACAAATTCAGCAAGTACAAGGAATTGAATCAAAAGTTGGGAAGTTTTAATACATCCAATAAAATTATCAAAGCAGGTACCGGAAAATATTGGTTCATCAATAGAGGCCGTATGGGGCTGAGTGATTTTATAGAATCTGGAAACATCAAGGTTGACTCGAACAGGTTCAATATTTTAGATGCCCGTATGGTGCAGTACTACGAAAACATCAGTCAAATTAGTAACAATATTTATTTGATCAGTGTTGATGACGGCTTTGCAATTTATAATGATGTACTAGCCGGATCAATGAAATTGAGTAAAAAGCTACCTCAGGTAGTTATCGGTAAAATTGAAGACATCACAGACAAATACAGTTTAATTGCTGAAAGTGGTGATGCTGAACAAAAAATAGAAATCCCTTTTTCGAGAAATAGCATAAGAATTTCATTTGCACTACCTTATTATCGCCTTGCAAAAATCAAATTTCAATACTATTTAGATGGTTACTCTAAGCAATGGTCGGATTGGAATACGGCAACACAAAAAGATTTTACCAATTTGAGTAACGGCACCTATATTTTTAAAGTGCGTGCTAAAATTGATGAAAATACTGTTAGCGCAGTAAGTGAAATAAAAGTGATCATTTTGCCGCCTTGGTATGCAAGTAATTGGGCATGGATTTGCTATCTAATTTTGGCAGTGGCCGGTTTAGTAATTGGCAAAAAGGTATATGAAAGCAAATTGCAAAGAGATCAACAAAAAATTGCACAAAAGCTACAGCAAGAAAAGGAAGAGTACCTAAAGAAAAAAGCTGAAGCAACTGAAAAGCAAATTAGCAGGTTGCAGACTGAAAAACTACAAACCGAATTAGCTGGCAAAAGCCGAGAACTGGCAAATTCGGCAATGAGCTTGGTTTACAAAAATGAGTTACTGCAGAAAATCAGTCAAGAGCTAAATAAACTTCGTGAAAATAAGGATCACAAATCTCCGGAAGACCAATTGAGAAAGATTCAAAAAATTATTGATGATGGCATGAACGATGAAAGGGACTGGAATTTATTTGAGAAAAGTTTCAATGAAGCACACGAAAGTTTCTTTAAAAAATTGAAAATTAACCATCCCGACTTAGTACCAAATGACCTTAAATTGTGTGCCTATTTACGGATGAATATGAGCAGCAAGGAGATGGCATCTCTATTAAACATCTCTGTACGTGGCGTTGAAATTAGAAGATATCGCTTACGAAAAAAATTGGCTGTGCCTCATGATAAGAATTTAACCGAGTTCTTAATCGAAATCTAACACTACATCATTACCTCTCAAACGCATTTTTTAAAGTTATTTTAAGGCGCACTATTTTTCTCTTCTGTAGTAGTGCAAACCACAACACAATATGTGTTAAAAATGGCCTATAAGGCATTTAAAGCTAAAAAATATGACTATTGAGAAATAGCCATATTTTAAAATGATGTAGTAATGTGCAAGTGATTTATGTTGTTTTACATCAACAAAAATTCAACATTCGCATATTCAAATAATCAAATATTAATAACGGTATGAAAAAAATCTTTACAGAATTCTCTGTTATTGCCTGCTTTTTATTACTACTACTATCAGACGTTGCCTTTGCCCAAAACGTTACAGTTAAGGGTTCGGTAAAAGACGATCAAAACCTTCCGATACCGGGAGTTAGTGTAGTAGTGAAAGGAACAAGCAATGGCGTACAAACAGACGCGAGTGGAAATTACACGATTAGTGCGCCAAGCAGCGGCACCTTGGTGTTTTCCTTCATCGGTTTTAACAATCAAGAAATTGCAGTTGGTACAAAAACTACCATCAACGTAACCTTAACTGCCGCCAACAATGATTTACAACAAGTTGTAGTTGTTGGATATGGTACGCAACAAAAAAGAGACCTCACAGGTTCAATTGCCAGCGTTAAAGGGCAAGAAATCGAAAAATTAACGACTACTAACCCGATCAATGCGCTACAAGGTAAGGTACCAGGTTTAACTATTTCTAACAATGGTGCTCCGGGATCTTCTCCAACTGTACGTATTAGAGGTGTAAATAGTACAAGTGGAGGCGCAGTAAATCCTCTTTACGTAGTAGACGGTCAATTGCAAGACAATATCGATTACTTGAACCCAGCGGATATTGAGAGTATTGATGTGTTAAAGGATGCATCTTCAATTGCCATTTACGGATTAAAAGGTGCAAACGGAGTAATTGCCGTTACTACCAAAAAATCGGCCAAAGGAAAAACCACCATCAACTTGAGTAGCAATGTAGGTATACAAAAAGTTACTAATCAAATTGAAATGGCTGATGCCGACGGTTTCAAAAAATTGTATTCGGCTCAACTAGCCAACTTAGGAGCTGCTCCGTTTGACTATACCAATTATAATGCAAATACAAATTGGCAAGATTTGATCTTTAGAAATGCGGTAATCAATACAAACAACTTAAGCATTTCTAACAACGGAGAAAAAAGCACTACCTTGATTAACTTAGGTTATAACGATCAGGACGGTGTAATGAAATACAGTAATTACAAAAAATTTATTGCCCGCTTAAATGAGGAAATTAGAATTTCTGACAAGATAAAAGTTGGCGCTAACTTAACAGGTTTTCACTGGAGAAACGAGCCTAACACATCAAGTATCACTAATGCTTTATGGGCTGCGCCAATTGTAGCTGTACAAACTAACGATTTGTATAACACTATGCCTTCTTTCCAAAGAGCGCAGGTTGGCAACCCTGTTTATGCGATGGAGCGTAACAGAAACACATCTATTAACCGCGGTTACAGAATCAGTGGTAATCTATTCGCTGAAATCAAATTCTTAAAAGATTTCACCCTTAATTCTACTGTTTATACTGATTTAGGATTCAATAATGCTAGAAGTTACTCGCCACTTCCTTTCAGAACAGTAAACTTAGGCGAAGGGGCAGCACCTACCGAAGTGGTATATGATAACTCGGTACGTACCACTGTGGGACAAAGTGCAAATGAATACAGAAAGTATCAACAAGATCATACCATTAGCTATAGCAAAAAGTTTGGACAAGATCACAAATTAAACGCAGTAGCTGGTTTTAACTCAGTTTACGAATCGTATACTACGTTAAGCGGCAGTAGAAGAGATACGACAGTTAATGTACCTAACAATCCAAACTTATGGTATTTGAATGTTGTAAATCAGAACAACCCTACGTTTAACAGCGGAGGTGGTGAAGAGGAATCTAACGCCGGTGTTTTCTTAAGAACAAGTTATTCATATAAAGACAAGTACTTATTCAACGGTACAATTAGAAGAGATGGAAACTCAAAACTAGCGAACCAAAATAGATGGCAAACCTTTGGAAGCGTTGGTTTGGGATGGGTTGTGAGTGAAGAAGGTTTTTTCAAGGATAATGTAAAAGGAGTTGATTTCTTCAAATTAAGAGGAGCTTATGGTTCTTTAGGTAATGCGGGAAGTATTCCAAACAACTTATTTGAAATAGGACTTACAACAGCTAGTAATGCAATATTTGGTGACCAAATATACACTGCTCTTTCAAACGCCTACCTTGTAAATCCGAATTTGCGTTATGAAAAAATAAAAGGCTTTGATGTAGGTTTTGATTTGAAAGCATTAAAAAATAGACTAAGTGCGGAAGTAAGTTATTTCGATAAAAAGACAGAAGACTTATTAACTACCTACACTTTGCCTGGACCTGCTGGAAATTACACTTACTATGATAATTTAGGTACTGTTACCAATAAAGGTATTGAGATTTCATTGGGCTGGAACGATAAAATTGGTAAAGATTTTAGCTACAGCATCAATCCAAATTTCAGTTATGTAAGCAATAATGTAGAGGCTATTGGAAATACCACTAACTTCTTAATTACCAACGGCATTAATGTAACAGAAACTGGAAGATCAATTGGATATTTTAGAGGATATAAACAAATTGGAATTTACCAATCAGCGGCTGATATGGCAAGAATGCCTGTAATGGCTGGTTCACAAATCGGTGATATCGCTTATGAAGACGTAAATGGGGATGGTCAAATCAACACTGATGACAGAACCTATTTAGGCTCTCCTTTTCCTCCATATTCTTACGGCTTAAGCATCACATTAAATTACAAAGGTTTCGACGCAACAATTGATGGACAGGGATTTGCAGGTCATAAAATTTATACCCAACGCAAAACTCAAGTGTTCGCTACCTTAAACTACGAAGCTAACAGGTTAAACGCTTGGACCGCTCCTGGCTCAACTAACGTTGAACCGATTTTGGACAATACCAGAGCTAACAACTTCTTATTTAGTAATTATTTTATTGAACCTGGGGATTATTTCCGACTAAGAAATGTGCAACTTGGTTACACTTTCAACCAAGGTTTCATCAATAAATTAGCGATATCGAAATTGAGAGTTTTCGTAAGCGGACAAAACCTAAAAACTTGGAGCAAAACCACTGGTTATTCTCCCGAAGCAATTATTGGTAACCCAACAAGTTCAGGCGCTGACAATGGTCTCTATCCAATTACAGCGGTTTACACCTTTGGTTTAAATGTTACTTTTTAATTCACCCATATTAATTGTAATTAAAATGAAGATATTTGATAATAAAACTAGAAATTTCACTTTAGTAGCAGCCGCATTTGCCGTAGCTATTTTAGGTTCTGGTTGCAAAAAATTCCTTGATACTCAGAAACAAGGTTCATATTCTACCGAAACATATCCTTTTTCTAACGGCGCAGGAGACAATCCTTATGATCAGTTCGTATTTGGCGCTTACAATGAGCTTCGTGCCTACAATGTACATGTTGACGGCTTTTTGGTGGCCACCAGTATCAGAAGTGATGATGCCGACAAAGGAAGTACACCAACCGATGGTGGTGCTGATGTAATAGGCATGGATAATTTCACTGTAGTTCCAACTAACGGAAGATGTAATGCTTTATGGACTGGTTACTACAACCTAATTTCCAAAGCTAACCTTGTATTGGATCAAGTGGCAAATAACAAAGACATTGTAGCTACTGAATCAGCAAAAATACAAGCTCAAGCTGAGGCTAGATTTTTAAGAGGTTATGCTTACTTTATGCTAGTGAGGTTTTTTGGAAGAGTACCCTTGGTAGATAAAGTGGTTGGTGCTTCTGATAGCAATATTCCACAGAGTACTCCGGCACAAGTTTATGCTTTTATTGAAAGCGACTTGCAATTTGCTGCAGCTAACCTTCCTCTATCATGGCCTGCAAAATTTGTTGGTCGTTTAACTAGAGGTGCCGCTAACGGAATTTTAGCTAAAGTATACTTAACTCAACAAAAATGGGCAGCTGCAATGGCAGCCGCAAATATGGTGATGACGTCAGGTCAATATGACTTAAGTACTTCGTACGATGTAATTTTCAGAGAAACTGGCGAGAACAGTAAAGAGTCGGTATTTGAAGTTCAAGCTACCGCTAGTGCTGCTGTTCCAACTGCTAATGGCATTCAGCTAACCAGTCATCAAGGCGTGAGAGGATCAGGCGTTTGGGATTTAGGTTGGGGCTGGAACACGCCAAGTGTACAACTTGAAGCTGCTTACGAAGCTAACGATCCGCGTAAAGCTCGTACTATACTTTACACTAGTACTGCAAGTACTCCAGGTTCAACGATCTATGGCGAAACCACACCTGTGGGATTACCAAACCCGAGATATAATAACAAAGCTTACACTAACCCAGCCATTAGGGCATCTGTAGGTAACAGATTCGGTTACTGGATGAATGTAAGAATCCTGCGTTATGCAGATGTGGTTTTGATGTATGCCGAAGCAGCTAATGAAGTTGGTGGTGCGGCTAATACTACCGCAGCCTTAACTGCGTTGAACAGCGTACGTGCTAGAGCCAGACGCGGCGCACCTGCAGGTACTTTACCAGATATCACCGTAACTGATCAAGCGGCTTTAAGAACAGCAATTCAACAAGAAAGACGTGTTGAGCTAGCAATGGAATACGATAGATTTTTTGATTTAATCAGATGGGGTTCTACAGTTGCTCAAGCTGCAATGACTGCTGCTGGAAAAACAGGGTTTAGTTATGATAGGGATAAGTATCTTCCTATTCCACAAACTCAAATTGACCTTAGTAAAGGTGTTTTAACTCAAAATTTTGGTTATAATTAATTATTGAGACATGAAAGTTAACAACTTAAATAAATATAAAATTGCCTTTCTACTAGCTACCGCTGTGGTTGGTACATCATGTAAAAAAGATGGTAATCCAAATAATTTGCCTGATGTTGATGCATCAAGTTACGCTGGTAAAATTGATGGTTACGCTAGTTCAGATGAGGTTTATCCGAATAACTTGGTTGCTTATTGGTCTTTTGAAGATAATAGCAATGAACAGAAAACCAGCTCAACACCTACCGCAACAGCTAATGCCAGTTTTATAGCAGGAGTTAAAGGTAAAGCGTTGAAGCTAACAGCTGGCTACGTTTACTTTGCTAAGCAATTTGATGCTTTTAAAAGTGATGCATTAAAAAACTTCACCATTAGCAGTTGGGTACAGATTGCAAATAATGGCTCTAAAAAAACCATGTTAATGACAATTGCACGTCCTAACACGTTTTTGGGAAGTTTAGATTTCCGTTTAAACACAAATAGCACCTCAACTACATTTCTAGGGATAGGCCCAAGATTCACGACCTTAGGTGGAGGCAGCCAAGATAATCTTAATGCCAATTTATCTCCTGCATTTGGTGCAACTGTTTGGACTCACCTCGTACTAACCTACAATGGAGCTACTGGTATCTTCAAAGTATGGGCCGACGGAAAAGATGTTGGTTCTTATAATAGCCGTGGTACTGGAAATAATGTATTTAAATCTTACGAGCCAGGTGAGTTCATCATCGGTGCTCATTACAACAACATCCCAGGCAAAGAAATCGTTGGATCAGCAGCTGATTTTGTAGCTATGACGGGCAGTGTTGATGAATTAAGAATTTATAATACAGTTCTTCAAGATGCAAGTATTAAAGCACTTTACAATCTAGGTAGAGCAGGTAAATAATACTATAAAACAGAAAAAGGCACAGTAGCAATGCTGTGCCTTTTTATCAAATATCAATTAAGTATGCGATTTTTTCAGATGTTACAGCGAGGTGGTAATATTTTACTACTTCCTCTTATTTTACTAACTATAGGATGCAAAAAAAATAATGCTGAAAGCATCACAAATTCGGATACTTCGCTTTATTTTACCATTAACGGCAACAATAACGGAACGCTTAAATACACGAATTTAACAGGTAAGCCCATTGCCAAATTTACATTTACTGAACCCATTAATACCGCAACCACTTCCAACGGAATTTCATTTAAAGATGCTGACGGAGTAGTTATTCCAATTAACATCACTTTTGATGACAATAATAAAATTGTAAATGTAAGCCCACAAAATAACCTTTCCTCGTTTGCTACATATACGCTTAGTGTAAATGATCAACTAAAGTCTTCAACGGGCGGCAGATTGATCAATCCCGTTAGCATTACGCTTGTTTCTGGAATGGATGATACCGATAAATTTCCACGAATAAGCGATGACGAACTGCTTACTTTAGTTCAAAAGCAAACTTTCAAATATTTCTGGGATTTTGGGCACCCTGTAAGCGGAATGGCCCGCGAAAGAAATACCTCTGGCAATACAGTAACCTCCGGTGGAACTGGTTTTGGCGTAATGGCCATGGTGGCCGGTATCCATCGAAATTTTATCACTAGAAATGATGGACTAGCAAGAGTTCAACAAATAGTTAATTTTTTAAAAACTGCCGACCGTTTCCACGGCGCTTATTCACACTGGATAGATGGAAACACAGGGAAAGCAATTGCTTTTAGCACCAAAGACAATGGAGGCGACTTAGTAGAAACTTCCCTACTAATGGCAGGATTAATTAGTGCCCGCCAATACTTCAATGGCACAACAACTGCCGAAACCAACTTAAGAAATGACATTACACAATTATATAACCAAGTAGAATGGAGCTGGTACCGTAATGGAACTAACTCACTCTATTGGCATTGGAGCCCAACCTACAACTGGGACATGAACTTAAAAATACAGGGCTGGAATGAGTGCCTAATCACTTATGTTTTAGCTGCATCTTCCACTACCTACGGTATTTCTAAAGCTGTTTATGATGAGGGATGGGCCAGAAACGGCGCTATGAAAAATGGCAACACTTACTACGGTGTTCAATTGCCCTTAGGCAATGCCGGAGGAGGACCATTGTTTTTGTCACACTATTCATTTTTGGGAATCAATCCAAATGGGTTAATTGATGCTTATGCCAACTACGAAACACAAAATAAGGCACATGCCATGATCAATTACAATTATTGTGTGGCCAACCCTGCAAAAAATAATGGCTATAGCGCTAATTGTTGGGGATTAACTGCAAGCGATATACCAGGAGGCTACACAGCAAGTTCTCCTACCAACGACCGTGGTGTAATTGCCCCTACCGCAGCACTTTCTTCATTTCCATACACGCCAGAGCAATCCATGGCCGCATTAAAGTTTTTTTACTATAAACTAGGAGATAAAATTTGGAAAGAATATGGATTTGTTGATGCATTTAACCTTAACGATCCGTGGTTTGCTTCTTCACACCTAGCTATTGATCAAGGTCCTATCATCGTTATGATAGAAAATTATCGAAGCAAGCTCATTTGGAACTTGCTCATGAGCGCTCCTGAAATTAAAACAGGTATGACTAACCTCGGTTTTTCAAGTCCTAATTTATAAAACAACACACAAATGAAAATTAAGTATCTGATTCCAATCCTCGCCCTTTTAGGTAGCTGTTCGGTCAGTAGACAAACCGAATCCAAAAAATTAACAGATGATGAATTACTAACAGAAGTTCAAAAACAGACCTACAAATACTTTTACGAAGGTGCTGAGCCTATATCTGGCCTTTCTAGAGAACGTTACCATAGCGATAACATCTATCCGCAAAACGATAAAGATATTATAGCTACCGGTGCTAGCGGATTTGGAATGATGGGTACATTAGTAGCAATTGAACGACAATTCATTACACGAGAACAAGGTTTAGCGCATTTGAAAAAAGGACTTGATTTTTTAGCAAAGGCCGACCGATTTCATGGTGCTTGGGCGCATTGGATGTACCCTAGCGGAAAAGCAAAACCTTTTGGTAAAAATGATGATGCAGGAGATTTGGTAGAAACCTCATTTCTAGCACAAGCATTAATTTGCGTTAGGCAATATTATGCCAACGGCAATGCCGAAGAAAAAGCTTTAGCACAAAAAGCAGATGAACTATGGAAAGGTATAGACTGGAACTTTTACAGAAAAAATGGCCAAAATGTGCTGTATTGGCATTGGTCGCCAACAGCTGAATGGAAAATGAATTTTGCCATTACAGGTTATAACGAATGCTTAATCACCTACATATTAGCGGCTTGCTCTCCTACACATGGTGTACCTGCAGAAGTTTACCATCAAGGTTGGGCAAAAAGCGGTGCAATTAACACCAACATTACGATGTATGGCCACCCCATTAAATTAAAACATAATGTTGTTGGCGAAAGTGTTGGGCCTCTTTTTTGGGCGCATTACTCCTATTTAGGCCTAAATCCAAAAGGACTAAAAGATAAATATGCTGATTACTGGCAAGAGAACAGAAATCAAACCTTAATCAATTACGACTATGCCATTGCCAACCCAAAAGGATATAAAGGCTATGGTAAAAATTCATGGGGCCTAACGGCCAGCTACTCTGTAAAAGGTTATGCGGCACATATGCCCAATGAAGATTTTGGCGTAATTAGCCCAACTGCTGCCTTGTCCTCTTACCCATATACGCCAAAAGAAAGCATGCAGGTAATTAGAAACTTGTACGATAATATGAAAGATAAAGTTTGGGGAGAATTTGGCTTTTATGACGCTTACAGCGAAACAGCCAACTGGTATCCGAAACGATATATCGGCATAGACCAAGGGCCAATTGTGGTAATGATTGAAAATGGCCGCACCGGACTTTTATGGAAGCTTTTTATGAGCGCTCCCGAAATTCAACAAGGATTAACGAAACTAGGTTTTACCTACTCAAAATAATAATCATACATGAAGAGAATCATCATAGTTTTAGCGATAGCCTCTACCCTATCTGCATTTGCACAAAAACCAAAAACAACTACCGAAAAACAAAAAATGGATGCTTTCATTAGCAACCTAATGTCGAAGATGACAGTTGACGAAAAAATTGGTCAGCTTAATTTGGTAACAGGTGGTGAAGCCACAACTGGTGCGGCTGTGAGCACTGGCGTAGAGTCAAAAATTGCAAAAGGGAATGTGGGTGGAATTTTCAGCTTAACTACTCCACAAAAGATTAGAAAGGCACAAGAAATCGCTATGCGTAGCCGATTAAAAATACCTTTGATTTTTGGACAGGATGTGATACACGGTTACAAAACCACTTTTCCAATACCTTTGGCTTTAGCAGCAAGTTGGGACCTCCCGATGATTGAAAAAACGGCAAGGGTAGCAGCTACTGAAGCTACTGCAGATGGCTTAAACTGGACATTCTCTCCTATGGTTGATTTAGCCCGAGACCCACGTTGGGGACGTGTAGCAGAAGGAAGCGGAGAAGACCCTTACCTAGGAGCTGAAATTGCAAAAGTGATGGTAAAGGGCTATCAGGGCAACGATTTAAAAGCTGTAAATACCATGATGGCCTGTGTAAAGCACTTGGCTTTGTACGGTGCGGCAGAAGCTGGTAGAGACTATAACACTACCGACATGAGCTTTGACAGAATGTATAACGAATACCTACCGCCGTATAAAGCAGCTATTGACGCGGGTGCAGGTAGCGTGATGGTTTCTTTTAATGATATCAACGGTGTTCCTGCCACGGCAAACAAATGGTTACTTACCGATTTATTAAGAAAAGAATGGGGTTTTAAAGGATTTGTAGCATCTGACTATACTGGTGTAAGCGAATTAATCGCTCATGGCTTAGGGGATCTAAAAACGGTATCAGGTCTTGCTTTAAAGGCTGGTACGGATATGGATATGGTAAGCGAAGGTTTTTTAACCACCTTGAAACAAAATCTTAACGAGGGTAAGGTTACCATCGCCCAAATTAACATGGCTTGCCGATTAATTTTAGAAGCAAAATATAAATTGGGCTTATTTGACGATCCTTTCAAATATTGTAATGATGAACGTGCAGCAAAAGAGATCCTATCTCAGGAAAATTTAAAATTTGCTCGTGAAGCCGCTACAAAAACCTTTGTATTGCTAAAAAACGACCAACAGACTTTACCACTACAACGTAAAGGCACCATTGCTTTAGTTGGTCCGTTAGCAAATACTGCATCTAATATGCCTGGTACTTGGAGCGTAAACGCAGATATGTCAAAAGTTCCTACGTTGCTACAAGGCTTGAAAGAAGTAGCTGGAAATAATGTTAAAATTACCTATGCCTTAGGTTCTAACCTCATTGGTGATCCTAACCAACAGATTTGGGGTACCGCTCACGGCCGCGACATTCCTCGTGACAACCGACCTGAAAGTGAAATTATTGCAGAAGCTGTAAAAGTGGCTGAAAAAGCTGATGTTGTAGTAGCAGCTTTGGGAGAAGCTTCGGAAATGAGTGGTGAAAGCTCTAGCCGTACAGATATTGGCATTCCTGATACGCAACGACGTTTGTTAGCAGCTTTATTACAGACTGGAAAACCGGTAGTTTTAGTGCTATTCGCTGGTCGTCCGATGACTTTGACTTGGGAACAACAGAATGTGCCAGCTATACTGAACGTGTGGTTTGGCGGTGTTGAAGCAGCAAAAGCTATTGGTGATGTTTTATTCGGCGATGTTAATCCTTCAGGAAAAATTACCATGACCTTCCCGCAAAATGTTGGACAAATTCCTTTGTACTATGCGCATAAAAATACAGGCCGACCGCTGGGAGATAGAAAGTGGTTCACAAGGTTTTGGTCTAATTATCTAGATGTAAGCAATGATCCATTATATCCGTTTGGATATGGTTTAAGTTACACAACCTTTACTTATGGCGATATAAAAATTAGTAGTAACAATTTAAAACCTGGGCAAAAAATTAAGCTAACTACCACCGTTACCAATAGTGGAAAGTACGCAGGTGAAGAAGTGGTACAGCTATATGTACGAGACCTAGTTGGGACAAGTACAAGACCGGTTAAAGAGCTAAAAGGCTTCCAAAAAATCAGCTTACAGCCTGGAGAAACTAAAACCGTAACCTTTGAAATTGGTGAAGAGATGTTGAGATTTTATAACAGTCAATTGAAATACGTTTCGGAAGCCGGGGATTTCAAAGCATTTATTGGTACCAATTCTAGAGATGTAAAGGAAGTTGATTTTAAATTAGTGAAATAAAAACTATGCTATAATACGATAGCACTCTTCATAGTCTAGAAGAGATTTTAATATCATTTTTAAAGACTTACGAAGCTTTTGAAACTTAGTAAGTCTTTTTATATTTAGTCGTTGCAAGTAGGCAGGGCAAGCAATTTGAAACAGTTATGAAAAAAATAAACGCATTACTAATCCTCATCCTATTTAATGTTAGTGCTTTTGCACAGGATTTTTCCCTGTTCAAAAAAGAGGAATTTATTACCAATGGCGATACCATAAAATACCGTATCCTTTATCCGAAGAATTTCGATGCGGCAAAAAAATATCCAGTGGTACTGTTTTTACATGGACGCGGAGAGAGCGGCAATGATAATCAGAAGCAGTTGACGCATGGCGCAAAAATGTTCCTTAACGAAAACTTCAGAAACAGTAATGAAGTGATTACTATTTTCCCGCAATGTTCTGAAAATAGCTATTGGGCAAATGTTGAAATTGAATCGGTACAAGACAAACGCTTTTTCACTTTTGTAAAAGGCGGACAACCGACTAAATCAATGTCACTTTTATTGGCATTTACAGATACGTTTTTCAAGAATAGCTTTGTTGACGCAACGAAAATTTACGTAGGCGGCCTGTCCATGGGCGGCATGGGCACCTTCGAAATTTTAAGAAGAAAACCGAACACCTTTGCCGCTGCGTTTGCTATTTGCGGTGGAGACAATGTAGAGAATGTAAAGAAATATAAAAATGTACCACTTTGGATTTTTCATGGTGGGCTGGATGACGTGGTAACGCCACAGTTTTCATATGGTGTATATCGAGAGTTAAAAAAACTTGGACATGAACCTAAATTTACCGTTTATTTAAAAGCTAACCATAACAGTTGGGACAGTGCATTTGCAGAGCCAGAATTATTTCCTTGGTTATTTTCGCACCATAAATAATCTTATATTTAATTAATTTTGGCATAATGATATGCAAATTAAATTGTTAAAATATGGATCTACCTAACATTTTTACCAAAACTGTAGCAGAGGGTGTTATTGAAAGAATTAACCAACTAACCCCTAATTCACAACCTTTATGGGGCACCATGAATGCAGCCCAAATGCTCGCTCATTGTTGCGTGACATACGAAATGGTTTATACGGATAAGCATCCAAAGCCAGGCTTGATGATGCGTTTAATACTCAAATGGTTTGTTAAGCAACAAGTGGTTACTGATAAACCTTTCCCAAAAAGTTCGAAAACTGCGCCAGCATTTTTAATTACAGAACAAAAAGAGTTTGAAGCAGAAAAAATAAGGTTGATTGATTACATTAAACAAACGCAAGTTTTAGGAGCTTCAGCTTTTGACGGAAAGGCATCGCATTCTTTTGGTATGCTGGATGATAACGAATGGAACAACATGTTCTATAAACATTTGGATCATCATTTGAAGCAGTTTGGCGTTTAGCAGCTTGAAACACAGGTCTGGCTAACACTCAAAAAATATTACTAACCCCATAGCGCTTGAAGCCTGCGGGGTTTTTATTTTAGGAAGGTCTTTGTAAACTTGAGTCGGGTTAAATACTTTTACAGCTCTTGAAAAAATTACATCAACCCAATTTCGATTATCATTTATTTGATTTACAACAACATAAAATATTTTATAGCTAACTGACCCTGAAATAAATTCAGGGTGACGGCAAATTGGCGTTTCATCATACTTTTCCGAATGTTCGGGATCAGTATCAGTTTTGAAAGTTGCCTAGCTGCACAGGTATTGCTCTTCTAAAAAAATCGACACAAAAAAAGCCTGAAGAAACCTTCAAGCTTTTTGTTAAATTTTGCCTCATGCAATTTTATTCAGCCATGTTATGATAAACCGCTTGAACGTCGTCGTCCTCTTCCAATTTATCAATTAACTTCATCACATCCGCTGCCTGTTCTTCAGTAACTTCGTGGTGTGATAATGCGATGCGCTCTAATTTTGAACTTTTTAACTCGATACCTTTTTCTTCAATTGCTTTCTGTAGGCGACCAAAATCTTCGAAAGCACCTTGAGCTACAACAATATCATTTCCCTCTTCATCAGCCTCAACGTAAAGTTCCTCTAAACCAGCGTCAATCAATTCAAACTCTAACTCTTCCAAATCCAAATCTTCAATAGGTGCAAACCTAAAAATAGATTTTCTGCTGAAAACGAAATCTAATGAACCCGTTTTACCCAAAGAACCATTGGTTTTGTTGAAATAACTGCGTACGTTGGCAACGGTACGGTTGGTATTGTCGGTTGCTGTTTCAATAAGCACAGCTACACCGTGTGGCGCATATCCTTCGTAAACAATCTCCTCGTAATTAGCCATCGATTTATCCGAGGCACGTTTAATTGCCGCATCTACCCTATCCTTTGGCATATTTACGGCCTTGGCATTTTGTATGGCGGTACGTAAACGAGAGTTAGTTTCCGGGTGCGGACCAGCTTCCTTAACGGCAATTACAATATCTTTACCAATACGGGTAAACTGTACGGCCATTTTGGCCCAACGTTTAAATTTTCTTTCTTTTCTAAATTCGAATGCTCTTCCCATTGTTATAGTATTTAGGACCTCCGCCAACCCCTCCTAAGCGAGATTGAGTGGGGCTTTTTATTTCTTTAAATTCATTAACATATCTGCTGTCATCTTTGCCAAATCAAAGTCTGGTTTCCAACCCCATTCCTTATTAGCGTAGCTATCATCAATAGATTTTGGCCAGCTATCTGCAATTTCTTGCCTTGGGTCGTTTTCTGAGTAAGTTAGCTTAAAATCAGGAATGTGCTTTTTAATTTCTGCGGCTAAAACTTCCGGCGTAAAACTTACACCTGCAAAATTATAGCTAGATCTAATTGAAAGATTTTCTGCCGGTGCATCCATTAACTGTATGGTACCCCTAATTGCATCGTCCATGTACATCATTGGCAATTCAGTTTCTGCAGATAAGAAAGACGAATAGCTCCCCTTTTTCAATGCTTCGTGGAAAATGTGTACCGCGTAATCTGTTGTACCACCACCTGGTGCAGCTTTCCAGCTTATCAATCCCGGATATCGGATGCTTCTTACATCTAAACCATATTTTTGATGATAATACTCGCACCAGCGCTCTCCAGCCAGTTTACTGATACCATAAACCGTGTTCGGGTCCATAGTACAAAACTGTGGAGTATTAACTTTTGGAGAATTAGGTCCAAAAACAGCGATGGAACTTGGCCAGTAAACCTTCGCAGTTTTGTAAACCAAAGCTAAGTCCAACACGTTCAGTAATCCGTTCATGTTTAAATCCCAAGCTAATTTGGGATTTTGCTCGCCAGTAGCAGAAAGCAATGCCGCAAGCAAGTACACTTGTGTTGGCTTGTACTTCTCAAAAACAGCCTTTAATATTTCTTTATCTAAAACGTTTACAAACTCAAACGGCCCTGCATTTTTGATTTCATAATCTGGCCGACGAATATCACAAGCAACTACGTTATCGCTACCGTAGCCACTTCTTAAAGCAGTCACCAGCTCAGTGCCAATTTGCCCGTTTGAACCTAAAACAAGTATTTTATCACTCATGTGTAAATCGAAATTTGACAAAGGTAAAAAAACGAATGCAATCTAGAAATTCCTGCAAATTTATATCAGCGGCTTAAAATTTATTTTCGGATAAGGCTATTTGAAACGCTTAATTCAAACAAGTTTACCTTAACCAAATTAGAAATATAAAGGAACGATATGGAGTGATCAATCCCCGACTTTTTTCGTTTAAAGGCCAATGACGCGTTAGCCCCTAAACTCATTTACATCACTTGCAAAACGTAACCTTATGAAATAAAAAAGCATTTCAATTTATTACATTTATCAACAAATTACTTATTTTTAATTTTATTTTCAATTGATATTGGTTTTCATTTACAAAACTGAAATTGAAAAAACGTTGCGAATTACAGCGCTTGGTGAGCAAAGTAGCTTATAAAATTTGTCCAACTGATTTAAGAAATAGTTGGCATCAAGGTCGCGATTAAATGCACTTGCGATATCAAAAGTTAATAAGTTCAAAAAATTATTGTACCAAGTTTGTAACACGCATTGATAAGTAGTTTTTAATTATTATTATTACCTTAAATTACATCGTGTAATTTTCACACTTAGAAACCAAAATATACCACAATATGGACAGAAGAGAAGCACTGAGAAGTGTAGCAATACTTTTGGGAACAGCAATTTCCGCTGGCACTACCGATATGTTGTTCAGCAGCTACACCATACCGGAAAGCGAAAAAAATGCTGTTACTTTTACTGCGGACCAGCTCAAAACACTAACCGAAATTGCTGATGTGATTATTCCTACCACAAAATCATCTGGTGGTGCTAAAGCAGCCGGTGTAGGAAAATTTATTCCAATGATGATTAACGATTGTTACACGGCCAAACAACAGCAATCTTTTTACAACGGCTTAAATGCATTTGAAGCTAGGGCTAAAAAAACCTACAAGAAAAGTTTTGCGCTAATCCCATTAGTTGAACGCAAAAAAATGCTGACCGTTCTTAGACAGGAAACTTTAGATCAAAAAGCTAATAAAGTTCCTGAAATGGTCGATATCACTTACTTTTTCACGGTAGTTCGTGATTTAACCTCTTTAGGTTATTTCTCATCAGAAATTGGCTGTACCAAAGCACGTGAATATGTGGCTATCCCAGGTAGCTATGATGGCGCATATCCGCTAAAACCAGGACAAAAATCATGGGCTACTTAATTTTCTTCTAAACCAACCAGAACCAAAACAGAATGAACTTAAATATAAATTTAAAAGCTGAAAACACTTACGACGCTATTGTTGTAGGTTCGGGAATAAGTGGCGGCTGGGCTGCCAAAGAGCTTACCGAAAAGGGCTTAAAAGTATTAATGTTAGAAAGAGGGATGAACATTGAGCACATCAAAGATTATGATGGCGCTATGAAAAACCCTTGGGATATTAAACATGCAGGTAGGTTAACGGAAGAAATGAAGCGTACCCACCCTGTTCAAAAACGTGATTATCCGTACAATGAAGTAACCGAAAAATGGTGGGTTAATGATTTGGAGTGCCCTTACACCGAGGTAAAACGATTCGACTGGTATCGTGGATTCCATGTTGGTGGAAAATCCTTAATGTGGGGACGTCAAAGCTATCGTTTCGGTGACCTGAACTTTGAAGAGAATGCAAAAGATGGCTACGGCAGCGACTGGCCAATCAGATATAAGGATTTATCAGCATGGTATGACTATGTAGAGAAATTTGCGGGCATCAGCGGACAAAATGAAGGATTGCAAGAGATTTTACCTGACGGGCAATTTCTGCCACCAATGGATTTGAACATCGTTGAAAAATCTGTAAAAGAAAGCATTAAGCAAAAATGGGGCAATGAAAGATTGTTGACCATCGGCAGGGTTGCGAATTTAACCGTTCCTCACAACGGCCGAGGCAATTGCCAATACCGCAACTTATGTAGTCGTGGCTGTCCTTTCGGAGCGTATTTCAGTACACAATCTTCTACCCTACCAGCGGCAGTGGAAACTGGAAATCTCACCCTAAGACCATACTCTATTGTAAATCACATTATCTACGATAAGGATACTAAAAAAGCAAAAGGGGTTGCGGTAATAGATGCGCTAACGAACAAAACGATGGAGTTTTACGCTAAAATTGTTTTCGTAAATGGTTCTACTTTAGGTACTACTTTCATTCTGTTAAATTCCACTTCTGAAGCTCATCCAAATGGTTTAGGTAACGGCAGCGGACAACTTGGCCACAATTTAATGGATCACCATTTCCGTTGTGGAGCTGACGGCGATTTTGATGGATTTGAAAAATACTACACCTATGGTCGTAGGGCGAACGGTATCTATGTGCCTCGCTTTAGAAATGTAGGCAAAGATAAACGCGACTACTTGAGAGGTTTTGGCTATCAAGGCGGTGCATCAAGACAAAATTGGCAAAAAGATGTAGCCGAATTAGCCTTTGGAACGGAATTCAAAGAGAAAATGACTACCCCGGGTGCTTGGAGAATGGGAATGGGTGGTTTTGGCGAAATGCTGCCTTACTACGAAAACCGCGTATACATTGATCAAACCAAAAAAGATAAATGGGGGCAACCAGTACTGGCTATTGACTGCGAGTACAAGGAAAACGAGAAAAAGATGCGTCAGGATATGATGAACGACGCTGCTGAAATGTTGGAAGCCGCTGGTGCAAAAAACATCAGAACTTACGACAACGGCTGTCATCCAGGGATGGCAATCCACGAAATGGGTACAGCAAGAATGGGCAAAGACCCTAAAACTTCGGTACTTAATGAGTGGAACCAAATGCATGAAGTAAAAAACGTTTTTGTTACTGATGGCGCTTGTATGCCTTCAATAGGCTGCCAAAACCCGTCGTTAACATTTATGGCGTTAACAGCTCGTGCTGCAGACCACGCCGTAAACGAATTAAAGAAAGGGAACCTATAAGTCTTAAGTGGTACGTAATAAGTTCTAGGTTTTACTAGTGACGTAAAACTTAAAACTTATTACCTACAACCTTCAAATATGAAACAAAAAATAAGAATGGGAATGGTTGGCGGCGGTAAAAATGCCTTTATTGGCGCTGTACACCGCATTGCCGCTAATATTGATGGACTAATTGAGTTCTGCTGTGGCGCTTTAAGTTCAAATCCTGAGAATGCAAAAATCTCCGGAAAAGAACTTTTCCTCCCAGAAGACCGTGTATATACCTCTTACAAACAAATGTTTGAGGCCGAAAGCAAGCTACCAGCGGAGGTAAGAATGCAGTTTGTTAGCATAGTTACGCCAAACCATTTACACTTCGAACCAGCAATGATGGCATTAGAACATGGTTTTAATGTGTTGATAGATAAACCCATTACATTTACATTGGCCGAAGCTAAAGCATTGCAACAAAAAGTGGAAGAAACGGGCTTAACTTTAGCGCTAACCCACACCTACTCGGCCTACCCTATGGTGAAACAAGCCAAAGCGATGGTAAAAGAAGGTGTGTTTGGTAAAATAAGGAAAGTGTGTGTTAACTATCCGCAAGGTTGGTTGAGTACTGCCGCCGGCGATGATAATAAACAAGCTGCTTGGCGTACCGACCCTTCCAGAAGTGGCATTAGTGGCTGCATGGGCGATATTGGAACACATGCTGCACAGTTGGCGGAATACATTTCCGGACTTCAAATTTCAAAAATTTGTGCTGATTTAAACATTGTTGTAGATGGCAGAGCATTAGACGATGATGGCAATGTGCTTTTAAAATTTGATAACGGAGCTAACGGTTTGCTAATGGCTAGTCAAATTGCCGCAGGCGAAGAAAATGCTTTGCGTATTAACGTGTATGGTGAAAAAGGCAGTTTGGAATGGCATCAAATGGAGCCAAACACTTTGTTAGTGAAATGGCTAGATCAACCAGCTCAAATTTACCGAGCCGGAAATGGCTATTTATCTGCGGCAGCAAGCCATAACACCAGAACTCCTTCTGGCCACCCGGAAGGATACTTGGAGGCTTTTGCAAATATTTACAGAAACTTTGCACTTACGCTAAACGCAAAGTTAAATGGTGAAACGCCTACGGCTGAAATGTTAGATTTTCCTACCGCAAAAGATGGCGTAAGGGGAATGGCATTTATAGAAAATGTAGTAGCTTCAAGTAAGTCTACTCAAAAATGGCATGATTTTACAGTTTAAAAACATCGAAAACTAATGACAACAATAAAGGGACCTGCAGTATTTTTAGCTCAATTCATCAGCGACGAAGCGCCGTTTAACTCTTTAGATAATATTTGTAGGTGGGCAGCTGACTTGGGCTTTAAAGGCATACAAATGCCCACTTTGGACAGCAGGTTTATTGACTTAAAGCTAGCTGCGGAAAGTAAAACTTACGCTGACGAACTTACTGGGAAAGTAGCTGCACATGGTTTAAAAATCACAGAACTATCTACTCACTTACAGGGGCAATTGGTTGCAGTACACCCTGCTTACAACGAACTTTTCGATGCATTTGCGGCCACCGAAGTAAAGAACAATCCTAAAGCCCGTACTGAATGGGCTATTCAACAGTTAAAATATGCGGCTAAAGCCTCTCAAAACCTTGGTTTAAATGCACATGCTACTTTCAGCGGTTCCCTGCTATGGCAATTTTTCCATCCTTGGCCTCAACGTCCAGATGGTTTGGTTGATGAAGCTTTTACAGAACTTGCAAAACGCTGGTTGCCTATTTTAAATGAATTTGACCAATGTGGCGTAGATGTATGCTATGAAATTCACCCTGGCGAAGATTTATTTGATGGCATTACTTACGAAATGTTTCTTGACAAAGTAAATCAGCATCCTAGAGCTTGCTTATTGTACGATCCATCGCATTTTGTGCTGCAACAATTAGATTACATCCATTACATTGATTTATATCACGAACGCATTAAGGCTTTTCATGTAAAAGACTCGGAATTTAATCCAACTGGAAGACAAGGAACTTTTGGCGGCTATCAAAGTTGGGCAAACCGTGCTGGGCGATATCGTTCTCCTGGCGATGGTCAAGTAGACTTTAAGACCATTTTTAGCAAATTAGCCCAATACGATTATAAGGGTTGGGCCGTTATGGAATGGGAGTGTTGCATTAAAAACCAGCAGGATGGCGCCAAAGAAGGAGCTGAATTCATTAAAAAGCATATCATTAACGTAACAGATAAAGCTTTTGACGACTTCGCCGCAGCTGGAAGTGATGCAGATTTTAACAAAAAAATATTAGGCTTATAACTGAACTAACCTTTTTACTTTTTACTTTACATTATTTCAAATACAATACACACATGAAACGAACTTTTTTAATCCTTGGAATTACATCGGTTTTTGTAGCTACCTTATCAGCCTTTAAACCTGAGCCAAAAGCAGAACCAGCAGTGAATATTACTACTTCTGCCCTGCCTAAAATAGCTAGTACAACCATGCAAATGAGTGGCGGCGAGTTATTGATCAATAAATCAGACTGTATCGGCTGTCATCACAAAGTGAATAAACTAATTGGCCCTTCTTATACTGATGTAGCCAAGAAATATCCTAGCAATGAAAAAAACATCGCCTACTTGGCAGATAAAATTATAAAGGGCGGTTCGGGCGTATGGGGCAAAATCCCTATGACACCGCATCCTAAAGTATCTGAAAGTGATGCAAAGTTGATGGCAAAATATATCCTTTCGTTGAAGAAATAAGTGGTTAGGTATTGATGGTCAGGCATCAGCAATTGATTAAACTACCTAAGAAACAAGCGTAAAACTAAAAAACCATCCCTAAGTTTTCTTTCTGAATAGAGGATTAAAGAAAGCGGGGATTAAACCAAACATATGAACCAAGATAACAACCAAAGCAGACGTAACTTTCTAAAAATGGGTGCTGTTGCTGCAACTGCATTCACTATTGTTCCTCGCCACGTATTGGGTGGTAAAGGCTATTTGGCACCTAGCGATAGGCTAATTGTAGCGGGTGTAGGTGTTGGCGGAAAAGGCGACAGCGATTTGCGATTAATTCACGAAAGTGGAAAGGCCGAAATTGCCTATCTATGTGATGTTGATACCCGCAGGGCGGCCAACAGTGTAAAACGTTTCCCTAAAGCCAAATTTTATAAGGATTGGCGAGAGATGTACGACAAAGAGCATAAGAACTTTGATGCGGTAACGGTTTCCACTCCTGATCATAACCATGCCATACAGGCTTTAGCGGCAATGCAATTGCGCAAGCACGTTTACGTACAAAAACCACTAACTCACGATATTTACGAAGCAAGAATACTTACTGCGGCGGCAAAAAAATACAAGGTAGTTACTCAAATGGGTAACCAAGGTGCAAGTAATGATGGCCCTCGTTTATTGAAAGAATGGTACGATGCTGATTTAATTGGTGATGTGCATACCATTTACGCTTGGACAGACAGGCCTGTTTGGCCCCAAGGTATTCCGTGGTCGAAAAACAAAGCCGAAGTTCCAAAAGAGCTAGATTGGGATTTGTGGTTAGGTACAGCACCAGCTAAGGACTACGTTGAAAAATTAGTTCCATTTAACTGGCGTGGCTGGTGGGATTATGGCACTGGCGCTTTGGGCGACATGGGCTGCCACTTATTAGAAGCTCCTTTTAGTGTGCTTAATTTGAAATATGCTACAGAAGTAGAAGCCAGTGTTGGTTCAGTGTATGTAGATGAGTTCAAACGCGGTTATTTCCCAGAAAGCTGCCCGCCTTCGAGTCATGTTACGCTTAAATTCCCTAAAACAAACAAAACGCAAGGCGAAGTTACCGTACATTGGATGGATGGTGGTATACAACCTACCAGACCAGAAGAATTGGGTGCCGATGAGGTGTTTGGTGATGGCGGAAATGGTACCTTATTTATCGGTACAAAAGGCAAAATGATGGCCAATACTTATGGCGATAAAGCCAGGTTATTGCCGTTATCAAGAAACGAAAACTTAAACATAGCGCAAAAACTTGCTCGTGTTCCGGGACAAGCCAATGGACATTACGGACAATGGGTTGAAGGTTGTATTGCAGGTTATGGCAAAAATGAATTAAGTTCTCCTTTTGAAATTGCTGGCCCGCTAACAGAGTGTTTACTGATGGCTAACCTTGCAATTAGAGCAGCTGACGTTCAGCGCATTAATGATAAAGGAAAAGTAAGTTATCCTGGCAGATACAGAAAACTACTTTGGGATAACGATCAAATGAAAGTGACCAACTTTGACGATGTAAATCAATTTGTGAAAAGAGATTACCGTGAAGGTTGGAAATTAGGAGAGAAATAGAAAATACGCAAAATAACTTCATCAACCTGTAAAGATTGATGGAGTTTTAAATGTAACAGATGAAAAAAATATTAATAGCAGCAATGATGGTTGCTTCAATTGGTGCTAATGCACAAAAGAAAAAAGGAGGTTTTACCCCATTATTTGATGGTAAAACAACTACAGGTTGGCATACTTACGGTAAAGATTTTGTTGGCAAAGCTTGGAATGTAGAAGATGGCGTTATTCACTTCGACCCGAAATTGAAAAACAAAGATGGCGGCGATTTGGTAACGGACAAAGAATACGGCAATTTCCATTTAAAGTTAGAGTGGAAAGTTGCTCCAAAATCCAATAGCGGTATCATTTTTTTCGTACATGAAGATCCTGCAAAGTATAAACAAACTTACTTAACCGGACCAGAAATGCAGGTATTGGATAACGAAGGGCATCCAGATGGTAAAATCACTAAACACCGTTCCGGGGATTTGTATGATATGATCCAAAGCAAATCAGAGCCTGTAAAACCAGTAGGCGAATGGAACTTGGCTGAAATCATCAGCGATAAAGGAAAATTAACTTTAAAGCTAAATGGTGTTAAAGTAGTAGAAACCACCATGTGGGACGACAATTGGAAGAATTTAATTGCGGGCAGTAAATTTGCGAAATGGGAAGGCTTTGGCACTTATCAAACAGGAAAAATCGCATTGCAAGATCACGGTGATGAGGTTTGGTTCCGTAATATCATGATTAAAGAACTATAACAGGGAAAAAGGTATCAGCGGTCAGGTATTAGTGGTCAGTATCAGTACCATTTATAACCAAAAAACCAACCAACCAAAAACTAAAAAACCAAAACTAAATATGAACTCAACAACTCGCTTCAAACTATCCTTTATGATGTTCCTCGAATTTTTCATTTGGGGAGGATGGTTTGTAACAATGGGGACTTACCTCACTAAAAACCTATCAGCAGATGGCGTACAAATCGGTTCTGCTTACAGTACTCAATCTCTTGGAGCCATTATAGCCCCTTTTATTATCGGGTTAATCGCCGATAGGTTTTTCGCAGCTCAAAAAATATTAGGATTTTTACACATCTGCGGAGGTATTTTACTTTGGTTGGCTTCAACATCACTTAATTTCGAAAGCTTCTTCCCTTTCATATTGGGATATATGATTGCTTACATGCCTACCTTGGCGTTGGTTAATTCCATCTCATTCCGACAAATGAAAGATCCAGGAAAAGAATTCCCATCGGTAAGGGTTTTTGGTACAATTGGCTGGATCATAGCTGGATTAGTAATTGGATGGTTAAATTGGGAGCAAGATGGCAACTTAATCCTAACGTTTAAAATGGCTTCGGTTGCTTCGGTATTATTAGGCTTATTCAGCTTTGCATTACCACATACGCCTCCTGCAAAAAAAGGAGAGAAAACTTCCTTTGGTGATATTATTGGATTAGACGCTATCGGCCTGTTAAAAAACAAATCATACTTGTTATTTTTTATCGCTTCTGTAGCCATCTGTATTCCGCTTGCATTTTATTACAATTTTACCAATCCATTTCTTAACGAAGTTGGAATGAAAGCTGCAGCGGGCAAACAATCATTAGGACAAGTTTCCGAAACATTATTTATGCTGTTAATGCCGCTATTTTTTGTGCGTTTAGGCGTTAAAAAAATGCTTGCCATTGGTATGATTGCTTGGGTAGTTAGATACTTATTTTTTGCTTTTGGCAACGCCGATACCAACTATTGGATGCTAATTGGCGGCATTGTACTACATGGCATCTGTTATGATTTCTTCTTCGTTACTGGACAAATTTATACTGATAGACTAGCAGGAGAAAAATTCAAAAGTGCTGCGCAGGGATTTATTACCTTAGCTACCTATGGCGTTGGGATGCTTTTTGGTTCAATTATATCAGGCGTTGTGGTAGATAAATATGTAGTTGATGGAGGCCATAATTGGTATAACATTTGGATTATCCCAGCGGCCATCTCAGCAGTAGTAGCTTTATTGTTTATCTTATTTTTTAAAGACGACAACAAAACCGCAGCAGTACCAGCACAAGACAATCAAAATTATGAGCACTAGAAGAAATTTCATCAAAGAAACGGGACTGCTTGCGGCAAGCTTAGCCATAGCACCTTCGCTTACTAAAGCATTTGCAAAACAGGGGCAAGCAGTAGGCATACAGTTATACAGCTTACGCGATATCATTGGAGCAGATGTAAAAGGTGTTATCCAAAAAGTGGCAAAAGCTGGCTTTAAAGAAGTAGAAAGTTACGGATATGCACCAAAGGACGGCAGTTTCTGGGGACTTACCCCGAAGCAGTTCAAAGCCCTATTAGATGCTAATGGCTTGTACTCACCTAGCGGTCACTTTGGTTTTGATGACTACGTAACTACAGGAAATTCAGACGATATCAAGGCTTACATCGAGGCTTCTACAATACTAGGTAGCAAATATGTAGTAGCGCCTTGGCTTGGTGAAAATTTGCGCAAAACAGCTGATGATTATAAGAAAGTGGCTGATAGATTAAATACAGCCGGCGAACTTTGCAAAAAAGCAGGTATGCACATGGGCTACCATAATCATGGTTTTGAATTTGAAAAACACGGTAACCAAACTGGCCTAGATATTTTACTTAGTAACACTGATCCAAGCTTGGTACATTTTGAACTTGATTTATATTGGGCGGCACATGCTGGCCAAAACCCGGTTGAGCTATTCAAAAAATATCCTAAGCGATTTAAAATGTGGCATGTGAAAGACATGGACAAAACTAACCGTGATTGGAATACAGAAATAGGTAAAGGCAGCATTGATTTCAAAAGCATATTTGCGGCTGCAGCTACCTCTGGGGTAAAGCATATTTATCTTGAACAAGAGACCAATTACAAACCTGATTACATCGGCTCCATCAATACAAGCATCAAATACATCAAAGGAAATTTGTTGTAATATAATTGTACTTCTCTCCTTCTGAAGGAAGCGATTAAACTTACGAAGTTTTGAAAACTTCGTAAGTTTTTATACAATTCCCAACTTAGCTACGATATACCCTACCCACTCTTTAAGTAGCAACTCCCAACCGTACATGGCCCCTGCCTGTGGCAATAGGTAATCTTCTACCGTAAAATTGTCAGTAATGGAATTAGTTGGATAAAAGGTAACATTAGTAAGCCCCTGTTGCTCGGCTAACAACTTTGTACGTGGAATATGCCACGCACTAGTAACGACTAAAATGCGGGCATTGGAGTAATTCATTTTTTTAAGCAGCTTGATGGTGTATTGGAAGTTTTCCTTCGTATTTCTACTATGCTTTTCAATAATCACGGCACTATCGGGAATATGTATTGCCCTAAAATAATCAAGCGTATAAAGTGCCTCTGGCGGATCATCGTTTAGCAAACTACCACTTCCACCACTCATTAAAATTTTGTCAATGGTACCGTTGTGGTACAACTTCATTATCTGTATCAATCGATCAGATGCGAATTCACCTTTCAATGCCTTTGTTTCTTCATTATAACTTGAAAATCCACCCAATAAAATTCCTACATCGTAATGGGCTAACTTTGGTGCTTTAGGCTCGTAAACACTTGCAACGGTACCCAAAATAAACTTGTTTGTGAAAAAGAACAACAATAATATAGCGGTGATTAATGCCTTCTTTTTAAATCGCTTATTCTTCGAAAAAATAGCATAAACACCCAACACCAAAATCCAAACCAATGGCCTGATGATGAACAAGAGAAACTTAGACAGGAAAAAAGACACCTTTTAGTTCAGTTTAGATGCCAACACACAAGTTTGTTTGAAACTATCTGTGCTACCATTGATGTTAAAAATATCTGTCTTAATCACGTATAAACCAACTTTACACAGCTGACCGCTATCATTCAATCCATCCCACATGATACTTCCTTGTGTAGACATGGTAATATTTCTCGCCAATTTACGTACCAGTACGCCTTTATCCGTATAGATATTAATGGTGGCTAAATTGCCACTGCCTTTAAAGCGGTAGTCGATTTGTAATTGATCTTCGAAGCCATCGTTATCTGGCGAGAAAGTTTTGTTAGCCAAGGTAACCGCACTTTTAGCGCTTTCATCTTCACTTTGAGAGTTCTTATAAGTTGGGGTAGCAAAACCTGATGAAGCTGCAGCAGATTGCAAATTTCCCAAATCGTTTGCAGGTTTATTAAAAGAAACACGCTCTAAAGAAACGCCCTTCACATCTTTAAGCAAGGCATGGTGCATCTTTTCATTGTAAGATAATGAATCGATGCCAGTATCGCCGCTCCAAATAGTAGCCTTACCGCTTGTATTGGTAAAGGTTGGCATACTAGCAATTTGTATGATTTGAGAAGGATTTGGCACATTGTAGTTTTGTTTTACCGCATCTGCGTTGGCAGTAATTACCCAATAAGTTTTAGGGCGAATGAATGCCGAAGTAGAAGAAATGGTTCTTTTACTTGGGCCTGTACTACCAGAGGCAGCCGGATTAGAAATAGTAAGCTCTTTTAAATCCAGAATTTTATTGGTGGCATTATACAGTTCAACAAAATCTCCTCCGGTAACTCTTTCATTAAATAGGATTTCGCTAATCAAGATGTCACCCGGCTTAATGGGATCAGTAATTAAAATGGTTGCGGAATTGGCAGATGGATCAATTGGTACGCCGTTACAATTCACTATTCCAGTAACGGTAAGCAAACTTTCCCGATTTGCCATTATTGCCTGCGATAAGGTGATCACTACGCTTTGGTTGCCAGTACCATTTAGCGCAACCGAGGCTGGCCGCCCAATGCCATTATTGATGTTATAATTGTTCACATCAGTAAGTAAACTGGTAGCAATGGGCTTATCGAAATCTATTTGTATTTGCGTTGGTGATAAAATTGTGGCAGTAAGCAATTTAGGCGCAACATTATCTACATTTTGCGGGTTGTATACGGAGTTTTGCGCTCCCGGAGTTCCATTATTCGTACCAGTACTTGCAGTCCAGTTGAAGGCACCGCCACACGGGCCATTTGGATTGATAAGTTCTAAAGCATAACCTGTTCTTTTGCTATTATCGCGATACCAGGCATCAGTATAAGACACAAAATCAATCACGGTAGTTCCATCAGGCAAAAATAAGTTCAAGTCGTCTTTATCGTTATTTAAAGCTGGCCAAGGAGATATGCCCAAAGTTTTGCCATAAGTTTTGTAAAGATCAACATCCGCTATGGCGCAAACAATCCGATAGCTTTTTGGGGCCAAGGTATCTGCTGCAAAAGTGGCTATGGACGTTGATCCATCTTTATATTTCCATCCGGTGATAATGATATAGTTATCCGTGGTGTTATACAGCTCAAAATATTCTTTACTCAGCGTTGCAGTGCTTGTTGGTGCGGCCATTATCTCGTTGAAAACCACATCTCCGCGTTTTGCCGTATAGGATTTTACATGTATGAAAGTTCTGGTTCTAGCAGTGGTAATGCTATTTCCTTTAATATCCGCAACATTATTTACCGATACAGTGTATTGCCCCGAAGGCACATCGTTGGCATAAGTAAGCCTCACGCTGCTTCCAGTTAAAACTTCAACTAAAGTTGGACTGCCAATGCCGCTAATTGCATAATTGCTGTTGACTACTGCCGAAACCGGATCAATCGGTTCGTTAAACGTAAGCTCAAATGTTTTATCACTCAACGATTTGATGGCACTAATATTTGGTGGCGTATTATCAACGTAACTTTCTATCTTAAAATCATCAAACTTAAACATGTTATATCTTGATGCGGTGGTGTAACGGCAATACACCCCAAAATAGGAAGTCGACATATAAGTGTTATCTACAACCGAGCCATCGTGACTGAAGTTGCTACCACCAGTAAAATCGGTATAAATATCCCATCGGCCAGCCGCATTGCGTTCTACCCTCACCCTAACCGTTACTGAACTTGCGCTTGGTCGGGTTTTATCTGCCAAGGCTAAAATAGTGGTTGATGTACTTCCATTTTGTCTCACCAAACTGAAATTTTCCGCACTTGTGCTAGAACCAAGCTGCAAATAATAGGCTTGAATACCGGCAGTGGCAGATAAATCCTGATTGTTAGAAACTAAATATATCCGAGGGTAATTGGTGGTACTTGGATCAAAAGCTAAATTGAGATAAAATTCCCAAGCAACATTTCCAGCCAGGGCATTAGGCGTTGATAGGTATAAAGTACTAGTAGCTTGCGGACCGTTAGAAGTTAGGGCAAAATCCGGTGTAATTTGAAATGATGTTGTTGTGCCTCCCCAAGTTGGATTATTCGTAAAATCTCCGTCAGCAAAATTATCATTTAACTGAGCGAAAGTAAGTTTAGTGCACAATAAGGTTAAAAAGAGTAAAGTTTTTCTCATATTTGGGGAATCAACATATTTAAATCAATAAATATACATAAAAATAAACAAGAAAAAATGAAAGTTGCAGTTGTAGGTGCTACAGGACTAGTAGGCACCGTAATGTTAAAAGTATTGGAAGAAAGAAATTTTCCTTTAACCGAATTAATCCCAGTAGCTTCTGAAAAGAGCGTTGGTAAGTTAATTAAGTTTAAGGATAAGGAGTATCCAATTGTTAGCATGGACACTGCTATTGAAATGCGTCCTGAAATCGCTTTGTTTTCAGCTGGTGGCGGTACTTCTTTAGAAAATGCACCTCGTTTTGCAGCTGTTGGAACCACCGTAATTGATAACTCATCAGCTTGGAGAATGGACCCTGATAAAAAATTAGTAGTACCAGAAGTTAATGCTGTTGAACTAACCGCTGAGGATAAAATCATTGCAAACCCAAACTGCTCAACCATACAAATGGTAGTAGCACTTAAACCATTGCACGATAAATATAAAATCAAACGTGTTGTTGTTTCTACTTACCAATCGGTTACAGGCACCGGCGTAAAGGCGGTTGATCAATTAATGAACGAGCGTAAAGGCATTGATGGCCCTAAAGCTTATCCTTACGAAATTGACTTGAACGTGTTGCCTCACATTGATGTTTTCCAAGACAATGGTTACACTAAAGAGGAAATGAAAATGATCAAGGAAACGAACAAAATTATGAGCGATGATAGCATTAAAGTAACCGCTACTACAGTTCGTATTCCAGTAATGGGCGGTCACTCTGAATCAGTAAACATCGAGTTTGAAAATGATTTTGATTTAGCTGAAGTACGCAGCATTTTAGAGCAAGCACCAGGCATTATTGTAGTTGATGATGTAGCAAATCTGAAATACCCTATGCCTAAGGATGCACATGAAAAAGATGAGGTTTTTGTAGGACGTATCCGCAGAGATGAGTCATTAGACAACGCCTTGAATATGTGGATAGTAGCAGATAACCTCCGCAAAGGTGCTGCAACCAACGCAGTACAAATTGCTGAATATTTAATGGAGAATAAGTTAGTTTAACTATTAAAAATCCTAGAAAGTGATGTGTAAAACATCACTTTTTTTATGACCAAATTTTTCAAAGCCGTTTAAAAATATCCATTTAGATAATGAAGAAATCTATTTTACTTGCCTTTTTCACCATGCTATTGTCCACTAAATTTATTTCCGCTCAGGATAGTTTGGTTACCGCAATGGCAAAACGCAGTCAGACGAGTTTAACAGTTTCTAACGGCGAATTGAAAGGATTAGGATGGGATAAAATTATTGAAAAAGCGAAGAAAAGTAATAACATAGTGATTGGCGAAGAGCATTTCACCAACGAGATTCCATTCTTTGTTTCCAAAATAGCAGGACAGATCAAGTTTGATAATTTCTTCTGTGAGATTGATCCATTTACGGCACATATTTTCGAGCAAAAGATAAAAACACTTTCGGCAGATGCTTTAAATAAATATACCGCTGATTATGGGAATACATTTTCTTTCTATGCCTTTAAACCGGAATTTGATTTACTTAAACAGCTTGTAAATGGAAAGACTACCATTAGAGGTACAGATCAAATTTTATTAGTTGCTGATCGACTGATTTGTAACGAGCTCATGCAAACCACCAAAAACACAAGGGCGAGAGAAATATACAAAACTATCAGAGACCAATCTAAAGCACATTTTTCTGCTTTTCTAAAAGATCAGAAAAATCCATTTTATTTACTAACTCCAGATTTTGACACTCAAATTAATGAACTCGCTAACTTAAAATTGAGTACTGAAGAAAACAAAATCATAGCAGCTTTAAAGCTCAGCGCCGAAATTTACAAATCTCAAAACCACCATCTACGTATACAGTTGATGAAAAATCAATTGATGGCAGATTATGGCAGCTGGGTAAAGCAAAAAAATCTTTATAAATACGGCGCCAACCACGCTGCCAAAGGCGAAAGCTTGTTAGAAATTTATGATATTGGCAATTTAGTTAACAATATTGAAGATAGCCAATTCAGTAGTTCGCTGCATATCATTGTGCTTGGAAAGTCGGGATGGCAAGCTTCCCCATTTGAAGGGCAACCAGCATCTCAAATTGATGAAAACGAAGGTTCATTAAAATCATTGAAACCTTTCCTCAAATTGGTAAACGGAACGGAATGGCAATGCTTCGATATGGCACCAATTAGAAGAGCCATTGAAAACGGAAAAGTAAAAGTAACAGATGTCAAGCTATCGCGTATCATCAAAGGGTTTGACTTCTTGGTAGTTATTCCTGAAGTTACCGCTAGTCAATTTCCGAAATTATAAGTTTGTTTTTTAATTTTTTACCTGATGAGACCTTTAAGAATCCATATCATGTTTAGCAAAAGAGCACTGTACCTACTTTTAATTGCGCTACCTCAAATCTTAAATGCCCAAACAACCGCTCAAAAGCTGGAACGGGCTTATCAAGTTCTTCAAAAAGATGAGCAAGCAAAATATGCCATTACATCGCTTTGCGTATTAGATGCTAACACTGGAAAAGTGATTTTTGCTAATAATGAAAATATCGGTTTAGCGACAGCTTCTACGTTAAAAACCATTACATCGGCTACAGCTTTTTACACGTTAGGAAAAGATTTCCGTTATGAGACCAAACTTTCCTACACTGGTAAAATTACTGCTGATGGTGTTTTGCAAGGTGATATCATCATTACCGGCTCGGGTGATCCAAGCTTAGCCTCGTGGCGTTACGAACAAACTAAGGAGAACAATATTTTAAGTCAATGGGTGGCCGCAATTAAAGCTGCTGGCATTAAAAAAATTGATGGCAGTGTAATTAGTGATGATAGCACCTTTGGCACTTCCACTATCCCAACAGGCTGGATTTGGCAAGACATTGGCAACTACTACGGAGCCGGTGCTGGATCAATTTGCTGGCGAGAAAACCAGTTTGATGTACAACTTAGAGCAGGAAACAGCACAGGAAGTGAAGTAGAAATTGTAAAAACTGTACCGAACACGCCTTACATCCAATTGGTAAACGAACTAAAAACTGGCGCTAGTGGAACCGGCGATAATGCTTATGCTTTTTTAGCTCCTTACAGCAATCTAGGTTATCTGAGAGGCACTTGGGGAATGGGTATCAAGAAAAACGGCATTTCATTGGCTTTGCCAGATGCTGCTTTTGATGCTGCTTATCGTTTGCAGGACACTTTAAAGCGACTTAACATTGAATGTGCCAAGCAGCCAAGCTCCGCTCGTTTACTGGCGCTGAGTAAGCAAAGTATTGTACAGCAACAGCAGCCTTTACTTAGCATCTTCTCTCCTACTTTAAGCGAATTGGTATACTGGTTCAATAAAAAAAGTATTAACTTATATGGCGAGCAACTGCTCAAAACCATGGCCTACAAGCAGGGCAAAGAAGGCAGCACTGCAAATGGCGCTAAAACGGTAATCAATTTTTGGGCAGGGAAAGGGGTTGATAAAAATGCCTTAAATATGATTGATGGCAGTGGTCTTTCACCTGGAAATAGGGTAACTACTATGGCAATGGCATCGGTATTGTTCCAAGCACAAAAGGAACCTTGGTTTCCTGATTATATCAAGTCTTTTCCAGATTATAATGGAATGACCATTAAAAGTGGAAATATCAATGATGTTACCGCTTACGCCGGATATTACACCGACAAAAACGGAAATAAATATGTTTTGGTAATCAACATTAACAATTATAGCGGCTCCGGAATCAGCAGAAAATTATTTCAGGTTTTGGATGCTTTAAAGTAATTGTTGACCCTTTGTGAGAAATTATTTAAACCCATCACATCACCTAAGATCTAAATATGAAAGACAATGAAACAATTAAAAAAATTACAAAAAATCTCTAGTTGCATTTTACCTGCTCTCGCAATCAAGTCGACAAATAACTTGACTTTTAAATTGCTGATGCGCAACAAATTGACCCTTGTAGATCCCGTAACATTAGATGTATAGGAAAATGAAAGGTTCAAGCTTTTTTAAAAAATTTGCGATACTATTAATTATCGCACTAATACTATCTTCGATTACAATTTTCTATAAGATTAAATCTTCAGCTTTAGAGGTGTCAATGCCATACTTAGCAATACATTTGATAATAGTGTTATCCTTTAGTATAATTGGCGCTTTATTGATTAGAAAATAAATATTAATAACATTTTTAGGTTATGGGCTTAATAAGAGACAAATCTTGTTAGGCCTTTTTTAATATTTTTTAATAATTACATTGGCTAACCCGCTCCTATTTGGTAAATTGCCATTTCACACAAAAAATATATAATGAAGCTACTCTTTTCGTCATTACTACTTGCTGGCTGCCTAACTGCTGCTGCACAAAATACAGTGGTTGCTACAGATGGCATGGTATTTAACCAAACTGCCAATCATGCGCATAGCGAAATCGCCATTATTCCAGAGCCTGTTACCATCATTAAACAGGAAGGGCATTTCATCCTCCCACAAAATATTTTAATACAAGCAACCAAACCTGCAGATTTAAAGCAGACAATCTCTTTTTTACAAGAGCGTTTGAGCGTACCCACTGGCTTTTTTGTGAGTTCAACAGCCACCACATCGGCTAATGCCAACATCAAATTGGTAATCAACGACCGAAACGATGCCGTAATTGGTGCAGAGGGTTATCATTTACAAGTTACACCGCAGCAAATTGTAATTACAGCCAATAAACCAGCTGGCATTTTTTATGGCGTACAAACGCTGATGCAGTTACTGCCTAAACAAATAGAGAGTAAGGATGAAGTGAAGGAAGAAGTGAAGTGGCAAATTCCTTGTGTAAACATTACCGACTATCCTAGATTGACTTGGAGAGGTTTAATGTTTGATGTAGCAAGGCATTTTTTCACCAAAGAAGAAGTAAAGCAATACATTGATGCCATGGTGCGCTATAAATACAATATTTTGCATTTGCACCTAACGGATGATGAAGGTTGGAGGATAGAAATCAAAGGCTATCCGAAACTAACCGAAGTTGGCGCTTGGAATGTTAAACGTGTGGGCAGTTTTGGAACGTTTATTCCACCTACTGCCGATGAGCCACGCAACTATGGTGGATTTTACACGCAGGCAGATTTGAAAGAGTTAGTAGCTTATGCCCAGGAACGTTTCGTTAACATTTTACCAGAGGTTGATGTACCAGGACATAGTTTAGCGGCAGTGGCTTCTTATCCGGAGCTATCTTGCACACCTGAAGCGGTAAATTACAAAGTACGCAGTGGCGAACGCATTATGGATTGGAGCAGAGGCGCCCCTCCCCTGGCAATGGTAGATAATACGCTTTGTCCGGCTAACGAAAAGGTTTATGAATTTTTAGATACCGTGGTTGCTCAGGTAGCTAGTATTTTCCCTTTTGAATACATGCACATGGGCGGTGATGAAGCGCCTCATAATTTCTGGGAGAAAACCCCACAAATTGCTGAACTCATGAAACGTGAGAACTTAAAAACGATGGCGCAGGTACAAGGTTATTTTGAACGCCGTTTGGAGAAAATTGTGGCTAAGCATGGTAAACGTTTTATGGCTTGGGACGAAGTGTTGGAAGGTGGCGTTTCGCAAAGTACAGCAGTAATGAGTTGGAGAGATATGAAATATGGTGTGCAAGCTGCAAAAAATAAACATGAGGTGGTAATGAGCCCCACGCAATATGCCTATTTGGATTATATGCAAGCCGATGAAATTACGGAGCCTAAAGTGTACAAAGGTTTACGCTTGAGCAAAACATACGAATTTGATCCTGTTCCTGATGGGGTGGACCCTAAATACATCAAAGGTGGTCAAGGTAATTTATGGACTGAACAAGTGTACAACATACGCCAAGCCGAATACCAAACTTGGCCACGCGGATTTGCTATTGCTGAAAGTGTTTGGAGTCCGAAAGAAAAGAAAAACTGGAAAAACTTTTTTGCCCGTACCGAACAGCATTTTGAACGCTTAAATATTGCTGAAACCAAATATGCACCAAGTGTTTACGATCCTATTTTTGCGGTGAAACGTACGGCAGATGGCAAGCTATTGGTTACTTTAACTACCGAAGTGGAGGGACTAGATATTTATTATAGTTTCGATAATTCCTTTCCAGATCATTTTTACCCGAAGTACAACGAACCTTTGGTTGTTCCAGTTGATGCCAACATGCTAAGGGTAATTACCTATCGCGATAAAAAGCCTATTGGTAGAATGATGAACATGCCAATTGAAGAATTGAACAAAAGAGCGCCGAAGAAATAACAACCTGAGTTTAAGTAGCCACATGTAATGCCTAGTTGCAGCAAAACTCCTGAAATAAACTAAGGTTGAAAGCAATAAAAAACTTCGTAAGTTGTTAAAACTTACGAAGTTTAATTCATTCTAAAACTTAATGTTATTATAGCGTATCTTTCTTCTTTTTGTTAAACAGCCCTTTCAATTTATTACCAATTTCCTGGGTTGCTTTCTCAACAGCTTTCTTCTTTAACGTATCAACTTTTTCTTTAGCTTTTGCTTCTAATTCTGCCTTTTTCTCTTCCACTACTTGGTTAACGGCTGCTTTCGCTGCATTACTGGCCGAGCCTTCCCCAGCGCCATATTTTAGTTTGATACTTGGCTTTAAGAACGTCCCCATCAAATCTGCATTAATTTTAATGGTTTCACCAACCGAAACATTTGTACCAAGTTTACCGTTCAAGCTGGCTAAAGCTGAATTTGCAAGGTCGTTTGCTTTGGAACCCAACATCGCCCTTGGCACGTTTAATACCAAATCGTAATCCATAGTTTGGTCAATACCGTTAGAACCTTGGACATTCATGCTAATTCCTTTCACTTTAATATCAAACGGCGCCACTTTTAGCCTGCCATCCTCAATTCTAAACTTAGTTTTCAAGTTGTTCACCTCTACGCGTTTCAATTCTGAAACCCCTAAAGTGTTGGCTAATTTATTTACGGGTTCAAAACCATCAACAATTGCCTGAATGATATTCGCTAAACCTTCGGCATTTAGGGACGAATAAATTGGCATCATCTTATCATCCAAATCAGAGTTGAACTTTAAATTAGTAGAAAAGCTTCCTTTTGCATATTGCGCAATTGGCGTAAGCAATTTCACCGTATTAAAAGTGTTAAAGGCTTGCTGAATATCCACTTTCTCCATTCCAAAATCAACATCAACTTTTGGTTTTTTAGGATTTACCGTAGTGTATGAACCATTCATTTTAATAGTTCCGCCCACCATATCTAAGCCCAAATTCTTAAAATAAACTGTTCTGTCTTTCACTTGCAAAGCACCCCTAGCATTACTAATATCGTACTTATCGTATTTCACTTTATTAGCCTTTAAAGCCATATTGAAATTGATATTTGCAGGCACTTCAACAATCGCCAAAGGAACCTCTTCTTTTGATTTACTTTCCTGTACCACATTTGGACCCATCAACTCATTAACATCAATGTAGTTAGACGTAAGGTTGAAATTTCCTTCCAGCAATTGATTTTTCTTGAAAACATAGTTCAAATAATTATTCACCGAACCGTTTGCTTGGAAATCACTTCTGCCCAACTTGGCAGTAAGGTTACTCAAAGTGATATTTTTAGGGCTAAAGGTCATTTTGGCAGCAGGTATACTCACCGGCATCGGCACATTTTTTCCCTTGTAAAGGAAGTTGCTAGCCTGCATCTGTCCTGAAGCTTTAAAATCTTGATATTGACCTTTGTCAACCGAAGATTTCCTACCGGCCGCTTGTACATCAGCCTGAAGGTTTCCAGAAATAGTCATATCCTTCAATGGAAAAATGGTAGTCAGTTGTTTCAAATCTAAATTTCCTTTTAATGCCATATCCACAAAAGGATCGCTCATTGGATTTTTAACCAACAAACGCCCATCAAGCGGTGCTTGGCCAAACTCCAAATGAAATGCAGGAATATTCACCACGGTATGATCCAAAACCCCATCTGGATTAGCTACATTGGCTTTTACTTGAATGTTATTGATAGCGGAAGGAAATGATGGATACTTGATTTTACCATCCTTAATTGCCAAGTTCAAATTAAAAGTAGGAATTGATTTTTCATTGTAAGTACCCTTAACTACACCATCTACACCAAACTTTCCAGTAGCTTGCATATCCTTAAAATTTGCGGCATAAATAGCTGGAATTAAGGATAAAAAGTTCTTTAAATCAGATTGTTGCGCATCAAATTTCAAGTCCATTACCATATCCGTAGCATTTGGCATCGCTAAATAACCCACGGCCGAAAGTACCAATTCATTCAATTTGATTTTATTTTCCCCAAAGGTGAACTTCATTTGCTTCATATCCATTTCCAAGGGAAGATTTGCATCCAGCACTACGCCGTTTAAGTATGGAATGCCACCGTATTTAACCGTCAACTTCTCTATGTCAGACACAGTAGCTAACGTAAATATGTCTTGTGTGAAGTTTCCTTTTCCACTGTGATTCAAATTTTCAGCCTTCAAGTAAAAGTTTAATGAAGCATCGTCATACGTAATATTGCCTTTTTCTATATTGTATTTTTCCAAAGCAGCTTTAAAACTGGCACTTGCGGTATCAGCTGGTTTTGCCGTACTATCAGGCTTCATGATATCCCAATTGGCTTTTCCACTTTTCAGCACTTTAGCTAAAATGGTTGGTTCTTGCAGGCTCACTGCATTAATTTCGTAAGTTTCGCCCTTAATTACGCTCATTAAATTAAGGTCTAATTGTAGCTGTTTGATATTTGCTAGGGTGTCATTTGCAAAGCTATCAATACCAACTACAGACAAATCATTAAGTCTAATGCCCATTTTAGGAAAGGAGCGGATCAAGGTCAGGTCAAAAGCTTTAAAATCTACCTTGGCATTAACTTTTTGGTTAATAACCGATTTTACTTTGGCTACAATTTGATCTTTAAATAAGTAGGGAACCGCCGCTGCTGCTACCAATAGTACGGCAAAAACAATGGCGATGGTTAGAAGAATTTTTTTCATGGTGTGTAATTTATTTGGCAAAAGTATTAATTATTGTTGGTTTATGATTTAGTAAACCGGTTGATACATTGTTTAAAGATGAGAACGAATTATACCGCTTAAAATGATTTTATTGGCTATTTTTACGGCTTACAACATTAAATATGCGAAAAATTTTCTTCATTGCATTTATTGCCTTAGCATTCAACACTAGTGCGCAAACTCAAAAAGAGCAGTATTTTAAATTAACCAGAACAGGCTTTAACGAGAATAATGCCTTTGCTACTACTGCATTTGTGGAACAATTTTTTCGCTTACCTGGAAACAAAGGTTTTGATGCCAGTATTTACCGTGTTGAAGAAATACTAAAAAAAGCGGGCTTTGTACTGCAAAAAAAGGATGAATTTGAAGCGCCCCTAACCTATCGTATCGAAAAAAGAGCGATGAAACGTGAGGCCTGGGAACCCGTTGATGCCAACATCAGCATTGTGGGAGAAAACACGCCGCTACAATCATTCAAAACCAACAGAAACATGATCCCAATCAACTGTGTATCCACACCTGCCGAAGGGGTTACCGCAGAAGTAGTGTTTGTAAATAAAGCCACTAAAGAAGATTTGGAAGGAAAAGATTTGAAAGGAAAAATCATCTTTGGCGATATTGCAACACAACGTTTGATCAGTTTAGCGAGCAAATCGGGGGCTATTGGTGCTTTGGGTTTTGCATTACCAGAATTTAATCAGCCAACAAAACATACCACTTCCATTCAATTTAGTCCGATGCAACCCAATGCCGGCGTTTGGGCTTTATTTCTATCCTACGCTTCAAAAGAGAGTTTAAAAGCAGCTTGTTTAAAGGGAAAAGTGGAGTTAAAGGTCAATATCACCACCAAAACTTATCCAAGCGAAGAGCTCACCATTGTTGCCAATGTTAGAGGTACTGTTAAACCTAATGAACGTTTTGTGTATAGCGCACACGTACAAGAGCCCGGAGCTAACGATAATGCCACAGGCGTGGGCACTTTAGCAGAAATGGCTAGATTAACTGCCAAATTAGTAAAAGAGGGCAAGCTAAAGCCGCAGCGAAGCCTTACATTTTTATGGGGCGATGAAATTACATCTACCCGTAGATACATTACGGAAGATACCGACCGTGCTAAGGGAATTTTATGGGGTATGAGTTTGGATATGGTTGGTGAGGATACTGAAAAAACCGGTGGTACTTTCTTGGTAGAAAAAATGCCTGATCCATCGGCTATTTGGACCCGCGGTAACGATAAACACTCCGAGTGGGGAGCTGGAGAAGTAAAAGAAAAAGATTTATTCCCACATTATTTTAACGATTTTGTATTTGACATCTGCAAAGAACAGGGCAAATTTGCCAACTGGATGGTAAAATTCAATCCATTTGAAGGTGGTAGCGATCATACGCCGTTTTTACAAAACAAAATCCCAGGTTTATTAATGTGGCATTTTACCGACGTTTTTTACCATACCGACAATGATCGACTGGACAAGGTATCCGCTAAAACCATGAAGAATGTTGGCGTAAGCGCTTTAACTGTTGCTTATACCTTAATAACCGCAGATGAAAATACAGCTTCTGCTACCGTGAGCCAAGTTAAGGAAGATGCTTTGCTACGTTTAAAAACAGAATTTGAATTGAGTAAAGCAGCCATTGCAAGTGGCAAATCTGCCGACGAAGAAAAGCACATTGTCGAAGTGTGGGGCAAATGGTACGTTGATGCCCTAGCCACCATAGGAAATATGGCCGTAAAACCGCAAACTACACGTGTAGGATCAAGCATTAAGGTGGCTACTTTGGCAATTGAAAAGCAAACGCAAGATTACATCAATGCGCTTGGCAAGTAGGGTATTGTCTATCCTGAGTCAACATCAACCAAAAACTCAGCATCAGTTATTAAGTTAATTTACTTTTGTAAAAAAATTAGATCATGTCAATTACCAACGAAACAGAAATGCTAGGAATGCAAAAAGTGAGTGATGCAGTGGCACATACGCTTAGAGAGATGAGAAATTTTGCAAAAGTTGGCATGAGCACTAAGGAATTAGATGATTTTGGTGGTGAGCTATTAAAGCAGCTCGGGGCTAAATCTGCGCCGTTTTTAACTTACGGCTTCCCCGGATACACTTGCATTAGCGTAAATAACGAGTTTTGTCATGGCATCCCTTCTGCTACACGCATTTTAAAAGAGGGCGATTTAATTAATATAGATGTTTCTGCTGAACTGGATGGTTTTTGGTCAGACAATGGTGGCTCTTTTATTTTGGGGAAAGATCTTCAAGGGCACCAAAAATTAATTGACGCCTCAAAAGAGATTCTGCAAAAAGCTATCAGCAATATTAAAGGCGGCGTTAAAGTTGCAGATATTGGCCTTTTGATAGAAACAGAAGCGAAAAAACGAGGCTACAAAGTGATCAAAAATCTCACTGGTCATGGCGTTGGCCGTAGCTTGCACGAAGAGCCACATGAGATTGCCAACTATCGCGATCGTTTTAATTTCACCAGATTTAAGAAAAATTCAGTAGTAGCTATCGAGACTTTCATCTCTACTGCTTCAAACTATGCGGATACTTTGGAAGACGGCTGGACTATGGTAGGTGATAAAGGTGGTTTTATGGCACAGCATGAGCATACCATTATGGTCACTGGTGGCCAGCCGGTTATTTTAACTAAAAGCAACGGTATTTGGGAATAGTTAAGAAGCATTTCCGTAAAGTAAATCAATTCCCGCCGTAACAACCCACAACCCCGTCCAATGAAAACCTCTCGCCCTTTTGGGGAGAGATGCCGAAGGCAGAGAGGGGTAAACTTCTATTACTCAAATTTACCGAAGTTTACCGTGTTGTTTTAGGTTAATTAACCCTCTCTGTCCTGTGGACATCTCTCCCTGATAGGGAGAGAATCGCATCGATGTAAGGAAATACGTTTTAAACATCTCTATAAGGAGATTTGAGGGCAAAATAAGCAGCCTAATAGCGATCAAACCAATCCACAACCTTTTCCCATGAAAACCTCTCGCCCCTTTGGGGAGAGATGCCGAAGGCAGAGAGGGGTAAACCTTTAATTACCCGATTTGCCGAAAGTACTGTGTTGTTTTAGGTTAATTAACCCTCTCTGTCCTGCGGACATCTCTCCCTGATAGGGAGAGAATAGCAACTATTTAAGGAAATACTTTTCAAAGATTTCTCGGCATATTCAATACCACGATATTAAAAAGCAAGCAAGAATAACATAGCAATGCAACCAATCCACAACAACCCACAACCTTTTCCCATGAAAACCTCTCGCCCCTTTGGGAGAGATGCCGAAGGCAGAGAGGGGTAAACTTCTATTACCCAAATTTACCGAAAGTACTACCTTGTGTTAAGTTGAATAGACCCTCTCTGTCCTGTGGACATCTCTCCCTGATAGGGAGAGAATAGTAATGATGTAAGGAAATACTTTCAAAGATCTCTCTGCATATTCCGTACCACGACATTAGGTAAGCAAGCAAGAATAACATAGCAATCAAACCAGTCCACAACAACCCACAATCCCTATCCATGAAACCTCTCGCCCTTTGGGGAGAGATGCCGAAGGCAGAGAGGGGTAAACTTTTATCATCCTTTTGTAAACGCACAAAAAAATATTTGCAATTTAATCAATCGATTGATTAAATTTGCTGCGTCAAAAAAAACAAGATGGAAAAAACCGATAAAAAGACTGACATCCTCGTAGCTGCTGAAAAGCTTTTCTGCGAATATGGCTTCGAGGGTACATCTACACGCCAAATTGCAGCTGAATCTGGCGCTAACATGGCTATGATCAACTACTATTTCGGTAGTAAAATGGGCGTGTTTAAAGAAATTTTGGAAGAAAGAGTGCTGAGCTTTAAATCTCAGCTCAACCAAATTAAAGAGGAAAATATTCCTGCCAAAGAGAAACTAATAAAGGTAATTGAAAAATATGCTACCCGTATTTTAAGCAATGCCAACTTTCATAAAATGATGTATCGCGAACTATCGCTTTCATTACGTCCTGAGGTATTCGATCAAATTAAAGGTGCCATGGGACAAAATCTCATCGTAATAGAAAACATCATTAAAGAAGGGATCGAATCTGGAGATTTCAGAGAAGTAGATATCCGAATGACGATTGTTAGCGTGATGGGCACCATTTCGATGGTTACCACCTCTCCTAACAAAATTGCTCCTGATAGTACCTACGACCTGAACAAAGACAAAGATCGGAAGATAATTACCGAGAGATTAGTTGCTCACCTGAAAGACATGATTCTAACGCATTTAACACCCAAAAAATGATACCAATAAATCCAACCAGTTATCAAAGGGATTTGAAAAAACCAACGTTAATAAAGCTATTGTTGTTGGTTTTTCTTTTAGCCCCAGCGCTGCTGAAGGCGCAAAATGTAAAACAATTGAGCTTACAAGAAGCTATTGATTTAGGCATTGCCAACAGCAAAAATTTAAAACTCTCTCAACAAAAAATAGATGAAGCCGTTGCCCAACTAGCAGTAGTTAAAGACAATGCCTTACCTAGTGCATCAGCAAGTTTCATGTATAACCACGCTGAAATTCCTACTAATACGCTTAAAATTGGCGAAGGTAATCCTATCCATTTGCCTAACAGGGCCGATGCATTTGTAGGAACCGCTGCCGTACAAGAGTTAGTTTACGGTGGTGGCAAGCTGAAATATGCGCAAGAATCTACTAAGCTTTTAAAGGAAATTGCGCTTTTGGATGCCGACAAAAACAAAGAGGAAGTGAGTTATGCGGTTGTAAACAGCTATTTCTCTCTGTACAAATTGTTGCAAAGCAAAAAAGTAGTGGCGCAAAACTTAAGCGCTATCTCAAAGCAACTTAAACAAGCACAGCGTTTTTATGAGCAAGGCTTGGTAACTAAAAATGATGTATTGAGGTTCCAATTGCAACAGGCCAACATTTCCCTAACGGATATGGAAATTGAGAACAATAGAAAAATCATCAACTATAATCTTGATATCCTTTTAGGACTGCCAGAAAACACTGCTATTGAACTGAAAGGCGCTGATGATGCATTGCCTCAATTGTCATCATTTGATGCTTATTTAAATGCTGCGTTAACCAACCGACAAGAATTGCAACAGCTTAACTTGAGGCATCAAACGGCGGATTACAATATCAAATCAATTAAGGCTAACACCAGACCAACGGTAGGTTTAGGCGCTAACTTGTACTACGTAAATCCAAGCGGGAACTTTATTCCTAGCAACCAACAATTTGTAATGCCAATTACTTTGGGCGCTACTATTTCGTGGAACATTGGTTCGTTGTGGACCAATAAAAATAAGGTGGCAGAGGCTAAAGTACAGCAATTGGAAATAGATACGCAGAAAGACATCTTTACTGACAATGTAAAAACCGAACTGAATAAAAATTATCAGACCTACCAACTAGCTGTCCAAAAAATAGATGTATTGGAAACTTCTATAGCTCAGGCTACTGAAAATGATAGATTGTTGGAATCGAAATACCAAAACAACATTGCTTCTGCTATTGATAGGATTGACGCAGAAACCTTGCTATATCAAGCTAAAATTAATTTGGAGTTAGCTAAAGCTGATGCCAAACTAGCTTACTACACTTTATTAAAATCAACAGGAAAAATATCTCAAAATAACTAAGCATACCATGACACAGCCCAAAAAAAAGAAAAACAAAGTTATTCCGATTATTTTAGGAGTACTTTTAGTAATAGGAGCCATTTTCGGTTTCACTCAATATAATTATTACAGCAAACACGTAGATACTGATGACGCTCAAATTGACGGTGATATTAGTCCGGTTATTGCAAGGGTTAGCGGCTACGTAAAAGACATCAACTTTGAAGAAAATGCTAAAGTTAACCAAGGTGAGGTACTAGTAACTTTAGATGACAGCGATTATAAAATTAAGCTAGAGCAAGCGCAGGCTGGTCAAGCAGGTGCAAATGCAAATGTAGGTGTTACACAAGCGCAAATAGCCGCGACTTCTGCTAACACAGCTACCGCAAAAGCTAATATTGAGGCGGCGAAAGTAAAGTTGGATTTAGCGAAAAAAGATTACGAACGCTACGAAAACTTGGTGAAAGATGGTTCAATTACCAAACAGGCGTTTGACCAAGCCAAAGCACAAAAAGAAACAGCACAAGCAACTTACGACGCTGCAGTAGACCAATATAATGCTGCTGTAAAACAAGTTGGCACTACGCAATCGCAGCTGAATGTGAGTAGCAATGGCGTAACACAACGCCAAGCCGATGTAGATTTTGCGAAACTTCAGTTATCATACACACAAATTAAGGCGCCTACTACCGGTATTGTTGGCAAAAAGAGCTTACAAAAAGGTCAGTTGGTACAGGCGGGTCAAACTTTATTCTCTATCGTAAATGAAAACAGCATTTACATTACTGCCAATTTTAAAGAAACTCAATTGGAGAAAATTAAAGCTGGACAAAAAGTTAAAATTGATGTAGATGCCTACCCAGATCAAGATATCGAGGGTGAAGTTTATACTTTCTCTCCTATTACAGGAGCAAAAGGTTCATTACTTCCTCCAGATAATGCTACCGGTAATTTCGTGAAAGTAGTGCAACGTGTACCAGTGAAAATAAAAATCGCTAGTAAAGACAAAGCAATATTAGAGAAATTACGACCAGGCATGAGCGTGAAAGTTTCTGTAGAAATATAAAAGCCCACCCTACCCTCCCAAAGGGAGAGATTTGAAATGAAAAATGCAATATGCTTCCCCCGCCCGTCCGAGGGTTGGGTGAGGCCCTAATACTAATTCAATGGCCGAAGTAGGTTTAAAAAAATGGATCATTACGTTTACCGTAATCACAGCATCATTGCTAGAGCTGATTGATACGACAATTGTAAACGTGGCGCTCCCACAAATACAGGGCAACCTTGGTGCTACGCTAGAAGATGTAGCATGGTTGTCTACCGGTTACGCTGTAGCCAACGTAATTATTTTACCCATGTCGGGCTGGTTAGGCAGCAGATTTGGCCGTAAAAATTACTTCTTATTTTCAATCATCTTATTTACAGTAGCCTCCTTTTTGTGTGGTAACGCAACCTCGCTTTGGGAACTAGTAGGTTTCCGTATTTTGCAGGGCTTGGCAGGCGGTGGTTTAATTTCAACTGCACAGGCAATTCTAATTGAAACCTGGCCACGTGAGGATGTGGGTATAGCTACCGCGTTATTTGGACTAGGTGCCGTTGTAGGCCCAACAGTGGGACCAACCATTGGTGGTTATATCCTAGAAATTACCAATTGGCCTTGGATTTTCTACGTGAATATTCCAGTAGGGATTTTAGCCGCCTATTGTACTTATATGTTCGTCAGGGAGACGCCCAAGGATGGCAAAGGTGCACCAATTGATTGGTGGGGAATTGTTTTATTGGCCGTTGCCGTGGGCAGTTTACAAACAGTACTCGAAAAAGGCGAAAGTGAAGATTGGTTTTCTACCCCTTACATTACCGCATTAGCCGTAGCATCAGTTTTAGGGATTTTGTTGTTCATTTGGCGAGAACTGAGCACCGATCATCCTATCGTTAACTTTAAAATCATGCGACACAGAAGTTTCTCCATTGGTATGGTTACTTCATTTGTCCTAGGTTTTGGTTTATACGGTTCGGTGTTTGTATTCCCTATTTTTTGCCAAAATTTACTCGGATTTTCTCCGTTACAAACTGGCGAGCTATTTATTGCAGGCGGTTTGTGTACCATTACCATGATGCCTTTCATTGGTATCATGCTGAAAAAAGGAGTCCCGGCACAATTTATGGCAACCGGCGGGATGATTTTGTTCTTCGTTTTCTGTCACATGTTAAGTAAATCAACCTTATCATCAGGCACTGATCAGTTTTTCTGGCCTTTAGTGATTAGGGGTTTTGGTATGGCTTTGCTGTTTGTACCACTTACTACTTTAGCCATACAAGACTTAAAAGGTGCTGAAATTGGTCAAGGTTCCGGACTTAACAACATGATGCGCCAATTAGGTGGCTCTTTCGGTATTGCAGCGCTAACTACGTTGATTCACGTTAGGCAAGGTTTTCACCGCAGCAATTTATTAGTTAACGTAAATGAGCAAAATCCTGCCTTTACGGAAAGACTAAATGGCTTGATGCATACGTTTATGGCTAAGGGTGCATCGTTTATTGATGCTAAATTAATGGCCATGAAAGCAATTGAAGGTGCGGTTGTAAAACAATCATTGCTGCTTACTTACAGCGATGCTTATTGGGTTGCGGGAGCAGTTATGCTTTGCTCTATCCCTCTGTTATACTTGCAAAAATTCAAGAAAAACGTCAATGTGCCGGTTGATGCTCACTAAGAAAATACTCCACACACAATAACGATAAGGCTGGCGGTTTAAATACCGCTGGCCTTTTTTATGCCAATTACGCCTTAAAAATTCGTTTATCTTCTAAACACAAATTAATCAATTCATTATCTTCGCACTAAACAAAAACATCAATGAATTTTCACACTCGTAAATGGATTAAACCGGAAGACTTGAACCCAAATGGCAGTCTTTTTGGTGGTAGTTTATTAAAATGGATTGACGAAGAAGCAGCAATTTATGCCATGTGCCAACTGGAGGCGCCAAAGGTAGTAACAAAGTTGATTTCCGAGATTAACTTTGTTTCATCAGGTAAACTAGGTGATATTGTGGAGATGGGAATGACGGCTTCGGAATTTGGACGAACCTCTATCACTTTAAAATGCGAGGTGAGGAATAAAATCACTAAAAAAGCAATATTAACTATCGATAGAATGGTTTTCGTAAACGTGAATGATAATGGCGAACCTATTCCTCACGGTAAAACCAGAATGAGGAAGATAGATGAGAAACTAGAAAATTTGGGTTAGTTAAGCCTTCGTTTGCTTTATCTCCTCCAATAAATCTTTAGGGTCCAAATCAAAGGAATTGACAGTAACCTTTGCTTGGTTGTAAAACTGATTACGCTCCTCCAACTTATTGATAATGAAAGCAAGCAATTGCTCATCATCCATACCTTTAAGCAATGGTCTTTTTTCGCGGTTGTGCAAACGCGACACCAACTGAGGTGGCGTCATTTCCAAATAAACCGTTACCCCGTTTTCATTCATCCACTGCATATTGTCGAAATAACATGGCAAACCACCGCCTGTAGCTACCACGCAAGTTTCTGGATAGTCAAACGATTTCAGCACCTCATTTTCCAATTTACGGAAAGCAGCCTCGCCGTTTGCTGCAAAATAATCAGCAATGCTCATACCTTGTTGTTCCACAATTATGGCATCAATATCTATTACTGGGCAGGCCAATAAGTTTGCTAACTGTTTTGCTTTGGTACTTTTACCGCACCCCATAAATCCCACAAGGAAAATCTTCATTTGGCTGGTTGTTTAGTTATTTGGTTAATCGTTTTAAATGGTTATTTGTGTGGTTGGTTAATTGTTTAGTTGCGGACTGCCGTTTTAAGTATTGAGTTCCTTAAAGCGTTCAACTTATTTGCAATTTCATCCAATTTGAGACGAAAATACACATATTCTTCTTCTGTAATAAATTCTAAATCAAATGCACGTATCAAATGGTTAACGGTCTCAATTGCGCTTGAATAAGACGTCGTAATAAAATGTGCCTTGTCTTTAGAAGTGATTCTAGCAGAGCCTTCGGCCAAACAATCGTCAATACTTGCTGCAGAACGTTTAATTTGACTACTAGTCCGAAGATTAACATATAAATCTCCCGCCTAAATAACCTAGCCTTTTGCCAAGTTTCTAATTTTTCAAATGAGTAGATATGCATTTTGGTAAAATGTTAAATTGTAGATTTGGTTCACCGCAATTTAGTAATAATTGTGATGCACTTCGGCAATCAAAAACTAAGCAAGCTATAAAATAGTCGCATAACCAGCTCAAACGATTAAACAATTACCCAAATAACCCATTCAAACAATTAACCCAATTCTAACCAAAATTCTTAAGCTAATTTAACCCTTGGGTCAATCCAAGCATAAAGTAAGTCTACAAGTACATTAACTACCACAAAAACAAAGGCAATGAACAAGATAGCGCCCATCACTACCGGAAAATCAGACATTTCCAAGGCGTAAACTGTGGTGCGCCCCAATCCGTTATAGCCAAAAATGTATTCTACAAAAAATGAACCTGCCAGCAAAGATGCAAACCAGCCTGAAATGGCCGTAATTACCGGATTGAGCGCATTTTTCAGCGCATGTTTATAGATAATCGTTTTACGAGATAAACCTTTAGCCCTAGCTGTTCGAATGTAATCTTGAGATAGCACATCTAACATAGCGCTGCGGGTAAGCTGCACGATAATAGCCAAGGGGCGCAAACCCAGCGTAATCATTGGTAGCCACAAATTCCGAAGCGTAATGATCTCCCCTTCGAAAGGATCATAACTATATAAACTGCCGCTCATGTTTAAGCCAGTATAATCAGCCAATACAAAACCAAATAACCAGGCAATGATAATACCAGCAAAAAAAGCGGGAGCAGAAATTCCCAATATGGCAAACATATTGGCCGTTTTATCAATCCAAGTGCCTTTGTAAACTGCCGAAAGCACTCCCAAAAACACACCAATGATTGTAGCAAAAATCATAGCTGTTAAAGCCAAAACAAATGTGTTGGGTACAGTTTCGGCTAATACTGTAGTTACATCCCTTTTTGTTTGGTAAGACCTGCGCAAGTAAGGCGTTTTCAGCACCCAAACATCATCACCCACAGCAAAAAGCTTGGCGTAATGATATTTTTCCCGATTATCTGCTGTATTTTGATGTACGCTGACAGGCGATAAATCATTTAGGTACAAAAAGAACTGCACAGGCTTAGACTTGTCCAAACCAAACTCCTTGCGTACAGCTTCTAGCGATTGCACATCAGAGCGCTGTCCCATCGTCATACGAGCCGGATCACCCGGAAGAATGTTGAACAACACAAACACAACGGCAACCACACCGGCCATTACCGCTAGTCCGTACAATAATTTCTTAAGTGCGTATATTGCCATTATTTACCAAAATATTTTGCTGTAAGTTCATCAAAAGAAGGTACGCCATGATAATGCCATTTATTGACAATGGTTCCATTTTTAAGCAACAATATCCCCGGGTTAGCCCTCACCATACTTTTTAAAGGTACAGCATCTGCATAAAAAACTTCCATAAAAAGTTTCATTCGTTTACTGAATTTCTCTGCATCCTGTGCCGAATTAGAGGTAAGCAAAACCGTACGGATATTAAATTGTTCGGCGGCATTTAGCGCCAAGGCGTTCATTTTTGCTATCGCATCTTCATTAGTTTCGTTCAAATTATAAGCTACTATCACTAAATTATAGTAAGGATTTTCTACAATTTCTTTGGTGTAATCAGTACCCGAAGCATCCGTTATCAATAAATCTTTAATTTTAACCTCGTATCCTTTTTTAATTAGCTTACGCGATGGAGATCCAGTAACTTCCCAATTCTCATCTTTCCAAACCTCTTTAGACATGTAGTCTTTATCGCTCATGGTTTTGGTTTCTCCAGTTTTTTTATTCTTCAAATCGTACATGATAAGATACTCGTCAACAGGTGCCCCTTCTGGTATCCTCATATTTTCGGGAATATTTGAACCCACTTTATACGGAAGAAAATCAATAATTGGCAAATAGTTATAGGTGAACGTTCCAAATAGTAGAGATGCCGTAAAAACAACCGTGAACAGAGCGCTTTGTACACCCGACTTTTCAGTTACAGGCTTAATAAATTCCTTATTGAGATAGATAAAAATAATGAGTATCAACAACACAATATCTTTACCGAACGATTGCCAAGGCGTAAGCGGAATGGCATCACCGAAACAACCGCAAGAAGTTACCACTTTAAACGCCGCAGAAACGAAAGTTAAAAACGTAAAGAAAATAATGGTAGCCAGCAAGCCCTTAACCACAAAATTCCGGAAAATTCCCAGCAGCAATAAGGCTCCAAAAACAATTTCCAACACACAAAGCAGCACAGCAATGCCCGTAGCCCAACCATTTAAAAAACTGAGGTGAAAAACTTCGAAATACTCCTGAAGTTTATACCCAAAACCAAGCGGATCATTTGCTTTGATTAATCCCGAAAATATAAACAGGATACCAACAAACCATTTTGAAAATTGAAAAAGCGCTTTCTTCATATCGTTAATTATAATAAAGTTTTTCCGACCAATGAATTGCTTGCGGCAACTCGGCATCAGAAAATTCAATGTGTATCACTCTTCTTTTTTGTCCGTTTGTTGTTCGGTTGGAGCTATGCAAAATCAGAGGTTTCATTAGCATTACACCACCCTTTTCAACTTCGCATACCACCTCCTGCTCCTTATCCCAAGCTATACTTTCTGGCCTATAAACCCCTTTAAGATGTGAATACGGTATTACTTTTAGAGCGCCATTATCGCGTGAGGTGTCATCGAGATGAATTCTTACGGTAAAATTTCTTTCAAGTAAAGCTAATGGTGGCTGCACCGAAAACTGCTGGTGCTTAATAGTCCATGGGCCAAAATCGTTAAGTTCAACTTTTTTATCTACCGAAATGGTTAAGTCTTGATGGTAGGCTACGTACCAATTCGATTTTTCAGGCTTATCAAAATAAATACTTTTAATTACGAACGCCTTTCCTTTTCCTATCTCATTAACCAACTTCTTTAAATTAGGATTAAAAATAAGCTCCCTTATTTCCGGAATTTCTTTTAAAAACTGCCTAATCGCAAATAAATCGTCAGATTTCCGGAATGTAGGCCTGTCGGTATTCGCTCTATTAATCAAGCTTAGTATTTGATTCAATTCTCGTTCATCATAAATACCATTTACTGAAGAAAACCCGATTTCATTTAGCTCAGCAATGTTTACTGCAAAACCTTGATTTTCAGAATTTATGGAACGGTTATCTTTCAATTTTTACTTTTGACTTTTTACTTTAAACTTCCTACCCCAATCCCAATTTTATCAAGGCAAATACCGCATAGTTCAACATATCTTGATAATTCGCTTTGATTCCTTCCGAAGCCAAAGTTTGCCCATCATTATCTTCAATTTGCTTCACCCTTAAAATCTTCATTAAAATCAAATCCGTTAATGAACTTATGCGCATGTCACGCCAAGCTTCCCCGTAGTCATGATTTTTTGCCGACATTAAATCCTTTGTTTCCTGCACACGCTCATCATAATAAGCCTCTGTAACATCAACAGGCAATTCGTTGGGTTCGTTTTCAGCTAACTCCAACTGTAAAATAGCCATCACACAATAATTAATAATCCCGATATATTCCGAGGTTACATCCTCCCCTACTTTCGAAACTTTTTTCTCTTCTAAAGTTCTGATGCGCTGCGCTTTGATAAAAATTTGATCGGTAATAGACGAAGGGCGTAAAATACGCCAAGCAGTACCGTAATCTTTTGTTTTCTTAATAAAAAGCGATTTGCAAACCGCTATGACCTGATCGTATTCTAAAGATGTATTTGCTGCCAAAACAATTAAAATATTTAATGTTTAGCCAATAATAGGCTATTTTTGTTTGATATAAACCGATGGCTAAAGATACATTTTTAAACCGAAAACACACGCTAAACTGCAAAGGCAAATTGATTGATCTCAGCCAGCCTGCGGTAATGGCGATACTGAATATTACTCCCGATTCGTTTTACAGTGCTAGTCGTGCTGGGAGCGTTGAACAGGCATTACGCCACACCGAAAGCTTCTTGGAGCATGGCGCTAAATTCATAGATGTTGGTGCCTACTCTTCTCGTCCGGGCGCTGCCGACGTTAACGAAGCCGAAGAAATAACACGACTAGTCCCTATAGTTAGTGCCATTAACAAAACCTTTCCAGAAGCCATAATTTCTGTAGACACATTCAGGGCAAAAGTAGCTGAGGAAGGCATCAATTCAGGTGCGCATATCATCAACGATATTGCGGCTGGAAATTTAGATGAGAAAATGTTCGAAACGGTAGCCAGGCTACGGGTGCCTTACATTATGATGCACATGCAAGGTACACCGCAAACGATGCAACAAAATCCAACTTACGAAAATGTCAGTAAAGAGGTGTTCGCCTACTTTAGCGAAAAAATCAGCACCTTACAAAATTTAGGGGTGAAGGACATGGTGTTGGACCCCGGATTTGGTTTCGCAAAAACTTTGGAACATAACTACCAACTTTTAAAAGACCTGCAACTGCTCAATTTTTTTGAACTGCCGGTATTGGTCGGTATTTCTAGAAAATCGATGATCACAAAGGCGCTTGACATTAAAACTGAAGATGCCTTAAATGGAACGACTGTGCTTAATACCGCCGCCTTACTCAAAGGAGCCAATATTTTACGTGTCCACGATGTAAAGGAAGCCGTTGAGTGTGTAAAGCTGATTAGCAGGCTTGTTGGTTAGTTGTTTGGTTTTTTTGTTTTTTGGTTGTTTGGTTAATTGGTTAACTGGTGATTTGGTTAATTGACTATTGGTGCTTGATTATTGATTATTGTTTATTGGTGCTTGATTATTGGCCAGTTCACCTCCCTAATAACAACAATAACTTATCCCTAATCCCTGACTACTGATACCTAACAACTGATACCTGATCCCTACCCCCTAATACCTAACAACTAAAAAAATTACTATCTTGTACAGCAATGAAGATTGATTTTCTAAACATTACTTGGATAAATGCCATTGACATCGCTTTAGTGGCGATACTCATCTATTACATTTATAGCTTAATTCGTAATACGCTTGCCGTAAATTTAGTGCTAGGTATGGTCATCATTGTGTTGGTGTACTATATCGTTAAAGGCTTGCACATGGAGCTTTTGGAAGCGATCATTAACAAGTTTATGAGCATAGGCATCTTAGCTTTGGTGATTATTTTCCAGCCCGAAATCCGAAGGTTTTTATTACACCTCGGCAAATCTACCTTCCTGCAAAAAAATAAAGCGTGGTGGGGCTACCTATTCGGAAGTAAAAGTGCAGAGCAAGATAATCTTCTTCGTATCAAACCAATTATTGATGCCTGTAAAAGCATGAAAAAATCCCGTACTGGTGCCTTAATGGTTTTCGTTAAGTACTATGATGATGAATTTTTCACCAACAGCTGCGAAATTATCGACAGCAAAATTTCCAAGCGCCTGCTCGAAAGCATCTTTCAAAAACACAGCCCCTTACACGATGGCGCTGTAGTAATTTCCGAAAATAAAATTAAAAGTGCCAGCTGCATTTTACCGCTTACGGACAACAACAAACTGCCTGCTCAATTTGGGTTAAGACACCGAGCTGGCATTGGCGTTTCGGAAGCTACCGATGCCGTTGCGGTAATCATTTCTGAAGAAACTGGAGAAATTGCCTATGCCAAACAAGGCAGGGTACGAATGAACGTTTCTTTCGGGGAGTTGGAAAAACTGCTGAATAAAGATTTTTAGTGGTTTATTACGGTAAAGTTGGGAACTTGAACAGGATTTAACTAACCTATTATTCACCTCAGGATACCGATACACCAAATTAAAAATAGTCGCATATCGCTTGATTTTTCTGTTTTCAAGGGAATGATGGAAGATGAAACGAATTGCATCAACTTAGGCTTCACAAACTTTTTCTTCTTAATCTGTACCAAATTTATATTTTTGGGCTGAGTTAAAAATTAATACTAAATATCCATGTTTATAAAACCGCAAATAAGGGCAACATGGCTATTCCATATGACAATTAAAATATCATTAACCACATATGAATAATTGGTTCAATAAAAATGGCATCCATTTAGCCATTCTAGCAGCTTTTGTTGTTATCTGTTTTGTTTATTTCAGTCCTGTTTTGCAAGGTAAAGCGCCTGCACAGAGCGATGTGATACAGTCGAAAGCCATGCAAAAGGAAATAATGGAGTACAAAGAGAAAGATGGAAAAGGGCCTCTTTGGACAAACCAAATGTTTGGCGGTATGCCAACTTATCAAATTTGGGTTGAATATGCTTACAACGGCGCCACCTACGGAATTGCTTTAATCACCAAAGCTTTACCTAACCCTGTAGGTACTGTGCTACTGCTATTAGTTGGCGCATATTTCCTATTTATCACGCTAAAAGTTAATCCCTGGTTGGCCGCTGCAGGCGCCATTGCCTTCGCATTTACTACCTATAACTTTGTGTTAATTGCGGCAGGACATAGCAATAAAGCTTTGGCTATTGGTTTTTTTGCTCCAATTATTGCCAGTATTTTAATGACCTTGAGAGGGCGTTATTTGCTGGGAGCAAGTTTAACAGCGCTATTTCTAGCTTTAGAAATTAGAGCTAACCACGTTCAAATGACCTATTACCTGTTCCTCGCTTTATTAATTTTAGTTGGGATAGAGTTATATCAAGCGTATAAAAACAAAACGTTACCAGGCTTCGGAAAATCAATTGGTTATTTAGCAGGTGCAGTATTGTTGGCGGTAACTATTAATGCTAGTTTGTTATGGACTACCTCTGAATATGCTGGCGAAACCAATCGTGGCAAATCAAACTTAACAGCTGATAACAGCAATAAAGAAAAAGCGGGCATGAGCAAAGATTACGCTTATGCTTGGAGCCAAGGCGTTGGTGAATCTTTCACATTTTTGATTCCAAATTTATATGGCGGCGCTACCGGTATCGATGAATTGGTAAAACCGGAAAGTCATTTATACAAAGCAGTATCGGAAAATTTCTCCGGTGGCGACCCTGCACAAACTACGCAGGTAATTCAGCAATTGGCAGGAAGCTTTAACATGCAAGAATATTGGGGTGAAAAACCAGGCACATCTGGTGGATATTACTTCGGAGCAATCGTTTGTTTCTTGTACATCTTCGGTTTATTTATCGTTAAAAGCCGTTTAAAATGGTGGACTTTAGCTGTCACTGTTCTTTTTATGCTGCTATCTTTCGGTAAAAACTTCCCATTAATATCTGATTTATTTTACGATTACTTCCCTCTTTACAATAAGTTCAGGGCGGTTGAATCTATTTTAGCCGTAGTTGGGTTGATGGTTCCTTTGTTGGCATTTTTGGCCTTAAAGGAAGCTCAGGAGAGCAAATTGGAACAGAAAGAGTTGGTAAAGAAACTGACAATCTCTGCAGCTATTACCGGTGGTTTCGCCTTGATTGTAGCTATTGCACCTACCCTGTTTTTCAGCTTCAAAACTAGCAACCACGCTGATATTGTACAGGCATTAACACAAGCCCTACAAAACAATGCAGCAGCGGCACAAAAATTAGCTAATGCCCTAGTTGAAGATCGTGCAGCCATTGCCCGTGCTGATGCATTTAGAGCGTTCTTGTTTATCGTAATTGGCTATGCTATTGTTTGGGCCTTCATTACTAAAAAATTAAATGCGCAATTGGCTTTTGGCCTATTGGCTTTTGCCGTATTACTAGATATGTGGCAGGTAGACCGCAAGTATTTGAACAACAAAAACTTCGAAAGCAAATCAACCTTAACTAACTATTTCCAACCTAGGGACGTAGACAACTTCATTGCTGGTGATAAGGATTACTTTAGGGTGTACGATCAATCGATCAATACGTTTAGTGATGCAAGCACTTCTAACTTCCATAAAACAATTGGTGGTTACCATGCGGCAAAATTGAAAAGATACGATGAACTGATTCAACATCAATTTAGCAAAGCGGTAAATCAAGATGTGTTGGACATGCTGAATACCAGATACTTTATTACGCAAGATCCTCAAAACGGCTCTTACAAAATGAGCAGAAATGCAACTGCTTTAGGTAATGCTTGGATTGTAAAAGGCGTGCAGTTTGTTAAAAATTCGGATGAGGAAATGAAAGCAATCAGCAGTTTCGACCCTAAAAGCGAAGCTATTATAGATGAGCGTTACAAATCTTTATTGGATACCACTCGTTTAGGCGCAGATCCTACTGCATTCATCAAATTAGAGAAATATCATCCTGACCATATGGAATACAGCTACAGTGCACCTCGTGATGCAATTGCAGTATTTTCGGAAGTTTACTACGATAAAGGCTGGAATATGTACGTTGATGGCGAACAAAAACCGTATTTCCGTGCCGATTATATTTTACGTGCTGCTCAACTTCCAGCAGGTAACCACAAAGTGGAATTTAAATTCGAACCTAAATCATATTATACAGGCGAAAAAATATCATTAGCTGGGACAGTGTTATTATTACTTTGCCTAGGTTTTGCTGGTTATAGCGAAACCAAAAAGAAAAAAACAGCTTAATATTTACAGTGCTACCTTATTGGCGTTAGCATACATCCAAAGAAAGCCCTTAGCAATTTGCTAGGGGCTTTTTCGTTTGCCTTTACGCTTTGTTTATCCAATTTGAAATCTTCAATTAAATTGTATTTTTAGGCAAAGAATTCATCATGCAAATAGATCAAATAAGGCAGGATACACGAGGTTGCCACGATAAGATTTTCCTAAACAGCGCTGGAGCCTCTTTAATGCCCAAAAGCGTAATCCAAAAACAAATGGAATACCTGCAATTGGAGCAAGAATTTGGTGGATATCATGTAGCAAGCCAACAAAATACCGCTTTAAATGAGTTTTACATTGAGGCTGCAAAGCTTATTAACTGTAAGCCACAAAATATCGCGTTTGCTACCAATGCCACCGATGCTTATGCGAAGGCACTATCTAGCATACCATTTAAACCTGGAGATAGTATTGTTACCACTGATGACGATTACATCTCCAATCAAATTGCTTTCCTATCACTACAACAGAGGCTAAGCCTTCGTATTCATCGTGTTAAAAAATTAGCTAACAACGAAATAGATCTAAATGATTTCCTTCAGTTAGTTAAAAATCATCAACCTAAATTAGTAGCGGTAACACACATTCCGTCTAATTCGGGTTTAATCCAAAACGTCGAGGAAATTGGGGAAATCTGTAAACAAAACGGAATCCTGTATTTAGTTGATGCCTGCCAATCTGTTGGTCAACTCCTTGTTGACACCCAAAAAATCGCCTGTGATTTCCTAACGGCTACTGGCAGAAAATTTTTAAGAGGGCCACGGGGCACTGGCTTCCTTTACGTATCTGATCGTGTGCTGTCGCAAGGTTTAGCGCCATTATTACTAGACATGAGCGGTGCCCGCTGGACAGCACCAAATGCCTATGAGTTAAGCGATGATGCGAAGCGCTTTGAAATTTGGGAGAGATCATGTGCATCTGTTATTGGCCTAACTGAAGCCATACGCTATGCAAATAGTGTTGGAATGGCTAATATAGAAGCTTATAACATCAACCTGAGCTCGCAATTGCGGGAAATGTTACAACGCAACAGTAACTTAGAGGTTTTGGACAAAGGTTTGAAATTAGCAAGCATCGTCACTTTTCATCATCACAATGTGCCGCTACAGGCATTGCAAGAAGTACTTTCCAAAAATAACATTTACTATTCTGTAAGTTTTAAAGGAGGTGCATTAATAGATTTTAGTGAAAAAAATGTAGACTGGGCAATTCGATTTTCGCCTCATTATTTTAATACACTTGAAGAAATGGAAGCCGTTACTGACTTATTGTCAGCAGACAACTTCTCTTCGCTTTAATTTAGCTATTATTTTTGCCGAAATCACTACATTTTCTAATCTCATTTTAATAGTTCAATCATGATTTTGTAAAATCAGATTTTTGCCAAAGCATATTGGCCTTAAGATTGTTAGCAATCATCAAACAGCATTTATCTTTGCAAACCATGATTGCTTTGTTTAAAAACAAGATTTCCATTTACCTTTTTAGCGCCTTGCTGTTTTTCAGCTTTGCGGTAAAAACTAGCGTTTGCCTAGGCAAGCAATGGTCAGTTGTTTTTATAGATACCGATGATGAACATCCAAACGAGGAGGAGAGTCAAGGTAAAAAAGATAACAAATCACTAAGGATGGTGCGTAAGGCTTGGTACTTCCAATGGCCAGACAACCATACTTATTTCACTAAAGAGCCGGCAACCTGGGAAGCACACAACAGTGTTTACTTACTTGCTATCATTTCCGAGCCGCTCATTCCTATCATTACACAACCACCCGAGTTTGTAGCATAATTAACGTTACAACAACTATTATTCCCATTATATCTGCTTTATTTATAATCTTTTATGAAAAAGAAACATGCCGAATCGGCTTTAAAGCCTTGGCAGCGCCTAGTTGCGATATTGCATTTTGAGCGATCATCGATTAACTACATTTTATTTTACGCCATACTCATTGGTTTGCTGGGCTTGTCGCTACCCTTAGGTACTACGGCCATATTTAACTTATTGAGTAACGGCTCTATGTACAGCTCCACTTATATTTTAATTGCGGTGGTACTTTTAGGTATCTTAATTGGCGGCTTGCTTTTAATTGGTCAGCTCACGTTAGTGGAACTGGTAGAGCAAAAAATATTTGCACGTACATCCTTAGAGTTTGCCTACCGCTTGCCCCGAATTAAAAAATCCGAACTTGAGGGCGAACATCCACCTGAATTGGTCAATCGTTTCTTCGGTATCCTTACCATACAAAAAGGTTTAACCAAACTGGTGGTTGAAATTGTTGCAGCCGCGGTATTGATTGTATTCAGTGCCATTTTGCTTTCTTTTTACCATCCAGTTTATATGGCTTTCGGGATTTTTATCATGATAGCCCTACCTTTTGTGGTAGCACTTTATTATAAGGAAGCTGTTAAAACAAGTTTGAAGGAATCTAGTCATAAATACCAAGTGGTAGCCTATTTGGAAGAAGTAGCAGGAAATTTGGACAGCTATCGTGGAAATGAAGCGAAGATGAAAGAAGCGATGGATATCACGGATGAAATCACTTCCAACTATCTTAAATCACGCACCAACCACTTTCGCATCCTACGTAAGTTTTTCGCCAGTTCCATCATCATACGCACCATACTAATGGGCGCTTTGTTAGTGATGGGCTCGTACTTCGTAATTGAAAGACAAATGACCTTTGGGCAGTTTGTAGCTGCAGAGGTAATTGTGGTACAAATTAGCTATGCCGTAGAGAAAATTATGACCAGCATGAATACCATTTTTGACATGGTAACGGCTGCAGAGAAATTGGCTGTAGTAACTGATTTAGATTTAAACGAGGGAGAGGAGGCTAATCATGGCTAACTATACACCAGTAGATCATAAAAAGAATTGGGAGAATTTGGCAGAAAAGTCGCAAGCCTCCCTACTGCGAATAGATAAAATTTTATTGTTGCAACGCATCATACTTTTCATGTGTGTGCTGTTCGTCATCATCTTGTTTTTACCTTGGCGACAAACCATCCCAGGGCGTGGTACTGTTACGGCGCTAACGCCCGAAGATAGACCGCAAACTGTACAAAACCAAATTGGTGGGCGTATTGAGCGTTGGTACGTAAGTGAGGGACAAGAGGTAAAAAAAGGAGATACAATTCTAACGATTTCTGAGATCAGTCAGTCGTATTTTGACCCTAACTTACCTGTGAGGTTACAGGAACAACTATCAGCCAAACAGGGTAGCGAAGAAGCCGCAAAACAGAAAATGCGTGCTACCCAAGCACAAATTGAAGCATTAAACCGTGGGGTAAAACTTCAGCTGGTAGCTGCCGAAAACAAAGTGAAACAAAGTATCAATCAGGTGAGGACAGATAGTGCCGATTTGGTGGCAGTAAAACAATTGTACGCCATCAGTTTAGCTAGGCTAGAACGTTATGAGAAAGGTTTTAAAGATGGATTGTTCTCTTTAACGGATATTGAAAGTAGAAGACTAAGCGTACAAAATGATAATGCAAAAGTAATTGCGCAAGAAAATAAGTTAAATACATCCCGACAAGCTTTATTGAATGCCCGCATTGATTTGGACAACACTCGGGTGAAGTACCAAGAAAGCGTGGCTAAAGCCCAATCAGACATGGGAACGGCTTTATCTGGACAGGCAACAGCACAAGGCGATATTGCCAAATTGCGCAATGAGATTGCCAATATTGACTTCAGACGTGGTTTATACGTAGTGAGAGCGCCGCAAAATGGTTACATCATCAAAACCTTAAAAGCTGGCCTTGGCGAAACCATTAAAGATGGCGAATCAGTAGCTACACTTCAGCCTAAAAACCCACAGGTTGCCGCTGAAATTTATGTAAACGCCATGGACGTACCCTTAATTGAAGGTAATAACGGTGTCCGATTGCAATTTGAAGGATGGCCGTCGGTACAGTTTTCAGGGTGGCCATCGGTAGCAGTTGGCACATTTGCAGGAAGTGTATTTTCTATTGATAAAATGGCGAGCCCTAACGGAACTTACCGCGTATTAGTGCGCCAAACATTACCTGTACCAAAAGCGGATGAGCCTTGGCCAATACAATTAAGGCAAGGTTCAGGTGTGTATGGCAGGGTAATTTTAAACTCAGTGCCAGTTTGGTACGAGATATGGCGACAGCTAAATGGCTTCCCTCCTAGTCTAGAAAAAGAACCAAAAGGTGATCCAACACAGGCAAAATAGCGAAGGAGTTATGAGGTTATTATCGATAATGACAATGCTGTTGTGTTTCCAAATTGGGTATGCACAGCCAAAAGTAGATACGGCCAATGTTTTTTTACTGAAAGATTTACAGGAAATTGTTTTCCGTAACCACCCCGTAGTAAAACAAGCGGCGCTACTTAGCGAAACTGCTCGTGCCAATGTAATGCAATCGCTAGGCTTTTTCGACCCTTCTTTGAAAGCGGGTTTCGATAGAAAAATGTTTGGTGAAAATGAATATTATAACCGCTGGACCAGTGAGTTAAAAGTACCCTTGTGGCTAGCTGGCGCTGATTTAAAAGTAGGTTACGACAGAAATGTAGGTGAATTTACTAATCCGGAAACGCAAACTTCAACAGCTGGATTAGGCGCTGTAGGCATTAGTATTCCTTTAGGTCAAGGCTTATTGATTGATTCAAGAAGAAATACTTTGAGGCAAGCAAAAGTGATGGTAAATTATGCTGAAGCGGAAAGGGTAAAGCAGATTAACACCATTTGGTACAACATTGCTAAAGATTATTGGAACTGGTATTTTACCTATCATCAGTTTCAATTGGTGAATGAAGGTTTAGATTTGGCACAAAAAAGATTCAAGGCCATCAGTCAGCAGACTTCATTGGGAGATAAGGCAAGTATCGATTCTGTGGAAGCTGCAATTACAGTGCAAGATCGCCAAATACAATTCGAAAAAACCAAAATTGACCTGTTAAATGCCAGGTTAACGCTATCGAACCATTTATGGGGGGATAATGCACAGCCTTTAGAGCTACCCACTACAGCAAAACCGCCGCAACGAATTGAAGTAGTGGAACAGCCAAATCAGTTGGTACTTGATTCACTCCTTAATTTTGCAGAACAACAGCACCCTGAAATCGTGAAATTGCGTACCAAAGGCAGTCAGCTGGAGATAGAAAGACAGTACCGTAGCGAAATGCTTAAACCAAAATTGAATATTGGAGGCTCACTACTTACTACTAGGCGCTGGTTTAACAATGATGTACCTTCTTACTACGATTTTAACTGGGGCAATCATAAAGTAGGTTTCGAATTTGCCTTTCCATTATTTTTAAGGAAAGAGCGTGGTAAACTAAAGGAGGTGAAGCTAAAGCAACTGGAAGTAGCGTATGATTTGCAGCAATCTAACCGAGAAATTAAAAATGCGGTGACTGCAAGTTATAATAGTTTGGCAGCCTATACCCAGCAGTTGGCTACACAGGTTAAAAGTATCTCAAATCAAGAAATATTGCTCAAAGGAGAAACTTCTAAATTCAGCTTGGGTGAAAGCACCTTGTTTTTAATCAATGCCAGGGAAACCAAACTGATCGATATGAAAATTAAACGGGAGGAAATGGTATCATCTTACCAAAAAACTTTGGCCGAATTGTATTATAAGGCTGGAAGCAGGTTATAAAAAAAGGACAATGCGTATGGCATTGTCCTTTTTTAGTTTTCAATAGCTACTAGCAATACTGCTCAAAAGCACCAACTAGGTTTTCGGCAATCATTTGTGCCGGACGGCCTTCAATTTGGTGACGTTCAATCATGTGAACCAATTTACCATCTTTAAATAAAGCCATAGCTGGTGAAGATGGAGGGAAAGGCATCATAAATGATCTTGCTCTATCAACAGCATCTTTTTCCATACCTGCAAAAACAGTTACCAATTTATCTGGATGTTTAACATTAGCAGCCGCTAGCTTTGCAGCCGGACGAGCATTTGCAGCAGCACAACCGCAAACAGAATTAACCACTACAAAAACGGTACCTTCGCTTTGAATCGCTTGATCAACCTCTTCGGCAGTTTTCAATTCTTCAAAACCAACGTTGGTTAACTCGGCACGCATTGGCGCAACTAAATATTCTGGATACATATCTATTTTTTAAAATGAAGCCACAAAAATAATGAATTTGTATAGGTTTTCAACTTTCCATCGTTCTAATAAACAGTTTTAACAATACAATGATATTATCGCCATGCGTTATATATTACTGAAAATCATATATTTGTTTACTAACCAAACTAAAAATTTAATCTATGTCTATGAAGAAGGATAAGACAACTATCATCTTCCTTGATAAAAACCAACATTACGCCAAGCCGTTTCAGGTCAAAACATTTTATGTTAAGCATTGGAAAAAGTTTGTAACCGCACTTTTTTTAACGCTTTGTGGCTTAGTAGGTATCATTATGCATTTGGTAAAAGCTAAGGCCGAAATGCAATTATCCAATCAAAAGCTTGCATTATTACTTGAAAACCACCAAAAAGAGGTAATTCAAATGGATACATCGGCTATTAAAAAGCACTATTTGGCTATTGATGAAAAACTGAAAACCATTAATAAATACCTGAAAGCAAGAGGCTTAAAACCAACGCCTGCAAATCAGGGAGGCACAGAGGATAATGAATTAGGCAGCACCGAAGAAATAGGTACATTTTATGATGAATATTTGAACCGGATGATTAGGCTAGTTGGCTTTACACCAATGGGCTATCCTCATAAAGGCCGCATCAGTTCCACTTATGGACACCGGGAAAATCCTTTTACTGGCGAAAATATAGAAAGTCACAAAGGCTTGGATATCAAAGGAAATTATGGTGAAATTGTAAAAACTACTGCCAACGGCACTGTAAAATTTGCTAGCCGAAGAGGTGGTTATGGCAACTGCATCATCATCAATCACGGCAATGGCTTCGAAACCTATTACGGACACTTATCAAAAATTGTGGTGAGGGCAGGACAGAAAGTTAATGCCGGTCAAATTATTGGCAATATTGGCTCTACAGGGCGTTCAACTGGCCCACACTTACATTACGAAGTGCATAGAAACGGAAAAATTGTCAACCCAAAAACTTACTTAAGCCTAGAATAACATGTTCAAAAAAAAAGAAACTAAATCCTTAAATCTCAACCAGCAAGAAATATCCACCTTAATTGGCTACGGCTATGAAATTACTGGCGAAATTAACGGTACTTCCATTATCCGCATCGATGGTAAAGTGACTGGCAATGTCACCACTGAGGGCGGACTGATTTTAGGCGACAAAGGCGTAATTATTGGTAACATCAAAACCAAATCAGCCATTATTTACGGCACTGTAACTGGTAATGTACAAGCAATGCAACTAGAAATTAAAAAAACTGGGGTGGTAAATGGCGATATCAAAACGGAAACACTTGAGATAGAGTTAGGAGCGCAGTACAATGGTAAATTAGAGATGAAGCAGCTGATTAAGGCCGAGGAGAAAGCATTAAAAGCGGTGTAAATGGAAGAAGCCTCGAAAAAATCGAGGCTTCTCCTATTATCTTTAAACTGGATTAGCGATTTTGCATTTCCATAATCAATTCCTTCATAGCCTCTTGATCTTTTAGCATATCAAATCCAAAGGTGATAATGATGATAACGCATGCAATTAGTGTGATAGCACTTAACACCAAACCAACAATAGCGCATATCCTACCTGCTCTTAAGTTTTTGTAAGAACTCTCCGTATACATGCCAACATTAGCTAGATACAATCTTGTATCTTTATTTCCTAATACTATGGCAATAATTCCTAAAATCAAACTTATTATACCATAGAAACAGCAGCATGTTACAATGGATAAAATACCCATCACCAATACCGCAGTAGCATTGGGCAATGGTAACTGCATACCTTCGTAGCCAAAGTTCCCTCCTTTTGGTGGAAACGCATTACCTTCAAAAGGTTGCTTAGCAAACGGCTGTCCTTGATCTGGGTTTTGTGGCACTTGGCCTTCTTGTTCTTCTGACATTTTAAATAATTTGTAGGTGATAAACTTTATAAATATAATTAATTATGATAATTGAGGAAACAAAAATGTACATTACTTTAAGTACGAAAGCCCCGTTTTTGAAATCGAACTTTAAGTGCAGCAACATATAAACCAGCAAAGCTATAAAGGGAATTGTAGCCGGATAAAACTTAAAAGACTGTACTAAGTTGCCCTTAAGTAAGGCAATAAATGAACGTTGAAAACCGCAGCCGGGGCAATCTAATCCGGTTAGGCTTTTAAAAGGACAAGTGAGCAGGTGTTTTTCCAACCAATGGATAATTCCACCGGCCTCAGTAAGTATCAAAAAAAGCATTACCGTAAACATACCTCTCATAATGGCTAAAATATAAAATAGTTCCGAATTGGCTTGCTTTAAATCGGATACTATTGAAATTTAAAATAAATGAGACAGGAATTAACTCAACTCCACTGTCAAGCACTTTGAAACTGAATCAAAATTCAATAGATTTAACCATAATTTATACAGAAATGAAGAAACTCCTATTGCTTGCCATGTCGTTAATGGCACTACAAACTTGGGCACAAAAACCAGAAGATACAGAAGTTTACCAACCAGTACCACCTAAAGTGAGTACCGGAAAAGTGTTTTCAGATGCGCCTTCAGATGCGTTGATACTTTTTGATGGCAAAAACTTAGACCAGTGGGTATCAGTAAAAGATAAAAGCAAACCTGCACAGTGGACTATTGATAACGGTGCATTCACTGTAAAAAAGGGAACTGGAAATATCGAAACTAAGAAAGCCTTTTTGAATTATCAATTGCATTTGGAGTGGAAAATTCCAGCAAACATTACGGGAAAAGGTCAAGCCAGAGGTAATAGTGGTTTGTTCTTAGCCTCAACCGGTGGCGGCGATGATGGTTACGAGCTACAAATTTTAGATAACTACAACAATGACACCTATGTTAACGGACAAGCAGGTAGCATTTACAAACAGTTTGTGCCATTGGCCAATGCCAATAAAAAACCTGGAGAGTGGCAAACTTACGATGTAATTTGGACTGCTCCTACTTTCAATACTGATGGTTCAATTAAAACTCCTGCAAGAGTAACCGTTTTATTTAATGGCGTTTTAGTACAAAACAATGCAGTACTTACCGGCCCAACGCAGTATATTGGCGCCCCATCGTATAAAAAAGCTCACGGTGCTTGTCCTATCAAACTACAAGATCATGGTGACCCAAGTGAACCGATTAGCTTTAGAAATATTTGGATAAGAGAACTGTAGCCGTACAAGCATTGGCGTTAATTTTACCGTACAACTATTTTACGCACAGCTACTTTAAAGCTCACAAACCATCATCAATTTGTAAAGCAAAATATATTAAATTGTTATTGATAAAGGCATCACGTAACTTTGCAATATAAATTTAAAACAAAAACAATATGTCATCAGTAGAGACAACTTACGTACCTTACAAAGTTAAGGACATTTCACTGGCGGAATGGGGCCGCAAAGAGATCGAATTAGCAGAGGCAGAAATGCCAGGCTTAATGTCATTAAGAAAAGAATTTGGTCCAACAAAACCCCTAAAAGGAGCTAGAATTGCGGGATGTTTACACATGACTATCCAAACTGCAGTTTTAATCGAAACATTGGTAGAGTTAGGTGCTGAAGTTACCTGGTCATCATGCAACATCTTTTCTACTCAAGATCACGCTGCTGCTGCTATTGCTGCTGCCGGCATTCAAGTTTATGCTTGGAAAGGTTTAAACGAGGAAGAATTTGACTGGTGTATCGAGCAAACTTTACACTTTGGCCCTGATCAACAACCATTAAACATGATTTTGGATGATGGTGGCGATTTAACCAACATGGTATTTGATAAATATCCTGAGTTAATTGCTGGTATCAGAGGTTTATCTGAAGAAACTACTACTGGCGTACACCGCTTATACGAGCGCATGAAAAACGGCACATTGCACTTACCTGCAATTAACGTTAACGACTCGGTAACCAAATCTAAATTTGATAATAAATACGGTTGCCGCGAATCATTAGTAGATGCAATCCGTCGTGCTACAGATGTAATGATGGCCGGTAAAGTAGCTGTTGTTGCTGGTTATGGCGATGTTGGTAAAGGTTCTGCTGCTTCATTAAGTTCACAAGGTGTACGTGTAATTGTTACTGAAATTGACCCAATTTGTGCTTTACAAGCTGCAATGGAAGGTTATGAAGTGAAAAAATTCGCTAACGCGGTTAAAGAGGCTGACATTGTAGTAACTACTACAGGTAACTGTGACATCGTTCGTGGCGAACACTTTAAAACCATGAAAGACAAAGCTATCGTTTGTAACATTGGTCACTTTGACAATGAAATTGACATGGCTTGGTTAAACCAAAATTATGGCCATACTAAAGTTGAAATTAAACCGCAAGTTGACAAATACACCATTGATGGTAAAGACGTTATCGTTTTAGCCGAAGGTCGTTTAGTTAACTTAGGTTGCGCAACTGGTCACCCATCTTTTGTAATGAGTAACTCGTTTACTAACCAAACTTTAGCACAACTAGAGCTTTGGACTAACGCTGCGGCTTATGAAAATAAGGTTTATGTTTTACCTAAACACTTAGATGAAAAAGTGGCACGTTTACACTTAGAAAAAATTGGTGTAGAATTAGATGTTTTAGATCCTCACCAAGCAGAATACATTGGTGTAGCCGTTGAAGGTCCATTTAAACCGGAAGCCTACAGATACTAATTTAAGCTGAAATTCAACAATATATAGTCCTTAGGATATTTAGATTTTAATTTCAACAAAAAGGATGTGCAAGTTGCACATCCTTTTTTTATGCGCCCCTTCGCTGGAATCTCTTTCAGAAAAGCATTATTATTTCCAAAATAATCTTATCTTCAACAAAATTCTCTAAAGAATTTAAACCCAATAAACTAAACCTAAACATGCATTTCTTTGAGAGAGTTCTGCAGCCGCCTACTTACGGCTGGAAAAACCAAGATGGAGATTTAATTAAACCAAGCCCTTCTCAGTTATTTAAAGAGTTTTTTAGCCGACTTAATATTTTCCGCGACAGAAGAAATTGGCTACCTTTTTTCAGTTGGCTCAAAATAATTTGCTTAATTCCTTTTTTCTTTATTTTTCTAATATACTATCTAGAATGGTGGACAGTTTTAGCTGCATTTATTTACAGTATGATTGTGATGGGCACTCATGGCACTATTTGGCATCATCGTTATTGCACCCATGGCGCTTATACCTTCAGAAATAAATTTTGGCGTTTTATTACGCAAAATCTCACTATCAACGTTATTCCGGAAGAAATTTATGTGGTTTCGCACCACGTTCATCATTCCCTTTCAGATAAGCCAGGCGATCCTTACAATGCACAAGGCGGTTTTCTTTACTGTTTTCTGGCGGATGTAAATCATCAACCTATTGCAAAAGATTTAAACGAAGCAGAATTTAGAAGGGTGCAACAATTGATGGAGCATACCGGCGTAACATCTAACTCCTACACCCAATATTTAAAATGGGGCTCTTATGTCAACCCCTGGAATGCCATAGCGTCTTGGTTATTCAATTGGGCATTTTGGTACGCTGCATTTTACTTAATAGGCGGCCATGCTTTGGCCTGTACACTATTCGGTGCTGCCGGATTTTGGGGTGTGGGTGTACGTACTTTTAACTACGAAGGCCATGGCAAAGGGGAAGATAAGAAGAAAGAAGGAACCGATTACAACTGGAAAGATAACTCAATTAACCAACTTTGGCCTGGCTTTGTAGCTGGTGAGTGGCATAACAATCATCACTTATATCCTAAAAGTGCCCGTAGTGGATTTAAGCCTCATCAAATTGATTTAGCTTGGTATTATATTAAAATGATGCATGTATTTGGGGCAGTAAAATCTTACAAATGCTTTAAAAAACAGTTTTACGCTTACCATTATTTACCGATGAAGGTAAAGCCTTAGCAGTCAATTTATGTAACAATGAAGAGAAGAGGCAATGAGATGAACATTATCTCTATTTAGGAAGGTTAATCTTTTACACACCTAAATCCTAAATTGTTGGATGCGCTGTTCACCTCTCCTTTTCCTCGTGAGCCAGCCCTGTAGCGATTGCAATACTCGTCGCTACATAAAAAAGAGCCACCTCTTTGTACCCGTTTAACTAAGCCGGGCTCTTGCGGATCGTAGCTATCGGATGGGCCTTGCGGGTTTTGTTGTGGACTGTTTTGATAGTAATCGGGGCGATAAAAGTCATTGCACCACTCCCAAACATTGCCTTCCATATCGTACAAACCAAAAGCGTTTGCGGCGTAAGATTTCACCTTAGCTACACCAATATATCCATCCTCTTTGCTATCAGCATTTGGAAACTGGCCCTGAAATATATTCGCTTGCCATTTACCATCGGGCTTTAATTCGTTGCCCCAATAAAAAGGTTGCTGTTCTTTCCCTCCTCTTGCTGCATATTCCCATTCCGCCTCGGTTGGCAATCGCTTACCCGCCCACTTGGCATAAGCTAAAGCATCCGTATAGCTCACTTGTACCACTGGCTCGTCATCAATGGCGGTACGTTGGTCGCCAAAGGGATGTTTCCAGTAAGCCCCTTTTACATACTTCCACCATATTAACGGGTTATTTAAATCTACAGCATAGTTTGGCGGACTAAAAACTGCTGAGCCTGGCACCAAATCTTCCAAAGGGACATTGGGAAAATCCTTTGGATCTAAGGCTTTCTCTGCCACAGTTTGATAGCCAGTAGCTTTTACGAATGCCGCAAACTCAGCATTGGTCACTTCATGTTCGTCCATCCAAAAGCCCTTTAAGCTCACTTTATGAAGTGGTTGCGCATCGCCAAAGCTCGCATCAGAAGAACCCATGGTAAACTCCCCCGCGGGTATCCATACCATTCCATCTTTTATTTTAATTTGATGATTAGCCGGTGATTGTTGCTTATTGGAATTAGAGCATGAAAGCCAGCATAATGCACCTAAACAAATCCCGAAAATAGAAAGGCCTTTCATAAAAGATTACTTCTTTTTAGCTTTTCCCAATAGCCATGCAGCGATGTCATTGGCAGCTTTGTCGTTTTCAAATTTTACTGGCAACCTACCGTTAGTGTACTCATTGTATAACCAAGGATCGCCCACGGCCAATACCGTTCCTTTGCCATACTTAACACTCGCCATAGCCACTTTGCCATCATTTGTTTTTAAAACAGGCTGTACATTTTTATCGTTAATATTAATGGAACTGGCATTTTTAATGAAAATATGACTAGCGGATTTGAATAACGGATTTCCTTTAGTAGAAAGGCCACCATCATCAAAATGTGCGTCGTCTTTTACAAACAAAATCAAATCTGTATTAAACGTAAAACCGAATTTAGCGGGCAATGCGTTGAAATGTGTTAAATCGGCATTCTCCTTATCGTTAGTCATCAATAACAGTACCCCACCATTTTTAACCCAAGTGGCAATAGCTGCAGCATCTTTTTCATTCATGTAATTAGGTGTTGGATTATCACCCACATGATCAGGATCTACAATGATGAAAACAGCTGTATTTTTTAAGTTTTCCAAAGTTGGCGCTTCCGTAAGCACATTTAAATTTTTTGCACCGTTTTTTTTGAAAGCTGCTCCAAAAATTGAAAATCCCGTTGACGCCGTATCATTCCACAAATAATGAAAGTCTATTGTTTTATTATCAGCAGTTTTCTTTGTCTCGTGGTTGTAGTAGTTATCAACCGTTACCGTTTGTGCATTTAGCTGAAAAATTGGCGCTATTAAAAATGTAGATAATACTGCTGTGAAGATACGTGTGGTTTTTATTTTCATCTGAAACTTAAGAATGATTAGTTAAATGAACTATGGTTTTTAAAGCATAAATTTAACAATTATGCCGGTAATAGCTAGGGAATTGTTTAGGAGAGATGAGCATAAGAAAAAAGCAGCTTTAATAAGCTGCTTTTGTAAGTGGAGAATGCCGGATTCGAACCGGCCACCTCTTGCCTGCCAGGCAAGCGCTCTAGCCAAATGAGCTAATCCCCCAAATCTTTAATGCCTATCCCGGCCACTTTCCCGAATCAGTCGGGACACATAGCCAAATGAGCTAATCCCCCGTATTTTTAATGCCTATCCCGGCCACCTTCCCGAATCAGTCGGGACGCCTAGCCAAATGAGCTAATCCCCCAAATCTTTAATGCCTATCACGGCCGCCTTCCCGAATCAGTCGGGACTCCTAGCCAAATGAGCTAATCCCCCAAATCTTTAATGCCTATCCCGGCCACCTTCCCGAATCAGTCGGGACGCCTACCCAAATGAGCTAATCCCCCATGTGCGAGCAAAAGTAAGTATTTTTGATAATTCTGCAAGTACAAAATAAAAAAAGGGAAGACTATCCAGCCCTCCCAAACACAATAACATAGTTAAGCGGAGAATAGACAAACAAATTCTGTTTGCTTAACCTAAATTTGTTCAAATATAAATTGGTTCACTTACGGATAAAATACCCAGAAGTAGGTATTTTATTTAGTATATGGGAAATTACGAGAAACCTTCCTCATCATTCTCTCTACCAACACGTCCGGAGATGATAAAACATTGTCATCCATACTTTTAAAAAACCTCCAAATCAATGCCCCCTTTTCTCCATCATTGATAGTAAGCGTTAAGGTTCCAGTACCTGTTTTAGAGCCAATTCCACCAAACAAAATCGTGGTCGCAATAGCTCCGGCTTCGGAGCGTGTTTGTTCCGTTTCAAAATTCCCTCCAATAACTGCATCAACCTGCAAGATCTTCGCAATTTCATCCTTCGTCATTTCGTTCAACTTATCAAACACACCTGCTTTTCTCAACAATACATTTGTACGTTCTACATCTTGGAATTCTACAGAGTAATTAGAGGCTTTGCGCAATAAAAAAGTGTACAAACTTGACTGGATAGACGTCGATAACTTGTCTTCTTGAGCTTTGTTGGCCTCTGCACTGTAATCTTTTGGTGGTTTTCTGAATGAAATCCTAGTAGCGAATGGCAAAATTGCTACTATTTTGTGTTTAGCAATTTCACTTTTCAGGTTAGGACTTTCAAATACTTGCTTACTTCCTTCAAATTGGGCATTAGCCGCAAATGTTGCAACTACGAGTAGTGCTAATAATAAGATTTTTTTCATTTAAGTAGTTTATTAATCTGCAATTATAATTAATAAACTTTTTTTATTTAATACTTTGTACTATCAACTTCGCCGTTCTTTCAGAAGCGCCAGCATCACCCATTAATTCGTGAAGTTGTTTGTAATCCTCTAGCATTTGCTGCCTTCCCGTTCCCGAAGTGATCTGTTGTAGTTCTTCCGTAACTTTTTGTACAGAACAATCTTCCTGAATCAACTCTGTCACTATCTTTCTATCTACAATTAAATTTACTAACGAGATAAAGCGAATTTTAACCAATAATCTAGCTATGGCAATTGAAATAGTTCCTCCTTTATAAACCACCACCTGTGGAACATTGAAAAGTGCAGTTTCTAAAGTTGCAGTACCTGATGCCACTACTGCAGCATAGGCCTCATGCAACAAATTATAAGTTTGATTAAACACCAGCATTACATTTTTATTGCCAATAAACTGCTGATAATAATTAGCACCGAATGTAGGCGCAGCCGCTATTACAAATTGATGCTCCGGAAAGTTCGCGGTAACACCCAGCATCACAGGCAGTAACCTATCTATTTCCTGTTTTCTACTGCCGGGTAAAAGCGCCACAATGGGTTTGTCGCTTAATTTATTTTCTATTCTAAAGCCAGTATTTGCTTTAAAAACAGCAATTTCATCAAGCAGTGGATTTCCGACATAATCAACCTTCATGCCCCATGTTTTGTAAAAATCTACTTCAAATGGCAAGATGCAAAACAGATGGTCAACGATTTTTTTAATTTTCAGTACTCGTTTTTGATTCCACGCCCAAACCTTTGGAGAAATGTAATAGCAAACTTTAATGTTATTGAATTTGGCAAACTCTGCAATTTTCAAGTTAAAGCCTGGAAAATCGATTAAAATGATAACATCCGGCTGGTAAGCTAACACATCGTCTTTACAGGCCCTTAAGTTTTTGAATATGGTACGCAAGTTCAGTACCACTTCGGTAAATCCCATAAATGCCATATCGGCATAATGCTTAACTAAATCCCCACCCTGAGCCTGCATTTTATCACCACCAAAATACCTAAACTCGGCATTCGCATCTTCTGCCTTTAGTGCCTTCATCAAATTTGCTCCGTGTAAATCTCCAGAAGCTTCGCCTGCAACTAAGTAATATTTCATTTTTTAAGGTACCAGGGGTTAGTAAACAATTGGCAGTTTTCAGTTAGCAATTAAGCAGTGCTAAACTTCTTGCATAATTTTATAAAAGAAAAAAGCGAAAGCACATAAAAAAGTAGCACTCACAATTCCTCTAGTGATATTTTCTTTATTTAAGTTATTAAAATATTTAACCCAGGCCAAGTTTACCGCCACGCATCCAATCAGCAACAAATCAGCCTTGCGGAAAACAGTGGTATAATGCATTAAATACCACGCTATGGTACCTAATATTAACGGACTAACAAGACCAACACCTAACCCAACCAACACATGATTTTTTACGGAAGAAAACAACTTTGCCATTTAACCTAAATTGGAGCCATCGGCACTGTGCGTTGTTTTACCTTGACTAGCATTCCCTTCAAAATCCCAAGAATTAAGCTCTTGAATAGCATGATGTGCTGTCAAATCAAACTGTACGGGAACTACCGAAGCATAGCCATGATCCAAGGCCCAAACATCGGTATCTTCACCTTTATCGTAGTTCTCAAACACACCTGTCAGCCAATAATATGGCCTGCGGTAAGGATCCTGGCGCTCTTCAAAATCTTCGGCCCATTTGGCATTGGCCTGCCTGCATATTTTGATGCCCTTAATTTGATCTCCCTTAGGAAAATTCACATTTAATAACGTACCAGCCGGCAAACCATTGGTCAAAACTTGCAGCGTAATTTGCTTAATATATTTCTTACAGTGCGAAAAATCTGCATCTTGTGCAAAATCATCCAAAGAAAAACCAATTGAAGGAATTTTTTCAATGGCACCTTCCACCGCAGCCGACATGGTACCTGAGTAAATCACATTGATTGAATTATTCAAGCCGTGATTAATTCCCGACACGCACAAATCGGGCTTTTTACCTTTAAAAACTTTGTTTACTGCCAATTTCACACAGTCTACAGGCGTACCAGAGCATTTATACATCTCAATAGGCGGGTACAAATTAACCTTATCAAAACGAAGCGGTTTACCTATCGTAATGGCATGTCCCATCCCAGATTGCGGTCCATCGGGCGCTACAACGGTAACCTCCCCTATCTCGCTCATCACCTCAATGAGGGCTTTTATTCCCGTTGCGGTAATACCGTCGTCATTTACTACTAATATGGTGGGTTTAGTTTTCATGCTTTAAATTTAATGTAACTGCTACAGTTTTTTCTATCAACATTATTTTTTACGCAAAGCGATTCATAAGTTCCAGAAAAGCGGTAAAATCCTTCAATAACAAACCAAAATTACGAGAAATATGCCAATTACCCCAAATTACCGATTTTATTGATGCAACATCCTTTTAATTTAATTGTCTTTGTATATTTGAATGATAACTTATTACAACATGAAAAGACTATTATTTTTCGTAGGTCTGCTTTTTACTGGTTCAAGCCTATTGGCACAAAATGCCGCTTACCAATGGAAAACAGCTACTGCAGGTGGTTATACGTACAAATACGTAACTAACGACCCTTCAAAAACGAGGTTTTATACCTTGAAAAATGGCTTGACGGTCATCTTGTCGCCAAATTACAAAGAACCAAAAATTGAGTATCGCATGAGCATTAGGGCTGGAAGTAACACCGACCCGAAAAATGCTACCGGACTAGCCCACTATTTAGAACATCTTTTATTTAAAGGAACTGATAAGTTTGGTACGGCAGACTGGGCTAAAGAGAAACCATTATTGGATAAAATTGATGCCCTTTACGAAAAATACAATAAAACTACTGATCCAGCACAGCGTAAAGAAATTTACAAAGAAATTGACAAAGTATCTGGCGAAGCTTCAAACTACTCAATTGCCAATGAGTATGATAAAATGATGCAAGGCATTGGAGGCAATTCAACAAATGCCCATACTTGGTACGAAGAAACTGTTTACAACGAAGATTTCCCTTCAAACGCTGTAGATAAATTTTTAGCAATACAAGCTGAACGTTTCCGCAAGCCAATTTTCCGTATTTTCCATACTGAATTAGAGGCCGTATATGAAGAAAAAAATCGTGGCTTAGATAACGATGGTTGGAAACTTGACGAGGCGATGATGGATAAGTTATTTCCAACGCACAATTATGGCCAACAAACCACTATCGGTACTATTGAGCACTTGAAAAATCCTTCATTAGTTGAAATTAGAAACTACTACAACAAATACTATGTGCCTAACAACATGGCACTCATTTTAGCTGGAGATTTAAACCCAGATGAAATGATCAAGAAAGTAGATAAAGCTTTCGGTTACATGGCATCGAAACCAGTAAGCCTATATAACCCGGCACCTGAAAAACCACTTACCCAAATACAAAAGGTAGATGTTTATGGACCAAGTGCAGAAATGTTAGAAATCTACTACCGCGGTTATGCAGAAAACAGCAAAGAAAGCTTAATGCTATCGCTGATTAAAAGCATTTTAGCCAACGGTAAAGCTGGTTTGTTTGACATTAACTTAAACAAGCAGCAAAAAGTGTTGAGAGCTAACGCTACTTATCAGCAAATGAAAGATTATGGTGTGTTTAATTTATCGGCACAGCCAAAGCAAGGTCAAAGCCTTGACGATGTTGCTAAACTTTTGTTAGAGCAAATCCAAATGTTAAAAGATGGAAAATTTGATGATGATTTGTTAAAAGCTATCGTAGCGAACAAAAAATTAAGTTTTCTACAAGCTTTTGACAGCAATGGCAACAGAGCAGAAAGCCTATCAAACGTGTTTATTATGAACAGAGGTACGGGCTGGGATAGAGATTTGAATGAGAATAACGAAATCGCTAAAATCACCAAAGCTCAAGTAGTAGCTTTTGCAAAAACCTTCTTTAAAGATAACTATGTAGTTGGCTACAAGCATAAAGGAGAAGATAAAAACACGATCAAAGTTGAAAAACCAGCTATTACACCTATCAATGCAAATGCAGGCTTAACCTCACCATTCGTTAAAAACGTTTTGGAAAGCCCAATTAAGCCATTAGCTCCTAAATTTTTAGATTATCAAAAGGATATCAATTTTGGCAAATCGGGTATAGCAGAAGTGATGACAATTAAAAATACTGAAAATTCTATTTTCAGAATGAGCTATCGCTTTAACTTTGGGACTAACAGCTATAAATTATTAGGTTACGCTGCTTCATATCTACCTTATTTAAGTACTGATAAATATACTGCAGAGGAATTGAGCAAACAGTTTTATAACATTGCATGCTCTTATAGCTTAAATGTTGGAGCAGAAACTACTACCATCAGCATCAGTGGCTTACAAGAAAATTTTGATAAGGCGGTAGCATTGGTTGAGCATATTTTTGCCAATGTAAAAGCTAATGATAAAGCTTTAGCTGAGCTTAAAAACAGCATCTTAAAATCTAGAGAAAACAGCAAATTAAATAAAGGCGCCATTATGAGCGGATTAACATCTTATGCTCAATATGGTAAATTAAACCCTTTTAACAATGTTTTAACTAATGATGAAGTGAAAAACATTAAAGCTGAAGATTTGATTTATTTGCTTAAAAACCTAAATAACTACGAACACGTAGTAACCTATTATGGGCCTAAAGATTTAGCTGCTTTCACCGCAAACATTAAGGCTGTACATGCATTGCCAAAAGAGTTCACACCAGCTGCACCGGCAAAAGTTTATACTTACACTACACAGGATTCTAATAAAGTTTACTTTGCCAACTATGACATGGTACAGTCTGAAATTCGTTGGTTAAGAAATACCGGTGTTTACAACAAAGCTGATGGTGCTACCGTTGAGGTGTTTAATAACTATTTCGGTGGTGGTATGGGCTCTGTGGTTTTCCAAACAATTCGCGAATCAAAGGCCTTAGCTTACTCTACTTTCGCCACCTACGCATCGCCTGATAGAGCCGACAAGCAATACAGCATGGTTGCTTATGTGGGTAGCCAAGCCGACAAAATGAACGAAGCTGTTGCAGGAATGAACGAACTTTTAAATGTACTGCCAAAAAGCGAAAAAACATTTGAAGGTGCTAAAACTAACTTGTTAAGCAACTACGAATCAGACAGGGTATTGAAAGATGCCATTTTTGCTTACTATTTTGCTGATAAAAAACTAGGTTACAGTTACGACTCTAGAATGGACAGATACAAAGAAATTAAACCAATTACTTTCGATGATATCAATCGTTTCCATCAGCAAAAAATTGCCAACAAAGCCTACACTTATCTAATTGTAGCTTCTGATAAAAAAGTGAAGCAAGAAGATATGTCGAAATTTGGCGCAGTAAAAACGTTAACCTTAGAGGAAATTTTCGGTTACTAATAAGTTTCAAAAAAATAACTCTCCAAAGCGGCTTCTTTTTTAAGGAAGCCGCTTTTTTTATTTTAATAGTGGCACCTAACCCACTGACTTTAAGCTTCTAAGTCTACAAAAACAGATAGCTTATGGTTAAAATAAGTATATTGTGAACATAAACCCGACTGTATGCGTATAATGCTCCAAATGATTTTGCTTTTGTTATTGGCGGGAAGGCTACATGCACAAGATCCGTTAACCAAAATGTTTCAAAACTATTCTTTAGCGAAATCAGATGATGCATTGTTTGTACATTTCGACAAGAACGTTTATTCCAATAACGAAACCATTTATTTTACTGGATACCTATTAGCGCAGGACCTAAACCGGCATAATGTGCTTGCGGTTGCGTTAGTAAGAGATGCAGACAGCTTAGTACTCAGCCACCGGAAATTTGCAATGAGTGGTGGAATTGCATTTGGAAGTTTAGCCATTCCCGATAGCATTTTGGTGGGCAGTTACCATTTGCTAGCCTACACCAATATTACGGTAAACGGCAAACCAAAGGTCGTATTCAGACAACCCCTTAGCATCAAAAGCGGTAAGGAACCTTCATTTTTAGCTACCTTAAAAATTGTTAAAGCGGCAACAGAACAACAAAAAATCAACCACGTATTACTTTCGGTCACCTCAAATGAAAAACGGTTTTTGCCCAAGCCAACAGCAGTTACTTATAATTATAACGGCAAAACTGTTACTACAAAAACTGATGGCTTTGGACAAGTGCCCCTGCAACTTCCTGTAATTGCTGCAAACCAGCAACACCTAAAGCTTAAATTGAAATACGAAAAGGACAGCAGTTTTCTGAGCATTATTTTACCAAAGCCCAAATACAGCGCATCTGTAAAATTTTATCCAGAAGGTGGCAACATTATCAATGGTGTGGTAAACAGCATTGCTTTGGAGGCTAAAGATGAAAATCTAGCACCCGTGTCGTTAAAAGCAATTCTTTACGAAAACGAGATTAGCATTGATACGATAGAAACAAACAGTTATGGCATCGGCAAATTTCATCTATTAGCAAAGGCTCAAAATGTTTACAAACTAAAACTAGTTCATTCTCAATTTATTGACAGCAACTATCTTTTACCAAAAATTATAAATAGCGGGATTGCGCTAGAAATACAGAAACCTGTGTGTAATGATACCGTTGTTATTATAGCCAGAGCTAATAAAAAGCAAAATGTTTGGTTGAGAGTGCACAATTTTAAAGAAAGCTTTTTGTATGCGCCTGTGAGCCTTTCCACTAAACAGTCTTTAAAAATACCCGTTAACTTCAAAGGACTGGCAACTGTAACCATAACCGACAGCTTAAATAGACCCTTAGCGGAACGCATGATATTTGGAGGATATAGCAGTAAGCAGCAATTAACATTAACAACTAATCAAAAGCAATATCAGAAAAGAAAGAAAGTTGAACTCAATATCAAGCTAAATGACACTAATGAAGTAGCTATTGTTTCGATAGCGTGTGTTCAGGAAAATAGGCTTGAAGTGAGTAAAATGAACGATATCCAAAGCTACTTTTACCTCTATAACCAGCTTGATCAGCTGCCGGCTAGTGGTTCTTTAAATGCTTTACAAAACTTGGATTACGTGAACAGTATTTTATCGGTAAAGGGATGGAGGAGATATACTTGGAACGAATTCATTACAAGTGCAGACAAGGTAAAACCACCTATTGATAGCTTAAAAATTACCGGGCAAGTTGTTCATGATAGTGACAAGCCAATCAAAAAAACTGTTTCAATAATTAGCTTAGGCAGCACTAACTTTTTACAGTTATATACAGACAATGCCGGTAATTTTAATTTGCCTTTAAACGAAACGACAACACCTTTCAACAAAAAACTTTATTTATTTATTGCTGATAAAAACGGAAGTACCGACAAGATAAAAATTAGTGACGACTACGAAAAACAGAATCTCCTACTGTCGAAATCACCATCGTACTTTACCCTACAGCTCCCTTCTACGCTGGTTAATTCTGAAGAACTGAAACTCAGCTCAAAAGAAAAAATTCTTCAGCTCAAAGAGGTCACCATCACCAAAAACAATTCCGATTTTTTCTCAAGTAAATTTGGGGCTAATGGATGTGGTGATTATGTGTGTACCTATAATATTTTGAATTGCCCCAATCATATCGGCGATCCAAAAAACAGGGAACCAATTGCCGGGCAAACCTATTTAGTAAATGGAAAGCAAACGTTATATCCGGGTTGTTCCGTAGAAAAAACGCAAGGATATACTGTGGTAAATGGCCTGTCGATTGCCAAAGAATTTTACGTAAGCGATTACAAACAGCCGGAAGAACCGGCTTACTTCTCTACTCTATATTGGAATTATCTAAATAAAATTGAAAAGAACAAAACAACGGCGGTAGAATTTTACACAGGAGATATTACAGGCAAATTTAAAATCATTGTACAGGGAATTAGTAAAGGAGATTTTATTTACCAAGAACAACTGATTGAAATAAAAGAATAAAAAAAGCTGCCCCAGTTTGAGATTTTATCCAACTAATGGATAAAAAACATTGAGGCAGCTCTCTATCTTATATTATACGATATTATAAGGACTTGATCCACTTCACTAATTCGTCCCTACCTTTTCCTGTTTTTTGTTGAAGTTTTCCCAACAACTCCTCATCTTTTCCATCTTCATATTTCAAGTCATCATCAGTTAAATCTGCATATGCTTGCTTTACTTTACCTTTAACCTCATTCCAAATTCCTTTTAATTCTAATTTATCCATGATTAAATGTTTTTAGTGTTATAAACTGTTTGAACTAGATTATTAACAAGGAAATCATCTCAATGTTTGATTTACGAAATATTTAGGATCACCAACTCTACAATCCCAACTACCACTTTAGTCACCACCAAACTAAAACTACAAGTTGTAGACTAATACATTAATTATATTCTGTTTTACCTACACAAAACACTATTAAATTTCAAAAAAGCTATAAAAATTATATAATTTTCGTTACATTAGGTTTGATTAATCAGCTAATTATTAACTAAAACTACCCATTTTATGAGAAAACTACTATTCAGTATGATGTTTTCTTTCAGTTTAATTACCCTTGCTTTAGCTCAAAACAGGGTAATTACTGGAAAAGTAACCGGAGGCTCCTCCGGTCCAATTCCCGGAGTGAGTGTATATGTGAAGGGCTCTCCTTCAACTGGTACACAAACCAACGCTACCGGAAATTATCAACTAACGGTAAATGAAAAAGCCAAAACGCTCGTATTTACTTACATAGGCTTTAAATTACAGGAAATCCCTATCACTGGAAACACAATCAACGTCGCATTGGAAGAAGAAAGTACTACATTGTCCGATGTAGTTGTTGTAGGTTATGGCACACAAAGTAAAAGGGATCTACTTGGTTCGCAAGCTAGGGTAACTTCTGCAGAAATGAAAGATAGGCCGATAGCTACAGTTGAAAGTGCGCTTCAAGGTAAAGCGCCTGGCGTTTTCATCAACTCAAGCAGTGGAAAGTTAGGACAAGCCTTACAAATTCGTGTCCGTGGTATTTCTTCCATTTCTGCAAGTAACCAGCCATTATTTGTTATAGATGGTGTTCCTATTGTAACGGAAGCTTTGGGTACTTATACGGAACCCGACAATCCGCTTGCGGCGATCAGCCCAGATGATATTGAATCTATGGAAGTATTAAAAGATGCAGCAGCAGCGGCAATTTATGGTGCCCGTGCTTCAAATGGCGTTGTGCTTATCACTACAAAAAGAGGTAAAGAAGGAAAAACCAATGTAGAATTTGGTTATTTCGCCGGTTTCAGCGATCCAACAAGAAAGGGCGAATTCCTCAATGCAGACCAATACAGACAACTTTTAGACGCTGCTTTTAAATATGGCAACTACGATGGTGGAGATTATAATAATGCGGCAGAAATGTGGGAAGATTACACCGGAACTACCGACTGGACCAGTAACAATAACACAAACTGGGTTAACGAAGCTTTTCGAAGAGGCCATATTCAACAGTACAGTTTAAACATTAATGGTGGTAATGCTAAAACCAGGTTCATGCTATCAGGAACTTACAATAATAACGACGGTATCATTATATCTAACAGGTACGTTCGTACCGGCGGTAGACTAAGCTTGGATCACAATGTTTCTAAAATATTTGATGTAGGTGGTTCAATCAACATTTCAAAAGTGGATAACTACCGTATTCCTACGGATAACGCATTTTCAAATCCCTTACAACTAAATGCTTTACCACCAATACAGCCTGTTTACAATGCATCAGGACAATTAAACAATTCGACTGTTTACTATAACAGTTTAATTGATATTGATAACGGGAAAAACTTGTCCACCACTTATAGGACTTTTGCCAATGCTTATGCTAGTTTAAAAATCACTCCCGATTTAATTTTTAGAAGCGAATATGGATTTGACTTTAACAACTTAGAAGAGGAGCAGTTTTTAGGCTCAAAAACTCAAGATGGGGGTAGTACTGGAGGGTTCTCTTCAGACTACATGGCGAAATCTATCAACTTTAACACGAACAATACTTTAAGCTACAATAAAATTTTTAATGACAAGCATAGTTTAAACATATTAGCCGGTTTTGCATTTCAAGATACCAAATTCAGATATTCTTCTGTAGAAGGTACAACATTACCATCGGATAGTTTCACTAAGATTGCTAGTGCAGCAATCATATCAGCTGGTTCATCTTCCGAAACAAGACACACTTTTGTTTCTTATCTAGCTAGGGTAAACTACAAATATCGCGACAAATATTTACTAGGCGCTTCTATTAGGACGGATGGATCTTCTCGATTTGGCGCAAACAACAGATATGGAACATTCCCTGCTGTTTCTGCTGGATGGATTGTTAATCAGGAGGAATTCTTAAAGTCAGTAAACTGGCTAAGTCAATTAAAATTGAGAGCAAGTTACGGTTTAACAGGAAATGCTGAAATTGGAGATTTTGCATCAAGGAATTTGTACCGAGGCGTAAATTATGCTGGCATCGGTGGCACACGCCCATTCCAACTTGGTGACCCTAACCTTACTTGGGAAAATACTCAGAATTTTAACATTGGTATAGATTTTGGTTTGTTCTCCGATAGAATATCAAGTACTGTGGAATACTACAAAAAGAAAACCACAGATTTATTACTTAATGCTCCAATAGTATCTACTAATGGTTTTTCTTCTATCACTCAAAACATCGGAGATATGGAAAACAAAGGCCTGGAAATTTCATTAAATACGAGAAATTTAGTAGGAGCATTTAAATGGAGTACTTCCTTCAATATCTCTTTCAATAAAAATAAAGTACTTCGTTTAGTTAACGATCAACCTATATTTCCTGGAGGTAGATTTTTAGGAAGAGTTGCTGTTGGCGAACCTTTAGGTTATTTCTACGGAAAAGCCTATGCCGGTGTAGATCCAAACAATGGCGATGCGATATATTATGTTGATGCTTCCAGAACTACTACTACAAACGATTACGCGGCAGCTCAAAATCAAAAATTAGGCAACCCAAATCCTAAATTTTATGGCGGGTTTGGCAACCAACTGTCTTACAAAAACTTTGATTTGGATATTCAAACGCAATTCGTATCTGGAAATGATATTTATAACATGGCTGGTGTTTTTCAATCTGCCAACGGCGATTATTTCGACAACCAAACTATCGATCAGTTAAATTATTGGACTCCTACTAATAGAATAACGAATATTCCACAACCGAGATTTAACGATGGCAATGGAACAAGTCCTTCATCACGTTGGATCCAAGACGGATCGTATTTTAGATTAAAAAGTGTTTTATTGGGATACAATGTACCAACTTCACTTGCAGGCAAATATCATTTACAAAGGTTGAGACTTTTTGTTTCGGCGGTTAATCTTTTAACTTTCACAGGATACAAAGGATACGACCCAGAGGTAAATACGCCAGCAAGCAGCACTTCAACTCAATCTAACAACATACAGCTTGGACATGATTTTTATACACCTCCACAAGCGAGAACAATTACTTTCGGCGTAAACATTGGTTTATAATAATACTCAGTTATGAAAAAATATAGAAATATACTGGTTGTACTTTTACTTATCGTTAGCGCAACCAGCTGCAAAAAGCAATTGGAAATAGACCCAAAACAACAAATTGATGCTGCTGCAGCCTTAAACAATACCGCCGATGTGCAAAATGCACTAACAGGCGCATATACTTTCCTAGCTCTAGGCGATTTATACGGCACAAACTTGGTAATGTTGCCAGACCTTTACGCTAGCGATGGCTATCTTAATTGGAGAGGCAGTTTCACGAGCTACAGAAATATCGCCAGTAAAGCAATTATCTCCAACAATGTTGATGTAACTAGAACTTGGGTAACAGCATACGCAGCAATTAATACGGCCAATATCGTTTTATCAGCTTTAGGTGTTGTAAATGATGCCAACACCAGAAATGTAATAGAAGGTAAAGCATTATTTATTAGAGGCATTATGCACTTCGAATTAGTTAGACTATATGCGTTACCATATGATGCAACTGGCACTAACAATAATTTAGGCGTACCAATTATGACAAAACCCGTTAAAACAGTAGATAACGTAAGCAATAATGTTACCCGCAAAACGGTGGCTGAAGTTTATACTGCTGTAGAGAATGATCTTACCACCGCCATTGCAAAGCTGGCTTCGGTAAATGACCAATATGCAGCTAAAGCCTTTTTAGCTAGAGTTTACTTACAAGAAGGAAAATATGCGTTAGCTAGAGATTTAGCAAATGATATCATTACTAATAGTCCTTATTCATTAATTACTAATTCGCTAGAAGCTCCGTTTAGAACCAAAAATTCCAATGAAGGAATCTTCGAAATTAAGCAGAATGAACAAAGTAATGCCGGTACTTCCAATGATGGCTTGGCAACTTTTTACGCTAGCTACCTCAACAGTACAGGTGGAAACGTGGGCAGGGCGGATGCATTAGTGAATACAACTTTTTACAATTCATTTGAGGCTGGAGATAAACGACAAACAGAACTAATTTATGAAGGCACTGGCGCAAGAACTGGCTATTTTACCAAAAAATGGTATAGTTATTACGATAATATTCCTGTATGTAGAATTACAGAGCAGTACTTGATTAGAGCAGAATGCAACTTCAGATTGAATACTGCTATTGGCGCTACACCTGCCAGCGACATCAACATGTTGAGAGCAAGAGCCGGGCTAGGCACCGTAGTACCTACATTAGATATTATCCTAAACGAGAGAGAGAAAGAGTTAGATTACGAAGGTTTCAGATTACATGATTATAAGAGAACCAAAAGATCAATTGGTGCTTTCCCTTATAATGACCCTAAATTGGTATTCCCAATCCCAGATCGTGAGATTAAGGCAAGTAACAATTCTTTAATTCAAAATCCGGGTTATAGCGGATAACAAAAAAACGCCGAAGATAGTCTCTTCGGCGTTTTTTTAATTTGTATAGTTTAGTTATTTACTATTCTGCGCTGCAGTTATAATTTCATCAACCACTGCTGGATCCAATAAAGTCGAAGTATCTCCCAAGCTAGAGGTATCACCTTCAGCGATTTTTCTTAAAATTCTACGCATAATTTTACCAGATCTAGTTTTAGGCAAACCTGATACAAATAACATTTTATCTGGCTTAGCGATGGCTCCAATTACCCTAGTTACGGTTTGCAGAATATCTTTTTTAGTAAGCTCCGCATCCTGATGGTGGTTTGGATAGATAATAAATGCATAGATACCCTGTCCTTTTACATCGTGAGGATAACCCACTACGGCACTCTCCACTACTCCAGCATGCATGTTTATCGCATTTTCAACCTCTGCAGTACCAATTCTATGTCCTGAAACGTTTAATACATCGTCTACCCTACCTGTAATTCTATAATAGCCATCTTCATCTCTCAAACATCCATCGCCAGTAAAATACATACCCGGATAGGTAGAAAAATACGTTTGTTTACAACGTTCGTGATCTCCATAAGTAGTGCGTAACATGCCTGGCCAAGGAAACTTAATACACAAATTTCCACTCACACTGTTCCCCTCTATTTCATTGCCGTTTTCATCAACCAAAACTGGCTGTATACCGGGCAATGGTAGTGTAGCGTAACTAGGTTTAGTTTTTGTTACCGTAGCAATTGGCGAAATCATGATTCCTCCAGTTTCAGTTTGCCACCAAGTATCAACAATCGGTGCTTTTCCAGCTCCAATTTTCTCATCAAACCAATGCCAAGCTTCTTCGTTAATTGGCTCTCCTACCGATCCTAAAACCCTCAGTGTACTTAAATCTTTACCTTTCAAAGGTTCATCTCCAAATCCCATTAATGATCTAATAGCAGTTGGAGCGGTGTATAAGGTATTCACTTTATGTTTCTCTACAATATCCCAAAAACGAGATGGTGTCGGATAAGTAGGTACACCTTCAAAAATTAATGAAGTAGCCCCTTGCGACAATGGACCGTAAACAATGTACGAGTGTCCGGTAATCCAACCAATATCTGCGGTGCAAAAATAAACTTCGCCTGGTTGGTAATTAAACACATTACTAAACGTATAGCCGGCATAAACCATGTAACCACCACAGGTATGCACCACACCCTTTGGCTTTCCTGTAGAGCCCGAAGTATAAAGGATAAACAATAGGTCTTCTGCATCCATTTCTTCCGCTTCGCAAACCGCGTTAACGTGCTTTAATTCATCCTCCCACCAAACATCTCTGCCTTTAAGCATACTTACAGGCGTACGCACATGGGTAAGTACAATTACTTTTTCCACTGTCGGGCAACCAATCAAAGCATCGTCAATTACATCTTTTAAAGGAATTGGCTTTGCTCCACGGTAAACGCCATCTGCAGTTACTACCAATTTACATTGCGAGTCGTTAATTCTATCAGCAATTGACTTAGCAGAAAAACCACCAAAAATTACCGAATGTACAGCACCAATACGAGCACAAGCCAATACTGCAACTGCCAACTCAGGAACCATCGGCATGTAAATACACACCCTATCGCCCTTTTTTGCACCATTACGTTTCAGCACATTGGCAAAGCGGCATACACGCTCATGCAACATTCTATAAGTAATAGTTACGCTATCTTGTTCAGGATCATTAGGTTCCCAAATAATTGCTGGCGTATCGCCATTATGTTCTAAATGTCTATCTAAACAGTTCTCTGTGATGTTAAGCTTAGCGCCTTCAAACCATTTAATATTAGGTTCTTCAAAATTCCATGATAATACTTTATACCAAGGTTTACGCCATTGGAAGTTTTGGGCTACCTCGCCCCAAAATTGCTCTGGATTTTCAACACTTTTTTTGTAGCTCTCTTCATACTGCTCAAAAGATTTGATTTGCATAGTATATCTATAATAGGTTTTGGATTTGTTCGATTGCTAAATTAAGTAATTAAATACTATAAAAACATCAAAATCGTCTCAATTTTATAAATAGTCCTACAACAAATGCGTATCTTTATTTTAATATTGGCAAAAATAAAAAAGCCCTTACTGTTAGTGCAGCGAGGGCTAATGGAGCTTATAACCTAGTATATATATCTTAACTAATCCAAAGTTAAAATTCAGTTTAAACAAATGAAATACTCAAAAGTTGGTATTTTTACGGGTGATATTTTAATGCACTTTATACTAACTAGCTAGGGGTAACTTGCTTAATAAAAAATATCTTTAAAATATTTTTGCAGTGCACTTGATGAATACAAAAATTATTCAGATATTTGCAGGCTCTTAAAAAGAATTAAGCGACGAATAACAAATAACAAAATAAAGTCATGTCAAGAGTTTGTGATTTAACAGGAAAAGCCGCGATGAAAGGACATAACGTTTCTCACTCAAACGTTAAAACCAAGCGCAAGTTTTATCCTAACCTACAACTTCAGAAATTTTACATCCCTGAAGAAGATCGTTGGATAACATTAAAAGTATCTACTTCAGCTATTAAAACCATCAATAAAATTGGTGTTTCTGAAGCGATTAATCGTTTCATGAAAAAAGGATATTTGTAACAAAACTTGCCGTTTTGCGGCATAAATAGATAAAGAAATGGCAAAAAAAGGTAACAGAGTTCAAGTTATTTTAGAGTGCACAGAGCATAAAACAAGTGGTATGCCTGGCATGTCTAGATATATTTCTACTAAAAACCGTAAAAACACTACTGAGCGTTTAGAGTTGAAAAAATACAACCCGGTTTTAAAGAAAGTAACCGTACACAAGGAGATTAAATAATTTTGAAGGGGTAAATGATTGAATTATAGAATTGAAATTCAGTCATTCTTAATTCACTCACTCAATCATTAAATTTAAAAAAACATGGCAAAGAAAGTAGTTGCAACCCTTAAAACAGGTACAGGTAAAGAATATTCAAAAGTGATCACAATGACTAAATCACCTAAAACTGGTGCTTATTCATTCAAAGAAGCAATTGTTCACAATGATCACGTTAAAGATGCTATTGCTGGAACAAACGGCAAATAACAATATTTAAGAATAGCTTAAGAGCCGTTCCGTATTAACGGGAGGGCTTTTTTTATTTTATCAGATTATGGGTTTATTCGATTTTTTTAAAAAGAAAGAAACCGCACCTGAAGCTCAGGAAGCGCTAGATAAAGGACTAGAAAAAACGAAAGAAGGTTTTTTCAGCAAACTCACCAAGGCAGTAGCCGGTAAGTCAACAGTAGATGACGATGTACTGGACAACCTCGAAGAAGTATTGGTAACCTCAGACGTTGGTGTAAGCACTACGCTGAAGATTATTGATAGGATCCAAGATCGTGTTGCTAAAGACAAATACCTTTCTACTTCGGAATTAAACCACTTATTACGTGACGAAATTCAGTTATTATTAGCCGAAAATAACAGCAACGATTTTAGGAACTTTGAATACGGCGACCACAAACCTTATGTAATTATGGTTGTGGGTGTTAACGGAGTAGGCAAAACTACCACCATTGGCAAATTGGCGCATAAACTCAAAAAAGAGAATTTAAAAGTTGTACTTGGTGCTGCTGATACTTTTAGAGCTGCGGCGGTTGATCAAATTAAGCTCTGGGGCGAACGTGTTGACGTACGCGTAGTGGCACAGGCAATGGGTTCTGATCCGGCTTCGGTAGCCTTTGACACTTTGCAATCGGCGGTTGCCAACAAAGAGGATGTGGTAATAATTGACACTGCTGGCCGTTTACACAACAAAGTTGGATTGATGAACGAGCTGGGAAAAATTAAAAACGTGATGCAAAAAGTTGTCCCTAATGCACCCCATGAAATTTTATTGGTGCTAGACGGTTCAACCGGGCAAAATGCCTTTGAACAATGCAAGCAATTTACCGAAGCTACAGATGTAAATGCACTAGCCATCACCAAATTAGACGGTACAGCTAAGGGCGGCGTGGTTATTGGAATCTCAGATCAATTTAAAATCCCTGTAAAATATATTGGTGTAGGAGAAAAAATGGATGATTTGCAGTTGTTCGATAAGAAAGAGTTTGTGAATAGTTTATTTAAATAAATGATTACACAGATTTTAGGATTACACAGATTTATATGGAAAACGAGACCGCTTATGATGAGGTAACCCGAAAAATAATTGGGCTTTGCTTCGAAATACATAATACTCTTGGCCCTGGTTTTCTTGAAAAAATATATGTAAATGCCTTAAAAATAAAACTTCAACATATCGGTTTATCATTCGAAGCCGAAAAAGAATTTATTGTTGAATTTGAGAATATAATTATCGGCAAATTTAGGTGCGACTTATTGGTTGAAAATAAAGTAATAGTAGAATTAAAATCTGTTACAGGCTATCAGCCCAAATTATTTCAAAATCAATTAATTTCCTATTTAAGAGCTAGCAGAATAAAAACCGGATTACTAATAAATTTTGGCAATACCAGCTGCGAAATAAAACGTCTTTCAGTATAATCAATAAATCGGTGTAATCTCATCATCTGTGAAATCATACCGCAGGAAATAAAATCCCTGAAATCATCTTAAAATAAAAATGATTACAAAAAACAAAACTACTACAAAAACTGCTCAACCTAAGATTAACGTTATTACGCTTGGTTGCTCTAAGAATACTTACGATAGCGAGGTACTAATGGGACAACTGAAAGGCAACAATCTTAATGTGGAGCACGAAGCGAATAAACTTGGGAAAGATGATATTGTAGTAATAAATACTTGCGGCTTTATCGACAATGCCAAGCAAGAGTCTATTGACACCATTTTACAATACAGTCAATTAAAAGATGAAGGCAAAGTTGGAAAGGTAATCGTTACCGGCTGCCTTTCTGAGCGTTACAAGCCAGATTTGGAAGCAGAGATTACTAACGTTGACGCCTATTTTGGCACCAACGATTTGCAAAATATCTTACACACTTTAGGCGCCAACTACAAGCATGAACTCATTGGCGAGCGTTTGTTAACCACGCCATCGCATTTTGCTTACTTTAAAATTGCTGAAGGTTGTAACCGTCCGTGCTCCTTTTGTGCCATCCCGCTAATGCGAGGAAAACACGTTTCGAGAGATATGAACGAGTTAGTAAATGAAGCAAAAATATTAGCCGCCAACGGAACAAAAGAACTGATTTTAATTGCCCAAGATTTAACCTACTACGGTTTAGATTTATATGGCAAAAGAAACTTAGATGAGCTTTTACGTCGTTTATCTGATGTGAATGGCATTGAGTGGATCAGGCTACAATACGCCTACCCCTCTGGTTTTCCAATGGAGATTTTAGATGCTATGAATGAGCGTGAAAATATCTGTAAATATCTGGACATGCCTTTGCAGCACATTACAGATAATATGCTAAAGTCGATGCGTCGTGGAATTACTAAGCAAAAAACCGTAGATATTGTTAACGAAATTAGGGCTAGGGTTCCAAACATCGCTATGCGTACTACGCTAATTTGCGGCTATCCTGGTGAAACCGAACGTGACTTCGAAGAAATGTATCAATGGGTAGAAGATACTCGATTTGATAGACTTGGCTGTTTCACCTATTCGCATGAAGAAAAAACCCATGCTTATGATTTAGTGGATGATGTGCCGGATGAAGTTAAGCAAAAGCGTGTGGATGCTATTATGGAACTGCAACAAGGCATTTCATTTGACATCAACCAAGAAAAAGTAGGCAAAACTTACAAAGTGCTGGTAGATAGAAAAGAAGGTGATTTTTTCATTGGGCGTACTGAATTTGATTCTCCAGAGGTAGACAACGAAGTGCTAATCGATGCCAACTCGGGTTACGCAGCCATAGGAAGCTTTGTTAATGTTAAGGTAGATAGAGCGGAAGATTTCGATTTGTACGGGCAAATTGTGAAGTAGAAGTTAAAGTACTATCATATAGAATGGTCGGGTTAAATAGCTCGACCTTTTTTATTTCAACGAGGTGTTAAAAGCTATAACATTGATAAAGTGTAAAATAAAACAAATGGCTACTCTTGTTTCAAAATTTAATTTAATTTCGAAATGTGAAGGCTAAATATATTTCTTATCAAGATACGCACTCCTTTTCTAAACTGGTTTTAGACTATGTTAATGATGTGGATCTGTTAAAATCATTCTACAGTTACAGACCTGATTTAGACGGCCTAAAAAAGGCAGTAGAATCTCATCATTTTGTTGGCGACAGGAAAGTTTTGGTTGATGCACTAAAAGAACAATATCAAGCGATACAAGTGAACCAAGCGGTAAGTAACAATATTGAACTGCTGCTTGATCATCATACATATACTGTCACCACTGGCCACCAGCTTAACTTATTTACTGGTCCGCTTTATTTCATTTACAAAATTGTAACCACTATTAATTTGGCTTTAGAGCTAAAAATTGCGTTTCCTGATAAAAACTTTGTGCCTATTTATTGGATGGCCACGGAGGACCACGATTTTGAAGAAATTAATCACATTAGTTTAGACGATAAGCAAATTAGTTGGATACAGCAAACCAATGGCGCTACGGGCAGATTAAGCACAAAAACAGTAGTTGCCGCCGTACAAGCCTACAAAGGTTATTTAGGCATTAGCAAAAACGGAAAAAAACTGGGTAAGATGGTTGAAAAAGCTTATCTGGAAAATGAAAATTTGGCAGATGCTACCCGTACGTTGGTAAACTGTTTATTTGAGCAATATGGTTTGGTAATTGTAAATGCGGATGATAAAGCGTTAAAATCACAATTTGCACCAATTATCAAACAAGATATTACGCAGCAAAACAGCGCTAATTTAACCGAAAAAACAAGTAGTATTTTAGAAAACGCTGGCTACAAAACTCAAGTAAATGGCCGCGATATCAATTTCTTTTATCTAAAGGAAAACCTTAGAGAACGCATTATAAAAGAGGGTGATCTCTTTAAAGTGAACAACACAGCCATCACTTTCACTGAAGATGAGTTGCTCACTGAAATAGATAATAGTCCGGAGCGATTTAGCCCTAACGTAATTATGCGCCCGCTTTATCAAGAAGTGATTTTGCCCAACATTGCCTACATAGGTGGCGGTGCCGAAGTAGCTTACTGGATGCAACTAAAAGCAAATTTTGATTTTTATAAAGTGAACTTCCCGGTATTGCTACTAAGAAATTCGGCCTTGGTGATAGATAGAAGAAGTTTAGAGAATTTGAATAAGTTGAAGTTTGATTTCGAAGATATCTTTTTACCCACACAGGAGCTGCAGAATAAATGGATCAAGAACAATACAGAATTACAGGTTTGTTTAACAGACGAAGCCGCAGCTGTTAAAGCGATTTTCGACAGAATTAAACTCAACTCTTTTAAAATAGATAAAACGTTAGAAGCATCGGCAGATGCCGCACTTACTAAAACTGAAAAGTTAATTAAAAACTTGGAAAAGAAACTCGTGAAAGCCGAAAAGCGAAATCATGAGGTGTCAATATCTCAAATTGAACATTTAAAACAGCGTTTATTCCCAGGCGGAACTTTGCAGGAAAGAACTTTGAACTTAGCTCCAATGTACGTTAACTATGGTGATGATTTTATTGCTTCGCTAATTGAAAACTTTGAACCTTTGGGCGGTGATTTTACACTGATTCTTGCGTAGGACGAATGAGTGAATGATTGAATTAGTGAGTGAGTAAATGAGTGAATGAATAAATGAGTAAATGGTTAAACGCTTGCTTTAACAGCTTAAGCCATCTGACCTTAATAACAATCTAACAATAATATAATTAAAAGTACACTAATCCCGATACCATGTTTATCACTTTCAGCGAAGAAAAACTAAGAAACTTTACCTACGATGTTTTCAAAAAAATGGGCTGCTCAAATGAGCATGCTGCGCTGGCAACTGACGTATTAGTTAGAGCTGATCTTCGAGGAATTGATTCGCATGGTGTAGCAAGGTTAAGTGGCTATTATCGCCTTTGGGAGAAGAAAAGAATTAATGCCACTCCAAACATTCGTGTGGTACATGAAACTGCCACCACTGCAACGGTAGATGGTGATGCAGGCCTAGGTTTAGTTGTGGCGCCTTTTGCCATGCAAATTGCTATCGAAAAAGCAGAAAAATATGGCAGCGGATGGGTTGCGGTTAAAAACTCTAATCATTTCGGCATTGCCGGCTATCATGCTTTAATGGCAGTAGCACAGGACATGGTTGGCATAAGCATGACCAATGCTAGTCCACTTGTAGCACCAACCTACGCTAACGAACGTTTATTGGGCACCAACCCTATGTGTTATGCGTTTCCAGCAGGGAATTATCCTCCGGTGGTTGTTGATATGGCTACCGCGGCAGCTGCTAATGGGAAACTGGAAATTGCGCAACGAGCAAACTCCCCTATCCCGGCAGGTTGGGTGCAAAATAAGGATGGCGAGTTGTCTACTGATCCAAATGAATTGAAAAGTGGTGGATCGCTACTTCCTTTAGGCAGCGACAAAGATCATGGCAGTCATAAAGGATATGGACTTGGCGCTACGGTTGACATTCTTTCTGCAGTGCTTTCTGGCGCAAATTATGGTCCTTGGGTACCTCCGTTTGTAGCTTTTCTGGAACCAGATCCTAATCCGGTAGGCGAAGGTATAGGGCACTTTTTGGGTGCAATGCGTGTGGATGGCTTTCGTCCGGCGCAAGACTTCAAAGATCACCTAGATAATTGGATAGAGCGTTTTAAAGGCGCTAAAACTATTGATGAAAGCAAAAAAGTAATCATTCCCGGCGAACCCGAATATCAATTTGAAAACGAGCGTAAAATAGCGGGCATTCCATTGATTGATGTGGTGGCAAAAGACTTAAATGACTTAGCAGAAAAAATAGGCGTAGCTACACTTTAATTCTTCACCTTAAAAAGCTTAAAGTTTTGTTTATAGGTGAGAAAAAACGAGTGATTAAATTGCAAATTGCTACTGCTGTTCGCTAAATCAAAGTGTGGTTCAAAGCGTACATCTAGATATAAATTAGGTAACAATTCCTTAAGATATTGATATCGAAACATTAAGATTTGCCGCTTATTTTCAGTATAACCTTTCTCATATAAGTTATCAGAAACTGATTGATACAAAGGCATCCCTTTAATAGTAATAAACTTATTCCCTTGCCAGTAAGAAGTTGAGAAATTACCGAAATATGTATCAATTCCGGCATTTAGCCACAAACCAAATCCACCTTGGTAAGCCCTCACTTTTGTGGGCGAAAAATCCTTATAAGCAGCAATGTAGTTGTTGGTATATATTTGTTTGATACGATATCCGATGCTTTTGCTCAAGCTAAATCCAGCAGCACCGTTAAACAATGTAGAAATTGGAATCTCTTTCAAAACATCTATTTGCCCACCTTGATGATACACTAACATTTGAGCAGGAATACTAAGTTTCCAGTCGTCATTTTTCAGCAAAGTGACATCGGTAGTAAATCCACCAACAATTTCTTCTTTAGCTGCTTCACCAGTGTAAATCATCTTTTGCCAAGCGATCCAAGTATCTAACCTAAATTTGTCTTTATTAAGCAAAAGCTGGGTACCATATTCTATTGGCGTAGTAATTTTACGTTCAAAATTATATAGTGGCTCAATATACTGATGCTGTATATTACCTTCTAAACTACCAAAAACTAGGGTTAGGTTATTCTTACTGTATTTTAAGTTGAAAAGCGGCTTTGCATCATATAATCCTCGTTCGTTTCCGAAATCTTTCCTTAGATATGCTCCAGCAGTAATAGCAAGATTTGGATGAGCGTAATACACCAACTGCGGCTCAAGCTGCGTGCCGTAAAGTGTATAGCCATCATGAAAATTATTGGAATACTCGTAGTTTCTAACGTAGTTGAAGTTATAAAAATTGAGGTGAATTTCGTTTGTTAAGCTATCCGCTGGACGAATTGGGTGATACAAATAGCTGTTGTTCAGTTGCGCTTGCACCGACAAAGCAAGTAAAGCGAGTAAGACTGTAAGTAATTGTTTCCTCATTTATATTAATTTCACGATGTATTCTTCGCTGCTAGCAAAGAAATCTATACAGTATTTTGTCATTACGAGCAGTCTCCTTATCATTCCGAGCAAAGTTCCTTGTCATTCCGAGCAAAGCGAGGAATCTATTAACCACATACTTAGATTTCTCGTAGCCTCGAAATGACAAAAGGCAACAGCTATTAGTTCTAAGCTCCTTGTCATTTATAACAAAGTTCCCTGTCATTCCGAGCAAAGCGAGGAATCTATTAACCACATGCTTAGATTTCTCGTAGCCTCGAAATGACAAAAGGCAACAGCTATTATTTCTAAGCCTCTTGTCTTTCAGAGCAAAGCTCCTAGTCATTCTCAGCAAAGCTTTGTCATTCCGAGCAAAAGCGAGGAATCTATTAACCCCATGCTTAGATTTCTCGTAACCTCGAAATGACAAAAGGCACCATCTATATTTCTAAGCTCATTGTCATTCCGAGCAAAAGCGAGGAATCTATTAATCGCATTTAATTAGATTTCTCGTAGCCTCGAAATGACAAAAGGTAGCCTCGAAATGACAAAAGATGGAACTATACCCCATTTTTTTCCCTGTACTTTTTATACAACTTCACTGCTACCATAATAAGCAAAGCAATGCCCATAATGCCCACTAAACCATAAACCCAGTCCATAGCATTTTTAAGGATTACCACAAAAACAATCGCAATCATAAAAATAGTAGCAAGCTCTCTCCACAAACGTAGTTTAAAGCTACTCCAAACGAAACGCTCATTTTTCAACTTCGCAATAATGCCTTGACAAATAAAATGATAAATGAGCAAGCCCAAAACAAAAGCTAGTTTTACCCACATCCAATCCATTTGCAGCAAACCAGGAATCATATAAAGCATACTTAAACCCGCTAACAAAGAAATGATCATTGCAGGTTGGCAAATGATTTTCCACAGCGTGGCTTCCATTTTAACAAACTGCTTTTTAAGGATGCTTTTTTCTGGCTCGGGTTTATCGTTAGCTTCAGTATGGTAAATAAACAAACTTAGCAAGTAGAAAAGTCCCGCCATCCAGCTGATTACAAAAACGATGTGTACTGCTTTGAAATATTGATAATACTCTACCATTTGAAATTTCTTCAATTTAGCTCAATTGCTAAACAATAATATAAAAAAAGACCCCGAAATTAATTCAGGGTTCCAGATTTTAATATCTAAATTCTTTAACTACTTCAATAGCATATTTAACGTTATCGAACGGAATATCAGGCATAATGCCATGACCTAAGTTAAATATAAAGCCATTTTCACCACGCATACGCTCAAATAATTTATGTATTTGCGCTTTAATTACTGGCTGATCAGCATACAAAATATGAGGATCTAAATTACCTTGAACTGCCATCCCGGCTGGCAAGGCCTTTTTGATATTCAATAAATCAGCATTCCAGTCAATTGACACCACATCAGGCTTAGCTTCCGCCATTATTGGGGCAAAAACCGAGCTTCCCTTACAGAAAGAAATCACAGGGATGTTGGTTCTATTTAAACCAGCAATAATTTGCGCATTGTATTGATGAGAAAACTCTTGATAATCGTTCCACGAAAGTGCTAAAGCCCAGCTATCAAACAATTGTAATGCATTAACTCCCGCTTCAATTTGTAGATTCAAGTAATCAGTGGTTACTTTAGCAATTTTAGCCAATAATTTGTGAGCCAAAGCTGGGTGATTGTGGATCAACAACTTTGTTAATTTAAAGTCTTTTGACGATCCACCTTCTACTAAATAACTCATTACCGTAAACGGAGCACCAGCAAATCCAATTAAAGGAATGCTACCATTTAAGCGTTGCTGAATAACTTTTATTGCATCGGCAACATATTGCAATTTATCCAAGCAATCGGTAGCTAAAGCCTCCACATCAGCTTCTGTACGCACCGGATTAGCGAACTTAGGGCCAACACCTTGGGTAAAGCTTAAATCGCCACCCATTGCTTCGCCTGTTACCAAAATATCGGAGAACAAAATGGCTGCATCAATACCCAACAAATCTACCGGCAACATGGTTACATCGGCGGCAATTTCTGGAGTTTTACACATCTCCAAAAACGAATATTTGTTTTTAATTTCCCAGTATTGCGGCATAAACCTACCCGCCTGTCTCATCATCCATACTGGTGGTCGCTCTGTTTGTTTTGAAAATGCTGCGTCTAAAAATAAATTGTTCTCCATTTTTTACTATGCCATTTTAGCGGCTTCTATCTCTATATTCTTAATAATTTCAATTGCTCTTGACGATGTTGCCAACTCTTTTGCTTTAGCTGTATAGGCTAGCGCACGTTCACCATCTTTTTTTCGGAGCGCTAAGTTAGCTAAATGAATTAAAACATAAGCTTTATCATTTTTCCCTCCCAATGGAAAGCGACTTGCTACCTGAAAATGGAACTCTGCTTGATCGTACTCGCCCCTTTTCAACGCAATGTTTGCCCTCATAAACTCATAAAATCCACGCCTATTTTTAGCTAGTCTGTCTGGATTTTCTATTTCATTCAATACCTTTTCTGCGTTATCGTAATCCGAATTTTTAAAATACTTGGACGCTAGCAAAACTGAGCTTTGCTTAAAATGGCTCCATAGTACAAAGCAAAAAAGCAGCCCTGAAATAGCTGCCAGCTGATATTGCTGAAAATAAAGACTTACTGATGCCGATAAAGTAAAAATACCCATCAGCACGTATCTGCCAAATCTATTATACATTAGTGTATATCAGTAAATTTATATCCAACCCCTCTAATCGAGTGAAAGTAGATAGGATTTTTTTGATCCGGCTCAAAATACTTACGGAAAGTTAAGATGAAGTTGTCAATTGTCCTAGTTGATGGATAAACGTCATAGTTCCAAACCGTTTCCAAAATTTGCTCACGAGAAACCGCTTCGTTTTTACGCTCAATCAGTAATTTAAGCAACATGGTTTCCTTTTTAGTCAAAGGCACTACAGTTCCATCATCTTGTTTTAACTCAAACGAATTAAAATAAATGGTTTTATCACCAATCTTATATGAATTTAGTTCCTTCAAATCGTCAGGTTTTAAACTGCGTTTCACTAAAATTCCTACACGTAAAATAAGTTCTTCTAAGTTGAAAGGCTTTACTAAATAATCATCAGCACCTTTCTTTAGTCCCATTACCCTGTCTTCGCTGGTGTTTTTAGCGGTCAAAAATAAAATAGGGACTTCTGTATTTTCCAAACGGATAGTTTCACAAACTTGGAACCCGTCCATTTCAGGAAGCATTACATCTAAAATTACTAAATTAAAGCGCTCTTCTTTAAAAACTTTCAAAGCTGTTTTTCCATCTTTAACAGCATGAACTTTATACCCTTCTAATTCGAGGTTTAATTTGATGGCATCCAACAAGTGATCTTCGTCTTCAACCAATAATACTCTTAATTTTTGTGACATATTAATTAAATGTTACTTCAAAAATTGCACCGTGAGGTACGTTATCTTTAACGCTAATATCAGCGTCGTGGTTTTGTAATACTTCCTTAACAATAAATAAGCCAAGTCCCGTACCCTTACTTTTGCGCACATTTTCGTCGCCCACACGGTAAAACTTATCAAAAATAAGCATCTTTTCGGCATCGGGAATGCCCAATCCTTTATCAGAAACCACTAATTTCACCTTACCGTCATTTTGGCACAGCTCTACTGTAATTTCGGCACAAGGCCCCGAATACTTCACTGCATTTTCCACCAAATTAGTCACCACTGATGATAATGCAAATTTATCCCCTTCTATTTTTACATCCTCCTGAATATGAGCTTTAATAATTTGCTCGCAACCGCACGAATGTACTTGCAGCCTATCCGTAATACGAGTAACCAAGTCAGAAAAATCAAACTCTTCCTTAGGGAAAGAATAGGTTCTGCTTTCAATTTTAGTGGCCAACAGCATATTTTCCACCAAATCATCCAAGCGTTCTACATCTTTTAAAGAGTTCCTAATCAGCGTAGTGCGCTGCTCCTTGTCCAATTCTCTACGGGCAATGGTTTGCAATGAGAGTTTAATAGCCGCCAACGGCGATTTTAACTCATGCGTAATAGACATCAAGAAATTCTGTTGTTGCTCTTTTAAACGTCCCTCTTTTTTAATGGAAGCATGAATAAAATAAGCACCTATACCTAGCAGGAACAGAAAAACCGCGCCCTCACCCATAATCATTGGCATCCGGGTAGCATCAATTTTTACTACTAAAGCACCCCAGCTAATCAGCTGCCCTAACGAGTAGAACAGTAAAACGTAAAATATGATGATCGATTTTTTCATATCTCCTATCCCTTGCTTACAGGATTCTAAATTTAATTATTTTATTTGTGAAAAGCAGTTTCTGTGACCCTTCGGTTATTTCAGTCCCGCTTTTCGTTTTACTTCGCTGCGCTAGCGCTTGCTACGTGCTCACTTCAATCGGGTTTAGTTAACAACCCCTATCTTCCTAAAATCCGGGATTATTCCATTAACGTTAATATCACCGTCATTGCGAGGTACGAAGCAATCTTACAACGATAAAAAGAACTAAGCAATAGCTTTAAGATTGCTTCGTACCTCGCAACGACGACCGAAACCCCACCTCAGTTATAATTCTTTGTTCGTATGTATTTGCTCCTCTATCCAAATACCACTTCCAAAGCTTCAAAAATTGCAGTCTTAGCTTTATCTAATTCTACCTGCGTATGTGCAGCACTCACAAAACCCACCTCATAGCCCGATGGACCAAAATAAATTCCTCTGTTTAACAGCTCACGGTGCATGATTTTAAATTTATCCATGCTGGCCGGGTCAATATCTTCCGCTGTTTTAATATCCTTACTAGTAAAGGCGAACCAGAAAATTGATCCTACGGTGAAAATCTTTAATTCGTAGCCCTTTTCACTAATGTGCGATTTTAGCTCGTTCACAAAAGCTTGTGCTTTGGCATTTAACTGTTCGTAAAAACCCTCGCTACTTAAAATTGTTAAAGCCGCTATACCTGCCGCCATAGCCACCGGATTTCCGGAAAGTGTACCGGCTTGGTAAACGCCACCATCTGGAGACACATGTGCCATAATTTCGTTAGAAGCACCGTACATGCCAACAGGCAAACCACCGCCAATAATTTTGCCATAAGTTACAATATCAGGCTTAATACCATAATGAGCCGCAGCACCTTCAAAACCCACTCTAAAGCCAGTAATTACCTCATCAAATATCAATAACGCTGCGTTAGCTTTACAGGTTTCGCTCAAAAATTCAACATATTCCTGATCTTGAATTAATAAGCCATTATTGGCAGGAATTCCTTCAATAATTACCGCAGCAACATCACCTTTAAACTGTGCAAAAGCTTCAGTTACGGCATTTTTATCGTTTAAAGCAATTACAATAGTTTCATCAGCAAACGCCTTTGGCACACCAGCAGAAGATGTTTCGCCGAATGTAACCAATCCCGAACCTGCTTTTACCAAAAGTGAATCGCTGTGACCATGATAACAACCTTCAAATTTGATGATTTTATTTTTTCCGGTATAACCTCTAGCTAAACGGATAGCCGACATTACTGCTTCTGTACCAGAGCTTGTAAAACGAATTTTCTCTACAAAACGATTGTTCTTGATGATCAATTCCGCTAACTCATTTTCCAAAGCAGTGGGTGCACCGAAACTCATACCATTTTGCATCACCTCGGTCACTTTCTCTCTAATTTCGGCGTTGTTATGTCCTAAAATTAGCGGTCCCCAGCTGGCACAAAAATCAATAAACTGATTACCATCAGCATCCCAAATGTAAGGCCCATCTCCTTTTTGTATAAACAAAGGTGTACCGTAAACAGATTTGAAAGCTCGTACCGGAGAGTTTACCCCTCCAGGAAAGTAAGTTTTAGATTTTTCGTATAGTTCTGCCGATTTGGCTCTTGATATATCTTGCATTTTTATTAGTGGTTAGGCATTAGGAGTTAGGAGTTAGGGATTTTAACTGACACCTAATCCCTGGCTCCTAATTCCTTTAAATCCAATTATTCTCTACAATATCTCTAATGTGGTAAGTTGTAATAATACTTGCACCAGCTCTAGCAAATGCATACATCGTTTCCATTACCACTTTTTGTTCGTCTATCCAGCCTTTCTCTGCAGCAGCCTTAATCATCGAGTATTCGCCCGAAACATTGTAAACTGCAATAGGCAACTTGGTATTTTGCTTTAACCTAGCAATTACATCTAGGTAAGCTAAACCTGGTTTCACCATTAGTACATCGGCGCCTTCCGCTTCATCTAGCAAAGCTTCCCGTACGGCCTCATCAGGATTACGAAAGTCCATTTGGTAGGCTTTCCTATCACCTTTACTAGGTGCACAATCTGCAGCTTCCCTAAAAGGCCCATAGTATGCAGAAGCAAACTTAGTTGCATGACTCATTACTGCCACATTTTCAAATCCGTTAGTATCAAGCTTTTCACGGATCGCCGCAACCCTTCCATCCATCATGTCGGACGGAGCAAGCATATCAGCGCCAGCTTCCGAATGGTTTAACGCCATTTTAGCAATCAACTCTACTGTGGCATCATTTTGTACATAATCATTATGCATGATACCGCAATGGCCATGGTTGGTATACGAGCAAACACAAACGTCAGTAACAATGTACAAATCGTCACCAAATTGCTTTTTCAGCTCCCTAACCGTAACTGGCACTAACGAATTGCTATCATAAGCCGATTTGGCATCTTCACTTTTTTCATCACCTACACCAAATAGCATAATTTTATTAACGCCCAACGCAAGTCCTTTTTCTACATCTTTCAACAAAGTATCAGTAGAAAAGTGGCTGATACCAGGCATGGCATCAATTTGATGGGTGACATTTTTGCCTGGCACTACAAAATATGGGTAAACGAACATATCCTTCGATAATTTCGTTTCGGCAACCATCTCCCTTACTATTGGATTTTTTCTGAGCCTACGTGGTCTATGCATAATTAGTATCGAGATTTTAGTATCAAGTATCAAGACTTGCTAATTTTATTTTTTTCTTTTATGAAAAGCGCCTACGTTGCAGTAATTCAATTCAGTCCCGCTATTCGTTTCATCTTTTTGTTGTCACCAGCTTTCATTTCTGTCGTGCTGAGTTTATCGAAGCATCTAATCAAAAACCAATCCTTCGACTACTTGTCCCGACAATTCGGGAAGCTCAGGATGACACCAACAAAAAGGATTTCACTTCTATCGGGTTTATCGTACAATATTTCTGCTTTCTACGCAAATTGTAAAGTACAAAAATGCAAAGACAGAAGCATTATTGTTTGATACTTCTGTCATTTGTAAAGTCTTTACCTTGGGTTAACAATTTATTTAGATTCTTCGCTGAGCTAAGAATAATAGCCGAGTACATCTAATTGATGAAGCTGGGAAAAAACTTATTTCAGTTCGACACCAAACACTGCCTCTGCCAAGCCAATTTCATCAGGCGAATAAGGCAATGTATACTTCACGCCCATCTCATCAAATTTCTTACCTGTTGAGTTTCCTATGGCAATTACTTTTTGCTCTGGCTCTAGTAAGTTATCCGCAAAATATGCATCAACATTGCTTGGACTGGTAAACACCAATACCTCTGCCGACGAACCATCCACCTCTTCTTCAATCACGGTTTCGTAAATTGGCAAATCTATAATTTTAGTACTTGGCGTAAGGTATTTTTGCATCGTTAACAATGAATCCTGAGCACGAGGGAAAACCACGGTTTGCCCATCTACCAATTTGGCAAAGTCATGCGCTACCTCTTCAATCTCACCACCTTCGCCAACAAAATCAGCGAGGTGTCCAAATTTACGAAGCGAATCTTCCGAACCTCTGCCAACAACGCCAAATTTCACTTTTTTAGGCAGCACAGCATTCAACTTAAAAAAGTATTCTACGCCATTTCTGCTGCTGAAGAAAATCCAGTCGGCATTTTTAAGGAAAAAGTCATCCAGTTTATTTACAATTGGAAACGTACGAATCAACGAACGACCATCTATTTCAATTTGCTGTTTTTCTAAAGCCTTACGGAAGTAACTATTTTCACCTACTTCTCTGGAAATAAACACTTTAGAAGGTTTTTTACGCTCAGCAGCAAATTTTGCAACAATTTTTTCTGCCAAACCTTCTGTTGAAGGAACTCTCAAGAACAATCGATCAGGAAAATCCTCAGCGGTTGCAGCTTTAGAAGTCCAAACTTCAAATTCATCATCCTCCTTTTTACAGAAACAGCCTAATGGCATGTGGCAGCCACCTTCAAATAGGTTAAGCACCTTACGTTCTACTTCAATAGCTTCAACAACAGCAGCATTATTTATCTTTTGCAGCTCATTAAAAAGCTCGGTATCATTTTCCCTAATCTGTATTGCCAATGCGCCTTGGGCAGGTGCAGGAACAATTTCGGTAGGATCAATCACTTCTACGTGGAATTCGCTCAAATCTAAACCTAAACGATTTACACCAGCTTTTGCCAACACAATAGCATCATAATCTTCATCACGTAATTTTTGGATACGTGTTGGAACGTTACCACGTAAATCTTCGATATTTAAATCGGGGCGTAGCGCTAACAGTTGTGCCTTACGACGATTGGAAGATGTACCCACCATCGCTCCTTTTTTCAACGAAAGCTTATGGCTTACATCCACACAATCTTTTAAAATTAGCAACAGCTCCGAGGGATCTTCACGTTCAGGTACTGCAGCAATAATTAAACCCGGTGGATTTGTTGTTGGTAAATCTTTATGAGAGTGCACAGCAATATCAATAGTGCCATTGATTAGCTCCTCTTCCAGTTCCTTTGTGAAAAAACCTTTCCCTTCCAACTTATCCAACCTTAGGTTAAGGATTTTATCGCCCTGCGTTTTAATGATTTTAAGCTCAGCTTCAATGCCTATGCTTGCTAATCTATCTTTGGTGTAATTGGCTTGCCAAAGGGCTAAATCACTGCCACGTGTCCCGATAATTACTTTCTTCACTTTATAATAAGATTTTGCGCTAAATTAAGAAAATTTGATGATGTGCGAAGGTGATAATTTGATGATTAGTATAGAACTTATCTTCAGACTAACCAACTTTTCTGACTTACCGACTACTAACTATTCTTAACCAAAATTTCTTTGGCCATCACCATTGGAACGCTGATGTATTTTTTTTCCATGTAGCTAATCACCTGTTGCAATACCGCTTTTGCCTCATCATCAAGTGCATTAATTTCATCGGCAAACACAGTGTTAACCGCTTTCTCTTTAATTTCCTTGATTTTTTTTGGCACTTCGCTCATAGCCAACTCTATCCTACGCTGGCGTAACACCAGTTCAAATTCTTTGATATTTTCCTCGATGATGTGCTCGGCATGCACCAACTCATCATAACGTTCCTGAATATTTTTACGAGCAATCTCTTTTAAAGATTCGACCTCAATATAGTGGATTGGGAAATTTTCTCTTACTTCTAAGGCTGTATCATTAGGAATAGCTAAATCCACGATTACTTTTTTACCGGTTTCACCGTTTAACAAGCTTTCGTAAATCTCTCTGGTAATTACTGGCTCGGTGGCTCCTGTACAGGTTACAATCACATCAAAACCCTGCTTGTAAGTAGCCAAAGCTTCTAACGAAAATGCTTTACCATTAAGCTCTGCAGCTAAGGTTTCAGCCTTTTCAAGTGTGCGATTAAACACCGAAAAATTAGAGTATTTATGTTTTTTTAAATACTGTGCGATGCTGTTATTAGTTTCGCCTGCACCAATGATGAGCAAACGAGAATTGCCACACATATTTAACTCACGTAACTTCCTGTAAGCTAAAGAAACTACAGAAACTGGATTTCTAGAGATGTTGGTGTGCGTATAAACTTCTTTCGCCGTTTTCACCACCCTGTTCATGATCATACGCATGTAATCGCCAGTAAATCCCGCTTTTTGGCAGGCTTCATAAGCTTTACGTACTTGCGCTAAAATCTCTTTCTCGCCAACCACTAGGCTTTCCAATGAACATGAAGTACGTAACAGGTGATTAAACGCCTCTACCTTTTCGTAAGTAGATACATTATTAATGAAGTTTTCCATGTACTCTTCTGGCAAACCCATATCCAGCACATGTAGAAATTTAGAAATAAAGGCTTTATTTAATTCAGATGCAGCGGTAAAGATAAACTCAACCCTGTTACAAGTGCCAACATAAAATATCTCTTTGATATTTAACTCAGACTGGACATTACGCAACCTATCATCCAACGTTTGCTCACAGATAACCAATTTACCCAAAGATTTCAGGTCAATTTGTTGATGTGTAAATGCAATAATCTTTAAATATTCCAAAATGGTTAGCCTCTATTATTTAAGCGCAACAAAAGTAATAAGCACTGTGGTTTTATCTGTCATTGAGCTGTAATTTAGGCTAATTTAGAACGGTTTTAAATTATCAAAGCTTTTCAACAAAACATGAAATTAAGGTTCGACACGCAGCTTTGCAAGCTTAATTTATTACAAATTTCTATAATTTTACGTTTATTGGAAACAAAAGCAACGGCGGCTTGTCATCAATTGATATCATTTAATTGAGATAATACAGTTGTTGGATAAAATTCTATTGAAGAAATAGTTGATATGGTACATCAAGAACAATTTTCATTAGTTGGCGCCGCCGGCAAACCTATTTACGGCGACTTAAGCTACGATCCTCAAAACAGCAATATGCCCTTGGTAATATTTGTACATGGGTTTAAGGGATTTAAGGACTGGGGAGCGCATGATTTAGTAGCGAAATATTTTGTTCAAAATGGTTACCGCTACCTCAAGTTTAATTTTTCACATAGTGGCGTCATTGCTGACAACCCAAGCGATGTAACTGACATGGAAACCTTTGCCGATAATACCTTCAGCAAGGAAATGCTAGACTTGGATGTGGTAATTAATCACGCCACCAGTTATTTAGGCGTTGATGAAGTACACTTAATTGGGCACAGCCGTGGCGGCGGATTAAGCATTTTGCAAGCTGCAAATAACCCTTCGGTTAAGAGTTTGATTACTTGGAGTTCTATAGCTGATTTTAGCAGTCTTTGGAAAAAAGAGCAGGAAGACGATTGGCGAAAAACAGGCAAGATTGGTGTTTACAACGCCCGTACCAAAGAAACCATGCCCTTAAATGTAACGCTACTTAACGATTTTGAAACCAACCAGGAAATATTAAACATACTAGCTGCCGCAAAGCGGATTAATATCCCGTGGCTTATTGTGCAAGGCGATGAAGATGTGAATGTTCCCTTTTCCACTGCTGAGCAGCTGACTAACGCAAATCCAGCAAGTAGGTTAGTAAAAATTGCTGGCGCCAATCATGTTTATGGTGTCACACATCCCTACAGAAGTGATACCTTACCTGCACAACTGTTTGAAGTTTGCGAAAAAAGCTTGAAGTTTTTAGCGCATAATTTTAAGTAGATTAGCTGGATGAAAAACCACTTCATTTACCTATTAATTGGTGTTACTTTGCTTTCCTGTAATACCAAACCGAAAACATCTTCTCAAAAGAAAGATATTCAACACACAGCGTATACGCCGCTGATGATGAAACCAGTTAGCGGGGCTGACACTACAATTGACATGGATGTTGACGCGACAGAAAATGACTATGCGTTTTACGATATTATTGTTGCCGATACGGGAACGAATTATCAGCAGTTACAGCGACAAATGCTAGTATTAAAGGACAAATTGCAAGTTGATATTGACACTATGGGTAGATATTATGACAATAAGCAAAAGAAAATTATCCTACCAAAAACGGATAGCGATGAAATATATGCAGGTGAATATTTCCCCAGAAGAATTGTTTCCTCTACACTAAGCATTGAGTATTTAAACCAATATAAAAAGGATGCCAAACCAAAGACATTAGCGATTATCAGTGGAATTTTTGATGATGCGAAATTAGCAGATAGTGCCTTAAGTGCAGCAAAAAAATGCAGTGCTAATGCGTTTAAGATGAACACAAAACTGTATGTAGGTTGTATGCACTAAAATAAAAATATGCATTTTTTTCAACGACAAATATCACTTCGAGCCCGCAGCCGCGGTTTTCACTTGGTTACCGAGGAGGTACTCCAATCAATTCCGGAAGTTAAAAACATTAATGTAGGAATGCTACAAGTTTTTATCCAACATACTTCGGCTTCGCTAACCATTAATGAAAATGCTGACCCAACGGTACGCCTAGATTTTGAAACTTGGATGAACAAAGCCGTTCCAGAAAGAGATCCCGATTACCAACATGACTATGAAGGTGATGATGACATGCCGGCACACATTAAATCATCCTTAATGGGAGCTTCGGTTTTGATCCCGATAACTAATGGCAAATTAAATTTAGGTACTTGGCAAGGGATTTACCTTTGTGAGCATCGCAACCATGGCGGCAGCAGACGGGTAGTGATAAGCGCTTGGGGAAGTTAATGTGCTATACCAGTTGCAAACATTTAAGCGCCTGCTGTTTGTAATTTCTTCCTATAGGCAACTCTTTTCCCAAAACTTCAACGGCATGGGCATAATAGCTTTCTACCTTGTTTGTGGCTACAATAAAAGACTTGTGTATCCTACAAAATTGATCTTCGGGCAACAATTCTTCCAAAATTGAAATTTTCTGTTTACTGATGAGCACTTTATCTAATAAAACCACTTTCACATAATCTCTAATGCTCTCTATCCAATAAATATCTTTAACATTAACTTTTACCGTTTTTCTATCAACTTTTAAGTACAAAAATTTATTGACATCATTATGGTAACTACTTTCTGGAAAAATGGCGGCTTGTTTTTTAGCACCCATTGAGGTAAGTACTTTATCCATTGCCTTTAAAAACCTGTTGAAGGAGATTGGTTTCACTAAATAATCAACCGCATCCAGTTCAAAACCTTCCACTGCATATTCGGTAAAAGCTGTAGTAAATATTACTTTAGGTGGATTTTTTAAGCTTTTTAGCAGCTCCACGCCGTTAATCCCCGGCATTTTCACATCCAAAAACATCAAATCAATTCCTTTTCGTTGCAGGCAATGGAAAGCACTAATACCGTCCTTACAAGTTTCCACCACGTCCACTTCCGGAAAATTTTCTAAATACTTTGCAATTACCTCAATAGCATGCGGTTCATCATCAACAATAAGGGCCTTAATTTTCATTATTATAGCACTTTTTTAAGTAAATCGATTTTTAATATCACTACAAACATTTCCTCTTCATCAAAAATTTTAAGCTGGTGTGCCTTTGGATAAATTAAATCTAACCGTTTCTTCAAATTATCAAGTCCTATACTGCCCTGCCTAGGCTCCCCAAAATATTGCTCAGGTTTACTGTTATTGAGTTTAAAGGTAAGTAGGTTATCATCTACTTTCAGCTCCATATTAATCCAGGCCTGTCCAACTTTTTCGCCAGCTCCGTGTTTAAAAGCGTTTTCAACCAAGGGCAGTAACAGCAAGGGAGCAATTTGCAAATCATCCAAATTACCTTCTACCGAAAAATTAAAATCTAAACGTTCTTCGTAACGCATCCGCTCCAGCAGGGCAAAGTTCTCCAACATTTCCACATCCTTTTTTAGCGGCACACTTTCTACATCGCATTCATAAAGCATGTACCTTAAAATCTCTGAAAGCCCTAAAACTATTTCTGGTGATTTTGGCGAATTATTAAGCGTTAAAGCGTACAGGTTATTCAGCGTGTTAAACAAAAAATGCGGATGTACCTGTGCTTTTAACAAATGAAGTTCGGCCTGTAAAGCAGCATTGTGACGTTGATACCACGACTGAAAAAACTTGATGGCAATGGCTAGCCAAACCAACAAATTAGTGCCCCTGAAAGCATTGAGGTAATAAACCATGTTTGAAAAGCGCTCCCAAAATGAGCCTCTCACTTTCGGCCAGCCATTATAACCCAAGCTTTTCAAATAGCCATCTAACTGCGGTTCCACTAAAAAAATATCAAAAATCCTAGTTAATGCTGGCATTATAGCAGCAAATACTAAAAGCACTATTGCAAACTGTAAATATTTTCTGGTAATGAGATAACGTGGGATAATAAAATAGGCAACGGTGTAGAAGTAAATCATGTGTATTGGCAGCAGCATTAAATTCACTTTTAGTGCCATTAAAATACTTTGCTTTTCGTAACCGTACACAAAAGCAGTAAGCAGCCAAGCCATTATCCAAAAAGCGGCATGCTGCGCTACCCGTTGTCGTACACTCCTTTGCACCTGATAATCCTTGAAATTTTGCATTGATCAAAAATACATTTACTAGCCCAATCTTTAGCTAATTTAAGGATAAACAACATCGAATTAACGACAAACAACACTCCAAAGCACACCAGACTTAACTCGTTGGCTACAAACGTATTTTATGAGATAATAGATGCTCATCATCTTCTTAATTATTCCATATAGCTATATCGCTTGCTTACAAAAAAATAAGCTATGAAATTGCTCTAAATAAACACCGAAAATGAAAAAGATAACCTTTACTATTTTGCTAATAATGGCTCTAGGAGTTTTAGCAAAAGCTCAAATACCAACAACTGAACCGACAACCTTTGCCAACTGGGTAATAGAAAGTAACATTAAAACTCCTAAAAAGGCAACGGTGAAATTTTATAACTGTAGGCAACAACTTATTTATCAGGAAGAGATTGTGGGCCTTAAATTAAAAGTTAAAAACAAAAAAGTTGTTGAAAAGCTAAACGCAGTATTGAATCAATTAGTAGCCGAGGGCAACAACTCCGTTTCAGCAAATTTGGTTACTGCAAAACTTAATAAAAAACAATTTTAAAACAAAAACGGAGGGGGCGAGCACAAGCAATCTATTGTTTAATGAATTAAATGCGATAGTTTAAAAATACCACCAGCTTATCGCTCCCTTTTTTATTCCCTTTCAATCCAATTGCCATCCTCTCGGATAATTCCAATTAGTTCGTCAATGGCATCAGCTGTTTTAACGTTTTTCTTTACCACTTCCTGTCCGCGGTAAAGTGTAATTTTATCTATCCCCGCACCTACGTATCCGTAATCTGCATCGGCCATTTCGCCAGGGCCATTTACAATACAGCCCATAATACCAATTTTAATTCCTTTAAGATGCGATGTACGTGATCTTATGGCTTGTGTCGTTTCTTGCAAATCAAACAAGGTCCGCCCGCAGCTTGGGCAAGAGATATACTCAGTTTTTGAGATACGGGTTCGGGTAGCCTGCAAAATTCCGAATGACGTTGAGTTAATGGTTTCCAAAGCAATGCCGTTTGCTTTAAGCCAAACACCATCGCCAAAACCATCCAACAGCAGCCCACCCAAATCAGTTGAGCTGTATAATTGAAAATCCTCTACATTAATTTCTCCAAAATTGCGTTCAATTAGCACTGGGATTTTTATTCCGGCTTCTAATAATTTCACAAAAGCTAAGCGAATCGTTTGCATGGCGTTTTCCTTTTCTGTAGTCAATACTAAAACTACATTGTGCAAATTTCGCAACTGTTCTACGGATAGCTCCTCAGCTTTCACCTTTACAAAATTCAATCGTTCATCCTTAACTGCTGCATTTAAAAAATCTGCTATATCAAATAAAGGATGACAATTTTGTTGATCAGTTAGACCTAACCATGTAGCGTAGTTATACAGCTGTTTTAATCCGCCAGGAAATGAAAACGAAGGCAATTGATCCCCTAAATAAACCAAATCACAAGCTTGGTCGGTTAAGTTATATTTATCCAGCAAAGCCGAATATTGGAAACCTACACCATTCAAAATAGCTGGATCTTTGAGGTTTTCTTTTTCCAGATTGATAATTACCCGAGGAACTTGATGACCTCCAAAGTTTTCTATTTCTACCGTATCCCTGCGCTTATACTGGAATGGGTTATAAATAGGTTGGAAACTTGGAAAATTGGAAGGTTGGAAGGATATTGCCTCTTCACTTCGAACCTCGGACTTTGGACTTCCCGACTTCCTTTCGAAGCGTTTAGCCAAAGCTTTAGCTACCGGCGCCTCAAATTCTGGATCTTCCGTTAATGACACCCTAATTGTATCCCCTAGGCCGTCAGCCAATAAAGTTCCAATTCCAACGGCTGATTTGATGCGTCCATCTTCCCCATCTCCTGCTTCAGTAACGCCTAAATGTAAGGGGTAATTCATGCCCTCTTTCACCATTGTTTCTACTAAAAGGCGGTAAGCTTGTACCATTACTTGCGTATTACTCGCTTTCATGGAAATCACCAAATTATAGAAATTCAGGCTTTCGCACATGCGGATAAACTCCATTGCCGACTCGACCATGCCATGTGGGGTATCACCATACCTGCTCATAATACGATCAGAAAGCGAACCGTGGTTGGTACCAATACGCATGGCAGTACCATACTCTTTACAAACTTTAACTAGGGGCGCAAATTTTTGATAAATACGCTCCAGTTCTGCTTCATAAGCAATATCTGTATAATCGATATTCTCGAATTTCTTCTTATCAGCATAGTTACCGGGATTTACACGAACTTTTTCGATTAACCTGGCAGCAACTTCAGCCGCATTTGGCGTAAAATGGATATCGGCAACAAGCGGTACATTATAGCCACGTAAGCGCAGCTCCTTTTTAATATTCGCTAAATTTTCCGCTTCCTTAATACTCGGAGCGGTAATACGCACATACTCGCAACCACTTTCTACCATGCGAATGGTTTGTTCAACGGTACCAATGGTATCCATGGTATCAGTGGTAGTCATAGATTGAATACGGATGGGATGATGCGCACCCATTGGTATATCTCCAATTTTAACTTCACGTGTTACAAACCTACTGTATTCGGTTAAGCTATTGCAATAACCGCCGTTTAACAAAATTGCTTCTTTCTGCATGGTGATACAAAGATAGGTCAAAAGTTGAAAGAGAAAAGTAAAATGTAAAGAGTTGAAATTAGGTAAACAAATTAGATTTTTTTGCTTACAACAATCTTTCTTTAATTACTAATGTGCCAACAATAACATCATGTAAGCATTGTTGTTTTTTATTTAGGAAGCAGTAGAGGTAACCAAAACCAAACGTAAAGTTAGAAATGATTTTGGCGACATTTCTTAGCAGCGCAGCGCCGAAAGTTAATCGTTGACCAAACTCGTTAGTCACTTTAATGTCCATAAGCTTTTTACCGATGCTACCTTGCGTTTTTGAAGCATCGGCAATGCTACAATAAACAAATTTTGTAAAGGGAACTAGGGTGAAAAATGCGGAAACTAATGCTATCCTAGTTTGCTTATCTTCAATAAACAGCACTGCAATAGCTAAAACAATTGCATAAACTACCACAATTAAAAAGTAATCGATTGCCCATGCCATTAACCGCTGGTCAAAACTGGCAAAATACTGTGGCGTATGTTTGGGGGCATTAAAACCGAGCAGTTCTCTTAGTTCCTCCAGCTCATGCGCTTCTTTGTAATCGTCCATACCGGGCTTACGCACAAAAGTATCTGGAAAAATTTCCATTGTTTTGAGCTGCTCCAGGGTGTAAGGCCCATATGGCTTTCCTTTAATAACGATAGTATACAATGCGATGTTAAGATTAAAACGATAAAGTTAAAAGTTAATGCGTTATGAAACAGACATCAAATAAAAAACTTCTAAAAGACTAGGCAATTAGAAGCTTTTACTGTAAAGTTTACTTTTTACTTTTTACTTTTATTTAATAAGTGTCTACCTCAAAACTAGCTAAACCGCCATCCAAATTAATGAATATCTTGTTTTTTGAAGTGTTAAAGTTTGGGGTTTCGTAATAGCCATCGTCTTTTTTAACGAAGCCTTTGAAATCTTTTGATGCTAATCCAGTATGTGTTTTAATGCGACAGCCAGAAGCCTTGGGCACACTTATTTCCACATTAGAAACACCTGTTTTAATTTTCAAATCAGTAATAGGTAATAACTGCCCTACCTTGATTTTTAAATCGGCAGCGCCTCCATCAAAATTTAAAGTTCTGATTTTATATTTTGTTAAGTCAAAATTTAGATCGCCGGCACCAAGTTTCAAGTTCATTTCCCACATGGGCTGAGTATTTAAACGAACGTTTACTTTGCTTGTGCCTGCATTAAACGACCATTTATTTTTACCGTTGCTGCGTGAACTGTTCATTTTGAACGTAAGTGTATTGGTGCTATCGGTGGTTGTTTTGGCTAAGGAGAACTCCCCTTTTCTTTTCACTACCGATGCGTCGAACAAACTATCTGTAGTGTTTTCCAATTTAAACGAAGTACCACCTCCTGACAGGTTCAACACTGTTTTCTTCGCAGAATCAGCCGCCACAAAAGGTTCAGAAAAATGAAACATATTGCCACCTGACATCACTGTGTCAGTAGTAATATCATCATTCCAATCTACATCGGCATCAATATTTTTATCTCTAAAAAAGCCCCACCAAGTATTGTGTGTTGGTTTCTCCTGTCCTTTAACAAACAAAAACGCCAGCGTAATAATTAAGATGGCAAGCGATACAATGCTTCCCGTTTGCGAACCATTCCTGTTGAGCAATAAGTTAACGCCTCCTATAATTAGGAATATCGGCCAAAATCCCCAAACATTTCTCCAGTAAAACTCAATCACATTTAAGTTTTCAAGTAGTAGTACACCACCAATAAAAAGCAGCAATACTCCCCATATAATTCTTTCGTACTTCATTTTAATTTTTGGTTATAATATCCAGATGCTACCCGGATTTGATGATCAATTAGTCTAAATACCGGTACAGTACTAGCTATTTGCCTGTCCTGTTTCAGTAGAAGTGGTTCCTTTGGGTTCTCCACGCTCTCCACGCTCTCCACGCTCCTGGCGCTCTCGTTGTTGCTGTTCTTGCCTACGTTGAGCTTCCTCTGTATCTTTCTTAAAGTTTTCCCACTCGTTTTTACGTTGATTTTTGAAAATCAAGCTAATTCCTAAAGCAACAATAGCAATTGGCCACAACTTATAAATTTTGAAGATGTTGAACCAATGAGGCATAATGTCCATCTGTTTTAAGAAAAAATAAACTCCTAATACCAATAGTACTAAGCCTACTACCGTTTTTCCGGTGTCGTTATTTTTAACAGGCGGCATTTGATCAAATTTATTGGAGCCATCATTATTAGGCGTGTTCCATTTAGTTTGCGCTGCTTTTGGTGTGCTATCGGAAAAAGCCTCAGGAGAGTTAAATACCGATCCGCCCTGAGGTGTGTGTTGTTGGTAAAAATCAGTGAATTTTTTGAATTTCACCGCAGGATCATTATTTACAGGAGCAACAATCCAAAGCACAATGTAGGCTAAAATTCCACTTCCAGCCAAAAATATAGTCGACAGCACAAAAAGCAACCTAACAATAGTTACGTCAATCTGCATGTACTCTGCCAAACCCGAAGCCACACCTGCAATGGTTTTGTCGTGTTCGTTTCTATATAATTTCTTGTTCATTTTATTTCCTTTCTTAAAAATTGAGTGGCGTTAGCACAATCTCATCCACGTTTGCCGCCGCACTTAATTGAAGTGCCATGCTAATCGACCTTGCCACATCTTCAGGTTGTACAAACTTTTCCTTTGCAAGCGTTGTACCTTCCCAAGAAGAGGTATAAGTAGGCCCCGGGATTACCGCCGTTACCTTCACATGATGAGCTGCCAATTCCTTCCTCATTACATCATTAAGACTAAGCATCGCTGCTTTTGTTACACTGTAGCTACCTGCATTTTCAACTGGAGCTTTACTTGCTACCGAACAAATATTAAAAATATGCCCAAATCGTTGCGTTAACATCTGTTTACCAATGCGTTTACCTAAATAATAAGCCGAATTAACGTTCAACAATTGTTGACTTTCAAACACCTCATCATCTTCATCAAAAAATGAACTCGGCACAAATGAGCCCACATTATTTACCAGCACGTGTACATCTTTTGCAAAACCCAAAGCCTTTTCAACAAATGCGATTACCTGAGCCTTCTCGCTAAAATCAACTTTCAATGCCAAAACGTTAACGTTGTAAGCTTTCAGCTCAACTGTAAGTTGTTGCAGCTCCTGTTCGTTTCTAGCGCCGGCTATAATATCGTAGCCATTTTTGGCTAACTCAATAGCTGTTGCCCTGCCAATGCCTTTAGTTGCTCCGGTAATAATTGCTGCTTTCATATTGCTATAACTTTAAATGAGTAAGGCTGATTTATGGTATACGTTACCACGATTAATTTCCTCCTGCAAAAGAGATAATAATATTTTAATGATGAATATTTTTTCAATAATTAGCATAAGCCAGAACATTTTTGTTGTTTCTTTGTATATTATTGAGTTAAATTAAACAAATTGTTTATTAGATGAACTTTACCAATTTTGGCCGCTACATCCTACTGCTAAAAGCTGCTTTCAAAAGGCCCGAAAAATGGAAAATATATATGAAAGCCATCTTTCAACAGATGGAATTTATTGGTGTAGGCTCACTGGGTCTAATCAGTATCATATCTACATTTATTGGCGCTGTAATGACTTTACAGATTGCTTTCCAGTTAGTGAGTGATTTTATACCTAAAACTATCATAGGTTCAGTTAACCGAGATTCCAGCATTTTGGAGCTTAGCCCTACAATCAGCGCAATTGTATTGGCTGGAAAAATCGGCTCTGCCATATCTTCTGAAATTGGAACCATGAGGGTAACTGAACAAATTGATGCCCTAGAAATTATGGGGATCAACGCACCTGGCTACCTTATCTTACCAAAAATTATCGCAGGTATCACTATGGTGCCGGTATTGGTCATTATCTCTATGGTATTAAGTATTACTGGCGGATATTTAGGTGGAACTTTGTCCGGCGCTGTAAGTGCAGCAGAATATATTCAAGGTATTACTACCGATTTTAATCCATTTACCATCACTGTGGCATTGGTTAAAGCTTTTGTATTTGGGTTCATTATTACATCGGTACCTGCCTACGAAGGCTTTTACGTTAAAGGCGGCGCACTAGAAGTAGCTCAAGCAAGTACTAGAGCTGTAGTGGTAAGCTGTATCAGCATTTTAGCATGTGATTATATTGTAACCCAACTTTTATTATGATCGAGATCAAAGACATCCATAAATCGTTTGGGGAAAACGAAGTATTAAAAGGAATTTCGGGAAAATTTGAACCTGGCATCACCAACCTAATTATTGGTGGCTCAGGATCCGGAAAAACTACTTTGCTTAAGTGTATGATTGGCCTACACCATCCAGAACAAGGAAGTGTAGCTTATGATGGAAGGGATTTTACCCAGCTCAATACCGAAGAACGTATTGAGATAAGGAAGGAAATTGGCATGCTTTTTCAAGGTTCAGCTCTTTTTGATTCGATGACGGTAGAAGAAAACATTATGTTTCCACTCAACATGTTCACCGAGCAATCGAGAAGTGAAAAATTGGATAGAGTGAATTTTTGCTTGGAACGAGTAAATCTGGAAGGTAAAAACAAATTATTCCCCGCTGAACTTTCTGGAGGGATGAAAAAACGTGTGGGCATTGCCCGTGCCATTGCCATGAACCCAAAATACTTGTTTTGCGATGAGCCCAATTCAGGCTTGGATCCTAAAACCTCCATTGTAATTGATGAATTGATAAAAGAAATTACCGAGGAATACAACACAACAACTATTGTGGTTACCCATGATATGAACTCTGTGATGGGGATTGGCGATTACATTATGTTTTTGCACCAAGGAAAAAAATTCTGGGAAGGTTCTAACAAAGAAATTGCCAAAACTGATATCGAAGAACTGAATGACTTCGTATTTGCTAGCCGTTTTATGAAAGCGGCAAAGGATAAATTTTAATTTCTGTATCTTTGTAGCTTTTACACTGGCAAACTTGAAAATTATGCTGCTAAATTTAGTTATGCGGTATAATTTTTATTAAAAAAAGGTACATGATACAACTGCTTACACCAACCCACTGGAAAGATTACGAATTACTTGATTGCGGCGACTTTGAGAAATTGGAGCGCTTTGGCAACCTGATATTATCTAGACCAGAACCACAAGCAGTTTGGAAAAAAGCGTGGTCAACCGAAGAATGGAGAAAAAAAGCGCATATCACTTTTAGAGGAAGATCAGCTACTAGTGGCGAGTGGTTAAAACACAACAAAAGTGCGCCAGACCGTTGGAATGTAAACTATCAAAATGATGAAGTAAGTATCAATTTACGTTTAGGCTTAACTTCATTTAAGCACGTTGGTGTATTTCCGGAGCAAGCGGTTAATTGGGATTACATTTCTTCATCCATCAAAAAATTCAAAACACCAAGCCCTAAAGTACTTAACCTTTTTGCATATACCGGGGCGGCATCACTCATTGCAAAAGCCGCAGGAGCTGATACTACACACGTAGATTCTATCAAACAAGTGGTAAATTGGGCTAACGAAAATCAAGAACTTTCGAAGCTTAAGGATGTAAGGTGGGTAGTTGAAGATGCCTTGAAATTCGTAAAAAGAGAACTGAAACGAGGCAAAAAATACAATGGTATCATTTTAGATCCTCCTGCATACGGCCATGGTCCAAACGGTGAAAAATGGAAACTGGAAGATCATATCCAAGAAATGATGCAAGATGTGGTGCAATTATTGGATCCCGAGGAACACTTTCTCATTTTGAATACTTATTCGCTTGGATTTTCTTCAGTAATTGTAGAAAACTTGATTAAAACTTCGTTTCCGGAGGTTAAAAATCTGGAAACTGGAGAATTGTTTTTACAGGCTACTTCAGGAGTTAAATTGCCTTTAGGTGTATTCGGCAAGTTCAGGACCTCATAGTTCTTCTTGAGGGCAAATTTCCTGTTAAAAATTTCATTTAGAAGATTTGAGCGCAAAAGAGAAGCCCCCACTTTCATGGAGGCCTTCCCTAAACAAAACAAACTATTATATACTAACTAAACCTTTACGAGTTTAAATGCGTTTCCGCTAAGTGATTACAAAGTTAAAAATTTATTTAGACTAATTATAAATAATTTAATTTTTGAAGATATAATTACAAATAGCTTCAAAACGTTTATTTTAGAAACATATTCCCAAATTGTGCCATTTTGGAGAATATTTGTAGGATAATTATAAGAAGAAGTTGAAAATTCGATAAATATGAGAATAAATAAGATAGCGGGTTTGATCTTGGTAGCTGGGGCTACCATTTGCACATTTACCTACTGTACTAGTGGAGCGAGTGAAAAAAACGAGAAGAAAGCAGGTAAAACAGCCGACTCGACAAGTGCCGATACTCAAGAGCAAGCTGACCTTAAAACACCAGTTGACTCTGCAAAATATAATGAGCTTGTGAAAGCTAATGCCAATGGTGATACTACAGGAAAATGGCCAGTTAAAAACCAGCCAATCCCTTTGGATGGTGCTATACTACCATTTAAACGCATTGTAGTTTATTATGGTAACCTACACTCGAAAAAAATGGGCGCTTTAGGTGAATATGCACCAAAAGAAATGTGGAGCCGTTTGAATGCTGAAATTAAACGTTGGGAAAAAGTTGACCCTAGTACTCCAGTTCAAGCAGGCTTACACTACATTGCGGCTGTTGCCAGTGGTACGCCAGGTAAAGACGGAAAATACATTAACCGTATGCCTAACTCACAAATTGATTCTGTTTTGGCAATAGCGAAAATGCGTCCAAATACCATCGTATTTTTAGATTTACAGGTTGCATTAAGTAACATTAAAGCAGAATTGCCACATATTGAAAAATACTTGCAATTGCCTTATGTTCACTTGGGAATTGATCCAGAATTTTCGATGAAAGATGGTTCTTTACCAGGCAAAAAAATTGGCACTTATGATGCCGCTGATATCAATTACGTATCTGGTTATTTGGCTGATATGGTGAAGAAATTCAATTTACCGCCAAAAGTTTTTGTAGTACACCGTTTCACTAAAAAAATGGTTACTAATTCGCAGAGTATCAAATTACGTCCAGAAGTGCAAATTGTAATGCACATGGATGGCTGGGGCGAACCTGATTTAAAATTAGGTACCTATCGTCATTTCATTTATGGTGAACCAGTTCAGTTTACAGGTTTCAAATTATTTTACAAAAACGATTTGAAAAAAGCACCGAACAGATTGATGACACCAGAAGAATTGATGAAACTAAAACCGCGACCAATCTATATACAATATCAATAAGGCGGATGCCTTGTTGGAACTAGGGCGTTGAAAATTCTTTGTCGCTATTTTGGTTGATAGCGTTTTGAAAGAATTTTTGAACGCCCTTTTTCTTTTAATATGAATTCAGTTTGCAGCTAAATCAAAGCCGTTTTTAATCCAGTTCGGAATAGTTGCAATTAAAATTTTGTTTTAGCATTTGCTGCTAGAAAGTTAGCAGGGCGTGCTGACTAGCCGTATGTAAATCTCTCCAAACTCTATTCAATTCTGTTTCGCGTTTTGCGGCCTCTAAGCCAGCGTAAGGGTATAGGGTATCTACCACTTTTCTTGACTGATGTGCCAGCGACCTACTTAACCTACTTACTTCCCGTAACACACTTTCATCTATGGTTCCATTGGTTATCAATTGGTTCCACGAGGCATCAAATGCTTCATAAAAATGTTCTTTAACTGTACTTATTGTATGTGTACAAGTTGTTAGTTCATTTTTAAAAAATTCAATTTGGCTAGTGTTGTAACGCTTAAAACCAGAGCGGTTGAAAAAAGCATCTGATACCAAATCAATAAAACGCCTAGCCATTCCTAAACTATTTACTGCCAAGGTAGTTTCTGCCAACTGCAAAAAAGGGTAATCAAAACCTTCATCTGCAATTTGAAGTTCGTTGATTTTGAAGGAACGATTTTCCGGCACCAAAATATCCTTCACATCGAAAGCGTGACTACCGGTTGCCACCAATCCAAAATACGACCAGCCGGATTGGATTTCTACTTCATTTCTTTTCAAGATGAAAGATTTAATGATTGGTTCACCACTTTCATCCAGAAAATCTACTCCATCTTCATTTTGAAGCACACAATTTGCCGTAAAAATAGTGGCATGTAAAGCACCACTGGCATATTTCCAATGCCCATTGATGAGGTAGCCATCAGGCAATTTGCGTGCCGTGCCGCCCACTGCCCCGCTACCCGCAAAGCAAACTTTCGGATTTGCGAAAATTTCCTCCGCCAATGCTGGATCTAAAAACCCCGCAAACCAGGCAGCTCCGCTACATAAAGTCACAGTCCAAGCTGTACTCCCATCTACATAAGCTAAGTCTTCCTCTAGACGTAAAATTTCAGGTAGTTTTTTGCCAGGCCCACCATAGGCTTTCGGAACAAATAGCTTAAACCATTGTTGCTCATAGGCAATTGACAAAACATCAGGATGTAATTCTCTCAAGGTCTCAGATTGAGGGGCTAAGTTTAAAATAGCTTCCTGCCAAGTGTGTGTAAGTTGCTTCATGCTAAATGTTGTTGATTGAAAAGTTGGAATGTTGTAAGGTTCGGTTAATTGGAAACTGTTAACTGGAAACTGTCAACTGCCTCTTGTATATTTTCTTCCAATCGAAATAGCCGAAAATGGCTACTATAAATAAAAACAAAGTGAGTAGAGCGAACATGACATAACCTTTGTGCCACATTAAAGGGATAGCCACAATGTTCGAAACATTCAAAAAAATCCAATTTTCTATTTTTCGACGGGCCAATAGCCACATACCAGCCCAAGCGGTTGATGAGACAAACGCATCGAGGACAGGAACATCAGAATTAGTGAAATTAATTAGAGCAAAATAGAGGATGAAGTAACCCAATATGGCAATTGCAAAGGCAATCTGTAGCTCTTGTTTACTGGTCCAACTTACAGGTAAAGCTTCGTTTTTTGCTTTGCGCTTGCTCCAAATGATCCAACCGTAAATACTCATCACCAAGTAATACATACTCAGCAAACTTTCGGCATATAGGCGCACTTTTAGTTTTAAATACAGAGAAAGTAAAATACCAATAATACCGGCTGGATAAAGTAAAATGTTATTTCTTTTAGCTAGCATTACCTCTGTAACGCCAAAAGCAACCGCAATCCACTCTAAATAGCTAGTCGCCTTAATTTGTTCAATAAATAAACTAAAATATTCCTGAAACTGCATTTCTCAATAATTAAAAGCCCAAAGGCGATAAAAAATCAATTGAAAAACTGCTTTCAGGGCGAAACAGTAATTAGTTAACCTCTAAATTAATCCCTACGTCGGTATTATCCGCATCAGGTGCTTTTGAGAGGTATAAGGTTTTAGGTGTAAGGTATTAGGAAAAACCTACACCTTTAGCCTTTTAGCTTAAACCTCCAAAATGGGTATAATCTCAGCCTGCCAAATATTAGATGTTGCAAGCACCCCTTTGAGTTAAGGCAAATATATGTAATTTGCTTTCGGATAAAGAATAAATCCTAATCCATTTTTCCTATCGGTGGAGGATCACCTTTTCCTCCGATTGCTTCGAAATTTAGGTAGCGGAATTTATTATCTACGTCAACAACAATAATCACGTCTGCTTCCACAGCATTTTGACCAAAAAAAAGATACTTATAATACTGACCGTTGAAAGAGACATATTTAAAAGACTTTATCGGGCCCATTAACTGGAAAATGGAGTTTAAACTTTTAGTAAATTTTCCCAAGTCCACTTTATCTTTATAAAAAGAAGCATATAGTGCATACGACTTCTCGTAGTCTTGTTTATTATAAGATTCTTTCCATTTGTTCAGCAAACTGTCAACCTTTGCATGTTGAGCCTGTGAAAAGAAGCTCATAAAATGAAGGAAAAAAACCAATACTAATAATTTATTCATACGTACATTAATTTAAACTATAGCGCCCCTTTTAAAATTCGTAAGGCTCATATCAACAAAGATTAAAACAACGATCCCTGTCCTTTATCATCTATTTTGATATCTCCCGGATTAGTAATCTCAAAGGAAATCTTTTTCTTCTGAACCTGAGGTTCGGCTGGCTCGGTAGGTTTTTCTTCATTAGGTTCCTTAGCTGGCTCCTCCTCTATCACTAAAGGCTTAGCCGCCGATTTGAACGAGGGCTTGGGCTTTTGAGCTTCCAATGGCACCTCAGTTGAACCTGCCTCGTCCGATACTTCTTGCATATCCTCAGTCGCAACATCGTCAACAACTTCTGCTCCGTCCGTCTCCTCATCGGCTATCACTTCAGGAATCCCTATTTCCAACTCAGCATCCACTAAAGCCACCTGTTTCACCACATGCGGCGTCAATCGGTTTCCATTGGCTTTCCAACCCTTAACGTCAATCAAACCAGCCAATTCAAGCTCTAAAGTTTCGGGCGTTTTAGTCTTCCCCTTCTCCACGTCAACAGTCAGTTTAGCATCAGTTTTACCTGTAATTAAAACAAGTTTCGAACCATTTTCTTCACTGATAAAACTCACTACCTTTCCAACTGGCTGCACCTCAAAAGCAAATCGTTTTACGAAATAATTTTTAGCTTTTCCGTCATAGTGCACTGCACCAAATACCTGCTCAGGGTTAAACTTCTGCATTAAAACAATGCCTTCATCAAAGTGGTTGCTCAGCTCAAAGGTGCTAAGTTCATAAGTACCATTAGCATACACTTGAAGAATTTTATCGTCACCGTCAAACTCACCCAAATACTTGCCTCTACCATCAACATTTAGACGTTTTAAAATATCATCGTACCAAATTTTAATACCCGCCAAAGTAGACACGCCTTTAGTTTTGAGCAAGACCTTTTTGATAGGGAATTTCACTACAATATTCCCCATTGATGCCCTACCTTTAATGGCAACATTAGCAAAATCAATATCTATACTCAGTTTCTTGAGCTTAGAATGTGGTTTCAGCTGCACATTAACTACCTCGGCCTCACCATTCGGGTTGGCTGTAAAATACAAAACCTTTGATCCTTTGGTGCCTTTAGTTAAATCATATTCCTTGTCACGTGTAACACCTAATACCGAAAAACGCTTGATGTAGCTGATCCCACTTCCACCGTCTTTGTAAATCATGTTGTACACGGTACGCTCATCGCCTTTTTTAAATACTTGAGCATGAATAATGTGTTTGCCAACAAAAGTTTTATCCGCAACCTTTGTCACAATAAACCTACCATCCTCACGGAAAACTATAATTTCATCAATATCAGAGCAATCGCCAATATATTCATCCTTCTTTAAGCCTGTACCAATAAAACCGTCTTCACGGTTCATGTACAATTTCACATTTGCCAAGGCTACCTTAGCAGCTTCTACCCTATCAAATAATCTAATCTCGGTTTTACGTTCCCTACCTTTTCCGTATTTGGCTTTAATTTTTTCAAACCAAGCAATGGCGTAGTCGGTCAAATGGCGTAAGTGGCCTCTAACCACTTTCATCTCATCCTCCAACGACTTCATCATCTCATCAGCCTTTTTCACATCAAAACGGGTGATGCTACTCATTGGCTTATCAATCAATTTCTTAAAGTCCTCTGGCTGAATTTCACGATATAGCGATGGCTTAAATGGCTCAAACAAACGATGCAACACGGTTACAACAGTATCAAAATCTCCAGAATTTTCATATTCCGGATTTTTGTACATCCCCTCTTGAATAAAAATCTTAAGTAGCGAGCTAAAAAACACCTTTTCCTGCAATTCATGCAAACGTATTTCAAGTTCCTGCTTCAACAAGGCCTTGGTAAACTTTGTGTTCTGCTCTAAAATATCGTTTACACTTAAAAAGTGTGGCTTGTCTTCTTTAATTACGCAAGTATTGGGCGATATTGATACCTCGCAGTTGGTAAACGCATATAGCGCATCAATCGTAACATCTGGCGAAATACCCGGCGCCAAATGCACTACAATTTCAACATTTGCAGCCGTATTATCCTCAATTTTTTTGATTTTAATTTTACCCTTATCATTTGCAGCTAAAATACTGTCAATCAATGATCCTGTAGTGGTACTATAAGGAATTTCGGTAATAACTAACGTACGTTTATCGCGTTCTAAAATCTTAGCCCTTACCCTAATTTTACCTCCACGCTGGCCTTCGTTATAATTCGAAAAATCGGCCATACCGCCAGTAAAAAAATCGGGAAGTATGTTAGAAGGATTTCCTTTTAAAATTTCAATTGATGCATCCAGCAACTCATTAAAGTTGTGGGGCATAATCTTGGTGGCCAAACCTACCGCAATACCTTCGGCACCTTGCGCCAATAGCAATGGAAACTTTACTGGCAGGGTAAGCGGTTCGTTGTTACGCCCATCATAGCTCAGTTGCCAAACAGTGGTGTCTGGATTAAAAACTACATCGTTAGCAAATTTCGAAAGTCGGGCTTCAATATAACGAGGCGCAGCAGCACTATCACCTGTAACTGGATCGCCCCAGTTGCCCTGGCAATCAATCAACAAATCTTTCTGACCAATTTGTACCATCGCATCCCCAATCGAGGCATCCCCATGCGGGTGGTATTTCATGGTGTTCCCAATCACATTTGCGGCTTTGTTGAAACGTCCATCGTCCATTTCTTTCAACGAGTGCATGATCCTCCGTTGCACAGGTTTAAAACCATCATTAATGTGCGGAACAGCCCTGTCCAAAATTACGTACGAAGCGTAGTCTAAAAACCAATTTTCGTACAGTCCATTAATAGGAATTACTTTCTGTTTGCTTTCCTGCTCTTCAGGCAAGTTGGTTTCGTTTAAATCGTCCAGTTCTTCACTCATGTGGTAAAAAAAGTTTTTGGGATGCGTAAATATAAGGTTTGAAGCCCATTTTTACGAGAGAAGTTTTTAACAATTAAGGCTAATAAATTGACAGCCAAGCTTTGAACTATTTGAAAAGCAAATGCAGCAATACTTCGCTTCCGAAAGCCCCGCTATACGCTGCAATCTTTTTGTTTAGTTCATTTGTCATTCCAAGGAATAAGGAATCTATTGCTGCACTACGCTATGCTCACAATGATACATTAAACACAAAAAGTATTTCCGCTATTATCAGGTTTAAATCACAAACACTGTTGCTACTAGGAACTTTAACAAACCGCTATTCAATTTGGTATAGGTCTGTCAAAGCCAATCATCCTATTATTCAACTTGCTACAGGTTTGTCAAATTAATGCACTAATTAAAAGCTATTGCTATCCTTAGTTGATCGTCCCGCTAAGGTATACCCAGCGCTCTCCACTTACGCTCCTAACATTAAAATATTGACGTTTTAACAATGCTAAACCCATTTCTGGAGACGCCTCATTAATGTCTATTTCGTATTAAACAATTTAGTTTTAAAGCCATCCTACTCCAAACAATTTATCAAATTTTACCATTAAACAATTTTACTAAACCTTATCTTCGCTCTATGTCTCTATTTTCAGTTAAAGAACAAATGGATGCCTTGGTTGCAGAGCTCAACCAACACACCTACAACTACTATGTTTTGGCTATGCCAACCATCGGCGACTATGAATTCGACAAAAAACTTGAAGAATTGGTCAAATTGGAAAAAGAATATCCAGAATTTGCAGACCCCAACTCTCCTACTCAAAAAGTAGGCGGAGATATTACCAAAACATTCAACACCGTTCGCCATAAATGGCCCATGTTGTCCTTAGGGAACACTTACAGCGAACAAGATTTACGTGATTTCGACGAACGCGTACGCAAGGCTATTGGCGATAATTTCGAATATGTTTGCGAGCTCAAATTCGATGGCTTATCCATGAGCATCACCTACGAGAACGGTAAACTGGTAAGAGCAGTAACACGCGGCGATGGTACACAAGGCGATGATGTAACTGCCAACATTAAAACTATACATTCTATACCTCATCATGTAAAAGGAAACGATATACCCGAAACCTTTGAAATTAGAGGAGAAGTTTTTATGCACCGGGCTGCGTTTGAACGGCTCAATCGCGAACGTGAAGAATTAGGGGAAGTTCCTTACGCCAACCCAAGAAATTTTGCAGCGGGTACTGTAAAAATGCAAGACTCAAAGGAAGTAAAAAAACGACCTTTAGATTGCTTTCTTTATGGTTTATACACAGATAAACAAATCTTTAAAACACATTGGGAAAGCCTGGAAGCAGTTAAAAATTGGGGCTTTCACGTTTGCGAACATACCAAGCTAGCAAGTAGTATTGATGAAGTATTGGATTTTATACACTACTGGGATACGCAACGCTTTAAGTTAAGCTACGATATCGATGGCATCGTAATTAAGGTGAATAGCTACGGCCAGCAGCAAGAGCTTGGATTTACAGCAAAATCACCTCGCTGGGCTATATCTTACAAATATAAGGCGGCAGAAGTTCAAACTGTACTGGAAAAAGTAACCTATCAGGTCGGTCGTACGGGTGCGGTAACTCCAGTGGCCAACTTAAAGCCTGTGGTATTAGCAGGCACCACCGTTAAGCGTGCAACTTTGCACAATGCCGACGAAATTGCTCGTTTAGACCTTCACGAGGGTGATACCGTAATGGTGGAGAAAGGTGGTGAAATCATTCCTAAAATTATACAAGTAAACTTGTCGCTCAGAAAAGCGGATGCACAGCCAATACATTTCATTAAGAACTGTCCTGAATGTGGCACTGCGCTAGTAAGAAGAGAGGGTGAGGCTGCTTATTACTGCACTAATGATGAAGGTTGTGGCCCTCAAATTGTAGGAAAAATACAACATTTCATTGGTCGCAAAGCAATGAACATTGATGGATTAGGAGATGAAACCATTGAAACTTTCTACAAACGCGGACTGGTAAGGCACATCAGTGATTTATATCAATTACATCAAAAAGCAGATGAACTAAAAGCAATTGAGCGGTTTGGCGAAAAATCAATAGACAATATGCTTAACGGCATCGAAAAATCTAAGCAAATGCCTTTCGAGAAGGTACTTTTTGGATTAGGCATTAGATATGTTGGCGAAACAGTGGCTAAGAAACTAGCTAAAGCAGTAAAAAATATCGACAATTTAGCCAATGCTAGTTTAGAAGAATTGACCGCTATTGATGAAATTGGAGTGCGCATAGCAGAAAGCATTCACGAATACTTCGCACAAAACAGCAACATTTTGCAGATAACCGAACTAAAGAATGCAGGTTTATGCTTTGAAGTAAAAGAATCTGTAAATAAGGCTCAAAGCGATAAATTAAATGGAAAAACATTTGTAATTTCGGGCGTTTTCGAAAAATATAGCAGAGACGAACTAAAGAACTTGATAGAAGAAAATGGGGGAAAAATCTTAAGTAGTATTTCAGCTAAATTGGATTTTTTAGTAGCAGGGGATAATATGGGACCTTCCAAACTTGAAAAGGCAACCAAGCTCAATATCAAATTGATTAGTGAAGAAGAATTAACGAAAATGATTGAATGAGAGAATTATAAAATGATAAAATGAAGAGCTAACCTAAGTGCCAAACTCAGTCATGCTATCATTCAAAAATTAATAATTAATAACATAATGAACAAATTTCACGGAACAGGTGTAGCATTGGTCACACCTTTCAACACTGATGGCTCAGTAGATTATCAAGGCCTAAAAAACCTGATCAATCACTTGGTTGATGGAGGCGTAGAATACCTCGTATCTTTAGGTACAACTGGCGAAACTGCCACATTAAGCAAGGATGAGAAGAAGAAGGTGTGGGATTTTACCGCTGAAATTAACAACGGACGCTTGCCACTTGTAGCGGGAATTGGCGGCAATGATACCTTAGGCGTAGCCGAAGACATCAGAACATTTGAAAGTAATGCGTACAGCGCCATTCTTTCGGTTAGTCCGTATTACAACAAACCAAACCAAGAAGGTATTTACCAGCATTACAAATACCTTAGTGAAATGAGTACACTACCTATTTTGTTATACAATGTTCCTAGTAGAACAGGAATTAGTATGACACCCGAAACCACCTGCAGCCTAGCGCATGATTTTAAAAATTTAATTGGTGTAAAAGACGCAGCTGCATCTTTTGATCAATTTAACCAGATCATGAGAGATAAACCTGAGGATTTCATGTTGATTTCTGGGGATGACCCGGTAGCAATGCCGATGATGTCCATTGGAGCGGTTGGTGTAATTTCGGTAATTGGCAATGCACTACCTAAGCAATTTTCGGACATGATTAGACTTTGCCTTAACGGTGAGTTTGCGAAAGCAGCTCCGGCGCACTTAAGTTTGATTGAGTTTACTAGACTATGCTTTGCGGAGGGCAATCCGGTAGGTGTAAAGGCCGCATTAAGGCAACTTGGCATTTGCGGCGACGACGTTCGCTTGCCATTAGTTAAAGCGAGTAAAGAACTTGATACCGCCATTGCAGAACAATTGAAGCAACTAGCATAACTGAGCTAAAAAACATACTTATGGCCTCGATTGAATATCAGTCGGGGCTTTTTTGCATATTTCTTAGCTATACAAAATTAACTCTCATAGCTTTCCGAGTTGACCTACAAGAAAAATATCATTATTATTCTCAACTATGGTAAAACACATTATAATGTTACATCATTTGTCAGGAAAATGTAAGATGCAGGCATGAGAATTGCTTGAACTAGCATACACACAAAAACACACAAATGAAAAAATTATTATTTATCCTTATTGTGCTAGGCACAATGAGCTGTAACATTACGCAACTCTACGAACCAAAGTTTACACTGGGCATGGAAGAGAGTGAATTCAAGCACCTTAACCGTTACGCGACAAAAGTTTACGGCGACCAAAATGGCGTAGTAATCTATAGAACGTATAATGAAGTTACAGAAGCTTACAAATTCTTCTTATTTGAAAAGCAGAAGCTGGTTAAATTTCAGGAAGGCGCTTACAAAGACGACTACAGATTTTTCTAAAAATCAACTAAATAAAAAAAGCACCTTGGTCAGAGGTGCTTTTTTGTTCACAATGCGTTTAATTAAGCTTTGTTTTTAGTTTCTTGTACTTCTAAACGGATGCTTTGAGCTAAGTTTTTCAAGTCTTGCATTCCTTTACGTACACGAGTTCCAGCAGCGCTGTTAGATTTGTTGTAAAATTTGTCCACATCAGCTTCCAAAGCTGCTACTAGTGCTTTTACTTCAGCAAATTTTTTCATTTTTAAAATACTCCTATTAGTTTTTAAGGTTTTGATTAATACTCTGTTACTAATGTAAGAGGTTTATTTTAATAAAAAAATTTTTGTAGAAATAAAAAATACAGGTTTATGCGTTTTTTTTCCACAAAAGCCGCATTTATAAACAGCAAAATACTGGAAATCAAATATTAACAAAAAAATCCCGATGTTTCCAACGGGATTTTGCTATGCTATGCTACTCAGCAGAAGAAAACTTATTTTGCTGATAATAACCACTTTTCAGTTTTTCAGCCACTTCGCTAAAAGCATCCAAAGTGCGCTGAACATCATCCAAAGTATGTACCGCTGTAGGTATTAATCTTAATTCAATATGTCCTTTAGGAATAACCGGATAAACCACAATAGAGCAAAAAATGCCATAATTTTCTCTCAAGTCGCGGGTTAAAGCCGTAGCTTCCAGCAATTCTCCTTTTAAAAACACGGGAGTTACTACAGTATCTGTAACGCCTATATCAAAACCGCGTTCGCGTAAACCATTTTGCAGTGCTAAAGCTACTGTCCAAAGTTTTTCACGCAATTCTGGATTATTTTTAAGCAACTCCAAACGTTTCATCAAACCAATTACCATTGGCATAGGTAAGGCTTTTGCAAAAGTTTGCGAACGCATGTTATATCTAAAATAGTCGGTAAGTTGCTTGGTAGACGCTACAAATGCACCAATACCTGCCATTGACTTAGCGAAAGTAGCGAAGTAAACATCTACCCCATCAATGCAATTTTGTGCTTCATGAGTACCTGCACCCGTTGGGCCCATTGTTCCAAAACCATGCGCATCGTCAATCAGCAAGCGGAAATCGAACTCTTTCTTTAAATCGATTAATTCTTTAAGTTTACCTTGAGCACCAGACATACCAAAAACACCTTCAGTAATTAACAGGATACCTCCACCAGTTTGTTCAACCAGTTTTGTTGCCCTTTGCAGTTGTTTGCGAGCATCTTCTACGTTGTTATGCTTATAAACAAAACGTTTGCCCATGTGTAAGCGCAAACCATCTAATATACAAGCGTGAGACTCTCCATCGTAAACTACAACATCATTTCTATCCAGTAAGGCATCAATAATAGACACCATGCCTTGATAGCCAAAATTCAATAGAAAAGCATCTTCTTTACCTACAAAGCTGGCTAGGTCTTGCTCTAACTGTTCGTGATATTTAGAGTTTCCCGACATCATTCTGGCACCCATTGGGTAGGCCATACCAAACTCAGCAGCACCTTGCTCATCCGCTTTTCTAACTTCTGGATGATTAGCTAGGCCCAAATAGTTATTTAAGCTCCAAACCAAGTGCTCCTTACCATTAAATTTCATGTGAGGCGCTATCTCTCCCTCTAATTTTGGAAAAGAAAAATAACCATGAGACCAGCTTTGGTGTTGACCAATTGGGCCCATGCGTTTTGCTACTTTATCAAAAATATCCAATGTTTTTATTATTATATGTAAGTGTTATTGTATTGTTAATTCGGCAAATTTACGGTTAAAATCGCTATTTGGCAACCCATTAGCCCTGTTACTATATAGAAAAAGCCTTGACAACACGTATTGCCAAGGCTTTAACATTATTTAATTTTTTTATTAATCCACATTATCGTGTAAAAAAGAGTTATTAGGTCTAATTCCAGTTTCTCCATCTTCATCATTAGTTAATGTAAATCTTGAAACTTGAGACTCCGATGAATGCTGAATTTGTTGCAATTGCATTTGTTTACGTTGGTAAGCAGGCACATTTTCCAGCTCTTGCAAACCGTTGGTTGTTCTCAACTTCATGCTCAAGTCTTTCAACCTCAAAATTCGTTCTTTCGACTTTCTCAGTTGCTCTTCAATAGATTCGTCGGTTTTATCCTGATCAGCACTAAAAGGCTCTACTGGCATTTGAGCAGGCATTTGCACCACAGGTTTTTGCTCAACTACATCTTCCTGTACCGTTGCAATTGGTGTTTCAAAAACAAATTCTGTTTCAGCAACTTTCACTTCAAATTCAAAAGCAGGCTCTTCTGCTTGTTTAGGCTCTTCTTGAACAGGTGTTTCCTCTACTAAATGATGGAAAACCATACCATTATCTTCCTGAGCTGGTGCAGGAGCTGAAGCCACAGGGGCAGGTTTAGCGATATTAAACAAATCACCAAATAAATCAGGTTGTTTAGCTTCCTCTGGCTGTACTTTCAACACTGGTTCATTACTTACTGGAGTTTCTTTAGGCGTAATGAAAGAGTTAACTGGCTCTACTGGTTTAACCAATGGAGCTTCTTCAGGAGTTAACAAAGAAATCTTTTTAACGTTCTGTTTATCTTTTTCACGCTGCTCAGTAGTTTGAAAACCTGTAGCAATAATGGTTACTGAAATTTTTTCGTCCAAGTTTTCATCGATACAGTTACCCCAAATTAAGTCGGCACTTAAACCAGCTTTATCCTGAATATAATCCGTAATGATAGAAACCTCATCCATGGTTACCTCTTTTACACCAGAACTGATGTTTAACAAGATATACCTTGCACCTTCAATTTCGTTATCCTTCAATAATGGAGATGCTAATGCACCTTCTACTGCAGCAAGAGCACGGTTATCACCATCAGCAGCGTAGCTACCCATGATACAAACACCACTTTCTCTCATTACAGTTTTCACATCTTTGAAATCGACGTTGATATAGCCTGGCACTGTAATGATCTCCGCAATACCTTTAGCTGCAGTTGTTAAAATATCATCTGCTTGGGCAAAAGCCGAACCCAAGGTTAAGTTGCCAAAAATTTCACGTAACCTATCGTTGGAAATTACCAGATAAGAATCTACATATTTTTTAAGCTCTTCTAAACCATCATCAGCTTGCATTTTACGTCTTTTACCTTCGAAAGAAAAAGGCGTAGTGATAATTGCTACTGTTAATATATCTAACTCTTTCGCTGCTTTAGCAATAATTGGACTTGCACCTGTACCAGTACCACCTCCCATACCTGCGGTAATGAAAAGCATTTTGGTAGTGCTACCCAACATGGTTTTGATATCTTCAATATTTTCGATGGCGGAATTTTTACCCACTTCAGGAATAGAACCAGCGCCCATACCTTCGGTTAAGCTAGCGCCCAACTGTACCTTGTTAGGAATTGGACTCGACTCCAACGCTTGTGCATCAGTATTACAAATGATAAAGTCTACACCAGTAATTCCTTGACGGTACATGTGGTTTACCGCATTACCTCCACCGCCTCCAACACCAATTACCTTGATGATTGAAGATTTATCTTTTAACATTTCGAACTTCATATCGTTATGAATCAGTAGTTTAAAATTTTAATTTATGCTGTTCATTCCTTTTGTAATATTAACACTTTTTTAACAGTCGTTTTCCACAAGTGTTAAGAATGTGGAAAATTCCCAAAATGTGGAAAAATATTACTACCTGATGTAATCTTCGTCGCTAACGTTCATATCATCTTTGATAAACTCGGTAGCTTTTCCTAGTAATTTATCGAATAAACCAATGCGTTTTGCTTTCTCTTTTACTTCTTTAGGTTTTTCAATAAATACGCCAGGTTGCTTCATTTCCTCCAACATTTCTTCGGCTTTTTGAATACCTTTAATCAACAAACCTACCGAAGTAGCGTACATTGGGCTCTTCAAATCGTCGTAAATGTTTTTAGGCATTTCCTCGTATTTAGACAAATGCTCGTTAGGATATCCCACGCGGCAATCTAAACCTGTTACATATTCTACCATTTGGCTAAGGTGTTTCAATAAAGCACCGCCACCAGTAATTACTACACCACCAATTAAGCGTTTTTCGTAGCCTGATGATTTAATTTCGTAATACACATGCTCCATGATCTCTTCCATACGGGCGTGGATGATATAGGCAAGGTTTTTTACCGAAATTTCCTTTGGCTCACGACCACGCAAACCTGGAACGCAGATAATTTCATTCTCTTTGTTCTCTTCAGGTAGGGCCGACCCAAAGCGAGTTTTTAACAATTCAGCTTGGTTGCGCATTACAGAACAACCTTCTCTGATATCTTCCGTTACGCTGTTACCTCCAAAAGGGATTACTGCCGTATGGCGAATGATGCCTTCGTGGAAAATAGCCACATCAGTGGTACCACCACCAATATCAACTAAGCACACTCCTGCTTCTTTTTCTTCCTCGCTCAACACCGATTCAGAAGAAGCAAGTGGCTCCAATATCAACTCTTGAGTTTGCAAACCTGCGTTTGTAACGCAGCGCATGATATTTTTAACGGCAGTTACCTGACCAGAGATGATGTGGAAGTTAGCTTCCAAACGTACGCCAGCCATACCTACCGGGTCTTTAATACCTGGCTCGTTATCAATAGTGAACTCCTGCGGCAAAACATGGATAATCTCTTCGCCTGGAGGCATCACCAATTTGAACATATCATCAATTAACTTGTCGATATCTTTCTTGCTGATTTCGTTATTTAATTCTCTGCGGGTTAAAATACCGCGATGCTGCAAACTTTTGATATGCTGCCCAGCAATACCTACGTTTACAACGCGTATCTCAACATTTGATTGTGCGCTAGCAATTTCAACTGCTGCGTTAATACCCTGCACCGTTTTTTGAATATTGGAAACCACACCACGAGTTACACCCGCTGATTCGGCTTTGCCAATACCTAAAACTTCTATTTTACCATGATTTGTTCTGCGGCCCACAATTACGCAGATCTTGGTAGTACCAATGTCTAAACCTACTACGATTGGTGATTGAATGGTAGTTTTTTCTTTGCCCATAACCATTTTATTTATTGTTGAGTTTGATATTATCTGTTCGTTTTCTTGTTGTCTTTCTCTTTGGTAGCCGTTTTCTGCACCGTTTTCGGTTTAGCTGCTTCCTTGTCTTTTTCCTTTTTCACCTCTGTTTTCTTCGCAGCATCAACGGTATTTGTTGTTTTAGCTTTATCTACTTTTTTAGTGTCGGTCTTTACCGGTGCAGTTTCCGCTTTTGTGTTTTTAGTATCACCGGCGGCCTGCGTTTGAGTGGCTTTATCAATCTCATCCTGTATAGCAGCTTTCACTTCAGCGTTGATGGCCTGTTGTTGTTGCACCACCGAATCAGGCACTACTGATTTTTCTATTTTCTTTATCGCTAACGAGTCACGTTTTTCGCACACAATTTGGTTAACGTATTTCAAATTGATAGATCGGTAAGCGTTCCAGCCCACTTTTGGCATTGCTTGCTTATAAAAAGCCAGCAAATTTTCCATCTTAATATTAATGTCTTTTGCGTTTCCTAAAATGATGCGCTGGTTTCCCACTCTAGGTACCATCTCGATATCATTTTTTTCGTTTACGTACAACTGCTCAATTTGCGCATCCCATAATGTATCCTTTTTTACAAACGCGGCTGTTTGATACAAATCTTTTGCTATGCCGGTCATCAACGTATCAACCCTACCGTTAAAACCCTCCAAAATATTACCCGAGGCTACTAAAACATTAGCGGTAAAGTTTGGCGAAACAGGCATTTTCAAGCCGTCGCTATCTACATAATAATCCTGACCGCCGGCGTTCAAAATCCTTAAAATAGGCTGGCGCTGTTTTACCTCAATGAAAACTGTACCGTTCATGTCGGCATAAACTTTAACAAAGCCGATGTACGGATTTGCTGCGATGCTTTTTTCAATATCATGCAGGTTGATGCCTTCTAAATTTCTTCCTATTAAATCACCTTGATTTTGTTTTAAAATGGCATCAATTTCCTCTATTTCAATAAAGTTATCCGCTCCGGGAATTAATATTTCAATTTTAGCACACTTTACCGTATGCTTTTTAACACCGATAAAACTCATTAATACCACCACTCCCGCTAAGCAGGTTAGCCAAGCGAAGACTTTAAAAATAGCTTTCCAGTTAATTCTCTTAAGCATGGTTTAAAGTATTTTTTAATGGTTCAATTAAGGTATCAATATCGCCAGCACCAACTGTTACCAGTAACTCTGGATTTTTATCTTCTATCAGTTTTACTGCTAAATCTTTTCCGCAAATCTGTTTATTTTCAATTGTGATTTTATCCAACAATAATTGTGAGGTGATACCTTCTATAGGCAACTCTCTTGCGGGATAAATATCTAACAACACTAGTTCATCAACCGTACTTAGCACCGTTGCAAACTCGTTTATAAAATCACGGGTGCGACTAAATAAATGTGGCTGAAAAATTACCGTTAGTTTCTTTTCAGGATACAACTGCCTAACTGCATCAAAACATGCTTTTAACTCTTCAGGATGATGTGCATAATCATCAATATAAATGTGCTGATCATTCTTTACAATGGTTTCGAACCTACGTTTTACCCCTTTAAAGCTAGCTACTGCTTTCTTCACACTATTTGGATGGATGCCCAAGCTCAAGGCCACTCCAATAGCAGCAGTGGCATTTTCCACGTTGTGCTTACCAGGCATTGCCAATTTCAAATCTTTAATGGTAGTGTAGCCATCCTCAAAATCAAACACAAAACAACCATCTTGCACCCTAATGTTTTGAGCATTAATGGCAGCACTGCCGCTTGCGCTGTAGGTTATTCCCGCTACTGGCAGACCATCTTTAATAAACAAACGACCTTCCGGTTTAAGTTGAGCAGCAAACAAATTAAATGACTCATGCAAATGGCTCTCATCACCATAAATATCCAAATGGTCGGCATCCATTGACGTAATCACAGCAGCATCTGGATGAAGGGTAAGGAACGAACGATCATATTCGTCAGCTTCTACCACTACGACATTATTTTTACCGTACAGTACATTGCTTTGATAATTTGTGGTGATGCCACCTAAAAAGGCAGTGCATCCAAAACCCGTATCAGTTAAAATATGTGCAACCATAGAGGAGGTTGTTGTTTTACCATGCGTACCCGCCACAGCTACACAATACATGCCTTCGCTAATAATGCCTAGCACCTGCGACCGTTTTTTCAAATCAAACCCCTTACTTTGGAAAAAGTTAAGGATTTGGGCATTTTTAGGGATAGCAGGCGTGTAAACTACCAACGTATCATCGTATTTTTCTCTGAACGCTACGGGAATAGTTTCTTCTTCATCCAAAAACGAAATTAAAATACCTTCTTGCTCCAACTGTGCGGTTAAAGCAGTACGAGTTTTATCATAGCCGCAAACTACGCAGCCACGCTTTGCAAAATAACGAGCAAGTGCACTCATGCCTATACCCCCTATGCCTACAAAATAAACCCTATTGATATTTGATAATTCCATGTTGGCCCCTCTCTGCCTTTGGCATCTCTCCCCAAAAGGGAGAGAATAGCTTTTAGCAATGGTTTTTCTTTATTGTTTTTTTATCCTTTCAACTTTCCTAAATTGGAAATCTGACTTTTAATTTTACATTTGCTCCAAAAGTCCCCTTAGGGGATTTAGGGGCTTATTAGTTTCAACACTTCTTTCGCAATTACTTCATCAGCGTCAGCAAAAGCCATTTTACCTATATTTTCACTCAGCATTGCTGATTTTTCTTTATCATTTAGCAATGCTAATGCTTGCGCTACCAAAGTATTCTCTGCCGCTGCATCTGCGATTAAAATAGCTGCGTTTTCTTTTACCAATGCTAAGGCATTTTTGGTTTGGTGATCTTCTGCTACATTTGGCGATGGCACTAAAATTACCGGCTTCTTAATAAGGCAAAGCTCTGCAATGGTACCCGCACCAGCCCTTGAGATAATCACGTCAGAAGCTGCATAAGCTAAATCCATTTGGTTCAAAAACTCTAACACACGTACGTTAGGGTGGAAATTTTCACCTAACCGCTCTACGATGCCTTTGTAGTAGAATTTTCCAGTTTGCCAAATTACCTGCACATCTTGTGCGATGATTTCACCTAGATGCTTTTCTATCGCTTTATTAAGTGTTCCCGCACCTAAACTCCCGCCGGTAACCAAAATGGTTTTTTTCAACGGATCAAGCTTTAAAAGCTCAGCACCAGCATGTCTACGCCCTTCAATGCTTACAATGTTTTTCCGTACCGGATTTCCAGTTTTTAAAATTCTGTCCGCTGGGAAAAATGCTTCCATTCCATCAAATGCTACGCAAATTTTTGAAGCCTTTTTGCTCAACAATTTATTAGTAACACCGGCGTATGAATTTTGCTCTTGAATCAAGTAAGGTATGTTTTTTAGCGATGCGGCATAAAGCAAAGGACCAGAAGCATAGCCACCAACCCCAACTACAGCGTTAGGTTTAAAATCGGCAATTAATTGCATCGCTTTGCGCACACTTCCTATAACCTTAAATGGTAGCCCAAGGTTTTTAAAAATTGAACCTCGTTGAATACCACTGATATTTAGTCCCACAATTTGATATCCAGCCGCCGGAACTTTCTCCATTTCCATGCGCCCTTCTGCCCCAACAAACAAAATCTCGCACTGCGGGGAAATTGCTTTTAAGGCATTAGCAATAGCAACGGCGGGGAAAATATGCCCGCCAGTGCCACCACCAGATATGATAATTTTTGGGAAATTATTCATGTGTTTAATTTGATAATTGGTTGATTAGCTAATCAGCTAATTCCCCTCGTCTCTATTTTTTATTTTTAATTATCTAATCAGCTAATCATAACATTAGCTAATTAATTACGCCATCGCTGGTATTTCTCCTACAATTACTTTATCCTCTTTTTTTACCCCGCTGCTTTTCTCCTCCACATCGCGGCTTACGCTTAAAATAATGCCAAAGGCGATACTTGTAAAAATCATGGAGGTACCACCCATACTTACCAATGGCAACGGCACTCCGGTAACTGGGCCTAAACCTACTGCAACAGCCATGTTAGCGAAAGCCTGAATGGTTAAGCTAAAACTCAATCCGGCTGCCAGCAATGCCCCAAAAGCCTTGGGACTTCGATTTACAATGAGCACACACCGGTACAATAAGGTGAGGTACAAAATGATCACTACTAAACCGCCCACCGTTCCATATTCCTCAATAATAATGGCGAAAATAAAATCGGAATATGGATGCGGTAAGAAGTTTCTTTCGGTACTATTGCCCGGCCCTTTGCCTAATACGCCTCCTGTAGCCAGCGCAATTTTTGAGTGATCAGATTGATATGTTTTATCTGAATCCTGTTTTTCAGGATGCATAAAAGTTTTAATACGAGACTGCCAAGTATCGGCCCTTGGGCCAATAAATATGAGTAAAGTTAACATTACCGCACCTGCAGCACATACCATTGCTATTTGCTTGATGCTGATACGACCAATAATTAACAAAAGGATACTTACGCCAAACAACATCAAACCCGTTGATAAATTTGCCCAAGCAATTAGTCCAAAAACCACAACCACAGAGCCCATAATAGGCAAAAAGGCATTTTTTACATCTTTGATATTTTCTTGCTTACGAGTTAACATTCTGGCTAGAAAAGTGATCAAAGACAGTTTAGCCAAGTCGGACGTTTGAAAAGTAAGTCCAATGATTGGTACTTGTACCCACCTTGATGCATTGTTTAAATTAGCTCCAAAAATTGCTGTGTAAAACAACAGTGGTATGGTTATGATCATCAAAATCTTCGAAATCCCTGCATAGTACTTGTAATCCAGCAAGTGGGCGATATAAATCATCACCACACCAAGCAATACAAAAATTACATGCTTAAACAAGAGGTACTTTTCAACTGAAACACCCTTTTTATAAGCAATGGCGCCGGTGGCACTGTACACCACCATAATGGAGATCATGGAAAGGAGTGTTATGATGATCCAAATCCAACGATCGCCTTTAGTACGTTCAAGAAGTGCGTTGATGTTAAACATTTTCTTTTATTGATTTTTTCGTTGACTACACAGATGCTATGATTTCACCGATTGTACTTTCTATTTTTAAGCTTTTACTTTTAAAGTTCTTTCACTGCCGCTTTAAACTGATTGCCGCGGTCTTCATAATTTTTAAATAAATCAAAGCTGGCACAAGCCGGAGACAACAATACCGTACTGCCTTTCTTTGCCAAATGATAGGCTACTTGCACCGCTTCTTCTGCTGAGAAAGTATTCACAATAACTTCCACATCATCTTCAAAAGCTTCGTGAATACGTTTGTTATCCTTGCCTAAGCAAATAATTGCCTTTACTTTTCCACGTACCAAGTCTTTCAACATGGTGTAGTCATTTCCTTTATCTACACCGCCCATAATTAACACCACGTCTGTATTTACACTTTCCAATGCATACCAAGTAGAGTTAACGTTGGTTGCTTTCGAATCATTGATATAAGCTACATCGTTGATTTTAGCCACAAACTCCAACCTATGATCAATGTTCTTGAAATTACCCATGCTTTCGCGGATAGTTTCATTGCGTAACTCCAGTACTTTAGCTACTATGCCCGAGGCCATTGAGTTGTAAATGTTGTGCTTGCCTTGTAAGGCTAGGTCTGAAATTGACATGGTTAGTTTGTTGTTTAAATTAATATTGATGTGGATGTTATCTTGTTCCAAATAGGCACCTCTATCTATTTTTTGAAGGATAGAAAAGGGGTATGTAGTAGCTTGAATATTAGCTGTAGCCAGAATTTTCTGCGTTTCTTCATCGTCAGCACAGTAAATAAAAGTGTCAGCTGCTGTTTGATTTTGCGTAATTCTCAATTTAGAAGCCGCATAGTTGGCAATATTGTAATCGTACCTGTCCAAATGATCAGGAGTAATGTTCAGTAAAACCGAGATATCGGCTTTAAACTCGTACATGTCATCCAGCATGAAGCTTGAAATCTCCAATACGTACCAATCAAAATCCTGATCAGCTACCTGCGCCGCGAAACTATGACCTATATTACCTGCTAATCCAACATTTAACCCCGCATTTTTAAGGATGTGATAGGTCAACATGCTTGTGGTTGATTTACCATTTGAACCGGTAATACAAACCGTTTTAGCGTTAGTATATCGTTTAGCAAACTCTATTTCTGAAATTACAGGCACACCTTTTTCAACCAATGCTTTTACCATTGGCGCTGTTGAAGGGATACCTGGACTTTTCACTACCTCAGTAGCGTTTAATATTAAGTCTGCAGTATGCTGGTTTTCTTCAAAAGGGATGTTCATGCTTTGCAAATCAGCCTTATAAGCCGCAGCAATGGCACCAAAATCGGAAACAAAAACATCGAAGCCCTGCTTTTGAGCAAGCTTAGCCGCACCAACACCACTTTCACCAGCGCCCAAAATTACCATACGCGTAGCCGCAGCCGGGTTCGACTGTGTCTCGTTTTGCGATATGTTAGGATTCGAGTTCATTTTTTATTTTTCTTTTGCGGCGAAAAATCTTTCGCCCTTTTATCTTCTCTTTTTTTGTTAGTCTTTGACGGGCTCAGACTTACAACTTTGCATTTTTACTTTCGACTTTCTATCTTAATTTCAGTGTTACAAAGGCAATTACCGCCAGTAAAATTCCAATGATCCAGAAGCGGGTAACAATTTTTGCTTCGTGATATCCTTTTTTCTGGTAATGGTGGTGCAAAGGCGACATTAGGAAGATTCTTCTTCCCTCGCCAAAACGCTTTTTGGTGTATTTGAAGTAGGTAACTTGTAAACTCACGGAGAGCACTTCAATTAAAAACACGCCGCAGATAATTGGAATCAGTAACTCTTTTCTAATCATAATGGCAAAAACCGCAATGATTCCTCCGATAGTTAAACTACCCGTATCTCCCATAAAAATTTGAGCTGGATAAGAGTTGTACCATAAGAACCCGATACAAGCACCAACAAATGCACCTGCAAAAATGATCAGCTCACCACTGTTAGGGATGTACATTATATTCAAGTAATCCGCGATAACGGTGTTACCAGAAACGTAGGCAAAAATACCGAGGGTTATACCAATAATGGCCGAAGTACCTGTAGCCAAACCATCGATGCCATCGGTTAAATTGGCCCCATTGGAAACTGCAGTTACAATAATGATTACAAAAGCTAGAAATACGATGAAAGCATATTTCTCGTAGCCCTCTCCTAAAAACTTCACCACTTTAGCGTAATCAAACTCGTTGTTTTTATAAAATGGAATATTAGTCTTCGTCGACTTGATATCCTGCGTGTAGTAATAAGTTTCGCCTTTTTTGCGCAATACCATTGGCGCTGCACTTTGCACTTTAGCGGTATCTACCTTAGCTGTTTCATCTACAGTTTGGCGTACTACAATATTAGGATGGAAATACATGGTAACACCTACAATTATTGCCAAGCCTACCTGCCCAACTACCTTAAATCTGCCAGCTAAACCTTCTTTATTTTTTCTAAATACTTTGATATAATCGTCCAAGAAACCAATTGCACCCATCCACAAAGTGGTAATGATCATCAAAATCACGTAAATGTTAGTGATGTTGGCAAACAAGATGGTTGGAATTAAAATTCCCATTAAAATCATGATACCGCCCATTGTAGGTGTACCTTGTTTTTGCATTTGTCCTTCTAAACCCAAGTTCCTTACTGTTTCGCCCACCTGTTTCATACGCAAGTAATCGATGATACGGCGACCATAAACTGTGGTAATAATCAGCGACAAAATGATAGACAACGACGAACGGAAAGTAAGGTATTGGAACAACCTTAATCCCGGGAAATCGTAGTTTTTATGTAGATATTCGAATAATAAATATAACATTAGCTGATTTGGTTTAGTTGTTCGTTAATAATTTCCTTATCGTCGAAATGATGTCTAACACCATTAACTTCCTGATATTTTTCGTGTCCTTTTCCTGCTATGAGAATGATATCTCCAGGTTTTGCTAAATGACAAGCAGTTTTAATGGCTTCCTTTCTATCTAAAATACTGATGGCCTTGCGCTGATTAGTTGGAGATACGCCAGCTTCCATATCCTTGATAATTGCCTGCGGATCTTCGGTGCGTGGATTATCTGAAGTTAAAATCACTTTATCACTCCAATCACAAGCTACCTGAGCCATCACCGGACGTTTAGTTTTATCTCTATCGCCGCCACAACCAATCACGGTAATCACCTGTTCGGTTCCTTTTCTGATATCAGCAATGGTACTCAACACATTTTGAACTGCATCAGGCGTATGCGCATAATCCACAATACCTACAATGCCAGTTTTAGAAACGATGTAATCAAACCTACCTTCCGCTCCCGACAATGCGCTTAAGGTGGTGAGCACTTTCATTTTATCCTGCTCCAACAATACAGCGGTAGCATAAGCAGCTAGCAAGTTGTAAGCGTTAAACGAACCAACCATTTTAAAATAGACTTCAGTTTGATCCACCTCTAAGTGCAAACCGCTAAACCTATTCTCAATTACCTTTGCTTTAAAATCGGCCATTTGTTTTAGACCGTATGTTTTTTTATAAGCCTTGGTGTTTTGCAACATTACCATCCCGTTTTTATCATCGGTGTTGGTTAAGGCAAAAGCCGATTTAGGCAACATGTCAAAAAAGCCCTTTTTAGCTTTGATGTAATTATCGAAGGTTTTATGAAAATCTAAATGATCATGAGTGATGTTAGAAAAAACAGCACCTGCAAAAGTTAATCCCGCAATGCGATGTTGCGCCACTGCATGTGAACTTACTTCCATAAAGCAATATTCACAGCCTTCATTCACCATATCCCGCAACAACTGATTTAGTGCTATCGGATTAGGTGTAGTATGCGTGGCTGGAACTATGGTATCATTAATTTGATTTTGTACTGTAGATATTAAACCAGTACCATAGTTAAGCTTGCGGAACAACTGGTAAAGCAACGTTGCGATGGTTGTTTTTCCATTAGTGCCTGTAACCCCTACTAGTTTTAGCTGTGCAGATGGATTGCCGTAAAAATTGCAAGCCACTACACCCAAAGCTTCAGACGAATCGTCAACAACTATATAAGTAACCTCATCATTTAAACTTGCAGGAAGCGTTTCACACACAACTGCTGACGCACCCGCCGCTATAGTTTTGTTGATGAACTCATGGCCATCGACAGCAGTGCCTTTAATTGCAAAAAACAAGGTTCCAGTATTTACTGTACGCGAATCAAAAGTAAGCGCAGCAATATCCTTTTGAGATACACCCACCATACTTTTAATTGAAACACCGTAAAGTAAATCTTGTAAATTCATTCCTTATAATTTGATAATTGGATAATTAGCTATTTCGATAATGTGTTTGTTAAGCTCATTATCACATTTGCTAATTATCACATTTCTTTATTGCAACAATATATCTACCATTAAACCTTTGCCAATTCTACTTCCCGCTTGTATGGATTGGCTTATTACTTTCCCACTACCTTTAACACGAGCTTTTAAACCAGCATTCCCAAGTAAGTACAGCGCATCTTTTAAGCCCATACCACTTACATTCGGCATTACCCCTTTTACCGGGTTACTCTCTTCGTAGGCAACGCCGTTATTGGTATCAATAGAATTGAAATAATCAGATTTTGCGGCGTAAAGTGCTTTAATACCAAAAGCATTATATACTTTTTTGGTGGCTTTACTTTGTCCCGCTTTAGCTTCAGGCGCTACGGTATTACCCACAAAGCGTTCTTCCACTTTGTTGTACATATTTACATCACTAGCGTATATCCTATCTGCCACTTCCCTAAATACCGGACCCGAAACCAAGGCACCGTAATAGGCACCTTTAGGATCATTGATTACCACAATCATAGAGTACTTAGGCTTATCGGCAGGAAAATACCCAACAAAAGAAGCTTGATATTGCCTTTTAGCTTTGTAACCTAAATTGGCATCGGCCACCTGTGCCGTACCAGTTTTACCCGCTATTTTATATAATGGATTGTATACAATTTGCTTTCCGCTACCATTATTTACTACGCCTTCCAGCATCGCCTTTAATTTAGATAAGGTTACGTCCGAACAAACTTTCTCGTTCATTACCTTCGCCTTAAATTGCTCTATTGGATTTCCCAACCTCCTGATCTCTCTCACGAAAATTGGCGCAATCATTTTCCCGTTATTGGCAACAGCATTGTATAGCGTCAACATCTTCAATGGCGTTAATTGCATTTCGTAACCGTACGCCATTTGCGGTAACGTCATATTTTTATTCCAACTTTTGAAAGTCTTTGGATTTTTTACTACTGGTTTAGCTTCACCCGGAATTTGCAATCCAGTTGTCTCATTCAAATGCCAATCATAAAGGTGATCGGTAAACTGCATTGGGTTATCACGATAGTTGTTATTCACTAACTGTGCAATAGCCGAGTTTGACGATTGTTCGAATGCTTTTTTAACCGTCACCACACCAATGCTGCCGTGTGAATCCTTAATAGTATGACCACCCGGCAAACGGTAGTTCTCCGTTCCAATTAAAGTATTCGTATCTACCTTTTTATCTTCCAACAAAGCCATGTAAGAAGCTAGCTTAAATGTTGAACCAGGATCTTGATTACCAGCAATGGCATAATTGAACTGCTCCTTGTAAACACCTTCTTCTACTTTCGTGAAGTTCGCAACCGCCCTAATTTCACCGGTTTCAACCTCCATTACAATAACACAACCATGGTGCGCCTGACTCTTAATCAACTGTTTCTCCAAAGCACTTTGTGCTAAATCTTGAATATTTACATCGATAGTAGAAATGATATCAGCACCATCTTTAGGCGCTACTTCAGCATCACTGTTCACTGGAATCCAAACACCACCGCTAATGCGTTGCATCAGCCTTCTGCCTGTTTCCCCATTAATGTAGTTTCCGTAAGCACCTTCTAGGCCTACTCCATTTTTTACATTCTCGTTTTTATAGCCAATTGTACGAGCGGCCAAAGCCTTAAACGGCAAAATTCTTCTGTTTTTTTGGATAGCCATTAATCCGCCAGAATATTTCCCTACGTTATATAATGGAAAGCTTCTTACTACTTTTAAATCTTGGTAGGAAACCTTACGTTTGATCAACAAATAGCGGACACTATCCTGTCTGGCCTTGCGCAGGTAACGAGAATAATCTTTAGCAGTTTTATCCTTGAAAAAATCCGCAAGTTTCATCGCCAGCGAATCCACTTTAGAATTAAACAACTTATCATCCTGAATACCACCTGCAAACATATCCATCCTTAATTCATACTCAGGAACCGATGTTGCCAACAAGCTGCCATCTACCGAGTAGATATTACCACGAGTAGCTTCAATTTCAAATTCTTTAGTTGACAGACTATCAGCCATAGCCACCCATTTATGACCTTGCCTAAACTGAACATCGCATAACTTAGCGAAAACGGCAAGCGCAAAAAGCACAATTAGCCCGAAAGCTAAGTACACCCTGAGTAATATGTTTGCCCTAATATTCATTCTTTAACTCTAACTACTATTTTTTTTGGAGGCTCAATCAACTCTTTCAAACCTAATGTATCCACCCTTTTAGCCACTTCTGTCATTTTACTTTTAAACATCAGCTCTGCTTTTAAAGATTTATACTCCCAACTTAACTCCTTAACCTCTTTGCTCAACTTATCAATATCACGGATGTTTTTTACCGCCATGTGGCTATTAGCGATATACACCATGCCCAGCACACACAGAAAAACCAAATAAGGCAACATATCCGTTGCTGCTTCCTTTGATACCGCCCCATCCACAAACAACTTTCTGAAAAACACGGTGGCATTACCATCTTTAGCAGGCTCTTTTTTCAGCTTTGGCTCTTCCAGTTCTTCAATTGGCTCTTCCTTAGCCAGCTCCTCTTCTATTTTTTCCCTGAACCTATTCACAGCCGCTCTCCTATTCTTAATTTCGCACTGCGAGATCGGCTATTTCGCTCCAATTCTTCAGCACCAGCCACTATCGCTTTTCTGGTAATTACGGTAAAAGGCTTCTGATCATTTCCGAAAAAATCCTTTTCCACTTCACCTTTGAATTTCCCTTTGGCTAAGAAATTCTTCACCGGCCTATCTTCCAAAGAATGATAGGAAATCACCACTAAACGGCCACCTGGTTTTAACACTTCAGCAGTTTGCTCCAAAAAGCGCTCAAGCACTTCAATTTCACCATTCACCTCAATGCGCAGCGCCTGAAAAACTTGCGCCATATATTTATGCTCCTTACCACGAGGGATATGAGCTGCAATTACTTTTTTAAAATCGGCAAGCGTTTGTATGTTACCATCCATACGAGCGGTAACAATAGTTCTTGCCAGGGATTTCGCATTTTGAACCTCGCCATACAAACCGAAAATTTTATGCAAATCTTCCTCTGCATAGGTGTTAAGCACTTTTGCGGCAGTCAGTTCACGCTGCTGATCCATACGCATATCCAAATCAGCATCAAAACGAGTAGAAAAACCCCTCACCGGCTCATTAAACTGATGAGAAGAAACTCCTAAATCAGCCAAAATACCATCAACCTGTTTAAAGCCTAATAAACGGAGGTTGTTTTTCAGGTAACCAAAATTTTGATCAACGAAACGAAAACGAGGATCATCGATTTTATTTCTTTGCGCATCCGGATCTTGATCAAAAGCAATCAACACACCATCAGCACCCAAATGCTTTAAAATTTCCTTTGAATGACCACCGCCACCGAAAGTAACATCTACATAAACTCCATTTGGTTTAATAGCTAAACCATCAATGCACTCCTGCAACAAAACCGGCACATGATAATTATTCTCCATCAGCGCCTCCTTTCTTTCCGCCCATTACTTCCTCTGCTAAAGCAGCAAAGTTTTCAGGCACATCATCAAAAAGGTTATCGTAAGCTTTTTTATCCCAAACCTCAATTTTATCCAACTGACAAGCCAACACCAGGTCAGCTTCAATGCCAGCGTACTCCACCAACGATTTCGGCAGTAACACGCGACCAGCAGCATCTAACGTAAGCGGCATGGCTCCACGTTGGAACGCCCTCACAAACTCACGATTTTTTCGTTCGAACATATTCAGCTTGCTCAGCTCGGCAACGGTTTCATCCCAAACTTTCTTAGGATAAATTACCAAGTTTTTCTCAAAACCCCTGTTCACAACCAACCCATCTCGCTCTACATCAAGCAATTGCTTCTTCAGCAAAACAGGCACCATCAAGCGCCCTTTCGCATCCAATTTACAATCAAATTCTCCGATGAGTTGGTTCATTTATAGTAGCTACACTTTTTATGTAGTGTAAAAGTAAATCACTTCTACCACTTTTTACCACTTTTTACCACAAAAAAGTTTTCAACATACATTTTCTACCACTTTAACCCACTTTTTGATATTGCTAGGCCAGATTTTGAGGTGGTACAAAAACAAAGCGGCCCCAACTTTTCAGCTGGGACCGCTTATTTACAAGGAGTTAAGCTCCTTTAATTGATAAATTTTATCCTACTATTATTGTTGAATTGCGGCTACGCCTGGCAACTCTTTACCTTCCATGTACTCTAGTAAAGCGCCTCCACCTGTAGAAACATAGCTCACCTCGTCTTCTAAGCCAAACTTAGCGATTGCAGCAGCAGAATCACCTCCACCAATTAGTGAAAAAGCACCATTCTTTGTAGCTTCTACCACTGCTTCGGCAACAGCTTTAGTTCCTTGTTGGAAGTTCTCCATTTCAAACACGCCCATTGGACCGTTCCAAAGCAAAGTTTTTGAGTTTTTAATGATATCGCTAAATAAGGCTACTGTTTTAGGGCCAATATCTAAACCCATCCAATCTGCAGGTATTTTTCCGCTATCAACGGTATCTTTCTGCGCTTCATTATCAAACTTATCAGCAATTACGGTATCCACTGGCAATACTAGGTTTACCCCTTTTGCCTTCGCCTTATCCAGCAATTCTAAGCACAACGCCATTCTATCAGCCTCTAGTAAAGAAGTACCGATTTCACCTCCTTGTGCTTTAGCAAAAGTATAAGCCATACCACCGCCAATAATCAGGTTATCCACCTTCTCCAATAAATTCTCAATAAGCAAAATTTTATCAGATACTTTTGCACCACCCATGATTGCAGTGAAAGGCTTTTCTGCACCATTAATTACCTTTTCAGCATTTTTGATTTCTTCTGCCATTAAGTAACCAAAGTACTTCGCCTCTGGAAAAAACTGTGCAATAATGGTAGTTGAAGCATGAGCCCTATGAGCTGTTCCAAAGGCATCATTTACATAAACATCAGCCATTTTCGACAGCTTTTCTGCGAATCCTACATCGCCTTTTTCTTCTTCCTTATAAAAACGAAGATTTTCTAGCAACAATATTTCACCAGGAAACAAGTTAGCTGCCTGATGCACTGCATCTTCTCCAATACAATCATCAGCAAATTTCACAGGCAGGCTCAACATACGAGACAAATCAGCCACGATATGTTTCAAGGAATATTTATCCGTCGGGCCATCTTTAGGTCTACCTAAGTGCGACATTAAAATCACCGAACCGCCGTCTCTAACTATTTTTTGAATAGTTGGCAAAGCTGCCCTCATCCTTTTATCATCAGTAATGTTAAAATCTGCATCTAAAGGCACGTTAAAATCTACCCTTACTATGGCCTTTTTATCCTTAAAATTAAACTGGTCTACTGTCTTCATTATTTTTCTATATTTTGTTTTTTTTATGGTGAAGCTCCCTACATTAAAGCTGGTTGCTCGTTAGGTTTAAAATCATCACGTAGTGTGGTCCAACGCCCGGTATTTCAAATTCGTTGCCAAGCACTTTGAAATCCTGTTTCTTGTAAAAATCCAGCGCAGAAGTACGGGCATTGCACCAAATATACTCAGCTTTAGCCGTTTTTATATAATCTACCGCATATTTTATCAAAGCGGCACCATAGCCTTTACCAAAAAAAGCATCGTCAGTAGCCATGCCACGCAACTGATAACCCATGCCGTTTTGGCCATCTAAATTTTGAGGGAAAAAAGTGGCTACTGTGGCTATCGTTAGTTCATCAGCGTAATAAGCAAGATGAAAAACGCCTTCAATTTGGTCGGTAGGAAATATACATTCACTTTCAGGTGCACCATTTCGCAGCATCTTACTTCTTAAAGCTAACACTTCGGCTAAAGGAACAAATTTGATCATCGCTATTAGTATTATTTAATTGTTAATGATTAGTGATTAATGGTGATTGACTATTGGCCACTACTTGATTGCTTTATTCTCTCCACTACGTCAGCCAAACGGTTGGAATAGCCCGATTCGTTATCGTACCAGCCTACCACTTTAACCAAATCGCCCACTATTGAGGTTAATTGCGCATCAAAGACGCAGGAATGAGAATTATTGATGATATCAACCGATACGATAGGATCTTCGGTATATTGCACAATTGTATTTAAACTCCCATTTGCAGCTTCTTTAAACGCATTATTAATCTCTTCTATAGTTGTTTTTTTCTTAAGGATACAGGTAAAATCTGTTAATGAGCCATTTAAAACTGGCACACGAATACCGGCCCCGCCCAACTTCCCATCCAAATGCGGAAATATATGCGTAATAGCTTTTGCAGCACCAGTTGATGTGGGTATGATAGACGAAGAAGCCGCTCGGGCCCTACGCAAATCGTGGTGTGGCGCATCATGTAAACTTTGGTCGCCCGTCATAGAGTGCACCGTGGTGATGTAGCCATCTTCAATGCCCCAAAGGTCATCAAGTATTTTCACCATTGGCGCAACATTATTGGTAGTACAAGAGGCATTAGATAAAACGGTAGAAGAAAAATCGATTTGCTGATCATTTACGCCCATTACTACCATAGGCACATCTTTATCGGCCACCGGTGCAGAGACCAATACCTGCTTAGCACCCGCTTGTAGGTGTTTGTTTGCGCCAGCCTTGTTAGCAAATTTGCCTGTAGCTTCCAACACCAAATCAATAGCTAAATTAGTCCAAGGTAATTGCTCAGGATTGGCATTGGCCAGCACTTTGATTTCCTTACCATCTATAACTAAACTATTTTCAGTTGAAGTAACTTCACCCGGATAAATCCCATGTACAGAATCGTACTTGAACAAGTGCGCCAATGTTGATGCCGATGTAAGGTCGTTAATGGCCACTACATTGAAGCCTCTTTGCAGAGCCGAACGTAAAAAAATACGTCCAATTCTCCCAAAACCATTTATTGCAATATTCATTTGCTGTTATGCGAAGCTGATTATTTCGCTCGGCAAAGCTAGGTAATATCTATATAAAGAACATGTAAATTTCAAATATTTACACAATGGAGAAACAAGCTGTAAAATGAGGATTTAATGCAGAAAACAGTATAAAGAAACAAGACTTTAGCAACATTAAGAAACCTTGATGGTATCCTTTAAGAAAACATCTTTAACCGAATAAGACTTGGTTATTTTGCGCCCTTTTAAAAAAGTAAGTACCGCATTAAACACCATGCAGATACCAATTTGAAGAAAAATTAGCACGAAATTGCCCAAGTGACTAAGCATGATGGTAAACCCAATCATACTAGCATTGAATAAAAATGTAACTGCCAATATTTTTTTAGCATTTAAGCCGAGTTTCAATAGGCGATGGTGAATATGGTTTCTATCACCTCTAAATGGTGATTTTTTATTGATCAACCTGATGAAGAAAATTCTTAGTGAATCGAAAATAGGCACAATAAGTACTGCTACAGCAATTGCCGGCGCCGAACTGATTACAGGAACGTCAGATACTCCAATTTTATTGATTTCGATAAACTTAATTGCTAAAACCGCACAAACCAATCCAATGATTAAGGAGCCGGTATCGCCCATAAATATTTTTGCTGGCGGATAATTGAACATTAAAAACCCGATGATGGCACCAAGCAGCGAAAAAGCAATGAAGGCATAAGCTACGTCATTACTTAACGCAAAAAGCACACCGAAACAAAGCGTTACCGTGGCTCCAACTGTGCCTGCAAGCCCATCAACACCATCAATTAAGTTGAAGGCATTGTTGATAAAAATAATCAGCGCTATAGAGAAAACGCCACCTACAACCGGATGAACATCCCAAACGTTAAATACACCATATAGGCTGCTCAATTTAAAATCGCCCAGCACTACCAAAATTAGCGACACTACAATTTGTAGCGCAAACTTAGTACTTGGGCTTACACCATAAATGTCATCTTTAATACCTAAGGCAAACAATAAAATACTAGAAGCGATTAGAAAGTTGGCTTGATGATAATGTACTGTAGTAGCAAAGAGCAACACCGTAATCGTAAAACCGCAAAACAGTCCAATACCGCCTAAACGGGAGATGTTATCTTTGTGTTCCTTGCGGTGAAGATCAACAGAGTCAAACAGCTTATGTTTATTTGCCGCATGAATAATAGAAGGTATAGAGAACCGCACTAGCAGGCAAGCCAATGTAACAATGGAGATATAAAATATTAGCGGGTACTCCGCAAATAGTTGTTTGGGCATGTCACTATAAACTATTGACAGTCAAATTTATTAATAAATTAAACAACATGGTTGTGATTTCTTCAAAAAAAGAAAAACTTTTAGATTATCTGATACCTAATTCTCGGTATTTTGCTCGTAAGTTTTGACTCAGCAACTCCAACCACGGAATTTAATGATACACCTTTATTACGGCATCAATTTACCACGCAGCTAAAAAAATTGTTTGACCTTTCTTAGTTTTTTTAATACCAACGCTAACGCTGGACTTGGAATTTTATTGCGTCGTAAAGCTTTTAAATCGTTTATCAGTGCCGAATACCTGTGTTTCCAGGATTGGTTACTCATTCCGCCGCTTCGCATATTTACCATTAGCTTAGGTAGATATTTAGCTGGGATTTGATGTTGGTATAAAAATCTAAGCATCAATTCGTAATCTGCAGCTGAGCCGAAATCTAACTGATAACCCCCAAATTTTTTAAACAAATTAGCTCTAACGTATAAAGTTGGGTGAGCTGGCATCCAGCCCAAAGCCAAATCATTTGGATTAGCCTGTTGCGACCTCCATTTTCTTTGCACTTTATCTACTTGATCAGGAGCGACGTAATTCAGATCGCCGTATACCGCAGCGATACGGTCATCATTGAAAACATCGGCCACTTCGGTAATTACATCGTCGCTTGCCAACATATCATCTGCATTTAAAATGCCGATGACATCCCCTGTAGCCAAAGCTATACCTTTATTTAAGGCATCGTACATGCCAGTATCAGGTTCTGAAATCAAAACTGTGATATTTTCACTGTACCTTTTTGCAATTTGAAAGGAAGAATCTGAAGATTGCCCATCGATTAAAATGTATTCCAAATTTGGATATTGTTGTGCCAATACCGATTCGATACAATCCTTAAGATATTTTTCAGCGTTATAAACGACAGTAATAATGGTGATTTTCAAGCTACTGATTTTTGACAAAAATACAATCTGAAAACACCATTAAGAAATTTTGATTCGTTTTAAATAGCTCAGATTTCCCCCTTGGTTTACTTATTACTTGACCGGAGAAGTTCTCATTCGGAGAAAATTTAACCGTACAGAAATTTAAATACTACTTTCATCATAAAACTTATGGTTTTGACAAACTGGCAAGCCTCATTTTCACTTTTTCCATTTGACAAACAATAAAAAGTTGTAATTTGCACCTTCATTCAAACTAATGAGCAACAACAAATTATCTGTTACTATTCTTTTTTTTATCGGTTTTGGCTTGCTATTTTTTAGCTCGTGCTCATTTAAAAACCGACAAGCATTGCTTAAAACACCTTACGATGCCGATACCGTTAGAACCGTTAGGGTTGTAAATGGCACCGAAAATACCGAAGGCTATTATAATTTGATTAAACCCGAAGATGAGCTTGCCGTAAGAAATGTGCAGGACATGAATTTAATAGTCAAAAGACAAGAAGGCCCAAATAACGTTACGCAACAAGTTTTTACCACCTTTAAAGTAAACTCAAACGGTGAAGTTACCTTACCAAAAATAGGCGCCATTAAAGTTGCTGGCCTTAACAGGACACAAGCAGCCGAAGTAATCCAAAAAGCTTACGAATCGAAAGAGCTAAATGCGCCCTTGATTGACGTAAGAATTGCTAATGCATATATTGTGTTATTGGGAGAAGTGGCCAAGCAAGGAAAGTATGTGATAGACAGGGAAGACTATGAGCTGATTGACCTTTTAGCTGACGCAGGTGGTGTGAATGCAAACGCCAATCGTAAAATGGTAAGGATTTTTAGAGGAGATAGAGCGAATCCGGAGATTATCATGGTAAATTTGAACGACTACAATTTTATTAGAGATCCCAAATTAAAATTAAGAGCGAAGGACATTGTGTACATTGAACCGAGAAGAATTGCCTCAAGCAGTCAAAATTTTCAAGCTTACTCTAGCTTTATACAAATAGGATTAGTAGTTTTAAATACCGCATTAATTATCTACAATATTGCCAAATAGATGGAACAACCAGTCAACGGAAACGCAAATGTGCAGCAAGATATCGACTATGTTAAAATCTTAAAGATTGTACTTAGCAGGTGGTATTGGGTTGCCAGCACAGTTATCATATCGCTGATAGTGGCGTACATGTACTTATGGTACACTCCTGAAACATTTAGCACTAGCGCATCATTAAAATTCGAAGAAAAACGTTCGGAGATATCAGAATTACTCAACGTTAGAAACGTTTATGATCGCAATAATAAAATGCAGTCTGAGCAATTCGTGATTCGTTCAAGACAGGTATTGCTAAATGCGGTTGAAGAACTTGACTATAAAATATCATTCTATTTAAAAGGAAGGGTTAGGACAAGCGACATTTACCCCCAAAAGCCGTTGGATATAGCCATTATTGAGCAGGATAGTCTTGATTTTGCTACCAATTTATTTGAATACGAGCCTATTAATACTTCTTTATTTAAATTGAGTTACCAAGAAGGTGGCAAAGAAGTAAGTAAGGAGTACCGCAAAGGTCAACTGATTTCGGTGCGTGGAATCAAATTCAAGATCAACAACAATACTTTCAGCAAAACTAATAATGCAATTTATTGCTTTAAATTCAATACCAAAAGTAGTTTTGTTGGTCGTATTTCTGGCGGTTTAAGCATGGCTGAAACAAAGGGCACCAACATTCTTACCTTATCCCAAACAGATGCCAATCCTTATTTTGCTACGGATATCCTTAACTCAATTTTAAGGGCTTACGTAGATTATGATAGAAATCAAAAAACGATTTCGGCTACGCAGACTATAAAATTTATCGACACGCTACAACAGGGCATGGCTAAGGTGGTAAAATCATCTGGATCGCAACTTGAACAGTTCAAAGTAGCTAATAAAGTGTTGGATATATCCGCTGCTGGCCAAGATGTCATGAAAAAACTCACTGATTTAGAAACAGAAAAAAGCAGTTTAAACCTACAGGGCATTTTCATCAATCAGTTGGAAAAAGAAATTGTTGGCAATAAAAACCTCAATGCCATCAATTATAATTTACAAGGAATTACCGATCCAATGCTAGCTAATTTGCTGGCACAATATAATGCCTTATTGCTTAAGAGAGAGCAAACTTTAGTGGATTACAAACCAACTTCTGATGCTGTTCAGCAGATTGATAAACAGATTTTGGAGATTAAATCGGCTTTTGTGAGTAATGCCAACAGTCAGCGACAAAAAAACCAGAAAACTTTAGATTTCTTAAATCAGCAAATTAGTGGAATTAAACAAACCTTTAACACCATTCCAAAAGCTGAACGCGAACTGATTAACCTTACATCTAACGATGCCATAAACCAAAAGGTATACAGCTATCTTTCAGAGAAAAAACTGGAAGCTCAAATTAGTAAAGCAGCAATTACCCCTGGGGCAACCATTGTAGATTTTGCGTTGTACAATATCAGAGCGATTGCGCCGAAGCAACAAAAAACCTATGTAAGTGCATTTATTATTGGATTAATAGCTGGCATTGGCCTGATATTTTTAATTAGGTTATTGAATCCATTTATTTACGATAAAGAAACCATCGAAAGCCTTACAAACATTCCTATTATTGGAGTGATAAGAAAATATCAGGATGCTATCGATGAGGACAATAGACAAATTTTATCGATTAAAAACCCGAAATCGCTTTTTTCCGAATCAGTGCGCTCTGTGCGTACCAATTTAAGTTTTTTGGCGGCCGAAAAAGCAAGCAAAGTTGTTTGTATTACCTCAGAGATATCTGGCGAAGGAAAGTCGTTTACCACGGTTAATTTAGCAAGTACGTTAAGTTTAATTGATAAAAAGGTAATTGTAATTGCTGCAGATTTACGACGCTCGAAATTACATCACACTTTTAAGGTAAATAATTTAAAAGGGCTGAGCTCTTACTTATCCAACCAAACCACGCTGGAAGAAATTACCTACGACACTGAGGTTGAAAATTTAAAATTTATACCTGCAGGACCTGTTCCTCCAAACCCTTCTGAGCTACTTTATTCAGATAAAATGCAGGCTTTGTTGGAGCTATTGACTCAGAGTTACGATTTCGTAATTGTTGACTCCGCTCCTGTTGGTTTAGTTTCGGATGCAATCCCTTTAATTAGGATGGCGGATGTCAACCTATTTGTAATCCGTTCGGGAGTATCGCGTTATCAGGCGGCCTCCGTTCCAGAGCGCTTGTCGAAAGAGTTTAACCTATCTAATATCGCTATCATATTAAACGCTTTTGATAACGACATACTGCACAGCAGGTACTACACTACTAATTATACCGGAAGTTATTACGCCAACTACTACTACTATTCCGATTACTCGAACACGGGATATGGCAGTGGCTACTATAACGATGGACCAGATAAAAAGTGGTGGGAATTTTGGAAAAAGAAATAGAAGATGATTGATCATTTGTACAGATGGTATCCCGTGTACACGAATTCAAGAGCAGAGAAGAAGGCATATCAAGAGCTACAAAGAAAGCACATTGAATGTTATCTGCCGCTGAAAAAAGAATGGAGACAGTGGAGCGATCGCAAAAAACTGGTGGAGGAACCGTTGTTTAAATCATACATTTTTGTGCGTATCTCCAATAAGGAACATGCCGAGGTTTTAATGACGCAGGGCGTTAGCCGTTTCCTTTATTTTTCAGGTAAAATTGCCATTATGCCCGACAAGCAGATGGAAGATTTGAAGTTGCTCATGGCCTCCGGCGAAGAGCTAGAACTGATTGAACACGAAATTTGTCCGGGCGAAAAAGTAATTGTAAATGCCGGTCCGTTTAAAGGCATGATTGCCGAACTTGTATCTATAAAAAACAAAAAAAGCTTAGTTTTAAAGTTAGAGAACTTGGGTTACGCCATACAGGTAAAAACCTCAATGGCATACATTAAGCCCTTAAAATAGTTTCTTAACATTAAATAAATAGTGATTGAATAAGTTTGAATTTCTTATTCTTTCAGCAATAATTGATTGAAACCCAAAGCTAGGCCCAAAAATGGGACTGAAAGGGCGAAGCTGTGAGTAATCGTGATTTTGCGGATAAATAAATTGATATTCCTTTTTAAAGTTAATGTGTAGGATAGCTGGCATTATAGATAAGAACCTGAATCAACTTGAGCTTGAGGATGGCGTACGAAAAATGTGCACTGCAATGCATAAAGGCGGACCAGATGGTGAAGGTTATCAATATTTTAACGAACTAAATTTTGCCTTTGGTCATCGTAGACTGTCCTTAATTGACCTGAGCGAAAACGGAGCCCAACCCATGAACTATGAAAACAAGTTGTGGATTACGTTTAATGGCGAAATTTATAATTATCTGGAATTAAAAGCTGATTTAGTAGAAAAAGGCTGCGCATTTAAAAATCAAACCGATACAGAGGTAATACTTGCGGGCTACAAGATTTACGGCACATCGTTTTTTAACGCATTAAGTGGCATGTTCGCTTTTGCGCTATTTGATAGTTCACTAGGAAAAACATACTTAGTTAGAGACAGCGCCGGTATCAAACCGTTATACTACTGTAAGGCAAATGAGGGACTTTATTTCGCATCTGAAGTGAAGGCCTTTAAAGCAATTAATTCGCAGTGGGCAGAAAACGAAGATTGGAAGATCTATTTCTTATTATTTGGTTTCGTTCCTGAACCTTACACTACGCTAAAAAATGTCTATAGCTTGCCTAAAGGTCATTATTTATGCTTAAACCATTATAATTCAACGGTTGAAATCATCAGCTTTTTGGCTCAGAAATCAGTTAACTCATCAGATACAAATGAAGCTTTATTGATCAAGGAGAAACTCGATAAGGCGGTAGAACGACACCTAATTTCGGATGCACCGATAGGCATTTTTTTAAGCGGAGGGATTGATAGCAGTTTACTTAGCCTTATTGCGCACCAAAAACACCTGAATAAAATTAAAACAGTAAGTATTAATTTTCAGGAAACAGATTTCTCCGAGTCAGTTTATCAAGATATCATTGTTAAAAAAATTGATAGCGAACATGTGAGCAAAATAGTAACGCTAGCCGATTTTGAAAAAAATATCGATCGAATTTTCCAAGATATGGACCAACCGTCTAACGATGGGATTAACTCTTGGTTTGTGAACGAAATAGCAAGTAAAAGCGGATTGAAAGCAGTGCTATCAGGCATTGGCGCCGATGAAATTTTTGGAGGATATCCATCTTTCAAAAGACATGGGATGATTAAATTGCTCAAAAAATTTCCGAGATTCCTGTTAAAAAGTGCGAAATATCTACCTGGTGATAAACTGAGGCGCATTAGCTTCCTAGCTCTTAAGAATCCAGTAGGCGAGTATCTTTTTTTACGTGGTTTCTATACTTCCAATATCGTAAGTAAATTACTGGGAGTACCAGAAGAGAAAATCAATACGCTGTTAGAAAATTACAAATTGGACCCAGCAGTAGATCAATTAAATGCCGAAGACAGAATTTCTTGGTTCGAGACCAATGTATACATGCAAAATCAGCTGTTAAAAGATACAGATTACATGAGCATGGCCCACGGCATAGAAGTTAGAGTGCCGTTTTTGGATAAGGAGTTGCTTAATGCAGCCACTAGTTTAGCCACTGAAAAGAGGTTTAAAAAGCAACCGAAAGGCCTGCTAATTGAAGCATATAAAAATATCTTACCCGAAGCAATTTGGAATAGGCAGAAAAAAGGTTTTACTTTTCCATTTCAAAAGTGGTTTTTTAGTTACGAGCCAATGCTAACCGAAAGTAATTACTCGGCAAATGAGCAAGCTTTAAAACTGGTAAAGCAATTTAAGCAAGGGAAGTTACACTGGTCCAAATTATTTGCTGTTTATCAAATTTTCCATCGTGCCAAAAAAGGGTAATCATATCCTGTTTCTTAACTTATATACCTTTAGTTTAACTGGGGGCATTGAAAAAGTATGTAAGAACTTTATTGACGTACTGCATGACCTATTTGGGGATAAAGGATGGCATAGCCTGTCATTATACGATTGTACGAAAGACAAAGGCAAATTAAAGGCAAAAACCGTTAAAGGATTCAACAATAATAAATTGCTATTCTTCATCAGTAGCTTGCTGATTGGCATAAAAACAAACACAATCATCCTATCTCATATTAACCTTTTATTGATAGCCAAAGTAATTTCGTTGCTGAAACCCAATAATAGGATTATATTATTTGCCCATGGCATAGAGGTTTGGGGTGAGTTGCCAAAGTGGAAAGTAGATTTCCTAAACAAGAAGGCAGAAATTTGGGCAGTAAGTAACTTCACAAAGCAAATATTAATTGACAAGCAAGGCTTTTTAAAAAATAAAATTGTTGTTTTAAATAACAGTTTAGAGCCAAATTTGACCCTTCCCTCCGATTTTTCAAAACCGCTAAGCCTCTTAAAAAAATATCAGTTGGAAAAAGATTATCCAGTAATCTACACGCTTACAAGAATATCTTCAAACGAAAAATATAAAGGATATGACAATGTTATAAAGGCATTGGGAAAGTTAAAAAAAGAGGGAAAATATTACCACTATCTAATTGCTGGAAAGTCTGACACTTTGGAGAAGAAAAGACTGGAAAATCTTATTGCTGAAAATGACCTGAATGATGAGGTGAAACTTTTGGGCTACATTGACGAAAAAGATTTGAATGATCATTTTTTGTTATCGGATGTGTTCGCAATGCCCAGCAAGGGGGAAGGTTTCGGCATTGTATTTATAGAAGCTGCTGCTCACGGCTGTCAGGTAATTGCTGGCGATAAAGATGGAAGTACGGATGCCCTACTAAACGGAAAATTGGGTCGATTGGTAGACCCAGATGATGTAAATGCGATTGCCGTAGCAATTGAGCATGCCGTAGCTAATAAAAACCATCATCCTAAGTTGCAGCAGCAGCTTACCATAGAAAATTTTGGCTTTGAAACCTACAAAAACAAAGTAGCACAGCTGTTGACAGCAAATTAACACCATTCATAATTTTACATGAACAACCAACAAACATACGACTGGAGCATTGAGCCGCAAAACTCGCTGCTTGATCTAAAGTTAAAAGATACCTGGGCCTACAGGGATTTACTTTGGCTTTTAGTAAGAAGGGACTTCGTGTCTTTTTACAAGCAAACGATATTAGGGCCACTTTGGTTTTTTATACAGCCATTGCTCACTACAATCATCTTTACTTTCGTTTTTGGTAATTTGGCGGGTATCAGCACAGATGGTTTGCCGCAGCCTCTTTTTTACATGGCCGGCATTACTGCTTGGAATTATTTTGCTGATTGCTTAACCAAAACATCCACCGTGTTTAAGGACAACGCCAACATTTTTGGGAAGGTTTACTTCCCCCGTTTAATCATGCCATTGAGCATTGTGGTGAGTAACCTAGTGAGGTTCGGCGTACAGTTTTTACTGTTTTTAATGGTAATGGCCTATTACTTTTTCATAGCAAAGGCAAATTTTGAGATTACTTGGGCCATCAGCCTCTTCCCTATTGTGGTTATCCTAATGGCATTACTAGGCTTAGGTTTAGGCATGCTAATTTCAGCTATGACTACTAAATATCGCGATTTAGCTTTTTTAGTAACCTTTGGGGTACAATTGTTAATGTACGCTACCACGGTAATTTACCCGCTAAGCACAGCCATTCAAAACTATCCCAACTATTCTTGGATCATCGAATATAATCCAATGACACCGCTCATTGAAACTTTTAGATACGGTTTTTTAGGCAAGGGTGCTTTTAGCTGGGCTTCCTTTGGCTATACTGCGGGCATCACTGTAGTAATTTTGCTTGCCGGAATAGTGATATTTAACAAAGTAGAAAAGAATTTCGTAGATACGGTTTAACGCCAGACCAATTGGATTTGCTGCCGAAAATAAGCATTGTAGTACCAAGTTATAACCAAGGAAAGTACTTGGAAGACACTTTGCTTTCCATTATCAAGCAAGATTATCCAAACTTGCAGTTAATTGTGATTGATGGCGGGAGTACCGATCAAAGTTTGGCTGTAATTCAAAAATACGAGCATCAAATTAATTATTGGGTAAGCGAAAAAGATAAAGGACAAAGCCATGCCATCAATAAAGGTTTGTTAAAAGCCGACGGTGAATTGGTAAGTTTCTTAAACAGTGATGATTTGTTGACACCAAATGCTTTGTTTGAAGTAGCGAAGCTTTATTCGAAGGATAAAAAGCAAATCATTACGGCAGCATGGTTAGAGGGTACCGACCTCAATAATACGATAACAAGAGAAGTACTATCACCCTTAACCATCGAAAACTTCATTTTAAAAGTTGGGCTATTTGGGCAACCAGGTACATTTTGGACCAACAACAAACAACTTTGTTTTGATGAAGACTACCATTTCTGTCTTGATTTCGAGTTTTTTTATCGCTTATTGCGACACGGTTATGAAATGGTTATAGCAAAAACACCTTTGGGATTTTTCAGGGCTCATCCTGATGCTAAAACTGCCTTAAAACAAGATATTAAATTCAAGGAAATCATTAAGTTTCTTGAAACCAACATCAAGTTTCATCAAAATATCAGTTCCAGTATATTGGCTTTAACCGCAAGAAGTAAAAGATCGCTTTACCGACTAGAGCTATTAAAAAGCTGGAACCATAATAAACTGAACTTTTGCGCTACTTTATGGTCGGCATTAAAGTATGACCCTCGCATTTTAATTAGAGGCATCTGATGAATTCCAATATCGCCTTAAAAGCTATCGACATAAGTAAAGCCTACCAATTGGGAGAAATTGGCACAGGAACCATCAGCAGAGATTTGGAACGTTGGTGGGCCAAAGTTAGAGGCAAGGCTGATCCCCTAGCGAAAATTGGTGAAGTTAACGACCGAACCAAATCCGCTAATACTGAAATAATCTGGAGCTTAAAAGATATCAACTTTGAAATTGAGCAAGGCGAGGCGATTGGTGTTATTGGACCTAACGGTGCGGGAAAAAGTACCTTACTTAAAATACTTAGCAAAATTACGTCGCCTACCACAGGAAAGGTAGTAGGACGTGGACGCATTGCATCTTTACTAGAGATTGGTACCGGCTTTAACCCCGAATTAACGGGGAGAGAAAATATTTTCCTTAACGGCTCCATACTTGGTATGCGAAAAGCGGAAACGCAACGTAAATTAGATGAAATAGTTGATTTTGCCGGAGTTGCAAAATACTTGGATACGCCTGTGAAACGCTACTCATCAGGCATGTATGTTCGATTAGCCTTTGCGGTAGCAGCACATTTGGAAAGCGAAATTTTATTGGTAGACGAAGTGCTAGCCGTTGGCGATGCCGAATTTCAGGCTAAGTGCCTCGGAAAAATGGAGAGCGTAACTAAATCCCAAGGACGTACCATACTTTTTGTAAGTCATAACATGGGCAGCATTGGCGAACTTTGCCAAAAATCCATTTTATTGAACCAAGGACAACTTAAACGATTTGACCAAACCAATTTAGTTATTAGTGAATATCTTAGCAGTGAGTTTAGTGAATATCCACAATGGGAAAAGCTAAACGAACGTTATTCCAGTCCTTTTTTCGATTTATTAGCTTTTCATTTGGTGGACAGTAATAAAACGCAAAATTTAACAGGAGTTGTAAAAAATGATGATGTTGGCGGTGTTTACGTTAAGTTTGATGTTAAAGAGTTACATCCAAACCTTTGCTTTGGTATTGCGCTATACACCCAACAAGAACAGCTGCTTTTTTGGTCTTACCAAACTGACAAAGCTCAAAACGAATGGGTACAGCCACCGCTAGGTACTAACGAAGTTATTATTTGGATGCCTAAACGTGTACTGAACGAAGGTGTTTACAAAATCAAGATTATCGCTAGCTTACATTTTATCAAGTGGATTATTTTACCTAAAGAAGCGCCTCATATTAACCTTCAAATAGTGGGTGGTTTAAGTGAATCGCCTATTTGGAATGATGCTAGGCCAGGAACTTTAGCTCCGGTACTTGATTTTGAGAGAATTTAAATTGTGAAGCTGAAAAAACCCAACGTAATTAAGTCAACTATTTCTGGTTTGGTAACTACCTTATTTACTAAAATGAAGGAAAGTACCGAACACAGTAGCATTCTAAAACAATATCAAGCCTTTTTAAAATCTGGCAATACTGACCAAGCGTATAGGTTTCAGCATAGTAATGATACTTTTTATCCATGCTTTGGAGATGATACAGCGACAACAGATTTTGAGCCCCATTATACCTATCATCCCGCTTGGGCGGCTAGGATCTTAGCAAAAACATCGCCTAAAAAACACATCGATATTTCATCAACACTTAAATTTTGTTCAATCGTTTCGGCATTTATCCCGGTTGAATTTTACGACTACAGGCCGGCGAAGCTTAAACTTGAAGGCCTAGCTTGTAAAAAAGCAGATTTATTGAACTTACCATTTGCTAATGATAGCGTTGATTCGCTTTCTTGTATGCACACCATAGAGCATATTGGTTTAGGTAGATATGGTGATGAAATTGATTATGATGGAGACCTTAAAGCCATCAAAGAGTTGAAACGGGTATTGGCACCCAACGGAAACCTGCTAGTTGTTGTGCCAATAGGCAAGCCTAAAATTGAGTTTAATGCGCATCGCATTTATGCTTACGCTCAAATAAGCAGCTATTTCAACGATTTAAATTTGGTGGAATTTGCCTTAATTCCTGATAATTACCAGGAGCAGGGAATAATAGTAAATGCAACTGAAGCAATGGCTGATGAGCAGCATTGGGGCTGTGGTTGCTTTTGGTTTAGAAAATGATTAGTGTGCAAATACACGGCGGCTTAGGAAATCAACTGTTTCAATATGCGTTTGTATATGCTGCATCCCGGAAGTTAAACACCAATTTCTATTTAGACGAAAGTATTGACCTATTTAAATGCGGACAGTACTTCAACATAAAAGAAGCTAAAACACGTGTTTGGCTAAGAAGAGTTTACCGTTTAAAAGGCATGCACAAGCTGCTGTCGAAAATTAAATTCGCCTATTTTAAATCCTTATCGGGAAAACATCAACTCATTAACATTAATTTAGATCAAAGCTTACCCGCCGAAAAGGAATTAACAAAATTGCGAGATAATGCACTTTTCATTGGTTTCTTTCAATCTGAAAGTTATTTTAAGGCACAGCGGGAAGAACTTTTAGCTAGGTTTGAAATTAAAAAGAGCTATCAACAAGTCTTTAAAAAATCGTTAGAAAAATTAAATGGCAGTCAAAAACTGGTTTGTGTACACATTAGGCGAGGAGATTACCTTCAACATCAGTTAGACTTGCCTCTCAACTATTACAAAGAAGCGATCGCACTGATCAGTCATCCAAATAATCACTATGTGTTTATCTCTGATGATCCGTTGTTTGTGACCCAAAACTTTGCAGAAATTGAAAATAAAACGGTGTCCACTGAAAATGAAATTATCGATTTTCAGTACTTGACCAATAGTGATATCAATATCCTATCCAACAGCTCGTTTAGTTGGTGGGGCGCTTACTTAAACAAAAACAACGCCTTTACTATTGCACCAAAAAACTGGCTGGGTAAAACCGAACAATATCCATTTAACATCACCCTAGAACGTTGGAAACTAATTTAGGTACTGAAACTGATTTGGCTCCATTGGTATTGTTCGTTTATCAAAGGCCACAGCACACCAAAAAAGTACTAGCTGCTATCGCTAACGATCCACTTGCAAAAAAAACCGTACTATACGTTTATTCAGATGGGCCCAAGCCATCGGCAACTGTAACTGAGCAAGAAAACATAGCAGAAACAAGAAAGCTTGTAGAAAATTTTAAAGGCTGTAAAGAGGCACATCTATATTTTAAAACACAAAATGAAGGCTTAGCCAAATCAATAATTAATGGGGTAAGCGAGGTGGTGAAAAAGCATGGAAAAGTAATAGTGCTTGAAGATGACATTGTAATTTCGCCTCTTTTCCTAACTTATATGAATGAAGCCTTGGGTATTTATGAACGTGATGAGCAAGTGATGCATATCAGCAGTTTTGTACCACAGCGCAAAGGAATAGAAAAACTACCCGAAACTTACTTTTTAAGATTTATGAGCTGCTGGGGATGGGCCACTTGGGAAAGAGCATGGAAACAAAACATCACCGACAGCCAGGCACTATACAAAAAACTGAAAAACAACAGTTTAATCAAAAAATTCAATATAGATAACACCAGTGGGATGTCTACTATTTTGATGCAAAATATTCAAAAACGCATTGACACTTGGGACATCAATTGGTATGCTAGCATCTTTATAAAAAATGGTTTGTGCTTATACCCAAAACAATCTCTTTGTGCGCAAATAGGGCTAGATGGTTCTGGTGTTCATTGCGGTTTAGATGACCTCAATTTATACCATGTTACTTTTCCAAGCAACATAAAGGTTCAGCGTATCGAACTATCGGAAAACGCCTATGCCTTTAACTATTTAAAGAAATTTAATGTATACGGCAATCTTTATGGATTATCTGCAGCAAGACACTATTTGCGGTCAATTAAGGCCAAAATTTTAAAGTCGCTTTGAAAATTACCCACATCATAACGTCTATTGAAGGCGGTGCTGGTAAAGCCTGTATCAATCTTCACAAAGCATTATTAGCTGAAAACTTTGATTCTAAGATACTGCATTTGTATGGCGATGCAAAAGGGCAATCAGGTATTTTTAAAGTAAAATCGGCCAATTCGTTTTTAAGAAGAATACTTCGAAAGTTAGGTTTGTCTAAACGCAAAGAAGATTTGGTCACCAAGCAAATCAAGGCAATTGGTGGTAATTATCAAACCGTATCGTTACCTTATAGCAGCTACAAATTACATCTGCATCCTTTGGTAAAGCAAGCAGATATCATCCATTTGCATTGGGTGGGAGATTTTGTAGACCTTGACAGTTTTTTTGCTGGTGTGCCGCAACCTATCATCTGGACCTTACATGATATGAATCCAATTGAAGGGATTTTTCATTTCGAAAGTGACCAGCTGGCCAATCCTAAATTGGCTACCATCGACCAAAACATTAGGCAACAAAAAAAGCAGCTAATTGAAAGCCGTAAACCTCATTTAGTGGTGAGTAGTTTACTTAGCAAAAAGAAAGTTAGCAAAAAAGGATTCAATTGCCCTATTCATGCTATTTCTTGTGTTATAGCTACTGAAAAATGGTTCGCTATTCCCAAGCCTGAAGCGAAAAAGGCATTGGGTTTGAACGAAGATTGCCTTACCATAGGTTTTGGTGCGCAATCACTTACGCTTCCTTTTAAAGGCTACGAATTATTTTGCAGCGCTTTAGGCCAACTGATGGAAGAGCAACAAATGGAGATTCAGCTACTTACTTTCGGCGAATACGAAAGCACAAGTGTTCGGCCCGTTGCCTCAAAGGTTAGGCATTTAGGAAAAATTGACGATCAACAACAGCTGAACACTGCGTATGCCGCAATGGATATCTTAGTGGTCCCATCAGCCGAAGAAAGTTTTGGGCAGGTAGGTGTTGAAGCCCTACTTTGCAATACGCCAATTGTAGCCACGGCTACCGGTGCAATGCCAGAGTATGTTACTTTTCCAAGTTCTACATTTGAGGTAAACCAAGTTGACCAACTGAAACAACAACTGCTTAACACTATAGCACTGGTTAGCGCTGAAGATGTTTCACTAAAAAACATCCGCACAAATATCATCAATTGGTATGCAGAAGCTAACCCAGTGAAAAAACATATTGAACTATATCAAACCTTAACGGCTTGATCCTATTAATAAATAATTTAATTTTGACCATTCAAACGCCCAGCTCTTTACTATGATCATTTTTAGCAATCAGATTAAAGCGGCGGGTATCCTATACAATGTGCCTTATTCTTCTACCAAAGGCCATAGTTCTATTTCTTAAAATCGAAAGATGAACTAAATCATCCACCTATGAAAATATCGGCCGCCGACTTAAAAGCGTAACAATAAACAACACTTAGCTACCCCTACTCCAGATTATTTGGGTATGGGAAAAAATCAGAAGTAACAAGAGATCACATGTCTAACATTGCTATAAAAGCAGAAAACCTATCTAAAGCTTACCAGCTTGGTGAAATAGGCACTGGCACCATCAGCCGCGATTTGGAGCGTTGGTACGCCCGTATCCGTGGCAAAGAAGATCCATTTTTGCGAATAGGAGAAACTAACGACCGCACAAGTAAAGGCACTTCGGATATTGTTTGGAGTTTGAAAGATATCAACTTCGAAATTGAGCAAGGCGATGCTGTGGGCATTATCGGTCGTAACGGAGCTGGCAAAAGCACTTTATTGAAAGTACTGAGCAGGGTAACCTCCCCTACTGCTGGCAGGATTACGGGTAAAGGTCGCATTGCTTCATTATTGGAAGTAGGTACCGGGTTTCATCCCGAGCTTACCGGCAGAGAGAACATTTACCTTAACGGTGCTATTTTGGGCATGCGTAAAAAGGAAATCACCCGCAAGTTTGATGAAATTGTGGACTTTGCAGGTGTAGAGCGCTACATTGACACCCCGGTGAAGCGCTACTCGAGCGGTATGTATGTGCGCCTGGCGTTTGCCGTTGCCGCCCATTTGGAAAGCGAAATTTTAATTGTGGATGAAGTACTAGCCGTTGGCGATGCGGAGTTTCAAAAGAAATGCTTAGGTAAAATGGGAGAAGTAAGTAAAGGCGAAGGCAGAACGGTACTTTTTGTGAGCCATAATATGGGGAGTATAGAGCAACTTTGTAATAAATCAATTGTACTTTCGAAAGGGACAATCGAATACTCTGGCGATACGCACAAATCTATTGAACATTACATCGCTTCTAACAATAAAAAACTTCTTTATAAGCGTGTAGGGAATCAGAGCTCAATAATCAATAATTTTCATTTTGTCAATCACAATGGACAAATTACTAATCAGCTTTCTTTAGGACAGCCCGCTGAGCTTGTTCTCGATCTAGATTTGGCAAAAAGTAAATCCAGTTATGAGATAGGCATAAATTTTAAAAATCAATTTGGCGAATTAATCTCTCATTTAACTAGCCAAGATAATCAGCTCTTAATCAATTTTGAGACTAAAAAAATAATTATAAAAATCAATTATATCAGTTTTACCCCTGGATCATACCTACTAGACATCTATCTCCTAAACAGCAATGAAATTTGTGATGGCTACGAAGGAAAATATGAATTAATTGTCGAAAACTCAACTAAAGCCTTGAGACCGGGAGGTTTCCCTTCTCACGTAAAATTTTTTACTCCCTCCGAATGGAAATGCCTTTAATATACGACTGTTTTATATTCAATAAAGAACTTGACTTATTAGAACTACGTTTAGAATTTCTATATGATTATGTCGAAAAATTCGTCTTGGTAGAATCAAGTCAAACACTATCAAAAGAAGAAAAGCCACTTTTTTTTGCTGAAAACATTGAACGTTTTGAAAAATACTTAGACAAGATTATTTATATCGAATGTCCTAAAAAGGAATTTGATAGCGCTTGGGATTACGAATACTTTCAGCGAGATTTTATAAAACAAGGACTAAAAAACTGTAAATCGGATGATATAATTTTGATTTCTGATGTTGATGAAATCCCTAACATCCCAGATATTATTAATTCATTTGATTTAACGCAGACTTACTTAATTGAGATAGCAGTTAGCTACTACTTCTTCAATTTACAATCTCATTATAAATTTGCGTTTAATTTATGGGGGCCTTACGCTAAAATCAAAGATATAAATCTGGGCAACCGCGAAACTTATAGCGGTATAACGACTAATATTATAAGGAATAACAAAAACTTTATTGCCGGATGGCATTTTAGTTTTTTATTCGGAACTGATATTGATATGTATATCAATAAAATTAAAAGTTTCTCACACCAGGAGTATAATACCGATTACTATTTGAATCGAAAAAGAATATTGCTAAGTGTTTTGGGAGGTGTTGATATCTTCGAAAGAAAGTCTGTCCAGTTTTTCGCAGTTCCCCTAGAGAAAGCCGTAACGAAGTTGTTGTTAGAAAAGATAAACAAGCTAAATCTTGACAAAACCTTTAATTATAAAAAATATTTTTTGCTTAAAAGCCTGTGTCATCCAATCGGTTTAAAATATTTTTTTCAATTAAAAATGTTTCCAAAAATTAAACGAAAAATTAAACTCGTATTTAAATGATCAAGCAAAATATCCAGCATTTTTTAGGAAAAATATTGTTTTATATGGGGGAAAAATGTATAAAACCTCTTATTCTCAATTATAGAAATACCGTTTTAAAAAGACAACTAAAAGGTGTTGGGGAAAATTTCTTTGTAGAATCAGATCATAAAATCTTAAACCCACACTATATCTCAATAGGAAATAATTTTTACGCATGGAATCAATGTAGAATTGAAGCAATTGATTCGTATTATAAAGAAAAATATCAACCAACTATAATGATTGGAGAAAATGTCAGTATAGGACCCTACTTTCATTTGGGCTGTATCAACCAAATAATAATTGGGAATAACGTTCTAATTGGAAGTAAGGTATTTATTACAGATCACACACATGGAAAGGTGGATAAATTAAAAGACTTAGATCTTCCGCCTGAAAAAAGAAAATTAGCGAGTAAAGGTTCCGTAATAATCGGAGAGTCTACCTGGATAGGCGACGCTGTATGTATTCTTTCGGGCGTTAAAATTGGCAAAAATGTAATTATCGGTGCAAATAGTGTTGTTACAAGAGATGTTCCAGACAATGCAATTATTGGTGGGGTTCCTGCAAGATTAATTCGGATTATAGATGGAAAATAAGGTTACAGTAGATATCATTATTCTTAGTTACGCAAAAAATGATTTTTTCAAAGAAATCACAGAAAATGCTGTAAACACTATTAACTCTGCTAACGATTCATATGAAAAAAAAATAATAGTTGTAGAATCAAACTCTGGATTAAAAGGATATCAATATCCGTTTACAAACACTATTTACCCAAATACCAAGTTTGGATATAACAAATTTATAAATATTGGCTTAAAGCATTCGAATGCTGATTTCGTATGTATAGCAAATAATGATCTTACATTTGATAAAGAATGGTTAAATAACATCATTGAAGCTTTCAATAGAAACCCAGAACTAGCTAGTGCCTCACCAATATGTCCAGAAAATCATAAGAAATATCAAATCTTTCCGAATTCGGGAATTTATGAAGGTTATAGAACTGCGATAGAATTATCTGGATGGTGCTTAGTATTCAGAAGAGAAATACTGAAGTTCAACTTATTCGACAACAACCTAAGTTTTTGGTATTGTGACAACGACTATGCTAATACTCTTAAGAAAAATAATCTAAAACATGCACTTGTAACTAAATCAATAGTTCACCATTTAGAGAGTATTACTTTAAAAGGAGAAAGCCCCAAAAAACAAAGTCAATTAACTTTTAGAGAGAAAATATACTTTGATTATAAATGGGAGCATAAGAACTGGAAAAAATATAAATACCGACAACTAAGATTTGACTATCCATTTTTTCGAAGAATGATAGATAATACCATTAATTTATTTAAAACAGCCGTGAAACTTTGGAAAAAATAGATGTAATACTTCCTGTATATAACTGTGAGCATTACTTGGAGAAATCGCTGAATAATTTAAAAAATCAATCATTTGTCCATCTAAACATTTTTGCTATAGATGATTGCTCTACCGATCAATCTTTTAACGTTTTAACAAGTAAGAGTAGTCCAAACTTTTTTGCCTCAAAAAATCACGAAAACCTAGGCAATTTAAAAACGATTAATAAGCTTTTATCTAAAACAAAGAATTCTTACATAGCTTTTCAAGATGCTGATGACTGGTCAGAGTCTACTAGATTAGAAAAACAGCTTAAATTCTTATTAAAAAATAATTTAGATTTTTGTTTCACCAATTACTACAAAACAAATGAACATGGCGACAAACTGCTACATTCTCTAGAGCTAGAAAGCGATGTTATTTTAAGAAGTGATAATGCAGTAAAATATCAAGACCAAATTTGCTTTGCCTCAATTTTAATGAAGAGGAATGTATATGAAAAAATTGGTGGATTCAACGAATATTTCAATGGAATAGGTGGAGCCGATATCGAATGGTACTATCGAGCAATAAAAGCTGAGTTCAAAGCGGGCATCTTAAATTCTCCACTTTATTATTATCGGAATAATCCTCAATCTTATACGAGTACTGTCTCATTGGATCCGAGAAAATATATATCAACTTCAATAGCAAGATTCAGCTACGAAGAAAATATCCATCTTGATAATAATTCTGGTGTTGAGAAGAAAAAATTGAATGACTTTATATCTACTGAGTTGAAGAAAATTGGATTTTCAAAGAAAGAAAATTTAAGAAAGTATATTGTTCAGACTGTCAAAAAACATCAGTATTTAAAATCTCTCGTTCTCGTATTACATTACTTAGTTATCAGGCCGTTGTCTCTTAAAGATTTTGCAATAATCAAGTATATAATATACCATATGAAACATGAGCAAAGTTAAAATATCAGTTTTGATGTGCCTTTATAATGCGGAAGATTTCGTGGAGCAAGCGATAAACAGCATTATAGATCAATCCTTTAATGAATGGGAACTGTTAATAGGAGATGATTGCTCAACTGACAGAAGTTTAGAAATAGCGGAGCACTTTGCTTCGAAAGACGATAGAATAAAAATCTTTAAAAATGATAAAAATTTGGGCTATTTGTTAAACACAAATAGTCTTTGGCACAAAGCGCAAGGTAACTATATAACATTTCAAGATGCAGACGACTGGTCGGATAAAAATAGACTTACTTTACAGTATAATTTTATAAGAGAAAAACAGATTGACATATGTTCATCGAATTTTATGCGAGTGAATTTAAAGGGTATTAAGACGTCTGTAGGGAGCATTGAAGCAAGAGAAAAGTTAACTTATAGCGATCTATATTCAGAATTTGCAAGACATCGAAAACTTCCGGTATTCACTGGATCACTTTTTTTAAATAAAAAAGTCAGCGATGAAGTTGGTATGTATAAAAGCTTTTTCTCGAGGAAATGTGGAGAAGACGCAGATTGGATTTTAAGGGCATCTAGATCTTTTAAAGTTGGGACACTTCCTGAAATTCTGTATTTCTATAGAGAAAACCCGAGAGGAGTGACTCAAAATATCTCAATAGATAGCCTAGTAAATAATGATTTAATATTTAACATACACGAAAAATATATTAATTACGGAATTGATTTACTTGAAGATGATTATGCTAACGACCTGATTCAAATAGAAACACGCTTAAAGAGGAAATACGTAAAGGATATTTCTTCAGTTTATTATGAAAAAGTAAAAAACGGAATATACCATCAACTTTGGCTTTTTTCCCTAAAGAATATCTTACTAGCAATTAAAGCAAAACCATTCCGTTCTATTTATTATAGAACATTGTTTTTTATTTTAAAAAGCTCATTAAAAGTAAAAAGCAACAGATAACAATATCTTGTTATCTGTTTTTAAGTTCATTTCCTTCGTTAAAATGTTGACTTCCAGACAGTGTGATATGCAAAAAAAAAATCCAAAAGTACTTTCAATAATCGTTACTTACAATGCGCTAAGAAATGATTGGATTAACCTTTGTTTATCTTCTTTAGGCAAATCTGAAGAACCTACCGATATCATAGTTGTAGACAATGCTTCTACCGACAACACTGTTGATTATATTAAAAGTCATTTTCCTGTAGTCGATGTGCACCAATCAAAAACTAATTTAGGATTTGGTAGTGCAAATAACATCGCTCTAAAAAAATGTCTAGAAAGAGACTACGATTTTGCATTTCTGTTAAATCAAGATGCCTGGATCGACAAAAGCACTATAAAACTTTTAGTTTCAGTAAGTTTGGCGGAACCAAACTTTGGCGTTATCAGCCCTATACATTTGAATGGTGATGGATCGAAGTTAGATAAAAACTTCAGCAACTGCTTAACGCCTCAAAAATGCAAGGGTTTTTTAGATGATGTATATTTCAATAGAGTAAAAGACAATATCTACGAGGCAGAAACCTCTAATGCTGCCGCTTGGCTAATTACTAAAGAATGTATTAAAAATGTAGGTGGATTTAGCCCTACTTTTTTTCACTATGCCGAAGATGACAACTATCTAACTAGAGTCAAATTCCATAGTTTCAAACACGGTATTTTCGCAAAAGCGGTAATATATCATGATAGGGAAGACAGGAAAGTCAGTCTTACGTTGAAAAATGAAATTGATGGGGAGATAAGAAAAATGTTATTACTATTTTCTGATCCAAATTTGAAAAAAAAATATGCTTTGTTTTCGATAAGTCTTATAAAAGAAATATTGAGATATTTTCTAATTGGCGATTTTAGAAACGTGAATGTACGTTACAAGCTGTTAACATACTTATTTAACAAAAGAAATAATATCATTAGAAACAAAATGATTACAAAAAAATCAGGACCTTCTTTTCTATAATTTGCCCTCTTAAAAAATGACAAACTTAATTATAACCTCTGGAAATAGCAGAAACTATAACCAAATAGAAAACTTTATTTCTTCCCTAAGAAAAAATGCAAATTATGATGGGCTAATTGCAGTTTGTGACAATGAAATAAGTGGAGAATGGGATAAACCCGGCACATGGTTAAGAGAGGGTTCATTTACGCAAGAACAAACAGGAACTATAAAAAGCTGGGGTGCACAAATATTTACCTTACAAGATTTAATCTCAAATAATGAAGTTGATGAGCATATTATTGAAAGCATTAAATCTCCTACACAACGATATCCATATAAATTTATATACAACTGCTTGATAAGCAAGCATTATTTAAATAAAGTTGATGCGGTTTTATATTTCGACAGTGACGTATACTTCCAAAAAAATATAGATCCCATATTTGATGTAATTGCTCTTGAAAAAATAAACGTGGTAAAGGAGTTTAATAAAATTAAAGATAACTACTATCTAAATAATTGGATTAAGTATTCCAACTTCGACAAGTTGAGCTCACAAGAACATTACTTATCTACTATGTTAAATGCAGATAATTATTGTACTGGATTCTATGGAGGCGGAATCACTGCATTCCACAATTTTAATTTACTGGCTTTATTAATCACCTCCAATAAATTTATTAATTTTTATAGTGATCAGCCTCTTTTTAATATTTTAACCTCATTTTTTAATTATCCAATTAATGAAATCAGCTACGAAAATTGCTTACATATTGGAGAACTTGAAGAAACCGCATACACTTGGCAAAATAAATACGTTTCATACAAAAATATAGTACCAATATCTGTCCATTTAAATGGAGGCAGGTACAATGAACTCGTAAAAGCAATGAACGGCGAGAAAGTACTTCCGCCAAAAAAAGATCTAATTAAAAAAATTAAATCAATAATTCGTAAAGTAATTAAACGTTGATTAAACCTCTTGTTTCTGTCTGCATACCATGTTTCAATGCAGAAAAATATCTTTTTGAAACTATTAATTGCTTAATTAGTCAAGACTATGAAAATTTAGAAATTTTAATTGTCGACGATAATTCTACAGATAGCAGTTTCCAGATAATAGAAAAATTAGCTTTAAAATTTGACAAAATAAGATATAAAAAATCCGTAAGAAAGGGAGCCGCTGCTGCTAGAAATCAAGCCTATGACTTGAGTAGCGGAGACTTTATCATATTTTTTGATGCTGACGATTTAGTGGAGCCAAAATTTATATCTAGTCAGCTACAAACATTGAACTTCAATATTGAAGATTGTGTTATCTCTTCATGGGGAAGATTTACAAAAACAAAGGAGACATTTTTGCTTGACAGCACGAGTGTTTGTAGAGATCTTTCTTTTTATGAGTGGATCATATACTACTGGTCAAATACGTCGAACATGACAATTCCAGGTAGAATATTGATACCGAGAAACGTTGTAGATAAGTCCGGTGGTTGGGATGAAAATCTTTCACTTAACGATGACTTTCAATTCTTCACGAATATTTTCAGTCAAGTAAAAACTATTAAATACAACAATGAGGGAAGACTATTTTATCGCTCTAATATTGACGGCCTATCTACAAAAACCCTTAGTTATGAGTCGCAACTATCAAACTTCAAATCAATAAATCAAGCTAGCGATATTGCACTATCAAAATTCAATGACATCAAAGTAAAGCAGGCTTGCGTGAACCTTTTTCAAAAATTCATTTTCGATATATATCCGAAGCATGCAAGTTTACAAAGATCAGCAAAACAAAAAATTGATTCGATTGGATTAACTCCTTCTATAAAATTCGTAAGCGGCGGTTTCACGAAAATTTTATCCTCTGTAATCGGCTGGAAAGCGACTAAGAAAATTAAATATCTTATCAAAGGACGATACTGATTAAAGCTCGATTTATGATTATTAATGTATTTACAATAAAATCTTTTGAGGAATTTGCTCATTTAACTAATAGCTATTGAAAAATATATCAATAAGTACAACAACTCACCTCTGCAATAATCCGAGACTTGTGAAAGAATTGTCTAGTCTTTCCGTGATGCCAAAATACAGAGTGGAAGTTATTTACTTTCTATTTGATTTAGAAAAAACTAAGTTTGATGAAGAGATTATTTCCAGATATCCTAACATAAAATTCCGGCCAATTTACTGGTATCGAAATACACCTTCAAGGGTATTAGGTTCAACCATGTCTAAGTTATTTAGAATAATTCACCAGTATTTCAAAATCTGTATTTGGCCAGAACAACAAATATTTCCCGGATACCTAAAATTATTACGTCAGATAAAAAAATCGGACGCAGCGCTTTATCACGGACACAATTTGGGATCATTAGCTGCAATAGTTAAAGTAGCTAAAAGAAAAAATAAAAAGGTAATTTTTGATGCGGAGGATTTTCACCGAGGAGAAGCAAGTAGCTTAAATCTGATGCATAGGTTAACTCTTTGTGTTGAAAACAAATATATCTCCAAACTTGATACCTTGATTAGTGCAAGTCCACTAATTACCAAAGAATATCAAAAATTATATCAAAATATCAACCACGTTAATATCAATAACGTATTTGATATTAACACTCATAAAAAAACCGTCAAGTCAAAATTTGAATTAAATTGTGTATGGTTTTCTCAAGTTGTTGGATTAGATAGAGGATTACAAGATATCATAAAAGCGATTAATGAAGTAAAAATAGGAAGTATTAAGTTAGATATTATAGGCAGCGTTGACGAACATACTAAGTATACACTTCTATCATTAAATAAGAATCCTTTACACGAAATCAACTTCATCCTGCCGCTATCTCCTACGGCGCTAGATAGCATACTTGTGAACTACGAAATTGGTATCGCTTCTGAGACCTCGCCCAATTATAATCGAGAAATTTGCTTAACAAATAAAATATTTCAGTATATAACAGCAGGCCTTGCAATTTTAGCATCCAACACCCATGCACAAGCAAATTTAATGGAAGAAACACCAGGTATAGGATTTGTCTATCCACGGAATAATCACTTAGCTATCAATAAAATACTATGTAATTGGATTACCAACAAAGAGTTGCTTAGAGAAAATCAAAATAATGCAAAAAGTATCTCAACAGTTAAATACAATTGGCAAGTAGAACAAATGAAATTCCTTGATACTTTAGAAAATGTCATTTAAAAAAAAAATAGTCATCATATCTCCTCACTTCCCTCCTTCAAATTTAGCGGCAGTGCATCGGTCAAGATTATTTGCTCAGCATTTACCCGAATTTGGATGGGAACCTATTATTGTGACCGTTCATGAAAAATATTATGAAGAGGAATTAGATCCAAACTTGGAAAAGCTGCTCCCAAAAGAATTAAGAGTAGTAAAAACTAATGCACTTTCAACTAAACCAATTAGGATTATTGGAGATATAGGCATTCGTGGATTCTATTCAATGTATAAAACTACCGTTGAACTGATTATAAATGAAAAAGTAGATTTTCTCTACATTCCAATTCCTTCTCATTTTGCAGCTCTACTGGGACGACTGATTCATAAAAAAACTGGTGTTAAATACGGAATTGATTATATTGATCCTTGGGTACATCAATGGCCCGGAACAGAAAAAAAATTATCAAAACATTGGTGGAGCATGAAATTGGCTGAATGGTTAGAACCTTGGGCAGTTAAAAATGCATCACTCATCACCGGAGTTGCCGAAGGCTATTACAAAGATGTATTGGAGAGAAATCCTCACTTAAAAAAAAACAGCTTACAAGTAGCAATGCCTTATGGCGGTGAAAAGGAAGATATTAAAATACTAAAGAGCTTAAAATTAAAACCGTATCTCTTTGAAAAGAAAAACGGTGTAAAAGATTTTGTATATGGTGGCGCCATGCTGCCTAAAGCATTTCAACCTCTTGAAATGGTAATGAAGGCAATAGCTAACAACAAAGCTTTTTTTAAAGATGTGAGAATACATTTTATAGGATCAGGCAAATCTCCAAATGATCCAAATGGATACAATATCAGAGAATTGGCTATGAAGTACGGATTATGGGAAAGCATATTTTTTGAATATCCAAAACGGATTCCGTACCTAGATGTGTTGACACACTTAAATGCTTCAGAAGGGGCTTTTATATTAGGAAGTACAGAGCCACATTACACGCCTTCGAAAGTTTATCAAGCGGTTTTATCAGAAAAACCAGTGTTTGCAATTTTGCACAAAGATAGTTCAGCTTGTGAAATTATTACTAAAAGCAATGTTGGAACTACACTTACATTTAACGGGGAAAATGATTTATCAACTATCGAAGAACAATTGGTGCTTAAATGGGAAGAATATGAAAACTTTAGAAGTCAATATGACACCAAAAATATCAATTCAGAAGCTTTTGAACAATATTCTGCCTTTAGGGTAACGCAAATCTTAGCTAGTGAATTAGATAAATTATAATTACAGAAATATCTTTAGAAAATAGTAATTAACTGTATGAGATGAAAAAATTAGCAATAATAGTAACACATCCTATACAGTACTATGTGCCAATATTTCGGCGGCTATCAAAAAACTGCATTTTAAAGGTGTTTTATACTTGGGGGCCAGCAGGCATTAAGGCTAAACATGATCCTGGATTTGGAAAAATAATTGAGTGGGATATGCCCCTATTGGAAGGCCACAATTATGAATTGCTGGAAAATATTGCCGAAGAACCTGGTTCGCACCATGGAAAGGGGATTATTAATCCTGATATTATTCCGAGACTTAATGAGTTTGCGCCAGATACAATCTTGGTATATGGATACAGTTACCATAGCCACTTCAAAGTGATGCGCCATTTTAAAGGCAAAATTCCGATTTGGTTTAGAGGAGATTCCACACTGCTTGACGAAAACTCTGGACTAAAAGCTTTACTTAAACAGGTTTATCTGAAATGGGTATATAGTTATGTAGATAAAGCCTTTTATGTAGGAACGCAAAATCATGCTTACTTTAAACAATATGGCTTAAAGGAACACCAATTGATATTTGCTCCTCACGCCATTGATAACGAACGTTTTTCTGAAGATCGGACGCAAGAAAGCTTCGCCCTTAGAGAAAGATTAGGTATCGCCAACAACGATACGCTCATTCTTTTCGCCGGAAAATTAGAACCAAAAAAAAATCCAAGGCTGTTGCTAGAAGCTTTTATTTCATTAAATAAGGAACGAAAAACAGATGAAATGATACAGAATTTGCACTTGTTATTTATAGGTAATGGCGTGTTAGAAAAAGATTTAAAGTTACACGCTGATCAATTTAACCAACATTTTCCTTCAAGACAACGCAACATTCATTTCATTGATTTTCAAAACCAAACCCAAATGCCTGTAGCTTACCAAGCTTGTGATATTTTTTGCTTACCCAGCCAGGGGCCGGGAGAAACCTGGGGTTTAGCAGTGAATGAGGCTATGGCGGCGGGAAAGGCAATAATAGTTTCTGACAAGGTGGGCTGTGCAAAAGATTTAGTTAAAGCTAATTCAAATGGCTATATCTTTAAATCTGGAGATAAAAAAGATCTTGTAGAAAAAATATTGCTTATGATAGCAAGCAAAGAAAAAATGATAACAATGGGGCAAAACTCGAGTAAGCTTATTCAGGACTGGAGTTTTAAAAAAATTGCAGATACTTTATCAGAACAGCTTTCTCTTATTCCTTAAACACACGCATAAGCACTATTAACTAATGCCAAATATTTCCCCGAAGATAAGTGTAGTACTACCGGTATATAATGGTTCCGAATATTTAGAAATTGCTATCAATTCGGTTATCAAACAAAACTTACAAGATTTTGAATTCATTATTTGTGATGATTGCTCTACTGACAACAGTATGTCAATTATCAAAGCAATAATTAAAGATTTTCCTAACCGTATTACTTTACTACAAAACCAAACAAACCAAGGACTATTTAAAACACTAAATTTACTACTAAGTAATACAAGTGCCCCTTATATCCACCTTTGGGCTCAAGATGACATTATGAAGCCAGATTGTTTGGAAAAAGTATTGAATTTTCATTTAAGTCATCCTGAAATAAGCATGAGCTACCATCAGGTAAACTACGTAAATGAAAAAAATGAATTCGACAATTCCCCAATTAGCGACGGAACACCATCGATTATAGATAAAAGACGATATACAAAAACATCAGCATACTGGGGTTGTATGCCTGGTAACATAGCGAATGTAACTCTTACTAAGAATGCGATAATAAATTGCGGACTTTTTAACCATAATTTCACTGTAAGCGGAGATTTCGAATATTGGACAAGATTGGTTAATTTCCAACCCATTGGTTATTTAAAGGAACCATTGATATTTTTACGCAGACACGAAAAACAACTGAGCAGAAAGCCTAGCAGCATCTTGTATGCTATGAAAGAAGATATCCCTATTCATAAAAACTTAATTGACATGGCAGACCCAGCGGATAAGAAAGCTATAATTTGTGCATGGAGATGGAAAACACAAGTTAGGTATTTAAACGAAGCGCTATACTTAATATCTAGGAGAGAAAATTCATTGGCTAGGCAATGTCTAGGTATATTAAATGCCGAATTTAATTTAGTTAGCTTATCTCTCAGATGGGCTTTAATTAAAGTGATGAAGCTATTAAAGTGCTCTAATTGGTTTTATAAAAATGTACTCAAAACCTTGATTTAATCTAATAAACTTACAATTGGATAATAAATCTATATCTCTTAAAAAATTTAACATAGGCTTCCTTTTAGTGTTTTTGTGCCTGTTTTTTTTTGGTGAACAAAAGAATACGATTGAGCTGTTACTTAGTGTAAGTACCTTTGGAGTAATTTTGAACTTATTCTTTGTTCGACAGCCTATTATATTTTTTACGCTATGCTATCACGCTTTACAAGCCACTGCAAAGGTTTTCTATGCTGTAATAAATAAAACGTCAATCAATGAACTTGCAACTTATTCAAACAATGCAGACCTAGCGGAAGCTTCTAGATTGAGTTGCATCGGTTTGATCTTCCTTAGTTTCGCTATTTATATCGTGTTACCTGATATTAAACCAGCAGAAAAAAGAAATAACCTAAATATCAAAAAACTGCTTTTTGCCTACGGCGGTTGTATTGCACTAGGATACGTGGCGATGTCTATGGGACAACTAGGTGGATTATACCAGATTGTAAATAAATTAATTATTTTAAAATGGGGCATTTTTTTTCTAATTGTACACGTGGGCATTCCACAAAAAAAATACTACTTCATATATATCATAATTTTTGAAATCCTAATTAGTATAATTTCCTATTTTTCTACTTTTAAAGATGTTATTTTTGTGATGCTCATATCCCTCCTGATCTTAAACTTGGGATATCTCAAAATTAAACCTCGTGTTTTTATTCTATTGGCTTCCTTAAGTCTTTTTCTAGGTTTCACATGGCAAAACATCAAAGAAGATTACAGGCTTTTTTTATCTGCGGGAGAAAAAAGCCAAACGGTAAAGGTAGGCTTTGACGAAGCTTACGATAAAATTATCGATTTAGTGAATGAAAACCCTTACGATGCCGAACAAACTTTAAACAAAACTGTCGACAGAATATCTTATATTGACTATTTCGCCGAATCTATTAATTACATTCCATTAATAAAACCTCACACCAATGGTATGGTGTGGTTAGAAAGTTTATTGCACATCTCTCAGCCTAGACTATTGTTTCCGAACAAGAAGGTAATTGATGATTCGCAAAAAACAATGGAGTTTACCGGAATTATGTTAGCTGACGCAGAACAAGGAACATCAATTAGTTTGGGTTATGTGGCTGAAAGCTATGTAGACTTTGGCAAGTATTTATTCATCATTCCAATTATTTTGCTGGGTCTGTTAATCGGTTGGCTATTTAGGAAGTTGTTTCAAAGCAATATTAACACGATATACTGCTGGGCTCTGTCAATTCCTTTTTATTTTCAGTTTTACGGGCTAGAAATGGCATCTGAAAAAGTGTTGGGTTCCATTATCACATATGCCTTTATTGTGTTTATTATCGTTAAATATGGTAAAAAACAATTAGCTTGGTTAGAAAAATAATGGATCAACAACATGTTTTACGGTTTCATCACCATGTGGCTCGTATTCATTGTACTCCGCAAAATGCAAATATTGGTACCATCACGCTAGTTGAAAAGCATGGTTATTTAATGTGCTAAACAACAACAAAACATTCATAGCTTTTCAACGTTCAAACACTACAACAACTTACATATGATCACAATAAAAAAGCAACGCAATTATATCCCTCAAGATTTGAACATCAGTTGGGAAAACCTCTCTCCTATTTTTGAAGAATTACAGCACAGAAATATCAACAGCGCAGCCGAGCTTGAACAATGGCTCCGCGATAAAAGTGAATTGGAAGCAGCTTTGGAAGAAGACTTCGCTTGGCGCTATATTAAAATGAGCTGCGATACCGCAAATGAGCAACTCGTAACGGATTTTCAGTACTTTGCTACTGAAATTGAACCGAAAATTGCCCCTATTGCCAATCAGCTAAATAAAAAATTAGTAGAAAACGAATTTGTTGACGAGCTAGATCAACAGAAGTATTTTGTTTACCTACGTGGTGTACGCAAAGCATTGGAACTTTTCCGCGAAGAAAACATCCCTTTGTTTACCGAACTACAAGTGAAACAGCAGAAGTATCAAGGCATTACAGGCGCCATGAGCGTTGAAATTAACGGACAGGAATATACTTTGGAGCAAGCCAGTAATTTCCTGAAAGATACCGACCGCAACGTGCGACAGAATGCTTGGGAAACTATCCAAAAGCGTCGCCTGGCAGATAAAGATGATTTGAATATCTTGTTTGATGAGCTGGTAAAACTGCGCCATCAGGTGGCAATTAACGCTGGTTTTGAAAATTACCGCGATTACATGTTCCAAGCCTTAGGTCGTTTTGATTATACGCCGAAGGATTGCTATAAATTTGCAGAAGCCATTGAAAATGAAATTGTGCCTATATTGAAGGAACAGGCGGACCAACGAATGGAAGCTTTAGGATTAGATACGCTACGTCCTTGGGATTTAGATGTTAGCACTACTGGAAAACCTGCGTTAAAACCTTTCCAAAACGGCAACGACTTAATTGATAAATCTATCGCTTGCTTCAATCAAATTGACAGTTCGCTTGGTGAGAAACTAGCCTTCATGAAAGAGAACCATTTATTTGATGTGGAAAGCAGAAAGGGCAAAGCGCCGGGTGGCTATAACTATCCCCTTGCAGAAACTGGTGCACCGTTTATCTTTATGAACTCTGCCAATTCGCTACGTGATTTAACTACGATGGTGCATGAGGGCGGTCACGCTATCCATACTTTTTTAACCGCTAATTTGGAGTTGAACGATTTTAAACATTGTCCTTCTGAAGTAGCCGAACTAGCTTCAATGAGCATGGAACTCATTTCTATGGATCAATGGAATGTTTATTTCGATAAGGAAGAAGATTTGATCAGAGCTAAAAAAGAACAATTGATCGATGTACTGAAAACCTTGCCTTGGGTTGCGGTAATTGATCAGTTCCAACATTGGATTTATACCAATCCTGATCACAATGCAGCCGACAGAGAAGAGGCATTCAAACAAATTTATACACGTTTTGGAGCGGGCTTTGCCAACTGGACCGACTTGGAGCAGCAGTTTGGAAATGTTTGGCAAAAACAATTGCATTTGTTCGAAGTTCCTTTTTACTACATTGAATACGCCATTGCGCAACTGGGAGCTATCGCAGTGTGGAAAAACTATAAAGAAAACCCTGAACAGGGCTTACAGCAATATTTAGATGCACTTTCTTTAGGTTACACTAAGCCAATGAATGAAATTTATGAAACCGCCGGAATTAAATTTGACTTTAGCGCCGAGTATATTCAGGAGTTAGCAGCATTCGTAAAATCGGAACTAAATAAGTTGGCTTAAATGAGTGATGGCTTAAAACTAAATTTGTGTATAAAACTCGAAGTATATCAAGACACACAGTTTTTACAACTTGACTTGATAATTCAGCATCTTCCTTTCAAACCAAATAACAAGAAGTCTATTTATTTTTTTAAGTTTGAGTCATCATCAAACAAAATCTAGCATATGCTAAACAACCTATTTAGAAAAAAATCTATAAGTAAAATATTGGCTGATGCGGCCAAAGGCTATGGCGATCACGAGGCTTCCCTGCATAAAACACTAGGGGTAAGAGATCTTACTGCTTTTGGTATTGCCGCAATCATTGGTGCCGGTATTTTCAGCACCATTGGTAAAGCTAGCGCTGACGGCGGTCCAGCAGTAATTTTCCTGTTCATATTTACTGCCATTGCATGTAGTTTCGCTGCTTTTGCCTATGCAGAATTTGCTTCGATGGTACCGGTTTCAGGAAGTGCCTACACCTACTCGTATGTAGCTTTTGGCGAATTGGTAGCCTGGATCATCGGCTGGTCGCTCATTATGGAGTACGCCATTGGAAATATCACCGTAGCCATATCTTGGTCTGATTATTTTACGGGTTTACTCTCCTCCATTAAAATACCCGCCTTGGGGATCAATGGTATTCATGTGCCTGATTGGGCAAGCATGGACTACCTGAGCGCTTACAACGGCCATAAACATGCAGAAGCTTTAGTTAACGCTGGAAAAAGCATAGCTGATTTGGATGATGCCACCCGACTTGCCAGCAATGCATGGAACACAGCACCGCAAATTGCAGGCTTTCATATCGTAGCTGATATTCCTGCATTAGCCATTATTATCCTCATCACTTGGTTGGTATATCGTGGCATGAAAGAGTCAAGAAATGCCAGTAACGCTATGGTAATTGTTAAACTAGCGGTGATTTTGCTGGTATTGGCGGTTGGTGTTTTTTATGTAGATACAACTAACTGGAATCCTTTTGCTCCTAACGGAGTTTCTGGGGTACTAAAGGGTGTGTCTGCGGTATTTTTCGCCTACATTGGTTTTGACGCCATTTCAACTACTGCAGAAGAATGTAAAAACCCACAACGTGATTTACCTAGGGGGATGATGTGGGCCATTATCATTTGTACTATACTTTATATTGCCATTGCTTTGGTACTAACAGGTATTGTAAAATATAATACTTTGGCCGTTGGCGATCCTTTGGCCTATGTTTTTGATCAAATTGATTTGAAATTGATGAGTGGCATCATTGCCGTGAGTGCCGTATTTGCAATGGCATCGGTGTTATTGGTGTTTCAAATGGGACAGCCACGTATTTGGATGAGTATGAGTAGAGATGGATTGCTGCCTAAATCTTTCTCGCGGATTCACCCGAAATACAAAACACCTTCGTTTTCTACCATTGTGGTAGGTTTCGTAGTGGCTGTACCTTCTTTATTCCTGAACTTAACTACCGTTACGGATTTGTGTTCGATAGGAACTTTATTTGCATTTGTATTGGTTTGCGCAGGCGTATTGGTACTTCAAAACAGACCAGATGTTCAGCGTGGCAAATTCAAAATACCTTACGTTAATGCCAAGTTTATCATTCCGTTGCTTTTCATTGGCGGATTAGTGGTGGCATTCACCCAATTTAAAGCAGAAACTACGGCATTTGTCACCAACCAAAGTAAGGTGATTAGTCCAACTAAATTTGTTACCTCGCTAAACGCAGAAGAGCTGCAAACCGTTAAAAACGAAATTGCGGCAAGTCCGGTAGTGTTGCAAGGCAAGCAAATTGATGCTGAGGCTTATTTAAGTAACCTCAAGGCCGAGCAGTACGAAAGTTTCATGAGCAAATCGAGCATCAGCGAGTACAAAAAATATGAAAGTGGATGGCAACTGTTCAAACATAAAATCCCCATGTGGATCTTTATGATCATTTGTGTCATCATTACCTATCTTTCCATTGCAAAAAATCTTTCGCTAATTCCGGTATTAGGCTTATTGAGTTGCCTTTACATGATGTGCGAACTAGAATTGAGCAATTGGATTGGATTTTCGATTTGGCTGGTAGTTGGCTTAGTGATATACTTTTTTTACGGTTATAAACACAGTAAACTATCCAAAGAAGCAAATGGTGAACTAGTTCATTAGTCATTGGTTCATTGGTCATTAGTCATTAGTCATTAGTCATTGGTCATTGGTCCATTGGTTCATTAGCCATTGGTTCATTAATCATTAGTTCATTCGTCCATTGATTATTGCTTATTGATTATTGGTTATTGGTTCATTGGTTCAATAGTTCATTGGTTATTGGTCCATTGGTTCATTGGTTCATTAGTCATTGCTTATTGGTTATTGGTTATTGTTCATTAATAATTTACTCATTCAATCACTGAATTGAAAATCATCCAAATTTGTGCCGCCTATAAACCCGCCTACGTATATGGTGGCCCTACCATGTCGGTAGCTAAACTAGCGGAGGAACTTACAAGTGCTGGTACAGACGTACTCATGTTAACCACTACCGCTAACGGCGCTGCTGAACTTGATGTTCCGGTAGGCACACTGCAGGTGGTAGATGGCGTTAATGTCTATTATTTCAAGCGACTCACAAAAGACCATACCCATTTCTCTCCATCGCTTTTACGGTTCTTACACCAACAAATTAAGCAACATAAAACCGCAGCAAATCCAACTAAACTGATCGTTCATATTCATGCGTGGTGGAACTTAGTTTCTATTTTTTCCTGCTTCATTGCCAAATGGCACGGTGTTAAAGTGGTACTTTCACCCCGGGGAATGCTAACTAGCTACACGTTAAATAACCGAAACTCAAAAGTTAAAGATATTTTACATGCGGTGATTGGGAAAAGGCTATTAGCCTACGCCCACATACACGCTACCAGCAAAAAGGAAGAAGAAGATGTTCTTCAAAATTTCGAAACTAAAGGCATAACAATAATTCCAAACTTTGTTGCCCTATCGCAGCAATCTTATGAAAAAAAGCAAATTGATGATAAAAGATACGATTTGCTTTTTTTATCTAGAATTGAACAAAAAAAAGGCCTTGAACTTCTTTTTGAAGCCTTAAGCAAGGCTGATATCCCTTGGTTGCTTAACATAGCCGGTACCGGCGAAGAAAATTATGTGAAGCAACTACAAGAACTGGCCATTTCCCTTGGCATCGCTGATAACATTAAATGGCTTGGCCATATCAATAACGAACATAAATTTGAGCTTATCGCTAAGCACGATGCGCTAGTACTAACTTCTTACAATGAAAATTTTGCCAATGTCGTAATTGAGAGTTTAGCTATGGGCACACCGGTAATCATTAGCAATCAGGTTGGTCTGGCTAACTATGTAAGTGATAAGCAACTGGGCTGGGTGACCAACTTAAACACTGCTGAAATCGCCAGCACACTAATTAATTCCTTCGTAGCAGTGGAACTTCGAAAGCAAATTCGCGATAATGCGCCTTCAATCATCAAAAAAGATTTTGAAGTGAATAACTTAACGGCACAATATCGCAGCATGTACCAGCGCTTATTTTAATATATTTGTACCATGCACAAAGCTTTTAGCTTTATTATTCTTACTTTCAATGAAGAGCAACACCTGCCTCGTTTGCTTTCGTCTATCAAAGCATTAAATGCACCTATTTTCATATTAGATTCTGGCAGTACAGATCATACGCTTGAAATTGCTGAATCGTATGGTGCAACCGTAAAAGCACATCCATTTGAAAACCACCCAAAGCAGTGGGATTACGCCATTAAAACATTTGAAGTAACTACCCCCTGGACCATCGGTTTGGATGCGGATCAAATTGTAACTCCTGAGCTATTTGAATTGCTTAAAAATTTTAACGAGGATAGTTACAAAGACACCGACGGGATTTACTTTAACCGTAAAAACTTCTTTAAAGGAAAGTGGATCAAGTATGGTGGTTACTATCCAAAATACTTGCTTAAAATGTTCCGTACCGGCGTTGGCTTTTCTGATACTAACGAGAATATGGACCATCGTTTTGTAGTGCCGGGCAAAACAGCCATCTGGAAAAAAGGGCATATCCTCGAAGAAAACCTTAAAGAAAACGAAATCAGCTTTTGGATTGCCAAACATAATAGATACAGTGATTTAGTGGCGCAAGAGGAAATTGAGCGCATGAATGCCCTAAGGCAGCAAACTACTCAACCTAAATTTTTCGGCGACCCCTACCAACGCATGGCCTTTTTAAAAAGAATGTGGTGGAACATGCCCCGCTTTGTTAGGCCATTTCTTTATTTTACCTATCGGATGATTTTTCAACTAGGCATATTTGATGGCAAAACGGGTATCATTTTTCATTTCCTGCAAGGATTTTGGTTCCGTATCATTGTAGATATCAAAATTGAAGAGCAACTAAAAAAATCCCGCAAGTAATGCCGCAATTAAAAAAAATCTGGGCTGATCCCTATCTTAAATTTGTGATATCATTTGTTGGGCTTTACCTGATCTTTAATTATTTCAACGAATTTTATATTGGCATTACTGCAAAAGGAGGATTTTATAGTGCGTTTTTAGATGAACACCTCAACTATATCAATTGGTCGCGTAGTTTTTTGCTTAATAGCGCTGCTGCAATACTTCGAGCTTTTAACTATACAGTAGTTACCAATGATACAGAACTTTTAGTTGTTGGTAAAGGAGCAATCAGGTTAATTTACACTTGTTTAGGCTATGGCCTAATGAGCGTATTTGCTGCATTCTGTTTATCTTTCCCGCCACCGTTCAAACATCGTTTAATTTTCCTCGTAGCGGGCTTGTTATTCATCCAGCTCGTTAATATCCTACGGTTTGTTTTACTTCCTTTATTTTGGGATAGGAAACATCCATTCCTTGGTATGGACCATCATGACCTATTTAACATCATCATCTACCTACTTCTATTTGGAATATGCTATCTTTGGATAAAATATTCAATTAAGGCTACAAATGCTAAAAACGCAGCTTAGGAAAGATTTTGATAGAAAAGGGTTTGATCCAGGTGCTTCGTCTTTAAAAATTTTACTTTGGTATTTTACCAGTGTAGTATTTATTAGATCAGGCATCATTCCTTTCAGCAGCGTTATTGTCCTTATCCTGAAATTATTTGGCGCCAAAATTGGAAAAGATGTACGCATCAAACCGGGCATTTATATTCATTATCCTTGGAAACTTTCCTTAGGCGACCATTCGTGGCTGGCAGAATGCAGAATAGAAAATTTAGCTCCAGTAGCTATAGGAGCAAATGCCTGCGTTTCTCAAAAAGCAATGTTGCTCACCGGAAATCACGATTATACCTCGGCTAACTTCGATTTAATTACAAAACCAATTATTTTAGAGGAAGGCACCTGGGTTGGCGCAAATGCAACGGTTTGCCCCGGAGTTACATTAAAATCACATGCTGTACTAACAGTTGGTTCTATTGCAATGAAAGATTTAGAACCTTACAGCATTAACAAAGGCAACCCAGCTGTTAAAGTAAAGGATCGAATAATCAAAGGCTAGTCGAGTTGCATCAAGTGAAAACTTACACTAGCAACTAATCCTAATCACTGATACCTGATACCTGATCCCTAATTAACTATTAATCGCTTTCCAAAGCAAATCTTTAAGTTCTAGTAAGCCTTGCTGCGCTACCGATGAGATAAAAAGATGTGGAATAGCAGGCAATTCTTTTTCCATCTCGTTTTTCAACTCCTCATCTAACATATCCGATTTAGTTACTGCCAAAACGTGTGGTTTCTGCATCAATTCCGGATTGAACTCCTCCAATTCACGCTTTAAAATTTCGTACTCTTCAGCAATGCTTCTACTGGTATCTGCCGGTACCATGAACAACAGCACCGAGTTACGCTCAATATGCCTCAAAAACCTAAAGCCCAAACCTTTTCCTTTGGATGCCCCTTCAATAATTCCTGGAATATCCGCCATTACAAACGACTTCGAATTACGGTAGGAAACGATACCCAAGTTAGGCACCAATGTAGTAAATGGATAATCTGCAATTTCTGGCTTTGCAGCAGATAAAACCGAAAGCAAGGTAGATTTACCGGCATTTGGGAAACCCACTAAACCAACATCAGCCAAAACTTTAAGCTCCAATACCACCCACTCCTCTAATCCAGATTCTCCTGGTTGCGCAAAGCGTGGTGTTTGTAAGGTGGCACTTTTAAAATGTGCATTACCTAAGCCTCCCCTACCACCGGCAGTTAATATTTTGGTTTCGCCATCCTCAGTAATCTCAAAAATCACTTCACCAGTTTCCGCGTTTCTAGCAATAGTACCTAGCGGAACTTCTAAAATTTCATCCTTACCCTGCTTACCAAATTTGTGTCCACTTCCGCCCGCACCGCCATCTTCGGCAATAATATGCTTGCGATACTTCAAATGCAGTAAAGTCCAAAATTGCGCATTACCTTTTAAAATGATGTGTCCACCCCTGCCACCATCACCACCATCAGGGCCGCCCATAGAGGTGTGCTTATCACGGTGCAAATGTGCAGAGCCCGCTCCGCCCTTACCTGAGCGACAGCAGATTTTCACATAATCAACAAAATTTGAACCTTGAGACATTTTAAATTACGATTTTAGATTTACGAAATACGATTGTGAGTAGGCTATATTGTTTTATTGCTGAAATTTGGAATGTTACTCAATTGGCCAATTCTAAATTTCTTTGTGTTCTTTGCGTCTTCGTGATAAACCTTAATAAAAACAAACATCCGCAAAAATAACTAATGTATTTTATACGGATGTTAGTCATCAGCTAATTTCAAATCATCAAATTAGCTAATTAAATAGGTTAGTAGCTATCGATAACCTCACAAAGGTTACCAAAAATTACTTCAATTTCGCCAATACCATTTACCTTAACCAATTTACCTTGGCCTTCGTAGTATGGTAAAACATGGATAGTTTTGTTAAAATACTCGTCAATGCGCTTTTTTAGTTTTTCGGCATCATCATCAGGTCTACCGCTAATTTTATGGCGCTCGGCAATACGGCGGGTCAACTCATCCTGATCAACATCAAGTGCAATTACACCATCAATTTTAGCTGATTTGCCTTCCAAGAACTTGTCCAATTCCTCTGCTTGAGGTACTGTACGAGGAAATCCATCAAAAATAAATCCTTTTGCATCAGGATTTTTGTCTACTTCCTCCTCCAACATAGCAATAGTAATGCTGTCAGGTACTAATTCACCATCAGCAATCAATTTGCTTACTTGTTGACCTAGTGGAGTTTGGTTTTTGATGTGTCCGCGGAATAAATCGCCGGTGGAGATGTGCACTAACTGATATTTATCAATTAATTTTTGAGATTGGGTGCCTTTGCCTGCTCCCGGAGGCCCAAAGAGAACTAAATTGAGCATTTAAGTTTATCTTTAAAAATTAAAAGCCTTCCCGCTTGGGCGGCAAGGCTTTACCTAATTGTTTGTGCTCTCGTAGGGATTCGAACCCCAAACCTTCTCATCCGTAGTGAGATGCTCTATCCAGTTGAGCTACGAAAGCATTTCCGTATTGCTAACGGAATGCAAAAGTAATGTTTCAAATTTATATTCGCAATTTTTTTATTGCAAAAATTTAAATAAAGTATTGCAATAGCCCTATCTATTTGAAAATCAAATACCGTGCTACTATCCAACTAAAGCCCCGCCATCCGCTTTATCCCGAACTAGCGTCGGGATGCCCGCTACTGTCGGGTTTAATTTACAACAACCCGTGCCATGTACAAACTTTGATAAACTGCTAAAAAAACGGACAGTGGTTTGCACTAAAGCTTAGAAATATCTTAGCGCTCTTAGCGAAAACTCTTCTTCCCTCCGCAGAAAAAAATAAACGCAAAGTACACGGAGCTGCGCAAAGCCACGCAAAAGAAAACCTCAAGACTCAACAAAAAATATCTTAGCGCTCTTAGCGAAAACTTCCTTTCACTCTGCGGAAAAAATAACTGCAAAGTACAAACAGCAACGCTGCCTAACGACTTATGTAAAATGGTGCAAAGGTTTAAGTAAGCTAAACCCGATTGAAGCGAAAATACTTTTTGTTGCACTTTTTTTCAACTTCTTAAGTTTTAAAAACTTACGAAGTTTTAGTACCACAGATTACAAAAATATTGAAGCGAAAAGCGGGGCATTACACTAAATAGCAGCACCAAAACTGCTTTTCAAAACTTTTTATCCAGCAACCACCTTATTGATCGCAGCGAAGTCAGGCAAATTACCTGCATCTTCCAAAACTTCAGCATAGGCAATCTTACCTTCTTCATCAATTACAAAGGCAGCACGCTTAGCAATACCTTTCATGCCTAAAAAATCTTCATACAATGCGCCGTAAGCGGCTGCAGCCTCTTTGTTAAAATCAGACAGCAAAGGAAACTGATAAGCCTGCTCTTCCTTGAATTTACCTAACGTAAACGGAGAATCAACAGAAACACCCAAAACCTGTGCATTTAAGCCTTCATAGTATCCGAAATTATCTCTCATGGTACAAAGTTGCGTGGTGCAAACTCCGGTGAAAGCCAGTGGAAAAAAATGAAGAACCACTTTTTTGCCTTTAAAATCGCCTAGTGAAACTTCTTTAAGTTCCGTGCTCTTTAACTTAAAATCTGGAGCCTGAGCTCCTACTTGTAATGACATCTATTTTAATTGTTAATGGTTAATATTCGAGGGTTGTTTGAGGTTTTGCGTCAATTAACTAACTACTAATACCTAGTTCCTAACCCCTAGTCCCTATCTCCTTACTCAACTGCCGACTGACCAAGGCCAATCCCTCCTCAAAACTATGTGGTTGATACTGCAATTCAGTCATTGCTTTGTCTAAAATAAAACCCGTCTTTTTAGGCCGCTTAGCTTCTTGCCCCAAGCTGTCCGAGCTTATTTCTTTCATCACACTAGCATCCAAACCCCAAAAATCCGCTACTTTTTTAACCAGTTCCGCCACTGTCATCATATCTTTTCCAGAAATGTGAAAAACTCCAGTTGCGCTATGTTTAACCGCCAGCAGGCAAGCATCCGCTAAATCCTCAGCTAAGGTAGGCATACGCCATTGGTCGTTCACAACGTTGATTGGCTTAGCTGCTTCCAGTGCCTCCTTTGCCCAAAGCACAATATTACTACGGCTCATATCATTTAAAATACCATAAACTAAAATAGTGCGGATAATTGTCCAACTACCTTTCATTTGCTTGGTTAAATTCTCAGCAGCCAACTTACTCTCGCCATAATAACTTACTGGGTTAGCGGCATCGTCTTCTTTGTAAGGCCCCTTCAAGCCATCAAACACAAAATCTGTAGACAAATAAATGAAATGAATACCCATTTTTTCGCAAAGCGATATGAGGTTAGCCGTGGCATCCACGTTAGTTTCCCAGCAAGTTTCACGGTTGGTATGGCAAACGTCCACATTGGTAATTGCAGCAGTGTGTATTACAACATCTGGCCGATATTGCTGTAGCACCGCAGCTACCTGACCTTGATTCAAAATATCCATCGTTTCATACACATACCCTTCCTTAACAGGGTATTTGTTTTTGCCACGGTTGGTCGCAATAAGTTCCACCTCCGGATGGTGTAAGATTTGTTGCGTTATTTTTTGCCCTAAAAGGCCGTTGCTACCAGTAACTAACACTCTTTTCATGACAGCTAAAATATATTTTTAACGCCGAATTCACGCCATAAAATTATATCGGCCAATCACCCTATATTAAATTTAGGGCGAAAATTATTGCAGACGCATAGTACTAAAAATATCTTTGTAATAACTCTACTAATAATTTTTAAACTAAAACCTATGTACAAACATCTTAAAATCGGAATCTTTTCCGCTAGTCTCATTATTTTCTCATGTAAAAAGAACTACAATTACATTGAAACAAGTTTTTCTAAACCTAGTAATTTCTCAAGCACAATAGAAATTAAAGATTATATAAACAAACAACTCCAAACCTACGCCATTGTATTCGCAGAGTTAGCGAAAGACCAAGAGATACGTTATTTAGTACACCAAAATGTGGCAAAACAGTTTGATGGTGATGATAACGTGTTGATAAAAGACTTGATAATAAGTGCCGAAAAAAAAGGAATTAATCTAAAAGAAAAATTTGATTACATTCTAAAAAAAACAAACCAAAATATCTCCTCGGAACAATTGTTAGCTTCGCTCAATGACATCAATAAACAAAATGTTTATCCTCACATCTATATTCCAAATTTCGAAAAATTCAACTTACTTAATAACGATAAATCCGATAAATCAAAATCTACAGATGCCTTTCAAGATTACATCGATAAGTACCCCTATCCTGTAATGGTTGCATACGATGGAGATGAAAGCGTTACATTGGATTACTACACGGGTTACACATACGCAACCGACGAAACCTTTATCGATGACATACACGTTAACGAAGAATTTACAAATGAAAACGAAGTTTGGGTAATTACCCCTAATGAGAATGTGAACAACGACGGTGTAATGGTCGCACCACCTACCTTCACAAATAACACTTTAAATAGTAATGTAACTGAACGACCAGATTTGTATTTTCCAAACATGACTGTGAAGGAACACAAAGAAAGCTGGATTAAAGGCGCAAGTGAAGTTTGTATTTACGTTGGAGTAAGTTGGGATAACGGCATTGATCCAAGTAATGGAAAGTATAGCACTACATTCTGGACAAACCCTGGCATGATAAGCCTTGCCGATCGAAATTCCGATGTAAATAATATTGAAATTCGGAAATTTTCAAGAAAAGAAGTCAGTAAAAAGAAAAACATAGATATTAATTTCACATACTTCCCACTGTCATCAGAGATTTATTATATAGAAGACCCATGCTTATCTATAAGGCTTCGTTCCAATCAAACGCCACAACAAAACGTAATTGACTACAATGCCTGTAAGATGCAAAATCAAAACATTACGCATTATTTTTATCCAGAAAGAGGTGATTACCTTTATTATTGCATCTACGAATACGATACTGGGCTTTTTAATTCAAACGGCACTAGTTCTACAGAAATACAAGGCACTAATTATATACAGAAAATCTACTACCGTTCTAATGAAAGTCCATATTTTTCAGGTCGATTAAAAATTGTTCCCCGAAATCAAGCAACACAATCATACGAAAATACCAGTTGGGCAAACATTAATGACGAGGCTATCTCCTTTACATCTAGACATAGGTAAATATGAAAATTTCACGAAAAATAATTTTAACAACTTTTATTATTCTTAAAGGTGGCAGTGTTTTAGCGCAGAACAGTAAAAATAATAGCATTTACTTTGAAGCTTTAGGAAATGGAATTGCATATTCTGTAAACTATGATAAGTTAATACCTATTACCTCAAAATTGAAATTCGTACCCAGAGTTGGCTTTGAGTTTATTCCTCGTGACAAATCTACGCTTCCTGCAAATGGAAAATGGACAATTCCTTTAGAAATAAATTCGTTATACGCAGCCAGTGAAAAACAAAAAAACTTTTATGAGGCTGGTTTAGGTTTAACCCTTTCAAACATTGTAGAAAATTATAGTATAAACGAAAACAACGAAATAAAACCTACAAGAATACAAAATGCAAAAATAGTGACATTACGCTTAGGATATCGATATCAAAAGGCATCTGGCGGCTTGATGTATAGAGCTGGTGTACTAGTAAAGTTATACCAAGATGAATATTCCAAGCAGCGTGTTGGTGATGATATGTTTTTTGCAGTTTGGCCAGGTTTTAGTGTAGGTTATTCGTTTTAAATTTACATTCCAACTAAAGCTTTTTAAGCGGCGTGAAATCCACAACTTCATGCCGCTTTCTATATTAATAGATTAGTAAAACCACACTGTTGAAAAACATTTTATTTCTATGTAAAAATTACATTAAAAATTAATAACTTTGCCATCCGAAAAGTGGGAGGTGCAAAAGTCCCTCTAAACATTTGATTTTTATAATTTTACCAAATACAAAATATGCCTAACATTGGAAAGATAGCGCAAATTATAGGACCGGTAGTTGACGTAAGCTTTGTTAACGATGCCACTTTGCCTAAAATCTTCTCTGCTTTAGAGATTAAAAAAGAGAATGGACAAAAAATCGTTTTAGAGGTTCAGCAACACCTTGGTGAAGACCGTGTTCGTGCCATTGCGATGGACTCAACCGACGGTTTAGTACGCGGAATGGACGTTTTGGATACAGGAGCCCCTATCAAAATGCCTGTGGGCGATGAAATTAAAGGTCGTTTATTCAACGTAGTTGGTGAAGCTATCGATGGTATTAACGCAGTGGATAATGCTAATGGCAAACCAATCCACACCACACCTCCTAAGTTTGATGAGCTTTCTACAGAAACTGAAGTACTTTTTACAGGTATTAAAGTTATCGACTTGTTGGAGCCTTACGCAAAAGGTGGTAAAATTGGATTATTCGGTGGTGCCGGTGTAGGTAAAACTGTATTAATCATGGAGTTGGTAAACAACATCGCTAAAGCTTACGCTGGTTTATCAGTATTTGCTGGTGTAGGTGAGCGTACTCGTGAGGGTAACGATTTACTTCGTGAGTTTATCGAGTCTGGCGTAATCAACTATGGTGATGAGTTCTTACATTCAATGGAAAAAGGTGGATGGGACCTAGACAAAGTTGACACTGAAAAATTAAAAGAATCAAAAGCAACATTGGTATTCGGTCAAATGAACGAGCCTCCTGGTGCACGTGCTCGTGTAGCATTATCAGGTTTAACTGTTGCAGAATATTTCCGTGATGGCGATGGTGAAGGCGCAGGAAAAGACATCCTTTTCTTCGTTGATAACATCTTCCGTTTCACTCAGGCAGGTTCAGAGGTATCAGCGCTATTAGGCCGTATGCCTTCAGCGGTAGGTTACCAACCAACCCTAGCTACTGAAATGGGTTTAATGCAGGAGCGTATTACTTCAACTAAACGTGGCTCAATTACATCTGTACAGGCTGTTTATGTACCTGCGGATGACTTAACTGACCCTGCTCCGGCTACAACTTTCGCCCACTTAGATGCTACAACCGTATTATCTCGTAAAATTTCTGAGCTAGGTATTTATCCTGCGGTAGATCCATTGGATTCTACTTCACGTATCTTAAACCCAGCAGTTTTAGGTGATGAGCATTACAATACAGCTCAACGTGTGAAAGAAATTTTACAACGTTACAAAGAGCTACAAGATATCATTGCGATTTTAGGTATGGACGAATTATCTGAAGAAGATAAATTAACTGTACACAGAGCTCGTCGTGTTCAACGTTTCTTATCTCAACCTTTCCACGTTGCTGAGCAGTTTACAGGCTTACAAGGTGTACTAGTTGACATTAAAGATACCATCAAAGGTTTCAACATGATTATGGATGGTGAAGTTGATGAGTATCCAGAAGCTGCATTTAACTTAGTAGGTAGCATTGAAGATGCTATTGAAAAAGGTAAAAAATTATTGGCAGAAGCTAACTAATAAGTTGTACGTAATAAGTGATACGTTATAAGTAATGGTCCAAGACTTAAAACTTATAACGTAAAACGTAAAACTCAAAAAATGAACTTAGAAATATTAACTCCAGATAAAAAAGTTTTCGAAGGCGAAGTAACTGCAGTTACCGTTCCGGGAACTTCTGGCTCTTTCCAAATCTTAAAAGACCACGCTCCTATTATCTCAACTTTAGAAGATGGTCCGGTAATAGTGAAAGAACTAAAAGGCGAATACACCTATAACATTAAAGGTGGCGTAGTAGAAGTTCTGGATAATAAAATTATTGTTTTAGCCGAAGCTGTTGTAGCCTAAGTTAAACCACCAAGTTTTAAAAGAAGCCTCAAACGAAAGTTTGGGGCTTTCTTTGTTTTATACATTACTACCGTCATGCTGAATTTATTTCAGCATCAGTTAAGCATTTTGACATGAAGTAATTACCATACATCAATACTAAGAAACACCACACTATTTATCTTCGTTGTATTAAATAAATCAATAACAATGAAAGAAGAATTCTTAAACCTACCGCTACACAAAAACGAAGAAACTAATCGCTTTGAATTAACAGTCGACGGCCATACCGCTTTTATAGATTACGAAGAGGATGAAAAAATCATCAAACTAATTCACACAGAAAGTCCGGAGGCGTTGGCTGGACGAGGAGCGGCAACGGCATTAATTGAAAAAACGCTTAATTATCTCGAGGAAAATGCCTACCAATTAGTTCCGCTTTGTCCTTTGGTTTTTGCATACATTAAAAGGCATCCAGAATGGAAACGCTTAGTGCCTAGCAAATATTTGAGGTTGTTTGATAGGGCGTGAAAATAATACTAACTTTATGTATCTAGTATTTTAATTAATGCTCATGAAGGTCATACTCTTATTTTCTCTTACGCTGCTGCTGAACGTTTATGCCAAAGCTCAAGATGTAAAATATCTCAATACAGATGGAAAAGAAATTTCGACAGCAAAATTCAATGCTGAATTGGAAACGAGAAAATACTTAGCGATTAAAACAGATGCACAGCATAGGCAATTAATAGAAAGATATCAAACAGGCTTAATACCTGATTTTTCAAATTTCAAGACAATTTTTAATCGGCACTTTCCTCAAGCCCTTTCCAACTCTCCTTTGGTGATCATATACTATCCAGGTGAAGACCCGTGTAATAATTCTGGTTCAGCTACCGCTGAAACTAAAAAAGATTGGTACGGAACGCTGGACAAGGGCGTAAAAAAGCAAATTCAAAGTTTACCAATCTATATTTGTAAAAACAAAAATGACATGGATGACAGAGGGTCTGCAGTTCTCAACTGGAATAATGATCCCGAATATCTGATAGAAAGGACTTTTTTTAAGCACCACTACCCTTGCGGAAGTTTTGTAGTAATATCACCTAACGGGAAATACATCTCTTATTTTGGAGAGTATAGTAAAGAACAAGTTTGGACTGCTTTAAAAGCTATTAAATAAAACAAAGCAATTACAAGCTAAGGACTTAAAATTATTTCCGATTAACAGTCACATATACTGAATCCTCTTCGTCAATAAATTCATATTTTTTCTGACATTTCTCACTTTTAGGCAGAAAATTGCAAAATTTACAATGCAAGCATAATATTTATACCGAATACCGATTTCATTTTTGGTCTACTTTCAACCATGTTTACACTAATAAAACCACATTTTACCAAAATATAAATTCAAAAAAACATTTAAATACAAAATTATATTCCTAATTAAATATTTTCATTTTACCTATTGCTATTTTTTGAACCAAATACTAAATTGGTTTTTATAAAACAGAAGGAAATTTTACCAATCTAAAAGGATGAAAATAATTGCACTAAATAACGACTTAGCATTTGCCATTAACGTGGCATTTCTGCTCAATCTCGTGCTTTGTAAAAAGTCCAAGGGTTCCTTTTAAGATATTAAAAAATACTGAAGCGTCCCTTTTTATAAAAATGGGACGCTTTTTTTAAACATAGCAATATGAATTATTACAATTCGAACACGGTAGTTTATTTAAACGGGGAATTTGTAAAGGCTAATGAGGCCAACACTGACTTGTATGGTCAGTCGCTTCATTATGGCTTTGCAGCATTCGAAGGCATTAGAGCTTATAAAACGCATAACGCCACCCGTATTTTCAAAGCCAGAGAGCACTATGAAAGATTAAAACGTTCATGTGATCTTACCGGCATTCCCTTCAATTGGGACATTGATGATTTGATTAAACAAACTTATCGCTTGCTCGAATTGAACAATCTAAAAGATGCCTATATCCGTCCTTTAGTTTTTAGCGAGCCACAAATGACCTTGATAGCGCCAGAAAAAACTTCCATTATGCTTTGCGCTTGGGAATGGGGTGCTTATTTGGGCGATAGACAATTAAAAGTTTGCATTTCATCATTCGAAAGGCCAAACCCAAAATCTACCAAAATTGAAGCAAAAATAAGCGGCAACTACGTTAACTCCATCTTAGCCACAACTGATGCTAAAAATAGAGGTTTTGATGAAGCCTTATTACTAGATGCTAATGGTTTTGTTGCGGAAGCACCGGGTGCCAACATCTTCATAGAGAAAAATGGAAAGCTTTACACCCCCACAAAAGGCAACATTTTACCGGGTATTACCAGGGCAACAATTATTGAGCTTTGCCGGGTGTTAGATATAGAAGTAATTGAAAAAGAAATCACATTGGATTTTCTGAAAAGTGCCGATGGCGCATTTTTATGTGGTACAGCGGCAGAAGTAGTAGGTATACACACGGTGGATGAAACCGTTTTCAGACAAAGGTGGAGGGACAGCATTGGTGCAACCCTACAAAGAGCGTATAAAAATTTGGTATTAGAAAAAGTTAATTATGAAGTGATCATATAATTTTTCTTCTTGATAATTTGTTAGTATGTTTGGAGCAATAAACGAAAACATGCTTTTAAACACAGTCATTATTAACAACATTATCATTATTCCTCAACCGAGGGAAGGCAATCGTTGTATATAATTAAAAAGATATCATTAGCGAAACCGCCTCCCAAAAAGAGGCGGTTTTTTTTTGGATTAAACAGAACAAAATATAAATGGAATTAAATAAGTACAGTAAAACTTTTACACAAGATCCGACACAGCCAGCAGCACAAGCAATGCTTTATGGAATTGGTTTAACCGATGCAGACATGGCAAAAGCGCAAGTTGGCATTGCTAGCATGGGTTATGATGGAAATACCTGTAACATGCACCTAAACGACCTAGCAGCAGTAGTTAAAAAAGGAGTATGGAATAATGATTTAGTTGGACTTACCTTTAATACCATTGGTGTTAGTGATGGCATGAGCAACGGAACGGAGGGCATGCGCTACTCGCTGGTTAGTCGTGATGTGATTGCCGATAGCATTGAAACCATTTGTGGCGGCCAGTATTACGATGGCGTAATCGCTATCCCTGGTTGTGATAAAAATATGCCAGGGGCAATAATGGCCATGGCCCGTTTAGACCGCCCTTCGATTATGGTTTACGGAGGCACTATTGCTCCGGGGCATTACAAAGGCGAAGAATTAAATATCGTTTCTGCTTTTGAAGCTTTAGGACAAAAAATCTGTGGTAATTTATCAGATGAGGATTATCAAGGCATCATCAAACATACTTGCCCAGGTGCCGGCGCTTGCGGTGGTATGTATACGGCTAATACCATGGCTTCTGCTATTGAAGCGCTAGGAATGAGCTTACCTTATTCGGCTTCTAATCCTGCGGTGAGCGAAGAGAAACAGCAAGAATGTTTAGATGCAGGTAAATATATTCGTATTCTTTTAGAAAAAGACATCAAGCCATCGGATATTATGACCCGTAAAGCTTTCGAAAATGCAATCCGTACCATCATTGTTTTAGGCGGAAGTACCAATGCTGTGCTACACTTCATTGCTATTGGTAAAGCTATTGGCGTAGAAGTTACACAAGATGATTTTCAGCGCATGAGCGACATCACTCCTGTGTTGGCAGATTTTAAGCCAAGCGGTAAATTCTTGATGCAGGATTTACACCAGTTTGGCGGAACTCCAGCAGTAATGAAATACATGTTAGATGAAGGTATGCTACATGGTGATTGCTTAACAGTTACTGGAAAAACTGTTGCGGAGAACTTGAAAGATGTTAAATCAATCATTGATTATAACCAACCGATTATTCAAAAACTAGATAACCCGGTTAAAGCTACTGGCCACTTACAGATTTTGTACGGCAATTTGGCAGAAAAAGGCTCGGTGGCAAAAATATCTGGTAAAGAAGGTGAAAAATTTGAAGGCCCGGCAAGAGTTTTTGACGGAGAGCAGGATTTGGTTGCAGGCATCGCCTCTGGTAGAATTAAAAAAGGTGATGTGGTAGTAATTAAAAACGAAGGGCCTGTTGGCGCCCCTGGAATGCCGGAGATGTTAAAACCTACTTCGTTAATTGTTGGAGCTGGTTTAGGCAAAAGCGTTGCCCTAATTACTGATGGGCGTTTCTCCGGAGGAACTCACGGTTTTGTGGTAGGGCACATCACTCCTGAAGCCTACAAAGGGGGCTTAATTGGTTTAGTTGAAGATGACGACCAAATTGTAATTGACGCGGTAAACAACAAAATCACCTTACAAGTTAGCGAGGAAATTATTGCCGAAAGGAGAGCAAAATGGCAACAACCGAAGCTGAAAGTCAACAAGGGCGTATTGTTTAAGTACGCCAAAACCGTAACAGATGCAGCTGGCGGTTGTGTAACCGACGAAGCTTAAGTCCCCCTAGAGGGGAATAAAACCTTCGCAACCAAATTGCGAATGCTCATTAAATCTTGAGGTGTCAATTTGCAACTTCAAGATTTAAATTTTGACTAGTAAAAATAATGACCATAGTCAAATAAACTGAACCGGTCACAATTTGTGACCGCATAGAAAACTCATCACAATTTGTGATGACATATTAAACCTACTTGATGTCAGTATTTGTGATATCAAGTTGAGATAAAATTGACCAAAACCATAAAATATAGATAATGGAAACCTTACAAGATACAGCTACAAAAAAGGCGACAACAAGCTCCCCTACTTTTAAAGGAACGGGTTCGCAAATGTTGTTAAATGCGCTGATTGAAGAGGGCGTAAGCACAATTTTCGGCTACCCAGGTGGTGCAATTATGCCTATTTACGATGCACTTTATGATTATGCAGACAAACTGGAACATATTTTGGTCCGCCATGAGCAAGGTGGCATTCATGCTGCCCAAGGTTATGCGAGAACAAGTGGTCGAGTGGGAGTTTGCTTCGCAACAAGCGGTCCAGGTGCCACTAACTTGGTAACCGGCTTAGCTGATGCTCAAATCGACAGCACGCCTTTAGTTTGTATCACCGGACAAGTATTTGCTCATCTTTTAGGTACGGATGCTTTCCAAGAAACTGATGTAATTAACATCACTACTCCCGTAACTAAATGGAACTACCAAATTACTGATGCTAAGGAAATCCCAGAAGTGTTAGCCAAAGCTTTTTACATTGCTAAAAGCGGTAGACCGGGGCCTGTGCTCATTGACATCACCAAAAATGCACAATTGCAAGTAGAAGAGTTTGAGACTTATGTGAAATGTAATCACATCCGCAGTTACCGACCTAAACCAAAAGTTAGGGTAGAGTTTATTGAAGAAGCGGCTAAGTTGATTAACAGCGCTCAAAAACCTTTTGTGTTGTTTGGCCAGGGTGTAATTTTAGGAAATGCCGAACGAGAGTTTAAAGCTTTTATAGAAAAAACGGGCATTCCAGCTGCTTGGACCATTATGGGTGAAGGCGCCATCCCAACAGAACACCCACTTAACGTAGGGATGTTAGGGATGCATGGCAATTACGGGCCGAATGTGTTAACCAACGAAGCGGATGTAATTATCGCCATCGGGATGCGTTTTGACGACCGTGTAACTGGCCGTTTGGATAAATATGCGAAGCAAGCAAAAATTGTTCACTTAGATATTGATCCTGCTGAAATCGACAAAAACGTAAAAGCTGATGTTGGGGTTTGGGGCGATTGTAAAGAAACGCTTCCTATATTAACCAACTTGGTAAAAGAAAACAAACACGAAGCTTGGGTTGCACTATTTAAAGATTATAACCAACAAGAGATAGACCAAGTAATTACACCAGAGTTATATCCTGCCGGAGAAGAGATGACAATGGGCGAAGTTTTACGCACATTGAATGAAATTACTGGTGGAGATGCGGTTATTGTAACGGATGTTGGCCAGCACCAAATGGTAGCTTGCCGTTATGCTAAATTTAACAAAACCCGCAGCAATGTTACCTCTGGTGGTTTAGGCACCATGGGCTTCGGCTTACCTGCGGCTATTGGCGCTAAATATGGTGCTCCGGAACGTACCGTAGTTGCTATTATTGGCGATGGTGGTTTCCAAATGACGCCACAAGAGTTGGGTACCATTATGCAGTTTGGTGCGGCAGTAAAAATCCTGATTTTAAACAACCAATTCCTTGGAATGGTGCGTCAGTGGCAACAATTATTCCATGATAAACGCTATTCGTTTGTGAATATTACTAGTCCAGACTTTGTGGCTTTAGCTAAATCTTACTATATCGAAGCAAGCAAGGTAGACCAAAGAGCCGAATTGAAAAAAGCATTACAAACGATGATTGATCATGATGGATCTTACCTTTTAGAAGTAATGGTAGGCAAGGAAAACAATGTTTTCCCAATGGTACCACAAGGTTGCAGCGTAAGTGAAATTAGATTAAAGTAATTAGAGCAAAGAACAAGGACAATGAGTAACGACACTATAAAATACACACCTGAAGATACCAATTACGAAGGCAAACAGGATTTCACGATCACGGTTTATGCTGAAGATAGAGTTGGTTTACTGAACCGTATTTCGATTATATTTTCGAAAAGAAAAATCAACATTGACAGTTTAAACACTTCTCCTTCGGAGATTGCGGGTATTCATCGTTTTACAATTTTGATTAACGAAGGTTATGAAGTGGTAAGGAAATTAGCTCGTCAAATTGAGAAACAAGTTGAAGTCTTGAAGGTATATTTCAATACCGATAGTGAAGTGATTTGGCAAGAATTGGCGCTTTACAAAGTATCTACAGAAGAGATTACCGAAAAGGTAACTGTTGAGCGTTTGTTGAGGCAATACGGAGCAACGGCGGTGGTGATCCGTAAGGATTACACTGTTTTTTCGGTTACCGGCCACAAAGAGGAAACTGATGCCTTGGTGAAAGCGCTTGAACCTTATGAACTGATTGAATTTGTACGTTCGGCAAGGGTAGCGATTATCAAAGACAGTGCTGGTTTTCACGAAAAGCTGAAAGAATTTGAGGCAGACGAACCGGGAGAAGAGCGTGTGGAGAACGAGTTCCTAGACAAGGGCGATAAGATTTTTACGATGTAGGAGGAAGTCGGGAAGACAGAAAGTTGGAAAAGTCAGAAAAGACGGGAAGACCTTAGTCTGCAGATGTACAGCTTGCGGACTTTCCGACTTACGGACTAAGTTAACTAAACCCGATTGAAGCGGAAATACTTTTTGTTCGTGTCAGCATGACAATTGCGTTAACAGCAAAGTCAACAAAAAGATTGAAGCAAAAAGCGGGACTACAATAACCGAAGAGCGCAGAACCATGCTTTACGAGGAAAAAGAGCAAGAATTAATTAATAAAGACTAATAATACAGAAATCGGTGATATCACAAAATCTGTGTAAGCAAGCCGAAGGAAAAAGAAAAAAATTAACATCCTACTAGAGCCATCCCCTTTGGGAGGGTTGGGTGGGGCTAAAAACTAAATAAAACAATGGCAAATTATTTTAACACATTACCACTTAGAGAAAAATTAAACCAATTAGGTGTATGCGATTTCATGGCTAACGATGAGTTTTTGGATGGCGTAAATGCTTTAAAAGGTAAAAAATTGGTAATTGTAGGTTGTGGTGCTCAAGGCTTAAACCAAGGTTTAAATTTGAGAGACAGCGGTTTGGACGTATCGTACGCATTGCGTGCAGCAGCTATCGAGCAAAAAAGAGATAGCTGGAAAAATGCTACTGACAACAATTTTAAGGTGGGTACTTACGAAGAACTTATTCCGAATGCTGATGTAGTAATTAACCTTACGCCCGACAAACAACACACCTCGGTGGTAAATGCAGTAATGCCATTAATGAAACAAGGCGCTACGCTTTCTTATTCTCACGGTTTTAATATTGTAGAAGAAGGCATGCAAATCCGTAAAGATATTACTGTAATTATGGTAGCGCCTAAATGCCCAGGCTCTGAAGTTAGAGCCGAGTACTTAAGAGGTTTTGGTGTACCTACGTTAATTGCAGTGCACCCAGAAAATGATCCTGAAGGTAAAGGTTTGGCACAAGCTAAGGCTTACTGTGTGGGTACAGGCGGTCACAGAGCTGGTGTGTTGAAATCATCTTTTGTGGCTGAAGTAAAATCTGATTTAATGGGCGAGCAAACGATTTTATGTGGTTTGTTACAAACTGGTTCTATCCTTTCTTTCGATAAAATGATTGAAAAAGGAATTGATGCTGGCTATGCTTCTAAATTAGTACAATACGGCGTAGAAGTAATTACTGAAGCTTTGAAACATGGTGGTGTAAGCGGTATGATGGATCGTTTGAGCAATCCAGCGAAAGTGAAAGCATTCCATATTTCTGAAGAGCTGAAAAACATCATGCGTCCTTTGTTCCAAAAACACCAAGATGATATCATGAGTGGCGAGTTCTCTAGCACGATGATGGCTGACTGGGCTAATGGCGATGCCAACCTTTTGAAATGGAGAGCTGAAACTGGAGAAACTGCTTTCGAAAAAACGCCTGCCGGTGATGTAAAAATTGGTGAGCAAGAATATTTTGACAACTACACTTTAATGGTAGCTTTTGTAAGAGCAGGTGTAGAATTGGCATTTGAAACGATGGTTGAAGCTGGAATTAAACCAGAGAGTGCTTACTACGAGTCGCTACACGAAACGCCATTAATTGCTAACACGATTGCTCGTAAGAAATTGTTCGAAATGAACCGTGTAATTTCTGATACAGCGGAATACGGTTGCTACTTATTCGATCAAGCTTGTAAGCCTTTATTAGCAGATTTCATGAAAACAGTTGAAACTGATTTAGTAGGTAAAAACTTTAACGAAGGCAAAGATGGCTCGGTTGACAACGCTGAATTGGTTGCCATTAACGAGATATTACGTGACCACCAAGTGGAAGTTGTAGGTAGAAAATTGCGCAAAGCGATGACTGCCATGAAGTCGATCAAAACGGCATAAAAACGGCCTCTCCCCTGCCCCCTCTCCATTGGAAAGGGGAATTTGGGATGATGCTGTTAAATCAAATTAATTCAAAAATTAGCATTTTTGCTATTTAGAAAATTATAATTTACAAACTATGCAACTCCTCCTCATTGAGGAGGTTTGGAGGGTTTTATGACAGAAAAAATTGAAGAACAAGCTCCTACTCCCTCCCCTTTGGGGAGGGCTGGGGTGGGGCCTAGAACATTAGTGGAAAAAATATGGGATGCTCACGTTGTAAAACGCGAAGAGGGCTTTCCTGATATTTTGTACATTGATACGCATTTAATTCACGAGGTTACTTCGCCTCAAGCTTTTGATGGCTTGAGAAAACGTGGCATCGGACTTTTTCGTCCGAAACAAACCGTAGCTACCGCCGACCATAACGTGCCAACTTTGGACCAACACCTTCCTATCAAGGAAGAGCTATCGAGATATCAGGTAGATATGTTGACTAAAAATTGTGCTGAATTTGGTGTAGAACTTTATGGTTTGGGACATCCTTTCCAAGGCATTGTTCATGTAATTGGTCCTGAATTGGGCATTACCTTGCCAGGAAAAACGATGGTTTGTGGTGACAGCCATACCTCTACACACGGCGCTTTTGGTGCTATTGCGTTTGGTATAGGTACTTCGCAAGTGGAGCAGGTATTTGCAACGCAATGTTTGCAACAATCGAAACCTAAAACCATGAAAATTGAGGTGAATGGTGAGTTGAAAAAAGGCGTTGGGGCTAAGGATATCATCCTTTATATCATCTCTAAAATTTCTGCGGCTGGTGGCACAGGTTATTTCGTAGAATTTGCAGGTTCGGCTATCCGTTCGTTAAGCATGGAAGCCCGTATGACGGTTTGCAACATGAGCATCGAAATGGGTGCCCGCGGTGGTTTAATTGCTCCTGATCAAACTACTTTCGACTATGTAAAAGGTAGAAAATTTGCACCAGCTGGCGAAGAGTGGGATAAAGCACTAGCCTATTGGAAAACATTGTACAGTGATGATGACGCACAGTTTGATGCGGTATTAACTTATGATGCTGCTGATATTGCACCAATGATTACTTACGGTACCAATCCGGGAATGGGCATTGGTATTGCCGAGCATATTCCATCAACTGCTGCTCAACCGGAAACCGAGCAAGCTTCCTACAAAAAAGCTTTGGATTATATGGGCTTTGCTGACGATGAAAGTTTATTGGGCAAACCTGTGGATTACGTTTTTATCGGAAGTTGTACCAACTCTCGTATCGAAGATTTACGTGCAGTTGCAGCGTTTGTGAAAGGCAAACAAAAAGCTGCTAACGTTGAAGTTTGGATTGTTCCAGGTTCTAAGCAAGTGGAAGCTCAAGCTATTGCCGAAGGGTTAGATAAAGTATTTGAGGCCTCGGGCTTTCAGTTACGTGAGCCAGGCTGCTCGGCTTGCTTAGGGATGAATGAGGATAAAATTCCGGCAGGAAAATATTGTGTTTCTACGTCGAACAGGAACTTTGAAGGCCGCCAGGGACCGAATGCAAGAACAATGCTAGCAAGTCCGTTAACTGCTGCTGCTGCTGCTGTGACTGGCAAGATAACGGACGTGAGGGAGTTGTTGGAGGTTTAGGAATTAGGGGTCAGGGATTAGGGATTAGGGGTCGGTCAAAACGTCGATATCTAACCCTAACAAACGAAACACTAACCGACGAGTGAAAAGTTTAAGACTGGTCGTCATTGCGAGGTACGACGAAGCAAGCTTAAAGCGAAAGACTTTTAATTACAAACGTTGCAAGATTGCTTCGTTCCTCGCAATGGCGAAACAACTAAACAATAAAGGATAAATATGATTTTAGAAGTTGCCATATTAAATGTAATCCCTACCCTGACTGCAGAGTTTGAAGTGGCTTTTTCGAAAGCAGAACAAATTATTGCGGGCATGCATGGTTACATTTCGCATCAGCTTCAAAAATGTATTGAAGACCCTGCCAAGTACATCTTACTGGTGAATTGGACAGATTTAGAAGCACATACGATTGGATTTAGACGTTCTGCAGAATATCAGGAATGGAAAGCTTTATTGCATCATTTTTATGATCCATTCCCGACGGTTGAGCACTATGAAAAGATACAAGGTTTAAGATAAAAGGTAAATGAAATGGCATATAAAAACTTAAATGTACTTACATGCCTTAAATGGTTAAAATAACATATTATGCCAGAAATACATTGGGACAGCAAGCTTTACAACGAACAACATCGTTTCGTATCAGATTACGGGGCTGATGTTTTGCAATGGTTAGACGCCAAAGCAGGCGAAAACATTTTGGATGTAGGTTGTGGAACAGGTGATTTGGCTGCTAAAATTCAAGAAGCTGGAGCCAAAGTTTTAGGTGTTGATGCATCAGCTGACATGATTGAATTAGCGAAGCAAAACTATCCGACTATTTACTTTGAGCAAAAAGACGCAGCCGCTTTAGATTACAACCGTGAGTTTGATGCCGTATTTAGCAACGCAACTTTCCATTGGATTGAAAACCAAAGAGGCTTATTGAGAGGAATTTATAAAGCACTTAAACATGGCGGCCGACTGATAGCTGAGTTTGGCGGAAAAGGCAATGTAAAATCCATTACAGATGCCATTGACCAAGCGGCAAAAGAATTAGGTTTGGAACACAAAGTGATTTCTAGCTTTTGGTTTTTTCCCTCTATTGCTCATTACGCTAACTTATTGGAATCAAGCGGGTTTGAAACCGAACAAATGTGGCTATTCGATAGACCTACAAAGCTCACTGGAGAAGATGGGATGCTAAAATGGATCAATCAATTTGCCCAACATGCCTTCGTCAACCTGAATGAAGAAGAAACTAAATCAGTTTCAGAATTAGCGGTAAGCATTTTAAAGCCAGCTCATTTTAAAAACGGAGATTGGATTGCAGATTATAAAAGACTAAGGATAAAAGCAATAAAGAAGTAACCAAAATAGTACTGTCATGCTGACGAAGGAAGCATCTGTAACCGACAAAACAGATTCTTCGCTGCGCTCAGAATGACAAAAAAGGATAAAATGAAAAAATTTGAAACATTAAGCTCATCGGTAGTTCCCTTATCGATCGAGAATATAGACACGGACCAAATCATCCCGGCGAGGTTTTTAAAAGCAACTACGCGTGAGGGCTTTGGAGAAAATCTTTTCCGCGATTGGCGTTACAATACGGACAATACCCCTAAGGCAGATTTTGTATTGAACAACCCAACATACAGCGGAAAAATTTTGGTTGCGGGAAAAAACTTTGGTTGCGGCAGTAGCCGTGAGCATGCGGCTTGGGCAATTCAAGATTATGGCTTTGATGTAGTAATTAGCAGCTTTTTTGCTGATATTTTCAAAGGTAATGCACTAAATAACGGCTTATTACCCATCCAAGTTAGCGAGGAATTTTTAGCAGAGATTTTTACGCAAGTAGCTAAAGATGCTGCTTCTACCCTAACGGTAAATCTAGAAGAACAAACCGTAACGATTGACGCTACCGGAAAGGCCGAGACCTTCGAAATCAATCCATACAAAAAATCTTGTTTGATTAACGGTTACGATGATATCGATTTCGTTCGCAGCCAAACTGATTTGATTGAGGAATTTGAGAAAAATAAAGTTTTTAAATTTTACTAAAAGCCAATTCGTCATTGCGAGGAAGAATGACGAAGCAATCTTATAATGACTAACAAAATCGTTAAGATGGCTTTACCAAATATTCGGCACAAGCCGTTACTCGCAATGATGCCAGAAAATAAAACAATGAGTAAAACAATAGTCCAAATCACCAACTTCAACCTAAAATACGGCAATAAAACCGTGTTAACGGATTTGGAATGGACTATTCAAAAGAGTGAAAACTGGCTTTTATATGGCGTTAGTGGAAGTGGCAAAACCGCATTATTGAAAGCAATAGCAGGTATTGAAAAAAGCAGTAGCGAAATTGTCGTCAGCTTTGATGAACAGTACAATGCACAGCCCGTCTGCCAATACATTGCGCAATGGTATCAGTTCAAAAACAAAGAAGGCGTTGCCAATTTCTATTATCAGCAGCGCTACAACGTTCAACAAGTACAAAATACCTTAACCGTTAATGCCGAACTAGCGCATTACGCTATAGAAAATCATCTCTCAATTGAGCAGGCAAATCCAATTTTAAAGGCACTAGGTTTCGATAGTCTTCGAAATGCCCAACTGATAGAGCTATCAAGCGGCGAACATAAAAAATTGCAATTGGTAAAAGCCCTATGGTTGAAACCGCAGCTTTTATTGTTAGACCAGCCTTACACCGGCTTGGATATTCAATCTCGTCGAAATCTTAATTTGTTACTAAATAAAATTACTAGCGAGGGTACGCAACTGGTATTGGTAAGTAACGAGAATGAAGTTCCCGATTGCATCAATAGGTTTGCAAAAATCATCGATGGAAAATTAATAACGCAACTAGCTTCTTCTACAACAAATATTGCAGTTGAAGAACGACCTATTCCTGACTTTTTAAAAGAAGCACCTGCATCAAGCAACAATACCTTAGTTAAAATGGTTGATGTTAACATCAGCTATGGCTCAAAACAAGTGCTCAAAAATATCAACTGGGAGGTTAAAGCAGGCGAAAAATGGCTTTTACAGGGGCATAATGGCTCGGGAAAATCAACTTTACTAAGCTTGGTTAATGGAGATCATCCACAAGCTTACGCTAACGAAATTTATCTCTTTGGCAATAAACGTGGCTCAGGAGAAAGCATTTGGGACATCAAGGAACACATTGGCCTAATTTCGCCGGAACTGCATTGGTATTTCGATTTTAATGCTACCGTTTGGCAAAGTATCGCTTCCGGATTTTTCGATAGCATCGGCTTATACAAAGAAATAGGTTGGCAAAAGCGCACCCAAATTGATGAGATTATAGATTATTTTGGCCTAACGGCAGATAAGAACGAGGTTTTAGCGCAGCTTCCATTAGGCAAGCAACGTTTGGTGCTATTGGCAAGAACGGTAATTAAAAACCCAGAATTATTGGTTTTAGACGAGCCTTGCCAAGGTTTGGATGCACAACAAACACTTCAATTTAACAATTTAATTGATGGCTTGTGCACTACTAATAGAACTTTGATCTACGTATCGCACAGCGATGATCAACTACCTAAAAACTTAACCCATCAGCTTTTACTTAGCAAAGGAGAAGTGATTGGAAATGATATTTATAATAAGAAAACGAACATTGAAGAATTAGAAAGCGTGATTTAAAACTCGGAATTACATGAAGCACTAGAGATTGCTTCGTGCCTCGCAATGACGTAACTATTGTCGTCATTGCGAGGAGGAACGACAAAGCAATCTCATTAAACGCAGGACAATTATCACGATAAAAAACATATAAAGAAAAACGGCAAAGCCCTCTTGAATGCCCTTAAAAAGAAATAAATACACAATGAAAAAACACATTTTAGTAATACCTGGAGATGGGATTGGACAGGAAGTAACACAATGGGGAAAACAAGCTTTAGAAAAAGTGGCGGTTAACTATGGCCATGATTTTACTTTTGACGAAGCGCTGATGGGACATGCCGCCATTGAGGTTACTGGCAACCCACTTCCTGACGAAACTTTAGAAAAAGCAGGCCAAAGTGATGCAATATTATTTGGCGCCATCGGCCATGCCATGTACGATAATGATCCTTCTCTTAAAGTACGTCCGGAACAGGGCTTGTTAAAAATCAGGAAAGAACTTGGCCTTTATGCTAACCTGCGTCCCATCCTATTGTTCGATGAGTTGTTAGAAGCATCTAGCATCAAAGCGCATATCTTAAAAGGTACTGATATTTTGTTTTTCAGAGAGTTGACTGGTGATGTTTATTTTGGCGAAAAATCCCGTTCGGAGGATAGAAATACAGCATCTGATTTGATGATTTATCACAAATACGAAGTTGAACGCATTGCACATAAAGCTTTCCAAGCTGCACAGCAAAGAAGTAAAAAACTGTGTTCAGTAGATAAAGCTAACGTTTTAGAAAGTTCTCGTTTGTGGCGTGAAACTGTACAAGAAATTGCAAAGCAATATCCTGACGTACAAACTTCACACATGTTTATTGATAATGCCGCAATGCAGCTCATTAAAGACCCTAAACAGTTCGATGTGGTGCTCACCGCTAACTTATTTGGCGATATCCTAACTGATGAGGCATCACAAATTGCAGGGTCAATGGGCATGCTTGCCTCCGCCTCTGTTGGTGATGGCGTTGGTTTCTATGAACCTATCCACGGTTCAGCACACGATATTGCTGGAAAAAACTTAGCAAACCCACTGGCTTCCATCCTATCTGCTGCACTAATGCTCGAAATTAGTTTCGGACTAAAACAAGAAGCTAAGGCACTTACTGATGCAGTAGATGAAACCTTAAAACAGGGTTGGAGAACTGGTGATATTGCCGACCAAAATACCGCTAGCGACAAAATTTTGGGAACAAAAGAAATGGGAGAAAAAGTAATTAGTTTAATAAAGTAGAAATTAAAAAATAAGCAAACCTAGAGTAAACAATAAATAGGCATTTGCCTTTTGAATTTTTACTTTTTAATTGAAATATTATGTTACACGATCCAAACAGAGTACATATTTTTGACACCACCTTGCGTGATGGCGAGCAGGTGCCAGGGTGCCAGTTGAGCACACCTCAAAAAATTGAAATTGCAAAATCGTTGGAACTGCTAGGCGTAGATGTAATTGAAGCTGGTTTTCCTGTTTCTAGCCCCGGCGATTTCAATAGCGTGATAGAACTCTCTAAAGCGGTGAACGACCCCATCATTTGTGCTTTAACAAGAGCAAACAAAAATGATATCGACGTTGCTGCCGATGCCCTACGTTATGCTAAAAGGCCTCGTATACACACTGGTATAGGTGCTTCGGATATGCACATCAAAACTAAATTCAACAGCACTAGGGAGGAAATTTTAGAACGTGCTATTGAAGCGGTAAAATATGCCAAAAAATACGTGGAGGATGTGGAATTTTATGCAGAAGATGCTGGACGTGCCGATATTGAATATTTAGCTAAAATGATTGAGGCTGTGATTGCTGCTGGTGCTACCGTGGTAAATATTCCAGATACTAATGGCTATTGCTTGCCTGATCAATACGGATCTAAAATTCTTTACCTAAAGGAAAACGTAAAAAACATTGATAAAGCGATCATCTCTTGCCACTGCCACAATGATTTAGGCTTGGCTACGGCCAACTCTATTGCTGGCTTACAAAATGGTGCTCGCCAAGTGGAGTGTACCGTAAATGGCATTGGTGAACGTGCTGGTAACACTTCCATGGAAGAGGTGGTAATGATTTTAAAAACTCATAAGACCTTGGGATTAAATACCAACATCAATACGCAGGGCTTTTATGAAATCAGTCACCAGGTACGTAGCCTGATGAATATGCCTGTACAACCAAATAAAGCTATTGTGGGAGCAAATGCTTTTGCACACAGCTCTGGTATACATCAAGATGGTTTCTTAAAAAATCGTGAAAACTACGAAATAATTAGACCTGAGGATGTTGGTTTCCCTGATGCAACTATTGTGTTGACTGCAAGAAGCGGCCGACATGCGTTAAAACATCATTTAGATAGACTTGGACATCAATTAGATAAGGAGCAATTAGCTGTGGTTTATACTGCATTTTTAGATTTAGCAGATAAAAAACAAGGGATTGAAGACAGCGATTTAAATGAATTGGTATCAGTTCATTTAGCACCGAAGTTGAGTTAGTTTTTGCTCATCGCCATTTCCCGCGTAGGCGGGAATCTTAAAGCGGTGAAAAGGTAAAAACTACAATACAAGAATTTAGTCTGTCATCCAGAGGCGTAGCGAAGGATCTAGCTGTAAAGTACTGAAAAAATAGATTCCTCGTTCCTCAGAATGACAGCAACTAAGTTTGATAAAAAAACTTGCAACGAATAGCCCCGAAGTAAATTCCGGACAAGCAGGCCTATTGTAACCGATGAAAAGCCGGAATTGCTTTTCAAAAATAAAATTAAAGCTTCGCCAACTGGCGGATTTAGAAAATGGAAACAACAACAGCATATACTTTCGACTTCGAAAAGGCTTTTGAAACGCTGCAAGGCGTAGTAAAAAGAACACCTTTGGAATTTAACGCAGGACTTTCTTTAAAGTACAATGCCAATATTTATTTGAAGCGAGAGGATTTACAAATTGTACGTTCTTATAAATTACGAGGCGCTTACAACAAAATTAGCGGATTAACTGCCGACCAACTCCAAAATGGTGTGGTTTGCGCTAGTGCCGGTAACCATGCGCAAGGTGTGGCTTATTCGTGCAAAAAACTTGGTATTAAAGGCGTCATTTTCATGCCAGAAATTACACCTAAACAGAAAATTACCCAAGTAAATATGTTTGGCGGCGATCATATTGAAGTGGTGCTTGTAGGCGATACTTTTGATGATTGCTTAAAGGAAGCTTTAGCCTATTGCGAAGCGAAATCAGCTACTTTTATTCCTCCATTTGATGATGAAAAGGTAATAGAAGGCCAAGCTACTGTGATGATGGAAGTTTACCAAGACTTGCCAGATTTGGATGCGATAGTAGTTCCAGTTGGTGGCGGCGGGCTAGCATCGGGTGTTACTGCTTATTTGCAAACGGTGAAGCCTAGCGTAAAAGTTTTTGGTGTTGAACCGATGGGCGCTCCATCCTTAACTGAAGCAATTAAACATGGCGGACCGGTAACGGTAGAAAATATTGAACGATTTGTTGATGGTGCCGCAGTAAAACGCATGGGCTGGCTTACCTACAAATACTGCAGTGATTTACTTAGCTCTACTTATTTAATTCCGGAAGGACAAATTTGCACCACCATTTTAAAGCTGTATAATGAAGATGCCATTGTGGTTGAGCCTGCCGGAGCTTTATCTGTAGCGGCATTAGAGCAGGTAAAAGATCAAATTGTTGGCAAAACCGTTGTATGCGTGGTAAGCGGTGGCAATAATGATATTGAGCGAATGCAGGAAATCAAGGAGAAATCTTTGCTTTTTGAAGGCTTAAAGCATTATTTCATTGTACGCTTTCCGCAGCGACCAGGAGCCTTAAAACTTTTCGTGAATGAAGTTTTGGGCCCTCAGGATGATATTACCCGTTTCGAATTCATCAAAAAAACAAACCGTGAAAACGGTCCTGCATTGGTAGGTATAGAATTGATGAACAAGAATGATTATCCTAGTTTATTGCAACGCATGAAAGACTTTAAGTTTGATGTAATTGAACTGAACCAGGACGCTACTTTGTTTGAGTATTTGGTGTAACGTCAGCCAGCCCCTTCATAAGAGTAGAAAAAAAATGAGGTTGCAAAAACTTCTAAATTACAACACACATTGTTCAATGCTGCTCTCTCCTTTTAGGGAGAGATGTCCGCAGGACAGAGAGGGTAAAGAAACCTTTCCATAATTGTAACATCTGAATAGGAGCCAAGAAGTTGTCTCCTATTTTGTTTTCAGCGCAAATAGAATATCCAAAAAAACGTCCAATTTTATTTGTTAAAGCTTCAACATTAAAAAATAATCAATCTATTTTTTTGTTACAAACCTTTAAAAAACCATGCTAAATCGCGTTAAACAAAACTCTCTTTCTTTTGTTTACGATTTTTTAGTTTAATGCTTGACCTTGACATTTTTTTGGCATGATTTTAATGTATGTTAAATAACACACAAATGAAATTGAATTGAAATATCCAAAGTGCAAACCTAGGAGTTTCTGAATCTTAAACAACAAACAATGAAAAAGCTAACCTTACTCCTACTTTGCGTTGCCACACTAGGTCTGGTATCATGCAAGAAAGACACTTACATCACACAAGAATTAAAGGCGAAAACTTACAATTACGAAATTAGAACCTCAGATTGGAAAAGAAATGCCAATGGAAGTTATACTGCAACTTGGATAAATAAAAAATTTGATAATATAACGTTAGAAGACGAAGGTGTGATGGTTTACTTTGAGCACCCAGTTACACCAAGTAGCTTTATTCAACTACCATATACATTCAACTATAGTGCTTACAGCTACGAACTTTTCAATGGTGGAATTGCTTTTGATGTACAGGACACTAACAATTTAGCGAATAGTGTTGCACCTAATTACACCATACTAGTTAAAGTGGTGGTGGTTCCTTCGGAATACGAACCTAATTAATTTTTAAACTTAATACTCTAAAAAACGGCCAATGTTCACATACACTTGGTCGTTTTTTTTGTGCTCACCACTATTGAGCTGCAAGGCTCTAATGTACACTCCATTTCTTTCTAATAATAACTCGTCGTAAAAACCTTTGTAATAAATATCGCGTACGTTAAATTTCTTTGCCGACCAGCCCGCTTTTAGCTCCACCCACTCAGGGTAAAAACAAACCTGCTCGCCACTTACTTTTAGTTCTAAAGCTTGAGCTTCTTTTTTAGAAAGCACTACTGCATTGCCCAACATTTTGGCGGTATAGGTGCTATTTGGATGATTGTAAACTTCCCGTGGTTTGCCCTGTTGCAACAACTTCCCTTCTTTTATCATCACCAAACGATCAGCCATAAACAAACCATCGGTAGCATCATGAGATACCATAATGATGGTCAATCCGGTATCTTTTGACAACTGTTTAATATCGGCTCTCAACTGGTTTTTTAAAATAGCATCTACTTGAGAAAAAGGTTCGTCTAGCAACAAAACTTTGGTATCGCTAACTAGGGCTTTTGCAATAGCTACACGTTGTTGTTCGCCACCACTTAATGCTATAATTTTTTTGTCTTTAAGTGCAGTAATTCGAAGGTGTTCCATTACCTCCATGGTTTTTTGCTGCTTTAAAGCAACATTGGTGTTTGAAAGCTGCGAAGCAATGTTGTCGTAAACCTTTGCATAAATATTGAGCGAAAAATCTTGGGTTACCATTTTCATTTCTGCATGCCCCGGAATCAATTGTTCATCCGGACCTTTAACACGCTTGCCATTGAAAATTACTTCGCCCTCATCTACTTTTAACAAACCGTAAATACATTTAAGCAAGGTTGATTTACCACTACCACTTTCGCCAATAATAGCTACAATTTCACCTTTATTAATTTCAAAACTGATATCGGAAATTCCAGATAATTGCTCTGCCTGATGCTGCTTTGTTAAATGCTGTATACTTAAAATTTGTTCGCTCACGGCATAAAGATAAAGAAAGTCCGGGAGTTTGGAAGTGGGAAGTTGGCAAGTCCGAGAGTCCGGAAGTCCGCAAGACCGTAAAATTAAATAGACCGGAAGTGTAAATTGATATAAGTTCCCTTGCAATTACTAACGCTACCTAATTCATGACAGCTAACCAAGCACAATTCTCTTCTTTTTGGGGAGAGATGCCGAAGGCAGAGAGGGGCAAAAAAAATCCTGCCTCTTTTACAGAAACAGGATTAAGTTTTATTTGTGTGTGTGTAATAGTTTATTGGTTCATTGGTTCATTAGTTCATTGGTGCTACATTCAAACCTATCCAACTCTCTAACTTCCCGACTTTCGGACCTCCCGACTTCTCTGACTTTCGGACTCTCGGACTTTCGGACTTACCGACTTCTCCGACTTTCCGACTTATTTAATTCAATCCAAAAGTTAAACCAAACGACATTGCTTTTAAGCCTTTTTGTGCTGGTGTATCAAACAAATCATTAGCTGAGTACTTAGCAAATAAGCCTAAGCCGCCGTAACCAACTCTCACTGTACCACCGTAACGGAAAGCTGTGAAGTGATAGTCGTCGTTTACTTTAACTTTACCATATTTTTCGCTGATTTGTTTCACTTTTCCATCAAGTAAAAATGCAACCTCTGGGCCAAATACAAACCTGAAACGTTTACCGTGGCTATTTTCTTTAGTTCTTAATTCAAAGTTCAATGGAAAATGTACATAGCTAGCCGAGAAACGGTTTTTACTAAAAGTAGCATCGGTTATTACATCATATTCCAAAGCTGGAGCATTTTTTCTGATAGTAATGTTTTGGTCTAAACGGATAAGTGTCCAATCAAAACCACCCGCCAAATAAATTTTAAAGTAGTTGTTAAATCTGTAGCCAAATTGCAAAAGATCAAATGATACGGTGCTAGTTTTCCAAGGCTTATAATCTAAGAAATTGTTAGCAGGCGATAAAGTAAAGCTTCCGTTATCTACCAATTTGGTGAAACCAATATCTAAGCGGGTAAAGGTAATTCCACCTACAAAACGACCTTTGTTTTGATCAACTTTTCCGGTGCTATCTTTTTTCTCACCAATGGTAATTCCAACACCATAGTTAATTTCAAACTTTTTACGTTTTACAGAATCTTTTACATTCTCGTCTTGCGCTTTTAAGCTACCTGCTGCCATAAAAGTAAGTCCACTTACCAATACTGCTTTTAAAATTAGATGTTTCATTTGTGTGTGTGTTTAATATTGTTGTAAGGTTGGAAGGTTACAAGGTTAAATCTCATCGATCCTGCAAAACCAAAAATCCCGTTCCTATTTATTATTTTTTTTATTCAATTTCAAAAACCCAATATTCAATCCAATAATCGATGAGTTGTCATCATCATCTGTATTAAACTTAATAAGTTTCTTTTCTCTTTTATCAACTTTGTCCACCACGTAATTCACCAAATCTCCCACGTTGCGTATTCCTTTTTTATTATCATTGTCCTCTACGGGGTCAATGTATTCCGTAGTTTCACCTTTTGTCGGAACTGCCGCTATCATTCGGTTGGTTTGTGTTTCTGTTGTTACCTTTTCTTGTTTAATCACCTCCAAAGGTTTAACCTCTCCCCTTTTGATACCGTCTTTAATAGCTAGATGATCATTCGTTTCAGATGGTTGCACGCTTGCAAAAATATTTTTTTGTTCATCGGCATTAACTGCCTCAACAGGCGCAACAGTACGTTTAACCGCTTGTACATACTTGGTAGCACTTGGCGCTGTAGTCTCATCGGCAACTACTTCATCTTGCGTAGTTACAACGGCAGTTACCGGCACAGTCGTAGTATTACTTTCATTACTTACAGAAGCCACTGCCGCAGCATTAGGCCTTAACAAAATTTTATCATCACTTTGTGTAAACAGCATTACCGATGCTACCACCGCCACACTAGCTGCAGCCGCAACCCACATCAGCGGGAAGCCCCGTTTTTTCTTAGGTTCCAATTTATCGGCAATATTGCCCCATAAATCTGCAGATGGTTCAATTTCTGCATCCATGAATTTATCGTGGAACAATTTATCAAAATCCTTATCCGGCATGTGTTGCATAACCAAAGCCCTCCAATTTTATAATTTCTTGTTGTAAAATAGCTCTTGCTCTCGAAAGTTGCGATTTGCTCGCTCCCTCCGTAATTCCTAACGTATCGGCAATTTCTTTGTGCGAATATCCCTCAATCACATACATGTTAAACACCATTCGGTATCCATCCGCCAGTTTCTGTATCACTTTCATTAAATCCTGCATACCCAAGCTACTAAAATCAAAACCGCTCGATGGTTGCTCATAAGCATCCTCAATAGGCACCACATTTAGTGTGCGTAGGTTTTTTCTGTAGCTTTCAATAGCAGTATTTACCATAATGCGTCGTATCCATCCTTCAAAAGATCCCTCACCTTTAAACTCCTTCACTTTCTGAAAAATTTTCACATAACCCATTTGCAATACATCTTCGGCTTCCATTCTGTCTTTAGCATATCTCATACACACGGCCAACATTTTAGATGCGGTTTGCCTGTAAAGCATCTCCTGCATCTGCCTGTTGCCAGCCTTACAGCCTTCCATCAGTTCGTCTAACGTATATGTTTTTGCCACCTTCATTTGTCTGCTTGTATTGGGTAGATGATCATTTCCACCCAAAGGTTGCAAGCCTTTTTATTTTTTTTGAATATTTTTTTCTAATGCTTTAAATAGGATTCCTCGAGGGTGATGTCTGTTTGTTTTTTGAAAAGCAAAAATAGCAGTTCTTGGGGTAATTTAGTCCTGCTTTTCACTCCAATCTTTTTGTTTTCTGGCTCTGGTCATTCCCACGTTAGGAGGAATCTGTTTCTGAAATGCATAAACTAAACAAATCCTTCTCCCGAAACTTCGGGATCAGGATCACAGCTTAAAAAAACAAAAAGGATTTTCGTTACAATCAGGTTTAGCGAACAAAAACCTGTACAAAATAGCTCAAATAAAGTTACTGCGTTTTAAAAAAGCTTTTACGTAACTTTAAGTAAATCAAAAAAACTAAAACGTATGAAAATTGTAAAAACCATTATCTGTGTCCTTTTTGGATTAATGTTCATTAACGGCGGACTAAACAAATTTTTCAATTACATTCCGGTGCCCGAATTACCAGCCGATCAGCTTAAAGTAATGAAAGCAATGATGACCATTCCTTGGCTAATGCCTTTATTAGCAACCATGGAAATTATTGGTGGCATCCTTTTCGCCATCCCAAAAACACGTGCCTTAGGTGCAATTGTTATTTTTCCAATAACGGTGGGCATCTTACTTCATCATATTACTGTGGCACCAGAAGCAATAATTATGGCAGCAGCATTATTTTTGATCAATATTTGGATTATTGCTGATAATTGGAGCAAATACAAGCCAATGGTAAATTAATAAAAAAAGACTTGCGAAGCTTTTAAACTTCGCAAGTCTTAATTCATCCCTTTACAGAAAGTTTTATTGCTGTAAAGCAATCATTTTCTTTTATCGGCATTAGCGCTAGTGAAATTACTCCATATTGATCGGTCTGTTTTTAGGATATTTCACCTGATATTTCAAATCAAGCTTCTTTTGTTCATTTGGCTGTAGCAAAAGCTGCCACGTAAGTTTCCCACTGGTTTCATCAAACTTTGCTTTGGAAATTTCCTGTCTTTCAACAGTAATATCACTATTTGTTGAAACCGGAACTTGATCTTCAATGGTAATATTAATTGCCTGGCTTTTCTTATTCTTCACATCAATTATAAAATGTCTGGTATCTTTTTGCGACGAACCGATAAACTGTCTTTCCGTAAAACCTTTCTGTTTTTCCCTTTTGATAGACACATTTTTATCTACACCTAAGGAAATTGTCAGCGTATCTGAATTTTGAACATCCAATAACGATTTGCCTAAATAAGTGCCTTCAAAGAAAATACTTGCTTCGCCGCTAATCAAATTAACTTCATTTAAATCGGTAATTTTAGCGGTCAAAAAAGCATCTGGAGTTACTTTAGGGATAGCGTAATATTCGTAATCAGCTTTAAAATCATAATTGCCTATGTCTACCGCAGCGTATTTTCCATCACTTAAAATAGTATAAGCCGTTTTAATCTCAAAAGTAACATTAGTGGGTTTCTCCATACTTTTTACTTCTAAGGGAACGGAAGATATAGAACTGGCACCTCTAATTTTGACATTAGTGCCAGCAACTTTACCTTCAAGCGCACTCGTTAAATTTTCTTTTGACCTGTAACCGGCCACAACCACTTCATTCAACGTGTTCACACTCGGATTAAGCCTAACATTCAGCTGTCCGGAATAGGCTGCAAGCTCCTGACGGTCATACCCCACGTAATTAAACTCCAGCTGATTGTTTCCAGCAGGCAGTTGTATGCTATAGTTACCGTCACCATCTGTTGCGGCACCTATTGATGAGTTTTTAACCCTAACCGATACACCAACCAATGGTGAATTATCACTTGCATCTACTATCCTCCCTCTAACAATATTAGCAGTTGCTGTTACCGGGTTAAAAAAGGAATATCCGGCACTTAAGTAACCTAAAGAATAAGTTGGCAAAGTTGGCTTCTCATTATTGTTGGATGGATTGCCTGAAGAAAGCGTCAATTTCACTCCCTTCCAATCTTCACCTGAATTTTGACTTACATTGGCCTTATAAACCAACTGAATAGGACTCGTTACATCTATCGCTCTGATATCATAGCTTGGGTACCAATTGGCATTTTTAACCAAGTAGCTGAGCGTGAACTTGCCTTTTGTTGCCACTTTGGCTGATACTTTCACCACCACATCGCTTGAATTGCCAATAGGCTTACCATCAACCTCTGCAGCTTGCATAGCCAATTTACCCATCTCTTTTCTCAAATCATCTATTTCTTTAGCCAATGCGGTCTGTTTATTCTTGGTGTCGGTTAATCGCTGCTTTTGAAAATCTAATGCAGCTTTCAATTTCACCAAATCATAAGTAACATAATCACCAGTTACCTTTTGGTTTTTCATTAGCATTTCTTCTTCCGCTTTATAAACTGCTATCTCGTTGTTTAACTTTTTGATTTTATCTTCATATTCATCAACTTTATTTTGCAAGGCTACTTTCTGTTCCGATTTTTTTTTCTCCAATAAGAAATTACGCTGTTTACCTACCGATAAGATAGTGAAATTGCCTTCGCCTTTGGCTTGTAAGCTTTGCGTTTCAATACTTGATGATAAACCAGAGAATACCAAAAGGCTTACGCCCTGCGGCACATCCACCTGATCAGATTGGCGCTGCACCTGTGCGCCTTGCATAAAAACAGTGACGTTTGTAATTTTTGAATTTACATTTAATTGAGGCTCTTGCGCATTAGTCCTAAAACCTGCTAAAACAAGTAATGCTAAAAGTATTTTTTTATTCATGTTGATTAAGTTGGTAACAACATGATGCCATTAAGAGCCAAATTACATAAGCACTAAACAAAAAAAGCACCACTTTAAAAGTGATGCTTTTTCTTAAGTTCGCTTTCTGTTGAAAACTTACGAAGTTTGGGAAACTATATAAGTTTAGCAACGAGTTAACATTAATGGATCCCTTTAAAAATTCGGCTCCATCTAATTTTATTTAAGAATTTCGCTTCGCCATCTACACTTAACCATATAAATAAAGCTTTACCTACCACGTGATCTTCTGGCACAAAACCCCAATAACGTGAATCAGCAGATGAATGTCGGTTATCTCCCATCATCCAATAGTAATTCATTTTGAATGTATAAGTAGTTGCCTTTTTATCGTTCAACATCCAATCGTTGCCTACTTTCTCTAATTTATTACCTTCATAAATACGGATGCTTCTTTCATAAAGTGGCATATTTACGCTGTCCAATGTTACTGTCCAACCTTTTTTAGGTACAATAATAGGCCCAAAGTTATCTAAATTCCATTTTCTGTTGATGTCATGAGGAAAAATCAAAGGATCATATTCTCCTTCAGGGCTAAGTTCCTCTTTAACCGACTTTACAAACGGAGATTTTTTAAGTTCCTCTACTAAATCAGGTGTACCTTCAAATCTGAAAATAGTTGGGAAGGCTGTTGCACCAATGCGGAAGCCCATATCTTCAAAAAGCTTAAAGTTAACTTCCGAAGTATTGAATTCAACGGTGTAGATAAATCCGCCAGTTCCAATTAACGGCGATGGTTTACCGTTTACCACAGCCATACCATTTTTCATGCTTATAGTATCGCCAGCAATGGCAATACAACGCTTAATAAAGTTTTCACGCTTATCTACCGGGCGGCTAGTTACTGAAAAATTAGACCAAATTGACTGACGAGTTTCACCGCGTAGCTGCATTTGATAGTAATTGTCATCTTGGCGTTCCAGCACTACTGTGTCACCTTCGGGAAAGTTGAAAACCACTACATCATTACGTTTAATCTCTTGCAGTCCTGGCAGCCTTCTATACTTCCATTGTACGCCATCCCAATATGCTTTAGTATTGATAAACGGCATAGTATGGTGAGCAAAAGGAAACGCAACAGGCGTCATCGGTACACGAGCGCCGTAGTTTACCTTGCTTACAAAAAGAAAGTCGCCTACTAAAAGCGAACGCTCCATTGAGCCCGTAGGAATGGTGTAGGCCTCAATAAAAAATACACGAATGATAGTTGCAGCCACTACCGCAAAAACAATGGCATCAACCCACTCTCTAGTTTTAGTTTTTTTCTTTTTAGGCTTATCAGAATCCTTTCTTCGTTGCCAAAATTTCCAGTTCATTATTAATCTTTAAAATTAAATATATCAGCTATGCTGTAAAAACCTCTTTTATCTTGTAGCCACTCGGCCGCCACTACCGCTCCCAGAGCAAATCCGGCCCTACTGTGTGCAGTGTGTTTAATCTCTATATCATCAACCTCTGAACTATATACCACGGTGTGCGTTCCTGGTACATTTTCAATGCGTAAAGACTCAATTAATAGTTGGTTGGCCTTTAACTTTTCAGGCATAGCAGCGCCCTCTAATTCATTCACCCACTCCGTTTTACCATCTAATTGTTCAATAATCCCCTCTGCAATGGTCATGGCTGTACCGCTTGGTGCATCCAATTTTTGTGTATGGTGTATTTCTTCCACCTGTACATCATAAGCTGGATAATTGTTCATCAGCTTTGCTAAAACTTTATTCAAGTGAAAAAAGATATTAACGCCAATACTGAAGTTAGAGCCATAAAGTAGTGTATTGTTACCAGCTGCGCAATCATTTTTTATGCGCTGTAATTCACCGTACCATCCAGTAGTACCAACTACTACAGGCACATTGGCCTCAAAGCATTTGCTAATGTTGTCAACGGCTGCATCTGGAGCACTAAAATCAATAGCTACATTGGCCTTTTTAAGGTTGGCCACCGTAAAATCCTGAAGATTTTCAACGCCTATTTTAAGTACAACTTCGTGTCCTCTTTCGGTAGCAAAACGTTCGATAATTTGCCCCATTTTGCCATAGCCTAAAAGTGCTATTTTCATTTGTTTGATATTTAATAAGTTGCAGCGCCAAAACCTGCTGCAATATTGGCTTATACTATTTTATTGCTTAGCTAAAGTTTAAGCGTAAGTTTTAATCCCGGCGCAATCTGATTGAAACCGTACATGCTATTTGCATTTGTATGAATTGCTGTAGGCGAAATTTTAAAAGATAGCGTTTCATCTACATTAAAATACTTTAAACGGGCAGTTACAAAAGCATCCAGCACGTTAAGTCCGTACAAACCAACTAATGATATGATTACAATTTCGCGGTTACGCTTATAAATATTTTTAGCTACTGTTAAGGCGTTAACATCCGGATATTGAGTTAAGCCGTTGTCTGGATCTGGTTTTTTATAGAGCTGACGGTATTGCAATTCACGCAAAAAGCGGTTATAGTTATTATTGTTGTCGATATAAGACATCACCAATAAAGTTCCACCGGCGTAAATGGCACCAATTTTACCAATGATGTACATTTTTTGGCCAATTCTTTTACCTTGGGTTCTACCAGCTTTTACATCATCAACCACCAAGCCATAGTTATACATTTGGCCCAATCCGGGGAAAATTAACGAACGATAAACTGCCTTTTTACCCGCTATCCTGCCTTGGTTAACATATTTGGCGGGTGCAATGGTATCTAATTTAGCAGTAGTATCCTGTTTAACTGGGGTAGCTGGATTTTGCGCTTTAGCAATTGCGAAAACGGAACAACATAAAACAGAAAGCAAAATTGCCCGCATTACCAATCTAAAAGTTCTAGGATTCGATTAAGATCTTCACTATTTACAAAAGGTATTTCTATAGCGCCCTTTCCATTATCTTTTACCTTTAACTTTACGTTAGTAGCAAATTTTGACGCTAAATCCTTTTGTAGTTTTTGATATTCGAAAGAAACTACCTCAGTTTTAGTTGGGGCTTTTACTTGTACGTGGTTAATACCTCGTACCATATCTTCCACCTTACGTACTGAAAGTCCTTTATCTATAATTTCTTGGTGGATGAAAAGTTGTTTTTCAACATCATCAACCGATATTAAAGCTCTTGCATGGCCCATCGAAATTTTATTATCGCGAATGGAAGCCTGAATTACTGGTGGCAATTTCAACAACCTTAAATAGTTGGCAACAGTAGTTCTATTTTTGCCCACACGTTCACCTAGTTGCTCAGGTTTGAGGCTACACTCATCAATCATTTGCTGGAAACTCAAAGCCACTTCAATTGCATTTAAATTTTCACGCTGAATATTCTCGATAAGTGCCATTTCCAACATTTGTTGGTTATCAGCAGTACGGATATAAGCTGGAATTTCAGTTAATCCTGCCAATTTAGAGGCCCTAAACCTACGCTCACCAGAAATCAATTGGTATTTGTTGCCGTTTTTACGAACGGTGATTGGCTGAATTAAGCCCTGCACTCTGATGGATTCGGCAAGTTCGTCCAAAGCTACCTGATCAAATTCTGTACGAGGTTGATAAGGATTTGTTTCAATATCAGCAATGCTGATGTGGCTAATGCTACCTACTTGAGGGGTAGCGGGTATATTTTCAACGGCAGGTTTTGAGGAATTAACCGTTTCGTTATCATCCAACAATGCACTTAATCCTTTACCTAATCCGGTTTTTCTTTGAAAAGATGTCATCTATAAATCTTAAATAGTTGCTGTGTTTTCTGCCTGCTCTTCTTTCACCAATCCGTTTTTACGAACAATTTCTCTAGCTAAATTTAAATAATTGATTGCGCCCTTGCTGTTGGCATCATGCATAATCACCGATACACCGTAGCTAGGAGCCTCACTTAAACGAGTGTTACGCTGAATAATAGTTTCAAACACTAAATCTTGGAAATGCGTTTTCACCTCTTCAACCACTTGGTTAGATAAACGCAACCTTACATCGTACATAGTCAGTAAAATTCCTTCTATTTCCAAAGCTGGATTAAGTCTATTCTGTACAATTTTAATGGTATTGAGCAATTTACCCAATCCTTCCAAAGCGAAATACTCGCACTGTACTGGAATAATTACAGAGTCGGCCGCTGTTAAAGAGTTGATTGTAATTAAACCTAACGATGGCGAACAATCGATGATAATGAAATCATATTGGTCCTTCACTTTTTCCAATACGGTTTTCATTTTGTACTCTCGATTGGCCAAGTTAATCATCTCAATTTCGGCACCTACCAAATCAATGTGAGCAGGCAACAAATCTAAATTGGGAGTTTCTGTTTTTACAATGGCGTCTGTAGGTTCAACATCGTTAATGATACATTCGTAGATGCTGTTTTTGATGTTTCTGGGATCAAAGCCGATACCCGAGGTAGAATTGGCTTGAGGGTCTGCATCAACCAAAAGCGTTCTATATTCCAAAACGGCTAAACTAGCTGCTAAATTAATAGATGAGGTAGTTTTTCCAACTCCCCCTTTTTGGTTTGCTAAAGCAATAATTTTACTCATTTATCCTCCTTAAAAAAGCCATCGCTTATAATGGCCTTATTTTAAAATAAAAATATCTAAAAAATGCTATTTTTGCGATGTATAGGCATTTTTTAACAATTAGCTAAGATACGAACTAAAACCAAATATTCGCATCGGCTAGTTTTGTGTTTTGCACATCTTATCAACAATTTTTATATGGTTACCATTATAGCTGGCACAAATAGGCCCAATAGCAATACGCTAAAAGTTGCTAAATATTATCAAAACAAACTGGCTGAAAAGGGCTTACAAACCAACTTGCTTGATTTGCAGGATTTACCCAACAACTTTATTGCTGAAGATTTGTATGGAAAAAAATCTGAAAAATTCGAAAACATACAAGGAATGGTGACCAATACCAGCAAATTTTTGTTTGTGATACCCGAATATAATGGCAGCTATCCCGGGGTGTTAAAAACCTTTATTGACGCCTGTGCTTTTCCAGAAAGCTTCTACGACAAAAAGGCTTGTTTGGTAGGCATTGCATCGGGTAAATATGGAAATATTAGGGGAATTGAACATTTCAACGGCGTATGCGCCTACCTACACCTGCATGTAATGCCCTTACGCATTCACATTTCTTACATTAAAAACGAGCTGAACGAAAACGGGCAGCTATACTTAGAGGATACGGTAAAGTTCACCGACCAGCAAATAGACAAGTTTTTAGCTTATTAGTATTGGTTGTTTAGTTGTTTGGATGTTTAGTTGTTTAGATGTTTAGATGTTTAGTTGTTTGGAAATTTCACTCCTAACTCCTAGCTCCTAATTCCTAACACCTGACCCCTGATCCCTAATCCCTGATCCCTTTACTTAGCTAAGGCATAAACCGCAAATGAAGCAAGCCAATGATCGCCACCGTAGTTTCCTTTAAAAATTAGAGGTAGCGCATTGGACAAAAAATGATTAGCAGTTGCTTCAAAACGTGCCTTTAACGGATGGTTTTTAGGCAGTTGCTGTGCCACTCCTTTCATGCACCAGGCTCGTGTGAAGGACAAACCAACCAAATGCACCGTTTGATAATCACTCAAATCGCTCACTATCGGAACTTCGCTAATTCGCTTGATGCTTCGCTCTTCATAAAATTTAGCTAACCATTTCACAAAATCTTCTTTAGCCAATACTCGTCTCATCAAATCTGCTATTTCCAAACTTGGCGAAAAGAAATCTGCACCATCTGGTTCTAAATAAGCTGGCGTTTGTTGGTTATCCCCGTAAAAATCTTTTGCTTTTTTAATGATTTGATTTTCAAACTCCTTATCATGATTAGCCCTAGCCCAGTCTAACGCAAAAACCAGCGCAAATGCGGTGTTACCATGCACTCCAGTACGATTTGGATAGGTTTGTTTCGGAAGATAAGCTTTCCATAACTCCAATATTTGTTGTGTTAGCGGTTGCATAGCTGCATGCCATTTTTTTGCATTCGGATCGTCAAACTGCATTAGTTCCTGATCTAGTTTTAACAACCAAGCCCAACCATAGGTCCGTTCAAAAATCTTCGCCAGCTCATACTTTTTAAAATAGTCTGCTTCCGCTTTCATGTTTTCCACGGTGAAGGTTTTATCCAGCTTAGCCACAATTTCGGCTCTATTTTTAATATCTGGGAAAGTCTTTAACAGGTGTACTAACATCCAATGACCGTGAACCGAGCTATGCCAATCGAAACAACCATAAAATGCCGGATGCAATTGTGCAGGCGTCAGTTTAGCATCAACTTCAGTATTAATGGAATGCGCCGTTTTATTTGGGTATTCCTTATCCATGCAAGACAAAGGCAACAGCGATAACCTTTCTGCAATAGACTTATCAAGTTTTGGAGCTACTTGCGCATAGGCAATTGAAATGTTTAACAGTAATAATGTGAAGTAATTTTTTTTCATAGTGATTTGAATTAAATCCTTTTTAGATAAGTGCCCTGCTAAATGGTAAATCTTATCCACTTATCTCCTTCGTAACCAAATATAAAGTGCCCAGGATGCGTCATCTCCGCTAAATCCTCAACCAACGCCACCGCATCCTCAGCTTTATTGAGCTTGTAATCATCCGCCAATAAACAAACCCTATTATATTGCACTGCCGGCCAAGCATCATCAAGCAAACCCGGTACAGTACGCATTAAATCATCCAAAGCCTTTTCGGATTCTCTAAAAATAACATATACCGCTTCAGCAGGCTGTGTCGTTAGTATGGCGCCACTCATCATTGCAAATGGGGCTAAAGAAATATCTGGATTTCCTTCCGTATCTAAAAAGCAAACTGGCACTTTATCAATGAACTTGATCTTATGTTCAACAATATCCAAACGTTCCTGTAATGCATCCCGCAATTCTTCACTGTTTTCAGCAATAATAAGCTCATTTAAAACCGACATCTGATTTATTTTATTTAATTTGTACACAAAAATAGTATTTCCACTTACGATGCGAACCTTTACACTCAATATATTTTATTGCTGCCTTATCATCTCCTTTTTTTCTTGCCGCTCCAACTCCAATTCTGATAAGAAAATATTTTACATCAACCTCGATCAAAACTTAACTTCACTTGATCCGGCGTTTGCACGAAACCAAAATGCCATATGGATGATTAACCAAGTTTTTAACGGCTTGGTGCAAGTTGATAAAGCACTGAATACCAAACCCTGCATTGCTAAAAGTTGGGAAATTTCTGAAGATGGCCTTAACTACACCTTCTTGCTTCGGAATGATGTTTATTTTCAAGATGACCCCTTGTTTAAAAATGGCAAAGGTAGAAAAGTGATTGCGGAAGATTTTGCCTACAGCTTTAACCGCTTGATTGACCCAAAGGTGGCTTCATCAGGAGGATGGATTTTTAGCGACAAAGTGAAAGACCAAAACAGCTTCAAAGCTTTAAACGACAGTACATTTCAAATACAGCTTGTAAAACCATTCCCTGCATTTATCAATCTGCTAACGGCGCAATACTGCTCAGTAGTTCCTAAGGAAGTGGTGGAACATTATGGAAAAGATTTTAGGAACCATCCGGTAGGAACTGGTCCTTTTAAGTTCAAATACTGGAAAGAAGACGAAGTTTTGGTGCTTTTAAAAAACGAAAACTATTTTGAAAAAGATAGTGCAGGCAATGCATTACCTTATCTTGATGCCGTAAAAGCCACTTTCATATCTGATAAACAAAGTGCTTTTATGAATTTCGTTAAAAAGGAACTTGACTTTTTTTATAGTGTTGATGGAAGTTACCGCGATGATATTTTAACCAAAAGCGGAAAAATGACCAGTAAGTACAAAGGGCAGTTTCAACTGATTAAAGGCCCTTATTTGTGTACCGAATATGTGGGTATTTTGGTTGATCCGGATAAAGACATCGTTAAAAACTCACCGCTGAGATTTAAAAAGGTTAGGCAGGCAATCAATTATGCCATTGATAGGAGAAAGCTGATTAAATACCTGCGCAATAGCATTGGAACACCTGCCACATCTGGTTTTATACCAAGAGGAATGCCTGGTTTTGATAGTGTGAAAGTGAAAGGTTATGATTACAACCCGGCCCTTGCTGCAAAATTATTGGCTGAGGCTGGCTTTCCTAATGGCAAAGGAATGCCAGAAGTGAAGTTAAGCACCTCTACCACTTATAAAGATCTTATCGAATTTATACAAGGGGAACTAAGTAACATTGGCATGAAGGTGAAAGTTGATGTTAGTCCCAGTACAAGCTTAAGAGACCTGATGTCGAAGAATGAAGTAGTGTTTTTTAGAGGCTCTTGGATTGCGGATTATCCGGATGGTGAAAATTACCTATCAGTTTTCTACTCTAAAAACAAAGTTCCCTTTGGCCCAAATTACACCGGCTATTTTAACAAATCGTTTGATAAGCTATTTGAGCAAGCCTATTATGAAAAAGATGATCAAAAGCGATTTGAACTTTACCATCAAATGGACAATATGGTGTTGGAACATGCCTCAGTAGTGCCAATTTTATACGACCAATCGGTTGTAATGCTTCAAAACACCATTAGCGGATACAATATTAACCCGCTGAGCTTAATGATTTTGAAAAACGTAGACAAGAAATAATATTGGCAATATTCAATATGAACTGATACGATCAAAGCTATCTCCTTGCAATCGGCAAAGCTCTGGCATTTGCACGGAAATCAACAAGTTAAATTGATAGCTAAAGCAACTTGTTTGCATAAGCGTACCTCACTAAACCAATGGCATTGTTGGCTCCAGTTTTTCTCATTAGATTTTTTCTATGGGTTTCTACCGTACGCTCGCTGATAAAAAGTTTTGCTGCAATCTGCTTACTTGTAAGCTCCTCGGCTAACAACTTCAGCACTTCCAATTCCCTGTCAGTTGGTCGATTTTCGTTGGTGGCTGTTGGCTGCAATGCCTGTAAAAGCGCCTTATTTACTTCAGCACTCCAAAATTGCTTGCCGCTAGCTACTGCATGTATGGCATTGAGCAGTTCCTGCTGCGCATATTTTTTCAAAACATAAGCATCCACGCCAGCACTCAGCATCTCTTTGATCATGACAGCTTCGTCGTGCATACTAAGTACAACTACTTTAAGATTTGGCTTTAATGCCTTGGCTTGCTTAACCAAAGTTAAACCGTCTATGTCTGGCATGGAATAATCGGTAATCATCATATCTACCTCGTAATTTTTCAAATATGACAAGGCAAAGTTACCTGAAGTTAGCTTTTCTACAATGCTAAGCCCCTCTTCATTTTGCAGTAGCATTTGCAAACCATCACTCACAATAGCGTGATCATCAACTAGTAGAAGTTTCATTATTTCAGTTTGTTTTATTAAAAATAGTAATATTCCTTTTTAGAGTAAATTTTATTTCAATTTAAAATATCAGTAAAAGCACGGATAACAAAATGTGCTTTTTATTACTAATTTTAAGCTAACTAATTGATATGCCAGCAAGTAGACTTTACTCGATTTTAGCACTATACGTTTTAATACAATTTTTATCCTTGAGTGCAAATGCTCAAAGCAGCATAGACAGTTTACGACATGCTTTAAAAACAAAACCTGATGAGCAATTGGCGTTATTAATTGAACTTTGTTGGGAGTACCGTTACCATCATCCGGATTCGGCTAGATTGTACGGATATCAGGCACTAAAAATTGCCAAGCAGCAAAACAAAAAACGATATGAAGCCGAAGCTTTACACAACCTTGCCGTTACTTATGAGGCTCAGGGAGATTATCAAAAATCGTTAAATTTTAATTTGGAGGCCTTAAAAATTAGAAGGCAACTTAAAGATGATTTAAAAACTGCCAATACCTTAAACAACATTGGAATTGCCTACGATGAATTGGGGAATTTCTCCCTATCATTGAAATATTACCGGGAAGCCTATGATACTTATAAAAAGAAGAAACACATAGAAGGCATTGCATTAGTGAGCGTAAACTTGGGTATACTTTTTAAAGCGCAGCAGGATTACAGAAACGTAATCAAATATTATCGCGAAGCAAATGCTATTTATACAAGGTTGAACAAAGCCAGAGAAATTGCCTTTACAGAAACCAACTTAGGCTCGGTTTATTTCTATACAAAACAATATGACAGCTGCATTTATTATTCGTTAAAGGCACAACAAAAACTAAAGGAACTTAATATTTTACAGTTTTTACCAACTACCTATACCAACGCTGGCATCGGCTACGCCGCCCTAAACCAAAATACCAAAGCACTCCGTTTTTTAGAAACTGCCATAGCGCTAAATAAAAAATACAACAACCGGAAGGAACTGGCTTTTGCAAATATCCACTTAGCAAAGCTGATGCTAAAACTCAACAAGCTGACTGAAGCACAGAAAGCGGCAAGTGAAGCGCTTAGTGTAGCGGAAAGCATTGGAGCCAGTAAAGAAGTGATGGATAGTAAACTGGCGCTTGCGGAAGTTTTCAAGCGTAAAGGAGAGTTTAAATCTGCCTTCGAATTGAACCTATCGGCCAACACCATCAAAGATTCCTTATTTCAGCTGGATAAAACCAAATTGATTACCGCTTATCAGGTAAGGTATCAAACCGAAAAAAAAGAGGAGCAAATTAAGTTACTACATCAAAGGAATACAATACAACAACTAAAGTTGAAACAGCGCAATTTATGGTTAGGCGGCTTGTTGGTGGTACTATTTAGCCTTGCCATTGTTGCCTACCTAATAGTGAACCGAAGAAAACTGAAGGCAAAAGCGGAATTGCAGACGGAAATTATCAAACAACAGGATTTAGCCTCTAAAGCTGTATTGGATGCTGAGGAGAAGGAACGCCGCAGGATTGCTAGCGACCTACATGATGGTGTAGGTCAAATGCTATCCGCTGCATTGATGAACTTGAACGGACTATTTTCAGGATTAAAACTACCCTCCGAAACGGATTTGAAAGCTCAGCAAGTATTGGCACTAATTAATGAAAGTTATGATGAAATGCGTTCTATTTCCCATCAGATGATGCCAAATGCGTTGATCAAAACCGGATTGGCTTCAGCGGTAAAAGAATTTATCGGGAAACTAGATAAAGATCAACTTCAAGTTACTTTAGCTACGGTAGGTTTAAACGAAAGGCTAAACGAGCAAACCGAAACTGTAATTTACCGCGTAATTCAAGAAACCGTGAACAATGTGATTAAGCATGCCGAGGCTAGCAAGCTCGACATCCAAATTATCAAAGACGAAGAAGGTATATCCGTTACCATTGAAGACGATGGAAAAGGATTTAATAAGGACAAAGTGGACTTCAAAAATGGAATGGGCTTAAGTAATATTTATTCGAGAGTTAATTTTTTAAAGGGCACGCTTGAAGTGGATAGCAGCGAAGGTAATGGAACATTAATAGCCATCCATTTGCCTACGCCTACTGGCTGATCAACTTTTACTTTCAAATAATTAGAGCATTTCTTCTCTGTATTCTTGCTGAAGTTCCAGCAAACATTTGGCGCATAAGCAACCGTCATAAAGCTCACTTAGGTACTGCACCTCGTTAATAGTTAACTGTACCACACTGCACTGGCATTTGGTGTAAGCATTTGCCTTACACTCAATAGAGGTGCCGCAACGCTCACAAGCGATGATTTCGTGCTTACTATGGATAAATGATTTGTTCATTAATGCATTGCGTTCACCAGTTCATTTTTGGCAACGATAATTAATCAACCAATGAGAAATGAACTATTGAACTGCTACAAAAGTAAGAACAAAAAATAAGGTTCTAGACTTTAAGTCCAGAACCTTACATAATCATTGCTTTTGTGTTATATTTTCCAATGGCTTAAGGTTGCTTCGCCGTTTGCTACTCGCGATAACGAAAACCCTTAAAGCCCCTCTTTTTGCAGAGTTGGGTAGGCTTCTATCCAGAGCAGCTGATACAACCTTCTTCCATTGTACAAACTGGGCCTGAAATAATTTCCTCTGCACCATTTTCAATTACTGGAGGAATAACTGCCTCAATTGCTTTACCGGCTTGATTTTCAACTGTAAACTTCACTGCTTGCGAAGCTGCCTGCGTACGTAGGTAATACATACCAGTTTTAAGGCCTTTTTTCCAAGCGTAGAAGTGCATTGAGGTAAGTTTAGAAGTATTTGGTGCATTGATGAACAAGTTCAGCGACTGCGACTGGCAAATGTACGCACCTCTATCAGCCGACATATCAATGATGTTCTTCATTTTGATCTCCCAAACTGTTTTGTACAATTCTTTGATATAATCTGGAATTTCTGGGATGTCTTGAATAGATCCGTTGGCTAAAATAATCCTATCTTTCATTTGTGGAGACCATAAGCCTAAAGCTACTAGATCTTTCAACAAGTGTTTATTTACCACAATGAACTCACCACTCAATACACGACGAGTGTAGATGTTAGAAGTATATGGCTCAAAACATTCGTTGTTACCTAAAATTTGAGAAGTTGAAGCGGTAGGCATTGGTGCAACTAATAAAGAGTTGTACACACCTTTTTTCACCACACGTTTTCTCAAGCTTTCCCAATCCCAACGGTTACTATCAGGAGTTACGTTCCATAAATCAAATTGGAACTGACCTTTTGATAACGGAGATCCTTTGAAGGTTTTGTAAGCACCGTGTTTCTCCGCCAAATCAGCCGAAGCAGTCATGGCAGCGAAATAGATAGTTTCGAAAATATCTTTGTTCAAACGCTTAGCTGCATCACTTTCAAATGGATAACGCATCAAAATAAAGGCATCAGCCAAACCTTGTACACCTAAACCAATTGGACGGTGACGTAAGTTCGAGTTTTCAGCTTCTTTTACCGGATAGTAGTTATAATCAATGATCTTATTCAAGTTTAACGCCGCTTGATAAGTTACATCGTATAATTTTTGATGATCAAATTCGCCGTTGATTACGAAGCGAGGCAACGCTAAAGAAGCTAAGTTACAAACCGCAACTTCGTCTTTAGAAGTATACTCAATAATTTCAGTACACAAGTTAGATGACTTGATTGTACCTAGATTTTGTTGGTTCGATTTGGCATTTGCAGCATCTTTATACAACAAGTACGGCGTACCGGTTTCAATTTGTGCATCTAAAATAGCAAACCATAACTCTTGTGCTTTAACTACTTTACGAGCTCTGCCTTCTTGCTCATATTTCACGTAAAGTTTGTTAAACTCTTCGCTATGGCATTCCGCTAAACCTGGCGCTTCATCAGGAGAGAACAAGCTCCAATCGCCATTTTCTTCTACACGTTGCATAAACAAATCGTTGATCCAAAGTGCATAGAACAAGTCACGGGCACGCATTTCTTCTTTACCGTGGTTTTTACGTAGGTCTAAGAATTCGAAAACATCAGCATGCCAAGGTTCTAAATAGATAGCGAAAGCACCTTTACGTTTACCTCCACCTTGATCTACGTAACGAGCAGTATCGTTAAATACACGTAACATTGGTACAATACCGTTACTTGTTCCGTTTGTACCGCCAATATAAGCTCCCGTAGCACGGATGTTGTGGATGCTTAAACCAATACCACCAGCGCTCTGCGAAATTTTAGCAGTTTGCTTTAAGGTATCATAAATTCCTTCGATACTGTCATCCTGCATGGTTAACAAGAAACATGATGACATTTGAGGTTTAGGTGTAGCAGCGTTGAATAATGTAGGGGTTGCGTGTGTAAACCAACGCTCACTCATTAAGTTGTAGGTTGCAATTGCACTTTCAATATCCTCTTTGTGGATACCAACCGCCACACGCATAAATAAATGCTGAGGGCGCTCCACAATTTTACCGTTCACTTTTAGCAAGTAAGATTTCTCTAATGTTTTGAAACCGAAATAATCAAAACCGAAATCCCTATCGTAGATAATTGTGCTGTCTAAAATCTCAGCATTATCTTCAATTACTTTCCAAACATCATCAGCAATTAGCGCAGAGTTTTTACCTGTTTTTGGATCAACATAATTGTAAAGCAACTCCATCGTTTTTGAAAACGATTTCAAAGTGTTTTTATGTAAGTTAGAAACAGCTATACGCGATGCTAATAATGCGTAATCAGGATGTTTAGTAGTTAAAGAAGCTGCTGTTTCTGCTGCTAAGTTATCTAACTCAGAGGTAGTAACGCCGTCATACAACCCCTCAATTACCTTTCTAGCAACATCAATAGGATCTACTAACTCAGCATTAAAACCATAGCACAGCTTCTCAATACGAGCTGTAATTTTGTCAAATTTTACCGCTTCTTTGCGGCCATCTCTTTTTATTACAAACATCCTTACAAAATTTTAGGTGCATATTAAACAGCGGCACCTGGTTTCAAAATATTATTTAGCATTTAGATATTGGTTATTTAGTAAAAGATAGGAGGCATTACTACCTGATATCTAAAACCTGATACCTGATACCTTAATTTAAAAATCTTCATCTAATGAAAACGCTTGTGCTTTATCTTCCGAAGAAGTTAACACACCACTTTTTTGGTAATCTCCCACTCTTTTTTCAAAGAAGTTGGTTTTACCCTGTAACGAAATCATTTCCATAAAATCGAATGGGTTAGTTGAATTGTAGATTTTAGCATAACCTAGTTCGGTCAGCCATCTATCCGCTACAAATTCGATGTATTGCTTCATCAAATCTGCGTTCATACCAATCAATTTCACCGGTAAAGCATCACTAATGAAATCTTTTTCGATTTCAACCGCATCTTTAATGATGGTGTGTACCTGTTGCTGTGTTAATTTGTTTTGCAACATGCTATAAAGCAAGCAAGCAAACTCGCAGTGCGAACCTTCATCTCTTGAAATCAACTCATTACTGAACGTTAAACCTGGCATTAAACCACGTTTTTTCAGCCAAAAGATAGAACAGAAACTACCGCTAAAGAAAATACCTTCTACCGCAGCAAAAGCAACCAATCGCTCTGCAAAGGTTCCATTTTCAATCCATCTTAAAGCCCATTCCGCTTTCTTCTTCACCGCTGGTACAGTTTCAATGGCATGGAAAAGCCTATCTTTCTCTTCAGGATCTTTAACGTAAGTATCGATTAGTAAGGCATAGGTTTCGGAGTGGATGTTCTCCATCATGATTTGAAAACCATAATAGCAACGAGCTTCGGGAATTTGCACTTCGCTCATGAAGTTAACCGCCAAGTTTTCATTTACAATGCCATCACTAGCTGCGAAAAAAGCTAGGATATGCGAAATGAAATGACGTTCTCCACTATTCAAGTTTTCCCAATGTTTGATATCATCAGAAAGATCAATTTCCTCTGCGGTCCAAAAACTTGCTTCTGCTTTTTTATACATTTCCCAAATTGCCGGAAACTTAATTGGTAAAAGCACAAAACGATCCTTGTTTTCCTTTAATAATAGTTCTTCTTCCATAAAACTCTTTTTTACTTTCTTTTAGAAATGCGGTTACAGCAAACAGGCAAAATTCTTTTAGTAGTGTAAACAGCCAAACAAAGCGTACTTAGTTTGTACTTTCAGAAAAACTTTGAAAAACGTGTTTTTCGAAAGAACTAAATAACAATTAGTTACAACGATATTTTGGGTGTTTTCTATTAAAGAACTTTGTATAACAAATATAAAAGATAGGGCATTTTTTATCCTACAAAGTTGTTAACATGCCTCTGATTTTATGGGGATTTCTAATCAGAATTTGGTCATAAACACTGAGAAAAAAAGCTAATTATTTCTTTTTAAGGACTTAGGAAATAAAAATGAGTGTTAATAATTTTAAAAAGTGTATGAATTACACTCGATTTTTAGCGCAATACGTAGGCGATTTCCACACGGGCATAACCTAGCCTGTAAATGCCTAAAGCCTGTGCTGCGGCACGAGAAATATCCAAAGAAAATTTCTTGCTGAAAGGCCCACGATCGTTCACTTTTACCTCTACCGTTTTGCCTGTACGCAAGTTTTTCACCTTGATGATGGTGCCGAAGGGCAACGTACGATGTGCAGCCGTAAATTTGCTCGAACGATAGCGCTCGCCGCTGGTAGTTCTCCTACCTTCGAACTTCTTGGCATAATAAGTAGTTAAAATGATTTTCTTCACTGTATCAGGTGCCTTCTCCACAATTTCTTGTGATTTTGCAACTACAGCAAACAAACATAAGAGCAATAACAACCGAATGGGTTTTAGGTATTTCATCAGCATCTTATTTGGATGGCCCAATCATCAACAAGTTGATAAACGGGGCAACAAATATAACAAAAGGCTTGATTTTTAAAAACATAAGCCCTACTAAAAAAACAAAGCCCCGAAATATTCCGGGGCTTGTATGTTCTTTGAGTTAGTAATTACTCAGCTACTACTTCGAAAGGTACTTTAACTTTTACTTCTTTGTGTAAGTTCAAGTTAGCTACGTACTCGCCCAAAGTTTTAGGCTCAGTTTCGAAAGTAATACGACGACGGTCAACTTCAAAACCTTTAGCTTTTAATGCGTCAGCCACTTGAATCGTGTTAACAGCACCAAAGATTTTTCCAGTTTCACCAGCTTTAGCGCCAATAGATAATTTAACATCAGCTAATTGTGCAGCTACCGCTTCAGCGTCTTTCTTAATTTTTTCTTGTTTAAAAGCAGCTTGCTTTAAGTTTTCAGCCAATACTTTTTTTGCCGAAGGAGTTGCTAAAATTGCAAAACCTTGTGGGATTAAGTAATTACGACCAAAACCAGGTTTTACCGTAACGATATCATCTTTCTCACCTAGTGATTTGATATCTTGCTTTAAAATAACTTCCATTGCTCAGCTCCTATTTTAATTGGTCAGTAACGAAAGGCAACAAACCGATGTGGCGAGCACGTTTTACCGCTTGAGCCACTTTACGTTGAAACTTCAAAGAAGTACCAGTTAAACGACGAGGTAAAATTTTACCTTGCTCATTAACAAATTTCAACAAAAAGTTTGCGTCTTTATAATCAATGTACTTAATGCCATTTTTCTTGAAACGGCAATATTTTTTTCTGTTATCCTCCACTTTTGGAGCAGTAACATATTGAATTTGATCTTTTGCCATTACGCTGTAGCCTCCTCTTTCTTAGTTTTGTTAAAAGCTCCGCTACGTTTTTTCTCATTGTAGGCAACCGCGTGACGGTCTAATCTTACAGTCAAGAAACGTAAAACACGCTCATCGCGTTTTAATTCTAGCTCTAACTTGCTTATTAATTCACCGTTACATTTGTATTCTGTAAGATGAAAGAATCCGTTTGCTTTTTTCTCAATCGGATACGCTAATTTTCTCAAACCCCAATTATCTTCTGCGATAATTTCGGCTCCGCCGTCAGTAATGATGCCTTTAAATTTAGCAATTGCCTCTTTAGCAGCTTCTTCTGACAACAACGGGGTAAGAACGATAACAGTTTCGTACTGATTCATTGTTGTGATTTAATTAATTTTATTTTTTTATTCCGCTTAAAACGGGCTGCAAATGTAGCAATATATTTCTATAAATCAAAGCGTTGTTTTAAAATTTAAAGACGGAAAACGCTCATTGCTATTTTGAAGATTCGCCGTTTAATATAGATAATTGCACATCGATTTGCCCACTTAGCTTATTTGTTTGAACTAATAGTCCGACATCTCTATCCAAAACTATGAAAGCAAAAAAGCACTACCGTAAACAGCAGTGCTTTAACTTATCGTATGTAGTTATATATTAAAGGGCAATCGTTTCTGAATATTCTTCTCCGTTAGATCTGATCACGAAGGTAAGCTGTTTTGCAGTGGTAGTACCTACATCAAATTTCTTGATCATTGTAGCGGCATCTTCATAAGTATCTTCGTGTAGTTTCTCGTCGAATTCATTGTAAATCACCAGTTCCACCTTACCGCTGCAGGTTCCATTTAAATCTATCGTAAGTAAATTATTTTTCTTGATGAACAACGGACGCTTAATTTCCTTTACCACCGGCTGCGAAAGTACGGCACTTTCGTCATTCACTTCAATTTGATAGGTTACTACTTTAGAAGCCGATTCAATCTTCAAACTGTACTCACCAGAAGGAAGCGCATTTAAATCATAAGTTTGGAACTTGTTATTGCTATTTTTCAAGGTTTGCTCATGTACCAAATCACCTTTTGCTGTAAACAAAGAAACTTCCACCGCTTGTGCATCATTTGTTATAAAACTAACCCACTTGCTGTTTTCTTTGGCAATTCTAACCAAAACTTCTATATCGTCCGCTTTTGCTGCGTTAACACCCAATAAAGCGAAGGCCAAAAGCAAAAATTTGTATCTATTTTTCATGTTTCTAATTAATTAAATGTTAGAGACCTAATTGATTGATACAAAGTTAAGTAGCAAGCAACTGTGATTTATGTTGCAAATACACCAATAAATATGCTATTTTAACATCATTAATTCAAAAAAGAAAATAACAAGTGAATTTATTACATTTTATTGTTAATTTAGCATTAAATTATGAAGAAGATAAAGCCAAGTTTCGAAATTATAGAGCCTTCGTTTGGAAGTTCGTTTTACTACTCAAAATATTCGCCAAACGCCAACAATAACGCACATGTTTGGCACTACCATCCTGAAATTGAAATGGTTTTTGTTAATGGCGGAACCGGCAAGCGCCAAATAGGTAGTCATATATCATACTACACCGATGGCGACCTGATTTTAATAGGAAGCGAATTACCGCACTGCGGGTTTACAGACGAAACTACAGGGAATACTAACGAAGTAGTTATTCAAATGAAGCCGGATTTTTTAGGTGCTAACTTTTTAGGATTGAAGGAAACTAAGGGTATTGCCAACTTATTTGAAAAAGCGAAATATGGAATTGCATTTGGTAAAGATACCATGCGACTTGTTGGTCCGATTTTAGAAAAGATGAGCAACCAATGGCCTTTTGAACGACTTTTATCGTTGCTTGGCGTACTGAGGGAGTTGGAGCAAGCCCCTGATTATAAGCTACTGAATGCGCAAAATTTTTCCTTTGAAATGCAGGCTCAAGACAATGATAGGATCAATATGATCTTCAACTATGTTAAAGACCACTTTACCGAAGAAATCAATTTAGAGGACATTGCCGAAATGGCAAATATGACAGTGCCTTCATTTTGCAGGTATTTTAAAAAGGCGACTAAAAAAACTTTTACCAAATTTGTAAATGAATATCGAGTGGTGCATGCCTCCAAACTATTGGCTGAAAAGCCAATGAGTATTGCCAATATTGCCGTAGATAGTGGCTTTCCAAACTTTAGCCATTTCAACAAAGTATTTCATGAGTTTACCGGCAAAAGCGCTTCGCAATACAGGAAGGAGTTGAAATCGATTATTTAGATGACTTTAATAATTGTACTGGTAAAATTTGGCCAAGTAAGGATAACGTTTGTGAACTAAACCCGACTGACAGCGAAATCCTTTTTGTAGCATTGCCAGTGCAACTTGGTTAAGTTTTAAAACTTACCAAGTTAAGTACTATCGTTAACAAAAAGATTAAGCAAAAGGCGGGACTAAAGATACCTATGAAAAGTGTTGCATTGTTTTCAAAATGCTCCTTTTAAACAGTAACTTTTCAACATTCCAATTTCCAACATTCCAACTACATAAAAATTACTTATTTTCGTGGCAATGGAAAATTTTATTGTTTCAGCCCGTAAATATAGGCCAGCTACGTTTGAAACCGTGGTTGGGCAGCAACACATTACGGGAACACTAAAAAACGCCATTAAGAATAACCAATTAGCGCAGGCTTTTTTGTTTTGCGGCCCACGTGGTGTAGGTAAAACTACTTGCGCTCGTATTTTAGCCAAAACAATTAACTGCACAAACCTTACTCCAGAGCAAGAAGCCTGTGGCACTTGCGAAAGCTGTCAATCGTTCCAATCGGGCCATTCATTTAACTTTCATGAGCTGGATGCTGCATCCAACAACTCTGTTGACGATATTAGGAGCTTAATTGAGCAGGTAAGGATACCGCCGCAAGCTGGCAAGTACAAAATATATATTATTGATGAGGTTCACATGCTTTCAACTAGTGCTTTTAACGCCTTTTTGAAAACTTTAGAAGAACCTCCTCCGTATGCCATCTTCATTTTAGCTACTACAGAAAAGCATAAAATACTACCTACTATTTTATCGCGTTGCCAAATATTTGATTTTAACCGTATACAGGTTGAGGACATAGCCAATCATTTAGCTAAAATAGCAGAGCGGGAAAATATCAATACGGATAATGATGGCTTGCACATTATTGCGCAAAAAGCAGATGGTGGATTGCGTGATGCGCTCTCCATGTTTGACCAAATTGTTAGCTATACCAATAGGAATGTAACTTACCAGGCGGTAATTTCAAACCTGAATATACTAGATTACGATTATTATTTTAAGCTTACTGATTTTTTAACTGCTGGCGATGTAAGCAACACGCTTTTGTTATTTAACGAGGTTTTAAATAATGGTTTTGATGGTAATAACTTTATTAACGGCTTAGCTGGCCACTTTAGAAACTTATTGGTTGGTAAGGATAACCAGACCATTAAATTGCTGGAAGTTAGCGAAACTATTAAACAAAAGTATTTATCGCAAAGCAACAGCGTAAGTTTAGGTTTTATTTTAACGGCATTGAACTTGGCAAATCAGTGCGATTTAAATTATAAAAACAGTAAAAATCAGCGGTTACAGGTTGAGCTGGCACTCATCAAGATGTGCCACATTCCATCCGTTATTCAACTAGCCAACACAGCAACTGATTCAGATCAGGATAAAAAAAAAACTTTAGTTAAATCTGCACCGGCAGAAAGTAAACCTGAAAATCAGGTAAAGCCACCAATACCTACCACAGAAAACAAGCCTATAGTAAGTACAACGCCTGCTGCACCGTCAAAAGTGGAAGTTCCTGCGGTTAGTACTGCGCCTGTTGCTGCTTCTATCAAAACCTCTCCTGTTCAAAAAAATGCCATGCCCTCGTTAATACCATCATTAACTGATTTGAACGCTGGCATTAATTTAAACGAAGAAGATAAGGGACCGCAGTACGTTAGAGGAAATGAGAAAAAAGCATTTACTGAAGCGCAATTTAAGGAATGTTGGCAAGCCTATGCACAAAAAGCAAAAGAGGAAGATAAAATTCATCTATTTACTTTATTAACAAGTAATGAACCTATTTTAGACGGTGTTCATGTTACAGTTTTGGTAGAAAATATCGCTTTGGAAAGCACCCTGCAAACCGAAAAAATTGAACTTTTAAATTACCTAAGGGGAAGCTTAGGCAATTTTGACGTTCAAATTTTTTCAAAGCGTGTAGAGGCCAAACAAAGCGACCGTATTTATACCAATAAAGATAAGTACGCCTACCTTATGGAGAAAAACCCGAAGCTGGAAGAGTTTCGCCAAAAGTTTAACTTAGACATACTTCCTTAACGAGGCAAATCATTTTTAGGATAGCCCTCTTCGTCTAAGTCATCCCTAAAATCTTCTTCTGTTTGAGATAGAATACGATCTTCAGGATCTAAAAGCACACTTTCGCCTGAACGGTCTATCCTCATCCCGTTATCATCCAATTGTTCGTCTACCAACTCGTTTTCATTGTATTCGTTACCTACATAAGGATTGGCTTCGTCGTAAGTTGAAATAGCATCTTCGCCATTGGCCGCAGAGGTTTCATAAGGAAGTGGATGATCGTAAGTTGGCTCTTCACCCTTTACATCAAATTCGAAGCTATTTTTATCCTTATTAAATGACAGTTCGTTAAAATCTTTAGTTTCGCCCAAATCACTACCATGTAGTTTATCGTTGGCTGGTTGTTGATTTTCCATAATATTTGAATTTATAGAATAACTTTTCGAGGATTAATTTTGTTTGAAGCAAGAGACGATTTATCGTTATTAACGCTTTACTTTAAGCCTAACTATTTATAAATGTGTACAATATGCTTCCTCATGCTAAAACGAGGCGCAATAATTATTTGTATTTAATCTAAATAACATTACTTTTGCGTAAACACTGTTGACGTGCAAAAAACTGGAGAAATTTTAACTACTACACCAACCTTTGAAGAGGTATATGCTACAGACAATGGCGTTGTGTTTCAATGTGATTTGGAAAAATGTTGGTATATAGATTTTGCAGGCAAACTTGCTCGTTTTGATTACCGAAATTTTCTTAAGCTGAAAAAAGCGGTTTATCAAATCAATATTGAAGAAAAACTATTAAGCAGCGATCAAACTGCTGATGTAGAAATTATCTTTATTTGCGCTTGTGACCATGCCTACGTGCTTAGCCTGCTACAATTGATACAGCTTAAAGAACTGCTACAAGGTGCTTTTACAATGCTGGAGCTCAATCACATTATTTACGATCGTTTGCATCGTGTCTCTTTTTAAACAACAGTTCGAACGCTAAGCATTCGATAAAATTTCCGTTTTAAAGAACATTCCGCTTTAATTTTTGTATTGTTTAATAACATTACGCTCAAATATTCTATCGAAATAGCGTATTCAAAATTTGGACGATATGAAAGATTTAATGAGGATTAAATGTTTACTTTCTTCGGAAATAGAAACATTGATTAACCAGCAAATTAAAAAAGAAGCACTATCATCTGCCATATATTTATCGATGGCTTCTTGGTGCAACAGAAATGGCTTTGACTTTTCGGCCGAATATTTTTTTAAACAAGCTGAAGAAGAAAGACAGCATCAACTGAAATTTTTCAAGTATGTGCTTGATATGGGTGGCACAGCAATTTCACCCGAAATCACCAATATTAAGCAAGAATATAACTCATTTAGAGAAGTTTTTGAAGAAGCGCTAGACCAGGAAATTAGTGTAACGCAGTCGATTAAAAACATTGCGGCACGTTGTCATAAGGAGCAAGATTATGTAACCTTGGAATTTTTGAATTGGTTTTTCAGGGAACAACGTGAAGAAGAATACAAAGCCCGTAGAGCTTTAGAATTGTTCGAAGTAATTGGCGAAGAAGGCACTGGAAGATGGCAAATTGACAAACATGTTGGACAAATTTCCTATGACAGTGAAGCCAATTAAATTACATATCTAAGGATGAGCTGAATTGAAGTAATTTCAACGTAAATAACAGGGTGTGTACCAACAAGTACACACCTTTTTTTGTTGTGCATAAGCGAGCAGGATAATTTTTCGCGTCAAATCACCCATCACTATGTCTAAAAAGGATAAAAAGAAAAAGGACAAAAAAGACAGAAAAAAAAAGAAAGTATGTTGCGAAAAATACTTAAAGGGTAAACGCTGTAAAAGCTGTCCCTTGGCCTAGCATATTTTCCCGCTTAACAATGATTTGTTTAATTTGCTCGGCGTGTCGTTCGTGGTGTGCAACCATAAATTCCAACACATCACCTACTTTAAGTCTAATTAGCCTGTTAATGGAAGTAGCAATTCTAACATCATCAATAGCTATTTTTTCAAAAGATTTGAGACACTTCAACATTCGCTCTTGCTGAGAAATAAACTCGGCTACCTCAAAATAAGCATCCCTTACGCTAGGCAGATGTATTTTTGCCGCTTTAAACCGCTTGCCCCTACGCTGCATCATTTTAACAAAATACGAACCCAACCAACCGGCTGTAAATGCTTTATTTGAAAAATGATTTGGCTTGCTTAAAATATCTTCCAGTTTTGGCAGGTAATAATTGCCATATGAATTAAGATGCGAAAGGCACTCGGCAATGTTCCAGGACTGTTGATTGGCAGAGAAATAGAGTACCTCCTCCCCTAAGTTTTGATAGCATCTAACTGCTTCATCCAGTAAAACCTCAGTTCGTTGATATAAATTGGTAATAAAGTTATTTTTATCTACTGCTTTCATGTATTGTTTTTTGATGAAGCAAATCTAAATTACCGCTCAGTAGAAAAAGTTGGCATTTACCAAGATTAAATTTTTATTCTATTGATGAGCTTACTAAAATTGGTGGGGTCAATTCCTAAGTAGCTGGCTAAATATTTGTGTGGTACCAAAGTTAAAATGTGCGGACTGCGACTTAGCAATTGTTTAAATTTATCTTCTGAAGATAGCAATTGTATTTCTGCTAAACGATCCAAAACCCCGCCTAAAGCAGCACTTACGCCAATATTCACCATCTGAGAAATTTCGACGTTATTTACCATCAGCTTTTTAACTTCCGCTATTGGGGCTCTCAAAAAAGATGAAGGCGTTAATGTTTCATAACAAAAACGGGAAACTTGCCCGGTCATCATGGCATCCAACACTCCACCAAAAGACGGTGCATAGGTAAATATCAATGTGGCCTCTCTGCCATCAGCATTAAGAGAGTAGACGCGTTGCACACCTTCCAAAACAAAATACAGGTAATTTTCAGATTCCCCAACATTAGTAAGTGTGGTTTTACGGACGCAGTCAAAATATCGCCAGTGGGGCAAAAAATAATTGATACTAGTTTCCGATAATTGAAAAACAGTTCGAAGATAATTAGCCAGCAACTGATGATCTTTATCCATTTTTACTTAAGAGCGTTCCATAAAATCTCTACTGGATGCTGAGCCAAACGCTGGGTTCCATCTTTAATTTGATGACGACAACTGGTACCAGCTGCAGCAATAATTACATCCTGTGGCTGCTTTCTAACCTCGGGCAACAATACCAATTCACCAACTTTCATAGACACCTCATAATGTTCTTGCTCATATCCAAATGAGCCTGCCATGCCACAGCAACCAGATGGAATCAACTCTACCGTATAGTTAACCGGCAAATCCAATATTTGCTGCGTTGGCAAAAGTGCATTTAGCGATTTCTGATAGCAATGTCCATGCAACTTCACTAAACGTTGTTGTTCAGTGAACAAGCCTCTATCTATGCGACCGGCAGCTACTTCTTTCACCAAAAACTCCTCAATTAGCATTGCATTTTTAGCTAATTCTTTAGCCTTTAGCACTAAATTAGCATCAACCAATTCCGGATATTCATCCCTAAAAGTAAGCAAAGCTGATGGCTCTACGCCTAATAAAGGGGCTTCATCTTTCACCAAATCCGCCAACATAGTTACGTTTTGGTTGGCCAATAATTTAGCGTCACGTAGTAAACCTTTGGATAAATAAGTCCTTCCGCTTTCCACGTGATTAGGGATGACGACTTCATAGCCTAGTTTCTCTAACAGTTGAATTGCCGTGATACCAATTTCTACATCATTATAGTTGGTAAACTCATCGCAGAACAGGTAAACCTTGCGTGATGCATTCGGTACCGACGATCGTTTATCATGTTTCTTTTTCCAGCTACGCAACGTAGTTTTACCAACTTTAGGCAAAGACCTATCTGTAGCAAATCCCGCTACTTTTTTGATTAACTTCGACGTAAATCCATTTGAAACTAAAGCATTGTATAAAGAAGGCACCATACTTGCCAAACGTTGCGATTTAGTAAAATTAGCAATCATTTTAGCTCGGAATGGTACGCCGTTGGCATCGTAATAATGTTGCAAAAACTCAGCCTTCATCTTAGCTACATCCACGCTAGAAGGACATTCGGACTTACAACCTTTACAGCTTAGGCATAAATCCATCACTTCTTTTATTTCCTCATGGTTAAAAGGATTATCGCCGGTATCGTTTGTTAAAAACTGACGTAAAATATTTGCTCTAGCACGGGTGGTATCTTTTTCCTGCCTTGTAGCCATGTATGATGGGCACATGGTACCACCGCTTACTTGAGTTTTTCTGCAATCTCCAGACCCTGAACATTTTTCTGCTAGGCGGAGGATACTTTCATTCTTAGAAAAATCGAAAATGGTTTGTATTGGCTTAACTTTTTTATCAGCTTCGTACCTCAAAAACTCATTCATTGGAGGCGTGTCAACAATTTTATTGGCATTAAAAACTCCAATTGGATCAAAAAGTTGCTTTACCTCTTTTAAAAGTTCGTACACCTTATCACCCAAAACATCCTTAATAAACTCGCCTCTTAACCTTCCATCGCCGTGTTCACCACTTAAAGATCCCTGATGTTTTTTCACCAAAACCGCAGTTTCTTGTAGTACAGTCCTAAAAAGTTCCTTACCTGCCTGCGTTTTCAAATTGATCATCGGTTCAATGTGCAACTCGCCAGCACCAGCATGCGCATAATACGATGCTTTTAGGTTATACTTATCTAAAATTACCTGTAAATCTGCTACGTAAGCTGGTAAATCCTCGGGAGCTACCGCACAATCTTCAATTAAGTTTACAGGCTGCTCATCGCCAGGTAAGTTTCTAATTAAACCTAAACCTGCTTTACGCACATCCCAAGCAAGCTTAGTTTGTGCACCATACACCACGGGATAAGCATAGCCCAATTCGGCCAATTTTAAATCAGCAATCAGCGCCGCCGTTTTCAGGTCAAGCTCTTCTTTGGTTTCCGCAAAAAACTCAACCATCAACAAGGCTTCGGGCTCACCTTCAATAAAAAACCGATTGTACTGATAAACCGGATGGCCTTTGGTAAAATCCATAATATACTTATCTACCAACTCCGACGCCATTGGCTGATGTTTGAGTATGATGATATTAGCCAAAAGTGATTCTGCTAAGGAATTGAAGTGTACACATACCAACGCTTCTTGTTTTGGTGGCAAAGGCAGCAACTTCAATTTCGCTTCAGTTATAAAAACAAGTGTCCCTTCCGAACCTGCAATTAACTCGCACATGTTGAAGTTTTCTTTCCCTTCCTGAGGAATCAGAAAATCTAAGGCATAGCCTGTGTTTCTTCTTGTTAATGTTTTTTTGGGATAACCGTTTGTAATGGCTTCAATGTTTTCAGGTTGATTTACTAAATCGGAAATTCCTTTGTAAATTACTCCTTCCAAACTATTTAATTGTGATTTCTCAGCCAATTCTTCAAAAGTGACGGTGTTAAAAACAACCTCTTGTCCGTTACTCAAGTAGCCCTTCACTTCTATTAAATTCTGTCGGGTATCACCCCAAACAATGGAGTGCAAACCACACGAGTTATTACCAATCATCCCGCCAATCATTGCTCGGTTTGCGGTAGAAGTTTCAGGACCAAACATTAAGCCAAATGGTTTCAATGCAACGTTTAGGTCATCCCTAATTACCCCAGGTTGTACCCTAACATACTGTTCTTCTGCATTTATCTCTATAATTTGATTGAAATACTTAGAGATATCTACCACAATACCGTTACCTACTACTTGGCCCGCCAACGATGTTCCGGCCGCCCTTGGAATTAAAGTGAGGCGCTGTTCGCCTGCAAAGGAAATCAGCTTTTCGATATCCGCTTTAGTTTTCGGGACTGCTACGGCCAAAGGCTTCTCTTGGTATACCGAGGCATCTGTAGCATAAACCATTTTCTGTGCTTCATGAACGCTTGAGTCATCGAAGAACAATTCGCCAGCCATGCTATTGCTTAGCGACTTAAATAATTGCGGTAGTTGAGTTTGATTTGACACAAGGTAAAATTAAGCATTTTATTGCCTTTTTCTAAAATTAAAAACAGCAAAAAACCGCATAACAATTATAAAGCAAAACGCGACACAAACGTTTGCTATTTACAACAGCTTTAAGGATACCAAAGCGCCCGCTTTTACATTTTAAAAATGCTGGCAACCTATTAAACACACGCAAACGTTTGTAAAGAACGAGGTTATCCAATAAAAAATTTCAAATTTAGTTTATCGAAGATTCAGAAATGTAATTCGAAATTGAAAAGTAATTTCTTAAACCTTAATGAATGCTTATGGATATTAACCTGTAGAATAACGATTGCTTGGCCTTGAATAGAGCGTTGACCGCCTACAAAATGAATTAGATTGTTATCAAAACAAAACCAGAAAAATTCAGTTTGATTTAAGAGATAATTGGAGTAAATTTAGCCTTCAGCCTATCATTTTTAAACTCAAAAAAATAAACTAGCAAATTAATAGAAGTAAATTAAATATGCGTATACTTTTTAATTTGTAAAACTTAACTTTGGCAACAACTAAATATTCATTTAAAAACTAAATAGTTAATGAAACCAACCTTACTAATTTTGGCTGCCGGGATGGCAAGCCGCTATGGTAGCATGAAACAAATTGATGGTTTTGGGCCTAACGGAGAAACCATTATCGATTATTCTATATATGATGCAATAAAAGCTGGATTCGGTAAAGTTGTATTTATCATCAAAGAAGAATTTGCGGACAATTTCAAATCAATTTTTGATGAGAAGCTAAAAGGTAAAATTGAAGTAGATTACGTTTACCAAAATTTCGACCTAAAACAGTTTGGAATAGAAGAAGAAATTTATAGAGAAAAACCTTGGGGAACAGCTCACGCCATTTTATCGGGAAGAAAAGTAGTTAAAGAACCTTTTTGCGTAATTAATGCAGATGATTTTTATGGCTACGACGCTTTCAAAAAGATGGCTGATTTCCTTACCTCGGAAGTTAACGACGCCAACTACTGTATTATCGGTTACAAAATTGGAAAAACATTATCTGACTTTGGAGCGGTATCAAGAGGCGTTTGTAAAGCAGACGAGTCGGGAAATTTAACCGAGATTGTTGAAAGAACCAAAGTTTACAAAAAAGACGGAACCATTGTGTATGAGGAAGAAGGACAAGAATTCCCTCTTGATTTTGACACCCCGGTTTCAATGAATTTTTGGGGATTCACTCCTTCAGTATTTCAAATCGCAGAAGATTTGTTTAGAACTTTTGCAATGGAAAACAAGGATAAACCTAAAGCAGAATTTTTCATTCCTCTAGTTGGAGAGCATCTGGTTAATACCAATAAAGCTTCTTTTAAAGTAGTACCAACCGATAATCAGTGGTTTGGTGTTACCTATAAAGAAGATAAGCCATTAGTTCAAGAAAGCATTGATGAGCTTATAAAAAATGGTAATTACCCTGAAAAATTATGGAATTAAAAATTGATGAAACTATACTTGAAGCTTACGGCTTAACACATAAAAACATCAACATTCAACAAATAGGTTCTGGCCACATTAACGGAACCTATTTGTTAACCAAAAAACCAAGCAACGAAAAATTTGTATTGCAATACATCAATACCAACGTTTTCACCAACCCCCAAGCTATTGCAAATAACATTCAAGCGGTAGCAGACTTTTTAAATCAACAATTCCCTTCTTATCTTTTCCCAGCTCCGCTATCAACTATTAATGGCAAAAACATGGCTGTTAACAATGGCTCCTATTGGCGATTATCACCTTTTGTAGATGATACCGTTGCTTTAGATACGTTAAGTTCGCCCAAGCAAGCTTACGAGGCTGCTAAGCAATTTGGAAAATTAAGCAGGCTTTTGGATGACTTTGACAGCAGCAAACTACAAGCTACAATTGTTGGGTTTCACGACCTAGCGCTTCGATTCGAACAATTTCAGACGGCGTTGGAAAATGCTAACACAACATTAAAAACACAAGCAGCCAAAGAAATTGAAGTGGCCATTGGTTTCCAGTACCTTTTAAATATCTACCAGGAACTAAAAAATCATTTACCTAATAGGGTAATGCACCACGATACAAAAATTAGCAATGTACTATTAAATAGCGCTAATTACGAAGGCGTTTGTGTGATAGATTTAGATACCTTAATGCCTGGCAAATTTATCTCCGACTTGGGCGATATGATGCGCACCTATCTTTGTGAGTTTTCCGAAAATGAAACCGACCTCACTAAAATCAAGATCCGAGAAGATTATTTCTCTGCCATGATTGAAGGTTATCTTTTTGAAATGGGCAGCATTTTAACAAACAAAGAAAAACAAGCGATCCTATTTAGCGGAAAATACATCATATACATGCAAGCCCTGCGCTTCTTAAGCGATTACCTAAACGGAAGTGTATATTATCCCATCCATTACCCTACTCAAAACTTAGATAGAACTAAAAATCAATTTAAGTTGTTGCAAGAACTGGTTGACAATGAGGAAAAGCTACAGCATATCATCAATCAAAGCCTGCTTAAAGTGCACTAGTCAACTCAACAGCAGCATAAACGCCAGCAACAAAACACCCTCAAATCAAAATTGTAAACCGAACCGTCATAACAAAAAAAGCGTTGCTGAAAATTCATCAGCAACGCTTTGTATTTTAATTTAGCATCGAAAATCTTTCTGAATTTCGACCTCTAAACTTTCCGACTAACTATTTGTCGTCTTTTACTTCTTCGTAATCCACATCAGTTACAGAATCACCACCTTGTTGTGGCTCAGCTTGTGCAGCATCACCTTGTGGTTGACCTTCCTGACCCGCTTTATACATCTCTTCAGAAGCAGCGTTCCAAGCATTTTGCAACTCAGTTTGTGCCACTTCAATATCAGCGAAGTTACGAGCAGCGTGAGCATCTTTTAATTTTTTCAACCCATCTTCAATTGGAGCTTTTTTATCAGCAGATAATTTATCGCCAAACTCTTTCAATTGTTTTTCAGTTGAGAAAATCAAAGCATCAGCACTGTTAATTTTATCTGCTTCCTCTTTTGCTTTAGCATCAGCTTCTGCATTGGCTTCAGCTTCCTGCTTCATTTTTTGAATTTCAGCATCAGTTAAACCAGATGAAGCCTCGATACGGATTTTTTGCTCTTTACCAGTAGCTTTATCTTTAGCACTTACGTGTAAAATACCATTGGCATCAATATCAAAAGCCACTTCAATTTGAGGTACGCCACGAGGTGCTGGTGGAATTCCATCTAACATGAAACGACCAATTGTACGGTTTTGTGCAGCCATTGGGCGCTCACCTTGTAAAATGTGAATCTCTACCGATGGTTGATTATCAGCCGCTGTAGAGAAAGTTTCCGTTTTCTTAGTTGGAATAGTAGTGTTAGCTTCAATTAACTTGGTCATTACACCACCCATCGTTTCAATACCTAACGAAAGTGGAGTAACATCTAACAACAACACATCTTTTACATCACCTGTTAACACACCACCTTGAATAGCAGCACCAATAGCTACCACCTCATCAGGGTTTACACCTTTAGAAGGCTCTTTACCAAAGAAAGCTTTCACCGCATCCTGAATTGCAGGAATACGAGTTGAACCACCTACTAGGATAATCTCATCAATATCGCTAACTGATAAGCCAGCATTTTTAAGTGCCGATTTACACGGATCGATAGTACGTTTAATTAAATCGCCAGCTAACTGCTCAAATTTAGCACGGCTTAACGTACGCACCAAGTGCTTAGGTCCGCTTGCATCAGCAGTAATGTAAGGCAAGTTAATTTCTGTTGATGTAGTGCTTGAAAGTTCAATTTTAGCTTTCTCAGCAGCTTCTTTTAAACGTTGTAACGCCATCGGATCTTTGTGTAAATCCATACCGTTTTCGTTTTTAAACTCTTCTGCCAACCACTCAATCAATACGTGGTCAAAATCGTCACCACCTAAGTGAGTATCACCATCAGTTGATTTTACTTCAAATACACCATCACCAAGTTCCAATACTGATACGTCATGCGTACCACCACCACAGTCAAACACCACAATTTTCATATCCTTGTGCGCTTTATCCAAACCATAGGCTAAAGCAGCGGCAGTAGGCTCATTAATGATACGTTTCACCTGCAAACCAGCAATTTCACCAGCTTCTTTAGTAGCCTGACGTTGTGCATCATTGAAATAAGCAGGAACAGTAATTACAGCTTCAGTAACTTCCTGTCCCAAAAAGTCTTCAGCGGTTTTTTTCATTTTCTGTAAAACCATTGCCGAAATTTCCTGAGGCGTATATTTTCTGTCGTCAATTTCTACACGTGGTGTGTTATTATCACCTTTAACCACTTTGTAAGGCACTCTTCCAACTTCTTTATCAACTTCAGCAAAGCTGCTGCCCATAAAGCGTTTAATAGAGTAAATTGTTTTTGTTGGGTTTGTGATTGCCTGACGTTTTGCAGGCTCGCCCACTTTGCGCTCGCCGTTTTCCGTAAAAGCAACAATAGATGGCGTAGTACGTTTACCCTCGCTGTTAGCAATAACCACAGGCTCGCTACCCTCCATTACAGCTACACAAGAGTTCGTAGTTCCTAAGTCTATACCAATTATTTTTCCCATTTTGTTATATATTTTCTTTTCTAATTTTTTACGTTCTAATACTAGTTAACAAGCCATGTGCCAATAGAGTTTTGGCAGAATTTTGAACAAAAAAGCTGTTAAAATGTAAATGAAAAACCAAATATCTGCTGACAGCTTGGCAGAAAAAAGGCGCAAGGCGTAAAGCTAAAAGCAAATATTAAGATATCAGTATTGACGATTTGGAAATGATAGTCAGTATTGCTTGGCCCATGCAGCCCTGCTGTCCGCTCATATCTTTTGTGTGCTGCCTATTCACGCTCGCGTCATTGCGAGGAGCAAAAACGAAGCAATCCTTCCCGAAACAGCTCACAAAAGTATAACCGCTTCCATCAGGTTTAATTAACAAAGTTTTAAACCCTTGGCTAAAAACGTTGTGTTAAGAAACCAGCAATTAAGTGAAAAGTTATATGAGAAATGTAAAGCGCTTAAAATATTTCTTTTGTTTATTATGTTAAATGTATAACTTAAAGAGAATTAATTTATTCGGTTATTAACTTTAATTATTTAATCATGAAAAAAATCTATTTTATCGTTCTCGCAGCTGTTGCATTTGCTGTTTCCTGCACAAAAAGTAACCCAGAACTTCTTAACCCTACAGAAAAAGAAAAAGTTTTGTCGAAAACAAGCAATGTAACTTATTCTACATGTACATATGACAACGTTATAACGCCTAATTCTTACACAGGTTTTACCGATCCATCAACGCAAACCGATCCTGGTTTCGGAATCTTTTCTGACGACTTATACGATAGGGGTTGGAAGGCAGGATATGAAGATGCTTTATTTTACCATAACTATTACGTATATGATGGTCCAAATCAATGTGGCAGCTTTGAAATGTATAAGGTTGTTAAAAACACTTCTACCAATGAAATTAAAAATGAAGACATTTATTATAGCCTTTTGGAGAATGAGGTTAATACGGGAATTGGTATAAAATTGGTCTCTAATGAAACCTGCAATTACGACTTTCTCTTAAAAAGGTGTGTTCTTCTTAATTCTGGAAGTTCCAAGAGCTTAAGATTACAGTACCAATTTAACACTACCTACCCTAATAGAACGTCAGATCAAATTAGTTTTGACAACGGCAGGTATGATGGATTTTATCGAGGGGTATCTCAACAACCATTTTCGAACTAAAGATATCTTTTAATAATTTAAGCCATCAATAATTCAGCAGCTGATGGCTTACTTTAATTCAAGCAATCTTTCCAAATGATGATAGTCGATGCCAAAATACGCCTTCGTTTCTTTTATTTTCTGTAAGATAGTGTTTTGCTCTTCGCTCAGCACATCCAACTTTTCGCTTTTCACTTTTAACTTTTTACTTTTTATTCCTACCACCATTACATTCTTAGGCGTATGCACATCAGAAACAAATTCAAAAACTTTCGTTTTGTAACCGAAATACTCCAAAATTAATGCCCGTAGGCCATCAGTTACCATTTCAGCCTGACGTTCCAAAAATATACCGTGTTTAGTAAGGAAAGAAAGCTCATTTTTAGCTTTCCCTTGTTCAATTTCCCTGCGTACCTGCTTATGGCAGCAAGGCGCCACTACAATTAATTCAGCATTAGCTTTTATTCCTTTATATATTGCATCGTCTGTTGCCGTATCGCAAGCGTGTAAAGCAATCAATAAATCAATATTTTGGTGCTCGTAGCTATCAATAGTACCTTCCACAAAAGAAAGCTGATCGAATTTCGCCTTTTGGGCTATTGCGTTACATAACTCCACCATGTCTTTTCTAAACTCCACCCCTACCACATTTGCCTTTTGGCCAATTTGCTGTAAATAATCGTACAGTGCAAAAGTAAGGTAACCCTTTCCCGAGCCCATGTCAACAACATCACAAATACTTTTTGATGGCAGTTCTTTAATTAGCGAACTTAAGATTTCCACATACTGGTTAATCTGACGGTACTTATCCTGCGCATGCTTTAATACTGTTCCTTCACCATCCGTCACTCCCAGTGCGCTTAAATAAAAATTATCAACCGCTGCAATTAGTCTCTTCTTCTCCTTATCATGCGTCTTTACCACCATTTTAACATCCTTCAATTGATTGCTTCGCAATTTAACCACACCTTTCTGATTGCGCTCTAAAATAAGCTCTTCTGTTGTAGTGAATAACGTAGCAACATTAAATCCATCTAACAAATAGTTGTTAATGGATTTCAAGGCTTCTTCAAATGAGAAATTTTTAAAGATATCTTTTGTCTGATATCTAAACGTAAAGGCAAACATGGCCTGCCTCTTAATCACCACAGGTTTTACAAAAATTTGCTTTAATTGCTGCTCTTCACCTTTGTAATTACCCAATGATAGCTTTACGAAAACCTCTTGCTGCATGGCCTCTCGCAAGTGATTAATAAACTTAGTGATTTGATTTATTTCCATATCGATTTACAAAGTTACTGCTCTATTTTCAATAATGGCGAAAGCTTGCCTTATTATTCAATATGCTACCTATCTTTGATAGATGAACATTATACTTGCCTCTACTTCCACTTTATTTGGAGGAACATATTTAGACTATCTTAAATCAGAAATTATTTCCCTTTTCCAGGGAAAAACCGAGATCATATTTATTCCATTTGCACGTCCGGGCGGATTATCACACGACGAATACACCGCAAAAGCCAGTTCTTTTTTTGAGCAGCTCAACATAAAGGTCAAAGGTCTTCATGAGTTTGAAGACAAAGCTGCCGCTATTACTAACGCACAAGGATTCTTTACCGGTGGAGGCAATACTTTTCTGTTAGTTAAAACGCTACATGAGCAGGGCTTAATGGATGCGCTTAAAAATGCTGTGAGTAAAGGAACGCCCTATCTTGGATGTAGCGCAGGGAGCAACATTGGCGGTATGAACATGAAAACCACTAATGACATGCCGATTGTTTACCCGCAAAGCTTCGACTGTATGGGACTAGTGCCATTTAACATTAACCCACATTATCTGGATCCACAACCAGAGCTAAAACATAACGGAGAAACAAGGGAAACCAGAATACTCGAATTTCTAACGCAAAATAACGTTAAGGTAGTAGGTTTAAGAGAAGGTAACTGGATTAGAAGAATTGGCGATAAAATCACTGTAGAAGGCACGCAACTTACCAGAATATTTGAGCAAGGTAAAGCACCCTATGAAATAGAGCCTAGCAGTAGCCTTTCATAAAAGGTTTCACTACCATTTAAAAATTGCAGAAAGAGCAATTGTATCTTTATTTTGCTAATTTTTGATAGAATTTTGATTTCTTCTTAACTGGAACTTGAAGTTCTGCAGCTGTTTGAGGCGTCACTATTAAGTTAAAATCAAAGCTCAGTTGTTCATTTTTCTTTAATGTGATTTGATCAGCGTGAACATCTAGCAACATGGAACCGCCTTTAACATTAATCTGCATTGCACCGCCAATAGGCAACAAAGTAGTGGAATTACTAAGACTAAAATATAAACCCAAAGAATCGTTACCAATCCAAACATTAGGCTTAACCTTTTTCCAATTACTACGTTGCCAGCGTACAGTATCCGGCCTTAAACCTCCTTTTTCGCCTAGTCCGCTTAGATATTTACTTGCTGATTTCTCAAAAGGGATGTGAAAATTCATATTAGTTAGCAAAAGATCTTTAATTGCCGATATCTTAATGTGATAGCTCAGCACCCCCTTAGATAGCATTTTACCTTGAACAGTCATTTTCAAATTGGCAGAAGTACTATTTGCATTCCATACAATTGAGTCTGCGTTTTGGGCAGTAATTTCAAAACCGGCACCGTTCATCTTCTCCTGAGCCTTTGCACTGGTATAAAAGTGAAAATGCATCGGTTCAAATAAAAGCTGCTGGGTTTTAATCCCAGTATTATCATCAACTACATAACACTGCTTAGGCATTCCATCATTGTTAATTTCTAATCTAGTAGCTTTAAATGCTATTACTTGCTGATTTATTTTAAGCGAGCCATCTTGTGCAAAAACCGCAAGACTACCCAGCAGGAAGCACAACAATAAGATTTTTTTACGCATTTTCAAATTAAATACTTTGATGTTGAACAGCAGAAACTTATAAACTTCACACAAGATAAGCACAAACTAGCACTTACAATAAGTAAAGCGAAATTAATTATAAATCACAGCGGTTAAAATCAGGCACAAAAAAACCCTTTAGGAAAAACCTAAAGGGTTAAGCATAACAATAAGTTAGTTAGATTACGCTTTTTGCTCTTCAGCATCGTCAGCAGCTGGTGCTTCAGGAGCAGTTTCTTCAGCAGCTGGTGCCTCTTCAACTTCTTCTTTAGCCTCAACAGCTGGAGCAGCTTCTTTCACCTCAGCAGCAGGAGCATCAGCTTTCTTAGTAGCTTTGCTTCTACCTCTACGAGTAGTTTTCTTTTCAGCTGCCGCTGCATCTTTTCCGTATACTTCGTTGTAATCTACCAATTCAATTAACGCCATTTCTGCGTTATCACCTAAACGGTTGTTTAATTTGATAATACGAGTATAACCACCTGGACGGTTAGCAACTTTTGCTGCTACATCACGGAATAACTCAGTTACTACCTCTTTGTTCTGTAAGTAAGCAAATACTGTACGACGTGAGTGAGTAGTATCGTTTTTAGATTTAGTGATGATTGGCTCTACATAAACTCTTAAAGCTTTAGCTTTAGCTAATGTAGTAGTGATTCTCTTGTGAGTGATCAAAGAAGAAGCCATATTTGCCAACATCGCTTTTCTGTGCGAAGTAGTTCTTCCTAAGTGGTTGTGTTTTTTACCGTGTCTCATTTTTTTGTTTATAAAGTGTGTACCGTCTCGTTGAACTTAATCTGAGGGAATTACACACAGTGAATTAATTTAATTCTAAAAGTTATACGTTATAAGTAATACGTAGTACGTAAAACCTACAACCTAAAACTTATATTATTCTTCGTCTAACTTAAATTTAGAAAGGTTCATTCCAAACGATAATTGTTTAGATTTTACCAATTCTTGGATCTCAGTTAAAGATTTTTTACCGAAGTTCCTGAATTTCAACATATCAGCTACATCGTAAGAAACCAAATCAGCTAAAGTACGGATATCAGCTGCTTTTAAGCAGTTCAATGCACGTACTGATAAATCTAAATCCACTAATTCCGTTTTAAGGATTTTACGCATGTGTAAAATTTCCTCATCAACTTCCTTAGTTTCTTCTTTAGCTTGTGATTCCAATACTAAGTTCTCATCAGAGAATAGCATAAAGTGTTGGATCAAAATTTTAGCTGCTTCTTTCAAAGCTTCTTCCGGATGGATAGATCCATCGGTTGAAATATCTAAAATTAACTTCTCGTAATCTGTTTTTTGCTCTACACGATAGTTTTCAATCGTGTACTTTACGTTTTTCATTGGAGTAAAAATCGAATCGATTGCAATCACTCCAACTACGCTATCAGAAACTTTATTCTCTTCTGCAGGAACATAACCACGTCCTTTGTTTACAGTTAATTCAACTTCCAAAGTAACTGATTTCTCCATATTGCAGATTACCAATTCTGGGTTCAACACCTCAAAATTGTTTGAGAATTTAGTAATATCTCCTGCTAAAAACTGCTCCTGACCATTTACGATGATAAAGATTTTCTCCGAATCGCCAGATTCACCTGTTTTTTTGAAACGAACTTGTTTCAAGTTAAGGATGATTTCCGTTAAATCTTCAACTACACCTTTGATAGTAGAAAACTCATGAGAAACGCCTGAAAAACGAATGCTTGTAATAGCATAGCCTTCTAATGAAGAAAGTAAAATTCTTCTTAGGGCATTACCAATGGTTACTCCGAAACCGGGCTCTAAAGGACGAAATTCAAATTGACCATCGAAATCAGTTGATTTCTGCATGATTACCTTATCTGGTTTCTGAAATGCTAAAATTGCCATTTATTAATGTTTTTAGATCGTTTATTAATGTTTTGTAATGTAAAAAAGTTAAAGCCACAAGGGCTTTAACAATTATGATTACTTAGAGTACAACTCTACTATAAGGTTTTCCTTAATGTTTTCAGGAATCTCATCGCGGTTAGGGTATGATAAGAACTTACCTGATAATTCTTTAGCGTTCCAATCTAACCAAGAATGTTTGTTGATTGCTCTTCCTGCTACTGAATTAGTGATCGCTTCTAAAGATTTTGATTTCTCTCTTACCGCGATAACATCGCCAGCTTTCAACTGATATGATGGAATATTTACTACTTCACCATTAACAGTTACGTGCTTGTGGCTAACTAACTGACGAGCACCTGAACGGCTAGGAGCAATACCTAATCTGTAAACAGTGTTATCTAAACGAGCTTCTAATAATTGCAATAAGTTATCACCAGTGATACCTTGACGAGAAGATGCTTTAGTAAATAAGTTACGGAATTGTTTTTCCAATACACCGTAAGTATATTTTACTTTTTGTTTCTCTTGCAACTGTACTGCGTACTCAGATTGCTTTCCTCTTCTTTTAGAAGCACCGTGTTGCCCTGGAGGATAGTTTTTTCTTTCTAATGCTTTATCAGGGCCGAAAATTGGCTCTCTGAATTTACGGGCGATTTTGGACTTTGGTCCGGTATATCTTGCCATTTTGTTGTGATTTTAAAGTATCAGCCCGACCGCATCGGGTGACTCTTAGCTTTAAAAATTAATTGATTAAACTCTTCTTTTCTTTGGAGGACGACATCCGTTGTGAGGAAGTGGAGTAATATCTTTAATAGATGTTACTTCTAATCCTGCTACCTGCAAAGTTCTGATAGCCGACTCACGACCTGAACCAGGACCTTTAACGAAAACCTCTACTTTACGCAAACCTAAATCGTAAGCTACTTTACCGCAATCAGAAGCAGCTTGTCCGGCAGCATAAGGAGTGTTCTTTTTAGAACCTTTGAAACCCATTTTACCTGCTGAAGACCAAGAAATGGTTTGACCATTGTTGTTTGTTAAAGTAACAATGATGTTGTTGAACGTAGCATTGATGTGAGCTTGGCCAACTGGCTCAATCACAACAAGACGTTTTTTGGTAACTTTTTTACTTTTAGCCATTTTTTCTTTTAGATTTTAGATATGAGAATTGAGAAAAAATTTCTCGGCACCCATATCTTCATTTTCTTTGATGTATTCCAGATTAGAGTAATACTTTAAAGACTATGCCTGCAAAGCATCACTCAACCTATCAATTATTATTTAGATGCTTTTTTCTTGTTAGCAACTGTTTTTCTCTTTCCTTTACGAGTACGAGAGTTGTTTTTAGTGCGCTGACCACGAACTGGTAAACCTTTTCTGTGACGAAGACCTCTGTAGCAACCGATATCCATTAAACGTTTGATGTTTAATTGAACCTCAGAACGCAAAGCGCCTTCCACTTTAATTTGATCGTTAATGATACCACGAATTGCAGACAATTCGTCATCTGACCAATCTTGTACTTTTTTGTTGAAATCGATACCTGCTTGAGTTAAAATCTCTTGAGCAGTTGATTTACCTATACCATAGATATAAGTTAATCCAATTTCACCTCTTTTGTTTCTCGGTAAATCAACACCTGAAATCCTTGCCATATTTGTATTTTTACTTTTTTAATGAACGACCGAACGGCGGGCCACCGTTGTACGGAAAACTCGTTCCAATTTTTTAATTATCCCTGACGTTGCTTGTATTTCGGATTTTTCTTGTTGATGATGTAAAGCTTTCCTTTACGGCGAATAATCTTGCAATCAGCGCTACGTTTTTTAATTGATGACCTAACTTTCATTTTATTTATATCTATAAGTGATTCTACCTTTTGTTAAATCATAAGGCGACATCTCTAGTTTTACTTTATCACCAGGCAAAATTTTGATGTAGTGCATCCTCATTTTTCCTGAAATATGTGCAATAATCTCGTGTCCATTTTCAAGTTCTACCCTGAACATCGCATTTGATAATGCCTCTTTAATTACTCCGTCTTGCTCAATTGAGGCTTGTTTAGCCATATATTATTGATTTTTACTTAATTAGCTGCTATTAAACAGGGTTGCAAAATTAAATATTATTTTTCAAATTTTTAACTTTTTTCTGCTAAAACTTTTTCTATCACTGAAAAAGTGCTTAAAACGTCTGCTTTACCCTTTTTTACAGCAACAGTGTGTTCAAAGTGTGCAGAGGGTTTATTATCCTTCGAAGTTACCGTCCATCCATCAGACCAAAATTTAACAGCGGCAGTACCAGCGTTAATCATTGGCTCAATGGCTATTACCATTCCCTCTTCCAACTTAATTCCCTTTCCTCGGCTACCGTAGTTTGGAACTTCAGGCTTCTCGTGAAGTTTAACACCAACACCGTGACCAACAAGTTCTCTTACTACTCCGAAGCCATTAGCCTCAGCATGTGATTGTACGGCATAAGCAATATCACCGATGCGCATACCAACAACCGCTTTGTCAATAGCGAAATTCAAACACTCTTGCGTAACCTTGATCAGTTTCTGACGTTCGTCATCTATTTCACCGATAGCAAAAGTATAAGCCGAATCACCAAAGAAATTGTTCTTGATGACACCACAATCCACAGAGATCAAGTCGCCATCTTTGATGACATAATCACTAGGAAAACCGTGGACTACCTGTTCGTTGGGAGAAATGCAAAGCGAATATGGGAATCCGCCGTAATTAAGAAAAGCTGGCACAGCTCCGTTATCTTTGATAAACTCGTATGCCAGCTTGTCTAATGATAATGTCGTAATTCCGGGTTTAATTACCTTAGCCACTTCGGCCAAAGTTTTTGAAACCAACAATGAACTTTCTCTAATTAACTCAATCTCTTCTTGAGACTTGTAAAATATCTTAGACATGTAATGTTTTAAACGCTAATTAAAGCGCTGCTCCGCTAGTGCTTGTAACAGCCGATGGGATACCAGAACGACCGGTTACCCTACCTGTTTTCATCAAACCATCATAGTGGCGCATTAACAAATAACTTTCTATCTGTTGCAAAGTATCTAATACTACGCCTACCAAAATCAACAATGAAGTACCGCCAAAAAAGTGAGCAAACTCCTGCTGAATTCCAACTTTTACTGCCAATGAAGGTAAAATCGCAATAGCTGCTAAGAATAACGATCCTGGGAAAGTAATCTTAGAAATTACATCATCAATGAAAGAAGAAGTAGCTAAACCTGGCTTAACACCTGGTATAAAACCACCATTTTTCTTCATATCGTCAGACATTTGCGTAGGATTAACCGTAATTGCAGTATAGAAGAAGGTAAACGCAATGATTAAAAATGCGAAGGTTAAGCTATAAGTTAATGAAGTAATATCCGAATATTGGTGCAACCAACTGTTTTGCAAGTTAGGAAACAATCCGATTAAGGCACTTGGCACAAACATTAAAGCTTGAGCGAAGATGATAGGCATTACCCCAGCAGCATTAACTTTTAAAGGGATGTACTGTCTAACGCCACCTACCTGCTTGTTACCAACAATACGTTTTGCGTATTGTACAGGCACTTTGCGCACACCTTGAACAATAAGAATGGTGAACATGATAATGGCATATAATGCTACGATCTCCAATACCAACCTGATCAAACCACCATCGCTACCTGCAAACACCGAGCTGATCTCCTGTGATAAAGCAATAGGCAAACGAGCAATGATACCAACCATGATGATTAAAGAAGTACCGTTACCAATACCTTTATCTGTAATTTTTTCACCAAGCCACATTACAAAAAGCGTACCTGCAGTTAAAACTATAGCCGAAACAAAGTAAAACAAAGTGTGATTGATAATAATCGCGTCCTGAGCTACTTGAGTTTTAACGTAACCAACCGCTTGTACAAGCGTAATAGCTACTGTTAGGTAACGTGTATACTGTGTTAACTTTTTACGTCCACTTTCACCTTCTTTTTGCATTTTTTGGAAAGTAGGCACAGCAATACCCAATAACTGCACCACGATAGATGCAGAAATATAAGGCATTACACCTAATGCAACGATAGACGCTTTAGAGAAAGCACCACCGGCAAACATATCCAATAAGCCTAAAAGACCAGTTTTTTGCGCATTTGATAATTGTGCAGGATCAACTCCTGGCAATACCACTTGGCAAACCAATCTATAGATCACAAGAATCATGAGCGTAAATAAGATACGCCCTTTTAATTCTTCGATTTTCCAAATATTACTTAAAGTAGAAAATAGCTTCTTCATTTTATAATTTTACGATTGAGCCTCCAGCAGCCTCGATAGCTTTTTGTGCGCTAGCAGAAAAAGCGTGAGCTGTTACTTCCAATTTAGCTTTAACTTCGCCACGACCTAAGATTTTCACTAAATCGTTTTTAGAAGCTAAACCATGTTCTTGCAATGTAGCAAAATTAATGGTGCTTAAGCTAAATTTCTCAGCTAATCCTTGTAATACATCTAGGTTAACGCCAACATACTCGGTACGGTTAATTGGTTTGAAACCAACTTTAGGCACACGACGTTGTAAAGGCATTTGACCACCTTCGAAACCTACTTTTGTAGAAGTACCTGAACGAGATCCAGCACCTTTATGACCGCGAGTAGATGTACCACCACGACCAGAACCTTGACCACGACCAATTCTTTTACTTGTTTTAACAGAACCTTTTGCAGGTTTTAAATTACTTAAGTTCATTTGATAAACTTTATTGTGTTGCCCCTTCGCTTTCACTAATCAGGAAACAACGATTAAACAAAAAAAATTTGCCTAAGATATATAAATCCTAAGCAAATCCTAATAATAATTTTATATAGCTTCGATAGCTACTAAGTGATTAACTTTTCTAACCATGCCAATGATTGCAGCATTAGCCTCAACCTCAACACTTTGGTTTAATTTGTTTAAACCTAAAGCCTTCATGGTTCTTTTTTGGCGCTCGCTTCTATCGATAACGCTCTTTACCTGAGTGATTTTAATTTTAGCCATGATCTTATCCGTTAAAAACTTTGTTTAAATCAACACCACGGTTTTGAGCTACTGTATAAGCGTCACGCATTTTTGTTAATGCATCAACTGTAGCTTTTACCACGTTGTGAGGATTTGATGAACCTTTTGATTTAGCCAATACGTTGTGTACACCAGCACTTTCTAGTACGGCACGCATTGCACCACCAGCAATTACTCCAGTACCCACAGCAGCAGGCTTAATTAATACAAAACCACCTGAGTATTTACCGATTTGCTCGTGAGGTACAGTACCGTTCAAAATTGGAACTTTTACCAAGTTCTTTTTTGCGTCGTCTACACCTTTAGCGATAGCTTCAGTAACCTCTTTAGCTTTGCCTAATCCGTAACCTACAACGCCGTTCTCATCACCTACAACTACGATAGCTGAAAAGCTGAAAGTACGACCACCTTTGGTTACTTTAGCAACACGTTGGATGCTCACTAAACGATCTTTTAATTCAATCTCGCTAGTTTTTACTCTTTTTATATTGATAGTTGACATTATATCTTATTTAAATGATTAAAATACTAGACCAGCTTCGCGGGCACCTTCTGCCAACGATTTTACACGACCATGGTACAAGTAACCATTTCTGTCGAAAACAACTTCCTTAACACCAGCTGCAATTGCTTTTTCGGCAACTAACTTACCTACTGCTACTGATTGTTCTGACTTGTTTCCTGAAGCATTGAAATCTTTAGATAAAGATGATGCTGCAACTATAGTTTTACCAGTTTCATCGTTAATGATTTGAGCATAAATACCTTTATTGCTTCTATAAACTGATAAACGTGGACGGCTCTCAGATCCAGTAAGTCTTTTTCTGATACCTTTTTTAATACGCTCTCTGCGTGATAATTTTTTTCCTGCCATTTTAATTATTTTTTAGAAGCTGATTTACCTGCTTTTCTTCTTAACACTTCGCCTACGAACTTGATACCTTTACCTTTGTATGGCTCTGGTGCACGTAACGAACGGATTTTAGCTGCTACTTGACCAATCAATTGTTTGTCGATGCTCTCTAAAATGATTTTAGGAGTTTGACCTTTTTCTGATGTGGTAGTTACTTTAATTTCAGCTGGCAATTGGAATACGTAGTGGTGAGAATAACCCAATACTAAATCCAAAGTTTGACCTTGGTTGCTAGCACGGTAACCAACACCTACTAATTCTTGTTCTAATTTATAACCTTCTGTTACACCTACAACCATGTTGTTGATTAGTGAACGATACAAACCATGTAAAGCTCTGTGTCTTTTTTGATCTGTTGGACGTTGTACGGTTAATACGCCATCTTCTTGAGAGATAGTGATATCTTTATCTACTAACTGGGTTAACTCTCCTTTAGGACCTTTTACAGTTACTAAGTTATCGTTATTAACGGTAATAGTTACTCCTGCAGGTATGTTAATTGGGGCTTTTCCTATTCTTGACATTGTACTGATCTCCTTTAATTAATAAACGTGACACAATACCTCACCGCCAATGTTCAATTTGGCTGCTTCTTTATCAGTCATTACACCTTTAGAAGTAGATAAGATTGCGATACCTAAACCATTTAATACTCTTGGCATGTTATCAACGCCTGCATACTGTCTCAAACCTGGCTTACTGATACGGGTTAACGTACGGATAGCTGGGATTTTCGTGATTGCATTGTATTTTAACGCAATTTTGATTGTACCTTGAGCAGTTGTGTCTTCAAACTTGTAGTTTGCGATGTAACCTTTGTCGAAAAGAACCTTAGTGATTTCTTTTTTAAGGTTAGAAGCTGGAATTTCTACAATCCTGTGATTTGCTTTGATAGCATTTCTTAATCTTGTAAGATAATCCGCTATTGGATCTGTATTCATTATGAATCGAATTGTGATACTGGTTTCCGTACGCATCAGCCGACTTCCGGACCTAATATCGGTTAATAATCTGTTTGTTCACTTATATGCTAATGAGTCATAAGCTGTAAGGGCTGCAAAAATACAACTTACAACTTATAACTCAAAAACTTATGTGATATTAAATTACCAGCTAGCTTTTCTTACCCCTGGGATTTTGCCTTCTAACGCCATTTCACGGAAAGTTACCCTTGAAATACCGAAAGTACGCATATAACCACGAGGACGGCCAGTTAACTTGCAACGGTTGTGTAAACGTACAGCCGAAGAGTTTTTAGGTAATTTGTCTAATGCTGCGTAATCGCCTGCTGCTTTCAATGCTGCACGTTTCTCAGCATATTTAGCTACTAATTTTTGGCGTTTAACTTCGCGAGCTTTTACTCCTTCTTTTGCCATTATTGTTCTGCTTTTTGATTTTTAAATGGTAATCCAAATTGTTTTAAAAGTTCCAATGCTTCAACATCAGTTTGGGCACTAGTTACAAACGTAATGTCCATACCTAAAATCTTGTTGATTTTGTCGATGTTGATCTCAGGGAAAATGATTTGCTCGGTAACACCTAAAGTGTAGTTACCTCTTCCATCAAATCCTTTATCATTGATTCCTTTGAAATCACGGATACGAGGCAAAGCTACAGAAATTAATCTATCTAAAAACTCGTACATGTTGTTGTCACGTAAAGTTACACGTACACCAATTGGCATACCTTTACGTAATTTAAAGTTTGATACGTCTTTTTTAGACTTAGCACTTACCGCTTGTTGACCAGTGATGGTACTTAACTCAACGATAGAGCTATCGATAATTTTCTTATCAGCTACAGAGTAACGACCAACACCTTGGTTGATAGAGATTTTCTGAAGCTTAGGAACTTGCATTACGCTTTTGTATTGGAATTTCTCTTTAAGAGCCGATACAATTTCCTCTTTATATTTGCTTTTTAATCTTGGTACGTATGCCATTATTTAATTTCCTCCCCTGAAACTTTAGCAACTCTAACTAATTTTCCGTCGGCATTTAATTTACGGCCAACACGAGTAGTTTTACCAGATTTTGGATCAACCAACTGAACGTTCGAAATATGAAGAGCAGCTTCTTTTTTAATTATGCCACCATTTGGAGTAGCAGCACTTGGCTTAGTGTGTTTAGATACAAGGTTTACACCTTCTACTACCACTCTATTTGCAGATACAAGTACTTCCTGTACTTTACCTTGTTGTCCTTTAGAGTCGCCAGCAATAACTTTTACTAGGTCGCCTTTACGGATCTTTAATTTTGCCGGTTTGTTAACTTTGTTTCCCATTTTATAATACCTCCGGTGCTAATGATACAATTTTCATGAATTGTTTTTCACGCAGTTCTCTTGCTACCGGGCCAAAAATACGTGTGCCACGAGGCTCATCTTGGTTGTTTAACAACACGGCTGCATTGTCGTCAAAACGGATATAAGAACCATCTTTACGACGGATTTCTTTTTTAGTTCTAACTACAACTGCTTTAGAAACAGTTCCTTTTTTAATGTTACCAGAAGGCAATGCGCTCTTTACAGTTACAACGATTTTGTCACCAATTGATGCATATCTTTTGCCGGTTCCACCAAGTACACGGATAACCAATACTTGTTTTGCGCCGCTGTTGTCGGCTACGTTTAATCTTGATTCCTGTTGTACCATCTTATTTAGCTCTTTCTAAAATTTGTACTAATCTCCAGTTCTTGTTTTTACTCAGCGGACGAGTTTCCATGATCAATACTGTATCGCCGATACCGCATTCGTTTTTCTCGTCATGAGCCATAAATTTGGTAGTTTTCTTTACGAACTTACCATAAATCGGGTGCTTCACTTTACGCTCCACAGCAACTACAACAGATTTATCCATTTTGTTGCTTACTACTAACCCGGTTCTTGTTTTTCTTAATTGTCTTTCCATTTCGACTCTAAAATTATTTAGTTTCAGTAGCTGCCGCTGCTTTCACAGCAGACAATTCAGTGTTTAATCGGGCAATAGTTTTTCTGGCCGCAGTGATACGGTTAGGATTTTCGATAGCCGAAATTGTGTGCGCAAATTTTAACTTAACTAAGTTTTGTTTTTCTTCTGCGATCTTAGCTACTAATTCTTCTTGTGAAAGCCCTTTGATTTCTGAGTTTTTCATCTTATTAATTTTTATAGTGATGGGTCTAGCGGTTATAATAACAAGTTACTTACAACATTGATCCCATCTTTCTTTTTATGCTTCTACGTAATCTCTACGTACTACAAATTTTGTTTGAACAGGTAATTTCTGAGCAGCTAACCTTAACGCTTCTTTAGCAATTGCCAAAGGCACGCCTTCTGCTTCGAAAAGGATACGTCCAGGTCTAACTACGGCTACCCAATATTCAGGTGCACCTTTACCTTTACCCATACGTACCTCAGCTGGTTTCTTAGTTACCGGTTTGTCCGGGAAAATTCTGATCCAAACTTGACCTTCACGTTTCATGTAACGAGTTACCGCGATACGTGCTGCCTCAATTTGGCGACTTGTGATCCAAGTAGCTTCTAAAGATTTGATTCCAAAAGATCCGAATGATAGCTCAGCACCACGAGTTGCTAAACCTTTCATCCTGCCCTTTTGCATCTTTCTGAACTTGGTTCTTTTTGGCTGTAACATTTTATTTAAATATTATCGTTGAACGATTTGTTAACTATTTGCGAGGGCCTCTGTTGTTGCCACCGCCTCTATTATCTCTTCCGCCTTGACCCGGACGACCGCCACCGCGTTTGTCGTTGTTCCTTCTGTCGCCGCCGCCTCTGTTCTCTCTAGCTCCGCTGTTACCTGGTGCATTGTTAGCTGCGCCAATGTTTGGAGAAAGATCACGTTTGCCATAAACTTCACCTTTACAGATCCAAACTTTGATACCTATTTTACCGTAGGTAGTTAAAGCTTCTGCTAAAGCGTAGTCGATATCGGCACGGAAAGTATGCAAAGGAATTCTTCCTTCTTTGTACTGTTCTGTACGAGCCATCTCAGCACCACCTAAACGGCCAGAAGTCATGATTTTGATACCTTCTGCTCCCATTCTCATGGTTGATGCGATTGATGATTTCATTGCTCTACGGAACGAGATCCTAGCTTCTAATTGTTTTGCAACACCTTCTGCTACTAATTGTGCATCAAGCTCAGGGCGTTTAATTTCAAAGATGTTAATTTGAATTTCCTTTTTAGTCAATTTCTTTAACTCTTCTTTGATTTTATCAACCTCTTGGCCTGCTTTACCGATTACAATTCCTGGACGTGCTGTGTGGATAGTAACAGTGATACGTTTTAAGGTACGCTCAATTACTACTTTAGAAACACCGCCTTTTGCAATACGAGCTGAAAGGTATTTTCTTATTTTTTCGTCCTCAACTAATTTATCAGCATAGTTGTTGCCACCGAACCAGTTAGAATCCCAACCTCTGATGATTCCTAACCTGTTACCTATTGGATGTGCTTTTTGTCCCATTTCTGTTAATTAGTTTGAGTTTCAACGTTTTTACTATCTACAACAAGGGTTACGTGGTTAGAACGCTTACGGATTCTATAACCGCGGCCTTGAGGTGCTGGTCTAAGTCTTTTCAACTGACGACCACCGTCAACCATTACCGATTTAACGAATAATTGGCTTTCTTCAGGGCGAGAACCAGAATTTTTTTGCTCCCAATTGTTGATGGCAGACAATAAAAGTTTTTCAACTCTTATAGCAGCTTCTTTATTGGTGTACTTCAAAATCTGTAATGCTTTCTCAACACGCTCACCTCTGATAAGATCCACAACTAAACGCATCTTACGCGGTGAAGTTGGGCAATTGTTTAATTTCGCTACTGCTTCCATCTTTTAATTATTTTTTCTTTTCAGAGTGGCCCCTAAAGGTTCTAGTTGGAGCGAACTCCCCTAGCTTGTGGCCAACCATGTTTTCTGTTACGTATACTGGTATAAATTTATTGCCGTTATGCACTGCAAATGTGTGACCTACGAAATCAGGAGAAATCATTGATCTGCGAGACCAAGTTTTGATTACTGTTCTTTTGCCTGATTCGTTCATAGAGTTTACTTTACGCTCTACGTTGTGGTCAATATAAGGTCCTTTTTTAATTGAACGAGCCATTATTTTTTCCTTTTCTCTATGATGAAACGATTTGAGTATTTTTTAAGTGAACGGGTTTTGTAGCCTTTAGCTAGAACGCCTGTTCTTGAACGTGGGTGACCACCTGAAGCGCGACCTTCACCACCACCCATTGGGTGATCAACAGGGTTCATCGCTACTGGACGAGTACGAGGACGACGACCGATCCAACGGCTACGACCTGCTTTACCCAACACTTCGTTTGCATGATCAGAGTTAGAAACTGTACCAATAGTGGCTAAACAAGTAACTAAGATAGATCTTACTTCACCTGAAGGCAATTTGATGGTAGCATATTTACCGTCTCTTGCAGCTAATTGTGCATAAGAACCGGCGCTACGTGCCAACTGAGCACCTTTTCCAGGGTGAAGCTCTAAATTGTGGATGATAGAACCTAGAGGGATGTTAGCTAATTTCAAAGTATTACCTACTTCTGGGGTAGCTTTATCGCCTGAAAGCAATGTTTGTCCTACTTGCAATCCTTCCGGTGCAATGATATAACGCTTCTCACCATCAGCATAGTTAAGTAATGCGATGCGTGCTGTACGGTTAGGATCGTACTCAATAGTAGCTACAACAGCAGGAATATCAAACTTATCACGTTTAAAATCAATTAAACGGTAAGATTTTTTGTGGCCACCACCGATATAGCGCATGGTCATCTTTCCTGTATTGTTACGACCTCCCGATTTCTTAGAAGATACAACCAATGATTTTTCGGGCTTGGTTGCTGTAATCTCCGTAAAACTAGCACCAACTCTAAAGCGGGTACCCGGAGTAACTGGTTTAAATTTTCTTAAGCCCATAGTTATTAATTATTCAATTTTTATATTAAATATTCGCGTAATAATCTATTGTTTCTCCATCTTTAAGGGTAACAACAGCTTTTTTGTATTTAGGGCTACGGCCAGTTACCAAACCTGCTTTGGTGTTTCTGGTTTTTGCCTTGCCTTGTACTACCATTGTATTTACCGCAACGATAGTTACGCCATACATTTGCTCGATAGCACTTTTAATCTGCAATTTGTTAGCTCTATGATCTACTTGGAAAGTAAAACGGTTAGCTTTTTCAGTTAATGCAGATGCTTTTTCGGTTAAAATTGGTCTTTGTAAGATTTCCATATTACTTGGCAAATGCCTCCTCCAATGATTTAAGCGAATTAGCAGTTAACAAAAGTTTACTAGCGTTTAATACATCATAAGTATTTAAATCGCCTGCAGTGATAACTTTAGCTTTCTGAATATTTCTGCTTGATAAATAAATATTGTTGTTTTGTTCTGGCAACACTAACAAAGTTTTCTCGTCAGCTAAGTTTAATGCGTTTACCAAGTTTACATAGTTTTTAGTTTTGATGCTATCAAAATTGAAGTCTTCTAAAACCACGATGCTGTTATCTTGAGCTTTGTATGATAAAGCAGATTTACGAGCTAATGATTTTAATTTTTTGTTCAATTTAAAACTATAGTCACGAGGTTGAGGACCAAAAACACGACCACCGCCATTGAACAATGGAGATTTAATGCTTCCGGCACGTGCACCACCAGTACCTTTTTGTTTGTATAATTTACGTGTAGAACCAGCAATTTCGTTACGTTGCTTAGCTTTGTGCGTACCTTGACGTTGGTTAGCCAAATACTGTTTTACATCTAAATAAATCGCGTGGTCGTTTGGTGTAACACCAAATACCGACTCAGGAAGTTGCACCTTGGCACCTGTCTCTTTTCCTGAAATGTTTACTACTTTAACTTCCATCTTGCTTACTTATCTAAGATTACGTAAGAACCTTTAGCTCCTGGTACGGAACCGCTAACTACTACTAGGTTTTGCTCAGGATAAACTTTCAATACTTGTAAGTTTTGAACTTTTACTCTGTCGCCACCTGTTCTACCCGCCATACGCATACCTTTGAATACACGTGAAGGCCAAGAAGAAGCTCCCAATGAACCTGGTGCACGCATCCTGTTGTGCTGACCGTGAGTTTGACCACCCACACCACCAAAACCGTGACGTTTTACCACACCTTGGAAACCTTTACCTTTTGAAGTTCCCACAACATCTACATAGTCACCTTCAGCGAAGATGTCTACAGTAACCGTGTCGCCTAAGTTTAAAGTTGCTTCAAACTCGCCGAACTCAACCAATTTACGTTTTGGAGTTGTGTTTGCTTTTGCGTAATGGCCTTTTAATGGCTGCGTTACGTTTTTCTCTTTTGCTTCATCAAATCCTAACTGGATTGACGAATAACCGTCTGTTTCTTCGGTTTTAACTTGTGTTACAACACAAGGCCCAGCTTCGATTACAGTACAAGGAATGTTTCTTCCTTCTGCATCGAAAATACTGGTCATTCCTACTTTTTTTCCAATAATTCCTGACATTTCTTTAATTAAGTTAACACCCATCGAAGCAGTAGGGCTTCGTTCAAGGTGGATATACAATCCCCGCAAAGGGACGGCAAAGATAGGCAAGAATTATTAATTTTCAAATAGTTAGCTAAAAAATTTTTGATGTTTTATTAACAGCTATTTGAAGCTTCGGGAAGTAAATGTGTTTCGAAATCAATTTAAGGAACAAAAAAACCTAACAAATTGACTTACATACACTTAAACTTATTGAGAATTTAGACCGGTAATTATAAGAATATTTAGTTAAAACAGCACTGAAAAATGATTGCATCAGCTTTGCTTAAACGACTAATGCGCAAAACCGCCGCTTAAGCTAGCCATGATAATAGCCAGCACCAGCAAACCAATAGCAACATATAGGTAATCTTTCTCTATAAAAAAACTAACTACCGCCATTAGTACTCGGGCTATTGGAGTGAATATGAGCATCAACAAACCAAATTGAACAATAGCTACGCCTTTAAAGGTTAATACTTCGCTAAAAATACCTGCTACAGTTTTTAAGGATACTTTGTTAAAATCGAAAACTTTATAATCAATGGTTTCGGCGGAATGATCAAAGAGATAAATGATACCGCCAATGACAACGATGCCCATGGAAATGTAAACGCCAACCCTCAATAAGTTGCCTACCAAGCTTTGGATGTCTTTATCTGTTATATTTTTTGCTTGCTCCATTAAAAACCTCCTGTCAATCCTTTATAAATCATTTGTATTGCCAAAATGGTAACAACTACCGCAAAAACCATTTTCAATTTATCTGTTTTTGCCTTAACCAACACTTTGGCACCAACAGTTGCCCCTAACAGTACGCCGATGCACACCGGCATTGCTATACCAGGATCAATTTGTCCGCGATGCAAATAAACTACAGCACTTGCCGCAGCGGTGACGCCCATCATGAAATTACTGGTAGTTGTAGAAACCTTAAAAGGCAAGCGCATGATGTTATCCATTGCAATTACTTTTAAAGCACCGCTTCCTATTCCAAGTAGGCCCGATAATGTACCTGCAAACAACATCATGAAAAATCCACCTCCTACATTTTTTACCGCATAAGGCGTTTCGACACCCTGATTGGGATACGACCCATTGAGTTTGAAAAATTTTGCGCCTTTGCTGCTGTAATCTATATTGGTATGATCTACTTTTTTACGCAAAGTCATTAACGAAGAGAAAATCAGTATGCAGCCAAATATTACAGCCACGTAGGCAGCGTTTAAATAAACCGCAATTACAGCTCCTAAAATAGCTCCTACTGTAGTGGCAATTTCTAAAAACATGCCAATTCGCATGTTTGTAAGTCCTTCTTTAACGTAAGCCGCCGCAGACCCCGTAGAAGTAGCAATTACAGAAATGATAGATGCGCCTATAGCATAATGAATATCAACACCTAAACCTAAAGTTAGTAATGGAATGATGATTACACCGCCTCCTAAACCAGTAAGAGAACCTAAAAAGCCAGCCAAAAATGCGCCAACAAGTACAATTAATGTAAATACTAGTACTGTCATGCCGGCAAATATAAGGCACTTCAATAGGCTTTATGCAATAAATACGCAATAAAACAATCTCTATGGAATACTTAGACTTTATAGTGTATAAGGCTAATTATAAAATTGATAAGCAATTTAATTGTAGGCAAGTACTAATCCATTAGTTCGGTAATCATCTCGGAACTTAGAGCCCTAGCCTGTTCCAAACGGTCTTTAAAAAAAGTTTTAGCAGCTTCAAAATGTGCTTTATAACCTTCCATATCTCCATAACAAATCATAGAGGCCCATTCGTGAACTGCAGTGTGGAAAGCTAAGTCATCATTTCTTATAGACTTATCGTATAAGGCCGTTTGTATGGTTTCTTCTAGCAGTGCATCATTTTTAAAAAGATATTCGGCTATGCCTAGGCGTAATTTAAATGGTGGAGTTTGACAAATTAAATTTTGATAAGGATTGATGCCCATCTTATGCCAAGCACAAACCATACTTAATATGCTTAAATGCGAATTAGGTTTTGGGGCACAGCTTTTATTGGAAAGGCTAAACGCTCCCATTACTTCGGCATCGAAAAACAAAGGCTCATCTGCCTTAAAAACAAAATTTTTAGCAGCCGCAATTCTATCCCTGAACTCAAGTTCTTTCTCGGCAATCATCAATGCAAAAAGTTCACTTTCGGTTTTTGCATATTGCCGTACCTGTGTTTGAGCATGGGGATTTAAAATGGCCAAGCCAGCATAAATATGTGCTTTATAACTGAAGATTCGGAGCGTAGTTAATATTTTCACATTATCAATACCGCCAGCGTAGGCTGGGCTATCCCAGGGATAGTAACCTTGATTGGCCCAGGCAGAACCCATACTTTCGAAGCCCATATGTGTTACCGCCTGGGTATCGGCAACAATTTTATCATGTTGGTGATAGCTTGGCATTTCGATGATATTGGATTGCAATGCTTGATAAATTTCAAGCGCCTTCTTATACGCCACCTCGCTAGCACGATGCCTTATGATGACCAGGATTTGCCCTTTGGTAGTTAAGCCGGGACCGTGAAGGGAATGGCTGGTAATGATGTGCGTATCTGCAGGCAGATAGTTTTCAAAGGCTTTAATTTCTGGATGTTTTACAGATGTTTGCCCTCCTACAATAGCGCCATACTTAGTGGATTTAGCATACATTGCTACCACCTGCGCTATTTTTTCTGCCTCAACACTGTAGATGATAAAATCTGATTTGCGAGAAACTTCATGTCCATCGGCTAGCACTTCTATGCCTTTATCTTTTAACTCGGTAGCTAGTTGTGGTAGATGATGAGGTAAATCGGTGCCGCAAACTTGATAGCCTGCCGCAGCGAACGTGAGCGCATACAACTTGCCCATATCCCCCAACCCGATGATTCCAATGTACATGGAGCAAAAGTATCACTGTAAGGTTTAAAAAAAATGACGCCAATCAATTGATTTATTGATTAAACATCCTAACTTGAGCCAAATTACGATAACACAATACAACTAAACTTGATAATAAATCTTTACTAATATTGTTTTAGTATTAAATAACATTAGGCATGAGACAAACTTTACTTCACTTTGCTGGCATTGTACTGCTATGTTTTATTAGTCAGAATATATTGGCACAAACTAAACCCGTTGCCCCACAAACCAAACCAGCACCAGTGGTAAAAAAGGTTTATCGCCAACGTGACACGGTAAAAAACACCGATCCGAGCTTAAATGGGCAATACACTTTTATGCTTTCCAGAACACGCACTTCTCCTGATGGTTATAAAATGATTGCCAAATATAGGTTAGATGAACTCTGGAAAAACGTAATGGACACCTTGCGCAAGGAAAAAGCTGACAAAAAAAATCTTCAGCAAAAAATTACCGAGCAGGATAAAACTGTTAATTATTTAAAAACTGAAATTTCTGGTAAAGAGGCTTCGCTTACTGAAAATACCAACAAGGTTAATGAAATTAGCGTGCTGGGTATGAGTTTTGAAAAAGACACTTACAACATTATGATGTGGAGTGTTGTTGGCGTTTTGGTAGTGGCCCTTATTGTGGTAATTGCCCGCTCAGGCAAAAGTGTTAGCGAGGCTAAGCACCGCACAGAGCTGTACAACGAAATTTCCGAAGAATATCAAGCCTTCAAATCAAAATCGGTGGAGAAGGAAAGAAAGCTTGCCAGGGAACTTCAAGACGAACGAAATAGGTTAGAAGAACTAATGAACGGCAGAAAGGGCTAGCACCTAGTGCTATTTTTCCTTCAGTAATTCGGCCATTAGCACTTCCGCTACTTTTGTGGCTTTCTGTTTAATGTAAGGGCGAGGCGTGTTGTCGCCTACTTCATACGTTAACGCTTCGGCGTTAAGCACCTTACCCAGCCACGACTTTGATACGTTGCCCCCATTGCCAGACGGCTTAACAGTAGTCTTGTTATCTCCTTCAAAATCATGTAAGCCTTTTACCCATGCTGTGGTAAGCCCAGGAAAATTGGTATCTGGCCTATCCTCATTAGTGTAAAGCACATCATTAAAAGTCGAATGAAAATCCAAAGCAAAATATACCTTGGCTTTCTGTTTCTTTACTTTTTCCAATAAAAAATTTCTAACCGCTCGTGTTTCAGGCTGTTTAAAATCAATCCAATCCCTATTTAAATCTACCCCGCCAAAATTATGACGCCAGTTACCTTCATCTACGCCATCGGGGTTTATCATTGGGATAATAACCAATTCGTAGTTGGCAATGAACTTTTTGGCAAGCTCAGTTTGCCCCAATAAAGTTTCAACAAACTGCATCATTGCCATGTAGCCTGATATTTCGGGCGGGTGTTGGCGACTTAGCACGACTACGATTTTCTTTCCATCACTTTTAGTTGAGTTTAGTGCAATGATAGGTTTGCCTGCAATACTTTTACCAATAACGGTTTGCGTTAACTGATAACGCTGCACCATTTGATTGTTCCATTGGTAAGATTGTGCAGAAGATATGATTTCTTGAGCGGCTAAAGTTAGCGTATCGGTGCCCAGTTGCAGTTTAAAAGACGCGGTTGTTTTCTCTTTGTTGAGTTTTACCGCATTAACAGCATCCCAAGTGCTGCCATTATGAGTTATTTTGGGCTGGTAACGATGTTTACTATCGGGATAAACCAAGTTAAGGTAGATTTTTTTACCTGCCTTACCCCAAACCTTAAATGCAAACCACGGACTTTGATTGATGGGTTGGTTTTCCGGCTCGATGGTGATGTTAAAAGTACTATCATTAAGTTGGCTTAAGGCATTTAGCCTTGCAGCAGGAAACTTGTTGCTAAAAAACACACTTCCGTTTGCAAGCGCATAAATTTTGCGTTCCTGCAACTTAATACTAACGGCCGTATTTACCGCATTGATTTGATCAGTTGAATTGACTTTTTTAACAGCACAAGCCTGAAAAAATAGTGCAGCAGTTAGTAGAAGGTAAAACTTAGGATATTTCAATGTTATTTATCTAAAAGTAAACCATAATGATTTTTCATGTATTTAATAATGGCATCGGCAATTTTTATACCTGAAGCTTTACGTTGTGTAGCATTATTTCTTAAATCGGTGCCATGTGTTTCCAATTGTATGGCTGATACCGTGCCACCATTTCTTGAACCATAGGTTAGCGTACAATACCCTCCATTAAAATAGTCGTCATCGTTAGGTGTTGGATCTGTTTTACTTGGTACTGCAGGGATTCCTTCATTGGCCAAAAGCGTACCAAAGGCATAATCACCTCTGATAAGTTGCGAAAAAGAGTAGGCAGATGTAGTAGATAGCTGATAAATACTTGAGGTATTAGCAACACCATTCAAAGTGGCATCTGAAGCATTTAAGTTTGATCTGGATACAATGTAGCCCACTTCAACCCTTTTTTTGGTATGACCATGACCATGCATATCCAAAAACAAGCCTTTACCTACATTTTTAGCCACCATGTCCCTTGCAGATTTCAAAAAGCCGTGGTACTCTCTCCAAAGGGCATTTGCAGCCTCACTTTTATGATAAGCCTCCTCTAACGAACGATTAGGCTCCATGCGTTCCCTTGCCACGTCGTTAACAATAACATGCGGATGAATTCCAGTTTTTGCATAAAAAGCGCTGGCAATTTCCTCTACCAAATCAGTTACATACAAATCCCTTACGGTTACGGCATCCGGATTATCCCTAAATGGCATAGTTGAAGGAGTAATGGTGCCATCATGCGGAGAAGCTAAAATAATTGGAGAATTAGCATCGCCAACTTCAAACCTCACATATTTATTGCTTCCGTAAATGATGGTATTAGGCTTATAAGCAGTTTCATCAGGTTTGGTAGGATTTCCGCCGTCGCCGCTACTACTTGAGTTCTTTTTGCAAGATAAGATGATAGACAAAGCCATCATCAACGCCAATAAATTAATCTTTTTCATATCTATTGATTTTAATTGTCTGCTAATACCGGGCAACAGTTAGCGTGTTTCAACTGGCTAAATCATTCCCTTTTTGCTCCACATCTTTAATATTTCCCCAACAATGTTGCCCACACCATAAGCTGGATCTTCCTCTGTTTTGCGCCCCCATTTATATGCTTTATCAACTTTGTTATCATGCCTAAATCCTCTTACATGCGTAAATTCATGGGCAATATGTCTGGCTAAGCGCTGTGCAAGCTCTCCGTTTTCAACCAACCAATAATCATAAGTAGTGATGCTATAGCTACAGGCATTGGAAGAGCCCATAGTCCCTTTCTTATCGCCATTATTTTTTATATTGATGGTTAGGTTAACTTCTTTATCTGCCAATAAATTATCGTAAACAGCTTTTCCGGGTATGCGACCAGTTGTTTGATCATACACTACCTCAAAACACTTCTTTTTAGATTTGCTGTATGCGGAATCGTTGTAGTTTTGTTTATATAGCGCCTCTTTAAAATCTGCAGAAGAAAATACCCTACTTAACAATTGTTCGGCCTTTCTTAGTGTATCGGCAAAATGACTAGGCACAGTAGCTTTTTCATCCACATTAAAAGAAATTTTAAAACGAATATCAGCTACAACACTTGGCTTTTCGGCAAATATGTTTATGGCAACAAGTGCTAAAATTACAAGCAGCAGCCATCCTAGTTTTTTCATAATGCTAACATTTAATTTGAAGATTTAACCTAAAATAACAGGCAAAAAGAGTGACCGTAAGGAGCAATTAGCTTGCTCCCTCAGTCTTAACATATATAACTAACTTACTATTAACTAGGGATTTTGAACCATGTAGGGATTAGCCTGCATCTCACGGCGTGGAATTAAGAATTGCCATGTTACAGCGCCTCTTGCACGATCCATTGCATTGGCTAATGTAGAGGTAGCACCTGTATTTGCTCTAGCTAAAGCAAGATCTAACCTCTTCAAATCCAAGAAACGAAAGCCCTCGCCCCACAATTCTATTCGGCGTTGGGTCATAATTAAACCGTTATTATCGTTACCAATATCTGTAATGTTATCAGGGCGCACATAATTTGGATCCCTATTTTTCGCTAAAATATCTATAATATCAGCCGCCTCATTGATGAAACCATCTTTTGCTTTTGCTTCCGCTGCAATGAGATACATTTCTGCTACACGCATGAATGGAATATCGCCGGCACTAACGGCAGGATCAGCTACTACAAACTTTTTATGCATGTACAAAGCCCTAGTTTGGCCGGCTGCTGGCTGTCCTGTTGAGGCATCAATTACACCCGGAAAATTCACATAATCGTTTACATTATCGCAAAACAACTTTTTCCTGATATCAGTATTACTAAGCGAATTGTACAAAAGCGAGTTAATTTTTTTAGGATTTGGCCTGGTATGTGCCGAATTGAAATTTGAAGACATGTAAGCGTAAAACGAACCGTAAGTTGGCAGTTGCTCAGGCAATTGGTGCGCACCCCACATCCATTCAGAGTTTTTCATGTCTGTAAAACCATCCAAATACGCAGAGTTGGACATTAACTGATATCCTTTTAGTGCTTCTAGTGCATAATAAGCTGCATCAGTCCAGTTTTGCTGAGTTAAAGCAACCCTTGCTTTCAATCCTTGAGCCACACTTTTATCAATGTGTGTTCTGTATAACCCTCTTGCTGGTGCGCCGGTTAACATCACAATCGCTTCATCTAAATCTTTATTAATTTGAATGTAAACATCTTCGACGGTATTGCGTGGTTGTGGGTCCAAAGAGTATTTAGTAACAATAGGCACTCCAAGTTGTATCCTTGGTGAATTTGGATTGGAAATATCTGTTAGTATAGATTTATCGTAACGTTTGCCGAAGAGTTGCACCAACATGAAATGCGAAAAAGCCCGAAGTGCTAAACACTCCCCTTTTATTGCATTTTTTTGTGCTGTAGTTGCATCAGGCACCTTATCAATACCTTCTAACAACAAATTTGCATTAGCAATTATCCTGTAATAAAGGCGGTAGGCAAAATAAGGCAGGTCGTTCAAATCAGAGCGATGGTCTGTCCAACGGTAAGCGCCCCTGAAGTAACTTGTACCCGTTGCCGTATGAACGATATCTTCGCCCATGAAATCCATCACAATCATGATGGCAGCGTGACCATCCTGTTCCTGATCAGAATATTGCATGTACAACCCACGATAGATACCGTTAAGTGCCACCTTTACATTGTTGATGTTATCAAATATCTTGTCCGCATCAATTTGATCAGTTGGAACGGTATCTAAGTATGACTTTTTACATGAACCTAGTAGCAGTAAAAAGAAAAAAGCTGGCAGAATTAAAAAATATTTTTTCATTATTGAACGAACTATAATGTAATGTTTAAACCAAAACTGATGATACGAGAAGGTGCGTAGGTATACTCAGCATCTCCTGTGTAAGTTTGCGTAGGATCCATACCTTTTCTTGCCGAAGTAATGAACAAATTCTCTCCATTTACAAAGGCTTTTGCATTAGTTAATTTCAACCTTGAAAGCATTTTTTTAGGAAGGCTATAAGTTAATGCAACGGTACGCAGGTTCAAGTAATCTGATTTTGTTAACCAACGGTCGGTATCAGAAATAGATGATGAAGTGCTAAGTACAGGAATATCAGTTACATCGCCAGGATTTTGCCAGCGTTTTAACATATCTACGTGTAAAGCCCTACCATTGGTAGTGGTACCACCTCTGAACATTAGTGAGCGATAATCGTTATCGAACGTGTAACCACCAACCTGATAAATGAACATGACATTTAACGACCAGCTTTTGTAGCTGAAGCCATTATTTACGCTACCGAAAAAATCAGGAATTGCACTACCTGCGTAATAATAGGTGGCATCAGCCAAAGTAGTTGTTAAAGTGCCATCTGCTTTGCGGTATTGGTTTGCCCCTGTTTCTGGATTTACAGAATCCCAATCTCTCAACCAAAATTCGTAAAGTGATTTACCCGTTTCGTATTTTTTAGTTCCACTTACCCTACCTTCATAAGATGGTGGCAATGACAAGATCTTATTTCTAAACGTACTCCAATTAATATCAATGTTCCATTTAAAACGCTTAGTTTTTAGGGGAACTCCATTCAACTGCACTTCAACACCTTCGTTACGCATGGTGCCGAAATTGTCGTTATAAGTAAGTAAGCCCGATGTTAAAGGTAAAGTAACGGCAAACAGCAAATTGCTCGACTGGCGACGAAATGCTTCTACCGTACCGCCAAACCTATTTTTAAATACCGAAAACTCTACTGCTACATCTGCATTTTGATTGGATTCCCAAACCAAATCGTTATTACCAGCCTGTGTAAATAAAGCTCCTGGCTCGCTACCGTTGTTGTAGTTTAACGTATATAAACGTTGATAAGTGAAATAACTTCCGGTACGATCATTACCTACCTGACCGTAAGATGCTCTAAGTTTTAAGGCATCTACCCACTTAACTTTGAAGAATGGCTCTCTATCAATATTATATGCTGCACTAAGCGACCAGAAGTTGCCCCATCTGCTAGAAGGCGAAAATCTGGAAGTACCATCTCTCCTGAATGAACCAGAGAACAAATATTTTCCTTTGTAGCTATAGTCAATTTTTGACAAGTAACCTTCAGTTTTATAATCTCTATCATAAGACCCTAAAGCTGTAGTAGTTGTCATGTTATCCAGTACAGGTAAACCCGCTATTCCTTCGCTTCGTCTTGATCCCGATAGGTAATCATAATAATTAAGGTAGTTTTCGTGACCAACAAGTACACTAATTTTATGTTTGTTGATGGTTTTGCTCCAAGTTAATAACTGATTAAAGTTTAAATAGGTTGTAAGGCTATTGGTTCTGGTAGTTCTACCCACGCCCACAGCATCACCCATTACGCTGTTATCATACACGTTGCTACGATAGTTACCCAAAGTAAAACTGAAATTAGAAGTAAACTTGAAATCCTTCCAAAATTTAGCTTCGATATTGGCCACACCATTTAATGAGTTTCTTCTCACTTGGTTAACGTTGTACAAAGTTTCATACACTACATTTCGGCCGGTAAACAACGGTCTGTAATCACCTGGATCATAAACTTTATTTCCTTTGTTGTCCAAAATGTAAGCACCCGTTACCGGATCATGTTTGTACACAGGATAAATTGGTGCCAATATCAAATCGATGTAGAATGGATTTTCATTGATACCGCTGCTCTCGTTAGCCTGATCAGATTTGGTGTAAGTACCAAATAAATTCAATCCAAATTTCAGCCAATCTTTAGGCGTTGAGTTTACCCTTAACCTGCCGGAAAAACGCTTAAAATCCGAACCAATCACGTAACCGTTTTCGTCCAAATAATTAAGTGAAACATAATGATCTGTTTTAGCAGAACCGCCACTTAGCGATACTGACATGTCCGACCTCATGCCTAATCTCTGCAACTCTTCCCGGAAACGCACATCATCAGGATATAATAATTTAGCGTTTGGATTTAACTGTCCGTTTTCTAAAACAATTTCGTCATCAGCTACATTAAACGGATTCCAACCTACGTAGCTTTTTAAATTGGCCGTAGCGGCTGCCGCAGTGCCAGAAGTTCCATTTTTTAGTGCTTCCCACACAATTGGAAAGTATTGGTAAGCATCTAAAGTTTCATAATTTGGCAAGCCACGCTCAGAAAAAGCCTGTGTTAGCTTTGCAGTAATGGTGGTTTTGCCGTTGCTATTTCCTTTTTTAGTAGTGATTAATACTACGCCGTTAGCTGCCCTAGCACCATACAATGCTGTTGCTGAGGCATCTTTCAAAATGGAAATATTGTCAATATCTTCTGGATTGATGTTACTGATTACACCTTCGTAAGGTGCACCATCAAGCACATACAATGGGTTATTATCACCTGTGATTGAGCCAAACCCTCTGATTCTGATATCTGGTCCTTCGCCCGGCTGCCCGCTACCTGCCGTAGTTTGCACACCTGGTGAAGCCCCAACAATTGCAGAGTTTAAGTTACTGATAGGGCGTTGCTCGATATCTTTAGCTGAAATTTTGGTAACCGAATTGGTAAGCTCGTTACGTGTAGTAGTTCCAAAAGCAATTACTACCTCATCTAGCTGTTTGCTATCACGGGTAAGCGTAACTTCGTATTTTAATAAGGCCGTTAATGGAACTTCCTTAGTAACATAACCAATTGAACTAAATACCAATATTTTTTCGGTAGACTTCACATTGATTGCAAAATTACCTTCCACATTGGTAACCGCACCTGTAGTAGCACCTTTTACCCTAACGGATACGCCAAACAATGCCGAACCGTCTTCAGCATCAGTTACCTTTCCTGTAATGGTCCTATCCTGCCTAGCCTGCGTAGTGTTAGCTGCCAAGTCGTTTGCATGGTCAATAGGTTTTACAGAAATGATCTTATCTTCTATAGTGTAGCTTAAGGACATTCCCTTAAGTACAGATGACAAAACCACATCAATTGGCGCATTGGAAAAGTTAGCAGACACCCTTTTTTCATCTGAAACTTCCTTACTATTATAAATGAAATAATAGTTGGTTTGATTCCTCAGCTCCTTGAACATTTCCTTTAAAGTAATGTTTTGTTTTTTGATGCTTACGTTTTGAGCAAGTGTTTTGGCACTTAGCTGTAAACTGAAAACAAACACGATTACTGCAATGATTCTCATAACCAGTAAAGCTTTTTTAAATAGTTGTTTTTGTTTGGTCGAAAAATCGCAACTAAAAATAGCGTACGACAATCTACAATGTATTTTTTCTTTCATACATTTGTATATAAGGGTTTTGAATAAATAGTGGTTTCGTTTATTGTTATTTCATTTGGGCCTTTTATTGCTTTTCTCGGTTGCCGCCGAGAAAAGCCTTTTTACCCTTCTTGGTTATTTCTTCATCTTCTTTTCGCAGGTAATTACATTATTTTCAATTCCAAAAACTACATCTCCCGTAAGCTCCAACGTTTTTAAAACCTTTGATACGTTGGTATTTCTAGGAATTACACCGGTAAATGAGATATCGGGCTTTTCACCTTCGTACTTGATTTTAACATCGTACCAACGTGTCAACTCTTTCATGATCTCATCAATACTTGTGTTGTTAAATACAAACAAATCATTTTTCCAAGCCATTACTTCTTCAATATTGGCCTCTTGTTGTTTGGTTTCGTTCTCACTTTCAGTATAGATAATCTGTTTGCCCGGCTTCAACAATTGCGATTGCCCATTTTTAGTAAACTGCACTGAGCCTTCAAGCAAAGTAAGCGCTGAGCGGTACTCATCCGGATAAGCCATCACATTGAAGTGCGTACCCAGCACTTTGATTTCAGAACTGCCATTGCGTACGTAAAAAGGTTTACGCTTATCTTTCGCTATTTCAAAATAAGCCTCGCCTTTGATCTCCACCCTTCTGGCATCACCTGTAAATGCTGCCGGAAACTTAATTGATGAGCTAGCATTTAGCCAAACTTTACTACCATCAGAAAGCACTAAACTAAATTTTCCTCCAGCTGGTGTTGAAAGCGTATTAATTTTGGGTGTCGCTTCATCTGATTGGTTTTTTGCCACATAAACAATCTGCCCATTCGCATCCTTTTCAATCAAGATATCACCTTGAGTGGCAAGTTTGCCGGCGGCAGTATGATCCAAAACAATTTCAGAACCATCCGAAAGTGTCAACACAGCTTTTTCACTACCGGGCAATACATCATTATGATAAGCCAGTGGACTAGACTTTTGGTAAGAGTGGTTAGCGGTGTAATAAATTGTTACACTGGCCACAACCAATACCACCGCGGCCGCAACGTACTTCCAAAGTGGCTTACGCTCACGACCAGCCAACTTTTTTGGGTTGGTAATATTTGCATACATCCCATCCCAGTCTATTTCGTGTACAAGCGCATCAGATTGCACTTTTTTATTATGTTCATCCAAAAATGCCAAAACCTCATCTTTGGTTTCTGGATTTCTTATGTAAACAAATAACTCGGCATACTCTTCCTCCGTGATGCTCTTGTCTACATATTTTTGGAAAAGTTCCGCTAATCTGTCATTTGTTCCTAGTGTCATCTGATGTTCTTGATTGTCCATTTATACATTTATTGTCGTTAATTATTTCACGACCAATAATGTTTGCTTTTCTTCACTCAGTTTACCTTTGTTGATCCATAAAATGTAAGCACCTTTTGGAACGTTGGTTAAATCAAGTTTTAAACCTTCTTGTGTAGTTGTTTGAGCGTAATTATTGGTCAGTACGGTTTTACCCGTCAAAGATATTAGATTTAAGGAAACTGCACCCTCAACTGACGATGGAACTACATTAACATAGTTGCCCGCCGGATTTGGATACACCTTAGCAGATGCAAGCAAATCAAATCTTAAGCTTTGTATGCCTAAAACTTCCGAATTGCCATTTTTATCGTATTGTGTTAAACGGTAGTAGTTTAATCCCGAAAGCGGCGAAAAGTCAGTTAATGAATAACTTAACGGCGAATTGCTATCGCCAGCACCTGCAACTTCCTTTAAAATCTTGAAATCAGCTGGTGATGAGCCTCGTTCGATAACAAATTTGCTATTGTTTTGCTCACTTGCTGTTTTCCAAGTAAGAACGGCCGATGCTCCTTTTTTAGCCACGTTAAACGAAAGCAGCGAAACTGGCAACGTACCTTGGAACTCATAGGCTCCCAAATCAACTACCCCGCTTGATACACGGCTGTTCCCCGCCAAATCAGTAGTGATGCCAACTGGAATTAACGTATTATCTCCTTTTTGAGTTGCTTCGCCTTCTACAAGTTGTAGGAAATTCAAATCAGTAGCTACGGTGCTTGCAAACAATAAAGTGGGAGTTGCATTAACGATATTTCCATTTACACCGTTAGTTGCCACTGTAGTTGTTTGCATTAAACAGTTTTTTACCGTGAACGATGCACCGGTATTTCCTGCCGCAATATATACATCGCCTTCATTACCGTTAAAAATTGAGTTCTGTAACGTAATTTTTTGTGTAGTAGCCGAAGTAAAAAATGCTATTGCACCACCATTATTTGCGTTAGAAGCATTGGTGTTAGTATTGTTGTAAAATGTGCAATTGGTTAACACCGCATCGGTATAGGTTGAATTATAAATTGCCCCACCATAAGTAGCATTGTTTGCTGTATTATTAGCAAATACACCATTGGTGATACTAGGCGCTGCGTTATTAGAAGCTGTACCACCCAAATACATAGCTGCCCCACTAGATGCGGTATAATTGGCTAAAAACTTACAATTGGTATAGGTAGAGCTTGTACCATAATTATAGACTGCACCACCAGCAGAAGTAGATTTATTATTTGAAAACACAACGTTTAAGCAAGTAATTTTCGACGAAGTTGCTGTACCATTTGTAATTGCGCCACCTGAACCTGCAGTGGCTTCGTTGCCATCAAAAGTTGTGTTGGTAAACGTAGGCTGTGCAAAACTCGACAAATAAATTGCTCCACCCTCAAGGGCAGTATTGTTTGTAAATTTAACATTGGTAAATGTTGGATAAATATAGGCCGTTGTTAAACCAAGCATATAAATTGCTCCACCATTATTGGCCGATTTATTATTTTTAAATTCTACATTATTCAATGTAGCTGAACTATATAAAAAATATGCAGCTCCGCCATTTTGTGAAACGGTGGCATTCTCATTATCTGATATGATTAAATTTTCAAAAGTTGCCCCAGTGGTTGAACTCAAAAATAAACCTGCTGCTCTACCTTGGTGAAAACTGCCTCCATTAATTGTTGGTGTCGTTGTTCCATCGGCATAGCCCGCAGTAATTGTAAAACCATCTAATCTGGCTCCAACCATATTGCCGGTAACTGCCACAACATGGTACACATTATCGGTTTTAACCCCAACAGTGCCAATATCTCCACTTAAAATAGTTAGGTTGGCGGCTACGTCTCTCGCTGATAAAACTGCCTCAGTACCTACAAAACCTCCATAAACACTAACACCTTGCTTAAGCAGGAAAGTTTTGTCTCTATCCGTAGTTGAGCTACCAGGAGCAATTGTTGGTTTATAAGTTCCAGCTGCAACCCACACCTGATCTCCAGAAGAAGACGCATTAATCACAGTCTGTAAGTCGGCAGCTGCATCAGCCCAACTTGTACCATCACCGGCGCCCGTTGCTATTGGTTTAACATAGCGAACAGTTTGCGCAAATGTTGTTAGAGAGCCTAATACAATTAGAAATAATAAGTAAATTTTTCTCATGAATTGTTGGTTTAGGGTTTGTTGATGCTATATAGACTAGTTAGCCTGCACAACGGACCGTTTTTTAACCAACTTTTTTATTTTTTATAGAGAACTGCGATTTGACAAGCCATTGATATGATTTGAAAACTATGGCGAAGGTATGGCAAGAAGATTTTTTTATAGGAAAAACTTCAACAGTAGCAGTAATGAAACCGTGATGTTATGTTTAGCAATATGATATTTAAGATGCTTAAGCACCTCAACAATGACGTTTTTAACTCTACTTTTTGAGAGCCCAACCGCCTGCGCTATTTCTTCGTGACTCATATGCTGAGTACGGCTCATTTGAAATATTTCCTGCTTTTGCAGCGATAAGGTTTGCAAAACTTTGTTGATCAAAAAAGTACTTTCTTTCAAGTTAATTTGATCATCAATATTATTTAAAGAAGTAGAGGTGTTGATCCAGGCGTTGTTAATGGTTTTTTCTGTACGGCTAATTTTTGCCAAATAATCGTAAGTTTTGTTACGGGCAATGGTGTAGATGTAGTTACGCGGATGTTCTATGGAAAGTAACTTATCTCTGTTTTGCCAAATTACCAAAAAAGTCTCTTGCACTATTTCTTCGGCGTCAGCTTTACTGTGCACAAACGAATCAACAAAAGCAAGTATCTTGCCTCTGTAAAGACAAAACATTTTATTAAATGCTAGAGAATTTCCATCTGAAATTTCTTTTAGCAATAGCTTTTCTGCCGTTAAATCGTACAATGCCATTAAAAATAAATATCAGCTAACATAGCTAATAAATAGCAGGTTAGTCAGTTTGTGGTTTAGGTTATCTAAAATTAGTAATCATCTTTTACTCTACAAAATATTACAACTTATTTTTTTAAAATAAAATTACCATAATGCAAAAAAGCAAACACGTTTAATACGTATTTGCCTAAAAATACCATCATAAAAAAGGCGACCTCATTAAAATGAGACCGCCAATCGAGTCGCTTATTTATATAAATTAATTTTTAGCCCTAATTCTACATTTCCATAGGTATATTTTTGCAGATTACTGTTAATTGGCAGCGAATATGAAGCTTGCAATTGATATTTACTCAAAATATTAAAGCCAACACCGAAAGAAAGGTTGTTGCTGGTGTGATAAAATGCAAGCAAATTAAATTTGTCTTCCAAAAATTGAGCATTCACTCCAAGATCCAAAACACTTTCGTACCCTTTTAAGCCTCTAAACATCGCCTTTGGCGTTAGCTTAATTGTACCATCCGTAACCTGATAGGCTGCGGCCGCATAAAATGTGGTGTAATTGTAACCATCGTTTACATTTTCTGTATAGATTAAACTGCGCAAATTAGGTGCAACCACGCTCAAGCTCAATTTATCGGTGGCATAATTAACACCTAAATCACCATCAAAAACATATCCTTGATCATTAAATTGCGAAGGAATCGGATCATCTAAATCTCCAATCACATCAGCCATATTAACTTTTAAGGAAGTTACGCCGGCAGACAAACCAAACCGTAAATTTCCATTTGCTGATGTCTTTAAATTATAAGCATAAGTAGCCGAAAACCTGTTGACATTTAAAACGCCATCCTTATCAGTATTTACAGTTAAGCCAAACCCACTTTTACCCATGCCGTAATCAAGGGTCAAGGTATTTGCAACAGTTTGCCCATTACTTCCTGTTAAGTTATTTTTATAGAAAGCGCCTAAATTTAAGCCCTCCTTCTTTCCTGCCATAGCAGGATTGTAAAGGTATTCGTTAAGGTAGTACATAGAAAGTGGCGGACTAACCTGTGCCACTAATTTTGATGACAGCAAAAAAAGTGCAGTAGTAAGGACGATATAAGTGATGTTATTTTTTTTCATTGTTGTTTGGTTAAACAAATTCTTTTTATTGCATTTATTTGCGGCCTATTTATCTCCCTTTAAGGATAGTAATTGTTCCTTTTACCGGTGGAAGTCCCGCTCCAATATTGATTTCGTAGTAATAAGTACCGGCATTTAAAGTTGCGCCATTAAAGCTTCCATCCCAATCATTTTGGTAATTGGCTTTTTTGAAAACCGTTTTACCAACTTTATCATACACAATCACCTCATTTTTAGGATACATCACCTGTAAATCGGTAACTATCCAGAAATCATTTTTACCATCGCCATTTGGCGTTAAAATATTATTCGCCACTATTTGACCGCTATAAAGCCTTAATACAGTGCTGGTTTTAGGACTTGGATTACTAGTTCCCAAGCTGTTGCTAGCCACTACATAAAACGTATGAGCGCCCGGACTTAACTCATCAGTAAAGTTGTAAACCCATTCTCCCTTATCGTTAGAAAATGCAGTTACACTATGCGCTTTATCATCAACATAAATGGTAATTACACTTAGTGGCTCAGCTAATCCACTCAATTTAGGTCTGAAGCTGGTTAATATGCCATTGCTCACATTTGCAATAATTGGCGCCTGTGGATCCTCCATCAAATTATTTAATGAAACTATAACCCTCAATACCTGCTCACCGCCAACATTGTTAAATACCTTAACCGTTAAAGTAAACGATCTTACCTTTTCGTAATCAAGCTCGGTACTTTTTGCAACTGTGATATTTCCAGTAGTTGGACTAATAGCAAATGTATCGTTGAAATTACCGCTGATGATTGTCCAGTTTGTAATCACCCCCGTAAGCGTAGTTACCGGTTTTGCCACAAAGGAACCATTGGCCAAATTTTCATCTATGGTAACTTGTAGCGGCGGTACCGGTGCAGCACCACCAAACTCGAAAGCACCCATATCTAAAATCAAGTTGTTGATACGAGCTTGGCCCGCCAAATCTAAATTAACACCTAACGGCAAGAAAGAACTTTGCCCGGCGTCAATTGCCGGACTGAAATCCTGCAGATATAAAAATTTCGAATTGCTTGGATCTACACTTTCAAATACCGGATCCTGTCCAACTAAATTTCCATCAACACCATTTGTCCCGTAAGCTTCGGTCAAAGTAGCTTTCACTACTAAATTTGCGGGAGTAGCAGTGTAAAAATCTACGGTTGGTAATTCGCCAGCTAAATTTTTATAAGAGATACTATTATATACCGTTGCCTGGCCACTTGAGGCCACATAGATGGCACCGCCTCTGGAAACGGCCTTGTTGCCATAGAAAGTGGCATTATGAATTACTGGAGCGGCATTGGTAGACACGTAAATTCCCGCACCGCCACCAGAATTGGTATTGCTTTCGTTGTTATAGAATAAGTTATTAATTAATACCGGGCTGGCTAAATTTCCGGTAACGCCAAATAAATAGATGGCTCCGCCGCTAGTAGCTGCTTTGTTGCCAATAAATTTCACGTTTCGCATTTGCGGACTGTTGGCATTTAGGTACAAGGCACCTGCGGTAGTGCTGGCTTCGTTAGCCGAAAAAGTTACTTCATTTATGGTAGATGTTAATGTGCTGGTACCTAAATAAACGCCGGCTGCCGAACTTGCCTTATTTGCCGTAAACGTTGAACCTGATAAATTTAACGTACCAGTAGTAAAGTAAATACCAGCTCCGCTACCTCCGGCAATGTTACTATTAAAAGTACAGTTGGTTACGGTAACAGTGGTACCCAAGGCATTGCTGATTGCTCCTCCATTAGTAAGGGCATTATTGTTGCTAAAGTTGCACTCGGTAAATGTTGCACTAGCCGATGCAGAGTTCATTAAAACTGCTCCTGCAGTGGTAGACAATGATTTGTTACCATCAAAAATACATTTGGTAAAAACCGGCGCTCCAGCAGTGGAAACCGCAATTGCCCCGCCTGAGTTAGCTTCATTTCCTATAAACTCCACTTCATTAAATATTGGAATAGATGGCGTAGCTGCAGCGCTAAATATGAAAATTGCGCCTCCACTTCCTCCGGTAGCTTTATTATTGATGAACTTTACTTTGGTGTAGGTTGGCGAGCCATAAAAGATATACGTTGCTCCTGCACTTTGATCGGTAGAAGCGTTAAGGTTATCTCTAATAATTAAATTTTCGTAAGCTGCGCTGCTGTAGTAATTGATAATACCTGGCGACCTGCTTGGAGGGATGGCGTTACCGTTTACTGTAACAGCATTACCAGTTCCAGTACCACTACTGTAGCCCTTAGTTATGGTAAATCCATCTAATTTAGCCGTACCTAAATCTCCAGAAGCAATAACTACGTGATAGGCATTATCGGTATCAATGGTTTCATCACCAATGTTTCCGCTTAAAATAGTAACGTTAGTAGTGAAATTTCTTTGAAAACGAGACGTTTCTGTACCTGCAAAACCACCATAAATTGCCACATCTTTTTTTAACACAAATGCATTATACCTGTCGGTAGCGGTAATGGTAGCGGTAGCATCCGCTCTCCTATTAGGCTTGTACGTACCTGCGGCTACCCAAATTTCATCTCCTGCAGCGGCCGCATTAATGGTTGCCTGTAAATCTCCAGAAGCTGATGCCCAGCTTGCGCCGCTTCCCGTAGCTCCTACTTTAACGTACCTAATTGTTTGTGCCTTAACGCTGGTTCCAATTAGCAAAGAAAAGAAAATGAGCAATACGTAAAGTTTTTTCATATCGTTTGTTAGTTTATCTTTTTAGGTTATTTTGAGCAAAGCGTTTTTTAGCTCAAAACTATAGGATAGACTGTTACCAATTGAAAGAGGACCACCACAAAGTGATTTTTTTAAAACTTTTAATAACCGACATCGCCAAAAGCAGATTGTTAAAATTATTTCGGTACTTATATGGCTTTGCCCCGTCTATATCAAAAGCTACATCTTAAAAAAATTTAAACAAGCATTGAAATGAAATTTATCAAGTTTACTTTAGCCTTAATGTTAGTTTCCGCTTTTGCTTTTGCGCAAAAATGGGAAGTAGGCAAAACTTACACCGACGACGAAAAATGGACCGAATTTGTAGTTGGCGATTTACCAATAGTGATTAGCGTACCGCATGGTGGCGCCATTAACTTACCTGATGTAGGAACTAGAGATTGCAAAGGTGCGGTAACCGTAACGGATACCAGGACCATTGAACTCGTTAAAGAAATCGAAAAAGCATTTTTAGCAAAATATAAAGCTAGGCCTTACATTATCATCTGTAATTTATCTAGAAAAAATATTGATCAAAACAGAGAAATGGAAGAAGGAACCTGTGGAAATAAGGCGATGGAAAAACCTTGGAACCAATTCCATAACTACATTGATACCGCTATTGCATTAGCTACTAAAAAATTCGGAAAAGCAATCTACATCGATTTACATGGACACGGACATACCAAGCAACGTTTTGAGTTAGGCTATACCATATCTGCAGATGAACTGAGAGATTTAGATGCAAAAAACACTAAAGTAGCAGCTAAATCATCAGTAGCGAATATTTTAGCAAGCGATAAAAGTTTAGATATTGAACAGCTGTTGATAGGTTCAAATGCTTTCGGAACTTTAATTGCCAACGAGGGATTTAGCGCCGTTCCATCTAAACAAGATAAGGCACCGTTAGAAGAGGATAAATATTTCAATGGCGGTTATAATACTCGTCGTTACACTTCCACTCAGTATCCTAATGTATTTGGATGGCAAATAGAAAGTAACTACAAAGGTGTACGCGATGCCGAAGGAAGACCTGCTTTTGCTAAGGCATTTGCAGAAGTAATGGGCGATTATTTTAAAACCTACCTGAAAATTAAACTTTAGGAGAAAAGTTTTCTGAAGGACTGAATGAGTGAATGACTGAATGACTGAATGACTGAATGATTGAATGATTGAATGAGTAAATGATTGAATGAGTAAATGATGAAATGACAAGGCATTTTCACTTTTGAATTTTAACTTTTGAATTTCGAATTTCGACTTAAACAAAAAACCCCGAAAACAAGTTTTCGGGGTTTTTTGTTGCTGTATTAAAATCATTAAACTTTGATTTCTACTTCAACACCACTAGGCAATTCTAGTTTCATTAAAGCGTCAACAGTTTTTGAGTTTGAGCTATAAATATCTAAAAGACGTTTATAAGCACACAATTGGAACTGCTCACGAGCTTTTTTGTTTACGTGTGGTGAACGCAATACAGTGAAAACTTTTTTCTCTGTTGGCAACGGAATAGGTCCGCTAACTACTGCGCCTGTAGGCTTTACAGTTTTTACGATTTTCTCAGCAGATTTGTCTACCAAGTTGTAATCGTAAGATTTTAATTTAATTCTGATTCTTTGGCTCATTTTGTTATTTAATTAAACCGATAGTTAGAGCTATTTATAACTAAAGGCGGGTTTATTTTAATAGTATTTAGATGTTAGTATTTAGATAATGTACAAGCTAAAAGCTGACCCTCTAAATACTAACTACTAATATCTAATCACTAGTCTTCAGATTTGATTCTACCTTTTGACTTAGCGATGATTTCATCTTGAACACCTCTAGGTGCTGCTTCATAGTGATCAAACTCCATTGTTGAAGTTGCACGACCTGAAGTGATTGTACGTAACTGAGTTACATAACCAAACATTTCTGAAAGTGGAACCAATGCTTTGATTACCTGAGCACCATTACGAGTATCCATACCTTGAAGTTGACCACGACGACGGTTCAAGTCACCCATTACGTCACCCATGTTTTCTTCAGGAGTTAATACTTCAACCTTCATGATAGGCTCCATTAATACTGGAGAACATTTAGGTAATGCAGTACGGAAAGCCATACGAGCAGCAAGTTCGAATGATAAAGCATCAGAGTCAACCGCGTGGAATGAACCATCAATTAAACGAACTTTGAAATCGTTGATTGGATAGCCTGCTAACACACCGTTAGACATTGCCGAAGCAAAACCTTTCTCTACTGAAGGGATGAATTCACGAGGAATAGCACCACCTACAATTTCGTTCACGAACTGCAAACCACCTTTATCGTAATCAGCGTCAATTGGAGAAATTACCACTTGAATATCAGCAAATTTACCACGACCACCTGATTGTTTTTTGTAAACCTCTCTGTGTTGAGTTGTACCAGTGATTGCCTCTTTGTAAGCTACTTGAGGAGCACCTTGGTTAACTTCCACTTTAAACTCACGTTTCAAACGGTCAATCAAGATATCTAAGTGAAGCTCACCCATACCTGAGATTACAGTTTGACCAGTTTCTTGATCAGTTTCTACTCTAAAGGTTGGATCTTCTTCAGCTAATTTACCTAAAGCAATACCTAATTTATCTACGTCAGCTTGAGTTTTTGGCTCAATTGCTAAACCAATTACTGGCTCAGGGAAAGTCATTGACTCTAAAACAATTGGGTGTTTCTCATCGCAAAGGGTATCACCAGTTTTGATATCTTTAAAACCAACTACCGCACCAATATCACCAGCCTCAATAAAAGGAATAGGATTTTGTTTGTTAGCGTGCATTTGGAAGATACGAGAGATACGCTCTTTGTTTCCTGAACGAGTGTTCAATACGTAAGAACCAGCATCCAATTTACCAGAGTAAGCACGGATAAAGCATAAACGGCCTACAAATGGGTCAGTAGCAATTTTGAAACCTAAAGCCGCAAATGGCTCATTAACATCTGGTTTACGAGAAATTTCAGCATCAGTACGTGGATCAGTACCTTTAACACCTTCAGAATCTAATGGTGATGGCAATAACTCCATTACTAAATCCAACATAGTTTGTACACCTTTGTTTTTGAAAGATGAACCACATACCATTGGAACAATTGAGTTATCTAATACTGCAGCACGTAAAGCGTTTAAGATTTCACGCTCAGTTAATGAGTTAGGATCATCAAAGAATTTCTCCATTAATGACTCGTCATAACCAGCAACTGCTTCTAATAATTTTTCACGGTACATTGCTACCTCTTCTACCATATCATCAGGAATTGGCACTTCAGTAAAGGTCATTCCTTTATCATGCTCGTTCCAAACAATACCACGGTTGTTGATTAAGTCAACTACACCTTTAAAAGCATCTTCAGATCCGATTGGCAATTGCAAAGCGACAGCATCAGAACCCAACATGTCTTTAACTTGTTTAACTACTTTCAAAAAGTCAGCACCTGAACGGTCCATTTTGTTAACGAAACCGATACGAGGCACACCGTAGTTATCTGCTAGTCTCCAGTTAGTTTCCGATTGAGGCTCAACACCATCAACTGCCGAAAACAAGAATACTAAACCATCTAGTACACGTAATGAACGGTTTACCTCTACGGTAAAATCCACGTGTCCAGGGGTATCGATAACGTTTACTTGGTATTTATCACCACGGTAGTTCCAGAAAACGGTAGTAGCAGCCGAAGTGATGGTTATACCACGCTCCGCCTCTTGTACCATCCAGTCCATGGTAGATGCACCTTCGTGTACCTCACCAATTTTGTGGTTTACACCAGCGTAATAAAGAATACGCTCAGTAGTAGTTGTTTTACCAGCATCGATGTGGGCAGCGATACCAATATTTCTTGTGTATTTTAAATCTCTTGACATCTTTTTTTTATTAGCTAATTAGCTAATCCGAGAATTAGCTAATTAGTTATTTTCTTTTTAGAATCTGAAGTGAGAGAACGCTTTGTTAGCCTCAGCCATTTTATGCGTATCTTCTTTTTTCTTAACTGCTGCACCTTCACCTTTAGCTGCTGCTACCATTTCGCCAGCTAATTTTTCTTTCATGGTTTTTTCACCACGCTTACGCGAGTAGTTGATTAACCATTTCATACCTAAAGCAGTTTTACGCTCTGGACGTACTTCAGTAGGTACCTGAAAGTTTGCACCACCCACACGACGAGATTTAACCTCTACAGCTGGGCTAATATTTGCTAATGCACGTTTGAAGATTTCTAATCCGTTTTCGCCTGATTTTTTCTCTGCCAATTCAACAGCATCATAAAAAATTGCGTAAGCGATAGATTTTTTACCATCAAACATCATGTTGTTTACAAATCTTGTAACCTGAACATCGTTGAATTTAGGATCAGGAAGAATAATTCTCTTCTTTGGTTTTGCTTTTCTCATTTCTAATGTCCTCCTAAATTATTTCTTTTTACCTTTTGCTGGTGCTGCAGCTGCCTGTCCTGGTTTAGGGCGCTTAGTACCATATTTACTACGACGTTGGTTACGACCAGCTACACCTGATGTATCTAATGCACCACGGATGATGTGGTAACGTACACCTGGTAAATCTTTAACACGACCACCACGGATTAACACGATTGAGTGCTCTTGTAAGTTGTGACCTTCACCTGGAATGTAGGCATTCACCTCTTTTCCATTGGTTAAACGTACACGGGCAACTTTACGCATTGCAGAGTTTGGTTTCTTAGGGGTAGTGGTATATACACGTGTACATACGCCTCTTCGCTGTGGACAGCTGTCCAACGCTGGAGATTTACTCTTAAACTCCAGTGCTACTCTACCTTTTCTAACTAATTGTTGAATGGTTGGCATTTCTTGCTTTTTGTTTCTATTATTTATTTAATTTCCTTGACGTTAGCAGTTTACAACTAGCCTACATTAAGGGACTGCAAAAGTAGAACAATTTCTTTTAACTATCAAGAGGTTACGTGAAAAATTTCACAAGTTAAAAATGGCTTAACCTAAAACGTGTTTTTATTTAAAATCCCCATATCAATTGCTGGCACCTTTACTAATGAAAAATACAAAGGCGAAATATGATTTTTGACTCTTTCAGCTGGATTGAGTTAGCTTAACGTTTTACTATCTATTTTTTAATATTGAGATTAGTAACAATACACCGAACCCCACAATTGGATAACCTAGTGGCAAAAGTGATGTACACCGTTTGATTTTTAGGAAAGTGATAATTAGCCTCGAAATCGTTAGTAATGGAATTGAAATCCATTTCTACTTCTACTTGCCCCGCATTAACTGAAAAATCTGGATTTTTGTTGACTAGCATTACTACCTTGTAAGGGTTACCGCTTGGCTCCGGTGTTGGTAACGCACCTAGTTTTGTGGCAGCTGAACTACTTGATGAAGGTATTGCTACCAGTACACCTACGGACATGTTCGTGTTAGTTACTTTCCACTGCCTGTTAATACGCCTATCCCAACAATTAGATCCACTGTATGCATAAGGTTTCTCTCTGTTGCCAGCTGTACCTCCGTTAACCCATGTTAATGCCCCATTATCATCGCCAAGTAGTAGAAAGCACCTGTCGCTATCAAAATTTAAGCTCAATTTACTATTCTCTGTATTGAATATACCATCAACACTTACTTTTAGCATGCTTCCTGTTAATTGACTTATTGACTGATTTTGGCTTAAGCAGCTTACATCATCCCTGCCTACACCGAAAATTCTATTGCCATAGGTACTTATGTTATACAAAGTTGCTTGAGCGGCATTAGTTCCATCATAGCTAGGGTGAAAATAATTATGAGACAAAGTTCCTCCATACTTAATAGCCAAAATGCTATTTACTATTTGCGTTTCTACGGTAGTTAAATCTCTATTGAATGAAACAGCCTCGGCAATGGTTGCATTATTAAAGGCGCTACTTCCTGCAGGGAATGTGCCCAAGCCCAAAGTATAGGTTGCCGCACTGGCTAAACTAGTAGCCACAGTTCCGGACGAAACCGAAGTGCCATTTTGTGAGCCGTTAAGTACTCCTGAACCTATGCCTATTTTATAGATGTTTGGAGAAGTTGAGTTACTGAAGGCACCAGCAGTACCAGCCATAAACCTTGGCTGACCATTGATTCCTACAATATTGGTGGTATTATTACTCAGCATAAATAAATTGGTGGCCGAAGTTGCCACGCCATACATTGTCCCCTCGTTAGGATTAACAACAGATGTTTCGCTTAAACTTGTCTTAGAAAACGCAGCATTGCTTGCCAAGGTAAGTACGCTGTTATAATTGAATACAGTAGATGACCCCGAAGCTACGGTTGCAGTACCATTTGCATTTCTGGTAAGTGTATGGTTTCCCATTTCATCAGCTAGCGTTCCAGAGGTAGCAGCTATTGTACCCGCAGCTTTATTATCCATCCGATACCACGTGGTAATCCCTTCGGTAATGCCCCCAGGAGCTAAACAAAGCTTATCAGTAGAAAATGTAAAGTAGTCTCCATCAACAAAATCATAGCTCACTTCCCAGTTGGCTCCATTTAAAGTCATTTCCACCTCGGTTACTCCCGTAGTGCTACTGAACTTCCCATTACTTGCACTATTTGCTACTAGCAGATAAACCGGCTTATCTAAATCTGGAGCTGGCAATTTTGTTGTTAAGGCCGATGTGTGGGCGGGCACCTGTAAAAAAACGTTGCCCAAAGTTCCTGTTTCAGCCACACGCCATACCCTATTAATGCGTACATGATCTGTAGCTACAGGTAAGTCTACCCCGCTCCACAGTAAATTTTTATTGTTGTCGCCAAATAACAGCCAAGTATTGTTTGTGGTAAATGCATTTGTGTTACTTGGGTTGTCTGCGAAAAGACTATTCCCATTACCGATAGTAATTAAGGCCCCATTTTCTACAGATTTTGATTGTAGCTGTTCCAACCCTTGGCAGTCGTCCCTTGCTATCCCCGTAATTCGATTCCAGAAATTAGCATAATTATAAACATCCGCATTAAGCACATTCTTATAAGCTGCAACGGAAGAATTTAAAGTTTTACCATACTTAACCGCTAAATACGATTGTATCTTTAATCGCTCAGCAGCAGTTAACGCTTTATTGTATAAGATAACTTCTGGTATATAGCCATTAATCCACTCAGTACTACTACCTCCGGCGCCCAGCTTATTCACAGTTCGAGAAATTGTTGTTGGAACGGCAAGGGTGCTCACTGTAGTGCCTGCGCCATTTACCGAAATTGTTCCTGCTATCGCTGTTGCACCGCTACTACCGGCAGCATAACTTACATCATATATGCTAAACCCATTTGCCGCAGCCAAGGGTGCTGTAGTAGTAGCCATTGACCCAATTATGGTAGATGAAGCATTCCTACTTTCCGACCCCACATTGTTAGTTGCCGTCTGCCTATTGAAAGCCCATAAGTTGGCGTTTGCGCTTGAAGCCAGGTGTAAAATCCTTCCGCCAGATGTTACGGTACCAAAATTGGTATTGAGCACTGCAAATGAAGTTAAACCCGCGGTAAAATCATTGAAACCTGTGGGCAAATTAAAAAACTGTGAAGTACCATTGAATCCCATCACCGGATTAAAATTTGCCGCAACAGCACTTGCTCCACTTCTAAATAGCGGACTACCCACGGAGGTGCCGTTCATCCCTAGCAAGCCTAAATCGTTCCAAGAAGTAACTGCAGTATTGTCAGTAGTGGTTGATGGACCATCGCTGGCTTCAAGCCAAAGATTTAAATTTGAAGTAATACCACCAGGTGCAGCATTAATAATTGCTACTGTAAAAAATGCTCCATCTGGTATAGTCACGTCATCAAACTGAACTACCCCATTTACAACACTGGTTGCGTTGTAGATGGTTGCGCTAGTCCAATTTGTTGCGCTGTTACTAACCATTAACTTAGGCTTATAATAAGTTTTACTAAACAGCATTACGCCTGTTTTACCCATTTGTATGGATACGGTACCTGGCGTACCAGTAACCTGTGCTTGCCATACCCTACCCAGGCGTGAATAACACCCGAAACTTGAGCTTGTAAAAACTGTGGGCATGTTGCTTTGCGACAAATTAGTTACCACTCCATTATCATGGCCAAATATGATAAACGACTTATTGGAAGCGAAGCTATTTAAATTAAGCGTATTGCTCGTTGCAATGCCTCCACGTCCCATGCTAACCATATCAGGCCCGTCAATACTTGTTGATTGAAGTTGCTCCAGCGCACCACAGTCATCTCGACCTATGCCAGTGATGTCATTTTTGAAACCCGACTTAGCGGTGGCGTTCCATATGACGGTTCCATCGGAGGCAACATAATTTGTAGCCGTAGTTTGATCTAAAGTAAGTCCCCACCTTATGGCCAAATACGAATTAACCTTCAACATTTCACTCGCTGATAAATCCCAGGGGTAGTGAATCAATTCATCAATATCGCCATTCCATCCCTGACTATCTGTTTGTGGATATCCATTACCAGCTTGGTATTGTATTGAAGGCGCCATTGTTGTGCTCCAGCTTGTAATCGTTGGATTACCTAATTGTTTATTATCTCCGAAACCAAAGGCGTTGTTAGTGGCAAATATGTTAGAATTGCGATACATTGTTGCAATGCTGTTTGTTCTGGCTGTGCTTGTCCAATAAGCAGTTGCAATACTGACATCAACCCCAAAGCCCCAATAATTTATGTCACCAGTTGAGGTAGAGTATAGCCCCTGTATGGTACCTGTACCAGAACTTCCCCATCCGTAAGCAACCTCTACACCACCTGTACTTGCAAAACTTAACACTGAGAAATTTGTTTTATTTTGCTTCCCGTAGGCAAATCCTGTTAAGTTGCTACTATTAGAAAATCTATCTTCATCAAAACGAACTTGTTCATTGAAATTTCGGAGAAGTGAATTTTTTCTATAAACTGCATCGCCGTTTGTAAGCGCTAAATTGTTTCCGTTAACTGATTGATCGTACCATATTGTATTAAGTGGTATTGAAGCTAAATCGTTGACACTAGAAAAAGAGCCATCATCTGCGGCGAACCAAGCTGAAGGGCCGGCAACACGCACAAAGAAATTGGCATCGGGAATAGCGGTAAATGTGGAGCCAGAGCCGCCATTCCACGACAAGTCAAACACCTGAGCACCGGTTAGTTCCCTACCTCTAATTATGATATCGTGGTAACCTGACGTGAGTGTAATAACCGAAGAAAGAAAATTAGTGGCTGTAGTAGTACGATCGATAATGGTAGTACCATCGATGATTAATGCAAATTGATCATCAATATTGGCCCTAAATTGATAGGTTGTTGATCCAGATGCTACAAACAATTTACCGGATAGTTCCAATCCAAATTGATCGGCAATTTTATTGAGTACGAAATCGTGAAAGTTGGTTGCATTATGGTAATAACCATTGCTTAATAAAGTTGGGCTATAGGCACTAAAACCCGAAGCAATGGAACCTGAAGCGGTACCCAGTGAATACAGTTTATACTCTAAGCCATTGACATACGTGCTGCCCGATATACTTGTACCAGTACTAGGATTTGTTACGCCACCTGGTGCAACTTCAGACCAAACAAGTGTCCAGGTAGCATTATGTGGCAGATCAACATTATTAAATACTACTTCGTTATTTTTACGCAAAGCAGTTAAGTAGTACACTTGAGTTCCTGTAGTCAGGTTATCGTCGCCATCTAAATCCACCACCAACTGTATATTGGCCATTCCCTTAGTTACTCTAAGCCCTGTGGTACTACTACCTACAATCACTTGAACAGGCGCTACATTAGCCGTATTAGCTACTTTATACGCTTGGTTCCAACGTTTTGGATTACAGTTTACAGCAGCATAGCTTGATGGAATACCCGAATTGCTGTTTTGGCTAAAAAACCCAGCATTTCCGCTTAGCGAAGCACCCATTAACAAAAATTGTTGATCATTCGTAAACGATACATTGTTAAGTTCGTTACCAAGCTCATTGATGGTGCCAAGACCAAATCTCACATTGGTTGACTTTGCATATTCATTTGACTTAGATTGCCTTTGGTCTAGGCCTGAACAATCATCTCTACCTATACCAAAAATGTAGTTTTTGTACGTGCTATTGGCTGTGGCGTTCCATATTGTTAAGTTTTTGCTAGAGGTATAGTTTTGCAACGTACTTTGGTTAATGGTTTGGCTGTATTTAATTGCCAAATAGGTGTTAACTTTATTACGCTCTGCTGGACTGAGCACTCTGTTGTATAAGAAAACCTCCGAAATCTGTCCAAGAAAAATATAATTTGGAACTGCTCCGATACTTGTACTTAGGCTTGTAAAATCAACGGTGTTAGTTGTTGAAGAAACTAACGAACGCCCATTTACATTGATACCCCAATTGTTAGTCGCGGCAAACACGTTGTGTAAATTCCAATCGAGGGCGCTATAATTAAAAGATGTTGTTCCTACACCCGCTTTTAGATCTAGTATAGCACCACTCGCAGGGTTATAGCCAAAACGATCATTGGTACCAAAAGATTCGTAAATACCGCCATCGCTCCAAGTATAATGCCCGGTACCTGAATTCCCAAAATACCTATACATGTGACCACGAGTTGTAGTGATGGAAGATGATTTTCCAAATGCAAATACTTCAGCACTTGTGAAGGTTCCGGTTGGAAAGGTACTGATAGAGAAATAATCATTACCATCAAATTCAACTACTGGATTATAGTTTAGTACATTTTTAATGAGCTCGGGGTCACTAGTTGCAGGCAAATTAACTCCTGCTCCTGATTGGTCGTCCCATGAAGTCATATTTCCCGCAGCAGTATTATCATTTGCCTTTACCCAATGTGTTAAACCCGTACTTACACCTCCTGGTGAGGTTTTTTTCCAAACAAATGAAAAAATTTCGCCATTGTTTAAAACAACTCCAGTAAATGTGGCAACGCCATTTGTCAAATTGCTTACGGCGTACTGCCTTATAGTTCCAGTCAAAAAGTTTCCATCGCCATCTGCATCAACCATCAAGGTTAAACCTGTCATACTTGAGGAAAACCTAAAACTTCCCACATCACTACTTCCTGCAATAAAATTAACAGTGCCGGGTGTTCCGGTAATTTGAACTTTCCACTCACGAGCAATCCTTAAGAAAGTACAGGACCCATCATCAATTACAGAGGGTATCTCAGTCGACTGACTTGCTAAAGCAGCATTATCGTCACCAAGCAATACATAGTCTCCATCATTTAAGCTTCCTGTATTGGCCGCATTTGTAGTTTGCAAGCTACCTTTACTTACCTTCAAAAACTCGCTACTTAAATTGCCTGCCGGGCGCATTCTACTTTGCGACTGTTTCTGATATAATGCTTCTGCATTGTCTCTTGCAATTCCAAAAATTCGGTTGTTGTAAGAAGCATTTGCTGTTCTATTCCAAACCACAGTACCGTTGGTAGATAGGTAATCACCAGCAGATAAAGTTGTACCATACTTTATTGCTAAGTAAGTATTTATCTTTTGAGATTGCACACTAGTTAACTTAAAAGGATAATAAATAAACTCCGGCAAATAAGCACCATTTACAAAAGAACCACACAATGCCCCGTATTGTAGACCATACTTATTGATGATGTTATTTGCGTAATCATACGTCTGGTCGGTGGTAAATGTACTATTAGCATTGGTTCTTACGCCACGCAAAACATTTCTAGTAGCACTTGCACCAGTTTCCAACTGATGAAAACCTTCTTCTATTTTTGGCTCATTGAGCACATATGGGTTTGCAGAATAAATAACACTACCAGCCCTGGCTATACCCAATGCACTGGTATTAGCATTTTTATAAAAACCAAGCACATTATTGGTGCTACAATCCCATCCATATCCCCAAACCCATGATGTGCCTGCAATGTTGGTGTAATAAGACGAAACATTATACGCATGAAAAGGCCCATTTTGATAAACTAAACCATTAGAACTATTTGTACCATTTTTTGAAAGATAATTGTCATTGCCATCAAATTGGGCTGCAGAGTTATAATTGATCAAAATTGGAACCCCACTTACCGAAGTCCAAGCCCGGCCTCCAAATAGTTCTGCATTATTTTGATTGATGGAATTAGGCGCTTGGTTAATGTATTTGCTAATGCCTACGTTAGTTCCACTAGCAGCTGTAGTTGAGTTATCTGCTTTGTACCAATGACTTAAAAAAGCATTTTCATACCTAACAAAGCGACCGTCGATCTCTGAATTTGCTGTTAATCCCGGACCGCTCCAAACAACTTTTAAGCTCTCCGCACCAGTTTTCTCAATGAATTTTATCCTAATAAGTACGTCGCCGGCATTTAACGCTTTAGAGGCCACTGCACTATTTCCCGTGGTAAGCCTCTCAACTACTTTCACAAAGGTGACTCCACCGTCAGTGCTAAGATATAACTCGGCAATGTCATCAACATTAATTAGTTGAAAGCTATAGGTCCCGGTTTGCGGCACTGAGAGAATTCCATTGTATTCCATCCCATAATTATCCGCTATCTGGGTCACAAATTCTCTTCCTATAACTGTACCCGTGTAACCCCATATGGTTGGCGTTGCATTAGTTGTGCCAGTACCAAATGACGATGTCAGTGTAAAACTGCCAGAAAACATATCGGCTTTATAACCATTAAAAGTTCCCGAGCTTACACCGCCTGGCGCAACTTGCGCTTTACCAATTAAAGCAATAAAGCTCAGCAACAGGACAATTAATAGGTAGGTATGGCGTTTCATCTTCCGGATGGTTTTTATTTATTGACTTGTTTATTTAAGCATAAACACAATATTTACTACCGAGCATGAACTAGCGGGTGCTATCACATCGTAAGTCATAACTCCATTGGCATCTATGCTAACATTTGCCAAAACACTGGTATCGAAACTAGTGATGAAGTAGTGCAAATCGGTGGCATTTGCGAAGAAAGGCAAGCTACTAGGTGCGCCTGTACTTTTAATAGCAGGAGAATTGAATTGTGCTTTATAAAGCGCAAACAAGTCTTTAGTTTGCCCTATAACAGCTGCCGAAGTTTCAATATTTACACTAGGCATATAAAACCATCGCGTTACATTATTTGATATGGGCGACCAATTAGGCACTGCTGGCGTACCCACATTTTGTACTAAACAGCTCTTATTGGTGTCAAAAGCAACAAGCCCAGTTGCTGGCGAAGATATAGCGTTGATTTGCGAGGTAGTCATACGGGGGGGCAACACACCTTTGGAGGTGCTATTAATTTCAAGCATAGCCGATGCATTTGGCGCCGCAGTACCCATTCCAACTGCTCCTGACGTTGTTACTACGAAATCGTTAGCGGCCTCTGTAGCTGTTGGACTTGCGCCACTTGAGTTATCCTTAGCAGCATCGATATTAAAGATAGTTCCAGAGGCTGGAATAATGGTGCCAATGCCTACTGCACCAATAGAGTGAATTACCATTGATTGGTTCTTCACTGCATCAGCGGATACGTAAAAATCTAGATAGTCAGTCCGAACCCCGATTCCATAAAAATCGGTACCTGCTGCGTTATTGTAAACTCCTAACTTTTTGCCAGTCGAAGTGCCTAGATCCAGTATAGTATTGGGCGAGATTGTGCCTATTCCTACTCTGTTGTTCAGCGCATCTACACTAAAAGTACTACCATCTACTGAAAATTGATTGACCACTTGTGTGCCAGATGGACTGAAAGACAGTGTCCTACTACTTGGCATATCAACGGTTCTATTAGCGGTTAAGGCATCATCAGCAGTATAAATATTGTTTGCTACACCAGGACTTCCCCCAACAACAAGGCTGCCGCTGGCATCGAAGCCCATCAACTTTCCGGTAGCAATAGTACCTACAGCTGGGGTGAAATTGGCTACAATGCCATTAACCGTACTCGTGAATTTATTACTGGCAACTGTTAATGAGTTACTATTGATGATATTTACGCCAGCTCCAGTTATTCCATTCACCGTGGTACTCAAACTATTTACAGAAGAGGTGTTGCTTACGGTAGTTGTTGAAAGTAGGCTGGAAAGCGTACGTCGATAAACATCGCCATTAGCATCTGTAGTAAGCACATCTATGTTGGTAGTGTCAAGGTTTAACCCCTGTAAACGAAGCTGACCATTAACATGCAGTTTGGTTTGTGGTAAATTGGTGCCAATACCTATATTTCCAACATTCTTATTGAATATGTTCACGCCTGAAACAGTCCACTTACTGGTATCTACGTTTTTGAGCGTCCCTTTATTGTCAATAATTCTAATTTGAGCTACAGAATTTATTGTAATAGCAAATAAAAAAAACAGCAGAAAAAAAATAAAAACTCTCATTTTAAGTGGTTTATTATAATTACTACACTATCATATTTATTTTCTAGCAACACGATCCCTGCCTATTTTATAATTCATAATTAAAACTTCATTGGATTCCGCTCACCATTTTTAACTGATTTCCCATGCCTCATATACTTGATATTATCACCATAACCGAAGCTAAAAAACTGGGCGTTGGAAAAGTCGACCGCCACTACAAAGTCAGTTCCAACTTTCGTCATTGGCAAAACACTGGCATTTGTAAAATCGCTACTGTTGCTCACCAGCAAAGTGTAATTTTGTTTTAATGTGGATGGCAAACCCCCTGTTGGCATTGCCGAAACAGGCACGACAATAGTTATAGTACCTACAGTTCCTGTTTCTTGCACTTTCCATTCTCTCGGTAATTTGTAAATGGTTTTTACCGGAGTTTCAGCGTTATTCACAAAAGATGAAATAGAAGCATTATCATTTCCAACCAACATGTAACTATTGTTGGCTGAAAAGCTATTGCTATTGCCACTGTTGGTTACAGGGAAACTGCCTGCGGTAAAATCGCCCAAGAAAATAGTAAATCTTAAATCAGATGAGGTTGCATTGATAGAGATCGACTGCTTTTGCTGTAGGTTACTTCTATCATCCCTACCAATGCCGAAAACATCGTTGTTATATCCTGTATTTGTTGAACTGTCCCAATATGTAGTTGTGCCATCCCCAGCAAGGTAGCTGGCGCCCGTACCGTCATTCAATGAAATTCCATATTTAATTGCCAAATAAGCATTAATACGCCCAATTTCACTGCTAGAAAGTGTGTTTATGCCGTAAACAATGGCATCTGCTAGTCTACCAAAAGGTCGCGTTGAAACATTATCACCTCCCAACAAATCGTATTTGCCACCGCCATCAATTGTTGCTGTGGAAGTTGCAACTACGCTAGAACCATTTTTTGAATATTGTAAGGCACTACTTCCTGAAGGAATAAAGCCGTTAACTAGCGCCAATTCTCCCTCATTCCAAGTAACACTACTTGGCACCTCTAAATTAGATGGCTGCCGATCTAAAAACGAAACAAAATTGTTGGTATTAACAAGCATCTGGAAATCCAGCTCACTAGAATTAGAGCGCAGAACTGTTCTTATATCCGAAATCGATGCTGATTTCAAACCCGGCATTCCGGCGGCAAAAATACTTGAGTTGATTTGATTTGGCGTTGTTCCTCCAATATTAAAGCGTTCTAAAGCATCACTATTATCCAAAAAAACAGTAGGATTAAAATTTGCCACAGTACTAGCTGTAGATTGAAATAGCGGCGTACCTACTGCAGTTGCGTTAACGCCGTCCATTTGGTTTTGCCAAGTACTTACTGTTGCTCCGTGTGTGGTTGTACTAGTGCCTAAATCTGCCCTATACCAAAGCTTTAAACCATTTAAAACACCACCTGGCGCCTTTTGATCTAAAGCTAAAGTAAAAAAATCATTATTGCTCAAAGTCACACCTGTAATCCTACCATTGGCATCTAACGAGCCAACTTGAGTAGTTCCACTACTAAAATTACTGTTGGCATTTTTTTTAATTAAGAAAACTGTTCGCCTGCTATTACTGCCCCAACCAGTAAACTCTAAATTTACAGTTTGAGAAAAATTTGTTTTTTGAACTTTCCACTCCCTACCAATACGACCATTATAAATTGAGGTTTCTAACTCTGTAAACTGCACATTGGCGCTCCCATCGTCGTTACCAATCATTAAAAAGCTTAGATTTTGCGCTATATCGGTATGATTAGCTGAGGTATTTCTGGCAGAAAAATCATTGTTAGTGGATAGTATGACGAAATCATCAGTATTGGCCGACTTAGAAATTCGCTGATGTAGTATCGTTGCGTCGTCTCTTCCAATACCGAAAACATCATTATTAGAGCCAGAATTTGCAGTGGCATCCCAGTAAGTTGTAGCATTATCACTGGCAATATAGTTCAGTCCCGTGCCATCATTTCTGGAGATACCATATTTGGTTGCCAAATATGACTCAATCCTATTTATGTTTGAGGTATTATCAGTATTATAACTGATAAATTCTCCAATAATTACATTGGATGTTTCATCATTGGATACACCTAAACCGCCAAGGCTGACTCGCCAACTATTATCATCACTGCTAGCGTTACTGTTAATTTGAATACCATTTTTACGCTGTACAATAGCTTCGGCTGCGGTTCTGTTAAGAGAAAACTGATTTAAATTTAATGTTGATGCAATAACGTTATTTGATCCCAACGTAAGAAAACTTGGAGTTCCATTGATTTGAATGGTATTCTCATTTCCGTTATGATAGCCAAACAAATTATTGGATATTTCTGAAGAAAAAACCCGGGCGCCAGGTGTAGTTTTCAGTTTAGCCACTCCAAAGAAACTGTAAGGTTGTCCGTTACCTCCTACATCGAGTGCTGCTGGTAAATTCATAATGGCACTATTCATGGTATAAGTTCCATTAAAATTCAACAAATCTGTGGTACTTGTATTTAAAACAGGCGTACCAATATCAATTGTAGCATTATTAGTAGAATTTTGTTCTTTCCATACTGATGCGGTATTACTTGTATTATCGCCCCTAAACCAACCTAAGTAGCCTACGCCTACACCTCCCGGACTCAACATGCTCAGCTCGGCGGTCACCAAATCGGAGTTACCTAATGCGTCTGACAATTGTATGTTAATGTTTCTGCTATAGTTGAGTGACGCCATATCGGTGGCCGAGGTAATGGTGTACCTTACGGCGTTAATGGCATTTGCGATGTCTGCATTTGAAGCGATGTTTGAAAGTGTAAGTATGCTGTTCCCTGCCGAAGAGCTACTAGTGGCTACCACGCCTGATGGCAACGTAAGGGCGGTTAAACTCTCTGAACTAAGCGCAGAGGGTATGGTAATGGTAGCAGTAACTCTTTGTCCACCAGAAAAATTAGCAAAACTATTTCCCCACAAATCTGAGTCGTTAATTTTTGCAGCAACATTCCTTTCAACTACACCTTTATAATTCCAAACAGCCGAAGCAAGCGTTGATCGATCTGCGTCAAGCGTTAGCACAGGAGGTAAATTACCTGTGATACTGTTGATTGTAACTTGTTGCAAATTTGAAGCTCCACCAGTGAAGCCTAAAAAAGCAAGAATAGCCCTATTACCATTAAGTATGGTTGCGATGTTAGTTACGGTACGTGTATCAACTGTTACACCATCCCATGACATGGTGAGTTGCTTAGTGCTTGCAACCCATTTAATAATACAACTGTGATTCGCATTATCCTCAACATTTGAACCAAAACAAGTAGATGTTAACCAGGTTCCGTTGGAGATAAATGTCCAAAAATCGCCCGAGACACTACAAACGGGGTCGCCGGCATTTTGATAGGTATCATATCGGTATGCAATAGAGGAGGTGGGATTTCCTGTATTAGCAAGCTCTTTACTGGCATTATTATGCAAGGCGAAAAGGGTTCCATCTGCACCAGCATCACTTGCCCCCATGAACCACGATAAGTCTATTGTGAAATCGCTAGTAAAATCTAATTGAATTCTTGAATGAGCAAATCCCGTTTGAAAATTTATGGCTGGTGTTAAAGTTAACTTGCTAGTTGGCGAGGCTACCGACGCAGAACCCGACAGCTTAAAATAAGTATTAAAATTTGGAGACGTTACAGTGGTAACCTGTGCATGAACAGGATTAATGAACAGTATTAAAAAAACAACGCAAGTTGAGAAGAGCCATTTAATACGTAACCACATTTTTATTGATAATTTAAAGTGATATCGCCAACCCGCACTAACTTGCCATTAGTTGCAGAAAATGTAATTAGCAACACTGCCGTTGCTCCGGGCGTAACCCAACTTGCCATATTAGTAGCACTAAATGCTGTTTTTGCCCATGATGTGTTAGTGATGTTGGTTTGGCTGGCAAATGCAGTTGTACCACTGAGAAACCATTCAAAAGATGCGGAACATCCCGTATTGGCCAAATTATCAATTTGCACTGCATTGCTTGAATCCCAGCTTACAAAGTCGTTAGGCAGCGTTACTCTAACTGCAACCTGATAAGTCTGAGCAGTTGATGCGTCTCTACCTGTCCACTCGTAGTAGTTCATCCAATTAGGCGTTACAGTGGTTCTTGTATTATCGGCAATCATATCACCTACATTTGCAGTACCTGAAGGTGTTAATACTGCACCCGCATATTCAGCAGGAATAACCATTTTTTTTGTGGCCACGTTTGTGGTCGCTAATCTTTGCCAAATTGTGCCGTTAAATTGATAAAGCCCTATTGCGTTTACATTTGCCGTCTTTGTTGATGCAGTACCAACTGCCGCGGTTACGTAAACAATAGTTCCTGCATCGGTATACGTCGCATCTTTCGCTTTAAGCTGATCACCAGTTAATCTTGGAAAAGTAACACCATCAGCTACAGTAGCACTTCCAGGTTTTCCTTGAACATCTAACGTAGTTGCCGGAGTGATGGTAGATACACCTACAAAACCATTACTCCCTTTTACGAAAAGGGCGTTAGTATTGGCATTGTTAAATATTTTGTAGTCTCTACCTTTATTATCAAAGTTATTGATCGAATTATAAGCCCCCATTTCCCAAAAAGCTATTGGATCGGAAGAAGTACCGAGCTTTAATTTGGGGCCTACAGCATCCATTGGATCAATGCGGAACTGATTCGTAGTAGCAGTATTCAAAACCGTGATAACTCCTCCAACCCCGGAGCTAGATTGTACCATTTGGTTTCCACCTACGATTTGTAATTTTTCGGTTGGACTAGAAGTGCCTAAACCTATTCTTTTATTTAGCGCATCTATACTAAATGTAGTTCCATCCACAGAAAACTGATTGACCACCTGCGTACCAGAAGGACTAAATGCCAAAGTTCTACTGCTAGGCATATCAACTGTACGATTTCCCGTTAATGCATCATCTGCTGTATAAATACTATTTACTACTCCGGGGTCAGCGCCTACTACCAAATTTCCACCAGCGTCGAAACCTAGTAATTTGCTAGAGGCAATGGTACCAGAAGATGGCGCCAGATCAGCAGCAACGCCATTGACGGTGCTGGTAAGCTTGTTACTTGCCCCTGCAAGTGCATTGCTGTTGATGATATTTACCGAAGTGCCGGTAACACCGTTTACGGTAGTGCTCAAACTATTGGTGGAGGAACTGTTGCTTACACCAGTTACCATACTCACAGAAGTTCCAGTTACGCCGTTAACCGTCGTAGTTAGGCTGTTCGGAGAAGTCACTGTGTTACTTACCGAGGTAGCGGTAGGGTCAGCGCCCAAAACTAAATTTCCACTAGAATCGAAACCTAGTAATTTGCTAGAGGCAATGGTGCCGGAAGATGGCGTTAGATCAGCAGCAACGCCATTGACAGTGCTTGTAAGCTTGTTACTTGCGCCTGCAAGTGCATTGCTGTTGATGATATTTACCGAAGTGCCCGTAACACCGTTTACGGTAGTGCTCATACTATTGGTGGAGGAACTGTTGCTTACCGAGGTAGCGGTAGGGTCAGCGCCTAAAACTAAATTTCCACTAGCGTCGAAACCTAGTAATTTGCTAGAGGCAATGGTACCAGAAGATGGCGTCAGATCAGCAGCAACGCCATTAACGGTGCTTGTGAGCTTGTTACTTGCGCCTGCAAGTGCATTGCTGTTGATGATATTTACCGAAGTGCCCGTAACACCGTTTACGGTAGTGCTCATACTATTGGTGGAGGAACTGTTGCTTACCGAGGTAGCGGTAGGGTCAGCGCCTAAAACTAAATTTCCACTAGCGTCGAAACCTAGTAATTTGCTAGAGGCAATGGTACCAGAAGATGGCGTCAGATCAGCAGCAACGCCATTAACGGTGCTTGTGAGCTTGTTACTTGCGCCTGCAAGTGCATTGCTGTTGATGATATTTACCGAAGTGCCGGTAACACCGTTTACGGTAGTGCTTAAGCTATTGGTGGATGAACTGTTGCTTACACCAGTTACCATACTCACAGAAGTTCCAGTTACGCCGTTAACCGTCGTAGTTAGGCTGTTCGGAGAAGTCACTGTGTTGCTTACCGAGGTAGTTGAAAGAAGGCTGGAAAGTGTTCGCCGGTAGACATCGCCATTGGCATCCGTAGTAAGTACATCTACATTAGTTGTACTAATGCCCAATCCCTGTAGGCGAAGCTGGCCATCAACGTGTAGTTTGGTCTGAGGCATACTCGTTCCAATACCTACATTCCCGCTGTTCTTATTAAATATGTTAACGCCAGAAATCGTCCACTTACTAGTGTCGATACTACTGAGCGTACCTTTATTATCGATAACTTTTATCTGTGCACTGGAACTAAAACCCAGCACACAGATAAAGAGTAGAAAAAATATCTCCTTTAAAAATTTCACGCTTTACGAAAAAAGTTGAAATTATCTAATCCAATGAACTTCAATCACATCGCCTACAAAAACTACCCAGTCATTTGGAGGCGTTGAACTAGGCACAAGTGTTACATCTGATCCACTAACGGTATAATCTTCGCCCGCCAGTAGTTTAGCGCCATTTCTATAAACAGATACTTTACTAACTACCGATGGCAACGTTGTTCCTGTAGTAGTGTATAAGGTTTGTCCAGCAGTTGCGGCAACAAACTTTTGTTGTCCAGCTTGCACCTGCAATAAGTCCGTAGCCATAATTTTCTTTGTCTCACCAGTTGCTTCGTCCCTAATTAAAACTGTCCAGCCTGTACCTGTACCGCCGTGACTAGATGCATTAGTGGCGTTAAGAGATGGTAAGTCAGTAGTGACCAACTTTAGGCCGTCAAGTGCAAATGATTTTCCATTTACGTCAATAAAAGTATCGTCTGTTAAAGTACCACCTAACTGCCAAGTAGTAGTTGTTACATCATTGGTAGTGTTAGTGAGCATGGTCACGCCATTCTTAGCTTGTAAATACTTGATTGTACCTTTGTTATCGATTACTCTAACAGAAGTTCCTGTTGTACCTGGTGCAGCATTGGCTTGCTTAGTTACATCACCGGTTGTTTGCTGCGCATTCGCAGTAGAGATTGCCAAAGTTAGCAGTGCTGCTGCTCCCAATGTTTTTAAGATAGAATTTTGTTTCATAGTTGAAATTTGATTTTTTTTTAAATATTTGATAATAAAGTGTTTGCTCGTTTATAAAAGTTGTACTATGCGTATTTCGTCGCCACTATAGGCTGCAATTTCTGCTTTAATGGTTTTTGCACCCACCACGGTAAATCCTATCATCACACCATTTCTGTACAGTAAAATTTTCTTTTCATCTATAATATTAGAGGGCGTATTGAATAGTTGCTGACCATTGGTTGCCACCACGTCCAATTGCTTTTGCATATTTTTCAAGTAACTATCGCCACTTATACGCTTTACCACTTGGTCGGTATTACCAACTACCAATATGCTATCTCCAACACCACCACTATTAACGGTCCGCACCTTTAATTCGCCATTAACATCTAAAGCTGTAGTTGGGTTAGCGGTATTAACACCAATTTTACCATCGCTTAAAACTCTTAAAGCTTCAACATTATTGGTTTTAAATATTAAGGGCTTATTGTCGGTAGTGCCAAGGAAATTTGTTGCAGGATTAGTACCGGAGTTACCGTTTAAACTCCAAAAGGAGCTAAAAGGAGAATTATTTTCCAAACGTACCCATCTTAAACCATCAGAATAGTAAACACCGGGACTAACAGCGGTTGTACCCGCACCACTGGAAGCAGTGTTGTAAATAAATATACCGCGAACAAAAGCGGTCAATGGCGAAGCGCTGTCGGTAGAAGTTAAAGCTACACGTGGAAGTAACAAGCCTTTGTTATCGGCTTCCAGCTCAAGGATAGTGTTAGAGTTGATTACTGTAGGATTGGATCCAATCTTTACCTGTGCAGTTACAGATAAAAAGGAGGTCAAACTAACAGCAACAACAACTAGGCATTTAACTAGTTTCATTGGTCAGAAGTATGTTTTTCAATAGGTGTTATTCAATCCAAAAGCAAATTGGGGCAGAAGAAAGCAAAACTTTCTAAAATTCTATCTTACAATAAGCTTTGAATTCGTATAGTAATTCTCTTTAAAATCTTATATACTTAAAACTCAACAAGTCAAGGGGAGATGTATACCTTTACAATGTTTATGTTTAAGCATCAGTTTTCAAAAGTTGTGCCACTTTAAAAAACCATCTTTTAGAAAGAAAATTAATACTTAACAAAGTTAATATCTTTTTTTAAGAAAAAAAAACCTCACTTGGGGAATAAATTTACCCGCCGCAATGGCAAAAAAAAGCGCTTAATTTTCACTCAATAGCTGCTGGTTTTGAATAAAAACCTTAAATTAATGCAGCCGAAATATAGCTCTATTACCTCTTTACCGTGATAACTCGACCTGTTACTAAAATGAAATGGTATATCCTATATAAGCCATCATCATCAATTTTTACCTCATCTACTATTCCCGTTTTACTGAAAGTATCCGTAACGAAATTGCCTTTTTTAATTTCGTTAAGTACATCTAAGGGCGTATCTTCATTTAATCTTATCATTGCCTTATCTAATTAAGCTAAAACTTTATTGAATAGCACTGTAAAAAAGCTATTATTGATGGCTCATTTACCCATGGTCCATTCTATTGCATTTAGCAATTGCTGAAGAAATACCTCGTTAGTATAACTTTCCGGAGTATGTCCTAAACCTGTATAGAATACCCTTCCACCCTCAAAATGATGATACCAAACTATTGGGTGTGAACCATTCATTTTGGCTCCTTCATAAGAATTTTCATCCACTTGCATAAGCACTTTAACCTGCTTATTAAAAGATTTAAAATTGTACCACTCATCAGTATGTTGCCACTCTGAGGGTATTTTTTTCATTAACTGGCGATGAGTTTTTGTAGTAATTAGCTTTGCCGACTGCACTTTTGGATGGCTAACAAAATAAGCCCCAATTAACTTGCCGTACCATTCCCATTCATAACAAAAATCCGTAGCTGCGTGTATGCCCAGTAAACCACCACCATTATGGATATAATCAACAAGTGCTTGTTTTTGCTGTTCGTTAAATACATTAGAACCAGTTGGGTTTAAGAAAATAATGGAACGATATCTACTTAAATTTTCTTTTGTAAAACTCAAAACACTTTCAGAAGTATCTACCTGAAATCCGTGTTCACTTCCAAGTTTTTGAATCGCAATAATCCCGTTGCTAATGGATTTATGACGAAATCCTTTAGTTAAGGAAAAAATGAGTATTTTCTTATCTGCATTAAAAGTTGCCGCAATGGCATTGACTTTCGAAAGCAAAATAAGACTCAACGAAATGATAAAAAATGCCTTTTTCATTTATTATAGAAAGTAGCTATGTATAACTGTTCCACTTGTTTTCTAGCCCAATCTTCCTTTCTTAAAAACCTTAAACTTGAGTTGATGCTGGGATCTTTAATAAAACAATTAAAGCGTAAAAGATAACCCAGCTCAGCCCAGCCGTAATGTTCTTGTAGCTGCGTGAGGATATGTGCTAACGTTTTACCATGCAAGGGATTATTTTTTTGCTCTGTAATGGACATACGCAAAGTTAAAAACCTTATGTTGAAAACAAAGCAGCGGTAAATGATAATCCAAGCACTGCTTAAAGACCGTGCTATTTTATAGCTGTAATAAATGAAGTAGAAAGTAATGCAACAACAGCGTTCCGCTCTTTAACGAATTTCTACTTATTACTCTTGTACCAAATGAATAAATGCGTCTTTTTGGCTATCCAATGCCACATTTTTAGCGGCCAATGATCTGATTTCTCTGGCGTCTAATTTTCTTTTCTCACATTCTGTGATTAGGGAATTGATCATTGCAGCGCCTATTTCTCCCGAAGTATTAACCTTATTAGGTGCTACTAATTTTAAAATTGGGTATGAATAGGCTAAAAGTCGGAATAGGAAGAAAACGTTGTTTTGCTTGGGAATGGGTACAACAGTTCGAGTACGGAAGAAAAATACTTTTCTGAAAATGATTTTAGCTAAAGCCGCCTCCACCATGTGATTGATTTTACCGTAGCCGCTTTTGTTATCTTTACCATTATATTTCGATAAAAAGCTAAGCACCATATTTGGATTCAGCACTAGCAAGCGAGATGTAAAACTTAATGCAGGCTCTATCTCAAATTTAGCGTACAATTCATTATCTAAACCTAGGGGAATGATCCTGGCACAATAAAAGCATGCATGGTAACCAGTCAAAACATCTTCATATTCATCAAGTTCCAATAAATCCCCAACAATAAGCTCCTTTAATTTAGGATGTTTAACCCCTGCCGGCCATCTGCCGACACTTAGTACTTCACTAATAACTTGGCTTTCAAGACATTTTAATAATACACCCTGACCTACCAGCCCTTGTGCCCCTGTAATAATAACTTTCAACTTCATAGGTGATTATATGCTTGAAGTAAATACTCTTTTAAAATAAGCTATAAGTGCCTAGTGTGTACACTAGCGCTAAAACACGTAATTAGGATGATCTATCTCGAGAACGTCAATAAAAATCTATCAAAACTCATGGAAATACAGCGCTTTTGAATAGTGGTGCTAACAGCCTGAGCTATTAGACACCACATCCTCAACTATTCCTATGAAAAATTAGCAGTTAAATTAATTACCTCCGGTAATTAATGGTGCCGGTAGTTTTAACACTACCGAACACCATCTCTCATCTATCTATGAAAAACTAGCCATAAACATCAAAGCTAGATCTAAAGTAGTGCTGCCGATAAAACTTAATTATCAAACATCACTTATATTAATTCTTATAAAAAGCCCAAAAAAAACACAACTACTTTTGTAATTAATGGTGCCGGCAGCTGGTTAGTGCTACCGAACACCATCTCCTCATCTATTTATGAAAACTAGCTGCGAAATATTCAATGTTTAAGCAATGGTGCCGACAGAACCGCCGGACACCATATTACCCTAAAAACATTTACCTTTATTGCTTAATTATTTTAAATTCAGTTCTTCTATTTAACTGGTGTTCTTGAATGCTACATTTCACACCGTTTGCACAATTATTTATCAGCATAGATTCGCCGTAGCCTTTCGCTTGCATGCGTATTTTGTTAATGCCTTTACTAGCTAAATATTTAACTACTGCATTTGCCCTAGCTTGTGACAACCTCATGTTCAACTGATCGTCACCTCTACTATCCGTATGAGAGCTTATCTCAATCCACATTGTTGGATTTTCTTTCATAATCGTTACCAACTTGTCCAACTCAACTGCAGCGTCTTTTCTAATATTTGCTTTGTTAAAATCATAGAAGATATTTTCTATCCTTATAGGCATATTTTCAACAATTGGCACCAAGTAAAGCGGTTGTTCAATTTTTCCATCTTTGGCAGAACTTGAAGACAGGTTAATTACAGCAGCCCTATAATTACGTTTATCCGCTGTTACTTCGTATTGAACACCTTCTTCCACGTTAAATTGATAATTTCCTTCTGCGTCGGTTTGCAGCCTAATAGGTTCGCCTCCAGCTTTTCGCAATGTAATAAGGGCGTTAGTTAATGGCTTACCAGTTTCCTTATCAAGTGCCTTGCCCTGCACCAAAATGGTAGGCTTCTCTTTTTCTATGAAACTGTAGATGTCATCAGAACCATTGCCTCCTTCTCTATTAGACGAAAAATAACCTTTCAATTTACCTGTCAATCTAAAACCAAAATCGTCTTGTGGCGAATTGAATGGGTAGCCTAAATTAGTTACCAGTCCTGTTTTAGCATTGGCTTTAAAAATGTCTAAACCACCCATACCTAAGCCTGCATCAGATGAAAAGTACATCATATCTCCTTGTACAAAAGGAGTACGCTCATTGCCGATGCTGTTCACCATAAAAAGATTTAACGCAGCTCCCCACTTACCATCAGCAGTCCGGTTACAAACGTAAATATCTGTACCTCCCTTACCTCCAGGCATATCTGACACAAAATAAAGCTGCTTCCCATCCGCAGAAAGGAAAGGATCGCCTACAGACCATTCGAGTACGTTATTGTACCTGAAAGGCACCGGTTCTGACCAAGTATCCCCATTTTTTTTACTGCTGTAGATTTCAATATTTATCGTATTGGCTACATTACGCTCAAGGCGTACATTTTTTGGAATACGACTTAGCGTAAAGTATACCTCTTTCTCATCAGCACTGAACGTAGCAGAACCAATATGATATCCAGTACCAGAAATATTTATTGGAAACAACTGAATATTTCCTTTTTCATCTTTCTGGAATAGCTTAAGATATCCATTACCTGTCCAACCGTAAACCTTGTTATTAGGAAGCTGAGTTCGATCCAACTTAAGGAAGGATTTTGACGTTTTCTCAGAAACGCTTGAAAAGTCCCGATCAGATGTGAATACTAAACCATTGTTATAAACTACTGCGGCCCAGTCAGATTTAGCACTATTCACCTCTTTAAGGTTATATATCTCCACATCTTTTGGACGCTCCATCCAGCTTGCAGCAGAATCACAAGAAACCAACCACTTGGCAATTTGTGCCGAAAGTTCTGGCGTAGGCTGAGTCACCATCCGGTTATACCTTGCGTATTGCTCCTTAGCTTCGCCATACATTGAATTGGCTCGTAACATTTCTGCATACGATTTATAAGCTTCGGGTTGCACGCCTTTCATTGTCGTTAAAATTGCATACCAACTGGCAGCTTGCTTAAAATCTCGTAATTGTTTATAGCATTCTGCCAAACGTTCGGCAGCCACCACTGTCTTTTTCTTTTGATAGGCTTGCGTATATAGCTCAATTGCTTTTTCGTAATTATAAAGTTCAAACTGAGCATCAGCTTCTTTCAGCACAAATTGCGCTTTAACTACCGACGGAAGTGACCAAAAAATTACTGCAAAAAGAATGAAACCAATGGTATTTCTTTTCATTGTGTTGTATAGTTTTATTTTCAAAAGATCTGATAATGCCTGAGGTATTTGTTATCTGTTACACGTATCCTACACCTAGAAATATCGCTGCGACATCATCCGTACCTTGTTTTTCTGGAAATAAAATCCCAGAGAAATTTCATGCGAACCTCCACTTGTTCCAGATAAGGCGCCGATAGCAAAATCATAAGCGTACCCTACCCTGAGCCTAGTTCCTATTAAAAAATCAGCCATGGCCACTATCGAATTTGCTTTAGCTAAATCCTTCTGTAAGTAGGCCTTATCATACAATTTAACAGCTGTACGATAACTTCCGCCCAACCATATCCTATCATTAAATAGTACAAAGGCGTTGAGGTCTAAACTGGTTGGTCCTCCTCTATCATCCTTTAATAAAAAAGAAGGCTTAATTTGCACTACTTCATTCAAAGGGATCATCATACCTCCAGTGAGATAATAATGCGGTTTAGGTATAGGGAAAAATGGCGAGGTTGTATTTTTAGCAATCAGGTAATGCGCTACTAGATTATCTACCGAGAAGCCTGCATACCATCTTTCATTGGAAAAAAAGGCTCCAACTCTCGCATCTGGCGCTAAACTACGTTCTACCGTTTTGGGAATATTGGGGTCATCTGGGTTAACAGGGTCAAATAAGGCCCCATCTAAGCTGTTCTGCACAACGCCCACACCTACTCCAAAAGCTAGTCTCGTGCTTTCATCATAGTTTACCCTTAAACGATAAGCATAACTGGCATAAGCCGAAAGGCTACCAATAGCTCCCAGTTTGTCAGAAGCAACTTGAAAGGCCATGCCCACATTTCCTTCGTTAGCAATTGCGTCAACTGCCAAGGAAGCTGTTTGCGGCGCTCCTTTAATACCTGTCCATTGCCTTCTGTAAAAACTATGTAAGTTAAGCTCTTCTTTATAGCCAGCATAAGCGGGATTAATATAAACCCCGTTAAACATATACTGGCTAAATTGTGCATCCTGTTGGGCTTTAGCCCAAACAGTAGCGCACAATAATAAACCTAACGTGAATATCTTTTTCATTGTAAATGTTTTATGCGTTAATTAATCTTTAGTTAGTGTTACCCAACCGTTCATCACTTGCCAATTACCAGAACTGTCTTTTAAACGCAGTACATAGAAATAAGTAGCACCATTCAAACCTCTTCCATCCCATTCATTTCTATACGTTTTACCTGTACTTTTCCAAACCTGATTTCCCCATCTGTTGTAAATGGTAAGCGAATTTTCAGCATATTTCTCCAAGCCTGGCACCACAAACGTGTCATTCTTTCCATCTCCATTAGGAGTGATAATATTTGGCAGGTGGATATCCAAAATATCCTTCACTACGGTAGAAGTATTGTTGGCTAAATCGATATCTGTTTCGGTACTACTTACAATTGCAGTGTTAGAAATGCTTACCGCTTGGTTTGATTTAACCCTCACGATGATATTAACTGATGCACCTGCGGCTAAACTTCCTACATTCCAAGTAAGGGTTCTGTTACCTGTATTGTAACTAACAGATCCGTAACTCACTATAGTAGAAATATACTCCAATTGTCCAGCTAAAATATCCGATACCGCTACTCCGTTTGCTAGGTTAGCACCTACGTTTGTTACGCGTAATGTGTATTCAAATTCCTGTCCTACGTATGTACCAGTAGCGGTAGCAGTTTTTACAATATTTAAATCAACTGTAGCTGCATTAGGTATAGGCGTGGCGGTAGCTGTGTTATTACCCGGTACAGGATCAAGCTCAAGTCCGGTAATGGTAGCTGTATTAGCATAAGGTCCGGCAGATTTTACTGTTGCCGTAACCGTTAATGTAGCCGAAGCCCCATTAGCTAAATTGCCAATGCTCCATACGCCAGTACCAGGAACATAAGTGCCTGTGCTTGAGGTTGCACTTACGAAAGTGTACCCACTAGGCAATAAATCCGTTACAGCTACACCTGTAGCATTTTGAGGCCCCGAGTTTTTCGCCGTAACGGTAAAAACTACATTGTAGCCAAAAAACGGAGCGGCATTGTCCACTGTTTTCTGAACGCTAAGGTCAGTTTGTAAAGCACCAGGAGTTGGTGTGGCTGTGGCGGTATTATTAGTTAAATCCGGATCGGTTTGATCACCACTAGCTACAGCAGTATTTGTATAGTTCCCACTAGCTTTAATAGTAGCAGTAACAGTTAAGGTTGCAGTAGCTCCATTGGCTAAATTACCAACACTCCATACGCCGGTTGCCGCATTGTAACTTCCTGCGCTCACTGTAGATGAAACAAAGGTATATCCCGTTGGCAACAAATCGTCCACTCTAACGCCGGTTGCGTCAACTACGCCTTTATTATTCACAGTAACCGTAAAGGTGATATTTGAACCCACTAAAGGTGTTACGTTATTCACCGATTTTGTTACAGCCAAATCAACGCATTCCACTGATCTTTTAGTGAAAAATGCGGTTGGATCTACCGTATTTGGAAGATTGACGTTGTTACCGCTAGTGACACTAATTGGGGAACCCCCATCCGCACCGGTACAGCTAGCGGTCCAAACGCCAGTTACTATTTGCTGACTTACATAAGCAAGGGAGTTTCTAAAGTTAGCTTCATTAGTACCTGTACCGTTAGTATTGTTGCTCGTATTGTGTTGTAAGCTCACATTAGCTGCGCCAGCGGTGTTACTGCTAATTTGCCAAGTCCTATCCATCCCTTTGGTTACAAATACAGATTCATTTGAAGGACTACCAGCATAATTTTTCACCTGAACGCTGATATTTCGCGGTGCAATTTGATTAGTTACCGTGGCCGGCGTAAAATCTAAGCCTGCAATACTAACAGGGAACTGGAAGGATGTTCCATAAGGTAAATTCTCTTTAACAATTACGCCACTACCATTAGTTACAACGTGTTTGGTCACATCGTAAGCGTTTAATGTGGCATCATCATCAAGTACGAGATTGAAATTATTTAGGAACAAATGGCCTTTTGTAAAAGTAACAGTATTGCTCACTCTTACATTTCCAGTTAAGGATAGCCCATCGGTATTGTCGATTTCAATATTAGGTATAGTTGGATTTAAACCTGATGCATACCCCCCATTTAGCGTTTGCTGCAATGGATAACCGGGATACAGCGGGTTGTTGGCCCTAAAAATAATTTTGCCAGTACCCGTTTGACCGTTACCAGGCAGTGCAATAAAAGTGGCACCGGCACTAACTACCATGTTTTTGCCATAAAATATTGCTGTGGCGCCATCTTCTATATATACTACAGCATTAGGGCCAAAAGTAACATCGCCATACCAGGTTACTGGCATACCTGCATTAATGTCAAATGCGCCATTAATGTAAGTGGTTGCTTGCGCCCAAGTTTTGATTGACCAGCAAGCAAGCAATGTTAATATGAGTAGTGTTTTTTTCATTTCTTGTCTTTTTATACCGCAGCGTTAAAGAATTGCTTTCTATTTCATTTTCAATTCCTTAATCACCTGATCTGTGATATCTGAAAGAGGATTGATGTAAAGCAAGTTTGCTGACGAACTATCTAGCACTTGCATAAATTTGCCACGGGCTGCTACGGTTTTGATTGCCGTCATTACCCTATCTGTATAAGGTTTAGAAAGCAGTTGTTTGTAGTCAGCAATTTTTTTGTTTGCTTGCTCTGCATAGCTTTTCAGTTCTTTATCTGCAGTTTGTGCCTTAGTAATTGCTTTTGTAGTAGCTTCACTTTTTTGATCTATCTTATTTAAGCTATCCGCTGTTACGATGAGCTGATTTAAGGCCTGCTGCTTCTTGTTATAGTCAATTTGATAGGTAGCTGTTTCCTTTGCTACCAGTGTGTCGATTTTTGCAAATTCTTTCATACTTGCTAATACTTTTTGGCTATTGATAATGGCCAATTGTGCTTTTGCAAAACCAGGTAGCGAAAAAAATGCGATAAGAATGATTAGAGATTTAATTTTTTTGATGTTTGTTGTTTTCATAATTGTTTGATGATAAATAATATTGATTAGCTATTTTTCTTTGTTTCTTTTATTTCCAATAGTAAATGATGACTTTTCCATTGCCACTGTTGTAATCACCTATGTTAATTAATCCTTCAGCTTGTACAGTTGATTTAGTCCACGAAGAACCTCCCCCACCGCCGCCTTTGGCACCGCCGCCACCAGCACCGCCGCCACCGCCAAAAAAGCCTGCACCGCCGCCACCACCACCGCTCCACCCACTTGTTAAGGGCGTTTTAGGTATTCCACCGTTGCCACCGGTAATTGCTGCACCTGCTGTTGGACTAGTACTGTTAGCATCAAAGGCTGTACCTCCAGCGCCACCTGCCGTTGCGGTACCACCGCGACCACCAACGATTACTCCTCCATAATCACCAGGAGATCTGCTACCACTGGTACCGCCACCGGCACCGCCTAAGTAGGAGGATGCACCGCCACCGCCGCCGGCAATCACTATGGCATTAGCCTGTGTTACTGGAGAAGCCGTTGATACTGCGCTTAAACCTCCGCCAGCTCCTGCACTGGTACTACCCGCGAAGCTTGCCGAACCCCCAGTACCCGCAAATCCATATACTGGAACATCAAAATTTGGCGATACTGGTGTACCACCAACGGTAATGAATAATACATCGCCAGGGCTAACATTAAAGTAACATTTCACCCTGCCGCCATTTCCGCCAGTTTTAGTAAGCCATGGTCCGCCTTGAGCGCCCATAACGTCAACCATTACCTTAGTTACACCACTGGGAACCGTCCAGCTTTGTATGGCTCCTGTAAAGTCGAATGTTACCGCATTTAATTTAGTCATAGGCATATAGGGCGTACCCGCTACCTGAGCTTTAACCAGCCCCAGCCAACTTAAACAAATGCTAAGCAGCAAAACATATTTCTTGAACATATAATGCATTGTTTTTACCTATTTTATATTCCTGGAGTCATGTAAAAATAAACGGTAGTACCCATCACCAAAAAGGTATAGACTGTATCGGTACCGTTGATAGTTAAGCTGTTATTAGGACTTTTAAAAGTAAGCGCTGTACTTGCTGGATTTGACCCTGAAAATACCGCCGTACCTGCTGTTTGTCCCTGCACTGCCAGCGTATACGTTCCGCCATCTTTCATTCCAGTTAAGTTGAAACTGCCTGGATTGGCCGTTGTATAGGCTAAATTACTTTTGCTAAAATCAATAGTGGTAGATAAACCGGCATTGAAGGCTGTAGTGTTAGTAACAGCGCCATTTACCTCTAATTTAGAAGTTGGGCTAGTGCTTCCTATACCTACCCTATCGTTCGCTAAATCCACATGAAGCGAAACAGCACTGGTTGTTAAATTCCTCACTTGAAATAAATTATTTCCAGCTGCTAACGATGTCCAAGTTCCGCTGTTGTTACCAATCCAAAGCTCCGCCATTGTGGAGGTGGTGTTACCAGCAGTAATGAACCTAGCTACATCGTTTTTACCTGATGCCGTTTGTACATCCAAGCGAGACAAAGGTGACGTAGTTCCAATACCTAAATCGCCGCTGCTTGACAAACGTATACGTTCTATATTATTGGTACGTACCACCAAAGGTTGCGCATCTGTAGTTCCCAAAAAGTTGCTCGACGCACTTGTACCAGCATTACCTGTAATATGCCACTCCGACGAATTAATTGCACCTGTGGTTACGGTTTTCACCACACCATTTACATCAGCAACCAACAATTTATCAGAAGTAGCTCCTGCTGTTAAACCATCCAAGCGTAAAGGATTGGAAGTTGCCGTAACATGCAGGGTATTTGTTGGTGCACTTTGATTGATACCGATAGCACCCGCTGGCGAGGCCAATGAGCCATTCATTCCCGTTCCGAAGATGGTATTTTTAATGTTCATTTGGTTATCAGCAGTGGCACTTTGTAAATCCACGGCGTTACCAATAGCCAAATTATTGCTACCCGTGGTGATATTTTTACCGCTTTGGTAACCTAGGGCTAGGTTGTTATTTCCCGTAGTGTTGTTCAGTAAACTTTCGGCACCTAAACCCACATTTGCAGCACCGGTAGTATTTTTAACTAAGGTAGAATTACCCAAGGCCGTATTGTTGCTTGCTGTACTAACAGATAATGCTGAAGTGCCCACCGCCACGTTACCTTTGCCCGATGTGTTTGAAGACAATGCAATTCCTCCCAAGGCAACATTAAAAGCACCATCGGTATTTGCATTTAAAGCATTAGCACCAATTGCCATATTTAAATAACCACTGGTATTTGATTTCAATGCTTGTTGCCCTAACGCAACGTTATCTACACCGTTAGTATTGCTATTCAAAGCTTTAAGCCCAATCGCAATATTTCCACTGCCAGTACCTACAGAAGTACCATTTCCACCCACACCCGCATCTTGGCTAATGTGATTAGCATCACCTACCACGCGGACATCTGCCTGTGCTACCGAAGTAAGTAACCTGATCCATTTTTTATCACTATCGCTATAATAGTAATATCCTTGGCTTAGATCAGAAGTAGTATTGGTATTGAAAACTAACAAGCTATTATCCGGCGTGGGCACCGTAGTAACATCCAATAGACTAGTTAGGGCAATACGAGGAATCAAGATGCCCTTGTTAGCAGCCTCTACCTCAAAAATTGCACTTGGTGACACCTGCATGAAATTAGAACCCACTTTGAGTGGCTGCTGAGCTTTCACTTGCGCAACGGCAAAGCTAAAGATTACCGTGCTTAACAGATATATCGATTTAATTCCCTGTGTTTTCATATCAATTTAATTATTGGTAAAAACTTATAATGTTCTTGCAATTTGCCACCATTTTGTACCATCACTTTGGATCCAAATTGTACCATTAGTATTTACATTAGTATAAGCATTTGCTGGAGCTGTGTCTGGCGCAATAGAGCGGGAGAAAGTAATGCTCTTTGTAGGGCCAACTAAATCTGTCCTACGGATAATTAATTCTCGGCCGGCGCAAGTTGTAGGATCTGGCAGTGTTATGGTTAATGTACTGGCCACGGCACCACACTCCACTAGCAAAGTACGATCAGTTGAAACAACAGTATAATCAGCTATCACACTTTTAATAGCGGCATAGCTGCCTTCTCTCACTTTCAATACGCCATCACTACCCGCAACAACCTGAATATCAGTTGTTGAAACTGATTTTTGCAAACCTTCAAAACGAACTGGATCAGCAGTGGCTGTTACATGCAGGGCGTTGCTTGGTGCATTTTGATTGATACCCAACTTACCTGCCGGACTAGCAGCCGAACCGTTCATGTCAGTACCAAAAAGGGAGTTCATGATGTTCAGTTGGTTACTGCCAGTAGCACTTACTGCAGTTGCTTGTTTACCCAAACTAATGTTATTAGTACCTGAAGTAAGGTTTTCCAAGGCACGGTCACCCAAAGCAATATTGGAGTCGCCAGAAGTTAAATTAGACAAGGCCCCGTTACCCAAAGCCGTGTTACCGCTTCCCGTTGTATTTTTTAGTAAAGCATCATTACCTACTGCAACGTTTGTAGAGCCTGTATTATTTTTTCTTAATGACGATTGACCGATTGCCGTATTAAAGCTACCTGTTGTATTATCATTTAATGCATTAGCTCCAATTGCAGAGTTACCTGTACCGATAGTATTATGAGTTAAAGTACTGAAACCTAAAGCACTGTTGAAATTTGCCGTAGTATTACTTGCCAAAGCATTAGTTCCCATAGCCACATTGCTTGCTCCGGTAGTATTTACTGTTAAGGCAGCAAAACCATTAGCTACGTTATCGCTACCTGTAGTATTTGCTCTTAAGGCTTTAGAACCCAAAGCAATGTTACTAGAACCAGTAGTGTTAGCCGCTAAAGTTCCACTACCCACGGCTAAATTATCTGCACCGGTACCCAATGAAGTACCATTGTCGCCTACACCGGCATCCTGGGTAAGGTGGTTATTGCTACCTATGGCACGCAAATCATTCGTAAAGGTGGTTGCAGCTACTTTTTTAATTACGCCATTGGCATCAGCTACAATGATATCGTTGGTTGAAGCTCCTGTTTGCAAACCATCCAAACGCAATGGATCAGCAGTGGCTGTTACATGCAGGGCGTTGCTTGGTGCATTTTGGTTGATACCCAACTTACCTGCCGGACTAGCAGCCGAACCGTTCATGCCGGTACCAAAAAGGGAGTTCATGATGTTCAGTTGGTTACTGCCGGTAGTGCTTACTGCTGTTGCTTGTTTACCCAAACTAATGTTGTTATCACCTGAAGTGAGGTTTTCCAAGGCACGATCACCCAAAGCAATATTGGAATCGCCAGCGGTTAAATTAGACAAGGCCCCGTTACCCAAAGCCGTGTTACCGCTTCCCGTTGTATTTTTTAGTAAAGCATCAGTACCTACTGCAACGTTTGTAGAACCTGTAGTGACTCTCCTCAATGACGACTGGCCGATTGCCGTATTAAAGCTACCTGTTGTATTATCGCCTAATGCATTAACTCCAAATGCAGAGTTACCTGTACCAGTAGTATTTTTAGCTAAAGTATTGAAACCTACCGCACTGTTGAAATTTGCCGTAGTATTACTTGCCAAAGCATTAGTTCCCATAGCCACGTTGCTTGCTCCGGTAGTATTTACTGCTAAGGCTTTAGAACCCAAAGCAATGTTGCTAAAACCAGTAGTGTTAGCCGCTAAAGTATTGCTACCCACGGCTAAATTATCTGCACCGGTACCCAATGAAGTACCATTGCCGCCTACACCTGCATCCTGGGTAAGGTGGTTATTGCTACCTATGGCACGTAAATCAGTAAATGTAGTTGAAGTCACTTTTTTAAGTACGCCATTGGCATCAGCTACAATGATATCGTTGGTTGAAGCTCCTGTTTGCAAACCATCCAAACGCAATGGATCAGCAGTGGCTGTTACATGCAGGGCGTTGCTTGGTGCATTTTGGTTGATACCCAACTTACCTGCCGGACTAGCAGCCGAACCGTTCATGCCGGTACCAAAAAGGGAGTTCATGATGTTCAGTTGGTTACTGCCGGTAGTGCTTACTGCTGTTGCTTGTTTACCCAAACTAATGTTGTTATCACCTGAAGTGAGGTTTTCCAAGGCACGGTCACCCAAAGCAATATTGGAATCGCCAGAAGTTAAATTAGACAAGGCCCCGTTACCCAAAGCCGTGTTACCGCTTCCCGTTGTATTTTTTAGTAAAGCATCAGTACCTACTGCAACGTTTGTAGAACCTGTAGTGACTCTCCTCAATGACGACTGGCCGATTGAGGTATTAAAGCTACCTGTTGTATTATCGCCTAATGCATTAACTCCAAATGCAGAGTTACCTGTACCAGTAGTATTTTTAGCTAAAGTATTGAAACCTACAGCACTGTTGAAATTTGCCGTAGTATTATTTGCCAAAGCATTAGTTCCTATGGCCACGTTGCTTGCTCCGGTAGTATTTAATACTAAGGCAGCAAAACCATTAGCTACGTTATCGCTACCCGTAGTATTTGCTCTTAAGGCTTTAGAACCCAAAGCAATGTTGCTAAAACCGGTGGTGTTAGCCGCTAACGTTCCACTACCCACGGCTAAATTATCTGCGCCGGTACCCAATGAAGTACCATTGCCGCCTACACCGGCATCCTGGGTAAGGTGGTTATTGCTACCTATGGCACGCAAATCATTCGTAAAGGTGGTTGCAGCTACTTTTTTAATTACGCCATTGGCATCAGCTACAATGATATCGTTGGTTGAACTTCCTGTTTGTAAACCCTCCAAACGTAAAGGATCAGCAGTGGCCGTTACATGCAGGGCGTTGCTTGGTGCATTTTGGTTGATACCCACCATACCTGCCGGACTAGCAGCCGAACCGTTCATGCCGGTACCAAAAATGGAGTTCATGATGTTCAATTGGTTACTGCCAGTAGCGCTCACCGCATCTGTTCGATAACCCAAACTAACGTTGTTGTTACCTGAAGTTAGGTTTGTTAAAGCACGAGAACCTAAGCCAACATTAGATTCACCTGTGATATGATGAATTAAAGTGCTATCCCCAACCGCAATATTGCGATCACCGCTAGTGTGTTTAAGTAAGGAACTAACACCAAAGCCTATGTTATTATTCCCTAAGGCATTAGCAGTTAAAGACATGGCACCAATAGCGATATTGTAGGCCCCATCAACGTTACTGGAAAGTGTACCTGCACCTATGGCGATGTTTTCAGAACCAGAATCGTTGGACATCAGTGCAGCAAGACCCAATGCAACATTTTGGCCTCCTCTCGCATTAGAAAATAAACTGAGTTGACCAATAGCGATATTATCATTTCCTATGCTGCCTACCGAAGTACCGTTACCACCATTACCAGCATCTTGACTAATGTGATTATTAACGCCTACCATACGTAAATCTGAAGTAAAAGCAACAGCTGGTACTTTCTTGATTACGCCATTGGCATCAGCTACTACTACATCATCATTAGAAGCTGAACCAGTGGTTAAGCCTTCCAAACGTAAAGGATCAGCAGTGGCTGTTACGTGTAAGGTATTGGTTGGCGATGGTTGGTTGATACCAATTAAACCAGCCGGAGCTGCCAAAGTACCGTTCATGCCTGTACCAAATAACGTATTTTTAATGTTCATTTGGTTATCATCGGCAGGCCTTGCCACATCTGCACGGTTACCCACCGTAAAGTTATTGGAGCCCGTCACTTTAAAACCGCTATTGTGCCCCAAGGCAATGTTGTAAGAACCGCCCACATTAAAGTATAAGGCGCTTACACCTAGCGCAATGTTTTCAGCACCATCATCATTCAACCTTAATGCGTTTGTACCTAACGCAATATTATCTTCACCTGTTAGATTAGAAGGCAAGGCTTCTTTACCAATGGCAATATTACGATTACCGCTATCGTTTCTATTTAGAGCACTACTACCAGCTGCAAAATTGTCTTGCCCAGTGGTATTAAAGCGCAAGGCGTAATAACCTAATCCAATATTTCTTGAACCTGTATAATTAGAGCCTAACGCTTCCGCGCCTAAAGCAATGTTATAGTCACCGAAATTTCCAGTACCGCCGGCACCTGTACCTACACCGCCTAAAGTATTGACGCCAATAGCTACGTTGCTAATTCCGCCCATTACAGTGCCGCTAGTGCCTAAACCGGCATCTTGCGTAATGTGGTTATTTGTACCTACTAAACGTAAATCTGCTACAAAGCTAGATGGACTAATTGTACGTACTACGCCACTACCATCAGCAACCAATATTTGATCGCTGGTTGAGCCTCCCTGTAAACCTTCCAAACGTAAAGGATCAGCGGTGGCCGTAACATGTAAGGTATTGGTTGGTGCTGTTTGGTTAATACCCACCATACCTGCTGGAGCACCTACTGCACCATTCATACCAACACCAAAAATGGAGTTCATGATATTTAATTGGTAGCTGCCATTTGGATCAACTACTAAAGTCTTGAAGCCCAGCGATGTGTTGTTTTGACCATTAATCAAATTCTCTGCCGCTCTAAATCCCAAAGCGACGTTTCTATGCCCGTCTTGCAACAATTCCATGGTGTTACCACCAAGGCCAAGATTCTCACCACCTGTTACTAAACCATTTAATGCTTTGTAACCAATTCCGATGTTCGGAATCTCGTCTGTGTAATTAGACAAGGTATATTGTCCTAAAGCAATATTAGCCTCCCCCATGGTACTGCTTTTCAAGGCATCAAGCCCCAAAGCAATATTATTGCCACCAACGGTATTACTTGAAAGCGCATTTTTTCCAATAGCGACATTATTTGCACCAGTACCTACAGAAGTACCATTGCTACCCACACCTGCATCTTGCGAAATGTGGTTATTAACGCCAATAAAGCGTAAATCACCAATATCGGCAGGGAGAGAGGTCATTAACCGCACCCATTTGGTAGTGGTGCTATCCCAATAATAAAAGCCGGGTGTTACATCATTTGGTGCAGCACCTGCGGTTGCTGTATTAAAAACTAAAAGGCTATTTGCCGCCGATGGCACCGTAGTAACATCAGCTAAGCCTGTTAAAGCTACACGAGGCAGTAAAGCACCTTTATTGGTTGCTTTCATATCAATCACCGATGATTTATCAGGGGTACTGGTACCAAAACCTTGTTGTGCTTTTGCAAATTGTAGGCTAAAAATGCCCACTACGCTTAAAAATATTATCTTTTTCATAGTTTCCTGTTAAATAGATGCTTAGTTACGACTAATGATAAACCATGCTGTACCGTTGTATTGTAATACCCAACCTTGGTAAGCCAAACTTCCGGTAATACTTGGGCTACCATCAATTGTAGCTCCTGCACCGTCAACAATTACATCATTTGATGTAGTATCTATTTTTTTGATATAGTATTTTTTACCAGTTACCACAGTAGTAGGTAGGGTAATCGTTACGTTACCACTTGAAGCATCAACCAAAATGGTTTCATCTGTGCCTAACGCCGTATAGTTAGCCGTTTTCGTACTGATAGCGAATGTGGTATTAGATACGGTTTTCAATACACCGTTAGCATCAGCTACTACAATGGCATCAGTTGCTAAGCCAGCTTGCAAACCTTCCAAACGTAAAGGGTCAGCAGTGGCCGTTACATGTAAAGTATTGGTTGGTGCTGTTTGGTTAATACCCAACTTACCTGCTGGACTAGCAGCCGAACCGTTCATATCAGTACCAAAAAGGGAGTTCATGATATTCAATTGGTTACTGCCAGTAGCACTCACCACATCCGTTTGTTTACCCAAACTAATGTTATTGTTACCTGAAGTAAGATTTTGCGCAGCACGATCACCTATAGCAATGTTAAAGTCACCTGAAGTAAAATTAGACAAGCTTGAATTACCCAAAGCCAAATTACCGTTTCCAGCGGTATTGCTAAACAAGGTACTTTCCCCAATACCGATATTATTTGCGCCTGAACCTACGGAAGTACCGTTAGCACTATTTCCCGCATCTTGGGTAATATGATTACCTATGCCCACTAAGCGTAAATCACCTGTAAAACTTGCAGCAGATACTTTCTTGATTACGCCATTGGCATCAGTTACTATAATGTCGTTAGTTGCTAAACCTGCTTGCAAACCTTCTAAACGTAAAGGATCAGCAGTGGCCGTTACATGTAAAGTATTGGTTGGTGATGGTTGGTTGATACCTATAGAACCTTTAGGAGATGTTACAGTACCGTTTAACCCTGAGCCAAATATCGCATTCATGATGCTCATTTGATGGGTAGCTGTTGCAGAAGGCACGTTAGCATTATCACCTAAAATTAAGTTGTTACTACCAGTGGTTAAATTATTACCTGCGTAAGCACCAACAACTATGTTTCTGTTTCCATTACCAGAGCCTCCCTGTAGGGCGCCGTAACCAAGTACTACGTTATAGTTTCCTGTAATAATACCCTGCCCAGCCTGACCAATGCCTATGTTACCAAAACCGGTAGTATTATTAGTTAACGCACCTCCAATAGCAACGTTTTCTGAGCCCGTAGTATTTTCATGTAGGGCAAATGGTCCTATTGCAGTATTTAGAGATCCTACAGTGTTTTTACTCATTACTTCGCCACCAATAGCGATGTTCTCACTACCAATAGTGATGGATGAGAAGTTATTTATACCAATTCCAATATTGTTTGCACCGGTACCAGCATCTGTTCCATTACTTCCCACACCCGCATCTTGCGAAATATGGTTATTTGTGCCTACTACACGTACATCGGCAGTTAATGCGCTTGCACTTACTTTTTTAAGCACGCCATTTGCATCGGCAACTATAAAATCATTAGTTGCTAAGCCTGTTTGCAAACCTTCCAAACGTAGTGGATCAGCAGTTGCAGTTACATGTAAGGTATTGGTTGGTGCTGTTTGGTTGATACCAATTCTTGCTAATGTGCCTGGAAGCAACCCCATATCTTTACCAAATATGCTATTCATAATGTTCAATTGATTGCTTCCGTTGGGATCAATTGAATTCGTATTAAAACCTACTATTACGTTATTACTGCCTCTAGTCAGGGTATTTCCAGAGTTGTTACCTAACGCTATATTGTTACTACCCTCTAATAAAAAACCAAAGCTATGATTACCCAAAGCAAGGTTGCCATTACCGTTATATAAATTGAATAAACTGCTTGCACCAAGAGCAACATTACTTCCACCATCGGTGTTGAAGAACAACGCTTCCGCTCCAAAAGCGAGGTTGGCTATACCAGTGGTATTGCTTAATAAGGCATTTTTTCCAATAGCTAGGTTATTTGCACCTGTACCTACCGAGCTACCGTTACCACCTACACCCGCATCTTGGGTAATGTGGTTATCCATACCCACTACACGTAGGTCGGCAGTTAATGCGCTTGCACTTACCTTTTTAAGTACCCCATTTGCATCGGCAACTATAAAATCATTAGTTGCTAAACCTGTTTGCAAACCTTCCAAACGTAGTGGATCAGCAGTTGCAGTTACGTGTAAGCTATTGCTAGGTGCTGTATTACCAATACCAATGCGGTTATTGGCTAAATCAGCATGTAATGATACGCCTGAGGTAGATACATTCTTAATTTGAAAAATAGAATTACCTGAAGCAAGGGAAGCCCATGCACCAGAATCGTTACCAATCCATACCTCACCCATGTTTGATGTAGTTACACCTCCAGTGATGAAGTGTGCTATATCATTTTCACCGGCTACAGTTTGCACATCTAATCTTGCAGCTGGAACGGTAGTGCCAATACCTACTTTACCATTGCTCAAAATACGCATACGTTCAGCATTGTTGGTACGCAATGCCAATGGCTGTGCATCAGTAGTACCTATGAAGTTAGTAGTAGGGTTAGTGCCAGCATTGCCGCTAAGCAACCAATTGCTTGCTGCACTAAGGGTTGCAGGTGTAATGGTTTTCAACACTCCATTAGCGTCAACTACTACTAGGTTATTGGTAGCTGCTCCTGTTTGTAGGCCCTCAATAGCTAAAGTATTTGTAGCGTCTGTAGTAATTTTAGTAACGTTTGTTAGGGCGCCACCTAATTGAATATTACTACCTGTATTAGTTAAGCCATTATCTGCGGTTGTTAGAGTTGGGGCTGTACCAATCATTAACTGGCCACTAGCATCTGCCACTACCGGTCGGTTACCGGTTGTTGCAGTGGCTGTACTATTTAGGTCTGTTACTTTCAATGTATTATTGATTGTTAGTACTTTAGTTGAGAAGTCGCCCTTAATCAATGGTTTATCGGAAAAAACATTATGTATATAGAGCTGGTTAGATTCACCAATGTATGACTGGTTACTTCCAGTCCGATTACCAATATAAACATTCCCGCTGCCGCTTGATAGAGTTTCACCTGCATTCGCACCTAAAAATGTATTCTCGTTTCCATTTTGTAAGCCATAGCCCGCTCCGCTACCAAAAGCTGCATTACTATCACCTGTTGTGTTATTATATAAGCCTTGTCCCCCGAACGCTACGTTAGCTGAGCCCGTTGTTAGGTTCTGCTGTGCCCCCGTTCCCATTGCAGTGTTAAAATTTCCAGTAGTTAGCTCACTTAATGCCTTAATACCAATACCATTGTTTTCACTACCTAAAGTGATATTTTTTAAAGTACTATATCCAATTCCTATATTTGCGCTGGAATTAAACAGGGGGCTTGAGAAAACATCCAACCCTATACCTATATTTGCATATCCCGTTCCAGCCAAGCTAGTCCCGAAATTTAAGCCTGCATCTTTTGTAATATGATTACTGTTTCCAACCAGTCTTAGATCTACTTCAAATGTAGATTGATCCAATGACCTCAATACACCGTTAGCATCAGCTACCACAATTTTATCAGTGTTAGCACCTGTTTGTAGGCCATCAATGGCTAAAGTATTTGTAGCGTCTGTAGTAATTTTAGTAACGTTTGTTAGGGCGCCACCTAATTGAACAACTCCAATAGCTGTTTTAGTTAAGCCATTATCAGCTGTTATTTTATTAGATACAATATAAGGATCAATTACCGTACCTGTACCAGAAATTGCAATATCTGTACCTGCTTGGGTAACGCCGCCCTGCCCATCTGCACCTTTTATGCTTACGCCTGCAGGCCATACGCCGCCAGCTTTAGGGCCGTAGATTGTATTTGTTGTAGGATCGATATAGAAATCACCGTCCTTACCGGTAGCACCAGATGGCGCACCTGCTCCGTTCAAGATAGTTTTGCCATCAGCACCGGCGGCTCCCGTTGCACCTGTAATAGCTGCTAGGTAATCGGTGATTGTTTTACCAGCGTTGCCAGGGAGTGCCTGCCAAACTTCAAACGCAGATTTACCGTCTGCACCTGTAGCACCTGTTGCGCCAGTAGGACCAGTGATAGCTGCTAGGTAATCCGTAATTGTTTTACCAGCGTTGCCAGGAAGTGCCTGCCAAACCTCAAATGCAGATTTACCATCGGCACCTGTAGCACCTGTTGCGCCAGTAG
>NZ_QMHP01000006.1 GCF_003313335.1 Pedobacter zeaxanthinifaciens
CAATCTCTTTAAAACAAAAAAGTCGGAAGAAAAATCTTCCGACCATGACTGGAAATTATTCTCCCTTTTTTTGTACCTTTTTCAATCCTTTTCGGAGATAAAAATCTAAATAAACCAATAGTAAACCTGCATTCACAAACACGAAAACCATCATTACCGTTGGATTAATTAGTTTGTCTATGTCAGCATCTAAATCAAATTGAATCAGTTTGCCAACCGTAAACTTTGCGGTAGCGAAGGCATAAACCAAAATCCCAAGCAATGTAATAGAGAAAAATCCGCCGATGGCATAAATAATACGGGAATCAACTCGAGTTTTTAGCTGGACAGGAGCAATTTCATGCTGCACTTTGTCCATTACGTTCCGCATAAATGACATGGAAGGTTCATCAATTTCCGTTTCTGCGGCAATCATTTGATTTAATTCAAGCAATTGCTGATAAAGATTGCTGTACGCAGCATCAGTTGCTAGCTTAGCTTCGATAGCTAGTTTCTCGGTTTCAGAGCAATTGCCATCAATATAGTTCCAAAGTTGTTCTTCTTGCATTGTCATATTAACTCCTTTGTTTCATCTTTTAACAAAAATTGTAATTTATCTTTCAAACGATGTCTCGCTCTATGCAGCTTCACCTTCACCGTGTTAGGATCCATGGCAAGCGCAATGCCAATTTCTTCTAAACTTTGCTCCGCTTTATAAAAAAGTGTAATAATGGCAGCATCATCAGGCAAAAGCATAGCTATGGCTTCGTTTAAATACTTATAGTTAGATTTTCTTTCTACTAAATCAGCATCAAAAGCGTTGTTGGTATTGGGCAACTGCAACACTTGTTCTTCATCATCAATAGAAGTCGAATTTAATTTTTTCTTTCGCAAATAGGTCATTGCCGTAGTATACGTGATGGTGTACAACCACGTTGAAAATTTAGAAGTTTGTTTGAAAGTTCCCAATGCTTTGTACGCTTTAATGAAGCAATCTTGAGCAATTTCTTCTGCATCTTCCCTATTTTTTGCAAAGCGCAAGGCCAAAGTAAAAACAAACCGTTGATGACGGCCCACCAACAGGGCATAATTAGCCGTATTTCCAGCTAAAATGGAGTTGATGAGTTCTAAATCTGTGGCTATTTGCTGCATTACTTACTATGACGCAAAGTATTTAATTCGGGTTACAGCAATTTACAAATTTGTTTGGAGTAGGGTAATTGGTTAATCGTGTAATTGATTAACCGGTTAACTGACTACACGTATGCTCTCCGCAATGCCTAATCATCTAAACCCGCAACCATAAATTATAAAACCATTACATTAATGCGAAACTGCCTTTAAGCCCACAATGGAACCTATTAATGTGATAATGAAAAACACCCGCCAAAAACTTACCGGATCTTTAAAAAAGAAAATGCCCATTAGTACGGTACCTACAGCTCCAACGCCAGTCCAAACTGCGTAAGCAGTACCTATGGGCAAAGTTTGTGTTGCTTTAATAAGCAAAAGCATGCTAATAGTTAGCGATATTAAAAAGCCAGCAAACCACCAAGCTGCCTCTGTGCCAGAAGTTTCTTTTACTTTTCCTAAACAAGAGGCGAAGGCCACTTCAAATAAGCCTGCAATAATTAATATCACCCAATTCATTTCATTATTTATTTAGTGTACTGGCAAAATTAACTTTTTTAATGGCAGGGTGTAACCTATTTTTTTTTGAGGTTGTCATAGCTATCAGAACACGGTTCAGAGAAATTAAAAAGAATATTTAACAAAAAATTATAAAGTTATGGGAGGCAAAGAATTAATACCAATTGTGCTATTTATAGGCTCATTCTCCTTGGTTTTCGGCATCAGATATTTGATTAATAAAGAGAAGATGGCCATGATTGAAAGAGGAATTGATCCTGGACTTAGAAAAGCGACACCAAAACCATTTATCAGTTTAAAATTTGGGCTGTTATTGGTTGGACTAGGCTTAGGTTTATTAGTGGCATTATTTACAGTTAGAGGAGTTTTTGGAAGCGAAATGAAGGATGCAGAACAAGGACAGGCAGTAGCTATCTATTTCGGAAGTATTTTCATCTTCGGCGGTTTAGGTTTGATCACATCTTATGTGATAGAGAAAAAGTGGCTTGACCAACAACCATAGTAATGAACTTCTATTTTAGGAAACCACGATGCTGTAGCACCGTGGTTTTTTCGTTTTAGCGACGAATGCATGGATTTCATCGTTGCGAAGGATAAGTTTGATCCTTTATATTCTGTAAGATTTGCGAAGTTTTAGAAACTTCGCAAATCTCCAAGCTATCATTAAGCTTTACTGCTGTTCATCGCCTTGAGGAACTTGATCAGTACAGCTTCGTCATTTTTCAAGGCTTTTTTCTCATCAGCTTCCGTTACTGCAATTTTATTAAGGTAACGTTTCAATTCGCCTTTCTCAAATGCTTCTAACACTAAGGGATAAACATAGGAACTTTTACAAACAGCACGGGTATTTCCCAGCTTAGCCGCTACGCAATCTAATGCGGCAACTACATGTTTTTTTGCAGAAATCTCTGGGTTTTGGTTACTGCAAATAGCCAGCTGCCTCAAGGCTTCCAAAGTCCCGCCCCAAGTTCTAAAATCTTTTGCTGTAAAATCATCACCGGTAATTTCTTTAATATATTGGTTAATCATTCCCGAATCTACCGCTCTCCGTTCGTTGTATGCATCGTAGTATTGGAAAAGATCCTGCCCCGGAATATCGCGGCTTTTTTTAACCAGTTTCACCAGGCGTTTATCAGTAAGTTTAACTTCTTGGCTCACCCCTTTTTTCCCAACAAAACATAAAAATGTACCGTTAGATTTTTGCTTCAAATGCTTGTCCTTCAAAGTACTTAAGCCGTAGCTATTATAACTTTTTTCGTAAGCGGCCGTACCAATTCGAATTAAAGTTTCCTGCAAAACTTTAACACAAAGCGCTAGTACTTTGCGTTCATCGAAATTGCGTCGACGTAAGTCTTTTTCCACTTGCAGCCTTGCTTTGGGTAGTGCCTTTCCAAACTCCAAAAGCCGGAAATATTTATGGTTTGATCTGCGGTTTACCCACTCTTGATGATAGCGATATTGCTTGCGTCCGGCGGCATCAACGCCAACAGCCTGTAGGTAGCCGTTTTTCTTTGGTGATATCCAAACGTTAGTCCAAGCTGGAGGTAAAACCAGTTTCTGTATGCGTTCCAGGGCAACAGCATCTGTAACCTTGTTTCCCTTATGATCTTCGTATTTGAACTTGCCAGGGGCGCCTTTACGGTAAATCCCTCCCTTTTCTGGACTAACAAAAACCAATTGACTATTATTAATGATATCAGCTGTGCTTACCATGATTGTTATTTATGGCAAAAACAACAATCAAGAGCAAATAGTTTTGTTGCTCGCTACGCGAAATTTAAAGGAGCTAAAATATTGATGTAAGCTAGTAATACACCCTTATCCTTGTGGTTTGGGCAAAATCGCTACTGTTAGTCGGCTTACGCAATTCATTTTGCCTTTATCAGTATATAGTTTGATTTCCCAAAGATGCGTTTTTGCACCTATGTGAAGCGGCTTACATATGCCTTTCACCAAGCCACTGCTTACCGGCCTAATGTGATTGGCATTCACCTCTAAGCCAACGGCAATGTGCTTATCAGGATTAATGCACATATAAGATGCAATGCTCCCCAATGTTTCGGCCAAAACCACCGAAGCTCCGCCATGCAAAATTCCTGCTGGCTGGTGCGTACGCTCATCAACCGGCATAGTAGCCACTAAATAATCGGCACCAACTTCAGTAAACTCAATACCAAGTAATGCTCCAATATGGTTTTTAGGCCTACTATTTAATTGTTCAGGTGTAAATTCTTTGAACCAAATCATATGTTAAGTTTAAAGCCAAAAATAAAAGTCAAAATGTAACCGTACAAACTTTACAAATTCGACTATAAATATCTTTCTTCTATAATTTTTTGATGGTGAATTACATGCCCCGCTAACACGAAAACTATGGCCCTAACGCTAATTTCTAAATCATTTGCCACGCCTTTTCTATTCAATTCTTCTTCATTTAAAGATTTAATCAAAAATAAATTGGCCTTTCTAAGTAATCCAAATTCTTCTGCCAAGTCTGCTAATTCGCTTTGCGAAAAATGAGCATGAGCTACATAGCTATCCTCATCAAAGCCTGGCAACGAAGCTTTTTCTCCTCTTGTAATACACATTAAACGGTACACCAATACGCGTTCCGTGTCAATCATGTGTCCAAGCAACTCTTTGATGGTCCACTTTCCGGGTGCATAGGCATAATCTGCCTTAGCTTGTAAACCACGCATAAAGTTTGGGAAATCAGTTGCCTGTGCTGCTAGTGTTGTTATTACACTATCACCTACTAGGCTAATGTATTTTTCAGCCCAACGGGGATATTCTGGTGTTTGTGGTTGGTTCATAAGTGATACTGCTTTTTAAAATGATGCGGAAGGTTGTTCCCTTTCCTATTTCTGATTCTTTTACGAAAATTTGTCCTCGGTGGTAATTCTCTACGATACGCTTGGTTAGCGATAAGCCCAAGCCCCATCCCCTTTTTCTGGTAGTGTAGCCCGGTTGAAAAACAGTGTCAAACTTCGATCGATGAATTCCCCTTCCAGTATCGGTAACATCAATAAACACCTCCTCTTTGGTGAGGTTTTCAATGATATTTACAGTAATGGTACCATCGTTATCAATGGCGTTAACTGCGTTTTTCAACAAGTTTTCTATCACCCAATCAAATAAAGGAATCGATAACATGGCTCTTACTTGGGTATCACCGGTAATTTGGAAGTTGATTTTTTCCGAAGCTCTTACTTTAAAATAATTCACAAAGTTATTGATAACCACAAAGACAACGTGATCTTCCAAAAGTGGCTTAGAACCTATTTTAGAGAAACGATCGGCAATGATTTCCAGGCGTTGAATGTCGTTTTCCATTTCCGCTACCAAGGGATCATCCTCGGCATCGAAACGGGTTTTGATGAGCTCTGTCCATGCCATTAGCGATGAAATGGGCGTACCTAGCTGGTGCGCAGTTTCCTTGGCCATACCTACCCAAACTTGATCTTGCTCAGCCCTCCTAGCGGCACTAAATCCAACGTAAGCAGTGAGTAAAAATAAAGCAATCACACCTAATTGTATGTAAGGGAAAAACCGTAGCTGCGTCAGCATACTCGAATCCTTATAGTAAGCAATGAGCGGCTCGTCGTCAATTCCTTTCATTTTTGCCGGCCTGTGCTGGTCTTTCATTTTACGCAACTGCTTTTCAAAATAAAGCGAATCGTATTGCTTGGCTTTGTTGTCTGGGTAAAATGTTTTGGTCGTATCTAAACCATCCCACAAATAAATAGAACCATCGGTTTTAGTGATGATTACATCCATTTTATTGTTCTTTTTAATGGTTTCGAAAACGTCTGTCAGCTGTTCGTTATCGTACATCAACATTCGCTGCTCGGCCACTTTAACCCAAAGTAAAAATTGGGTGGCTTCTTCCCTTTCCATCTTTTTAACGAAAAAATTGGTGTATACCACCGATGCTGCCCCAATAACGATGGCAAATATCAACAGGAAAAGTTTCCAACGTCGCTTTTTTTGGTAGGGATTCATTTGAGTTGCAAAATACAATATCAGAACGGAAAAACTACAAAACCATTGTGCTTTTTCAAAAGTGTAATCGCTTCCTTGCCCATCAAAAAGACATAAAACCGAAGAAAAACATATCTTTGCGCTGGCAAAAGATGGAAGTTTTAGTATCCCATCTAAGCCAACACTACATGCTTAACATAACCATGAACAAAGAAGTTAGAGTAAGATTTGCGCCAAGCCCAACCGGAGGCTTACATTTAGGAGGTGTTAGGACCGCCCTTTTCAACTACTTATTTGCTAAAAAACATAACGGAACTTTTATTTTACGGGTTGAAGATACCGATCAAACCCGTTTTGTGGAGGGAGCCGAAGAATACATTGTAGATTGCTTAGCGTGGTGCGGTATTGCTCCCGATGAAAGCCCACAAAAACCCGGTGCTTTTGGCCCGTACAGACAAAGCGAACGCAAGCCAAGTTACCGTCAATATGCCGAGCAATTGGTTAACAGCGGCTATGCTTACTACGCCTTTGATACAGCCGAAGAGCTTACCGCAAAACGAGCACAAGAGCCAAATTTCTTATACGGTCAAAAAAGCCGCATGCAAATGCGCAACTCATTAACACTTACACAAAGTGAAGTTAGTGAGCTTTTGGCACAAAATGCACCACATGTAATTCGTATTAAAATGCCTGCTAACGAGCAAGTAACATTTACGGACATGATTAGGGGCGAAGTAACTTTTGACACCAATTTGGTTGATGATAAAGTGTTACTTAAAGCAGACGGCATGCCTACTTATCACCTAGCAGTGGTGGTGGACGACCGTGCCATGCAAATTTCACATATTTTTAGAGGGGAAGAATGGCTGCCATCTGCACCAATACATTTATTGCTTTGGGAATATTTGGGCTGGGGCGATGAAATGCCTAATTGGGCACACTTGCCGCTAATTTTAAAGCCTGATGGCAATGGTAAGCTCAGCAAACGCGATGGCGATAGACTGGGTTTCCCGGTTTATGCCATGAACTGGACTGATCCCAAAACTGGAGATTTGACCAAAGGATTTAAGGAACTAGGCTTTATGCCTGAAGCTTTCGTGAACCTTTTGGCATTGTTGGGTTGGAATGATGGAACGGATAAAGAAATTTTCACGCTAAACGAATTAATTGATAGCTTCAGCGTTGAGCGAATCAGTAAAGCGGGAGCCAAATTCGATTTTGAAAAAGCAAAATGGTTCAACCACGAGTGGATTAAAAATTCGCCTGTTGAGCAGTTAATTGCAAACGTGCAAACGGAACTTAGTAGCGCTGGGATAACAGTTACAGATGGTGAAAAATTGGCAACAGCCATAGCATTGGTAAAAGATAGGTGCACTTTACTGTCTGATTTTGTGAGCCAGTTGGGCTATTTCTTTGTGGCACCGCAGGATTACGACATATCTGCCATTGCGCCCAAATGGACTGCCGAAAAAACCAATTTCTTTGAAACTTTTGCACAAACTTTAAATATAGATGCTAGCGCTGCAGAATTAGAAACTGAATTTAAAGCCCTAGCGGAAAGCAAATCCTTAAAAGCCGGCGAAGTGATGTTGCCTTTGCGTATGATGTTGGTTGGCGGCAAATTTGGTCCTGGTGTTTTCGATATCGTTAAGTTTCTAGGAAAAGAAGAAACACAAAAAAGAATTGCCTACTGTTTGTCAAAACTTAATGCTTAGTTTGTTGTTTGATTTCAAATATATCATGCTATGCAATGGTTTGGAAAAGGTAGCGACAACATAGAGGATGGTCGCGGCGGTGGTGGCAAGCTAGCTCTTGGCGGCGGTTTGGGCATCATTGTAGTTTTAATTGGGTTGTTTTTTGGGCAAGATTTAACGGGCTTGGTAAGCCAGTTACCTGTTGCATCCGACCAAGCTAATGTGACAACTGGAAGTTCTCCAAACGATGATCCGCAGAAAAAATTTGTAAGCGGCGTACTAGAATCAACCGAACAAGTTTGGGACGCCCAATTTGAACAGATGGGCTTACAGTACCAGCATCCTACACTACGCATGTTTACCGATGGTGTACAAACAGCATGTGGCGGTGCTTCATCGGCAGTAGGGCCTTTTTACTGCCCTGCGGATAGCAAAGTTTACATTGACCTTTCATTTTTTGAGGAGCTAAAAACCAGATTTGGTGCCGCCGGCGATTTTGCCCAAGCCTACGTAATTGCTCATGAAGTTGGCCACCATGTACAAAATCTTTTGGGCACTTCCGAAAAAGTACAGCAAGCCCGTGGTAGGCTAAGCGAAAAAGAGTACAATAAACTTTCGGTAATGTTGGAGCTACAGGCCGATTTTTACGCCGGTTTATGGGCCCATCATGCGCAAAACTTAAAAGATTTTAGGCTTGACCCTGGAGATTTGGAAGAAGCCTTAACCGCAGCCAATGCCATTGGTGATGACAAACTTCAAAAACAAGCTACTGGACAGGTAGTTCCAGACTCCTTTACACATGGCAGCTCTGCCCAACGCATGTATTGGTTTAAAAAAGGTTTTGAAACAGGAGCCATCAATCAGGGAGATACTTTTAACTCTGAAAGATTTTGAAAGCATCTGAAAACTAATTGGAATAAAGCTATAAGTTTTAAATAAAATTTTATTCCAATCAATTTTATTTACATTTGGAAATGATCTTACTTGTTGACGATACTCCAGAGAACCTCATTTCTTTGAAAAACGTTCTCGAAAAACATGGTTTTGAAGTAGATACAGCTGGTTCAGGCGAAGAGGCGCTCAAAAAAGTGCTCAAAAACTCGTACGTACTCATCATTTTAGATGTGCAAATGCCAGAAATGGACGGCTTTGAAGTAGCCGAAGTGATTTCCGGTTACAGCAAAGCCAAAGAAACAGCAATTATTTTCTTATCCGCAGCAAATACCGAGTTTAGGTTTATTGCTAAAGGCTATTCTTCCGGCGGTTTGGATTATATTACTAAACCTGTCGACATCAACATTCTTCTTTTAAAGATCAAAACCTTTTATCGTATTTACGAACAAAGCCGTAAACTTAACGACATACAAAAGGCGCTATTGGAAGAAATCGAATTCAGAAAAGCCGCCGAAAGTAAAAAGGATGAATTCATCAGCATTGCTAGCCACGAACTGAAAACGCCACTTACAAGCGTAAAGGGCTATATCCAATTGTTGGAGCGTGGTTTGGCCAAAGGCGATATTGATTTGGTGAAAAGCCATCTTTCAAAAGCGCAAATACAACTCGAAAAACTGAATGGACTTATTGCCGATTTGCTTGATATCTCCAAAATAGAAAGTGGCAAGTTAAAGTTCAATAAACAATACTTTGATTTTGACCAGCTACTGGAGGGCATTATTGAAGTGTTACACCAATCAAATCCCGAATTTAAAATTATTAAGGAAGGAAAAGTAAGCACTCCAATATTTGCCGATGAAATGCGCATTGAGCAAGTGATTGTTAATTTCCTAACCAACGCCATTAAATACTCGCCTGGAACATGCGAAGCTAAACTAAATGTGCGATTGCAAAATAAGGAACTGTATTTGGGCGTACGGGATTACGGCATTGGAATGCGCCCGGAGCAAGTGCAACGAGTTTTCGAAAAATTTTATCGTGTTGAGGAAACATCTCAGCGTTTTCAGGGTTTAGGAATTGGGCTTTACATTTCCTCCGAAATCATCAAAAGACACGGCGGACAAATCAATGTTAAATCTAACTATGGTGAAGGTTCTGAATTTTATTTCACCATACCTATTGAACCATTGGTAGCCGAAGCAGATACTAATTGATTGAGCCGTAATGCGGCAAGCTATAACTGATTTAACGGATTAAAAAGTGCACCCAAAACGGTGGAACTCTAAATATTAACGGATGAAATTAACTTTAAAAAGTAACCTTCGCATAGGCTTAGGTATCTCTCTACTCCTACTCATCATTAGCTCAACGGCTTCTTTCATCAGTATTAAAAACTTAATTAAAAGCGCCGATTTGGTAGTGGAAAGCAATGGCATTATCAATGATGTAGACAACATCGTATCAATGCTAAAAGATGCGGAAACTGGCCAAAGGGGTTACCTTTTAACAGGTAACGAAGTATTTTTAGATCCCTACGAGAAAAGCATTAGCCGCACTGATTCTCTATTTAACCGTGTTTTTTTAGCCACAAAAGATAATGCTTTTGAACAGCAAAAACTTAACGAGCTAAAAACGGTAATAGATAAGCGGATGCAAATTTTGATAAGCACTATTGAGCTTAAGCGACAAAAAGGCCAAGTACTAGAACAAACCTTACTGCAGGGCAAAGTTTACATGGATAGTGCCCGTAAATTGATCCGCGAAATCAGGATCGAGGAACGTCGCTCCTTAGCAGAAAAAACAAAGGAAATGACCTCTTTAGCGGGTTTTTCTCCGTTTCTAATTATACTGGCTGCCCTATTATCCATCTTAAGTACAGTTTTCTTTTACAGGAAAGTAAGTGGCGAGTTTAACGAAAGAGTTTCCTTATTTAACCAATTGCAGCAAATTAACGAAGATACTGCAAAAAGGATTGAAACCATAAAAAGCATTGCGCACCAAATTTCTACCGGCAATTACAAAGTAAGGATTCACGAAACCTCTAAAGACGGGCTTGGTATTTTATCGTCATCTTTAAACGCCATGGCCGAAGCGCTACAAACTTCTTTCACCGCTTTGGAAGATAAAGATTGGATGCAAACTGGTATTGCGGTGCTTAATGAGAAAATGGTTGGCGATAAGGATACTGCTGCTTTAGCTTCAGATATTTTAGCTGCGGTAGTTGAGCATACCAAAAGTTTTGTAGGTGCATTTTATTTGTTGGAAGATGACGAGCAACTGCACCTTACCAGTGGTTTTGCCTTAAATATTAAAGAACAGCAGCGGAAAATTACCATTGGCGAGGGTTTAGTAGGCCAAGCATTCCAGTCGGAAAAGTTGATTTTACTCGAAAAAGTGCCCAACCACGAAGCTACCATCAGCTATGCTACGGGGCAAACCAAACCTACCTGCGTAATTGCTTTCCCAATTATTAGAAATGGCCTTGCCATGGGTGTTATTGAGCTAGCTACGGTACACGCTTATCCGCAGCGTAAAATAGATTTTCTTCAAAACATCTCTCCGAACATTGGCATTGCCATCAATGCGGCGCAAAACAGAAAGAAACTACAAGATTTCTTAGAAGAAACACAATCTCAAGCGGAAGAATTACAGGCACAGCACAGCGAGCTAGAAGCATTAAATGCGGAGCTAGAAGCGCAAACACAAAAAATACAGGCTTCGGAAGAGGAGCTGAGGGTGCAGCAGGAAGAATTGCTACAAAGCAATCAAGAACTGGAAGAAAGAAGTGCCCTTTTAGAAGAGCGTAATCAGCTGATTTTAGAGCGTAACCTTGAAATTAAACAAAAAGCAGAGCAGTTAGAGCAAAGCACCAGATATAAATCAGAGTTTTTAGCTAACATGTCGCATGAGTTGCGTACGCCTTTAAACTCCATTTTGTTACTCTCTAAATTAATGTCGGAGAGTGAAGAATTAGCAAAAGAATACACGGAATACGCATCAGTAATTCAAAGTTCCGGACAAGGTTTATTAAGCTTAATTGATGAGATTTTAGATCTTTCGAAAATTGAAGCTGGTAAAATGGAATTGGAAATTAGCGAGGTTCGTGTGGAAGAAATTACCGCCGATATCCGCTCCCTATTTATGCCGATAGCAAAAGATAAACACCTTGATTTGGTGATTGGCGTTTCTGGAGATACGCCTAATGCTTTCCACACGGATAAGATGCGCTTATCTCAAATTTTGAAAAACTTACTATCTAACGCCTTCAAGTTTACCTCACAAGGCAAAGTAAGTTTATCCATCGGTTATCAAGAAAAAAATGGCATGTTAAGCTTTTCAGTAGCCGATACGGGTATTGGTATTCCGAAAAATAAGCAGTCGTTGGTTTTTGAGGCTTTCCAACAAGCAGATGGTTCAACACGCCGTAAGTTTGGGGGTACTGGGCTTGGGCTTTCTATTAGCAAACAGCTTGCTAAATTGCTGGGCGGTACCATTACGCTGGAAAGTAAAGAAAATGAGGGAAGTACATTTACCTTGTATATCCCCCACAACTTTAACGAACGCAGCGACGATATTTTCGCCGAACTTCAGGAGGAAGAGGAAGCTAGCGCTAACCACGTTGTCTTAAACGAGCAGCAAGAGGAAAGTTTTGTGGTAACCAAAATTCCTGAGGATGTAGCTGATGACAGGGATCAAATTCAGGCTGATGATAGGGTAATTCTCATTATCGAAGATGATACTTATTTCGCCAAAACTTTACTGGACTTTACCCGTAAAAGAAACTACAAAGGCCTAGTAGCTGTGCGTGGTGATATTGGGATTGAAATGGCCCAAAAATATAGCCCGAGGGCAATTTTACTAGATATTCAGCTACCAATTAAAGATGGATGGCAGGTAATGGACGAGCTGAAAGGCAATCCCGCTACCAGACATATTCCGGTGCATATCATGTCTTCGTTATCTGCTAAAAAGCAGAGCTTGCAAAAAGGAGCTGTGGATTTCATTGATAAACCTTTTGCGCTAGAACACATGAAACAAGTGTTCGAAAAGCTAGAGCATGCCTTGAGCAAAAACCCTAAAAAAGTGCTTATTGTTGAAGAAAACAAGCAACATGCACAGGCGCTAAGCCACTTTTTAAGCAACGCCAACTTGCAAACTACGGTAGCTTCTAACATTTCGGATAGTATTGATGCCCTGCAAACTAAAGAGGTTGATTGTGTGATTTTAGACATGGGTATTCCAGATAAAAATGCCTACGAAACCTTAGAGGTGATTAAAAAGAGCGAAGGTTTGGAAAACTTGCCAATCATCATCTTTACTGGTAAAAATTTATCCAAAGGAGAAGAAAACCGAATTAAGCAGTATGCGGATTCCATTGTGGTAAAAACAGCGCATTCGTACCAACGTATTTTAGATGAGGCGGCGGTATTTTTACACTTGGTAGAAGAAAAGCGTGGAAACAAAAAAATCGAGCCTAAGGCTGCTACACTGCAAAACCTTAACGATGTGTTGAAGGACAAAGTGGTGCTTATTGCAGATGATGATGTGCGTAACATTTTCTCGCTAACCAAAGCATTAGAGCCGCACAAAATGAAAGTGATTCCGGCAACTGATGGCCGCGAAGCCTTAGAAGCCATTAAAGCTAACCCTAAAATAGATGTGGTATTGATGGATATGATGATGCCTGAACTGGACGGCTACGAAACCACAAAGCAAATTAGGGCAATGGCGGCTTACAAAAATCTGCCAATTTTAGCGGTTACTGCAAAAGCCATGCTTGGCGATCGTGAAAAATGTATCGCCGCTGGCGCATCTGATTATATCTCAAAACCTGTCGATATCGATCAGCTGATTTCATTACTTAGAGTTTGGCTTTACGACAAAATTAACTAGCACTTTTTATGCAAACCCAATTAAAAAAAATATTAATTATTGATGACGACAGCAGAAACATTTTTGCGCTCAAAGCTGTTTTAACTGCTAAAAAGTATGCCTGTTTAGCTGCCAATAGCGCTGCCGAAGGTTTTGATATCATTAAAAATGAAGGCGATGTAGCGGTGATTCTTTTGGACATGATGATGCCAGAAATGGACGGTTATCAGGCGCTGGCAAAGATGAAACAGGATGCGGATTTAAGAGATATACCCGTAATTGCCGTAACTGCGCAAGCCATGGTAGGCGACAAAGAAAGATGCCTTGATGCTGGAGCAACTGGTTATATTTCTAAACCCGTTAACGTTGAAGAATTGATTAAACTTTTAAATAATTATTTATAGTGCCTTATTCTGGAATAATAACTGATGAGCAAGTGGAAATCTTAATTAATGATGTGTTGGAGCATCATGGTTATGATTTTACTGGCTACTCAAGAGCTTCCCTAAAAAGACGACTCTCCAGATTATATACCCTCGATAAGCATGTGAGCTTTGCCGAATTTAGGTACAAAACACTCAACGACGAGGTGTACTTTAAACATTTTGTGGAAGGCGTTACGGTTAACGTTACTGAAATGTTTAGGGACCCTTCCTTTTACCAAACGCTACGCCGTAAAATACTGCCCAATTTAAATACTTATCCCTTCATCAGGATTTGGTTGGCGGGCTGCTCTACCGGGGAAGAAGCCTATTCCATGGCCATCCTTTTGAGCGAACTCAATTTGTTGCATAAATCACTCATTTACGCTACCGATATTAACCCCACTGTGCTAGAAAAAGCAAATGCAGGCATGTTTCCCTTGAGCCAGATGAAAAGCTACTCGGAAAATTATATCGCTGCCGGTGGTACTAAAGAGTTTTCATCATACTATACTGCTAACTACAGTTTGGCTAAGTTTGATGAAGAGTTGAAGCGCAAAATGATTTTTTCTACCCATAATTTAGTTTCTGACAGATCTTTTAATGAATTTCAGTTAATTTTATGCCGTAACGTGTTAATCTATTTTGATAGGCAGCTGCAATTTCGTGTATTGCAATTGTTTGATCAGAGCTTAGAAAACTTAGGATATTTAGCTTTAGGAACAAAAGAAACGATTGATTTTTCACCCATATCGCCAATGTACAAAAGGATGGAATCAGAGAAAATTTGGAGGAAAGTAAATACATGAAAAAGTGTGGAGCATTGGTTATTGGCGGATCTGCCGGGAGCCTCGATGTGCTGTTGAAAGTGCTCCCAGAAGTTAACGCTAACATTGATTTTACCATAATTATTGTGGTACACCGCAAACAGGGCACCGATTCGTTGCTTACTGATTTGCTTTCGTACCGCACAGATTTGAAGGTTAAGGAAGCTGATGAAAAGGAAAAAATCCTTAGTGGACATATCTACATCGCTCCCTCTGATTATCACCTTTTAGTGGAGAAGGATTTTACTTTTTCCTTGGATTATTCGGAAAAAGTAAATTACTCTCGTCCTTCCATTGATGTAACTTTTCAAACGGCCTCTGATGCCTACGGCGACCGTTTAGTATGTCTTTTACTATCTGGATCCAATGCCGATGGTGTTAATGGACTAATTACCGTTAAAAGGAATGGCGGCTTAGCCTTGGTTCAGGATCCGGACACAGCGCAAGTAAGCTACATGCCCGAACAGGCAATTTTAAAGGCAAATGTTTCAAAAGTTTTAAAAATAGAAGAAATGGTAAGTTATATCAATTCATTATCTGCAAAGGGCTAAAAATGAGCAAAAGGGTTTATATTTTTGATGACAATAAGGATATTTTGGAGCTGTGCACTTTAATTTTAGAGGGAGCAGGTTACGAAACAAGAACGTCATCTACATCTAACAACATCATTGACCAGGTTGCGGCCTTTGTTCCGGATTTGATATTGATGGACAATTGGCTGCCCGATGTTGGCGGTATTGCCGCTACACAGGAACTTAAAAAGCATCCGGTATATCAATCTATCCCGGTGGTGTACTTTTCGGCTAATAACGATATTAAGGCTTTAGCACAAGCTGCCGGAGCGGAAAGCTATCTGCCAAAACCTTTTGATATTGATGAGCTGGAAAACAAAGTAATTGAACTGATAGGGAGATAGTTTTTATGAAGCCTTACGAAGTTTTCGAAACTTCGTAAGGCTGTTGATCCACATAATTGACACATGTCTCGTAAACTCGACACAACAATTAAATGCTACATCATAACGGTTTAAATCAATTTTTCATACGCCCTTGTTCAGCTTCTGTTCCTGTAGAGCGTCTTCTGGCAGGTTTAATTTCATTTTTACCAAAGCGATAGCTGAAATTCACACGAAATAACTGCGTTTCATTTTTTTGGTATAAGCTATAACTTAAGCCCGGATAAGCACTGCTCAATCTTGTTCTGTTAGTATCAAAAACATCCGAAACAGCTAATTTCAAACTCGCTTTCTTTTTCAACATCGCTTTGCTAATACCAAAATCCACAAAGGCTCTTTCCTGCAAAGCTAAGGTACCATAAGTTAATGGCGACTCGTAATTGGCATTAAGTTCGGCGGTTAGGCCATCGATAATGATAAAGTTTTGCTGCATACGAACCTGAAATGAAGTTTGACCAGTTTTTAGTGCCTGCCCTTGCAAATTTGGCGTCTCAAATGCCATGTGGAACACGTTAAAGTTATTGCTCATTGTCCACCACTTTTTAATTTTAACTGGCACAGTCAAATTAGCCGAAAGTACTTTTTGAGTTGCCAAGTTTTCATTGGTTTGGAATAAAGCTTTACGCTCTTCGTTAGGCAAAATCACTTCCGTGATGGCATCATTGGTAACGCTGTAGCCTAAATTCAAAAAGTATTTCTGCATCAGCGTATAATTTATCTCGTAATTGTTGGTATACTGTGGTTTTAAGAAAGGATTTCCTTTGTTATAGGTATATTCATCCAAATAAAAAATAAATGGATTTAGGGCATCGTAACTAGGCCTATCAATCCTACGCCCGTAAGAAGCGCCGACTTGATGGTTTTTAGCTAAGGTATGTTGTACGTAAACCGTTGGAAAAAAATCCCAATAACTGCGCTCAACCACATTGTTCGTATTGATCAAGTGTCCTTTAGAATTGGTTTGTTCCATCCTTAAACCCAACTGTACGCTTGTTTTTTTAAACTGTTTGCTCAAATTAGAATAAAGTGCGTTCACATTTTCATCGTAAACAAAGTGGTTGCTTCTTCTCACATCATTTTGCCAGATGTTATTTTTCCACTCCTCGGCCTGTAAATCATTATCGGTTTCTACCCAACTGCTTTTTGCACCAGCTTCAAACTTGGTTGTTTTATTAATAGGCAAAACGTAATCTACCTTAACCGCTTTAATATCAATAATGCTTGGACTGTTATTGCGCAAGCGACCAATTGGTTTCACTAGCGTACCATTAGGGAAAGTCAACGTATTTTCTAAGTTAGATCTGTCCCTACCGTTGTATCTTGAGTAATCTACATCGGCAGAAATTTCTTGCCCTGTGGTATCCAAAACCGATTTATAGTTTAAGTTGTAAGCAAAATTTCTATAGGTAGATTGGTTCAGGTTGGTCGTATTTAAAGTAGAATCAATTTGTGTAAATGATTTTCCGATGTTGGTTTTATTGAAAGCATCTTCGTCGCCACTGTTAAGATAACCAGTAGCTAACACACCCAAAGTATTGTTTTTGTTAAGGAAAAAATCAACTCCTGCCTTAAAATTATTGTTTTCAAACTCACGGTTGTCCCCTCCTTTTTGTGAGAAATAGGTACTTGGATTTCCGTTAGCAATACGGTCGATATCTATTACATTGCTTCGGGCACCTTTATTGAAATTGTAGCTTCCAAATACGTTAACACCCTTATTGCGATAGTTTAAGTTTAGGCCGGCGTTACCTCGTAAGTTTTTACCATAGGCTAAACCTGCGTTAAAACTGCCGTTTGTGCCGCCGTTTTTTGAACGTTTCGTTTTAATATTGATAATTCCAGAGTTTCCTGAAGCATCATATTTTGACGAAGGATTGGTAATCAATTCAATGGTTTCAATTTCGGAGCTCTGCATGTTACGCAATAAGTTAGCAACATCGGCCTGGCTCATATAAGTCTGTTTCCCATCTAACATAATTAAAACCCCTTGCTTTCCTTGCATGGAAATTCTATCATTTTGATCTACCGTAACGCCAGGCGCCCTTTGTAGCACTTCCAAAGCAGATGAGCCTACTGCAACACTGCTGTTCTCTACGTTCATCACCATTTTATCCGCCTTGCGCTCCAACAACGGCTTAACCGCAGTAATACTTACCGCATTTAAAGTTTTGCTGTTGGCTACCAAAAGTACTTCCGGTAAAGTTAAGCTAAGGTCTGCTACCAAAAACGCTTTGCCTTTATGTATTTGGTAACCCATCATGTTAATTTTGATGAAGTAGTTGCCTGCGGTAATATTTGGAAAACTGAACTTTCCTTCTGGGGTTGTCATTGCGGTTTTCACCAAGGATGAATCCGACACTTTAAATAAGCCCACTGTTGCGTAATCAACAGGTTTACGTTGCTCATCCAGCACTATGCCGTTTATTTCAACCTGCTTCCCTGTTTTGGGAGCTGCCATAGCCGCCGTAAGGGTAAAAACTGCGATTAAGAGTACGTATAATTTCTTCATTTTGTGTGTGTTTTAATTTAAAATTTTGGGCAAAAAAATCCCTGCGGCCCAAGAGCCGATTTTGTTTAAACCGTTAAAATTTTAGCTTAGTTAATTAAGGTCGAGCCTTTGTTAATAGTTTGTATAAAGTAGACGATAAAGGGTTGCGAAAGGTTACAAGAAATTTCAATTTTTTTATCCAACTACGCAAAAAGCGGCCTGAAAACTAATTCAGGCCGCTTTTTTAAGATGATTATGGAACTTACTTCATCCCTAATACATCAACACCTTGTTCAAAAATGATATCTACAGGAATACCCTTTTGTGCCAACATATCTAAATCTGCCTGCAATTCTGGTTTAATAATTCCTCTTTCCTTCTGAGCTTTTTCAACCGCAGCTTTATCGCCATTTCCCTGTAAGGTTAAAATCAAAGCGCTCAGCTCATTCATTGCGGTAGCAAATTTTTCGTAGTTTACTTTGTAGGTGCCTTGTGCAGTGCGCTCAAAAGCTCCTTTTTCTTGAAAGTAATTGAAACATTGCATATTGGCTTTACCATGTGCACTTGCTGCTCCAAAACGCACCGAACGTAAGATGCCAGCCATGTAAGTGGTATAGTAATCTTTGATATCTCCTTGTAATTCGCCTTTTTTAAGCAAGCCTGTCACCATATACAAGCCTAAAACATCGGCTTTGCCCTCTTCTAACCACGAGTACTGCTCTTGTAAAGCACTGCGAACCATTCCTTTTCCAGTAACGGTATTTTTGATGCCCAAACCGTGTGCAACCTCATGAAACATCACGTTAGCAAAAAAAGCATCAAACTTAACGTATTTCTGCTGCGAAGCATCAATTAACACATTGGCAATTGGCACTAAAATTTTGTCGAACTTAGCCTTCATCGCATTTTTTAGTTGCGAGCGGCGTGTGCCTTTTTCCTGCTGTATTTTTTCATCGTTAGGTAGGTTTACTGCAATGGTTTTTGATCCAGCGTTGCAATCGCCCGCGTAGTAAACCACATCGTAAGCGTTAAGCTCCGAATCGGTACCGGGAACCTCCTTTTTATATTTATCTGCTACAGGCAATCCTCTTTGTAATTCAGGCAATAAGGTTACGTATTTGGCTAAGCGCTTGCTCCATTCTTTATCTTTTACCAACACATAGCTTTCAAAAGAAGCACGAGCGTTAAAAAGTTTATCCTCATAGTTTTCAATTGGGCCAATAATGATATCCAAACCATTGGTTTTCATATCCAACCAGGCATAATCACTAGCAGTATAATTATCTGTAATTAAGGCATCAGCTCTTAAATTCAGGTATTTTTTTAAGCCTTCATTATCGGTTATTAAAGCTGCTTGTTTAAGTAAGCTACTTGCCTTCTGAAGTTCGGTTGCAAAATAAATATGATAAGGAATGGCTACCAATTTTCCATTTTCTCTGCGAATTACCGAATACAATCCATTTTTATCTTTAACGTCAGATTTTTCCAATTCCTCTTTGGTCATATCTGCAGGGTAAAAATTAACGCCTAATGGCTTAGGTCCAATACCTGCAACAAATGGCTTATCGCCGTTTAACCTATCCCACGGCCCATAATTAATTCTAACGAAATCCTTAGTTTTTTCATCTTTTATTGTTGCTAACAAACTATCACGTTGCGGATAGGCTTGCTTCCAGAAAAGCTCATCCATAATTTGAGCTGCTTCAATTAACAAAGGCAGCACTTGGCGCTCGTTAGGAGTTAAAAGGTTAAGATCGGTGCTTAGGCGAACCTTTTCATAAATGGGCAAGCGCTGCGAAACATACTCCTGTAGCGAATCCAAATTTTTATTACTGGAGGTTTCTTGAGGAGTTTTTTCGCCACCACCACAGGCCGCTAAAAAGGTGGTTATAGTTGTTCCTAAAAGGATGCCTTTTATTAAGCTTGATTTACCTTTGCGCATATTCGATTGTTTTTTCGGGTTTTTGCGTTAATTTCTTAATTTAGTTGAAAATTAATTCGCCAAATTTAATTACAAAGACACAAAGTAAACAAAAGAGTTGGCGGTTTTTAATAATGTAGCGAAAGAATTTTTATACCAGCCATCTGCCTTCCCAATTTTTTATTACTAACATTTTGAACTTTAACCGAAAACAAACTAGCAAATGAAGACACACAAACTTTCTGTTACTTTATTGTTCTCCCTAATTTTATTGGCAACCGCTTGCAGTACCTACAAATACAAGGCTACAGATAAAGTGTATAAAAATAATGCAAAGGCATTTTCTAAAATTATTAAGGCTACCCCGCCAGAAAACCAACAAATTGATTCGTTATTTAATGAGCAGTATTTTGTGGGCACTACCAACATGGGCATTAGGAAGCCGAATTTTGTGATTATTCATCATACGGCTCAAGACTCATTGGGACAAACTTTAAGAACTTTTACTATTCCTCGTACCGGAACCAGCTCACATTACGTAGTTAGCAGGGATGGCAAAGTGGTACAAATGGTAAATGACTACCTAAGGGCACAACATGCTGGAGCTGGAAAATGGGGCAGTGTTACTGATATGAACTCTTGCTCAATTGGTATTGAAATGGATAATAACGGTACAACCGATCCTTGGACTGACGCTCAAATTAGCAGTTTGTGTGCCTTGCTAAAAACGTTGAAGAAAAGATATAGTATCCCAACGGCCAACTTTATTGGTCATGCTGATTTTGCGCCAGGCCGTAAAAACGATCCAAAAAATTTCCCTTGGAAAACTTTAGCGCAACAGGGCTATGGCTTGTGGTACGACGATGTGCTGGATAGTGTGCCAGAAAACTTTGATCCAATGGTTGGCTTAAAAGTGATTGGCTATAACATTGCCCGCCCTAATTACGCTATTGAAGCATTCAAAATACATTTTATCCAAACAGATATTACTCAGGTATTAACTGATTTTGATAAGCAGGTAATTTACAATCTATATAAAAAGAGCTTATAAGAAGCGTAACATAAAAAAAGGTCGATTTATAATTATGAATCGACCTTTTTTATGAAGGCTGCTATTTATTTTACCACAATATTATAAGCTCCATTTGTTTTTAAATCGGCAGATAACACTAAGTTTTTCTCTCCAGCGCCATCATCCAACGAAACAGCACAGGTATTGGGAGGTAATGTTCCTTCATTATGTGCATAAAGCAAAATGTAGTTGTAGCCTTTGTTATCCAAGGTAACTGGCAACCTTTTTTTGGATGCGGTTAGGGTGTAATTAGCGATGATTTCCTTGCCATTCACATACAACGATACGATATCGCCATCAATCTGTCCTGAGTCCCAAATTAAAATGTCTACCTTTTTATTGCCAACTTCTACGGTTCCTTGTACTTGCACACTTCGCCCCATAAACGAATTAGGTATAATGGAAGATTCTTGTGTTTTCTCTTCCTTCTTGCAAGAAGCGAAAAGTAGCGCCAAAGCTAAAATAGCTATCAATTTTTTCATGTCTTTGTTTGTTTAATCTCTTTTAATGAGTTATTATCACAAATTTAAGACACAGTTTAAAGCCGTATAAAGGCGCTTTTACCCTAAACTTAACCGTATTTTTACGGTACTTATAAGAGCCGTATAAAAAACCGTGCCCAAAAAGTTGAAGCTTTTTGGGCACGAAAAAACAAAGGTATTTATGTTTATTGCTTAATGACTTTCTCTGTGAAAGTACCCTTGTCATCCTTGCTTTGTACAAGGTAGGTACCCTTAGGCAATTGTGTCAAGTTAAACTCTAGCTGTGCACCTTTAGTAGTTTTCGATTCTAATACTCTTCCTGTTAAGTCCATCAGCTTTGCCGTTAAGCCGTTTTTAGCTTCATTTGATGTTACAAACACGCTTGCTACTGTTGGATTTGGATAAACAGCGACTTTCTCTGCTTCCCCTAAAGCTTTAACATATTTAATCAAGTCCTGATAAACGATTTTCGTTCCATTTAAATCCTCTTGAGTTAAGCGATAATAAGCTGATTGGAAGAAATTCACATCAGTAAATTGATAGCTAGATTTCTCCTGAGTGTTACCTTTACCGTTAACTGTGGCAATTGTGCTAAAGGAAATTCCATCAGTGCTTTTTTCTACCAAAAATTGTTTGTTGTTTAATTCTGCTGCTGTTGACCACGTTAAAAGCACACCGCTACTCTTGAGCGTTGCATTGAAATCAATTAATGACACTGGCAGTGTTCCACCCGGAATAAGCACTTTACCCGCGGTTGCATTGGTGGCAATATCACCATCAAAAATACGGGCTTTAACAGCATTTCTTAAAGTTAAATCCAGCGTAGCTGATGGCTTATAATTATTAAAAGTTTGACCATCAACAGTACCATCGTAAGTTACATCTTTACCATCAACCGTTAAGCCACTCATCGGGGCGTTGCCAGATGTAGACCTGAAAGAAATAAAGTTTTTGTTGGCCCCGCTAATTTTGGTATCATTCAACTCGTTTAGTTGTGCGTTAGTGCCAAAAATTGAAATTGCGTTTTCGTAAGTTGCCGTTGGCGCATTATGTAGCACCTGTACTCCATTACGCAACACCATTTCAGATTTGAAAGCGCCTGAACTTTCATTCAACAGCCCCAACAACTCGTTATTAACCATTTTTACACCATCTAAAACCACCCTCGTATCGTAGGTTAAATTTCCGTCGTTATATGAATCAAAGCCAATGTAGTTGGACTGGTAAAGCCCTCCCTGTACTACAAACCGATTTAAATCAACCGTTGATTTTTCAATTCTGTAAGCTTCAAAAGCCCAGCGCATGTTAGACACGGTATCTCTAGCTGCCATGATTTTCGAGTCGCCGGGCAGCGTTAGCAACCATATTCCACGAGGGAAAATATTAGCAGTATTTAAGCCATCGGCGGTCCAAGTAGCGGCATTAGCTGCTGTAATGACGTTATCATTTACATTAATCGGCGGCGTGTCTGAACTTACATTTCCGGTTACTACAATGCCGGTTTTGTAAAGGGTTATATTGTTTTTGAGGATATTTAAACTTCCAACCATACCAAAGCTTTGAAATTGGCTTTGTATACCGGTATTTGCTCTTGTAATTTTATTATTCGAAATTTCTCCAATATAATTTGAAGTTAAAATCCCTAAAGCATTTCCTGCTGATGAAGTTACATTGATGGCACTGATATTATCCAGCACGTTATTGGTAATTACCAAACCCGTTTGAACCAATCCCGTTGAAAACAATGAAATTGCCCTATCTGTAAAATCACTGAACTTATTATTACTCACCAGCAAATTACCAAACGCAGTATTGATTACAGTGCTAATTGCCCTAGGAACACGGTTTGCTTTACCGTTAATATTACGGGGTGCGGCATCGCTCAGCGCATCGTTTGTACCTTCAAACTGTATCCCGTCTATGGCTACATTACTTGCGCCAAGCGAAACTAAACTTACATTAGTCACAAAATCTGTAGACGGCGTTTTAATGATTGTAGCCGGTTTTGTCCATAGCCACGGCTCGATACCTGCATTATTGCCATAAATCCCTAACTGCTTGTTTACGTTAAGTTTCTCAACGAAAACCCCTTCCGCAATTCGAAGTTCATCACCGTTTTTAGTGTCGGCATCATCAATAGCAGCCTGTATGGTATTAAAGCCTTCCAAAGTTCGAGTATTGATTACCAAAAACCCGTTAAAGTTAACTTGGGCCAGCTCTCCATTGTTGAATATGCTTTGGGCAAACACGTTATATTTCCCTGATAGCTCGTCGTAACTGTTCCAAACAGCCACCACCTTATCTGAAAACATCAGTTGTTCTATCTCGTATTTATCGGCGGCTCTAGATGATACTAAAATGCCCTGAGCAGGATAAACCAATACTCCCGAACCGGATATTTTTTGCAGATAAATTGGCGCATTTGAATTACCAAAATTCTTCTGCAAAAGGAAACTAAAGTTATTACTGGCATCAACCTTAATGTTACTGCCGTAAAACCCGTTAATAGGCCCGCGGATTACCTCTATATCACCAGTATTCCAAAGCTTTGTACCGCTGCTGTTGTATCTCTGTGCGTATAATCCTGCGTTACCATTCCTTGTATCGCCCCAACCCAATACAACACCGCCGCTACCGTCCAAAACCATTGAAATAGGTGCATTCCAATAACTTGATGCCCCTTCGCCAACTAAGGCTCCGGCAGTTGCATCTATTTCTAAACCCCAATTGGTGGCGTTAAACTGCTTAGTTCCGCTATTGGAAATACGCTGTAAGTATAGCTTAACTTTGCTATCGTCGTTTTGGTTAGTTGCTACTATGGTGTAATACAATCCGCCGTTACCATCAGCTATTACCTGTGCCCCATAATATTCAATCCCTCCAAGGGGCAATAAGTCTTCAAGTAGTACATTGCTGCCATTTTTTGTGCCGTTTGCATTTAGTTTTTGCCAATAAAAGCGATTTCCTTCGTCATTTGTATTTATTTCGTATTCCTCGCCAAATACTACCGTATAACCGGCTCCATCTTTAAAAATAAGTCCGCTTTCGTATTCACCTGCGGCATCATTTAACTTTAAATCGGCACCCCACTGTTTTGCGCCACTCAAATCTATTTTTTGGATATAGCTATCTGTTTTTATGCCATCATAGTTACTGTAGGCATAAACCAAGTTATTGCTATCCATAATTACCGCCGAAATCCAATAACCGCTGGCAGTAGTGGTTAGGGCCAAACCGTTGGTAGCCCACAATTTTGTTCCACTTGAATTTAAGCGTTGGGCATAGAGCTTATTTGGTTGATTGGCACCGTTAGTGGTCTTCTGGCTCCAAAAAACAACTACTCCTCCACTGCCATCGGCAATGATCTGCTTCTCTGTATAATCAGGTGCAGTTGCGATCAATGTTGGGCTACTCCAAAGCGCAACACCTGACGCCGACAATCGCTGGGCGAAAATCTGCGTATACCCTACCGAGTTAATGGCATCCCAAACATTTTCTTCAAAAACAACGATAGCTCCTCCAGCGCCATCATCTATACTGGTATTGCCTCGTTGGGAATTTCCCGAACCCACAACTGCTGTATTTACTTTAGGATTAATGCTCCATTGTGCAAAGCCAACAGCCGTAATCAAGGTAAATAAAAAGGAAAGTAAAGTTTTTTTCATATGCTACATTTTTGGTTACAATTGACAGGATAAATTTCAAGTATTTATAAACAGAGCAGTTGTGTTTTTACACCCTAAAGCAAAAGGTATTTTTACGGTATAACTGCCTTGTTAAGCCCTATTAATCATCAAATTAATTTTTCAAAGATGATTTGATTTTGAGATGAAAAAAATACCACATTTGTTGTATTTTACAACCTGTATTACTAATTTGAACCTGAGAAAAATGTAGCTATGAACGCTGAAAAACATGTATTGAATGTGGTGTGGGATGACTATAAGAGGGAGATGGGCCCAGCACTTAAGGAAGTAAATAAAGTTCCATATGAGCGTATTATTGCCGACTTACTATCTGTAGGAGAATTTTATTACTACACGTTGAATATCGGTGATAGCAGCATCAATAATTTCCATGAGAACATCTTACGACTGCATGGGATAAAAAAGTATCCCTGGCATTTGAGCGAAATCATTTCCTTAATTCACCCTGAAGATATCCCTTTTGTAATTGAAGCGGAGCGTTTAGCCATAAATAAACTACGAGAAATTGGATGGGCGCATAAAATGAACTTGAAATCCAGCTATTGCTTCAGAATGAGGACCGGTGATGGCACTTATCAATTGTTTCACCATCAAGCGCTTACCATTAAAGAAGATGAGAGTGGAAAAATGGTTGAAGCGATTAACATCCATACTAATATCCAACACATTACTGCCATAAACAGTTATACAGTTTTAATCTCTGGCATTAGCCCACGCACTGATTTTTATCAGATTGGCCTTAAGCCTGAGCTTATGTTGAAGCCTAGCTTACCGCAAAGCCTAACAAAACGAGAGCTTGAAATTTTAAAGCTTATAGCACAGGGTCATTCAAGCAATGAAATTGCTGATTTACTATTCCTATCTAGCCTTACAGTGCGTACCCACAGAAAAAATATATTAAGGAAAACCGAAGCAAAAAATGGTTCGGATTTGGTGAAAAGATGTATAGAGTGGGGATTGATTTAAAATAAAAAAAGCCAACTGTTGAGGTTGGCTTTAAAGATATTTTTTGTTAACTACCTGTCAATAGAACCCATTACCTTTTGGGAAAAAGCATTTAAAGCTTCTCTAGGTTCGGCACCACTCTTCACGCTTTCATGCACCTCAAGGGCTCCACAAATGTTGGTAATCATTTCTCCCGCTACATCAATTTCAGTCTCGCTAACGCCTCTAAATTCACAAAAGGCCTCTAATACCTCAAGTGTTGCATTTAGCTGCTCAGGAGTTGAATTTTCAAAAAACTGTCTAATTACTGGAACCTTCATTACTATTTGATTTTAGTAAACAAATCAGTTAAAACTTCCGCCTTGTTGGTTTGCACTTGATCAACCAACTCGCCATTTTTAAAAGCGGCAAACGTTGGCAAGTTATCCACTTTTGCAAATTTTCTCGACTCAGGGAACTTCTCCGCATCAACAATCAAGAATGCCACATCCTCATTTTCTGCTGCCAATTTTTTGAACTTCGGTTTCATGATTCGGCAATTGCCACACCATGAAGCCGCATATTGTACCATCACTTTCGGGTTTTCCGAAAGGTATTGGCTTAAACTATCTTCTGTTAATTCTAAAAACATGATTTTAAGATTATTAAAGTGTTGGAAGGTTGAAAAGTTGGAATGTTAAACTACCAAAGATAGCGCTCATGCCAATCGTCACTCCTGCCAACACTAGAGAACTGCAAGCTGTGAATTGAAAACTGTTACTAGTTAGCGCTTAAGTACTCAGCAACGCCAGTTCTAGTAGCGTTCATTGCCGATTTACCTTCTTCCCAGTTTGCAGGACAAACCTCGCCATGTTTTTGTACGTGAGCATAAGCATCAATTAAACGCAGATACTCTTTTACATTTCTACCTAAAGGCATATCGTTTACACTTTCGTGGAAAACTTTACCTGTTTCATCAATTAAGTAAGTTGCACGATAAGATACGTTTGAACCTGAGAAGATCTCTTCGCCCTCTTCAGTATACTCAACTTCTTGATCTAAAATACCTAAGGTACCTGCCAACTGTCTGTGGGTATCAGCAATTAAAGGGTAAGTTACACCTTCGATACCACCGTTATCTTTTGCAGTATTTAACCATGCAAAGTGAACTTCGTTTGTATCGCAAGAAGCGCCAATAACCACTGTATTTCTTTGCTTGAAATCCTCTAAAGCAGCTTGAAATGCATGTAATTCAGTTGGGCAAACAAAAGTGAAATCTTTTGGATACCAGAATAACAATACTTTAGAGTTATTTTTCACCGCTTCTTCAAAAACGTTGATCTTTAAATCATCGCCCATTTCAGACATTGCATCTACCGTAATACTTGGAAATTTTTTACCTACGTAGCTCATAATTTTCTTAATTTTTTTGTTGCCGCAAAGGTAGTGTAATTTGAACGCTAAGGCAACCCAAAAGCCATCATAAATTCTGATAGGCACATAGACAAAATTGATAGGCCTTCACATCAACTTTACCATTGTTTTCGCTTTGCGAGAAAAAAGAAAAACCCCGAATTTCTCCGGGGCCTTCAATTAACCAAATATTAACTTACACCTATTGTTTTATTATTTTGGCGGTTTTAATTTCCGCTCCGTTTTTAGTTATTTTTAAATAGTAAACGCCAGCAGGCAAAGCCGCTACGGATACATCTTGCTGCGACGCCTTTGCAACTTCGCTAAGCACTTTCTTGCCGGTTAAATCAAAAAGGTCATACTTAACGTTTTTGTAGTCATCATCAGCAAGATTAACATTTACATAAGAGGTTGCTGGATTTGGATAAACCACTACGTTAGCTGTTGAAAGCTTCACATCCACACTTACTACTTTTTCGAAAGTTTCAGATTTTCCGTCTAAATCCAGCTGCTTAAGCTTGTAATAGTTTACTCCTGCTTTGGCGGTTCTATCTACATAGGTGTAGGTAAGGGCCGTTGCAGAATTACCATTTGAGGATTTCGCAGCGATAAAATCTATCTTTTTAAAATCTGTGCCTTCAGTAGCACGGTAAAGTTCAAAACCTTTGTTGTTGGTTTCGGCCGCAGTACCCCAAGTTAGGGTACTTTGACCTTTTACCAGAGACGCATCAAAAGAGGTAAGAGTAACGGGAAGAGGAGCGAACGTTTTAACAGCTCCTATATAATTTTGTGAAGTCACTACAAAAAATGTAGTCGTATTATCGGCATTTCTTTTAACTGCCATATCTGCATAACCACTGTTAGTAGTGTAGGCGGTTTTTCCAAAGTTGAAAGAAGAAACATTTTGCATGGTAACGCTTGCATCGCCAACATTCCCGGTTTTTGAAAGCTGAACTAAGTTTTGATTTGCAATTGTCTTTCCACTAGTTACAGCAAAGTAACCTTTTCCATTTTCATTAACATACTCGCCCACGGTAGCATTAAAGTTAGCATAGGTGCTGCTAATTACTTCATGAGAAACATAAGTATTGGTTGTTAGGTTGATTTTAACCCTTCTGAACGTTACGCCAGCGTCTGTTGAGCCTAACCATAATACATCGGCGGCTTCGGCGCTAATGCTTCCTTTTGCAACGTCTCTAAAAGTCGCATTGTATTGGGCCGCATCTAAATCAACTGCACCATGATACGTTGGCACGCCACCTATTACATCGAACACGTATAGTTTAGACCCTGTAGAAGACCCCGAAACGCTATTACCAGCTACATATAACCGTGTATTATCACCAGTGCCAAATAAACCAAACGAGTCTCCAACTCTACTTGTAATGGTTGCGTCAGTAAACGTGTATCGTGTAGGTGCTGCAGTTTCGCTAGCCCACCTGTAAATGTAAATAATACCATTGGTTTGCATAGCAGTTGCATATATTACGCCATTGTCGTCAACCCGTACTTTAGAAAAGCAATATGTTTCTGCAATTGTGCCTTTGTTTAAAGCCAATAACGAGCTTTTAGGAATTGAGCTGATATTGCCTGTATAACTTTCTGGATCCACGATATAAATCTGATCACCTCTGTTAGCTACATATAATTTGTTAGTAACCTTATTATAAGCCAAGGAATAGGTTGCGCTAGTTGTGGTTAACAATTCTGTTGGCGTAGTGGTAGCTTCATAATACCAAAGTTGGCTAAGCGATTGCCCTTTGGCAATTACAACTGAAATTGATAACGAAAAAAATAGTAAAAGTTTCTTCATGCGTTTTTTGTTTAAGGTTTAAAAATTAGTATGGTTCAAAAACCGCAAAACAACGGCAAAAAGCTAGGAAAATTGCAGCAAAGCGCAAATACTATCTTCAAGTTGAGTTAAACGGCTAGTTTTCAAGAGATAATATTACTAATTAAAAAACAAAAACGCAAGAAAACGCATTAAAAAAATTAAAGCCGCACAAAACGCGGCTTTAATTGACTAACGATATTCCTAATTATTTTAACTTAGAAACCGAATACGGTTTTTTGACGGCTTTATGTGCGGCTTCTTGAGCAGTTAAGGCATCTGCGCCGCTAAGCTTTTCTGGTTTATATAAATTGCCAATCACACTCTTCTTAAAAATTGCTTCGTACCAAGTACATGAAGCAGTATACCTGCCCACATTTAAATCCAAATGATAGCCATCCCTACACAGCACATCGCCTAATTTAGTACGGGCATTTTGGATTGCCGTTCCTGATGGCACTAAAATATCAATTGGAACTAGTTTCATTACGCGTTTGGAGGCATCCACAATACCATCGTACATGCGCATTTGATCTTTGTTATAGCTTATAAATCCATTATGGGTTGAGTTTTGTGCATAGGCCCAAGTTTGGTGCCATATGTATTTCACTTTAGGATTAGTAGCCCTTGATTTCACGTACTCGAAAAGCGGAGGCAAAGGTTCTACGTAAGTATCAAACAAACCCGATTTTGGACTTGCCTGCTGAAAACTGATGTAATCCCAGTTTTCGTCAGCTAAGGCCTTTGAAATACTTGTTTTTGGATAACGATCTTTTTTCCCGTCTACGCCCACTTTTCTGTACTCGTAAACGTCCTTATCTTCCTGAGCATTTTTCAGGTGAAGCTCTAATGGAGCGCCGCCGATGTAAAGGTTCCCGATGATCACTTTATATCCTCCTGCTTTGGCCAGGCCATACAGGTATTGTTCCACTGCATCTTCAGAAAAACTATTGCCTATTGCCAAGATTTTAATTACACTGTCCTTGCTTGGCCTGTCAAAATGAGCAAACTTAATTTCATCGGCCTTAAGGGAAAAGGTTCCGATGGAAACAATGCTTAAAACTAGGCTAATCTTTAACAAAAACCTTCTACAAACGCTATTATTCATATCTATTCAATTTATCTCTAACTTATTAATAAAATTAGGCAACGCAAACATTTTATCTCTATAGAAGCATATTTCCACAAAAAATCACCTCAATTGGATAAAAAAGTATTATTTCTTCAACGTAGTTTCGAAGAGTTTAAAAATTCGCTTGTACTCATCGGTCCAGCTACTAGGTTCAACAAATCCATGATCCTCTACAGGATAAACGGCCAATTCCCAATTATCTTTTCCCAACTCAATGAAACGTTGCGTTAAACGCACAATATCCTGAAAGTGTACATTCACATCAACCATGCCATGCAACATTACCAAATCACCTTTAAGCTGGTCGGCAAAATAAATAGGCGAACTAATTTTATAGGCATTTGGATCATTAAAAGGCTCGTTCAAAATATTTGAGGTGTAACCGTGGTTATAGTGCGCCCAATCCGTCACCGATCTAAGTGCCGCACCAGCTTTAAATACATCTGGCTCCTTGAACAGGCCCATCAATGTGATAAAACCGCCGTAAGAACCGCCGTACAAACCCACGTTTTTTGGATTGACCCCATATTTTTCCACCAACATCTTCACTCCATCCACCTGATCAGTTAAATCTTTACCCCCCATATGTCTATAAATCCCTGTGCGGTGATTGCGTCCGTACCCAGAGCTTGCCGTATAGTCAATATCAATTACGGTATAACCATTATCGGCCAGTAAATTGTTGAACATATATTCGCGGAAATACTGACTCCACCAGTAATGTACGTTTTGCAAATATCCCGCACCATGTACAAAAACAACCGCAGGCTTATTAGGATGAGGATTTTTAGCCGGATAAACCCTTGCGTACACGTCATCACCGTAACGATTTTTAAATGATACTAAATCTGGTTGGCGCCACTGATAGCTATCAAACTCAGCGGTTGTAGATTTGGTGATTTTAACTGCTTTTGCATTAGGTTGGTTAGCTTGGATATACAGTTCCCAAGGTTTATCCATGTAAGAATAGTTTATTGCCAACCATTTTTCATCTGGAGATAAAGTGACCTCATTTCCTCCTTTCATGGTGGTAATTTGAACTAAATCGCCGCCATTAACGGCAAGCTTATAAAAATGCGTAATGCCAGGATGTTCTTTATTGGCACTGATGTAGAACGTTTTTTTATCCTTGGCCAATTGTACCTGTTGCACTTCCCACTTACCAGATGTTAGCTGTTTCTTTTCGCCTGTTTGCACATTGTAGGTATACAGATGCGCATAACCCGTTGCTTCGCTTTGAAAGTAAAACTTGTCATTGTCAATCCACTTCACATCACGGCCAATACCTGGGCCGCCAATCCACGCCTCGTCCCTTTGCCTATCAATTAAAGACAATGTCCCGGTAGCGGGGTCTAATTTCAAAATCCAAAAATCTTTATTATCCTGTGATCTTCCGGTAACCACGGCAAAAGAGCCGCTCTCATTCCAGTTCACTACGTTGAGGTTAACCTTACGATCTTCATTTTTTTTGATACGCTCTTCTAGTTGTTTAGGGTAATCTTTAACATAATCAGGCAAATCCTTAATTCCTGGAATTTGGCTTACATTAACCGCGTATAACGAATCTTTATTGATATCAAACACATAAGTGATGCTCGTAGACAGGCTTTCCCCAACTTTCGTTCTTCCATTAATGTCCTCTGTGTAACCCGAAGAGGTAACGTAGTTAGGTACAATGGTATTTTTGTTTCCTGTGGCCTGCTTAATTAACCTGTAGCTTATATACTTCCCATCCGGACTAACCGTTAACCCCGCCATAAAATCCTCATCTAGATAAATGGGCTTAATTGTTCTTGCAGGGCCGCTACCACCCGCCTGCATTCCAAATCTTCTGGTTCCGCCCATGCGGTTTCCGCCTTCGGCATTTCTTTTTTTAATGATATCGAACAGCGCTGTTTGATCATTCCTTAACCAAGTGTCCTGAACGGAAGTGTTACTTTGCATCCTGCCACCGGTTGGTCTTGCCGCATTGCCGGCATCGGGCTTGCCCTTTACAAAGTTGGTTAATTGCTTTAACTCCCCTGTAGAAAGGTTAAGCTGATACACATTATCTGCCCTTTGGTAAACCACATCATTGTTGTACAAAAATTTGGCATTGCTTTCTCTCTCCAAAGTATTGGTTAGCCTGATTTCCTTTTTAGACTTGAAATTGGTAAGGTAGATATCTCCCGATTTCTCCAATAAGCCCATGGTTTTATTGATATTGTACGCGTAGTTAATAGGCGCACTGTTCTCAGGCTCATCGGTTTCAGCTTTGTTTACTTTTTGATCTGTTACTGAAACCTTGTAAAGCCCTGCTTTATCTTTACCTTCAGGATTCCAGTTAAAATAAATGGTTTTACTATCGGCCGACCAACGGTAGCCTTCAGGAGAGGTTCCCATCCATTTGGGATCTCTCATTATTTTTTGCACTGTTAACGGAGCGAGTTGCTGAGCACTTGCGGTTGCGCCAAAAAGGAGCAAAAGAAAAGATAATTTCTTCATTTTACTGTATGGTTATGCCTGCAATTTATGCAAAAAAGCAATGCACTTTAAACAAGGCAAAACAAATGTTACAGATACAATGAAACACAAAGGCAACAAACGCACAAAGCTATTTTTGTGCAGCGTAAAATGATTTAAAGGAATTATCTCAAAATTTTTCCTGTTTTATCGATAGTGATATTAAAAGGAGGCATATAATCTTGTAGTAACACCGCCAATTCTCGGCGTGTAATCTGTCTATCTTTTTTAAATGTAGAGCTGAAATTATAAGCGGAAGTCCACTTTTTTTCCACTTCCTTAGGCGTAGTTTCAGGAGCTTTATTACCTACGTAGCATATCAAATCTAAAGCAGCGCCAATGGTTAAAACATCGCTTTTATAATCATCAAACCAAATTTGTGCTTTGTAGTAATGATCTTTCATATTCTGCCTAATTTCTGCTGTGCTTACCAACTGTTCGGGATTAAAAAGAAGCTTTCCATTAACCACTGTTGCTTTTAGCATTCCAGTTACCCCAACCATTTGGATAGCTTTCCAGTTGGCATCTTTAATTCCAACATCCGAAAAAGGCATTAAATTAGTGTTGAACGCAATTAATTCGCCTTGCACACGCTTTAAATCTGCTTGAGAGGCCTTCAAGTCGAAAAAACCGGCGTAGGCCGCTATTGCGCCCGCCGCTTGTCCCATCAGCATGCTGGTAGGATCGCTTACGTAAACCAAATTTTCTTGATTAGGGATAAAGTATTGATAAAATGAGTAATTACTGTTGGTATTGCCATCCACTCGTTTTCCTACCGCTACGTTGGTTTTGTACAACGTATTGCCATAATCAAACTTAGTCCATGTGCCTACTGTAGCAGCATCAATCTTTAACGCTTCATTAAGTTTTTTATCTGCAATGTTCACCAGCACTTCTGGTCTAATTGTTCTGCCATCGCTCAGTTTAAACGCCCATCCTTTTCCTGCTCTATCGGCCTTTAACAGTTGAACATTTTTAATTACCGTAAGAGTTTTTAAAGTATTTGCCCAATATTCCAATGCTAAATTTGCCGCTTGCTTATCAAAGCTGGGTTCAGCAATGGTATCTGCCAAGTTTAGCTGTTCCTTTAATTTTTCTAAAAACTTTGCCTGTACTCCTGAATGTAAATCGGCACCAATAGGTTCAATATCAAAACCGCCAGCCTGCAATAAAATAACTGTTTTAGCATTAGATTGTGCCGATTGTATGGCCGCGGCTGCTGCTGCATTTCCATTACCAACGATAAAAACATCGGGTTTTAGCGTTTGTGCCACACTACTAAGAGACGATAAACAGAAGAAATAAAACAGAAATCTTTTCATAGAGTTATAAAAAACGGCATGTATAAATTCAATGCTAATTTGCTGATAATTATCAACATTATTATTGCTGTTTAACTATCTTTAACAATTAAACCATCAGTTTGTGACATCCTATGAATAGAATTAGTGGCATTTTCAACGATCAACGGCAGTACCAGCAAACGCTAAAGCAAGGTAATGCGGCACAACGCATTGAGCTATTGCGGAAATTAAAAAGTAGCATCCTCGAAAAAGAAGATGCCATATTTCGTGCGCTTTATAAGGATTTGCGCAAAAGCAGATTTGAAGCCGCTGTTACTGAGCTTTATTTTACCTACGCAGAAATTGATTTTGCAATCAAAAATCTACGTCATTGGATGGCGCCCAAGCGGGCTGGAAAAACTTTTAGCAATTTATTTGCTAAAAACCGCATTTACTATGAGCCTAAAGGGGTTTGTTTAATTATTGCACCCTGGAACTATCCCTTTCAACTGGTAATGTCACCTTTAGTTTCGGCAATAGCTGCAGGAAACTGTGTAATTGTGAAGCCATCGGAAATCAGTTCAAATACTAGCAAAATTATTTCATCTATCATACTTGATGCTTTTGAAGAACAGCATGTTGCCTGTTTTGAGGGCAACGCCGAAGTTTCGCAAAAGCTTTTGGAACTGCCGTTTGACCATATTTTTTTCACCGGAAGCACGGAAATTGGCAAAAGTGTGATGGCCGCAGCTGCAAAAAATTTAACTTCGGTTACGCTAGAACTTGGTGGCAAATCACCAACTATTATTGACCAGCAGGTTGACTTGGCCAAAGCGGCACAAAAAGTAGCCTGGGGTAAATTGGTAAATGCCGGGCAAACCTGTATTGCTCCTGATTATGTGCTGATTCATGAATCAAGAGCAGACGAATTTATTGGCCTTTATAAGCAGTTTGTATCTGAAATGTACTTTAAAGACAAAGAAGCGATTAACCAAGCGGCGTATGGAAAAATTGTTAGCAGAAAGCATTTTGAAAGGCTAAGCGACCTCATAACTGATGCGGTAGACAAAGGTGCCAGAATTAATTGGGGAGGAAAAACAGACGATCAATCACAAACCATTTATCCTGCTATTTTAACACAGGTTCCAAAAGAGGCTAAAATAATGGAAGAAGAGATTTTTGGCCCCATTTTACCAATAGTAACTTATCGGGATTTAGAGGAAGCAATTGCGTTTGTTAATGCCAAAACCAAGCCTCTAGCCTTATATATTTTCAGCAAAAGCGATAAAAATATCAAGTCCATCATTAAGCTCACCAGTGCAGGCGGCACTTGCGTAAACGATGTTTTGGTACACATTGCTAACCCAAAACTACCTTTTGGCGGAGTAAACCACAGCGGAATAGGTAGCAGTCATGGTTTTTTTGGCTTTAAGAATTTTTCGCATGAGCGCAGTGTAGTTACCCAACGTAGTCCAGATTTTAACAAATTGGTGTACCCTCCGTATGATGCCAAAAATTGGGTACTCAATCTTTTAAAAAGGATAATGTAGTTAGTCAATTTAAAATAAGTTCGGATTAAGTATTTTACAATTCTTGAAAAATTTGGGTTAACGATGTTTTTTAGCTCGCCGCCGCTGGGCTCTTACTTTTTGACCGCAAAAAGTAACAAAAACTCTCGGTTGCTTATTTTTCTTTCAAAGAAAGTGCTTTGGCTTATTAGTGCAACCCGAAAAATAAGAGACCGAAAATTAGCTGAACGAAGATTTGAAGCGCTATCGCTAGCAAATTAAATAATTCTCCTATCCCGAACTTAAGTTAAATTTGTAATCCTTAAAATAACCATCTTTAATTGATCATAAAATGATGAAAAATTTATTCCTATCCATCTCATTACTAGTTGTTTGCTCCTTTTATGTGCAGGCCCAAAACAAAACCGTAAACATCTTTGGCTTTTTGGTGGGAAAATGGGAAATGAAAAATAAAACCGGGAAAGTTGTTGAAAGCTGGACAAAACATCGCGATAGCTTAACAGGAACCTCATACCAATTTGATGCAAAAGGCGACAGCATTTTAACAGAGGCGGTGGTGTTAAAGAAAATTGATGGCGTTTGGCATTATTGCGTTACCGGATTTGAAAAGGGGAACGAAGGCAAAACGAATTTTAAATTAGTTGCTTGGGCAAACAACACCTTTACCTTCGAAAATAAACAGCACGACTTTCCTCAAAAAATCAGTTATCAAAACAAAGGTAAAGAAGAGCTTTTAGCTTGGATTGAAGGAAATATCAATGGAAAAACCAGAAAAATAAGTTTTCCTTATGTGAAGCAGTAATAGAATGTTTAACATTAACCAATCTTTACGGAAGTCATAGTTAAGGAGCCGCCTACCGCTTTATCGTTAAACAAATTGACGTCTTCGGTAGCGGTTTGCAAACCTAAAACATACATCAAAGGCAAATAATGTTCTGGCGTTGGGATAGCTAACTTTACCTCCGAACCCATTTGCTCATATTGCATTAGGCTTCGGTGATCTTTATTCAGAATAGCTGATTTGAATTTTTCATTGGCTTCGTTTGCCCAATCGTAACCACCGCCATTGATCATTTCCCAACTTAGCATCCGCAGGTTATGCACCATATTTCCACTACCTAAAATCAACACGCCTTTTTTGCGCAAAGCTGCTATTTCTTTAGCCAGTTCATAATGATAAGCAGGGCCTTTGGTATAATCAATGCTTAGCTGTAGCACTGGGATATCAGCCTGTGGATACATGTGACGAATTACTGTCCATGCGCCATGGTCTAAGCCCCAATCGTGGTTCAACTCTACATGTGCCGATTTAATTAGTTGAGCTGTTTCCTGCGCTAAGGCCGGGTTTCCGGGTGCGGGATATTGCACATCAAAAAGTGCCTGCGGAAAACCGCCAAAATCATGTATGGTTGGAGGAAAATCCATTGCGGTTATTTTGGTTCCGTTAGTAAACCAATGCGCCGAAACCACCAAAATTGCTTTAGGCAACGGAATAGCTTTAGCCACATTTGCCCAACCCGTACTAAATTCATTCAATTCAATACCATTCATTGGCGAACCATGACCCATAAACAAGGCAGGCATTACATCGCTTTGCGGCAAATTAGCTGTAAATTGATTGAATTGCTGTAGTGTATTCATTTTAGTTGAATTACAAGCCACAGTTGCAAAAATTGCTTCTGAAAGTTATCTCATGAAGGAATTGATGCAGCTGTAGCATAAGAGCTTACTTAGCTTGTGCAAATTGTAAGTTCAAAGTGATGTTAACGTCTTTACCTATGCCTGCACCGGTTGGATCGTATTTTACATTATAATCCAAACGGTTAATGGTAGTAGTGGCTAAAAAGCCTACTTTGGTATTTCCTTGCTGATCTTTTGCCGTACCACCATAAACTACCGCAAAAGTTACCTCTTTGGTTACATCACGAATGGTGAGCTTACCTGTTAATCTATATTTATCGCCACTTAACTTTTTGAAAGAAGTACTTACAAATTTTAATGTCGGAAATTTCTCGGCGTTAAAAAAATCATCTGATTTTAAGTGGTTATCTCTCATATCAACACCGGTATAAATGCTAGATGCCTCCACGGTAAAATTGATTTTCGCATCAGTTAAATCTGGTTTCGAAGCAACAATTTCGCCACTAAATTTTTTAAATGATCCATCTACAAATGAAATACCCGAGTGTTTAACAGAAAAGTTAACGAAGGAATGCGCTGGGTCGGTTGTCCACTTAGTTTGTGCAAATGTTGCCAAGCTCAAACTAGTGGCTACTAAAAATAAAAATAATCTTTTCATCGCTATTGTCTTTAAATTTGAATACAAAATTACAACAGCAATTTGCCTTAAAGGTTGATGTATGTTAAGAAACCATTTAGAGGCTGTCCAGCGTTTTACGTTTCAAATCGTTTTTAAACTGCGATGGCGTTAAGCCTGTTTCTTTTTTAAACTGGGCCGATAAATGGGCAACACTACTGTAATTCAGCTGAAACGCAATTTCACTTAGCGTAAGCTCCCCATAACTCAACAATTCTTTGGCTCGTTCTATTTTTTGCTGGATATAATAATGCTCAATGGTATTGCCTTCTTCGGCCGAAAACAAATTACTTAACGAAGTATAATCTGTATGGAGTTGCTTGCTCAAATAAGCGGACAGATTTGTTTTCAATGGCTCTTGATTGTAGTGCGCCAATTGTACAATGCAAGCTTTAATCTGATTAACAAGCGCCTTCTTTTTGTCTTCCAAAAGTTCGAAGCCCAAATGTGCTAGTCCTTGTTTTAATTGCTGATACGCTTTTTCACTCAAGCTTGGCTGCTGAAGCTCTACTTCGCCCAATTGCACCTTAACCGCTTGCAAGTGTTGATCTAGCAATAGTTTTTCTACGGCCATTTTGCAGCGATCACAAACCATATTTTTGATGTACAGCTTCATAAACACTAAAATAGGGATTTATTTTCTCCTCTTTAAAAAGCAGCCAATATTTCAACTTTAACAAGACAAATTAGGGTTTCCAAAGGTGCATGTTTCATTTCTTCGCTTTTCTGAATAACTTAGCGCAAAACAAATTATCATGAATAAACTTTTGCTCCTTTTTGCCATGCTGTTTTGCGGTTTTGCCCAAGCGGCTAAGCCAAAATATCAATATGTCAAAATCAGTACTTCTAAAGGCGAGTGTATCATTAGGCTTTATAATGAAACGCCTTTACACCGCGATAATTTTTTAAAGTTAGCCAAAGAAGGCTATTACGATGGTACTATTTTTCACAGAGTGATTAAGGATTTTATGATCCAAGGCGGAGACCCTGATTCCAAAAATGCTACGCCAGAGGCAATGTTGGGCAATGGCGGACCAAAATACACTGTACCGGCGGAGTTTAGAGACAGCCTATTTCACAAAAAGGGAGTTTTAGCGGCTGCACGAGATAACAATCCGGAAAAGGCATCTAGCGGCAGCCAGTTTTATTTGGTGCAGGGCAAAGTTTTTACTGATGAACAACTGGATAACGTTGAAAAAAACAGGCTAAAGCATAAAATACCAGATGACCAAAGAGCTGTTTACAAAACTTTGGGCGGAACACCTCATTTAGATAGAAATTACACGGTTTACGGCGAAGTGGTAAAAGGAATAGCTATGATTGATAACATTGCGGCCGTGGAAACTGGAAATGCAAACCGACCAAAGGAAGATGTGAAAATGACAATAACGGTGCTGAAAAAAAGAGAAGCAAGACGCCTTGAAAAAGAATTAAATAAAATGGCCAAAGCCGTTAAATAGCATGCTCATTGCCAGTAATGAGTAAAGTATAAAAAAAATGAAAATTATATCATACAACGTAAACGGCATCCGTGCCGCAGCAACCAAAGGTTTATTTACCTGGCTACAAGCTACCGATGCCGATATGGTTTGCCTACAGGAGGTAAAAGCGCTAAAAGAACAAATTCCAGATATCATTTCGCTGATAGAACATTTGGGCTATCATCATTATTGGTTTCCTGCCGAAAAAAAAGGATACAGCGGCGTAGCCATACTTACCAAAGTACTCCCTAATCATGTTGAGTTTGGCTGTGGCGAGCCTTGGATAGATGCTGAAGGAAGGATTTTAAGGGCAGATTTTGATGGATTTTCTTTAATGAGCGTATACCTGCCTTCTGGCTCCAGTGGCGATGAAAGGCAAGCGAAAAAATACGAATTCATGAAGTTCTTCGAAGGCTACATTTCAGACCTAAGGCAGCATTATCCTAACTTGATCATTTCTGGAGATTACAACATTTGCCATAAAGCCATCGACATTCATAATCCAAAATCCAATGCTAATTCTTCGGGGTTTTTACCTGAAGAGCGAGAATGGATGGAGCTTTTCATCAACAGTGGTTTTATTGACTCCTTCAGGCATTTCAACCAGGATCCGCATCATTACACGTGGTGGAGCTACCGTGCAGGTGCTCGAGGCAAAAACTTGGGCTGGCGTATCGATTACCACCTCACTACACGAGAAATGGAGCATCGACTGAAGAATGTGCGCATTTTACCTGACGCCCTACATAGCGACCATTGCCCTATTTTACTTGAACTACAATAAAAGGTTAATCAGTATTGGCGAAACTGTTTAAGCGCAGCTAGGCAATTAACCGATAACCGATTTAACCTGTTAACCAAATATGCTTATCACTAACATTAAAGGCCTCGTTGGCGTTCATCCGAAAAACCAACTTTTTCTTCGCGGCAGCGAATTAGATCAGCTGCCTGTTCTAGAAAATGCTTGGTTGCTGCTCGAAAACGGTTTAATTAAGGATTTTGGATTGATGAGCGACCTCCGTACACCTGAGGTCAACTTGGAAGTGGTAAATGCCGAAGGGCGTTTCGTATTCCCCTCATGGTGTGATAGCCATACCCATATTGTTTTTGCAGCGCCCCGAGAAGAAGAGTTTGCCCTTAAAATTGCTGGTAAAACCTACGAAGAAATTGCGGCTGCCGGTGGTGGAATTTTAAACTCCGCAGCCAAACTGCAAAAAGCCACCGAAGGCGAACTTTTTGATAGTGCCAGCATCCGGTTAAGAGATATGATTAAGCAAGGCACCGGGGCGGTGGAAATCAAAAGTGGTTATGGCTTAACGATAGAAAGCGAACTGAAAATGCTAAGGGTTATCAAAAGGCTTAAAGCGGCTTTTCCTATTCCTATTAAAGCAACGCTGCTTGCGGCACACGCCTATCCAACAGCATTTAAAGATAATCACCAAGGCTATATCGACCTTATCATTCATAAGTTATTACCACAAGTAGCAGCCGAAAACTTGGCCGATTATATTGATGTTTTTTGCGAAAAGGGGTTTTTCTCTCTAGAAGAAACAGCTCAAATTTTAAGCGCTGCAAAACAATATGGGCTATTGCCGAAAATACATGCCAACCAGTTATCTGTTTCAGGAGCTGCCGAACTTGGTGTAGCGTATCAGGCGGTGTCTGTTGACCACCTGGAAGAAACAGACGATAAAGTACTTACAACGTTGAGCACAAGCAACACCATTGCTACGCTACTTCCTTCCTGCTCCTTTTATATCAATATCCCGTTTGCGAATGCCAAAGGACTGATTGAAAACAACGCCATCGTTGCCCTAGCAAGCGACTACAATCCAGGTTCAACGCCATCAGGTAACATGAACTTTGTGGTATCTTTAGGTTGTATCAAATTGAAGATGACCCCACAACAAGCCATCAATGCTGCCACCTTAAACGGAGCGGCAGCCATGCAAATAAGCCATGAGATAGGCAGTATCGCCGTTGGCAAAAAGGCAAACCTATTCATTACCCGCCCTATGACTTCCTTAGCGTATTTACCATATAGTTTTGGACAAAGTCAAATAGAAAATGTAATTTTAAATGGGGATTTTTATCATGCCTAGTTTTCATCTATTTTCGCAAAGCGATATTTTAAGTTTAGTCAATAAGCGCTTCGGAGAAACTAAAATCGGCGAAAAAGTAGCCGTATACGATCCGATTGATGAAACCCAAGGAAATCATGACTTGCCATTTGGCAAGGCCATTTCCATTAATACACTTAAGCGGAGCAGCGCAAGGTTTGTGCTGTTAGGTATCCCAGAAGATATTGGCGTAAGGGCCAACCATGGGCAAGGTGGAGCAAATACAGCATGGCAACCCACACTAAAGGCTTTGCTTAACATGCAACAAAATGCCTTTTTTAGTGGTGAAAACATTCTTGTGTTGGGCGAATTTCGTATTCCTGAAAATCATGCCACCGATACGGAAAGTCTCCGCGGAAACGTTAGTCAAATAGATGATTTGGTGTATCCAATGATCCACGCTATTGTAGCCGCTGGAAAAATCCCGATTGTTATTGGAGGCGGGCATAACAACTGCTATCCCATAATTAAGGGAACCTCATTGGCATTAAATGTCAAAATAGATGTCCTAAACATTGATGCCCACGCCGACTTGAGAAATCCGGAAGAAGGTAGACATAGTGGAAATGGCTTCAGTACCGCCATTGAGCATGGCCTTTTAGATCAGTATCGGATTTTAGGTTTAAGCCAAAATTATATTTCCCAAGCACAGCTTGATTTCATTGCTCAAAACAACAACGTTAAAGCCTTTTATTTGGAAGATTTGTTGGCTTTCCAACAAGACTTAAGGGTTGCCGCAGAAATTCTCTTAAATCGCACTAAATTTCCTTTAGGGCTGGAAATTGATATGGACAGTATCTCCGGGGCATTATCAAGCGCCAGTACACCGAGCGGCTTTACCTTAAATGAAGTACGGCAGTTGATCATGCACCTACAGCGTAAATTTACCTACCTACATATTTGCGAAGGCGCCTACCAGTTAAATGATGGCCAAACAGACACCAACATCGGCAAAAAAATCTCACTTTTAGTCAGCGATTTTATTAAAAGCCATCAGCTAATTTAAAGCTCTTCGTCTTCGTAACGTTGTGCCGCTTTAGCCATCACTTCCATTTCGGCGAGTTGTTTGGCGGTCAAGGGCTCTTCCTGCTCCTGCATCTCAAAAATAGCAATCATTGTTTCCTCGTATTGCTTTGCGGTAGTAATTTTAAAGTCCTTTTCCATTTTAATAGTATCGAGAATCTTTGTCAAGTATCGAAATTAAATTTTGAATTTAATAATTCCTTTGGGAGTAATGCACAAATCTAACCTAATATCATCGGGGTGGATGTCAGCAATGTCTTCGTCCTGAGCATCAAACAAAGAAATGCCCACCTTCAATGGATTAATTTGAGATAGAAAGCGGTCGTAAAACCCTTTGCCATAACCTACACGATAGCCGCGAAGATCAAAAGCCAATAGCGGCACCAAAACTAAGTCTATTTTGCCGTCAAATGGTATGCTGGTCTGCGGTTCAGGTATTTGATACGCATTCGTTTTTAAATCGTCGCTTTGGTAGGAGTGGTGGCTCATGGAGTGGTCATCGAAATTGGCTTTTGGCACAACAACATGTATTTGAGGATGATTTTCCTGCAGCCAGTTGATTATAAGAAAGGTGTCGGGCTCTCTTTTTTCAATAATAGGCAAAAAAATATGTACGGTGTTGATGTCACTAAAATCAAGCGTTTTAAACTGAGCTAGTAAAAGCTGGTTTAGGGCTAAAAAATCATCCTCGCTAAGTGCTTTTCGCTGCTGTAAGCTTTGTTTTCTCAGTGTTGATTTTAGCATAATCCGTGTGATTTTTTCGTCATTGTGAGGCTATAACCCAATCTGTATAACAATAAAATATCCTTTTGGTAGGATAATATTACAAGATACAAAACTATTGCTTGTTGATTGTTATGTGGTGCTTTCCGCAATGAAGCGTTAATCAAATTTTGGCTAAAGGTATAAAAAAAGATGGCTTCGGGAACCACTCCGAAGCCACAATCAACCTAAACCTAAAACTAAACTATGAAAATTTATTTTACTCTTTCTATGTAATCCCCTGTTTTGGTATCAACCTTAACTTTATCGCCTTGGTTAATAAACATTGGCACACGTATTTCAACTCCAGTTTCAACAGTTGCATATTTTTGTGCATTTGTTGAAGTATTGCCTTTTACTGCAGGCTCAGTATAGGTAATTTCCAACTCTACGTTTTGAGGCAATTGAGCCATAATTGGTTCTTCGCTTTCGAAAGCTACAATTACGTTCATTCCTTCTTTCAAGAACTTTACGCCTTCGCCAAATAAAAATTTTGGCACGTTGTATTGTTCGTAACTAGTGTTGTCCATAATTACCAAGAAAGTACCATCTTCGTACAAATATTGATAATCGTTGGTCTCTACACGGCAAATTTCTACCTCTTCATCAACACGGAAACGATATTCAACCAGTTTACCAGTTTTTACGTTACGCATTCTTGCCTGATAGAAAGCTCTTAAATTTCCTGGCGTACGGTGAATAAACTCTTCTACCTGTACCAATTCTCCGTTAAAGCGAAGAATATTTCCATTTTTAATATCAGATGCTTTTGCCATTTTCTTTGAAATTTACGCCTATTATTTCGGCCTCATTTCGTGCCGCAAAGGTATAGACTATTTTTTAATTAAACAATAGTGATTTTAAAATATTTTTTGTTTGTGCTTTTAAACGGTTTAAACCCACATTTCGGCACATTTATCATTATTTTTTTACGTTTTGTAATCCAATATGTTAAGCCTATCGTTACAAAACTCATACTCATAAGGCTGATTAGAACCCACCAAAACTAATCTATTTTTAGCAAACTTTTCAACTAATTGCAAATACCAGTCTGTACCCTGGGCATCTAAATTAGAGGTAGGCTCATCCAAAACCAAAATGGGCGTATCTGAACAAAATGCCAACACCAATTTGGTGCGCTGTTTCATCCCTGATGAGAAATATTTTAGCGGTTTATCCTCCGCTTTACTTAAGGCCAACAAATCTAGCACGCCAGAAGCGTTTAAACCCTGCTGGTATTTTTTAAACTGAAAATGAAATTCAATGGTTTCCTGTAGCGTAAATTCTTCAACCAAATCCAAATATGGCGCCGCTAAACTAACGTAGTTGAAAATTTGATCTGCTGGAATTTCTTTAGGGCTCAGGTAGCTGATTTTTCCTTCGGAAGAAGTTAAATTGCCCAACAACACATTAAGTAGCGTAGACTTTCCCGAGCCGTTAGGCCCCAATATCGCATATTTATTTTCTGAAGAAAAAGTATAGTTAATCCCTTTAAAGATCCACTCTTTATTGAATCGCCTACCTAAATTCTCTAGCGTTATTTGCATGTTGAACTAGCCGCCGGTACCAAAACCTCTCATTACGCCCCTGTTAGAGTTGCGTATAAAGTCAACGATTTCATCTCTGATTTCCGTTGGTTGGAATTCAGCTTCAATCATATCCAGTGCCTTGGTTACGTTGTTGTTCTTCACAAAAAGCACACGGTAAATTTCCTGTATTTCGTTAATTTGGTTGGAAGAAAATCCCCTCCTACGCAAACCTACCGAATTGATTCCCACATAAGAAAGTGGTTCGCGAGCTGCTTTAACATAAGGAGGAACATCTTTACGCACCAGTGAACCGCCAGTTACAAAAGCATGTGAACCTACTTTTACAAATTGGTGAATTGCTACCAAACCCGCCAAAACCACATAATCACCAATGGTAATGTGGCCTGCCAAGGTAGTGCTGTTTGAAAAAATGCAGTTGTTTCCCACTTGGCAATCATGTGCAATATGCGAGTAAGCCTGGATTAAGCAGTTGCTTCCAATCACCGTTTTCCACTTATCTTTTGTGCCGCGGTTAACGGTTACACATTCCCTAATGGTGGTATTGTCGCCAATTTCCGCAGTGGTGATTTCTCCAGCAAATTTTAAATCCTGCGGAACCCCTGAAATTACCGAGCCCGGAAAAATCCTACAATTTTTACCGATACGGGCGCCATCCATAATCACTACGTTAGATCCAATCCAAGTACCTTCGCCAATTTCTACATCTTTATGTATTACAGCAAAAGGCTCAACTACTACGTTATCGGCAATTTTAGCTTGCGGATGTATATATGCTAATGGTTGTATCATTTAGTGGTTTCGTTATCTTTAACTTTTACAATTTGCGCCATCATTTCGGCCTCTACAACTACTTTTTCGCCAACCATTCCCACGCCTTTCATTTGTGCAATGCCTCTTCTAATTGGCTCCATTAAATCGCACCTGAACACAATGGTATCACCAGGCATCACCTGCGATCTAAAGCGCACATTGTCAATTTTAAGGAAGTAGGTAAGGTAATTTTCCGGATCTGGAACGGTACTAAGCACCAAAATGCCGCCGGTTTGTGCCATGGCTTCTATCTGTATCACCCCAGGGAAAACTGGAGCACCAGGGAAGTGACCTTTGAAAAACTCTTCGTTCATGGACACGTTTTTTAGCCCCACAACGTGTGTTTTAGTAAGCTCAAGCACTTTATCCACAAACAAAAAAGGTTGTCTGTGTGGTAAAATCTTCATGATATCTACCACATCAAAAAGAGGTTTGGCATTTAAATCGTAAGCATTGATTTTCTTTTTGCCCTTATCTTTTTTGATTGCCGCTTTTATTTTCTTCGCGAAAGCCACGTTAGCTGCGTGACCCGGCCTTGCCGCCATAATATGACCTTTTAGGTGCATGCCAACCAAAGCTAAATCACCAATCATATCCAACAATTTATGACGGGCGGGCTCGTTTTGGTAACGCAACTCCATGTTATTCAAAATACCTTGCGGAGCTACGTCAATTTCTTCTCTATTAAAAATTTTCGCTAAGTGACTTAATTCGTCCTTAGTTACTTCCTTATCCACTATTACAATGGCATTATTTAAATCGCCACCTTTAATGAGGTTGTTTTGTAATTGATATTCCAGCTCATGCAAAAAGCAAAACGTCCTACACGAAGCAATTTCCTTTTTAAACTCGCTAATGGTTGAAATACCGGCATGTTGACTTCCCAATACAGGAGAATTATAGTCGATCATGCAAGTAAAGCGGTAATCGTCCAACGGCATTGCCACAATTTCCACGCTTCTTTCAGGCTCAGTATACGTAATGTTATGAGGAATGGTATAGTATTCTCTATCTGCATGTTGTACAGATACACCAACTTGTTCCAAAGCTTCAATAAACTTAATAGAACTGCCATCCATAATTGGCGTTTCAGGACCGTTAAGTTTCACCAGCACGTTATCCAAATCCATGCCTACCAATGCAGCCATTACATGTTCAACCGTACTTACGCTTGCGCCATTTTGGGTAATGGTAGTTCCTCTAGCGGTATCTGTTACATTGTCGCAATCTGCATCAACAATTGGCTCCCCAGGCAAATCAATTCTTTGAAATTTAAATCCATGATTTTCCGGTGCCGGACAAAACGTTAAAGTGACGTTAGCTCCCGTGTGTAGTCCTACTCCTTTAACTGATATTTCGCCTTTTATGGTTCTTTGCTTAACGTTCATTATGGTGTTTGTGTTGTTGTCATTTTCTCTATAAGCGCCTTAAGCTCGGCAACTTTAGCTTCTAATTCTCTTACTCTTTTATCAACTTCAGGCAACTTTTTGAAGATTACCGTTGAGCGCATCCACTCCTTTAGCGGTTGTGCCGGGCTCCCGTGCCATTGTTTGTTTTCTTCGGTATCAAAATTAATTCCTGCCTGCGCACCAACCTGGGTTTTATTTCCTAAGTTTAAGTGACCCGCAATGCCTACTTGGCCGCCAATTACCGAATTTGAACCCAGCTTGGTACTTCCAGAAATACCTGTTTGAGCAGCTACCACGGTATGTGCGCCAACATCCACATTATGTGCAATTTGGATGAGGTTATCCAGTTTTACGCCCTTACGTACAAAAGTAGAACCCATTGTGGCCCTATCTATCGCTGTATTTGCACCAATCTCTACATCGTCCTCAACTACTACATTGCCAATTTGGGCAATTTTATTGTAGGAGCCATCAGGTTGTGGAGCAAACCCAAATCCATCACTTCCAATTACGGTGTTCGAATGAATCATTACCCTATTGCCTAATACTGAGCGCTTGTAAACCTTTACTCCAGGGTACAACACGCAGTCGTTCCCCAAAATACTATTTGCCCCAATAAAAGTTTGGGCGTTAAGCTTACAGTTATCGCCAATTTGTACATTTTCCTCAATACAGCAAAAAGGGCCTACATATACGTTGCTACCTAACTTAGCCGATGGATGTACAAAAGCAGTGCTGTGGATGCCGGCCTCGTTTGCTGAGGCGTTGGCAAATTCATTATATTTATCCAACAAAACAGAAAAAGCGCTGTAAGGGTCTTTCACCTTTACTAAAGTGCTTTTAACAGGTTGCGTTGCAACAAAATCTTGGGAAACTATCACTACAGAGGCAGCTGTAGTATATAAATAGTTTTCATATTTAGGATTTGATAAAAAACAGAGCGAGCCAGCAGCACCATCCTCTATTTTAGAAAGCGTACTTACTTTAGCGTTCTCATCGCCTTCTACAGTTCCATTTAAAAATTCGCCTATCTGCTTGGCAGTAAATTGCATGTTACAAAGTTAAATGTTAAATTGATATGAACAAATTATCAATAATCACTAATGTTGTGAGACGAATTAACGGGTTTTTTGGCTCATTATTTTGTTAAAAATTGCTAAATCCCTCTTACGTAACAGAGTATATGCTTTTTAACGGTTTTGTCAAGCGACTCTAAATTGGATAAATCAGACGCTTTTGCGATATCCAACAAAGTACCATTTTTCATTAAAATATTGATATTGCTGCTCTCAGCGTTGTAGGCTCGGTTAGTAATGGTATCTGTAAAAACGAAATAAGAAACCTCTTCTTCAGGAATATCCAGCGCCACGGAGGTTTGAAACGCCAAACGATGCAGGCGTTGCGGATCTGGTGGTTCGTTGCTAATTTCTACTTTGTATAATTTTCTAGCATTTAACATCCTGCAAAGCTTCGACAAAATCACATCATCGTTATCGGCCCATACCTTAACTGATGCATAAATGTCCTGATCATCAAGCTTTGAAAACTGCTGCAGGTGAATTTCTTCATCAAAAAAGTTAGTGGCATTTACATCGTTTTGTAGGAAATGTTGTAGCGCTGGCGTAGCAAACAAGCTAGTTCCCGCAGCCGATAATTCTTTGGCACGTTCTAAAATCTTCACTAAAAGCTGCTCTCCAGCTACCACGGTTTTATGTAAATACACCTGCCAGTACATTAAACGGCGTGCTATTAAAAATTTTTCTACAGAGTAGATGCCTTTTTCTTCCACCACCAATTGATCATCAACAATATTGAACATTTTGATGATACGGTCAAAACTAATTACTCCCTCACTTACGCCAGTGTAAAAACTATCTCGGTTAAGGTAGTCCATCCTATCCAAATCAACCTGCCCCGAAATTAACTGGCAGAAAAATTTGCGGTGGTATTTGCCCCTGAAGATTTGTATGGCAGTGCTTAACCGCCCGCCAAACTCTTCGTTAAGCTTGTCCATCATTAACAAGGAAATGTCTTCGTGCCTAATACCGTGTGCCAAAGTATGCTCCAAAGCATGTGAAAACGGCCCGTGGCCAATGTCGTGAAGTAAGATGGCGATGGTTGCCGCTTCCTCTTCGTCTGGGGTTATTTCGTGACCTTTGCTTTTAAGTACTTCTAAGGCTAGGCTCATCAAATGCATGGCCCCCAAGGCATGGTGAAACCTGGTGTTTAGCGCTCCCGGATAAACAATATGGGTCATAGCCAACTGCTTGATATACCTCAAACGTTGGAAATAACGGTGCGAGATTAGGTCGAAAACGAGCTCAGATGGTATAGTAATGAACCCATAAACTGGGTCGTTAATGATTTTCTTTTTGTTCATTCTCTATTTGCTGGAATGTTGAAAGGTTAAAATGTTGGAACGTTGCCAACTGTAAACTAAAAACTTCCAACTATGATTATTGCGGTACAAAAATTGCTAATTTTATCGACAGTAGAAAAGCTGAGCGCTTTTTAATCTTTCAATTTACATAAAAAGAACAGAAAATGCAGGAAACAAAGATATTATGGGCCGATGACGAAATTAACTTACTAAAACCTCATATTTTACTATTGAACGAAAAAGGCTACGCTGTTAGCACTTTTACCAACGGAAATGACGCACTGGAGGCTTTCGGTAAGGAACATTTTGACTTAGTTTTCCTTGATGAGAATATGCCAGGCCTAACAGGTTTGGAAACACTTTCTGCAATCAAAAATATACGATCAGATGTACCCGTAGTGCTGATTACCAAGAGCGAAGAGGAAAATTTGATGGAAGATGCCATTGGCTCTAAAATTGATGATTACCTGATTAAACCGGTAAATCCAAAGCAGGTATTGCTTACCATCAAAAAATTGATCGACAATAAACGTTTGGTGAGCGAGAAAACTTCTTCGGCCTATCAACAAGATTTCAGGAATATTGGCATGACGCTAAATGACAAGTTGAGCTATGAGGAATGGGTTGACGTGTACAAAAAGCTGGTTTTTTGGGAGCTAGAGCTTGAAAAATTGGATGATCCGCAGATGCATGAAATTTTGACCATGCAAAAAGCAGAGGCCAATAAGCAATTTTCGAAATTTGTGGAAAACCACTACATTGATTGGATTAACGGAAGTACAGGTGCTCCGCTATTTTCCCACGAATTGCTAAAGAAAAAGGTTTTCCCCTTGATTAACAGCAACACGCCAGTATTTTTCATTTTGATTGACAACCTGAGATATGACCAATGGAAAATCATCAACCCGTTAATTAGCGAACATTTCCGATTGGAGGAAGAAGATACCTATTCGAGTATTTTGCCAACAGCCACGCAGTACGCCCGTAATGCAATTTTCTCGGGACTTACCCCTTTGGATATGGAAAAACGCTTTCCTTCGTTATGGCAAAATGATGATGATGAGGGAGGAAAAAACCTACACGAGGAAACTTTTTTAGATGATCAGATTAAACGCAGCCTAAGAAAAGATTGTAAGTTTAGCTACCACAAGATATTGACTTTTGATCAGGGTAAAGATTTGCTTGACCAAGTGAACAACCTGATGCATAACGAGTTTAATGCCATTGTTTTTAACTTCGTGGATATGCTTTCGCATGCCCGTACCGATATGCAGATGATTAGAGAGCTGGCTAATGACGACGCGGCTTACAGGTCATTGACTTTATCTTGGTTTGAACACTCGCCTTTGCTAGAGTTGATTAAAAAATTGGCGCAAAAAAGGGTAAAATTAATTATCACTACAGACCATGGTACCATTAGGGTAAAAACACCTAGTAAAGTTATTGGCGATAGAAACACCAACACCAATTTACGTTACAAACAGGGCAAAAATTTAAATTACAACCCTAAGGAAGTTTTCTTGATTAAAGATCCGCACCAAGCTAAATTGCCGAAGGTGAATATTAGTTCCAATTATATTTTTGCTAAGGAAGATCAATATTTCGTTTATCAGAACAATTATAACCAGTTTGTGAACTATTACAACGAAACTTTCCAGCATGGAGGTATATCAATGGAGGAAATGATTATTCCGATTGTAACTTACGGATCCAAGTAGTTTAATAACCACATAGGCACATAGAATTTAAATAGAAGAACTATGTATCTATGTGGTTAAGCTATATCTTTGTGCTAAATGAAATCGATTTCCATTAACAGTACTAGTGAATTAGTTCAAGTTGCCGAAGAATTGTTGGCTTTTGCTGGCGAGCAAAAATTCTTCATTTTCGATGGCGATATGGGCGCTGGTAAAACAACTTTCATCAAATCGCTTTGCGAAACCTTGGGTGTGGAAGATGTGGTAAGCAGCCCAACATTTTCTATCGTTAACGAATATGAAAGTGGCCACGGCCCTATCTATCACTTTGATTTTTACAGGCTAAAAAGTCTTCGCGAAGCATATGACATTGGTTATGAAGAATATTTTTACAGCGGAAATTACTGCTTAATTGAGTGGCCTTCAAAGGTGAAAGAGTTAATGCCCGATGAATATATCAAAGTAAAAATAACCGTCACTGGCAATGAGCAACGGTTGTTTGACTTCATCAAATATTAACCATTATTTTGGTTCGGCAATCATTGCCCTGATACCAAAATGCGACCTGTCTTCTTTTTGCCATCTGCTGTTTCTGATTAGGTTTCGTCGCCAAGCATCATTGCTTTTTCTTAAGTAGGTTTTAATCGCTAGCTTAGGTGTAACCATATCTTCAGACTTAACGAATCCATTTTTTTGGCCATAAAATGAAGCTGGAAAAATTTTAAATCCAACCACAAAACCATACTCTGGTACCGGCAAATGATATTGCTCTAAGTTCACAACTACCCATTCCGCATGTTTCTCGGCTTTTACCAAAAGGAGCTGAATGGAAATAAAAAAAAGCCCAAACAGCCTATTAAATAGATTTGTTTCATAAAGTAGCGGTATTTGATAACTGCAATAATAACGATTAGAATTTTTAATTGCTGTGATTTTCAGCATATCAATTAGAAGTTATTTTTCGTATCTTCAATTTTTCAAACTATACCATAAATAATGGCTACAGGATTACGCGACGAAATGGCTGCCATTGCCAAACGAGGGTTAATGCAAACCCAAGAAGCAATGCTAGAAACCGGAAAGAAAAGCAATAGCTTATTTATTGGCATCCCAAAAGAAACTTCATACCAAGAATGTAGAATAGCTTTAACACCGCTATCTGTTGCGCTTTTGGTAAATAATGGCCATAAAGTTTTACTGGAAAGCGGCGCTGGAAACGGCGCAAATTTTAGCGATAAAGACTATAGCGAACAAGGCGCACAAATTACCTTTAACAAAAAGGATGTTTGGGCTGCTGATATCATCGTAAAAATAGCTCCGCCTACGCTCGAAGAGATTGAGTTGATGCACAAAGGCCAAACCTTGATTTCGGCCTTACAGGTAGGTACGCTAAAAGCAGAGGTTTTAAAGGCCTTGCTGGGCAAAAAAATCAATGCGCTTTGCTTTGAAAACATCCGCGATGAAGGCAATATACTCACCGTAGTAAGGGCCATGGGCGAAATTGTAGGGGCTACCTCTATCTTTATTGCTGCAGAATATTTGAGCAGTGCCTTTGGTGGAAAAGGCCTAATGCTTGGAGGTTTTACCGGCGTGCCACCTACCGAAATTGTGATTTTAGGCGCTGGTACGGTGGGCGAATATGCCGCAAGAACCGCATTATCTTTAGGTGCTGAAGTAAAAGTTTTCGATAGTTCAATTTTCAAGCTACGCCGTTTACAAAACAATTTAGGCAACCGCGTTTTTACCTCGGTAATGCAGCCGGTAGTGCTAAAAAAAGCCATTACTACCTGCGATGTGGTGATAGGCGCCATCCGCTCTGACCATGGCCGCAGCCCTTGTGTGGTAATGGAAGATACGGTGGCCAAAATGAAACCTCACTCGGTGGTGGTTGATGTAAGCATTGACCAAGGTGGGTGTTTTGAAACTTCTGAAGTAACCAACCACAAAGCGCCTGTTTTTGTGAAACACGATGTGATTCATTATTGCGTACCAAATATTGCATCACGGGTGCCACGTACGGCCTCTTATGCCCTAACTAATATTTTTGCCCCAATTTTGGTGGATATTGGCGACATGGGCGGCTTAATGAACATGGTGTGGAACAGGCCTGGGATTAGAGATGGACTATATTGCTATCAGGGTCACATCACCAATAAAGATTTGGCTACGATGTATAATTTGCCTTACAAGGATTTAGAACTGCTCGTACTTTCCAATCAGTAATATGAAAACACATGCCTTACTGCTTTTTTTAGCCTGCCTAAGCTTTAGTTCATGCGCACAAAAAAACGCACAAAATCCTTATGGTTTAAATGTAGTTAACGATTACAAAGTTTATAAGGCCGCTGTAGCCAAAAATCCTAATTTGGCCCTTGTGGATATAAAAAAAGCAATCCCATCAGTAGTGCTTGATATTAGGTATGCCACCAAAAACAATTTCATGGGACAGGTGATGTATCAACAAGCAAGCGCATTTGCCCGTAAGCCGGTAGTGGAAAAGCTGAAGCTGATCCAAGCGGAATTAAAGAAAAAAGGCTACGGACTTAAAATTTTTGATGCTTACCGCCCCTATGCAGTAACCCTATCGTTTTACGAAAAGGCAAGCGATAAAAATTTTGTTGCTAACCCTGCCAAAGGATCGAAACACAACAGAGGTTGTGCCGTTGACTTGAGTATCATTGATTTAAAAACGGGTAAAGATGTGCCAATGCCTACACCCTATGATAGTTTTGAAGCTGCAGCAGCACCACATTTTGCCGATCTTCCGCCGAACGTTATCAAAAACCGAGACTTTTTAATACGCACCATGGAAAGCAATGGCTTCAAAGTGATTTACAACGAATGGTGGCACTTTGATTTTATTGGTTGGCAGGATTACGATTTGATGGATATTCCTTTCGGAAAATTATAGCTCCTTAACAGGTTCTTTATCGCCGTATTTCTCGGTTTTAACCTCCACTTTATCCCCTTTAATGGTTAAAGAAAACAAATAGCTATAATCGTCATCTGTCAGCTTTTCTATAGGCCTTTTCCCGCCAAAAGCTTCAATAATTTCCAATACTGTATTGGAATGCCCAATAATCAAAATCTTCTTCCCTTGTGCATTCATTTTAAGTGATTTGGCCAGTACATCTACTTTTGCAGGATTGTATGTTTTGACGCTAATTCCAGTAATGTCAGCCAATGGAAAACCAGTAAGCTTGGTCCGTTTGTAATCGGTAGAAAAAATGGAATCCAACCTTTGGCTTTTCAATTCCTTTTTTAGTGCTTCGGCACGTTTAGCGCCTGCCGCCGATAAATCAGGGTCTTGATCTTTAGGATTTGTGGTGTCTTTTTCGGCATGCCTTACTACCCAAACTTTCAATACTTTTTGCGCATATATGGTTTGTTGCAAGCCCACAAACAAAAGCAATAACACTAATACTTTTTTCATCGTTTTTTACCTTCAGATTAAATTTTGTTTAAGCCTCTAAAGCCTTGGTTAATTCCAAAATATCAGCTTTGCTATGCCAACTGGAAATTACAACGCGGTTTAGCGGCGCTCCATATTGATCTGGATATGGAAAAGACGAAATTAGAATTTTTTCCTGCATTAAGCGCTTTTCAATGGCAGGTTCTTTACTTAAAAATACAGGAAACTGGTTTACATAGCCCCAGCTGCTTAAATTGTTGAGTTGCTGTGTAAACAATTGGATATTTTCCTGAAGTTGCTGAAAAGCTTGCTGATACACTTCTTGTGCGTGTATAAAAGCATACAATCCGGCTGCAGCTGGTGGCGAAGCGCCGTAAAATTCGTTACTCAACTTCAAACTGTTTACGGCCTTTGCACTTCCAAATACTACGCCTGCATCTATCCCTAAGGCCTTGGCCATTGATGCCACTACCACAACTTCCACGTTAGCGGTAGCCGGAATGCTACTCAATACACTGTTACCTCCGTTAAGCAAACCAACACCATGGGAATCATCAATAATTAAAATCACATTTTTTGATGGATGGATTTGCTGAATGAAATCGAAGTTGTAGATTTCTGGAAAGAGGTTATTGACCGAATTGCTGAGGAGCAACCAATGCTCATTTTCGCTTTGGTTAATTTCGCTAACGATGGCCTTGCTCCATTGCTCAAATGTTTGATGTTGCATCGGATTTTCATCCATCCACAACGCTGGGTGGGTATCTGGGGCGTAGCTTACCTTACGTTGTTTAGCTAAGGCTGATACCGTAAGTTGCGCCGCAAGATATCCGCTGGAGGTAATCAAGGCCGCGGCGGCGCCAAATCTATCCGCTACGAAAGCTTCTGCTTCATCGTAAATGCCTAATTGTACATTATTTCCCCTGCTGGTTCCGTTGTTTAATCCGTAACGCTCAATTCCTTTTAGGTAAAAGTTTAGGAAGGTTTTATTTTGGGGGATTCCCAAGTAAGCAGTACCCCCAAAATAAAGATATTTTTGCCCGTTTAGTAACAGGCTTGATGACAGCGGCTGATCTAGTTTAGAAAAACCATTTTGCATTAGTACGAACGTCCTAACTGATCATTTGCCGCCTTAATTAGCGAGTTGTCGTTGTTGGTATCTTGAGCAAATTCCCAAAACATAATACCATTTGCTCTTTCTTTAGCCAATTGTGTTTTTTGCTTGATGGTTGGAATACCATTATAGCCATATTGCACACCATTTACCGTAGCCACATTTACGTTTGCATTTCCAGCGGCAGCAACTTCAATGCTTTTGTAAGACAATGCACCACCAGTTGCGCTTTTTCCGTAGCAAGGCATACCCAAAATTGCTTTCTCTTTTGGCAATGCTCTTGTACCAAGCCAATAATCTAAACTTGCTACAGTCATTTTGTACGAAGCATGGTTCAAAGGCTCAGCGCTATCGTAACCTGCACCATCATACTGCATAATGTTGAAGAAATCAACATACTGGTAGGTTTGCTGTAAAATGGCCATCCTATTACTTGATGTGTAAACCGCAGGTGTAACAGCTGCGCTTAAGTACTTGCCAATTTTATGCAATTCGGTAGATAGCTCTTGCATTAGCGAATGGAAAGCTTGTGATCCGCCATTATTGTCGCGTGGGTACTCCCAATCCATATCAACACCATCTAAATCGTTGTTTTTAGCAAACGCTACAATGTTTTTCACAAAGTTTGCCCTTGCTGATGGTGTTTGAGCTATGACCAAAAATGTGTTTTCACTAATGTCCGCAGCACCTGGACCAATAGAAATGCCAAACTTCACATTGTATGTTTTACATTTTGCTTTAACTGCTGCAAACCTACCCGACTGAGGAAGCGATTGTAAAGAGCCATCGGCCGCAGCTGAAGGACTTAAAAAAGCATAAAACAAGTGGGTAATCATTTTGTACTTATTGTCCAAAATAGTTCCTGGATCTTGATAGCTAGGCATGTAAGCCACAATTTTAAAACTATTGTCTGCTACATAGGGCGTTGGAGTAGGTTCTGGGGTAGGTGTTGGAGCCGGATCGTCTTTTTTGCTACAAGAAGCTAAAAAGAATACGCCTGCTAGCAAATAAAGTAATTGTTTCTTCATTTTTACTGGTTTAGTTTAAGTTACTTAGTTTCTATGAGGAGCTTATTAAAATAGTCAAATTGCTGTTTAATAGATTTAGCCCAATAAGCTCGGTTATGAGCGCCAGGCTGTGAAATATAGGTAGCTTTAAGCTTCAATTGATCACATTTCTGTTTAAGTTCATTGTTAGATTGGTAGAAAAAATCCCCAGCTCCACAATCAAAAATAAAAGGTTTATCAACCGCCACCAGCTTATCAATATTGTTAATTACGGAGTATTTTTTCCAAATATCATCTTCTTTTGAAGGATTGCCCAACAAATCGCCGAGGCCGTATTTTCCAAAAGCATCAGTAAGTTGTACGCCTCCGCTGGTACTTCCTGCACTTAAAAACAAATCAGGCCGTTTAATAAACAAATACAACGCACCGTGGCCGCCCATGCTCAAACCAGAGATCATCACTTTCTTTTGATCAGGATTGAACCTCTTCAGCATATCAGGAAAAAGTTCGTCAAAAAAGAAAGACTCATATTGCCAATCTTTTTTAGCAGGACTATTGATATACCAGCTTTGGTACAAACCATCAGGACAAACAATCACAAAGCCATAATCATCGGCATATTTTTGCGCATCCATAATGCTATGCCACTGTTTATAGCTCCCACTGTAACCATGTAATAAAAATATCATCGGCAAGCCCTCTGTGGCTGCTTTATTTTTTGGTTTAAACACCCAAACGGTATCTGGCTTTGCTAAAAACTTGCTGTTATAAACCAATTGCTCTTGTGCACCTACACGTAGGCAGAAGAAAAGCATCAATGCGCAAAGCTTAAATCTCATGGTTGTAGCAAATTTAAGGGTAATATTAATAAATGTTTTTCAAAAACGCAAGAAACCGCAATCATACTTCGCTAAAAAACAGAGTTTTACATCAAAAATAGCTTCTTGTTGCAAAAAACAGCACCACAACTAGAAGTTGTCATGTATAAAAGTTACTACTTTCACCATCTCTTTTCTGACGTCGGCTGTGGTTTCTACATAGTTATTGTTCATAAACGAGTAAAGCAATAACTTTCCCTTGCTAGTAACAATGTAGCCGCTTTGGTTGTGCACTCCAGATAGGGTGCCGGTTTTTGCAAAAACAAAGGGACTGTCAGTTTTAGGATAGGCGTTGCGCAAGGTTCCCGCTTTACCGCCAGCTGGCATCATGCTAAATAGTCGCGGCTGATTGTTCACCTCTTTGTATATCAACTCCAAAAGCTTGATAATTGACCTTGGCGTAAACAAATTCACCCGCGAAAGTCCAGATCCATCCACCCATCTAGGTTTATCGGGCAAATCATTTAAGTACTTCTCCTGTAAAGCGGCAATAATTTTAGTACTGTTCATTTCTAAGCCTAGCTGATCTCCATAAGTCAACAGCAGTTGTTCTGCAATAAAATTATCAGAAGGAAGCATCAACTGCCTAAATACATCTTCGCTTTTGCTGCTATAAACCCTTTTTGCCGAAGCGGGCATTGGGTAATTAATCAATTGGACTTCCTTTTTTAGGGTATCGGCCAATAAGGTAAGGGTAAGTGCAGTAGAGGTTTTATACGGCACCTGCTGTTCGTAATTTGCATCGGGTTTAACCGGCGGATAAAAAAACTTATTGGCTAAGAACTCTCGCTGCACTTCGAATCTTTTCGCTTTACTTCCCGAATCGGGCATCACGCAGGATTTTAGTGCCTTAGGTACAATATCAAGCTCACCAGCCTTATAATTAATGCTTACTACGTTGTCAAACAAAGGCATTTCCGAAATTTCTGGCTGATAATACTCGTTGTAATCGTCCCAGCTCCAGCCTCTCCCAAAAAAATTCCCCGTAAACCTGTTATTCGCAAAAAACAGCTTTTTGTTGCTCTGTTTCAACAACTGGATGGCTTTGGTTCCTTTTAAGACAGAGTGGAGCAAAGATGGATCTCCGGTACCCCAAAAAATCAGTGAATCTCCTCTTTCCACATAACGTAACGAAGGAATCGAGTCAGGGCAGGTTTTCAATCCGGTATAAAAAGTGAACAATTTCGTATTCGAAGCTGGCACAAAATATTTATCCGCATCTTTTTGATACAACATTTGTTCCTTCTCCATATCATACAAGGCAAAGCCAACCTGATATTTCTTTAACATTTCGTTATGCTTAAATTGCTTAGCTACTTTTCGAGAAATAATTTGGTTGGTTTTACAGGATGTTAATGCGCCAAAAGAAATAGCTAATGCTGCAAATAAAATGTGTTTAACACTATTTTTGATCATAATTGGAGTTCAATGTTGCGGTATTTCGCAAGCTGTGTTTTCGAAAATTTTATCGATTTAAATGTTTGTGTGCTCTAATTTATTAATTTAGTTTGATGAACAGCGGCAAAAACCATACATTCTTAAAATTAATATGCCGCTTTTTGCTGTTTTTTGTCTGCTTTTCTTTTTCCGGCTATGCGCAGCAATTTAAGTTCAACAACGGTCGCAAGCAGCAAACGCTATATTTTGACCTGGTTAAAAACCTTATCATAGTTCCTATCTACATTAACGAAAAGGGACCTTTTGATTTTATTTTAGATACAGGCGTAAACCCCATGATTATTATTGACCCTACGTTAAAGGAAAGCTTAAGAGTGCCTTACGCCAGGGCAATTAAAATTAGTGGCTATGGGGATTTTGAAGGCGTGGATGCTTTTTTGGGAACAACTAACGTAAGTGTTGGCGATACTGATGCAGACAATATTCCGACCATCTTTTTAAAGGATGATATTCTTCCTCTTTCTGGCTACGTGGGGCGCAAAGTGTATGGCTTAATCGGCTACAATTTTTTCAATAGTTTTATTGTGAAGATTAACTATACCAGCAGAACAATGAAAATTATTTCTCCAGAAAAGAAAGTAAAATTGAAAGGGGAAAAAATTCCTTTCACGCTAATTGACAATAAACCTTACGTTTCCCTACAAATTGAGCAAGAAGGCCTTGGAAAAGCTAATTTACAGGCCCTGTTAGATTGTGGCGCTGGTCATTCCATTTCACTAGAAACACTTAATGGAAACATTTTCCCAAAGCCCGATTTTACTTTGAAAGCCAATTTAGGAAATGGACTGACCGGTAGTGTAAACGGACAAATTGGGCGCATCAAATCCCTTAAGCTGGGTTCGTTTGATTTTAAAGATGTGTTGGCAAGTTATCCGAATTATAACGTAGACTCGTTGAAAAAAGGCAGAAATGCTAACGTTGGTGCCGAAATTTTAGGCCGTTTTAATGCCATATACGACTATCAAAATGGGGCTATTTATCTCAAAAAAAATGAAAAATTTAGCAGGCCTTTTGAGCATGACATGGCGGGCATTGAGTTTTATTCAGAACATGGCCCTCCTTCCAGAACGGTAATTACCAGGATTGAGCCACAATCGCCCGCTGATTTAATTGGGCTGAAGGAAGGAGATGAATTAACTCGCATCAACTTTAAAAAAGTAGACGACTACACCATGGATGAAATAGCAGCCATATTTAAAGCAAAAAATGGCTACAGTGTAGTTGTTGAAGTTTGGCGAGACAAATCATTTCAAATCAAGTTATTAAAACTTAAAAAACGAATATAGCACTCATGAAAACTTTCTTACGCGTCTTTTTTCTATCATTAATTAGCATCCCATCATTTGCGCAACAAACCGATTCCCTCACTTTTACCAAAACTAAATGGAACAAAGCGAATGTGACCAAAAAAACAAAATTATATACTTATCAATTTGCAGATAGCACTTTGTTCAAAGCCAATCAATACATCAGTTATTTAGAAGTTAAAAGCGGCGGCAAGGCACCTGTTTTCTATATCGGCTACGATAAAAAAGAACTGATTGTTACCTCGGATTTTGCGAAAAAACACAATGCTATTGCAGCGGTAAATGGCACATTTTTCGATATTAAAAATGGAGGCTCTGTTGACTTCCTAAAAGTAAACGACACCTTAGTTAACCAAAGCAGGTTAGATAAAAATGAGAAAAGAACCTTTCATCAGGAAGCTGCCGTAGTGATTAATCAACAAAAAGTAGGCATTAAAAAGTGGGATGGCACAGCCACCTGGGAAAATAACCTAAAAGATGAAAACGTAATGGTAAGCGGTCCGCTGTTGCTATTGAACAATGTTACTGAAAAGCTGGATTCAATCTCCTTTAACAAAACAAGGCACCCACGTACAGCTTTAGGTATCAAACCAAATGGCACCGTTATTTTACTTACTGTAGATGGCCGACAAGAAAAATCGGCAGGGATGAGCTTGTTTGAACTTACCAAAATCATGAAATGGCTTGGCTGCACCAGCGCTATCAATTTGGATGGCGGAGGTTCCACTACCTTATGGGTAAATGCTTATGGCGACAATGGAGTGGTTAATCATCCTTCTGATAACAAAAAATGGGATCACGAAGGGCAAAGAAAAGTAGCCAACATCATTTATATCAAAAGCAAACCTTAAATTTGCATTTTATCCATCATATGAGTTTTAAGCAGCTAGTATTTTTGCTATTGATTTCCGTTGCCATTTATGCGTGCTCCAACAATGCTAACAAAACAGAAAAAACAAGCAACTCCGAACAGGAAGGACTAACTTTTAGGGACGTAAACGGCGTAAGATTTTACGAAGTGAAAAGGAGGTTCAGCAATGGCCTGTCTTTTAACAAAGATGGTTTTATGCTTGCGCCAACGTGGATTATTGAGTACAAAGCACCCGATACGATGTTAGCTTATAGCCCCGAAAAACAAGGAATGGAGGCATTCTATCTTCAGTTTGACCACGGCAGGGTGTATAACTTTGCCCGTGAGTTTTTTAGGATAAAAACAATTGCAAAAGATAGCTTGGTGCTGCAACGCTTACAGGTAGATGCCCGTGTGATAACCAAAGGTGAAGTATCTGACGTGAACTGTACCTATTATACGAAAGATTACATCGAGAAGGTGCTTAAAACAACTGTTGGCGAGCTGCAAAGACCTACACAGGCAGATACTGCTTTCATTAAGAAACTATCTGCAGCTACCTACCGCCATCCATCAAACCCGGATACGGCTTTTGCCGCCACCGAAATTGCACAGTTAAAACCTAACAGTAAAAATGTTTTAGTGAAATTAATTGGCTATGCAGATAGTGGCGCACATCGTAAATCTTTCGCTTACATGTATCCCGAGTATAAGGTAGAAATCAATAAATCATATCGAGATTTTAGGTATCGCTTTTCAGTAATTGTTGATGTTAAGGGCAATTTGTATGTAAACAGGATTCAAGGTGTTTTGAAAGAAGATATGCCCTACCGAAAAAAGCTTTTACAAGGCATAGCCGATGTTTATTTGAAAAACCTGCTTATCATTAAGCCCGGCACCACTTTGGGCATACCCCACTCCAGCGAAATTACCATTAGCCTGGCAGGCAATAAGTAACACTTGTTGATTAATTGTCCAAAAAACACAACTTTTGCTTGTATTTAGATTTTAATCTGTACCTTGCAAACTTTAATACATAATATAATGCAAGAAGGAACAGTAAAATTCTTTAATGTTACTAAAGGTTTTGGATTTATCATCCCTGCTAATGGCGATGCTGAAATCTTTGTACATTCAACAGGCCTTATCGACGAAATTCGTGAAAACGATAAAGTTCAGTACGATGTTGAAAACGGTAGAAAAGGCTTGAATGCCGTTAATGTGAAAGTAATTTAATTATTATCATATTTACCAAAAAAGTCCCGCACTGTGTGCGGGACTTTTTTATTTTAAGACAATTTTTGAGAAAGTTTTTATGTCCGTTTAGCTTTCAAAAAATGCTAATAAATCTTTGTTGATGGTATCTGCCTCCGTAGTTGGCATACCATGTGGAAAGCCAGGATACGAAATCAATTTACCGTTTTGCAATAAGGTTACGGCTACTTTTCCTGTAGTTTCAAACGGCACAATTTGATCATCCTCACCGTGTAGTACCAGTACAGGAACTGTAACGCTTTTTAAATCTTCTGTAAAATCAGTTTCTGAAAATGCTTTGATACAATCGTAATGTGCTTTGATGGAGCCGTTCATTCCTTGTCTCCACCAATTTCTTTGTATTCCTTCTGATACTTTTGCGCCTTCTCTGTTGTAACCGTAAAACGGTAGCGTTAAGTCAATATAAAATTGCTGTCTATGATGGGCTGTATTATTTCTAATATCATCAAACACCGACATCGGAACGCCGTCAGGGTTACTTTCTGTTTTCACCATAATTGGGGTTACGGCACTTACTAAAACAGCTTTAGCCACCCGATCTTTTCCATGCTTAGCAACATACCTAATTACCTCGCCACCGCCAGTGGAGTGCCCTACATGGATAACATCTTTTAAATCCAAAGCGGTTACAATTTCAGCTACATCCGCAGCGTAAGTATCCATGTTATGTCCGTATGGTGTTTGCTCCGAGCGTCCATGACCTCTCCTATCGTGAGCTATGACGCGGTAACCTTTCTCTAAAAAGAATAACATTTGGGCGTCCCAATCATCGCTTGACAATGGCCAGCCATGATGAAAAAATACCGGTTGGCCTTTTCCCCAATCTTTATAATAGATTTCAGTTCCGTCTTTTAATTTAAGTGTGCTCATAATTTTTAGTGTTTTAGGTGTATAAATATGTATGATTGATTTATACAACAAACTTATGGCACGTTTTTGTTTGGATTGTTGATGTAGGATAAGAAAATTGTTGCTAAGTGGTAAACTGAAAATTCGCTCACAAGATTAAAGTTATTGCACAAAAAACCCCTCACTAATTAAAGTAAGGGGTTCTTTTATTAAGCATTTGCTTTTTACTTTTTGATTTTTGTAAGAAGCAATTCTGGTTCGTTGGTCGTAATGTAGTCTACTTTTTGTTCCAGCAGCCTATCCATGTCCTTATCGGTATTTACCGTCCAAACGTTAATTACCAAACCTAAATCTTTTGATTGCTGAATCCAATCTGGGTTCTTTTTATAAACATTCTGGTTGTAATCTAAGCCGTAAAAACCTTCTGCCTTTAATTTTGCAGGTTCAATTTCACCATTCAAATAAGAAACCCTTGCTCCCGGCACATTATCAATTACATATTTACTGATGTAGTGGCTAAAGCTAATGTATTCAATCCAAGGAGCAGCTTTTAACTGGTTCACTATTTCAAGTACTTTTTTTACTAAAGCGGTTTCCTGCTCTTGGGTTTTCTGCGGCTTAATTTCCAAAATCAATTTGGTTTTTTTTTGCTTCATGCCGGTTTTTAGATATTCCTCTAAAGTCGGGATGCTTTCCCCATTGCTCAGTTTCTTATAATCAACCAATTCCTGGTAAGTGCTTGTGGCAATATCTTTCCCTAAAAAATCAGGGTTATGGTTCACTACCGCCACTCCATCTGATGTTAAATGCACATCAAACTCACTGCCATAGCAGCCTAGTCTAATTGCCTCTTTCAACGATGCAATGGAGTTTTCGGGCAAATTTTGTGTTTTCCAAGCTCCACGATGTGCAATTACCAAATTTTTATTCCACGATTTAATTGCTTTTTGCGCCATTACTGTGCCTGTAATCATTAAAGCTAATATGCTTAAAAAAATTCTCTTAGTCATTGTGTGTTCAATTAATTTTTGGATGCTCTTGCACCGCATTTACAATTTCCTTTGGTTTTTATTGATTATATTTTGTTTCTAAATTAAAGCATAATACTATTGTTTCAAAACAAATCGAAACTTTTTGATCTAAAAATAAACCGCTTTACAATTACACGCACATTTTTTACCTTTATTGTCGTTTAAGTTACAATGGGCAACAACTACAATTTATTGATTGATAAGATCAACGAGTTTACTCGCAAATTTTATCTGAACAAGCTTTTAAGGGGCAGCATTTATGCCGCATCCTTAATTTTGAGTTTGTATTTGTGCCTTTTTCTGTTGGTTTTTTACAGCTATCCCAGTGTATCTACCAAAACACTTTTATTTTACTCGTTTATTATAGTTTCCTTTTTAGCCGTTACCTTTTGGATAGTTAATCCGGCGCTTTCCTACTTCAACTTAAGCAAAACAATCAGTATAGAAACCGCTTCAAACTTAATCGGCAATCATTTCTTTAACGTTAAGGATAGGTTACTAAATACTTTGCAGCTGAAACAGCTTGCAGATAGTTCGCCGCAAAACAGTGCATTAATTTTAGCAGGAATAGATCAGAAAATTGCCGAGCTGAAACCCATTCCGTTTAGCACCGCCATTAAACTGGGCGACAACAAAAAGTATATCAAATACATTGCCTTTCCGCTGCTCATTATCTTAGTCATTGCTATTATTTCGCCGGCCATTTTAAGGGAAGGTACTAGCAGTTTTGTGCGCTATAACGAAGAGGTTTTGCCTACGGCTCCTTTTCAATTTGTAGTGGAAAATAGCAATTTAAATGTTACGCAGGGCGATGATTTGACCATCAAGCTAAAGCTCACTGGCGATGAATTTCCGCAAGATATTTATTTGGAAGACGGAGTAAATAGCTATCGTTTGGAAAAGCAGGATATCAGTCACTTCACTTACACCTTCAAGAACATTCAAAAGGATAAAGTGATTAAGTTTAGTGGCGGAGGCTTTAATTCGTTAAGCCATACCATCCACGTGAAACCACGCCCATCATTGTTAAACATTGAGGCAACTTTGGTTTATCCTGCTTACTTAAACAGAAAGGCCGAATCAGTTGCCAATGTTGGAGATTTGCTGCTGCCCGAAGGAACCAAAATCAACTGGGTATTAAAAACTGAAAATAGCAACGCCATCACTTTTATTTTACAGCAAAAAAGCTACGAGCTTAAAGTGGACGACAATACTGCTCAATTTAGCGCTGTTGTTAAACAAAATGGCAGCTATCAAATTGTACCCAAAAATCAGTTTGTTAGTCTACGTGATTCCTTAAACCATCAAATTACTGTTATTAAGGACCAATTTCCTTCTATTAATGTAACCGAAACTGCAGATAGCATCAGTACTAAAAGTTTATATTTCACTGGAGTAATTAATGATGATTACGGTTTTTCTGCGCTCCGATTTAAATACCAGATCAAAGAAAATAACAAGCTAGTTGGGCAAGGTGCAAAATCCATCACCATTAAACCTCAGCAAACAGAAAATAACTTTTTTTATTTGTGGAGTATCGATGAAATTGCCGCCAAGCCGGGTCAAATAATCGAGTATTTTTTTGAAGTGGCCGATAATGACGGCGTAAACGGCGCAAAAGTTACTCGCTCAGAAACAAAAACCTATCAAGCGCCTACACAACAGGAAATCGCAAAAAAATTGGCCGAAGGAAGTCAATCGTTGAAACAGAAAATGGAACAAACCATGAAATTGGCCAATACCATTGAAAAAGAAAGTAAGAAACTGAGCGAAAATCTCCTTAACAAAAAGCAACTTGACTTTGAAGACAAGAAGCAAATAGAACAGCTGTTAGATAAACAAAAACAATTGGAAGATGCGGTAAAAGACATCAAGGACCAAAACAAAAAAAACAACTTTAACAAGGAAGAAAACGCCGTTTTAAATGAAGAACTTAAAGAAAAGCAGCAAAAAATTGATGAGCTTTTTAATAACGTTTTAGATGATAAAACCAAAGAGCTGCTACAAAAACTACAGCAGCTAATGGACCAAAACAATAAGGATCAAGCCCGCAACGAACTGCAGAAAATGCAAATGGACAATAAGTCGTTAAAAAACGAATTAGACCGTATTTTAGAGCTGTACAAACAGCTGGAGTTTGAACAAAATCTGCAAAACAAAATTGATCGTTTAAATGATTTAGCTAAGCAGCAGAAAGATTTATCGCAACAGAGCAAGGACAAAAATACTTCTCAACAAGACTTAAAAGAAAAGCAGGAACAGCTGAATAAAGATTTTCAGGACCTGAAAAAGGAATTACAAGATCTGGATAAGAAAAATCAATCCCTCGAAAGACCTAACGATTACAAAAATCCGGAACAGGAAACCAAGGAAATTGAAAAAAATCAGCAGGAAAGTAAAGAGCAGCTTAACCAAAACGCCAGGCAAAAAGCTTCCGACAAACAACAACAAGCAGGCCAGCAAATGCAGCAATTAGCACAGCAAATGCAACAGCAGCAGCAGGAAGGCGCCGAGGAAGAAAACAAAGTGAACGCACAAGAACTGCGCAAACTGTTGGAAAATTTGCTTAGCACCTCCTTTGAACAGGAAAAGGTAATGCTGGCATTACGCAAAATGAGCCCTTCTGATCCGAGTTATGTAGCGCAGGCACAAAGGCAAAATATCATCAAGGATAACATGAAAACCATTGCTGATAGCCTATTTTCGCTAAGCAAACGTGTGCCGCAAATTGAAAGCGTGGTAAACACCGAAGTTGAAAAAATTAACTTAAATATTGGTAAAACCATTGAATTTTTGGGAGATAGGCGTACGGGTGAGGCTAATCGTTCGCAACAAATAGCAATGACCTCCCTCAATAACTTGGCACTGATGCTTAATGAGGCATTGGAACAGTTACAAAATGCCATGAAAAATGCAAAAAGTGGTAAGGGCAAGCAAAAACAAAGCATGCAGCAGTTGCAGCAAATGCAAGAGCAGCTGAACAAAAACATGCAACAGGCCAAAGAAAAGATGGAACGTGAGGGCAACATGGGTACAGTACCCAAGGGACAAATGAGTCAGGAATTTGCTAAAATGGCTCAACAACAGCAAATGCTAAGAGAAGCGCTGGAGAAAGTTAATAAAGACGAAAACAAAAATGGAAAAGGTCCTTTGGGAAATCTTAATCAGGCCATTCAGGAAATGAAACAATCTGAGTTGGATTTGGTGAATAAACGCATTACTCAGGAAACGATCAATCGACAAAAAAACTTAATGGTAAAACTGTTGGACGCAGAAAAAGCGCAACGCGAACAAGAGCAAGATGAAAAGCGAGAAAGCAATGCCGCAAAGCAATTTCCACCATCGTACCAACAAATGCTTGATAAATTTAATAAGAGCATGCAAAGCGAAACCGAGCTGATTAAAAAACTTCCGCCTAACCTCAATTATTACTACAAAAATAAAGTGGCAGAATACTTTAGGTTGCTAAATGCTGATAAAAATAAGTGAAATTTTAGAGCTTAAGTTTTGGTGTTCTTAGTGCCTTTGCGGTCAATCTTATTACTTTTGCATTTCAATTTATATCAATGCCAAAAATCAATTTCTTCACCGAAGACACCAATTATACGCTTAAAGGCAAAAACGCTGTTAAAAAATGGATCAGCGAAACTATTCTGGCTGAAGGCTATCAATTAGCGGAACTGAACTTTATTTTTTGTTCAGACGATTATTTGCTGCGTATAAACCAAGATTTTTTGGAACATGACTACTATACCGATGTAATCACTTTTGATAACTCAGAAGAGCTTAAAACGATTTTGGGAGATATTTTTATCAGCATTGATAGGGTTAGGGATAATGCCAAGCAAAATGGCGCCACTACCTTTGATGAGCTCTGTCGTATAATGATACATGGAACGCTGCACCTACTAGGCTATAAAGATAAATCTAAGAAGGATAAAATTGAGATGACCGCCAAAGAAGACTTGTACTTAGAAAAACGCAATAAAGCCTAAACATTTTAGTTATAAACGAAAAATCTCTAATCTCTACTAAATAGAGGCCTGTAAGCGTTACAGAAACTTATCTGATTATTGCATTAAAATTATGTTTTTTGCGGTTTTATTCTTAAAATAGCTTGATTTTCAAAATATTAGTTGCGCTTTAGTGCCGCTTTTATGAAAACTACTAAACTAAAACCACTATTTTAAGAATGAAGAAAATTTTTACGCTACGTGAAGGTGTTAAAACTTATTTGGCTTTTGCGCTCTTTATTTCCCTGCTGGCTTCCTGTTCCAAAAAGGACGATCCAACTCCTGGCAACAACCCTCCCACTACCAATCCTGCAACTAACTCAAGCGCTAAGGAAATCACAGGGATCACCATTCTCAAATCTGAAAATGCAAACATTAACGGTGATGGTTACATATACAAATCTACCTCTAAAATCTACATCACACTTCCATTGGGATCTACCCTAACCGGCGTTAAAGTAAACTTCAACCTATCGGCAAAAGCCAGTATCAAAGTGGATGGAAATACACTCGTTAATAATTCAGGTACACTCGACTTAAGCAAAACGCTTCCAGTCGTAGTTACCGCTGAAGATGGCACTAGCGCAAATTTCACCATTTTAGCACAAACCGGAATCAAGGATATTGATGCCATGATTTATCCTTTCATCGAAAAATATAATATTCCGGCGGCCTCTTATGCTATTGGTAAAAATAGTGCCGAAAGCGTAGTTTACAAAAATGCCAGCGGTTTTGCCAGCATTGAAGGAAATGAGCGTGCTACAGCCGACTATGAGTTTAGGTTGGCTTCAATGAGCAAACAACATACTGCCATTGCAATTATGTCGCTTATACAGGCGGGTAAAATTGGCCTTAACGATTTAGTTTTTGGTACCACTGGGATTTTAAAAGCCAGCTTTCCAACAGTAGGCCCAAAATCGGCAAAGGTAACCGTTAGGCATTTGCTTGAACATACCGCAGGCTACACCGGCGATCCAATGTTTAGCGCCAGTGCCGGTACCACCTTAGATCAAAAAATCCAAAGCATGCTCAACTCCGCTCAAAATGAACCTGGCACTACCTACAGCTACTACAACATGGGCTACGGCGTTTTGGGTCGCATCATTGAGGTTGTTTCTGGAAAAGATTATATCAGTTACATTAAAGAACTTTACGGCACTGGCGGCATTACCGTCAATTTAGCATCGTCCTCTCCTGCAAGTAGGCGAGTTAAGGAAGCTGTTTGTTATCCTCAGGGAAGCTCCACAGCTTACGGCAATGATATTGAAGTATATAAAGCCGCAGGGGGCATTTCCATCAATACAGATAATCTGTTTAAAGTACTATATTCGGTTGATGGCGGAACTACTAGGCCAGATATCCTAGATTACGCCACCAGAACGATGATGTTTACTAAATCAACCATTGCCAACTACACCTTGGGATGGCGCACTGGGCATTCACTTTTCGAAGGATTTTACCACGGTGGCAATTTAATAGGCACTGCTACCTTTTGGATTTACGGTACAGAATATAGCGCTGCTATTCTATTGAATTCGCGTAGCGAGAACAGCAATTTCGACACGGAGTTAATTGTGCTTACCAACAATATAATGGCAAAAGCAAAAGAGCTTCGCTTGTAATGACAAATTATAACAAGCAACCAATAGGCGAGATTTAATATTTCGCCTATTTTTTTTGGCTATCCCCGAAAAAATAAGCGTCCGTTGGTCGAAAAATAAATGGCGTTGGTCGAAGCGCAACTGTTGGTGGTATAATACAACCATATTGCATGCAACCTTTTTCGTGTTTCAAAGTCTTATAGATGTAACAAGTTTAAAAACAGATAATTTACAGACATAAAAAACACACAATATGAAAACTTCTATTAAAACTCTTTTCGCAGCAGTACTCTCTTTAGGTTTAGGAATTACAGCTCCTTCTTTCGCAAGCGCTAAAGAAAATCAAAAAGTAACCATACTTAGTCAGGTTAAAAATTTTAATAAACTTAACGTTGCCGGCAACGTGGAAGTAATTTTAGTACAAAGCGCTAACCAAAGCGTACAAGTGTACGACAATTACTATGCAAACAACGCTTTAGTACAAGAGAAAAACGGCGAACTTAGAATTAGCTCATTTAACAAGGAAACGTTAACTGTAGTAGTTTACGCTAGCCAACTGAATGAAATTAACGTTAGCGACAATGCAACAGTTAAAACCTCAGGAAAATTTAATACACTTAGCCTAGCAGTTAACTTAAAGGACGAAGCAAAAGCTACCTTAAACACTAACACAGTTGATTTATCAGCAAATGTAGTTGACCGTGCTGCTTTAAATTTAACAGGAAATACTAGCGATTACAACGCTACTATCGGAACAATTGCGGCTATCAACATGAATAACTTTACGTCGGAAAATAGCAACATCCAATCTAAAAATATGGGTGTAGCTAAACAACAAGTAAGCAATAATCAGCTTCCAGAAAACGACGTATTAACCATTTTTTAAAATTCATATTCACATATAAATTTAGTTTAGTTTTAGTTAATCAAGCGGGTGGATGCCCGCTTTTTTTGTGGATTCTTCGATCTAATCCTATATCCTTCACGTACCAAAACCGCAGATTTAAAAATAATGGCTATATTGTAAATTTATAGATTTGTAGATATGAAGTTCGCTTACTCGCTCAAGCAAAAAACTAAAATTGCTGTCCTTTTATTTTTAATTATGGTTTGTATCATCCTCATTAGGCTGCTGGAAGATAGAAGCATAAAAAACATGGAAAAAGCCTTCACTTCTTTATACAACGATAGGTTGGTGCCAGCTACAGACCTTTTCTATATTGCTGAGAAATTTTATGCAAAAAGATACCTGCTAGAAGCTTACGTATATAACGATCAAAATCATTTAAACGCAGCCCAACTTCAGCTTAAATTAAATAATTATAATAATGATATCGACACCTTATTGTTTAAGTATGAAAAAACTTTTTTAGTAACTAACGAACGCAATTACTTAAATGAATTAAAATATAAGATAAGGATAAACAAAGCATTAGAAAAAAGTATCTTATCAAATCCATCCCCAACGGATAAAACTGGAATAAAAATACTTTACAACAGTGAAATGGAAGCTTCTTTTTTAGATATTTCAGATCGACTTTCGCAACTTACAAAAGTGCAAACAACCGTAGGTAGCCAGTTAAGAGAAGAATCACAGAAAATAGTTAGGGGCACCAGCTTATACTCCACTTTACAACTATTAATTGCTATTGTAATTGGTGTTTTAATTGTCTCAATTTTGGCGGCTTCCAACGTAATGAATATTCGAAACGATCATTACAATCTCAATTAATGAACACTTATTTGCTTCATTAAATCACCTCCGCCCTATTGTGCTAAAAACATAGTTTGGTAATTATTTATCAGGCTTAGTAATAATGTACGTCTATAAAACGCTTAAACAGCTAATAATCCGTACTTTTGCAACAATTTTCATAATAGTTGAATAAACCAATTATTAATGATTCATCCTTTCGGGGATGGCTTTTACTTACATAATCGTATAACATAACTTGAGTACATTAATTGCAGCAGAAGGGCTTGGCCACGCCTATCATGACGAATGGCTATTTAAAAATTTAACATTAGGGATTAATGCCGGCCAGCGTGTAGCCTTAGTTGGCGTAAATGGAGCAGGAAAAAGCACCTTGATGAAACTATTGGCTGAACGGTTTGCTCCGTTAGAGGGTAAGATCGTGAAGAACAAGTCTGTTAAAATTGGATTTTTAGATCAAGAACCAAGTTTCCCCGATAATTCTACCATTAGCGACTTCATATTTTCTTCTGAAAACAAACAACAACAGCTGATAAAAGAATATGAAGAATTAATTGAACAAGAACACCCTGATGAAAAGAAGCTCAATAGCTTATATGAAGAATTGAGTGAGCATAATGCTTGGGAATATGAGCATCAGATTAAAACTATTTTAAGCAGAATGGGCATTAACCAACTGCAGCAAAAAATAGATACTTTATCAGGTGGTCAGCGAAAACGACTGGCATTAGCTAAATTATTAATTGAAGATCCGGCAATATACGTTTTAGATGAGCCTACTAACCACTTGGATATTGATACCATTGAGTGGCTGGAAAAATTGCTAACTACAGGCGCTAAAACTTTATTATTAGTAACCCATGATAGGTACTTTTTAGATAATGTTTGCAATACGATTGTTGAATTAGATAGAGGAAAAACTTTTACTTACAACGGAAACTATGCCTATTTTTTAGAAAAGAAAGCTGAACGCGAAGCACAAGATGACGCAACGTTTCAAAAAAACAAGAATTTATTAAAAAAAGAGTTGGAGTGGATGCGTAGAATGCCACAAGCAAGAACTACAAAGTCACAGGCGAGAATAGATGCATTTTACGATTTGGATGAAAAAACAAAGCAAAGATCCGAACATCAAAAAGTAACATTAAATGTAAAGATGTCTAGACAAGGAAATAAAATCCTTGAACTAGATCATATCCATCAGCAATTTCAAGAGCAACTTATTATTGATGACTTTAGTTATGTGTTTAAAAAAGGTGACAGAATTGGTTTAGCTGGAAAAAATGGAACTGGAAAATCAACACTTTTAAATATCATTACTGGAAACTTATCTCCATTAAAAGGTAAAGTTGATTTAGGTGAGACAACGAAATTCGGCTATTACAAACAAGGAGGTCTTGCTTTTAATGAAAAAGAGAGAGTAATTGATATTGTTAAGGCCGATGCTGAATATATTAAAATGGCCGATGGTCAAACAATTTCTGCTTCTGCCCTACTGACTTTATTTTTATTTCCTCCGAAAAAACAGCATGGCTTAGTTGAAAAATTGAGTGGTGGAGAAAAGAAACGTTTGCATTTAATGAAGGTATTAATGCAAAATCCGAATTTTTTAATATTGGATGAGCCCACTAATGATTTGGATATTGATACTTTAAATGTGTTAGAAGAATTTTTAGAAAACTTTCCTGGCATATTAATGCTTGTTTCACATGATAGATATTTGTTGGACAAAATGAGTGATCAATTATTTATTATGGAAGGAAATGGAAACGTTAAGATCTTTAACGGAAACTATTCTGAACACAGAAATAGCTTAGAATTGGAAAAAGAAAACGCCGCTAAAAAACAAAAACAAGACGCAAGCACTAATACTTCGAATAACAAAAGTACAGCTAGCAAATTAAGTTTTAAAGAACAACAAGAGTTTAAAAATCTTGAAGAATCATTAGCGGAAAGCGAAGAAAAGCTTAAGGTTTTAACATTAGAGTTAAATAACATTGACCCATCAGATTACGTTAAAATACAACAACTATCTGATGAAATTGAGAATTTAAATAAATCCATCGAATCTAAAATGGAAAGATGGATGGAACTTTCAGAAAAATAACAATTGTTTCACGTGAAACAATATAAAAAGAATAATAAAAACATCTCTTGTTTCACGTGAAACAAGAGATAAATAATAGTAAATATGTTTAAAGAGTACGACGTTATTGTTGTAGGCGCTGGTCATGCTGGTTGCGAAGCCGCTGCCGCTGCAGCCAACCTTGGTTCTTCAGTATTACTGATTACCATGAATATGGAAACAATTGCGCAAATGAGTTGTAACCCTGCAATGGGTGGTGTAGCAAAAGGCCAAATTGTAAGAGAAATTGACGCCATGGGAGGATATTCCGGTATTATTGCTGATAAAACTACCATTCAATTCCGCATGCTAAATAAATCTAAAGGGCCAGCCATGTGGAGTCCTAGAACGCAAAACGATAGAAAAAGGTTTGCGGAAGAATGGAGGCTTGCTTTAGAAAGAACGCCGAATATAGACTTTTGGCAGGAGATGGTAAGTTCGCTTATCGTGAAAAATAATACTGTCGTTGGTGTGAAAACTAACTTAGGTGTCGAGATAAAAGCAAAATCTGTGGTTTTAACCAACGGTACTTTTCTTAATGGTGTAATCCATATTGGCGAGAAAAAAATGGGAGGCGGACGCACCGGTGAAAAATCGGCTACTGGACTAACGGAACAACTGACTGAACTAGGTTTTGAAGCTGGAAGAATGAAAACTGGAACACCACCAAGGATTGATGGCCGATCATTAACTTACAGCCTAATGGAAGAGCAGTGGGGGGATGAAGAAAGAGGCAGATTTTCCTATACGAATGTTGAACTACCAACTGATCAGCGGTGCTGCTGGATTACTTATACCAATGAAAAAGTTCATGAAACATTGAAAGAGGGTTTTGAAAAATCTCCAATGTTTACTGGAAGAATCAAAGGTTTAGGTCCACGTTACTGCCCATCAATAGAAGATAAAATTAATAGGTTTGCAGAACGTGAACGTCATCAAATTTTCGTTGAACCAGAAGGTTGGAATACTTGTGAAATTTATGTTAATGGTTTTTCAACTTCATTGCCTGAAGACGTTCAATATAAAGCGTTAACTCAAATTCCGGGATTTGAAAATGCGAAGATGTTTAGGCCAGGATATGCCATCGAATATGATTACTTCCCTCCTACCCAGCTCTCATTAACCTTGGAAACCAAATTGATTAGTAATTTGTTCTTCGCCGGCCAAATTAACGGCACCACAGGCTATGAAGAAGCTGCTAGTCAGGGTTTTATAGCCGGAATTAATGCGCATCAAAAAATCAATGACCAGCATGAGCTGATCATGAAGCGCTCTGAGTCATATATAGGCGTATTAATTGATGATTTAGTTACTAAAGGAACTGAAGAACCTTACCGCATGTTTACTTCAAGAGCTGAGCATAGGTTATTACTGAGACAGGATAATGCTGATATTCGATTGACTCCAATTGCTCATGACCTAGGCTTAGTGAGCGATGAGCGCCTAGCTATAGTGAATGAAAAAATTAGAAATTCAGATGAGATTGTGGCGTTCACCAAAAAGCAAGGTATTGATATGACAGATGCCAATCCTTTGATGGAAGAACTAGGTACCTCTCCCCTAACGCAAAATGTTAAACTATTTAATGTATTAAGTAGGCCGCAGGTTAACACTTCTGATTTAAGAAAAGTTAGTGAACCATTAAATAGTCTGTTAAATACTTTCAACCAAGAGACAGTTGAGCAAGCTGAGATAAAAATTAAGTACGAAAGCTATTTTGAAAAAGAACAAGAGATTGTGGCTAAAATGCAGAAGATGGAAGACAAAGCAATTAATCCGGATTTCGATTACAATACTTTAGTATCTTTATCAAAAGAAGCGAGAGAAAAATTATTAAAGATTAAGCCACGTACTTTGGGGCAAGCATCAAGAATTTCTGGTGTATCACCATCAGATATTTCAGTTTTAATGATTCATATCGCTAAATAATTAAAAATCAATAACTTATAAAATAAAAATAACGACTTAAAATAAAGCGATATAAAGCAATAACTCAAAATTTTAATGTTGTTAATCCAAAAAAAGTAAAAATTGATTAAATCGCTTATAAATGATTAAAAAAAGCAAATTCAATTTTATCGCTATTATTTACGCGGTTTTAGTGGGAGTTTTAGTATTATACGGCTGTGCTGCTATGAAAACTCCAGAGGGAGGTCCACGAGACACCACTCCTCCTAAAGTTTTAAAAATGGTACCCGAAAATTTAAGTACTAATTTTAAAGCTAAAAAAATAGTAATTGAATTTGACGAGTATATCAAACTCAACAATGAGTACAAAGAATTTTCAATTTCTCCAGAATTGGAAAAAGCTCCTGAGTTAAAAGCAAAACTTAAAAGATTGGAAATTACCCTTCCAGATTCTTTGGAAAAAAATACTACATACACTTTAAATTTTGGAAAGTCAATTGTAGATCTAAATGAAAATAACGAATTGAAAAATTTCAGCTACGTATTTTCTACCGGACCAACCTTAGATTCGTTAAGTATTAGTGGCAACGTAACAAATGCACTTACCGGAGAAGCGGAAATTGAAAGTACTGTTTTCATCATTCCTTTATCTAGAGACAGTCTATTTGGAAAAAAACGTCCAGCAATTTTTACATTAACTGATAGCAGCGGGAACTTCAAATTAAATAATCTCCGCAAAGACACCTATAAAATTTATGCATTAAAAGAACAAAAAGGTGGTGGAGATAAAATTTACCAACAAGCCACAGACGAAATTGCCTTTCTTAAAAATCCTTTAGTGATAGATAAAAACATAGATAGCATCCATCTATCAGTTTTTAAAGAAAATGCGCCAATTTTCAGAACGTTAGACAAAAGGCTTAACCCGGATGGTAGCATATTTATGAGCTTTAACCAACCCTTAAAAACTGGAGATTTAAGTGTGATCTTCCCTCCTAACGTTGACCAAGGAAAACAATTTCAATTTTCGAAACATAAAGACAGTGTAACGCTTTGGCTTAATGATTTAAGTTTTGATTCTGTAAAAGTTGCGGTTAAAAATAGTGGAAAAGCACTTGATACAGTCAAATTTAGTAGATCAAAAAGAGAAACTTACAACAGAGCGGTGACTTTTACAGATAATTTAGAAGGCGGAACCCTAAATCCCTACAAGGATTTGAGTTTAACCTTCAACTTTCCGATAAAAAATATAGATGAAAGTAAAATTATCCTGCTAGAAGATAGCATTCCAAGAAAATTTAGCTTAGTAAAAGATAGCACAGACATCACCAAATACTACATTAAATACAAATGGAGAGCAAAAGAAGAATATATTTTATTGCTTAGAGAGGGTGCTATAACTGCTATTTTTGATGCAAAAAACAAAGAACTGAAACGCAACTTTACCTTAGCTGATGCAAATGAATTTGGATCACTTACCTTAGCTGTTGAACCATCAGACAGTACAAAATCATATATTTTAGAGATAGTAGACAAAAATAAAAATGCCTTGATTTCGTTCCCAATTTCGCAAAAAACTAAGGTGAAATTAGCAAACTATAAACAAGGTATTTACTATGGTAGACTTGTTTATGACGAAAATAAAAATGGTATTTGGGACACCGGTAATGTTAAGCAAGGCACACAACCAGAAGCTATTTGGTACTATCCAAAAGAGCTTTCAATTAGAGCCAACTGGGATAGAAATGAAATAGTTCAAATTCCTGCAAATGCACCTTTACCAAGTCCAAAACCAAAGGAAAAAGTAGAAGTTAGAAAAGCAGCTACACCAAATACTAGACCTACCGGTGGCTTAGGAATGGGTAGAAATTAGAGTCTACTTAAACCAATCCGAATACATGATATAATTATCCGGTAACTTATTCAATAAAGCCCTTTGCTCTTCAGTAATGGGCTTTATTTTTTTTGCCGGAGTGCCAGCGTAAATATATCCGCTTTCGCAAATGGTATTTTCTAGCACCACTGATCCAGCTGCTATAATGCAAAATTCATTTACTACAGCATGATCCATTACAATAGCGCCCATTCCAATAAGTACATTATCTTTCACAATACAGCCGTGTACAATGGCATTATGCCCTATGTTAACCCTATTTCCGATTACCGTAGCCGCCTTTAAATAAGTAGCATGAATTACTGCACCATCCTGTATGTTACTCTCATCGCCTACTGTAATGCTATTTACATCTCCCCTAACTACAGCGTTAAACCATACCGAACATTTATTTCCCATTTTAACATCACCAACTATAGTCGCGTTTGGTGCTATAAAACAATCGTTTCCAAATTCGGGATTAATCCCTTTTACCGGTAATATAATAGACATGAGATATGAGTATTGAAGTGTAAAACTTATGATTTAGAATTAAATTATAGTGTCAACTAATTCATTTGCGTGTTGCGGATAATCCGTAGTATAATGCAATCCCCTACTTTCTTTACGCTGCACCGCAGATTTTATCACTAAGTAAGCCACCTGAATTACATTTCTTAATTCACAAAGTTTCACTGAAACCTTATTTTTCTTGTAAAACTCCTCAGTTTCTTCATACAATAAATAAAGCCTGCGCATTGCCCTATCTAACCTAAAATCAGATCTAACAATACCCACGTAGTCGCTCATTATTTTCTGGGTTTCCCTTAAATTGTGCGTAACCAAAATATCTTCATTAGATTGAATTACGCCTTGATCGTCCCACTCCGGGATATCATCTGGGATAACATTATGTTGATAACTCTCAATCGCTGATAAAAATATACGATGTGCAAAAACAGTAGCCTCAAGTAACGAGTTAGAAGCCAATCGGTTAGCACCATGTAAACCTGTTGATGAAACTTCGCCACAGGCATACAAATTGTTGATAGACGACTTTCCATACTCATCAACCAATATGCCACCACACATATAATGACATGCTGGGGTAACTGGAATATAATCTTTGGTCATATCAATACCTATGGAAAGGCATTTGGCATAAATGTTAGGAAAATGCTTCAAAATATCAGCTTTCTTACGCATGGTGATATCCAAATACACAAAATCATCGCCCGATTTCTTCATTTCATTATCAATAGCACGGGCAACAATATCTCTCGGCGCTAAAGATCCACGTTCATCATATTCGTACATGAACTCCTCTCCCGTTCTCCGGCGTAACACACCACCGAAACCTCTCACTGCTTCAGATATTAAAAAAGATGGGTATTCGCCAGGGTTGTATAACGCTGTTGGATGAAACTGAATAAACTCCATATTTCTAATTTTTCCTTTAGCACGATATACCATTGCCATTCCATCACCAGTGGCAATTACTGGATTGGTAGTATTGGCGTAAATGTGCCCAGCACCGCCGCTTGCCATCACGGTTACACTCGCTAATATCTTTTCCACATTGTTATCCTCTGTATTAAAGGCATATATACCGTAACAGTTGATATCTCTACTACTCTTATCCACATGTTTTCCCAAGTGATGCTGGGTGATTAGCTCCAAACAGAAGTAGTGTGTTAATATCTCGATGTTATCATTTTGATGAATTTGCTTCAATAGCACACTTTCTATTTCGTAGCCAGTAATGTCCTTATAATGTAGCACCCTATGCTCCGAATGGCCTCCCTCCTTTGCTAAATCAAACACTCCAGCTGGATTTTTATCGAAATTAATACCGTAATCAATAATCTCCTGGATGCGCTCCGGCCCTTCTTTCACAACGATTTCCACAATTTCCTCATCACATAAACCATCACCTGCAATTAATGTATCCTTGATGTGTTTTTCAAAGGAATCTTCTTTATCCACAACTACCGCTACACCTCCTTGTGCATACTTGGTATTGGATTCATCTTCGTTAGATTTAGTGACTATCAACACTTTACCATATTTGGCAGCCTTAAGTGCAAAACTAAGTCCAGCTATCCCAGATCCTATTACTAAAAAATCAACTTTCTTCATTAAATTAAGCTATATATAACAAGTATGTTGATAACCTTAACAACCCTGTGAATTGAATGTACAAATTATCCTAACAAATATATTTGAATGTTTAAAGCTAAGCTAAAAAGGCAAATTCGTAACAATCTTTTACATAATTTTTAAGCACCTTTACCTAGGTTATCAACTTTTAACAACATAATTAACAATAAACATTTAGCTATTGATAATTTAATCGTCAAAAAAATATCTCATTGATTTTCAATGGAAGATTAAAATAAAAACACATCAAAAATGTTGGTAAGTAAAGGAAAACTCACTTCACAAAATTTTTAAGCAATACTTTTTTCACACTTTCAACACACTAATAAAGAATAAGATTCTATTTAAATAATTAAATTATATTTTTTTGAGATGTTGATAGCGTTGTAGGAGCGTTTAAAGCTGTGTATCTTTACAAAAAATTAAAGCCCATTTTAAAAACGCTTCAATGCCTTTCTAAAAGCATTTGTTGCTAAAAATGATGATAATGGAAATTTTAGAAGAACTCAATAGAAAAGGTTACGTAGAAGAAAAAATAGATCCAACATTAGATTTATTTGCGGAAATAGAGCGTTTAAAAAAGGAAAAAAATGCCATCATTTTAGCGCATTATTATCAAGAACCTGATATTCAAGATATTGCAGATTACATAGGCGATAGTTTAGGTCTCTCGCAAGAAGCTGCAAAAACAGAAGCTGATGTGATTGTATTTGCTGGTGTACATTTTATGGCCGAAACAGCAAAAATTTTATCGCCGCAAAAGAAAGTTTTATTGCCAGATTTAAAAGCCGGATGTTCGTTAGCAGATAGTTGTCCACCACATTTGTTTAAAAAATTCAAGGAAAAATATCCAGATCACCTGGTGATTACCTACGTAAACTGTACTGCAGAGCTAAAGGCGCTAAGCGATATTGTTTGTACCTCAACAAATGCCGTACAAATTGTGGAAAGCCTGCCTAAAGATCAAAAAATCATTTTCGGGCCGGATAAAAACCTAGGTGCTTACGTAGCGAAAAAAACAGGAAGAGATTTAGTGTTGTGGAATGGAGCGTGTATGGTACACGAAATTTTTTCGAGAGAGAAAATTACCAAGTTAAAAGAACGCCATCCAAATGCAAAGTTTATTGCACATCCAGAGTGTGAAGAAGCGGTATTACAAATGGCAGATTACATTGGATCTACCACCGGTTTATTGAAATATACCATCAATAGCGATGCAAAAGAGTTTATAGTGGCTACCGAAAGCGGTATTATCCACCAAATGGAGAAGGCTTGCCCGGATAAAACTTTTATACCAGCGCCACCAACCAATGCTTGCGCTTGTAACGATTGTCCGTACATGAAACGAAATACGCTAGAAAAACTTTATTTGTGCATTAAGAACGGAATGCCTGAGGTTACTGTACCAGCTCATATTATTGACGATGCTAGAAAACCAATTGAGAGAATGTTAGAAATTTCGGCAAAATTGGGATTGTAAGATGATAAAAACGCTTTTTTATAGAAATTTGGTGTTGATAACTATGGTTTGTTTAATGGCTTGTTCATCCGTTAAGCAGCAAAACTTCGCCATTACTGAAAAAAAGCACAGCATTACAGCGTTGCAGCAGGATGTTGATTTAACTTATCAAATTTTGAAGGATGGGCATCCGGGGCTTTACTGGTATATCAGTAAAAAACAGTTGGATCAAAAGTTTGATAGTTTAAAAAAATCAATTAACCAACCACTTACCACTGTACAATTTTATCAAAAATTAGCTCCAGTGGTGGCTGCAATTAGGTGTGGTCATACCACTTTGCGCATTCCATCGGCAAACCCTGTGGATAAATTAGAAAAAGAAGCGATAAAGAATAAAATTTATCCATTAAGGCAATTTTCCTACGCAGTAGCGGAGGAAAAATTAATTGTGATTAACAATAAGAGTAAAAACAAAAGCATTAAAACAGGCACTGAAATTTTAGAGATAGACAGTAGGCCTGTTAGAGATATATTCAACATTGTTTCCACAGGATTTAGTTACGATGGTTATAATGTTCAGCCCAGGAATAAGCGTATCGAGCGATCTTTCCCACAACTTTATAAAATTTATTTCGAGGAGAAGGATAGCGTATTGATCAAGTACAAAACTGATACAAATGCGGTAGAAACTTTTATTTCTTTTTACGACAAAAAGAAAGATGACGCAGACAAAAAGAAGCTAGATACTGCAAAAAAAATTGTTAAAGCTAACACGAAAAATCCTGTTAAGAACTTAAAATATCGGGGAAATAAAGTTAATAATGAATATGAGCTCGACTTTAAGTTTTTAGATCAAAGTAAAGATGTAGCGTATATCAAAATCAAAAGCTTTTCGGTACCTACCGCAAATTTTCCGGCTTTTTATAAGCAGTGCTTTGATAGCATAGCATTAGCGAAAAGTAAAAATTTAGTGATTGATATTAGAAATAATCCCGGTGGAACCCTAAGCGCTAGCTTAGCTTTATTTGCTTACCTAACTGATAAAGAATTTGTGTACTTGTCTACACCCATTAATACAGGTAATTTTAGTGCGGATAAGTATGCAACAGGCTTGAAAAAATTGAGATACTATCTCACTTCTTTTAACGATAATGGAAATTTATATGAAGATAAAGAAGGACATTTCTTTTCTTTTATGAAAGGTTATACGGCACAAAAGCCTAATAAAAATAACTATAAAGGCAAAGTTTATGTACTAATTAATGAGTTTAGTTTTTCGGCCTCATCACTATTGAGCGCTAATTTAAAAGCCATTAAACGGGCCACATTTGTAGGTACCGAAACGGGCGGTGGAGCCAATCAGTGCACTGCTGGACGCATTCCGGTAGTTACACTAAAAAATAGTAAATTAGGTTTAAGGCTTGGATTAAACAGAATGGCTCCAGTTTATCAACAAGAGCTTTACGGGAGGGGTGTTTTCCCCGATGTAGAAATACAATCGACCTTAAAAGATAGAATAAGCAATTACGATAGAGAATTGCAATGGATTTTAACAGATATTAAAGGAAAAGGATAATGTTCGAAAATAAAGAGCGTACTTCATTAGAAGAATTAGGAGAATTTGGTTTGATTAAACACTTAACAGATAATTTCAAAATCAAGCATGAAAGTTCTGTAAAAGGTGTGGGAGATGATGCTGCTGTATTGGATTTCAAGGATAAGCAAACTTTAATTTCTACCGATTTATTGTTAGAAGGCATTCATTTTGATTTATCCTACGTTCCCTTAATGCATTTGGGTTACAAAGCAGTTCAAGTAAATTTGAGTGATATTTACGCAATGAATGGCATTGCCACTCAAATTACGGTATCGTTAGGCGTATCTTCTAAATTTCCTTTGGAAGCGATAGAAGAAATTTACAAAGGTATTGAGCTGGCTTGCAATAAATTTAATATCGATTTAATTGGTGGGGATACCTCAGCTAGCAGGCAAGGGTTAGTAATTAGCATTACCAGCATTGGTTACGCTGATAAAGCGGATGTAACTTACAGAAATGGTGCTCAAGAAGGCGATTTGCTATGTGTATCTGGTGATTTGGGTGGGGCTTATGTAGGTTTACAGATCTTAGAAAGAGAAAAGCAAATCTTCTTGGAAAACCCGCAAGTACAGCCCGATTTAGAAGGAAAAGACTACATTATTGAGCGCCAGTTAAAGCCAGAGGGTAGAAGAGACGTAGTTGATTTATTGGCTCAGCTAAAGATAAAACCTACGGCGATGATAGATGTTTCTGACGGGCTAGCTTCAGAGATTTTACATCTTACTACACAAAGCGATAAAGGTTGTACCATTTACGAAGATAAATTGCCTATTGATCCAGTAACTTACGAAACAGCGAGAGAGATAGGTTTAGATCCAACAGTTTGTGCATTAAATGGCGGCGAAGATTACGAGTTGCTTTTTACGATAAAACAAGCTGATTATGATAAGATTAAAAATGATGTAGATATCAGTATCATTGGCCACATTACCGATAAAAATTCTGGTATTAAAATGATTTCTAAATCTGATGTAGTGCATGAGTTGAAAGCGCAAGGTTGGAACGCATTCAAAAAAAATTAGTTTCATTAAGTTAAAATTCACTTTCATATCTTTTGGTTAGCTTATATTGAGCTTATTCTATATATTGCTGCTCTAAACAAAAAAGCTATTGAAGAGAATATTTGTATTTTCTTATCATGGTAGGGAAACTTATCAAACCGGTTTTAATAGGCTGTTGAGCATGGCCGAATATCTTTCCAATTCCTACGAAGTACATTTTGTATACGGCAATAGGAACAAAGCCGAAAGACCTATTAAAATTAAAGGTAATTTGATAGAGATACCTATGAGCTATGCTCCAGGTTTTTTTCACAACCTCTACAAAGGCCTGATAGAAAGTGGAAGAAGGGTAGCAGCTAAGTTTTTATTAGCCTGCTATTATTCGGTTACAGGAAAAGAAATATTTGATCTTGGTAGAGAGTTTGACAAGTACAAGAAAAAAACTAACATCAATCTCACCAAAGAGGATATCATTTTAGTTTCCTTTCCCTCATTAGCAATTCACAATTTGGGTTATGCCTTAAAGCAGGAATTTGGTTGTAAACTGATACTGGATTATCGCGATCCTGGGGTATTTGGTTATCAACAAATAGAAGATAATAAAATACTGTCTTTTTTGAGAAAACGGTTCCTGAAGCGAAATGAGCTTCGAAATTTAAAAGCTGCAGATTTAATTGTGACCATTTCTGCATCCATCCGCAACTTATTTCCGGAAAAATATAGGGACCAAATAGAAGTAATTAGAAACGGCTTCGATTTTAAAAAAATTAATTTCAACCTAATCAAACATCATCCTTATACTTTTAAGTTAATTTATTTGGGTACTGTTTACAATGATCAGTTAGAAGATACTACTTTTTTTAAGGCTATTAGGAAATTGATAGATTTACATGTAATTCAACCACAATATTTTCAGGTAAAGTTTGTAGGTACTGGCGAGTCGTTAAGGTTGAAAGAAATTATTAGACATTACCATTTAGAACCCTACGTTCAAGTTAGTCAGAAAATGCCTATTGAACAGGTTTACACCGAATTGTATAGTGCTGCAATGTTTTTTCACTTGAAATATGGTAATAGGAAAGAAATCATCACTACCAAACAATACGAATATTTGGCCTTTCAAAAGCCAATTCTCTTACCGGTAAATGATGATGGCGATTTAGAAGAGAGCATTAAACGATACCAAGCTGGCTATATCTGCGAAAATGAAAACGATATCATTCAATTTCTAAAGCAAAGTATAGATAACCATTTTCAAAACAAACCCGCTAGAGTTGAAAGAACTGAAGCGGAACTTTACGAGCTGAGCAGACAAGGGCAAGAAGAAAAATTGCTGAAACTCATTGATAAACTATAAGTCATCATCTTCTAAAAATCTGCTATCTATTTGCTTATTAGCCTTTGTTTTTGCACCAAGTTTTTTAATTTTCTCTACTTTTCCAATTAAATTTCCTGACCCATATTGTAGCTTTTTAAATGCATCGTCATGAGCTTTTTGGGTTTGTTCAATGTGCTTTCCTATTTTTAACATATCATCCAAAAAACCCACAAACTTATCGTACAAAGCGCCTGCTTCTTCAGCTATTTCAAAAACATTTTTGTTTTGTCTATCTATTTTCCAAATGCTGGCAATGGTGCGTAAAGTAGCCAGCAATGTTGTTGGACTAACCAGTACCACTTTCTTGTTCCAAGCGTAATTAAAAAGCTCCGTATCTGCCTGTATGGTTACACTAAAAGAGGCTTCTATAGGTACAAATAGCAACACAAAATCAGGTGAGTTGATGGCATACAGATGCTGGTAGTTTTTTGAAGATAAACCATCGATGTGATTTTTAATAGATAGCAAATGTTGTTTGAGGAAGATATTTTTTTCGTCTTCTGTTTCAGCTGTTACCCATCTTTCATAAGCTACCAACGAAATTTTAGCGTCTATAATCAAGTTTTTATCATCGGGTAGGTTAATTACTACGTCTGGCTGTAATCTTTCGCCCTCGGCTTTGCTATGGCTTTTCTGAATGCTATATTCTCGTCCTTTAACTAATCCGGATGTTTCCAACACACGTTCCAGGATAATTTCGCCCCAGCTCCCTTGTTTTTTGTTATCGCCCTTTAAAGCTTTTGTAAGGTTATTGGCATCCGTTTGTATTTGTTTGCTTTGGTCCATCAATTGAAAAATAACGCCTTTTAACTGGCTTCTTTCAGCGGCTTCAGTTTGATAAACCTTTTCTACTTTTTCCTCAAATGCTTTGATATTTTCCTTTAGTGGATTAATAATTTGATCTAAATTGCTTTGGTTTTGAGCCGTAAACTTAGCAGATTTTTCATCTAATATTTTGTTGGCGATATGGGCAAACTCCAAATTGAATTTCTGCTGGAGCTCCTCCAAATTTTGCTGTTGCTTTAGTGCAGTTTCTCGCTGTGCCTTCAAATTTTCTTCGGCCCTGGTAGCACGGTTATTTTCGTTAATGTAACTAGCCCTTAGCTGTGTAATTTCCTGTTGTAGTTTTTGGTTTTCATCCTTTAAAAAGCCAATAGAAAACATTTCCTGTTCATTAGGCTTATTGTTTTTTTTAGTAAGTAAAACCACTAAAAAAATAATAATGATAGCCAGTAGTGCAACAATAGCAATTTCCATAATGATAATATTTTAGCTACAGATGCACCGCTATTTTTTAAGTTTTGGTAAATAGATTTAATTAGATAGCCGTGCATCTGCGGCAAACCATAGCAAAATAACGAAATAATTAGTGCTAGCTATATTCTTTACAAGTAAATACTATATTTAGCACATGGATAAGCTTTTAGTTTTAATACAGTGTAAGGATGAGGTAGGCTTGGTAGCTAACATTACTAGAATTTTAGCAAGGCATCAGCTTAATATTATCGCTATGCGAGAATTTGTAGACGAAGAAGAACAACGATTTTTTGCTAGGATATCCTGCAATGCCAGTAATACAGATTTAGCTCAGTTGAGCTCGGAACTAAGCGATACTTTGCCAGCAAATGCGCTGGTATCCGTAGTGCCAAAAGCGCAGAAAAGAATTGCGGTATTGGTCACTAAAGAGTTTCATTGCCTATCGGATATCTTGATTAGAAATTATTTTAAGACTTTAGGGGCAGAAGTAAAATGCGTTATAGGCAATTATGAAAAATTGAGGGAATTATCTGAAAAATTAGATGTTCCTTTTCACTATGTTTCGCACCAAGATTTATCTAAAAGTGATTTCGAAAAAGCAATCATCAGCAAATTGGATCAATATGAGCTGGATTACATTGTTTTAGCCAAGTTTATGCGTATTATTTCTCCTAAATTTGTAGCCAAATACAAGCATAAAATTATCAATATCCATCACTCGTTTTTACCGGCGTTTATTGGAGCTAGTCCGTACCAGCAGGCATTTAAACGAGGTGTTAAAATTATAGGCGCCACTGCACACTTTGTTACCGATGATTTGGATGAAGGACCAATTATCAACCAACAAACTATTCATGTAAACCATACCTATGATGCAAAGCAAATGGCTATTGCAGGAAGAGAAATTGAAAAATCGGTGTTAAGCAAGGCGCTAGAATTAGTTTTTGATGATAGGGTTTTTGTAGTAGGCAATAAAACGGTGGTTTTTGAATAAATAGATATGAAGTATATTATCATTTTGTGGCTAATGTTAGGAACTTTAAGTTCATTTAGCCAAACTAAGAAATATGCGCCTCCGCTGGTAGAGTCTAAAATTTCTAGCAAATTTGGGAGGGTTTCTAACATAAGTTTTTCTAAACGGATTGCAAATTTTCCGTTTAGTAAGTCAGTTAATATTAAGTTAGTTTCTTTTGAAAACTGGACTAATGGCGGACAAATAGATACAACGAAAGTTGTTTATAATGAAAAAATGCCAAAAGTTCTTATGGCAGTTTGCGTTAATCCTCCTAAGGAAGTAAAAGTTTTAAATCTTAGTCAAATAAATGAATTAACAGATATATGGTTTAACTATGGAGCAATAGGTAATAGTCACGCTACTAATTTTAAAGCCTGTTATGACCCTAAAAATGCCATTTTATTTTTAGATGAAAAAGGTGAGGTATTTGACTTTATAGAGATATGTTTTAATTGCCTGCGTATGGTTAATTTTTCAAAGGAAGTTGCAGTAAATGAAGAATGTGATCATAAAATTAATATGATTAAAGCGTTTTTTAAAAAAACTGGAATAACATACGGAGTTACAAAATAATGTAGCCATACCTATGATACAAACACCAGAATTAGTTGCTGAGTAGTTCCTTACCGTCGGATTAATCCGACGGTAAGGAACTACAAACCTCCGACAACCATTTCGCCTGCTTCTTCACCGGTTTGAGTGCCAATAGCAATACCCATCCCATTACATCTTACTGCACAAAAAATATTAGGCTCTACCTCTTCAATTATTGGTGAAAGCTGAGGACCAAAGGCCATAATACCACTCCATTTTTGTTCAACCTCGAAAGAAGTATTTGGTAAAATTACATCCTTTAACAAACGCAACAAGGTATTTTGTACCAACGGAGTTTCGCCAAACTGGTGCGTTTGTTCGGTAAAGAAATCTAAATTTCGGCCTCCGCCCAGTAAAACCCTGTTGCCAACGTTCCTAAAATAGTAGTAACCTTTATCATAGTGGAAAGCACCCTTAAAAGCAAGGTTTTCAATTGGCTTTGTAATCAATACTTGGCCTCGGCCAGGTTTCAAATCTAATTCTGGAAACAACTGATTGGCGAATGCATTATTGCAACAAAGTAATTTACTACAGTTAAAATTACCCAATGATGTAACTACCTGTACTTTTCTTTCATCAACATTGAAACTTTTTACGTCGCAATTATTTAAAATTACCACACCAAGGGAAGCAGCCAAGGCAATCAGTGCTTTGATCATTTTGCCAGGATCCAGCTGAGCTTCCAACCGGTTTTCTATAAGTGCAGTTGTTTGATGGAAACCAAATTGAGTTAATCTATCATCCGCCACTTTAAAAGTGCCTTCTTCACCCGTGATATCCTTCAAAAGCTGATTGTAATGCCCAATTTTTGATACACATTCGTCAAGTAAGGTTTGTTGAGGCGGCGTAAATAGTTCGAAACCACCGTTATTTTCAAATGCTAACTGTTGATCGCCAACAATTGAACGTAACTTTTGCAGGCCTTTCCATCTTTTCTCAATCAGTTGGTATAATACTTCAGTGCCAGCTATTTTTTCTTGCTCAATTAACTCCGAAATGCTACCGAAGCAAGCAAACCCAGCGTTTTTAGTACTTGCACCTGAGGGTAAAAAACCGCGTTCAAGTATGGTTACGTGTAGTTTTGGGGCTAATTTTTTAATGGTGATAGCAGCATTTAAGCCTACTATGCCACTCCCAACAATAAGTACCTCAGTGTTGTAGAAATTAGTCGTTTCCCAAAAAGATAAGTTGGTGATTTCCATTAAAATATTGTAAAAAATTTATTGATGTTAAAGATGGGAACACTTTTTGATTTATGAAAACCGGATAACACAAACATTAATTTAAAATGGAAACTTATTTGATATTAATTGTTCCGATACTTCTGCTTAGCATGTTTGTACAGTGGCGTTTCAGAAACAAGTTCTCAAAATATGCCGAAATGCAACTCAATTCAGGGTTTTCGGGAAAAGAAGTAGCAGAAAAAATGCTACACGATAATGGAATTTACAATGTAAAGGTTTTAAGCTCCGAAGGACAGCTTACAGACCACTACAATCCATCAGATATGACAGTGAATTTAAGTACTGATGTTTACTATGGTAGGAGTGTAGCTGCTGCTGCAGTTGCCGCTCATGAGTGTGGTCACGCCATACAACATGCTAAAAGCTACCATTGGTTACAATTTCGCTCAAGCATGGTACCTGTAGTAAGTATTTCATCGAACTTATTGCAATGGGTATTACTTATCGGAGTATTGCTAATTGGATTTACAGGAAACCCTATTGTTTTAGGTGTTGGCGTAGTTGGTTTAGCAGTAATCACCTTGTTTAGTATCATTACCTTACCAGTAGAGTTTGATGCAAGTAATAGGGCATTACTATGGCTCAAAAATAATAGAGGCGTAATGCAAACCGCTGAGGAAAACGTACAGGCAAAAGATGCGCTATGGTGGGCAGCTATGACCTATGTTGTTGCTGCATTAGGTGCTTTGGCCAATTTATTATACTACGCTTCTATGTTATTTGGTAGAAGTAGGGAGTAATTTTGACGGGAGATACTTGTAAGGGATGGCGTAAAAAGTCATCCCTTTTTTATTTAAATCGTTTTTAAAAAACACATTTTAGAGGGAAGATATTAACTTAGCAAATACGAACCTAAACTCGAAATGAAAAATATCATTAATCAACTATTTGAAATTGAAGCAAAACTTAACGGCGATATTGCTAAATCAGTGCAACGAAATTTTGAGCGCTTATATCACGAATTGCAGCGAATGGGTTATAAAGTAGTTAATCCTTTAGGCCAAAAATATGATGAACGCGACATATCCATTGAAGCTAATGTGCTAACCAATAGCAACAATGCTAAAATAGTTAAGGTGCTGAAACCTGCTATTTATCAAAAAATAGATGAAACATACACTTTAGTTCAAAAAGCCATCGTAATTGCCGAGTAAACATGAATAACATTGATTTTGGGATAGATTTGGGCACAACTAACTCTGGTATTGGAAAATTTCAGAATGGAAAGGTGCAGGTTTTTAAAAATCCGGTTGGGTTTAAGGAAACTTTGCCATCAGTGGTTGCTTATAGAAATGATAGAATTTTGATTGGGGACAAAGCTAGAGAGTTTATCAAAACACAACCAAATCATGTTTTTTCTTCATTTAAAAGAAAAATGGGGAGTGATTTCGTCTATCAGTTGCCCCACATGGATGAGCAGAAAACACCAATTGATTTTTCTACATTGATATTGAAAGAATTGATGAATTTTACTGCTGATGAGCGGCCAAAAGCAGCTGTAATTACTATCCCGGCGTCTTTCGATACAATACAATCAAACGCGACTAAAACGGCTGGTTACAATGCTGGATTAAAAGAGGTGGTATTGCTACAGGAACCCATTGCAGCATGCTTAGCCTACGCAAATACACAAAATTTAGACATTAATGAACAAAAGAAATGGTTAGTTTACGACTTTGGAGGAGGAACTTTTGATGTTGCTTTAGTTAAAATAAATGATAGAGAGCTGAAAATCATCGATCACGAGGGGAATAACTTTCTAGGTGGAGTTGACATTGATCAGTTAATGGTAGAGCAGCTTTTTTGTCCACAACTGGAAAAAATACTTGGCGAAGACGGCCTTTGGAAACGAATGGTGGGCAGCGAAGATCTTGCTTATCAAAAGATGTTTATGGAATTGGCCTACAAAGCCGAAGAGGCTAAAAAAGAACTTTCTATTAACGAAGAGTCTTTTGTGGAGATGGAAATTAGTGGAGATTTCATAGAAATGAAGGTTACAAGACAGCAATTTAACGACTTAATTAAGCCAAAGGTTGATGAAACTATAAAGCTTACACAATCATTGCTGGAAAAAAACCAAATTAGTAATCAGGAAATAGATAGAATTATTCTAGTTGGTGGTACAACTTATATTCCTTACATCAAAAAAAGTTTAGCCGATACTTTTCATTGTTATGTTGATAATACGATTGATCCAACCACGGCAATTATTGTGGGTGCTGCCTATTTTGCTGGCACAAAGGCTGTGGAAGAAAAAGCACAAAATGAGGAAGTTAGCGTCCCAGAAATTACACAACTAAAAGAAGTAAAATTAGTTTACGAAATCAATTCACAGGATAATGAGGAGCTGCTAACTGGTTTGGTAGCTGGCGAGTTTTCGGGCTATTATCGTATCACACGTTTAGATGGTGGATTTGATACGGGTATGATGCCTTTCCACACCCGGTTTAATGAGTTTTTGAAGCTGCTACCGAAGTCTATCAATTACTTTAATGTTAAAATTTTTGATAAGCTACAGCACCTGGTTTTTGAAAAAGGGCAGGTTGCAATTAATCACGGGGTGTATAATATTTCTGGCCAACCATTGCCTAACGATATTTGTATTGAGGTTGATGATACCGTAGGCTCTACCTTTCTGGAAAAGATTTTTAAAAAGAATGAAATCCTTCCACTTTCAAAAACAGTATATAAAACAATCTCCAAAACAATTTTAAAAGGCACTGATGATCAGTTGATTATCAACGTGGTGGAAGGTAATGCGGCAACATCACCAGCAAGTAATTTGTGTATTGGTTATTTGGAAATAGCGGCCTCTAAACTAAGCGCCAATTTATTAAAAGGCACTGATATTGAACTTAAGTTTGAAATTAGCGAATCAAGAGATTTAACCATAAGCCTGTTTATTGATGCAATAGGTTTGGAATTGGAAGAGGTTTTTAACGCTTCGGCAAGAAATGTATCGCTGGAGAAAATTAAAACAGAATTGAACAATGCGCTAAACCAAATTGACTGGGAAATAGAAGATTTTAGTTACAAAGGTTTGGACGATGTTATGGAGCAGCTTAATGTCATTAGGATGGAGATTATTGAGCTAATGCGTGAATTGATTGAGGCAGAAGATGACTTGGTGACGGACAAAATTTTCAATATCGACGAAAGAAAAAGGAAGGTTTTCCAAGCATTTGACCAGCAGGTAAGAGGTAAAAATTTGTTGGAAGAAATAGAGGAGTATCAGTTGTATAAGCAGCAAATTAAAGAAGAGCTTTTGCTACATCCCAATCCGAAAATAGATAGGATGTTTCAAATCATTATCAAAAATGAGCAGGTGTTTTTAAATTCTGATCAAATATCAGTAGTTAGATCTAAAATTAAAGAATTAAAGCGTTTAGCTAGGGAACTATATTACCAGCATGACGAAGCTTACATTGATTTGTTTTACGATTATGCACACTTATCCGTTACCGATTATGAAAATGAAACTCAAGCTAAAAAACTAATTAGTAAAGGAGAGGATGCCGTAGAAAAAAGAAATTTTCAGGAGCTTAAGTCTATTATTTCCTCTTTATACAATTTACTGAAGGTAAAACCTAAAGACTATTTAGAAGATCAAAATGGCACATTAGGCTTGAGATAAAAGAAATTTATTTACTGCGTAAAGCGTAAATTAACCGGCCTACAACCACAGCAACCCACACACCTCCACCAGTGCCACCAGGTAAAAAAACCAAGCAACCTGCGGCTACTAAAAAAGCAACAATGCCAATGATAATATTGGTAGTGGTCCAAGGGCTGGAGGAGTGATCTACGGCAGGATAAATCCAACTGTAGGCGATATCTCTATTGCTGGATAATGTATTGGATAGATCTTCCGAAAAAGCAGTATAAAAGGTAGCTGCGTAAAGTGTTCTACCAAAGGCGGCCTTGTCTCTCAGCTCCTTACGTTGAACTTCGGCAATAATATTATTGATATTCAGTAAATCTTCTTCAAAATAATAGCCGTCCATGTCGCTTAGCAACGAAAAGTAAGCGCTATCTTCTGCATAAGGGTTTTGATTTAAAAAGAAGGTATAGCCCCCTCTTCTAAGTGCATCGATAATGGCACGGTTTTTTAAAACGAAAACATCAAGTATTTCCTGAACAATATAGTCGGTAAGTAAAAAAGGATAAACTTTAAATACACTTTTTATACTAGCCCATCTATTTTTTTGAATACAGTTTTTAAGATAATTTAAAGTATTTGCTTCAAATAGTTCTCTAAATTCCTGGAAAGTTTCCTCCGGTAAATCTTCATTAAAAGGAGCTAAATTAATGGCCTCTCCATCGCCCTTAATTATTTTTTCAATGTTTTTATGACGAAAAAAAGGGAGGAATTTTGACCCATAACTTTTCAGGAAGTCGATTAATTTCTCAATGTCGTTTACATTGAAATCTACACTTAATTTTGCCTCAGTTTTTAATATTTTCTCAACCTTGATTAAATCTTGTTGATTATCAAAGTTAAGGCCAGGCAGCTGTTTTTCAGCAAATTGGAGGTAATGGAGCTGTATCATTTAAATTAAATCGCAAAGCTATTATACCAAAATCTTTTCAATAGATATTAGTAAAGCTTGAAATTTAAATGCTTGAGGGAATAAAATCTTAATTTAAACGATATGGAGTGATTAGCTCAAATTTTGGAATATCAACTAAAAATTCTCTATCATCAATACTTCTCTGCATCAAAAACCTTCCGCTCATGGTACCAATGTCCGATTTTAAGTTACATCCAGATACATAAGTGTAGCTTTCGCCGGGCGTTATAATAGGCTGTACACCTACTACTCCTTCTCCCTCTACTTCTCTTATTGTACCGTTTGAATCGAAAATAAACCATTGCCTACGCATTAGCTGAATTTCGTACTCCGTTAAGTTTTGTATATGGATACGATAGGCAAACATGAAGTGTCCGTTAGCGGGATTAGAGTGCTCGTCTTGATAAATAGTATCAACCGAGATTTTCACACCTTGTGTAATTGTTGTAACCATCGTTGTAAGTTTATTGAAAAAAACACACAATAATTAAGCCAATTCTGTAAGCGGCTGTACATTCACGTATTTATCGGCAATTTCTTCCAACAAAGCGTAAATTATTTCTATGTTTTCTTCCTGTACAAGTTGGGTGCGATAAGGTTTAAAATCAGGCAGACCTTTAAAGTAATTACTGTAATGTCTGCGCATTTCAAAAACGCCAACTTTTGGGCCTTTCCATTCAATAGATTTTGTGAAATGTGTTCTACATGCATCCACTCGTTCCTGCAAAGTTGGGCCTGCTAAACGTTCGCCAGTTTCAAAAAAATGCTTTATTTCCCTAAATATCCAAGGATAACCAATGGCTGCCCGTCCAATCATCATACCATCTACGCCGTACTCCAAACGCCAATTGGCTGCTTTTTCGGGGCTATCAATATCACCATTACCGAAGATTGGAATCTTGATTCGAGGGTTCCGTTTTACCTCTCTGATAAGCGTCCAATCCGCCTCTCCCTTATACAATTGCGCCCTTGTGCGGCCATGTATAGTTAGTGCTTGAATGCCGATATCTTGCAAACGTTCGGCAACTTCTTCAATATTTTTGGTGCTATCATCCCAGCCTAGTCGAGTTTTCACAGTAACGGGTAAGTGTGTAGCTTTTACCACAGCTTGGGTCATTTTTACCATCTTGTCTATATCTTGCAACAGTGCAGATCCAGCACCCCTACAAGCAACATTTTTAACTGGGCAGCCGTAGTTGATGTCCATTAAATCAGGGCCGGCCATGGTAGCAATTTCAGTAGCTTCACGCATGCTTTCAATATCACTTCCAAAAATTTGGATGCCTATTGGACGCTCATATTCAAAAATATCCAGCTTTTGCCTACTTTTTGCTGCAGACCTAATTAAACCCTCCGACGAAATGAACTCCGTGTACATCATGTCTGCTCCACCTTGTTTGCATACATAACGGAAAGGAGGATCACTCACATCTTCCATTGGAGCCAGCAATAAAGGGAACTCTCCTAAATCAATATTTCCTATCTTTACAGACATTTTTCTATCTTCAAAGCCAATTAAAACTTTGCAAAGTTACGCATAAAAATAAAAATGTATCAAAACACCACCACTAAGCCCGAGAATAGTCCGTTTTTACAAATGCTATTTCTTCTATTGTTTGCCTTTGGAGGGGTAATTGTATTTGCATTAATTGGCATTGTAATCGTTTATTTCAACAGTGGACTCGAGGGAATAAAAGCGGCTGCAGCTAGCGACTTAAGGTACATCAACGACTTCAAGATATTATTGGTAGCGCAACAGATTGGTTTGTTTTTAACGCCAGCAGTTTTACTATCGGTTGTAGAGAGGAAGAAATTGAATGGGTTTTATGGGCTGCAGGCTCCCAAAGTTGATTTACTTTTATGGGTGGCTGTGTTATCTGTTTGTTGGATGCCGATAATGGGATTGGCCATGGAATGGAACCAAAAAATGGCATTTCCATCTTTTTTGAAAAGCATAGAAAATTGGATGAGATTAATGGAAGACGCCGGGACCAAAACAACGGAGGCAATCTTAAAAATGAATAACCTTGGGGATTTACTCATTAACTTGTTGGTAATTGCCGTAACTCCAGCAATATGTGAAGAATTCATTTTTAGAGGAGCAGTACAGCGCACCATCTTTCGAATTAAAACCAATCCGCATATCGCCATTTGGATTTCTGCTGCAATATTTTCGGCAATACACTTTCAATTTTTTGGCTTTTTACCTAGGTTATTATTGGGTGCTGCATTTGGCTATGTTTACTACTGGACGGGAAGCATTTGGTACGCTGTTTTTGCACACTTTTTAAATAATGCGTATGCTGTTTGTGTAGCTTATTATCTGCAAATGCACAATCAATCATACACAAATGCCGATGAAATGAATTTGCCTTTTTATGGCTATCTTATTAGTGCTGCATTAACTTTTGCTTTATTTAGCGTAGTAAGGAAAACAAGCTCGGCAAAGCGCCAGACGACAATAGAAAACAATTATTAATCACTCAAAACATAGCTTTAGTGGCTATGATATTCAAATCTAAACATGAAGACAAGAGCTATTACCGCCTTCTTTTTCACCATAGTAATGCTGGGTTCCATCTTATTGGGCGCTTATACCTTTACCACTTTTTACTTATTGTTGAGCTTGGTAGCCTTACTGGAGTTTTATAAGATGGTGAAAATAGGAGGCATACGCCCGCACCGCAATATTGGCGTTGGTGTAGCCGCACTTATTTTTTTAACTACTGCCGCTTTCCACTTTTTTAGGTTCGAATTAAAATATCTGTTATTGGTAATCCCTTTGGTTTTCTCAGTTTTTATTGCAGAATTGTACAAGAAAAATAAAATACCATTTGCCAACATTTCCTACACATTTGTAGGCTTTATCTACATTACAATACCATTTTGCTTTTTCTATTCGCTAGGCTTTTTAATCAACTTCGAGAATTATAGCTACCACTTTCCCTTGGCATTTTTACTGATGTTATGGGCCAATGATACCGGCGCATATTTGTTTGGAATGAAATTGGGAAAGCGTAAGCTATTTGAAAGACATTCGCCAAAAAAATCATGGGAAGGCTTTTTTGGTGGGGTATTCACTAGTTTAGTGGTGGCCCTATTAATTTCATTTGCTTTTACAGATGTTCAACCCGTTGTTTGGGCTGGCATGGCGGCCATCATCTCTTGTTTTGGAACCTTGGGAGATTTGGTAGAATCTATGCTGAAGCGTAGTTTGGATGTTAAGGATTCAGGTAGTTTTTTACCAGGGCACGGTGGATTTTTAGACCGCTTCGACGGACTGCTCATTGCAGCACCAATTGTATACGTTTATTTGTATTTGTTGATATACTAGTGTAGAATTTACTAAGCGTTTCGCTTTTTCAACTCCTCGTTTACTTTTTTTAGCTGTGCCGAAAATATAATCACAAGAGGTAAGAAACTAACGGGAGTTACAGTTAACGCACTAAAGCCTTTCTTTGCAGTAAGAATAATTCCCGAGATCAGCATAAGCAACATTGAAACAAATAATGCAATAGTTGCTACTTTGAGTGTTTTGGCTTTTTTATGAAGTTCTTCTGTAGAGAGCTGGGTTAAGTTTTCTTCTTTCATTGTAACGAAGATAGCAAAAAATAAAGCACCGAAATTAATTCGGTGCTTTAAAAATTCAAACGGTTATTGTTTGTTTTGATCTACAAACTCAATTTGTTTGTTGAGCTTGCCTATCTTATCATCCAATTTTTCGATATCCTTCTGAAGGCTTTCGATTTTTTTATCGCTTTTTTGCAGCCGCTTATTGGCTTTTTCAACATCGTTTAATAAACGAGCAGTTGATTTTGCATCACTAGCTGTAGATGAAGGGTCGGAAGCAGAAAAATTCGAAGTATTTCTGTCTGCCTTAGCGTTCAAATTAGCAACGTCTTTTTTCAGTTTTTCGTTAGTTATTCGTTCTTTTTCTAATTCAATTTTAAGTTCATTTCTGTCTGTATTAAGCTCTAATACCTGTTGCCTTGCCTCATACTTTTGTAGCTCAGTACTCTTTGTGGCAGAACAGGCTCCTAAAACGCTGGCAAAAAATAAGCCTGCTAAAATGATTTGTCTGTTCATGTTTTCGTGTTTTTCTGTTTATAATGGGAATTTTGCAAAAACCAGACCACCTAAAGATTGTTGTATAATGTTAATGTCATATTGGCAAGTATCCAGCCTCAAAACACCGTATAAATACCTACACACGTTGTTAGATACGTTTTATTTTTCGACTTAAGCTTCTTGTAACAAATTTAATGAGGTCTATTATTGCCGTTTATCTGTCCTATATTTGATTTAACCATCAAACATAAAACAAGATGATAAAAAGATACTTGAAACACAGTACGTTGGCAGTTGTCCTTTTTTTAGCAAGCGGTATTAGTTCAATTGCTCAAGAAGTACCATCACCAAAGTCACATTTTGGGTTTGACATAGGCGATAATTACCAATTAGCCAATTATTCTCAAACCGAAGCTTATTTTAAAAAACTTGCCGCAAGCTCTAAACGAGTTAAGTTAGTAGATATTGGCAAAACCGAAGAGGGCAGAAGCCAGTACATGCTAATTGTAACCTCTCCAGAAAACCATAAAAATCTGGAAAAGTACAAAGGGATATCGCAAAAGCTAGCTAGGGCCGAAGGTTTAACCGATCAAGAGGCGAGGACTTTGGCACAGCAGGGAAAAGCCATTGTATGGATTGATGGAGGCTTGCATGCCAACGAAACAGTTGGTGCGCATCAGCTGATTCAAACAGCTTACAACTTGGTGAGCAGGACCGATGCGGAAACCACCAAAATTTTGGATGATGTAATTATTTTGATGACGCATGCTAATCCGGATGGCCAAGAGTTACAAAGCGATTGGTACATGAGGGAAAAATCTCCGGAAAAGAGATCTTTAGCGGGATTGCCAAAACTGTATCAAAAATATGCAGGACACGACAACAACCGCGATTTCTTTATGCTTAATCTGAAGGAAACGCAAAACATGGGGCGCCAATTGTTTATTGAGTGGAACCCGCAAATTATGTACAACCACCACCAAGCTGGACCAGCAGGAACGGTAGTTGCAGGCCCTCCGTTCCGAGATCCGCATAACTATGTTTTTGATCCAATAATCCTTACCAGTTTAGATGCTGTAGGTGCGGCGATGCACAATAGGTTAAATATAGAAGATAAACCAGGTTATACCCAACGTGGTGGATCAGTATTTTCTACTTGGTATAATGGAGGTTTGCGTACTACAACCTACTTCCACAACATGGTGGGTTTGCTAACAGAAATCGTTGGAAGTCCAACTCCAATGGAAATTCCTTTGGTACCATCGCGTTTATTGCCAAATAGTGATTCCCCAAATCCGGTAACGCCAAGAAAATGGTACTTCAAAAATGCGATAGACTATTCCGTTTCTTTAAATTACGCCGTTTTAAATTATGCTCAGCGTTATCACGATGAATTGTTGTTCAACATGTTTAAAATGGGCAAAAACTCTATCGACAGAGGAACTAAGGATAACTGGTCTTTCTCTCCGCAAAAAATAGAGGCAATTAATGCTGCGGCGAAAAAGGATAAATCGGAAGATGGCAGGGAAAGGAGATCGATGGATCCGAAATACTTTGATGAAGTGATGAAAGATCCTAAAAATCGCGATGCAAGGGGTTATATTCTTTCTGCTGATCAGCCAGATTTTACAACAGCCATCCGTTTTTTAAACGCATTGATTAGAACCGGAGTTGTGGTGCAAAAGGCTACAAGTGCTTTTACTGTTGATGGTAAAAAGTATCCGGCAGGTTCCTACATTGTTAAAACTGATCAAGCTTTTAGGCCGCACGTATTGGATATGTTCGAACCACAAGATCATCCGAACGATTTTAAATATGAAGGTGGGCCACCAGTAGCTCCATATGATGCTGCAGGCTGGACTTTGGCTTATTTAATGAACGTTAAATTTGATCGGGTGTTGAACGCATTTGACGGTCCTTTTCAGAAAATGTCATTAGGGGAGTTGCTAAAAGCTACGCCACAACCGCTACCAAGTGCAAGTGGATATGCATTAAGCGCACAAGCTAATGAAAGTTATTTGGCCGTTAATGAGTTGTTAAAAGCCGGTGTAGAAGTTTGGCGAAATCCTAGTGATGGATCTTTTTATGTTCCAGCATCGGCTGGTGCAAAAGCAGCATTAAATAAAGCAGAACATAACTTCGGGATGAAAGTAGCCGCGGCCAGCAAACCTAAGTCTGCCGTTAAGGTAAAACCATCTCGTATTGCACTTTGGGATACCTACGGCGGTTCTATGCCTTCTGGATGGATTAGGTTCATCATGGAGCAATACCATTATGATGTTACGGTGGTATATCCGCCGGATATTGATGCCGGTAAACTGAAAGATAAATATGATGTGTTGATTATGGTTGGAGGTTCGGTGCCTGCATTTGGTAGTGAGGGCGGAAGAGGATTCAATCCGCCAGCAATAGAAAATATTCCGGATGAATTCAAAGCTCGTGTGGGTAGAATGACGGCCGAGAAATCGATTCCACAATTGAAAGCATTCTTGGAAGATGGAGGAAATATCGTAACCATTGGATCGGCCACTAACTTGGCTGCTCATTTAGGCTTGCCAGTAAAAAATGCACTTTTAACAGCAGATGGTAAGCGCTTATCAAACGAGAAATTTTATGTTCCGGGGAGTGTATTAAGTGTTAAAACGGATGCTAAATTAGCAGCCAATTGGGGTTTGGATGAAAATACTGATGTGTATTTTGATAACAGTCCGGTTTTTAAAATTACCTCAACAGATGGAAAAGTGAAACCTTTGGCTTGGTTCGATACTGATAAGCCATTACGTAGTGGTTGGGCTTGGGGACAAGCATACCTTAAAGATGGCGTGGCCGCTTTTGAAGCAGATTATGGGAAAGGTAAGCTATATGCCTTTGGTCCCGAAATTACTTTTAGAGCACAAACTCACGGCACGTTTAAATGGTTGTTTAACCAGTTGTATAGGTAAGATCATCATCTGAATTTTTAGCGGGCAGTTCTATTAGGGCTGCCCGTTTTTTGTATGTCATCATTACTGTCGTGGCTGGAAGAAGATGTGCTTTTGCATTTTTACCTTGTTTAGACCAAGCTCTTTTTGCTAGCAAGTACCTTTGTAAATAAAATAGAGAAAATGAAAATAGAAATATGGTCGGATGTGATGTGCCCGTTTTGCTACATCGGTAAACGACATTTAGAACAAGCATTAGATACACTTGATTTTAAACAAGAAATAGAGATCGACTGGAAAAGCTATCAGCTTAATCCAACTTATAAAAATGAAGAGGGAGAAAATCTGTACGAATATCTTTCCAGAAATAAAGGAATGAGTTTGGCACAAGCTAGGCAGATGACGCAACAGGTGGCGGAAATGGCAGGAAACGTAGGATTAAAGTTGGATTTTGAAACCAGTATTCCGGCCAACTCCTTTAATGCGCATCGGTTGATCCATTTTGCGGCGAAAAATGGCAAGCAAGATTTAGCAGAGGAACTTTTATTTAAGGCGCATTTTGAAGAGGCAAAAAACATTGACGATTTAAGCACTTTATTGACAATTGCCGAAGCGCTGGGCTTAGATGCCGCTGAAGCAAAAAATGTGTTGGAAAGTAATGCCTTTGAAGAAGAAGTGAGATACGATATCTACGAAAGCCAACAATTAGGTGTTAGGGGCGTTCCTTTTTTCGTAATGGATAGAAAGTATGCTTTATCTGGTGCACAGCCAGTAGATGCATTTAAAAAGGCCATTACGCAAAGCTATAATGAGTGGAAGGCAGCGCAGAAAAACTCATCCTTAAAAAACTTAAATACAATTGATACTAATAGTTGTGATGAGAATGGCTGTGAAGTTTAGCATTTATAGTTGTAGTTTGCTTTTCAGGCGATAACATAAACAATGACCATTAAAAAAGCGATAGAGAAATCCCTATCGCTTTTTTATTATGCAGGCGCTGCTATTATTTAGTTCCAGCTTTATTTAAGTTTTTACTTAATTTCAAGCTTTCAGTTTGCTTCATGAAATCAATCATGATATTCATACTTTCATCTTCAATAAAGTCAGAAGCTTCTTGCTTAGGCGTTTTTTCACCTTTTTTAATTGGAGCTAATCCTTTTTCAGCTCTTAGCTGATTCATTCTAGCTAAAGACTTTGCTTCCAAGGCATCACGTTCTGCCTTTAATTTCGCCTCGTTTAAGGTAACGGAAGTTTCATTTTCTCTTTTCTTTCCTTCAGCGATATCTTCCTTCAACATTTTGTAGTCCAACGATTTTTCCATGCGTTTTTGATGTAGCTTTAGTAAGTTGGCTTTTGCGGCATTTAAATCATAAACTACATTATAAGTAGATGGATTTACCATGTCAAATGGTAATGCTGATGGTTCTGTATCTTCGCCAATTTTATCTAAAGGATATATAGAAGGGAAGTTGATATCAGGAATTACACCTTTATGTTGGGTACTGCTGCCGCTAACGCGATAAAACTTTGCCATCGTCAAGTTAATTTGACCTAATTGCGGAACACCATTTTTGTCAACAATAGTTACCGTTGGCGAATTAATATCAGTTTTAGCATTTACTGCTTTTTTCTCTCCTTCTTTCTTTTTGAACAAAGCTGCGAGTTGGTTTAATACCCCCGAGTTCATTAACGAATTCAAATCAATGGATGATTGAACAGTGCCCTTACCATAAGATTGGGTTCCCATTACAATTCCACGACCGTAATCTTGTATAGCACCTGCGAAAATTTCAGAAGCTGACGCACTTAAACGATCTATCATCACACCCATTGGGCCGTCCCAAGTAATGTTGCTGTCTTCATCTTTATAAACTTTTACGCTGTTTCTGTAATCTTTAACTTGAACTACTGGGCCTTTACCAATAAATAAGCCAGAAAGTTCAATAGCTTCGTTTAGCGAACCACCACCATTTGCTCTTAAATCTACTACAATTGCATCTACTTTATCTTTATTCTTTAACGTGTCGATCAATAAACGTACATCCCTGGTTGTGCTCTTGTAATTAGGATCGCCAGCATTGGCAGCTTTAAAATCAGCATAAAAAGCAGGAATTTTAATGATACCAATTTTGTATGGTTTGCCATCGCTTTCAACAGTTTTAACTACTTTTTTTGCAGATTGCTCCTCTAAAATGATTTTCTCTCTAACCAAGGTAATAATTTGCGGTTTAGAAGAAAGCTCTTGTCCAACCGGAATAATTTTTAAACGTACAGTAGTACCTTTAGGGCCTTTAATTTTGGAAACGGCATTGTCAATTCTCCAGCCAACAATATCTTCAAATTCGCCATCTACGCCTTGTGCAACAGCAATAATTTTATCGCCAGCATTTAACTTTTTACTTTTAAAAGCAGGGCCTCCAGGCATAATAGAAGCAATTTTAGTTACTTCATTTTCTGATTGTAATACTGCACCAATACCTTCAAGCGAACGAGACATTTCTTGATTAAATGCTTCTGCATTACGCGGATTGAAGTAGTTGGTGTGTGGGTCAACAGCTTCAGTAAATGAGTCCATCAAAATTTGGAATACATCCTGGTTGTTGAACTTGGCCGCCTGCGACTTTAAGTTAGCATAACGTTTGGTTAAGGTCTCTACGTTTTTAGCCTCATCGGTACCCGCAATTTTAAGGTTTACCAATTCATACTTTACACGTTTTTTCCATAAATCGTCAAGCTCTCCATTGGTTTTTGCCCAAGGTAATTTGCTTCTATCATATACGTAAGTATCGTTCTGGTTAAAATCGAACTTGTTCTTAATTTGTGAGATAGAATAATTGATACGTTCATTATATCTTTTCAAATACACGTTGAAGATGTAGAAAGGAGCACTCAAATCTCCAATTCTGAAATCATCATCCAAAGAATATCTATTAGCTTCAAAATCTTTAATATCACTTTCTAAAAAGTAATATTTTGAAGGATCTAAGGCCTTAATGTACCTGTCAAAAATGATTGATGATAAGGAGTCGTTTAGTTTTGGCTTCTTATAATTATAATTTTCGAGCAAGCCAACCACTTCTTTAGTTACCAAACTTTGCTGTTCATCTGGTTTTATGTTGGGAATACCTTCCACAGGCTTTTGTGCCTTTGGCTCCGCTGTGCAAGCTAACACCGCTGCGGTAAAGGTAATGGCAAATATTTTCTTCAGCATTTCTTTAACTGTTTTAAAGTCCATTCTTATCAAATCATTATCCAATATGATACCAATTTCTTAAATAAACAAAAAAGATACAGGTTTAGTCTGTATCTTTTTTGTAAAGATTATAAAAAGAACGGATAATCAGGTAATTAAATTGTTTTTAACAGCAAGCATTACCAAGCCAACAACGCTTTTAACTTTAGTCTTTTTAAAGATATTTTTTCGATGCGTTTCTACAGTGCGTTTGCTTATTTCTAACTTTTTAGCAATTTCTTCATTGCTGTACTCTTCTGTAATCAATTGTATGATTTCTAGTTCCCTAGTACTTAATACATAAACTGGGTTGAGCTTAGCTTTCATGAGTGGAGGTTATTTAGATGAATTTTTTAGAGGCGAGAGGAGCTGAAAGGGCCTAAAACAGGCATCATTGGAACTATGCTTTTCGTTTGGTGGTTTTTTCTGCAATAATTGCCCTGTTGCTTTTAATGAGCTGGTTGTACTTTACAATGTTTGCATTTTTGGAGAGTAGTTCCGCGTTATTTAAATCCTTACTTGCCAGTAGGTAATCTTTCTTTTTAATCTTTACCGAAGCAATACCAATAACAGATTCTATATAGGCACTTTTATCATTCAGTTGCTGTGCTAAAATGCCATGTTGCGTGTAAAACCAAAGAGATTGAGGCAATTTGTTGGCAGCCAAATAAATTTTTCCAAGTTGTTGGTAAGCTGCCATTTGGCCAGATTTGCTTCCTATTCTGGTATAATTTTTAAGCACTTGCTTCAGCACTATTTTTTCGGCTTCGGCATAATTTGAAAGTACTAAATGAGCATTGCTTAGTTTAATTAGCGTAGCGCCATAACGAGCATACTTTTTATCCTCTTGATATTCTTTTGCAGCACGGTTATAAGCCGCTACCGCATTATCATAATCACCTGAACGTTCAAATTTTTCAGCTTCGTCGAAAAAGCTATCGGCAATGGTAAATGCCTGGCCTCCAACTACAGAAATGTTCACCGAGAGCTGGCCGTTACCTGCCTCAGCACCCTGCACAGTTGAGTTTTGTGCCGATGCAAACAAACCAGCAGTAACAAAAACCATAGTGAGGCACGTCCATTTCATAACACAAATATAGATTTTTTTAATTCAAAACGATAATTGGCTGTTTTTCTTGAACTTGTTATTAAGTAAAAAGTAAAAAGTAAAAAGTAAAAAGTAAAAAGTAAAAAGTAAAAATGCTTATTAGATGCTTATAAAAAGGCTTGTAACATTTCGGACGTTTTATCATCAAATCAGAAAAACGAAAAACTATGTTAGTAACCACAACAAATACAGTAGAAGGCAAAAAGGTAGTGAAATACATTGGCCTTGTAACAGGAGAAACCATTATAGGGGCAAACCTTTTTAAAGATATTTTTGCAGGAATTAGAGATATCGTAGGCGGTCGCTCGGGTTCATACGAGCAAGTGCTACGCGAAGCTAAAAATACTGCGGTAAGCGAAATGCAACAATATGCGGCTGCCATGGGTGCAAATGCGGTTATTGGTGTTGATTTAGATTACGAAACTGTAGGTAGCGGCGGTAGTATGTTAATGGTAACTGCAAGCGGTACCGCAGTTGTTTTGGAGGATTAAACTTTAATGTGTTATTGTAAATTTGAATACAATGAGGATCTCATAAATAAAATTAGATAGATTCCTCCTTAAGTCGGAATGACAAAAAAAGGGCATAAAAAATCCCCAATATCAAAACATATTGGGGATTGCTGTATAAAAGCCTCCATTAGGGAAGGTTAGGGAGATTTATCTCTGTGGCATTTTAGGCATGTTACGCATCATTTTTGCCGCCGCCGCAGGGTTTGAGAATTGTTTCATCACTTTTCTCATATCCTCAAATTGCTTCAATAATTTAGTAACATCCTCAAGCTTATTACCAGATCCTTTGGCGATACGTAATTTGCGGCTTTGCTGAATAGCATCCGGGTTTTCACGCTCATAAGGCGTCATCGATTGGATGATGGACTCCACACCTTTGAAAGCATCATCGTCAATGTCGATGTTTTTCATCATTTTACCAACGCCAGGAATCATTCCCATCAAATCTTTCATGTTACCCATTTTCTTGATTTGTTGGATTTGGCTGTAAAAATCGTTGAAGTCGAATTTATTTTTACGGATTTTCTTTTGAAGCTCCGCTGCTTGCTTTTCGTCAAACTGCTGCTGGGCACGCTCTACAAGGGAAACCACGTCGCCCATGCCCAAAATACGCGATGCCATCCTATCTGGATAGAAAACATCTAGTGCTTCCATTTTCTCGCCAGTACCAATAAACTTAATTGGTTTATCCACTACCGATTTAATAGAAAGCGCCGCACCACCACGGGTATCGCCATCTAACTTGGTTAACACTACGCCGGTAAAATCAAGCCTGTCGTTAAATACTTTCGCCGTATTTACCGCATCCTGGCCCGTCATCGAATCCACTACAAATAAAATTTCGTGAGGTTTAGTTTGTGCCTTCACTTCCGAAATCTCATTCATCAAGGCCTCATCTATTGATAAACGGCCCGCGGTATCGACAATAATTACATTGTTGTTATTCTTTTTACCTTCGGCAATACCTTCTAAGGCAATCGCTACCGGATCTTTGCTTTCCTTATTGGCGTACACAGGTACACCCACTTGCTCACCTAAAACCTGTAACTGGTCAACCGCCGCCGGACGATAAACGTCGCCAGCAACCATTAACGGCTTTTTGCCCTTGCTTTTTAGGTAAAGTGCCAATTTACCGGTGAAAGTAGTTTTACCTGCACCATTTAAACCAGCAATTAATATCACCGTAGGATTGTTTTTTAAATCCAACTCAGTAGCCTCGCCACCCATTAAGGCAGCAAGCTCATCATTCATAATTTTGGTAAGCAATTGCCCTGGCGAAATGCTGGTCAATACGTTTGCTCCTAAAGCTTTTTCCTTTACCTGATCGGTAAAAGTTTTTGCGGTTTTATAATTTACGTCCGCATCCAACAAAGCCTTCCTGATTTCCTTCATGGTCTCTGCCACGTTAATTTCAGTAATGCTTCCCTGTCCCTTTAGAACCTTAAACGCCCTGTCTAACTTATCCTGTAAATTTTCAAACATTGCTTATTTAAATTTTTATGAATGGCAAAGGTATTAATAATTTACGATTTTGGATTTACGAATTACGATTGAAGTGTAACGATTTTTACAAATTGGGCAGTGAGTAAGCTGAGTTAATTTTTTAGAAAAGCACAACCTGCGTTTCATCGCTTGCAGCAGTCCCGCTTTCCATTCCAAGTCCGTTCCCGATTTGACATCGGGATCCGGGCTTTCCATTTCAATCGGGTTTGATTAACAAAAGGGAGTGCAAATGGCTTAAAATGCTTGGCTACTGCGATAACAAAAAGAGCAGATGCGGTGATGCTCTTCGCTGTTCTTTGCGTAATCTCAGCGTACTTTGCGGTACAATTCAACTTAGATTAACCGCAAAGTTTTGGAAGCCTCGCAGAGTACGCAATGAATGGAATGCGGGGACTTGACGATGCGCTTGTTTTTTCTTTGCGTAATCTCAGCATACTTTGCGGTAAAAATCTCAATGATAAATTAACCGCAAAGTTTTGGAAGTCTCGCAGAGTACGCAAAGAATGAAATGCGACCTGGGCTTGAAGATGCGCATTATCGTTGGATCTGTGATCCAAATTATTTAAACGGGACGGAAATCCTACTACACATTACAGATGTTGAACAATAACCAGTGGAGGAACGTGAATGCGATTTGTAAACGGAACTGCTTTAAGCAGGCCTAAGTTAAATAGCCCCGACAGCCGTGAAAATACTTTTTGATGCACTCGGTTACGTGTTTAGGGCTGCTTTCACAAAAAGATTGTAACAAATGGCGGGACTGAAGATAATAGGAGCACGGCTACTGCGCTTCAAATAAATTACCTCGGGAAAGTGAAGCTAAAACCTAAAGCAAGTGCCTGACTTTTCTGTACTTTCAAGTCCATATCTCTATCGTATAAAACTACGCCAGTTAACGATACGTTCATGAAACGGTTGACCTTTGCGGTTGCTACCATATCCAAACGATGATCGATATGGCCAAAATTATCGTAAGGAATGAACATGTTGTACTTTGCCTTAAGAATGGTGTTTTTAACAATCTCCTTTTCGAAGTTGCTCACAATCTGAAAAGCCAGTTCGTTTCTCACTTTTTTTCCCGGATCAACACCAAACCTGTTGGTATTTTCGCTAAGCACAAAAGTTTGGCGGGCGGTACCGGTACCAATACGGGTAGAGAAAACTTTACTAGGCTTATACTCAAAACCCAATGATTCGGTTAAGTAACCAGGGGCCATAAACATCGAAATTAGTTTAGCCTGCTCGTTGCCCTGCGCATCTTTCGAATAAGAAAAACCTTTATCAAACTGCGATTCGAAACTCAACGAGGCGAAGAAATACCAGTTTTTGGATAACTGTACTGCAGCTTTATTATCCCAGTAAATACGGTCGTTGGTTTTCTTTTGTAGCTGGCCCTTATTTTTCACTTTGCCATATTGCATAATTACCTCGGTAGTATAGCTATAGCTTTCTTTGCTATATTCTGCCTTGTAGTTAAGGAGGCCACCCAAAGCAATAGAATTAACACCACCACCTTTCCAGTTATCGCTAAATGATGCCTGGTTAGCATTAATGCCAATGGTAGCCTTGGTTTTCCAGTAGTTAATTTTGGCTTGCACCAAAGCTGGTTTAAGTTCAACAGGCTCAAAATTTACAACGCCAATTCTAGAAGGAAGCGGATTTCTTTTCAACTTTATTTCCATATCCTTTAAAGAAAACGGAATGGTATCTATCTCTTGGGCGAAAGAATGCGTATAAAAAGCTGCAGCGGCAAAAAAAGTGAGTAATAATCGCTTCATTTTCATACAAAATAACGTAAAAAAAATGTAAAATGTTAAGCCTGTTTCAGAAAATTATCAAAAACAAGGGAGGTTAGTTCAGCAGCTTTAACCAAGCAAAGCGTTTGCGATGACTAAGGTAATTTAAGTTCTTTTCGTTAACGTAGGCCTCTTTTTCAAATATGATGTGGTAGTAGGCCTTTTGATGGTAAGCGTATTTGATGAGGTTAAATACGTAGTTAACTACATAAAATAAGTAGAAAGGAACAATCAACAATTCTAGCTGTTGCTGATGGTGAATTTTTTCGTGATTAACTAGCACAACATCATCCTGATAAGCCTTTTTCTTAATTAAAATAAAAGGATAAATGGCCATTGCGGCCGCAGGTAATTGGGGCACTACAATAAAATAGGGCATTACAATTGATCAATAGTTAACTTAGGGAGCGTTGGCAGCCTAAACATAGCAGGGTTACGCTTGTAGGAAGCATAACTGTTTTTAACAAATTGAATAAATTGATATTCGGAAGCAGTTAATACAAATTGGTACGTTGGCCTGTACTGTGTCATGAAATCTTGCAGGTTTTCATTTTTAATATCCACTAAGGCACGTACATAATCCGGGCGGAAACGGTAATCAATCACTTGCTCTTTGTAATCCTTTTCGAGTATTTTTTGCAACTGACGGGCATTTTTACCTTCTCTACTTAGCAAATTATAAATGGCATCAATTCCCAAGCCAACACCGCCTGGCCCTAAGTTGAGCAAATCTTTACTGCTGCCTTTGTCCAGTTTATATTTGTACTCGTCCAATTTGGACTTGTAAAGTTCTTGCGGTGTTTTGGCTTTGCCGTAAATGCTTACTTCCTTTAAACGAATGCCCAAGGAACGCAACTGAAAAACAATGGCGCTTTGCCCCCGGTAAACAACCGTATCCATTGCATGACCACTTAATGCAGCAAATAGTGTGTCGCCAGGCTTTACATTGGCTACAAATTCACCCTTGGTATTGTTGTAAAAGCCTTCGTCAATAGAAGAGTTGTAGATGTAAACTTTTGCTAAGCGTAGTTTGGTATCTTTATCAACAACAAAACCCTGCACTGCCTTTTGCTGTGCAAAGCTTATCATTGCGTTTAAAACCAATATACTTAACAGTAAAATTCTCATTGCCAACAAAGCTACAATATAAAATATTTTGCGCTTAAGCCCTTAACATTATTTAACTACTAATAGTTTTTGCCCAATTTTAATGTTGTTGTCGCTAAGTTGGTTTAGTGCTTTAAGTTCATCAACTGTTATTTTGTAAAGCTGACTGATCTTATAAAGCGTATCACCTTGTTGAACGGTGTAGAATTTTCCATTTTCTAAGTCCTTTGGCGGGTCTTTTGGCGCTACTGGAACTGGCGTATATAGCTTTTTCTCGTTAGGGATATTGGCGTTAATTTCCTTGAAAACTTTATCCTCCCTTGCCAATTTCTCTCGTTCACTTTCTGTTTGATCGTATTGGTATAGTTGGTATTTTTCGATGAGGTTGATGAGCAAATCTGGGTATTTTGGATTGGTAGCGTAACCTGCATTTTTTAATCCAAGTGCCCAATTGCGGTAATCGTTTTTATCCAACTCAAAAAGAGCGGCATAGCGCTTGCGTTTTAAAAATTCCGAATGGTCTTTGTAAGATTCTCGGGGATCTTTGTACACCCGAAAGCAGTCGTTTTTCTGATCATCATCCTTATAATAAGCCTTGCCTTTCCAATCTGATGTACATTTAATGCCAAAATGGTTATTAGCGTATTGTGCCAAATCGCTGCTGCCGCTGCCTGATTCTAAAATGCCTTGCGCCAAGGTAATGCTGGCTGGTATCCCGTATTTGTTCATTTCCTCAATAGCGATTCCCTTGAAAGCATCTATGTACGAAAGTGTGGTGTAAGATATTGGATTAGGGTTATCTTTCTTTGCCGTTTTCTCAATTTGTTTATTGTTTTTGGCATACTGCCGAGTTTTACAAGAGCTAAAAAAAGCAATTGAAATTATGAAACAAAGAAGTGATTTGTAATTACTCATATTGGCATTAAAGTTTTAATTTTTGCCCCGGCTTAACGGCATCGGTTTTAAGGCCGTTTTTACTTTTTATAGCTTTAACCGTTGTATGATTTCTTTTGGCAATGATACCTAAATTATCGCCATTTTTAACGGTATAAGTTTTACTGGTTTTCTTTTTAGTTCGATAAACTGGCGCAGGATCTGCAGGTTCTATGTAATCTTCTGGGCGGTTATCATACTGAAACAGTTCGTATTTACGTATAAGCGCAATAATTTGCGACGACCAACTTCTGCTGCGGGCATATCCTCCTCGTTGTATTCCCCTAGCCCAGTTTTTAAAATCATATTGGTCGTATTTTTCAAAAAGTACATTGAAATAAGAGCGGCTTTTCAAAAAACTAATGAAGTGCGTGTAAGAAGAGTCGACACTTGGAAAATCTTTATAGGCCGAGCGAATTTCGGTATTACTGTTTTTACCCTTAATGCCAAAATGATTATTGAGATAGCGGGCAATTTTACTTTGGCCTGCGGCCGATTCGTGTATGGCAACTCCTAAAATAATGCTTGCCGGAATATGGTGTTCGTCCGCTAAGCGTTGCGCAACATCGGCATAAGTTTCAATGTACTCCTCGGTGCTTTGCGCTACAACACAAAAATAGTTGGTTACAAGAACAAGGATGAGCAAAAGTTTTTTCATGCTATGAAATTTAATTCGGGCCCACTGAAATCCCACAAACGTAAAGTTAATTCAACTTGCTGAGGATGTTTGCCTTGGAAAAATACCTTGGGCAGGGTGGGCTTTATTTTTTTCTAATTACAAACAGACCGTCCCTTACCGGTAAAATCAATTTTTCTACCCTTTGGTCTGCATTTATTTTATCGTTAAATGAACTGATATTTTTCGTGTCTTTATCTTGAGCGTTTTTTACAATTTTACCGCTCCAAAGTACATTGTCGACAATAATTAAGCCTCCCGTACGCACCTGATCAAATATTAAATCATAATAGGTGCCATTGTTCTTTTTGTCGGCATCAATAAAAACCAAATCAAAAGTTTCCTTAATATTTTTAATGCTCTCTTGAGCATCGCCAATAATGTAGTTGATTTTTGAATTTAAAGGCGATTTGGCAAAATTTTCCCTCACCATATCTTCCAATTCGGCGTTGATATCCAAGGTGTAAATGGTACCGTTGGCACTTAGTCCTTCGGCTAAACATAAGGTTGCGTAGCCGGTAAAGGTGCCAATTTCTAAAATATTTTGAGGCGAAATCATTTTGCTGAGCATACTCAACACACGCCCCTGATAGTGTCCGCTTAGCATACGGGGCATTAAAACTTTTAAGTTGGTCTCTCTATCGATATGTTGCAAAAGTTCGTCTTCAGGTTCGCAATATTGCAAGAGAAGTTGTTGTAATTCTTCGCTAATCATTGTGCTTATAAACGGTTTTGTTCCATAAAATATTGCAGAATTATTGTGGCCGATATGGTGTCGACCCTTTCTTTGTCTCGTCTGTCGCTTTTTTTGAGCCCACTTTGCATGATGGTTGCATGTGCCATTTTAGAGGTAAATCTTTCATCGACCCAATGCTGCGGAACGCCAGGGAAGTTTTTTTTCAATAGCGTAGAAAATCCCTTTACGTGCTGGTAACTGTCGGAGGGTGTACCGTCCATTTGTTTTGGTTCGCCTAGCACAAATGCGTCAACGGGTTCAGTTGATACATATTTTTTGATGAAATCGATAATATCCTTTGGGTGGATGGTGTCTAAGCCGGTTGCAATGATTTGCAAAGGATCAGTAACGGCAATACCAATTCTTTTGGTGCCATAATCGAAAGCCATGATACGTGCCATGCAGCAAAGATAGGGTTTTTAAAATTGGTGGGTTAGCGCCCTTTTTGCTCGTGGGGTATATGTCCCAAAGGGAGGCAAAAGCAGTAGCGTAACTTGAACCTTGCTTTTTATAGCATTACCTTTTGTTATTTAAACCCGATTGAAGCGGAAATACTTTTTTTATTGAAGCCGACAATTAAGCATTGTGTGCTGTGAATTATCCTTGGGCAAATACAGCATGACAAGAAGTTTAAAAAGATTTTAGCGGAAAGCGGGATTGACATAAATAGTAGCGGTGTAGCTGCTTTTCCAAAATGAAAAAATATTTTTGCAACACGATGCAACGTTTTAAAAATCTCGTTGTCTTTTGATTAGAACGCTTAGAGCACGTTACAAATTTGGAAACTGTTTACATAGACAAGCATGCTGATTTAGTGGCCGAATGCCGTAAGGGAAGCCGCAAAGCACAATTTGAAATTTACAAATTGTATGCTACTGCTATGTACAATGTGGCGCTACGCATTGTTAATGATGATGCCGAGGCGGAGGACGTTTTGCAAGAGGCATTTTTAGATGCCTTTAACAGGATGGCTGATTTTAGACAGGAAACAACTTTTGGCCTGTGGTTAAAACAAATCGTAATTAATAGGTCTATCAATTATTTGCGCAAGCGTAAAATGGAAACCGTTAGCGTTGATGAGGTTGATGTTGCCGATGAGCAGGAGCCAGATTTGGAAGAGGCGCATTTAAAAGTGGAAGCCATAAGAAGTGCAATGGCAGAATTGCCAGATGGTTACCGAGTGGTGCTGAGCTTATATCTTTTTGAGGGCTACGACCATGAAGAAATTGCACATATATTGAAAATTACAGAAAATACATCGCGAACGCAGTATATGAGAGCGAAAAGAAAGTTAAATAGTTTATTGGTAACGAAAGGAGTAGCAAGATGAAAAATAAATTAGAGGGGTTTGTAAAAGATCACAAAAAAGAATTTGAAGCTAAAGGCCCATCAGATTTGTTGTGGGGCAAAATAGCAGCTGAATTAGATAAGAAACAACAAAAAAAAACGATTAGCATGTATCAATGGATGAGTATTGCTGCCATGTTGATTTTAACTGTGGGCATTTATTTTGGTTACCAGTACAAAAAAACAAGTGCTGAAATTATGGTTGCTGATATTAACCCAAAATTGGGCAAAACAGAAGTGAAGTTTACCAGCTTAATTGAAGAGAAACGAGATAGCTTGCAGGTACTTTCGCAAACAAACCCTGAATTGTACCAAAAGTTTATGAGTGATTTGGCCAAGCTGGATCAGGACTATCAGGAGTTGAAACAGCAGCTACAAACCAGTCCAAATAAAGCATTGGTGGGCAAGGCTATGATGAAAAATCTGGAAATCCAGTTTCAAATGATTAGCCAACAATTAAACATTATCAATCAAGTCAATCAATATAAAAAAGAGGAGAACTCTATTTAATCGCCTTATTTCTTTCGACGTCGGTAATAATGGAAATTGAAGCGAGTGGCTCCGCCAATTAATTAAACAAAATGAAAACAATTATATGCAGCATATCGGCCTTTTTTGGGCTAGTTATGCAAGTAAACGCACAAGTGGGCAATTTGCCTTCGCCACCACAACCTGCTGTGCCGCAAGTACAGGCTTACAGCAATACGAGTACTACCGTAACTACACATAGTAAACAAACCACCGATGGCAAAACGGTGTATGATACCCGTAGTTATAGCACTTCTGGAACGCAGCAAGATCAATATGATGATCCGCAGAAGACCAAGGCGTTCTCTAAATCGTTTGCTTTGGGAAAGGGAGATAAAGTGAGCGTTTCTAACATCTATGGAAATATCATTGTTAAAACCTGGGATAAAAACGAGGTGAAACTGGATGCGGATATCAGAGCATTTGCCAATACGGAGGATGAAGCGCAAAAACTCATCGACAATGTGACGATCACTACAACAAAAAATGATGATGAAGCGGTTTTCAAAACGCAAATGGAAGATCGTAATGGCAACTGGGGAAATGGGAGCAGAAATGGAAGAAGATGGCGCAGGGAAGTGAAAATTTTTATGACGCTTTACCTTCCAGCAAACGTGGCGCTTACGGCTACTCAACAGTATGGCAACCTAGAAATCCCCGATTTTTCGGGACCAACTGCGCTTAAGGTGCAATACGGTAAGCTCATTACTGGAGATTTAAAAAATGCAAACAACTTTATTTCTGCACAGTACACCAGTGTTGATTTGAAAGATGTGAATAAAGCAACCATCAAACAACAATACGGCAGCGGTTTAAGTATTGCTTCCATAGGAGATTTAAACCTAACGGCTCAATACGCCACCGTACGCATTGGAAACATTAGGGGTAATGCCAACATTAGGCAGCAGTACGGAAGTGGATTAAGCATATCATCTGTAGATAACTTAGACTTAGACGCTCAATATGCTTCTGTTAAAATTGGAACTATTAAAGGCGATGCCGGAATTAAAGTACAATATGGTAGTGGTTTAACCATTGAACAAGTGGGGAATTTAAGCTTGACTTCGCAATATGTTGCTGTTAGAGTAGGTAAATTGATGGGCAATTTTACTGCCAAATCACAGTATGGTGGACGGTTAACCGTCGATCAGGTTGCTGCTAGTAGTAAAATTGTGAATTTAGACACAGAATATATCACCGTAACCTTGGGCTTTGCTGCTAACTACGGAGGGAATTTTAATACAAACGTGAGTTATTCTAGCTTTAAAGCTGGTGAAAATATCACGGCTAGGAAAGTGGGAGATGATGATGACCGTAATTATAGTTCGACCAAAGAGTACACGGGAAGTGTTGGCAGGGGCGGAGCATCAAATGTAAGGGTTAATGCCAGGTACGGCTCTGTAACTTTCAGGGTGATTTAGAAGCGGCTTGCGTTTAAGATGAAATTTGAAAGCGCATTACTTACGAATGATAAACCTAGCAAGTAGCATAATTCTTTTTATAATGAACTCACGTTAATTCATGAATGGTGCAAGAAAAAATCAAACTTATGCACCATTCATGAATTTTGTTTTTATCAAAGCACAATTAATTCTTTGGAAAAGCGGCTTTTTGAGGATAGATCTCTTTAAAAACAGTTTTAATGGTGTCGTTTGCTAAGGCCTGATTGTAGAAATACACTTCGTTATTGATGCCCAGGCTGCGATTAATTTGTACTTGCTGTTTTAGCAGTTCCGGCGTCATCTTGATATTTCCGCCCTCCATTAAAATGATACCCGTTGCAAATAATTGGTTTGGATTGTTCTGCTTTACGATGGTATTGGCTTCAGTTACCGTTGCTTTATAGGCATCGGCATTGTACCTGTAACATTGTACCACTAGCAAATCGCAGTACTTATTTTTAATCCAATTAGGCCAATCTTGCATCAAATTTTCCTTGCTCCAGGGAAATGGATTAGGCGCAAAACTTACCATCACATTTTTGTTTTGTGCTTTTACACTTTTATATAATTTACCGGCAAAGTCATTCAGGATATCCAATCTCCAATTTACCCAAGCGATATTGTTAAAGTCATTGGGCGGAGCTGAGCCAGCATGTTCTTTTTTGTATTTGGCAACGGTAAACTCATCGTAGCCTGAGTTTTTAGGCATTGCAGGTAACCGATCATCTCCTTGTATCCCATCCACATCAGGGTACAGGCTGATACCTTCTTTTATGAGTTCCAACAAATACTGTTGCACCTCAGGATGGTAAGCGTTAAAATAATAATCTTTTTGGTGATAATTGGCAGGCTTTCCATCGTTGCCGAGGGCTAAAAATTTTGGATTGTTAGCTAGCAGCGGATGGTTTGAGGTCATTTCCTTGATATCTCCCATAAAACCATATTCGTACCAAAAAAATACCTTAATGCCTTTTTGATGAGCCAAAACAATCAAATCTTTTACCGGATCGTTTGTTGGCGAATTGTACTTGCCAATGTAAGGCTGTAGGAGCGAAGTAGAATCTAAGGGTTGTTTACCGGTATATTTTTGAAGTACCTTGCTTTTGTAAATGGTCTTCGACTCGGCATAAGACACCAAGTAAATGGCGTTAAAGTTGAGTTCGTCCAGTAAGCCCACAAAATTTTTAATTTGCTGATAACTGTGCATTACTTTGGTGTACTTAGGTGCTGGCACCCAAACACCCCTAATGGCTTGTGGCGTTTCTGAAGCAATGCAGCAGGAATGAGCAAAAATTAAAACGGCAAATACGAAAAATCTCATGCAAATAATTAAACTAAACTACTATTGATTATAAGTTTCAAAAAAGGTAGGAAACTTTTTAACGCCTTCAAAAAACCAAAAGCTTTCTCCCACAATTCCCTCGGCCCGGTTGGCATCTATCATTTGTTTGAAGAAATCATCGGTTGGATTGTAAGTGCCGTTTTGTATCAGCACTCCTGGGTAAAATTTAGACTTATGCTGCGGTTTAACGTAGGTTAATTGTTGCTTTAAAGTTGATTTGTAAGCTGCAATATCATAACGATAATGCTGAGGGATTACCAAGTCGGCGTAGCCTTTATCCAACCAATTTGGCCAATCTTGCAGGTATTCATCTTTTGCCCAAGGGTGTACGCTTGGCGCTACCGTAACCATTACTTTAGGTTTTTTGGCTTTAACTTGTTGATAAAGCTTGCCTAAAAAAGTGGTCAATAAATCGGCTCTCCAGTTTACCCACTCTGTGTTTTTATAGTCGCTCGGTGGGTTAGCTCCCGAGTGTTGCGCCTTATACAAATTCACAGTGTAATCATCATATCCACCAGTTGAGGGTAAAGCAGGAAGACGATCATCGCCTTGCACACCATCAACGTCATATTTTTCAACCACTTCTAATACCAACGATGAAATAAAATCCTGTACTTCGGGCATAAATGCGTTCATCCATTCGAAGCCATTTTTGGTCAGTAAATTACCATTGCTATCTTTTGCAGCCCATTGTGGCTTAGTTTGGAGGATGAGGCCACCGTTCTGATTATTAGAAGCTGCGAAGCCATACTCGAACCAAGCGTGTACTTTTATGCCAGCCTTATGGCCTTCCTCAACCATTTCCTGAAGTGGGTCTCTGCCCTGAAATTTTGAAGCTATCTTCGCATTTTCACCAAATAGATTGGCCATTACTGTACTTGGATAAAGTGTGCGGCCTTGGTTCCAAACCACCACAAAAATATTATTGATACCGCTTTTTTTGCAGGTAGCAACCGCTTCCTGAATGTTTGCTCTTGAATCAAGCGCTGTACTAGCCACATTGGTAATCCAAGTTCCGGCAAAATGCGGATCTGATTTTGTTTTAGTAGGAGGTAAGGAAGCTTCATTTTTTTTACAAGCACAACTTACCAAAGTTATAATTGCCACAAGGGCGATAGTTGATTTCTTTAACATCTTTTTCTTAATATCCATTCCCGTTGATATTTACTGTCTCTCCGCCTTTCAATAATTCTGCTTCGGATGCTATAATGCTGAAATAATTAGTTGCAGGGCATCTCATATCCGTTAAGCGGCCACTATGCGCTGGCACTTTAATGGTTTTACCCTCGTAACTTCTCAGCAGATATGTTTCCAACCACTTTGAATTTTCTACTTTAGCTTTAGTTACTTGTGCAGGTTTACCTTCGTTGCTTACCTGATCTATTGCATTTACTCGTTTAAACTCGCCAATGGATCCTGGTCTGTAGCCGTCTGCATCAAACTCTTTTTCAAATTTTTTGCCTGCTCCTTCCACGGTAAACTTTAATTTTCCGTTAGCTACAATTTCAACGGACATGGTTACTTCTTCCTCCGGATACCAGTAATATGCCGGTTGTGCCGGAGCATTTTCGTAGGCAGCAGCTTGCCCGCCAGAATGCGAAGTGCGTCTTAAAAAAGGTCTGAAAGCTTTGCGCTCAGTGCTTACCGCACCGTTCTCTATCACTACTTCCCAAGTTAAGCCTATGTCTGTTTCTTGTCCGCCCATGCTGCCTCCCATATAAACCGAAGGATTATCCAAATATTGGCCGGGCTTAGCGGGATTATTGCGTGTTGGGTCAAAAGTAATTTTTGGTAATGTTACCCTACCGCCAATGCCCAACCAAACATCTTTACTTGATACCATTTTGCGGTAATAGGCACCGTTAAAGCAAGGTTTGGTTTTGTCAGGTCTAATTTCGCTTTTGAAGAAAGTATTAATTGGATCGGTTTCTGTTTCGTTTTTTTCAGGTGTTTTATCCTCTTTTCCACAAGCCAATAGCGCTAAAACTAAACAAGCATTAACAAATTTAAACATGGTTAACTTTTTCATTTTTAAAAATTTAATAAATGGGGACAAAGCGCTAACCTTGTCCCCATTAGTTTTATTGTTCCAACTTATAAAGCTGCATACCAATGTTGGTGCATGCAAAAACAGCATGTAGCTTTCCATTCACTTTAGCGATATCAACGTCCATTGTAACGTTTGCATTTGCTGCGGTAGAAGGCATTAACACATTCATAATTGGATTTTGCACCGAAGTAGTTTTGTTATCGGTAATATCTGCCAAACGGAAATAAGCGCCTTTTCCAGATGAATACACTACAAAGCCTAAGTAAATTCTGTTATCGAGTTTATAAATTTTACAATCAGAAGCGGATAGTCCAGAGGTTTTTCCTAGCTCATCCATAGTGCTGCCCAAAGCAATGATACCGTTGAAATTAGTTCCGGTAGCGGCACCAATGAAGCCTGGAGTTCCAATTGGCATTGGCTCAATGCTGTAGTAGAAACCAGTTGCTGCGTAAGGGAAGGCATATTTGGTAGGTGTTGGATTTAGTACGCCAGCAGTTACCGTCCAAACGAAAACATCTGTGCTTTGCGCCCTGGCTACCGTGATGATGGCATTTCCATCTAAGCTACCTGATACGTTAATACCTGCTGCCCTAAATGCCGTAGTACCTAAACCTAAACTCGCTGAAGAGTAAGTAATGTATGGCACCGGGGCCGCTGTTACGTTATCCCATTTGTAGATGGTTTGATCAACGGTAGTTAAACCTAAAGAAACCGCTAATATTACTCCTTTACTGTCCGTAGCTACTTTACGCAAGCTATTAGCTATTACTACGCCGGTTTTATTTAGCACACCAACTTGGTTACCTGCTAAGTCGTAATAATTTGGACCTACTACAGTTGGTGCTGTTGCCGAATAATTGGCTACCACAATATTGCTTCCACTAAAAGCGATACCAACTAAGTCGTTTGCAGGGTATCCAAAGGCAGCATAATCTTTAGAAAATACCGGTTTTAACGAAAGTTGAGGCACGCCAATGGTAAATTGTTTTTCGATACCATCAGAGCCGGTAATTTTTACTTTCTCAGCTAAAGTTAACAAATTCAGGTTGGTGCCTGTAAAGCTAGGATCTATCCTGTTTCCAAAACCTGCAGCAATGGTTACGGTAGCTTTTGAAAAATCGGTAATTCCTTTTACGTAAGGAATGATGGTACTTGGCGCTACAAAAACAACCGAATCAGTAGCGATACCGTTGATGGTCATAGAGCGTACCGAAGCTGGACCAACTTGCTCAGTAGTGATGATAAAATCATAACTGTAAATGGTTTCGCCATCAGCTCCTTTAACTTTGAAGGTTTTTTGGGTGCTGTAGTCGGCAGCCTGGCCGTTTGTAAAATCAACCAAAGTACCGTTTACAAAATCCATTGTTACTTTTAAATTAGTAAGGTTGGTGTTTTTTGGTACCTGCACAATTAAGGAAGTACTGCTAAAGTGTACATCAGCTTTTGGAATGTTTAACCCTTCGATGATAAATGTTGATAACAAAGGGGGAGACTGGATTTTAAGCACAGTGTTGATGTCTTCTCCATTTGATCCTTTTAAGCTGAGGTTAAGCGGTTTGCGTACATCTCTAATTTGATTGTTTTCAAAGTCGATAACTTCACCATTGGCTACTAAAACCTGCAATTTAACTTTTGACAAGTCCCTGCCCGCCGGCACCACCACACTAGCTACGTTAGCATTGTAGCTTGGCGTAAAAAGCTCGTTGTTGATTTTTACGCCAACAATTTTTGCCGCTTCGTAACTTCTGTCAAGTTCGTCTTTCTTTTTACAGCTGGCAAAAATTACCACCAGTAACAGTATAAACTGGATGGTTTTAAATTTCATATTCTTCATACTTTCAATTCTTGATTTGAATAATACCATCGTTATTGGCCATAGCCTGGATTTTGTCCTAGCCAAGGCGCTTTATTGAGTTCGGTTTGAGGGACAGGCCATACATAGAACCTATCTTCCCATTTACGGTTTCTATCTCTGGTACGTAATTTTGCCGCGTAAGCTTGATAGCTGGCAACGTCATTTAAATCACGCTCTGAACCTGCACCACCAAAGGAAGGAACCATATCCGGTGTTACTTGGTCGTATCCGTTAGGATAAACTTTTGTGGTGGTATTTACACCTGTTGCTAAAGGATAGCCGTAAGTTGGTTCCGCATTTTGGATCGCTCCCAATCTCCAACGACGCATATCAAAAAAGTACAACTGTTCTTTTGCCAATTCTACTTTACGCTCTCTGCGTACAATTTGGCGCATTTTGTCTTGGTTTCCAGCTCTTGATGGATCAGCCACTAAAATAGAAGGCATGCCCACCCTTGCTCTAACTTGATCAATTGCATTTACGACAGTAGCATCCAATTCGCCCAATTCAATTTTAGCTTCGGCGTAAGTCAGTAAAATTTCTGCATAACGCATTAGCAAAATGTTGTAGGTAGGCAAGGCAGTACTTTCATCATCAAAATGATTGTATTTTCTCCAAGCAAAGCCAACACCGCTTTGTACATATCCAAATTGTGCAACTGAGCCGGCATAGTCTAAGTTGTCTACCAACCTTGCATTTCCTTGCGCATCAAACGATTTAGTTTGTGGATTGTAGATTTCCATTAAAAACTTCAGCTTGTTGCTTCCTGTGTTGCCAATAATGGTATCGCCTTGCGTATAAATGGTGTATTTTAAACGAGGGTCGCGGTTAATGAACGGCGTTTTAGGGTTGTAACCAGATCCTGCCTCATCAATACGTTTTCCGTTGCTGGTTTCGTAGGTATCTACTAGTTGTTGTGTAGGGAACCTGCCGCTTTGACCAATCATACGTACTTGCTCACCCAACGACATGTAGTGGGAGTTTTTATCGCCAAAATCAGAGAACATCATAAACATCATGGTTTCTCTTTTGGTATCGGCTTTAAGCTGCCCTGCTCTGGTAAATAAATCATTGTAGTTAGTGGCTAAACCTCTACCGCTTTCGTCCATAATCCTTTTGGCTGCGGTAGCTGCAATTCTGAAAAACTCCGTAGCTTTTTGAGGATCTTTAACGGCATCTTTACCAAAACCAAATTTGTTCCACGATGCAGCATATAAGGCAATACGAGCTTTTAGGCCCAAGGCAACCGATTTATCTACGCGGCCCCATTCAGTAGCAATCCAAGGCAGGTTGGTGGCTGCATCATCTAAATCAGCAATGATGGAAGTAACAGCAGTTTGCCAAGGCGTACGCCCAACGTTTTGTAGCTGTGCCTCAGTTACCGGATCGGTAAAGTAAGGGATATCGCCAAAAAGACTGATTAATTGGATGTTGTAGTGCGCTCTAAGCACCCTAACTTCTGATACGTATTGTTTTGCTTTATCGTTAAGCTCGCTATAGTAAGGCTGCGCACCGCTAATTACCGAGTTACAACGAGCCACCGAAGTGTAAAGGTTGGCCCAAGTAAGCTCTTGTGCATAGTTGGTTCTTAGGTCAACACTGCCTACGCCAATACTTGCATTATCGGCTCTTTCGATACCAAAAGGGGTGTACATATCCCATAGTATTGACAATGGAATGTTGCTACTGCCACCATGGTTCATTTTTAATAATTGATAACAGCCGTTAGCCCCTTGTTTAATGGCGCCTTCGTTATTATAAAAGTTGGATGATAAGTAGTCGCTTAGCGGTTCTCTATCCAAATAATCTTTTTTACAACCAGATACCGATACTAATGCGGCTACTCCTAAAATGGCGAAACTGGTTTTCATGATCTTATTTTTCATTTTTAATTAGGTCTAAGATTAAAAGCTAAGGTTAAGTCCGAAAGTGTAAGTTTGCATGATAGGGTAGAACTCTCCACCAACTGATCCGCCATAGCTTACCTCAGGATCATATCCATCGTAGAAATTGCTTATTGTGAATAGATTTTGTGCACTAACATATAATCTTAAACTCGATAATTTGAGTTTTTGGGCAGTAGCTTTAGGGAGCGTATAGCCCAACACCACATTCTTTAATCTGGTGTAGTTGGCGTTTCTCACCCATTTATCTGATTTAACAAAGTTATCGTTCGAGTTAGCCTCGGGAACTAAAATAGGATAAGCCGCATTAGGATTTTCTGGAGTCCAGTAATCCAATTGGTGCCTAAACAAGTTAGCGCCGTTAGCAAATGGTTTTAAACCTACGCCGCTTAAAAATGCCGAACGTTGTCCAATACCTTGGATGAAAGCGGTAAAATCGAAGTTTTTCCATCCGGCGGTTAAGGTAACGCCGTATTCGTAATGAGGGAAAGGATCGCCTAGATAAACGATATCTCTAGAATCGAGCAATAAAGGATCAACACCTGGTCCGCTGTAGATTTTTTTGTATTTAACGAAGCCCGGACGAGCTGAACCACTCAATTTTGGCGAGTTGGCTACGTCTTCCCAGCTTTGGAAATAACCATCTGATAAATAACCCCAAACACCACCATTTGGATAGCCCTCTACCTGCGTACGGTCTTGAGAGTTTTGTCCTCTTAGGTCGGTAATTTTATTGCGGTTATCGTTAAGCGAAACGGTTATGCCGTAATTGAAATCGTTGATTTTGTTTTTGTAGCCCAAGGCAATTTCCCAGCCTTTGTTTTCCATACTGCCTGCATTAGAAAATGCTGGTTGCATCCCTGCATAGTACGGAAGCGGGAATCTCAACAACATGTCCTCAATTCGTTTTACGTAATAATCTGCAGTTAAAGTCAATTTATCTTTAAACATCGCCACGTCAATACCTACATCAAATTGTTTTGATGTTTCCCAGCTGATGTTGCTGTTTGATAAAGCTACCTGCGCTACCCCTGTAGCCAATTCTTTGCCATCTCCTAAGTAATAGCCATAGCCGGTGTTAACGGTAGCGGCATAAGGGTAGTTACCAATATCTTGGTTACCCAGTAAACCATAAGAAACTCTCAATTTTAATTGGTCGATGAACTTTTGGGTTTTAGCCATAAAGCTTTCTTGAGATACCACCCATCCAGCAGATACTGAAGGGAAGAAGCCCCAACGGTTATCGCTGGTAAATCTTGATGAGCCATCATACCTTCCGTTTACCTCTAGCAAATATTTTTGAGCGTAGTTGTAGTTAAGCCTTGCATAGCCCGACATCATCGCCCACTCGGTAGCACCACCACCTGAAGTTGCTGATGCGCCATCGCCATTGCTTAAGTAATAACGGCCGAGTTCAAAACCGTTTTTCGCACCAAAAAATGAGGTGAAAGTGTTGTCTTCTGCCTGATAACCAACTAATAATTTAGCGAAATGCTTGTTAACGGTTTTCTCGTAAGATGTTTGTAAACGGTAGAAATTTCTGATCGTTTGGTTCCAGCTTTCAGTTAAATCATCCTGAGCCGGATAATTACCTAACACATTACCTTTTAACGAAACAGTATATGGTTTGATTAGGCTTCGGCCTCTACCAGTTACTGTCCTGTAAGAGTACTGACCCAAAACTTCAAAACCAGCAATTGGTGTTAAGGTTAAAGTTCCATTAACAATGGTTTCGGTACCTTTTGACTTTTGCTCGCCGCTATCATAAGCTTGTGCGGTTGGGTTATCGCCATTTTTTCCATAGCCCCAATTTCCATCAAGCTCACGAGCTGCGGATAAAGTTGGCAACATGTAAAGTGCTTTGTTGATAATGCTTTTTGGCGTATTAACCCCTGGCGCAAGTGTGTTCGATTCTCTCAAGCTAGTATTTAATGAAAACTTAGCCCAGCTCAACAAATTGGCGTCTGCATTAAGTAAAAGGTTGGTGCGTTTGTAATTGTTGTTTACAATTAAACCATCCTGACCAAGGAAAGATCCCGAACCAAAGAAAGAGATTTTATCTCCGCCGCCACTTATGGTTACGTTATGATTGTGCATAAACGCATTGTCTTTGATGGTTTCTGCTTTCCAGTCGGTGTCGTAACGGTTCCAGTTATCTGGCTGTAAGGTGCGCTGTTGTTCAATTAACTTAAGCTGTTGTTCACGCTGTGTTGGTGATACCGAAACGCCAGCATTGTCCAATGAATTTAGCTCCGCTTGAAGGTATTCCCATGCAGAAACTGGATCAGGGAGATTGGTTGGCCTTTGTAAGGTGGTGTAACCCGCGTAAGTGGTTTTCACATCGCCTTTTTTTCCTCTTTTGGTAGTAATTAAAATCACGCCATTGGAAGCCCTCGATCCATAAATTGAAGCAGAGGCCGCATCTTTCAATACGGATACAGACTCTACAACATTCATATCCACCTGGTTGATATCGGTCTCAATTCCATCTACCAATACCAATGGGAAAGTAGTTGAGTTGATAGATCCAATACCACGGATACGGATGTTTGACCCATCAGCACCCGGTTGCCCAGAAGTTTGTTGAATGGTAACACCCGCCATTTTTCCTTGTAACGCGGTTGATAACGAAGCTACGGCACGTTGGCCTATTTCCTCGCCGCTTAGCGCAGAAACAGAACCTGTTAAGGTCGCTTTTTTCTGTTTTGCATAACCTACAACCACCATTTCATCCAATGAGGTTGAGGCCGCATCCAATACAAGGTTAAGGTTAGTTTGATTGCTATAGCTAATGGTTTTGCTTACATACCCGATGTAAGAAAATGTAATGGTGTTTCCCTGTGATACAGGAATTTGAAACTGTCCATTTTGATCGGTAATTACAACTTGCTTAGTGTTGTTGTTGATTACGCTAACGCCCGGTAAGGGACTAGCATTGTCAGAAACCTTACCTTTTAGGGTGGTTTGTGCATATAAGCATGTTGAACTTACCGCAATTAGAAATAAAATTAAGGTCAAAGCTCTTTTCATACAGTACTACATTTTTGTTTGGTTTGGTTAGATAATTTTAAGTGCTTCATTTTTTGTTATTGATTCAGTTCTCTTTTGAAGGATTTGAGACAGGCCAGTCGGCTTTTTCTTTGCCGTAATTGTAATTTGGCTTGCTTCCCATTACATAAATGAGCTCGCCGCCTTCCATAATTTGTTGGTATTTGATATAGGTTTTGGTGTAAGCTTTTCCATTCAGTTTTACTGATTGGATAAATTTGTTTTTAGCGCTGTTATATTGAGCAGTTATTTTAAACTTTTTACCATTGTTAAGGTTGATTTCTACCTCATCCGCCAAAGGCGATCCAAAAACAAACAGCCCGTTAACCGGATTTACTGGATAAAAACCTAATGCCGAAAAGATGTACCAAGCAGACATTTGCCCACAATCTTCGTTGCCAATTAGGCCATCAGGGGAAGCCTTGTAAAACTGATTACAAACCTGGCGCACCTTTTCTGCGGTTTTCCACTGCTGGCCAACAAAAGGATACAAATAAGAAATGTGGTGACTTGGTTCGTTGCCGTGGGCAAATTGACCAATCATGCCGGTAATGTCTATGGATGCTCCTTCGTTTAAAGCAGAGCTCACGGTAAATAAGCTATCAAGTTTTTTAGTGAAAGGCGCTTTTCCGCCAAATAAGCCCACTAACCCTTCTACGTCCTGAGGCACCAACCAAGTGTATTGCCAAGCATTGCCCTCTACATAATCATCCTCTAGGTGTAAGCTGTGGTAAGGGTTAAAGTTTGCACGCCACTGGCCGTTAGCCAATTTCCCTCTCATGAAACCACTTTGCTTATCGAAATATTGTTGGTAGCCTTTAGCAAGCTTCGCGTATTTTTCTGCTTCGGCTTTGTAGCCTAAATCTTTAGCTAATTTTGCAATGGCATCATAGTCTATGGCGTACTCTAATCCCTTTGCTACCGACCAAACTTCTTGGTCTGCAGGAATGTAGCCTCGCTCCCGTAGGGCTTTTAAACCGTTTTGATCGTATTGGTCGAAATCTTTAACGGCATTCCATAATTTTTCTTTGTCGATGTTGAAGCCTTTCAGGTAGGCATCTATCACCACTGGAATGCTGTGCACACCAACCATACAATCGGTTTCGTTGCCTGCCAGGTGCCATACCGGCATGCGTTTTTGCTGACTGTTAATTTGCAGTAAGGTATTAGCATAACTGGAAACAGCGGTATCTGTTAAGGTGTACAATGGGTGTACCGCCCTGTAGGTGTCCCATAAAGAAAATACGCTGTAAGTGTTGCTGTTGGATGAATAAACTTTTCCGTCGGCACCTCGGTATTTTCCGTCAGCATCACTAAATAAGGAAGGTGAAATTTGAGTGTGATAAAGTGCCGTATAGAATTTCACTTTGGTAAGTGAATCTTTCGACTTGAAATTGAAGCTTGCTAAAGATGAATTCCAGCGTGAGGTAGCTTCGTTTTTGATTGCAGCAAAATCCCAGCTTTTAATTTCCGATTTCAAATTTAAGGCAGCACCATCTGTAGAGGTATAAGAAATACCCGTTTTAATCGACAATGGCTTGCCGTCATTTTTAAAGGATAGCAGACTAACCGCTCCTTCGGTGCTAGTAGCCGTTTTGCCACCATCGGTAGTTTGGCCTTTAAGTAGGCTTTTGCTAACAATTGGCTTAGAAAAAACACTAACAAAATACACTTTATGGTCGCGGGCCCATTCATCCGAACTCCTAAAACCAGCAACGGTGGTGTCGTTAATAATAGTTAATGACGAGCCTGTAGTTCCTTTTCGAGCCATTAACGATTGTACACTCTCGGCCAGGTTGATCACTACGTTTGCTGCACTGTCTTTAGGGTAGCTGTATGTTTGAAAACTGCATCTTTCCGTAGCAGTTAATTCTACTTTGATATTATACCTATTTAAGTTAACTGAATAATAACCCGGGCTAACTTTTTGATTTTTTTTATTAAATGTGCTGTAGTAAAATCTTGCAGTGCGGGTAGTGTCGGTAGCGCTTGGCTGTTTGAAATTTCCGGTAGGCATAAATAACACGTCGCCCAAATCGGCAATGCCGGTACCGCTTAAATGAGTTTGGGCAAAGCCGATAATTGTCGTATCGGAATCATGGTAGCCAGAGCACCAATCCCAGCCTTTGCTAAGGTTGTTGGGGCCTACTTGCACCATGCCGTGAGGAACAGAAGCGCCCACAAAAACATGTCCATGGCCTCCAGAGCCAATTAGTGGGTCTACAAAGCGTGCGTTGTCGTCCGCAGTGGAACCCGCTTGGTTTTTACATCCCAAAAGACTAATGATTGGCGCAAGCAACAGCAAAAAATACAGGCTGCTTTTTGTGCTTCGTCGAATATTTAAATACGAACACTTCATAGTTTCGCTTTTGGTTATGTAATATTCAATTGACCTGGGAGCGTGGAGAAAGGAAAATTGATAGGGTTTAATTTTAAGCAAGATATTATTTTTTTTTAATAAAAATCTATACTTTTTTATTTTTTTTAAAAATAGGACAAGACACACGAATTCTTTTTAATTTCTGTAATCTTAAATAACTGGTACTAATGATTTCTCCAACGTGCAATACACTTGGTAAAGCGCCCTTGGTATGTGGAAGCATCCTTTCCATTTTCCGCCTTTGGCAGCTAACGAAACCTCGCCCCTTCGATTTAAATAACCGTACCACTCTCCGCCATTTTCAGCATCTCTAAAGTTATTCCATGTGTAATGGTGTAATTTTTCAAACCAAGTGGCGCACTTTTCATTTTGAGTTAGTGCGTAGCCCTTAGCCATGGTTACCAAGGCCTCCACATGTACCCACCACAGTTTTTGGTCCCATTCCAATTGTTGCACAGGGTGCCCTTTGATATCTTTGAAGTAAAGAATGCCATCATATTGATTATCCCAGCCAAACTCAAGCGCATTAAATGCAATGTCAAGCGCTTTGTTGATTAGTACGGTATCGTTTTTTCGAACTGCCAAATCCATGATAAACCACATGGCCTCGATAATATGCCCTGGGTTAACCACACGGCCTTCAAAGGAATCGGAAAAACTACCGTCATGGTGTACGTTCTCTAAAATCAATCCCGACTGCGGCTGGTAAAATACCGACATCACTTCGTGTAGTACTTCGTCAATTAAACCGTTAATGGTAGATTTATCTAGCAAATGCTCCAGCTCCATAGAAAGGTTGCACAAGATCATCGGTAACGAAAAGTTTTTCAATTCCCTAGTGCCTGGAAAGCCTTTAGTATACTTGCCTTTTGGATTGTTTCTTCTCTCCAAAATTCGGTTGAAAGTGGTTAAAGCAATATCCGCATCTTCATTACTATTGTTGATTTTGCAAAGCGCACCGAATCCCATGGCGGCAAAACAGTCGGAGAATATGTTGTATGGCTGCACTAGCGGCTTGCCTCTTTTGGTGAACGAGAAGTACCAATCTCCATTGGCATCTCTGCCGTGTTTTCTCATAAATGAAGCACCTAACTCAGCTATATCTTTCCACTCTTGTTTAGCCTCCACTTTGTCAAAAAGCATGGAATAGGTCCAAATTTGACGACCTTGCAGCCAAGCAAATTTATCGGTATCGTAAACTTTCCCTTGGGCATCCAAGCAGGTAAAATAGCCGCCGGCATCATGGTCTAAAGAGTTTTTGCTCCAAAACGGGATAATCTCATTTAGGAGTTCATTTTTGTATATATCTATGTACTTGTTCATGTTATAAATTCTTAGCGTATTCTTGGTATCTATTGTAAAGATGGTGGGCTTGTATGTAGGCAGACTGAGGGCTCATAAAGTGAGAAAACTCAAAAGTGATTGCTTTATCATAACCCGCTTTTCTGGCTGCTTCTAACTTAAGGCGTAGTTTTTCAAACTTGATGGGCAAAAATTTGATCGGCATATCACGATCGAAACTTTCAGCGTTAGTCCAGCATTGCAAACCAAATCTATCGGCCATTTTTTTGTTGATTTCGAAGAAGTCCTGCAATTCGTGATAGTCTACATGGCCATCCTGAAAAGCCACAGCATCAATAGAGCCTTTTAAGCCTGAGAAAATCTCCGACCACTCGTCTTCATGTTCTTTTAAGGATACGGCATTTTCTTTGGTTAAGCTCGCTTCGGCAGCCATTACCGCTTTTTTACCATCAATCCAAGGGGAAATAAAAGTTGGTAGGCCACTACTTACGCCCTTGCATTGCAGGCCAAGCGTGTTAAAGGCTTCGGTAGCGCCCTTGGTTCTTCTGCTGATTTCCATACTGAGGTACCAACCGCCAAAGCTTTGATAGTGGCCGTATTTAGCCCACACTTCGTCAATTACATATCGGTTAGCATCAATTTCATGCTGTAAATTTCCCGTGTCCCAATAATGGCCGCTATCATACAGGCCAAAATAGAACTTCATGCCATGTTCATCAGCTAGCTGCAAATACAGCTCCACCAAATCAATCGGCGGCTCGTAACAACCAAATTTGTTTTGTAGGTAAACCGATGGGTAAGTGATGAACCTGCGGTAGCCACTTCTGATCAGGATTACCGTGTCAATTCCCATAGCCTTCATGTGTGCGAAGTCTTTGGCCCACTCTTCCCGTCCCCAGTTTTGGTGCGGAATGTCATGAGAAATCTCATCAATAAAAGTTCCCGTTATTCTCATTCTTTTCTTTTTATTTATGTTGATGAAGGTTATCGAACCCCGTTTTACAAATACTTTTTATCCTTTAAAAAATTAACCCAATCAATGTACGCCGAAGCTTTAAGGTGGATACCATCCATCGTAAATGCTGGTTTCAGCACTCCGTTTTCATCCTGAAAAAGCGGACAAATATCAACGTAGGGAATACCCTCTTCCTGAGCCAGTTTTTCCAGCTTTTGGTTCAATGCTGGCACACGTATGTTTTTACCTTTGGTGTATGGTTCTGTAGTAAGTGTTTCGTTAATGGGCAGTGCGCTCTCTAAGTAAATCTTGGTTTTTGGCGATGCCTGCTTTATCTTTCTAATGATGCGGCGATAATTATAGATACTCACATCGTGTGGCAAATTCCTGAACTGATCATTAATGCCATCCATTAAATAAATGGCTTTGGGCTTGGCTTTCACTATTTCATCCATGCGGGCCAAAATCCCAAAGGAATTGTCGCCACCTATACCTCTGTTAATGATGGGATATTTACTGTCAGCTAAAATCTCTTGCCATTCGCCCCGTTCGGTAATGCTGTTGCCTAAAAAAACGATGGCGTTTTCTGGAATGGGCGTTTTAGCAAAATACTCCATGCGCTGTAGGTAATACCAGTTGGCGTAATTGCTATCTATTTTCACGCTTTGCGCTTGGGCTACGCTAAAAATAGCAGTTGCAATGAGAAGGAAGCTTAAACCCCTTGCCACGCAATAACGCGTTGATTTTTTTTCCTGTGAATTCTGTTTCATGCTTACATCACCTTTTTTCGTTTCAATTCCTCAGCCCAAAGCACGTAGCTGGCCTGGCGCAAATGCAGTCCGTCAATACTTAATTCCTTTTTGAGGCTTCCACTTTCATCTGCCAAAGCTGGGTGAATGTTTAGGTAGCTTACATTCATAGTCTTACAAAGTGCTTCCAGTTGCTGGTTTAACGCATTAATTTTGGCATTTTTAACCTTGGCGTAAATGTCTGGCAACATGGCTTCGTTTACAGGAAGCAGGCTTTGCATGTAAAGTTTCGTTTTTGGCGATTGCGTTTTTACCATCAGGATCATACGCTTCAAATTGGCTAAAATCACCTCGTTGGGTGTACCCCTTTTCATATCGTTAATTCCTGCTAGGATAAAAATCTTGGCAGGTTTAGAGGCCAGAACTTCATCCAAGCGAGCTAAAATGCCGTAAGTAACATCACCACTAATTCCCCTGTTAATTACATGAGGGTTTTGAAAAATCTCCTGCCATTTACCGCCCTCAGTTAAGCTATTGCCTACAAAGACGATTTCTCCCTTTCGGTTAGGCATCTTTCTGAAAAAATCCAGTCGCTGCGTGTAATGCCCATTTAAGTAGCTACTATCTATAGCAGTGGTTTCCTGCGCATTCAATTGCTGTGTTGCAAGTAGGAGCAAAAAAGCAAATAAAAACCTAAGCTTCTCCATTAATTCCTTCCGTTAAATTGTCGTCTTCTACTTTTTTCAAAGGCACTATCCAAGTTGCAATGAAAGCCGGAATGGTAGCAATAAGCACCCAAATGAAGAAGTCTTTGTAACCTAAATGATCACTGATGGGGCCACTAATCATACTCGCCAAAGTGTAGCCAAAATAGGTGATAGCGCTGCCAAAAGCATAATGCGCCATTTGATATTTTCCGGGGGCAATCTGTTGCATGATGAATAAAATAATACCAATGAACCCAAAGCCATAACCGAAATGTTCAACCGCTACGGCACTACCAATAATGAACAGATTACTGGTTTGTGTAAAAGCCAAATAAGCGTAGGTAATAAAGGGCAGGTTAAAAAAAGCGCACAGCATCAGCAACGTTTGGCGGTTTAAACCTTTGTTAGAAACGAAGTAGCCTGCGGCTAAGGAGCCTAAAACAAAAGCAATGGTACCATAAATTCCGGTAAGCATGCCTAAGGTGGCCTCGCTTAATCCTAAACCGCCAACAGCTTTTTCTGCTTTAAAAAACAAGGGCATAATTTTAATGGCCTGTCCTTCCGCAAAGCGATATAAAACAATGAATAAAATGCCAAACCAAATGTGCTTTTTCCTAAAAAAGGAAGTAATTACATCACTTAACGTTTGCCAAACCTGTGCGCTAGTTTGTACTTGTACTTGCGTTTGGGTTTGCGGCAAAAACTTTCTGTTGTACAAGCCCAGCAAGAACATTACTGCGGCATAAATCAACAAAATAGTGGCCCAAGCTTTGGTATTTCCATAAAGCGGAATAAGCATGCCAACCAAAAATACCATGCCTCCATTGGAAAATAGCTTCGCAAAATTGTAAAAAGTGCCTTGCCAACCTACGTATTGCGCCTGCTGCTTATTACTTAACGATTGTAGGTATAAGCCATCTGCGGCAATATCCTGCGTAGCACCTAAAAACGCGATAAGCAGAAAAACCACCACTGAAGCAGCAAAGAAATTACTTAAAAACAGTAAACCAGCCGCAATGGCAAATAGCACACCGCAAAGGATTTGTGAACCATAAATGTAAAACTTCTTGGTTTTGTAAAGCTCCATAAACGGGCCCCAAAGTGGTTTAAAGCTCCATGGTAAAATAATGATACCTGTATAAACCGTAATTTCGGTATCGGAAAAGCCCATGTTTTTATAAAGAAGCGATAATAGCGTTCCTCCTAATACCAAATTGGGCAAACCCATTGCAAACCAAGTACTTGGAATCCAGAAAATAGGGTTAAGAGATTTATTTGTAGTTTGGCTCACGGTATGTTAGTTGATTTAGGTTTTCCAGAAAAATTTCATTCGGGTGAACAGCACTGTAATTAGCGCTACAATTCCGGTAAAAATTACACCCCTTAAAAAGCCCAAAAAGGCATTGGTATTTAATACATCTAACCAAGCGGAAAGGGTTGTAATTTTAAGTAAAGGAATTAGAAAAAGGTTGCCAGCGGTATAGGCAATCATTGGGTTTTTGCCATTATCGGCCAAAAAATTTGTTGCATACTTAAAATAGCCCATCTTTTCAAAAAGACTAAAAGCCAATAGCAAAAGAAAAGCAAGTCCGGAGCATACAAAATAATAACTGTAGGTAGAAAAATCCTTTTTAATGCCACCTTCGTAAGCTTCGAAAAATAAGCCGAGCAATAACAGATAAGCACCTGCCTTAACCATGTTGTTAATAAGGTTGCTTTGCTTGATGTCTTTTGCGAGCAGCACTAAACCAACCGCTCCAATCAAATTAATCAATAAATTGATTTCCAGCTGCCTGCTAAATAATCCCCAAAGGTTAGTTACCAATAATCCAATGGCTAAAAAACAAATGAGCAGCATCGTTTTTTTCGTCCCTTCGGCTGGTTCTTTTTGTTTACGCTCATTAAGAAACCATTCGCCAGCAAATGTGCCGGGGATGATAATAAAGAGGTATTTTAGGTAATAAAATTTGTAAATCCAATCAGCTGGAGATAAGTTAAAGATGAATTGATTAATGCTGCCTTCTTCTTTTGAAGCCAAAAAGACGGCCATTACAAAAGGCAGTATTGCAATGCGCCAAATAGGCCTGTTTCTGGTGAAATACCAAATTAAGCCGCCGAAAAAGGCCATGTTTGCCAATACAATAATGATGATATCGCTTTTAGAAAGAGAAAAATCGCCGTAGGCAAATGGATAAAATGCTAAAAATGAAATGGCTAAGGCAATGCCGATTACTTTTAGTGCAATAGCAAGTTGATTGCTCACAAAAGCCTTCCAATTTCCGTACATCAGAAATAAGCAAGCAAAAGCGGCGATAGAAATAACGTAGGTGCCTAGATGAGGCTCTTTGTCGATTACCCAAGCCCTAGCATGAAAAGTAAAAATGGCAAATAGCGCTAATAGCACCAACCTGAAGAACAGTTGGATAAATATTTGATGAAAAGGAAGTGTTTCTGCTTTTTTGCTTAAGGCCAAGGGAATTGCGGCTCCCATGGAAAATAAGAAGAATGGAAACACTAAATCTACCCAAGTAATGCCCGGCAAACTAGGGTTAAATACATGGTTTGGCGGCGGCACTTGCGCATGGAACATCCAAGCGGGCATTACTTCACCAAAAGCAATACTCCCCGATAGCACCATGCCTAAAATGGCCAAGCCCCTCAGGGCATCTAAACTATTTAAGCGATTATTCATTATTCACTTACTGTTGGAATGCCATTAAAATCAATACGTTGTTGGAAAGGATTTAAAAAGTGATCCAGCACATGCGCAACCATTTTTCTGTTTAATTTGCTTTCTGCGGTTAGGTTGCCAAAGCCTTGTTGCTTCAAAAAGTCTGTAATTTGCGTTGCTTTAACATCCTTTTTGCCAATCTCCTTAACTGCGCTTGCTAAAAATGTTGCATTTACCAAGTTCCCTGAAGGATTTAATTCCGCAAAGGCGGGATAAAAAGACTTTAAGCCATTTACCAAGTCCCACTCGCTCACCGGAAGTTCTGGGTAAAACCAAGTTTGATTGGCCCACTTGTATGATAAGCCCGTACCTTTTAAAATTCCGGTAGCACCAATGCGCTGTATTACTTTAAACGAGGCATCATTAGGTTTTACGTCGATAAAAGGCATCAAATATGCGTTGCTTTCCAACAAGGCATTTTGCACCTCCCTAATGTTAATTTGAGATGGATCTGTATTACTAATTACTGCTGTTGCCGCCAATGCGCCGGCCGCCTGGCCAACACCTAAAACCACCGGCTGTAAGCGACTAGCGCCTGCCACAATATTGGTAACGCTAATACTTTTTTCTGCTACAATTAAACCTTCAGTGTTTTTTGGCACTAAAGCTCCCAGCGGAATGTTATATGAAGGCACCTTAATTTTCACAAAATCGATTTTCGGCGCATCGGGATTTTTCAAATGATGATGATCGATCGTATAATCGCCAACGGCAATACCCGTTCTGTACAGAGCGGTTTTTTGAGTGTAAGGCGAGGCTACATCATTAACGGTTAACGTTACTTTACCATCTAACCGCCGCGATTCTCTATAATAAGCTATCATAGGCAAACCATCTGCAGTAGGAAATTCATCATCGGCTATGCCTAAATTTTTAAAGCCAAGCTTGGTTTGTAAATGGTAAATGAAACGCAAGCTATGTAGTTTTGCTTTCTTTAAGGCTTCTTTGCGTTCCGCTTCATTCATCTCCACAATGTTGAGGTAAATATCGTTACCACATTTTGGCCAGTTGATCATGTACTTACCATTAGGCAATTTGCCGTAAGTAATCATTTGGCTGCAATCAATTTTTGGTGTGCTATCATGCGATGCGGGATCTTGTACGTCGCAGCAACAATCAAATTCATTAGGGTCATATCCCTCTGGTTTTTTGATGGTTTTATTTGCTTTTGTGCCAAAATCTTTCAAAATCACCACATAGGTTAAATCTTGAATAATGTTGTTGGCCTTTTCTGGAGCAAAGCTTTCGCCGGTGTCATATCTGCTGTCCATGCCTAAACGGTAAGGCACTTTCAGCTTGGCCATTACATCGCCCAATTCAGTGGCGTCAATTAAAATTTTAGCGCCAACAGCTTGGGGTTTTCCTTCAACGTTAATGGTGGCGGTCCATAATTTGCCAGCTCTGCTAACATTGCTGAGCTTACTTTTGTACCAAACGGTTAAGTTGGGAAGCTGAGCCATTTTCTTTAGTGTTTTATTGCCAAAAGAAGGCTCAAATAAAGTATTGCTTACCCATCCGGTTTCCACAGCTTTAGGGCCACCGTAATAATCGTACAGGTGCTGCCTAAATTCGCCCCACAAACCCGATGGCATGTTGTGGTTACCATCTATTGCTGATACTCCCGCAGATGTAAGCATGCCGCCAAGCCATTCCGTTTCCTCAATCACCAGTACCTTAACTCCCATTTTAGCAGCTTGTATAGCGGCAGTTGTACCGCTGGCTCCTCCGCCAATAATCAATACATCAGTTTGGTAATAGTTTTGCGCAAAGCCTTGAAAAAAGGCAAGTAAGGAGCTAAAGAAAAGAACAATAGAAGATTTGATACGCATGCTTTATGATTTGCTTTTTAATATTAATGCTGTAATAACTGGTCGCTCGCCGCCACTGTCTGATGGTTTTACGGTGGCTGTACCATTCACGATAAGCGACGTAGATCCGCCTCCATCTAAATTGATTGCTCCGGCGCAACCCATGTCTTTCATCACTTGGGCAAGCTCAGCTAAGCTTAAACCCGTGCCACCGTTGGGATTGTTGCCTTCTACAGCAAGTAAAATCACTTTATTATTGTTGGTATATCCAATAGCTGATCTGGCTCTCGAAGCATTGTTGTCAATTACAATCAATTCTTCCTCATCGGTAATGTTGATGTTGTTGTTTTTAATGAGCATTGGCGAACCGCCGATGGCCGAATTGACGCTCCATACCGTTGCGCCTGTTGGAAAAGTAGCGCTAGGCACAGCTTGAGGTGCCGAATTTAGAAAGTTGGGCGATACCGTTGGATAGCTGTAAATAGTTCCGTTACCGGTGCCCACATGATAAATCCAAGCAACTTCTGGCGTTCCATCTGCTTTTAAACCAAAAGCGGCCCTAGTTGGGTAATAGGAAGTGTTGGTGCTGTTGTAAGTTCTGGTAAGTGCCTTAATGTTAACTGCCGAAATAATACCATTGTACATGCTCAAGCTGTATGAAGTATTGGTTCCAAAAAAGCCACCGTTAATGCAGGCAAATTTCCTTGATGATTCCTCATTGTAAAAATCACTAACTTTTTTATTAGTGGCCGATGTTACCGGTTTTAGTTCAATAAGCTTGGGATCAAATACAACGGCGTACATTACCGTTGCCTTATTGTTGATGGTTTTTTTGTTAAGGAAAACTTGTACGCCATTTGGAAAATCTTTCATTAAATGGATAGCTTTTTTCCAATCTTGGGTTAACGGAATTAAAGCCACCGAATCTGTAGCAGTTGGTTGCGGCAAAGGCGAGTTGTCTACATTTTTACTGCAAGAAGCTAAAAGTGCAGCTGCAATAATTAATAGTTTGGTTAAAGGCTGTTTCATTAGTTTGGTTTGCTTAGCGATAAATATATGAACTTTTTTAAAAAAATTAATAAGTAAAGATATTTTTTTAACTTTTTTAATTTCTAGACCCTTTTATGCGACAAAAGAATCGCAATTATTAGTTTGAACCAGATAATGTTTTATTTTTGATTTTTAAAATTATTATAAACATGACGTTTTTTAACGAACTCGGTGATGAAAGTATCTCAGGCGTAGCTTATAAAAACATTACCATTAAGAAAGCTATTGTTGCTTACTTTAGTAAAAATGGGAATGCTACTATTGCAGATTTATGCGCCGAGTTAGGACTAAGTGCACCTAAAATAAACAATGTACTTACCGATTTAATTGCGGAAGGCTTGGTTAAGGATTTCGGGAAATTGCAGTCCAGAGGCGGTAGAAAGCCTAATATCTACGGGTTAGTAATGGAATCGGGATATTTTTTGGGGGTTGATGTAAAGCGTTCTCATATCAATATTGGGCTTACAGATTTGCAAAAAAACCTGGTGCATCTGAAATCAAATATTCCATACAGCTTAAACAACAGCGAGGAGTCATTAGATTCGCTTTGCGAGTTAATTAATAATTTTATTAAAGAAGCTCCTGTAAAGAAAGAAAAGATTTTAGGTGCGGGGCTTAACCTATCGGGTAGGATCAATTATGCTACCGGATACAGTTACAGTTTTTTCCATTTTAACGAGGAGCCTTTAAGTAGGGTAATAGAAAGAAGCATCGGTTTGCGCATCTTTCTAGAAAACGATTCCAGGGCAATGGCTTTTGGCGAGTTTTCTGCCGGAGTAGTTCACGAGGAGAAAAATGTACTTTTCTTAAATATGGATTACGGGATGGGCGTAGGTATTATGATTAACAGTCAGCTTTACTACGGAAAATCGGGCTTTGCCGGCGAATTTGGCCATATTCCTTTTTTCAATAATGAAATTATTTGCAGCTGCGGTAAAAAAGGCTGTTTGGAAACGGAAGTTTCTGGCTGGGCTTTGGTCAGGAAGTTTAAAGAAAAACTGTCTGAAGGTTCCACTTCTATCTTGTCGGGCATGCCGATAGATGACATTAAGCTAAGTCATATTATTGACGCAGCCATAAAGGATGATGTTTTGGCGATAGAACTGGTAGCCGAAGTTGGTGAAAAACTCGGTAAGGGAATTGCGGTGCTCATCAATATCTTTAACCCTGAAATGGTAATTTTGGGCGGTAGTTTGGCAGAAACTGGAGAGTATATCCGTTTGCCAATCAAGAGCTCGCTTAATAAGTATTCTTTAAGTTTGGTAAACAATGATACGCAGTTAAAGATGTCTAAATTAGGCGAAAAGGCCGGGGTTGTAGGTGCTTGTTTGCTGGTTCGTAACCGTTTGCTTGGCCTAGCGTAAATTAAATATTTATACTGATTAGCCTTTTCAAAAAGCAGCTGTAGGTCCATTTCGCAATCATCGTGATAACGATTTGGTTAACAACAGCGTCTCTTTTTGAAAAGGCTTTTTCTTTAAGGATTAACGTCTATCGGAACAAGAATTAACGGTGTTGGCAAGCATGATGCACCTGGCGGCGAGTAAGTAAGTTTAATGGTTTGTTCTTCGCCATTTGCCTTTGGTTTAAAAATTTGGATCAGCACTGCTTCCGGAGCCGCTTTGGTCACCAGCTGGTCTTTCGGTAATTGGATAATCCCCTCCTTAAATTTTCCCTCGCTTACTTTCATGGCTGCGGCCATTCCGCTGCACCATTGGTTGTCTGCAGAGCGGGAGTTCCAGGTAATCAAGGCCAAACCTTTCCCGTCGGTGCTTTTCCATTTCAGCTCTATATTGTACATTACACCGTAGTTACCCGCTAATTTTGCCTGTTGGCCTGTAGTTCCTTCTCTTCCAATAATCCATGGGTCCGTGGCGCCATCCGCTACAATTAATGCCGAAGTACCGTTTTTAGTGTCTATCACTTCAGTATTATTTACATGGTAATTGCTAACGCCATAAATGCCGCGTCCGGCACCGCTTTTTGTTTTGGGCGGCAATACATTCGTAATTCGTTTTAATGCCTCTTTGCCGCTGGTTTTTAGGTCAGTTTGTAGCACAGTTATTTCGGCAGGTTGGTCCACTAAAAACTCATAAAAGCCATGTACTAGCTCATCGTACTTTACTACATAATTCTCTAGCTTATTATCTAAAGGAACGGCTTCCCCTGGTTTAACAAGCACAATATCTTCTGATGGCTGAGCCGCTAAAAATGCTGCTAATCCTTCTTTACCCAATTTAAAATAATTGGTGCTAGGCGGCTGACTCACATATTTTAACATTTTTATGCGCATAGGCGCCTTGCCAGTATTTTTAATCATTGCAATGATTTTCCTGTCCATTTTTTGCGGCTCTTTAACTCCGTTTACATTGTACAGGTAAAACCTTACGGTACCAGGCACAACGTTTTCCCGCAAAGCGATGGCTTCTGGCACACGGATATATTCAGGATCATCGGAAATGATGTATTGTGGCCCCGGAGTTGGATATTTCTGATAAACGATTTGCGGATATTTCTCGGTCAAGAAATTGTCCAATCGGACAATGGAGCCTTGTTCTGCTTTCAACAAATCTTGATTTTGTTGTTTGGTAAGTTGCTGGGCCGAGCTACTTAAACCGAAAGATAAAAGGGTAACGGCAATTAAATTTCTCTTCAGTTTCATTTTAGGTTTTCATTTGTTAAAATGTGAAGATAATAGAAATTTATTAATTAAAAAATTTTAATAAGTAAATGTTCGTTTATTAATTTTATGTTTAATTAAAAAATAATAAGTTAAAAAATAAGCCCCGATTTTCATCGAGGCTTTTCAATCAATCAATATTAAAAAGGAGAACCTTTCTAATTATTTTACAATTACAACGCCTTTGGCTTCAAAAACGATTTCCTTTTTAGGTTTTGTAATTTTTGCTATTTCTTCTTCAGATTTTTTCGCATCTCTTGCGTAGTGTTGTAAATCTTCAACTGAAGTTTCTTTCTTTTGTGCAAAGCCATCAATCACTACTTTAGTACCAGCAGGCATATCTTTAGGCATAAAAAAGCCATAATCTTTAAAGTTTACGAACATGGTTTCTGTATCAGAAATTTTTACGTTCATAAAGCAGCCTTTCTTTTTGCAAACAGAAACAACTTCGCCCATCAATTTCATATCAGCTTTTTCTTGTTTGCCCAACTTTGCTTTCACCTCTGTAGCTGGAACAATGTTGCCTTTTTTAACGCCCTCACCAAATGATTGGCCTTCAACGGCATCAGTACTTTGAGCAAAGCCAATGCTGGTTAAGGCACAAAGTACTAAGCTTAAGAATAATTTTTTCATACAAATTGTATTTATAATGATCTTCTGCAAAGATATTTAAATTTTCTAATTAAGTTAATAGCAAAAGCTACAGTTGTTTCCCGGTATTGCTTCCTATAACGCTGCCGTTAGAATTTTTAGTGTATCGGCCATTAACAATTACATTGCAAGTTCCCACAAATTCTATGGTTCCGTTTAAATCAAAATCGCCATTTACAATCAAATTAGTGTTTACCAAGCGCAGGCGCCCATTGCTGTTAATGGTTAATCTGTTACTAATTTGCAAGGTACCGTTGTTAACTTCCGCTAGTCCGTTAACGTGAAAATCACCAGTAACCGGATAAAGTTCGCCGCTAATTTTGGGCAATAGTTTCAACTTACCGTTAGTGTTTACTGTTAAACCACCTTTGAAACTAGCGCTTCCCACTATCTCTGCAAAGGCATTTATATTAAATTGTTGATTAGCTACAAGTGAACCATTCACCAAAAAAGCACCATTACTATTGATATTGGAAGTGGTGTTTAGCGTTAAGTTGCCGCAAAAATCAAAAATGGCGTTAGAATTTACGTTTAAGCCGCCAAGCGTTGTGGTGCCTGAGAAATACTCTTTTACGTTAGAATTCAGGTTTCTGTTCCCGTTAACGTCCGAGGCTAAAGTGCTTCTATTTTCACAAGGCACGGTAGAGCTGCTGGTGGTTACGGCAGTCATCTTTAAAATTTTTAAACCCCCAGTTCCGGTAGCTACAAAAATGAGGTTTCCGCTGGCTTTTACATAATTGGTAGATGCGCCTAAGCTAGCTTTTCCTAGCAGCACTAAGGTGTTGCCATCAAGTTTGGCCACATACAGGCCTGCGGCGCCATTTGCAATGTAAATTAAGTTGTTGTTGATGGATACATTGTTGCTTACTACATCTGCTGGATCTGCCCCTGGCACACTGGCAGGAACAGGGATGTTATCCAACAAAGCACCTGTACTACTCAAATAATTTAACCCAGCTCTTCCGGCAGCGTGTAAAAAGTTATCGTTAACCAACTCTATATGCGATTCTGTTTCTGGTAAGTCGGCACCAAGCGCTATGGTTTTAGCTGTGGTTAAATCATTTGCATTTAAACCTATAATTTGCCCGGGTTTATTTTTCAATACAAAAATGGTACTGCCACTTGCATTGCTGCTCAGTGCAACCGAGCCGGTAAAAGGGCTATATTTTTCTTCTTTGAAATCATTTGGATTTACTACACTTAAGCCGCCTTGCTCAGCCGAAACTACATAAATGCGGTTGTTTTTTGCGATGATATTTTTACCTACAAATCCTTTCAACTGCACTCTGCCTGTTGAGCTGCTTAACAGGCCATTGTTTAGTGCAATTCTGTCTAAAACGGCCGGAGCAGTAAGCGTAATATCTTTATCTGCATCCGTGGCAGAAGCCAAGTAAACGTAATTGTTGTTGTAAACTACAGATGAAATATCCGTATTTGGCATTATTGCTTGCGAAACTAAGGTAGGTCTCGATTCGTTACTCACGTCAAAAACATCAACACCACCCAAATATGTTTCTCCACGAGTATTGTATGATACGTACACCTTATTTCCGGCAAAATCAATATGTGTAGCCTGTAGGGTTTTGCCTTGGTAAGTTGGCGCAGCTACTTCGGCTATGAGCTGTAAATTATACTGACTAAAATCTTCTCTTGATTCAACAGCTTTATCGCCAGCACTCATTAAAGATACCGCATCGTTAACGTAACTAACGCGAGCACTTAAAGAGGAAGTATTGTTGTTAAGAACTACTTCTGGCCCTTTTTTGTCTGCTACAGTTGGATCTTCGACATCCTTAGACCTTTTACAAGCGTTCATGCCTGCTAAAAGGAAAAGCAGCGCAAGGGCGATAATTGGTTTTCTGTTCATTGTATTACATCTTTTAAGAATACACACAAATGTAGTGAAAAGATGTAAGTTATTTAATTATCACACAGCGATTTATTTGAAATTGGGCTACCCAAACAGGGCCGAAAAAACTTCCTCTATTTTTGACACAGTTACCAATTCGATTTTAAATTTATCCTTATTGAAGCCTTTTAAGTTGTAGCTAGAAATGAAGATCTTTTCAAAGCCTAGTTTTTCCGCTTCCGAAATTCTTTGTTCAATCCTGTTAACTGCCCTAATTTCTCCTGACAAGCCAACCTCTGCCGCAAAACAAATTTTAGAAGAAACTGGAATGTCTTCGTGTGATGATATGATGGCTGCAACAATGGACAGGTCAATGGCCGGATCTTCTACTCTGATGCCACCGGCGATGTTAAGAAACACGTCTTTTGCGCTCAACCTAAAGCCACAGCGTTTCTCCAAAACTGCCAGCAGCATGTTCATTCGTTTGGTATCAAAGCCTGTTGCCGAACGCTGCGGCGTACCATAAGCAGAAATGCTCACTAGCGCTTGTGTTTCAATAAGCATTGGCCTGGCGCCTTCAATGGTTGCGCCAATGGTGATGCCACTAAGTTCTTCATCACGTTGCGAAAGCAGCACTTCCGATGGATTGGAAACTTCCCTAAGGCCGTTACCATGCATGGCGTAAATTCCTAGTTCGGCGGCTGCCCCAAATCTATTTTTAATGGAACGCAAAATCCGATAGATGTGATGCCTGTCGCCTTCAAACTGCAAAACAGTATCTACCATGTGTTCCAAAATTTTAGGACCCGCAATAGCTCCATCCTTGGTAATGTGGCCAATTAAAAACACGGGCGTGTCAGTCTCTTTCGCAAAGCGAAGTAGTTCGGCAGTACATTCACGCACCTGCGAAACACTGCCCGGAGTGGAATCGATGTGGGCCGAGTGTAAAGTTTGTATGGAATCTACAACCAGAATTTCAGGTTCCAACTGCTCTAGCTGCTTAAATATATTTTGGGTTGAGGTTTCTGTTAAAATAAAGCAATCGGCACTTGGACTTTTAGTAATTCGCTCAGCCCTCATCTTGATCTGTTGTTCGCTTTCCTCGCCAGAAACATAAAGTACACGCTTTTGACGAATGTTTAGCGCCAACTGAAGCATTAAGGTTGATTTACCAATGCCGGGCTCACCACCAATCAAAGTTACCGAACCAGGTACCAGTCCGCCGCCAAGCACTCTGTCTAGTTCTGCATCTCCGGTTGGTAATCTGTCCTCGCTTACGCTTTGTATTTCCGCTAATTTGCTGGGCTTATTTACCCTTTGGGCTCCTCCAGTACTGGTTTTCCAAACGGCTGCGTTACCGGCAGAAGGTTTTTCAATAATTTCCTCTACAAATGTATTCCACTGCTGGCAAGAAGGGCACTTGCCCAACCATTTTGCTGATTCGTAGCCACAGCTTTGACAGAAATATGCTGATTTAATTTTAGCCAATTGATTTCGATTTTAGGTTTACGAATTTACTTTTAATAGCTTGGAAAAAATAGACGAGTTTAAAAAAACTAAATTTATTTGATGGCTTGAAAACGGTTTTTGATTTTTTAACCACGTAGGAGCATTAGGTTTTGCCCATACTTTGTAAATCAGGTAAGGCATGGACGTTTTTAGTGGCGGTGGGGTTTTCTTCTACGACCTTCTATTCCTTATATGGTTTTTGATTTTTTAACCACATAGGGACATAGGTTTTTGTTCATACTTTGTAAATCACGTAGGGCATGTAAGTTTTTAAGTGGTGGTGGGTTTTTCTTCTATGACCTTCTATTCCTTCTATGATTTTTGATTTTTTAACCACATAGGAGCATTAGGTTTTGACCTATACTTTCTAAATCACATAAGGCATGTAAGTTTTTAAGTGGCGGTGGGGTTTTCTGCTATGACCTTCTATTCCTTCGATGATTTTTGATTTTGAACAATGTAAAGTAAAATTTCGGGCAAGTTGGCGAAGCGATTTGGCTTTCTTAGCTTTAAACAAGAAAGTCCCGATTTGCATCGAGACTTTCTAACATCCTTTTAGTTTAAAGCTTAATTTCTTCGTCTTTGGCCGATAGAAAATGAAACTCGGTTAAATGGTATGAAGATACTTCTTTAACCTTTACCCATTGCCCAAATTTAAAGAACCATTTCCATTGCAGGGAAACTAATCCTTTTTTGATAAAGGCCGCTATGTAAGGGTGCACACACAGCGTAATATTTTTTTCGTTCTGCTCACGCAGGATATAAGTCATATTGCTTTCGATGTCGTCCATCAATACAATACTTGCCTTAATTTCACCAGTTCCATCGCAGGTAGGGCATTTTTCTACCGTTACAATGTTCATTTCTGGCCTTACCCTTTGACGGGTAATTTGTACCAAGCCAAATTTGCTAGGAGGTAAAATGGTATGTTTGGCTCTGTCCAAAAGCATCAGCTCCCTTAAGTGGTCAAACAGTACTTTTCTATTAGCCGGTTTGTGCATATCGATAAAATCAATCACCACAATACCGCCCATATCTCTAAGCCTCAATTGGCGGGCAATTTCTTTAGCAGCTTCTTTATTTACTTGAAGCGCATTTTCTTCCTGGTTTTCTTTGCTAGCGGTTCTATTTCCACTATTTACGTCTATTACGTGCAAAGCCTCGGTGTGTTCTACCACTAAGTAGGCACCACCGGCCAAGTTTACGGTTTTTCCAAAACCGTTTTTAATTTGTTTTTCGACCCCAAAGTGGTCAAAAATCGGTTCTTTGTGCTTGTAATGTTTTACAATACGCTCCATTTCAGGAGAAATTTCGTGCACATAAGAACGAATATCTTCAAATAATGCTTGGTCGTTTACATATACGTTAGCGAAATCGGTATTTAAAATATCGCGGATAAGCGTTGATGTCCTATCCATTTCGCCCCAAACACGCTTAGAGGGTTCCGTTTCTGGAAGCTTTTTCATAAAGCTTTCCCATTTCGATATGGAATCCAATAAGTCTTTCTGTAATTCGGCAACGCCTTTTCCCTCAGAAACTGTTCTAATGATTACACCAAAATTTTTAGGCTTAATACTTTCGATAATCTTTTTTAAGCGATTACGTTCAGTATTGCTTTTAATTTTTTTGGAGATAGATATGACATTAGAAAAAGGAACCAGTACGGTATATCTTCCGGCAATAGAAAGATCTGAGCTTAACCTGGGACCTTTAGTAGAAATGGGTTCTTTGGCAATTTGTACTGGTACCAATAAATTTTTGCTGACCACTTCAGAGATTTTCCCTGCTTTATTGATATCAGCTTCTAATTTAAAGTTATCTAGTAAAGTGCCCTGTGTGCCGTTACGTCTAATCTTCGTTAGCTTTATCAGAGATTGAACTTGTGGACCTAAATCAAAGTAATGCAAAAATGCATCTTTTTCGTATCCAACATCTACAAAAGCAGCATTCAGACCGGGCATTATCTTTTTAATGCGGCCTAAATAAATGTCGCCTACAGCGTAGTTATTGTTAACGTGTTCTTTGTGAAGCTCAACAAGTTGCTTGTCTTCTATTAAAGCTATGGTTACCCCCGTGGGAGTAGAATCTATTATTAATTCCTTTACCAAAGCTACAGATTTTAAGGTTTTTATACCTTATTAACACATGGACCAAAAAACAAAAGAAAAATCCAAAAGTAAACATCCCGATTGTTTCGGGACATTCACTTTTGGTTTTACACTAAAGAAAATCAATTATTTTTTCTTGTGTCTATTTTTTCTTAAACGTTTTTTGCGTTTGTGGGTAGCCATTTTATGTCTTTTTCTTTTTTTACCGCTTGGCATAATTTTAAGTTTTAATGTTTTTACTAATTCTGTTATTTTTTTAACTCAGCAACCTTTTTATCAATAAAGCTCGATAAAGTTGGGTTAGCTGCGAGTTTTTTGCTTTGTAAATAAGCATTTACTGCTTTTTCTTTTTGGCCTAAACTTTCGTAAGCTGTAGCTAGGTAAAAGTAGGCATCAGGCGTTGCTTTAATTTTGTTGATGATATCTTCAAAACGAGTAACCGCCTTATCAAACTGCCCTGATTTTATGGCAAATAAACCTAAGTTCATGTTTGCTTTAAAATTCTTAGGATCTTGTTTCACTACATCCAATAGCATAGCAATACCTTGCATTGGCGCCCCAAGGCCGTTCACAACGGTAATTCCCATGCCTGTTTTGGCATCTAGGTTGGTTGAGTCAAGCGCTATGGCCTTACCAAAAGCACCATTAGCTTTCTGTAGCACTTCTACCTTAATCAAGCTATCTTGTGTGCTATCAAACGCTTTCAAAAACCGATCTCCAGCGGTTAACCAGTTTACCAATGTTGGCTGACCGTTTGCAGCTTCTTCCAAGTACAATGCACTAGGAACAGGCTGTTCTAAATCATCCCACTTTTTGGCTAACACTTTGGCTTGATTTACTTTTTCTTCGCCGCTAGCTTTTTGGTAAGCATTCTCCAGAACGTTGAATTCGTTTGCTGCTGCGTTGCTGATCAAGTTTTTTGCAGTTGCCGATACTTGCGTTAAGCTCAAACTGCTTGCTTGTTGCTGTTCGGCCGGCATTGCTGCTGTTTTATCCTCTTTGGGCTTTACCAGTCCTTTAATATCTTGGCTAAATAAAAAACCCACAAGCAAAACAATGCCTGCAATAATAGCGATCTGTATTGTACGTGGGTTTTTCATTTGATTAAAATATTAAGCTTGTACTTTAGCTTTTTTTGAGCTGTTTTTTACTTTGTCAACAAATACTTTTGCTGGTTTAAAGCTAGGAACAAAGTGCTCTGGGATAATAATTGCAGTGTTTTTAGAGATATTTCTAGCAGTTTTTTGAGCTCTTTTTTTCACTACAAAACTGCCAAAACCTCTTACGTATACATTTTCACCAGCAATCATGTTGTTTTTGATTACTTTGAAAAATGCCTCCACTGTTTCTTGAACGTCAACTTTCTCAATCCCTGTCTTTGTTGAAATTTCAGCAATAATATCTGCCTTAGTCATATTTCTAAATTTAATTAAATTATTGTGTGTTGTTTTTTAATTACATCTAATTTGGGGATGCAAAAGTATTGCTTTTTAATGAGATAGGAAAATAAAAGATGATTTATTTATAGTACTGACCATCATAGCATTGCAACTTTTATCGTTTTAACTGCTTTTATTGTACTTTTGCCTCAATGTCGTTTCAACTGGAAATTGTAGCCTGGTACTTGAAAAATAAGCGAGATCTCCCTTGGAGAAATACCACAGATCCTTACGTAATCTGGCTTTCGGAAATTATTTTGCAACAAACAAGAGTGGAGCAAGGCCTGCCTTATTTCAACAGGTTTTTGGCCCATTTTCCAGATGTGAGCTCGTTCGCGGCCGCCTCCGAAGAGCAAGTTTTGAAACTTTGGCAAGGGTTGGGGTACTATTCCAGAGGCCGGAATATGCTGCATACTGCCAAGCTAGTAATGTCAAAATATGCAGGAGAATTTCCTACAAGCTACCAAGAACTGATTGCTTTGAAGGGTATTGGGGCTTACACGGCAGCGGCCATATCTTCTTTTTCCAGTAATGAAAAACAGGCCGTTGTTGATGGCAACGTTTACCGGGTTTTGGCAAGATATTTTGGAATTAGCCATCCCATTAATTCCAATATTGGTCAAAAGGAGTTTGCAGATTTGGCTAAGCAGCTTATTGCTGATCAAGAGCCTGCGATTTATAATCAAGCTATAATGGAGTTTGGGGCATTGCAATGCAAGCCGAAAGCGCCATTGTGCGAAACCTGTCCGCTACGCTTGGATTGCCAAGCATATCAACATCAAATTGTTGATCAACTTCCTGTTAAACTAAAAAAGGTAAAGGTTAAAAAGCGTTACTTCAACTATTTTGTAGGCATTGCTAATCAACAGATTTTAACAAAGCAACGTACTGCCGGCGATGTTTGGCAGCACCTTTACGATTTCCCGCTAATTGAAACCGATGAAGAGTTAACAACTCCAAGCGCTGAATTTTTTGATAAAATTAAATCAATTTTCGGCACTGAGGTGAAAATAAGCCTTTTAGACGCTAGAAAGCACATCCTGACACACCAAATTATATATGTTCAATTTTTTGCAATAGATAATTATATTGTTAACTTTAATGATTATGCCGAAATTAAATCGGTTGATATTGAAGATTTTAAACAGTTGCCGCACCCGAAAATTATAGGGGATTTTATTGAAAAACATATAGACTAATCAAATATTATTTATGTCAGGTATTAACAAAGTAATCTTAGTGGGCCACTTGGGAAAGGACCCCGAAGTTAGACATTTAGAAGGTGGAGTTACCGTAGCAAGTTTTCCTTTAGCCACCTCGGAGACATTCAACAAAGATGGAAAACGTGTAGAGCAAACAGAGTGGCACAATATTGTTTTGTGGAGAGGATTGGCCGAGGTAGCCTCTAAATATTTGCAGAAGGGAAAATTAGTTTACATTGAAGGTAAATTAAGAACCCGCTCATTTGAGGACAAAGAAAAAGTAAAGAAATATGTTACCGAGGTGGTTGCCGAAAACTTTACAATGTTAGGCAGAAAAAGCGATTTTGAACCTACACATCCTAACGGAACAACATCAACCAGTAAAATAGAAGATGATTTTTCTAACGCAATTGATGAAAGTGGTGATTTGCCGTTTTAAACTAAGGGAAATATAAAAGCAAGGCCAGGGCATTTTACCCTGGCCTTTTTATTTAACCAACTCGCCGTAGCAAATTGAAAGTGCTTATGTCGGGCACTGTGCAAGTTCCGTTTGTTGGCAAACATAAATTAACGGAACTAGCCTTTCAACTGCTGGCAGCGAGAATAACTTATTCCACCGTTACGGATTTTGCCAAATTTCTAGGCTGGTCAACATTACAGCCCCTCATTACAGCAATATGGTACGATAAGAGTTGCAGCGGAATGGTAGCCAACAAAGGCAAAAATGCTTCGCTTGCGTCAGGAATTTCAATGCAGTAATCAGCCATTTTTTTAACTTCGGTATCGCCTTCAGTTACAATGGCAATCACCTGCCCTTTTCTAGCTTTTACTTCTTGTATGTTGCTTATTACTTTTTCGTACGATGAATTTTTAGTAGCAATAAATACCACTGGCATTTCTTCGTCAATTAAAGCGATAGGGCCATGTTTCATCTCGGCGGCTGGATAACCCTCAGCATGGATGTAAGAAATTTCCTTTAATTTCAGGGCACCTTCCAAAGCTACAGGGAAACCACTTCCTCTTCCTAAAAATAAACAGTTTCTAGCATCTTTAAATTTGGCAGCAATTTCCTGTATCAATTCGTTCGATTGTAAGGCCGTTTGTATTTTATCCGGAATGCAGTCTAACTCAGTAAGTAATTCGGTAAGTTTAGAGTTGTTCAACGTACCTTTTTGTTGCGCCATGTAAAACGCCATTAAGGTTAGCACTGTAACTTGTGCGGTAAATGCCTTTGTAGATGCTACGCCAATTTCTGGTCCGGCATGGGTGTAAACGCCTGCATGGGTAATACGCGGAATGGAAGCCCCAACTACATTACAAATACCGAAAATAGTGGCGCCTTTCTCTTTGGCCATTTCAATAGCGGCCATGGTGTCTGCAGTTTCTCCCGATTGGGAAATGGCAATTACCACATCTTTTTCAGTGATGATAGGGTTGCGGTATCTAAATTCCGAAGCGTACTCTACTTCTACAGGAATACGGGCATATTCTTCAATTAAATATTCGCCCACTAAACCTGCGTGCCACGAAGTGCCGCAAGCTACCACAATAATTCTGTCAATATTTTTAAGCTTATCGGCAAACTCTTTGATGCCGCCTAACTGTACTTTGCCTTCCTCCGGATAAATACGTCCCCTCATACAATCGCGAATGGATCTGGGCTGCTCGTAAATTTCCTTTAACATAAAATGTTCATAGCCACCTTTTTCAAGCATTTCGAGTTTTAGCTCCAATTCTTGAATGTATGGTGTTTGAATCACATTGTCTAAACGCTTAATTTCAAGTGCATCACGTTTTAAAAAGGCAATTTCGTTATCGTTAAGGTAAATTACATTTTTAGTGTATTCTATAATAGGAGTAGCATCAGATGCAATAAAATATTCCCCTTGCCCAACGCCGATAACCATTGGACTACCTTTCCTTGCAGCGATTAACTGGTCAGGATTTTCCTCATCCATAATTACAATGGCGTAAGCTCCCGTCACTTCATTTAAAGCTAAACGAACCGCTTCAGTGAGCTCAACGTTGCCATTTTGATAAATTTCCTCGATCAAATGCACTAAAACTTCCGTGTCTGTGTCGCTGCTAAATGAATGTCCTCTGGCCGCTAACTCTTCTTTTAAGGTGGCATAATTTTCTATAATGCCATTGTGTATAATACTGAGGTTGCCTTTTTGTGAGGTGTGCGGGTGGGAGTTCCTGTCTGAAGGTGCGCCGTGTGTTGCCCATCTGGTGTGCCCCATTCCAATGGTTCCCGATAGGTTTTTGTCAACCGAAAAATCTTCAAGTTCTTTTACTTTTCCAGCTTTTTTGTAGATGTTAAGTTGGTTGTTATCGATAAGGGCGATGCCGGCACTGTCGTACCCCCGATATTCAAGTCTTTTTAATCCTTTTAATACAATTGGCCATGCTTCTCTAAAACCGATATAGCCTACAATTCCGCACATAAATTAGGGTGTTTTTAAATAAAAAATCGCCCTAAAGTATCTCTTTACCCCGATTAAATCAAACGTTTGCGCTGAATTTGAGGCAGATTGTTTTTGAGTAGGAAGAAAATCATTTATAGCCGTTGTAAGCTCTTGCGGGAATCTTCAAGAAAGTGCAGAAATGCCGCAATGGCGCAATAAATCGAATTGTGTTTAAGTGTTTGGTAAACAAATTATTAGCTTTGTTTTTGCGCTGGTTATTGTGGCGTGATTACGAGATAATGTGTCTATTTGCGGTTATTGAAAAAAAAAGAAAATTTTTTCAGAAAATGTAGCTGTTTTAGTGATGAATTAGATGAAGTGGAACAATTTGAATGAAACTCGTTAGCTTGTACTAAAGGTGATTTGTGCTGCTGCGATGGGCGTAAATAAAAAGGCCTTAAGAAATTTTCCTAAGGCCTAATATATCTTTAAAACTAAATGCTATTAATTGATTTTGGTATAATAGATATTGAGCTTAATTAAGTTGTCGCCAGCTGCTGGATTTTTCTTGAAGCTGCCAATTACAGCACGACCCGCAGTTGCGAAGTTTGTAGCTGCCAAATAGTAGTTTGTGGTAGTTGCTGTTGTTGGTATCACACCTAGATAAGTGCCATAATCTTCGGTTTTGCCATCCAATAAATCCTGCACGTAAGCTGTAATCACAAAAACGTATCTCTTTTTAACGGAGTCAAAATATCCGCCGAAAACAGAGCTGTTTGCTCTAGGATCGCCGGCATAGGTATAGCCATCACCGAGGTCATTATCGGGAATGTTTTTTCTTTGCCCAGCAATATCATTTTTGTATAAAGCTAAACGTGGAGCTGCTCTAAATGGGGCTACGTCTGTTGCCGAACTTAAATCAATCACTAACTCTGCTTTGTTAATTACCATTGGACCAACTTCCTGCTTCATTTTTTTCAAATAAGGGAAAGTCAATTTGTTTCTTAAGCCACCTAGCGGTTGTAGGTAAGTAGTAGCAAATTGAGTAGTTGGTGCGTTTAATTGGTTTTGAACGGCAGTGCTGTAATTGTGCGTAATGCTAGTTGCAGCGGCGCTACCAAGTGCCGTTGAAATAGGAAAGTTAACAGATACGGTATCGGTTAAAGTAGTGGTGCTTGCGTTTTGTCTTCTGAAATATAACACCAAACCCGAGGTTGAAGTAGTAGCCGTTTGTGCAGCGAAATTGAAAAACATTACACCCCCATTGCCTAAATTAGCTTGTGAGCTTGGCCTAATTTGTACATGCAAACCTTTGAATGCACTTTGGAAATAAGAATTGTATTTCAAAGATGTAGCATCTAGATTTAACAATTTAGTGGTGATGGCTGCTTTGTCTAATTTCAATCGCAATTGCGGTTTTACTGTCATTGCGGTATCTGGAGCGCCGGTAAGCACATCGGTTACTCTGAAAGGTGTTTTAGGGAAAATCCTGCCTGAGTAGTTGCCCAAAGTTGTACTTTCGAAAGCATAGCTGCGGTTGCTGAGGTAAGAAGTTTCCTTAGAAAGGTTGTTGCTCAGCTGGTGTACATCAATGCTATAATTTGCCGTACTATCACCATAAAATTCGCTGTCGAAATTTAATACCAATACAGCAGAGTCCAATACCGGATTGGTGCCAAAGCTGAATGATTCACTGGGGATATTTACGCCTAAGGCTAAGCTGGCTTCGGTTGTTCCTAAAACAGGATCCTTAAGAAAGCCAAAAGGATAGGTAGAAAGACCGTTTGTAGCCGCTGCATTTTCTTGGATGGTTCTTGAAGTTACGGTTGCTGTATCTAACAGGCCGCCCTGTACACTACTACTAGGGTCAACTTCCAAACCTATGGTTGAAGTACGCTCACAAGAAGCGAAAAGAAAAAGACTTATCAACAAGGTTAATAAGTCTATTTTGAAGAATCTCATATTTATACTTAAATAAAGCCTTTTACTATGCTATCGAAACCAACTCATCATTAGCAACCTCTTCGTAAAACGTATAGAAGTTGTCGTAATTTTCGGTTAAGTTAAAGGCTAAAGTTGGCTTATTAGAATCTTTAACAAATTTTAACACGGCCTCGTCTATTTTTTCATCAGCAAAAACTACCGCATCAGCATGTGTAATAGCACCAATGTGCAAGCTGTTGCAATCACCTGAGGCGAAAGCTTCGGTATCGGCACCAGTCATGTGGTTCATGATTGCTTTTTTGTGGAATTCTGGGTTCAATTTTTCATCGAAACAGTTTTCGTAAACCGAATAAACCACTTTTGCATTTTTGAAAGTAGGATCGTTTTTGTAAGTGGTTTTGATATAAGCAGGTACTAAAGCAGTCATCCAGCCGTGGCAGTGTACCACATCAGGCGACCAGCCTAGTTTTTTAACCGTTTCCAAGGCTCCTTTGCAGAAAAAGATGGTTCTTTCATCGTTGTCTGCGTAGAACTTGTTCTCTTTATCCCTAAACACGTATTTCCTGTGGAAGTAATCTTCGTTATCCAAGAAATAAACTTGCATACGAGCCGCTGGTATAGACGCCACTTTAATGATCAAAGGGTTGTCGTTGTCATCAATAATGATGTTCATCCCTGATAATCGGATCACCTCGTGTAGCCTATTTCTTCTTTCGTTAATGTTGCCAAACTTAGGCATCAAGATGCGGATTTCGAATCCTTTTTCCTGCATAGCCTGAGGTAATTGGCGTGTAATTTCAGAAATTTTGGTAAGTTCGAGGAAAGGCGACATCTCGTGGGTAATAATCAGTAGCTTCGTTTTTGCCATCTCCATATATTATAAATTACAGTTAATTTAAAGATTATCAAGGGGCAAAGGTACGGAAAATATTAATATTTATCAAGATATTGCGTTTGGGGCTTTGTAAGTATCGAATAATTACACAATTTAGCACCCTTAAATTAAATTCAGATATTGAAAGTCATAGCCACCATAACCGAGCTACAGCAAACGTTAACGCCTTTAAGGCAGGGCGGAGCTAAAATAGCATTGGTACCTACCATGGGCGCATTACATAATGGTCACCTATCGCTCATTGCAGCGGCGCAAAAACAGGCCGATATCGTGGTTTGCAGTATTTTTGTAAATCCAACACAGTTTACTGATCCTAAAGATTTGGAAAAATATCCGAGGCCTTTGGAGCATGATATCAAGATGTTAACTGAGGCCGGTTGCAATTTTGTTTTTATGCCGTCGGTTAAAGAGATGTACCCAAGCTACCCAACCCCAGAAAACTGGAAGATTGATTTGGGGCCGGCAGAATTTGTGCTAGAAGGCGAGTTTAGGAAGGGGCATTATCAGGGCGTTACCCAAATTGTTTATAAGCTTTTTGATGCGGTAAAACCTGAAGTTGCTTTTTTTGGCCAAAAGGATTTTCAGCAGGTGCTGATGATTAAAAACATGGTATTGGAGCTTGGTTTAGCGGTGGATATTGTTACTTGTCCAATTATTAGGGAAACGGACGGACTGGCCATGAGTTCCAGAAATATTCACCTTAACAAAGCCGATAGGGAACATTCCTTAGCATTGAGTAAAGCGCTTTTTTATATCGAAGAAAATTACACGACGCAACCTATTGACCGATTAGTTGAACAGGCAAAAGCAATGATTAGTAGCGTAGAAGGGGTAGAATTAGATTATTTGACTATCGTAAACGGAGATACGCTTTTGCCAATTAAAGAAAAGGCAAGTAATAATACGGTAGCTTTAATAGCAGCCAAAGTTGGAGAAACGAGGTTGATTGACAATGTGATTATCAACTAGTTTGTCGGTTAAATGTAGCCTTATGCCTTTTACCTTTTTACCTTCAACCTTAATTGCTAACTTTGCTGCATGATTATCGAGATCTTAAAATCGAAAATACACCGCGTTAGGGTAACTCAAGCTGAATTGAATTATGTTGGTAGTATTACTATTGACGAAGATTTGATGGATGCGGCGAACATTATTGCTAACGAGAAAGTGCAAATTGTGAATAACAATAACGGTGAACGCTTTGAAACTTACGTAATTAGAGGTGAGAGAGGAACCGGTACAGTTTGCTTAAATGGCGCAACTGCTCGAAAAGTACAGGTTGGTGATATATTGATTATCATGTCATACGGTTCTTTACCTATTGAAGAAGCCAAAAAATACCAACCTATTTTGGTGTTTCCTGATGACAACAATAGGTTGTTAAAGTAGTACGTCTAATTGGTAGCTGCTTAAACAACGGCTTTCTTGTAAGCTGTTTCTGATTTAATGAACCCAATTGTAAAATTCGGATTTAAAATCCTGCGATAGTGCTTCGAGATTGCAAATCTCGAAGAGCGGGGTATTCTTGGTTAAATCTTCAGTTTTCTTTGCGTTCCCTGTGTGCTTTGCGGTTTTTTTTTTAACGCAGAGAAAAAAGAGAGTTTTGCAGAGATCGCAAAGGTATTTCTTGGTTAAATCGTCAGTTTTCTTCGCGTTCCTTGTGTGCTTTGCGGTTTAATTTTTTTTAACGCAGAGGAAAAAGAGAGTTTTGCAGAGATCGCAAAGGTATTTCTTGGTTAAAATCTTCAGTTTTCTTTGCGTTCGCTGTGTGCTTTGCGGTTTATTTTTTTAGCGCAGAGGAAAAAGAGAGTTTTGCAGAGATTGAAGGTATTTCTTGGTTAAATCTTCAGTTTTCTTTGCGTTTCTTTGAGTGCTTTGCGGTTTAATTTTATCGCAGAGGAAAAAGAGAGTTTTGCAAAGAACGCGAAGGTATTCTTGGTTAAATCTTGAGGTTTTCTTTGCGTTCCTGTGTGCTTTGCGGTTTATTTTTTTTACGCAGAGGTAAAAAAGAGTTTTGCAGAGAACGCGAAGGTGTCCCCGTTTTTTAGAGCTTTGTTGAAGTTTGTGTATTGCAGGAAATTTTGTTAACTAAACCCGATTGAAGTGAAAATACTTTTGCTGCAGATTACTTCTCCGAATTATCGGAGCAGGCTGTGCCTCGCAATGACGAAAAAAAGCAAAAGATTGTAACGGAAAGCGGGACTGAAGTAACAGATAACCACGGCAATTGCTTTTCAAAACATAAAATTATGCTCCAAAATTTAAAAACGCTCCGGTTCAGTTGGCTGTTGGAGACTAATAAATCTACTTAATGCGCTTCTAGCCAATTTATGCCCTCACCAATTTCAATTTCTATGGGCACTTCTGTTTTTATAGCGGTTTTCATCCTATGGGTAATAATTTCCTTTACCTGTTCTTTTTCGTTTTTTATTACGTCAAAAACCAACTCATCATGCACTTGCATGGTCATTTTTGATTGCAATTTTTGTGCTGCCATATCTTTATGGATGTTGATCATAGCAATTTTGATCATGTCTGCAGCTGAACCTTGGATGGGTGCGTTGATGGCATTTCGTTCTGCGTAGCCTCTAACCGTCATGTTGGCCGAATTGATATCTCTTAAATACCTGCGGCGTCCCATAATGGTTTCCACATAACCATTTTCGCGGGCGAAATTCATGGTGTCGCTCATGTAGTTTTTGATGCCAGGATATTGGATAAAGTACTGGTCAATAATTTCTGCAGCTTCTTTACGTGGGATGTTTAAATTTTGCGAAAGGCCAAATGCGGATTGACCGTAAATAATTCCAAAATTAACCGCTTTTGCATTTCTACGTTGGTTAGAGGTTACCTCGTTAATGCTCACGCCGTACACTTTGGCGGCGGTAGCGGTATGGATATCAATGCCGTTCAAAAAGGCATCTAACATGTTGGCTTCTTTGCTGATTTCGGCGATAATCCTCAGCTCAATTTGCGAGTAATCCGCAGAAAGTAAGATGTGGTCATCATCACGAGCGATAAATGCTTTACGCACTTCGCGGCCCCTATCAGTTTTAATAGGGATATTTTGAAGGTTAGGATTGTTGGAACTTAACCTGCCGGTAGCCGCTACCGCCTGGTTGTAGCTGGTATGTACCCTTCCAGTACGTGGGTTAACTAATAAAGGGAGTGCATCAACGTAAGTGGATTTTAGCTTTTGCATTTGACGGAAATCCAAAATATCCTGTACAATGTCGCTTTTTGCAGCTAGAGCGGTAAGCACATCTTCACCGGTTTGGTATTGTCCGGTTTTCGTTTTCTTCGCTTTTGGATCTAACTTTAAATGATCAAAAAGCACCTCGCCCAATTGCTTAGGTGAAGCTAAGTTAAACTTCAGCCCTGCTTTATCATATACTGAAAGCTCGGCCTTTAAAATCTCTTCTTGAAGCTGTGCCGAATAGTTAGCTAGTGTTTCAGCATCAATTCGCACCCCTTCTTTTTCCATATCGGCTAATACGTAAATTAATGGGTTTTCAATCTCCGAAGCTAATTTACTTGCATTTCGTTCCGCTAACATGGGTTCAAAAACATTGGCCAATTGCAGCGTTACATCAGCATCTTCAGCGGCGTAATCTACTACTTTTTCTACCGGAACATCTTTCATGTTGAGTTGTCCCTTGCCTTTTGGTCCAATGAGCTTGGTAATAGAAATTGGTGTATAGCCCAAATAGTTTTCAGATAGTACGTCCATGCCGTGTCTGGTATCAGGATCAATTAGGTAATGTGCCAGCATGGTATCAAATAGCTCGCCTTTTAGGTCGATGCCGTACCATTTCAATACCAATAAATCGTACTTTATATTTTGACCGATTTTTACGATGGTTTCGTTTTCAAAAACGGGTCTAAATTCTTCTAGTATCGCTAAAGTTTCTTCTCTGTTTTCTGGCGTGGGAATGTAATATCCTTTACCAGGCTCAATGGAGAATGATAATCCTACCAGGTCAACCAAATTGGCATCTACCCCTGTAGTTTCAGTATCGAAAGAGATTTTGGCTTGTTGTAGTAAGAGCGTTACCAATGCTGCCCTAGCCTCGGGAGTTGCTACCAATTGATAATCGTGTGGTGTATTGTCGATGTTTTTAGCATCAATTGGAGTATCAAAAAGCGAAGGTTGGTTTTCAGGCTCCTTAATGGTAACAGAAACCGAATTGCCGAATAAATCTTGCTGTCCGCCTTTACCTTCATTTACACTAAAGTTATCGCCAAAAACACGCTTTCCAATGGTTCTAAATTCCAGTTCGGCAAACAAGGGTTCAAGCAATTCTTTGCTAGGTTCTTCAACCAATAACTGCTGCTCGTTAAACTCAATAGGTACATTTAAAATAATTGTAGCTAATTTTTTGGAGATGAGCCCTTGTTCCACATGGTTTTCGATGTTTTCTTTTTGTTTTCCTTTAAGTTCATGCGTATGGGCAAAGATATTTTCCATGCTGCCGTACTGCTTAATTAACGCTTTAGCAGTTTTTTCGCCAATACCCGGAATGCCCGGGATGTTGTCCACGGCATCGCCCCAAAGGCCCAAAATATCTATCACTTGATCAACCCTTTCGATTTCCCATTTGGCTAAAATTTCAGGAACGCCTAAAATTTCCATATCGTTACCCATACGGGCAGGTTTGTAGATGAAAATATTTTCTGATACTAGCTGTGCAAAATCCTTATCGGGAGTCATGCAATATACCTGAAAACCAGCCTTTTCTCCTTCTTTAGCCAAAGTGCCAATAATGTCGTCAGCTTCGTAACCATCTTTGGTAATCACCGGGATGTTAAATCCTTCGATTAACCTAAAGATATACGGAATGGCTTTTGAGAGGTCTTCTGGCATTGCCTCGCGGTGTGCTTTGTAAGCTTCAAATTCAGTATGTCGTTCCGTAGGGGCATCAGTATCAAAAACTACTGCAATATGGCTAGGCTTTTCCTTTTTTAATACCTCTAGTAGCGTGTTGGTGAAGCCCATTACGGCCGAAGTATTAATGCCAGTTGATGTAAAACGTGGGTTTTTGCTCAAGGCGAAATGCGCCCGGTAGATTAGCGCCATCCCATCTAAAAGGAAAAGTTTTTTATTGCTCATTGCTTAATGTCTTTCGATGTTTAGAAAACTTAATCTTGTAAAGTTATAGAATATGAGCAAAGGCTAGGCATATAATTTATTTTTTGATGCTTGTGGATTTTTATATCATTGAGCATCTAATTTTTAAACCTTGATATGATGAGAAAAACGCTATTAACGCTTATCGCTGTTTGCGCTGTTAAAATTGCGAGTGCGCAGTATGCTAAAATTATGCAAGTATTGCAGTTTGAAAATGTGACAAACGAAGAAATGCCTCTGTACGGAAGTATAGAAAAACCAATTGAAAGTGGCGCCTTTATCAATTTGTTAGATGCAGGGAGCCGTGCAAATGGAATGAGAAAGCTCTATAACTCCTATCGCTGGCCAAATGGGGGTAGAATAGATTTTTCAAAAAGATTTAGCACCAAGGGAGGCAGTAAAGGAATTGTTGACTGTTATACTTTGGTGAATCCAACGACTAAAGACACGTTGCGGTTATACGTAGATCCATACAAAACCTCCGAGAAATATTATATACCAAAAGGATTAATTGCATTGAATTCAAATTTGCTAAAAGACGAAGTTGAGCCAATTTTGCAACAAATACAGGAGATTAATCAAGCGCAAGACGGTGAGGCGCTAAAACTACATGCTGGCGAAATTTTAAGCTACTTGTCATCCTATTCCTTTCAAAATTTATTAGTTGATCAGGATCAATTAATGCCCGTAATGCAAGATAAAGAAGCGGACAAGACGCTAATTGGATTTTTAATGCGGAGTTATATGTTTAACAAATTTTATGCAATGGCAAAAGATTTGGGAAATGAGAAAGCTTATGCATACGAAAAGATGAAAGCCAGCTATGCAAATTTTGTTAAAGTACACCCTGATTTTGCGAAAGGTAAATTAGACGACTATTTTAAACCTTAACTTGTTAGTTTTAATATGTTAATTAATGTTATGGTAGATAACAATGATACAGATTTTCCGTTAATTTGGGCATGAAAACTTTAAAGCTATTGGTTGTTTTTTGCTTGCTTGTAGTTGCTGCTAAAGCTCAGGATGCGGTACTCATTAGTGAGGGGAATTTTGTTAGGGGCGAAATTAAAGGGACTAACTACGAATCTGTTTTTATACAAATTGAAGAGCAAGGATTAAAGGAGTATAAAGCCAAGGATATACAATCGTTTTTATGGAACGGGGATACTTACGTGAGCAAACCTTTTATTGTTGGCAAAAAGGGCGTAATCAAGTTTTTTAGGTTGATAGAAAGTGGTAAAGTGAACTTATATAGCGTTGGCGGCACTTCTGGTGTAGATGAACCTGTGGCGCAACCTAGGCAAAAAGTTAGGCCTGCATTTGGTGTTGGCATGGGAACCGGCGGAATGGGCGGTGTAGGCGGTGGTGTTAGCATCAACCTTGGCGGCGGACGTGGTGGCGTTGAGCGCCCAGCAGGAGCTGCGCCGAAACCTAAGGAGTTTTACTTTATCGAAAAGCCCGGCACTGGCCCTATGCAGGAAATTGCCGTTGATGGTTCGCGTACGGCAGCAACCAAAGCATTGTTGTTGCAAAAACTCACTGGCGATGAAGGACTAACGGAAAGCATTAAAGCCACAGAAAGCTTTGATGATAAAGTACTTATTGCCCTGGTGAAATCCTACAACGAATCAGTAAAGTAAGTTTGTTGGCCAAAACTTTAAATTCATAAAACTCCGTGAGCTTTGGGTAGCGTTTTGTTGAAAAGACGTGCCACGAGGTTTAATTATTGGCTAAAGGTTTAAGATGCTTTTTTACGCCTGTGAGTTTTTGGATGCCATTAAAGGAGAAAATCTTTCCTTGTTGCATTTCCTTTTTTAAGTCTTTATCCCACACATGGATTACTGTATCTCCGATATGAATCCATGTTAATTTTACGCCATCAAGTGTGGAGTTGCTAATTTTAGTAATAGTTCCTGAAATAGACTTTTTGTTAATGTTTGGGCTGTACTGGTAAGTGTAGAAATGTTTTTGCTGTGCCTTAACTTTTGAAAATAGGCACAGCAAAAAACAAAAAATAATTAAATTGTTTTTCATAAGGCATGATAGATACATCTTCCTTATAAAATAATATGCCAAAGCTAATTAAAGCAAAATTTAGCAGTTTTTATACTACAGCGTTATAATTACAAGGGCTTAAGTTGGTCATTTTGAGGATGTATTTCCACAACCAATCGTGATAAACCCGGGGTGAAAATTGGCCCGCTACTTTTTCAAGTCGTCCCAAAATTCAACTGCCCTGCGGTAGTGCGGAATTACAATTGAACCACCAACCAAATTAGCAATCATAAACACTTCGTTCATTTCCTCATCTGTTACTCCTTCGTTGAAACATTTTTCTAAATGATACTTGATACAGTCGTCGCAGCGCAGCACCATTGATGCTACCAAACCCAACATTTCCTTTGTTTTTACGTTAAGCGCACCTTCCGCATACGAGGTGGTGTCTAACGCGAAAAACCTTTTGATATTGGTATTAGCGGTTTCCATAACCCGCTCGTTCATTTTTGATCTGTAGTTGTTAAAATCCTCTACTAGTTTTCCCATTTTAAAAATGAATAAATGATTAAATTTTGAATGATTGAATATGCCATAATACCATCGTACTATCGACTTTCGTACGTTACAGTTCCTGCAACGGATCCCAAAACACCTGCTTGAAATTCTTCACTTTATCGTTCACCACCACAACACCTTCTTGCTCCAAAAGTTCTTGCATTAAGTTTGGCGGCGAAAAGTGGAACCTACCGGTTAACAGACCGCTGCTATTCACTATGCGATGTGCCGGCACTTTAGGACTAGCTTGCCCAGCATAGGCCATGGCATGCCCCACCATGCGTGAGGAGTTAGCAACACCCAAAGCCTTGGCGATGGCACCGTAAGAAGTTACCCTGCCTTTTGGTACTAATCTTGCCACTTCGTAAACTTGTTCGTAAAAATTAGTGTCCATTTGCTCTCCTTTCCGTTGTACTTAATAACGGTATACCTAACTAAACGAAAACTGAATATAATTAATGTTTTTGTCCTTTTTAAGATAGATGCGCTCGTAATGTGTTTTAATGGATAACACTTCGTCTGCTAAATCAGATTGGTACAAGTGATTGGTGTCCTTGTGTGTTACTAAGCCTAGCTCTTCAACTTTTTCCTTGGTGTAGCTGTACAATCCGTCGTTATCTGTTTTAAGGTTGATTTTTCCACCCTCACGCAACAAAGGTTTGTACTTGGCTAAAAAGTTAGGGGAGGTCAGTCGTTTCTTTTCTCTGCTAATTTGCGGCTGCGGATCAGCAAACGTAATCCAAATCTCGTCAATTTCATCTTCTCCAAAATAATCCAACAAATCTTCAATCTGTATACGTAAGAACGCCAAATTTCCAATATTTTCATCAACGCCTGTTCTGGCTCCACGCCAAATTCGGTTTCCTTTTAGGTCAATCCCAATGAAATTTTTCTCCGGAAAAAGCCTGGCTAAGCCAACTGAATATTCCCCTTTTCCGCAGGCTAGCTCCAACACTACCGGATTATTGTTTTTGAAATGCGATACGGCCCATTTGCCTTTTAACGCCTTAGCTTCATCAAGTTCGTAAACGTTCGGAAAAGTTTTTATTTCCGCAAATTTTCTGAGTTTATCTTTGCCCACTGCTGTTTTTAATAATGCACAAAAGTAAGATTAAAATGTTAAACCGCTTCATTAGCTGAGTTGGTGATTAGGTTTTTAATTAAGACCTTGCGCTATAAATAAAAATTACCAGCTTGGGGCTGAAACATTTCTTGCGTGTCATACTCTAAAATAGGATTAATAAACAATGTAATTTCGCAATTCGATGACCTCTAATTTTTTAAAGCTCTTTTTAATTTTTTTTAGCCTTTCCTTTTCTTCCGCTTTTGCTCAACAAATATTTAAAATATCAGGGCAAATCAAATCAGCCGATGGGCCACTTGAAGCAGCTAGTATTCAAATTGTTGAAGCAAAGCAAACCATCGCAACCGATAGTTTGGGTAATTACGAAATCACACTCAAAGCAGGCAATTACACCTTTATTGTAAGCGCCATTGGTATGACTACCCAAAAAAAGCAATTAAAGGTGGGCCGCAATCAGGTGTTAAATTTCAGCATGGATGATAGCGCCAATAACCTAGATGAGGTAGTAATATCTACAGCAAAGGATAACAGGAGCTTAGCGAGTCCGCAAATGGGCGCTGAAAGATTAACCATGAAATCCGTTAAAAACATTCCGTTAATTTTTGGAGAGCGAGATATTCTGAAAGCCATTCAGTTGCTGCCCGGTATCAAATCTGCGGGAGAAGGTGGTGCCGGAATTTACGTTCGAGGTGGTTCTGCAGACCAGAATTTAGTGCTGATGGATGATGTACCCGTTTACAACGCAGCGCATTTGTTGGGCTTCTTTTCTACATTTAATCCCGATGCGGTGGAAGACATTACGGTGTACAAAACTGGTATGCCATCGCAATATGGCGGTCGTTTGTCTTCTGTACTGGATATTAAAATGCGGGAGGGCGACGAACAAAAATTCTCTGCCTCGGGCGGTATTGGTCTCATTTCTTCTAAACTAACTTTGGAAGGGCCAATCAGCAAAGGCAAATCTTCTTTTTTAATTTCGGGACGGAGAACCTATGTAGATGCATTACTGAAACTATCTCCCGATAGCACCATTAATAGAAATATCCTATATTTTTACGATGTTAATGGCAGGGCCGATTTTCAGCTTGGCGAAAACGATAAACTTACTGTTACGGGCTACCTCGGTGCAGATAAATTGGGCTTGGCCGAAACATTTGGGCTCACTTGGGGAAATGCCATTGCAAGCGCACAATGGAAGCACATCTACTCCACTAAGCTAACCTCGGCTACCATCGCCTCTTTTACCAGGTACCAAAACAAAATTGAGGTGAATACTGGCATCGATAACGTCCGTATTTTTTCCCAGTTGAGAGATTGGGCACTTAAGCAAAATTTCTTCTGGCAGGCATCCGATAAGCATTTGCTAAAATTTGGTTTCAACAGTATTTATCATAGGGTTACGCCGGGTGAAGTTACCTCACAAGGGCAGTCGAGTTTTAACGACCTAAATTATCAAGAGCGCTTCTCTCTAGAAAATTCGGTTTTTGCTTCGAGTGATTGGCAAGCTACAGATAAGCTCAATATAGCATTAGGCGTACGCTTAACAGGATTTAGCGTGTTGGGCGGTGGTGATTATCTAACGGTAGATAAAGATGGAAACATCATTAACGCTACAACTTATAAAAAAGGAGAGGTAGTGAAAACTTACCTTAACCTTGAGCCCCGATTGGCGTTGAGCTATCTGTTGAACACCAATAGCTCATTGAAAGCTTCTTATGTTAGAAATGTGCAAAATATGCACATGATTTCGAACTCTACCTCAAGCAGGCCAAGTGATAAATGGCTGCCAAGTTCGCTCATGGTAAAACCGGAAATTTCCGATCAGGTGGCCTTGGGTTATTACAGGAATTTACTTGATAATGCCTTTGAATTAAATGTAGAGAGTTATTATAAAACCATGGACAATCAAATTGATTATAGGGATGGTGCAGAAACATTTAACTCAGATAATATCGAAACACAAATTTTATACGGTAAAGGACGAGCTTATGGTTTAGAATTGTTGTTTAAGAAGAAGAAAGGTGATTTTACGGGTTGGCTAAGTTATACATTATCCAAAACTGAACGACAAATTGATGGGATTAACAGCGGAAATTGGTATAACGCCCGACAAGATCGTACACACGAGTTAGCGTTAGTTGGTTCGTACCAGTTGAGTGAGAAATGGAGCTTATCTGCTTCTTGGATCTACTATACCGGTGATGCCATTACTTTTCCAAGTGGAAAATACAATATCGATGGGCAAGTGTTTTTTTACTACACGGATAGAAATGCCTATCGTATGCCATCGTATCATCGCTTAGATTTAGGCGCCAACTTGCAGCTGAAAAAACGTAAAAACTACAGTTCTGAGCTTTCGTTTAGTTTGTATAATGCCTATGGCCGAAAAAATGCCTATTCGATTACGTTTAGGGAAGCCGAAAATGATCCTACAAAAACGGAGGTGGTGCGTACAACGTTGTTCCAATTTTTGCCATCTATTTCTTATAACTTCAAATTCTAAGTATCAAACATGAATCAGTTCAAATATATCCTAATGCTCATTGCCGGTGCCATTTTTCTTTCTTCTTGTGAAGAAGTAATTGACCTGAAACTGGATACAGCCTCTGAAAAATATGTGGTAGAGGCGCAGCTAACCAACCAAATTGGTGGTGCAAAGGTTTTAATTAGCAAAACCAAAAGCTATTCAAGCTCAAATGATTTTGTTGGCATTTCGGGCGCAGTGGTGGAGATAGAAAACCAACAAGGCGTTGTAACGCGGTTAAACGAGAGTAGCAATAAAGGAGTGTATACACATTTAACGCTTAATGGTATGCCCGGCCAAACCTATAGGTTAAAAATTGTGGTTAGCGGGCAAACTTTTACATCATCATGCGTAATGCCGGCCATAGTGCCTTTGGAGGACGTGTACCCATATGAATTGAATTTGTTTGATGGCCCTAGGTTATTTACTCAGGTGAAATATAAAGATCCGGCAGGAGTTAAAAATTTTTATAGGTTTATAGAGTATAAAAATGGCGTTTACACCAAGTCAATTATTGCAGCCAACGATGAATTTACCGATGGTAGGACGGTTAACCAAACCATATTTCCGTTTGAATTTACTGAAGAAAGCAAGCTGAAAAAGGGAGATAAAATTAAGCTCGAATTTTTAACAATTGATGAGCCTGTTTACAAATATTGGTTTAGTGTTGACAATGGAGCGCAGGGCGGCTCGGATAGTGCTGCGCCAGCCAATCCGGTGAGTAATATTAAAGGCGGTGCTATTGGTTATTTTAGCGCACACACTTTACAAACAAAAGAATATACAGTACAATAAGTTTCAACTTGATAAACATATTGATTATATTTATAGCCTTGTTGGTTTGTTATAAGTTTTAATGATATGACGTTAGTTCAATTGGAGTATATAGTTGCGGTAGATACCTATAGAAGCTTTGTAAGTGCTGCTGAAAAGTGTTTTGTTACGCAGCCTACCCTAAGCATGCAAATACAAAAGTTGGAAGAGTTTTTAAATGTCAAAATTTTTGATCGTAGCAAGCAACCAGTAACACCTACCGAAATTGGTGCGCAAATTATTGAACAAGCTCGTATTGTATTACAGGAAAGTAGTAAAATTAGAGAGATCATCAATAACCAGCAGCAGGACATTACAGGCGAGTTAAAAATTGGAATTATCCCAACCATAGCACCTTATTTGCTGCCCCAGGTTATTGCTGCAATGTTAAGTAAATATCCCGATTTAAAGCTGATGATATGGGAGTATACCACAGAAGATATCATCCATCATTTAAAAACTGGTGTTATTGACTGCGGTATTTTAGCCACACCCTTGGTTGATGCCAATATTAGCGAACATCCATTATATTACGAAAATTTTGTAGGCTACGTGAGTAAAAACAGTAAGTTGTACAAAAAGAAAACCATTGATGCAGAAGATTTTGAGGAAGAAAATATCTGGTTGCTAAACGAGGGGCATTGTATGCGTTCGCAAGTGCTTAACATTTGCCGCTCAACCAAAAACAACAAGTTACAAGCGCTTACCTACAACACCGGAAGTGTAGAAACACTAATTAGGATGGTGGATGTTAACGATGGAACAACCTTACTGCCCGAACTTTCGTTGCATGATTTGAACAACAAGCAGCTGAATAAAGTGCGCTATTTTAAATCGCCGGAGCCGGTTAGAGAAATTAGCTTGGTAACCCATAAAAGTTTCGTAAAAAAGAAAATGTTAAAGGGTTTGCAGGATGAAATTTTAGCCTTAATTCCTAAGGGGATGAAGAGCAAAAAGAAAAAAGATATCGTTGGTATTTAAATCGCTGTAATAAAACTCCACAAAAGCAATCTTATCCATAATATCACCCGTTTCGGGTGATGTGCCGAATAGTGCCAAAACTTTATTTTGTATGGGATGTTAGCTAAACTGGAATTTATTCTTGTCAGGATTATTTTTATTGCCTCCTTGATTTTTCCAAACTTATTGTGGGGGCAAAATTATAATTTCACAAATTTCAATTTAAAGGAAGGCTTACCGCAATCTCAAGTTAGCGTTATTTTTCAGGCAAAAGACCACACCTTATGGCTAGGAAGTTTTGGAGGTGTGAGTAATTTCGATGGAAGAAGTTTTAAGTCTTACAGCAAAGCGGATGGTTTACTATCTAACAATGTCAGCTCAATTACCGAAGATCAGCAAAGGCGCATTTGGGTTGGAAGCGAAAACGGAATTAACCTTATCGAAGATGGCAAGGTAAAATCGGTACTGCATGACAGGGACATTTACAACATACAACAAGCCACCGACGGAACCATGTGGGTTTTGGCCGAACGTGGCCTATACATGCTCAAAGGCAATCGCTTATTGCCTGCAAACTTGCCAGAATCGGGTATTGTAACCACGCTTAACAAAGATAAACAAGGACGGCTGTATGCTTACGTAAGGGGCGCAGGCTTGTTTGAGCTCGACAAAAAACAGTGGAAGTTATTTAAGGTTTTCCCTGCAGATTTGGCCAATGCCTACATCATAAAAGTACTTTTTGACGCAAAAGACCGAAATGTTTTTCACGTTGCCGCATTGCGCAAAGGGGTGTTTCTATATCATCAAGAAAAGTTAACTAGGGTTTTTAAAGATAACGCCATCGAAGCTTATTACGATATTACCAAAGATAACTATGGCAATATTTGGGTAGCAACACAAAGAGGTGCTTACTTGGTGAATCCGAAAGGAAATGCCATGCTGTTTGATGACGAAAACGGATTAAAAGCAACGAGGGCAAACGCAGTTTTTAATGATAATGAAGGCAATATTTGGGTGTCAAGTTTTGGCGACGGCATATTTAGATACGATGGTGATGCCTTTATTAAATACAGCAGATTTAACGGTCGAGATTTATCATATCCAATAAGCGGTTTGGTGGTTGATGAGAAAAATCAGTTGTGGATTTCTACTTTCAATAAGGGACTTTACCAATTTGATGGACTTAATTTAATTGGTCCGGAGAAAAAATTTACAGACAACAACATCTATTTCATCACAAAAGATCTCAACAGCCGATTATTGGTTTCTATACAAAATCAAGGATTGTGGAGGCGTGAGGGCGCAAACTTTGTACAAGTTCCTTTTACTTCTGGATCTAATATTAGCACCCTAGTGCACGACCAACAAGGGAATTTGTACTTGGGCGAAATTAATACCGTAACCTATTTAGGTGCAGATAAGATTGAGAAAATTGGTGGCTTTAAGGGCTGGGTTTCTTGCTTATTTGCTTTAGGAAAAGATAGCGTTCTACTGGGAACTTCATCAGGCGTTTATCTCATTAAAAATCAACAGTTAGATACCAAATTTAAAATTCAGGCGCTAAGCAGTGCATATATTTTAGGTATTTTAAAACATCGAAATAAAATCCTTTTTGCCACCTTGGGCGATGGACTAATTATCTATGACCTAAAACATAAAAAAACAGAACGCTATCATACAGCCCAAGGCCTAAATTCAAATGATATTTATAGTTTGGTTATGGATCAGAACCAAGTGCTATGGTTGGGCACTGGGCGGGGCATCAATAAGTTAAAGTTAAATAGTAGAACAGGCCGCTACCAAGTAATCCCAAGTAAAACACCAATTATTGAGTGCAACCAAAATGCGGCAGTAGCGTTTAACGGCGATATTTTATTGGGTTCTACTACTGGTGTAATTTTAGGAAAAACCTCGTTTTCAATTCAAAAAACAAAACCGCCGTATATCTCTTTCCAAAAAATTGATGTTTATGATAAATCGAGCAAAAGAGGCGATAGCACCATTAGTTTAATTGCACCTAAAAAGCAGCAAATTGTGCTTAGGCATACACAAAGCCGCATTGCCATTAGCTTTCGCGGTATATCATTGTCTAATCCGCAGTCGGTGGTTTACCATTATTGCTTAATTGGCGTTGATAGGGACTTTGGCAAGCCTGTGAAGGCACAGGAAGCGGAGTATTCAGCTTTATCGCCCGGCGAGTATACCTTCAAAGTGTATGCGGAAGTAAATGGCCTCCGTTCCGACATTAAAGAACTCAATTTCATCATTAAGCCACCTTTTTACGTTACCGTGTGGTTTAGGGTTTTAGTAGCGGTAATTTTCCTGCTGTTGGGTTGGGGATTGATTTTCTTGATGCTTAAAAGAAGGGAATTTCAAAGAAAGCAGAGACAAAAAATAAAAATGGAAGAGCAAGCTAAAATCAGGAAGCAAACGGCTGAAGATTTCCATGATGATATTGGCAATAAGCTGACCCGGATTAATGTGCTATCAGAAATTTTAGACAAGAAAATTGCACCAAACTCTGAACAAAAGGAGTTAGTAAGGTTAATTAAAGAAAACGCTGGATTATTGTATACTGGAACAAAAGATGTGTTGTGGGCTTTGGATCCGCAGAGCGATAATTTTTACGCTATTATGCAGCGCATTAGGGATTTTGGGCTTGATCTGTTTCAGAACACCACGGTAGGCTTTGAAATGGACGAGCTGCCGCAGGCCTACCAAAATTGGCAAATGAGCATGGAGCAAAATCGGAATTTAACCTTAATATTTAAGGAAGTGCTAAACAATGTGCTGAAACATGCTCAAGCTACCAAAGTGTGTATCAGGATATTTGAGGAAGAGAACCAAGCGGTGCAGGTAGAGGTGCAAGATAACGGGAAAGGATTTGATATGCTGGAAGCTACAGGTGGAAACGGCCTCAAGAATATTAGTAATCGTGTGAACCGGATCAATGCCAAACTCACAGTGCACACGCATCGGCAAGCGGGTACTCGAGTAGTAATTTCTGGAATTAAGCCTTTAAGATATAAACGAAAATGAACGACAATTTAAGGATTGTAATTATTGAAGATGATGAAGTATTGAGATTGGGCTATCAGCAGTTATTATTTGATATTGATGGCTTTTCGATAGTGAATACCTATGCTTCATTTGATTTGGCAAAATCGCAATTAAAAGCAGATGCGCCTCAAGTGATTTTGCTGGATATCAATATGCCTGGGACCAGCGGTATTGAAGCCATCCCCGAAATCAAAAAAACACTGCCCAATTGCTATGTTATTATTTTAACGGTTTTCGATTCGCCTGAAGTAGTTTTTGAAGCATTAAATATGGGTGCTGATGGCTACTTGACCAAAAATTCGAGTTCCGAAAAAATTGTAGAAGCCGTTAAAGATGTTTGCGGCGGCGGTGGTGTAATGAGCATCAACATCGCAAGAATTGTAATGAGTTCATTTCAAAAAAACCTTAACTCGCCACTTACGAAACGCGAAACGGAGATTTTAAAGCGCATTGCTGCTGGGCAAACCAAAATACAAATTGCAGAAGATTTATTTATCGATGAAAACACTGTGAGGAGTCACGTTAAAAATATCTATATCAAGCTTGATGTAAACTCTAAATCAGAAGCTATCAAGGCAGCAAAAAACAATAGGTTTATTTAGCAAGGGCGCTTTACAGTCGGCCTACAATTGGCATATCTTAATTTGTCCTGAAACTCCAAGGTCAAACTAGCTGTCTCTGTATCAAAATCTTATTTAGCGCCTATAAAAAGCCTAATTTTTATAATAAAATATGCTAAAATCACCCTTTTGGGGTGATAAATCGGGCTATTTCTGCAACTAATTTTACATCACACAAATTGAACGCAGAAATGACTGAGGTGATTACAAATAGTTTGCAGCTTAAAGCTGATGACCTGCAAAAAGCTTTGGCGCTTTTTAAGGAAAGGCTACACATGGAGGTAGATGAAATAGGATCTAAATCGGCAGTGGTAATTCAAGGGGGGGAAGCGCTCATCTATTTAACAGAAGAACGGAACGCAAAGCCAAGCACTGCCGTACAGCTTACAACCCCTGATTGTATAGCGCTTTACTGCCTGCTTAAATCAAAAGGAATTGTATTTGCACAGGCACCCACCTACATTAACGAGGGTATGGTTGCCGAGTTCTACGACGCTGCTGGTAATCAGTTTTTATTAATAGAACCTAGAAACTATAACGATTAGCGGCATGAGATACATTAAGGAGCTGAGCAATAGAAATAGAATTGTAAGCGAAAATACCTGTAAATCATTTTATAAACCGTCGGATAGCAGCCATTACACCATTAAGTTTGTGCTTTCTGGTGTAGAAAAGTGTATCATCAATAAGCGTGAAATCAGTATTTTTCCTGATAGTTTTGCGATGCTCAATACTGGTACAGACTACAATAGCGTAATTGATTCCATTACCCCTGTAAATACCATTTCTTTATCATTTGACACGAATTTTGTAAGCGATTTTAATGATGCACATCGTTTAACTGACAATGCGTTATTAGACGGTAAATCAAATCAATCGCCGCTATTTATTGAAACTTTGTATCCGTTTGTTGGAGATATCCACTACAACGTAATGAATTTAAAAAATCAGTTGGATAGAGGAGTAGATAATGAGATGTTGATGAATGAGTATCTTTATCATTGCCTGCTTAACTACTATGGGGTGTACCAAAAAGAGGTGGTGCAAAAGTTGAGCAAACTCAGTTTTACCAAAGCAAAAACCAAGGAAGAAATTTTAAAACGGTTGGCCGTAGCAAAGGATTACATCAACAGTAATTACGATAAAAATGTACTGCTAGAAGATATCTCTGCTTGTTGCTGTCTATCCGTAAATCATTTATTGCGCACCTTTAAAGAGGCATACGGCATTAGTCCATATCAGTATTTGATGCAGTTGCGCATTAGTAGGGCCAAGTATCTTTTAAAATCAACAGATTATCCCCTGAGCGAAATAGTTTGCCTAATCGGATTTGAAAATACAAGCTCATTTATCAGGCTGTTTAAGCAAACTACCAAAATGACCCCAGCTAAATTTAGGAAAGAACATTACGTATAACACGTAAACAAAAAGGTGTTTTGAGCATACTTTTAAAGATGTTGCAATTGTACCTTTGAAATAGGTAAAACGGACAAATTTTGTAGAAGGATTTAGCCGTTAGTTAATAATTAATTGAAAAAGCAAATGCCAGGATTGGATTTGCTTTTTTGTTTTTTAGGCTTGCCGCATCAAAAAGGTGGTTTTCGCACATTTTATGGCGGCCGCTTCACATTACTTTGTGTTAAACGACTCAGTGGCTCCTGTTTATTGGGTCAAAATTCTTATTAATTAACTAACCATTAAATTATGAAACAAAAATTACTATTAGTAGTGATTGCCGTTTTGTCTTATTTTGCCGCGTATTCGCAAAATAGAACAATAACGGGTAAAGTTGTAGATGCTGCGGATGGCTTGCCCTTGCCGGGAGTATCTATCAAAGCAAAGGGAAGTTCCCAATTTGCACAAACCACCAACCAAGGTACCTTTACCATCTCAGTACCTTCTGGCGTACAAAGTTTGGTTTTTAGCTTCGTGGGTTACACCGAACAAGAAGTTAAAGTTGCTGATAACATGAGCGTTAGGTTATCATCGGCTAGTAACGATTTAAGTGAGGTTGTAGTTGTGGCCTACGGAACAGTAAAGAAAGAAAATTTTACAGGTTCGGCTTCAGTAGTTAAATCGGATGTATTGGAAAACAGACCAATTACCTCTTTCGAAAAAGCATTGCAAGGTGCTGCTTCAGGGGTTCAGGTAACTAGCGTTTCTGGTCAGCCGGGTGCAACTTCAACAGTGCGTATCCGTGGTGTTGGGTCTTTCTCAGCATCAAGCAGTCCGCTTTACGTAGTGGATGGTATTGCGGTAACCAGCGGCGATTTAAGCTCTGTTGCTACCACTTCTGATGTGCTATCATCATTAAACCCTAACAACATTGAGTCGGTAACGGTATTGAAAGATGCTGCTGCTGCTGCAATTTATGGTTCAAGGGCAGCAAATGGTGTGGTGTTAATCACAACAAAACAAGGTAAAGCGGGCCAAACAAGGTTAAACTTGAGTACTTACACAGGTTTATCGCACCAAGCTGTGGAAAAACACGAAGTAATGGACGCAACACAGTACTACAAAACTTTTTGGGATGTTTATTATGCACAGCGTATTGCGGCAAGCTCGGCGCCAGCACAAGCTGCAACCGAAGCAAATGCCCTTACCAATTCTAAATTAGTGTTTAATCCTTACAACACCGCAAATCCTTACGGTGCAAACGGCGTGTTAAACAATGGCGCAGCGTTACTGTACGATACCAACTGGCGTGATGAAGTGCTACGTAGAGGCGTTACTCAAAACATTGATTTAGCTGCAAGCGGTGGTAATGAGAAAAGTAAATTTTTCGTATCTGGCGGATATTTTAACCAAAAAGGTATTGTAATCGCATCTGATTTTAACCGTTACTCAGGAAAATTCAACTGGAGTTCTGATGTAAGTAGCTTTTTAAAAGTGGGTATCAACAACACTTTAGCCTACACGCAGCAAAACACACCAGCTGGTGGCACCGGCTCTGCAAATCCAATTAACTTTGCGGATAAAACAGCTAACATTTATCCGTTATACCGCAGGGATGCAAACGGTAATTTAATTTACGATGCACAAGGTAACCCAGATTATAACTATGTTAACCCAGTTACACCTGATTTTAACCCCGTTGGTTTATCAAAATTAAACGAGTACAACACCAAAACCGCAAGGGTAATTACAAACCCTTATGCTGAGGTAAAATTCTTGAACAATTTTACTGCAAAAACTTCGGTAGCTGCCGATTATATCAACAACCGCGAACGCCAGTTTTATAACATGGAACACGGTGATGGTGTAAGTGTAAAAGGTAGAGGTTACAGACATACAAGAGAGGATATAACCTTAACTTTTATCAATACCTTAAACTACAACAAAAGCTTTGGCCAGCATAGCGTAAATGTGTTAGTTGGACAGGAAGCTTTTAGAAACAAGCAAGATTATATTTACACTCAAGCTACTGGTTTCGCTTTCCCAGGAACTAAAGAGTTAATTTCTGCATCAACACCAAATACATCAACTTCAAGCTTTACCGAAAAACGTTTCGCTTCTTATTTCTCTCGTTTAGAGTATAATTTCGATAGCAAATACTATGTTTCAGGTAGTTTAAGAAGAGATGGTTCTTCGGTATTTGGAACTAATAACAAGTACGGAACATTCTATTCTTTTGGTGGTGCTTGGCGTATTGGAAGAGAGAAGTTCTTATCTGATGTGAACTGGATCAACGAATTAAAATTAAGAGCTAGTTATGGTACATCAGGTAACGATAATATTGATAGATACGCTGCGCAAGGTTTGTACAGTTTAGGAAGAAACTACGAGGGACAATCGGGTATTGTGTATACGCAGTTGGCCAATCCAAACTTACGCTGGGAGCAAAGTGCTGCAACTGATGTGAGTTTAGAGTTTAGCTTGTTCAAAGGCAGATTTGGCGGTGAGGTTTCTTATTACAAAAGAGGTTCAAAAGGAATTTTATTTGGCCGCCAGTTAACTCGTTTAACCGGTTTTGATGACCTTACTACCAACCTTGCTTCCATGGATAACTACGGTGTTGAGGTGTTGTTAAATGGTACGCCGGTGAAAAATTCAAACTTCACTTGGGATGTATCTTTAAACATCACATCTAACAAAAATAAAATTAACCAAATGACTCAAAACGAAGTGATTGACGGCACCAAACGCTGGAAAGTTGGTGGTGATCGTTATCAGTGGTATTTGAGAGAGTATGCTGGTGTTGACCCTGCTGATGGACGCCCAATGTGGTACAAAGATGATGCTAGCGGCAGAATCACCACTAAAGATTGGTCGACAGCTACGCGTTACGATGGTTTAGGCTCGTCGCTTCCTAAGTTTACTGGAGGTCTTAACAATAACTTCAGGTATAAAGATTTTGACATGAGCATTTTAACTTACTTCTCTTTGGGAGGTAAAATATACGATGGCTTGTATCAAATGATTATGCACAGCGGTAGCCAGGTAGGTACACAATTATCAACCGATATGGATAGAAGCTGGAGAAAACCAGGAGATATCACCGATGTACCAAGGTTTGTAATCAACAATACCGATTTGGGTAACAATGAGTCATCAAGATTCTTGTACGATGGATCTTACATGCGTGTTAAAAACGTAAGCTTAGGTTATACCGTGAAAAATAGTTGGTTACAGTCGCTTAAACTACAAAATGTTAGGTTATACGTTTCTGCAGAGAACATTTTAACCTTCGCTAAGCATAAAGGAATGGATCCAGAAGTTGCCCTAACCGGACTAGCTAATTTTGATGTGCCAAATATCAAAACTTACACTTTTGGCCTTAACGTTGGATTTTAATTGACAAAAGATGAAACAGATAAATAAGATAAAAAATATAGCTTTTGCATTACTGGTATTAACCGGAGCAACAGCATGTAAGAAAGAGTTTTTGGAGGTGAGTCCTACGGCGCAAATTAATGCCAAAGAAGCTTTTTCTTCGCCAGCAAAAATACAGGCAGCAATGACCGGTATTTATGATTTGACTACCTTTTCAGGCTACACCAACAACATGATTTTGAGTGCCGATGTAAAAGGCAATGACGTAATGATTGTTAGTGGTGGCGCTAACTATAACCGTTTTGTAGCGCAATATCAGTTTACAGAAACGGTAAATAATAGTGATGTATTTACTTGGTGGCAGTACAGTTACAAAGTAATTTCTAATGCCAATCAGTTTGTGGAGTATATCCCTACGGCGCCAATTACAGATGCGCAAAAAACCGAATATTTGGCAGAGGCTAGGGCGTTGAGAGCCATTACTTACTTTTGGTTGGTGCGTTGGTTTTCTCAGCCTTATAGCGTAAATCCAAATGCATTAGGCGTGCCAATTCTAAGAAAACCGCTTGGGCCAGATGAAGTTTCTCCAACAAGAGGTACCGTAAAAGAAGTTTACGATTTTATCATTGAAGATTTGAAGTTTGCCGAAGCAAATTTACCTGCCCGTACCAATATTTACAGGGTTAATCCAGCTGCGGTACAAGGCTATTTGGCACGTGTTTATTTGAACATGGAAAACTGGTCGGAAGCAAGCAGATACGCAAAATTGGCCAGAGCAACCAGACCATTGAGTTCGGCTGCGGCTTTGTTAACGGGCTTCAACAACCCAACTTCAGAGTGGATTTACGGCATCAACGTTCGTACAGATGATAATCAGGGATTTTTGATGGTTTCGTCTTTTTATGATCCTTATGACGTGGGTTATTCTAGTTTTAGGGTAACTGATAATTTCTTTGATTCGTTTGCTACAAATGATGAGCGTAAAAAACAGTTTTTAGTTAAAAGCAGTCCAACTGCAGCAGCTAGTACAGGTGCGTATCGCAGAAGAGGCGAAGGCTGGCTAATCAACAAATTCGATTTTACAACTACCAACGCCAATAACCAAGTGTTAATGCGTTCATCCGAAATGTACCTGATCGAAGCAGAGGCAGAAGCCCGTCAAGGTGTAGCTAATGAACCTGCAGCAAAAGCGGCGCTATTAGCGATACAGCAACGTGCTGGCGTAGCAACTGTGGTATCGGCAAACACGGGTAATGCACTTATCGAAGAAATCCTTACTGAAAGAAATAAAGAGCTATTTGGCGAAGGTCATAAGTTTTTCGACTTGTTGCGTACAAAGAAAGGCGTTGATAGAACAGGTTCTACAGTGCACTGGAGAATTGTGAATTTCCCTTCGGGAGCTAACAGATTGGTGTCGCCAATTCCTCAAACGGAGTTAGATGCCAATCCGGTATTAAAACCACAGCAAAACCCAGGATACTAATTCTTCTAATTTTATAAGCTTTAAGAGGCTGTCTTAAAGGTTGGTTCTTGTTCAAATTCATTACTTATGATTTGGGCGCTAGCGGAGCAACTTTTGAGATAGCCTTTTTTGATTTTTCACAAATCTGTTACTCAGCACTATAGGTGTTTTTTGCATATCGTTTATTAAAGATTTGACCGAGCTTTAGGTTAATAAACATACAAAACGATGAAACAAAGAATTTTAGCGATGTTAATACTAGGTATCACCATCGCAAGTACGCTTAAAGCAAATGACAAACCTGACAACACTACCTACCAAAGTGTAGTAAAAGCCTACATGCAAAGCTATCTAAATAACGATTATAAAAAGTTCAAAAGTCTGCTTAGTGAAGATGCGCTCTTTTCATTTAATAGAGATGTAAGAGCAGTGAAGCATGATGCGGCAGCTATTATTGCCGAGATGAAAAAAAATGGCGGTGCAGTACAACAGAGCTGCGAAATTAGCTCCAAAGTGTTAACCGCAACTGATGGTATGGTAATGGCCGAAGTAAATGTAAACTACAAAGGATTTGATGGGAAGCACAAAAACTATTTGGTATTGGAACGTGATAAAAATGGAGACTGGAAAATCACCAATATTTATAGATTTTTTGTAAGCGGCACAGATAGTAACGGAGAAAAAGTTATTGTTTAGCCGATGCGGAGTTGCTAAAAAAGTTCAGCTTAACCGAACATATAATGGCAACTAAAAATGTTCCCAGTGTAATAAAATCTACTGTTGTATCAGGAATATTTAAGCCGGTAATGTTATCCAAATGATATTTCACAAACGAATTGGGCAAATTAGTTTCGCCCAATTTGCTTTTGATTTGCCACTGCCAATCTGTAACGGGGCAATAACCTATTCCATACCAAATTCCTAAAAAAAGCCAGCAAAACAGCGTAATGCCAACAATGTATAAATGAAGTTTACGTGTTTTAGGCCAAATCCAAAGTAAAAGGTTGGCACCAATAATAAGCAGGTGTATGATAGTGAAAAGATAATCTAGCAGCGATAGGCTCACAGCTGGCCTGCTTTTACTGATTTTAATCCCTCAATGCCTACTATTTTTTCTTCCTCTTCTCCCTTTTTAGCTTTTTTCTTCTTTTTAGGATCGATACCTGCCAAGCGCTCTTCTACCACTTTGTCGTATTCAATTACTTGCTCCGGCTTTAATACGGCTTTAATGCTTTTATTGGTTTCGTTATTTAAACGATAAAGCTTAGTTACTTCTTCATCATTATAGCCTGTAGCTTGTTGTTTTTTCATCAACGTTACCTGCTCTTTAGCGAAGTTATAGGCATAGTTGTAAATAACGCTTTTTTGGGTAGAACTCAATTTCAACCTAGTTTCAAGTTCATCTACATTTTTTTTGGCCAGTTCTTCCGGAGTAGGCATTTTGTTGGCTTGTGCGAAAGCCATTGTAGTCATTATTGTAAGTAGGAAAAGCGCTGATAAAAACTTTTTCATTATAAATCTCTTTTAAAACTGCAATTTAATAAAATTTAAGGCAAGAGAAAAATGTAGCGTCTATTTCAAAGGGTGCGGCCTATTGAATTTTGCGAGAATGGGAATTAATCACAAAAAAAATCCCGCTCATTTAATGAACGGGATTTGTATCGAAGTGCCATTTTACTGGCGCATAAATTATTTCTTGATATACATTACTTCTTTAACCGCTTTAACAACTTTTTCAGCGTTTGGTAAGCTGGCAGCAATTAAAGTAGGTGCATACGGAAGCGGCACATCAGCACAAGTAACGCGAATTACAGGAGCATCTAAATGATCAAATGCGTTTTTCTGTACGTTAAATGCAATTTCTGAAGAGATAGAAGCCAATGGCCAAGCCTCTTCAACCACTACTAAGCGGTTTGTTTTCTTAACAGAGTTGATGATTGTAGCATAATCAATTGGACGTACGGTACGTAAATCAATTACCTCGGCGTTGATACCTTCTTTAGTAAGCTCCTCAATAGCGGGGTTAACCACACGAGTTAACATTTTACCAAAAGTAACGATGGTTACATCAGTACCTTCTTTAACTACATTGGCTTTACCTAGCTCTAAGTAATATTCTTCAGCTGGTACATCTCCTTTATCGCCGTACATTACTTCCGATTCCATGAAAATTACAGGATCTGGATCTAATATAGCTTGTTTAAGTAAACCTTTTGCATCATAAGGCGTAGCCGGAACTACCACTTTTAAACCTGGGCAGTTAGCATACCAGTTTTCAAAGTTTTGTGAGTGTTGTGCTGCTAATTGACCAGCATTACCAGTTGGGCCACGGAAAACAATTGGAACTGAGAATTGACCACCACTCATTGACAACATTTTGGCTGCCGAGTTAATGATTTGATCAATAGCCACCAACGAGAAGTTGAACGTCATGAACTCGATAATTGGTTTTAAACCGTTCATAGCTGCTCCAATTCCAATACCTGCAAAACCAAGCTCGGCAATTGGCGTGTCAATAATGCGTTTATCACCAAACTCGTCTAACATACCCTGACTAACCTTATAGGCTCCGTTATATTGCGCAACCTCTTCGCCCATCATGAAAATGTTCTCATCTTTGCGCATTTCTTCGCTCAATGCTTCGCGTAATGCTTCTCTGAATTGGATTTCTCTCATTGTTTTGTTGAAAATTAACGTCGCAAATATAATTATTAGTTTATTGCTTTGCAAAGGTTCAAAAAGCTCGTAATTGTAATATTATATTTGGCTTTTTGGCAGTAGAAAATGTTTTGAATGAGCACTTTTGCCAAATGAAAATCTGAAATATGCTTAGTGGCGTTTCGAGATGTCTTCTCCAAAATGAATAATGTTTCCATTGTTATCCAAAATAGAAAATTGGCGCATGCCCCAAGGTTTGCTTTCTAGTTTTCCGTTTGGATGAATCAGTGCTTTGGCCTGATACTCGGCATAAAGTAAATCAACTTCCGTTACGTTTACATAACAGCCCGTGTTTTTTGGCACATCTTCATCGCTGGTTGGCCATAAGTGAATTTGAATTTCATCTCTACTGAAAATAAGGTATCCATCCCAGTTATTGTGGAAGGTGAAGCCCATTTGTTGAGTGTAAAACTGTATGGTTTCCTCGGCATTCAGCGAGGCGAGGATGGGTACTGCGGTTTGTAGCATATTATAAATTTTCTAAGTCATCTCGGTATTTGGTCCGTCCGGCAGCTTTTGTTGTCTATTATTATTTCTTGAAGAAGCGGAAAATGAAGTTCTTTCCGTTCGTGGAAGATTCTGTTCTGGGTAATTTAACGTTATGCCATTTAGGTAATTTGTAATTTTTAAGCGTTCTTGCCATGTAAGCATTTTTATAAAACTCAGCATAAGATTTTGCTGCCTGTTCTACTGTTTGAGCTTCAAACGTTGTTCTACCTAAACTATACATACACGAATATAGTGGTTATTGGATACGATTTTTAATGTAATATTCAGAGTCTAAGTCTTCACCTTGAAAAGTCATCTCTTTTTTTACAAGTCGGTCAAACTGATAATTATTTCTCCGTAGAATTTTTCTAGAGTTATCATTCCTAGGATCTATTTTCGCTTCTATAGCTTGCAGGTTAATTTGCTCAAAGCCGAACCTCTCCACTTCCAAAATGGCCTCCGGTACATATCCTTTCCCCCAATAATCAGGATGTAACATATAGCCTATTTCGGCCTTATTTTGTTCAAGGTAGAAATTTACATAGCCCATAATGCCAAATATCTCTGCTGGCTCGTTAATATCTGCAATTGCCCAATTAATAGATTTGCCGTCGTTGATGCCATCCGTAAGCATTTTCACTACAGCGAGGGCATCTTCCACGGTGTTAGCTCTTGGTCTTGGAATGTAACGCATGGCTTCTTCATTACCCCTAATTCGCATTACCAATTTAGCGTCGGTTGGCATTACTTGCCTTAGAAGCAAACGTTTTGTTTTTAATTCTGGAAATGGATTAAAGTTCAAATTCAACATAACGCAATTTAGGATTTTAGTTTAGTTTTAATTCGAAGTAAAGATGTTAGCGAAATTTTAATCTTGGTCGATTTGAAATCCGTATCTCGCTGTAAATTCATTCCATTCATTTTCAAAAGATTTCTTGGCATGATGTTGCTCCTGATTTTTAATATAGGCAACCACCTTAGGCACAATTGATTCGCTTACGGAAATGGCAAAATAATCATCTTGCCATACGAAATGCTGCTTTGTAAGTTGGTTTTTGTTAATCCAAAAAGCGGACTCTCCCTTGATAAGCTGTGCGATTTTGGCAATGGTTTGGTCTCTACCTAACACAATTAGGCAATGCATATGGTCGGTATAACCATTAATTGATTGTAGGTAAATAGATTTTTCTTTACAGTTTTGGATAATGTGTCTCTGGATTTTATACCTAATGTCCGTAGATAGTAAAGGAGCCCTGTGCTTGGTTGCAAATACTAGATGCACCCAAATTCTGGTGTATGACATAGTTTTTCATTTGGTGTAAACAAGATAGCAAAATGTTATTATTCATCAACAATTTAACCCCAAAAAATGGCTAAAGCCATTTGAATGCAATCATCATTGCCGTCAGCTAAAGCCGACGGCAATGAAAATCTAATCATCCAATTCATTTGCCGCTGGCTTTGCGCAAAGAAATATCGTCGAAAGATATTATTCATTGCTGTTGGCTTTAGCTAATTATCTACATTAAATCTTCCAATTCATTTGCCGCTGGCTTGGCGCAAAGAAATATCATCGAAATATATTTATTCATTGCTGTTGGCTAAAGCCGACGGCAATGAAAATCTAATCGTCTAATTCATTTGCCGCTGACTTGGTGCAAAGAGATATCTCAAAGAATATATTTATTCATTGCTGTTGGCTAAAGCTGACTGCAATGAAAATCTAATCGTCTAATTCATTTGCCGCTGGCTTGGTGCAAAGAGATATCGTCGAAAGATATTATTCATTGCTGTTGGCTTCAGCCAACAGATAAAAATATTATGCTAGGCATTAAATAGAGTTTTGTAAATAGAATAGGTATAATTGTCTGGTTGTTGGCTAGCTCTAAAAGGCACATTGAGGTCAAATAGCTCAGCTATCTTGATCTGCAGTTCTGCTAAAAACAAAGGTTTAGTTTCTGCCAAATAGGATTCCGAAAGGGTAGATTTTCTAGAACGAAAATAAACATTGCCATCGGCCATTGTTTTAACAACAAACAAGTTAGGTTCAACGCCTGTTTTTCCCGACTGCCTTTCGTAGGCATAGGTGTAAATCAAGGTCTGTATCAGGGCTTTGTTAATATGCTTCCCATCGGTATTAAACAGCTTGTCGATATCCGAAAATGTAAGTTTATCGCTGCCGGTTTTGTAATCGATAATACGAGTAACGCCATTTTTTTCATCCACCCTATCAATAAAACCAAATAATTTTACCCGTTCCATCTTCCCGTTCAACTCAAATTCTAGCTCAGTACTAATCTTTTCTTCCAAGCTTATAATTCTGAAAGGCGCATCAGTTTCATCTCTGTTCAAAATAATATCTACATAAGCCTCTACAATGGCAAGTATTACTTTCTGCATTCCCGAATACTCCAAAGTGCTTTCTTCTTTGTTGGTCATCACAAAATTGAAGGCCTTTGTAATTAGTGTTTGCACCTGTTTCCTTTTGATTTTGATGAGATCCGCCGTTACCTCTTTGTTAATTTCAGTTTCGTAGAAGTATTCCATCACTTTGTGTAAAATGGAACCAATTTGATTGGCTTCAATTACCGCGGTTACCTCTTCTGGCTCCTTAATTTCAGCAATATATCGGAAAAAGAAATCGATGGGATTGGCGATGTACATCGTTAATGCCGAAGGAGATAAAACCCGCTCGCCAGTTAAGTAGCGTTGTAATGCCCTTTGTACGTCGGGATGTGTTTTATCAACTGCAAACGGCTCCTTAAACTCGGTAGCAACAGGTAAATCTAGGGTTTTGTAGTTGAACTCAAAAGAACTTTCATATTCCAATTGCCTTAAAATTCTGCTCACTTCGCCCGAGTTATTTTCATCGGTAAGATTGTTATAGACAAAATTGATATTTTTAGCTCTTTGCAATAGACGATACACCATGTATGAAGAAATGGCATCAAGGTTTTCTAACACTGGCAGCCCATAAGCTCTGCGGATATTATCAGGAATAAAACTATTTCCAATAGAAGTTTTCGGGATAATTCCTTCGTTAAAGCCTAGGAAAACTACCGTGTCGAAGTTCAAGTTTCGGCTTTCCAATAAGCCCATTAGTTGTACGCCTTTTAATGGATCTCCACTTAAAGGAACGGAAACCCCTTGTAACGATTTCTGTATCAGTTGTACCACAAAGCGAAACTCTTCCTGCGCTAAAAATCCTTTCAACGTATCGTTAAGCCTAGTTAACTCTTCAATGGTTTTCACGAATAAATCAGCATCAATTTTTTTGAGTGATTTTTGTGTAGATAAACGCGAAAGCAAGTAGCGCATCACCTTTAATAGTTCATTTACTAATTCGGCGGGGTTGCTAACTTTATGATAAAACTGTGCTAAAATTCCGCCCTGCTTATGTAGGCGTGGCAAATCAATGCTGATCACATTATCCTTAAGCAGCGCCTCCTGAATATTTGTTTTGAGTTTGGAACTTAGTCCGGTGAGCGGATGGGTTACAAAAGCCTCTAAACTTTGGTAGCTGATTGCCTCATTATCCCTAAGCTCAAGTTGCGTGTTAAGCCACAAATCGGCCAAACCAAACACTGTAGAACTAGCCAAAGCAAAACCCATTGTTACGTTTACTTCTATGTCATCGTTAATGGTTTGCAACGCTGGCATTAGCAAACTTTCATCCGCTAGGATAACGGCGGTGTTTCCTATCTCCTCGGTATTATCGTTTTTTGTAATAACTTGATTTAAGATTTTGGCTTGTGCACTTTGACCCTGCACTTTGTAAACGTTTACCACATGCTTTTCGGCTTTAAAGCTATTATAGTGATGTTCAAACACGTTTTTTAGCCCTAGTTGATTTAGATTTTTACGTAAAAACAAACCAGCCTCTTGCAATTCGTCTTCTACGTAATAATCGTCAGTATCAAAGTAAAAAAGCGCCTTGCCTGCCTCTTGCAGTTGCGTAAAAACCTTTGCCTCGGCACGTGTTAAAGCATTGAAGCCCACAAATACAATCTTTCCTTTATTGAAATTCTTGATGAAATCTAAATTAGCTAAGTCTGTATTTGCCAAATGGCGATATACCTGTCCATTGGTGATATAGTTTTGAGAACGCAACTCTTCATGAAATTGATGATACAGTTGTGGCATCCTCCGCCACATTTTAATGAATAGTTCTTGTTGTTTTTTATGTTTGCCTTGGCTGTACGACTGCCAAAACTGTGCTAAAAAATCATATTGTTCTTTAGAAAGATAATCGAACTCCAAGTTGATTTGCGCAATGTCTTCCATTTCTTTGTAAAGCTGATCGGCATTAACCAAATCATTGTCAATCTGCGCAAAATCGCTGAGCATAATTTTTGCCAGCGGGAAAAACTGACTGCTTTTCATTGCCGGTAAACCTTCCTTAGCCAACAGCTGATTGTATATTTTTAGCAGCGTAAAAAACTGCAAATAAAAATCGGCAACCCTTTCTTTCAAACTACCTGCAAAAAACTCTTGTATGGTATATATTGCCGGACTAAAAAAAGGCTTTTGAATAATGTCCGCTAAGTATTTTCGTAAGTAGGTGGCAGGGCGGTTATTGTTAAAAACGACAGCGCAATGCTGTAAATCGTCTCCAAATCTGGCAATTAAATCTTGGGCAACTTCTTTTAAAAACGGGTGCATAACTTTTCTCTCCTGTCATTCTGAGCATAGCGAAGAATCTATCTTTCTTTTATCATCGGAATAACGAAAATGTATATTAAATTTCTTTCAACTCCTGCGTTACTGCATAAAACAAATAACATTCTACTTTAGAAAAGCCCATTTGCGTTAACAAGCTTTTATAGTTCAAAATTTGCTCGATGTGTTGGTCGGTTTGTTCAAGTGTGAACTTATAATCAATAATAGCCATACCATTACGATGCATCACAATTCTATCCGGTCGGTGCAATTTGCCGCTGGCATCTACAATGTTTTTTTCAATGATATTATCGGTAGATTCCGCTAGCAAAGCTTTCAATTCCGGATGATTGAGCACCTCCATCACACTCTGCTTTATTTCATCAAGTTCACTTTCGGCAATACTGCCGTTGGTCAGCATTTCAAACAAACAATCTTCCACTTCAGCTTGAGTGGTGGCATTCGCTAAAACCTCATGTTTAATGGAGCCTAAGCGCCCCGATTGCTCAATGTTAAGCGCATGTTGCAGGTGGCGTTCTTGTGGGGCCACATACAGCGCCGATAAACGATTGGTAGTCGGGTAGGCATCCAATTCAAATCGGTTGTTTTCCGATGGCTTGGTTTCTTCTACTACATCATCAACCAGCTCATACCTATTACTTGTACTAAAACCATCCTCTTCGGAAGCATTTAATGTAGTAACTACTTGGGCTAACGCATCCCCTACAGAGGTAATTACAGCGGCATCTTTCTTTTCCATCACCGATAGATAAAGGTAATCCTTTGCCCTAGTGGTAGCCACATAAAGCATGTTTAAGGCATCCAAATTGCTATCCAAAACTTCCTTGTAGTATGCCTTAGCAACAGTGGAATTGCTGAGTTCTTCCGCAAATTTTAATGGGATACCACCTAGCTCTTTATACACCGTATCAGCGGCTGATACCCAAAAAATTGAATTGGCTTTTGTTTTTAATTCCCAATTACAGAAAGGCACAAAAACAGCCCTAAACGCTAATCCTTTTGATTTGTGAATGGTAATTACCTGCACCGCATCGGCCTCATCTGGCGATGGGAGTGATTTTTTTACGCCGTCCTCATCCCACCAGGAAAGGAAATTAACGATGCCTTTTTCGCCTAAACGCGTAGCATTAGCAATCAAATCTCTGAACGCTAATAAGTAGGGAATATGTTGCTTTTTATCGGCAATGCCGTAAGCTTCAATTAAATTTTCAACAAGCTCAATTAAAGGGAGCTGCATCCAGTTTTGCCAATTTTCGCAAAGCGATTTAGGCAATAAGCTGTTAAGGCTGCCCAATGATTTTCCTGTTAAACTTAAATAGGCATTGGGCTGAATTTCTTTTTGATGTAGGCGATGGAAAAGCGCAATGCAATTGGCTTTATAAAGCGCTGTTTGCGTATCTATCCCAACTAAAACCTTCAAGGTGTTGATGATCAATTGCACCGCAGTATTGTTGGCTATCATCAGCGCTTCGCCTGATAAAACGGGAATGTTTTGCTCCATTAACCTGGTAACGCAAAGCATTGCTTCGAAATTGGATCGAACCAAAATGGCGATATCTTTTGCTTGATAGGAACTTTCAGCTTTTAAGCGTTTGATTTCCTCAATAACATCTTGAAGGGCAATTTCTCTATATACCGTTTCCGTAAATCTATCGATATCCTCATTAGCATCGGCTTTGCCAAAACGCTTTACTTTTATAGTGCCGCCCGGCTTGGTAAATGGTGATAGCTTTTGTTTGGCATTGCCGTAAACCGAAGTTACAATGTCGCTGTAACCATTTTCATCCCACCACTCCAGCAGCTCATCTGATTTTTCAGTAACATTGGTGTTTAGCTGATTTTGCACCAATAGCGGCAAGGATTGATACAGGTAGTTGTTAAAATTGATGATATTCTCGGTACTACGGTAATTTTCTTCTAGGTTATCATCAATTACGAAATGAGCGCCAATTTCCTGCTTTGCCTGCTTATGAAGAATATTCCAATCGCCATTGCGCCAACGATAAATGGATTGTTTGGTGTCGCCTACAATTAAATTATCAATATGTTTTTGACTTGGCGATGCCATTGCATTGGACAAAATGGAGCGGAAACTTTTCCATTGATTAACGGAAGTGTCCTGAAACTCATCAAATAGAAAATTGCGGTACTTGTTGCCTACTTTCTCCCAAATAAACGACGGATTATCGCCAGCATCGTCTGTAATTCCGGTGATTAACTTCTGTGCATCGCTGATGAGCAGGTTGTCGTTTTCATTCCGGTAATCGCTCAGCAGCACGGCAACTTCTTGCATTAAACGCAAGTAATACAGGTTTTTATTAAAAGCTACAGATAGGCTGTAGTTGGCTAAATTTTGCGCATGAAAAGCTTTGATTTCTTTCAGCTTCGCGTTTAGTTCATCGTAAAACGAAGATAGTTCAACACCTTTTTGGAACCATTCTGCCGGCTCGTCTATCAGTTTAAAAACGGCATCCAATTTGGAGAAATCACCTTGTGAAAGATGCTGTATTTTTAACAGTCCGTTTCTGGATTTTCCTTTTAGCTGATCTGCGGTAATTTGGTGGTTCTCGAAAGTTTGCCAAGCTGCGGCGCCTAGCTCCTTCAATCTATCCTGAAAATAGTTGATTTGGGCTTTAGTAACACCGATGTAGTTTTTGAAAAGCTCATCTAAACTTGCTAAACCCAATGCATTTATTGCGGTCTCAAAAATCTCATAGCTGTCTTTGAAAACCTCATTAATTAAGTTGCTAAGCTCGGTTTTGTAGTTCCAACTTTTGTTTTCGCCAATGCGTTCTAAGGCTAAATCTATAATCCATTGCAGCAGTTGCTGGTTATGGTTTAAGCTATCGTCCAGTTTTTGCACCAGTTCATCTTTCACCTTGTCGTAATTCATCTCCAAGGTATAATCGGCGTTTAGGCCAAGCTCAAACGCAAAGCCACGAATTACCTTTTGTACAAAACCGTCGATGGTGCTAACCGCGAACCTGCTGTAGTCGTGTAGTATTTTCCGGTAAACCTTATCGGCTTTCAGCTTTAGGTCTTCTGTATTTAAATCAGGATGTGCAGCCAGCACAATTTTCCGGTAGTCGTCAATTTTTTTGGATGAATCGCCAGTGGCAAAGCCTTTTAAAACCTCAAGTATTCGGGTTTTCATTTCCTCGGTAGCCTTGTTGGTAAATGTTACCGCCAATATTTCTCGGTACTTGTTTTCGCCGCTGAAAAGCAAGCTCAAATAATGCGCTGCCAAATTAAAGGTTTTGCCTGATCCCGCCGATGCTTGTAATATTTTAAGAGGTTTTATCGCCATTTTAAGTTTCATGTAAAGACGCCGTCTTTTTCTCCGTTCAGAAAAAAATGTGTTGGACCGTCAATTCCCCTCTCGTAGAGGGGTGGTCGAAGACCGGGGTGTCTATAAGTTCACGCCATAATTTTCGACAATAAAATGTTCTAATCCAATCGACACAAAATCCATATTTTTAAGCACATCTACAACTCTAATTCGATAAACTTTTAATCCTAAAGATATTAGATATGTTTCTCTTCGCTCATCGTAATCTCCATCGAAATCATGACTGGCACCATCTATTTCTATAACCAGGCTGAGTTGTCGTACATAAAAATCAACTATGTAATTTCCAATTATTCGTTGTCTGTCGAAATCCAAACCATAAAATTTACCTTTAGATACTCGCGTCCAAAATAGGACTTCTGGAAGGTTTGACGAATAACGAAGGTTTTTGGCTCTTTCTTTTAATTTTGGATTGTAGGGCAGTGCAGATTTGTAGGATTGACTTATTGGGATACCGTTTATTGTAATTGATTTCATAAGATAGCTTTAGTTAAAGCTAACTATTTTCTAAATCTTTTAAACACCCCGCCCGTTGGGCACCCCTCTACGAGAGGGGAATTGCAAGTAGCAGAACAGCAAATCCCATAAATACTTAGAATGCTTTCTGCTGATCTTCCTTGCGCCACTCTGCCCAGGAATTTGGTGTTTCGTATAAGCGTACTGCCTGTAAAATAAAGCCAATCTCATCAAAAACACGTTGCAGTGTGAATCTTATTTGCATCAATAAATTTTCGCAAGTAGGCTGAAATGAAACGAAATGCACTTTTTCAGAAATGGCATAACAGCCTGCTCTTAAGGAGGCCGGCACAGCTTCGTTAAGCACTAAAGCATGGTCAAATTTGTTAATGACGTTTTCAGTTATGATTTTGTTGAGGCTGCCAAAATCTATCAACATACCACATTTGGTGTTTTGAGGATCCTGATTAGCGTATCCTCCCACTGTAACCTGTAGGCGGTAAGTATGTCCGTGGATATTTTTACAGGGCCCATCGTAATTAAAAAGCGCATGGGCCATATCAAACTTAAACTCTTTGGTAACCCTGATAAACTGATTTTGCATTGGACTAAGTTAGCCTATGCCAAAGCGGTTGAAAATGATTTCCGTCAGTTAGAAAAGTTATTTAGCGCAAACTATTTGTCCTTCGGTTGATCCTTCTTTTTTGATTTGATTATCGCTTTTTTGCTGATGCGCTCTGGGCGTTTTTCGATAGCTATTTTGTAGCCCAATAAATCCCTAATTGCTACCGATGCACAAACACCACCAAAGGCAGCGGGCAAGTAAGAAATTGTTCCGTAAGCTGATCTTTTAAAGTTCGATCCGTCAGTCATAATTAACGATTCTTTCATCACTTCTTCGATAGAAAACACGGCCTTTATGGTACTTGCGTTACCTAATTTTTTCAAGCGCTTGCGCACGTATTGTGCAAAAACACATTGGTAGGTATCAGTGAGGTAGGTGGTACGTAATTTAGTTGGATCTAATTTTCCACCAGCTCCCATTGAGCTTACAATAGGAAGGTTAAATTGTAAAGCAGTGGAAAGCAAGGTTACCTTTGGCGTAATACTGTCGATACAATCCATCACATAATCAAACTTGGTTGCCAAAATTTCCCTGCATTTTTGAGGGGTTAAAAAATCTTGTACCACGTGCAATTTTAATTCCGGATTGATGGCCAATAAACGTTCCTGCATAATTTGTGCTTTGCTAACGCCGTGGTTGGTAGCCAGTGCCGGCAATTGTCGGTTCCTATTACTCGGGTCAACAACATCACCGTCTACAATAGTCATTTCGCCCACGCCGCTACGACAAATAAACTCGGCCGCAAAAGAGCCCACGCCACCTAAGCCAACAACTAAAACATGCTTTTGCTGCAATAAATCAATTCCCTCGTTTCCCACCAATAGCGCCGAACGCGATAACCAAGCTAAATCAGACATCTTAAAAGTAAAATTAAAATTCAAAAGTGGATTTGGAGGCTTAAACAACCAACAGAATCACTATAAACCAATGTTTTTCCAGTTGGCAAAAATAACATCTTTCAATTCATCTACTGTTATTTTCTTTAATTCAGCCACTTTGGTGTAAATGGCTTCAATATCAACCTGCGCATCATCAGTTTCCAGAAAAAACGGAGCATCTAGTTGTTGCAATGTAGCAGCTACTGCTTCGGATGTTAAAACCGCCGCACCAAATGACAAGTAAAAACCTTGATTGATCAGTTGTACCGCAAGTTCTTTCTTTTTAGCGAAGCCATGGATAATCAGCGGAACGCTAGGGTTCATCTTCTTTTTTAACGCAATCAGTTCATCAAAAGCTTTAACACAATGCAAAATCAGTGGCTTTTTTAATTGTTCTGCCAAATTCATCTGTGCTTCTAACAATTGTATTTGGCTGGCCATAGGCTCGCCCTGCAGTTTATCTAAACCGCATTCGCCAATTAGCTTCACGTTATCCTGCTTGGCAAGCACAGTAAGGTATTTCATATAAGTAGAAAGTTCAGCAAGCTTGCCATACCACGGATGAATCCCGATAGAAATTGGCTTTGTTTTAGGCATGGCTAAAAAAGTGCTTTCGCTCAAAGAAATGCTTTGAATAGCAACAACTCCCGGCGCCTGTTTGGTTTGGTGGGTATGTAGATTTAAAAACAAACTCATTCATGCAAATATAACAAAAGCAGCAGCTCAAAAAATTTACTCTATAAAAACAGTAGACAATTTTTGTGTGGCTATATTTGCCGCAGTAATTTTTAGTAACTTATAAAGATGATAAAGAAACTCTTGATTTTTTTAACCTTCGTAAGCTTTGGTTTATCAAACAGTAAAGCACAAGATAAAACAGCCACCAGCACCGAAGCGCCACAGGCGGTGAAAATTTATAACCCGTCGGCAAATGCACAAGCTGATATCGACGCCGCTGTAGCAAAAGCAAAAAAGCAAAATAAACACGTATTTGTGCAGGTTGGCGGCAACTGGTGTGTTTGGTGTTTAAGGTTTCATCAACTAGTAAATGATACCCCTGAACTTAAGCAGTACCTAACTAACAATTTCGAAGTGGTTTTGGTGAACTATAGCCCTGAGAATAAAAATGAAGCAGTATTGAAAAAGTTGAAAAATCCAGGTCGTTTTGGCTTTCCAGTGTTTTTAATTTTAGATGGTAATGGTGAGGTAATTCATATCCAAAACTCAGCCTACTTAGAACAGGGAAAGGGCCACAGCGTGAAATTGATTACAGACTTTCTTAAAAATTGGACCTATAACGCAGTTAATGCGAATTAGCTATATCGGATAGTTAGTTTTAATTGTCGCTTACCTAAAGAAAATTAATTGTTTGTGCTTCCTAGCCTTTGCGTAAGGTAAATGTAATTGAACATGCAGTAGGTAGCAATAGCGCCGAAACTATGCCATAAAAAATGTGTGCCAATGCTTAACCAAGCCCATTTATCTACCACCCTAAAAGTAAGGGCAAAAATAAATGCCAGCAAAGCGAAGCCTACCCATTTTGCAGCCTTCCAATTGGTGTAAATCAAATAACTTAACACCGGAAGTAAAACAATTAAAGCTAGCAACGCATAATTTACGTTGATAAATAGGTGCTCGTTACTGCCAGTAAAATAGCTTCTTAAGCTCAGCTGCAGTAAAAAATAGCCTAAAATCATCAGCAAGGCATAATACCACTTGGTGCGTTTAGCCAAAAAGTACATTCCAGCTGAGACACAAAGCAGCATAATTGGCAACCAGTCCATCATAATAAAAACGGGCCACTGCCTAAACGAGTGGTAAATGGTACCACCTATGCCGCCAATATAAAGCAAAGTAATACAATAGCTTAAAAATGGATGTTGTTTGAAATTTCCCTTAATTTTTACGGTCCAAAAAATGGCGATAAACAAAAATAAAACAGCAGTAACCGCATTAAAAGGCTCAGGAAATAGGTGTTCCATATTGGTCTCCGTGTAGTGCATTCCACCATCTGGAGGCATTGAATTGATAGGCATAAGATTTTTATTCGTAGAACATGGAATTGGTTATTTTTGTTTGCACTTATGTAGAGCGTTTTACATGATAAATTAAAACAATAAAAATCAAGATGAGTAATAAATTGTACATGATTTTACTGGGCTGTAAACCCAAAGGAAGGCATACTGAGCAACATGATATTTTCTTTGGCATTGCCGATAAAGTAAAGGATTTGGTTCCCTCTATTACCGATTTTTGGCCTGAGGCTGAAGGTAAAATTCACCTAGATGCATACAGAGAAGTTGTTTCGGTAGAGGGTTACAAAGTAGAAGTTATCGCTGCAACTGATGATCAAATGGGTGCTTCCTCCAAACGTTTGTTTTTTATGAACTTGGGCGGATACCAAAAGGAGGTTTTTGATGAATTGCACCACAAAATGTTAATAGTGGCAGAAAGCAAAGCCGAAGCCATAAAAAAGGCAAAAGACAGCGAGTTTTATCAGCAGTTTTTTAGTCCGCATATTGATGATAAATACGGTGTAGATGTAGATGATGTTTTTGACATTGAAGATGTTTTGCCTGCCGAAATGAAATTACAATACCGTTTACAGTTTACACCGCAAGCCAATTTACCCAATGACGAGATTGTGCTGGGCTACATGCCAATAGCTAAACTCTAGTCGTTACGTTTGCCATTAGTCGGTTTACGGTCATGTTTGCTCCTGTATCAGCACAAAATTTATTCATAGCTGTTAATTTGTATTAAAAATATTCAAACAATGTCGTTACTATATACTCCCATCCAAATAAAAAATCTAAGGTTAAAAAATAGAATAGTAGTTTCTCCAATGTGCCAGTACTCGGCAGTAGATGGTTTTGCTAATCAATGGCATTTGGTACATCTAGGTAGCAGAGCTGTTGGAGGAGCCGGGCTAATCATTACAGAAGCTGCAGCGGTATCGCCAGAAGGTAGAATTTCCATCGCTGATTTAGGGATTTGGAAAGATGAACATTTGCCCAAACTGCAAGAAATAGTGGATTTTGTACACCAAAACGATGCCCTTATCGGTATTCAACTGGCACATGCTGGTCGTAAAGCTAGCTTCGATATCCCTTGGGAAACTCCTGCGCAACTAAGCGATGAAAATGGTGGCTGGCAACCTGTAGCGCCGTCGGCAATTCAATTTAATCCGAAAGATAAAATGCCTTTCGCTTTAGACAAAGCAGGTATTGAGAAGGTGAAAGCCGATTTTAAAGCAGCCGCAAAGAGGTCACTTGCTGCAGGGTTTGATGTGATAGAAATCCACGCTGCACATGGTTACCTTGTTCATCAGTTTTTGTCGCCGCTAAGCAACCAGCGTACTGATGAGTATGGTGGCTCGTTTGAAAATAGAATCAGGCTGCTTCTGGAAATTATCAGCGCAGTTCAAGAAGTATGGCCTTCTGATAAAGCACTTTTTGTACGTATTTCCGCTACCGATTGGGTACAAGGTGGCTGGGATGCGGCATCATCCGTTCGTTTAGCGCAAGTTTTGAAAAACCTTAACGTAGATTTGATTGACACCTCCACAGGCGGTTTAGCCAGAGAGCAGGAAATTCCCGTGGGCCCAAATTATCAAGTTGAATTTGCCGCTGATATTAAAAAACAGGCTGGTATTTTAACGGGCGCTGTAGGTTTAATAACTGATGCTCAACAAGCCGAGGATATATTGCAACGCGGCGAAGCGGATTTGATTTTTATGGCCAGAGAGCTGCTGAGAAATCCATACTTTCCATTATCGGCAGCTGCTGAGCTTGGCGACGAAGCGCATTGGCCATCGCCTTATTTGAGAGCGAAGCCCTAATATCCAACATAGTTGTACGTTAATTCGGCCGCTTTTTTTGTAAAGAACTAAGTTTTTTTATCTTTATGTGGCCAAATGATGTACATCTATGCTAAATAAGGGTTTGATATTAATCCTCTTCTGTTTCGTTCTCTCTTCCAGAACCGTTTTTGCGCAAACGCAAAAGATTACTAGTTTCTTTTTTGAAACAGACCTAAGTGTATTGGACGAACGACAAAAAGAGGCCTTTAAGCAGTTTGTAAGCGAACTTGATACCAAAGAAATTACTTCTATTTCTATATTGGGTTATTGTGATGATAGAGGTAGAAAAGGCTATAACGATACGCTTTCGGTAAAGCGAGCCAATTACATTAAGGCGTTGCTGGAAGAATTAGCCATTAACACTGATAAAGTGAAACTTTTAACGGGCAATGGGAAGGTCAACTTGGCAAATCCGCAAAATGTAATAGAGCAGCGAGCTTACAATAGAAGGGTGGATTTAGTAATTGGCTATGTGGCCAAAACACTTCATTCCAATGACAACATCCTGTCTGACACGCTTAAGGTTGGGGATAAAATTGTATTGGAAAATATCCTTTTTGAAAACAGCCGATCTGTTCTTTTACAAGAATCAATCCCCGTGCTGGAAAGAATCACTAAAATTATCAAGGAAAAAAAACAATATAACATTGCCATATTAGGGCATATCTGCTGTAATCCTCCCGGTAGGGATGTAAAAGATTTCGAAACGGGCGAATACAACCTCTCTCAAGCTAGGGCAAAAATCATTTACGATTACCTGATTTACAAAGGTGTGGATCCTAAACGGCTTAGCTACAAAGGAATGATGGCCAATTTTCCATTAGGCAAAGGTGAAAAAGCAGATAGGCGTGTGGAGCTTCAAATTACCGGCATCAATAAGTAAGCAATCTTAAATAAACGGCTCTCCGTCGTGGCATAACCTTGTAATCTTTCTGTTAAATTTTTTGCCTATTAAAACCTTTTGCTGCACTTCAAGTTATTTTGTGCAATGCTGGAGTTGTATAAAAGGCGTTTTTAATTTTTACTTTTGATCCTAAAATTATAATTACATGTTCGATAAATTAATGGCTGCGCAAGGCAAAGCCGAAGAAATCAAAAAAAGATTGGATAGTGTTTCCGTTTTTGGCGAAGTAGAAGGTGGTGCAATTAAGGTAACCGCAACAGCTAACAAGGCAATCACAAACATTGAAATAGCAGATGAGTTTTATGAGCAGGCCGACAAGGAGGAGTTGGAAGAGCTATTACAGGCAGCCGTAAATAAAGCTTTGGCACAAGCCGACCAAGTAAGTGCAACAGAGATGCAATCGGCAGCTAAGGATATGCTTGGTGGTTTCGGTGGTTTGTTTGGTGGATAAGTAAAGTATCAAGTTATAAGTTAATTTAAATCTTGAAGATGAAATACACATATTTTGGACAATCATGTTTCTTGCTAGAAACAGCTACGGTGAAACTTTTATTTGATCCTTTTATTAAAGGAAACCCCTTAGCTAAAGACGTTGACATAGAAAAAATTGAAGCCGATTATATTTTGGTAAGTCATGGCCACGGCGACCATGTAGCTGATTTGGTAGAGATTGCAAAAAGAACAGGCGCTAAGGTAATTTGCATGCCCGAAATTGCTGCTTGGTTGCAAAATCAAGGGGTAACCAATATCCACGAAATGAACATTGGTAAGTTCAAATTTGATTTCGGCTCGGTAAGAATGGTAACGGCAACCCACTCAAGTAGCCTTCCAGATGGCTCTTATGGAGGTAATCCTGCGGGCTATGTGTTGGATATAGATGGCAAACAAATTTATTTCGCAGGAGATACCGGCTTAACGCTAGATATGAAACTATTAGCGGAGCTTTATCAATTGGAATATGCCATTATGCCTATCGGTGGCAATTATACCATGGATGCTGAAGACGCAACCATTGCTGCCGATTATGTAAACTGCCATAAAGTAATTGGTGTACATTACGATTCGTTCCCGGTAATTGCCATTGATAAATATACGGCTACCGAGATTTTTAAGAGAGCACAAAAACAATTGCTTTTACCTGAAATTGGCGAAACAATTGAATTAGCGTAATGAGATGTAGCATACATACGAAGATGAAAACCTTCGTATGTATTTGCTGAAAAATTAGTTTTTCTTTTTGGCCACTGCCTTGTTGGCTTTGTATCGCATATCTGCGGTGCCATCTTTTTTCGTTGGTCCTGCTACAACAGTTTTAACGTCCTTGTTTTCCTTGTAACGCATGTCTGGCGTACCGTCTGCTTTTAGTTTGGCTGCGGTAGTTTGTGCTTTCGCTTCAACTTTTTTAGCCTCCGTTTTAGCGGCAGCCGCAACTTTTTTAGGCGCTTGTTTTACCGAGGTTACACTAGGAGTGGTTTGAGCAAAGGTTGTGCTTAAGCCCAATAAGGCTATAGCAAATAGGTTGAAAAGTTTTTTCATTGGTATTTGATATTTGTTTGGACTAAAAACGACGTTTTAACCCAATTATTATATCGCCTTGATAAAAGCTTTAACGTAATTTGAACTTAATAGGGATATTGTATTTAATGTTAACAACCTCTCCAAACATTTTTCCTGGAATCCAATTTCTCGACATGGAAAGCACCCTCATCGCTTCTTCGCCAAGTTCTTCATTTGGTGCCGAAATTACACTAACATCTTCTACGGTGCCGTCCTTTTTAACGGTGAAACTTAACTTAACCGTACCTTCTATCCGCTCTCTTGCCGAGGTGCGTGGATATTGTATTTTAGTGCCCAAAAAGTTGTAGAACTCAGTTAATCCCCCTTCATAGCTCGGTAAAGTAAACAAGTCCTCGTATTTAGCAGGCTCGCCATTTTTATGAAAATAGCTAGATTTTTCTTTTTTGCCATAAACATCGTAGTTTTCCTCTCCTGCTAATTTGCCATCCTCATAAAACAGTTTCCACAAGCCTATTTTACGGCCATTTTCATAGCTGCCTTGTTCTTTTATTTGTTGCCCATCCCAGTACTCTGCAAAACTGCCGTCCAATTTTCCATAATAAAAGTTTTCAGACTTTTTAAGACTCCCGTCCTTAACATAAGTAAGCCACTCTCCATTTTTATGGCCTTTATCGTACATTCCCTTGCTCTGAGTTTTTCCGCCAATATAGCGGGCGTATTCCCCTTTTCTTACTTTCAGGTCTTTGTCTTCAAAGTTGATCAGCTCCTGTGCTACATTTTTTTTATCGTAAAAAGTAACCTGATAAAGCTCGCCAACTTTTTTAACAACTGGCGTCCATTTTGACCGTACGGGGTCTTTGGTATACATTGGGCTGTTGTAAACCAAAGTGGTGTCTTGTTTTGAGTTTTGGCAAAATGCAATTTTAGTAAGGGCAATTAAAAATATAAAGGCGAGTTTTTTCATGATTTTAATAGAGCTGATTTTATAGCGTTAATTTTTAAATGTAATTATACATTATTTAGAGTTAAAAGTATTTGATTTTCCATAAAGCAAAGAAGATTATCAGGCCTTTTTAAATCAACTAATGATGGATAGCTGTGTTGTTGCTCATTTCATTAGGATTTTCGGCCATAACCTCTCCATTCTATTTAACACAAATTTGTTATGTTTGCATAGTATTGTTTTTAAAGTATTATCTTTGGTGCAACCAAAAATAACCCTGAATTATGCATTTCGAATTAAGCGAAGAACAGCAAATGATTAGGCAAGCCGCCCGAGATTTTGCCCAAACCGAATTAAAACCAGGTGTAATAGAAAGAGACGAACACCAAAAATTCCCGGCTGAGCAAGTAAAAAAACTTGGTGAGCTAGGCTTCCTGGGAATGATGGTTGATCCAAAATACAATGGTGGCGGCATGGACACGGTATCTTACGTGTTGGTAATGGAAGAACTTTCCAAAATTGATGCCTCGGCTTCGGTAGTGGTTTCTGTAAACAACTCTTTGGTATGTTACGGTTTGGAGCAGTATGGAACCGAAGAACAGAAAGAAAAATATTTGAAACCGCTGGCCGCCGGCGAAAAAATCGGAGCCTTTTGTTTATCAGAACCTGAAGCAGGCTCAGATGCTACCTCGCAACATACAACCGCCGAAGATAAAGGTGATTACTACCTGCTAAATGGTACTAAAAACTGGATTACAAACGGTGGCACTGCAAGCACTTACTTGGTAATTGCCCAAACACATAAGGAACTTAAGCACAAAGGAATTAACGTATTTATTGTAGAGAAGGGAACGCCTGGTTTTACTATAGGTCCAAAAGAAAATAAGTTAGGTATTAGAGGGTCTGATACACACTCGTTAATGTTTAACGATGTGAAAGTGCCTAAAGAAAATCGCATTGGCGAAGACGGCTTTGGATTTAAATTCGCCATGAAAACTTTAGAAGGCGGGCGTATTGGTATTGCAGCGCAGGCGCTGGGAATAGCTTCGGGAGCTTACGAGTTGGCATTAGCCTATGCACAAGAACGCAAAGCTTTCGGAAAACCAATTGCAGATCATCAAGCTATTGCATTTAAACTAGCTGATATGGCTACTCAAATTGAGGCTGCCAGATTGTTGGTGCATAAAGCGGCTTGGTTAAAAGATCAAGGACTACCTTACACGTTAGAAGGATCAATGGCCAAACTTTTCGCAAGTAAAGTAGCAATGGATGTAACCGTTGAAGCGGTGCAAATACATGGTGGCTACGGTTTCGTTAAAGAATATCACGTAGAACGATTAATGCGTGATGCCAAAATTACCCAGATTTACGAGGGAACCTCAGAAATACAAAAACTAGTGATTAGCAGAAGTATTTTGGGATAGCTATTACCACCTTAGACACCTTAGAATAATTAAAAAACTCAGGTGTCTAAGGTGTTTCAAAAAAAGCCGCTACGAAATACAACTAGTCTGATTTTAGCATCTTACACCCATATACAGTTAGTCTAATCGAACTCAGGTGTCTAAGGTGGTTCAAAAAATTGCCACTACGAAATGCAACTAGTCTGATTTTAGCAACTTACACCCATATACAGTTAGTCTAATCGAACTCAGGTGTCCAAGATGTTTCAAAAAATTGCCGCCACCAAAGCCTATCTTATATCCCAAAAGCTTCATTACGACTTCTCTACACCAAAAGCGGCATCAAGTATTACCTTAATAACCGTTACCACGATAGCTAATACCGCTGCAGATAAAAAGCCTGAGGTGTTAAACCCGCTCATCCAGCTATCTACCAATAAAATCATCAATACTGAAATGATGAACGAAACCAGTCCCAAGGTTAAAAAGTTGAGTGGAAAAGTAAATATCCTCAACACCAAGCCAATGGTAGAGTTAACTACCGCAATTAAAATTGCTGCCAACAGTGCGCTACCATAACCGTCAACGCTAACGCCCGGAACTAAGAAAGCACCTAGCATCACTGCTAAGCCCATCAACAAAACTTCTAAAATTATCTTAATCATTGTAACTTAGTTAAATGTTTAACAAAATAACATTTTTACTTTGTTGTTGTTTCTTTTTCAGCGCTTGTTTTTTGAAAAGTGATTCAGCTCTGCAAATTAATTTTTCATCCGATAGCACCAAAATAGTGATTAGCGGTGTTGAGGAAGCTAATCTTTATCAACTTAAAAACAAATTAGATAACGATAGTTTGAGCCGTAGCTTGGTAAGCGTGGCGGAGCTTGCCGATGACACAGGTACAGATCGCATTGTGCAAGGAAAGCTAATGGTTGATAAAAAGGCGGTTTATTTTTTGCCCGAGCAGGCTTTCAGGAAAGGACACACTTATGCCGTCAGTACAGTTTTAAATGCTAGCTTTGCTACTAAGGTAGACATCTTAAAGTCTGATGTGGGGCATGCAGTGAAGCCGCAAGAAAAAATACTGAAGAGATAGTTTGAAGCCTAATAATTTTAACCAAACAATGAATTCCGAACCTACAGCTAGTTTTTCAGGCTATCAAAAGCTTGTGATTTTCTTGCTCGCAATAACGCAGTTTACCGTAATTTTAGATTTTATGGTGATGTCGCCATTAGGTGATATGCTGATGAAATCACTGAGCTTAACGCCTTCCGATTTTGGGATAACCGTTTCAGCATACGCTTTTAGCGCCGGTACCTCTGGGTTGCTTACAGCTGGTTTTGCAGATAAATTTGACAGAAAGAAGTTGTTGCTATTTTTTTACCTGGGGTTTATTTTGGGTACCGCTTGTTGCGGCTTGGCACACACTTATACCCAACTGGTGATTGCCCGTATCGTTACCGGACTCTTCGGTGGTGTAATCAGCTCCATATCAATGGCCATCATCACCGATTTATTTGGTCTGCAACAACGCGGCCGGGTAATGGGCTTTATACAAATGGGCTTTGGCGCTAGTCAGGTTTTGGGCGTGCCCATTGGGTTGTATTTAGCCAATATTTGGGGTTGGGAAGCACCATTTTGGTTGGTTGTAGCTATTGCTTTGGTTATAGCGGTATTAATTATGGCCAAATTAAAGCCCATCAATCAGCATTTGCTCATACAAAGAGAAAAAACTGCGGTAGCTCATTTGTGGCACACCGTAAAGTTAAAAAAACACCGTATTGGCTTTACCTCTACAGCTCTGTTATCTATCGGTGGATTTATGATGATGCCTTTTGGCAGTGCATTCGCCATTAATAACCTCGGTATCACCGAAAGTCAACTTCCACTACTTTTCATGATTTCGGGACTGAGTTCACTATTGATATTGCCCATGATTGGGAAACTGAGCGATAAGGTGAGCAAGTTTAAAATATTTGCTTCAGCCTCTGTTTGGATGATGCTGATGTGCGTAATTTATACCAACCTATCGGTAACTCCATTTTTTATTGTCGTTATACTTAATATTTTAATGATGATGGGCATCATGAGCAGAATGATACCATCGCAAGCATTAACCAGCGCAATTCCAGAGCCGCAAGATCGTGGGGCGTTCATGAGTATCAATTCCTCACTTCAACAAATTGCTGGAGGCGTTGCCGCAGCGGTATCTGGCTTAATTGTGTCCCAGCCCGGTAAAGGGCAGCCATTACAGCATTACGATGTTGTTGCATACGTAATTGTAGGAATTACCATCATCAGCATCTTCCTGATGTTAAGGGTAAGTAAGCTAGTTTTATCTAAAGAGAGCGGCCAACCAGCAATAACATCTACGTAGATTAATAAAAAGCGATCAATTTAATTACAAAACCATCTAAATTTTAACAATGAGAAAATTAACTTTTCTACTCTTACTGTTGGCATCTATTTATTGTAATGCGCAACAAGGTGCCAAAAATCAAAACTTCAGAATTGCGGTAAATGCAGGATTTAGTCAGTTGCTAGCAAAAACATCAAACAGTGTTCCGGCTCAAAGCAAAAATTATGTGTCTGCTTTAAAGTCGGGGGCTAATTATGGAATTGATGCCAGTTATTTCATTTCAAAGGAATGGGGTTTCGGAATGAAATTCAATCAATTTAAGTCGTCCAATAGCGGCACTTATTATGATAGTAATTTAGGGAGCACCGTAAGTATGGCCGATCACATCACACATACCTTCATTGGCCCAAGTGCAGCTACCCGCTATGTAAGCCCCAATAATAAGCACGGGCTTGTTTTTACGCTAGCCTTAGGTTATTTGGGTTATTTGAATGATGGCGCCTTAAACGGAACGTCCTTTAAGATAAAGGGCGGTACATTTGGCTCTGCCTTGGACGCTGGTTACGATTACCATGTAAACAAGCGTTTTGCACTAGGTGTACAGGCGTCTGTTGTGGGAGGCGTATTAAAAAGCTACACGGTAACCTATGCTAACACGACTCAGAAAATTGAGCTTGACGAAAAAAGTAAGGAAAGCCTAAGTAGGATAGATTTTTCGTTCGGAGCGAGGTTTAATTTCTAAAACACTAATGCTCAGCTTGATTTTTTAAATTAAAATATTTTTGTATCTTTGCAGAGCAAAACAAGAAGAGAGGGGACGCGTGTCCCCTCTTTTTATTTAGCAAAATTTTATACCATGCAAGTAGAAAAGCGAGTTAGCGATTTAGTGGCTGAGAAAATTGCAGATAGGCCCGATCTGTTTTTGGTTGATGTAAAAATGCTGCCTAACAATAAATTGATCATTCATGTAGATGGTGATCAGGGGATTAGCATACAAGATTGCGTAGCCATCAGTAGGCATGTGGGATTTCACTTGGAGGAAGAGAATGCAATTGAAACAGCGTATAATTTAGAGGTTTCTTCGCCGGGTGTTGGTGAGCCGCTAAAGCTAAATAGGCAATATGTTAAAAATGTGGGTAGAGAATTGGCGGTGAAGTTGCAAAGTGGTGATAAAAAAGAAGGCAAGCTAATAGCGGTTACTGACGATGCCATCACCATTGAAGAGCAAGTAAAAGAAAAAGGAAAAAAATTGCAATTGGTAACTAGCCAAATTGCGCTAAACGATATTATAGAAACAAAGGTTTTAATTTCATTTAAATAAAATGAACAATATTAATTTAATCGATTCTTTTCAGGAGTTTAAAGACTTCAAGAACATCGACCGCCCTACGGTAATTAGTGTATTGGAAGAGGTGTTTCGCAGTATGTTGCGTAAAAAATACGGAACAGATGAAAACTGCGACGTAATTGTGAACCCAGATAATGGAGATTTGGAGATTTGGAGAACCAGAAAGGTAATGGAAGATGGTTTCTCGGAAGATGATGATCTGGAAATTGAGCTTGCTGAAGTACACCAATATGATCCAGATTTGGAAGTTGGCGACGATTATATCGAGCAAATTACCTTAGAAAGCTTTGGTCGTAGAGCAATTTTAGCAGCTCGCCAAACTTTGGTTTCTAAAGTATTGGAATTGGAGAAAGACGAAATCTTCAAAAAGTATAAAGATAGGGTAGGCGAAATTGTTACCGGAGAGGTATATCAAGTTTGGAAAAAAGAAACTTTGGTATTGGATGATGAAGGTAATGAGTTGTTGATGCCTAAAACGGAGCAAATTCCAGCCGACTATTTCAAAAAAGGAGATGCTGTTAAAGCGGTAATTTCTAAAGTAGATATGGTAAATGCTACACCTAAAATCATCATTTCGAGGGTAGCTCCGGAGTTTTTACAGCGTTTATTTGAACTAGAGGTTCCTGAGATTTTTGATGGCTTAATCACCATTAAGAAAATTGTACGTGAACCAGGTGAGCGTGCTAAAGTGGCTGTAGAATCTTATGATGACAGAATTGACCCGGTAGGAGCATGTGTGGGTATGAAAGGTTCTCGTATCCATGGTATCGTGAGAGAGTTGAAAAATGAAAATATAGATGTAATCAACTTTACGAACAATATTTCGTTATATATACAACGTGCTTTAAGTCCGGCAAAAATCACTTCTATTAAATTAGATGATGAAACTAAACATGCTTCGGTATACTTAAAACCTGATCAAGTATCATTAGCTATTGGTCGTGGTGGACATAACATTAAATTAGCTGGTAAACTAACTGGTTACGAAATTGATGTTTACCGTGAGGCTGATGAAGAAGATGAGGATGTGGATTTGGAAGAATTCTCAGACGAAATTGATAGCTGGATTATAGATGAATTGAAAGCTATTGGTTTGGATACCGCTAAAAGTGTATTGGCTTTATCAATAGATGAGCTGGTTAAACGTACCGATTTAGAAGAAGAAACCATTAAAGAAGTAGTTGCTATTCTACAATCAGAATTCGAATAAACATCGGATACTTGAATTAATAAGAATAAACGTTACTTTTGTATTAATTAGAAAAAAACAGGATAATCAATGTCAGACGACAAAACCATAATGTTATTAAAAGCAGCAAAGGAGCTTAACATAGGAATTGCTACCGCGGTAGAGTTTCTTGGTAAGAAAGGCTATGCTGTGGATAATAAGCCTAATACAAAACTTTCTGGTGAGATGTATAATGTCTTGCTGAGAGAGTTTCAGGGAGATAAAATTGTTAAAGAGGAGGCTAACCAAATAGTTATTGGCAAAATTCGTCGTGATGAACCTGAAGTAACAATAGAAAAAGCTCCTGAACCTGCTAAAAAGAGTCAGGACTTTGAAAGTGAAGGCGTTTTAATTAAAAACCTTCACCAGTTTACTCCTCCTGCTGAAAAACCAGCTGCTGAAAAGCCTGTAGAGGCTCCAAAACCAGTTGAGGCTAAGCCAGAGGCAGAAACTAAGCCTGCACAAAATGTAGATGAATCTTCACTTCCTGGTGTTAAGGTGGTTGGTAAAATCAACCTTAATGATTTAAACCCCAAAAACAGAGCGCCTAAAAAAGAGGAAACTCCGGCACCTCCTGTTGAAAAACCAGTTGCTGAAAAACCTGTAGAGGCACCAAAGCCAGTTGAACAACCAGTTGTTAAGGCGCCAGAACCTGTGAAAGCACCTGAAGTAGTGAAGGAAGAAAAACCAGCTGCTGCAGCTCCAGTACAACAGCCAAAGCAAGAACCTGCCAAGCCGCAGGAGCCTGCTCGAGATGAGGTAATCAAAGCTCGTTCTGTAAGGTTGTCTGGTCCAAACATCATTGGTAAAATTGAATTGCCAACTACACCTGATAGGAGAAATCAACCGGTGGCTTCATCTAGCGATAGCGAAGCTGCTAAGCGTAAACGTAAACGCAAGAAAACTCCGGGAGCACCTGGTTCAGGCCCTAATCAAGGTCAGGGTGGCCAACAAGGCAATAACCAACAAGGTGGCGGTCAAAGGCCTCCATTCCAAGGCGGTCAGGGAAATCGCCCAGGTGGACAAGGTGGTGGTTACCAAGGCAATAGAAATAACAATCGCCCTGGATACCAAGGTAATAGAAACAATGCTGCGGGTAACACTTCAAAAGAAGAACCCTCAGAAAAAGAAATACAAGATCAAATTAAGGCAACACTTGCCCGTTTAAGCGGAGCAGGTAAGTCGGGTAAATTTGCTCAGCGTGCTAAATTGCGTCGTCAAAAACGTGATGATGTTGCCCTTTCAGCGGAAGAAGCAGCATTAGAGGAAGAATTGGCATCGAAAGTGTTGAAGGTGACAGAGTTTGTTACCGCCAACGAATTGGCTAACATGATGGATGTACCAGTAACTAAAGTTATTGGAACGTGTATGAGTTTAGGCATGTTCGTATCAATTAACCAACGTTTAGACGCGGAAACTTTAACCATCGTGGCTGATGAGTTTGGTTACGAAGTACAATTTGTAAAACCAGACGAAGAAGAGGACGTAAATATTGAAGAAGTAGATGCTGAAGAAGATTTAATTCCTCGTGTACCTGTTGTTACCATCATGGGTCACGTTGACCACGGTAAAACATCATTACTAGATTATATCCGTAAGGCAAATGTGGTAGCTGGTGAGGCAGGTGGTATTACGCAGCACATTGGTGCTTATAAAGTAACTACAAGTACAGGAAAAGAAATCACTTTCTTAGATACGCCAGGTCACGAAGCCTTTACAGCGATGCGTGCCCGTGGTGCGAAAGTAGCAGATATTGCAATTATTGTGGTAGCTGCGGATGATGCGGTGATGCCACAAACTAAAGAGGCAATTAACCACGCTCAAGCGGCTGGCGTACCTTTAGTGTTTGCATTCACTAAAATTGATAAACCTGGAGCAAACTCAGATAAAATCCGTGAGCAATTATCGGTAATGAATATCTTGGTTGAAGACTGGGGTGGTAAATACCAATCACAAGAAATATCAGGTAAAAGCGGTTTAAACGTAGATTTGCTTTTAGATAAAGTATTGTTAGAGGCAGAATTATTAGAACTTAAAGCTAATCCTAAAAAACGTGCTACCGGTACAGTAATTGAAGCAACCTTAGATAAAGGTCGTGGTATTGTAACTACGGTATTGGTACAAGGCGGTACCTTACGTGTGGGTGATCCAATTTTAGCGGGTAGTTATAGTGGTAGGGTGAAAGCGTTATTTAACGAACGTGGTGCAAAAGTAAATGAAGCCGGACCATCTGTACCTGTTCAGGTATTGGGTATGTCGGGTGCACCAACAGCGGGCGATAGGTTTAATGCACTTGAAAGCGAAACCGAGGCTAGAGATATTGCTAACAAGCGTTTACAGTTGATGCGTGAGCAAGGTTTGCGTACGCAGAAACACATTACCTTGGCAGAAATTGGTCGTCGTTTAGCGATTGGAAACTTTAAGGAACTGAACTTGATCATCAAAGGTGACGTGGATGGTTCTATCGAGGCATTAGCGGATTCATTACTGAAGTTATCTACTCCTGAAATTCAGATTAACGTAATTAGCAAGGCAGTAGGTCAAATTTCAGAAAGTGATGTATTGTTAGCTTCCGCTTCCGATGCGATCATTGTAGGGTTCCAAGTTCGTCCTTCAACAGGGGCTCGTAAATTAGCAGAGCAAGAGCAGATTGATATTCGTTTGTACTCTATCATCTACGATGCGATCAACGAAATTAAAACTGCGATGGAAGGCATGTTGGCTCCAGAATTTGAAGAGAAGATTGTGGCTAACGTTGAAATCAGAGAAACATTCAAAATCTCTAAAGTGGGAACTATTGCCGGATGTATGGTGTTGGATGGTAAAATCTCTAGAAATAGCAAAATCCGTATCGTACGTGATGGTGTTGTAATTTACACTGGTGAATTAGCTTCGTTGAAACGTTTCAAAGATGATGTAAAAGAGGTTTCTAAAGGTTACGAATGTGGTTTAAATATCCAAAACTTTAATAACATTGAAGTAGGTGATATCGTTGAAGCTTACGAACAAGTGGAAGTTAAACGTAAATTGTAATATAATTTATACAGTTAAATATTGTTAAAGGCGTTTCGAATTCAAATCGGAACGCTTTTTTTGTGGCGATATTAATTATACATGGAAGAAGCGATTTTAAATAGGGAGAAAAAGAACTTTGATTTTGTAAACACCATTAGGTGTATTTCGATGATGGGTATTGTTTGGGAGCATAGCGCTAGCCTTTGGGGAGTTAAGTACAGTAATTCAGGAGATACTGCGTTGCAGATTGCTTCGATGCAGTTTTTCAAGTTTGCAACCATAGTTTTTTTCTTGATAGGCGGCTTTTTAATTAACCATAAATTTACCGAGTACACAGCATCCCAATATATTAAGCGCAGGTTTTCTAGTACCGTTAAACCTTGGCTATTTTGGATAATGGTATTGGTTATTGCCAATGTCGTACAAAAGTGGATTGTATATCACAAAGGAGGGACGGAAACGTTCTTAGATCACCCTTTCGCATATTTTATAGAGCAGTTTAGATACATTTTATTTGAAAGTAGTTTTTGGTTTATACTCAACTTTCTAATCTGTATTACCTTGCTGCTTCTATTCAAAAAATATCTTTACAAAATTTGGTTCGGATTAGTATTGTTGTTTATTTCACTTATATACAGTGCTAATTTATATTTCGAATGGTTTGTTACCCGCCATTCCATTGCGTTATTTGGATTTGTGTTTTACTTATGGTTGGGCGTTTATTTTAATAGGTATTACGAGCCGGTTTTAACTTGGATTAATAAAATAAGTTGGCGGAAAATGCTAGCTATGAACATGTTCACCTTTGTTTTGGCTTGTGTAGAAATCTGGATATTAATGGAAAGAGGTTCGCATGATGAGTATAACACTTTGAGAATCTCCAATATTGCCTATTCCTTAACAATGTTTATGCTGTTGTTGAAATTCGGGAATATCAAAATAATAGATAAATATTTAACTCCGCGGAAGTCAACCTTTGGTATTTATTTAATACACCAAATTTTAATAATTCGCTTGCTTCCAGAAATATTTAAAGGCAGGCCTTGGATAGCTCAGGAGCTTTCTGTTTATCAAAATATAGGCTATTCGCTGTTGCGGTTCCTTATCGTTTATTTGATAAGTTTATTGGTAACTAAAGCCTTACAGAACACAAAATGGAAGTGGTTGATTGGTAATTAGCTCTCAAAAAATACAACAGGCAGTTCAGCTATTTTTAGATTTTTAATTTTAACGTATAAATTTAGTAAGCGCTCAGAGAAAAATCCAAATATTCTACGCTGGTATGGATATTCGCTAACTTTAACGGTTTTCTCTAGTTCAGAAATGATAGGGAACAGCCATGAGCAATAGTCTGAGAAAATTTGTTTATTTGAGATGAACATGTTGAAACAATACATCTGATTGGTCTGATCAAAATATGAATCGAATTGCTCGGTTAAGTTTGGATGCAACTTTAACACGGCGTCACGCATTAAGTACCAATCTTCCTTAATATGATGGTAAATGTACTGTTCTTTAATTGAGCCAGCTATTTTATCAGTTAACATGGTAGGTAGGCTGCATGGGAGTATAATGTCTGAATTCTTTAATAACGCTATCAAGTGGGCCTTAAATTCGGCTCCGGTGGCTTGGTTTAATGCGGATTCACTAAAGCGTTCCGAATAGATAGGACGAGGATCTATCTTAAGTTCAGAGCGTAGAAATTTTTTATGTACATATGTTCTGGGAAGAGTGAAGTATCGTCGATAATGGCATAACCCAATAAACCCACAGTCGAAATTATCTAGGTGCTTCCAGATCCAATACAAAGCGGTTAACTCGCTATGTGTTCCGTTTTTTTCTGCAATATGGTCGCCTGTATTGTCGGAGGCCATTGACATTTCAATTTTCGATAAATGCTTTCCAACTTGTAAAGGAATTATCAGGTTACTTTTTGGAACCTCGTATGGCTTATGGAAAATTGAAAATATAGAAATGCTATTTTCGTAGTTCATATTTAGCTTTTGTGAGTGCGGATGCAATAACTTGATGCATATCATAATATTTGTATTCAGCGAGTCGACCTCCAAAAATCGTATTCTCTTCCTCTGCTGCCAAATTTTGGTATTTTTTTAAAATACTATTGTTTCGTTCGTCATTAACTGGATAATAAGGCTCGGCATTTTTAGTGTTTTTCACAGGGTACTCTCGTGTAATGACGGTTTTTTGCTGTGTTCCAAACTCGAAATGTTTGTGTTCATATATCCTTGTGTATGGAGTTTCAGCATCAGTAAAGTTCATTACCGCATTACCTTGATAATTTTCTGTATCATGTACCTCAACTTCGTAAGTCAGGCTTCTATAATCGAGTTCGCCAAAGCAGTTATCAAAATAACGATCTATTTTTCCAGTAAAAACGATCTTCCGAGCGATATTTTGATAATAACTTCTATTTTCAAAGAAATCAGTATTCAACTTAACCTCAATACCGTCCAGTAAACCATTGATGATTTTATTATATCCGCCAATTGGGATTCCCTGGTATTTGTCATTAAAATAATTATTATCGTAAGTGAATCTAACAGGCAATCTTTTGATAATAAAAGCTGGTAGGTCAGTTGCCTTTTTGCCCCATTGTTTTTCCGTATAATACTTAATTAACTTTTCATAAATATCTGTGCCAACTAGCTTTAATGCTTGTTCTTCCAGATTTTTAGGATTTTCTATGTTTAGATGTTCTACCTGTTTAGCTATTTTTTCTTTCGCTTCTTTTGGTGTTTTAGTGCCCCAAAGTTTGTAAAAGGTGTTCATATTAAAAGGTAAGTTATACAACTCGCCTTTGTAGTTTGCTATAGGCGAATTGGTATACCTATTAAATTCTGCAAACTGATTTACATAATCCCACAAGTATTTATCATTGGTATGAAATATATGTGCTCCATACCAGTGCACATTGATGCCCTCTATTTCTTTACAATAAATATTTCCGCCTAAATGGTCCCTTTTATCAATTACAAAACAGGTTTTACCTGCCTTTGTCATTTCGTGTGCAAAAGTGGCTCCAAAAAGCCCCGAACCTACAATTAAATAATCGTATTTGTGATTTTGCATCATAAGGTATCTATCCTATTTTGTATTGTTTTAATCATGGTGCTAATTGCACTATCATATGTTAAGTTTGCGCATGCGTATTGATAAGCATTCTCTACAATATCTTCATACAGTTTTGGATTACTTTCAATCATTTCATATTGAAGAATTAAATTTGAAAGGTCGTTTTTTACTGGAATGAAGTGTACATAGGGATGTAAATCAAACCAAAAAAATTCTTTCCACTGGCGATCTTGTAAAAATAGAAGCCTCTTTGTAAACAAAAGAAATTTTAATCTGCAGGAAAATCCGATGCCTTCAATATCAATTAAATATTTGTATTTGGTGTGTTCTGGTAGCGAAATATAGGCAACCTGTTGTTTGTGCACAAAATAGTTATCTACAAATGTGTCAATTACCTCTAGTATGTTAGTGTTTTTTTGTGCAATGCTTAGCAGTTCCTTTCTCATTGGATTGGTTTCGGTGTTGCCAATCCAAAAGATCTTATTAACTTCCCAAGGTTTTTTGCTTGCCGCTTTGATATCCTCTATAGTTGAATTAAAATTGGCTATGCCGGCTTCCTTCCAATGATCAAAAGAATAATCAGGAATCAAATAGGCTATTTTATTGCAATCGTCAGTGCAATAATAGAAATCGGTATTTTCGTATGTTTTAAAAGGTTGATCATTGATAAAGAAACGAAAATTGAAGTCTTTTTCAGTATTGAGGTGAGGAATGCAGTCAATGATCATCTTAGCAGTACTATATCCACGCGACTGGCTTTTATGGATAATATTTACAGCGAAGTATTGACCAACCTTCTTTAGCTCTACATGAGGTAATTTTTTGCCATATTTTTTATCCCAAAACCTGCTAATGTTTTGAATTTTGTCTGCTTGCTTGTAAATAAAGGTCTTTAGCCCCATGCTATAAATTTAATGTAAAGATACCACAATTAATAAAGCCACTAGATTAATTTGTATTTTTGTAATACATGATATCAATAGTAATTGCCTCAGTGAATGAGAAGCAACTTCAGGACATTAAGCTGAATATTTCTCAAACTATTGGCGTAGCATACGAATTAATTGTCTTCGAAAATTCAAATGGCGAACGTGGTCTTTGTGCAATTTATAATCAGGGAGCTAGTGAAGCGAAATACGAATTAGTATGCTTCATGCATGAAGATATTGAGCTTAAAACTAAGGACTGGGGCAAAATAGTTGTTGATTTGTTTACTGAAAATGAAAAACTAGGAGTTGTTGGTGTAGCAGGTAGTGCGTATAAGTCATTGGCACCATCAGGCTGGGGTTCAGAGAGTTTTGAAAAGCCAACTAATTTTTTCAACTACATTCAGTATTTTAAAAGGAGTGAAACCAAAGAAATACATGCATATTACAACCCAAATAACGTAAAGTTTGAAAAGGTTGTGGCTGTTGACGGAATGTGGATGTGTTCTACAAAAACCGTGGTGTCAAGAAATCCTTTTGATGATGATCTTTTTAAGGGATTTCACTGTTACGACTTAGATTTTTGCTTAAATGTTGGCAGTAATTATGATATTATCGTCTCTTTTGAAGTACTAATGGCTCATTTTTCTGAGGGAGGGTATGACAAAACATGGTTCTTTGAAACGCTAAAGCTACACGAAAAGTGGAAAGGGCAGCTACCTAGATGTACCATAAGCTTAACATACGGAGAAAAGCAACTAATAGAAAAGCGGGCATACAAAAGAATTATTTCTAAACTAGTTGAGTTAAATTTTAAGCGTTCAGAAATCATTAACTTCCTAAATCAACAAAAAACGAAATTCGGTATTGACAGGGCGCTCTTTTTAAAGCTGAAATTTTATCTTATAAAGTTTATTTACTTTGGCAAACGGGTTAAATAGACGCTATAAACAACCGGCTATTTTGTCTTTCCAAAAATCTAAGTGTTTTTCCCAAGCATGGCAGCCAAAAGGCAATTTTTCTTGGTTAATTTCGAAAGCGGTTTCAGGATAAGTTTCTATTGAAAATTTACAAGCAATCTTGTAATTAGGTATGTGTAACCTCTTTCTTTTTCGATTAATTTCTATTGACCAGAAAAGATCTTCGTTGAAAGCTAAATTCCTTAATCCAATATAGTAGTCGGCAAGTTTTTTCTCTTTGATGCTTAGTTCGTAAAATAGCTTGATATTCCTAAGTGAAAAACCTCCATTGCCTACCTTGTTGTAGAACTGCTTGCTTTTGGGCAATCCATTTCGTTTAACATTAAACTTGGTATACCAATAGCTTTTTAATTTGAATATAGCCACTTTGATAGCATTGCTATTTTTTATTGGCTTTAACCAAGGGGCGCCAATGTAATCAAAACCTAAACCGCACCAGTAGTTAAGGTCGTCTTTAAACACATATGCATCAGTTTGATAAATTAGCATGAACTGATATGACAAAAAGCTTTGGTAAAATTGCGAGGACAACATCAGCTCATTATAACCATGAATGTCTTTGAAAAAATGATCGTCAAAAACGATAACGTTATCAAATGGATACTTCTCCAATAATGCATTCACGTTAAGATGCCTGGGCTTAACCATCACTATATCGTTGTTTTTAAATATGTGGAAGCATTGCGTTAAAGAGATTTCTTCATAGCAGCTTAGTGCATTTTTATAAATTGGAACTACAACAACATTGTTATTCATGAGCTAGCTTTTTCTGCCTTTAATGTAATGCCTTATTCTTCTTACTTTATAGCGTAAATAAGTTAGTAAGCCTAAGTGCCTTAGAATAATTCGATCTCTATCTTTAAAGAATGCATCGTCTACAAACGAACTAGAATAACCACCTTCAGCGTATTCAGCTATCAAATAAGGCAAATACTTGAATTTATATAGTTTATCGCCAAAACATCTGATATTAAGATCATGATCAGCCCGGATTTTATAAGCTAAATTATATTGGTACTGCGAAAAAATATTTTTAGGATAGAAAATACATTGATGCGGAATATTAAGGGCCGCCACTTGAAAGGCGCTGTAAGGAAACCCCTTAATTTTACCACCTATTTTTATATTTCCATAATAAACAGTGTTGATGTCTTTTAGTGCATAGCACATTTCGCTAAATCCGGCTTCTAGGCGGTCATCTGCCCCTAAAAAGAAAAGCCATTCACCTGCGGCAATGTTAGCTCCCTTATTCATAGCATCATATATTCCGCGGTCAGGCTGCGACTGCCAAAAAGCTACATTTTCGGCGTGTGCCTTTACGATGGAAATAGTGTTGTCATTACTTCCAGCATCTAAAATAATGTGCTCAATATTAGGGTAGTTTTGCTCAATAACACTGCCAATACATCTCTCAATAAATTGCTCCGCGTTAAATACGGGTGTAATTACACTTATTAATGGAACGCTCTCATCCCGCTTTTTACCAAGTCCGTAACCACCTTTAATGTCCATTTTTCAGTCTCTTTTTAATGCCATTTACCATACGCACAAAAAATAGACTTAATGGATTTCCGCAAAGTCTACCTAAAAAAGTGCCCGACAGATAGAAGTTTGTTGAGTTTGTCTGTATCCATCGGCTTCTGAAAAAATGATCGTATTTTTTGATCATTTTTTCTCGCAGCTTAAAAAACGATTGGTCTTTGTTGCCCCGGCTTTTATGGGTGAGGTTAAAAGCAATAACGTAGCTTGAAAATCCACTAAGCTCAGCTCGCAAACATAAGTCAGTCGCATATAAATGAAAGCCTTTTAAATCAGCCGAAACATTAAGGTAGGTATGATTTTTAACCACGATAAAATTCTCGTCCAGCGAATGAACTTTCTGAGGAAAATTTCCTTTGCTCATAAACAAGTCATCGGGGTAAGAAATGTGGTAAACGATATGGTTTGGGCCTTTTGCACCTGCATTGCCACAAACCGCCCATGTTGAATCCTTTTCGGACAGCTCTTCTAGGCGAGCTCTTAAGTCATCAATATTATCTTTATTGAATAAAATATCCTGATGGCAGATAATGATGTATTTTCCCGTCGCTTGCTGCAAAAATAAGTTGATTCCCTGGTAACCGTCAAAGTTGTTTTTATCGCAATTGTCTAGATAGATGAACTCCGTATTCTGCTCGTTAAATCCGGCTGCTTGTAAAGATTCCAATAAAAGAGCATACTCCTCGCCCCTGCTTACTAATGTGCAAACAGAAAATTCATACGCATTAACTTGTTCTTCAATTGATTTCGCTCCAAGGTAGCCAATCATACGTTAATCATTAAAAGTTTGCATCTCAATTAAGCGATAGTAAAGGCCTTTCTTAGCCAACAACGCTGTGTGCGAACCTTTCTCCACAATTTCTCCCTTGTCAATAACTGCAATTTCGTCGGCATGTTGTATGGTGCTTAGTCTGTGTGCAATAACAATAGAAGTACGGTTTTGCATCAAGTTGTTTAAAGCTTCTTGCACCAATTTTTCCGATTCTGTATCTAACGCAGAAGTGGCCTCATCCAATAACATAATCGGCGGATTTGCCAGCACTGCCCTTGCAATACACACCCTTTGGCGTTGACCACCAGATAATTTATTACCACGATCACCTACATTAGTTTGATAGCCGTTTTCCGTGTTAACAATAAATTCATGGGCATTGGCAATTTTTGCTGCGTTAACAACTTCCTCTTCAGTTGCATCAGGTTTGCCAAAGGCAATGTTGTTAAAAATGGTATCATTAAATAAAAACGATTCCTGATTAACGATGCCCATTTGTGCCCTAATACTTTCTACAGTTAAATCTTTATAATCATGACCGTCTATCACCAAACTACCTTCTTTAGGGTCGTGAAAGCGAGGCATCAAATCCATCAAGGTACTTTTACCGCCCCCAGATGGGCCAACCAAAGCTACAGTTTTGCCTTTATTTATCGTTACGTTGATGTTTTTCAGAATCTGTTTATCACCGTAAGCAAAACTTACATTGTTCAAAATTAGCGCTTCGTTAAAGTTATCAAGTGTTTTTGCATCAGCTTTATTGGTCAGTTCAGCTTTTGTATCAATCAATTCCAATACCCTTTCTCCAGCGGCAATACCAGAGTGGATACCACTAAATGAATCTGTAAGTGCTTTGGCTGGGCGCATTACTTGAGAGAAAATAGCAATATAAGCAATGAAATCTGCAGGAGCTAACGCATTTTCTTCATTATGTAGAATTAAAGTGCCGCCATACCAAACAATAACGGCAACCATCAGCACGCCAAGAAACTCCGAAACTGGCGAGCCAAGTTGTTGGCGACGCACCATTTTTCTGTTAAGGTTAGAGTAGAAGATGTTTTCTTGGTTAAATTTTTCTTTGATCCTCTCTGATGAATTGAAGGCCTTAATGATTTTGATACCACTTAATGCTTCGTCCAAAAAGCCAATCATTTTAGCGAAAGATTCATGAGCTTCCTTAGCCTGTTGCTTTAATCTTTTTACAATTTTGCTGATGATAAATCCAGAAACTGGAATAACTAAAAGAGAAAAAAGGGTTAGTTTGGCAGAAATGGTAAGCAACATGATGATGTAAACAATTAGCGTTACCGGTTCTTTAAATACCACTTGCAGGGTATTGGTAACGGTAAACTGCACCACCTGCACATCCGAAGCAACCTTTGAAATGATATCTCCCTTTCGTTCATTGTTGAAAAAGCCAACATGCAAATTCATTACATTGTTAAATACCGAACGCCTGAAATTTAGTAAGGTGTGCACCCTTAAATCTTCCATAATACGCTGCGAGAAATATTTGAAAAGATTTGAAAGCAGTACAGAAATAACAATTACAACACACACATAAGCAAGCGTTTTTTCAGCACCAACTGAGTCGATTGAATTGTTCACAAAAGCTCTAAATTTCCCTAGGATATCAAATGTAGAGAGATGTTCGGCTGCCGGCTTAACCTCAACTTCTGATTTTTTAGTTTTTAAAAGAGTTTCAAAAAGAGGCGATAAAAGCGCAAGATTTAATGTGCCAAAAATGATGGACAACATTGTAGCTATTACATAGGGTATAGCAAATTTTTCTATGGGTTTAGCAAAGGATAATAACCTAAAATATATTTTCATTCAAAATGTACAAAGACAACAAAGTTACAGTAATTTAAATAATCTTGTATCATAAGGCTGTCTTAACTGCTTGTATTTGCGATAAATGATAAATTGTGTTTCTTTGTTGATATGATTAAGGCCAAAGTAGATATCGACCAGTTAATTGAAAAAATTGCGCAAGGCGATGTGCGGGCCTTGGCTAGGGCCTTAACTTTTGTTGAAAACGATATTTCGCCTGCAAACGAATTACTAAAAAAGCTTAAGCCCAAAAATGAAACACCAATTATTGGTATAACGGGTCCGCCGGGAGCAGGAAAAAGTACTTTGGTTAATGCTATTACGGATGTGTTTTGCCAACGACACCTCCGGGTGGCGATATTGGCTGTTGATCCCACTTCGCCTTTTAATTACGGATCGCTTTTAGGAGATAGGATCCGGATGGCTAAGCATTTCAACCATCCGGATGTGTATATCAGATCAATTGCCACTAGAGGTTCTCTTGGTGGTCTTTCAAGTAAAACCATGGAAATGCTTGATGTACTAAGAGCGGCTGCTTTCGATGTAATCCTAGTAGAAACCGTAGGTGTTGGCCAATCCGAAGTAGAAATTGCCGGTTTAGCTGATAAAACAGTTTTGGTATTAGTGCCGGAAGCTGGCGATGAAATTCAGCACATCAAATCTGGACTAATGGAGATTGCGCAAGCCTTCGTAGTCAATAAAGCAGATCGAGAAGGGGCGGATGGTTTCGCTAATAAACTTCAAAAAATGCTGAGGGAGCAGTATCAAAGTATTCCCGTTTTTAAAACCGTTGCAGAAAAGGCTTTGGGAGTTGAAGCTTTATGCGACTGGATGTTAAACACCCAAACAATGCCAAACAATAAAAAAGCTTACCTGCTAGCTCAAAAAGCATTTCAATTAATTGAGGCAAAAAGGATGAAAGATGTTGATAAGACAAAACTGATATCGTTACTAGAAAATAGGCAAAATTCAGAGAATTTTAATCTTTATGCATTTGTTGATGACTTTGAAGCAGGTGTTTTGTAAGCGTGTATTAAATTTAGTACTCCTGTGCTGTTTGTAATAAATCACTCCGTTCTTGGTATCATTCCAGTATTTCTTTAAATTCCACTTTAAAATAGCTGTGTATCAATTAAAAAACTTGTTTTTTAAGGTTTTTTGCGCTTAAGGGCAGGTTTGGAACGGAGTTTGTGTAACGTTTTGAGATTATAAAAATTTGTTTAATTTTGTAATGCAAAAAATTATACAATAAAATATTTTGTTTAACCTTAAAAAGAAAATTATGAATTATTCTACTTTAAAAAAGGGCGTTGCAGCTTCTTTAGTAGCTTTAGTGGGAGTAACATCTCTTGCTAGCGCTCAGGATGCTCCAGCAACTAGCTCATCTGCCAAGGTATTTGGTGGTAGAGCACAGTACAGAACCTGGTCTTTAGGTGTTAATGCAGGTGTTTTGGCTCCAGTTGTAGTAACTGGCGGTGCAAACGACTATTCTAACTGGGATGTTAACTTAGGTTATGGTATCTCTTTACGTAAGCAATTAGGCCATGCTTTTGGTTTAGAAGCTAATGTTTTCCGTGGAAAAGTTTCGGGTAACAACGAAAAAGTTGGTGCTCCTAACAACATGTTCGAAACTGAGCTTCAGTATGCTGCTGATATCAGAGGTGTTGTAAACGTTGCAACTGTTGACTTCTTACGTCGCGAAAACTCAGTTAATTTCTTCGTTACTGCTGGTTACGGTTTAGCTGCTTACAATCCAATTGTAACTGCTTCAAATGGTACAGTAACTAACTGGAAAACTTTGAAAGAAGCTAGAGGTATCAATGATTCTTATGTGAAACAAGCGTACATCCCTGTAGGTGCTGGTATCAAGTTCAAAGTTTCTGATCGTGTATCTTTCAACTTAGCTTATACTATGAACTTTGTTGACGGTGATAACTTCGATGGAACTTATGCTAAAACGCCTTCTAACGATAAGTTTTCTTACACTTCAGCTGGTTTAGAGTTCTCATTAGGTTCTAAATCTAAACCTAACTTGGATTGGGTTAACCCATTAGCTATGATGTATGATGAATTGAAAGATCCTTCATTACGTCAAGAAGTTGAGGCTTTGAAAAACCGTGTTGCTAACGTAGAAAAATCTGTTGAAGATTTGAAAAAAGATAGCGATGGTGACGGTGTTGCTGATATGTTTGACAAAGAACCTAATTCAGCTCCAGGTGCTGTAGTTGATGGTTCTGGTCGTACAATCAAATTCCCTGAGCCAACTACTACTGCTGCTGCTACTTCAAGCGTAACTGGTTTCGAAACTATCCAGTTTGAGTTCAACAGTTCAGTATTGAAAACAGAATCATACCCTACTTTAGATAAATTATCTTCTATCTTGCGTGAAAACGGTGGTAAAGTGACTGTAGCTGGTCACGCTTCAAGCGAAGGTACTGCTGCATACAACATGAAGTTATCTAAAGATAGAGCTAACTCAGTAAAAACTTACTTAGTAAATTCAGGTGTTAACGCTAGCAGCGTAGCTGTTAAAGGTTACGGTGAAACTAAACCAATTGCTTCTAACGATACAGAAGAAGGTCGTATTCAAAACCGTCGCGTTGAAACTTCTAGAAACTAATTCTTTCTAGTAAAAAATATAAAAGAGTCCCGGTTTTATATCGGGACTCTTTTTTTATGCCTAATTTTGCGCTATAAATCTTAATACATACTAACATATCATGAAGAAAATTATCCATTCAACTAATGCTCCCGCTCCAATAGGCCCATATAGCCAAGCTGTAATAGCTAATGGTTTCTTATTTGCATCAGGTCAAATTGCAATTAACCCAGAAAGTAATGAGCTCAACATCGATTCTTTAGAAGAAGAGACACATCAAGTAATGCGCAACATTAAAGCTCTGTTGGTAGAGTCGGAATATGGCTTCGAACATATTGTAAAAACCACCATATTTTTGTCGGACATGTCTTTATTTGCTGCCGTAAATGAAATCTATGGATCTTATTTCGAAAGCGACTTTCCTGCAAGAGAAACCGTAGCGGTTAAAGGTCTTCCTAAAGGCGTAAACGTAGAGATTTCTGTAACTGCATATAAAGGCTAGTCGTTGGTGTCAAGTAATAAAACAAAGTATCTAGCCTCAGGTGTATTTGCTGCCGTTATTTGGGGTTTTTTTGCCATTCCTTTGCGCAATCTTCAAGGCTATCCATCTGAGCAGATTTTATATTACCGGATTTTTACATCGTTACTGGTAATCTGGCTGGCTATCTTTTTATTTAGAAGAAAGGAATTGCTGGCAGATATCAGTTATTTTAAGCAAATTGATGGATTAAAACGTAGGCAGCTGATATATCAGATTGTTGGCGCAACCATTTTATTGGTACTTAACTGGTACACTTTTATTTATGCCATCAACAATGTAAGTATCAAGTCGGGTGCTTTTGCTTACATGGTTTGCCCATTAATTACTGCCTTTGGCGGGTTCATCATTTTAAAGGAGCACCTGTACAAAATACAAATTGTGGCGCTTGTACTAGCTACTGTAAGTATACTTATGCTTGCAACCGGCTCGTTGCTGGAAGTCACTTGGTCGGTGGTAATTGCTGCGCTATATGCGTTTTACCTAATTATACAGCGTAAAATGCAAGGACTTGATAAGCTAAATGTACTAGCGGTACAAATTACCATTTCTGTTATAATGATGCTTCCTTTCTTCATTTATCAGCATACGGGATTGCCCTTGGAAAGTAGTTTTTGGTTGAACATTGTGCTTATCGCAGTGCTGTTCACAGTGTTTCCATTGTTTTTAAGCCTTTTTGCTTTAATCGGCATTCCATCGTCAACCTTGGGGATCATTATTTATATCAACCCTATTATTGCTTTTGCCGTAGCGATTATCTATTTTAAGGAAAAGATTGACCCGCACCAACTTACTGCCTACGCACTATTGTTGTTTGCTGTTTTTCTGTTTAACTGGAACCTAATTAAAGGTATGATTACTTTTAAAAGAAATTAAAAGCTTTGTACGCATCTAACTTAGAGACTCCTTTAGCCTACTTGAAAGGTGTGGGCCCTAAACGTGCTGAGTTGCTGCATAAGGAACTAGGTTGCTTTACCTGTGAACAGCTTTTACATTATTATCCATTTCGATACATCGATAGAACCCGGTTTTACAAAATTGCTGAGCTTAATCCTGATATGCCATTGGTGCAAATAATAGGTAAGGTGATGAGCAGGGAAATTGTTGGTGAAAAGCAAAAAAGACGAATTGTAGTTAGGTTTCAGGATGATACCGGAATCATGGAGCTAGTGTGGTTTCAGGGCTTAAAATGGGTGGAGGATAATATCTTTACTGGAAATTATTACATCGCCTTTGGCAAGCCTACATTTTTTAACGGTAGTTTTAGCATATCGCATCCCGATTTGGAAACTTACCCCCGAAAAAACACTGGAATAACGGGAAACATTACGCTTCAACCGATATACCATTCAACAGAGAAATTAAAGAAGAATTTTTTAGATAGCAAAGGAATCCAAAAACTGCAACAGCAGGTTGTAGAACAATTTGCTAGGGAAGTTAGAGAAACCTTGCCACAGCATATATTGGATAAGTATAAGCTGATCAGCAAAAAAGATGCGCTAATTCACATCCATTTTCCTGCAGATGCAAAGTGGCTGCAACAAGCAGAGCGCCGCCTTAAGTTTGAAGAGCTATTTTTTATTCAGCTACAACTGTTGCATAATAAGCATTTAAGAAGTTTAAAGTTCAAGGGAGCGTTATTTAGTAATGTGGGTACTCGTGTTAACAGGTTTTATAGCGAAATTATCCCTTTTGATTTAACTAATGCACAGAAACGGGTGGTTAAAGAAATTAGACTTGACACTCAACGAGGTGCTCAAATGAACCGCTTGGTGCAGGGCGATGTGGGTAGTGGAAAAACCGTAGTTGCGCTAATGAGCATGTTGCTTGCCAATGATAACGGTTGTCAGGCCTGTATGATGGCACCTACGGAAATTCTAGCCCGCCAACACTACGAGTCCTTAGTTGGGATGTTGAAAGGCGAATTGGTGAATGTTGCTATACTTACTGGAAGTACCACCAAAAAACAGCGTACCGTTTTACACCAGCAGTTGGAAAGTGGAGAAATTGATATTTTGGTTGGTACCCACGCACTAATTGAGGATAAAGTGCGATTCAAAAACCTAGGTTTGGTAGTGATTGATGAGCAACATCGCTTTGGTGTTGAGCAGCGAGCAAAGCTTTGGCGGAAAAACGTAGTGCCTCCGCATATTTTGGTGATGACAGCTACGCCCATTCCACGAACGTTGGCGATGACTTTATACGGTGATTTAGATGTTTCTGTTATTGATGAGCTGCCCGCAGGGAGAAAACCGATACAAACGCTGCATTTTGTGGAAAGTAGGCGCATGCGCATGTTTGGGATGATGAAAGAGGAGATTGCTAAAGGCCGTCAGGTCTATATCGTTTATCCATTGATTAAAGAGAGTGAGAAATTGGATTTGCTTCATTTGGAAGCTGGTATTGAGCAGTTGAGCTATCAATTCCCAAGGCCGCAATATCAAATCAGTATAGTGCATGGAAAACTTAGTAATGCAGATAAACAGTTTGAAATGCAGCAGTTTATTGACGGCAAAACACAAATTATGGTAGCCACTACTGTGATTGAAGTTGGTGTTAATGTGCCTAATGCTTCGGTGATGGTGATTGAAAATGCAGAGCGATTTGGTCTATCGCAATTGCATCAATTACGTGGGCGAGTTGGCCGTGGCGCTGAGCAGTCGTTTTGTATTTTAATGTCGAAGGACAAACTTAATCCTACGTCTAAAAAGAGGATTGAGACCATGGTTCGCACCAATAATGGATTTGAAATTTCGGAAATTGATTTGGAATTGCGTGGCCCTGGAGATATCACTGGCACTATGCAAAGTGGTACTGTAGAACTTAAAGTTGCAGATTTGGCAAAAGATCAAGTGATTTTGCAAGAGGCACGAAATACCGTTATTGAACTTCTCGATAAGGATCCAAATGTTCAACTTCCTGAAAATATTTTGCTAAGAAATTACCTTGCTAAAAAGCATACGGGCATTAGTTTCGACAAGATTTCCTAGCGCTCATTTGTAGACTTAAAAACGTTTTCAAAAACTTCGTAAGTCTTTTGCATTTCAAAAAACAGACTACTAAAATGATTGCGTTTATATGGCGGCTAACTAAATAAGTCTAACTGATTATCCGGTTTCTTTGCCTTTCCAAACACCGTCCTACCTCCGTACTTCCATGAATCTGCTCTTTCTTTTTCAATCAATTCATCAAAGTTTCCATTTGGGATGAAATCTTTTTCTGCCCGTGCAGCAATTTGGTAAAGTGATTTAATTGCCTGTGCTTTATCACTATTGCCAATTTTTGATTTTTGAATGGCATCATTCAACGTGTTAATGGTTTCATCGTAAACATTTACTGGAACCGGAAAAGGATGCCCATCTTTACCACCATTTGCGAATGAAAACCTTGCTGGATCCTTAAACCGTGAAGGAGCGCCGTAAATTACTTCGCTAACCAGGGCTAACGACTGCAAAGTACGAGGACCCAAACCTTCTAGTAATAACAGTTCATCGAAATTAGAGATGTTGTTATTCTGTGCCAGCCATAAAACAGAACCTAGCCGTTTTAAATCAACGTCTTTTGCTTTTACATCATGATGCTTGGGCATCACTAGTTTGCTAATTTCTGCAAGCATTTTTTGCGGGGGTTCAGCCATTATTTCCAACATGGAATTTTTAACCGGCTGCGCCTTTTTATCCGTAAGGTTTAAAATTTTACCCTGATTTTGCCCGTAAATAAACGTATGTGGAGCATCGGTAAAGGATTGTACATTTGCAGAGTGCCAATGATACCTCCTGGCAGTTGAGCTGATATCACTCATGCCTTGCTGCACTACCGTCCACTCACCTTCAGTACTTACAATAAAATTATGCTGATAAAGCTGGAAGCCATCCTGTATTGCTGTGTTATCTACCTTTGCGGAGAGTTTGCTGCTTCGCACTAAATTGTCGGCATCTAAACCGTGCTGTAACGCAAACTTATTCAGTTCGGCTGGTGTTTCTCTTGAAAACTTACCTTTACCACCGCAAACATATAAACCAAAGCTTGCAGCGTTAGGATTGATTGCTTTTTTCAAAGCAGCCATTACAGAAGTAGTAATACCAGAGGAATGCCAATCCATGCCCATTACTGCGCCCAGGCTTTGAAACCAAAAAGGGCTGCTCATTCTGCTTAAGAAATCTTTTTTGCCTTTGTTGGCTAAAATTTGCTCCGTAATGGCCAAGCCTAATTTTGCCATCCGTTCGGCAAGCCAAGGCGGAACGGCGCCATAATGTAAAGGTAAATCAGCAAGACCTGTTCTTTTCATTTGCTAACAAATTTAGCAAAATTTAGCGAATTAATGCATTAAGATTTTGAAAGTTTAAGCAGGGAGTAGAGATTTAAGATGTTTTCATTGCACTTACGACATTTCCAAAACTTCGTAAGTGTTCTTTAGTGATTTTAAAGAAAGCGGAGTAATTTGCAAAGGGGTGATATCCTTTTTGTAGCAATCATTTTGAACTTCGGATAGCGTACACAAAAAGATTAAACGCATCCCGAAGTTATCGGGACAGGTCGGGCGGGAACATAGCAACATAGAAGCACATTGTTTGCGCCTCTAATTAATGCAATTCACTGTTTAAGGATTAATCCTCGTCGCTGCCTGGAGCAGAACCACTGCCTGTGTAGGCTCCTTTACGAATAATAGGCATCTTTAAATGCTTGTACAAATCGTCTAAATGGAGTAAGCTGCCATTGGTTAGGTTACCTAAAAAAATTACCACAATATCTTTGTCCAAATCTCTCACATAAATGTGTCGGAAACCATGCCACCAGCCTGTATGATAAACCACCTTATCCATTCCTTTGCCATCGAACATGCGCCAGCCATAGCCATAATTAAAGTGACCATTAACAGGTTTATTCCTGCCTTTATAGGCTGAGTCTAAAGATGAATTTTTGAGCAGTCTTTCGTTACGAAGGTATTTGTCGTACAATACCAAATCATGTATTGTGCTATAAATTCCTTTATCACCAACTGGCCCATCTAAAAAGTTTTGTACCACAGAGTAGCGGAAACTATTGCGATCATGCCCTACTACGTCTACCGGAATTTTTTCATACTCCGCTTTCGAATATACATGAGTGTGTTTCATCCCGGCGGGTTTAAAAATATGTTCCATCATGTATTGCGAATAACGCATGCCGCTCACTTTTTCAACAATAGCACCTAATACCATGTAGTTCGAGTTGTTGTAGTGAAATACTCTGTCAGGTTGTGTGTATGGATTAGGTTTTTTCTCGGCAATCACATCCATTACTTCTTGGTTGGTGATGCCTTTTTTCATGTTGCGTTTTTCTTTGCGCCAAATGTCATCTATAAAGTACACGTAATTCATCATTCCACTACGGTGTGGTAACAACAGCCTCACCGTTATACCATCATAAGGGAAATTTGGAAAGAATTTTTTAACGTTATCATCTAGGCTAAGCTTGCCTGCTTCCACTAATTGCATAATGGCAGTACCAGTAAAAGTTTTAGTGATAGAAGCCAGCTCAAATTCAGAATTGATTTTTAAGCTATCGCGATGCAGGTAATCTGCCCAGCCCTTAGCGCCTTGATAAATGATTTTCCCTTCTTTAGCTACTAGAACGTTGCCATTAAAATTGTATTTTTTATGAAGATTATTTACGAAATCAGCAATCCACTTGTCTTCTTTCTTATTGTCGTAAACCAATAGCAGGCTGTCAGCTTTATCATCTTCGGGTTTTCTGAGTTTTTTATTTTCAGCACTTTTCTTCTCTTTTTCTTCTTTGCTAGTGCAGGCGGTTAGGGTACATACGGAGAGGGCTATAGCTGTAAGTAGTATATTAAATTTCATTGATGTGTAGCAAGTGTTAAAAGCTGGAAAATTAAGCATTCTTTAAAACTTAACGACAAAAGAGTTTTAAACATTGTTGTGCTAAACTATTAATTGGATTTCGATCATCACTTGGCGGATTTTACCATGCCATCTATTTTGTAAGGTCAATTTATTCGACTTAAAAATTCATTCAGTATATAAGAGCAAATTTTTGATGTGATCACAGGTATAAGTACCAAAGTAAACTAAAAAGCCCCAACTTTTGGTCGGGGCTTTGCGCCTTTGCAGGCTATTTTTCTTCTTCGAAGAATCGAATTATTTAACCTAATGTGTAGGCTTAAACTTTTGCTTTTTTGTAACGCTCTGCAACTGCATCCCAGTTAACTACATTCCAAATTGCAGCTAAATAATCAGGGCGTTTGTTTTGGTATTTTAAGTAGTAAGCATGCTCCCAAACATCAATACCAAAAATAGGCGTACCTTTTTGTTCAGCAATATCCATTAATGGATTATCCTGATTTGGTGTAGATGAAACAAACAGTTTGCCATCAGCACCTACAGAAAGCCAAGCCCAACCTGAACCGAAACGAGTTGCACCTGCTTCTTGAATTTTAGTTTTAAAATCAGCGAAAGAACCGAAAGCTTCGTTAATTGCTTTTGCTAAATCTCCGGTTGGCTCGCCACCTTTGTTAGGACCTAACACAGTCCAAAATAAAGTGTGATTAAAGTGGCCACCACCATTGTTGCGCACAGCTGCAGGGAACTTCGAAATGTTTTTGATGATATCCTCGATGTTGCTGTTAGCTTCAGGTTTGCCTTCCAAAGCTTTGTTTAAGTTGGTAACATAAGCTTGGTGATGTTTTCCATGGTGGATTTCCATGGTTGCTTTGTCGATATGTGGTTCTAATGCGTCTGTTGCGTATGCTAACGCTGGTAATTCAAAAGCCATAATAATATGTATTTTAAGGTTATTTAAATGTTATCTCTACAAATATAATAGAGATACGTTAAGTTTTATTCAATTGTTTGTCAACTTTGTTTGCGCTTATTGATAAAAAATGCTGACATTAAACTGCCGCATTCTTCGGCCAAAACACCTCCAGTTAACAACGTTTTAGGGTGCAAAAGGTTTTGGTTGATCTTGGTAAAACCTCTTTTTTCTTCTTTAGCACCATACACCACTCTGCTAATTTGCGTCCAGTAACTTGCGCCTGCGCACATTACACAAGGCTCAATAGTAACGTAAAGTGTGCAATCTTTCAAATACTTACCACCCAAGGTTTGAGCTGCTGCGGTAAACGCCTGCATTTCGGCATGTGCAGTAACATCGTTCAACTGCTCAGTAAGGTTGTAGCCCCTACCAATGATTTTTCCCTTGCAAACCACGATTGCGCCAATAGGAATTTCCTGCGCATCGTAAGCTTTTTTAGCTTCGTTTAAAGCCAAGCGCATAAAATGCTCATCTTCCTGTTGTGGGTTGGTACCTGATTCGAAATTATAGAAAGACATTTGATTTACGATTTTAGATTTACGACTTACGATTGGGGTTAGTCATCGGGTTTGCGGGCTTTAAACTTTCTGACATTTGATTTACGATTTTAGATTTACGAATTACGATTAGGGTTGGTCATCGGGCTTGTGGGCTTTAAACTTTCTGACATTTGATTTACGATTTTAGATTTACGAATTACGATTGGGGTTGGTCATCGGGCTTGTTGGCTTTAAACTTCTGATTATATCAACTTACTGCCGTTTGGCACTTTACGTTCTACAGTGCTTAATACGATATCACCGTTCTCGTCGGCAAAGCCTGTTACCAGAAATTCGCTCATGAACTTGCCAATCTGTTTTTTAGGAAAGTTTACCACGCCAACAATCTGTCTTCCAATTAAATCTTCAATGGTATAATGTTTAGTGATTTGCGCACTGCTCGTCTTTATTCCAAAATCGCCAAAATCTACTTTTACTTTGTAAGCGGGTTTCCTAGCTTCCGGATAGTCAAAAGCTTCAATAATTGTTCCTACTCTAAGTTCTACCTTTTCAAAATCGTTCCATGTGATTTCTTCCATCCTGTAAAAATAATATTAAACCACCAAGACACGAAGCGCACAAGGTTTATTTAAAGAAGTATTTATAAATTATCTTTTCCCGTGCTATTTGCGGTTATAAAACAAGTTTCTGTAACTAACTACTGATTCCTAACAACTGACCACTTTTACATATCTTTGCGAAATGGTAGAAATCAAGCTAAAAAAAGGTAAAGAAAAAGCGGTTTATCAACATCACCCATGGATATTTTCAGGTGCACTGGATAAGGTAAAAGGAAAACCTGCAAATGGAGAGGTAGTACGTGTGATAGATGCAAATGGAGAATTTTTGGCTTATGGATATTACAACGATCAATCGAGAGTGGCAGTTAGGCTGATAGAATGGAATGAGGAAGCCACAATTGATGCAGATTGGTATGGAAGTAAAATTAAAACTGCCATTGCTGGGCGTGCTAATTTATTGAATGAAAACACCACCGCTTGTAGGTTAATTTTTAGCGAAGCCGATTTTTTGCCTGGCTTAATTGTAGATAAATATGCTGATTTCCTTTCGGTACAAATTTTAAGCTCCGGAATTGAAAAAGCGAAGGAGGTAATTATTTCGGCTCTTGTAAAGCTGTTGCAGCCTAAAGGTATTTTTGATAGGAGTGATGCTACTGCTCGTACACATGAAGGCATCACCGCCGAGAATGGCTTGCTTTGGGGAGAAAATCCAGAGGAGTTTATCGAAGTAAAAGAAAACGGCATTAAGTACCACATCAACATTGCTGAAGGACAGAAATCTGGATTCTATTGCGACCAACGTGATAACCGAAAAATCTTGGCTTCTTACACCAAAAATAAAAAAGTGCTCGACTGCTTTAGCTATAGTGGCGGTTTTAGCTTAAATGCCTTGCTGGAGGGCGCATCCCATGTAACATCGGTAGATAGCTCTGCTTTAGCAATTGAAACGTTAAAACAGAACATTGCATTGAACCAATTTGATGCCAGCAAACATACTGCCATACAAAGTGATGTAAACAAGCAGTTACGTCAATTTAATGATGAGTTGCAGAAATTTGATGTGGTGGTGTTAGATCCTCCGAAATACGCACCGTCTCGCTCTGCGTTGGATAGAGCTGCTCGTGCCTATAAAGATTTGAACCGTCGTGGTTTGATGCTGTTAGAAAGCGGAGGCTTATTAGCTACTTTTTCTTGCTCAGGTGCAGTCGATATCGAAACCTTTAAGCAAATTATCGCTTGGGCGGCTTTGGATGCTGGTAAGGAAGTGCAAATCATCAAACAGTTTTGCCAGCCGGAAGATCATCCCGTAAGGCTCTCTTTTCCAGAAGGTGAATATTTAAAAGGCTTGTTGGTGCGTGTAGTATAAGCAAAACAATTTCTGTAAATTGGTGTTGAACAAACCAACAAACAGAAATACCAATGCTTCTTATCAATAATATTCGGCTGAGTAGAATAGTACGTAATACTTGGCAGGTAGATTTAATTATGATTGCTTCCTGCATGGGAGCTTATTTCATTCGCGAGTACCTAATTGCACACCATTTTTCTATCCCAACCATTATTCCAACGGTTTTAGGAACTGCAATTGCTTTTTTTATAGGTTTTAACAATAACCAAGCTTACGATAGATGGTGGGAAGCAAGAAAAGTTTGGGGAGGCTTGGTTAACGATTCTCGGTCTTTTGCCAGGAGTTTACTAAGTTATGTGCCGCAAAGCGAAGCAAATGATGTAATTGTGAAACGGATGATCCGCAGGCATATCGCATTTTTGTATGCACTTAAAGGCGCTTTAAGGGGTGTAGCTGATACCAATTATCCTAAGTACTTGGATGATGCTGAATGGAAATATGTAGATAAACAAAGCAATAAGCACAATGCAATTTTGCACAAACAATCGGATGATTTAGAACTGCTCTCAAAAACCAACCAGGTTGATGGTTTTAGGTTCATCCAAATTAATGAAATGTTGGTGCGTTTTAGCGATGAGATGGGTATGAGCGAACGAATTAAAAATACGGTATTCCCAACTACCTACAGCTACCTCACTAAGGTTTTCATTTGGCTTTTTGTGGTAAGTTTTACCTTAGTAATCAGTCAGGAAATGGGTGTATGGTCAATTTTTATGGGCTGGATGATTGGCTTCGTATTTGTATCGACCCAAATTAACGGGATGAATTTGGTTGATCCGTTTGAAAACAACGTAGCTGGAATTCCACTAAATCAAATTACCAGAACCATCGAAATTAATTTGTTGCAGATGATGGGAGAAGAAGAAATACCGGCGCCCGTTACACCAATTAACGATGAGTACGTATTGTAGTTATTAGGTTTGTAATGCGCTATTTACACTATATTTTTGAGCCTTATTAATATCTTTAGGAAAAATTCCCTTTATGAAATTTGGAACTTCAATACAGCAGTCAATAAAGTTTTTATTCGGTTTTGCGCTAATGGCATGCGCTGCGGTACTATTTAGCAGCAGCTCGTCGGAAAAGCCTAATTTAGATGACAGTAAGTTTAAAACAGAAACCATTGTTACGGGCTTAAACATGCCTTGGTCTATGGCTTTTTTGCCTGATGGTAAGGCTTTAGTTACTGAAAGAACTGGAAAATTACGCATCATTAAAGGAGGACAGCTAGATCCAAAAGAAATTACTGGTATTCCTAAGGTTTATTTCCGTGGGCAAGGCGGTTTGCTTGATGTGGTGTTGCATCCTAATTATAAGGAAAACGGATGGATCTACATCAGTTATTCATCACCTAAAAAAGAAGGGGAAGCTGGAGAAGATGGTGGTGCAAATACCGCTTTAATGCGTGCTAAATTGAACGGATATGAATTGACAAATATTGAGCATTTATACAAAGCTAGCCCTAATGTAAAGGGCGGTGTGCACTTCGGTGGAAAAATATTATTCGATAAAAAAGGCTATGTATTTTTGACTTTGGGTGAAAGAGGTCAAAAAGAAAATGCCCAAAATTTGGGCAAAGCGCAAGGTAAAATGGTGCGATTGCATGAAGATGGTAAAATTCCTACGGATAACCCTTTTGTGAAAACTAAAGATGCTTTGCCAGAGATTTGGAGCTATGGTCATCGTAACCCGCAGGGCTTGGTGATGCATCCAAAAAATGGCACCATTTGGGAGCATGAGCATGGCCCGCAAGGAGGCGACGAGCTAAATATTGTTGAAAAAGGTAAAAATTATGGATGGCCATTAATCACTTATGGCATTGATTACGATAATTCAATTATATCTGATAAAACCGAAGCGCCAGGAATGGAACAACCTGTAATTTATTGGAAACCATCAATTGCACCTTGCGGAATGACTTTTGTTACCAGTACGAAGTTTAAAGATTGGAATGGCGATTTGTTGGTGGGTTCTCTTAAATTCCAAAATATTGAGCATTTGGTAGTTAAGGATAACAAGGTAGTGAAGAAGGAAGTTGTTTTCGAAAAAATAGGAAGGGTAAGAGATTTAAAAGAAGGTCCGGATGGCAATATCTATGTTGTGATAGAAAGCAATGGTTCGATTGTTAAAATCAGCCCTAAATCTTAAAGTTTAGTAAGCAGGCATTTCAACGTGCTGTTAAATATTAGGAATGATGAAAATAGTATTAAGCTTAGGTTGTGCCTCATTATATGCACTTGTGTTTTTTTCTGCTCCGCAGGATGAACTAGGCAAGAGCGTACAAAGGGGGAAGGCGCTTTATGAGGAAAGTTGTATTACCTGCCACTTAGCCAATGGAGAAGGACTGAAAGGAACATTTCCTCCCTTAGCAAAAGCTGATTTTTTAATAAAGTATCCTGAAAAAGCAATACATGCTATAAAGTTTGGGATGCGAGGTGCAGTAAAGGTAAACGGTGTTGATTATAACAATGCAATGCCGCCATCTGGCTTTGCTGATGATGAAATTGCGGATGTAATGAATTATATCAGAAATTCTTTCGGCAATAAAAATTTAACCTTAGTTACCGAAAAGCAGGTGGCTGAAATTAAAGAGAAGTAAGCCAATGCCAGAAATACTGCTACTGTGTTTTTTGATGATCCCTCAGTTGGTAGCGGGAATTTATGCCCGAAGCATTGGAAAAAGCTTTTGGTTCTGGTTTTTTATCTCTTTCCTCATACCAATTATTTCCTTGATCATTCTTTTGTTGATAGATAAGAAAAGCGCCAAAGGCGATGAACAAAAATCAACGTATGAATTGGCGGATCATGTGAAAGCCAAACGAAAGCTAGATGATAATTCTTGAATCTTTTAAGACTTACGAAGTTTCCAAAACTTCGTAAGTCTGTAGCAGCATATTATTGATTTTGGTTGGTACCTCTTAAGTTAAACTCTTTTGGCGGCTCTGCTCCTTGTAAGTGCTTTACAAAGTAATCCCATCTGCGGCGCATCATATACGGATTGTTAGCTCCAAAGCCGTGGCTGCTATGAGGAAATAGCACTAAATCATAATCTTTGTTAGCTTTATTTAACGCATCAATTACTAAATAAACATTGTACGGTGGTACGTTATTGTCCATCATACCATGTGCTAACATCAATTTTCCTTTTAGGTTTTTAGCGTGGGTTTGGTTGGCTTGTGCGGCATAGTCCGAGTTTTCTGCCAAACCGTTGTATCGCTCGCCCCAATCATCTTCGTAGTTTCTATTATCGTGATTACCTGCCTGCGACACACCTACTTTGAAAAAATCAGGATATTTGAACAAAGCAGCAGCAGTGGCAAAACCGCCTCCCGAATGCCCCCAAATTCCCACTTTATCAGTATCGATAGGATATTTCTCTGCCAGTTGTTTAATTCCGGTAATTTGATCAGGCAAGGTGTTTTCGCCCATATTTCCGTAGTTCATATCGTGGTAACTTTTTGAACGCATTGGGTTGCTAGTTCCTTCAATTAGCACCACAATAAAGCCCAGTTCGGCAAGCGCTTGGTGATCGCCTCTGGTAGCAGCAAACGACCAACTTCCCACACTTCCGCCCTGCGGCCCTGGATAAATATAGTCTACAACAGGATATTTTTTCCCCGCTTCCATTTGAGTTGGCGTAAATATCAATCCGTAAATATCAGTTTTGCCATCAGCAGCAACTAGTTTCACCACATCAGGCGCTTTCCAACCTTTGGCAGTCAATTTACTTACATCAACCCTGCCAAGCTCATCAATCAATTTTCCTTTAATGTTGCGTAAAACCGTAACTGTAGGCACATTAGGTTGCGAGTAAGCATCAACGATGTAATTAAAATCGGGCGAGAAGCTTACTTGATGGTTGCCCTCGTCAGGTGTAAGCAAGGTGAGGCCTTTTCCGTCAAAATTAATTTGGTACAGGTAAGAAAAATAAGGGTTTCCCTTTTCCCTGCCATAACCGGTGAAATACAGCTTTCTATTTTTCTCATCAACCTTAATTAACCTGCCTACTAACCAATTTCCTTTGGTGATCTGATTTTTAAGCTTGCCCGTTTTGGCATCGTATAGGTACAAATGGCCCCAGTTGTCTCGTTCCGAATACCACAAAATTTCGTTGGTTTTAGGAAGATATCTCCAGTTGATGGAGTTTACGCCCGATTCGAAATGTGTCTTCACCGTTTCAGTAAAGATTTCTCTAACGGCTCCTGTGGTTGCATTTGCCAGTTGTAATTTAGAAATTTTATGATCACGAGAAGTGGATAAAAAAGCAAACTCCGTTCCATCCGGATTCCAATCAATATCCGCTAGTTGGCCACCATCAACAATATCATCACTTAACGAACTGCGGTGGTCGTCCAAAGGAATTTGCAAGCTTACCACCTTCGCATTTTCCACGTCAATTACCACTCTGCGTAATTTGGCCACTTCTTTATCGCCTGGCAAAGGGTATTTCCAGGCTTTTAATGTAGGCGCACCAACATTGGTAGTTACAAGGTACATATCGTTAAGGTGGCGCTGATCTTGCTGAAAAGTAGCTACTTTTTTTGAATCTGGCGACCAACGAACAATTGCTCTATCACTGGTTTTCCAACCTGCATTGTCGGTAGCATAGCCGTAATCTTTCACGCCATCAAAGGTAAGCTGCGTTTCTTTTTTCGAAGCCAAATCCTTTAGCCATAAGTTCCAATCTTTAATGTAAACGGCTTTTTTGCCATCGGGCGATACCGACTCTGCATAACCGCCCATCCTGTTCATTGCGCCACCACGGCCCGCAGATCCCCTGCCTGCTGCAGATTTGCTCTCCGTTAATGTGTTGGTACTCACATTGAAATTCCAAAGTTGACCATCGGCCATAAATTGGAACGATTGCTCATCATCTGCAAAATTGATGTTTTGGAACGGCAAAGCATAAGGCTCGTATTTTTTTCCCGTTGCTTTGCTAAGCGCATCAGCTAGCTTTTGATGATCAAACGCTGCTACTTTGCTTTTTTTAGCCGGATCAACCAGTAAAAATTCTTTACCGTTTTTAGTGTTCGCTAAATATCTGAAGCGCTCACCGGAAGTCCAGTTGGGGTATACCGCGGTGCCGCCCACTAAAGGTTCAACGTTGTAGCTTAAAAATTGCTCTGCCCTTTCGTAATCCTTAGCGGTAAGTATTTTGTTTTGAGCTTTCAAAGTAAATACTGTTAAAATAGTACTGATGGTTAATAGTTGTTTTTTCATTTTCAGAAAGAAATAATGAACTAAATTAAAATCGTCGATTGATTTACTGTACAAGGTATTAATAATGATACAGAATGTAGATAAAAAGTTGTTTGCTAATGCTTAGTGGTGGATGTGAATAATGAAACAAGATAGATTTGCCACGGGGTTAGTATCTGTAGTGGGCAATGAGGTGTTAAAGTCTATTATAGACATTTGATTAACCTATGCAATAACTCTAGCTGCCCGAAAAATGGAGCAAAGGATGAACAAATTTCTTTAATCAAATTAATTATATTATAATGCAGTATAAATGATGAAAACGTTCAAAATAACAACTTCCACCATTGCTTACACGTTCAAGGATGTCTTAACGACATTTGTTTTTGGAGTTATGTTGTTGGGTATTTTAACTTTTGGAATCACTCCTGAGGATTACTCTGATTTGTATTTGGTCATTCAAATTGCAGCAATCGGATTTGTATTTATGATGTTACTGCCTAACCTAATACTTCTGTGGAATTATTTAGATGCGGGAATCAATGATCCATTAACGGTTTTTGATGATAGACTTGAATTTGGTGACAAAACAATCTCTCTTGACGACATTCAACACCTTCAGATCATCGGTACTTATCAGCATTTTAATCCACCAGTAGGCGTGTCTACACTACCATACAATGATTATTTTTACTACATCAAGATGACTACTAAGCATGAGGAGATATTTTATTTTACCTCCCTCTATGGTTACAAGTTCGATAAGGAATTAAAGAAAATGCTAGGCGAACACAGATTTGAGAACAAAATTTCTTCTTTTCCAATGATATGACACTAGTACAAGAAACAGTAACAAATTGCTGTCTTTTTTAAATTATGCTTGAAAAGACAACGATTTAGATACGATATTTTTAGAAAAGTAAGATGGAAAATAAACTAATTTAAAACACAAAACCCACCAAACGATAGTATTTGGTAGGTTTGATCAAATTTAATACTTAGGTTGCGGAGAGGGAGGGATTCGAACCCTCGATACCCTTGCGAGTATACAAACTTTCCAGGCTTGCTCATTCGACCACTCTGACACCTCTCCGTTAAGCCGCAAAAATAGCATTTTTAAAGCAATAAAAAAGCCCCAACTTTTGGCTGGAGCTATTCATAAAATATAATGCAAATATTATTCTATTACAGTAACTTTTACCGTATTAGTTCTGCTTCTTTTAACTAGTGGCACTGATGCTGTGTTAATTACCACATCACCTTTTTTAACTAGTTTTTTCTTTTTCAGCAAATCATTAACTTCTTCAATGGTTTTGTCGGTACTCTCAAATTTATCGTAAAAGAAACCTCTAACACCCCAAACCAAGCTTAAAGTGTTTAACAAACTCTCATTACTCGTAAAAGTGAAAATTGGTGCTTCAGGGCGGTGGCTAGCAACTTCAAAAGCAGTGTAACCACTTGAGGTCATGGTAACAATACCAACGGCATCCGTTTGTTTAGATAGGAAACAGGCCGAATCACAAACGGCATCACCCAAGAAACTATCTGATTTCGGTTTTAAAAATTTCTCCGAGTGGAAAGGGTAGTTGTTCTCTTCAATGTTGTTGATGATTTTTTGCATGGTTTCAATCACAATCAGCGGGAACTCACCTACCGATGTTTCTCCACTTAACATTACCGCATCAGCACCATCAAGTACAGAGTTAGCTACGTCGTTCACCTCTGCACGTGTAGGACGTGGCGTGGTAATCATGCTTTCTAACATCTGCGTAGCAATAATTACCGGTTTACTAGCTGCTCTGCATTTATTTACGATCATTTTTTGTAGCAAAGGCACTTCTTCCATTGGCATTTCCACACCTAAATCTCCACGAGCTACCATTACCGCGTCGGTTACTGCAATAATTTCATCAATGTTGGCAATAGCTTCAGGTTTTTCAATTTTAGCTACCACACGGGCAGTTTTACCTCTTTCTCTGATGATGTCTTTCAGTTCAACGATATCATTAGCATTACGAACAAATGAAAGACCAATCCACTCTACATCACTTTCTAGTACAAATTCTAAATTTTTCTTGTCCTCAATCGTTAAAGAAGGAATAGAAACTTTGGTGTTAGGAAGGTTTACACCTTTTCTTGAAGTTAAGATACCGCCGTGTACTACTTCGCACACCACTTCGTCTTTGTAATTGGTTTCCAAAACTCTCATTTGCAACTTTCCGTCATCCAAAAGGATAATTTCGCCAGCTTTCACATCTTGAGGAAAATTCTCATAAGTGATATAAATGCGCTCTTCGTTGCCAATGCACTCTTGCGTGGTAATTACGGTTTTATTTCCGTTGATAAGGTTGATACCGCCATCTTTCACCATACCGATCCTAATTTTAGGACCTTGTAAATCGGCTAAAATACCAACATTGTATTGGTGTTTTTTGTTGATATCTCTAATGGTATCGATTACTTTTTGATGATCAGCTTGCGAACCGTGAGAAAAATTCAAACGGCAAACATCTAAACCTGCATTAAACATACTGTACAAAACATCTGGTTTAGCTGATGCTGGGCCCAAGGTGGCCACAATTTTGGTTCTTGAATGAAAAGGTTTCATTAATTATTTTGTTATTGTCGCTCGAAACAAGTGCCATCTAGCAAGCTTGGCCCAGCGCTGTTATACTATTTCAGTTTGATTTGATAATTCAAATATAGTGTATTTACTACACTAACAATATAAAAATTACATTACCAAATTTTCTTTTGACTTTAATTTCTTTACATCAATTTGTGCAGCTACCTGAATATCAGGTATTTTGTTCAGGCTGCTGATGGTAAAATTGAGGTCTTCTTTGTCGATAAATTGATGGATAATCATGAAAAAATCAACCTTGTTCATTTCTGGAACCAAGAAGCCTTCGCTGTTACGGTTGCTCACCAAGTAATATTCTCTTTCGCCTTCTTCTACAAAAAAATAATATTTAGAAAAAGAAATTGGCGGCTCATCCGTATTGAAATAAACTTCATGATCATCAATTTTACAAAACTCAAAATTGAGATTGGTGTTTATCTTATGACACAAAACATAGTCCTTTAACGATGCTGTAATGGCAATTAATACGAAATCTAGATCGAGGGATAGTTTTAAATAAGTTTTGTTCAAAATGTATTTTTTTGTTAGAATTACGAAATTATAAAACTAATTTTACTTTGGGTTTTAAACCTTTAAAATTGATAGAGAAATAAAAACATTTGAAAAGTGTGAGAATTTATTTTTCTTTGCACAGAATTATTTAACCATTAAATTATAAAATTATGTCTGATATTGCTTCAAGAGTAAAGGCTATTATCGTAGAAAAACTAGGTGTTGACGAAAGCGAAGTTACGCCAGAGGCTTCATTCACAAATGACTTAGGTGCTGATTCATTAGACACTGTAGAGCTAATTATGGAATTCGAAAAAGAATTTAATGTAGCTATTCCTGATGATCAAGCTGAAACTATCGGTACTGTAGGTCAAGCAATTGCTTATTTAGAAAAAAACGTTAAGTAGAAATACTTTTTCTGTACAATACTTATAAATGGGATTAAAAAGAGTAGTAGTTACTGGGTTGGGTGCGCTCACTCCAATTGGAAATAGTGTTCCCGAATTTTGGGAGGCTTTAACAAATGGTGTGAGCGGCGCTGCGCCTATCAAAAGTTTCAATACTGAAAAATTCAAAACGAAGTTTGCTTGCGAAGTGAAAAACTTTAATCCGGAAGATTACCTGGATAAAAAGGAAGCCCGCAAGCTTGATCCGTTTGTGCAGTACGCACTTGTAGCCACTGAAGAGGCGGTTAAAGATGGAGGATATGATTTCTCTACACTTGACACCAACCGAATTGGCGTAATTTGGGGCGCTGGAATTGGAGGTTTAAAAACTTTCTTAGACGAGGTTACTAACTTCGCCAAAGGAGATGGTACGCCTAGGTATAACCCATTCTTTATTCCTAAAATGATTATTGATATTGCTCCTGGGCATATCTCAATGAAGTATGGATTGCGTGGGCCAAACTTCGCAACCGTTTCTGCTTGTGCTTCTTCAACCAATGCGATGATTGATGCATTCAATTACATTCGTTTGGGCATGGCTGATATCATTATCAGCGGTGGTTCAGAAGCAATTATCAACGAAGCGGGTATGGGTGGTTTTAACGCAATGCATGCTTTATCTACTCGTAATGATGATCCGGCAACGGCCTCTCGTCCTTTTGATAAAGATCGTGATGGTTTTGTGGCCGGTGAAGGTGCTGGTACTATTATTTTAGAAGAATTGGAGCATGCGAAAGCTCGTGGTGCTAAAATTTATGCTGAAATTGTAGGTGGCGGTATGAGCGCAGATGCGCACCATATCACTGCTCCGCATCCAGAAGGTTTAGGTGCAAAAATGGTAATGACCAAAGCATTGGCTGATGCTGGTTTGGAAACTAACCAAATTGATTACATTAACGTACACGGTACTTCTACGCCACTAGGCGATGTGCAAGAAGCCAAGGCGATTGTTGATTTATTTGGTGAAGATGCTTACAAGCTGAACATTAGCTCTACAAAATCCATGACGGGCCACTTATTGGGCGCTGCTGGAGCTGTAGAGGCATTGGCAACTATTTTGGCAATTAAAACGGATACGGTGCCTCCAACCATCAATCACTTTACAGATGATCCTGATTTTGATCCTAAATTGAACTTCACTTTCAATAAGGCGCAAAAACGTGAGGTTAGGGCTGCTATTAGTAACACTTTTGGCTTTGGTGGTCATAATGCTTCGGTTGTTTTCAAAAAATACGAAGATTAACCAAAAAAAATTATGGCATAAGGGCAATTGTATGGTATATTTATGCAAATGCTTTTGTTGTAATTAAATTTTGTGTTGCTAGTTGATGTCTTTGTTCAGCATTTATAAACTTTATTTTTCGCCTAACAAGCAGTTTGTCAAAAAACTTAAGAATGTACTTGGCTTTGTGCCTGGCAATCTTGCGTTGTACAAAATGGCGTTTAGGCATCGCTCTGTGGCCAAGGTTTTAAAAAACGGAAGCCGTAGCAGTAATGAGCGTTTAGAGTTTTTAGGTGATGCCATATTAGGCGCTGTAGTAGCCGAATTGCTTTTTAAAAGTTATCCCTACAAAGAGGAAGGCTTTTTAACCGAAATGCGCTCTAAAATTGTTAATAGAGCAAACTTAAATCAACTGGCACGTAAAATGGGTTTTGACGAACTCATTATCTTTGATCAAAAAACAGTTAACTTCCAATCTAAACATCACTCGATGTATGGAGATGCCTTTGAGGCATTAATTGGTGCCATTTATTTGGATAAAGGCTATAACTTCACCAAAAATCTTATCCTTAAACGTATCATTAAACCATACGTTGATATCCACCATTTGGAGATTACCGAGACCAATTTCAAGAGCCGCTTAATTGAGTGGTGCCAACGCCAAGGGAAAGATATTTCGTTTGATGTAGTTGAAAATGGCGAAGGTGAAAGTGCTAAATTATTTACTGTTAAGGTGGTTATAGACGGTGAAAGCTACGGTGTTGGTAGAGATTATAACAAAAAGAATGCTGAGAAATTAGCGGCTGAAAAAGCCTGCGAAGCCTTGTCTATTTGATGCGATAATGATTTGGTAGGATGATGAGCTAATTGTCTAAACAACCAAAAACCAACTAATTACTTTTAGCTTTTCCAGCGGTATCACTATACTTTTTGTAGGAATCGTTGATCCACTTGATGCCATCATATACATTCCAGTTTTTAGCTTGATCGTAAGTTGGCCTGTAATTCACTAAAAAATCTTCTAGTTCTTTTCCGCTTAAGCCCGTTTGTTGGTTAATTAACGTTTTGTTGTAGTATTGGTCAACATGGCTGTCCTGCATTTCGTTTTGATACATGGTGTTGAACCTACGAGCCTGTTTTGGAGTACGGCCAAATAATTCATAAACTGCCGTAAGTGGCGAAAAAATAAATGAAAGTAAAGGTGGTTTGCCACCGTAAAACGATCCTTTGTTTCGAAAGTCTTTCTTGATTTCGTTAAGGGCTTGTTTTTTTGTCTGTCCAGTAACTACCACCTCATTTAGCATAGTGCCTTTGTTAAGGTAAAGCACCAAGTCTTTTGTGTCTTTTACCACAACCTGCAAATCGCTAAAGTTCCTTTTGGTAACAAGTAAGGTGTCTCCAATTGATGCTTTAATAGTGAAAAGTCCTATATCATTACTGCCCGCAGAAAAGCCTGTTCGTTTATTTTTTACTTCGGCTAAGGCTATGCGCAGGGTAGTGCCTTTTTCAAAAAGCACACCCGTTAAGGTAAAATTTTGCTGTGCATTTAATTTGCTGGTACTAAACAGCAAAAACACAGCGCAAAACAAATATTTTAACTTAACAAACATGGCGGCGTTAGTATTTATTTGTAAACTTAATAAATGTTTCGATTTTTGGAGAGTTAAAAAAGGTTAAACCATGCGAAAGGTGTTGTCCAGCTTGTATCTTTTATACGCCTCAATGATATTTATTGCGTTGATGTTAATGGCTTTACCTTTCGTATTGCTGTTCTCGGCAACATTGCCTTTAGCCACTGGAAAGCGCACAATTTTAGTTGTTCTGCGAATTTGGGCAAGCTTATTTAGTTTTTTCAGTGGCTTTTGGATAACAACCAAAAACAAATCAAAGGTTGACATTTCAAAATCACATATTTACGTGGGCAACCATGGCTCTTATTTAGATGCGGTGGCTGTTTGCGTTAGCTTGCCGCAATACTTTAGTGCTTTAGGCAAGGTAGAAATTACCAAAGTGCCCGTATTTGGGTTAATTTACAAACGTATTGTGGTATTAATTGACAGAAGCAGTAAGGAAAGCAGAGAACAATCCGTAGCTGCTTTGAAAACGGATATTGCAAATGGGCAATCCATACTTATTTTTGCGGAAGGTACCATGAACCAAACTGAAAAGCCCCTTGCTGATTTTTACGATGGAGCTTTTAGAATTGCGATTGAAACGCAAACTCCTATCATACCTTTCGTGATGATTAACAATAGAAAGCTGCTCCCAAGAAAAGATCCGCTTTTGGCTAGGCCGGGTTTAATTACTACCATTTTATTGCCCGAAGTTTCGGTAAGTGGTTTAAGTATGGAGGATGTGCCTGCGTTGAAAAAGAAGGTTTATGATTTGATGGAGGAGTCGATAAATAGCTGCCGATAGCTTTGTCAATCTTACGGGCATCATGTTTATTAAAGATTGACAAAGTTTGTGCAATGGGGTAAACGTCAGATTAGCAGTGAAAATTGCTGAACAGCTTTTTCACTAATCAACGCAATGTTTGGATTTTTTTATAATCAAGCGGGTTATGTTTGCGTTTAAATATGTGGTTAAGAAGTAATTTAAAAGCTGATGTCACCCTGAATTTATTGCAGGGTTAGTTAGCAGGATTAAGGCCCGAAACTAAGTTTGTTAAACCTGATGGCAATGGCAGCCCCGAGGAACGAGGGCTATAATGGACAGCAGGGCTATCACAACCGAAGAATTACTGACATACGTTTTCAATTAATTAGTCTATATTCAAAACCTTACGTCTTACACGTTCTAGCTCAAATCCTTTTTACTATCTTTGCACATGATAAAATCAATGACCGGCTTTGGCTTGGCATCCACCGATCACGAAAGTGTGAAGTTTTCTGTTGAGATCAAGTCGCTAAACTCGAAGTTTTTAGAGTTGGGTTTGAAAATCCCTAAAGCTTTCTCAGACAAAGAACTTTACCTGCGCAACTTGTGCAATAAGGAAATTGAACGTGGCAAGGTGAGTATCGCGATTACTGTTGAACGCAGTGAAGAGACACAAAAAGGGGCTTCTATCAATGAAATTCTTTTAAAGCAATACTATAATCAGCTGATTGAGCTTAATAAAAGCTTAGGGGCTAATATTGACAATCTGTTGCCTACGGTATTGAATTTGCCAGAAGTAATTACTTATACAGAAGAGGAAGCCAGTGAAAGCGAGTGGAAGGTTTTGGAAAGTACTTTTGCAAAGGCACTGAAAAATTTCAATCAGTTCAGACTGGATGAAGGCGCAATCTTAAAAGCTGATTTAGAGCTACGCATTAAAAATATCATGGGCTTTTTTGCCGAAGTGGCCAAGCTTGCTCCATTGAGGATTCCTAATATTAAAAATAGGTTAACGCAATTTTTGGAAGACACCGTAGGGAAAGTGAATTACGACCAAAATAGATTTGAACAGGAATTGATTTATTATATCGATAAATTGGACATCACCGAAGAGCAAACCCGCTTGAAAAGTCACTGCGATTACTTTATAGAAACGTTGAAGGATAAAGATGCCAATGGTAAAAAGTTGGGCTTTATTTCGCAAGAAATTGGCAGAGAAATTAACACGATGGGTTCCAAAGCTAACGATGCGCAAATACAGCAATTGGTGGTGGGAATGAAAGAAGAGTTAGAAAAAATTAAAGAACAGTTACTTAATGTGTTGTAAAGTTGGAGGGTTGAAATGTTGCAACGTTTCAACTTTTCAGCGTTATAACCTTTCAACAATATGAAACAAGGCAAACTCATTATATTTTCGGCGCCATCCGGAGCTGGTAAAACTACCATTGTAAAGCACCTTTTAAGCAAATTTGAAAACTTAAGCTTTTCAATTTCGGCTACTACTAGGGAGCTACGCGGCGACGAGCAAAACCATAAAGATTATTATTTCATTAGCAAAGAAGAGTTTTTGCACAAAGTTGCACACCAAGAATTTGTGGAGTTTGAAGAGGTGTATAGCGGCACATTTTACGGTACTTTACGCTCAGAGATACAGCGCATTTGGGATGAAGGTAAGCATGTAATTTTTGACATTGATGTAGAGGGAGGATTGCGCTTAAAACGTAAGTTTGAAAAAGATGCATTGGCGATTTTTGTGCAGCCGCCATCATTGGAGGTTTTAAAATCACGTTTGGCGGGTAGAGGAACAGATAGCGAGGAGAAGCTTCAGGAGCGTTATGCAAAGGCAGAAAAGGAATTGGCTTACGCTGATAAATTTGATGTTATTCTTAAAAATTTTGATTTGGACACTGCTTGTGCCGAAGCCGAACAGTTGGTGGGAGATTTTTTAAGAAGTTAATTTTAATAGTTAGTCATTGCGAAGTGACGCATGCTCCGTTAGTTCGGAGAAGTAATCTTAAGGCGGTTTGTCATTCTGAGCATAGCGAAGAAACTGTAAGCAAATGAGAATGAATTAACAGATTCCTCCTATCGTCGGAATGACAGAGCGATCGAATACATAGTTTTATAGAAATGACAGGTCTCTTTTTCGGTTCATTTAACCCTATTCACATTGGTCATTTAATTATTGCTAATTATATGGCTAGCTATACCGATTTAAAGGAAGTTTGGTTTGTGGTGTCACCGCATAACCCGCTGAAGCAAAAAAGTGGCTTGGCCGATATGTATGACCGCTTAGAAATGGTCCGCTTAGCTACCGAAAATGCACCTCAATTGCAAGTGAGCGATATTGAGTTTAAATTGCCTCAGCCTTCATATACTATTGATACTTTAGCTTATTTGAAGGAGAAACATCCTAATAAGAAATTTGCGCTGATAATGGGTGCCGATAACTTGGCTTCGTTTAAAAAGTGGAAAAATTACGAAATCCTATTGGAGCAGCATCAATTGTTTGTTTATCCCCGACCGGGCATTGATTTAAGCGAGTGGGAAAATCATCCGTCGGTAGTGATTACACAAACACCTCAAATGGAAATTTCCTCTACTTTTATCCGCAATGCGATAAAGGAACAAAAAAGCATCCAGTTTTTAGTGCCGGATGCTGTTATAGATTTTATGGATAAGAAAAGCCTTTATCGTTGATTTACGATTTTAGATGGACGAATTACGATTGTGTTAGTTGCTAAATCTAAAATCGTAATTCGTAAATCCCCTTATCCTTTCCAGCTATCTTTTAAGGAAACTACTCTGTTAAATACCAAGTGATCAGCAGTAGAATCTTTATCTAAACAGAAATAACCTTTTCTAATAAATTGATAACCTGTTCCTATTGTAGCTTGGGCTAGCGCAGGTTCAATATAAACGTTCTGCAGTATCTCTTTGCTATTAGGGTTAAGATAGTCTTTGAAGTCGCCCTCTTCTGCATCAGGTGATACCACACTAAACAAACGATCATACAAACGAACCTCAGCGGTTTTTGCGTGTTTAGTACTTACCCAATGAATGGTGCCTTTCACGTTAATTCCGCTGGTATCATTGCCGCTTTTTGATTCAGGAATATAAGTACAGTGAATCTCAGTAACGTTACCATTTTCGTCCTTCACAAAAGTGTCGCATTTAACAATGTAAGCAAACTTTAAGCGTACCATTGCCCCTGGTGCCAACCGGAACCATTTTTTTGCAGGCTCTTCCGTGAAATCCTCACGCTCAATCCAAAGTTCATTGCTGAACGGAATTTCCCTTGTGCCGCCTTTATCATCTGCTTCAGGGTTGTTTTCTCCAATCAAAATCTCCCCATCACCTTCGTAATTAGTGATGACAAGTTTAATAGGATCTAAAACTGCCATTGCTCTGGTCGCCTTTTTATTCAAATCCTCACGAATACAAAACTCCAATAAGCTTAGCTCAATTAAATTCTCTCTTTTTGCAATACCAATACGCTCACAAAATTCGCGGATACTTTCAGGCGTGTAACCTCTTCTGCGCAAACCACTGATGGTTGGCATACGTGGGTCATCCCAGCCAGAAACAAAGCCTTCATTTACCAATTGTAAAAGCTTGCGCTTGCTCATTACTGTGTAAGTAAGGTTTAAGCGTGCAAATTCGTATTGTTTAGATGGAAATATGCCTAATTGAGCAATAAACCAATCATAAAGTTCCCTATGCGAAACATACTCTAACGTACAGATAGAGTGCGTAATGTTTTCAATGCTATCGCTTTGGCCGTGTGCAAAATCATACATCGGATAAATGCACCAAGCATCTCCAGTACGGTGGTGGTGCGCATGTTTAATGCGATAAATGATTGGATCACGCATCAACATATTTGGACTGGCCATATCAATTTTGGCCCGTAAAATACATGCGCCATCAGCAAATTCGCCATTTTTCATTTTAGCGAAAAGCTCCAAGTTTTCTTCAACGCTTCTATCTCTATTTTTGCTTGCTATACCAGGCTCAGTTGGTGTGCCCTTTTGGTTAGCAATTTCTTCTGCAGTGCTATCATCAACGTAAGCCAAGCCTTTTTCTATCAACTGAACGGCATAATTGTACAACTGATCAAAATAATCGGAGGCATACAATTCATTTTTCCATTGAAAACCTAACCATTGAATATCTTCTTGCTGACTGTTAACGTACTCTGTTTTTTCCGTTACAGGGTTGGTATCATCGAACCTCAAATTGGTATAGCCGCCATATTTTTGGGTTAATCCAAAATTTAAGCAAATTGCTTTTGCATGGCCGATATGTAAATATCCATTAGGTTCTGGCGGAAAACGCGTTACCAGTGTTTCATATTTTCCACTTTTTAAATCATTCTCTATAATTTCTTCTATAAAGTTCAATGATTTTTCCTCGCTCATATGTTAATTCAAAAGTTAAAATTCAAAAATAAAAACATTGCCAAAACGCAAAAAAGAGACTACTTTTCTTAAAGTGTTTATGATGATAATGTTCGAATTTCAAAGTTAACCAAATTTAGGGTAATTTAAAGTGCAATGGACGATGGAATACAATAAAGGACGCGGAACAAAAATCTTTGAATAAGACTTAAAAGAAGTCAAAAAACGAAACATCCAACGAACCAAACAACTATTTTACTACTTTTACATCTATCAAGGTTACCAAATATGAACAAAACACTAAACAGGCCTATCAGGGTGCTTGTAGCTAAAGTAGGTTTAGATGGCCATGATAGAGGCGCCAAAGTAATAGCCACATCACTTAGGGATGCCGGAATGGAAGTGATTTACACCGGGCTAAGGCAAACACCAGAAATGGTAGTGAATACTGCACTGCAGGAAGATGTGGATGCCATTGGAATTTCTATCTTATCTGGAGCGCACATGACAGTTTTCCCCAAGGTGATGGAAATAATGAAGCAAAAGGAGCTGACGGATGTTTTGGTTACCGGAGGCGGAATTATTCCAGAAGCAGACATCAAAAAACTGCAGGAAATTGGCGTGGGTGAACTTTTTCCTCCCGGCACTGCCATGAAAGATATCGTTACTTACATAGAAAACTGGGTTGTAGAAAACAGAAGTTTCTAGTAAATCCACCTTTTTAACACAAATCAACTTATTGTTATGAACTATCAGCAAATCATAGCCGAATTAAAAGAAAACGTACTTTATATTACCATTAACCGTCCGCAGAAACTTAACGCACTTAATAAGGAGGTGCTTAGTGAACTGGCTGATGCCATTGCGAACGCTCAAACCAATACGGAGGTTAGCGTTATTTTGTTAACTGGCGCTGGTGAAAAGGCATTTGTGGCAGGGGCCGATATTTCTGAATTTCAAAATTATAGCTTAGAAGAAGGTAGGCAGTTGGCTCATGATGGGCATTCGAAAGTTTTTAACGCCATTGAGCAATCCTCTAAACCTGTAATTGCAGCAATTAATGGTTTTGCGTTAGGAGGTGGATTAGAGTTGGCTATGGCCTGCCATATTAGAATTGCCAGTGATAATGCTAAGCTAGGGCTTCCCGAAGTTACTTTAGGACTAATTCCGGGGTATGGCGGTACACAACGCTTAGCTCAGCTGGTGGGCAAAGGTCTTGCTTTCGAAATGATTTTTACTGCGGATATGATTACTGCACAAAAAGCAGAGCAGGTTGGCTTGGTAAATTACGTTGTGCCTCAGGAGCAGTTATTGCAGAAGGCGGAGGAGCTTATTGCAAAAATAAAACAACGAGCACCTTTGGCATTAGCAAGTGCAGTTAGGGCCGTTAATGCAGGGTTTAACCCACAGCTAAACGGTTACCAAACCGAGATTGAAGAATTTGGTAAATGTTTCGATACCGCAGATTTTAAAGAAGGAAGTAGTGCATTTTTAGAAAAGCGCAAAGCGATCTTTAAAGGCGAGTAGTTGCCAAATAATCAATTAGATAGCAGTGTAGGCCATTTTTGATGACTTATGTTAAAAACGTGGAAAAATTTTCCCAATTCCTTTTTTTCTTTGTAATTTAGCTTTGAAAACAATCTGCCAACTATATTAACTAACACTCTATGAAAAAAATTCTAATTGTTGATGATGAGATAAATATCGGGTTACTATTATCGAAATTCCTCACTAGAAATTCCTTCGACGTTACTAGCGCTACAAGTGGCAGTTCGGCCATGGAATACCTAAGCAAAGAGCATTACGATTTGGTACTGTGCGACTACCGTTTGGAAGACACGGATGGTAAGGAAATGCTTGTTAAAATCAAGGAAAGTTATCCTAAAACAGGCGTAATCATCATTACCGGATATTCTGATATCAAGTTAGCTGTGGAGTTGATTAAACTTGGCGCATACGATTATATCACCAAGCCATTATATCCTGATGAAATTTTAAATACGATTAACAAGGCCATTGAAACTCAAATTGCGTTAAATAGTGCAGTTCCTGAGACAGAAAATGCAATGGTGCAAGATAAAGCTAAAGCCAATAAAAGTGCTTATGTGCTTACCGATGAATTTGTAATTGGCCAAAGCAGCGCATCGAAAGAATTGATGAAGCAAATTTTATTAGTGGCACCTACTTCATACAGCGTTATTTTATTGGGCGATAGCGGAACGGGTAAAGAATCTGTCGCTAAAGCAATACACTTAAATAGTCCACGTAAAGACAAGCCCTTTGTAGCAATGGACTGCGGGTCTTTAACCAAAGAGCTGGCTGGAAGTGAGTTTTTTGGGCACGAAAAAGGTTCCTTCACGGGTGCGCTTTACACCAAAATAGGACATTTTGAAATGGCCAACGGCGGCACTTTATTTTTGGATGAGGTAGGAAACCTTTCTTATGATATTCAAGCTGCACTACTTAGGACCGTACAAGAACGAAAAATTAAACGTATTGGCAGTACCAAAGAAATAGACTTAGATGTAAGGATCATAGTGGCTACTAATGAAAACCTTCAGGATGCAATTTCTAAAGGTAAATTTAGAGAGGATTTGTACCACCGTTTCAACGAATTTTCTATTAACCTGCCGCCTGTAAGCCAAAGGGGTAGAGATATTTTAGCTTTTGCCGAAACCTTTTTGCATTTAGCTAACCAAGAACTGAATAAAAATATCAAAGGTTTTTCGTCGGAAGTGGTAGATTGCTTCCTTACCTATAACTGGCCAGGTAACGTAAGGGAGTTAAAAAACGTAGTTAGGCGTGCCACCTTGTTAACAGAAACTGAAGAAATTCAAATTAAAGCACTTCCTTTGGAGATTTCCAATTATGCAAAAGCGCCGGTATTTAACAGCCCAATGGCAACGTCAAATGCTAGCGAAAGTAACGGGCAAAAACCAAGGGATTTGAAAAACGCAGCACTAGAAGCGGAGTACGAAGCCATATTGAAAGTGTTGAGAGAGGTTAACTTTAATAAAACAAAAGCCGCTAAAATTTTAAACATCGATAGAAAAACACTTTATAATAAAATGAAAGCAATAGATCTAGATAATAGATAAAAGTGTTCAATGTCTTTAAAAAATCAGGCTCGTCTCGGTTTAAAAACCGCTATAACATATCTAAGAGGATACTATGGATAGTAATGTTGCTATGTATCGCACCATTGCTATCTGTAATTTTAAGTATCGCCTTTGAAAATAGTCCCGAAAAAATACTGTTCCTTAATGTAAAGCCCAACTTTTACACCGGCATTTGGACCACCTTTGGTATTGCAGCAGCATTATTCACTGGTTTACTTGCCGCTATTGACTACGCCATCCGAAAAGAGTTAACCATCACTTTGTTTGGAATGACACTTTTCATCTCTGCCATTTTGGACAGCTATTATTTGTTGATCCTCAACGAAAATGTTGGCATTGAGCAGCTATCCGGGAGTTTATACTTCATTTGGTGGATCAACAGGATGTTCTATTCGCTTACCCTGCTTATTGGTACCTTCGTTTATCTAAAAATTAAATCCAAAAACCTTCGTACACCTGAGCAGAAGCGTAAAATTATTTGGCGTACTGCAATTATTTGTTTATTGGCCGGCTTGGGTTGTGTATTTCTTATTTCCAATACAAGCGCCATTTTGCAGCAAAAATTGGTGTTTGATCAAATGGTACAAATAGATCTTTTTTCTTTTTTGCCATTGATATTTTTGTTTGTTTGGGCGGCGGTTTATCTGCCTAAATTCATGCTCCGTTTCCACAGTGTGTTTTCAAAATTGCTGTCCCTAAGTATTGCGCCGCTGTTTTTAGCGCAGCTTTTCATGGCGTTAAGTACAAATGCTTTCGATACTTATTTCAATGCCGCACATTACCTGCGTTTTATTAGCTACTTGGTGCCTTTGGCAGGTATCATTTTAAATTACATTGCAACGGTTAGAAACGAGCAAAAAATCATCACCAAGCTTGATTTAGAAGTGAAAGAGAAGCAAATGCTAACGGCAAGTCTTTTGGAAAGAGAAGCATTGTTAGCTAATGCCGAGAAAATATCGAGGCTGGGGAGTTGGGAGTTTGATATCAAAAGTAACGCTTATAAGTGGTCTGATGAGCTTTACCGCATTTATGGCTTTACTGAAAATAATTTCCAGCCAACCTATGCTATTGCTGATAAGGTAGTGGCGCCAGAATATAGGCAAAAGCTAAATAAGGAACTTACCAATGCAGTAAGAAACAAATCAACTTTTGCAGTAGAGCACCAAATTGTGCAGCCAAATGGCATAAAACGCTACGTACTTAATCAAGGGTATTTTGCCAATAAGGATAATAAGCTGGTAGGTACTGTACAAGATATCACAGAGTTAAAAGAAGCTACATTAAAATTAAGGAACAACGAAACGCTATTACGGGAAGGCGAGGCGGTATCACATAATGGAAGTTGGGAATGGCATAGCAATAATGAGTACATGCTATGGTCTGATGAGATGTTCAATATCCATGGCTACTTGCCACATTCTACCATAGTTACCGCTAACTCATATTTCAGTTTCGTACATCCCGAGGATCGCAAAATGCTTCGTGATATTTGCTTGGGCGCTAAAAACAATCGATCATCTTTTAAAGCCAATTACCGTATTATTAGGCCAAATGGCGATGTAAGATATGTAGCTACAACAGCACGCTTAAGGCATGATGAAGCTGGTAATGGCTATGCTTATTTGGGCAATACGCAGGATGTAACGCAACTAAAGGAAGCGCAAAGGTTACTGGAAGAAAAAATCAACGAATTAAATATTTCGAATAAAGATTTGGAGCAATTTGCCTACGTAGCCTCTCATGATTTGCAGGAACCGCTAAGGAAAATTAGGGCTTTTGGCGAGCGCCTTAAAACAGGTTTTGAGCATCAAATTACGGCTGAAGGACAAGATTACATTAACCGGATGCAAAATGCTGCCGAGCGTATGCAAACGTTGATAGATGATTTGCTGGCTTTCTCGAAAGTTAGTCGCGAGGCTAAGGAATTTCACCCGGTCAACTTAGCGCAGCTGCTCCAAAAAGTAGTTCACGATTTGGACTATACCATCGAAAGCGCCAATGCTCAACTGGTAATTACCGTCAGCGAAACAGTAGATGGTATTGCTGCACAACTAGCTCAGGTATTCCAAAACATCATTAGCAATTCTTTAAAATTTGTTAAACCTAACGTGCAGCCCGTCATCCATATTTCTTCACAAACCATGCTTGGTTCGGCTATACCAGCATCCGGACTTACACCAAGCCTAAATTATTGTGTCATTAAAATCACCGATAACGGCATTGGTTTCGATGAAAGCTACGCAGGAAAAATATTCGATTTGTTTCAACGCCTTCATGCCCGTACCGAATATAAAGGAACAGGCATTGGTTTGGCCATCTGTAAAAAAATAATTGAGAACCATGCGGGACAAATATTCGCAAAAAGCAAAGAAGGAGAAGGAGCATCATTTTTTATCGTTTTACCACTTAAACCACGCCTATAGTTATGAGTGCAAAGCCACATCCTATAATTTTAGTAGCTGAAGACGACCCTGATGACGCATTGATGCTAAAAGATGCATTTTTGGAGATCAACCAGCCAGATATTACATTTTTAACTAATGGCAAATTGCTGATTGAGCATATCGAAAAGCTTTTGGTTAACAATCAATTGCCAAGTTTGGTAGTGGTGGATTTGAACATGCCTGTGCTTGACGGCAGGGGTGTTATAGCCGAACTTAAAAATAGCGAGAAAACAAAACAAATACCTTTAGTGGTGCTCTCCACTACTAAAAATAAGGACGACATAGACTCGGCAATTGCTTTAGGCGCAAACGAGGTTTTTACAAAGCCAGCCTCTTTTAAGGATTTGGTAAATATTACAACTAACATAACAACTAAGTGGCTTACCACTTAACATTATAAAAATATGAACAAGGTAAGGGTTTTATTAATAGATGACGACGAGGACGACTATGTAATCACTAGAGATGTTTTTAGCCGCATTACAATGGCAGATAAATATGAACTGACCTGGGCAGATACATTTGAAAAAGGCATTAACGCGGTTTTAAAACACCAATATGATATTTACTTGGTTGATTACAGGCTTGGCAAATACACCGGAGTTGATTTGGTGAACGAAGCCGTTTTATCTGGCGTTAAGGAACCAATCATTATACTTACAGGTAAGGGTGATTACAAAATAGACGAGGAAGCGATGAATGTTGGCGCCGCCGATTATTTGGTTAAGGATAAAATTGATCCTGATACGCTTGATCGTAGCTTAAGATATGCCCTAAAACAAAGTGATGCCCTAAAGGCTTTAAAAGAAAGCGAGAATAAGTTTAAAATCATTTTTGATAAAGCTAAAGATCCTATCCTCATCTCAGATTATACAGGTAAAATACACGATATCAATAAGGCTGGTTTGGAGTTTTTTGGTTATCATATTAAGGAAATGATGCTGCTAAACGATAGGGCACTGTTTTTTACTCAAGATGACAGGGAAAACTTCATACAGGAGCTTGAAACTAAAGGAGCGGTCAGCGATTTTGAATGCCAAATGGTGTCAAGCAAAGGCGAAGTATACTTTTGCAGCCTATCTTCTTTTCTGCAGATAGATCCAAGCAATATGGTTGAAATTTATCACACCATCATTCATAATCTTACCCATCGCAAGCATCAGGAAACTAAGTTTATTCACGAAAGTAAGTTTTCTATTTCGGAGCATATTGCAAAAGGTTTTGCAGAGGAAATTAGAAATCCGCTTTCTACCATTAACCTTGTACTGTACGATTTGAGTACCGATGAAGCCTTGGCCTACAATGAATCGTTACAGCAAAACTTGGAAATTATCAAAGGTAACGTAGATGAAATCAATCAGCTCACTAAAAACTTCATTGCCAGCACCGAAAACAAGCCAATTTCTGCACAAAAGGTTAATATCAATCAATTAATAGAGGAAGCCCTTGCTGAAGTGAGTGATCTCGTAATAGGACACCGAATCAACTTGGAAAAACATCTTTTGCCAACTGAGGTTTATTTATCCTTAGATAAAAAGCAAGTTAAAAAAGCCATAGTTAATTTGCTGAAAAATGCGGTTGAGGGCATGCAATCTTATCCAAAGGTGTTAAGTGTTAGCGCTATAAACGATAGCGGTTATTATTCTATTTTTATTGAAGATAATGGTGTTGGGGTTAAGCCAGCTACGGAACATCAAATTTTTGAACCTTTTTTTACCACCAAAAAAGATGCTGAAGGTTTAGGGCTTACCGAAGCTGAACGTACCATATTAGCACATAAAGGAAGTATTACCTTTAAACCGCAAGAGGTAGGAAGTCTTTTCGTAATTAGTCTTCCCATTAACTAAATACCCAAAGTGGAACAATATTTGAAATCATTTTGTGCGAAGGTCTTTTTTAATTTATATTAGAACAATATGCCTTAAAAAGCAAAAAAATAAAAACAATTTGCTTTTTAAGGTAGTTTAATTATCAAAGGCCAGTATAAAAAATTCATTTTTTAACATAAAACTATAAAGCAATGAGCGATAATTCAAAAGTAGTAGTTGCCTTGTTGGCAGGCTTAGCTGCGGGTGCAGCGTTGGGAATATTATTTGCGCCTGATAAAGGTAGTGATACAAGAGACAAATTGGGTCAGTCATTGAAAGATTTTGGTGATTCAATTAAAGAAAGAGCTGCTGATGAAATCAACAACTTAAGCAGTTTAAAGGACAAAGTAGTTAACTCTATTAAGGGAAAACTGCGTGATGTTGAGCAAGAATATTCTGATGAAGTAGAACACGTATAATCCAAGCTATACCTAACGATAATGGAAGAAAAAAAAGAGAAGAATATTGAAGAGCTAATTGCTGATGCGAAGAGTTACATAGATGCAAGGGTGGATTTTATTCACTTAAAATCTGTGGAGAAAGGCTCTAAACTAGCTGCAGATTTAATTACGAATACGGTAGTTGTAGTTTGTTTTTTGCTCGCATTTTTACTTGGCACTATCACACTGGCGCTTTACTTAGGTAACGTTTTTGGAAGTATGGTAGCAGGTTTTGGTTGTGTAGCTGGTATTTATTTGTTTTTCGCCATTATCGTTTTCTTAACCAAAGATAACTTCATCGAGAAAATATTAGTTAACATATTTATTAGGAAATACTTTAATAAAATAGCAGATAAGGACGATGAGGCATAAGGACATAAAATCTTTGGAAGAATTACAGTTGGAAATGAAACAGCTTAAAAGTGAGTATTTACTTAAAGAAACGCTGTTGAAAGAAGATGCGAGAGCTTATATCAAACAATTTTCGCCAATGAATTTAATTACAGACTTTTTTAACCCTAAAAGTTTGTTGAAATTGGATGAAAAAACCAACCTAAGCGGTAGCATCATGTCGCTGATATTACCAATGTTTCTAAACAAAACCGTTTTTAGAGGTTCTGGCTTTTTAACAAAAAGTATTGCAGCGCTTGTTTCTGGTAAACTAGGTAAATCACTTGATGCAGAAAGTATCACGGGGATAGTAGGAAAAATCAAATCTTTGTTTGGCTCAAAAAAGCGTAAAGATGTAGATTTTGCAGACTATGGAATTCCTCCTGATAGTGAAACTTATTAGTCTATCCTAGTTATTTCTATAAATCAAAAATACAGTTGGCTTTTTATGAAGGTCAACTTTTTCTTTTTTCCACTCAGCAATGCTTAAGGTTTTAATGTACTCATCCTCGGCATTGATATTTGAAGCAATGCATAGCAAGGTGCTTGGTTGGCAATTTTTAAGCACTTCTTCCAACAGCTGATTATTTCTAAAAGGTGTTTCCATAAAAAGTTGGGTTTGCTTAAAACGTTGCGAAAGTTGTTCTAAATCCTTAATTCTCTTGCTTCTATCGCCTTTATCTATGGGTAGGTATCCCGTAAAGGCATAACTTTGCCCGCTAAATCCAGAAGCCATTAGTGCCTGTAGCATAGCATTTGGCCCAACCAATGGTACTACTTTAATTTGTTGTTTGTGAGCTTCGGCCACAATATCCGCTCCTGGATCGGCTACGCCAGGGCATCCAGCTTCGCTCATTAAGCCCACGTTAATTCCTTTGTTTAATTCTTGGAAAAAGGGCTTCAGGGAGTTTCCTCGCTTGTGTTTGCCATAGTCGTGAATTAACAATTCGCTTTGCGGAATTTTTAAACCCGCCTCTTTTAAAAATTTTCTTGCAGTTTTTTCGTTCTCTACTATATAGGTGTTGATACTGTTAATGGTATCTATTAAAAAAGGAGTAAATGATTTATTTGCTGCGTTATCAGCTAAGGGTACTGGAATTAAATAAAGAATGCCTTTTTGCATAACAAAATTAAAATTTATAAAAACAAAGGTGCGCAAAGATTGTTCTGCTAAGTTGCTTATGTATCAAATTTAGTTCTACTTAGCGCTGAGGTTGACATATTTTCAATACATAAACCCCTCTTTTTCTGCTGAAACATACGGCAAATATAGTTAACCAGCAAGTTTCTCTCCTATTTGGTAAGGTTTAACGCAATTTAACATTAATTGGTTCTCAAATTGATATACGCTTAATGTTAGGTTAAATAATAAAAATTTTAAAACACACAAACATGAAAAGGCTAATGAGATTTCCGGCAATGGTATTTGGGCTTTTTTTGTTGCTGGCAGGAACCACCCAAAGCGCAAAAGCACAATACGACGATGTTTCTTTGCAAACATTTTATGATGAGCTGTCTCCGTACGGCACATGGATTAACGACCCTGAATATGGTTACGTTTGGCGTCCGGATGTAGACCAAGGTGAGTTTAGACCCTACTACACCAATGGACGTTGGGTAATGACCGAGTACGGAAATACTTGGGTTTCCAACTATGATTGGGGTTGGGCTCCATTTCACTACGGCAGATGGATTTACAATCGTTACAACAGATGGGTTTGGATTCCCGATACCACTTGGGGACCAGCATGGGTAAGCTGGAGAAGTGGCGGTGGTTACTATGGTTGGGCGCCTTTAGCACCAAGCATCAGTATCAACATCAATTTTGGTCCACGTTATGTAGTACCTGATTTTTGCTGGAACTTTATCCCTGAGCGACATATCTATTATACCAGCTATCCTAGATATTACAGCGGTAGAAATAGGGTATATATCCAAAATACCGTGATCATTAATAACACTTACGTACGCAACAACAGAACTTATTACACCGGGCCTAGAGCGGATGATATCAGAAGAGCCACAAACCGAAATGTAACTGTTTATAATGTTTCCAGAGTGAACAGCAGAAATAGTGGAAACCGAATTGAGAATAACACGGTAAACATTTATTCACCTCGTCCAACCAGAGGCGTAGATAATGCGAAAGCAGCACCAAGAGAAGTGGTATCTGGCGACATCAATAGAGGTAGAGTAGATAGAGGTAGCGATAGCAGAGGTCGTGATAATGGCAACTATAACGTTAACAACGAAAGAGGCGAACGTTACAGCCGAGGAAATGTAGATGATAGCAATATTTCTCGCGGCCGCGATAACAATAATGTGCCTAATAGGGAAAGCAGAGTGAACGATGACAACAGAAGCGCAGATAGAGGCAGTGTTTTTGGTAGATCAAGGGACAACAGCATAAACAGAGACAACAATGCGAACAGAGGCGGTAATCCGACAGAGCAAAGAGTTACACCTCCAGCAACACAGGAACGTGTGGAAAGTAGCAGGCCAACATTCCCTTCTCGTTCTCAACGTTCTCAAGAAAATACTCAACCAAGTGCGCCACCTCAACGTGTAGAGCGTATGGATAGAATGGAGCGTCAACAGCCGCAACAACCTCAAAGGGTAGAGCGAGCAGAACGCCCACAATCTTCAGGATCAAACAGCAGATCTAACGAAGGCGGTGGAAGAGCTAGCCGAGGCGAGAGCAGCGGCAGACCCGGAAGGGGTTAAACAAAGTGAAAGGGTGGTGAATTGACCACCTTTTCTTTTTTAAAGTATGCGGTAACTCGGCGGGTTACATCGTTTCAATAAAATTTCTGTTCCTGCAAAGCAAAAGCACGCCGTTTTTGTTATATCTTCGAATTTAGATTTTAACAATTATTTATGGAATTTTTAAGTAGTCCGGAAGCCTGGATATCACTGCTAACTTTAACAGTTTTAGAAATAGTATTAGGAATCGACAACATTGTCTTTATCTCCATCTTAGCAGGTAAATTACCTCAAAATCAACAAAAGAAAGCAAGGCAGCTCGGTTTGGCTTTAGCAATGATTACACGTGTGCTTTTGCTAATGTCGCTAAGTTGGATCATGCGTTTAACGGCTCCATTATTTAATATCGGGGATTGGATTGGCATCACTAATCCAGAGTGGTTGGAGAAGTTGGCCATATCAGGTAGGGATTTAATTTTGCTTGTGGGAGGCTTGTTTCTTATTTATAAAAGTACCCATGAAATTCACAATAAATTAGAAGGTGAACATGAAGAAGAGGGAAAGGCCAAGCCGCATTCTTTTGCCGGCACTATCGTTCAAATTTTAATTTTGGATATTGTGTTTTCCCTTGATTCGGTAATTACGGCAGTGGGTATGGCAGATCATATCGAAATTATGATTGCAGCGGTGGTTATTGCAGTGCTTATTATGATGGTTTCTGCAGGCGCAATTAGCAACTTTGTTAATAAGCATCCAACGGTAAAAATGTTAGCGCTATCGTTTTTACTGCTCATTGGAGTGTCCTTATTGGCCGAAGGCCTAGACCAACATATTCCAAAAGGATACGTATATTTTGCTATGGCTTTTTCGGTTTTGGTAGAGATGTTGAATTTAAAGATGAAAAAGAATGCATCAAAACCGGTAGCGCTGCGTAACATGCCTAAAAAAGATGGCGAATAGCATGCTTTAAAAAATAATTACGAGGCTTTCGGAAACGAAGGCCTTTTTTATTGCCGCTAAAATCACTTAGCGCAGGCTTTTGTTTTCTCTCTTTTTCAGTGCCTACTTTTTAATACCTTTGCTCCTCAATTTAAAGTTATGGTATCTTTCATCGAATCCAATTTAGCGGAACTTTCTGTGCATCATGTAGGTAATAAAGCCAATGAGGAGTATTATTCGCTTTCCGATAATTCTATGCATGTACAGGATGAAATGCTGAACCAGTTGCTGAAGCAATATTTCCTTGCACCTTTTCAAAAAGTGAATGAAGTTTTTCGTTTTACGCACCCGGGCAATGATTTAAATTCAAATGAAATTTACCGCATAGTCACTGAAATTTTTGCTGATGGAGGTTCCTTTCATGAGAACAGTAAAAACATTGCGACTTACCTTTTCGAAGTGGCAGACCATCCGAAAATCAAAGGAGGCGAACTGTATGTAGGTTACTTTGAAAATTTGCAAATAGAAGGTGATTTGCATGATGCTGTCGGAATTTTCAGGTCCGAAAGTAAGGAAAGCTACATCAGGGTTTTTCCTGATCAAAATGGTTTTAACATCAGTTACGAACAACAAGGTATCAATATCAATAAATTGGATAAGGGCTGTATCATCTTCAACACGGATAAAGAAGAAGGTTATAAGGTTGTGGTGGTGGATAACACCAGCAAAAGTTCCGACGCCGCTTATTGGAAAGATCAGTTTTTAATGTTGAAAGTGCGTAACGATAATTTCAACCAAACACAAAACGTGATGGACGTTTACAAGAGTTTTGTTACGGAGAAATTGGATCAGGAATTTGAAGTAGAAAAAACTGATAAGATTGATTTGCTCAACAGATCGATGAAATACTTCAAAGAAAAGGAAACTTTTGATATGGATGAGTTTACTAATGAGGTAATTGCAAACGAAGAAGGCGCAGCGCTTTTTAAAAGCTACAAGCAATCTTACGAAGAGGAATTTGATACGCCAATTGCGGATACTTTTGATATCTCTACCGCTGCAGTAAAAAAACAGGCCAAGGATTTCAAAAGTATTTTAAAGCTCGATAAAAACTTCCACGTTTATATCCATGGTAATAAAGAATTGATTGAAAAGGATTACGACGCTGAACGTGGGATGAATTGTTATAAACTTTATTTTAAGGAAGAGCTTTAGGATTATAGCTATATTGGTGCATGGCAATTCCTAAAAAAATCATTAGCAGAAAGGAAGAAATTACAAAAGAATTTTTTGCGCTATTGGAAAAACACATGGATGATATTTTAGCTGGCCGTACCGATAAGATGTACCACATCAAAGATTTCGCAGCAGCGCTTTTCATCCATGCAGGGCACTTTAGTAACACCATTAAGTTAACTACAGGTTTCTCGCCGTGCCACTTTGTTGAGCAGCGCACTTTAGAGGAAGCTAAGAAAATGTTGCTGCTCAATGATATGCCTATTAATGAAATCAGCTATAAGCTTACCTTTAACGATCCTACTAATTTCACGAAGTTTTTTAAATCTTTTGAGGGATTAACCCCTAAGCAATTTAGAAAACACCATACAGAAAATACTTAAACTGTCACCATTTTTGAAGCCACTTTATTGCCGAAATTTGTATCAAATATTTAATACAGATGGATCAACAAAAAATAGTACTAGTAACCGGCGGTAGTCGCGGGTTAGGAAAAAATATGGCCTTAGCCTTAGCCAAAAAAGGCAACGACGTAATTATTACATATAATAGTGGCAAACAGGAAGCCGAGCAGGTTGTTGCAGAAATTGAGCAAATGGGACAAAGTGCAGCCGCACTTCAACTAAATGTGGGTCAAGTAGCTACTTTTGATGGCTTTGCAGCGAACCTAGCCGAAATATTAAAAGAAAAGTGGGGTAGAGAAAACTTCGATTTTTTGGTGAACAACGCTGGCATTGGTATTAACACACCTTTTGAAAGTACCACCGAAGATCAGTTTGATTTGCTAACCAACATACATTTCAAAGGGGTATACTTTCTCATTCAAAAATTGCTGCCAACAATTGCTAACCAAGGCGGTATTGTTAACGTTTCCACGGGCTTAACTCGCTTTGCCTTACCCGGCTATAGTGCCTATGCTGCTTTGAAAGGAGCAATTGAAGTACTTACCAAGTATTTAGCGAAAGAACTAGGCGCTAGAGGTATCACAGTAAACGCTGTTGCGCCAGGAGCTATTGAAACCGATTTTGGTGGCGGTGTAGTGAGAGATAACGAGCAAGTAAATGCATTTGTGGCTTCTAATACAGCCTTAGGTAGGGTTGGATTGCCAGATGATATTGGAGGTGTGGTTGCCTTTTTATGTTCAGCAGAAGCCCGCTGGGTTAACGCACAAAGAATTGAGGTTTCGGGAGGGATGTTTATCTAATTGCACTGTACAAAAAAGGAGTACAATATTGCCTTAGCATGTTTTGTACTCCTTTTTTAATATTTAATGATTAATATCGAATGAGCCAATTACTACTGCCCTCTCTTACGCTCGTTATCTTTATTTGAGGTTTGATCAGAACGCTGGCCACCAGCATTGGTAATGCCAATTTTCTTTTTGTCTTGTTTCACGTCATTATGCGCTCTGTCTGCAATGGTATTGCTAGGTACATTACCATCGTTTTTTGGAAAATGGTTATTTTTCATTGCTTTAGTTTTAAGTGAATAAATTAATTGTACTTATTAAGTAACCGTTCAAAGCAACCTTTGTTTTAAAAAAGCAAAAAGCCCATGCGCTAATAACGCATAGGCTTTCGATCTATGTTGAAATCGCTCTGCGATTAGAATTTTAATCCCAATCCAACTTGGAAAACTTGGTTTTTAAATTCTGGAGTAACACGGTCGCCGTTTTCGTTTGTTTTTTGGAAATCAAGTGCATATCTTCCAAAAATTCCAACTTTGTTGCTCAAGTCAAAACGTGCACCAATTACACCCGCTACAATGCTCTTTTTAAATCTATCAGATTCGTCTTCTACAATTTGTTGTTGTGCTGTTCCAAAGCCATTTTCGAACTTGTTATTAGTTGACAAAAGGAATGAAACCTGAGGACCAGCTACTACGTTAAGTCCCTCAGCTAATTTAATGCTAGCTAAAATTGGCAAATCAATAAAATGCGTAGTTTGGGTAAAAGTACCAAATACCGATTCAGATTTGTAACCTTTGGTAGAGTATAAAAGCTCTGGAGTAAATGCTAGGTTCTCTAGTAATTTAATATCTAAAGTTACACCGGCATTGTAACCTACAAGGTAATCTGTTTTAAAATCGTTATTACCGTCATCTTTAATGATGTTAGAAAAGTTAACCCCACCTTTAACACCAAATTTGATTAACTTGTCGGTAGATTGTGCGTTTGCTGTAAGACCTGTTACAAACAGACCAAGTACAAGGATTGCTATTTTTTTCATTTCAATTTTTTGTTTTTAATGGCTAAACTTTTGGGGTAGCCGTTCAATTTTCACATTACAAGGCCGTCACTATTTTTTAGTTAAAGAAGCCTTTTACGTTGATGCATTTATAAATAAACGTGCCAATGGGTATGGCATAGCAATTAGGTGTACTTGCTAAATCCAGTTTTCGTAGGTTAAATAGCAGATTTTTAAGCGATTAATTTTTGTTTTGTGACTAGATAAAAGCTGGTTTCTATCACTTAAAAGTGTATCAAATTTAATACAATGATGTTTAAAAAATGCGATGAAGGTGGTGCCAAGGGCGTAAGGTGCTAAAAATGCACAACAAATATTGGTAAGCACAAATTGTTTCCGCATCTTTAAGGGTTTTTCCGCAAGAAACTGCAAAAGGAAGAAAAAGATTCAAACTTTAAACACACAATGAACAAAAGATTTATTTACGCTATAGCCGTAATTTCTTTATTTACTTGCGCTACCGCCAAAGCACAGCAACCATCTTATATCGAGTTATTAAAGCAACAACCAAAGTGGGTTGATTCGGTATTTAAAAAGTTAAGTACTAAGCATAAAATTGCTCAATTACTCTTTGTTAGGGCGCATACTAACTTAAGTAAGGCTTATCAAGATTCGGTTGGCAAGGTAATTAAACGCCAAAAACTAGGGGGCGTAGTATTTTTTCAGGGCGGACCTGTACGCCAGGCGCTGCTAACAAAGGATTACCAAAGCAAATCCAAAGTGCCTTTGCTGGTTACTTCGGATGGCGAATGGGGATTAGGTATGCGTTTAGACAGCACTATTTCCTATCCTTATCAAATGGCCTTGGGAGCGGTACAAAATAAAGAGTTATTGTACAAAATGGGTTTGGAAGTAGCTAAAGATTTCAAGCGAATTGGTATGCACATGAACTTGGCTCCTGATGTAGATGTAAACAACAACGCTAAAAATCCAGTAATCAATTTCCGCTCGTTCGGTGAAAATAAGTACAATGTAGCTGAAAAAAGCGCTGCCTATTTATTGGGAATGCAAGATGGCGGTTTGCTAACCAGCATAAAGCACTTTCCAGGTCATGGTGATACTGATGTAGATTCGCATTACGATTTGCCCCAGTTGAAATTTACCAAAGAGCGTTTGGATACTTTAGAGTTGTATCCGTTTAAAGAGCTGATTAAAAAAGGCGCTGCGGGAGTAATGATTGCACACATGAACATTCCGGCCTTAGATCCTACGCCTAACATGCCGTCTACTTTATCAAATCCTATAGTTACCGGTTTGTTGAAAAACGAATTGGGCTTTAAAGGATTGATTATTTCTGACGCGATGGACATGAAGGGCGTAACCAAGTATTTTAAAGATGGTGAAGCTGAGGTAATGGGGCTTATTGCTGGTATGGATATTTTAGAGCTAGCTCATGATAGCAAACAAGCCATTAAAAAGATAAAAGAAGCAATTAAAGACCAGCGCATTAGCATGGAACGTATAGATGAAAGCGTTAAGAAAGTGCTAACTGCAAAATATTGGGCTGGCTTGAATGTTAAACCTCAAATTGATGAGAATAATATTTCAGAAGATATCAATCGTCCGGAAAGCAGGGCTTTAGTGCAGCAACTTGCCGAAGCTAGCATGACTTTGCTTAAAAGTAGAGATGGAATAGCCAGCTTAACACCTAACAAACGCATGGTGATTATTAATGTTGGTACCACACAGGCTACCGCCTTTCAAAATGAGATAGTAGGTACTTACAAAAACTCAATTTCATTTAATGTAGATAAAAATGCTAACGCTGCTGCTATTGAAGCTGTAATGAAGCAAATTCAAGATGGCGACCAAATTGTGATGGCTATTGTAGATACGAGGACACGTCCAGGCAACAACATTCCTTTGGGTAAAGATGTAAAAGACATGATTACTACTTTATCAGCAAGAAATGCGATGGTGGCATTTTTTGCTAATCCTTACAACTTGGCCAACTTGCCTGGTATTGAAATGGCCCGCTCAATAGTAGTTGCCTATCAAAAAGAAGATTTTATGCAGAAAGCTGCAGCCGCAATTTTTACCAAAAAGTTAATGCCAACTGGCAAGTTACCAGTAACGGTAAATAAAGTGTTCAAATACGGCGACGGCTTGTAAACCGAGCCAATAAAAAACAAAGGCGTCCAAAATTTAATTGGGCGCCTTTGTTTTTTAAATAGGTATAAAACCTTTTCCTTTAAGCTCAAATTCCAATAAATCTATATTGTAATTTTAGTTCGGTTATCAACTCCTTGCAACGCTGCTCCACCTGTTTGCTTACTGGATCAAATAAAGCATTGTCATAATAAGGGTCAGCCACTTCTCCTTCAGGTAAAAAGAGCCTAACTTTCTGCTTTTGTTGTGGCGTTGTTGCTAAACGTAGTACGTCTTTCAAGTTATTACTATCCATCACTAAAATATGATCATACTCATCAAAAAAGCTGGGGCTAAAATGCCTAGCTCGTTGAGTGGAAATATCATAACCAAGTCTTTTCGCTGCTGCAACGCTTCGGTGATCTGGCGGGTTGCCTACATGCCAATTTCCGGTGCCTGCACTGTGTACAGTCCAGCCCAGCGCTTTTTCATCAGCCAAATGCTGCAACATGCCATGCGCCAGCGGCGATCGGCAAATATTTCCTAAACAAACCATCAGGATTTTCACAACGTAATGATTAAATAAAGCATTGAATCTTCTAACCTCAGACTATTTATAAATCTCGTTCAATATTTTAGCTAACCTTACGCCACCTTTAAGCAGTTGCTGGTTTAGTGTGCCAATCCAATCGAAATTGTAATTATAGCTCAGTTTATCATCACTTTTTATCCCGGTAGCATAAATTTTATTGCACACTTGGTACGATTCGAAAATGCAGTCTTTCAAATTAGCTTTGTTCCACTCGGCCAATTGCTGTGGCGTTGCATAGTTAATTGCTTTAGCATATTCAGTATAACTCAACTGTTGAAAGTCAATCAATTTTTCGTCCCAAATTTGATGTAGATTGGAGCGCTGTCCAAACCAAGTAACGGTGATTCTATTGCCGCCCAAATCTTCTTTTCTTGCCGTATGCATAGGCTGGTGCATATCACCAATTAAATGCACTAATATGCGCATAGCGAACAATTTTTTATCGGCAGGTGTTTTTGGATCTTTAAGTAAAGCAATCATCTCATTGGTTTTTCCATAGATATTTGCTTCCTTAAATCCATCTAAATAGTTGCTCATTCCGGCTTTATCCAAACCTTCTGGTAAATTCACATAGTGCCAAGAGTTGAGGTATTTATAAGTAGTGTCCGATTTGATAAAATCAGCCCAGTTGGCGCTCATGGCCAAACTTTCGTTGCCTAATATTTGCTTAATGGCTTTGCGGGCATTAGGTGTAAGGTAGCTGTCGGCAATTTCACCAACAATACGGTGTCCTAAAACGCCCCAAGCATTAGCCGCAATAGGCGCATAAATCAAAGCTATTGCTACAATTAATCTTTTTAAATTTTTCATCTGTTTATATTCTAATTCGTTATCGCTCCTGTAATTCGGAGAAGCAATCTTAAAGCGCTTTAGGTACGCAAGTAATTTTTTGCTTTAAATTAAGTATCACTTCTGTTTGGTCGCTCAAGTTTTCAAGCTGTAATTGTGTGGCATTCCAAGCTTTAACTTTAAAGTTAGTAATGTAGCGCCCGCTTCTATAACATCCAGAAACCTTTTGTTTGTAATTGGATTTGGTAAAATCGCCCACCAAAATTAAGGAGTCATTGCGCACCTGATAAGTTCCTTTAGCGTATTCCTTCCAAAGGCCACCGTTATAGCATTCCTCTTCGTAGTAGTTTACTTTGGAATGTGTTACAAAATCAACATAAAATGAATCACAAGTGAATTTAAATAGGTGTTGGGTATAAGCTTGTAACTCCTGTTTATGCGCAATACTATCTTGATTCCAAACACCCTGTAAAAAAGCTTCTCCTTTGCCCTGCACATCTGGCAAACGGGAGCAGGAGAAAGTGAATAAAAAAAATAGCCACACGCCTAAATCCCTTCCCCAAAGGGAAAGGGACTTTTTTACAGTGTTTTTATCTAAAATCCGAAACATGTTTAAGTTCGATATTTACGCTTTATATTCTTCCCTTTGGCGAAGTTAGGAGGGGCTTTTATTTCAAACTACCAACCATATCCTCAGGCTTAACCCAAGCAGTAAACTGCTCATCAGTTAACAGCCCAAGTTCAATAGCCGCTTCTCTTAATGTTTTATTTTCTTTATGTGCTTTTTTAGCAATTTTAGCAGCATTTTCGTAACCAATATGTGGGTTTAATGCAGTAACCAACATCAACGAATTTTCCATGTGTTGTTTAATTACCGGGCGGTTAGGCTCAATGCCAGCGGCACACTTATCGTTAAATGAAACGCAGGCGTCGCCAATTAAACGGCCACTTTGCAACACGTTTGCCGCAATAACTGGTTTAAATACGTTCAGTTCAAAATGTCCGTTGCTAGCGCCAACACTTACTGCCACATCGTTACCCATTACCTGAGCGCATACCATGGTCATAGCCTCTGGTTGTGTAGGGTTAACCTTGCCCGGCATAATTGATGATCCTGGCTCGTTATCAGGAATAATAATTTCGCCAATACCGCAACGAGGACCTGAGCTCAACATACGGATATCATTAGCAATTTTCATTAACGAAACAGCCACTCTTTTATAAGCACCAGAAAGTTCAACCATGGCATCGTGAGCTGCCAATGCTTCAAATTTGTTAGGTGCAGTTACGAAGGGTAGTCCGGTTAAATCAGCAATTTTTTGAGCTACCAATACATCATAACCCTTAGGTGTATTTAAGCCAGTTCCAACAGCTGTACCACCTAAAGCTAGCTCCTTAATCATTTCTAAAGCATTGTTAATAGCTCTTAAGCCATTATCCAATTGCTGTACATAGCCCGAAAACTCCTGCTTTAAAGTTAATGGCGTAGCATCCATAAAGTGCGTACGACCAGTTTTAACGATATCGCCCCAAGCTTCAGCTTTGCTAGCTAAAGTGTTACGCAATTTTTGAATGCCCGGAATGGTTACCTCAACCGCTTGTTTATAAGCCGCAATGTGCATTGCAGTTGGGTAAGTATCATTGCTTGATTGCGATTTGTTGACGTCATCATTAGGGTGTAACGATTTTTTCTCGTCCATTAAATCACCACCGCCAATTACGTGGCCACGATTAGCAATCACCTCGTTTCCGTTCATGTTGCTTTGTGTGCCCGATCCAGTTTGCCAAATTACCAACGGAAACTGATCGTCTAATTTTCCGGCAATCACCTCATCGCAAGCCTTAGCAATTAAATCTGTTTTTTCTTTAGAAAGTACGCCTAATTCGTTATTAGCCAATGCTGCAGCTTTTTTTAGGTAGCCAAATGCGTGGATAATTTCCTTAGGCATTGATGCCTCTGGTCCAATTTTAAAATTGTTTCTAGAGCGTTCTGTTTGCGCTCCCCAATATTTGTCGGCAGGTACTTGCACCTCGCCCATGGTATCATGTTCTATTCTAAAACTCATGGTATTTGAAAAAAATTATTTGCCTCAAATTTAACCTTTTTAGCCCTTAAAGGAAATTTATTTAGAAACGTTACATATACATTAGAAAAGCATTTGAAGTAGTTCTTGGCAAATGCAGTCCCGCTTTTGGCTACAATCTTTTTGTTTGAGGAATCGCCAAACTTACGAAGTTTCGAAAACTTCGTAAATTGAATGCAGGCAGTGCCACAAAAAGTATTTCCGCCGCAATCGGGTTTAATTAACAACAATCCGTGCTAAATACAAACTTTAGCAAACCTATAGCAAAAGCCTTTGCGTTCTTTGCGAAACCTTTTTTTCCTCTGCGTTAAAACCAACCTAAAAGCTATCCAAGTTGACATCCGTAAATACGGATTGTAAATCCTTTGATATCGCTTCGAGATTGCAAATCTCGAAGAGCGGTTTAGTACAGAGGCTTAAAACGGGATTGTTTATTGAAAAGCCTTTGCGTTCTTTGCGAAACCTTCTTTTCCTCAGCGTTAAAAAACTAACCGAAAAAATATTCAAGCTGAAATCTGTAAATACGGATTATAAATCCTTTGATAACGCTTCGAGATTGCAAATCTCGAAGAGCGGTGGGAAAACCACAAGGCTCAAAAGATAATCTATTTGCGTTCTCTGCGAAACCTCTTTTTCCTTAGCGTTAAAAAACTAACCGAAAAGATATCCAAGTTAAAATCCTTTAATATCACTTCAAAATTGCAAATCTCGAAGAGCGGTTGTAAAAACTACATCAATCGCCTTGCGTTTAATTTCAACAAACAGTAATTTATAGTAAATTGCTAGGATAAATTAAGGGTATGCAACTTAAAGACGTAAAAATTTCCCGTAAAAAACCCATATTTCCTGTAAGCGAAAACTTACACAAGTACCTGCGCACCTACCAACGTGATGCCCGTTTGCCCATCAAGTACGAGGATTTGAAGGCATTCACCGAAAGCTACCCCATCATGGATAAGGATGGAAAAGATACCTTATGGGAAAGCCCAATTTATGCGCAAGGCCAAATTGAGGAGTTGCACAACGGACTAAAAATCATCTACGCCAAATTGAAAGCCTCAGGAAACCTGCGCATTGTAGAGCATAAGTATATCGACAGGATCGACTATTGTACTTTTGGTAATACGCATCCATTTCGTATTCGCATTGTAAATAGGCTTAACGATGTTTATGACTACTTTTATGTTAAAAAAGCAGATGCTTCCAGGATTTATGGCTTGGAGCTGGAAGAAATTTTATCGCCAAACCAAGTCAATTATTTAGTGGATGGCGATACCATGATTGAAGAGCATATTGTAGGTTTGCCTGGCGATGTTTTTAATGGCGGAAAGCTGTATCAGGATGATTTTAATCCAACACGTATCGCAAAAGAATTTGTAAAGTTTAATGAACGTTGCTTAGTTACTTTGCTTGGGGATATGCGATCGTACAATTTTGTAGTGCAAATTACTCCGGATTTCGACGATATTCAATTTCGTATCAGAGCCATTGATTTTGACCAGCAGTTTTACGAAGGCAACATCAGAGTATACATGCCTCAGTTTTTCAAAGAGAACTATCCGCTGGTGAAAATGTGCATGGAACATCTCACCGAGAAAACAGTACAGCAGTACAAACAGGAGGAGTTATCGTCATTAGTTCACAGGGTGCGTAGTGAGCGTCATCGCTTAACTGATTTGAGGGATGTTTCCTGTAAAGAAGAACTAACTACAAAAGAAAATATCCAGAAATTGAAAGAAAGCATGGCTAAATATTATCGGGACGATGCTTACAGGCACTGCAGAAACATGACAGATATCATTGAGCTGAATTTAAAGAACATCATTAGGCAAGTGAAGTTATAGTTGCCATCTCCAACGCTGGTTTAGGGCAAAAATTAAGCGCTTAGCTGAACATTAAAAAATGCTTAACTAAGCGCTATCTGGATTAGCAAATTTGCTTATGCGTGTTGCTCTTCATGTACGCCTTCCGCAAATTCTTCCACCATTTTATCGTTAAAAGCTGGAATATCTTCAGGGCTGCGACTGGTTACTAAACCTTGGTCTACCACCACCTCTTCATCTACCCACTGTGCGCCAGCATTCATCAAATCTTTCTTAATGGAGGCATAAGAAGTCATCTTTCTTCCTTCAACTACCTCAGCATTGATTAGGGTTTGTGGGCCGTGGCAAATAGCAGCAACAGGTTTGCCTTTTTTGAAGAAATCTCTTACAAAAGCTACTGCATTTTCATTAGCACGCAGGGCATCTGGATTAATTACACCGCCCGGTAGTAATAGGCCGTCGAAATCGTTCACATTTACCTCTTCAACCGTATTGTCTACTGCAATTTCTTTGCTCCACTGATGATCTTTCATAGCTTTAATGCTACCTTTTTTTGAAGAGATGATACGTACATTAGCACCCTCTTCTTTTAACCTATTTAGTGGTTCAAATAACTCTGATTCTTCGAAGCCATTCTCAGATAGAATAGCGATGTTTTTATTGCTTAACTTTCCCATTTTCTTTATGTATTTAATAAAACAATCTTTATAAATACAAAAACTTTAAAGTGTTTGTTTTGAGAAATTGAGCTAGGAGGATAGTGTTTACTACAAAATCAAATCCTGTATAAAAGTAAATGTTTACTAATTGAGAGGTGGCGTTTCCTAGTTTATGATTTTAGTTTTCTTATTATTGGTGCAAGTTTGATGATGAAATTAAAAATTAACATCATGAAAAAGATATTACTTACATTTTTAGGGTTTATACTTTGCTACGGTGCGGCATATGCACAAAATGGCATCAATTTTTCTAAAGCATATGCTGCAGGGGGCAAATTGATGATGTATCTAGATAGTGCTGCCAAGAATGTGTCATACGCAAATGTTTTTCCAAATCAGCCGCGAACCTCATTCAACAGCCTTTTGGATGTAAATGCAGCAAGTATTCATATTTATTTTCGAGATCAAAGTGAAGCCCAAAATTACCGATACACTATTTTACAAGATGATAAACCTATTTTACTCAATAAATCCTTAGCAGGATTGGAGAAGGTGGACCTGGCTGGAGAAATGCTAATATCAACCAAGCTTGGTAATTTTCCAATTAAGGGGCATGTAGTTACCATACTTGGCTATAGTATTAATCAGCCTCAAAATGTTGATCAAACTGTATTTTACGGCAAACCGCTACCGAGGGCTGTTGTTAAAGCTTTTTCAAAACGTTATGCCGTGGCTAAAGGCGTTGATTATGCTTGGATAAAAAATCCAAAACGTAGTACCAAGTTAACTTTTGATGAAAAAGACGACCAACTCACAGTCGTCAAAGACAAATCAGCTATTGATTATATTTACAGCCTTTCAATTGTCGAGAAGCGAACAAACAAGCTAGTATTTAAATCAACAGCATGGCAATATGGTGGGCTTGTGGAGAACAATGAGTTTTTACCTTTCTTGGAAATTGACAAAGCTGTTTTTAAGAATTCTGGTGACTACGAAGTAATAATTGAACCTTTAGTGAAATGGACTGAAACAGATTTGAACAGCCAATTTACTGCCAAGTACACGCTGTCTATTACATTGGCTAACAAAAGCTATACGAAAATGGAAGTTGTCACTTATATATTCATCGCAGCTTTCTCGATAGCTATAGTTTCTATTTTCATTTTTTTGTTGATTAAAAAGAGAAATAAGAAAATTATATCCGAAGAATCGTATCAAAAAAATGTGGCTAAACTACAATTAGGTGCTATCCGCTCGCAATTGAATCCTCATTTTATGTTCAATGCCTTGGCTGGTATTCAAAATCTGATGAATAAAAATGAAATCGATAATGCAAATAAATATCTTTCGAAATTTGCCAGATTAACCCGTAATGTACTTGATGGTAGCGAGTTGGTTAGTTTAGCGAAAGAAAAGACCTTATTGGATGATTATTTGCAAATGGAACAATTGCGGTTTGGTTTCAGTTATGAAATTACCGCAGATAAAAACCTAGATTTAGAAAATATAGAAATCCCGAGTATGCTGCTGCAACCCTTTGTAGAAAATGCAGTGAAACATGGGATTGCCTCAAAGCAAAGCAATGGAAAAATACGGGTGTCGTTTAATAAACAAAATCAACATTTAATACTCACGGTAAAAGATAATGGTAACGGCTTTCTTGTAGCTAATGAGCACAAAGGTTTGGGTTTATCTTTAAGCAAGAATAGTATTTCTTTACTTAACAGTATTTATAAAGATACTTCGTTTTTGCTGGATGTAGCATCGGATAATTCAGGAACTATGATTACTTTAACATTAAAAGACTGGCTTTAATATGAATGCGATTTTGATAGACGATGAGCGGGCGAATGTAGAAAATTTGCAAATGTTACTACAAAAGCACTGCCCGCAAGTTAACATTTTAGCCACTGCAAATAAGGTGCCCGACGCAATCAAAATGATAGAAGATTGCTCTCCTGAATTGGTTTTTCTTGATATCCAAATGGGAGAGCAAACGGGATTTGATGTGTTGAGGGCAATCTCCAAACGCAGTTTTGAAGTAATTTTTATTACAGCTTATGATCAATATGGAATACAAGCTGTGAAATTTGCGGCGTTGGATTATTTGTTAAAACCGATAGATATAGAAGAGTTGGTTGCAGCAGTAGAAAAAGCAGTGCAAAAATTGGATACGCAAAAGCAAACTTCTAGACTAGATTTCCTATTACAACAGTTAATGTTGCCCGAAACCAGCACAAGTAAAATTGCACTGCCAATGCAAACTGAAACCAGATACGTAAGTTTAGCCGACATTGTTCGTTGCGAAGCCGATAACACTTATACGTTTTTCTTTCTATCTGATAGTGAGCGTATCATGGTTTCGAAACCTTTAAAAGAATATGCAGATTTGCTAAAACCGAGTGGTTTTATTAGGACACATCAAAGCCATCTAGTGAATCCGGTATTTGTAAAAAGTTGGCTTAAAGAAGATGGAGGATTGTTATTGCTGGCCTCGGGAGAGAAAATTCCAATTTCAAAACCTAATAGAGAGGCTGTTAGGCAGGCGCTGCAATCAGTTTAATAGTCAATCGCTATTGAATAGAAAAGTATTGTTAATCATTCGTTCTTCTATATCTTAAATAAAAGAAAACTAAGTTAAAGGCTATCACCACATGGTTAATTAGGTTGGGAACAAAGCCATAGTAGCGACTAAAAATTTGAAATCTTTCTTTTAAGCTTTCGCGATGTTTTTTCTTGCTCATGCCGCCAACTAAATATTTGGCAACATATAGATGAGTGTTTACAATGCTTGAGGCTTTTTTGGCAATTTTAATAATCCAGTCAATATCTGCACTGTATTTATAACTCAAATCATAAGGGGTAGTGAGGCTGCGTTTAATGTAAATGGCCTGGTGACTAATGCTCATGCCATATTTAAAGCTGCGCCAGGTAAAAGTTTCCGGAGCTTGATGCCTTCTCCTACCCAAACTCTGCCAATTTTCATCGTACATCTCCGTTTCTCCATAATAAATATCTGCATTGGGAGCAGTAGCAAAAACCCTCTCCACTGTACTTTGATCGTAAATTTCATCGCCAGAATTCATGAACAAAACGTAATCCCCAGTTGCCAAAGCCAAGCCTTTATTCATCGCATCATATATGCCTTTATCTTTTTCAGAAACTAATTTAGCTAAGCGACCCTCATATTTTTTGATTATTGCTAAAGTACCATCCGTAGAAGCGCCATCAATTACAATGTATTCGATGTTACCATAAGTTTGGTTTAAAACCGATAACATGGTACGCTCAATATCTTTTACATTATTATAAACGATGGTGATAATGGACAGTTTAGGAAGCATAGTACAATTTTAAGAATGACAAAGGCTGAATTTAATTTGGAAAGAGCGGTTACTTTAAGTCTAACTTCACATCAGAAACTAATCTGCCAATAGGATAACGCATAAAAGTAGGCTCATAATAATCAGAATTTTTATAGATAAACTCCAACTGTGCATAAGCACTTTTATTTAAATCAGGGTTTTTAGCCTTTTCTAATTGTAGCTTTTCTTTTAAGGATGGATTGGATTGGAGTAGCTTGGCGGCGGTATCTTCAAAAACATAAGACGAAAAATGTTCCTTTTGCCCTAAAATCGAATCAAAAAAGTTCCAATTGAAAAATGAATCGGGGGCTTGAGGTTCCAAGGTTTCTATCAGGTACCTGTTGCTTGGTTGGTTGGCAAATACCACAAAATCTTCAGCATAACAATTAATGGTTTGCATTTGCGGCACTACCTTTACCGCCGAATGCAGGTAATGACCCTCAAAAGGCTTTTGCGCCGTTTTCATGTCTGCAATGTAATACATCTGCAACGAGAGTTTAGTATCGCTTTTTAGCTGCTGCATTTTTACATTGTTCAGTTTCAAAAGCTCAATTACTTTGGTCCACGCTTTTGGTATAACGTAAGCAATAGGTTTTTCTACGGTTAAGGCGGGTTCGAAATTGTTCCACTGTTTAATGGTTTTGGTGTACGGCTGGTTTCTGTCGTAATATAACCGGTCTAAACCGCTAACTTCGCTAGGTTTATACTTGGCAGTATAGCCTTTAAATTCAATTTCATCGTACCTATCCTTGTTCAGCTTCCAATCTAGCACAAAGCTTTTTTGCTTGCTCACTTGGTCTTTAGCCTTGGCTACGCTTTCGCCTATTATTTTAGCGTCTTTATTTACCAGCTCCACGTAAGTCTGTAATAAATCGTAGGTTGCAGCCACACGTTTATCAAAAGGTTTGAGCATGTGGGTTTCGGGCATAAAGCCAATGGTGTTGTGTAACGCAGCGTATCCGGTACTATATCGCGGGCCTTCCATAAATCCGGTAATGCCATCATCAGGCGTTTCATTAATTGAATTTACATAGGGTACTAGTTCGAAACCTTTCAACTTCATGGAATGATAAAGATACGGTAGCATGTTTTTAGTAAGATATTCAGCCAGTGTAGCGTTTAATTTATCCTTCTGCGTAGGAATCAAAGTCATTGTGTACTGGTAATCTGCACCATTGCTCGTATGTGTATCCACAAAAATTTCAGGTTCCCAAGTGTTGAATATTTGCTGGAAAGTAGCGGAGTTCTTGGAATCAGTTTTAATGAAGTCACGGTTCAAATCGTAGTTTTTACTATTGCCCCTAAAGCCGTAAGCAACTGGTCCGTTTTGGTTAGCTCGTGAAGTGCCAGTGCGGTTAAAGCTACCATCAATATTATAAATTGGAATGATACAGATGGTGACTTGTTCAGGTAGGTTTCCGTTTTTCAACAAGTCTCTGGCTAACATCATGCTGGCGTCAATGCCTTCGGGTTCACCCGGGTGAATGCCATTGTTGATTAGCAAAACTCTTTTGTTGTTAAGCTTACTCTGTTTGGGCTCAAACCATCCATTTTTATTGAGTACAAGCAAGTGTAGCGGTTTACCAAAATCAGTGCTGCCATAACTTAGTAACCTAGCCTGTTTTGGAAACGACTTAGCAAGAGAAGTGTAAAAGCTAATGGCCTCCTGATAAGTGGAGGTGGCCGTTTTTCCACTTTTTTCAAATGGCGTTAGCTGTCCAAAAGCGCTCAATACGCCAAACACAAAAAGCAAACTTAAGTTTATCCGCATCATCAGTTGATTTGAGGATAAAAATAGCTTTTTGTTTTATAAGAAAGTGAATATCCTATTGGAAAGTAAATTATCTGATCGTCTTCGAGCTTAAACCTTTAGGGCCGAAAGTGTATTTAAAGCCGGCAGATAGGAAAAAGTAAATGTCTTTGCTTACATTTTTAAACGGTGGTGGAGAGTTGTAGCCATCAAAATTATCCCCGAAATCATAAGCGGCTTGATAGTTAATGTTAAAGATGTAGCGTATATCTCCCCAACCGTCAGGGAAGTAAAAATCTATACCCACATTAAGAGGCATAACAAAATCGGTACTTTTAGAAACGCCAGGGAAGACGTAGCCAGTTCCGGGTTGCACCCTTACTGCATCAACGTTATTTGCTATTACACCTAAACCAGTTCCAATGTAAAAACCTTTGGTATAATTTAAAAAGTCGCTGTAATAAAAATCTGTGATTTCGCCAGCTCTAAACTTTACGTTAGCATACATTGCAGTGTAGGAGTTGGAGAAAGCTTTTAAGTGCCCAACATCTGGTAAATCTGCACCTTTTAGCTTACCATTTTGCACCTCTAAACCAGCAGTAATAAAAGGAGTGAAGTGATAATCTAAATATCCTGCAAATGAGTAAGAATATTGGCCCTTACCTACATCTGTGAATGAATAGTTTGCACCACCACCAAGTCCTGCACTCAATCTATAAAAATTTGATTGGCCAAATGCAGTAGCCGTTACAAAGATCAATAATAAAGCTAAGTATCGTTTTTTCAAGTTGTTATAAATTAAGTGCTTGCTCTACAAAAGTATAATCTTTAATCAAAAAAATAAACAATATCTTTGAATTTATGCAAGATATGAAAATAAACGCTGTTTCTACAACTAAAAGGTTTATGGAGTATGTAAAAATCGATACTCAATCGGATGTTTTATCTGCTACTATTCCATCAACAGCTAAACAAAAAAACTTAGGTAAATTATTGGTTGCCGAGCTATTGGAATTGGGCTTGGCTGATGCACATTTGGACGAGTACGGATATGTGTATGCTACCATTCCTGCTACCACCGATAAGCAGAATGTGCCTGTAATTTGTTTTTGTTCTCATATGGATACGTCGCCAGATTGCAGTGGTGAAAATGTGAAACCTATTATCCATCAAAATTACCAAGGTCAGGATTTAGTTTTGCCAGATGACCCGAGCGTGGTTTTAAGAATGAATGAACATAAAGACCTGAAGAACCAAATTGGAAATGATATTATTACAGCAAGTGGCACAACGCTTTTAGGTGCAGATAACAAGGCCGGTGTAGCTGAAATTATGGAAGCAGCTACATACTTGGTGCAAAACCCACAGCTTAAACATGGCGTAATTAAGATATTATTTACCCCCGATGAAGAAATTGGACGTGGAGTAGATAAGGCCGACCTTAAAAAATTAGGTGCTGATTTTGCCTACACTATTGATGGGGAAACTTTAGGTTCTATCGAAGATGAAACTTTCTCTGCAGATGGTGCTAAATTAGTTATTCATGGCGTAAGTGCTCACCCCGGATTTGCTAAAGGAAAAATGGAAAGTGCCATTAAAATATTGGCTGAAATTATAAATGCTTTGCCCAAAAATTTAACGCCTGAAACTACAGCTAAAAAGGAGGGTTTCATTCATCCGGTATCAATTAATGGGAGCGTTGAACAGGCAGAAGCCAATTTTATTTTGCGTGATTTTGATAATGCATTATTGAAAGCTCATGGCACTACATTGGAGCAAACCGTTAAAAATGTGATGGAGCGCTACCCAAAATCAAGCTACACATTAACCATCAAAGAGCAGTACCGCAATATGAAAGAGGTGCTTGATCAGTACCCACAAATAATGGCTAATGGTATAGAAGCGTTAAAAAGAGCCGGACTTAATCCGGTGACACGAAGTATTAGGGGCGGTACTGACGGGTCAAGATTATCATTTATGGGCCTGCCCTGTCCAAACATTTTTACCGGAGGCCATGCTTTTCATGGGAAACAGGAATGGGTTGCTGTGCAGGATATGGTTAAAGCCGTGGAAACCATTGTGCATTTAGCTCAAGTTTGGGAAGAAAGAAGTTAATTTACAAATGACGTTTTAGATTTAGGATTTGCTAGCTTTAACTATGTGTTAATGCTTTTCAATCGTAATTCGTAACTCTAAAATCATAAATTACAGCGTAAGTTGAGCCAAGTATTGGTCATTTTCGTCTGTATATACGATGTTGCAATTCCAGCCATGTTGTTTGCACAAGCGCTTTAACGTGGTTGGATCAATATAAAGCCAATTAAACCAGCTACCCTTATGCTTTTTATACTCATAGCAGTAGCTAATTTCCCCGAAATAATGGTCGGCTGGCATGGGCATGTCTTCATATAGATAGGAAATATCAGAGCTGTCGAATAACAGTTGGCCCTTTGGATTGAGTATTTTTTTCGCATTATGCAGGAAGTTCTCGAAGCCTTGCAGCGTTCCGGTCAGTCCAATCCCGTTCATCATAAATAGCAAGGTGTCGTATTTTTCTTCTACTGTGAAAAAATCTTTGAGGAGGGGGTTTTTAACGCCACGCTCTTTCATAATTTGGGTGGCAATGGCCGATATATCTATAGCGGTTACATCAAATTCTTTATCTAAAATTAAGGCATGGCTACCTACACCGGCACCAACATCCAAAATTTTGCCTTTACAAAGCTGCATTGCTTTTAGTTCAATATCGGGCATTTCATCCTCGTCCCTAAAAAATACCTCTATTGGCATTTCTTCAGGTTCATCATAGGAGTTGTGCAGCCATAAAATATCCGCTTTACCTGTGCGATGAAAATCTAAAAGGGCATTTCCGTAAATATCCATTTTCAAAGATACGGAAACACCCTAATACATTTTTGCACGAATTAGAAAGCCACATTACAACCAATCAAATCATCAGTTTTTGTATTGCTTCGTATTTCGAGAGATGTTATAAAGCTAAGCGTTCAATCTGTCAGCTTTATCTTTAACCATCCCTGCCACATCGGCTAGCTTGTCCTTAGATTTGTCGAATAAATCGCAAAACCAATCGCCAATTTTGCTTTTCATATCGCTGTCTTTATCCGATGAAATTACTAATGCTACTACGGCGCCTAAAGCTATCCCCGCTAAAACACCACCTAATATCTTTGTTTGCTTTGTCATAATTAAAATTCTTTGTTTATTAAAAAACGGAGGTGCAACAGTATTGTTTTAAGGATTTTGATAAAATTGAGTAAGCTTATGGTTGATGAGCTGTGAAGTTTAGCCCTAGTATTGTAGAATTGGCGAATAAGTGCTAGCTTGTATATATTTTTAAATGATGTAGTGTATTACAAAAATCAATTTATTGCAATTTTTCTTTCTACTGTAGCAATCTTGTATAGTTCATTTTTCTACTATCAAAATAGAAAGCTCGAAGCTATTGTTCCATCAACATATCATATTGTTTTGTCGCAGAGCTGCGGCTATTACAAACGAGCATCTGCTGTACGCATCAGCTTTGGAAGCGAGATTTATTCCATTAAATTAACTAGAAATGAATGTGAGAAATATCCAATTGGTTCCAAAATAGCTTTAAAGTATAATAAGAAATGGGATTATTTTTATAAACCTGATGGATTAAAGAGGGATAAATCCAGGATGTCTTTTATAGCTGCGATTTTGTTGATATCGCTAATTCCTTGGAAAATAGTAAAAAAGCTTAGATAAGCACTGGTCGTACTACTCCTTCAAATGTTTGCATCCACTTGTGATAAAAGAGATTGACTAATTCGATTAAGGCACAACGGAAGCTTGCTCCAGAAAGGAGAAAAAGTCTAAAGAGTTGATAATGGTCATAACACCAATAAGCCCCATGAAATTTAAATACAGATATACAACAGCATGAAAAATCTTCGGTTAAAAATAGGAGGCACAGTGATAATGTTCATTTTATCTATGAGCTTTTTACTCTCTTGTAAAGGACAGATAAAACAACAAGCAAATTCACTTTCAATAGTATTTTTTCAGTGTCAAAGGTATGCATCACCTGAATGTGCAGATAAATTTTTTAAGGCTTTTCCAAGTGATTTTTCTGAATTTTTAGCTATTTACGGTTATTCTGATAAGTTTGGCCCTGGGCCAAACTATGATGCAAGTAAAGACCAAATCGATTATTTTTTTAAAATTTCTTCAAGGATAAAACCTGAAAGATTTTCTAAGAAGGTGATCAATATTTGCATCGGTGGATATTGGGATGCTGATGCAGTAAATTATCTTCAAGTTGGTGTACAGGATTATTTTTGCAAAAATTCGACTGTTGTATTGAGATTAATTTCTAATTTACAAGAGAGCCAAAGCGCAAAATTTTGGTGCTTTATTTTAGACGGACCTGTGTTTGATAACGATAATTATGAAAGAATTAAAAAAGTATTGTCGAATTATCCTGTACAAAGAAAAATCTTTATTGACATGGCTAAAAAAATCAGAAATAAGTCCTAAATAGATAATAGACCCTGTTTAAACTCCCTATGGCGCAAGCGTCCGCTTGTGATACTTTAATTGAATAAAAGGCATAAGCGAAGCGAAGGCTTGCGCCAAACAGGGACAGTTTTTGTCAGAGGCAATTAGCAATGGGAGGAAAAGAGGAACATAAAAATCTTTCTAATGAACGGTCTTGAACTTTTAAGAATTTTAGCTTACAAATGGATGCCGTTCAAAATACAACGAAATTTATTACAGCCTATAATGAAGATTTTAAAGCGCACCGATAGTTTGAGCCTAGTTCTGATATTCGCCCTACACTTGTTTACCACGTGTAAATCTGACGTTGTTAAAATAAATTATGTTATATCAAGGGAAGATAGTATCAAACGTGCTATAAGTACTAGAAGTGATGGAGTTGTACTTATGCCTCCTACTGTAGAATATTCAAGGTTTAATTTTTTCATTGATTCAAAAGGCGATCTATATTACTTTGCTTTCTCTGAGCCAGTGAAGACCTTGGGCGTTGTGGATGAGCTAGATCCAAGTACATTATCTCTAATCCGAGGAAACCTAATCAAGGTTTTAAAGGGTGAAGAGGTATCTTTCTTCAAAAGAGAAGTCGTAGATAAAAAAATAGCAGAAAAAATAAAAACAATAACTATAGCTTCGGAAGCAGACACTATTAAAGGTGATTTCGGTAATTATCTCATGAAGTTGAAGTCAAGTTCAAACAGTAATATCTCTTTAAATATCAGAAGAACGTTTAAGTCTGAAATTGAATCGCTAAATTGAAATATATTTAGGTGCTAACTGGAAAAACCGGGAAACATCCCCCGCTGTTCTAGATGTTAAGCACAGCCCCCACTTGGTTTAAATCTTCCGTAGGGCGACTTAAATCCAAAATGAAAGGCGAAGACTTTGTCTTGGTCATGTTGGTAACGGAGAAATTGAAGGCAGGTCCTAGCTGTCTAGAGACCGTTGTTTAATAAAGAGATTTAAGTGATCCGATGGAACACTTAAACCAGTGGGAGCTGGAATTCCTACGTTAATAGATTATGACATTGAAGTGCCAGGTTGTTTTAGCATAAGCTATGATTACAATAAATCAATTATTCAAGCCAATTCTTACACTAAAGGAGATCAAGAATAAAATGAGAAAAATAATTTTAGTTTTAATTCTTTTTGCGATAGGATCTGCTATGTTGATAAACATGCTGATAATCAGGCCTAGATCAATAAACTTTATAAGGGGACAAATAAATGAGGGATTTAATGGATATATCGCATATAAAAATAATCAAAAAGGATTCTATTTATATTTGGTTGATGATTATCAGATGGTTGAAAGGTTGAAACTCGATACTTTATTTGAGAGCGAGGCATTCGATAAGCCAAAAATAGGCGGATTTATAAGGCATATCATATTCGCTGATTCTTTGTTATACAGAGCATCTCAAATTGGTGATAAAATAGAAAAGTTGCCGAATAGTAATAAATGTGTTTTGTTCGTTAAGGAAGCAGTTTTTAAGTTTAATTGTTATGCAATCTCTTCGGATGATAGAAAACAAGCAGCCGAAATAAAGGAATGGAAAACAAATGAAATAGGTTACTGGAAAAGCATTTATCAGTAGTATAAAATATTAAGGCGCTACGACCCAGTAACTCCCAAGTGGAACTCCCCACTGGTTTAAGTTTTCGCTTTTTAGCGGCCAATTAAATCAATTTGGACTTTTAAGCTCCTATGGGGCACTAAACCAGTGGGGCTATTAAAAAAATGGCATGACGTAGATATCCCGTAGCGTGAGTGCGGGTGCATCCAAAGGGGCGGGTGCGACTTTGGGAGTGAGTTATTCCCTGCCAATATTTAAATCGCAGTTTAGATGAAAAAAAATATGATAGTAGGATTGATATTCCTTGTTGTTGTTGCTTTTCTACTGGTTAGGCAATTTTTAGATGCTGGAAAAGAGTATAAAAGCAGTTACGATTTTATAATTGAAAAGATAGAAGTCACTCCTACCAAAAAGTTAATTTTGTACGATAGTATTGGAGTTGAATTTTTCTCTGTGAATTATTCAATTGTTGAAAATGATAATATAGAGATTGGGGACTCCATTTCTAAACAATCGTGTTCCAAACTTCTCTATGTTTACAAAAAGAACGATAAAGGGGATTATCAAGAATATAAAAGAAAGTCTCCTTCTGGTCTGTTTCCCTATAATTGGTTCTGTAAATGAAAATAGTAGTTAAGTTTGTTTATTTTTATTTTCTATAATCGTCATATCCTGTAGCTTTAGTGCCCCACTGGTTTAAGTATTCGCTAGTTCAGCGGCAACTTAAATCCAATTTGGAGAAGACTTTTGGCGGCTATAATATTTTTGCAAGTAAGATATTCAGCCTTGGAGATCGTGGTTTTTAAAGACTTTTAACGTTCCGATGGAACACTTAAACCAAAAGGGGAAAAATAAACATTGGTAAAATTACACCACCGAGACAATGATAAAAAGAAAATTGAAACCCGAGGAGATTGAATTGCTTGTTTATATGATAAAAGATACCCCTGAAGGTAAGAAAATAATAAACAAGCTTCCAGATTTGATCGTTGAGGAAATGGATGACGGAGGTATGGGCAGTTTACAAGTCGCTGTAGAAAACAAAGATGAAAGACTTTTTATGAGAGAACTTGCAAATATTGATTTATTTGATATAGATGGAGTTCCGTTATTTATTTCTGTAAATTTAGATACAAATGGAGATTTTTATGAATTGGATATATTTAAAGGAGATTTTTCTCCTTTGAAAAAATTTCCATCAGTTCCCTTATAGCTTAAGGTTAATTTAGTGTATAGTATTTTCTTGTGGTAAATATCGATAAATCAAAAGCCCAGCGATGTGAGAATTGCTGGGCTTTATTGTGCATACCCGCTCTGGTTTAAGTGTTCGCTTTTTCATCGGTCACTTAAATCTTAAATAAAAACCGAAGACTCCGTTTGGCAATACCTGCCTGAAGAATTATTACTATGTGGACGGGATCCAGTATACCAACGGCGTGATAGATTTTATCCAGACCGCGGAGGGCACCGCCCTGAACAGTGGCGGCAGCTACAGCTACAGATACAATCTTTCGGACCACCTTGGAAATGTGCGCACAACTTTCGATATTTACAACAATGCTGTGCGGATATTACAGCGTGACGACTACTATGCCTTTGGGCTGAGGAAGGCGGCGGTCGGCGGTAACAACAATCCCGCAGATGCTGGATACAACGGCAAGGAACTGCAGGACGAACTAGAACGGTACGATTACTGGGCAAGGTTCTATGACCCGGTTATCGGGAGATGGAATGTCGTTGATCCGTTGGCGGAGAAGATGAGGAGGCATTCGCCATATAACTATGTGTTTAACAATCCAATAAGATATATAGATCCTGATAGGATGTCTCCAACATGGATAAAGGGTACGGACGGTAAAAAGGTAACTTATACAATAAAAATGGAACAGTTAATTGGAGCTCGAATGCATCTGTCGATACAAAAAAAGTTGGTAATGCGATAGTAGCAAATGGTGGGGCTAGTGTTTTGGCAAAGGCACGTGATTCGGCGCATCCTGTTGAATTTACCTTGTCTGAATCAAAACATCCAACAAAACTTGGCGAAACAAGAACTGAATATGCTTGGTATAGCTCTCAAAAAAGAGGCGAGGTTAAGGCTGCTAAGATTACATTGTTCGAAGGAAATTTAAAAGAGATAATAAATCATGTAGCCAATGGTGGGAGCTTTTCCTCGTCTGACCTCAAGTAGCATTATATACGGCAGCAGCAAAGGCAAATGATTATGATGCTATTCTAGCTGCAGATGCAGCACATGAAATAACTCATGCAACAGATAAAAACAATCTGAGAATGACAATGAGAGATCAACAGCTTGGTGAGCACAACGATACAGAATCTGGACCTTAAGCCGTTGAAAGTCAAATATTAAAAAATTCTCAGATAAAAAGAGATGCAATAAGTCAAGTTCAGACCTTCATAAAATCATTTCTATAATGAAAATAAAAATCACCATTTTGTTACTAGTGTTTACTTGGTCAATAACCAGCAAAGCGCAAAAAGTTTCATTCGAGTTGAAACGAAGAAAACAGCAAATTGAATTTTTGGTTATTCAAAAAGAATTTGAAGATACAAAAGATAATTTTATATCGTACAAAAAATATATATATGAACGGACTGTGTATGAAAAAAGGAACTTGAGTGTAGATTATAGAATTTTTATTTTTGGAGCAACTTCTAATCACTCCAAAAATTATATATGTTTAACTACAAGCAAATCTATTAGATTCTTGGAATCTAAGGATTTTAACACTGATTTAATTGAGATAATTAGTTTTATTCACTTATCTTCTCCAGATTTTTCAGCTACAAAACTATTAAACTTATTCGAGGATATTTCTTTGTGTTATGCAGAAAACAATAAGACAAGTAATCATGGATTTTGATTAGTTAATCTATATGTCCAGCGTAGCGGGGCTTGTGCTAATGTCTAGCACAAGCCCCCCCAACTGCTTTAAGTGTTCGCTTTTTCAGCGGTCACTTAAATCTTAAATAAAAACCGAAGACTCCGTCTGGCAATACCTGCCTGAGGAATTATTACTATGTGGACGGAATCTCCCCCTTGGTTTAAGTCTTCCGAAGGGCGACTTAAATCATTAAATCCAAAATTAAAAGCGAAGACTTTGTCTTGGTCATGTTAGTAATGGAGAAATTGAAGGCAGATCCTAGCTGTCTAGAGACCTTTATTTAATAAAGATATTTAAGTAATCCTATGGAGCATTTAGACTAGTGGGGTGGGTTCAAACGGTAGAATAATTTCCGATATTAGGCCACAAAAATATAAATAAAAATATGCTAACGAAATATCTTACAGTTGGATTAATTTGTTTGGGAGTTTTCATTTCTTTATATAGCGTAGTAAGGAATTATAGAGTTAAAAATTGCCAAAATGAATATGGGCTAGCCTATAATCGTAAAAGAAAAGCATTGGGCATACCACTTATACCTAGTTATTGGCATATCAAAGAGCAAAGTTCTGATTTTATTTGGTGGGAAGGTAATGAAAACGTGATAGGACATAAAAGGAAGTCCGTAATGTTTTCCGGTTGTAGTATCTATGGCGAGCTTGACGTTTACAATCTACCTTTAAAAGATGGTATCCCGCGTTTAATTGAAATTGAGTATAAATATGGGAAAAATCGTGATAATGATTCTATAACTTATACTTATCAAGTCGGGAATTCTGCGACCGTAGTCTCTAAATATTTAATAGATAGCTTATTTTCAGTCGAAAGAATCAAAAAAAATTAATTGTTTTATTAGCTAAAAGAACCCAATATGACATTGAAGAAAAAACAGGTGGCTATGGATAAATTTGAAATACAATTTACAACAGAGGGCACAGGTTACGAAGTGAACTATTTTTTTGAAAGAAGATTGGGTAAATGGTTTTTAATTTCAGTTAGCGATTTATCAGACTAGTTTAATCACTTTAGTAAAAGGCATTCAACTCATTTCATCAGTTTGGCATAGTTGCGATTCGCTATCGTTCCCAAAAAAAATCCCCAAGCCTTTAACAGACTTGGGGATGGTAAAAAATTTATAAGATATTGAGAATTAAACTTCCTCTTCGCTAGCAAATTTTGCGGTGAAGTAATCCCTGTTCATACGGGCAATGTTTTCCAAAGAGATGCCTTTTGGACACTCAGCTTCGCATGCGCCAGTATTGGTACAGTTACCAAAACCTTCTTCATCCATTTGAGCAACCATGCTTTGCACCCTGCGGTAACGCTCAGGCTGTCCTTGTGGTAATAAAGCCAATTGAGATACTTTTGCAGATACAAAAAGCATTGCAGAAGCATTTTTACAAGTAGCTACACATGCGCCACAACCAATACAAGCAGCAGCTTCAAAAGCAGCATCAGCTTGCACCTTTGGTATAGGCAGTGCGTTAGCATCTTGTGCATTACCCGTATTTACCGATACGAAACCACCTGCAGCAATGATGCGGTCAAAAGCAGAACGATCTACCGCTAAGTCCTTAATTACTGGAAATGCTTTTGCTCTCCAAGGTTCAACCACAATGGTATCGCCATCCTTAAACGAGCGCATGTGCAATTGGCAGGTAGTTACCAAGTCCTTAGGGCCGTGCGGCTGTCCGTTGATGAACATTGAGCACATACCGCAAATACCCTCTCTACAGTCGTGGTCAAATACAACTGGTTCTTCGCCTTTGGTAATTAATTGCTCATTTAAAACATCAAACATCTCTAAAAAAGACATGTCTGGAGAAATGCCAGAAAGTTGGTAATCAACTAATTTACCAGCTGAATTTTTGTTTTTTTGACGCCAAACTTTTAGCGTTAAATTCATATTTCCTGTACTCATTTTTTTAAGTATTGAGTATTGCGTATTGCGTATTGAGATTAAATCTCGCTAAACTTTACACTATACTATTAACGACTTTATAACAGTTCTTTGAGCTATCGTATTTCTCAATACGCAAATCTCAATACGCTGTACTATTTATAATTCCTTTGTGCTACTTTAATATTTTCGTAGTTCAACTCTTCTTTGTGCAATTCGAACTCGCTTTCGCCTTTGTATTCCCAAGCGGCTACATAAGCAAAGTTTTCGTCGTCACGTTTTGCCTCACCTTCTTCTGTTTGGTGCTCTTCTCTAAAGTGTCCACCACAGCTTTCTTCTCTGTTAAGGGCATCAATACACATCAACTCACCCAATTCAATAAAGTCGGCAACACGGTGCGCTTTTTCTAATTCTGGGTTAAATTCATCTGCAGAACCTGGCACTTTAACGTCTGACCAAAATTCTCTGCGTAAAGCCTGAATATCGCTAATTGCTTTTTCCAAACCTTGTCTATTACGAGCCATACCACAATATTCCCACATAATGTGGCCTAATCTTTTGTGGAAATGATCTACAGATTTAGTACCGTTAATGCTCAAGAACTTGTCTATAGTTGCTTTAACGTTGTTTTCAGCTTCCACAAATGCAGGGTGATCTGTAGGAATTGGCTTTGTAGCGATTTCTTTTGACAAGTAAGCGCCAATAGTGTAAGGCAATACAAAATAACCATCTGCCAAGCCTTGCATCAATGCCGATGCACCTAAGCGGTTAGCACCATGGTCAGAGAAGTTAGCTTCGCCAGTGCAATATAAACCTGGAATGGTAGTCATTAAGTTGTAATCAACCCAAACCCCACCCATGGTATAGTGTACCGCTGGATAAATACGCATTGGTGTTTCGTAAGGATTTTCACCGGTAATTTGCGCATACATGTCAAACAAGTTACCATATTTTTCTTTCACCACCTCACGGCCTAAGCGCATGCAGGTTTCTTTATCAGGATTATGGTTTCCTTGTTTGCTAGCTTCGATACGTCCGTAACGCTCAGTGTTAGCCGCAAAATCTAAATATACAGCCAGTTTAGAAGCACCTACACCGTAACCTGCATCACAACGTTCCTTAGCAGCACGTGAAGCAACGTCACGAGGTACTAAGTTACCGAAAGCAGGGTAACGACGCTCTAAATAGTAATCTCTTTCTTCCTCTGGAATATCCTGAGGCTTACGAGGATCGTCTTTCTGTTTTGGAACCCAAATACGGCCATCATTACGTAACGACTCCGACATTAGGGTTAATTTCGACTGATGATCGCCTGAAACAGGGATACAAGTAGGGTGAATTTGTGTATAGCAAGGGTTGGCGAAGAAAGCACCTTTTTTGTGCACTTTCCAAGCTGCCGTAACGTTGCTACCCATTGCATTGGTAGATAAGTAGAATACGTTTCCGTAACCACCAGTACCTAACACTACAGCGTGGCCAAAGTGGCGTTCCAATTCGCCAGTAATCAAATTACGAGCAATGATACCGCGAGCTTTGCCATCAATAACAACTACATCAAGCATCTCGTGGCGGGTGTACATTTGTACTTTACCCATGCCCACTTGGCGCTCTAAAGCACTGTATGCACCTAATAAAAGCTGTTGCCCGGTTTGTCCGGCAGCGTAAAAAGTACGTTGTACTTGCGTACCACCAAATGATCGGTTATCTAACAAACCGCCATATTCACGAGCCAAAGGCACACCTTGAGCCACACATTGGTCAATGATGTTTACACTTACCTCAGCTAAGCGGTGTACGTTTGCTTCACGGGCTCTATAATCGCCACCTTTAATGGTGTCGTAAAATAAACGATAAACGCTATCACCATCATTTTGGTAATTTTTTGCTGCGTTGATACCACCTTGAGCCGCAATAGAGTGCGCCCTACGAGGTGAGTCTTGAAAGCAAAAACACTTTACTTTGTAGCCCATTTCGGCTAACGTAGCAGCTGCAGATGCACCCGCTAAGCCTGAGCCTACTACAATTACTTCTAAGCTTCTTTTGTTCGCCGGGTTAACCAACGGTATAGAAGATTTATATTTTGTCCACTTTTGGGTTAATTCTCCCTCAGGGATATTTGAATTTAGTTTCGACATTTACTTAATCTTTTTAGTTAAACGTTTCTGTTTAGCTGATCCATCCAAAATGAACTGCAATTGGCATCAATGCAAATACAAGTGGCACAATAATAGAGAACCAAACACCAATTGTTCTTACTACTGGTGTCCACTTTTTGTGGTTCCAACCCATTGATTGGAAAGCAGATTGAAAACCGTGCAGTAAATGGTAACCTAAAGAGACTACTCCTAAAATGTAAACTGCAACCACAATTGGACTCTGGAATATCATTACGATATTTTGGAAAGTATTGTGCTCCTGGTGCGTATAAACAGCAACCTTAGTTGGCCACCAAAAATGGTAAAGGTGCATTACTAAGAACATTAAAATTAATGTACCCAATAAGCCCATGCTACGTGAGTACCATTTGCTGTTAGCCTCGGGCTTATTGTACGCATATTTTTGAGGCCTAGCAGCATTGTTTTGTTGCGTTAAAATTAACGACTGTACAATGTGCAGAATGATGCCCAAAAATAGGCCAATTTCCAAAATGCGAACGATAATGTTATGCCCCATGAAATCGGCAGCTACATTAAATGTTTCGCCCCCATCATTTAAAAAAATCAGCGCATTTATAGATACGTGTATAATAAGGAATGAAATCAAAAACAGACCCGTTAACCCCATTACAAACTTTTTACCTATAGATGATGTAAAAGCTTTACTTAAACTACTCATTAGATTTGGTTATTTAATTAATTCTAGTGTGCAAAAGTATTTAAAATATGATTTAAAATAGTAACCACAACAACAAAAACACGATAAAGCACTTATTTAGAAACGTTCTAAAAAAAATGAGCTTTTGGCAACGTTTGCGCTTGTACTTTAAGTAGTTAATTTAAAAATGAGCGCAGTATTTTCATCGGCAATAGTAGCCCTGCTGTACGCTGCTATCTTTATTGTGAAAGTTAATGGTGACGGAAACTTACGAAGTTTAATTTCATTTGTAATTGTTCTTTAATGGTAAAATTGATTGCTTCGCCGTTTAAAAACTTCGTAAATTTAAATTGAGTGCAACAAAAAGGATATCCGCTGCCATCAGGTTTAGTTGACAAAAACCTGCAACGAAACTTAGCGTTCTCTGCGGTTCTCTTATTTTTCTTTGCGTTAAAATTAACCGCAATCCCGTACTTACGGAATGCAGTTTCGCAAAGAATAGTTACTGCGCAAACTTTGTCAATCTTATAAGCAATTTGGCATAGGAAAGGTTGACAAAGTTGAATTTTGCGATTTTATCTTTTTGCTATCGCAATGTTAGCAGGGCGCCGTGGTTTGCACATTGCAAAACGTTAATTTTTGATTACGGTAATTAGTTTTACTTTTACGTTCTAATCTGTTCATTTCATTAACGTTTAAATTAATATGCTTTCTTTTTTAATTCAAAGTACGCAGGCGGTAGTTATCGTTCCGGTATCAATTGGTTCAACATTGGCGGTGGTCATTTGTTGGGGCCGAACCAACTCGGTGTTGGTATCTGCTTTTGCTGGATTATTTGGATGGTTATACGTTTTCATGTATGTATTTTTTATTAGGCCTAAAGAGGAAAGAGATGGAGAATAACTCCTTTGCAATTTCTTCTTACAAATAGATGTAGATGAATTGACCGCAAAAGCTTGGTGAACCTAAAAAGTATTCCGCATAAAAGCACTGACAATTTGAGCCTAGCAGTTTAACGATTTGCTTTTCGCTTCAATTAGAAGTACTTTTATCCTATTATTAAAAATATCAATTGGATTTTAAAGAATTTGGATTTAACGCGGAGCTTTTAGAAGGCCTGCTAGCAATGGGTTTCAAGAACGCTACTCCTATACAACAACAAGCTATTCCAATCATTACTGCAAATAAAGACTTGATAGCTTGTGCACAAACCGGGACGGGCAAAACAGGAGCCTTTTTGCTGCCCATCATGAATATGCTTACGCAAAAGCACGAGCGTCACAACAATGTGCTGATACTTACACCTACCAGAGAGCTTGCTCAACAAATTGATTTACAGGTGGAAGCGCTTTCTTATTTCACCAACATCAGCTCACTAACGGTATACGGCGGCGGCGATGGCGTAGCTTACGAACAACAAAAACGTTCTATGCGTGAAGGGGTTGATATTATTATTGCCACTCCTGGCCGACTCATTTCGCATTTGGCGTCGGGAGTTTTAAAAATGGATAAATTAGAGCATTTGGTGTTGGATGAGGCGGATAGGATGTTGGATATGGGTTTTTATGAGGATATCATGAAAATTGTGGGCTATTTGCCCAAAGAGCGCCAAACGGTGATGTTCTCTGCAACAATGCCTCCAAAAATTCGCAAACTAGCAAGCAGCTTATTAAATGAGCCAGAGCAAATCAATATCTCCATTTCTAAACCAGCGGAGGGCATTAACCAACAAATTTATCTCATCCATGATGAGCAGAAAGTCCAATTACTAACGGAGCTGCTAAAATCAGCAACTTATAATCGCATTATTGTGTTTGCTGGTCGTAAGGAAAAGGTGAAAGAATTGGGCAAAGTATTCAAAAAGTTGGGTTTAAAGGCGGCGGCTTTCCATAGTGATCTTGACCAAAAGGAACGTGAAGCCATCATGCTCGACTTTAAAAATGATAAGCTGAACGTACTGATTGGTACAGATGTATTGAGCAGAGGCATTGATGTAACGGGTATCGATTTGGTGATCAATTACGATGCACCGCAGGATCCTGAAGATTATATTCACCGAATTGGTCGTACAGCAAGGGCAGCTACCACAGGTACCGCAATTACGCTGGTAAACCCTAAAGATAAACGTAGGTTGGCTAACATTGAAAAGCTGATTGAACGACAAATTGATCGCATTCCTTTGCCTGAACACTTAGGCGAAGCACCTAAAGACGAACCCGCAGGAGAGAAGAAGCCTTATAAAAAGAAGAAAAAGTTTTTTAAAAAGAAACCTAAGGCGGTTTAGCCACAGATGCACAGATAATTTCATTAAAAATGACTATTTTAACAGAATAATCATTTACCAATGAATTTTATTTCTAAGCAAGAGACTTTTGAAATCATAGGTCTATGTATGGAAGTGCATAATAACCTAGGAGCGGGATTTTTAGAGATAGTGTATAAAGATGCGCTTGAGTATGAATTTCAGTCTAGAAATATCTCCTACCAGCGAGAAAAAGAGTACCATGTCGATTATAAAGGAATTATTTTGCCGCATAAGTTCTTTGCGGATTTTGTAGTTTTTAATACTATTATTTTGGAAGTTAAATGCACTAGTTGTATTGCAAATGAACATATGGCGCAAGCCATCAATTATTTGAAAGTTTCTAAAAATAGAGTTGCACTTGTTGTTAACTTTGGAGAAGTTCGCTTGAATTACAAAAGATTAATATTGTAAATCGACGCAGACATACAGATAGAGATTCTTGATATCTTAAAATTAAGATCTGTGCATCTGTGGCAAATCAAAAAAGTATGCAAAACCTTCCACCATTAGCCGAAAGATTACGCCCGCAAAACTTAGATGAATATGTTGGGCAAAAGCATTTAGTTGGCGAAGGAGCTGTATTACGGAAGGCAATTGAAAGTGGCCGTATACCATCCATGATTTTCTGGGGCCCGCCGGGTGTAGGTAAAACTACGTTGGCTACCATCATTTCCCAAAACTTAGATAGGCCTTTTTTTGCACTTAGCGCCATCAATTCAGGAGTTAAAGATGTAAGGGAGGTCATCGATAAAGCAGCGGCAATGAAAGGAAGCTTCATGGGGATGCCCATCTTGTTCATTGATGAGATTCATCGCTTCAGCAAATCGCAGCAAGACAGCTTGTTGGGAGCCGTGGAGCGTGGTTTAGTCACTTTAATCGGTGCTACTACAGAAAATCCTAGCTTCGAAGTGATATCGGCTTTGCTTTCCCGTTGTCAGGTTTATATCCTTCAAAATTTAACAGAAGAAGAATTGGTTGGTTTACTTCACACCGCCATCCAAAAAGATGAAATCTTATCGACAAAAAAAATCGAAATTAAAGAACATGAAGCGTTAATTAGGTTAAGTGGCGGCGATGCCCGTAAGCTGCTTAATGTGCTGGAAATTGCCATTAACGGTGTTGGCGGAGATGAAATAGTGCTCACTAACGAAAATGTACTGGCCCATGCACAACAAAATTTAGCCCTTTACGATAAGGCTGGCGAGCAACACTATGATATCATTTCTGCTTTTATCAAATCCATCCGCGGTAGCGACCCAAATGGAGCGGTATATTGGTTAGCTAGGATGATTGAAGGAGGAGAAGATCCTTTGTTTATCGCTCGCCGTTTAGTCATATTGGCTTCCGAAGATATTGGCAATGCCAACCCTAATGCACTGTTACTAGCGAATAGTTGTTTTCAAGCAGTTAACGTTATCGGTTTTCCAGAAAGTAGGATTATTCTATCACAATGCGTAACTTACATGGCATCATCGGTAAAAAGCAATGCCGCTTACGAAGCCATTAATCAGGCGCAAGCATTAGTGAAACAAACTGGCGATTTGCCTGTGCCGCTGCATTTGCGTAATGCGCCAACTAAGCTCATGAAAAATATTGGCTATGGCGCTGATTACAAATATGCACACGCTTATGAAGGTAATTTTGAAGCACAAGAGTATTTGCCAGAAAAATTGAGCGGAACTAAGTTGTACGATCCGGGAAGAAACCCGGCAGAGGATAAGCTTCGCGAAAAATTAAAACAGAATTGGAAAAATAAATATAACTACTGATATATGCTGAGCACTTTTTTATCACATCAATGGAAGGCTTTTTGGCGTAGCCGAAATAAAGCAGGAAGCATTGCGGCGCAAATTGTTTTGGGATTTTTTATGCTTTATTTCTTGGTGGTAGCTATAGGCGTAGGTTTTTGGATGACTAGCATCATTGATAAGATTATGCCGGGCATTAGTCCCACTATAGTTTTTAACGGCTTGATTTTATATTACTTCTTGCTTGATTTGGCTATAAGGATACAAATGCAGGATCTGCCAACGTTGAGTATTGTCCCCTATCTTCATTTAAATATTTCTAGAAGAACGATCGTGAACTTTTTGAATTTACGGTCGCTATTTTCATTCTTTAATGTATTGCCGCTCTTTATCTTTTTGCCATTTATTTTTATCAATATTAGTGCTGCGGGAGGTGTGGTTGATGTGGTGGTATACTTGCTATCCATACTAGGACTTATCGTTTTTAATAACTTTTTGGTGCTTTACATTAAACGAAGGGCTATCAACAATGTATTAATTTTTGCAATTGGTATTATGGTGGTATTGGGCTTAGCCGCATCAGATTATTACGGATTGATTTCCATTAGAGCCTTTTCAAACTTGGTGTTTCAAAACGTTGTAAGATATCCGTTTTTAGCATTGATATTTCCATTGGCAGCATTTGCGATATTTTATATAAACGCCAAATTTTTGACTGCAAATTTGTATACCGAGGAATTGAGTTCAAAGGATGATAAAAAGGTAAGTACAGATTATCCTTTCTTAAACAGCTTTGGTAGAGTGGGAGAATTAGCCGCTCTTGAGCTAAAGCTAATTTTACGACATAAGCGTTCCAGAAGTTCGGTAATTATGGGGTTTCTGTTTCTATGCTACGGCTTTTTCTTTTACCGCCTGCCATTAATTGAAAATAATGAATTTGGAAAAATGTTGTTTGCCGCAGTTTTTATGACTGGCATTAACATCTCCGTTTACGGTCAATTCATGTTTGCTTGGCAAAGTGCACATTTTGATGGTTTATTGGTGAATAAAATTGATCATCGGGATTTTATTAAAGCAAAGTTTCTACTGTTCACTATTGGCAGTACATTAATTACTGCCCTTTCAGCATTTTACGGATTTATGAGCTATAAGTTATTGTTGCTGCATTTAGCTACTTACATCTATAATATTGGCGTGAGTACCATTGTGGTATTGTACTTTGCTAATTTTAACTACAAACGATTAGATATTACCAAAAGTGCAAGTTTTAATTGGCAAGGCGTTGGAGCCTCACAATGGTTACTTAGTTTGCCGCTCCTACTAATCCCATTAATTATCTACATACCTTTTGGCGTACTAAACCAACCTTACTGGGGGTTGGCAGCACTATCGCTTTTAGGGTTGCTAGGCTTGTTATTACGCAATTATTTTATCAAGATAATTGTAAACAAATTTGAAAAACAACGATATAAAATAGCCGAGGGCTTTAGAGAATAAAATTATGATTGAAGTAAAGAACTTAGTTAAGAGTTACGCTGGTCGTACAGTTGTCAATATCCAACAGTTGAGCATCAAAACTGGCGAAACAATAGGACTGGTAGGTAATAATGGCGCTGGAAAAACAACTTTCTTTCGCATGTTATTGGATTTAATTCGCCCAGATGGAGGTGTTATCCTTTCCAAAGATATGGACGTTTCAAAGTCCGCTTCGTGGAAAGATTATACAGCATCCTATTTGGATGAAGGCTTTTTGATTGATTACCTCACTCCTGAAGAGTATTTCGTATTTATAGGCAGCTTGCATGGATTAAGTGCTGCCCATGTTGCGGATTATTTGAAGCAATATGAGGAATTTTTTAACGGCGAAATCTTAAATCGTGGCAAATATATTCGTGATTTTTCAAAAGGAAATCAAAATAAAGTGGGTATTGCAGCGGCGTTAATGCAAAAGCCAGAGCTTTTAATTTTAGATGAACCTTTTGCCAATTTAGATCCCACTACGCAAATTAGGCTGAAAAGTTTACTGAAAAACTTAAGTCAAACTCAAAAGCTAACCACTTTTATTTCTAGTCACGATTTAAATCACGTTACCGACGTTTGCAATAGAATTGTACTGTTAGAAAAAGGAAGCATTATTAAAGATTTTTACACCGATGAAAATTCGTTAAAGGAGCTGGAAGCTTATTTTTCAGAGTAAAGTGTATGGTAATTTGGTCAATGTTAAAGCTCACTTTGCAAAAAACATAAACCAATTTGCCACTACAACGTTTAGTAAATAAAGGAGTACTGGTGTTGTCAACTAGTTTTTTAAGCGAATTGTAAAATTGGCATTACCTTTGACTACACCAAAAACAATATTAATAAACGAAATAAAAAAATGATGACTACAAAATTTAAGACAGCAACTGTCGCTATAGCTTTATCGGTAGGTGCAATGATTTTTCAGAGCTGCGATAGCCTAACCAATACTCAAAAAGGTGCGGGTATTGGTGCTGCTGCAGGAGGTGTAATTGGTGCTTTAATTGGTAAAAAAGCAGGTAATACTGCAGTTGGTGCCGTTATTGGAGCAGCAGTTGGTGGTACTGCAGGTGGTTTCATTGGTAAAAGAATGGACAAACAAGCTGCTGAAATTCAACAAGCAATTCCAGGTGCTGAAGTAATTCGTGAAGGCGAAGGTATCATTGTAAGATTTGATAGCGGTATCCTTTTCGATTTTAACAAAACTGACTTAAAAGACGCTGCTAAAAAGAACATTCAGTCTTTAGCTGCTTCATTAAACCAATATCCAGGTACTGATGTGAAAGTTATTGGTCATACCGATAATATTGGTACTGCTGCTGTTAACCAAAGCATGTCTGAAAAAAGAGCGGCTGCAGTTAAAACTTATGCTGTTTCGCAAGGTGTTCCAGCATCTCGCTTAGTAACAGAAGGTAAAGGTTTTAATGAGCCAATTGCTGATAACTCAACTGAAGCAGGTCGTGCTTTAAACCGTAGGGTAGAGATTGTAATTATTGCTAATGAGCAATTGAAAAAAGAAGCACAAGAAAAAGCAGGATAGTTTTAAAATAAACGATACAAGAAACCCCGAAGTTAATTCGGGGTTTTTTTTATTCGTAAATGTCTGCAAAATACTCAATAGCTAAGCCTTTCAGTAGCATTTCTTGCTCCATCGCGGCGTACGATGGTATTGGTTTAATCAGCTTCCAATGCGGCCAGCCATCTTGGTCTAAACCTTCTAATTCATAAAACCCCATTTCACTTAATAAACGACAAGTAGCAATGTGCATCAGCTCTTCTTTTTGTCGCTTACTAAATTTACCGGGCCCTTTTCCCAATTCCTGAACACCAATTAAAAACAACATCACCTTCAAGTCGGGCAATTCCGAATCGAAATCTTTAGCTATCTTTTCTTGCAGCGCTTTCCATTTGATATTGATTTCTGCTGGTTTCATGTTGCAAATATACAATCTCTACCTCTTTGTTTTCTTGATTATATTCGGTCTTGCTCATTGCCTTTTTATCTTTCATATTTATTCTAGTATTTCTAGCTTTGTGAAATGAGGTCTAAAATAAATGTTGGCTTACTGGCCTACGGTATGTCTGGTAAGGTGTTTCATGCACCTTTTATAGCTGCTAACGAGGGGTTTAATTTTGTAGCCGTTACCGAAAGGAATAAAAAACAAGCTGCGGAAGATTATCCAAACGTGATTAGTTATGATAGTGTTGACGAACTGATTGACGACGAAAGTATTGATCTCATCATCATTAACACCCCAAATTATACGCATTATGAATTTGCAAAAAAGTGTTTGTTGGCGGGTAAACATATTTTGGTTGAAAAACCATTTACGGCAACAACAGCACAGGCTGCAGAACTATTTGCATTAGCTAAACAGGTTGGAAAAAAGGCTTTAGTTTATCAAAATAGACGGTTTGATAGTGGATTCAAAATCACCAAACAAATTATAGAAAGCGGACAATTAGGCAAGCTAACGGAGGTTTACTTCAGATTTGACAGATACAGAAATGAAATAGGTCCGAAGTTGTTTAAGGAAGATAGCACTTTTGAAGCTAGCGGCTTACAGTATGATTTAGGACCACATTTGATTGATCAAGCAGTGGCTTTATTTGGTAAGCCCGATAGGTTTTATAAGGTACTGGCCTGCAACAGACAAGAAAGCCAAGTAGATGATTACTTTTTTATTCATTTGGCTTATCCAAATCAGTTGAATGTGTATTTAACTGCAACTTTGCTGGCAGCAGATATTCCAGCGGCTTTTGTAGTGAACGGATCGATGGGTTCGTTTTCAAAAAATCACGGCGATGTGCAGGAAGCTCAGCTTTTAAAAGGAGTGAAGCCAACCGATGATGGCTACGGTGTGGAGGCGCAAAACGATGCCGGAAAGTTGACCCTAGTAACTGGCCCTAATGAAAGGAAGGTGGAGGTATTAACATCTCCGAAAGGTAATTATGGAGAATTGTTCGAAGCCGTTTATCAAACCATAGTTAATGATGTGCCTTATCCAATTACAGAAGATGATGTTATTGCGCAATTGGCAATTTTAGCATCTAAATAAAAATACTTTTTCAATAAAAAGTTTGGTTTGCTGTATTAATCGAAATTCGATAGCTAGTTCAATACAGTAGGCATAAATTATTTTACTTTTGGGCGACCAAATAAAATTCAAATGGCCGTTTATCAAATAGGTGTAAATAGGTTAACTATTGCCTCTGTACAAGAGATAATTAACACTAAGCAGCAAATTCAGCTTTCTGCCGAGGCTACGGAACGAATTGTTAAGTGTAGACATTACCTCGATGAAAAGTTAAGTAAAACAGAAGAACCGATTTACGGTATCAATACTGGTTTTGGTTATTTACAAAACGTTAAAGTAGCCGCCAGCCAGCTTACGCAATTACAACACAACTTGCTCTTATCGCATGCTTGTGGTACTGGAGAGGAAGTGCCTAGGCCTATCGTGAAGTTGATGTTGCTGTTAAAAATTCAGTCGTTAAGTTATGGCCATTCGGCGGTTGCACTAAGTACGGTACAGCGGTTAGTTGATTTTTTTAACCACGATATTTTACCTGTGGTTTATACGCAGGGTTCTTTAGGGGCATCAGGTGATTTGGCTCCCCTGGCACATTTGGCTTTGCCGTTAATAGGTGAAGGCGAGGTTTGGTACAAGGAAGAAAAAGCTCCCAGTGAAAAGCTAAACCAGCAGATGAATTGGCAGCCACTAACTTTGCAGAGCAAGGAAGGCTTGGCGCTGATCAACGGTACGCAATTTATGAGTGCTTATGGGGTGTATTGTTTGTTGCAAGCTGAAAATTTGTTGGCATGGGCCGATGCCGTTGCCGCTACTGCCATTGATGCTTTTGATTGCCGTATTGATCCGTTTTTGGATTTGAGTCACGTGATTCGTCCGCACAAAGGTCAGCTAACCACAGCTAACAACATTAAGCATTGGTTAAAGGGAAGTGAATTGATAGCACAGCAAGGCAAGCAAACTCAGGATCCCTATTCGTTTCGTTGCGTACCTCAGGTACATGGCGCAAGTAAGGATAGTGTAGCGTACATCCAATCTGTTTTTGAAACGGAAATCAATTCAGTTACTGATAATCCCAATGTATTTCCGGATGAAGATTTAATTATCTCCGCAGGGAATTTTCATGGTCAGCCGCTGGCTTTAACCCTTGATTTTTTATGTATGGCATTGGCCGAAATTGGATCTATCTCGGAACGCCGAACTTTCCAGTTGATTTCGGGCACTAGAGGATTGCCGCCTTTTTTGGTTAAAGAAGCGGGTTTAAATTCGGGCTTGATGATTACGCAGTACACAGCGGCATCGATTGCTAGCGAAAATAAGCAATTGTGTACGCCGGCATCTGTAGATAGTATTGTGAGTAGTAACGGACAGGAAGATCATGTGAGCATGGGCGCAAACGCTGCAACCAAATGCTTGCGAGTAGTTGGAAATGTGGAGCGTATTTTAGCAATAGAATTGATTACTGCTATGCAAGCCTTGGAGCTGCGGAGGCCGTTAAAATCATCACCTAAAATTGAGCAACTCTTAGCAGATTTTAGAGCGTTGGTTAAGTTTAATGAGACTGATAGGTTACTGGCGAACGATATTTCTCAAAGTGTTAGTTTTATTAAAGGAAACCGTCCTTAGGTTTAATCAATATCAACTTTGCGATTCGCTTTACTTTGCCATAAAAGAAAAACTCTTAGTTATCGTTGTCCAGAACTTATTTATGGCACATAAAGCACTTATTGGGTTGAAGAGATTCTAGAATGAATTATGATGACGTGCTTGGTTGGGTTATTTCCGTTCTCAGAGATTTGCGATCTAGGATTGGAACGTCAGATGAAATTATTTAAATCAAAAAAAATTTTCATATTTGAAGAAAAACGCTCATGAAGAGATATTTATACGTCCTGCTGTTTCTGAATATCTTGAGTTCTTGTAAAAAGGAACAATTAGTAGATGACCCTATATCTACGTCCACATTTGGTCCAGACTGTATTCTGCAAAAAAGGCAAACTGCTTTTCATATTGGTATCGCTCTTTATCGAAGTCAAGGTAAATACAAAGGAAGCGAAGAAATTTCTCTTAACGTAGCCGGAGTCACGGCCAAATTATTAAAGCGTTATGTTGATAATGAACGAATAATGATGTTATTCGAAGTTCCTGGAATTAACATAACGGGTGATCATAAATTGATTTTTAATTACAGCATCGGGGCTAGCAAATCTAGTGTTGAGAGAACAGTTAGAGTAGTTAATGATTTTTTACCTGCATCTATTTGGCCTAAATTGGACGATGTATATGTTAGGAGCCACAATTTTTTAATATCTGTATATCAGTCTTACGATTTTGACTTTAATCCACCAGCCAGCATTTCCTTGGGAAATAGCATGAAAACAGGCTATGCTTTAGATATTGGCGAGTATCGGACAAATTTCTATAGCTCGCCCAAAGTCTACGTGGGTAAAGAATTTATACCAGGTTTAAATGGTGTTTACCAAACTTACTACGAAAATGGTCTATTAAAGGAAATAAATGTAATGATTGCAGACACTTTTAGAGATCCGTTTTTTAGTATAACGGAATTAAAAAATGAATTAATTAAATTGTATGGATCGCCTACGCAATCTGGTGGTAAAACAATTTATAGGTCTGGCAACTTTGATATCGCCTTTGATGACTATTATTATAGATACATTACTGCCACAGTAACCAAGGCAAGATAAATTAGATTATTGTAGCATTGTCAATGATCATTAACCGTAACTCAAATTATGAATAATTACACGCTCCTTTTACTCCTGTGCTTTGCGTTTGCTTCATGTTCGAAAAATGAAGGTGTTACACCTGAGAATATCGATGTAAAAAGAGTTGTTTTTTCTACAGACCGTATTGTGCAGAAAGTGGGCAAGCCCTTCAAATTAGGGATATGGATAGAAAATAGCTTTTATACTGGCGAAGAAAACTTCTCGTTAACTGTAAATGGAATCGAAGCGAAAACATTTAAACTTAAAGACGGTGGTGAATTCTTCATAATGTTTGATGTTCAAGCGATAGAAAAAGCAGGCGATTACAATGCGATTTTTACTTTTAAAAAAGGTGCTAGTAGTCTTACTGTAGAGAAAAAAATTAGGGTAGTTGATGACTATACCTTACTTGAACTTTGGAATAAGTTGGATATAGCTTATGTAAAAGAAAATCAGTTTTTTTTGCTTCTTTATAAATCAGGCAGTTTTTGGTTCGAAACGCCTATGGAGGTGATGTTGGCCACCAATACCATTAAAGGAACGCAGTTTGGCGTAGGTGAATATAGGTCTGTTTTTGCAGGTTCAAAAAGTATATTGGCAAGTAATACACTTGTTGATGGGTTGAATGGAAGTTATCATGTTTACTATCAAGATGAGAAAGTAAAGGAAATAAGAGTTTTTTATGGCGATGCTTATAATATTTCCGAAATTAATGTTGAGGAAATATTCGCTGAAATGACTCGACTTTATGGTCAACCTACATTAGCGAGCAGCTCATCGAAACTATACAGAATTGGGGCGTTTGATGTTGAAGTTAGATACACCCTTCCTTTAATGCAGGCGATCATCAAGAAAGTAAGATAATGACTAAACGATTGCATCTCGGCCTACTACTTTCCTTTAATATTTAATTGTCGACTTTACCTGCGGATTTAAAATCCTCATATAAATGCTTCTGGATTGCAAATCCGCAGAAGCTATAATTTTACTTTCATTAGCTTTGACAAACCTCTAGTAAGTTGAGTAGAGGTTTGTCAAAGCTTGCCATTAGCACAGGTTTTTATTAATTAAACCTGATTGAAGTGGAAATACTTTTTGCTGCGTCATTTCGAACGTAGAGAGAAATCTGTATGATAGTAGCATTTAGCCTAGAGATGTCTCACTATGTTTGACATCACGGTAAACGGAATACAAAAAAGATTGAAACGAAAAGCAGGGCTTTCGGATCCGAAGCACCATTGCAATTGCTTTTCAAATTATCAATGTTAGCAGTTATAACTTATCACCTAAAACGGAAATCCAAAATTTTCTACGCCAACTATTTGGTAATTAAACAAATCTCCCTATCTTTGCAGTCCCTAAAAAACTGGGGAATTATATATTTTTTAACAAATTAAATAAAAGCAAGTGAATACGTTAAGTTACAAAACTGTCTCTGCGAATGCTAAAACCGTTAACAAACAATGGGTTGTAGTTGATGCTGAAGGAGAGATTTTGGGGCGCTTGTCTTCTAAAATTGCAATGATTATTAGAGGAAAAAACAAGCCTGAGTATACCCCACACGTAGACTGCGGTGATAACGTAATTGTTATTAATGCAGACAAAGTTAAGTTGACAGGCAGCAAAATGGTTGATAAAACCTATGTACGCTACACTGGTTATCCAGGTGGTCAGCGTTTCATTTCTCCAAAAGAGTTGTTGGCAAAACACCCTGAGCGTGTGGTAGAGAAAGCAGTGCGTGGTATGTTACCTAAAACCAAATTAGGCAAAAAGTTATATACTAACTTATTTGTTTATGCTGGTACTGAGCATCCTCATGCGGCACAATCGCCAAAAACCATTAAACTTTAATTAAAAGTAAAAGAGAAAAGAAATGTCAACAACAAATACTTCTGGTAGAAGAAAAACTGCAGTTGCTCGTATCTATTTAAAAGATGGCAACGGTGCTGTTACCGTAAATGGTAAAGATTATAAAGTATATTTCCCAACCCTACCTTTACAATACATTGTTAACCAAGCTTTCGAAGTTGCGGAAGTTGCTGGTAGATATGATGTACAAGTAAACGTAGCTGGTGGTGGTGTTAAAGGACAAGCTGAGGCTGTTCGTTTAGCAATTGCTAAAGCTATTGTTGAATTAGATGCTGAGAAAAAATCTGCGTTACGTGCTAAAGGTTTAATGACCCGTGACATGCGTATGGTTGAGCGTAAGAAACCAGGACGTGCGAAAGCTCGTAAGAGATTCCAATTCAGTAAACGTTAATCTTAAGGAGACAATACAATGGCAAGAACAACATATCAAGACTTATTGGATGCAGGTGTACACTTTGGTCACCTTACCCGCAAATGGAATCCAAAAATGGCTCCTTACATTTTCATGGAGCGTAATGGTATCCACATTATAGATTTAAACAAAACTTTAGCTAAAACTGAAGAAGCTGCTTCGGCGATTAAACAAATCGTAAAATCTGGTCGTAAGATCTTATTTGTAGCTACAAAAAAACAAGCTAAAGAAATTGTAGCAGAGCAAGCTAAAAAAGTAAACATGCCTTTCGTAACTGAGCGTTGGTTAGGTGGTATGTTAACTAACTTCGCTACTGTACGTAAGTCAATCAAGAAGATGTCTAACATCGACAAGATGACTAAAGATGGTACTTATGCTATTCTTTCTAAAAAAGAGCGTTTGATGATCCAACGTGAGCGTATCAAATTAGAAAACCTTTTAGGTGGTATTGCTGATTTGAACCGTTTACCTGCGGCCATCTTCTTAATTGACGTGAAGAAAGAACACATTGCTGTTGCTGAAGCATTGAAATTAAACATTCCTACTTTCGCAATGGTGGATACTAACTCTGATCCTTCAAACATCGATTTCCCTATTCCGGCAAATGATGATGCTACTAAATCAATCTCTTTGATTACTGACATCATTGTTAAAGCTATCGAAGAAGGTTTAGATGAGCGTAAACGTGAGAAAGATGAAGAAGCAGAAAAAGAAGCTGTAGCTGCTAAAGCTGCTGCTGATGCTCCTGAAGCTCCGGCAAAAAAAGCGTCTAAAAAAGAAGCTGCTGAAGTAGAGGCTTCATCTGAAGATAATACAGAAGCTTAATTGAAGTTGTAAGTTGTGGGTTTTAAGTTATATGTTTAACAGCGTATAACCTATAACTTACAACTTATAACATTTTATAGAAAATCAAAACATTAAATAAAGATGTCTACAGTACAAATTTCTGCGGCAGATGTAAACAAATTACGTCAACAAACAGGTGCCGGTATGATGGATTGCAAAAAAGCATTAGTAGAAGCCAATGGCGATTTCGAAGCTGCTGTTGATTTATTGCGTAAAAAAGGCCAAAAAGTATCAGCTGCTCGTTCGGGCAATGCTACTTCTGAAGGTTTAGTATTAATCAACGTTTCTGCTGATGGTACCAATGGTAAATTAGTAGCTTTAGCTTGCGAAACTGAACCTGTTTCTAAAGTTGAAGATTTCCGTAACCTAGCTCAAACTATTTTAGCTACAGCTGTTGCTAATAATCCTGCTACTGCTGAAGAATTGTTGGCAATTACTTTGGAAGATGGACGTACAGTTGCTGAAACTATCACTGAATTAACTGGTAAAATTGGCGAGAAAATCGTTATCCAAGAGTATGCAAACATCTCTGGTGAGCAAGTGGTTTCTTACATCCACTCAAACGGTAAAATGGGTGTATTAGTTGTATTTGAAGGTGCTAACGGTACAGATATTACTGAAGCTGGTAAAGATGTTGCAATGCAAATTGCTGCAATGAGCCCAATTGCTGTTGATAAAGATGGCGTTGATGCCGCTACAGTTGAACGTGAAATCGAAATCGCTAAAGATGTAATCCGTCAAGAAGGTAAACCAGAAGAAATGGTTGAGAAAATCGCTGCTGGTAAATTGAACAAATTCTACAAAGACAGTACTTTATTAAACCAAGAGTTTGTTAAAGACGGTTCTATGGACGTTCGTAAATTCTTGGACAATACTGTAAAAGGATTAACCGTTACTTCTTTCAAACGTGTACAATTAGGTGCTTAATTTTTAAGCCCAAATGAAATATGAAATCCCGATTTTACATCGGGATTTTTTGTTTTATAACATTTTGGTAAACTTGTAAATGCAATTGCTACAAAACCAAAATGTTTTCCTGCCCCAAGGTTTACAAACTTCACAAGATATTACCGTTGAAAATGGCTTGATTAAAGCCGTAGAAATAAGTCAAAGTGCGCTCAAATCAGATCATTATTTGCTTCCCGGATTTGTTGATCTGCAAATTTATGGTGCAGCTGGAAAGCTTTTCTCTGCCGAACCATCTCTCGATAATATTAGAATTATAGAAGATCAGCTTTTGCAGGAAGGCACCACCAGTTTCCTAATCTGTTTAGCTACCAATACTCCGGAGGTCTTCAATCAATGCATTGATGTAATTAAAGCTTACAGGAGCAGTGCCAGAAATTGTTTGGGCTTACATTTGGAAGGGCCATTCATCAACCCCGAGAAAAGGGGAGCACATGTAAAGGAATATATCCGCAAGGCCAGCTTAGATGAAATTAAAGCCCTCCTTAACTTTGGTGATGGTACCATTAAAATGATGACGCTGGCACCGGAGTTGCAGGATGATGAAGTGATCCAATATTTGCTGGACCACGATGTTGTAGTGTCATTGGGCCACAGCAGTGCTACTTTTGAGCAAGCTACTGAGGCTTACCATAAGGGCATACAAACTACAACACATTTGTTCAATGCCATGTCACCTTTGCAGCACCGTGCGCCAGGCATTCCAACTGCTGTAATGAATCACCCAACAGCCATGGCAAGTATCATTACTGATGGACTTCATGTAGATTTTGAAGTAGTGAAGATGGCCGCCAAGGTGATGAAAGAGCGGCTGTTTATCATCACAGATGCGGTTACCGAATGCAACAAGGGGCCGTATCAGCATCACGCTGTAGCTGGCAAATTTGTTATGCCTGATGGCACCCTGTCTGGTTCAGCGATGACCATGTTGCAATCCATTCAAAATTGTACTCAATATTGTGATATACCTTTAACGGATGCCGTAAGTATGGCCAGTTATTATCCAGCAAAGCTGATACAGCAACAGCATCAAATTGGACAGCTAAAGGTGGGCAACCAAGCTAACATGTTGGTTTTAGACCAGAAATTGGCGCTTCAACAAGTATTTTACAAAGGCGAGGAAATTAAACTCAATAAAGAAGCATCAAATTAAAAAAACTTGATAATTTTGCCTTTTATGAAGTATAAACGTATCCTCCTCAAATTGAGTGGCGAATCGCTAATGGGCGAGAAGCAGTATGGTATTGATAATGAAAGAGTTAAGCAGTATGCCGAAGATATTAAAGCGGTACACGATCAAGGCTTAGAAATAGCAATTGTTATAGGAGGAGGAAACATTTTCAGAGGCTTAAGTGCTGAAAAATCTGGAATGGATAGGGCACAAGCCGACTATATGGGCATGCTGGCTACCGTAATTAATAGCATGGCTTTGCAAGATGCATTAGAGAAAGTAGGTTTAAAAACACGTTTGCTTTCGGCAATTAAAATGGAGCAAATTTGTGAGCCTTTTGTACGTCGCAGGGCGGTGCGCCATTTAGAGAAAGGGCGTGTAGTGATTTTTGGTGCAGGTACGGGTAATCCATATTTTACTACTGATTCAGCAGCTGCATTAAGGGCAATTGAAATTAATGCGGATGTTGTGCTTAAAGGAACACGTGTAGATGGTATTTACACCGCAGATCCGGAGAAAGATGCTACAGCAACGAAATATAATCACATTACGTTTAAGGAAGTGTATGATAAAGGCTTGAATGTAATGGACATGACTGCATTTACGCTTTGCGAAGAAAACCAGTTGCCTATTATTGTGTTTGATATGAACAAACATGGTAACTTCATGAAAATTGCCAAAGGCGAAGAAATAGGTACCTTGGTACAGGGGTAGTTTTTGAGCATTTTTTATATTTTTGTATCAAATCACAAAGAACAATGAATGACCTCATAAAGAAACAGTTGAACGATGCGCAGGCGAACATGGAAAAAGCATTGTCGCATTGCGAATCTGAACTGACAAAAATTAGAGCAGGAAAAGCTTCTGCTGGTATGTTAGACGGCATTATGGTAGAGTATTATGGTAATCCAACACCTTTGGCTCAGGTTGGTGCAATCAACACACCTGACGCTCGTACCATCGTGATACAGCCGTGGGAAAAAAACATGCTAATTCCAATTGAGAGAGCCATTATGGAAGCTAACATTGGAATTAACCCACAAAACGACGGTGCAATTATTCGTTTGGTGGTACCTCCACTAACTGAAGAGCGTAGGAAAGAGTTGGTTAAAAAAGTGAAAGAGGAAGCTGAAAAAGGTAAAATTGCCATTAGAAATATCCGTAAGGATGCTAATGAAAAAATCAAGAAGCTAAAAGCTGAAAGTGTATCAGATGATGACATTAAAGTAGGCGAAGGCGAAGTGCAGAAAGTGACTGATGCTTACATTGTTAAGGTTGATAAGCACGCCGAACTTAAAGAAAAAGATATCATGACGGTATAATACGATTTACAATATCGTTGAAATGTAATATAAAAGGGAACGTAACTCAGCTACGTTCCCTTTTCCTATTTTTGTACCCCAATTACAAACAAAAATGAATTTATTACTGGAGTATCTTAAAGCTCATAAATGGGTTGTAGTGCTTGCACTATTTTTAGCGGCCGTTAATATCGGTTTCTCCTTAATGGACCCCTACTTCACCGGTCGTATTGTGGATCGTTTCATCGAAAGAAAAAACGAGCTTGATCGCTCATCTTACGTTTGGGGTGTTTTAGGCTTGGTAGGCTTGGCAGTAGGCGCAGCAATGGTGTCTCGTATTGCAAAAAACTTTCAAGATTATTTTACCAATATCATCGTTCAAAAAGTTGGTGCTAAAATGTATGCCGACGGATTAAAGCACTCGCTGGAGTTGCCTTATCAGGTTTTTGAAGATCAACGTAGCGGTGAAACTTTAGGTATTTTGCAAAAAGTACGGGTAGACTGCGAAAAGTTTGTTACTTCCTTTATCAGCGTAATTTTTGTAAGCTTGGTAGGGATGGTTTTTGTAATCATCTACTCCTTATCGGTGAGTTATAAGGTTACTTTAATCTATTTAGCTTCTATCCCGGTAATTGCTTTTATCAGTTGGTTTTTAAGCAAAAAAATCAAGGTAATTCAACGTTCTATTGTAGCAGAAACTACGGCATTGGCGGGTTCCACAACAGAATCTTTAAGAAATATTGAATTGGTTAAAAGTTTAGGTTTGGCTAATCAGGAAATAGAGCGCCTAAATAAAACTACTTATAAGATTTTAGGACTGGAATTAAAAAAGGTGAAGTTTGTACGTAGCATGAGTTTTGTGCAAGGTACCACGGTTAACTTGGTTCGCAGTACAATGGTAGTGGTGTTGCTTATTCTAATTTTTGAAAATACCATTTCGCCCGGCCAATATTTTTCATTCCTATTCTACTCGTTCTTTTTGTTTGGGCCGCTTCAGGAGCTTGGTAACGTAATATTAGCATGGCGTGAAGCCGAAGTATCGCTGGGAAGATTTAAATCGATTTTAAGCACTCCTATTGATAAAAAGCCGGACCATCCTGTTGCCTTGAAAAAGATTGAGCAGTTAACATTTAACGAAATTAGTTTCAAACACCTTACTGGCAAAAGCAATGCACTAAGTAATATCAGCTTTAGCGTTAACAAAGGTGAAACTATTGCATTTGTTGGCCCATCTGGCTCCGGAAAAACCACCTTGGTAAAGCTTTTGGTTGGCCTTTATCAGCCAGTTGAAGGTAAAGTGCTTTATAATCAGGTTTCTGGTAAGGAAATTAATTTAGATGAGTTAAGGGAAAAAATTGGTTTTGTAACGCAGGATACTCAGCTTTTTTCGGGTACTATTAGAGAAAACTTACAGTTTGTGAAGCCTAATGCAACGGATGAAGAGTGCCTTAAAGTGCTTCGTCAGGCAGCTTGCCATACCTTATTAGCTAGAGCCGATAAGGGGCTTGATAGTGTTATTGGTGAAGGTGGCGTTAAAGTATCTGGTGGAGAAAAGCAGCGTCTTTCTATTGCCAGGGCCTTACTTCGCAATCCAGATATTTTGGTATTTGATGAAGCAACCTCATCACTAGACTCAATTACTGAGGAAGAAATTACAGCTACAATTAAGGATGTATCTAAGCTAAGCGAGCAGATTACCATATTAATTGCTCATCGCTTGTCAACTATTCGCCATGCCGACAAAATTTATGTGCTTGAGAAAGGACAAATTGTAGAGCAAGGGAAGCATGAAGATTTGGTAGAAGAAAAAGGCCTGTACTACGCTATGTGGAGACAGCAGGTTGGAGAGAGGTAGTTAAAATTGTCATTCCGAAGTTCAATTTTTAGCGCTTCGGAATGACATTAGCTAAGGGTTATTTCACTATCCTCAGCAAATACTCGCCGTAACCACTTTTAACCAATGGTTTAGCAATTTCTTTAAGCTGTTCGGCAGTAATATATCCCATGCGGTAAGCAATCTCTTCAATACAGCCTATTTTAAGTCCTTGTCTTTCTTCAATAATTTGAACAAATTGGCCTGCCTGCATTAGTGAGGCAAAAGTTCCAGTATCTAACCAAGCGGTACCTCTGCTTAATACTCCTACTTTAAGTTTTCCGCGGGTCAAGTACTCTTTATTTACGTCGGTAATTTCATATTCACCACGAGGAGATGGTTTGATGTTTTTTGCAATCTCAACTACATCGTTATCGTAAAAATAAAGTCCCGGCACTGCATAATCTGATTTTGGCTGAGTAGGTTTCTCTTCAATAGAGATCACATTTTTACTGTCATCAAATTCAACTACACCATATCTTTCTGGATCTGACACTTGGTAAGCGAATACTACACCGCCTTCAGGATCAGCGCTTTGTTGAAGCAACTTCGCCATTCCATCACCGTAAAAAATATTATCGCCCAATACTAAGGCTACTTTATCTTTTCCAATAAATTCTTCACCAATTACAAAAGCTTGCGCTAATCCGTTAGGTTCTGGTTGCACAGCATAACTAAATTTGCATCCTAATGTGCTACCATCGCCCAATAATTTTTGAAAATTTGGCAAATCATGCGGGGTAGAAATGATTAAAATTTCATTGATGCCTGCCAACATTAAGGTCGACAAAGGATAATAAATCATCGGCTTGTCGTACACCGGCATCATCTGCTTGCTACAAGCTAGTGTTAATGGATGCAATCGGGTGCCGCTGCCTCCTGCAAGTATAATTCCTTTCATTTAATTGTATTTAAGTTGCGTATTTCCTTTGCACTTTACTAGCTAGTTATGGATTTGCCTTTAAGGCATCAATGCATTTCTCCAGGCTATCTGTCCAATAGGGAACGTTGATATGGTAAGTTGCTTTAATTTTGGTCTTATCCATTACCGAAAAGTGAGGCCTTTTGGCTTTGGTAGGATAGGCGCTTGTTGGTATAGGATGTACTTTTACATTTGTGCCGCTCAATTTGAAAATGGCCTGTGCAAAATCATACCAAGACGTTACACCCTCATTGCTGAAATGATAAACGCCATAAATTTTTGTAGGGTTTTCAATAATGTCGAATATGGCATTAGCCAAATCAGCGGCATACGTTGGCGTTCCAACTTGATCAGCGATGATACTCAGTTCATCCCTTTCTGCACCAAGTTTTAGCATTGTTTTTACGAAGTTGTTGGCAAATTCAGAGTACAGCCAACTAGTGCGGATAATGATATGCTGCTGTAAAGCTGCTGTAATTGCCAACTCGCCATCTAGCTTGGTAACGCCATAAACGCTAATTGGTTCAGCAATATCATCTTCTTTAAGTAACTTGATTTCATTTCCCTCGAACACAAAATCTGTAGAGATATGAATTAAAGTGGCTTGGTATTGCTGGCATAATTGTGCTAAATTTTTTGCGCCTGTTTCATTTACTGCTTTAGCAATGTCAGCCTCATCTTCCGCTTTATCTACTGCCGTATATGCTGCGCAATTAATTACGTAATTAGGTTTTTGTTCCTCAAAAAGGGCTGCTAAATCAGCAACATTCAAAATATTAGCCGTTTTCTCTTCGGGGAAAACGACATTTTCAATGCTCCTTAGTGCAACAATTTTCTTAATGCATTGCCCAAGTTGCCCGCCAGCACCTATTACTAATACTTTCTCCATCAATTATCTGTGCTGATATTGTTTTTCGTAATAAGATTGGTAGTTGCCAGATGTTACATTGCTTAACCACTCTTCATTAGTTAAATACCAATCTACCGTTTTTTCTAAGCCTTCTTCAAATTGTAAACTTGGTACCCAGCCCAATTTCTCTTGTAGTTTAGTGGAATCTATGGCGTAGCGCAAATCGTGGCCAGCTCTATCTGTTACAAAAGTAATAAGCTTAGCAGAAGTGCCTTCCTCACGACCTAACTTCTTGTCCATAATTTTGCAAAGCAGATGAATAAGATCAATGTTTTTCCACTCATTATGGCCGCCAATATTGTAGGTTTCCCCGGTTTTAGCCTGATGGAAAATCACATCAATTGCTCTTGCATGATCTTCTACCCATAACCAATCTCTTACATTTTCACCTTTGCCGTAAACCGGAACAGGCTTGTTGTTTTTGATGTTATTGATAGCCAAAGGGATTAATTTCTCTGGAAAGTGGTGAGAGCCATAATTGTTTGAACAGTTAGATATTACACAATCTAACCCATAAGTGTCATGGTATGCTCTTACAAAGTGATCAGAACTTGCTTTTGAAGCCGAATACGGACTGTGAGGATCATAAGCAGTGGTCTCGGTAAACATACCGGTTTCTCCAAGTGCACCATACACTTCATCAGTACTGATGTGGTAGAAACGTTTTTTGTCGTATTCACCTTTCCAATATTCTCTTGCTGCATTAAGTAAATTAACGGTACCAATTACATTGGTCATCACAAAGGCAGTTGGGTCAGCAATTGACCTATCTACGTGGCTTTCGGCTGCCAAATGAATTACGGCATCAAAGTTTTCGGCGCTAAATAATTCATTAATCGCTGTCGCATCGGTAATGTCTACCTTTACAAATTTGTAATTTGCGCTATTCTCAATGTCTTTTAAGTTAGCTAAATTACCTGCGTAAGTTAATTTATCAAGGTTAATTATTTGATATTCAGGGTAATTGTTTACAAACCTGCGTACTACGTGAGAGCCAATAAAACCTGCTCCTCCAGTAATCAATATTTTTTTCATCTGATTTTTTCTTTTGTGGCTAGTTTTCAGCGCTTAACCACTTCCTACAAAAGTATAAGAATAAGTTAAATTTCGAATAAATCATTTCATTCAAAATCATAGCGGATGCTTTGCTAATAGTTTGATTTAACGGACTGCTCAAGTTCCTCGTACCAGTCTTTTCCATATTTTCTGATAAGCGGATCTTTTAAGAATTGATAAACCGGTACTTTCAACTCACGCCCAAATGAGCAAGCATCTTTACAAATGTGCCACCTGTCGTAATGCAAAACTTCAAATTCAGGGTATTTGGTAATTCTAATTGGATACAAATGGCAAGAAATGGGTTTTTTCCAGTCTACAATGCCTTGTTCATGGGCTTTTTCGATAGCACACTTGGTAATGCCGTTTTCAAAAGTAACATAAGCGCACTCTTTATTCCCATCAACGCAAGGCGTAGTTAGGTCACCATCAATATCTAAAACAGATGTTCCATATTGCTCAATGGCTGCTATACCTTTTGGAGCTAGTAAATGTTTGATTTTTGGATAAATCTCCTCTAAAACCTGTTTTTCATTTTGTTCAAGAGGTGCGCCAGCATCTCCTTCTATACAACAAATTCCTTTGCACTTATTCAAATTGCAAACGAAGTCTTCAGTAATAAGATCTTCGTGCACAAGGGCGCTTTGTACTTCTATCATTTAACTAAATTATCAACTGCAAAAATAACAATATGTGTTCACAGTTAACGATATTACTTTCCAATTGGATATTTTAACCCTTCGGCAGATTTAATTTCTAAAGTTACCGAGCCAACTAAAATTTCAACTTGAGCTTTTACGGGTACCCGATTGTTATCATCAGTAATCCAAAGGTAAAGCTTACTGTCTTTTTTGAAAATACGGCCAGGCTTAATGGACGGGCTGAATTTTAGGCATCTAATTTCTCCAAGCTTAGATTTAATTACTTCCTTACCAATGTATTGGATTTCAAGGGACGAAATTTCATCTCCCAAAAAATAGTTTAGCTTAAAGGTATCGTTTATCTTGAGTTTTAATACATCTAAACTGCGAGCAAAATAATAGGCAGAAACCAAATCGAATGTTTGTGTTGTTGGCGTAGCAAAGGTGCCCGTGTTAGCAACTACTTTTTTACCGTCTTGATAAAATCTGGCCTTATCTTGCCTTTTATAGCTCGCCTCCCTAATGTTTTCTTGATAGAAATAAGGCGTTAGCTCTGTTTTATCGATATAAGAATCATAGTGATCCCTAATTTTATAGAAAATATCGAACGTACCGGATGTTCTGGCATCCACTTCTAATCTGAAAGTGGGTTTACCATCAAACTTTAAATCTGTTGGTAACACCTTAATTGTTGCTTCGGCCGCAGTAATGAAACCGTATTTGAGTTTGTAGCTCAATACCTCGCCTTCCTTAAATGCTACGTCTTTTTTTGTTGGGAGTTCCTGAGCTCCTACAAAATGGCAGCTTAAAGCCAAGGCAAATATCAATGCAAATCTTTTCATAAGTTGTTTAAAACAAAAAGCAATCCAAAATTTGCGTTAACGGAAGTTTGTAAATGTTAATGTTTGTTAAAACGAAATCAAAATCTATCTGCAGGCGTTTTTGCTAGCTGGCAAATTAATCTTTACGCTTAAAAATTGGTACAGTAGAACAAGGTTCGCCGTACATTATACTTTTCACTACAGGTGTTAGGAGTGCGGTAACTTCAACATAGGCCGAAACCGGAATTAAAGGATTTGCACAACCTTTTACTACTACGCGTTGCCCCGCAAAATCTTCAACGTTGATTTTTGCTAGAGACTTTGCAAAAAGAATGGTGTCCAATGTATTTAAATCACCGAAAACAATTTCCTTGGCGTAAGGCTTCATTTTATTAGCTAAAAGCATGTAGGCCCAAGTGGGTACAATAGCATCGGCTGTGCAGGTAATAGCTACATTTTTATCCTGATATTGTGTCCAATCGTGTTCTTTAACAAAAGCTCTAAAATCCTGCTCCTTCAAAATTAGTCCATGAAATAGATTGTCTTTGATATCGTAAAGAATGCGATCGCTTTTGTCCAAATAGTCTTCTAAATTAAAAGTAATTAAACCGCTAGAAGCAACTTTGTTAACTATGTTTTCTTGAATATCCATTTTTGCCAATGTTTATAGTAAAAAGTTAAGACGTAAGCGTCCTAAATGCAATTTCCTTAAAATAAAAAACCGCTCCGAAGTTAATCGGAACGGTTACAAAATTACGTAAATAAGATTAATAGAATTTCACCCTATTGTCTTTTATATCTGCTTTGGTTTGTAGCACTTGGAAAGCACTGCCAATAGCACGTTGACCGTTAGTCAACATCATTGTTTCTTTTTGTTTAAATGTATTTGCTAATGGTGCAGGGTTGGTAAAACCTTGTACTACAAAAGCATAAACACCTCTTTCGCCATCAATTGCTTTAGAAAGCTTGCCAACTTGCGATCCGAAAACCGTACCTACCACTTTATTTTCTTGTGATAAACCTGGGATAATAGGATTAGCAAATACCATATTTTCCACTGGAGTAGCTGTTTTTCCTAATTTCTGAGCAACTACATCAATGTTAGAAGTACCGCTTAAAGCTTTGTCGAACTTCTCAATTAACATCTTCGCTTTTTTAGCGTTCATTACTTGAGGCTCAATTTGTTTCTTAACATCAGCTAAAGAAAGCTGTCCTTTAGGTTTAATGCTAGTAACTTGAGCTACCACATATGAATTATCCATGTTATAAACCTGAGGTAGGATATCGCCTTTATCAGCGTCATAAGCATCTCTTATTAACTGACGAGGGTTGTCTAAACCTGGAGCATAACCCTGTGTAGCCGTTATTCTTTCAGCAATACCTACGTTATAACCTTGTTTTTGAGCTAACGAACTGAAGTTGTCGCCTTTCACTTCGTTTAAGAAAGCTGTTGCTTTTTTGTATGCCGCATCTCTAGTTTTTTGGCTAGGAGCTAAGTTTTTCTCAATGTAAGCTAGTTTTACCACTTTAGATGAACCAACTTGCTTTTCAATTTTGATAACGTGAATACCGAATTGAGATTTTACCACTTTGATATCGCCAGCTTTTCCATTGAAAGCAGCTGTTTCAAACTCGGGAACCATAGCTCCACGACCGAAAGTACCTAAATCGCCACCTTGATCTTTAGAACCATCAACACTGTATTTTTTTGCTAAATCAGCAAAGTTACCACCGCCTTGAGCCAATTTTTTCAATGAATCAGCTAATTTAAAAGCTTTATCTTCACCGCCAACTTGCGCTGGGTTGATTAAGATATGTGCTGCTTTTACAGAATCTGGAGAGAAACGGCTATCTACAACTTTTACCAATTTGTAAGAGTTGCCAGAAAATTTAGGGCCATAAAAACTTCCTACCGGATAATTGAAAATAACTGAATCAACCGCTGGATCTAATTTTCCTTTCGAAATATAAGTGAAAGGCACTTTTACGTCTGAGTTATTAGCTGCAAATAACGAATCGTTTGGCGTGGTTTTAAAGTCAACCGCTAATTTCTCCACTTGATTTTTTACAATAGCACTATCAGCTGCTGTAGGCTGGATGCTGAATGATACGTATTGGAAATCTCTTGTTTCTTGAGGATTATCAAAACGTTTTTTGTTAGCATCATAGTATTCCTGGTAGTCAGCATCAGTTAACTTAACATTAGCATCAAGTATAGTGCTGTAATCTAAGTTTACATACTTAAAGTTCACCAGTTTGTTACGGTTCATGTACTCGTCGTTTGCTTCTAATGAAGTTACATACATTGAGTTACCAACCAACCTGCTATATTTTTGTTGCAAGGCCTGTTTTTCAATTTCAGCTTCCAATAACAACCACTGTTTTGCTAACTCTGGATTTTTCTCTCTTGATTTTAGAGAAGTCATGATCGCAGTTTTATCTACCTGGCCAGTTTGTGGGTTGCCAAAATACTGAGTAATTAGCGGACTAGGTTTGCTGCCTTGTACCAAATCAAAAAGCTCATCAGAAGAGATGTTTAAGCCAACGCGGTCATATTCTTTTCCCATTACAACGCCTGCCACTTCCGACTGCCATACTTGATCTACAGCCATCGACTGCATTTGGGCATTCATTACACCGCCGTATTGTTGTTTAAACTGAGCCGAAGTTTGCTCAACCTTAGTATTAAATTCATCGTATTTGATGTCTTCGCCGTCAACACTGCCTACTACAGTTCTTGATGCTGCACCAAATATAGCAGTACCTTGTTGTAGCAACGGTTCTAAAACAAATAACGCCAATACTACTGCGATACCTCCAACCAAAAAATAACCCATTTTGGTACGCATGAAAGTCATTAAACCCATATTATTCTATTAAATCTTTATTTTTAACTTAATTTTAAGAGGGCGCAAGATACAAATTTGCATTAAATTAGAAAACATTAAATTTTAATTGTTTTTTGACTTGAAAACGAGATAGATACAGGTCAGAAAATAACTTGTTTTTAAGGAAGTTTCCCGTTCTCAATGTTGCCTACGCCTGATGGCATAGTGATGCTGTAAGTGCTGAAATCTTGCGGCGCCGAAAAGCTTGTTCCGTTAAGGATATTGCCATCTTTTGTAGTTACAGTGCCTGCTGGCGAAAAATACATGCGTTTATTTTCGTCCCAAGTAAGTTCCTCCGTGGTAAAGGTCATGTTATCTGAAACTACTACAACGTTTTTTCTGAAAATGGTTATTCGTTCGGTTTCCTTGTTAATGGCGTAATCGGAAGTGATACTCCCTTTTGAACGCATAAATTCATCGTAGAAATAAATTTTTACGCCTTTGGGCATTTCGCTGTACACCGCACCTGCCGATGGAGTTACTTTGTCAAGGATGGGTGCGAAGCCTTTAGCTTTAACTTTAGCCGAATCACTATATACTACGTCAACGTCGTAAGTCCTATCTTTACTTAAAGTGACTTTATTAGCGTCAATAGCAGTAACATTTTTCAAATCATCGCCACCGCAAGAAAAGAAAATGGTGCCGACAATGAACAAAAAATAAAGCTTTTGACGCTGAGTTTTCAAGATGCTATTTGTTTTTAAAATGCCAATAACAATTGTTAGCGTAATCTTTGTAGATAAGATTAGTCAAACTTAAATCTTTGGAACCATTTATCATTAAGCATAAAACTTAAATGGAAATTTACGTAGCGCTCCTGGATTAACCCGTTATTTAAGCTGCCTCTTCTGCCTACTTCTGCTGCTAGGTTAAGTTTGTAAAATGATGAACGACCATAAGCTGATTGTAAAGGAAGCCCAAGTCCAAATGTAACAGCGGTTTGCTTCACATCTTGATTGTTCATTTGGATATACGTTTTATCGTAAGTGAAACCCAACCTATAATCTACGCGTTTGAAATAACCATTGATTGCAGTAATATCAGGTGTAAATTGGCCACCTACTGAAAAACCATAAGTATCTTGTAAGTTTTGATTTACGTTATTGATAGCTAGTTTGGACCACTTGCCCATGCGATAATCAGCACCTACTAACCATTTATTTTCTTTTTGGATGGAGAAACCAAAGTTGTGCACCAAAGGAAGGTTGATTTTAGTTTTTTCGCCCTCCACTACCGCTAACGTATCAAATGCAGAGTTTGCATTACCCTGTGAGTCTTTGCTGTAAATCATGGTATACTCGCTTAACTCCGAATTCAGTTTGTTTGAAGACGAGCCAGAATAACCTACTACTAAAGAAGTTTTATTGCCTAAACGGAAATCGTACTGTGCTCCGTAGCTGAAGTTAAAGCCATAAACACTGTTTTTAGTTTGCTGACGCGAGTTAAAAGTCCCTGGATCATCAACAAATTCTGTTGCACGGCTTTGAATCAAGTTGCCAAAAAGATATTCCACATTGGCACCAAGTCTAAAATGATCACCAAACTGCATTCCATAGCCTAAATATGCTTTCGAAAGGCCGCCTTCGCCGTTGTAAATATAATCGGCAGCTTTGGTGTTATCCGTTGAATTACCAATATTCACCGTATTCTTAAAGTCGTAACCTAAATCAGAATAAGGCAAAATACCAATGCTCAATGCTGATTTTAAGGTAACTGGGAAAGCCATCGCTACGTGACTTAAGGACGAATTAAAGTTCTTTTCGCTTAAGCTGTTGGTTTTAAGTGTGGTTAAACTTCCAGATGCGCCAATATCCAAAGTGGTTAAGCCAATGCCAGCATAGGAAGCCGGGTTTTGCATATTGATGTTGTTGATATAGCTAGATCTAAAAACGCCCGTAGAAATACCTCCCATAGCACGTTGTTGTGGCAAAACTGAATTTCGTAAGTTGCCTAAGCCAAACTTAGAATATGGAGACTGTACTGTTGTTTGCGCATTTGCTCCAGCAGAAAGTGCCAAAAGGCAAGCAACATACACGTATTTCAATTTATTATTCATTTTATAATGTAAAAACTTCATTCAATCCTTTTAAAACCAAATAGGGTTCGTGGGTAATTTGACCGGCAAATATGCTATTTTTTAATTGGTTGTTCAAAAAAAGCGAGTCGCCGCCCGTTAATACTATTTTTAAATCCTTATTTCTTGCGTTTTCAATGGCGATAAAACCTAAAATTTCATTAACCGCACCTTGTAATACACCTCGTTTAATTGCGTTTTGGGTAGTATTGCCCTCCTCAATGGTTAGTTGAGCTTTATCCCAACTTACTAGTGGTAACCTGCCGGTGTAATGGTTCAAAGCCTTAAAACGCATATTTAAGCCTAAGCTTATGCTTCCTCCAAAATATTCACTGTCAGCATTCAATACGTCGTAGGTAATACAAGTGCCGGCGTCAATCATTAAGCTGTTTTGTCCGCCGTATAGGCAATACGCTGCAATCACCTTCGCCCATCTATCTAGCCCTAGTGTTTGCGGACTTTGATAATGGTTTTTTATGTTTCCTACGATATCCGTACCAAAGCGAATATAACGAGTGCTGGCCTTCAATATGTGCTCAAGCTGCTCCACAGCTTGGTTTACGCTTGAAATAGTAGAGTTGGTAATGCTGAATTTGTTAATGATATCCAAAATTACAGGCTCCTCTAGTTGCTCAATGCGCTCGAAATGAATCAATTCTTTTTGGGCGAAAACAGCTAGCTTGCTATACGTATTGCCAATATCTATAACTAGGTTATGCATTAGTAGTAAGCTGCCAAATAATAATCTCGAACAGAAAAAAGCATCAAATCTATTTCCACTTCACAAAGCTAACCATCTTTGTCAAGTTTCGAGGAATCAATTTGTTAAAAAAGGTTAAAGCAATAAGTTGATTTTTTGCTCGCTTTTAAGGATAGCCTAACAAAACAAACTATACAAAAAGAAAATACTGAATGCAGATAATGAGGATGGCGAATAGCGTTTCATAAAACCACCTTTTTTTAGCCACCTGAAAATAGTAGGCCAAAAGTACTGCACCTGGAGGCACACATAAAAGAAAGTGCGCAACAGTAACGCCCCGTTTGGTATAGAAACTAAATATGCTCACCAAAAACATAAATAGCAACATTTGAAAGGCTTTCCTTGTGCTAATAAAGCTCCTAAAAAAATTGTCTCTTAGCTGTATAGCAGCCAAAATCATCGTTATTGATATTGGAATAAGCACCAAGTAATCATTAATATTGATTTGTAGATTGCTTGGGAATTTGTTGGTTAAAGGATGCCAAATGTCAAAAAAACGTTCTAAATGATCATTCCAATAGTAATAAACGGCTACAAATAAAAAGATTGATAGAAATCCAAATAAACCAGAAATCCATTCACGCCAATTGAATGCCCTGTACATAAGCAGGCTAAGCCAAAGCATCAATAGCAGCAGGATAAAAGGAAAATAAATTAATGTGCCAAGGGCAATAAGCATACCCACATCAAACATAATGCTCATGGCACTTGCAGTTTTGGAAAGCTTCAAAAATTTATCAATGATAATGACTATTAGGAAATTGCAAATTAAAGGAGGGCTTAACACCAAAAACTGCATAAACAAACTTGTGCCGGTAAGGTATATTAAAGCTGGCATATAGCTTGGCTTGGGCAGCAAAGCATGGTTGTTGATAATTCTATTAAAAATAAGCGATTGTACAAATACCATAATGGCAGCAAAAAATACATTTGCCATTGGCGATAAGGCATCGGGAGAGATGGAAATAAATATCTTCGTGTAAGATTCTAGGATATCTAAATCTAGTTGCGGAGGCAAATTGATGAAAATGGCCATGCGCATAAAAATAGTATACGCGGCCAGCAGTAAAAGATTAATGGGTTGTAAACTCCTAAACTGATTGATCATGCCATTTGTTAAAGTGTTGAAAGTAGTTGCTAAATGCGGTGTTGTGTATTTACCAAATTACTGTTCAACAATGCAGCAAAGTAAAGAAATTTATCTGGCAAATGTGTTCACTGTATGTGCAATTATAGCAGCGGTTTCATCAGGGAAGTTGAAAACATGTTCCTGCGGATTGTTTACAAATTCTTTCAGTTTAGGGATCCAATTTTTATCGCTGCCCCAAATTACCGGCAGTCCAAATTGCTTTAGGGCAAATGCATTGCATTGCTGTTCGTATTGAAAACGCATAGGTGCAACCAAAAGCTTTTTGCCTAAGTGTAGTGCTTCTGCAGGGCCCTCAAAGCCACCTCCGGTAAATAAGCCCTCACAACTTGCCATGCTTTGGTTAAACTTTTCGTTGTTAATTGGTTCCACAAAAACATTCGCATCTTGGTAGGCTGTTTTGGTATGTTTAGAAAAAACGTCCCAGCGCACCTGCGGAATTTCCTTCAGCACATTTACCAAATCTTTATCATCTATTGCAGGCAAATAAACCGTGTAGTGCCCTAAATTACTTTTGCTAAGTTGCCTAATTTCACTGCGGATAACAGGAGTGTAAATAAAATCATCATACCTGTCGAAATGAAAGCCTACATGATGCGTAGTTGGCGCATATCTGCTTAAAATCAACTTCCCCCAATCTACTGTTTTGGGCCGAGGTACTTTTTTTGATTTAAAGGAGGCTTGGTGACTAAGCGATACACTTTCAACCCCCTGCATACGGCAAGCCCAAGCAGAAATAGGTTCAAAATCGTTAAGGATTAAATTGTATTCACGTAACGGAATGGACTGCATGTCTTTCTTGAACTGGAAAAGATTCATGTTTTTCCAAGTTTTGTAATGATCGACGCCTCCTTTTTTTCCAAAAATAAAGCTGAAACCATGGAAACGATACTTTATTTCCTGTGCCAATTTTACATCTACCTGTGTTCCAGATATCAGCAAATCCACCTCTCCATGTTGTTGTAAAATGGGAACTATTTCCCTGGCCCTGCTTACATGTCCATTGCCAGTTCCCTGTATCGCATAAAGTATTTTCATCCGCTCCTAATATCACTATTTTTTGGCAGTATTTATAGTTTAATTAACCTGCACTCATGTTAACTTCAATTGCTGTAATTTATTAATCCAGGAAGTTCGCTGGGTTTACAAGCTAGCCAATACCAAGCTTAATTTTCTGCAATAGCACGTTTACATCCAGTTTCCCATGAAGATCTTCTCCGTCAGAAAGCTCGCCTAATTCCACTTCATCTTTTACGAAATTTTTAGCTTCATACCTGAAAATTTCCCACTCTGCATTGTTGTATTCCAAAGCCGTAAGATTTTCAACCCAATCTCCGCTATTTAAATAAAGTACTTGTCCGTTGTCGGTAAAAATTGCTCGTTTTTCTGGTTGGTGGATATGTCCGCAAACTACATAATGATAACCGTTAACTACCGCAAGTTCTGCCGCGGTTACCTCAAAACTATTGATAAATTTTACTGCATCTTTAAATTTGGCCTTTATCTTTTTGGAGAAACTCATTTTCTCCTTTCCAAACATTTTTAGGCACCAATTTACTACGCTGTTAAGTAAAATAAGACTGTCGTATCCAACCGCCCCCAATTTAGCGAGCCACTTTGAATGTTGCATGGTTACATCAAAAATATCACCATGAAAAAACCAAGCTTTTTTGCCATCAAGCTCTAGTACCAGTTTGTTTTGTAAATGAAAACTACCCAAGTTCATGTCTGCAAACTTGCGCAACAGTTCGTCGTGATTTCCTGTTAGATAGTAAACATTAACGCCTTCCACCACAAACTTCATAAGCTTCCGCAGAATTTTCATGTGCGTTTCAGGCCAGTAGCGCTTGCTAAATTGCCAAATATCAATAATATCTCCGTTTAATATCAGCGTTTTAGGCTTAATGCTCTTGAGGTATTTCAGCAACTCTTTGGCATGGCAACCGTAAGTTCCCAAATGCACATCAGAGATTACCACAATTTCTACATCCCTTTTCTCCATAAATCTCTAGCAAATTAATCTTCGTCCTCGCCAACTGTTAACTCGTAGGGACTAAAGAAGAAAGCTAAAAAAGCAAGTACACATACTACGATAAAGAATTCCAGCATCTTAAAAAGATTTTTGATGAGGCTAAATTAAGTTGCTTTAATTAATTGATTGTTAAGGTATCATTATGTTTTTGAGGGTTTTACAGCAGGTTTGAAATCGAAATAATGGAGAGTTCCACGTGCTAAGCATTCATTGTCAATACTATTTTCGAAATGGCCTGAAATAGTATCGGCTTAATGCCTAATTTAGCCCAAGTGTCCTTATTGCAAATTTATTAATCCGTTAACATGCATTATTCTTCTGCTTTACCTTTATCTACCAAAAAACATTTTGAAGTTTTAGATGGCTTAAGGGGTATTGCGGCACTTGCGGTTGTAGTTTTTCATTTTATAGAGATGTTTATCCCCAATCCTGAAAATGCAATAGCACATGCTTACTTAGCTGTGGATTTTTTCTTTTGCCTTTCCGGATTTGTTATTGCATATGCTTACGATGATCGGATGCAGCAACTGGGTATCGGCCAATTTTTTAAAGCTCGGTTAATTAGATTGCACCCATTAGTAGTTTTAGGCACAATATTGGGTCTGTTAGCCTTTGTTTTTGATCCATTTGGAAACCAATGGCATACCTATGGAACTGGGCAATTGTTATTACTGTTTTTAACCTCCATTTTGTTAATTCCCTATCCAATTATTGGTGAAAGGGCATTTAATAACTTTGGTTTAAATGCGCCAGCGTGGACTCTATTTTGGGAGTATATCGCCAATATTTTATATGCACTAATTTTACACAGGCTTAAAAGAAAGGTTATTTTAATGTTGGCTTTTGTGGCGGTGTTGGGGTTAATTTATGTTGCGAAGTCGGCAGGTAATGTTAGTGGCGGATGGTCGAAAGACAATTTTTGGCATGGTGCGGCAAGGGTGGCTTGCTCATTTCTATTAGGAATGTGTGTGTTTCGGTATCAATTATTCATCAAAAATCGACTTGGCTTTTTGCCATTAGCGTTGTTGCTGGCATTAGCTTTTTTTGTTCCCTTTAATGAGCAATATAACTGGCTAACTGAACCTATACTTGTGGTGTTTTATTTTCCATTGATTATTGCTTTGGGCGCTGGCACAACTAACAGTACACGGAGTAGTTTAATTTGTAAGTTTTCTGGGGAGATTTCCTATCCACTTTATATCACACACTATTTCGTGTTGTGGTCATTCCTTAACTATTATCAGGAAGTGCAGCCCAGCAATCAAACACTTGCATGGGTAATACCGATGTTGATTTTAGGCCAAATTACAGTTGCTTACTTGGCATTGAAACTTTATGATTTACCATTGAGAAGATGGCTAAATAAAAATCTTCATTAATTTTCAAAAATATTTGAAAGTTTAGAAAATGTTGCTACATTTGACTATGGAATTAGCCGAAGGTAAACAGAAATTTATTGAATCTTGGGGAAGGTTAGGGTCCGAATGGGGGGTTAACAGAACAATGGCACAGGTACATGCACTTTTGCTCATTGCCCCTGAGCCGTTAACTACCGAGGAAGTGATGGAACAACTGAATATCTCCAGAGGTAATGCTAACATGACCCTACGTGATTTAATTAACTGGGGGCTTGTTGAAAAGCAACATAAACCCGGCGAACGTAAGGAATATTTTTTTGCTGAAAAGGATATTTGGACAGTAGCCAGGCAGGTAGCTAGGGAACGCAAAAAAAGAGAACTGGATCCGATGTTAAAGGTTTTGAATGAATTATCGGCGGTAGAGGGAGACCAAAACGACAAGGAGTTTGCCGCTTTTAACAAATCAATAACTGATATTCACAAGCTGGCTCGTAATTCCGATAAGATGATGGAGACAATGCTCAAGGCAGACGAGAGTTGGTTTTGGGGATCGATACTTAAAATCTTTAAATAAGCCATAATAAGTTGGAGCCGGAAGGCTTTAATTTTTGATTAAAGGTTTCATTTTTTATTGAAAATTCAAAAAATTAAATCATGAAAACATTAGCCAATCATGTAATCCTGTACGATGCTAACTGCCCTATGTGCCATCTTTACACAGGTGCTTTCGTTAAAACAAAAATGTTAGATAAAGATGGTCGGGTACCTTACCAACAGTTACCAGAACAACTATGCCCTTATGTGGATATGAAGCGGGCAATAAATGAGATTGCTTTGGTAAACGTTAATACTGGAAAAGTTACCTACGGTGTGCAAAGCCTACTAAAAGTAATTGGCAATGCCGTTCCATTTTTAAATCCGCTGTTCAGTTTTAAACCATTTGTTTGGATTATGAGTAAAGCCTATGCATTGGTTTCTTATAATAGAAAAGTAATTGTACCGGCCAAAGCAGCTCCAAATGAACTAATGCCTAGTTTTAAACTGCATTACAGGTTGCTGTATTTGATAATCAGCTGGTTGGTTGTAGCCTATGTTTTAACTGACTACGCCAAATTAATTAGTCCAGCTGTTCCTTTGGGTGGTAGCTACAGAGAGTACTTTATTTGTGGTGGGCAAATTCTTTTCCAAGGATTGGTTTGCCTGTGCTACAAACCCACCAAAGCTTGGGACTATTTAGGAAATATGATGACCATCTCGCTAGCCGGAAGCTTATTGTTACTACCCATCATTTGGATTGGCGCTATCTTCAACTTTAGTAACAATACCTACATCATTTTATTTTTAGCAACCGCTGGTTTAATGTTTTTGGAACATTTGAGGCGCTGTAGTTTATTAAGTTTAGGTTTGCTTTTAAGTGCTAGTTGGATGGTTTATCGTATGGCGGTTTTAGGTTTTATTTTGTATTAAAATTATCTGATATGAAAAAGTTTGGAAAAATAGTTTTGGCTGGAGGAAGCGGATATTTAGGAAAAGTATTAGCTAAGCATTACAGCGATTTGGCCACCGAGGTAGTCATTTTGAGCAGGCATCAAATTGCTTGCAGCGCAAATATTAGGTGTGAAATTTGGGACGCCAAAACCACAGGTAGTTGGGTTGATAGTTTAGTTGATGCTGATATGCTAATAAATTTGTGCGGTAAAAACGTTAATTGCAGGTACAATGAGCAAAATAAGGCTGAAATTATCGCATCTAGAGTTATACCCACTAACTTATTGAACACGGTGGTTAGTGAAATGCAGCAGCCTCCTAAAGTTTGGATCAATGTTACCTCTGCAACTATTTATCGCCATGCGGAAGATTACCCACAAACTGAAGCCAACGGTGAGATAGGCTATGGCTTTTCTATTGAGGTTTGTAAGCAGTGGGAGGCAAGTTTTTTCGAAGTCGCAACTCCTAAAACCCGTAAAGTGGCTTTGCGTATGGGCATCGTTTTTGGCAGGGCCGATGGGGCTTTCCCTCGATTGTTAAACTTGGTGAAATTTGGACTTGGTGGCAAGCAAGGTGATGGAAAACAAATGGTGAGTTGGGTACATGAACAAGATGCGGCACTTTGTACGCAATGGATTTTGGAAAATGATACAATGGAAGGTGTCATCAATTGTACTGCGCCAAATGTTGTTAGTAACCAAAATTTGATGCAAAATATTAGAAATGCTTACGGCATTAGCTTTGGCTTGCCTTGCCCCACTTGGATGTTAAGTTTGGGCGCATGGCTAATTGGTACCGAAACAGAGTTGATTTTAAAAAGTAGATGGGTTAAACCGCAAGCGTTGCTAGATAGTGGCTTCAAATTTCAATATCCTGAATTGCCAGCTGCCGTACGAGATCTGTTAAGTTTAAGGGTTTGATTGCTTATTTAACCTCCTCGTAATCTACAAAATCGCCAAGGTTGTCTGTATTGCCTTTTTTCTTTTCCTTTTCGGGCATGTAGTCAATGGATATGCTACCTTCTGGACGGTTAGGACGCTGCTGGTATTGCTGCTGTGCCTGCTGTTGCATATTGCTAAACACGTTTTTGATCACCATAGGAAATATCATCCTTAACAGTAATCTTATAACCCATAAAACGATAAGTGTTATGATTAAAAACTTAATTATTCCCATTTCTTAACTATTGTTACAAATATAGACTTAAGGCTATTGTTTTTGTTTCATCTCGCAGTTTTCATTGCAATTGCATTACAAATCAGCAGTGGTAATTTAAACTAGTTTTCTTCTACAATCTCACAAACTCGTCCAATTTGTCCATCTTCCAACCGAACTTTTATACCTCTGGAATGGAACGCTGATGAGGTTAACAAATTTTTAACTACACCATAAGTAACGTTACCTGTACGCTGATCTTTCTTAAGGATAATCCCAACTTCTAAACCAGGATAAATATCTTTTCTGTTTTGTCCCTGCATGTCTATTCCAATCTTCAAAAATTGAGTCGAATTTAGAAATAATTATTGCTTGGGAGCTAATTTTGTATGCAATTAATGCCGCAAAGCCCATCGCATACAAAACTAGAACGCTTTTTATAGCAAAATCTTACTGCTTACTTCTTTATCAATGGTAATGTAACCTGGATATTTAACTAAGCCATTTCCAACTTTTATTGAAGGACGGATTTTTAAGGTTACCAAACCTTTTTGTTCTTTACCATTAGTAGCGCCGCCAATAAAAGCTCCAATATCATCAATCATTTTATTATCAGTTAAGAATTGATAAATATTGGCATTAATTTGAACCGGAACTTTAACTGCTTGTCCGGCACCAATGTTTACACTTTGATTTACCGCACCATTAAAAACTTCTTTTTTGTTAATTAAAACAATATAATCGAAGTTGTTGATTGCTGCTAAAGCATTGGTTGGGTTCGTGATTTCTAAATTAAGTTGGGCTCTAAGCGGAATATCTTTTCTCAGCAGACCTAAAGCAATGCCCGGTATGCTCATTGCCTCCGTTGTTTTGCCTTCGATAATTTTTTTAACGTCAGACCCAGCAATAGTTACCCTGTCTACATCTGAAATGCGGTAATCGCAGTTTTCAAGTGCCTTAATTTGTTGCGCTTGTTTATTAATGCCACATGATCCCAAACCAAGGATAACGAAGCAGGCTAAAAGTAATTTTTTCATTAAAATAAGTTTTGTGTGTTGTTAAATAAGCCACAAATGCTTCTTGCTTTCCCCTCTTCCGTTAATCTACATCGCCTTAAAGTAGTTTAACATCTGTGGCTTGTAAAAATATAGTATCACTTATGCAAACAGCGTTCCATTTATAAATCCTTTTACAAAAATTACCTAATTTAGCCATACAACCAAATATATGAGCATCAAAAAAAATCTACTTTCCCTATTGTTCATCAGCTTATTAACACTTGCAAAAGCACAGCAAAACAGTTTCGAACGCCCTTTTAGCGCTGCTGATATAGCTCAAGGTATTGCGGGCTTATCAGTAAAAGGTAGCGTACTTTATATTGCTGCACATCCAGATGACGAGAATACCAGACTGCTAGCTTACTTGGCAAAGGAAGCCAAAATGCGCACTGCATATTTATCTTTAACCAGAGGTGATGGCGGACAGAACTTAATTGGTAATGAGCAGGCTGAGCTTTTGGGACAAATTAGAACACAAGAACTTTTAGCTGCCAGAAAAGTAGACGGCGCTGAACAGTTTTTCAGTCGGGCAAATGATTTTGGTTTTTCTAAAACTTCAGATGAAACGTTTAAAATATGGGGTAAGGAGCAAATACTGGCGGATGCCGTTTGGATTATTAGGAAGTTTAGGCCAGATGTGATCATTACCCGCTTCCCAGAAGATAGCAGGGCTGGTCACGGCCATCATGCAGCATCGGCAATTATTGCTAGGGAGGCCTTTGTTGCCGCCGCCGACCCTAATCGGTTTCCGGAACAACTAAAAATGGGCGTTAAGGCTTGGCAGGCAAAACGAATTTTGTGGAACACCTATAATTTCGGAGGGAATAATACCACTGCTGCTAATCAATTAAAAGTTGATGTTGGCCTCTATAATCCACTGTTGGGACAAAGTTACGGTGAAATAGCTGCGGTAAGTCGTACCAACCACAAGAGCCAGGGTTTTGGATCAACCTTGCAGCGTGGAGAAGCAATAGAATACTTTAGCCATACCGCAGGTGAGCCAGCAACAAACTCTTTATTTGATGGTTTGAACATTAAAGTTACCGATCAAGCCATACTCGATTTGATTGCTAAAATTCAAACGGAATTTAACGTAAATAAGCCAGCTGCAGTTGTTCCAGATTTGCTTCGGTTAAAGAAATTGGCCGCAAACGAACTTGGTTTCAAAAATCGGTTACTTGATGAATTGATTTTGGCCTGCACTGGTTTTTGGGCTGAGGCAGTTACTACACAGCAAAGCTATGCCGTTGGCGATGAGGTGCCTTTTACCATCAATGCTATCTACAGAAATGGAGAAATTGCGCCGAAAATCAACTATTTGGCGGCAGCACAAACGGTAGCAATGCAAAGCAATAAAATGGCGACCATCAACTATCGTTTGTTTGCTGATTCTAACGCAATTACACAGCCTTACTATCTCCAAAAAGAGCACCCAATAGGTTATTACAGCATTAATAAACAGCAAGATGTTGGCTATCCAGAAAACCCGAATGCTTTGGAAGCGAAACTGGATGTAGATATTGGCGGAGAGCTGATCAGTTTGCGTCTTCCGTTGAGGTACAAATTTACAGATCCAATTAAAGGCGAGCAGTACCAGCCTTTGGTAATTGCGCCTAAAGTAACGGCTACTTTGAGCGATCAGGCCTATCTTTTCCTTAACAATCAGCCAAAAAACATTGAGGTAAGTTTAAAAAGTTTTACGCAAAACGTAAGTGGTGAACTTATACCGGTTTTACCTGCCGGATGGAAAAGTAATCCTGAAAAAATAGCTTTCAATTTTGCTCAAAAAGGTGAAAATAAGATAGTGACGTTTAATGTAATACCTTCCGCAAAATCAACTAATGCAACTGCCTTGGATTTACAGGTTAAAATTAATGGACAGGTGAGCAACAGAGGATATAAAGCCATCCGTTATGATCATATTCCAAACATCAATTTATTTCCAATGGCAGCCGCCAAGTTAACGTTGGCCGATTTAAAAATGGCTGCGAAACGTATTGGCTACATTGATGGCGCTGGAGATTTGGTAGCGCAAGCTTTACAGCAAGTGGGTTACCAAGTAATGCAGTTAACTCCAAGCCAAATTATGGTAGCTGATTTAGCTTCTTACGATGCCATTGTTACTGGAGTGAGGTTTTTTAACGTTAGCGACGAGGCGAAGGAGGTATATAGCAAATTGATGGATTATATTAAAAACGGCGGTGTTTTATTAGAGCAGTATAACGTAAATAATGGGTTGAGATCTACAAACTTTGGCCCGTATCCATTTAAATTGGTGAACAAAAGGGTTACTGAGGAAGATGCGAAGGTTACTTTTACGAATCCAAATCATGTTGTACTGAACTATCCGAATAAGATAAACCCAAGGGACTTTGACGGTTGGGTGCAGGAACGTGGATTGTATTTTGCGGATGAAATAGATCCGAAATATGAAACTATATTGAGTATGAATGATACAGGCGAAGCGCCAAATGTCGGCTCATTATTAGTTGCGAATTATGGGAAGGGGAGGTTTGTTTACACGTCACTATCGTTTTTTAGGCAACTACCAGCTGGCGTACCTGGAGCGTTTAGGTTGTTCGCAAATTTGTTGGCTAAGCCACAGTAGTTTGCGGTAGGCATTTATCACCTAATAATTTCGCATGTAATTGCAAAAAATCATATTTTAACATTTCCTATGAAAAAATTTGATATTGATCGGCAAACTTTGGACGACCTGAACATCTATTCTAGCTCATCTCACCAAAGTGTATTCGAACTTTTTAATTCTACCATCACAGTTGGCGGTTGGGATCGGTTAAACGAGATATTCCGGCGTCCAATTAGCGATGTTGACGAACTGACTAACCGCCAAAAACAGCTACAATTCTTTATAAGTTCAAAAGCCAACTTTCATTTTAAGAAAGAGCAGTTAGACTATATTGAATTTTATTTGAGAATGTATGCTCAGCCAGTTAGGCCGGTAAAGTTCATGCGCATCAGCGTGATATGGAATTTACTTTTCGTAGAGAAGCATGTAAGCTTTCAATTGAAGGAGGGTGTAGTCGAAATTTTATTATTGCTTCAATCTTTAAAGGAAACTTTAGATAATTTGAAAGTTAACGTTGAAGCGCCAGCTTTGATAAATACTTTAAAAGCACTTTTAACTGAACTTATTTCATCTGAAAGTGTTGAAAGTTGCTTTCATCAACACCCTCGGAAAATTGGATTGCTAGCAACAACAAAATGTGATTATGTATTTCGAAGCGAAAAAATAACTATCGTAAAGCAAATACTTGAGCTTATTTATGAGATAGACGCTTTGAGTTCTGTAGCACGAGCAGCAATCAAAAATCAATTTCAATTTCCGAAAATTAGCGAAAGCTCGTCTCCTTATGTTCATATTTCTTCGCTCTTTCATCCTTTTTTGACATCTCCTGTTAGTAATGATGCTGCGTTGATGAGCTCAAAAAATGTTTGCTTTATTACTGGTGCTAATATGGCCGGTAAATCTACATTTTTAAAGGCAATAGGTATTGCCGTTTATTTGGCACATTTAGGCTTTCCAGTTCCAGCAGCTGAAATGGAAATTTCTGTACTTGACGGCATTGCCACTACTATTAACTTGCCTGATGATTTGGGTTTAGGCAGAAGTCACTACTACAACGAAGTTTTAAGGTTAAAAACTGTAGCGGAAAAAATAAAAGAAGGCCGTAACTTCTTTGTGATTTTCGACGAGCTGTTTAGAGGTACTAATGTTAAAGATGCCTACGATTCATCACTTGCAATTATCGAATTATTCACGCAAATCAATGATTGTCTATTTGTGGTATCCACGCACATTGTAGAGGTAGCTGAAAAACTAGTGCAAAAAAAGGAGATTGATTTTAAATGCTTTAAAACAGAAGTTAAAGATGGCGAATTGTTTTTTGACAGGAAGCTAAAGAACGGGATTTCAGAAGATAGATTTGGCTTTCAAATATTGAAAAACGAAAATGTTATTGATATCTTGCAGGCAAAAGCAAGTCTGCTAAAATAAACTGATCATGGAAGAAAGCCAAAATGAACTCCCACCATTCGTTAAAAGCTGGAAACAGTTCTACTACCTCCTATTATTTTGGTTGGTAATCCTTATTGCTTTGTTTTACGCTTTTACTAAATATTTCGAATGAGCAGTTTAGATTGGGCGGTGTTGGCAATTACACTGTTAGGCATTGTTGGCTACGGTGTGTACAAAAGTCGTGGTACTAAAAGTATGGATGCCTATTTGTTGGGCAATCAAAGCATGCCTTGGTATACCGTTTGCCTTTCGGTAATGGCTACGCAGGCAAGTGCAATTACCTTTCTTTCTGCTCCGGGCTTAGCTTATTCGTCGGGTATGAGCTTTGTACAGTTTTATTTTGGTTTGCCCTTGGCAATGATTGTATTGTGTATCACATTTGTGCCGATTTTCCATCGCTTAAAGGTATATACCGCTTATGAATATTTGGAACAACGATTTGATTTCAAGACTAGGGCGTTAACTGCATTCCTGTTTTTGGTTCAGCGGGGCCTGTCTACAGGGATCACCATTTATGCACCGGCAATAATACTTTCAACCATCTTAAATATCAATGTTACCTACACTACCTTATTTATGGGTGGTCTGGTGATATTTTATACCGTTTTTGGAGGAACAAAGGCTGTTTCTTATACGCAATTGCTGCAAATGAGCATTATTTTTTGTGGCTTGTTTGCTGCAGGGGTGATGGTGGTACATTTACTGCCTGAAAGTGTAGGCTTTGGCAAAGCGGTAAGCATTGCAGGTAAAATGGGGCGTACCAATGCCATAGATTTCAATTTCAGCTGGACTAACCCATACAATGTTTGGAGCGGCGTAATTGGCGGATTTTTCTTGCAGCTATCTTATTTCGGTACTGATCAAAGTCAGGTGGGAAGGTATTTAACGGGCTCCTCAGTAGCGCAAAGCCGATTGGGACTGTTGATGAACGGCTTGGTGAAAATACCAATGCAGTTTTTGATATTGTTGATTGGTATTTTGGTGTTTACGTTTTACCAGTACAACAAAGCGCCGTTGTTTTTTAATAGTTACGAGTTGCAAAAACTCGAAAAAAGCGAGTACAAAGCCGAGCTGGCTCAAATCCAATTGAAGTATGATCAGCTGTTTGAGAAAAAGAAAATAGAAATTGAAAAACTGGATGAGGCACTAGCTAGTGAAAACGAACAATTAGTTGACAAGCAACGTGTGCTCGTAAAACGATACGATGAGGACGGCAAGGCAATTAGAGAGGAATTGACAACCTTGATAAAGAAAAACGACGAAAATGCCTCGGTTAATGATAACAATTATGTTTTCTTAAGCTTCGTTACGGAGTATTTACCCAAAGGATTAATAGGGTTGCTTATTGCGATTATCTTTTTGGCATCAATGGGTTCAACGGCAAGTGCCTTAAACTCGCTAGCCTCAACTACCGTGGTAGATATCTATAAACGCTTGATCAACAAGCAAGGGCAAGACCATGCTTATGTAAATGCCTCAAGATGGGCTACCATTGGCTGGGGTTTAGTTTGTGTGGTAATGGCTTTGTTTACCAGTAAAATAGGTAACCTCATTGAGTTTGTAAATATTTTGGGGTCTTTTATTTATGGGACTATTTTGGGAGTGTTCTTAGTAGCGTTTTATTTGAAACGAGTGCAAAGTAAAGCGGTGTTTTATGCGGCTATTTTAGCGGAAGCTATTGTTTGTTTTTTAGGCTTTAAAGAGTTGGTGGCTTATCTGTGGTTAAACGTTGTGGGCTGCTTGGCTGTTGTTATTTTATCATTGATTTTTCAGATGTTGATGGGTGAGAAGACAGTTAAGGAACATATTGGTACGGCGACTAATTAAGGAAGGTTTTCTCTCAGCGTACTTTGCGGTTACTTCAAAACTTTGCGTTAGATTTTTATGGTTTAAGTAAAGTTTGGCGTGTTAATTTCTTAACGCAAAGTTCGCAGCGTTTTCGCGAAGAAAAGAGAGGTTTTAAAGCGGAGGATTAGGATTTACATTAGAAACTTACGAAGTTTTTAAAACTGCGTAAGTTTTTTCTTAGTACAAGTTTTCTCTTAGCGTATTTTGCGGCTACTTCAAAACTTTGCGGTAAAATTTTTATGGTTTAAGTAAAGTTTGGCGTGTTATTTTTAACGCAAAGTTCGCAGCGTTTTCGCAAAGAAAAAGGCGTGTGTTGTAGATGTTTTGATAGCTAAACCCGATTGAGCGGATTAGCCCGCATCCCGAGGCGAGCTAGGGAGCGGACTATGAGCGAAAGCGGGACTAGCGTAAATAGCAGCACTAAAATTGCTTTTCAAAAAACAGAAATCACACCAAAATAGAATGCAAAAAAAATGGAGAAACCCAGTTAAAGATTTCTCCACTTCTTTTAATCAGTTGAAATGACAACCAACGGCTTATTTTTTCGTTTCTTCCAACAATTGTGTATTCAAACGGATGTACTCGTCGTTTTTAATTTTTGTAGCGATTTCAACACCTTCTTTTGCACTTTTAGCTGCACCGGCTTTATCGCCCATTTTCAATTGCACACGGCCTTTCCAAAGTTTTACCCAAGGGGCATCAACCATTTCTTTCTCTGCCTCGTTCATCCAAGCTAAAGCTGTTTTTAAATCTTTACCATTGTTAAAATAATAAAGTGCCGACTGGAAGTAAGGTTTTTTGTCGCCTTTCATTGCTTCTGCAATGTTTGCCATTACCCTATCATCAAATGAGGTAGTTAGGTTTACGCTCACCAAAGTGTTTTCCCAAGCCAATTGTAGTTGTGCCGAGGTATCGTAAACGCTTGCAAACTGGATAGTAAAAGTTTCTACTTTGTCTTTTAAAACTGATGGTTTTACTTTCACACGTAGCACATCATTTGCTTCGCTATAAGTATACGCACCCCATTCTTTGGTTCCTTTGTTAAAAATGATAGTCCACTCTGTTTTACCGGGAATGGTAAATAAAGCATACTCGCCAGCAGCAAGATCTTTGCCTTCTATTTTAACTGCCTCAGTAAATTTAACTACGGTAGCCGAGTTTGCACCTGTACGCCAAACCTTATCGTAAGGTTCAAGTGCGCCAAAAATTTTACGCCCCTTTACATTTGGACGCGAATAAACTACGCTAATTTTGCCTAAACCAAAATCTTGTGTTAAAGTTTGTGTAGTACTTGGTTGAGGAAGTTTTAAGCCCTGCGCTTGGCCATTTTGCCCTAGGGCAACCAATACAAATAGTACTAAAATGAGTTTGATTGATTTCATTTTTTTAAATGGTTTGATAAATTAATTTTCGAAGCAGTTGGTGCTTGCAATGGCCTAAAATTAAGTAATAATTATTTTGAGTTTATCATGCTTTTGTTATTTAGCGATCAGTTGAGATTGGTTTAGCAATTAAAGCATGGTGTTTTGGTGTGTAAATCCTATTTTGCGGCGATGGAAATTGAAAAAGTAAGTATTTTAGGCTGTGGATGGTTTGGTTTGTCGTTTGCTAAACATCTGTTAGCCAAAGGTTATGAGGTTAAAGGATCCACTACAAGCGAACAAAAGCTGAGTGAGTTAAAGCGTGATGGTATTGCTCCTTTTTTAATTGACCTCAACCAAGGTGACGATTTGCCAACTGATTTTTTCGATACGGATGTTTTGTTAGTGAATGTGCCACCGAGGGCTAAATCTGCCGATGCGGTACATTATGTTACCAAACTAAAACCAATTGCGGAGGCGGCTAAAGGAAAGATCAAGCACTTGGTTTTTATCAGCTCAACAGGCGTTTTTGAAGATGGCAATTTTGCTGTAGACGAAAGAGATTGTCCGCAACCCAATACTGAAGCTGGTAAGGTACTTTTGGAAGCAGAAAATTTATGGAAAGCCTATCCGCAGTTTTCGGTGACGATTATTCGTTTTGCTGGTTTGCTTGGTCCCGGAAGGAACTTGGCAAAATTTTTTGCAGGTAAAACTGATGTTGCCAACGGTAAAGCACCAGTAAACCTCATTACGCTGGATGATTGCATTGGGGTTTGTGCGCACTTGCTAGAAACGCAGAAATTTGGTGAAATTTACCATGCCGTAGTGCCACATCATCCAAGTAGATCGGAATTTTACAGCGGTTTATGCGAAGTATCGGGGATGCAGCCGCCCCATTTTAAAGATGAGCTGCTGGAGTGGAAACAGATTAATGCCGTTGCCCTGCCCGAAAAATTGGGCTACGTTTTTAAAGTTCAAAATTGGTTTGAATGGATGAAGCAGCCAACGCTATAACATATTTAGCGAAAGGCTAGCTACAGTTCCTTAATCCAATTGGAAAGATCCTCGATGGTACGTTGCTCTACGCTTGCAGGTGTTTGGTATTGCAACATATTTCCTTTTTCCTGTTGCTGACTAAACAAATGGTTAAAATCGGGATAGAACTTGAAGCTCACATTGGTATTGCTGCCCAAAGCTTCTTTCCATAAATTGAAATCCGATTCTGGTACTTGGAAGTCATATCCTCCCTGTATGATGAAAATTCGTTGTTTTAATTTCTTCGCAGTTTCAACTTGGTTATAGCTGTTCAAATCAACCCAGTAGCTAGCCGGCAAGCCTAGCAGTAAAGAATCTGCTTTCATGTTTCCAAGTTTATTGATTCTTGTTTTTTCTATCTCTGCAATAGCATTTTTCAAGTTTTGTTGCATGGCTGCGGTGGTATCTTTGCTTTGCGCTACCATGTATTTATTTTGCTCAATAATGATATCGGTTAGGCTTTTAGCAGGTGCTGCCGCCAGTATAATTCCTTTCAAGTCTGGAACCAAAGTTGCAATACGCGGAGCTAACATGCCGCCCAAGCTGTGTCCTAACACATAAATCTGTTTCTTATCAACCCCTTCAACATTTTTAGCCAATTCGATGGCTTGCAGCGCATCGTCTAAAACTTCTTCTTTAACCGTAAAAGCACCACTAAACTCGTTGGCATATAACAGCGTACGTTTTACATATCTTACCGAAGCAATACCATTAGCTGCTAGTCCGGCAGCAATATCTTTAAATGGTTTATTTGGACCAATGGTTTCATCCATATCATTAGGTCCCGAGCCGTGTACCAGTACTACAATTGGAAAGCTGTTGCCATCCTTTGGAACGCTAATTACAGCCGCCAGTTGATGGTTGCCCGATTTAACGTAGGTTGGGATTTCTTTGAAAAGTGTAGTATCCGCATAACCTGGAGATCGGTAGCTTGCCAATTTTGGAGGCAAATGCAATCCAACCAGTTTCTCGGTTTTATCGAATAACAGTACAAAATCTTGCTTGCCAAACTGAAATTCGCCGCTTACTGTTACCGCATAAAACTCACCTTGATTTTTACTTCCGGTGGCGTCTAAAGCTTTTGCTTTTCCCAATGTCGCTTCCATGTTGGTCCAAAACTGCTTTAAATTCTCCGCTGTAACTTTTGTTTTACCTTCTTCGGAAAAGTAGTTATGAGCTTCCTCAAATTTACCAGCTACAAACAAATCGAAAAAATTGTTGGCCTTGCCAAATAAGCTAAATATATTTTGGGAAAAACTATGGAATGCGAAAAGCATTAACAGCAACAGAAAAGCGCACTTCTTCATAAGTACAAATAGATTTTAATTGGATTCAAGAAAGCCAAATGTACTATTTTTTGAAAAAAATCAACGCTGTTTTTTTGATTGTCGGTTATTAGGCATAATCTGCATTTTGTAATTCTTGAAAATTTCAAGAGTCTATTCCCATAGTTGCCAAGTATAGATTCCTCCTAACGTCGGAATGGCAAAACGCTTAAAAAATAGGCTTATTAGAAATTACGGACATTCAATTGTATTCTTTAAAAGAAGTTGAGTGCCGTTAAAAGACGTTTTGGGGACACATTACCAAACAAATGCAGGTTGATTTCTAATAAAAAAACCCCAGCGTTACGTTGGGGTTCCTAGTTATATTTTTTCGCCTTTTTCCAGATTTTCTTTTCGGTGCTCTTGCGATAAATAATGCAATAAAGTATTTAGCACAACTGCATTCCAATCATTATGCAAACTTACGTTGATGTTCTTTTTCTTATCGTACATATCCTGAACATGCAGCACGCCTTTATCTAGGAAATATTTGATTTGGCTCCAAGGCACAATAGTGGTTTTTGTTTTGCCGAAAAACCATGTTTTATATGCCATTTCGAAGCCTTGATAATTGAACTTTGCGGCACCTACTTCAAGTTGCTTTTGCTCATTCAATTGTTCGATAAAATCACTCACCAAATGTTTTTTTACATACTGCCATAAACCCGACATGATGTAGTAATACGTGTGGTCTTCTTCAAGTAACTCTTCCACTTTGCTGCTCTCAAACTGAACGCTTATGGTTTTTCCGTCCTTGCTTTTTACATCAATGGTATATTTCTTTTTAATTGGTTTTTTAACAGGGCCAATTAATGATACACCATATTTTACCGCCGCAACATCGTTGCAAGCAATTCGAGTTTGATTAACCTCGATAGCATCGGCTGTAATTTTTACTTTTTGTTTTGATGAAGGAATGACGATATCTACGTCGAAGTTATGATGTTGCATGGGTTCGAATATACAGATATTTTAGAAATCAATAAGAGGATTTATTAAAAATTAGCTTCACTTTTGGTCAACATAAAATGCTTAAAACTAATGCTTAAACAGCAATGGCGTTGTTAAGTTTAACTTTATTTGGTTAATTGGATAGCAGGCACTGGTGTTGGTAATTGATTTAGTAAGGTGCGTTTACAAATCATTGATCAGCTTGTTCTGATCTTTTGACCAACGTGGATTTTTAGCCTCGCCAATAATTTGTCGGCCGTAAATTCCGGTATGTCCAGATAAAAAATAAGCTACAATACAAGCCACGGCCACGTAAACTGCGCATTGGCTGCCAAATAGTTCCAAGGCCATTAACGTACAAGCTAAAGGTGTATTGGTAGCGCCTGCAAACACCGCTACAAAGCCCATACCTGCTAATAAAGCTATTGGTAGCGGCAATATTGCAGCTAGAGCACTGCCTAAGGTTGCGCCAATGAAAAATAAGGGCGTTACTTCGCCGCCTTTAAAGCCCGCAGCCAAAGTAATTACAGTTAACGCTATTTTAATGGCAAAAGCATAAACTGGCATTTGTTGTTCAAACGATGCTACGATGGTTGGAATGCCTAAGCCAATGTATTGCGTGGTGCCCATCGAGTAAATGATCAGTGCCAAAACAATTCCACCTACCAATGGTCTGAACGGAGGATATTTAATTCGGGCCTTAAAAAACTGGCCTACAAACCTTAGTGTTTTGCTAAAGGCTGCGGCGCAAATACCGAAAATTATGCCAGCAATTACGGCGTAGCCTAAGTTTAGTAATGTGGTTGGTGGCACCCAAGGAATATGGTAAACGGTATGTTCTGCATGCCATAAATGGGTAACCTGATTGGCTAAAATTGCGGCTGCAAAAGCAGGAAAAATAGAATTGTACCTCAATTTACCAACGAAAAAGAATTCCATAGCAAATATTGCCCCGGCTAATGGAGTTCCAAATACAGCCCCGAAACCAGCCGCAACAGCTGCAATGATGAGGGTTCTTCTGTCTTCATCTGATAAGCGCAGCGGTTTGGTGAGTTGGTCGGCAATGCCTCCTGCCATTTGTAGTGCGGTGCCTTCCCTGCCTGCAGAACCTCCAAAAAGATGAGTAGCAATTGTTCCTAAGTAAATGAAAACCGTCATTTTAAAAGGAATTTTTTGCGCAGGCTGATGTATGGTATCGATTAATAAGTTGTTGCCGCCTTCGATATCTTTACCGTAATAATGATAAAGTAAGCCAATGAGCAAACCACCTATTGGTAATAAGGCAATGAGCCACAAATTTTGCTCACGTAGCTGAGTTGCCCATTGCAAAGAGAAAAGGAAAAAGGCCGAAGCGCTACCTATTAAAACACCCAGTAAAGCGGTAATTAAAATCCACTTTGCCAAATAGGGAATAGCTGGAAATTGATTGAAAAAATTGCTTAAGCGACTGTTACTTGCTTGCACTGGTTGTGTTTTTGATGAAGACATACTGATCCTGATTAAATGTTAAAGCATTTATAACCAGGCGCCATCAGCTTTTTAGGGCGGTTCAAATAGGAAGACACCATTTCCTTATTGCAAAGTAAATAAAAATTAAGCACAGATACACAGCTAATTTATTTTCTTCTCCTCAATTTGTAGTAAAAAATAAATTGAAATGCTTTGTTCCAAATCGCCGCCAGCTTACTAAGGCTGAAATAAAGATGACGACTTTAGCATCTGTGTATCTGTGGGTAAGATTATAGACCCAACCTGTGTTTTCTTAACGTATCCTGTGCAATGTCATAGCCTGCATCAGCGTGTCTTATTACGCCCATTGCCGGGTCGTTGTGCAATACTCGCTTTAATCTTTTGGCTGCATCTTCAGTTCCATCTGCTACTATTACCATGCCTGCATGTATGGAGTAACCTATGCCCACACCACCACCATGATGCAAAGAAACCCAACTTGCGCCACCAGCAGTGTTAATTAGTGCGTTTAAAATTGGCCAATCGGCTACTGCGTCTGAGCCATCCAACATGGCTTCGGTTTCCCTATTTGGTGAAGCTACCGAACCAGTATCTAAGTGGTCGCGGCCGATTACAATTGGTGCCTTTACTTTGCCATCAGCTACTAATTTATTGAAAGCTAAGCCAGCCTTTTCTCTTTCGCCTTGTCCCAACCAGCAAATGCGGGCAGGCAGGCCTTGAAAAGCGATGCGCTCTTGTGCCATGGTGATCCACCTTTTCAAGCTTTCATTTTCTGGAAAAAGTTCCAAAATCAGTTTGTCCGTTTCGTAAATGTCCTGTGGGTCGCCACTTAATGCTGCCCAGCGGAATGGACCTTTTCCTTCGCAAAACAACGGACGAATATAGGCCGGAACAAAGCCCGGGAAATCGAAGGCATTTTTAACACCTACTTCCAAAGCCCTGCCACGTAAATTGTTGCCATAGTCAAAAGTAATGGCGCCTCGTTTTTGCAACTCAAGCATTTGCTGCACATGCTTGGCCATGGTGGCATAGCTTCTTTTGGTATATTCTTCTGGAGTTTTGGTGCGTAAATCGGCAGCTTCTTTTACGGATAGCCCTTCGGGGAAGTATCCAATTAATGGATCATGTGCGGACGTTTGATCGGTCAGTGTACCGGGTGTAATATTTCTGTCGATGAGCCTTTGCAGTAAATCCACCGCATTGCAAACCACACCAATGGAAATTGCTTTTTGTTCTTCTTTATAAGTTAAGGCCTTGTCAATTGCTTCGTCAATATCGTAGGCAATTTCATCAATATATCTTGTTTCTAAACGTTTTTTGATGCGCCATTCTTCTACGTCAGCAGCTAAGCAAACCCCTTCGTTCATGGTAATAGCTAATGGTTGTGCACCGCCCATGCCGCCTAAGCCAGCGGTTACATTCAATTTACCTTTCAAACTACCATCAAAATGCATTTTTGCCAAAGCGGCGTAAGTTTCGTAAGTGCCTTGCACTATGCCCTGCGAGCCAATGTAAATCCACGAACCTGCAGTCATTTGCCCATACATCATCAAACCTTTGTCTTCCAGTTCGTCAAAATGTTGCTGGGTTGCCCATTTTGGCACCAACTGCGAGTTGGAAATTAAAACTCTTGGGGCATCTTTATGCGTAGGCAACACACCTACAGGTTTTCCAGATTGGATGAGAAGGGTTTCATCTTCCTCTAAATTTTTTAGAGCTTTAATAATGAGTTCCAGGGCTTCTTTGTTTCTAGCTGCTTTTCCTCTGCCGCCGTAAACAATCAAGTCTTCAGGTCTTTCGGCAACTGCCGGATCAAGGTTATTCAATAACATGCGTAAGGCGGCTTCCTGCACCCATCCTTTACAATTTAAAGTGCTACCCCTGGGAGTTTGGCTTTCTTTCAGGTTCATATATTTGGTGGTTATATTTGTTTTACGATCTAAAAGGACTTTTTGCGTTGAGCGTTGGTATGTAAAAAGCCTCCTAAACTGCGTTTTTTGGTCATAGAAATTTAAAATCGTAACCTTAAATCTCAAATACCTTCATTGTTACAATTTCAAAAGTAGCGAATAATTATTATTTGATTAGTTTTGTACAACAATGCGAGCTAGAAAGCGTAATTTCTTGAAACAACTTTTTGCTTTTGGCATATTGGCGGTTTTTACCCTAGCCATTACGCCTTGGGGCGCATTGCATCATCACGAAGAGGAAGCCGCTATTAACGAAAAACACTGTACACATACTGTACACGTTAAAACATCAACAGAAAACTGTTTGGTTTGTAAGGCGCATTTCGAAAAAAATTATACCTCCGATTTTGATACTTTCCTGATTTACCTGAAGACTAATCCGATAAAGCTAATATTGAAATTAGCCGGCAAGCCCTTCACCAGTATCATATCACGTTGTTTACGTGGTCCACCAAGCTTTTCATAAATCATTTTATTTCTTGTTAATTTTTTGGCTGCCCTAAGCTGGGGTTATGCTATGGATTAATTATTTATTTACCTCTCAGCCCAAAAAAGCTGAGCTATATTTTGTTTATGAAACGATCACACTTTTTAATATTATTAAGTTTATTTTTATCTGTACAAGCCTTCGCAAATACACTTGCAACCATTAAGGGAAAGGTTTTAGATGCAACAACACAAACGCCTTTAGCTGGCGCAACCCTACATATTTCTGACTTAAAACTTTCGGTTTCTACTAATGCTAATGGTGAGTTTACCTTCAACAATCTTCCTGCAAAAGGGAAATTTTTATTGGAGGTTCGATATTTAGGATATAAAACATCATCCAAACTAATTGATTTGTCGTCGCAACAGGAAGTTGTTTTTTCATTAGAACCATCAGCAATTGAAAGCGCCGAAGTGGTGATTACCGGAACTCCTTTTAGTGCTAATAATAAAACTAACAGTTTGGCTGTAGTTGCTGTGAGCAGAGATAAACTGGCGCAATCTGCCGCTACCAATTTGGTAGATGCTATCGCTAAAGTGCCGGGTGTAGCTCAGGTAACTACCGGTGGTGCCATTTCAAAGCCAACTATCCGCGGTTTAGGCTACAACAGGGTATTAACGATGGTGGATGGCGCTAGAGAAGAAGGACAGCAGTGGGGTGATGAGCATGGTGTACAGGTAGACCAGTTTTCAGCAGCTCGAATTGAAGTGTTGAAAGGTCCGGCAAGTTTGCTGTACGGCTCAGACGCTTTGGGCGGTGTAATTAATATCATTGACGATCTGGTTCCTGCTGAAGGAACTTACAACGGGAGTTTTACTACCAATTACAATACCAATGGTGGCTTAACCGCATCTTCCTTAATGATGCAAGGAAATACCAATGGTTTTGTATATCGCGGCCGTGTATCTTATAAAAACTCCTATGGTTTTGGTTATAAAGGACATGTGGTGCCAAATGCTGGCTTTAACGAAATCAATACTAGCGCCATGCTGGGTTTAAACAAAACTTGGGGTTATACACATTTGAGTTTATCTCGCTTTGCGACAAACATTGGTTTGGTTGAAGAAGGGCCTGATGATAATGGCAACTACTTGGATGAAGATGGTAACGTAATTAGCAACAAAGAAGCGAAAAGCAGAAGCTTGAATCTTCCTTTCCAAAATATCAACCACTACCGTGCAGCTTTAAATAGCAACATTTTAATTGGCGGTGGACAATTGAAATCCACGCTTGCCTTTCAGCGTAACATCAGGAAAGAATTTGAAGAAAGTAAAGATGAACCAGGGTTAAATCTGGGCTTAAATTCCTACACTTACGATGTGAAATATTCTTTTGCTAACGATGGTAAATGGGAGCCAACTATTGGCTTACAGGGAATGTACCAAACCAATGTAAATAGTGGCGAAGAATTTTTGGTGCCTGATTACAACAGCAATAACATTGGTGCCTTTGCTTACTTAAAACGTAATTTCGAAAATGGGGCAGTTAATGCGGGTGTGCGTTACGACTATAAAAAAATAGATGGTAAGGATTTGTTTGAAGATCACGGCGACCATCAGGATCAAATCTTTAGCGCATTTAACAATAGTTTTTCCAATTTTACCGGCTCTTTTGGTTTTGCCTTTGATATCGCAAAAAACCTAAACTTAAAAGGAAATATTGGATCGGGTTTTAGGGCGCCAAATATTGCCGAGCTTGGCGCTAATGGCAAACACGAAGGTACGTTTAGATACGAAATTGGTAACAGTGCCCTAAAACAGGAAACCAGCTTACAGTTTGATTTAGGCTTAACTTATCAAGCTGAAAACATCACTTTGGGCTTAAATGCTTACAGCAATAAAATTTACAATTACATTTATTTAAGCAATTTAAATGGGGAAACCATTGTGGCTACAGACCACGATGGCAATACGGAAACATTGCCTGTTTATCGCTATTTACAAACTGATGCGAATTTAGTAGGTGGTGAGGCTTCGGTAGATTTTCACCTGATTAAAGCCTTGCACTTCGAAAATACTTTTGCTTATGTAAAAGGAACAAACAACGCCACCAATTCACCTTTGCCTTTTATTCCGGCAGCTAGTTTAAATAATGAAATTAGGTTTGAGCCTAGCATTAAAGGCTTAAACGATAGCTTTATCAAAGTTGGACTAACTAACGTATTTAAACAAGATAGAATTGATCAGTTTGAAACAGAAACCGATGGCTACACTTTGTTGGATGCCGGAGTTGGCACCTCGTTTAAAACTAAAAGAGGAAAATTAAATGTTTGGATTACCGGGCAGAACTTAACAAATAAGCTTTATTACAATCACTTAAGTCGCTATAAGTTAGCGGGTATTTTTAACCCAGGCCGTAATGTAAGCTTTGGAATTAGCTTGCCGTTGTAGGAAACTTATTTGGGTATTAAAAGACTTACGAAGGTTTCAAGCTTCGTAAGTCTTTTTTTATGTGGTATTTATTTTACTCGAGTGAGTTTGATAGACATTGTTTTCACTTCTTTACCATCTTTGGTATCAAACATGTCCATCAATTGGATATTGTCATCAGCAAACGTTAAAGTTTCCCTAACCTTCATCGCCTTGCCTGTCACTACATCTGTAGCACTACCCATTGAGGTTAGCATTTTAGTTGATTCTTTAAAAGTGCCTTCTAAGTACATCACGCCAGTGCCCATGTTATCCATCCAAGTACTTACATAAACTTTTTTTGCATTGTCAAAACCCGTGGTGCCTACACCTTCGAAAGGCATGCCATCAATTTGCCCTTTATACGTTGATTGTTGATAACGCCCACCCAAAATCATTTTAGTTTCCGCTTTGATGCCCGTGTTGGTAGACACGATTTCACCGCTAGGCGAATAAAACGTAATTTCAGCATTCCAGTTTCCTACTGATTGCGCTAGCATTTGATGCTCATTACCGGGTTTCATGTACGTTTCCCAAGCTTTAGCCGCAGTTGCCGAGTCAATAGGTTTGGTTTGCGAAGTATCAACCATGTTGGCCATAGTATCAACTTTCATGCTATCTGTAGCTGCAGCTTTATCTTTTTTATCGTTGCTGCAAGCACTAGCTAACAGCAATAAAACACTTGCTGCCATCACTGAATTTCTCATTGCTTAAAAATTAGTTTAGATCTGGGTTAATTATTATGATTAACAAGATAGCTAAAACTTTGGTTTTAGTAAAGACGAAATCAGGACCTAAATTAAAAAGATGGCGGTTGACTATTTCTGAGTTCGTCTATTTTTTGCTGTGTTTTAATGCTGATTCTCGTATCCTGTATTTGATCAGCAACTGCAATTTCGGCATCTCTATCCTTATCTGATAAATGCACCTGTACTTTCTCTGCGTTTTCTATTGCATGGTCATAAGAACCTCTAGCGCTCATCAATTTCACAAAAACCGGTAAGCATTCAAAAAAGATAAACAGTAAACCAATAAAGGTAATAGCAAGTGAAGTATTAAAGTCCTTTGACCCGTCAGGATTGAAGCTTAATTGGCCAAGCGCCCAGTTTCTGTCTGCAAAACCTGCAATGTTTGCCAAACTATCCAGCTGTTTTGAGGTGTATAATTTTTCGCTCATCAAGCCATCAAACTGTTTTCTGCCATCCACAAATTTTTCCATTTTTCTGATGTCGGCATTTAGTGTATCTAAGTTTTGCTGACGTTGCTTGAGCTCACTTTCCTTACGTTTAGCATAAGGTCCATAGCCCATTACACCGGAGGTTTCGGTAGTTTTATTGCCGAAAATCTCGTAATTCAATTTTTGCCTATCGCTTTTGATACCAGACGCTAGCGAATCGCGTTGTGCTTTAAGGTCGTTTAGCTTGCCAATTTCTATAGTGTATTTTTTATCGAATGCTTTGTTTAGCGTATCAATTTTGGAGCGTTGTCCATTGAGGTAGCTTACTTTCAGTTTTTCCTTAATTTCTTTGTCAAATATTTTTAGCTCTAAGGGCCTAGATATTACCATGCCAATCATAATGGCAAGTAAAATACGAGGAGTGGCTTGTAGCAACTGTTTATTGGTACTGGCATTTTTATCTAAACTGCCCACAATGTAGCGGTCCATGTTGAAGATGGCCAGACCCCAAATTAGTCCAAAAAATAAAGAAAATAGCCAAGCAAAATCTCCACCCTTAAAAACAAAATACATTGCATAACCACCTGATAAGGCGGCAAATAGCCCAGTGAAAAAAATAGTGGCACCAATGCCCATGTATTTATTATGATCAGTTGGATGTTTTTCGAGCGTAGCTAGGTGAGCGCCGGCACAAAACCAAAGAAAGCGGGAAATGCGGTTCATGATAACCAATTTAAATAAACATTAAACGACTGGCAAAGCCAATTGTTACAGTTTGCCAAAAATATAATCCTAGGTAATGGAAACAGCCATTCGAAAATTGAAGCCACAAGTAGAAAATGGAAGTTTAAAAACGATATCGGTGCTTGTTAAGCTTTGCGGCAAACTTCCGTTGCACATTAAAAAGTAAAAATACCTTTGCAACATTGTTCTTAAATTAATTAATGCCGTAATTCGTATCTTTGGTAATATCAAACTTAATACAATGAAAGAAGTTACAGTACAAGACTTAAAGCAAAAAATAGATAATAAAGAGCCTTTTCAATTGATCGATGTTAGAGAAACATTTGAATATGAAACCTCTAATTTGGATGGCTTGAACATACCTTTGGGTGGCATTTTAATTGAGGCCGATAAAATTGATAGAGATAAACCGGTAATTGTACAGTGCCGCAGTGGCAAGCGTAGTGCGGCTGCTATTATGCAATTAGAGCAAGTGCATGGTTTCGATAATTTGTATAATTTAAAAGGTGGTATTTTAGCTTGGCAGGAAGCTTTTGACCCAAATATGCCTGTTTACTAATAAGTGATTGGATTTTGAATGATATCAAGTAGTTTCCATACTTCAAAATTCAACCAATCTATCATTAAATTATGAAGAAGAAAATTTTGCTTAACGCATTTTATAACCTTGCGTTAATAATGTGCATTTTAGGCGCCGTTTGGGCTTACGAAAATAAAAGCCCTTTAATTTCTATCTTTCTGATTGCAGCCTTTGCCGCTTTTCTTTATTTCAAAATAAAATTGATAAAAACACTTAAGGAAGAACTTAAGTCTGGCCCTCGAAAATGAGAGCGCCTATAATCTGCTTCCGCACATGGTAGCTTAGGATTATAGGCAATTTTAGAAGAAAATTTTTTTTAGTCCACCCTGCCATGATTTTTTGGCTAGGGTGGCTTTTAAATTGGCTGATGGCTTTAGGTAGAAAAGCCGTTTTACAGCCTAACCTCATTCAATTTTCTAATTAATTAAGGTTGTTTTTCATGGCAATAATGTAGGATATTGAAACGAATTTAATCACTCTTTAACGTTATGTAAAGAACTTTCACCCTAAATTTAATATAGGGTAAATTTCGTCAAAAAGACTGTTACTCCTTTAATCTCTTAAGCTAAAAGTGAAAAAACTCATCTGTAAAAGTTTGATTTTGAGTATGTTGTAGAACTACTTCCTAGAAGCTTGCGTTTAAGCGTTACTCAAATTTGCTTTGACGTTTATTCGTTCTTTGTTTAAAATATTGGCGCTAGCACGCCAGCTCCAAATCGTTATCGGGAGCTCCATAACGCATATACGCTACCGCAAATCGCAATCCATCATCACTGCCTTTCTCAAAAATTTCCGAAGCTAGCGTAATAATGTCTTTAAGGGGAACTTTGAAAATGAGGCTCAACTTATGTAGCTTTACAATATCAATACTTACACGGCCGTTTTCAATATTGGCTAGCGTTGCTACGGTTACATTCAGTTTTTTTGCTACAAATTCTTGCTTGTAATTAAGATGTTCTCTGAAAGCCTTTATGACTTTCCCGACTGCTTTTTTCATGGTATTTGTTTTTCAGATGTAGCACTAATATAGCATGAACTTTAAATGATTTGCAAACTTTACCCTAAATTTTTTATAGGGTGGTTTTTTTTGATATCTACATCAAAGCAGATATTTTTGACGTTCAACGGTAAAATATAGCTGTTGAATAAGGCATAATAAAATTACTTTTTGAAAGTTATTAGCCATAGCAAGTCGAGCTTCGACTTTAACATTTATCTAACCTATTAAAATTATCTCCCATGAAAAACAAAGTGACAGCACTGTGTGTGCTATTTCTATGTATTGGCATCAGTAGTTTCAGCCAAAATCAACCAAAGTCAAACCAAATCCGTTTGGGTTATTTAGTAACAAGTAACATCAATTTCTTTAGCACTACGGATCCAACTACGGCTTTTAAAACAGATATCGGCTGGGGTTTGGGCGCTATTTGTGCCTTAAATTTAAATCAATCGTTAAGGCTAAGTTTAGCGCCAACGTTAAATTTTGAAAGTCACACTTTAGTTGATAAGGCTACTAATGCCACCTTGCAATTAAAAGATCAAAATACGTTCATTCCGCTAAAACTTGACATCAGACTTTTTAAAAATTTCTCCTTAATTAATGGCATTGAGTATTTGATGGTGCAAAGCAAGCAAAAGGAAGAGATTAAATTAGTTAGAGATAATTTTTTAGCAACGGTAGGTGCTGGTTACGCATTTAAGTTTAAATATTTTACCGCCGTTCCTGAAGTATCGTACCGCATAGGTTTGAATAATGCGATAGAAAAGAGTGCATTGAGCAGTGGTGAAATAAAAAGACGTGCTGTGAGCATTGGTGTTAAAATAATGTAGACGAAGTTCGATTATTTCTGTAGGCGCATTTTTTAAGCGTTTTGTCATTCCGACGTTAGGAGGAATCTGTACTTTGGCAATTACTAGAATAGGTTCTTGAAATTCTTAAGAATGACAAAATGCATATTATGCCTAATAACAGATAATCAAAATATTGTTTTACAAAGAACTAAACTATCTCGCTATACGTATAAAAATGATATAGCGAATCATCATCACTACCTACCTTATGATTAATATTTCAGAAAATGCAATAGCTCACCTGCATCAAACACGTGTGAGAAGTCAACTCATTTATATCGTAGTCTTACTTGCTGTTGCTGCAACATTTGTTTCTCTGCCATTTATATACACCTCTGTAAGTGTTAAAGGACAAGGAATTTTGCAGAGCGGTATAGAAAAAGTCGAATTGTTATCTCCTGCTAATGGCCGATTGATTTCGGTGAATTTGAAAGACAACCAAAAGGTGAAAAAAGGAGAAAAGTTGCTCATACTTGACGCTGGCCTACCTGCACAACAAAACCAATTACTAGACGAGCATACAAACGATTTAAATGCAAAGCTATCAGATGCTAAAAATCTTTTAAAAAATATACAAATTCATCAATTAAAGACCGCCTTTTATCAAGCTAGCTGGCAGGAGTTTCAAACTCAGTTAGTAAAAGCAAAAATTGAAACAGACCAAGCATTTAGAATTTACCAGCGATACCAAATACTTTATAATAAACAAGCTGTTACACTTGCTGAATATGAGCAATATAAGTTCAACTACGAACATGCTTTGAGTGGTCAAGAAATTCTTCAAAAAAAGTATAGAAGCCAATGGAACAATGAAGCCAATCAGTGGAATAATGAGCTTCGTGATCTTAAGAATCAGCAAGTTCAATTGAGGGAGCAGGAAAAGCAGTACACTTTAAAGGCAACTATTGATGGGTCTATCCAAAACCTCACCGGGCTGCAAGTTGGTGCTTTTATTTATGCAAATCAAAAAATAGGAGAGATAAGCCCAGACAGTGCTTTGGTTGCCTTTTGCTATGTTAAACCAAGCGATATTGGCTTGATTAAGAAATTTCAGGAAGTTCGCTTCCAAATAGATGCTTTTAACTATAACCAGTGGGGAGTGGTAACGGGTAAGGTAATTGATATTTCTGATGACGTTATTGTGCAAAATCAAACTCCGTTCTTCAAAGTAAAATGTGTACTTGATAAAGATTATTTGCAGCTAAAGAATGGTTATAAAGGCTACATTAAAAAGGGGATGACTTTTAACGCCAATTTTCTAGTAGCTAAGCGCAGCCTATATCAACTATTATATGATAAAGCAGATAATTGGCTAAATCCCAAAAAATAAAAATACATCTAAATCCTATGTCTAAATTAATCAAACAGAGAGATATCACTGATTGCGGTGCCGCTTGCTTGGCATCTATTTCTGCACATTACAAGTTAAAACTGCCGGTAGCAAAAGTTAGGCAGTATGCCAGTACAGACACTAAAGGTACCAACGTACTCGGCTTGGTTGAAGCCGCTACTAAACTAGGATTCGAAGCTAAAGGCGTAAAGGGAACCTTGGATAGTTTGAAGAAAATTCCGCTTCCGGCAATTGCTCATGTCATCGTTAAACAACATTTGCACCATTATGTGGTAATTTATAAGGTAACCGATAAGCATATAGAAATTATGGATCCAGCTACCGGGAAACTAGAACGTAAAATTTTAGCTGAATTTACAAAAGAGTGGACCGGAGTTTTAGTGTTGCTATTGCCTGCCGAAACATTTAAAGCTGGTAACGAAAAGGTGGCAAATTCCACCCGATTTTGGCAACTGATAGCGCCTCATCAAAGCATTGTTTTTCAAGCGCTTTTTGGTTCTATAGTGTATACGATACTGGGCTTATCAACATCTATTTTTGTACAAAAAATAACCGATCATGTTTTGGTAGATGGCAATAGAAATTTGCTTAACCTCATGAGTATCATTATGGTGGGGATTCTATTGCTACAGTTGTTCATTGGTGCTACAAAAACCATTTTTACCATGCGCACCGGCCAACAAATTGATGTTCGATTGATTTTAGGCTACTATAAACACCTGCTAAAATTACCACAGCAATTTTTCGATACCATGCGTGTTGGGGAAATTATTTCCAGGGTTAACGATGCTGTGAAAATAAGGGCGTTTATTAATGACGTTGCTACAAGTCTAGTAGTAAATGTATTCATCGTCATTTTTTCTTTTGCTTTAATGTTTACCTACTATTGGAAACTAGCACTAATTATGCTGGCGGTAATACCGATGTATTTGCTGGTTTATTTGATCACCAATAAGCTCAATAAAAAGATACAGAGGAGGCTCATGGAAAATGCAGCTGATTTGGAAAGCCAATTAGTTGAAAGTTTAAACGCTGTTGGAACTATTAAGCGCTTTGGTATAGAGGATTTTACAAATAACCAAACCGAAACACGCTTCATCACTTTGTTGCGCACCGTCTATAAATCAGGGAAAAATAGCGTTTTTTCAGGCACATCGGTTGAACTGATATCACAGCTGCTTACCATTGTTTTGCTTTGGATAGGCGCTGGTTATGTACTTGATAACGAAATTACCCCCGGCGAACTTTTTTCTTTTTACACTTTAATTGGTTATTTCACGGGTCCTGCGGCTAGCCTAATCGGTTCAAACAAGATCATACAAGATGCAATTATTGCAGCAGACAGGTTGTTTGAAATTATGGATTTGGAGGTGGAAGATGACACCGCAAATGTGCAACTTACGGCTGACCTTGTTGGCGATATCAAGTTTGAAAATGTGGCGTTTAGGTATGGCAGCCGGGCCACGGTATTTGAGGATTTAAATCTCACCATTAATGCTGGTACGTTTACCGCCATTGTGGGAGAAAGCGGTTCAGGTAAAAGTACGCTAATGTCGTTGTTACAAAATATTTATCCCATCCAGCAGGGCAATATCATGATTGGCAAGTATGCACTTAAATATTTTAATAATGCCTCGTTGAGGAAGTTATTAGCGGTAGTGCCTCAGCAAATTGATCTTTTTGCAGGAAATGTAATAGATAACATCGCTGTTGGCGATGATGAGCCAAATATGCAACGTATTATCGAGCTTTGTACACAGTTAGGTATCCTTTCTTTTGTGGAAAGTCTTCCGCAAGGTTTTAATACTTATCTGGGCGAGAATGGAACTTCTCTTTCAGGTGGGCAGCGCCAACGCATTGCCATTGCCAGAGCGTTGTATCGTAATCCGGAAATATTGATTTTAGATGAGGCCACCTCTTCGTTAGATAGTGCTTCAGAACAATACGTACAACGTACCATAGATTTATTGGTGCAGCAGCAAAAGACCATTATTGTAATTGCACACCGCTTAAGTACAGTGAAAAATGCCGATAAAATTATTGTGCTGGACAAAGGAAAAGTCGTAGAGGAAGGAACGCATGACGCATTGAGCATGCAAAATGCACATTACAACAATTTATGGAAACAGCAGTTTGGCAATTTGTCATCATAAGTTTATGATTTTGTCATCCTCGGCTTATGATTTTTGTCATCCTGAGCTAGTCGAAGGAGCTATAAAAGTTTACCACTAGAATACCTAAAAACCTAAATAACTACTCATGAAACTATTCGAATACATTGAACGCATTAACCTTTTGCATAAACTAATTAATGAAAGGCGCACAGGAACTCCAGCTCGCTTAGCAAAGCGTCTCAATATCTCTACTTCACGCTTATATGTCATATTAGATGAGTTGAAGCTTAAAGTGTGTATTTCGGAAATACTATCCATCCCTGTACGTTCCAAACTGTTCAGTA
>NZ_QMHP01000007.1 GCF_003313335.1 Pedobacter zeaxanthinifaciens
TACTGAACAGTTTGGAACGTACAGGGATGGATAGTATTTCCGAAATACACACAAACTCAATATTTACTAAAAAAATATAAAGATAAGCTAGAAAGTACCCCTTATTGGGTATTAGATTTAAGCAACAATAGCGGTGGAGATTACAGTATTGGCTTACAATTAATAGATTATCTCTATACAAAACCTATTTTAAAATACAACGCAGAAATGCGAATGACCCCATCAAATTTTGAAAAATGGTATCAATTTATAGCAGATTATTATGAGAATGCAGATACCAAAACCAAACAAACGCTTGATGAGCGAATGCGTAAAATGAAAGCGCACTATGGCGAACTCTATAATGAAAGTGGAACACAGACAGACACTTTAAGAATTGATAAGGCAAAAGCTAATCCTAAAAAAGTAGCGTTACTAATTAATAAAAATACAGTAAGTAGTGGCGAACTTTTTACGATGCTGGCAAGGCAAAGCGATAAAGTAACAGTAATGGGCACAAATTCAGGTGGAATGATGGACTATGGCAATGTGGTGACTTACAAAACAACGTATCCAACCATAAGAGTGCAGTTGCCTACAAATCGACAGTTATGGCTTAACACTAATTTTTCAGTAGACAAAGAAGGCTTAAAACCGGACATTTATTTAAAAGGGAATAATTGGATAGAACAAGCTGAGAAATTAATAACAGAAAAAAAACCGTAGTTATCGATTGAATTTTGTGTTGAAGCCCTAATGCAAAGCCGAAACGTTACCAGCAATTTTATGATGACGGACCCTCGAAAATAAAAATGAGCGAAGCCAATTTTTTAATATTAAAGCTTTAACAACATTATGAAACAACAGCATTTCCAGATAAATCAAAATCAAATAAAAGCAGTTTTATTTGGTGTTGCAGTTGGAGATGCGCTTGGAGTACCAGTAGAATTTAAAAGCAGACAGGCTATCAGCGAAAATCCTGTTACTGATATGATTGGTTACGGAACTTACAATTTACCCCCAGGAACTTTTTCTGACGATAGTTCGCTTACGTTCTGCCTCGCTGAAGCTTTGACATCCAAGTTTAACCTAAACACAATCGGTCAAAATTTTGTAAAGTGGTGCTATGATAATTATTGGACTCCCAGAGGTGATGTCTTCGATATTGGCATCGCCACTCGACAAGCAATTGACCGTCTTGCAAGAGGCGAACGACCAGATTTAGCCGGAGGCTTTAAGGTGTCTTCAAATGGGAATGGCTCCCTAATGAGAATTTCACCTTTGCTTTTTTATTTGTTGGACAAGCCAATAGATGAACGCTACGAAATAACCAAACAAGTATCTTCAATTACTCACGGACATATTAGGTCTGTAATTGCTTGCTTTTATTACCTTGAGTATGCCAGACAGCTTTTTGAACGAAAGGACAAATTTGAAATTTATAAAAACCTGCAAACGGTAATTTCAGATTTCCTTAATTCATTAGCAATAAGTGCAACAGAGATTGCATTGTTTGACCGTTTACTGAAACAAGATATAAACGACTTAACAGAGGAAAGTATTTTTAGCAGTGGTTATGTATTGCATACGCTCGAAGCAAGCATCTGGTGTTTGCTTACAACTGACAATTACAAGGATGCTGTTTTGAAAGCGGTAAATTTAGGCGAAGACACAGACACTACGGGAGCAGTTACGGGCGCACTCGCTGGACTTCTTTACGGACTTGATAGTATTCCAACAAATTGGTTAACACAAATAGCAAGATATAACGACATTGAAGAACTTTCGGAACGGTTAGCCGAGCATCTTGCTAGTGAGCAACGAAGAAGCCGTTAAACATTAGCAACAATAATCTCTGGCTAAAACCTATCTTTAAACTAACAATATACTCTCCTACTAATAATGACAGTCGAAAATAGAAATGCTTTATTGACAACATTGTTTTACAGCATATCAGTGTCAGCAATTGTGCTAATGAATAATTCTGCCCAATTCAAATCCGGACCTTGTACTCCAGGCTTAGATTTATTATCGTTCTTCCTTTTAGGGCCAATAAGTATAGTGCTTTTAATCAAAAATGGGCTCTCGGCATTCTGCTACGAAAAACAAACCAAACAATCATTCCTTATCCACGTATTTGCATTAACCATTTGGTTGCTAGTATTATTTTTAAACTAAATCCAACAAGCCCGCTAAATCCTTATTTAAAATGTTACCATGCTCCAAAAAACTAAGTTTGCAGTAGCAACACTCGCCATCATTTTTTTATTGGGCTGCAACGCAACAAACCAAAGTGCAGAAGATTGGAAATCCATCACCATTGGTTATTATGTATTTGATTTTCCGGGCGATTTTGAATTGATTACTGAAAAAGGTATTGACTCCTATGTCGGTAAAATTAAAAATGACAGTATGCAGTTTGCTTTCGATTTTGGCATGTATACAAATAGTCTGGAAAAGTCCCCCGAAGAATATCTGCAAAACGGAAGTTGGCGTGAGGATCTTAGTTTAAGATTTATGGAAGATGGCGTTACGTACAACCAAAATACACTGCCAAAGGTAAAAGTTTTACTGATCCGCCCTGCTACTTTAAAAGACAGCTTGCTGGGAAAAGGCTGCGATTACGTTGCAAACTGCCAATATGCAGCTACGCAATTTAACCACCCTATTTATTTACCAAATGAAATTAAGCAGCTAAATTTCCTGATTGACACGGTGGATCATCACTACAAAAAAATAGTGTGGACAAAAGCGCCAATAAAAGGTGCCGCCTCAATTTATTTAAAGAAGTTGAACAGCGATAACTTAAACGCACAAAGTTTGGCCCTATCAATGTACAGCGGCTCATTAACTGCCAAGCAACAAGAAATGGCTTTAAAAATTTTTAAATCTGTACGTGTGAAAAATAAATAATAGCCCTAATTTAGGATATGAGATCTATCCTAGTTTTAATTTTATTTGGATTAACAGCTTGCGGAAGATTACAAAAACCAATTGAACAATCGCAACCAAATACTGGCGAAACACAAGAATCAAAAACAAGTCTAAAAACCGACAGCGTTTACGCTTTTAAATTAAGAATTGACACATTGCATGAAATCACTATTAAAAGAGAATATGTGAACCATTCAAATTACCATCAAACCTTCTATCTGAATAATGAAAAAATATATACAGACACGACCAACTATCTTGTCGACAGTAGCAAATACAGCAAGGTAATTGCCGAAAATGGCAATGTTCTACTTTTTATGGAATGTGATGGGCGACCAAACTTAGATTACATATCCGCTTATGCCATTGATATCAAAAACAAAAAAATGACTTATCTGTCTTCAAGCGTTTTCAATGATAGGCCGGGAGGCAAAACCAAACCTTTTACTGACATTGATGGAGATGGATTTTTGGAATACGGTGGTTTCGACTTATCGGAAATGCACCCACACCCGGATTCTATGTACTACAATCCTTCTAAATTTTACGAAATCAAAAAAGGCAGGCTGCTTTTCGACAGCCTACTCACTAAAAAAGAAGATATAAAGGAGAATGGAATTTACTTGGCTCAACCGCTTGATAAATACGGCAATTGCTGTCAGGTAATAAAAAAGCCGAAGTACAAACGCTAGTCAAACCATTAGCTACTATTAGAATAAAACACCTACTAAAAGAAATGAAAAACTTACCATTATCGGATTTTCCTACTATCATTACAGAAAGATTAATAATTCGACAGCCAACGCTGAGTGATATCCAAGAAATATTTTTGCTTAGATCTAACTCCGCTGTAAATAAATATCTTAACCGCAAGCCCGATGATACACCGGAAGAAACCTTAAACTTTTTTAACAAGGTTAATGAGAACTTCGAAAGTAAAATAGGAATTTATTGGTCAATTATGCAAAAACTTGACGATAAAGTGTTGGGAACAATCTGTCTGTTCGATTTTTCAGATCAGCATAAAAAATGTGAAGTAGGATATGAACTCCTACCTAACTATCAACGCAATGGAATAATGACCGAAGCACTAAGGGCAGTGACTAAATTCGTTTTTGAAACATTAAATTACGACACGATTGAGGCTTTTACACATAAAAAAAATCGGCGTTCCATTGACCTTCTTTTAAAATTGAATTTTAAAGAAACCGACGGGATAGAACTTAACAACGCTAACATAAAGATGTACCAATTACCCCGCCATTTATAATACTTCTAATTATCTGAGAAAATCTGCATAAGACAAATAGCTATTCAAACCAAATACCTAGTCATTTTCTAAATTTTGATTTTTATTTCATATTAATTAATTTGGGGAAGCCATTTCCTCCCGTTACGCTCCTTTACATCATCTTTAAGAACCATAACCAACAAACATCATGAAAAAAACTGATTGCGAAATCTGCGATCAAAAAGAATTGCCATTGAATGATACCATTAAAATTGATGGTAAAGTATATTGTGCAAATTGCCTTGAAACGCATTTCCCCGACCAAACTATGCTTGCAGGAAAGAAAATTGAGAAAGAAGTTGACCCAACAATTTGCGCATCATGTGCAAAAGACTTTGGCGAACAAGAACTTCAAAAAATTTCTACCTATCCTGTTTGTCAACAATGTGAAATCGACATTAAAGAGAGAGTCTTTCCACTATGGGTTAAGCTATTTTTTATAGCTGTTTTATTAATAGTAGCAATATCATTTGCTTGGAATTGGAAATATTACAGTGCTTATTCCAATATCAAAAAATCAAATGAGTATATGCAATCTGCCAATTATGGTAAAGCAACTGCCCTAATGCAGCTAGCAAGCGAAAAAGTTCCAGAGGTGGAAGATATCAAATCATTAGCAACTTATTTTAAAGGATTAGATTTAATGTCAAGAGATAAAAGTACTGAAGCTCTTGTTGAATTTGAGAAACTCAAAGACAAGCTTCCTCCAGATTATAATCTTAAACCATTAATCATTCAAGCTAGAGTAGGTTCATCTTTCGACCGAAAAGACTATGAAGGATTTTTGGAGGCAAGCAAAGAAAACTTGGCACTAGATTCAACTCAAGCAATATCTTTAACTTCAGTTGCATCTGCTTATGCATGTTTATACGCCCAACAAGGTAAATTGGAAGATAAATTGAAAGCAGTTAGTTATCTTGATAGAGCAAAAAAAATAGACAGCAATAGCAAAGAAATGAAAGACTATTACAATATGGTTGAATATAGGCTTTATAGTCGTAAAGTCATCAAAAGAAGCGATTTCATTAAACAATTTCCAAACGGTTGGACCAAATAAATCTATTACTATGTTTTTTATACCCGGCGAATTAATTTCAATTGTAACTTTTCCAGGCGTTATTGTGCATGAATTTGCACACATGCTTTTTTGCAAAATTAGAAAAGTAGCTGTATTTGACGCTTGCTATTTCAGAGTGGGAAATCCAGCAGGTTACGTAATCCATGAAAACACTAACAATTTCACGAGTACATTTTTAGTAGCTATGGGGCCTTTTATAGTTAATACGGCACTCTGTTTACTTATTTGTTTACCAGCTTATATGCCTATGGAGTTCTTTGGTATTCAACACCCACTCTCGTATTTTTTGATTTGGTTAGGGGTATCCATAGGAATGCATGCAATCCCCTCTAATCAGGATGCCAATAATGTTTATCAACAAGCTAAGGAGCAACTTAAAAAAAAGAATCTATTAGCCATTATATCTTTCCCACTTATTGGACTTATTTACATTTTTAACCTGCTTCGATTTTTTTGGGCTGATGTAATTTACGGAGTTGCTATTGGCATCGGTATTCCTAAATTAATTTTTGGCTAGGTTATCATTTAAACGAATCCCCTCACCAAAAAAATCTTTAAAAAAGAAACGGGGACTCGGCATACCACCTTGTCCCCGCCATCTAAATTAACGCTCTCAGATATATAAACTCATTTGAATTACCTTTATTGCATGAGCAGAAAAATTTTTTCATTTTCTAAAAACCGTACCAAAGCAAAAGCCCCGAACTAGGTCCGAGGCTTTGCTATATAACAATCAAAAATGAAAAACTATGGCATTAACACAGTGTCAATTACGTGGATTACGCCATTAGATTGGTTTACGTCAGCGATAGTGATTTTAGCATCATTACCTTTTGCATCTCTTACGTATAAATCTTTACCTTTTGACCAAAAAGTAAGGTTTTCGCCTTGTACGGTTTTCATTGTTGCTTTACCGTTTCCTTTTTTAACTGCAGCCCAAACCGCTTTAGAGCTATAGTTTCCTGCCAATACGTGGTAAGTTAAAATTTTGGTTAACATTGCTTTGTTTTCTGGTTTAACCAAAGTTTCTACTGTGCCTTTTGGCAATTTGTCAAATGCAGCATTAGTTGGTGCAAATACAGTGAAAGGACCTTTTGATGATAACGTTTCTACCAAACCTGCTGCTTTTACTGCTGCAACTAAAGTAGTGTGATCTTTAGAGTTAACTGCGTTTTCCACAATGTTTTTTGTAGGGTACATTGGAGCTCCGCCAACCATTACTGTTTTTTGTTTTGACATTTGAGCCGAAGCGTCATTTCCTACAAACATTACTGCTAATGACAATGCGCCTAGGGCTACAATTTTTGATAACTTTTTCATACTATTAATTTTTTTGATGGATTAAATTGTTTTCTCACATTTACGGAAACCGATAGTTGCTTGGTTTTTTATTTTTAATTTTTTTTGAAGGGATTAGTTTGATCTGCCTCAAAATCAAGGCTAATAGAATTCATGCAGTATCTTTTTCCCGTTGGCTTAGGGCCATCATCAAATACGTGGCCCAGGTGCGATCCACATCTCCCGCACAATACTTCGGTACGTACCATATTATAAGATAAATCTTCCTTGTACACTACGCTACCTTTTGCGCCGGGTTCAAAAAAAGAAGGCCATCCGCAGCTGCTTTCAAATTTCGAATCTGAACGGAACAGCCTATTACCACAAACCGCACAATAGTAAGTGCCTCGTTGATTAAACGTATTATATTTTCCAGTGAATGCTTTTTCCGTAGCACCCTCTCTCGCCACAGCATATAAATCGGGCGATAAAATTTTTTTCCATACGGTGTTGCTCACTTTAATTTTATTGGTTGCCGTACGAGAATAATATGGATTTTTGGCCTTCTGCTGTGCAAAAAGGGCAAATGCAGTGCCAACTAACAGGAGCACAAAGCATTGTTTTATTGTTGTCTTCATTGCTTTAATTTTATTTTTATTTACGAACTCCAATCAAAAACAGATTTTATTTGTTTCAACTATCATACAATTTTATATTTTTGTCACAAGCAATTTTATTTTTGAACACTCAGGTAAAGCTTTCTGAACAAGAAATTGTTTCGTTATTGCTTCAGCAAGACGAACGAGGATTTAATTATCTCTACGATAATTATTCGGCAGCGATATATGGGGTTGTTACCAGGGTGGTAGCTTCAAAAGACTATGCCGATGAAGTGATTCAGGATGTTTTTGTAAAAATTTGGAAAAACATCGCTCAGTTCGACGCAGAGAAGGGCCGTTTATACACTTGGATGATCAACTTGGCACGCAATACGGCCATAGATTATGTGCGATCCAAAGGATTTCAGAACGAACAAAAAAACCAAAGTATTCCAGATTTCGTAAATGACAGTAATCAGTACTCAACTACGTCAAATGTTGATCACATTGGGTTGAAAGATGTTTTGGCTCAAATTAAGCAAGATTGGCGGGAACTGATTGAATTAGCCTATTTTAAAGGTTATACGCAACAAGAAATTGCCGAAAGGCTCGATATTCCAATTGGGACTATCAAAACACGAACTAGAAACGCCCTCATTGAATTAAAACGATTGTTAAAAGACTACAGGTAAAATTGGATATTAAAGAGTACATAGCATCAGGCATTATCGAAGCCTACGTAATGGGACTAGCCTCTGAGGAAGAAGTTCGCATTTTGGAATGCGTACAAAAAAATAATCCAGAGGTTAGGCAAGCTATTTTGGAGGCTCAAAGTACTCTGGAAGACTTTGCCTCTCAACAAGCTATTGCCCCACCTGCCGAATTAAAATCGACCATTTGGGCCAAAATTTCTGAGGAAAGTGCTGAAAAACCAAAATCTGTAACTGTGCCTCAACAAATACACGAGGAAGAAGAAGTTACCAGCATTCCGCTGTACCCACCACAAAATACCGTAAGCCCAAATAAAACGTTCAATTGGTTTGCGGTAGCGGCAAGTATTTTATTAGTGGCCAGTGTAGCATTTAATTTTTATCTAAGCAATAATCAAAAGGCCACTCAGGAAAAGTTAGCCTCTTTAATTACCGAGCAAAAAAATAACACCATCGCTTATCAAAACTTAAAAAGCAGATGGGACATGGCTAATGACCCAACCGTGAAAACAGTGCCATTGTTAGGTGTTGAAAAACATCCCGACATGAAAGCAATGGTATACATGGAAGAAAAATCAAAACAAGTGTATTTGACCTTGGAAAACATGCCAGTTGCACCAGAAAATCAACAATACCAGTTATGGGCCATTGTAGATGGCAAACCGGTAAGCTTAGGTGTATACGACCAACAAGCCAAAGAGGAAATGCAAAAAATGGCCGTAATCAACGCTGCCCAAGCTTTTGCCATTACGCTTGAAAAACGCGGCGGCAGCCCCACTCCTACCATGGAAAACATGTATGTGATGGGTAAAATCTAATTAATTCATTTGAATCTTTTATTGGCAATTGCCTAAGCGTGGATTATCTAAAGAAGCGCATTTAAAAAGGTACTTGCTTTGCGAATAAGCTGGCGATGGATTATCAGTAACCACTAAAGACGGTAATGCAACACCTTTATAGCTAGGCATAGTTGTTTGCGCTGCCGACCCATTGCCCAAGCAAACATCTTTTGCAGCAGCATTTCCATTAAAACTGTAGTCAATCATTGCGTCCAACAATCGGTATACGGCATAATAATCGTAGGCATCTATCCCAGTTCTAGTACTCGGCAAAACATGATCGGCTACATAGTTATAACCACTAATGGATGCTGATTTTACCAAAACAAAATCCTTTTCCGCGTTGGCAATATTGCAATTTTTAAAGATATCGATAGCCATGCGATGATCGTTGGTATCATCATCATCATACACTTGCGTAATCAGCTTTGTATTAGCAGGAAAACTCTTCAACTGCGTGTCACTTAACCAATAGCTGTACCATTGCGCCATCGCAAAAATAAACCTTCCATTTTGTCCCCAGCCTTCTTCATTAAAGGCTTTTGAAGCTAGGCCAAAGGAAGCGCCACCACCAAAAGAGTGTCCAACAAAGCCTACTTTTTTGGTATCGATAAGCTGTGGATAATCTGTTACTGCTTTTTTGAAACTTTGCCACAATGTATTGTACCTCGAATCAATATCTACCCCGGTAGTTGGATATGGGGCAAAAACAACTACGTAACCTTTTTTTGCAATGAATTGATATAGGCCTAGGTTATAATTCACGTCTTCACCACCATAAGGATGTGAGTAAAATAGCACAGGTCGTGGCCCTGTAGCTTCCTTTGGGTAAAAAATAGTAACCTGTTTCCCCGTATAAGTTGGGCTAGCAAAACTTACGCTGGCAACGGTATAGGTGCCATCTGCACCGTATCCACTTTGTGGCCTAGAAATTGGGCCTAGTAAATCATCGTCAGTTTCTACTGGAACAGTATCGGTGCTGTGTTTGGAGCAAGATAAAAATGCAGCTAAAAAAACGAAAGCAAAAAGGTAGGCTTTTCTCATAAAAACATCATTTAAACTATCACTTGGAGTAAAAAAAATCCCCTTAGGTTTAATTCAAATAAAGATTTATCGATTAGCTTAACGATGCAAAAAGAAATTACCTAAAAGTGAGCTCACTTTAACTAGAAAGATGTCCTCTTCGCAAAAGCCCATTCCAAAAACTTAGGAAATGCTTTGCCCCAAGTGGGCACATCGTGTTTACCGCCCACCATTTCGTAATAAAAAATATCATCTGGCCGCTGGAAACCCTTTTTTACTAGCTCTTTAATTACATCAACGGTGTCATCTATGGAGTCGATAATAAAATTTTGATTTCTATCCGCTTTTTCGTCTTCAGTGCCAGTCATTAACCAAAATTTTAGGTTAGGCTTTTCTTTGGAATCCGCTATCATTTGATGTAAAATTCGATCACTATCGGTGTAGCCTTCACTTAAATCTTTTGTACGCCACCAAAAAGAACCCGAAAAAACGCCCACCACATCGAAGATATCACTATGGTTCCAAGCCACATCAAAAGCCGTTAAACCACCTAATGAAAATCCAGCGAAGGCCTTTTTACCATTGATGGGCTTACCTATTTCTTGGTGTAAAAAAGGCAGTAGCTCATTCAGTACAAACTCGGTATATAATTGCGCCTTGCTTCCCCTCTTTTTAAAATCAGGCTTATTTGCCACGCCATATTCCTGCAAGCGTTCTTCTCCAGCCTTAATTCCAACGGTAACCACAGGTTCTATCAGCCACTTGGCATAAAGAGATTTTAAGCTTTCCTCTAGCTGCATCTGCGCTAAATCCTGGCCATCGTTCACTAAAAGTAGGTGCAGCACCTCATTACCCAGTAAATTTTCTGGCATATACACTTCTATGTCAACAGTACGTTGCAGCGATTTCGATTTGAGTTGGTAGGCAGTTTTAATAACGACAAGTTTAAATTTACAGAAAGGCGAAGCTGTAGCGCTCCAATCCTCCCAATTAAAATGCAAAGTTACCAATAACTCAAAAAACAGGCAACCCGATAATTGAATTTGTGTTTTGAAATATTTGTAAGATTTTTTGTGCGTTGAAAATGATTTACTTATCTTGATAAAACAAATCCATTGCCCATGAGAGAAGAATTACAAAAATGGTATAGCCCTAGTCTCAATAAAGACATGGAGACTTTGGTTTTTGGCGATGCCGGACAACCAGTTATTTTGTTTCCAACCAGTATGGGCCGCTATTACGAGAATAAGGATTTCAAACTGATTGATGCCGTAGCGAACTTTATTAATGAAGGAAAAATCAAAGTTTACTGCCCTGATAGTGTAGATGCTTTGAGTTGGTACAATAAAAACATACACCCGGCAGATAGGGTAAAAAATCACATTTGGTACGATAAATATGTGTTGGAAGAGCTGCTTCCACTGGCAAAAAACCAAACCGGACATGCCAAAGTAATTACCGCCGGATGCAGTTTTGGTGGTTACCACGCCGCTAACTTTGGCTTTAGACATCCTTGGGCGGTAAGCCATATTTTTAGCATGAGCGGCGCTTTTGACATTACAGGACAGCTTGATGGTTTTTATAACGATGATGTTTATTTCAATAATCCGGTTGATTTTTTGCCAAATAACATCAACCCTGAACTTTGGGACTTGAAAATTGTTCTAGGAACCAGCGACCGTGATATTTGCCGACAGGACAATGAAAGATTATCAGGGATTTTGCACCAAAAAGGCATTAACCACTGGCTGGATATCCGACAAAACGCCGACCATGATTGGCCAATTTGGAGAGACATGTTCCCGGAATATATTTATCAATTATAAGGTAGTCAGGTATTAGGATTTAGGTATCAGTCAGCATTTAACCACTTCAACTTTTAAACAACAATTAAAAAACATATAGTACCGATGAAGAAAATAGGAATTTTATTTGGCCAAGAGCGTTCATTTCCTCAAGCTTTTGTAGATCGAGTAAATCAAAAAGCAGTTGCTGGAATTACAGCCGAATTTGTAAAAATTGATAAAGTTTTCCAAGCTGAACAACCTGAATATGCCGTAATTATAGATCGAATTTCTCAAGATGTTCCGTTTTACAGAGCCTATTTAAAAAATGCAGCTATGGGCGGTACTGCCGTAATTAATAATCCGTTTTGGTGGAGTGCCGATGAAAAGTTTTTTAACAACGCTTTGGCGGAAAACATTGGTGTTCCCGTACCTAAAACAGCTTTAATTCCGTCGAGAGAGCACCCAGATGACACCAACGAAAACTCCTTCACCAATTTGGTAATGCCTTTTGATTGGGACGCAATTTTCGAATACACCGGTTTCCCTGCCTACATGAAACCTTTTGATGGCGGCGGCTGGAAAGAAGTTTACAAGCTGCGCAGTAAAGAGGAGTTTTTCGAAAAACACAGCGAAACCAAGCAAACGGTGATGATGCTGCAGGAAGAAATCATTTTCGATGAGTACTTTAGATGTTACTGTATTGGCGGAAAGCATGTGCGCATTATGCAGTACGAACCACGCAACCCGCATCATTTGCGTTATGTAGTTGATGGACCAAAACCTAGCGAAAAGCTGCTAAAAACCATCGAAGATTATACCTTGAAACTGAACCAATATTTAGGCTATGATTTTAATACGGTAGAATTTGCAGTGCGCAATGGCGTACCAATAGCCATTGATTTTTGCAACCCAGCACCAGATGCAAGCCTGGAAAGCGTAGGCGCCGAAAACTTCGAGTGGGTGGTAGAAACCGCAGCAAATTATGCGATAGAAAAAGCCTTAGCGCAAGAATTTGGCAAAAACAACCTTACTTGGGGCAACTATGTAAAAAGTAGTGCCACCGGAACTCCATTAACAGGCAAAGCGCCTAAAACCGCAGCAAAAGCTAAACCAGCGGCAAAACCAAAGGCGGTAGCTAAAACAACAACCAAAAAATCAACCAAATAAAACCAATTTAACTATCTATGAATGAGTTTACCTTAGGGATAGAAGAAGAGTACATGATTGTTGATCCCGTAACAAGGGAACTAACATCACACGACCAAAAAATTGTAGAGGCTGCTCAAAAAATCCATAAAGATCAAGTAAAGGCAGAAATGCACCAAGCGGTAGTAGAAGTGGGAACTGGAATATGCAGAAACACTACCGAAGCGAGGCAAGAAATTTCTCAATTACGTTACACTGTGGCGCAACTTGCCGGAGAACAGGGACTCCGCATTGGTGCAGCTGGCACTCACCCCTTTTCGCACTGGGAAAAACAGCTCATTACCGAGCATCCGAGGTATAATGAAATTGTAAACGAGCTACAGGAAGCAGCCCGCTCCAACCTTATTTTTGGGCTACATGTACACGTGGGGTTTCAATCAAGGGAACTGGCCATACATATTGCCAATCAGGTGCGCTATTTTTTGCCCCATGTATTTGCTTTATCTACCAACTCCCCTTTTTGGGAAGGTAGAAATACCGGTTATAAATCGTTCCGCACCAAAGTGTTCGATAAATTTCCGCGTACCGGAATTCCTGATATTTTCAATAGCATTGAGGATTACGACAACTATGTAAAACTCCTTATCAAAACCAACTGTATTGATAACGCTAAAAAGATATGGTGGGATATCAGGGTGCATCCGTTTTTTGAAACGATTGAGTTCAGGGTGTGCGATTGCCCGATGTTGATTGACGAAACAATGGCTTTTACGGCCTTATTTCAGGCGTTATGCGCCAAGCTTTACAAATTGCGCTTGCAAAATTTAAACTTCATTTCCTACAGCAGGGCACTCATTAACGAGAACAAGTGGAGGGCGGCCCGCTACGGAATTGACGGAAATTTGATAGACTTTGGTAAAGAAATGGAAGTAAATTGCCGAAATTTGGTGCTCGAATTATTAGACTTTGTTGATGATGTAGTAGATGAGTTAGGTAGCCGCGAGGACATTAACTATGTACACCAAATTTTAGCGAATGGTACCGGAGCTGATAGGCAGTTGGCTGTTTATGAGCAAACCAAAAGCTATGAATCTGTGGTGGATTATATCACAACGCAAACCTTAATTGGTGCAAAATAAAATGAGCGATTTAAATAGCATAAAGATAGCCGTTATAGACATGAATAACGGGTTCCCCAACCAGGGAATGAGGGGTATACACGAAATTTTACATCGATATAAAACCTATCATCAGTTTGATTTAGTAGTAGATGTATTTGACATTAGACAAAAAAACGAAGTACCAGATTTAAGCTACAATATCTATATCTCTAGCGGTGGTCCCGGCAATCCTTATGATGGAGAGGGGCAGCAATGGGAATCGGATTTTTTCGATTTACTGGATAGGATAGATGATTTCAATTTGATCCATAATGAAAAGAAACACGTTTTCTTAATTTGCCATTCATTCCAGTTGGCCTGCAGGAAATATGGTTTGGGAGAAGTAATCCAACGCAAATCAAATGCATTTGGCATTTTCCCAATTACGATGACAGCTGAAGGAGCAGAAGAACGGGTTTTTAACGGATTACCCAATCCATTTTTTTCGGTAGACAGTAGAGATTGGCAAGTGGTTCAACCAAATCAGGTTGTTTTTGAAAAGATGGGCGCAAAATTATTGGCCATAGAAAAGGAAAGACCCCATGTGGACTTAGAACGCTGCATGATGGCCATCCGTTTCTCACCTTACATGATTGGCACGCAATTCCATCCCGAAGCAGATCCCGTTGGCATGAAAATGTACTTGGAACTACAGGAAAAAATGGACCTGATTATCAAAAATCATGGTAAAGAAAAATATGATGACATGATTGGCAGTTTAGAAAACCCTGATAGAATTATGCTTACCCAAAGTGTTATTTTACCTAATTTTTTGGATGAAGCCATCAACACCTTACAAGCGGTTTAGGCAGTACAACCATCATTGCAAGGTACAGCCTGCTCCGATAATTCGGAGAAGCAGTCTTAAAGCATTTCGGTGTTGATGAGATTGCTTCGTACCTCGCAATGACGAAACCAACAACGCAATTACCATGACAACAAGCCACAGAAAAACATTCAACGGTAACTTTAGCGAAGAAAAGTATCAAAATTTCTTAAGTCAGCTGGATGAAGGCTATCCCAAAATCACTTTTCGGGTAGCCGAGTCTCCATTGTTTATTCCTGACGATTTAAAGCAGAAATTAATCAGGGCTGGGGAAGAAATCATCCGCACAATTAAGCAGCCGAACTTCAAAAGTCTTACGCAAAAATCAATCCCAGGCAACTGGGAAGTTCCCAATGAAAATGACCACCCACATTTTTTAACCTTTGATTTTGGACTGTGCAAAAATGCTAACGGCGAAATTGTGCCTATGCTAATTGAGTTGCAAGGTTTTCCTTCGTTGTATGGTTTTCAATCACATTTGGCCAATACTTACAAAAAAGCCTACCAGCTTGACCCCAATCTTACACCCTACTTCAACGGATTAACCGACCAAAGTTATTTCGACTTGCTCAAAAAAGTAATTGTTGGGCCTCATGATCCAAAAGAAGTGGTATTGATGGACGTAGATGCCCCAAATCAGAAAACTGCAATCGATTTTTTCGTTACGGCAAGTAAAATCGGCATCAAAATACTTTCTATTGAAGATATCACGCAAGAAGGCAAAAAGCTTTACTATGTTGATGGTGACGAAAAAACGCAGATTAAGCGCATTTACAATCGTTTAATTTTCGACGAAGTGGCTAGTGACACCAGCATTTTCAATAAAGGCTTTGATCCCCGGGCAGCATTAGACGTGGAATGGATTACACATCCTAATTGGTTTTATCGTATCAGCAAGTACACTATGCCTTTTTTAAATGGCGAATTTGTTCCCGAAACCAAGTTTTTAAATGAAGTAGATACTATTCCAACAGATTTAGAAAACTATGTGCTTAAACCCCTATTTTCATTTGCTGGTATGGGTGTAATTATTGATGTTCAACCTGAAGATATTGCTAAGATAACTGATCCAGAAAATTGGGTGTTACAGAGAAAGGTAAGTTACGAACCAGTGGTGCAATCACCAAGCGGAGGGGTTAAAGCAGAAATACGCTTAATGTACTTGTGGCCTGATGGCGAAGAGCCGCAGCTTTGTATTAATTTGGCACGTTTAAGTCGCGGAAAAATGATTGGCGTACGCTACAACGCAGATTTTGACTGGGTTGGCGGTACTGTTGGTTTAATGGATGACACGCCATAAGTGGTTACTAAATGCAGCCGCTTTTTACAATCTTCCAACAATTTAGCATCCAGCAATTACACAATTAAGCTATATTTGTAAACATGGATATTCAGTTCATATTGATGATAGCGATTTTTGTACTGGCCGTAGCCTATATTGGCAGGTTGGTATATCGTAGCGTTAGTCCAAAAAGCAACTCTTGTAGCACTGGCTGTGGTAAATGTGCAGCAAACTTTGATCAAATTCCTGATTTAAAAAAATAGTTGCTATGGTTGAAAAATTTGCTGCCTATTTAAAAAGCCGAATGCCCATTACAGCGCAGCAAGCTGAAGAAGCTGTAAGTTGTCTAAAAACCAAGCAAGTTAAAAAAGGACAGTTTTTACTTAGTGCCGGCGATTTAAAAAGCGAAGCCTATTTCGTGAACAGCGGTTTATTACGCTACTATTCTGTTGATGAAAAAGGCAAAGAGCACATTATCCAATTTGCGCCAGAAGATTGGATGGTATCTGATAGGGATACCACTGTTTTCAATGAGCCTTCCATCTTTTTTATTGATGCCATTGAAGATACCGAAGTTGTAGTAGTAAAGGGCGATTTTTTCCCGGCCATGAAAAACATCATTCCTGAAATTTTAGAACTGAATATCTTGATGCTGCATAACTCCATTCGGTTTATGCAAAAGCGAATCAACATGTTATTGAGCGCCACTGCCGAAGAACGCTACCTTGATTTCATTAAATTGTATCCTAATTTAACGTTACGTGTTCCACAGTGGATGATTGCCTCCTATTTGGGCATTACGCCAGAATCATTAAGCAGGGTGCGTAAAGATTTGGCTAAAAGGCACTTCAAATAAAATAGCCATTGTTAATGTAGCAAAGTTTGCTAAATTCGTTAATGCTATTTCAATTCAACTTATACAGTTGCCTACCGCTTATTTTCTTTTTTCATATTGTTGTTTATAGCTTGCTTTTTTTTATCCGCGGCTTCAAACAAGAGCAGTATGCGGATAAGTTAATGGGTTCTTTTTTGTTCATAGCCGCCTTACTAATTGTCCCTTTTATGGTTGGGTTTGCCGGTTGGTACGACAATCAACCCTATCGAGATATTTTATTTTTTGTTCCTTTGGTACACAGTTTAGCCATTGGCCCGCTGTTATACTTTTATGTGAAAGCAATTTTTAACCGAGAGCTGAAGATTACCGCCTGGCAATGGCTTCATTTTGCACCGGCAGCGCTTTATCTATTGGTGAATACCGTTTTTAGTTTACTGGATTTATTTTATTTTAAAACCTACCATCTCACTAATGAACATGAAGATCCAGATTTTGCGACTTGGTATACCTACCTTTCCATCGCTAGCATACTGATTTACCTGTTTCTATCCATCAAACATTACCAACAATACAAGCGGTTTGCGGCCATTACCACATCATTTGCGGATCAAGTAAATCTAAAGTGGCTGCTGAATTTTTTATACGCATTTGCCTTGCTTAGCGTAATGCCTATCATCAACTCCATCTTATCCAACTTTACTTTTTTTGAACGATTAAGGTATTTTGGACCTTGGTACTACTATGTAGCTTTTGCAGTAGTGGTGTACTACATTGCTATTCATGCCTATCAGCTTTCAAGCCTTTCGTTAAACAAAGTGATGTTTGAGCCGCAATTATTGCAGGCTATTGATGAAGAAATTAGTGAACAAAACCATAAACAAAGCAATGGCTTAGCTGATGAAAAGTTGAACCACATCAAAAAGGAATTAGCTACCTTAATGGAAACGCAGTTGCTATTTGAGCGACCAGATTTAACACTTACCGAAGTGGCGAAAAAACTCAATACCAATTCGGTGGTACTCAGCAAGGTGGTAAACCAGCATTTTGGATTGAACTTTAACGATTACATCAATCAATATCGCGTTAGCGCCGTAATCAAGCGTATAGAACTTCCTCAGTATAAAAATCAAACCTTATTAGCCATTGCATTCGATTCGGGGTTTAACTCGAAGGCAACATTTAATAGAGCATTTAAAAAATTCACCAACAAAAACCCAAAAGATTTTCTGTAATCTATCGAAACCAACTAGCTATAAACGACTCATTTTATAATTTGAGCCCTGTTTTTTGACGCAAATCATAATATGAAGCGATGTGTGTTCATGGTACTGCTTACTTCGTACCAAAAATATGCACATCATGAAAAAACTTCTCCTTTTAATAATTTCAGCTATCAGCTTACCCACTTATAGCAAAGCACAACAAAAGGTGGATACCACTAAAACAACCACCCTGCAACAAGTGCTGGTTAATGCAACACCTCCGCCTATCACCATCAAAACAGATAAAATAATTTTAAATGTAGATAAAAATACCAATGCAGTTGGACTGAACGCCTTAGAGCTGCTGAGGCAAGCTCCAGGTGTAACGGTAGACGGGCAAGATCAGGTTAAAATGAGTGGTAAAACCGGTATTCAGGTATTAGTTGATGGTAGATTGCAAAGCCTAACTTCACAGCAAATTGTCTCCTTACTCAAAGGAACCAATGCTGCCAACATCAAAAGCATCGAAATTATTGCCAACCCATCCGCTAAATATGATGCTGCTGGTAACGCTGGAATTATCAACATCGTACTTAAAAAATCAGAACAAAACGGGCTTAGCGGCAGCCTTACAGCGGGTTACCAACAAATGAAAAACTACAGGCAAAACAGTGCCTTTAACCTTAATTTCAAGCAAAATAAAGTGTTGCTGTTTGCTAATGCGAATTTTGACAATAGCCTGCAAAACACACAGGTGAATAGTAGCAGAATTACCAGCGACAATACTTTTGATCAGCAAGGAATAGAAAAGCAGGGCTACAGTAACCCAGGTATGCGTACAGGGATTCAATACAAAATTGATGAAAGCCATCAAGTTGGCGCATTGTTTAACTATCAGCAGGTTTGGGACGATTTTCCGTCAGCCGCTAGCACCAATATTTACCACATTAATCAACTAGCGGATCAGCTTACTACGGTAACCCAAGCAAACTTGACCGAAAACCGCTGGGCCTACAACCTCAACTACCAATACACCAGTAAGCGCAAAACCACCTTCAGTATCGATGCCGATCAACTTAACTATAATGCTGATTTAACTAATGCAGTATCCAATGTTTTCCTATATAATACCACAACTGAAAACTTTGAGGCTAGCACCAAAACACAAATCAGCTTATCTTCAATTAAAGCTGATGCAACCTTTAGTTTACAAAACATCAACGTGGAAAGTGGATTAAAGTACTCGGCAAGCACTACCAAAACCAGTTTAGGTGCTTTGCAAACTAATAACCAAGGCTATGCTTTGGCGCAACGTAATCAGTTTAATTTTAGGGAAGACAACTATGCCGCTTACATTAATTTGAGCAAAAACATAGGCAAGTGGAATGTACAGGCCGGTTTACGCACAGAGTTAACTGCTTTACAGCGAAAAACGTTACTAGCGCCAACAACCAATAACTTACCAGATACCAACTATGTAAATTTCTTTCCAAACCTCTTCCTCCGCCGTCAGCTAAACCAAAAAATTTCTATTGGATTTGCGTACAATACACGTATCACCCGCCCGTCGTTTCAGGATCAAAACCCTTATCAATACCGTACAGATTATTATTTTTCTAATCAGGGCAATCCTTTATTGCTGCCACAAATTAGCCAAAGTTTAACTGCCGACATCACCTTGAACGGCCAAACCCAAATTAAACTAGGCTACAGTAGCACAAGTAATTTGATAGAAATTATCAGTACGCAACAAAACGACCAAACCTTAACCTTACCCGTTAACGCAGGAACTAGGAGCATGCTTAACTTAAGTATCAGCTCGCCTGCCCAAATAGCCCGCTTTTGGAACATTTACTACAGTGCCGAGCCTTACTATCAGTTTTACAATGCAGATTTGAGCAGCTATAATGGCTTAGCTAAAATAAATAACGGAGGTTTCGGTTTTAACGCCTACCTAAGCAACACGCTAGTGATTAGCAATACGCTTAAGGGAAGTATCAGCTGGTGGTTCAACTATGCCAGTAGAAGTTCCATTTACAGCACCAAACCGATTTCAAGCATAGATTTAAGCATGAAAAAACAATTACTGGCGGATAAACTTAGCTTAACATTTGCTTACCGCGATATACTGAATACCCAGCGTTGGCAACAAAGCATATTTTTAGGCAACGTAAACCAAACAAGCTTGCGTAAGTGGGAAAGTAGCGGCGCCTATCTTGCCCTTAGCTATGCTTTCGGAAACGGTAAAATTAAATCGGCTTCGCAAAAAGATAAAAGTGATGAACAGCTGAGAATTAAAGCACGTAATTAACAACGGGAAGTACACTTTAACTCCTGCAACCACAAACATCACCTTGCGGAAAAAGCGAGGTAAAGCAAAACATTGTAATTCATTTAATTACTTAACATACATCAACGCTTCGCTAAACAGCTTGTCTTAATTTTGTGTTATTAAATAGAAATCATACAAAATAAAAATATTATGGCAACAACTAAATGGGCATTAGACCCAACCCACAGCGAATTACAGTTTAAAGTAAAACACTTAATGATTACTACCGTGACTGGAAGCATTAAATCTTTCAGCGCAGAACTTGAATCAGAAGGTGATGATTTTACCAATGCGTCAATTTCTTTTTCAGGCGATATCAGCTCAATTGACACTGGCAATGGAGATAGAGATGGTCACTTAAAAAGTGGTGATTTTTTTGATGCGGAAAAATATCCTGCTATCAGCTTTAAATCAACTAGTGTTGAGAAAGATGGCAGCGACTATGCAGTTAAAGGTGATTTGACAATTAAAGATGTGACTAAACCTGTAAAATTAAATGCAGAGTTTGGCGGTATAGCAACAGATCCTTGGGGAAATACCAAAGCTGGTTTTACCTTAAGTGGCAAAGTTAACCGTACTGAATTTGGCTTAACTTGGAACGCAGCCTTAGAAACTGGCGGTGTAATGGTAAGCGAAGAAGTTAAAATTTTAGGCGAATTACAGTTTGTAAAACAAGCTTAACCTTCGATAAAAAAAATGCCGAGAAATATATCTCGGCATTTTTTTATCTTACTTATATTAGTTTCTCTGTATCAAGCAAACGGCATAAGCTACTACACCCTCTTCCCTACCTATAAAACCCATTTGTTCATTTGTGGTAGCTTTAATAGAAATATCATCTACACTAATGCCAATGGCTTCAGCAATATTTTCTTGCATTTGTGGAATATGTGGATTGATTTTCGGTGCTTCTAAACAGAGCATCGCATCAATATTACCTACCTCATAGTTTTTGTCTTTGAGGAGTTTTACAGTTTCTTTTAGTAGCACTAGGCTGCTAATTCCCTTCCATTGCGGGTCTGTATTTTTAAAATGGAAACCAATGTCCCTTAAATTAGCTGCACCAAGTAAGGCGTCGCAAATGGCATGCAATAGAACATCGGCATCAGAATGGCCAAAAGCACCTTTATGATGCTCCAAATTCACGCCTCCCACTACAAACGGATGATGATCTTTTAATTGGTGAACATCAAAGCCAAAACCTACTTTAATACGCATCATTACTTTACTACCTTATCAATGGTCCAAGCTAATGAAAATCTCAATGTATTAGCTAAAGGGCTATTTTGAGGATTGGCAACTAAATAGGAGAAATCAAGGTTAAATACGTTATACTTTAAACCTCCGCCCAAAGTAAGGTATCTTCTATCTCCTTTTGCAGGATTTTCATAAAAATATCCAGCCCTTACTGCAAACTGCTGGTTGTAAGTGTACTCAATACCTGTTGATATTCCAATTTCCTTTAGTTCTTCTTTGAAACCTCCGGGAGCATCAGCAAATGAGCCAAAAATACCTGCAGGCACAGAACGATCAGGATCTTTACCTGCAATAATTTCACCGTTGGCATCTCTTACTGGCTCTGTAGGAACCATCAGCTTATTGAAATCAAGAGCAAAGGTGAACTGATTATAATCATCTATGATAAAAGTTGTGGCGCCACCCAACTTCATATTTGCTGGCAAGAAACCTTTACTTTGGGTTTCTGCAAAGCTCATCTTTGTACCGATGTTAGATAGATTTAAACCTGCAGCCAAAATTGCGTCTTTGCCAAATAAAACTGTTGGCTTTCTGAAATAGGCAGATACATCCACCGCAACAGCAGTTCCTGCCTTTTGCTGGCTGCCACTACCTAAACCGGGCGTTAGGTTAGAGCGAATGAACCTTGCAGCAGTTCCTAGCGAGAAATTTTCTCCAAATTTACGCGAGTAGGTGGCATCAAAAGCTAACTCGTTAGGATTAAAATTTCCTTGAGTAATTCCATTTTCATCAGTAAATGCAATATCACCCAATGAAAAATACCTTAACGACGCACCAACAACCGTACGATCATCTACCTGATAAAAGCCGCTTAAATAAGCAAGGTTGATATCTGGCACCAAATTTTTAAGCCAAGGGCTATAGGACAAGCTCACGCCATAAGGCCTTTCTAAAAAAGCAAGTTTAGCTGGATTGATACTCATCGCGTTTCCGTCTGGAGCTACTGCCACACCAGCTTCGCCCATAGCGCCAGCTCTTGCATCAGGAGTAATTAGTAGGAAAGGAACGTAAGGGTAAACACCATTTGTTTGTGAGGTGCTACTACCAGAAGTCTGCTGAGCTAGAACTTTGTTTCCTGTGAACAACAATAAAAGCATCAAGCCCCTGCTCAGGGATTTCAATTTCATCATAAACCGTTTAATCAGCGCAATTTAACATAGTGTTTGCTAATTTCAAAAAGTATCTCACAGGTAATTGTCAAATCTGCATGCTTAACGTAAAACGAACCAAAATATTACATCTATCAGTTCTTTTATTTAAAAACACAACTTCAACGTCATCAGCAACGACTTAGCAAACGCTTAATTGATAAAGCAAGCAGGCACAACCTCAACTTGGGCAATTTTTTCCATGTTTTAAATTTTTATATATTTATCAACAATATAACTCAAATTCCTCCGTTAAGCTACCGTAAACAACAAACATTAATTATTTCCAAACAAACGCAGCGACAGGCTTTTATGATTTTTTTTCGTCAAGAAAAAAGATTTTTTATTTCACATTCTTTTTTTGTGTATTTTTAACCACTAAAGTGCAATTTGCAATATATGAATAGAATTTACTTATACGTTGTAGTATCATTGTTCAGCGTTGGGGCATTAAGCTCTTGCGGTGGCGGCGGCTCTAAAGGCGGCGCCGTGTCCGAGAAAACGGGCTATGCTTACAACAAACGAGAAAATGGCGGTTTCGAAGTAAAAAAGAACTTTAAACGAGGCCCTGGACCAGGCTTGATAGAAATTGAAGGCGGTGAATTCATTATGGGCGGTAGTGCGATGGACATTCCAGGACAAGACATGTCGGCCTATAATTACAAACGCCAAGTAACGGTAAGCTCATTTTACATGGACGAAACCGAAGTTTCAAATACTGACTGGTTAGAATACTTACACTGGATCAAAACTACTTTTAAAGGAAAGCAAGAATTGGCTCAGTATTATTATGAGGCACTTCCTGACACCTTGGTGTGGAGAAGACCGCTTTCCTATAACGAACCTTACGTAAACAACTACTTAAGACACCCTGCTTACGGCGATTATCCGGTGGTAGGTGTTAGCTGGCAACAAGCTACTGATTATTGCGTATGGCGTACGGATAGGGTGAACGAGTTCATCCTTAGAGAAAAAGGTATTATGACTCCTTTTAAAGAGCTGAATAAGCCTACAGCAAAAGGCGGTGCACCGGTTAAAAAATCTGATACTATTTTTAATACAGAGGTATACCTTAACGGCCAAATTAAGGATGTTGGCAAAAGAGCGCCGATTGATTTAAGTGCAAATGCAGCAAATGCAAATGGCAAGGGAAAAGCATTAAGAAATGTGAGATTAGAGGATGGAGAAATTTTCCAACCTTATCGTTTACCAACAGAAGCTGAGTGGGAATATGCTGCTCTGGGCTTAATTGGCAATACACAATATGCTAACATCAACGAAAAGAAAATTTATCCTTGGAACGGCTTAGGCATCACTTCTCCTAAAAAATCAACCAGAGGGATGATTTTAGCCAACTTTAAACGCGGAAAAGGCGATTATATGGGTGTGGGCGGTTCATTGAACGATAAAGGAAGTATCACACAATCTGTACGTAGCTTTACACCTAATGATTTTGGCCTTTACAACATGGCTGGAAACGTGAACGAATGGGTACAAGACGTATACAGACCAAATACTTTTGAAGCCACAGAAGGTTTAAACCCATTCCGTGGTAACGAATATGCAGATAAAGAAAGAGATCCTCAATCTGCTGTAATTAAAATTGATGGAAAGGGCCGTCCGGTAATGAAACCTGCTGCTGCTGGCGTAAAGCAAACATGGGCGCAGCTACAGTCTAAATATGTAGACTCTACTTACAAGTCTGATCAAAGGGGCTACAAAGATGAAGAGAAAAACTTAGGCAATGGCGAATTAATCACTTTGTACGATAACAAATCGAGAGTTTATAAAGGTGGTTCATGGAACGATCAAGCGATGTGGTTAAACCCTGCGGCGAGAAGATTTTTGCAAGAAGATGAATCTACTGCTGATATTGGTTTCCGTTGTGCTATGACAATGCTTGGCGCTCCAGAAGTAAAATCGGTAGGAAAACCGCAGTTTAGAAACAAAGCACCAAAACCATTTAAAGTAAAATAAAGATTGCTGTTTAGCATCATTTGAAATATAAACGAGAACGGCTTCCAAATTGGAAGCCGTTCTCGTTTAATTGACATGAGTTTTGGGTGTTATTTTGTGCCAACAGACCCTGAAATGATTTCAGGGTAACGCTATATGGGCGCTACGTCATGCTGCTGAATTCATTTCAGCATCAGCTTTTTAAAGAGCTTTCCAACCACATTTGTTTCGAATTAACTTTAAGCTGATTAAATCTAAAACCCACGTTAATTACTATCTTTTTATCTGAACCGTTTTAACTAAAGTGGATCAATACGGTGTTCTTTTCAATTTTGTCGCCTTTAGCTACTTCAATTTTTTTAACAGTAGCATCTGATGGCGATTTAATGATATTCTCCATCTTCATCGCTTCCAACACCAGCAAGCTATCACCTTTTTTAACCTCATCGCCCTCACTAACTAAGATGTTTAACACCAAGCCTGGCATTGGAGCTTTAAGCTGCGCTATTTTATTGGAATTTAGATTTTCCATGCCTAGCTGCTTTAACAACAAATCCAGCTGTGTGGCCACACTGATATCGTAAACCGTTCCATTCACCTTAATTTTGGCGATTTTTTCTGGTCGATTAATTTCAACTACCTCCACGTTATATGATTTACCGTTATGGATGATATGCTGTGTTTTATCATTAAGCTGCAGCACATCTAGTTCAGTAGCCGTACCATTTACTATCAGTGCCTCATTTGCTGTTTCAATGTTAAACTCAAAATTATTGTTGACCGTTACTTTATTCATATTAGTTAGTTAAAGCGTACTGAATTAAATTTGCGCCCATTTTTAACGCGTTGGATCTACTTTCTTGAGTATCCGAAGGGTATGTGCCGTAATCCTCCCATCCGTTACCTAAATCGCATTCATAAGTATAATAACAAACTACCCTACCTTCATAAATTAGGGCAAAACCCTGCGGCCTTTTGTTATCATGCTCATGTATTTTAGGCAAACCGTTAGGAAATTTAAATTTCTGGTGATAGATTGGGTGGTTGGCTGGCAATTCTACGAAGTTAAGTTCAGGGAAAACCTTTTTCATTTGTGGCCTAATAAACTTGTCTAAGCCATAGTTATCATCAATATGAAGAAATCCACCTCCAACTAAATATTTTCTCAAATTAGCAACTTCTTGTGCATTGAAAGATACGTTACCGTGACCAGTCATGTACACAAATGGGTAATTGAAAATTTCCGCACTTCCAGCATCAACAATTCCCTCTTCGGCAACGAAATTAGTAGCAATATTTTTATTACAAAATGCAATGAGATTTGGCAAGGCGGTTCTGTTGGCATACCAATCGCCGCCACCGGCATATTTCAGCTTCGCTAGTTTATAAGTTGGAGGAGCAGTAAAAGAAGTTAAAAGTAAAAAGGCTAAAGTTAAAGCCAAGGCGCATCTAACGATCCTTTGGCTAAGAACACACTTGATGATATTGGTAACTGATAATTGTACGCTTTGCCACTTCATTATTGTCTATTGATAAAATTCACCTCGAAGCAAGCTGCCAAACCAGCAGTTTCTGTGCGGAGGCGTGTATCACCTAAAGTTACTGGTTTAAATTCGCTTTGCAAAGCAAGTTCAATCTCTTCGGGGCTAAAATCTCCCTCGGGACCAATCAGTATCAAGTATTTTTGGTGAGGTACAATAACGTCAGCGATAGCCTGTTTTTGTGCATCAAGGCAATGCGCTATCATTTTAACGTCTTCAGTTGTCTGTTTCAAGAAGTTTTTAAATGAAATGGCTGCATTAACTTTTGGATGGTAAGCAGTTAATGATTGTTTTACCGCAGAAGTAACTACTTTTTCCAGGCGTTCTTCCTTTACCACTTTTCTTTCGGAGCGGTCACAGATTAAAGGTGTAACTTCGTCAATACCTATTTCCGTAGCTTTCTCTAAAAACCACTCCAACCTATCCATGTTTTTAGTTGGCGCAATGGCAATATGTAGGTGATGGTTGCGCTTACCAAACGCTGATTGCTTACTAATTACTTGTAGTTTAACTGCCCGTTTTGCTGTTTCAACAATCTCCGCTTCATAAAGTCCGCCGATACCATCAATTAAATGTACAATATCGCCTGTTTTTAAACGCAGCACCTTATTGCAGTGATTACTTTCTTCCTCATTTAAAGTATAAGTATCCGAGGCAATATCAGGTGTGTAGAATAAATGCATTCTTAAAGTTAAAAGTCAAAATTAAAAAGTAAAAACGGCAATTAACCAATTAAACGATTCGACAGTTAACTCCTTTTAATGAATATCCACCATATCGCTTTTATCGTAGGATAAATGCATCTTAAAGTTAAAAGTCAAAATTAAAAAGTAAAAACGGCAATTAACCAATTAAACGATTCTACAGTTAACCCCTTTTAATGGATATCCACCATATCGCTTTTATCGATAACAATCTCTAATTTAACCGTTTCGATATTTTGTTCTGTCTTTTTAAGGATGGTAAACAAATAACCATAGCATTCTTCTCGATCGCCTACTTCAGGTATTTTACCAAAAGCGTGAGAAACTAAACCACCCACAGTATCAAAATCTTCGTCCTCAGGCAAGTCATGTGGCAAGTGTTCGTTCACATCGTAAACCGTTGCGTAAGCGTTTACCACAAATTCGGTATCGCTAATTTTCTCTACAATAGGTTTCTCTTCGTCGTACTCATCCTGGATTTCTCCAACAATTTCCTCCACAATATCTTCCAATGTTACCATACCTGCAGTACCGCCAAACTCATCAAGTACAATAGCTATCTGTATACGTTTTTGCTGAAGCTCGCTAAGCAAATCGTTAATTTTTTTCGTTTCAGGAACGAAATAGGGCTTTCTGATGATATCAGCCAATGACCAATCTTGATTACTTGCTAGCAAAGGCAATACATCCTTTGCGTGGATAATTCCTACAATCTTATCAATAATTTCATCGTAAACCGGCATACGAGAATAACCTTCAGAGATGATCTTCTCAACCACGACTTCCTTAGAAGCATCAAGCTCGATACCGGAAATTTTGGTACGCGGTACCATGATATTTTTAACCACACGTTCATTGAAATCGAACACATTCTTTATCAACTCATGCTCGTTATCTTCAAGTGCTCCGCTTTCTTTACCTTGCTCTAATAAATACTGTAACTCCTCATTACTGTGCAATGATTCATGACCACCAGAAGTGCTGATTCCAAAAGGCTTTAAAATAATGGTTGCCAATCCGTTCAACACCCAGATAGCAGGCTTTAATACGATATAGAAACCTTGTAGCGGCGCCGAAACAAATAAGGTTGTTGCAACCGGACGCTGTATAGCTAAAGATTTAGGTGCTAGCTCGCCAAATACAATGTGCATAATGGTAATTACCGAAAATGCCACAATTGTGGCTGCAGTATGCAGCACGGCATCGCTAACGGTGATATCTAAACTGTTGAACATGTTTAGAAATATAGTGTGCATTACACCCTCACCAACCCAACCTAAGCCAAGTGACGCCAATGTAATGCCCAGCTGTGTAGCCGCCAAATACCCATCAAGGTTGTGGATAATATTTCGAGCCATTTTGCCCAATCTGCTTCCAGATTTTGCCTTGATTTCAATTTGCGACGCCCTTACTTTAACAATTGCAAACTCGGCTGCAACGAAAAAGCCGTTCAACAACACCAAAAATAATGCAAACAAAAGGCGCCACCCAATTGAACCAGTATCGGTTTCGGTTGGCGTAACCACGGCCAAAACAGATGTTGGTAAATTTGCACTAAACAATGCCACTAAGGGCGTACCGACGGAGTAAATCATTAAGAATTATCTAAATGTACTATTATAGAGCTCAATGCTCTCATTGATTACCTTATGTGCATATCTAACGCCCAAAAGATGCTCAATTGTAACTTGTTTATTTTCTAAGGCTTTATAATCTTGAAAGAATTTTACGATTTCTTTCATCGTGTGCGGAGGTAATTCGCCCAAATCGTTAATGTGGTTAACTGAAGGGTCGTTTTTTGCTACCGCAATAATTTTATCATCTTGCTCGCCGTTATCAATCATGTGCATTACACCAATAACTTTAGCCTCAATAATGGTCATTGGGTAAACATCTACTGAACATAGTACTAAGATATCCAATGGATCTTTATCATCACAATAAGTTTGCGGAATAAAGCCATAATTTGCTGGATACATCACTGAAGAGAACAATACTCTATCTAACTTGATTAAGCTAGAATCTTTATCTATTTCGTATTTCGCTTTTGATCCTTTAGGGATTTCGATTATTGCATTTACTGTTTCTGGCAAATTATCGCCAGGAGATACGCTGTGCCACGGATGGGTTTCGTCTTTAATCATCTTTTTCTTTAATCTCTGTTTCTTCTAAATTATTCGTATTTTTTGATATTCTATTTCTTACAAATGTGATTACTAACGGAATGGTGGTAACGGCTATAAATCCAAAAATGATATAACCTAAATACTCCTCAATCTGTTTTGCAAAACTTTTACCTAAAAAATAACCAAGCAAAGTTAAGGAACAAATCCATAAAAGTGCACCCGAAACATTGTACAGTACAAATTTCTTAAAGTCCATTTTTATAATGCCGGCTACAATAGGTGCAAAAGTTCTCACAATTGGCACAAACCTGCCCATAATTAAAGCAAATGCACCTTGTTTACGGTAATAATCTTCTGCTGTTTTTAGGAATTTCTTTTTGAAGAAGAAAGTATCTTCTTTGGTATGCAGCACAGGTCCGGTTTTTCTGCCAAACCAATAGCCTGTAAAATTTCCAGATATTGCTGCTACAATGAGCGTTAAAACCAGCACATAAATATTAACGTCCAATTTGCCTGTTGCCACAAACATTCCGGCTAAAAACAAAAGGTAATCTCCCGGAAGGAAAAACCCAAAAAACAAACCTGTTTCAGCAAAAATGACGAAAACAACCAAATAGAAACCACCTTCCCTAAGGAGTTTTTCAGGATCTATAAGATGCTGCAGATGGTTCCAAAATTGCTCCATAGTTACAATTATTCGTAAAACTACAAATAATATTCTATATCGCTATGCTATATTAAGTTTAAAATAAGCGAAGGATAAACGCCCAAAATTAAAATAACAATGGTTGATACTACCAATACAACTTTATATTGCACAGGGGTTTCCAGTTCAACTTCCTTGCCTTCTTTAAAGTAAACCGCAATAATCACTCTGAAATAATAGTAAAAACCAATCAAGGCATTTAGTATGGCAATTACCACCAATATAATTTGGTAGTTTTCCAATACGTTAAGGAACATCACATATTTACCAATGAAACCCGCTGTTAAAGGAATACCGGCTAAAGATAACATCGCAATGGTTAACGCCAATGCCGCCAAAGGATTGCGCTTAGCTAAACCGTTGAAACTCTCAATATCATCGCTACCTGTTTTTTGTTTTACATTGATTAACACTGCAAATGCAACTATACTTGCAAAAGTGTAGGCAGCAGCATAAACTAACACATTACTTGCCGAATTTGCAGTTAAAACAATTAACGAAAATAGTAAGTAACCAGCATGCGAAATACTTGAATAAGCAAGCATTCTTTTAAAGTTCTTTTGATAAAGCGCTGTAATGTTCCCTAAACACAGGGTGATGATTACAATTACCAATAATGCAGGCATCCAAAAATCATGCAATGGCTCAAAAGCACCAGCAAACAGTCTTAAAAATGCAGCAAATCCTGCTGTTTTAACCACCGTAGCCATAAATGCAGTAATTAGTGATGGCGAACCTTCATAAACATCTGGTGTCCAGAAATGGAAAGGCGCTGCACCAACTTTAAAGCACAAACCAACCATCATTAAAATTATTCCTGGGTAAAACAGAGGTGATACGTTGGTCATGTTGTTCACCAAGCTTGTTTGTATTACATCGATATCAAACGAACCGGTTGCGCCGTACACCAAGGCTATACCGAACAATAAAAATCCGGTAGAAAAAGCACCCATTAAGAAGTATTTTAATGATGCTTCATTTGAAGCGAAGTTCAATTTTCTAATCCCCGCTAGGATATACAAACACACCGACATGATTTCGACACCGATGAACAGCATAGAAAGGTTTTTGTAGGAAACCATGATAATGATGCCGCAAAGTGCAAATAAAATCAAGGTAAAATACTCGGCAATATTTGGGCTATTATCAGCGAAATAGCGCTGGGTTAGTAAAAAAATCAACAATGTTCCAATGATAGCGATGCCTCCGAAAGCTAATGCAAAGTTATCAACCTGCATCATTGAAAAATATACCGTTGGTTGATCCCAAGCACTAACGGTAAAGCCTAAGGCCACCAATAGACCAAGCAAGGTGATAGGCAATAAAGCTTTTTTTGCTTTAAATAAGCCAGTATAAAGAACTACTAAAGCCGTTACGGCAATGGTGATAATGATATTCATGCTTAGTTAATCCCTGTTAATTTATGATTAATCTGTTCCAATAAGTGTTGTACCGATGCCTCTGATAATTGCAATAATGGCTTAGGATACACGCCAATGATGATGATAAGTGCACAAATGGTATAAAGCACTATTTTCTCGGTTCCTGCGATGTCTTTAAAGCTTGCAGTTAAGGCATTTGTTTCGCCAAGCATTATTTTTTGATAGCTTCTCAACATGTACACCGCACCAAAAATAATGGTTAAACCAGCTACGGCTCCTAACCATGCGCTATAGTTGTACACGCTCATTAACAATAAAAATTCACCAATAAAGCCATTGGTACCTGGTAAAGCTACCGTTCCTAAAAGGACGATTAAGAAAGTAATTGCTAATTGCGGTGCCACTTTTGCTAAACCGCCCAACTCATCAACTTTATTAGTTTCTAAGCGAGATTTAATGATATCCAATACGAAGAATAATCCCACTACGTTAATACCGTGACTTAGCATCTGGATCATACTGCCCTGCAAACCCTGCTGGCTAATGGTAAAAATACCTGCTGCAATTAGTCCAACGTGACTGATTGATGAATAGGCTACCAATCGCTTAGCATCTTTTTGCTTAAAGGCAATAATAGCCGCATATACTATACCAATAACCGCTAAAGCCATTACCACTCCGGTCCAATCTTGAACACCGTGAGGTACTACTGGCAGTAACCATCTAATTACACCATAAATACCCATTTTTAGCATAATTCCTGATAACAACATAGTACCAGGTGTTGGTGCAGTTGTATACGTATCCGGCTGCCAAGTATGAAATGGAAAAATTGGCATTTTAATCGCGAACGCAATAAAGAAGGCCCAGAAAATCCATCCTTGTTGGGTAGCATCCAATTGCAATTTGTAAAACTCAGCTATTTCAAAATTATTAGCCGGATTTTGAAGATACAAATAGATAATTCCTAAAAGCATGAATAAAGAACCCGCAATGGTATATACGAAAAACTTCATGTTAACCTTGATGCGATCTTTACCGCCCCAAGTAGCACAAATGAAATAAATCGGGATTAAAGCAGCCTCCCAGCCAATGTAAAACAAGAAAGCATCCAGCGCAGTAAATACTAAAAGTAAGCCACTTTGCATGAATAAAATCAGTGCGTAGAAAGCATTGGCATTTTTATATTCGTTTTTAAAGCTAGCTAAAATGATAATTGGGGTTAATACGTTAGTTAATAACACCGTAACCAAGCTAATCCCATCCAAACCAACGTGGAAATTAATCCCTAGCTGTTGTATCCAAGTGAAATTGGTTTCAAACTGTGTGCTTGCATCTGGAATAAATTTAAACAACAAACCAAGGGCTACCGCCAATGAGAAGATTGAAAAAATTAAAGCAGCTACCTTTGCTGTGTTTTGCTTAGCAAATAAAGCCGTGGCTATTGCACCAACTAAAGGTAGAAATATGAGTATTAAAAGTTCCATTTATAAGATTTGAACTAATTTTAAGCGATAGACAAATAAGTGTAAAGCATTAAAGCTACCACACCAACAACCATCATAATGATGTAATAACCAACATTTCCCGACTGTAACAAACGCAAGCTTTTGCTTCCTTCGTTAGCCGTCCAACCTAAACCATTCACCAACCCATCAATCACTTTGTTATCAATGATTTTATAAAAGAAGGTAGAAAATGCGTCTAGAGGTTTTCTAATGATAGTATCGTAAATCTCATCTAAATAAAACTTGTGATAAGATAATTTTTCTAAAGCAGTTCGAGGAGCTTCGTCCGCTACAGGTACTTCGGCCTTTTTAACATATTTGCTATAAGCTAAAAGGATGGCAACAACTGCCGCTAAAACCGAAACGCCCATCAAAGTAAATTCAGTACTATGGCTCAGCTCCAAATGATTTTGGGTCACCTTTGCACCAGTTAACCAATGTGCTAACCACTCGTTTCCACCAAATACGTGAGGGATATTTAACAAACCTCCAAGGGCCGCTAAAATAGCCAATACTACTAATGGAAGTGTCATTGCTTTTGGCGACTCGTGGATGTGCTCTTCTACATGATGCGAACCTCTGAATTTTCCGTAAAAAGTTAAAAACATCATACGGAACATATAAAAAGCAGTTAAAAATGCGGTTAGCACGCCAACACCCCACAGCACTGGACTGTATTGATACGTATGGGCTAAAATTTCATCTTTAGAAAAGAAACCAGAAAATGGCGGTATACCTGCAATTGCAATTGTTCCTACCATCATCGTAGCGAAAGTAGTTTTCAATTTAGATTTCAATCCACCCATGTGGCGCATATCCTGCTCATGATGTAACGAGTGAATTACTGCTCCAGCTCCTAAGAATAACAAAGCTTTGAAAAAAGCGTGAGTTAATACATGGAAGAATGAGCCTGTGTATGCACCAACTCCCAAACCCAAGAACATATAACCAAGCTGAGATACGGTAGAGTAAGCTAACACTTTCTTGATATCAGTTTGAGTTAATGCAATTAACGCCGCAATTAACGCCGTTGCTGCTCCAATAATGGCAATGATATTTTGTGCAATTGGTGCTAAATCAAACACAACGCTTGAACGGGCAATCATGTAAATACCAGCGGTTACCATGGTAGCTGCGTGAATTAACGCTGAAACTGGTGTTGGTCCAGCCATCGCATCTGGCAACCAAGTAAATAAAGGCAACTGTGCAGATTTACCACAAGCCCCTATAAACAACAATATCGCAATTACTGTAATGGTTTCGTTTCCGGGCAACATGTTAGCTGCTTGAGGAAATACTTTGGCAAACTCTAAACTTCCAAAAACCTGGAACATTAAAAACACACCTAAGAGGAAGCCTAAATCGCCAATGCGGTTCATTACAAATGCTTTTTTAGCGGCACTTGCATAACTGCTGTTGGTAAACCAAAAACCGATTAAAAGGTATGAACATAAACCTACGCCTTCCCATCCGATAAACATTACGATGTAGTTTGATCCTAAAACCAAAATCAACATAAAGAAGATAAATAGGTTTAAGTAAGCGAAAAACTTTCCGAAACCAGCATCCTCATGCATGTATGCGCTTGAATAAACGTGGATCAAAAATCCAATGCCAGTGATGATCAACAACATCATTGCACTCAAAGGATCATATAGAAAGGATAATGGAATATGTAAGTTGCCTACACTAATCCAATCGAATAAGTTAACGGTAAATTGTTTTTCGGCGCTTGAGCTAAGCTCCATGAAAAAACAAACGCTAAGAATAAATGAAGCTAAAACCACCCCACTGCCAATTACGCCAACTACTCCTTTGCTCAATGTATTGCGACCTAAGCCGTTTATCACAAAGCCTAAAAGCGGAAGAACTGGAATTAACCAAAGTAAACTTGTAATCATTTTATTTTATTAGAATTACCACTTAAGGCGATTTAATACATTAATATCTATTGATTGTGTGTTGCGATATACCATAACGATGATACTTAAACCAACTGCAACTTCAGCAGCGGCCAAGGCCATGATGAAGAACACGAATACTTGTCCAGATGGATCATTGTGATGTACCGAAAATGCTGCCAAAAGCAAGTTAACCGCATTTAGCATCAACTCAACCGACATGAAAATTACGATGGCATTTCTTCGTGTTAGTACACCAACAACGCCAATGGTAAAAATAATGGCACAAAACCAAATGTAATGGTTTAATGGTACCGACTGCATATTTTCAAATAAACTACCCATTTGCTTTTTCCTCCTTTTTGGTTAATAGTACCGCACCCACCATTGCACTTAACAGCAATAATGAAGACAGCTCAAAAGGTAACATGAACGGCCCAAAAAGCTCTTTACCAAGGTTCTCTACCAATCCCAAACTTGGATTTTTTAATACTAGCGGACTTGTAATTGCCACCGATTTCAAAGAACCAATTAAAGTAACTACCAAGCATCCACCAGCTACTATGCCTATAATTTTAAGCAAAGCCGATTTATTGGGCTCATTTTCTTTATTGAGATTTAATAACATGAGTACAAATAGGAAAAGTACCATAATGGCTCCCATGTAAACAATAAAATTAACTACTGCTAAAAATTGTGCGTTTAGCAATACATAATGAACCGTAAACGTAAAGAACGTTAAGATTAAGTATAGCACACTATGGATTGGATTTTTTGCAAAAACCACCATCAGCGCAAATATTACGCTTAGTGTTGCTACGAAATAGAATACTGATGTACCCATTAATTTTTATTTAGTTTTGTTTCAATTTTACCGTCATTGCGAGGCACGAAGCAATCTTATTTGTTTTACTCTATCATTGTTAGGATTGCTTCGTTCCTCGCAATGACGGAAAGGCTTATTTCTCTAGTGGAGCTTCTACCAATTTATCTTTACCGTAAATGAAATCTTTACGCAGGTAATCTGCCGGCACAATTGGTCCATCTAAATAAATGGCCTCCTTAGGACAAGCCTCTTCACATAACCCGCAGAAAATACAGCGCAACATGTTAATTTCATAAACCGATGCATATTTCTCCTCACGATAAAGGTGTTTCTCATCGTTTTTACGCTCAGCGGCAATCATGGTAATTGCTTCTGCTGGGCATGATAACGCACAAAGACCACAAGCGGTACAGCGTTCTCTACCCTGCTCGTCTCTTTTTAGGGAGTGCATACCTCTCCAGTTAATCGAAAATTCACGTTCCTGCTCTGGATATTTAACGGTAGCTGGCTTCTTTAAAAAGTGGCTGATAGTAGTTTTTAAACCACTTGCAATTGCTGGCAAATACATGCGCTCTGCCAAGCTCAAGGGTTTTGGTACTAATACTTTTTTCTTATTGCTTAATGATTCCATGTCGCTCTAAAAATTATTTACTATAGCAATAACAATTCCTGTAATTACAATATTTGCGATGGCAAGAGGGATTAAACCTTTCCAACCTAAGCCCATCAACTGATCATAACGGAAACGAGGGATAGTCCAACGTACCCACATGAAAAAGAAGATAAATGCAAATATTTTCATGAAGAAGATAAAAGACCCAAATAATGGTGCCCAAGTTGGACCCCAATGCGCCGCAATGTAATCCATACCTGGATAGTTATAGCCTCCAAAGTATAGTGCTGCCATTACCGTTGAAGAAACAAACATGTTGATGTACTCAGCAAATAGGTAAAATCCTAATTTCATTGAAGAGTACTCCATGTGATATCCACCATTTAACTCGGCCTCACATTCAGGTAAATCAAAAGGTGCACGGTTAGTTTCAGCAAAGGCACAAACCATAAAAATAAGGAAGCCTAATGGTTGCTTAAAGAAGTTCCATGTGAACCATCCATCAGCCCAAAAACCATGTTGCTGAGATACAATCTCTTTTAAGCTAAGCGTATTGGTTACCAAAAGCAAAGCAATAATGGAAAGGCCCATTGCAATTTCGTAACTGATATTTTGCGATGCAGCACGGATAGCACTTAATAACGAATATTTGTTGTTTGATGCCCAGCCACCAATCATTACGCCATAAACACCTAATGAAATTACGCCGAAAATATAAAGTAAACCTACATTGATATCAGTTACCTGCAAGGCTACAGTTTTACCAGCAATTTGAACATCTTGCCCCCAAGGAATAACCGCTGTACCAATACAAGCACAGAGCATTGCTAAACCAGGACCTACCATAAACAGCCATTTATTAGCGTTTGCAGGTACAATTTCTTCTTTCATGAACATCTTTACCCCATCGGCCAATGGCTGCAAAATACCAAAGGGACCAGCTCTATCAGGGCCCAGCCTATCTTGCAAAAAAGCAGCTACTTTACGCTCAGCATAAGTAGAGTACATTGCAATGAGTAAGCTAATGGCAAATAATGCTGTAATTAGGATAAACTTCTCTATAACAAAATCGATTTCCATTAGATTTTAGTAGTTTTTTCTAGTTCACGTTTATTTGCTTCTTGTAACGACAAGTTTTCTTTAATTACTGGAAGCGGTTTAAATGTTTCGTAATGGTTTGAAGCGATTACCGAAGTATCAGGAATATGCGTTGGATGCTCTAAAGTCCAATCAGCAGTTTTCTTTTTATCGAAACGACATTCGTTACAGATAAATTCTTCCACCTCACCAAACTGATCTTTCCTGGCGGTCACACGCAACACATCTTCGCCTTTGTACCACAGTGTTACCTTACCATTACATTTTTCGTGTGTACAATTTCTGTGTGCATCAATTGGCTTAGTAAACCAAACACGGTTTTTGAAACGGAAAGTTCTGTCGGTCAAGGCACCTACAGGGCAAACATCAATCACGTTTCCTGAAAAATCATTATCTACCGCTGTTTGGATATACGTAGAAATTTCTGAGTGATCTCCGCGGTTTAAGATCCCGTGAACACGTTTATTGGTAATTTGATCGGCAGTAAACACACAACGGTAGCACAAAATGCAACGGTTCATGTGTAATTGAATTTTATCGCCGATGTCAATTCTATCGAAGGTACGGCGTTCAAATTCGTATCTGGTTTTTTGCAAGCCGTGCTCATATCCAAGGTTTTGCAAATCGCACTCACCAGCCTGATCGCAAACAGGACAATCTAACGGGTGGTTAATCAACAAAATCTCTACTACGCCAGCACGTGCTTCTAAAACCTCTGGCGAGGTAATATTTTGCACTTCCATACCGTCCATTACTGTTGTACGGCAAGATGCTACCAATTTAGGCATTGGTCGAGGGTCTTTTTCAGAACCCTTGCTCACCTTCACAATACAGGTTCGGCATTTACCGCCACTGCCTTTTAATTTGGAATAATAGCACATAGCAGGAGGTACGATGTCGCCCCCAATTTGGCGGGCAGCATTTAAAATGGTAGTACCATTTTCTACCTCTACTGTTATTCCATCAATGGTTACTTTAACTAAATCACTCATTCTTTAAGTCAAAAGTGAAAATTAAAAATTAAAAACCTAAGTGGTTTCTAACTATTCTTTATTTAAATTAATGATTATTGAGGCTACAATTTTTGAAATTTCGTCAACCTCTACCAATAACCCTTTTATTATCTCTCTATCTATTTCAATGACTTCAGTATCTCTAATCAAGCAAAGCCAATATTTTGTCTCATTTGCGGATTTTAATGCAATTGCATAAAAATTCCTAAAATCTTTCTTTGAACTTCCTGCCTTAGCCTCTACCAAGTTAGCCCCTACAGAAGTCGCACTTCTTAATAGTTGGTCAGCAATGGAAAAGTATAGTCTGTCAAATTTTGCGTTGGATATCAGGTTAATGATTGCTTTCGAAAAATGATAAGCTCTCTTTTTGATATCGTATGTCTTTTCTTCAGACATTTTTACTTTTTAATTTTGACTTTTAACTTCTTCAGGAGCTTTCTCAATCGGATTAGCATAATTTGCTAAACCATAATTAGTGCTTTGGCTTTTCATTGGCTCTTTTACATGCCATTCAAATTCATCTCTAAAATGCCTGATGGCACTTGCCACCGGCCACGAAGCTGCATCGCCCAGCGGACAAATGGTGTTACCCTCAATTTTACGCTGTACATCCCACAACAAATCGATATCATCCATGGTGCCATGGCCAAACTCAATTTTATGAAGGATTTTTTCCAACCAACCTGTACCTTCTCTACATGGAGAGCACTGACCGCAACTTTCGTGGTGATAGAAACGTGAAAAATTCCAAGTGTTGCGAACAATACATTGATCTTCATCAAAAGCGATGAAACCACCTGAACCTAACATGGTTCCTGTAGCAAAACCACCTTCCGATAATGACTCGTAACTCATTAAACGAGGTTCGCCATTGGCATATCTTAACGTTAAATTAGCAGGTAAAATTGGTACTGATGAACCTCCTGCAACAGTTGCTTTAAGTCGCTTACCATTGGCAATACCACCACAATATTCATCAGAATAAATGAACTCTTCCACCGGTAAACCTAACTCTATTTCATAAACGCCAGGCTTAACCAAATTACCCGAAGCTGATATCAATTTAGTTCCTGTACTTCTACCAATACCAATTTTAGCATATTCATCACCACCATCATTTACAATTGGTACAACGGCAGCTATGGACTCCACATTGTTTACTACCGTTGGGCAGCCATACAAACCAGCAATTGCGGGGAATGGTGGCTTAATACGCGGATTTCCTCTTTTACCTTCTAAAGATTCCAGCAAAGCAGTTTCTTCGCCGCAGATATAAGCGCCGCCACCTGGCTGTACATAAAGTTCTAAATCATAACCTGTGCCGAGGATATTTTTACCTAAAAATCCAGCAGCTTTAGCTTCAGCTATGGCACGCTCCAGAATTCTAATTTGAGGCATCATCTCCCCTCTTACATAAATATAAGAAGTATTGGCACCTAAGGCAAAGCTTGATACAATCATCCCCTCAATTAACGCATGAGGAATATGTGTCATTAAATACCTGTCCTTAAAAGTCCCCGGTTCAGATTCGTCGGCATTGCAAACCAAATAACGGGGCACACCTTCTGGCTTTGCCAAAAAGCTCCATTTCATCCCGGTAGGGAAACCTGCTCCACCACGACCTCTTAATCCAGATTTTTTAACCTCCTCCACAATTTCATCTGGAGTTAAGGTTTTCAATGCTTTCTCAACCGCACGGTAACCGCCTTTTTGGCGATAAACCTCTAGCGTATTGATACCGGGCACATTGATATGTTCTAATAATAGTTTACGTCCCATTTTGTTAGATATGAGATATGAGATGTGAGATGTAAGACTAGGTGTCCAATCTCAAACTCAAATCTATTGTCGCAAATCTTTATTTTTTAAATCGTCTATTAACTGATCTACCGATTGCTCGGTTAAATTTTCGTAAAACGTATATTCTGGGCCAATTTGTAAAACCGGACCAAAACCACAGGCAGCTAAACACTCTACACCTCTCCAACTGAAAAGTCCGTCAGCAGTTACTTCGCCCTCTTTTACACCCAGTTTTTGCTCAATATGGCTCATGATTTTTTCGGCGCCTACCAAACAACATGGTCCGGTACGGCAAACCTCTAAAACATATTTACCTTTTGGCTCTAAAAAATACATGGTATAAAAACTAGCTACCTCGTATACTTCAATGGGTTGGATATTGAGGTATTCAGCAACTTTATCCATTGCCGGTACGCTAGTCCAACCATATGCTTCTTGTACTAAATGCAGTAAAGGCAGCAGCGCTGATTTTTGTCTTCCTTCAGGATAGCGTTTTACAACTTCATCAAACTTAGCTAGCAAAGCTGATGAAAATTCTACAGGTTGTGTTTCTTCTACTTTAAGCATCTAATTCTCCTGCAATAATGTTCATACTACTCATGTTGATAATGGCATCGGATAATAACATCCCCTCGCTCATTTTAGCATACATTTGGTAATTGATGAAACTAGGTCTTCTAAAATGCAAACGATAAGGGCTTCGGCCACCATCGTTAATTAAATAAAAACCTAACTCACCGTTTCCACCTTCAACAGCGTGGTAAACTTCTGCTTTCGGCGCATCAATTTCGCCCATCACAATTTTAAAGTGATAGATTAGCGCTTCCATATTATTATAAACTTGTTCTTTTCCTGGCAGATAAAAATCAGGCACATCGGCATGGAATACACCTTTAGGCTCCGATTTTATTTTTTCCATCGCCTGCTCAATAATGCGCAAGCTCTGCCACATCTCCTCGTTACGCACTAAATACCTATCAAAGATATCGCCACTGGTACCCACCGGAATTTCGAAATCAAAATCTTGATAAGAAGAATATGGCTCACTGATACGTACATCGTAGTCGATACCTGTTGCACGCAACAATGGACCCGTCCAACTGTAGCTTAGTGCATTTTCTGCTGTTACCTCTGCTACACCTTTGGTACGATCGATGAAAATTCTATTGCGGTTTAGCAAGCCTTCAAACTCACGCAAGGCCACTGGAAATTCTTTCAAAAACTTATTGATTTTCGCAAAAGCGACATCATTAAAATCTCTTTCCAAGCCACCAATACGACCAATGTTAGTAGTTAAACGAGCTCCGCAAATTTCTTCGAAAATCTCGTAAATATGTTCTCTGTATTGGAAAAGATAAAGAAACGTAGTAGTTGCGCCGGTATCTTGAGCAATAATGGTATTACAGATGATATGATCCGCAATACGAGAAAGCTCCATGATAATTACCCTTAAATAATCTACCCTTTTTGGAGTTTGAATATTCAAAAGTTTCTCTACCGTCATGTGCCAACCCATGTTATTAATTGGCGATGAGCAGTAATTTAAACGATCTGTTAAAGGGGTAATTTGATAAAACGGGCGATGTTCTGCAATTTTTTCAAAAGCCCTGTGGATGTAGCCAATAGTGGAAACGCCACTAACGATACGCTCGCCATCCATTTGCAAAACGTTTTGGAAAACACCGTGTGTTGCTGGGTGCGTAGGCCCTAGGTTTAGGGTTACCAGTTCGCTTTGCGGATCGTTATCTGTATATACTGGTTGATTGTAACTCATAACTATCTACCAAAAAATTCGTCTTTTTTATCTACCCTGTTTGGATCTTCCAATGGGTATTGTTTCAGCATAGGATGCACGCCCAAGTCGTCCATATTTAAAATTCTTCTTAAATCTGGATGTCCTTCGAACTTCACGCCAAAGAAATCATAGGTTTCTCTTTCCATCCAATTTGCACCGTTCCACAACACTGTGGCACTCGCAATTTTTGGATCTTTTTCATTTAGGAAAACCTTAACGCGAACCCTAATACCGCTTACCATGCTATGCAAATGATAAACAACGGCAATATGCTCCTTTTCAGGATAATGTACCGCAGTAATATCGGTTAAAAAGTTAAAGTTGATACGGCCGTTTTCTTTAAGGAAAGAAAGCACGTCAATTACTTTATCTTTAGTGGTGGAGAAGGTTAACAAGCCATAAGGCTCAGAAACATCAAAAAGCTGCTCGCCAAATTTTTCTCCAAGCAGGTCAATCAATTCTGTATTTGTTGCTCTAGCCATTATTGTATTCCGTAACTCGCTAACAATTCTTTGTACTCAGGGGAATGTCTTCTTCTGCCCGATTCGTTTTTCACTAAATCCTGTATGCGCTGGAAACCGTCTAAAATAGCTTCCGGTCTTGGTGGACAACCCGGAACGTAAACGTCCACCGGGATGATTTCATCAATACCTTGCAATACCGAATAAGTATCAAAAATACCTCCGCTTGATGCGCATGCACCAACTGCCATTACCCAACGAGGTTCTGCCATTTGAAGGTACACCTGTTTTAACACTGGTCCCATTTTTTTGGCAATGGTACCCATTACCATTAAAACATCGGCCTGGCGTGGCGAGAAGCTTAACCTCTCTGAACCGAAACGGCCAAAATCATAATGCGAACCCATGGTAGCCATAAACTCAATACCACAGCAAGAAGTTGCAAAAGGTAGCGGCCACAATGAATGTGAACGGGCTAAACCAATTGCTTTGTCTAAAGAAGTGGCAAAAAAACCATTTCCTTCAATGCCTGGAGGCGCCTCAACTATTTTGATTTCACTCATGCTAATAAACAAAAATGCTTGCCCAAATATAATTAGGACAAGCAGCAAATTTACAATATTTAGTAGGAATTGGAGGTTAACAACATCATTTAGAAACAATCTAAATAATTAGCTTTTAACTTTCTAATGCCAATCTAATGCTCTCTTTTTTAAGATATAAATAAAGCCTAGTAATAGCGTTCCCATAAAGATAAACATCTCTATTACGCCATTCCAACCTAGCTCCCTAAAGTTAACTGCCCAAGGGTACATAAAAATTACCTCAACATCAAACAGTACAAATAAAATTGCTACTAAAAAATACTTGATTGAAAATGGCTGACGGGCGTTACCTATCACTTTAATACCAGATTCAAAGGTAGTAAGCTTATCGTTAGTTTTTCTTTTAGGGCCTAAAAAGTGGGTAGCTACTAATGTTACCACAACAAAACCTAAAGCAACAATTACCTGAAATATAATAGGGATAAAATCTTGCGCTGTACTTTGTGCTTGCATAACAATGATGATTTTTGGCAAAATTAAAATAAAAAGGCAGGATTACAAATCCTGCCTTTGGTATAAGCTTATAAAGATTACTTCTTAATTGGAGTTTTTTTAGCTGCTGCGCCACCGCCTGCTAAAAACTTCAAGTTGTCAGTTGCTAATGCATTTGATGGATCTAGTGCTAAAGTTTTGTTGAAATATTCTTTAGCTTTCTCCTTGTCAGTTGATGCCCAAACAGCTCCCAAGTAGTTGTATGCTTCAATTAACTGTGTTTTAGAAGCCGCTTCTTTACTTTTAGATAAAATTAGCTCAATGTATTTCTCATAATAAGGCACTGCTAATTTACCAGTGTTTTCCGCATCATCAAGGTTTTTGTTAACACGAGCTCTGTAAAGGTATGCTACTTCGTAATCAGGAGCTAACTTGGTTAGTTTAGAAAAAGCTGTATCGGCTTTAACCAGCATATCTTTGTTAGTGGTATTTCCTGCTTGGTTAGCATAGGCCCAAGTAAAATAGTTAGACGCACCTAAATAGTAATAAGCCATTGCTATGTTCGGGTTTTTAGAATTCGCTTTAACTACTTTTTCATATACTTCTGAAGCTTTAGCGAAGTTTTTAGCTGTATAATACTTGTTACCAATAGTTGCTAATTCTTCAACTTTAGTTGAATCTAACTCAACTGCTTTAGCAATATTAATATAGGCTAAGCTATCCTGACCTAAATTTTGTTGCGCTCTACCTAAATAAAGGTAATCCGAACCGATAATACGAGAAGCATCTTGAGTTCTACCGAAAAGCTCATTCATGTATTTCAAGCCTTGCTCGTAGTTTTTATTCTCAATTGATGAATAACCTCTCATCCTAGTTACTACGAAAGTTTTAGGATTTTTAGGATCTGGGGCATTTAAAGTAGCTACTTCTTTTTCTAAAGTCTCAAAATCGCTAGCATAAACCAAGAACTGTGCATAACGTAAACGAGAATCAAAAGACTTATCAGTTAGGTCTAGATATTTTCTCATGTTTTGTAATGCCTCCGCTTTTTTAGCCGGACCATTTTTAGGATCAGCAAAAGACCACTGCATTTGAACTTCAGCTAACTCCCTGTAAGCAGGACCATAGTTAGGATCTGTTTCAATTACTTTTTTGATCTCAGCTTCTGCCTCTGGGAATGCAAATGCATCTTTATACATTTTACCAATTTGTACGTGAGCTCTTGATAAGTTAGGACTGATATCTAACGCTCTTAAATACATTGGATAGGCTTCCGTATTTTTTCTTTGATAAGCATAAAAATCAGCTAAAGCCAAGAAAGTTTCAGGATCTTTATCTTTTGAATCTAGCTCATCAGCTTTTTGCAAATTTGGCAAAGCTTGTGCATAGTCTACATTTTTTTGATCAATGTAAGCCCTACCAATTGCTAAATAAGTTTGGTAGTCTTTACCTTTAATGCTAATCGCCTTATCAAAGTTAGTTTTTGCGTTAGCGGCGTTGCCTTGCAATAAATCTGCCTGGCCTAAACCAACAAAGTTTAAAGCATTTTTAGCATCAGCTGTAGTACCATTAGTAAAAGCGGCTTTTGCCGAGTCAATATCATCTGTTAATAAATAAACTTTTCCTAAGTTAAAGTAGTTGTCACCTTCTTTAGGTTGATTTGCCACTAAAGTTTTTAACATAGATGTTGCTTTTTGGTATTGTTCAGCATCTATTGCCTTTTTAGCATCGGCTAAACTTTGAGCAAATGAGGCAGTGCTACCCATCAATAATAAGCCTGTGGCCAAGGCTATGTTCTTCTTAATCATTTTCATTGTCTGCATTTGTTAATTTAAGAAATACTGCGACTGCATATTTACAGCTTCCTCTATTTCTCTAAGTTGATAAATTCTATTTTTTGTCGTTAGTTTTAAAGTTAAGTTCTCTTTCTGTTATCTTGTGAGGTCCTAGACCCGACTTCAATACTATTAATTGTCCGCGTTGACTTAATAACCAGTTTGCAAAACCCGTGCCTAAACCGTTCGTACCTTCTGCATTTATTACGTACACATTTCTTAAAAACGGATATTTGCCGTTGATTAAATTACTTTGTGTAGGCTGATAATAGGCATCTCCGCCCTTTTTATTAGGTAAATTTTTAACTGCTAAAGTTTTAACTTCTGATAAATAAGCCGATGAACCTTTAACATTTTTTAACAACCAGCTTACCCCAATTACGCCAATGTAACCTTTATTGTCAGCTACATATTTAATCACATCATCGGTAGTCTTAAGCGTATAAACGCCTTGTTTTGGCAACTCCTTAATACCAGCCGAATCAATAAAATACCTGATGGTACTTGAGTAGGCATTGTCAAAAACTAACTTTTTACCGGAAGTTGAGGTACCACGCATCACATTGTAGGCTTCCTCCACAGTAATTGTAGAGTCTGGTACGTTTTTATTAACTATTAATGCTAAACCATCAATAGCAAACCTGTCCGTATAAATTGGGCTATTCTTTTGCTTATAAAAAGATTCCTCGGCAGGTTTTAACATTCTCGACAAGATAAGCATTTTTATTTTGCCTTCCCTAAATTTTGGCAAAATCTCATTCTCATTACCAACAACTACATTTACGGTAGCATCTGGATAGTCGGATTTGAACACTTCGATTTGATCATCGAGAATACGAGCATAGGTTTCATCAACTAGTATTGTTGTATTACCCGAAGTACGCGTTTCACTAACCTTATCTTTATCTGTTTTCCGTCTACATGAAAAACAGGTAAAAGCAAAAACCAGAACGAGTGCTAAGCTCCATACTTTTCTCATTATAATCTGTTATCTCTTGTTATTCTAAAAAACCTAATGGCTGCATAAACAATTAATACCACGCTAAAAGCGATACGGTATTTTTGAGGAAACTTCTCTGAGTCTAAATTCATTTGATCACCAAAAAAAGCTACAGCTATTGCCAAAGCGAAAAAGATGACGATCATTGCGACCCCTAAAATAAACAGAAATCGCTTTTGAGGCGATTTCTGTTCTGAATTATCTGAATTAAACATGCTTAACTATTGCTGTAAGCTGAATTTAATTGGGATGTTATATTTAACACGCACCGGTTTACCATTTTGCATACCCGGATTCCAACGCTTGCTTAACTTCAATACACGTACTGCTTCTTCATCTGTACCGTAACCTAATTTTCTATCAATTTTGATATCAGTTAACGATCCATCTTTTTCTACAGTGAAGGATACGAATACGTTTCCTTGAATATTGTTTTCAGCAGCCATTGGTGGATATTTAATGTTATCTCCAAGGAATCTGTAGAATTTCTCGATACCACCTGGATAAGCTGGAGGGTTCTCCATACTTACGAAGTTGTATACTGTATTATCTTCTACTACTACTGCTTGTTTTGGACCTTCACCCGCAGCCGTAATTTGTACTGGCTCTGCAGTTGGGTCACCTTCAATTGTTTTCTGACCTGGGTCAGCTTTTTTCAAATCCTCAACGGTTGGTGGTTGTTCATCACGTACCAAGTTGTCTGGCTTAACAACTGGTGGAGGGAACTTCACCTGATCCTGCTTTGGTGGTGGTGGTTCCACCGGTGGAGGAGTTTGCACCTCTGGGTTAATTGGCGGAGGTGGCTGCATAATTACTTCGGTAACTTTTTCTGGAGGAGGTTCAGGAACCAATCCTTTAATTAAAGCATAAAGCCTTGGAGCCAGAAAAAGGAATACGAAAATTGCCGAAGCAATAAACAACGATTTAGTTGTATTAGAAGCGTTGGTTTGACGAAGCTCGTAAGCACCGTAAGCTTTATTCTTCTTTGCAAATACAACGTCAATCCATTCCTTATTAAATAAATCTATTTTAGACATTGCTCAATTTTTTATTTGTTATCAACTCGCTATAAAATCCCTTTAGATTTCATAAAATCTTTTTCGCTATCCAAAAGATGCTTAGGATCGTCATCAACCGCAGGTGCGCTGATATTGGTTTTAGTGATGTTGATTTCATCCATGATGTCTACAAAGTTCTTGTAGGTAGCACCATCGGTTGGTTTAACAATCACAACAATATCTCTACCTGTTGCGTCTTTAACGTCTTTTTTATTCTTCAACAACGAGGCTCTAATATCATTGAAACCTTCAATTGTTGGAGCTGATTTTCCAGCTTCTCCCATATACCAAGCAATTCTGTCGTTTTTGCCTAATAAAATGGTCATCGTCTGTGATTCTCTAAGCTCTAATTTATTTTCATCCGTTGGATCCTTATCAGGCTTTGCAATATCCATAGCCTGTGGCTTTGATAACGACGTGGTTAACATAAAGAAGGTAATCAAAAGGAAAGCCAAATCCACCATCGCAGTTAAATCTACTTTGGTCGACTGCTTTTTACTCCTTACCTTGCCTTTGCCCCCGTCGTTACTGGAGGTATCTAATTCTGCCATTGCTTAAATTCTATTTTGCACCGCCCTTATTCAGACGTGGTAATTAAACTAAACTTGTTAATTTTTTGTCTCTGAAGCAGATCAACTACTTTTCTAACTACCGGATAACTTTCTTCTGCGTTTCCTTTGATACTTAAACGCATATCGATACCGTGTAATTCAGAAGTTGCATAACGAGCCTCTTTAATCCAGTTAAATAACTCGTTGTTGTTAGTTGTATCCATAGGAATACCTGTTTGGATACCTGATTTACTTCTTTGCTCTCCATTCATGGCTAAAAACTGCTTTAAGTTTCCAAACGGCACACCAAACGTAGATACTACTGCAAATTTCTTTGCTTCTTCTTCGGTGAATGTTTGACCATAAATGTTGCCCATTCTAGCAAGTGTTGCTTTTTTAACGTCTTGACCAACGATTTCTAAGAACACTTTGCCTCTACCAATGCTCACAATAGAGATGTCTTTATCTGGCACTTTAAACTGTACCGAAGAAGACGGAGTTGTAATCTCCAATGGATCTGGCTGGCGGGCAGTGGCTGTTAAAATGAAGAAGGTAAGCAACAGGAATGACACATCGCACATGGCGGTCATGTCAATCGAGGTACTACTTCTTTTAACTTTTGCTTTCCCCATAATCTAAAAATTATTAATATTTTAACTAATGATGCTACTTGTTCCGGTTTTCCATAAAGCCGGCAAAAGAAAAATTAAAATAATTCTTATTTATGCGTACTAGCATAAGTTTGGATGATGCTGAAACCAGCTTCATCAATAGCATAAGTTAATTTATCGATTTTAGAAGTAAGGATGTTGTACATGATGATCGCGAAAGTTGAGGTAGAGATACCTGTTGCAGTGTTGATCAAAGCCTCAGAGATACCAGTTGCTAATGCAGCTTGATCCGGAGCACCTGAGTTAGCTAAACCACCAAACGCCTTGATCATACCTGTTACTGTACCTAATAGACCTGTTAATGTACCTACAGATACTAATGTAGCAATTACAGTTAAGTTTTGCTCTAACATTGGCATTTCTAAAGCAGTAGCTTCTTCGATATCTTTTTGGATAGCAACGATCGATTGCTCAACATCTAAGTTAGTATCAACTTCTACTTCGCTGTATTTTTTCAAACCTGATTTGATTACGTTAGCAACCGAACCTTCTTGTTTATCACACTCAGCCATTGCAGCTTGGATGTTACCAGTGCTTAAGAATGATTGAATTTTTTTAACGAAACCTTCTAAGTTACCTTTACCAGTAGCTTTACCAATAACGATTAAACGCTCAATTGAGAAAACGAATACCATTAAAAGCATACCAATTAGGATAGGTACAATGAAACCACCTTTGAAGGCCATACCACCGTAGTTACCTGGGTGAGGAAGAAATGAGTGAGTATCGTCATTATAGAAAGCTAAAGATAATGAACTGTTTGCTTTAGCTACATCTTCTGGAACGTTAAAGTTAGATGGTTTACCTAATACGAAGATAAAAAGGGTTACACCAATAAGGATACAGATTGGAATAACTAAGGTAGCAAATAAGTTAGACGCTGAAGCGCTGCTCTCTTTTTTAGCTGGTGTAGGTTTTGGTGCGTTTGCCATTTTTTTAATTTTTAGTTTTAGTACTTGTTTTTTAAATTTCTAATTAAATAAATAAGTTAATACAGTCAACGCAGCATAGGCCGAATTGTTGCGGAAGCAAATTTATAATTTTGATTTAAATTACAAATTAAATATTCGCTACACAATTAATTCGTTACTTAAGCTAGGTTGAAGCGTGCATAACTAAAAAAGATTGCCCCTTGAGACAATCTTTACGCAATTAAAACTAAAAATTTAATTAAATGCAAATTTTTGAAAGAAAAAAAAGTGTTACACCGCCATTTCTTTGAGCTGCGGCATGCCTTTTTTCATCTCTTCGTCGGCAAATTCAGTAAAATCCTCAAAGTTGTTTAAAAATGCTTTTGCCAGCTCATTTGCCTTTGCGTCATAAGCGGTTGCATCACTCCAGGTGTTTCTTGGATTTAGCACTTCGGATGGCACATTGGCGCAAGAAACCGGCATTGCCAAACCAAAAATTGGATGGTTTACAAATGTTGCATTTTCCAAATCACCATTTAGTGCAGCAGTAATCATAGCTCTAGTGTATGCTAATTTCATCCTGCTACCTATACCATAAGGTCCGCCACTCCATCCCGTATTTACCAGCCAAACATTAACCTGATGTTTTTTCATTTTCTCGCCTAGCAATTTAGCGTAGGCAGTTGGATGTAACGGAAGAAATGCCTTTCCAAAACAGGCCGAGAAAGTAAGTTGTGGTTCAGTTACCCCGGTTTCGGTACCTGCAACTTTTGCTGTATAGCCCGAAATGAAGTGAAACATGGCCTGTCCCGGCGTTAATTTGGCAATTGGTGGCAACACTCCAAAAGCATCAGCCGTTAAAAAAAAGATATTTTTAGGCACTGGTGCAACTGAAGGCTCCATGGCATTACTAATGTGGTGCAAAGGATAGGCTACCCTCGTATTCTCTGTTTTATCGATGTTAGAAAAATCTACATTACGCGAATGAGGGAAATAGTTGATGTTTTCTAGTAGCGCACCAAATTTAATGGCGTTAAAAATTTGCGGTTCTTTTTCCGCTGTTAAATCAACACACTTGGCATAACATCCCCCTTCGAAGTTGAATATGGTACCTTCGCCCCAGCCGTGTTCATCATCTCCAACTAAAGCCCTGTTAGGGTCAGCAGAAAGGGTTGTTTTGCCAGTTCCGGAAAGTCCAAAGAACACGGCCGAATCTCCATCCTTGCCCACATTGGCTGAGCAATGCATTGAAAGTGTATTTTTTTGATGTGGCAACACGAAGTTAAGTACTGAAAATATTCCTTTTTTTATTTCTCCAGTGTAAGCTGTACCGCCAATAAGTATAATTTTTTTAGAAAAGTTTAAGATGGAGAAGTTTTCTTGTCTGGTACCATCGGTGGATGGATTGGCCAAGAACGATGGGATGGCAATAATAGTCCACTCCGGTTGTTCGGGCAATTCCTCTTCTTCGTTATACCTTAAAAATAAATTGTTGGCAAAGATGTTTTGAAAAGCATGCTCGGTAACTACCCTAATGCTAGTTGCGTAGTTTTTATTGGCACAAGCGTAGGCATCTCTTACGTAAACTTGCTTTCCCTCTAAAAATGCTACCATTTTTTGGTAAAGCACATCAAAATAATGCTCACTAATTTTGATGTTTACATCTCCCCACCAAACAGTTTCGCGGGTTAGGTCATCATCAACAATAAATCTGTCCTTTGGTGAGCGGCCCTTGAATTTCCCTGTATCTACAGCTAAGGCTCCAGAATCGGCTAATGTCCCCTCGCCATTCTTGATTGCTTCTTCGACTAATTCGGGTACACTGAGCTGGTATTTAAATTCCAACGCAGAAAGCCCCAGGTAGTCTAACTGAGGTTTTTGGTTTCTATATTTGGTCATATTTTTGGTTTAAATATGCCGCAAAGCTAAGGAGATATTTATCCAAAAAACACCAAATTGTGATAAAAATTTTACTTATTGTGTCAATTACACTATTACGCAATTAACTGAAATACAAATAATTATAAAGAAAATTAGCCTCCAGACTTTTTAACTTTATAACCTTCTTTTTGCAGATGTAAAAACACCTTTTCTTTAAAATCTCCCTGCAAAATTATCTCGCCGTCTTTGGCACTTCCACCAACACCGCATTTGGTTTTAAGCGTTTTAGTGAGGTGTTGTAAATCTTCATAAGTACCAACAAAACCTGTAACCAGGGTAACCGTTTTACCTCCCCTATTTTTTCTGTCGAGCATAACTCTTAAATCCTGCTGTGCATTTGGCAAGGTTTCTTCAGCTGCACTGCTGGTTTCCTCGTAAACAAAGTCAGGATCAGTTGAAAACATGATACCGCTAAAATCATTAAACGTCTTTTTCTTTTTCATGCTATGTTCGATGGTTAATTAGTTCGCTACTTGATTTGTGTATTAGTCACACATCTTGTATCGGTTTGAATTTTTAAGGCTGTGTTAAAATATTTAACGAAGCAGGTACTATTTTTATTTCTAATTTTTCGCCCAATTGCAGTGGCTCGCCATCCAAATGTACCGCATCTGGGGCGTTGCGCTCAATGCGGATGTGTTTTCCTCTGATAATTTTCACCAAGCTTGACTGGTGTGTTTTTGCAGTGATCATTTGAAAAGCCAGCAAAGGAAGTTTTAACAATGAGATAGGGTGGATAATACAAACATCTAAATAACCATCAGTTAATGAAGATTTAGGCGAAATGTACACGTTGTTTCCATATTGTGACGAGTTGGCAATACTGATAGCAAATGCTGCCTCATCGTGTTTTACCCCGTCTATTTCAATGCGATAAGGTTGTGCTTTGTAGGTAGTAATTTCTTTAAAGCCTAGTTCAACATAACTTTTTAAGCCCCGTTTTTTATTACCGGCAAAAACCGAACTTAAATGGGCATCAAAACCCATCCCAGCCATGTTAAAGAATTTTTTACCATTTAGCTCGGCTGTATCAATGGTTTGAGGCTGCGCTATATTAATTAAGGCGATGGCTTTTTTAGGATCAAGAGGAATTTTTAAGAACCTGGCCAAACCATTGCCCGAACCAAAGGGAACAATACCCAATGTTTTATTGCTATGTACCAACTTACTGGCTACCTCGTTAATGGTGCCATCCCCGCCTACCGCAACTATGATATCGTAATTTTTCTTCTCTGCTTCCTCGGCAAGTTCAGCGGCGTGCCCTACGTATTCCGTAAATGTGTAAATGGGTGCAAATTTATCCTTGTCAAGATACTTATCTATTAAAGCAGGTAAAGTAGATTTCTTTTTACCTCCCGAAATAGGATTAATCACAAACAGGATATTGGACTTGCTCACCGACATAAATAATTAGCGCACAAAATAATTGATAATTTTTGAGTATTAAAATTTATTGTAGTAGTTTTGCGGGCGTTAGAGTGGACTGATTTGCTCATCCCTGTTTTGGGACGGATTGCAACCACGTAAAAAAAAGTGCTAATTTATTTCTACACTTCTATTTACCAGCCTATTTGGGTAGCCAGCCATTTTAACTTTTATTGTTTTTTTATTTAATAAAAATTTAAGATGTCGTATTTATTTACATCAGAATCTGTATCTGAAGGTCACCCAGATAAAATTGCTGACCAAATTTCTGACGCCCTAATTGATAACTTTTTAGCCTTTGACGCAGACTCGAAGGTTGCTTGCGAAACTTTAGTTACCACAGGCCAAGTGATTTTGGCTGGTGAAGTAAAATCAAAAACATATTTAGATGTGCAGCAGATTGCTAGGGATGTGATCGAAAAAATTGGTTACACCAAAAGCGAGTACATGTTCGAAGCAAAATCATGCGGTGTACTTTCAGCTATTCACGAGCAATCAGCGGATATTAACCAGGGCGTTGATAGAAGCACCAAGGAAGAACAAGGTGCTGGCGACCAAGGGATGATGTTTGGCTACGCTACCAATGAAACTGCAGATTTTATGCCATTGGCATTAAACCTGTCGCACAAATTGCTACAGGAGCTTGCCGTGTTGAGACGTGAAAACAAAGAAATTACCTATTTACGTCCGGATGCTAAATCGCAAGTAACGTTGGAGTACGATGACAACAACAAACCAGTAAGAATTGATGCTATTGTAATTTCTACTCAGCATGATGACTTTGCTGATGAACCTACCATGTTGGCGAAAATCAAAGAAGATATCATCAACATTTTAATTCCTAGAATCATTGAAAGCAATCCGCAATACGCACATTTGTTTAATGATCAAATCCAATATCACATTAACCCAACTGGCAAGTTTGTAATTGGTGGCCCTCACGGCGATACTGGCTTAACAGGAAGAAAAATTATTGTAGATACTTACGGTGGCAAGGGTGCTCATGGTGGTGGTGCATTTTCAGGTAAAGATCCAAGTAAAGTGGATAGAAGTGCTGCTTATGCTACACGTCACATTGCTAAAAACTTGGTTGCAGCAGGCGTAGCCGATGAAATTTTGGTACAGGTTTCTTATGCAATTGGTGTAGCTAAGCCAATGGGTATTTACATTAACACTTACGGTACAAGTAAAGTGGGTAAAACCGATGGCGAGATTGCTAAAATTGTAGAGGATATTTTTGATATGCGTCCTTATTTTATTGAGCAGCGCTTGAAATTAAGAAACCCTATTTATAGTGAAACTGCTGCCTACGGACACATGGGCCGCAAAGCAGAGACAGTAACTAAAACTTTTAAATCGCCAAATGGCGAACAAAAAACCTTAAATGTTGAATTGTTTACTTGGGAAAAACTAGATTACGTTGACCAAGTAAAAACTGCATTTGGTTTATAAAAATTAAAAATCACCTGGACACATCATGAGAGTGCCAGGTGATTTTTTTTTCGAAGGCTATATTCCTTTAGCTTTCATAAAACTTTTTTCCTCATCGAGTATATACTTATCGTCAATAGCGTAGGATTTAATTTTGTTAATGTGCATTTCATCTAAAATGTCTACAAAGTTGCTGTAAACAGAAGAATTTGTTGGCTTGATGATTACATACAGATCTTTAAATTTTGAATTTTGGTGATCTTTAGCAATTAAAGCGCTTTGTTGTAAAATCGCTTTGCGTATTTGTGATAGGTTTGCCACCTTCATTAGGCTATTACTGGCTTCTCCCATATAAAAAACCAGTTGGTTATCCTTCCCCAATAAAATGGTCATTGTTTTTGATGCTGGATAGGGTGTCCTAACTGCCGTATCAGCTGTTGTGTCAGGTTTCGCGATATCCATTGCATTCATCTTACCTAACGATGTGGTAAGCATAAAAAACGTAATGAGTAGAAAAGCTAGATCAACCATTGCAGTTAAATCCACGCCCATTACAGGTTTCCGAGTACTTCCTTTTACGGCCTTGCCGTTTTGAGGAACATTAAGAGTAGCCATTAGTTCATTTTTTTAATGATGATGGCTACGCTTAATTTATTCCATAAAGATTTTTATTTAATGGCTGTAATTACGCCGCACCCTATGCGGGGGCCTGAGTTTCCGGTAGGTTGCGTTTCGTAATCATCAATGCCACCATGCACAATAATGCCTCTGCCAATAATGTTGTTGGCTTCATTTTCAGCTACACTCCATCTGTTGGTAGTTACTGATATTTTAGCTTGACCTTTACTATCTAGCGAGATATTCCCAATATCGCCGGAGTGAAAACTTTCAGAATCCCATTTGCCATGCTGCTCATTAGTTGGGTTCCAGTGCCCATGTGTGTTTTCGCCCATGTTACCACAATCGCCATGTTCATGAAAATGTACTGCAACGCTGCTATCCGCTTTTTCCGGCATATTGATTTCGAGGTCCATTTTAATCTTCCCATCAGACATTTCAAAAAACTGTGCTTTACCAATTGCTGCTCCATTTGAAGTAGCATTTAAACTAGCAGTGGCAACTTCCCTATCTTTGGAAGTGCAGCCAAATGCAAAAAAGCAAGAGATTATTAAGGTGTAAAATAGGTGCTGTTTCATCATCAAAGTATTTAAATTCAACATTTTGTTAATTGATTGATAAGCGATTATTTATGTGGCACAATTACAACAACAGGGGTAGCATTTGGTTTGCTTGCATTTAGGTTTAATATGATAAGCTGAAAACTATTCGCCTACATGGTTGTTTTTACTATATAAATTTAACGATTATGGAACAGCCAGTTGAAATGAATACCCTTAGCCAAATCTTAGAGAAACTAAGAAAAAAAGGCATAGATCACGAGTTAAAAATGACCGATCACGGTAAAATGCAATCAAAAGATTTGAACAGAATTTACAGTACCGATGACCTAACCATAGTAAAAACCTATAGGTTCGAAGGCATGTCTGACCCGGCAGATAACTCGGTACTTTATTTAGTGGAAGACAATGATAAGAATATCGGATATATTTTGGATGCCTATGGTGCCTACTCTGACAACGATGGCGCAGCATTTGCAGATTTCCTTAAAAAAATTAATACCGCCGATAGGGATGAGCAGGAATTGTTTAAGTGAGCGGTTGATCAAAAATCTCCCAAAAAATGAATTAACATAGCCCATTAACCTCAAATTAATGGGCTTTTTTATTTCTTAAAGCAAATTTAGGCAAGATTAACTATCTTTAAGGCAGCACCATTTTTGTTAAACCTAACGAGTAAATGAAAAAGCCTGTTACCATTAAAGAGATCGCCAAAAAACTCAATTTATCTTTCTCTACCGTATCCAGAGCTTTGCACCAGCACCGTAGCATAAGCGCAGCCACGCAACAAAGAGTGCGTGAAACTGCCGCGGAAATGGGCTATGAGCCTAATCAAACAGCTATCTTCTTTCAAAAAGGTAAAACTTTTACCATAGGCGTAATACTTCCAGAGCTGGAAGAGGCTTTTTTTGCAGAGGCCATTAGTGCCATTGAAGACATCGCCTATGACAGCAATTATACGTTAATGGTAGCGCAATCACACGATGATGAAAAACGCGAAAAATTGCTCGTCGAGAAAATGAAAAATCATCGCATTGATGGCCTGCTGGTATCGGTAGCGAAAAACACAAATAACTTTGAGCATTTTGAACTACTCAAAAATTATGGCATCCCTATTGTTTACTTTGACAGGATTCCACCGCTTAAAAACATCAACTACGTAGCCAGCAATATTGAAACTGGAAGCATGGAGGCTGTTAACTATCTGTTGAAACGAGGGCATAGAAACATAGGCCTAATCAATGGTCCGCAATCCTTAATTTCTAGCGGGCAGCGAAAAGAAGGCTATATTAAAGCCATGCAAAAAAACAGGTTGAAGTTTGACCCCACTTTTGTGGTGAACTGTGATTTAGGCGAAGCCGGAGCCAATGAGGCCTTGGCAACTTTGGTAAAACACAAGCGCAAGCCAACAGCAATTGTAGGGTTTAACGATTACGTTACCGCCTTTGCCATTAAACAAGCGCTAAAGCTGGGCATTAAAGTAAACGATGATATTGAGTTTGTGAGTTTTTCCAATGCACCAATTACCAAATACATGCAGTATCCACCTTTAGCATCGGTGGAGCAGTTTCCAGCAATACAGGGTCAACGGGCCATCAATACCTTGTTGGATTTAATCAAAAACAAGGATGACAGCGAACAAGGCTGTTATAAAATTGTAATCGAATCGGAACTAAGGGAACATCAATAAGCCAACACAGTAATTGGTTGCTAGAGCTTGTCGACTTTAATAACCGCTATCATCCAAAGCAAAAGTATTTTTTCGCTCCTTCCATTTGCCTTGTGTAAAATCAGGAAATTGTTGCGGCTTGTTCCCCTCTTTTAAGGATTTGGTAGAAAGCGGCGTAATTACACTCATTGTCACTGAATCATACACATCAATTGGTGTTTGCTTTTTATCTCGCACTGCAATCACAAAGGCGTTGAAAACAAACCAATCCATACCACCATGTCCCGCACCAAGCGCATTGCTTTCGTATTTTTTCCACAGCGGATGATCGTATTTCTTGAACCAATCATCGGCCTTATCCCAACTGTGTGGTTTAGTTACGCCTTCAATGTGTACCGATTTATTGACATCCATCCATAAGCCATTAGTGCCTTGCACCCTAAAGCCCAAAGAATATGGACGAGGCAAGTGAGTATCGTGTGTTAACATCACCGTTTCACCGTTGGCACAATTGATTAATGTAGTGGTAACATCGCCGTTTTTATAGTTAATTTTGGCATTGGGATGACCAGGAGACTTAGCTTCAACATAACTTGCCAAGCCTTTTGCCTTCGAGCTAAACGAAACCAGGTTTGTAAATCTGTTTCCTCGGTTAATATTCACGCATTGCATGATGGGCCCAACGCCGTGTGTAGGGTATAAATCGCCATCAACATCAATATTAAATTGCGTACGCCATTGCGCTTCGCTTAAAGCATTTGGCCCAAACTCAACGCCACCACCATAATATTGCTTTCCGTTATTGAAAAGCACTTCTCTTAAGTCGTGCTGATAGCCCCCTTCCAAATGCACCAACTCTCCAAAAACGTTTTGCCTTACCATGTTCAGCGCAGCAAGTACATCACGGCGGTAGCATACATTTTCCAAAGTCATGTAGGGCACTCCTGTTTTTTCAGAGGTACGTACAATATCCCAATGTTCTTTGACTGTTAATCCTGCAATTACTTCGCAGCCTACATATTTTCCTGCATTCATGGCGTAAATAGCCTGCTCACAGTGAAATTGCCATGGTGTAGAAATGATTACCGCATCAATATCTTTTCGATCTAAAAGTGCTTTATAAGCATCTAAGGAGCCAGTGTATTCTTTTGCTGCAGCTTTGCCCGACTTTGCAATGGCAGCTCTACAAATTTTCAACGAGCTTTCCTGAGTATCACAAATGGCTACAATTTCCACATCTTCCCTAAGCAAACCAGCATTGATATGGTTCATCCCTCTAGCTCCCACCCCAATGTAACCTAAACGAACTTTTTGCGTATCTTTTGCGAATAAGCTACTTGATGGCAAAATGCTAAATCCAGCCGATGCAAGTGCACCAGTTTTAATAAAATCTCGTCTTTCCATACATTTGGTTTTGTTTGGTGGTGTAATTTTTGGTTAAATTATAAAAAATGACACATCAAACGCTATGTTGCCCACACATATTTGTTGCGCAAACGTTTGATATTTGCTCGTTGATAAAAAAACCTATGAACAAAACGATTAAACATACTTATCAAATTGCCCACTTTAGCATAGATGTAAGCTTTTGTGAATTCGTGGTAAGCATTGATTTTAGTCCTTATAAACAAACGAAAGACCTACAATTTTTGTACGGTTATAGTCCGCAGTTAATCGCACTAATCCAAGCACAATACCAAGAAATTTTTGGCAAGCAACTTCAAATTAGTGATGACTCTTTTGTGGCCGAAATTTGGGGACATTTATTTGCTTACCGGATAGCAATTTGGGTGAAAAAAAACCTGCAATTTAAGCCAATGCAAAAGCTGGCAAAGTTTGTTGCCTATAGAAGTGGGATTATAGATTGTGGAGAACGCCAAGCAGATAGTAACAGGTGGATTTGGGATTTTCTTGGCAAACTGTTTTTCCAAAAATACAAAACAGTACAACAATGAACTTTTGAACAAAGTGAAATTGAACTTTTAAACAAAGCAACTATCGCTTTTAATGCGCAATTTTGTTTCCGATATTTGATCATAATTAGTGAAAAAAACCTTAAAAATAATTAAATACACAATGTTTGTTTTACTGAGCATAGCAGTTTTGCTAGCTATATCTACCTATTTTTACATGCGGTTGCCAAAATTTGGTAAGGCGCCTAGCGGTAAGCGCTTAGAACGAATGATGCAATCTCCAAATTATAAAGATGGCAAATTTCAGAACATCAGTTATACCCCAAATTTAACAGTAGGCTATTCAATGGTTGGGATTTTGGTGGACATGTTTTTTAAAAAGCATCCCCGACGCAAGCCTGTAGATCCTATCCCTTCGGTTAAAACAGATTTGCTAAATTTACCAAAAGACGCTGACGTATTGGTTTGGTTTGGGCATTCATCGTATTTTATGCAAATCGATGGAAAACGCTTCTTAATTGATCCCGTATTCAGTGGAAATGCATCGCCTTTGCCCGGCACTACCAAATCATTTAAGGGCAGTGATGTTTACGGCGTGAACGATTTTCCGAATATCGATTACTTAATCATTAGCCACGACCACTACGACCATTTGGATTACGAAACTATTGTGGCCCTGCGCAACAAAGTTGGCAAAGTAATTTGCGGTTTAGGGGTTGGCGAACATTTTGAACACTGGGGATATCAAGCTGAGCAGCTTATTGAAAAAGATTGGAATGAAAGTGTACAGCTAGGCGACAACTTCACAATTAATACCGTGCCGGGAAGGCATTTTTCTGGTCGTGGATTCTCTAGAAATAACACCCTGTGGACATCATATGTATTAGAAACTCCTGTAGGCAAAATATTTATTGGTGGTGATAGCGGTTATGATACGCACTTTAAAACCATTGGACAGCGATTTGCCCCTATTGATTTGGCCATTATGGAAAACGGACAGTACAATGTGGCATGGCAAGCCATACATACCTTACCTCACGAAACTTTACAAGCGGCAAAGGATTTAGGTGCTAAAAGGTTATTTCCAGTACACTCTTCAAAATTTATGCTGGCCTTACACGAGTGGGATGAGCCGCTAAAAGAACTGACTAAACTTAACAATGATACCCTACCGCTGGTAACGCCGATGATTGGCGAAGTGGTTGATTTAAAGAACCAGCACCAAACGTTTAAGCAATGGTGGAAAACAGTAAGATAAATACGTCGGGGCAAGCTATAGAACTAACTTCCTGCTATATGGGTCCAGAAATATCTCCAGAACAGTTTATACCGGAGCATATTTTTATGTATTTGGCCAAAGGCGAAGTAGCAGGTTACGATGGCGACTCGAAGTACACCATGAAATCAGGCGAATACTGCTTGATCAGAAAAAATTATCTGGCAAGATATACAAAACAGGAGCTTAATGGTGAATTTGAAAAAGTTGTTGTGGTATTTGACGAAGCCTTCTTGAAAGCTTTTCAGCAAAAGTACCAGATCAATAAAGGCAATACCTTAGCTAAAGGTGCCTTTGTAGAACTAACCAAAACGCAGTTGATTACTAATTTTGTGTATTCTTTAATGCCCTATTACAATGCTGGCCATCAAATTAATGAAGCTTTTGACGTAGTTAAAAGGGAAGAGCTATTGTTAATTTTGCTACAAACAAACCCGCAGTTGGGCGATATTTTGTTTGATTTTGGCATTCCACAAAAAATAAACTTGGAAGCTTTCATGAACAGAAACTACAAGTTCAATGTGGGCTTGGAGCGTTTTGCCTACTTAACAGGAAGGAGCCTTTCTTCGTTCAAAAGAGATTTCCTTAAAATTTTCGCTGATACACCTAGCAGGTGGATTGTTAAAAAGCGACTAAAGGAAGCGCATTTTCTTATCCAAAAGAAGCATCTTAAACCTAGCGAAATTTATCTGGATTTAGGATTTGAGGATCTTTCTCATTTTTCCTTCGCCTTTAAAAAGCTATTTGGATATGCGCCGAGCAAGTTAATTGGTTAAACTTGCCACTTGCGCAAGACTACAACATTCTATTAAAACTTGCACCTTCATGTACTTCAAAAGATAACGCTGAACAGGACATGGAACATAAAAAAGGCTATAAAAGCAAGAACCCACTCAGATAACATGCATATCTTGGATCGGCAATGTAAGGCATTTGCTATCCTGCAAATTGTAATGGTTAATAACTGGAAATCTATCTCTACAACCCTTAAAAACATGAATATCACAAATAGAAGGCATTTGATGAAAGAGCCTAAAGGGTTCGATTTTGTAAAAAATAAATGACATGTGATGTTTTTAGGGCAACTAATTATATTATTGCCAATATAAACCCTACGGTAAGAGCACAAACCATGACAAAAATTAACCTCCAAACAGCTCCCATTGATATTTTCTTTGCTGCTATTAACAATCACAAATTATTCATGTAAGCGTGACAGCGATAACGCCATGTCACAGCTTAACCAAGCACTTATAGGAAGGGCAAAGCAATATTAAGAATGGGAAACCATTCTTTTCCAAGCTAAAAACAGGCAGGTCCTTTCAGCTGAAATCCAACAATTTATTAATAAATATGAGATACCCGATGATTATTTTAAGCATGTTGATATGCAATTTTGTGTTTGGCCAAAGAAAAAATCCGAGTATCGATACATTTATAACGGAAACAATTCTTAAGGGAATGGTCGTTAATAACGGCATTACGTTGAAAAAGGATCATGGCTACTTTTATGCTATCGCATTTTCCTTTGATAAAAATGGAAGAATAGATACCATGTTCCTTTCAAAAAGGCTAGATACAGAAGTAAAAAAAATATTTGCGCTTGATGATTCGTTGCTGAAAAGGATAAAACAATATGATTTGATATATAGTGAGTTCGCCTCAAAAATAGTACTGATGCCATTTTACCACTATAATTCTTCAGACGATGGCGTGTCCTATAAAAGCGGTTTTCTCACTAGTATTGAAAATCTAGTCCCAGAATCCGTTTTAGGCAAACCGCTTATTATCCGTAAACCCATAGTTAACGCTCATATTCCGCGAGCTATTAATTAGCATGGAGGATATCCTAAAAGTGGCCACCTGTTTTTTCAAAGTGGCCACTTTTTTCGCTTGAAAGTGTCCAGTAGAAAGCTTGTTTGATAGTGGTTTGATGTAGTTTAGGGTTAATGCGCCGAACGATATGTTTTAACGATACTGGTCGCTTTATAATCGGTTTTTTTGGGAAGTTTAGATGTAGCTTGTTGATCTAAATTTAAATAGGTTATTTAGTGGTGCCTGAAGTCCTTTGTGCTTCTGCCACGCAAAAGGCTGGTGAGGAAGCTTGGTTGCCTGTCGGATTGGATTAGAGAAATGTAAGTGGTGGATAATGGGTGCGATTGGGATGGAAAACAAAAACTATCAGCTGGAGTGGACAGTTTGGGACAGAATGATTGGCTACTACTGCCAAAATCTACAGCGCAGGCGGGGTTTTACTGCACTAAAACTTATTAGGTGCACAAAGCTTGAATTTAGCACTTCACTGTCATAGAAGTACGAAACTACCGCTTTTGCAAAACGGCTGTTATAGGGCGTTTTATTTCTATATGTCAAGAGCAAATCTAACATTTAGATTTTTCGTTAGGATTAATTTTTCAAGAATATCCTTTGATTTTTTAGTGTTTATAGCTACCAATGCATTTACACATTTCCTTAAAGTAGATTCGTTTTCATCGTCAAACTTTCGATAAATCTTGTCTTCCAATGCTATTTTTAAAAGTGCATCGCAATATCTTTCTTCTTTAAAGTCGCAAACTATTTCAACAATGTCTTCATGTTCTTCGTGCCACGTTTCAAGAATGATTTTATAGAAAATGTCGGAATAGTCCTTGTCCAACACATCTCGAAATGCCATAGCAATAGAAAACTTTAATTTTTGGATATCCTTGTCGGCAACCGCAGATTCTAAAAATTGAAGATTTTCAGTCTTATAGGTTTTATTACTTGTCCAGAATTTTGTTAACATATCTTGCCTTTCAAACGGATTTTCGTTTGTCTTCAGATATGCTGAATATATGTCTGTCAATTCTTTTCTCTTAAACACGGTCTTTCTTAAATGCCCTATAACGGTTTCGGGCTTTGCGTTCGGGCGGGCTTCGGAGAACAAAACTGTCGGCCAGCACTGAACTTGAATAGAAGCACAAAGCTCCAAGTTTGCACGTCATCCCGCCTGACGCAAAACCCGTGTTAGCACCAGTTATTTTCCCGTTAACCTGTTCCATATACTTTTTGGTTTAGTCTTGTCACGGAATTTTTCAACCACTTCGTCTGTCGGTAAGCCAAGATAACGTGTCGCATTATAAGCAACTAAATATTCTTTGTGATTTCTATAATCATTGTGCATTTCTGTAATTCGCTTATCCTTGAAGTCAGGCAAATAATATAAAACGTCAATGAGTTCATATTGGTTAGTTATTCTCGGCATTGTTTCAAGAACAATTTCAATCATTTGTGTGTCTTGACATATTTGAAAAATTGAATGCGCAATAGTCACTTTCATTGAACCTTTGCTTTTGTCTAGCAAGTCATAAAGTTTCGGTAATGCGTCTTTTGATTTTATGTGTCCAAGTCCAACTATTGGCCAATTGTCTTTTAAGCTTGCTAATTTTATAAGTTCAACTTCTGCAATTTTAAGCTCCTCGTTAGTCAAGTTGTCAAGCAGGTCGAGAGGAACGCCGTCTTTTCTCTGTGCCCAAGAGTTAGCTTCCAAAAATTCTTTTCTAAATATGCCGAGATTATTTGTCACTGTCGCCTTGCTATAATTGGTGCTAACTTATAAATTAAGTGTAATAAAACTACATAAAAGTACAAGAACTTGTTGGCTTTATTTAGTAATTATCTATACAATAGAACAGAATGATTGGCTACTATTACCGAAATCTACAAGCAATGCAAGTAGCATGATATATAGCCGTACTAGCCTTAGCCTAAACACACAATTATAAAGAAATATAACATCTAGATACACCTTACAAGAACGCCTTAACAAATTAAAACTGGTTGCAATTTCGGCTAAAAAGCAAAAACCCACTCAGATGATCTCTAAGTGGGTTTTTTGCGGTCCGGACGGGACATTGAAAATACCCTTCAGACCTATTTAAACATCGTTTTTCTTGGAATGCTCACCAGATGCTCACCCAAAAGCCACAACTAATTGACTGTCTATGAATTACATCAAATATACTAAAAAATGCCAAAAGTCAAGGAGAAATTGACATCTTGTATTTGTTCTGAGCAATAAATCAATATATAAATATTTCAGCAAATAAAAAAGAGCTTACACTTCTTGCTAGCCATATCTAGATTTAGAAGATTCTCCTCAAGCTGATCAGCTCTTGAATATTAAAAAAATATAAGTAACTTGTGATGAAGATTGAGCCTATTTTCTTTTTTTAATTAAGGCTATTAACAGATTAGATTTAACATTGTCGAATAATGTGCGTTCTCAACCCTACACATTTCCTTCAGTTGAACCTTCATATTAATAGCATTGCATAAACTTGATGCAATAGTTTTGATCTTGACCAAATACAAAAAGGAATTAATGACAAGCACCAAGAACACCATTAAGCTGCATGAGGCAATCGCTATTATTCTTCTGAACCTCCCAGGAAGACGTGCCTCGTTTGACACGATAGCAACTGAGATCGAAAAGAGAAACCTTTTCCCCAACAGGGCTGGTAATATCCCGCTTGCCAAACAGATTAAGCTGCGTAGTGCAATCAAGTCGAGCAGATACCTAAACACCTGGTTTGAGATAGCCTCCAACACGGAAATAAGATTAATTTAAGCACCATTTATGAGTATACCTAAACATTTAAGCCATAAACCAATCATAGGCGTTGACAATTACGACAAAATAGACAGCTTCTATGTCGGCAATACAGACGTTGAAGCACTTTCAATAGGCAATGCACAATATGACCATGATGAAATCTCTCTTAAAGTTTGGAGACGAGTTAGCAACAGGTGGAGCAGACAGAGCGAGGAGCTTCCTATCCATAGGAATCTAGATTTGAACATATTATTTCTTGCCGCACTACTTACTGATGTCAAATCCAATTATCCAAAATCTAGCTTGAGAGAAGAAATTGTAAATGAACAAAGGGTAGAAGAAATTAGGGACTATTATGAGAAAAATGAAAATAAGCTGAGGCCAAGACTTTTGGAACTCAAGAAAATACTCGACCAATTTCTATCATTAACCTAATCTGCTCTAACATGACTTCTCAAGAACTTTTCTTTTTATTATTCAATTGCCATACCGAAGATGAACTAGAAAAAGTCATAAGCTCGAACACAGACCTATTCCAATCTTCCAACTGGCATCCGCTTGGAGGCAATGAAAACAACTATGGTGTCATAGAAAACCAGCAGGCTTCTCCCATTGCCGCCCTAATCGAGAAAATTACCAATTCGGTGGACGCCACTTTGATGAAGAAATGTTATGAGGCCAGTATTGATCCAGTTTCTGAAGAGGCTCCTAAAACCATGGAACAGGCAAGAACGATATTTTTCCCCAAGTACAGGGATTGGGATTTGACAAGCCATAGAAAAGCGCAGGCTAAGGAAATACAGATACTGGCAGATGGACCAAGGGGCAACACATCTCTTACCATCTATGATAATGGGGAAGGGCAGCATCCTGAAAATTTTGAAACCTCATTCCTATCCCTGCTTCGCGGCAACAAAAATGAAATCCAGTTCGTTCAGGGAAAATATAACATGGGCGGAAGCGGTGCGATTGTTTTCTGTGGAAAGAAAGGGTATCAACTGATTGCCTCACGAAGATTTGACAAAACCGGAGATTTTGGTTTCACGCTGACTAGACAACATCCACTAACAAAAGAAGAGCAGGGCAGAAAGAAAAACACTTGGTACGAATTTTTAAAGCTTGAAGGAAAAATCCCCTCTTTTGCCATAGATAAATTAAACCTTGGTCTCCATGAGACTTGGTTTGAAACGGGCAGTATACTCAAACTATATTCTTACGACCTTCCCTCCGGAAGCCGTTCGGTAATCTCCAGAGACCTCAATCAAAGTATCAATGAGTACCTTTTTGAACCCGCACTACCAGTACTCACTGTTGACCGCTTGTATCGCTATCCCGATGACAGGAACTTGGAAAGAGATCTCTTCGGATTGAAGAGACGCCTCGAAGGTGACGACAACAAATATATCGAAGACTATTTTTCTGAAGATTATCACGAACAGGAGATTGGGAAATTCAAGGTCACCTGTTACGTATTCAATACCAAAATAGATGATAAAAATGTAAAAGAGACGAAGGAATCTATCCAAAGGGAATTCTTCAAAAACAATATGTCTGTCGTTTTCTCCATGAACGGGCAAGTACACGGTCATTTCACCTCCGAATTCATTTCAAGATCGTTGAAATTTACACTGTTGAGGCACCATCTTCTTATTCATGTAGACTGTACACACATGGAATATGATTTTAGAAAAGATCTCTTTATGGCTTCTAGGGATAGGCTGAAAGAAGGCGACCACACCACCAAGCTACGTAAATTCCTTACTTCAAAATTAGGCGGCACCAAAGGCAGGCTTGCCGAGATAGAAAAACGTAGACGAGATACCATATCCGTCGATTCCAAAAATACCCAGGAGATGCTGAAATCTTTCTCCAAGAATCTTCCAATGGATAGCAACCTGATGAAGCTGCTCAACCAAGCCTTTAAGCTAGACATCAAAGACGACAAGCCTAAAAAGAAGCCTGATGTACATAAAACAAAGAAAATAGAGCAGGAGGCTTTCAGACCACAACGTTTCCCCTCTTTTCTCAAAGTGAAATCACCGTCGGACGGTGGTAGAAAGTGTATCAACCTACCAAGAGGGCAGGAAAAGACTATCCATTTCAAGACAGACGTAGAAAACCACTATTTTGATCGAGTAGAAGAGCCGGGAGAGTTCACCATTGGGCTGGTAAGTTATACTGCAAAAGAAAATCAAAATACCGGTGGGGATAAAGCTGGTGTAGAGGAACAGATAGAGGATGTATTTAACATCAATACCTCCAGTCCTCATGATGGTACCATCCGTCTAAACCTAACCACCAATAATGAAGTGAAGGTTGGTGACGAGATTGAACTGAAAGCCACACTGACTGGCCCTGGAGAAGATTTGGAGGAACTATTCTGGGTAAAGATTGTAGACCCAGAAGCCAAGAAAGAGACCACCAAAAAAGAAGAAGAAGCAGAAGAAGACAACATCGGACTTCCCCCATTTGTATTAGTTTACAAGGAAAAAAAGGATGATTACTCCACTTGGGATGAAGTAGAAGAAGGTCTGGATGACAAAGTCGACTACGACGTGGTCATGATTCCACAGGTGAGCGGAGATAATGTGGATAAAATAGTAATTAACATGGACAGCCATGTACTCAAAAACTTTAAATCCAACTGTAAAAGTCAGGATCAGCTGGAAATCGCAGACAAAAAATACATCTCCTCGGTATACTTCCACACCTTGTTCCTGTATACTATTACCAAGAACAGAAAATATACCATCTACCAGACAAAAGAACACGAAGAAGAAGTGGATTTGGGAATTTATCTGAAAGACCTATTTTCTAGTTTTTACTCAGAATTTATCCTCAACTTCGGAACTAACGATTTGTTACAAATGGTAGGTGAATGAAGAATATGAATTCTACCGCACACATTTGACTAACTTTTAGAAAACAACAATAAAAATTGCTTTTCAGTTGAATTAAAAGCCAGATTTAAGATATAATAAATATTATGTAGGAATATAAGTTTCAAACGGCTAAGGTCTTAAAAAAACTCTAGCCGTTTTTTGAAATCGCTACAATAATAATTTTGCATCTAAAACTTGTAATCTCCTATCGATATTGGTCTTAATGGCCCCGTCTTTGTTAAAGGCATTTATATACTTATACAGTTCAGGATCAAAACTTCCACCATCTTTATCTAATAAAATTTGAGGTTTACTTGTATGATTTTTACGGTCATCTTCAAATTTCTTAAAACTAGCTGAAAGATTTTTAACATTAATCTTCTCTCCCTTTTCTATTTTTTTAGAAATAAAATTCATTACATCAACAAATGCCCATTTATTCCTAAAGTAGCCAGGTATTTGAGCATTTACCTTGTTTAATATATCTAAGCTGGCTTTCAATTTAGCGACTAATTCTTTAACTTCATCAACAGCATCTTCCTCACTAAGTTGCACATATAATTCGCTCATAGCTTTTGCTTTCAAGTCCTTATTGTTTTGGTAAAAAAATAAAGCAGCCGCGTGATCCAAGTATTCTTGATGCTTAAATCTTTTATCTACAATTTTTGAAGAAGCAAAAAATGGATTTGAAAGAAGTTTCTTTAATTCAGCACCTAAAATACTAGGGATGGCGTTCCTTAACTCAGCCGGATTTAATATTACACCTTGTTGCAGTCTTGCAAACAATTCATTTATTTCCGGCTCGGTTGCATCATAAATTTCGGAAAAGGAAAGCTCAAAATTTAAAATGATGTCACGAATTTCTTGTGATAATTCAGAAAATGTCAAACCATTTAATTTAACATCACCAATTTTAGTCTCTCCTAGTTTATAAATATTATCGACAAAATCCCAAATAGCACGCATACGTTGCTGCCCATCAGTCACTTCAAAAATATAACCAGAAGGATGATCTTCAAATCTCCTTAAATAAAATTTAGGAAGATCAAAACCTTTAATAATAGAGTCAACTAGTTTTTGTTTTCTTGACAAAGTCCAAACTTCAGTCCGTTGGTACTGAGGCTTAGGATTTATTGATTTTCTTTCATCAACTAAATCTTGGATTCGCCAAGTTAAATTTTGTTTTTTCATATTCTATACAAAGCAAGCTAAACAACCGTCTTCCTCTGCGTCTAAAATATCAATCAATTTGTTAGAGCGATAGTTTCGAGCAGCGTTTTGTTGTTTGGTTAAAAATTCTTTTTTTATTTGTTTAATACGTTCTGGGTTAATCAATTCTTCCAATCGTTCATCCTGCATCCAAGTATAACCATCCTTTTCATATTCCATTGCCAAAAAGAACTTAGCGGGGTTCTGTTCATAGAGCCATACCCATTCAATTTTTCGTTGAAAAAAGCAGAAAAAGCATCCCGAGCGGCTACGGTTATATTTTCCCTGTTTGCCGTTGACCTCATAGGGAATTTCTTCGTAATAAGCAGGAACCCCAACTCCGCTTTCACGCAATATCCTAAAAATATCATCACGGACCAATATAGACTCATTATCCAATAATGGAAAATTGTCCACCAAAGCAATAGGCAACTGACTATTCTTTAAACTTTGGAATGTAGCATGGTTAAATTCCTTGATGCCCAGCCCCAGTAGCGCTTTTAGCTTTTGATTCTGGGTATAGCCCATACGCAGAGGAGTTTTGATAATATCTACCGCTCTTTGGTAAAGGTTTTTGGTCAAAAGCCCCTTGTATAAATCCAATAGCTGTTTTTGGTTATCAGCAGCCAATACCTTACCTACGACCTCTTCGCTCCAAATATTTTCCCTGAAAGGGAAAATCGATTGCACATGGGGCTTGGTAGAAATATAGCCTTCCCGATCCTCATCACCACGGATTCCGACATAGGAAATCACCGGGGTATCACCTATATAATTCTCGAAAGGTTCAATCTTAAGCTTTTGTGTACACCAGCGGGCATTGGACGAAGGCAGATAGCCGCCAAATAACTGATGATAAAAATCAAATGGGTTATCTTGGTCGGCCTTCTTAGCATCGAGCTTCTTGATAGTCACCCCAAGTTTTGACTCCAAATTATCGATCAATTGGTAGGTTTCATCCAATTCCTTGCCTGTATCGCACGTATAGAACTCTATATCCATTTGAGGATATAGCTCCTTCATGTAAATGGCCAGTGCAGCACTGTCCTTACCTCCAGAAATACCTAACACATGTCTGACACTATTCTTCATTTTCCAATGTCTGCTTCAACAGTTTAGCTAATATAGCAATTTTTGTATTTCTATTCTCTGTTTCCATCATACCGGACAATCCGGCTTCCAACTGTTGAAAGTTGGGGTCTGCATTTCTAGGCAAACGCACAATCCGCTGGTTCACGGTACTTCCTGGAGCAGTTAGTTCAAATTTGAACACTTCTTCCTGTTCCAGATTAATATTCTGCATGGCCATGTCATTCAAATTGTCAAGCTCATGTATCAGGTTCAAGAAACGCTCCTGTAACTGGTCGACCTCCTTATCCGTAATCTGATCCAACGTCTTGCCCACGGTAGCCTGCGCTACGGAAGAAAGCCAAGCAGCCCTATCATCCAAGGGCGAGCATAGTCGATCATAAAAGGTTTTCTGATAGGGCAGCAACAGGTATTGTTTCAAGGCACCTTGGTAACGTTGGCGCAATTGCGCCTTATAATCGGCAAAAGCGTTATTGTTATTCCATAAAGAATTGATGATCCCCTCAAACCTGCTCAATAATTCTTCGTAAGCGTTTCGTAGCTCTCTGATAGCCTCCTGAAGATCTATACTGAATTGCTTCAATAATTCTGGATTATTGCTGAGCTGTATCAAGTCATATCCCAAACCACTGGGCAAATCCTCAAAAAAAAGCTTCTCTGGTTCCGTTGCATCTGTCAAGGCCTTCCTCACCAACTGTGCCTTTCTGCTTACATTCCTGGTCTGTTTAACATAGGGCTTTAAGTCCCTGTAAAACTTAAAGAACGGAATGATAGTTTTGATAAAGGTCTCATTGGAGGTTCTATTTGTTTCAGTAAGCGACAATAAGTCGCGATATTGATTGAACAGACGTACTTTGATCCCATCGGTATCGAATGCCTTGATACTGTACTGATGCGGATTTTTGACCAACAGCTCCAACACCTCCGTATCGATTTCTGGAATAAAGCCATTTTGTCCATACAGCGCAAAACTATCTGTTTTCATCAAGAGATAGATGGGAATCCAGCAGTCCAAAAAGCCTTTTTTCAATTTAAATGGCGCCAGTTGAAGATGTTCATAAAACTCTGATACGGTACGCCTTGCACCCACGGTGGTTTCGATAAAAGCCTGACAAGCCACAAACAATGGCCTAAAGGCATACTCATCTTCCTCATCCTCGGCAATCTCCCTCAAGATCCATCCTTCCTCCGTCAGACGATGTATGCCCGTCTCCCTAAGTAAAGAAAGATAGATTGCCCTTTGCGGTGGAAAACCGGTAATACCAAGTCCCTCTTCATTTTCATGATTGATGATCGCCTCCAACAATGCTTTACGGGCAGTTGAAATCGCAACAGAAAGCTTTGTACGGTTAGCCAACTCACTCTTGAATATCGGTGTTGACGGATAAACCTCGTCCACAATATTAGAAAGGAAAGAATTCAGTTCCCTACTATTTTCAAAAGTGATATTTCTTCCCGCGTAATACCAACGAACAGATTCCGGATCATAAAAGCCCTCATAAAGAAAATAATTGAGCAGACTTTTCTGGATGTCTATAATCGCGCCCAACTCTCTTTGGATAATCTTGTCCGAAGCGTATTTTGCCCTTGCGATTTCCGCCTTCTCGATTTCTTCGATACAATGTCGTATATCATCAACCCTTAAGAAGTGGGCGTAGATTACCGCTTGGTTCTGTGATGCCGATTCCCTAAGGATGCCAGCTGCCGTAACGTTAGGACTGAAGACTAGGTTAATATACCCATCTACCTGACCACTAGGTTGTGATGCTCTGTAAAGGTCATCCGTAATCTTATATTCAAATACTCTTGGTGTACCTCTTTCGTAATAGGCCCGTTTTGCCGAAACTGGAGCCAACGGTAAATAGCCATTTAGGAAACCCACAATATTGTTTGCCCTGCTAATTTCCTGACCAGCCTCGTTTATCGCATCCTCAATATTTACCAGGGTGGTTTCAGAGTAGAAAAAGCGGCGGGAATACCTATTATAACCCAATAGGTTTCTTTTCTCCAAATTTTCGATGGCCTGACCTACGCCCCTAAGTTTTGAAGTAAGCTCAATATAGGCGACGATAAAGTCTTTATCCAACTTGGCGCCAGCATGACTGAAAATATTGAGCAGACCAATGGTCTTGATCAAGGTGCTGTAAAGCATATGCTCTTTATCCTCTACTTCACCTTCCACCCGCTCAAGGGCATTCTTGATTTCCGCCCACTTGGTATGATGGATATTCGACTTAGAGCCTAGAAATGAATAGAGATTGTAGCTAAGGTAATCGTAGATATTAGCGACACCGTAGAAATTTTGACGTTCAGCATCAAATTCATCGAGGCCATAGAAACTATCCGTATTCAAAAAGGTAAAGAGCGAACGCTCATTTTGGCCATATTGTTGCAGTGCAAGTGCCAATACGCTTCCAGACAATAAGTCCAATGGCCAGATTTTCTTGGCCATTTCTTCCTCAAAGTAATCCCTTAGGGGAAAGGCATTGGACTTTCCGATGATGTCTATCAATTGCCTTATATGGCCGATATTCTCTTTTTGTGGCCTTCCCTCAACTACACGACTGGCCAAAAGCAAGAGCTGTTCCACAGGTTCATTAAAGGTAAGCTCTTTAAAACGTCCCTTAACTTTGGTCCACTCATTCCGTTGGGTGGCATTCAACGATATCGCATATGCGGAAAAATCCTGATGCAGCGTGGTAATAAACGCGACCTCATGACCAGCATTGTTGACCAATTCCGCTATCTGCTGCAAAAAGTAAAGTTCCTTTTCCGCGCTATGACGTGAAGCATATTCTAGAAACTTCCCGAATTCGTCGATCAGGAAGATAAAGCCCCTTCCTTTGGCATTAGCTTCTACAATCCTAGTTTCCAGCGCCTGCACAATAATAGAGGGTTTCATCTTCGAAACACCTATAATTTCAGCGACGCTATCAATGACAGAATCATAGCTTCCGACCAATTTCAATATCTCAAAGCTTGAAAAGCGCATCCAGTCCTCACGTTCCACGAATACCTTTTCTTCGTTGACATGATAGGCCAGAGCATTAAGAAAAGTCGATTTACCAGTGCCATAGGCACCAATCAGATTGAACGACCTTATACCTGCAACATAACTCCTGATGAGCGAATCAAATACCTCCTGTGCATTCGGGGTAACGATATAATCCGCTACCTCAAAGTTGTTCAGCAGTATATTTTGGGATGGAGAAAAATGTTTAACCATTATAGTATCCTTCTAAAAATATGTCTTTTTCCAGTTCCTGCCGAATCTGTAGCACCCTATTCCCGGCAGTTTCATTATATACAAATTGCGTAGGAAACGCTTGGGCCAACTCGATCAGTTTGTCCTCCAGGCCCTTTTCGGTGATACAAAAAACATTCCCTGGGGAATTTATACCTTCCAATAAGTCCTTGAATGCAATAGTACCTACCTGACCTCCATAAACATCTACAATCACATAGGCCAAAATGGCCAATGGAAGTTCTGTCCTGTTTCCCCTAACTACGCGAAACCATTGTACGATGTTCTTGCCTTCCGTATCCAGTTTACTGAACGGACGGACCAGGTTCAGTTCAATCAACAGATTAGCAGTCTCCTCTTCTACATCAGTCTTACCATCATCTGCACGATTATAAGTTCGCAGGAAAACATTCGCATCAGCATCATAGGTCTTATCACTAAAATGCTTTAGCCCTGCCTCTTCTGTCTTACGCTTCAGGAAAGCAATCAGTTGAGGTTTGGTAAACTCGTTCTTCTCTTTCAGAAACTGGTTAAAAAAACTATTGAAAATAAAAACCCGCTGATTTTTGATGATCGAATAATGTAGTAACCAGAGGCTGGCCGTGTCTTCCAGATATGGATCGGCACCAGCCAATAGAAAGTGGCCAAATTCTGTCAACTGGTCCGCTTCATCGATAATATTAAAGCCCCTTAACCAAAACTTGATCGAGGTGGTCATGTTCTTTCCAACCCCCAGATGTACAACGGCGTCTTCGTCGGAGAAGGAACGTTCAGCAATTAAATGCTCATATCCCTTCTTCAGCCAAAATTGCCTACAAACAAACGTCTCATGACCACTAAAACCTATTTTCATACTTAAATATCCACATTTACCTACCTAAAAAAAAGCACCCGAAACCTAAAGTTATCCACATTTGCAAAAACCTGAATATCAATGTTTTAAAAACATACCAGTTTCAAACTAAATTTAACCGTGTTAACAACTAAAAAGAGCCATTTTGAGAAGTCATTGGTATCTTTATCCTATAAATAAGGGAGCGATTAACTCCCTTATCAGCTTAATAGAAAAAACAATATTCCCGCAGGGATATTGGTAATTCAAATTCCTCGGAAGATAGGTTTTCCGGGGAATTTTTGTTTAGGCAAAACTAAGCTAATTTTTATTCCCATTTTCAAGGATCGTGTAAAAGTTTCACATATTTCACAATCTGAAATTTAAAACTTCCAATTGGTCTAACCCTACGTACCTCATTTGACCAAGACCACCCTGTGCACTTTTGAAAAACAAAAGCGTACAACCATGACAAAGACCCAAAAAATACCCAGCTACGGTAAACCCCAACTCAAAACCAAGCGCATCCGCATCAACCCCCGCTGTAAGATACGGAAACTGCTCCAATCATTTGCTCCGCCCCGGAGCACCAAAACGCTCAAAGAGCAACAGCGTTAAAACCAACCTTCATTAACCACCAACCCACCGTTCTAAAACACCGACCAACAGGCCGCACCTTTAACACCCCAGTGTTTTGCAAGATGTATTTTCGCATGCGCGAAAAAAATCTTGCCGCCCTTGAGGTCGGGGGATTTGCTCGGAACTCGCAAATCCTTGGAACACCCAAAAGTGACAGCCCATGCCAAGAAAAAAGCAGGAAAACGAGGAAGAAATACTGAGCCGCAACCTCATCGTAAGGGTGAGCCAGCAGCAATTCAACAGACTTGAAAAACTACGCAGGGAATCGGGCCACCAGACCATCGCCGAAATCGTGCGCAGGATACTCTCTGGAAAGAAGCTCCACCTGTTCTATACAGACACCACCATAAACGCACCGATGGAGGAACTCGCTGGTATACGCAGGGAACTCAAGGCCATCGGCATCAACATCAACCAGATCACCCGAACCTTCAACACCGACAAGGAAGGCAGCCAGCGCCAGCAGTACATCCTACAAGTCGCCAGTCTCTATCAAAAAGTCGATACAAAAGTAGAAAGACTGCTAACGCTCATCACCAAACTCGCCGAAAAATGGTTACAAGGATAATCAGCGGACAGAGCATCCGCGGACTGCTCATCTATAACGAGAACAAGGTGGCAGAGATGCAGGCCAGCCTGATCATGGCCAGCGGCTTTGCCATGGACATCGATGGGCTCGACTTTAGGGGCAAGCTCAACCGCTTCGAACACCTCACCCAGTTAAACCAAAGGGTAAAGACCAATGCCCTGCACATCATGCTCAACTTTGACAGGAATGACAAAGTGGACACCCAAAAGTTCCAACAAATCGCCCAGCGCTACATGGAGCGCATCGGTTTCGGCGAGCAGCCCTTTCTAGTCTACCACCACAAGGACGTCAGCCATCCGCATATCCATATCGTGACCACCAACATCCAGCCCAATGGCAAACGCATCGACATCCACGGCATTGGAAGGACGCTATCGGAAACAGCAAGAAAGGAACTGGAAACAGAATTTGGCCTCATCAAGGCAGAGGGCAGGAACAAGAGTGAGGTACTTGCGGTCAAGGCCATTGATATTGAAAAGGTCATCTATGGGAAGGTACCGACCAAACGGGCCATCTATAACGTGGTATCGGAAGTCATGCGCAGCTATAAGTTCACTTCCCTTGCCGAATATAACGCCATCTTAAAACAGTTCAACGTCACGGCCGACCGTGGGAAAGAGGACACGCTGATGTTCGAAAAACGGGGACTCATCTATTCGCTGACCGATAGCAAGGGCAACCGAGTGGGTATTCCCTTTAAGGCGAGTGCATTGGCTACCAAGCCTACCTTAAAAGAAATAGAAAAGAAATTCGAGCGCAACAGGGAAAAGCGCAAGCCCTATAAAGAAAGCATTGCCCGGCGCATCGAATGGGTATTCGGTGGTTACGATAGCATTACGAAAAACACATTCATGGCAGAGCTACAGAAACAACATATCGGCGTGGTGTTTAGGCAGAACGAGCAGGGCTTTATCTATGGTGCCACTTTCATCGACCACCGTACCCGCTCGGTCTTTAACGGCAGTGATTTAGGCAAAAGCTACGGCGCAAAGGCATTGACCGAACGTTTTAGCAGTACTGACCACAAAAAGACCTATCTCAGACCGGTCAGACCACAAACCACCTACCTAAGCAACAACAAACCTACCCGTTATCTTGCCCCTATTGCTCCGAACAGGTATCTCAAAGAGATCATAGCACCTACATCGCCCAATGAACCGACCATGCCCCGCAGAAAGAAGAAAAGAAAAAAAGGACTACGCATTTAAACTAAAAATCATGAATACCGGAGAAGATATACAGGCCCTGCGCAAGATTGCCGATTTCACCAGGCTCATCAGTGTGTTTATACTGGCCATCCATTTTTACCTCTGCTGTTATCTGGCCTTCAAGCAATGGGGCTGGACCGCGGAAATTACCGACCGCATTATGGCAAATATTGCCAAGACTGGTTTGTTCAACAGTATCCTAAAACCTAAACTCGCCAGTCTGCTCTGCCTAGCGATTTCCCTAGTGGCCATTTCGGGCAGAAAGGACGAGAAGATACAGCTCAGGCCCATTATCGCCTACCTGCTGAGCGGACTGATACTCTATTTCATCAGCGTGCTCTGTTTCTATCTGAACGGCAGTCCGAGCATCATTGCCATAAGCTACATCACCCTCACCGCTACGGGCTACATGCTCATACTCACGGGCGGCGGCCTGCTGTCAAGGCTCATCAAGGAAAAACTAAAAAAGGACATCTTCAACACTGACAACGAAACCTTTCCGCAGGAAGAGCGGCTACTGGAAAACGAATACTCGGTCAACCTGCCCACCAAATACCGCTTAAAAGACGAACAAAGGGACAGCTGGATCAACGTTATCAACCCCTTCCGTGGGATGCTCGTAGCGGGAACGCCCGGTGCGGGAAAGTCCTATTTCGTCATCCGCCACATCATCGACCAGCACATCCGCAAGGGCTTTTCGATGTTCCTCTATGATTTCAAGTACGACGACCTCTCCAGGATCGCCTACAACAAACTGTTGAAGTACAAAGATAACTACGAAATAAAGCCCTCTTTTTACATCATCAACTTTGTACAAAACCTATGCTATGAAATACCAAACCTCCATTTACAAAGAAAAGCGGAAGCACGATATCAATGGTGTGTTTACCATCCTCTACAAAGACAAAGATGGAAAACAACGCTATTGTCGATTTCACAACACTGGTTTCAAACGCCAAAAACTGGCACGTGGTGGATACGTGGACAACATTCCAAGGACTGTCACCAAAACAGGTGGTAGAAATAGCCTCATTACGAGGTTGCAGAACAAGGTTTGTGAACTATGTGGGGCTACCGAGAATCTCGAAATGCACCACATACGCAAACTGAGCGACCTGAAAGGAAAACAGGATTGGGAGAAAAGAATGATTGCAAGAAAAAGAAAAACATTAGCAGTATGTTCAAAATGTCATTACAAAATACACGCAGGAAAGTTAGACTGAATAAATTGTTCGGAGAGCCGTATACCTGGAGACAGGTACGTGCGGTTCGGAGGAGAGGGCTTGGAAACCTACCACAGTTAATGTGGCAAGGCGCTGGGCTCTTATCCTACCGCTACACGCATCCCAAGGACCCCGAGCGCAGCGATGAAGGCTTTTTTGAGGGCATCGGCAACGACATCAAGTTCTGGATGGACAAGCAGTCCTACAATTTCCGCAACAGCATCAAGGAATGGATGAGCCAGGTATTGCAGGTCATCTTTGCAGCTGCTTCTTTGTGCATAAATACCATCCGAACCTTTTACCTCATCATCTTGGCAATCCTCGGCCCGCTGGTCTTCGGCTTTGCGGTCTTCGACGGGTTCGGACAGACCCTGACCCAATGGATGGCACGCTATGTCAATGTCTTTTTGTGGCTGCCCGTGGCCAATATCTTCGGCAGCATCATCGGAAAGATACAGGAGAACATGCTCAGGATCGATATCGGACAGATTGGTGCCCAGGGCGATACCTTCTTCAGCGACACCGATATGGGATACCTTATTTTCCTCATCATTGGTATCGTGGGCTACTGCTCGGTACCGAACGTGGCGGGCTATATCGTCCATGCGGGCGGTGCCAATACGCTCCTGCAGAAAGTGACCAGTATGGTCTCCTCCGGTGCGGGAGCAGGCGGAGCAGTAGCAGCGGCTGGTGGAGGCAGGATGGCGCAGGGTGCTGGAAATATCTTGAGTGCGGGCAAACATATCGGCGAGGGCTATTCGGGCAAGGCCGAGGGTACGGGAACGCATGGTGCCGTAGGTCGGGCCCTGGGAAAAGCGGGCGGCTATATGCACGATAAACTGTCCGGGAATTAACCTTTAAATCTTTTAATCATGTTTACACAGTTCAGGAACATCGACACCGCCTTTAGGCACATCAGGACTTTCAGCATCTTTCTGATCCTGGCCAATGTAGCTAGCATGTGCTTCTGTATCTACAAGAGCTATGACATCGTGGACCGGGCACAGAATAGGATACATATCTTATATAACGGCAAGGTGCTGGAAGCGGTCGCATCGGACAAAAAGAGCAATCTGGAAGTGGAGCTCCGCGACCATATCAAGACCTTCCACCAGTATTTCTTTACGCTGAGTCCCGATGACAAGGCGATACAGGCCACCATGTCAAGGGCGCTCTATCTGGCCGATGAATCGGGCAAGAAACAATATGACAACCTTCGCGAATCTGGCTATTACAACAACCTCATTTCTGCCAATATTTCCCAGGAGATTAGTGTAGATAGCACCAGATTGGATATTGACCAGTACCCCTATGCCTTTACCTGCTACGCTACCCAAAGGCTGGTTCGCTCCAGCAGTACCCTCGTGCGCAGGCTGGTCACCCAGGGCAGGGTGCGCGACATCAAGAGCCAAACGGACAACAATCCGCACGGTTTTCTGGTGCAGAACTGGGAGATACTCGTCAACCAGGATGAACCTTTAAAGCCTTGACAAGATGAAGCTATTTAAAAAGAAAAGGGAAGCGCTGTCCAGTGATGAGCTTGCCGGAAAGATTGCGGGAAAGATCATTTCGGTGCAGCAGCGTGTGGCCAGCTATCTCAACAGCAAGGCAGGACGGCTTTCGGGCAGGAAACTGCTTTATGGGCTGATGGCGTTTTGCCTGATATTCGGAGGTTACCTCTTGTACCTGCTCTATAGCGCCATCAGTTAACAGATTATTCACCATTTAATATTATATCGTATGGAAAAAAAGAAAAGGGACAAGCGGAAGCTACTTTTGGTACTGCCGCTACTTGTCATCCCCTTCCTTGCACTGGGCTTCTATGCCCTTGGCGGTGGAGGCGGAAATGCAGCTGCCAACTCTGAAGGTTTAGGGGCTGGTATCAACACCTCTCTGCCCGATGCCAGCTTCAAGGGAAAAGAGGAGCCCAAGGATAAGATGGGCTTTTACAGGCAGGCCGAACGTGATAGTTCGGGCAATAAGGACGATAACGGCATCAAGGCCGTGGCCGACCGATTGGGCTTTGCAGGGCAGGAAGAAGACCCGCAGACCAGGGCCATCAACGAAAAGCTGAAGGCGCTGAATGTGGAAATGACCAGGCCTGCACCGGTTGCGGGGTATGCGGGTGCCGCTAACGGCACAAGGCCACAGCCAGCATCCATGAAGGGCGATGTGGACAGGTTAGAGGCACTGATGAAGACCATGCAATCTGGCGGCAAGGGCGACGACCCCGAAATGGCCCAGCTCGCTTCGATGATGGACAAGATTATTGCCATACAGAACCCTAATCTGGTCCAGGAGCAGCTGAAACAGTTGCCCGTTGTGCCAGATAGTGCCTTTAGGGCCATACCAGCGGTCATCGAGGGCAACCAGAAAGTGGCTCAGGGAGCGGTGGTCAAGCTGCGCTTAACGGATACCCTACGCATCAAGAATATATTGGTACCGAAAAACCAATTGCTGTTCGGTGCCTGTAACATCACCAACCAAAGGCTATTGCTCAATATCAGGCATATCCGATTGGGCAGCTCCATCATTCCCGTAGACCTATCGGTGTTCTCGCTGGATGGCCTGATTGGTATCGATGCGCCAGAGGCCGAGTTGGGCGAGGCTGCCGGAAACGGTGCTTCATCGGCATTACAGGGGATGCAGCTATTGACGATGGAGCAGTCCCTAGGTGTACAGGCCGCAGGCGCGGGGATAGATGCGGCAAAGAACCTTTTGAGCAGAAAGGTCAAGCGCATCAGGGTCAAGTTGAAGGGCGGCCAGCAGGTACTGCTGCGCAATAACGAGCACAGGCCATGACACCGATGATGGAAATGAGGCAGAACATTGCCCAACTGCTGGACGACCTTAGGGCGATAGGACTGTACAGCGAGGAACTGGAAAAACGGATAGAAGATTTCTACGACGACCCGACGAGCTTTGACCAAGTGTCGGCTTCGAGGTACTTCGGTAGCGAAAAGGCCAACTTTGAGCTCTATCTGGGCTTTGAGCCCGATGGCCGCCTTTCATTGGACGGCTATGCCCTGCTGCTACCCGCACAGCATCCACTTCCCATTCACTTTGTGTACAACGGTGTCGACAGCAAGCTTTTGGAAGATGAGATAAGTATCATAGATTGGAGCAAGCATCCCGGGGGAAGGCTACGGAGCGATTACCAAATGTCCGATGAACTGACTGCAAGAATGGATTTGGTATTCAAGGACATCTACCGTTTTTCGGTACCGGACCCCAAAAGGCCCAACGAGGACCACCATCGGGCACAGGACATCACGGACTACCTAATGTACACCTACTTTAGGGATACCCCTTTGCAGGCCGCCATCATCGAGGGCAACCCCACTCGCATGGAACTGTTCTACAGGCAGGTGCCCTTTCCACCTTCGGTGCGAACGGGCGTGGTGGGTAAAGTGATGGGCAATATGTCCGAACTGGAGAAATTAAGCGCCTTGGCGCATTCCGATAACATTAAAGATAAACAGACCATGAATTTGAACAACCGAGACGATCTCAGAGATGAGATGAGAATGTTGGGCTTCAGCGAAAAGCTGATAGCCCAGATGGAAGAAAACATGAAAAAGGACGTGCCACTCTTCAAACTGCACGAGACCATTAACGGCACCAGGGGACGTGTTGACCTGAGCCTGGAGTTCAAGCAGTCGGGACAGTCCGACTTCTATTATTTCAACCGCTACGAGGCTACCCTGAACAAGGGCAAGGCACTGGAAGAGGGACAGCAGTACTTTGTCATTACCCCGCCAAGGGACGGCAAGCCACAGTTCAAACCTGTTGGCAACGTGGTCGAGGCCATCGAACTGTTCAAGGCGCAGAAGGGCGACAGTGCCCTGTCCGTTGGCAAAAAGTTCGAAGACAGCCAGCAGCTGGCACTGATGGAGGGCGGCAAGGTCAACTATGTGGCCAAGGATTTCCAGTCGACCTACTATTCGCAGAACCTGCCACAGACTTTTTGGGTCGACCACGGCAAGGGCTTTACCGCCGAACAGGCCGCAAACCTGGTGCAGGGCCGTACCGTCTACCGTGACGACCTGTTGAGCAGGGACGGCGTACCCTATAAGGCATGGATGCAGCTCGATACCGACAAGGCGAGGGACAAACACAACAACCTTGGCTTCAAACAGTTCAACGACCCGTCCTATGGCTTCGACCTTTCCAAGGTGTTGGACAGTTTCAAGATCAAGGACATCGAAGACCCTGCCAAGCGCGAAAAACTGGAAACCTCATTGCGCAACGGCAACCGCCCGATGGTCACTGCCGTTAAGGACGGAAAGGAAATCAAACTCTTTGTGGAAGCGGCGGTACGCTATGGCAAGCTGAACTTTTATGATCTGGACGGCAAGCCCGAAAAGAGGGAGGCACTGATGAAGGAGACCGCCCTTTCGCAGAGTATGTCGCAAAGCAGGTCTAACGAGCAAAGGCAACAACAGAGCCAGGGGATGCGAATCTAGTGGTAATCGCCATTTATTTCACAAACAGAACTAATTCTATAAATAAACTATAATTTAGCTATATCGGAAAACTGTCTAATGGCAGTTTCCATAACATTAAAACTAATTTTAAATCAATATGGAAAAATTCGCAAAGGTAAAGGAACTGGTGGCCTCGATCGAAGAGGACGTAACCAAGTTCTACGAAAGGCACAACAGTGCTGCTGGTACGAGAGTAAGAAACAGTATGCAGCAATTGAAAGTGCTTGCTACGGACATACGCAAGGAAATCACCGAGCGCAAGAATGCAAAATAACAGCACATACTGTTTTGGGAGAAAGGCCGTGCCAATTTTGGTACGGCCTTTCCGTTTTTATTAGGATTAACCTTAATTTTACGACCTTGTAAGCCTCTTCCATTATCCATGACATTTTTTTTATGTTAATATTTGAGGCCATTTTTTAAAGGTACGGATGGACAGTATGAATTTCAAAACAATCCTCTGAAATAGTCAACGCAATATTTTTAAACCATTTCGAAGAAGGAAATGTCCTGACCTGCCTGCATTCGAAATTGCTAATCTGTTCTATGACCCCATATCTAATAAGGAAGACTTTATCAAAGAACTCAACAACCGTCCCCATTTGGACTACGTGGCCAGATAATGGAAAACCCAGGTCATCTAAGTCAAATGAAATGCCTCTGAAAGGTTTGAATTCACTTAACGTTTCCCTGTCACTTAAGTCATCCTTAAAGCGACTAAATAATACATTGCCCTTTCGTGTAATCGCAAATGAGTTGCCGAGCGAGTTAAATGTATAAATCACATCATCTTTTGGCGCGGCATGTTCAATGGTTTTCGTAAGAGAACGCTTTTCTGAACCGATCTCTGTAATTTTCATATTTCTATTACTGCCATCATCCACTGAAAAATTAATCCCTATGGTTTCCTTTTGTTCCTCGACCTTGTTAACAAAAAAACTGGCATCGGTCGAAGACTTGTAGTTCACAAAATTATATTGTGCCCAACCAGTACGCAGAGATGATTCATCAATCGGATCCTTATTAACGTTAGTACGATCCTCCCTAGAAACTATTGCTCCCAAAAAAAGTCCATCTCTGGCACTTACCAAGATGTTGCCAATACGTGGGTTTAAACCAATGGTTTTACTATCAAAGACTCTATTGAAGCCTTTTGAAGCAAGTGAAACACGATCGTCATTAAAGCCTAGCTGACATTCGAACAGACCATCACGATTTCCTAAGTATGCCCTTTCACCATATAGAACGAAATCCAGTGCCCCTTTTTCAGGCAATTCGCAGATTACTTTAAAGTCTTCAACATCAAGTTGAATTTCGCAAACCTTGTTAGACATACGATGCCAAAAGTTATCAAAAAATGTACGATAAGACTCGTCGTAATCAAATGTGCTTTTATTATGTAGGCTGTCGTTTTTAAACAGCAACTTTATCAATAATTCGTTTTCAGCAAGGGTATTGGTATAAAGGTACTTGTCAAAGAGTTTTTGATGGGAAATTGCTCGAAGTGTGTTATCCTTATTAAGAATAAAAAGTTGTCCCATGTAAAAGAAAGCATCTGTTACGGAACTGGCTAATCTGATAGTTATAGGTCTCAATATTTCCCCCTTTCTATTCTACTCCTTGTAAGGTCGGTTATATACTCCGCCTTAACCATTAAGTCCAAAAGTTCCTCACTTGGCGTATCATGTTTGGTAATACACCTTACTGGGTATCCATGCCAAGCGTCGCTACAATTTGAAGTTACAGGGAATTTAGCAACTTTTTGGCCATCCTGTCCCAGCATGACTTTGCCGTTGTCTATAATTGAGAAATAGCAATTGTTCTCATTACAGTACAGATGTTCTTCATGTGATTCTGCGTGAATAAATACCGAAAATTCTGCGTTCTCCTTAATGCACCAATTTGTACCCTCCGAATTTCGAGAGTTTACACCATGTTTTGGATTAGGCTTGTAGTAATAACTGTTTTTTGGGGAGGGCCCATATCTGCCGTCAGAATGTCTAATATTGGCTTGTATCATTGGTTAAGAGTCATTTAATTATTGAAGATATCTGTTTTTTCCGAAAGAACAAATAGGCTTTCCTAATCATATCGACTTGTTGCTATGTTTTAACCAAAGTTCCAAGCGAAAAGACATCTGCAAACGAACCTAAATAATACATCTACAGCTAGTTTTTGGCAAAACTTCTACTACCTCTGTTAGAAATACCCTCGGTCTTTTTGGTAGCAAATTTCTCAACAATCCACGATACCTAGTCAAGGCCAAGCCCCAAGGGGTTTGCTGAAAAAAAAATCTTCCCTGCTCGCTGCGCTCCCGAGGTATTTTTTTTCGCAAAGCCTTGCCTGTATCGTGGATTGGTTTAGGTGCGGTTGCCTATCAAAAAGACAGGAGGCTCCTGCCGACTGCCTTTATACTTAAAAGCGATAGCAGGATGAAAACGAGAAACGGCAGAAGCCCACCCACAGCACCCACCGCCCGAGCGGTCAGACCGCAGGGCATAGCGAGAACCGCCCTATTTGGGCAGATAGTGGAAATATTTATTGAACATAAACTAAAAATTAGACATCATGAAAACAATCGTAATCGGAAGCAAAGGAGTAGAAAACGCTACAGCACAGCACAAGGCAACAGATAAAAAGGCAATCCGTCCGGCAGTACCGGCAAGGGACAGCATTACGGGGCAGGTTATCGAAGAGCCGAAAGCCGAAGCCCCAAAACCGCAGGCGGAGAAGACCGAGCAGCCAAGGGAAACTGCAAAGCAGAACGCAGCGGCCCAAGCCCCAAAGGTAGAGCCGACCAAGACAGAGATTAAGGCACAGTTGAAAGAGGAAAAAGCACCGCTCAACCTTGACAGCACGATTAAATTAATCGAGACCCTACATCGCCGCAAAATCCAAAGGGATAAGCTATTGGATACCATCGGCACGTTGGAAGCCTTCGAGGTGGCACAGTTGGACGATGCCGAGGAGACCGACAGCAACCACTTTCAAGGTTGCATACTGACCATTGAGGACGACAAGGGCAAGGAGTTCAGCACCAAGAACCCTTTTATCATCAATGCCGTTGCCAAATACGTGAACACGCTCTGCGTGGACAAATTGGCTGAAATCGAGGGCGAAATCATTATCCCCAACTAAAACACAATGCCCCTGTGCCCGAGCACGGGGGCGTTCTTTGTTCCACTAATCCTAATATCATGGAAGAAGCATTTATCGAACACCTTGACCAGCTCTATTGGCAGGGCTACGGGGAAACGCTCAAAGAGGGCGACCAGCAAACCTATTATACACAGTTCATCGAATTTTCAACTAACCATGAATTACCCATATGAACCGTCAGCTCCATCTGACAATTAAAAACAAGATGATAAACAGATGAAATATGAAACCGTTTTTATCATGGTACGTGTGGCAGTCCACGCAGACCATAGCCAGTTATCGGACATCGTTAACGAGCTGGAAACGCAGTCTAAATTGACCCTAACCGATACGGCAAACATCAACGTGCTTGAAACCGAGATTTTGCTCTCTAGGGTTCGCAACGTGAAGAACATCCACCACACCCCAAAGCACGAACCCTTATGAAGTGGTTCGGGGAGTGCGCCACACTTGACCAGGTCAAGACACTATATAAACAGCTGGCAAAGCAGTACCACCCCGATGTTGGTGGAGATACCGCCACCATGCAGGAGGTGAACAGGGAATTCGCCTATATCAGCGCCCATTTTATCAAGGGGGCAAACCTATCGGAAGAGGAAACGGAGAAAGAAATCCTTTCTTCGGAAGCCTACCGTAAAGCGATTGGAGCCATTGCCCACCTTGGGGGCATCACCATCGAGCTTGTAGGCTGGTGGATTTGGGTAACGGGCGATACCTATGCCCACAGAAAGGCACTAAGGGAAGCGGGCTTGATGTTCGCCCCGAAAAAACTCGCTTGGTATTTCCGTACAGCGGAATACAAGGTCTCAAAGGGCGGTAAAAAATCATTGGACGAGATACGTGCGAAATATGGTAGCGAGGTGCTGCATGGCTCGAAGCCAAAAAACAGTTATATCCATTGACCTAAAGCGGAGGCGCAACCGTCCAAAGGGCGCATCTTTTATGAAACACGATTTTCAGCAGCGCAGGGAAAGGCGTATAGCCAACGCCAAAAGGTTGGCTAAAAAAAACGAAAGTGAGGCGGAAACGCTCTATAACTCCGCAAGGGAAATGGCAAGCTTTATACCGATGGGGCAGCCCATTCTGGTCGGACACCACTCCGAGAAAGCCGACCGCAGGTACAGGGATAAGATACACAACAAATTCGGCAAGTCCTTTGAAAAGATGGACAGGGCGGCATACTATGAAAGCAAGGCAGAAAGCATAGCCAACAACGATGCCATATCCTCTGACGACCCGAATGCCCTAGAAAAATTGGAGGAAAAACTAAAGTCGCTACAGGATGAACAGGAGTTCATGAAATCCGCTAACAGATACATCAAGAAAAAGGATAAAGATGGTTTCCTAAAGATTGCGAACGCAACGGAAAAACTATGGGAGGAACTGACCACCCCCAACGTGATGGGCTATATCGGCTTTGCATCCTACAGCCTTAGCAACAATAATGCAAACATCAGACAGGTGCAGAACCGTATCGCACAATTGAAAAACCATGCGGAAAGACAACAGATTGATAAGACCATTAACGGCATTAGCATTTTGGAGAACACGGAGGCCAACCGTTTGCAAATCATCTTTGAGGGCAAGCCATCGGAAGAAACAAGGAAACGGCTAAAAGCCCGAGGCTTCAGATGGTCGCCATCAGAGGGCGCATGGCAGCGGCACATCAGCAATGATGCCTATCATAGTGCCATGGCAATCGCTGAAAGTACCGACAATGAAAATTAAACCGATTATTAAACCAAAGGCGGGCTTCACAGCCCGCCCAAAACCTAAAGATATGAAAGCATTAGCGCAATTTGACAACAGGGACAAGCTAAGGTTGTTGCACGACCTTTTTCCCGAGGAAATAACGGCACTGCTCGACCACCTTTTGGCAGTCTGTTCGGATTTCAAGGAGAACAGGGAAGTTTATGCCAAGGAGTGGAACAACGACTTTATGCCCTTTGATTATTGGATGAACCTTTCCGAGGAGGCAGAGGCAATACTCAAGAAATACAGGACGGATATGGTAAGGAGCAGTCGGGTATTTTCCGACCAGTTAAGTTTTACCTATGCGGTGATATTCGTAAATGACCGCATCGTAAAGTATGCCGAAAGCCATAGTGATAATGAAAAATTCACACAGGCAGTAGCACTACTGTTCGAATAAAGTAAAACGGACATCTTTAAGACCTCATTTTCCCGCTTTGGTGGTGAAAATGAGGTCATTTTTTGCACGCGCTAAGTGCCTGAAATGTTCTTTCAAGAGAAGTAAAGGTATCCATATTGTTATAAATGGTCTTAACATACCTACTATCGAAATATCAAGCCCTTAGCAAATTGCCAAAGGCAACACGGCTGCCCTCGGTAGGGTGATAGGAGGGGAAGTATTGGATGTAACCATAGGCTACCAGTTCCTTGATGCACTTGTGGTAGGTGGCAATCGACCTGATCCTGGAAAGCGACATCAGTTCCCTTCTGCTCACCTTGATAGGCCGCAAGGTTTGCTCGGGTACCAATGAATAGACGGCAGCAATCAGCGACAAATGGCTGTTGTACAATCGCTCATCCTTTCCCAAGCGTTGTAGCACATCGGCAAATGCTACCTTTCCCATCTTTCCCTTCCCGTCTTGTTCTTTTCAAGTATGGCTAAGATATCCTCTCTTTTGTAAAAGTATATTTTGCCTACCCTGCTCGGCTGTAGTACACCATCAACCCGCAGGTTCTGGAGCGTTCCGGGAGATATATTGAGCATCTGCCTTACCTCTGCACTTCGTAGCCACTGACCTTTTTCGGTGGTGCCACCAATCTTTAGTTCTTCGAGCTTGTCAAAAAGCTCCCGCTTGAATAGCTCCAGGTCGCTTTTGGTAATTAAGTCTATCGCTGTCATAACATTTCTTTTCCGCTAAGATCAGAAGATGTAATACGGCAAATGAGGCACGCTGGTCTAGACCAATTAGATTTTAATCTGCTTCCCGTTTTGTGTCTACAAACATCCCATTATCCCTGTGGCAACTTTCATTAAAATAATATTCGTCTTTAGAGGCATCATAAATTACCCTGCCCTGCAAGCGAAGTTTACGATAAACCCGTTCCATTTCATCAGTACGGCCTTCATTAGGATATACTTTTACACGATTTGAACTGGAAACGATTCTCTTTCCACCATATTCCTCAAAGAGCACCGAAAGCATTGCTCCAGATATTCCTTTTCGGCTAACGGCCGAATTGTCAGGCCTTGATTGGTTTATAATCTTCACCTGGAACTCATTTTCAAAAACCTGTATCACAAATTCACCACCTTTTGGTTTATCACAGGACCTAACTACAAATTCCTCGACCTCACCATCGATTTCATTCTGGATGGTACTTTCGCCCTTTCTTCTTTCCCACGTAAAATACTCTTCTTCTTCTACGATAGGGTTTATGATTTTTATCTTCATATCCATACAATATCCTGTCGAGCTTTACTTTTAAATACTATAAATATTTTTTAAAAAAAATGTGCGGAACCTGCCGCACATTTAAAGATCATTAGGCCAGTTTCATCTTCAGCCTTTCCATGTCCGCACCTATTTTCTGGTCCATTACCTTGGCATAGATCTGTGTCGTCTTTATGCTGGTATGACCCAACATCTTCGACACGCTCTCTATGGGCACACCATTGTTAAGGGTGACGGTAGTGGCAAAGGTATGGCGTGCAATATGAAAGGTCAACGGCTTTTCAATTTGGCACAATATTGCAATCTCCTTGAGATAGGCATTCATCTTCTGGTTGCTCATTACAGGCAGAAGCGAATTTGCGACTTGGCACCTGACATCATCATGGTATTTTTCGATGATTTCCATAGCTGCGGGAAGCACCGGAATACGGGACAGCGTGTCCGTCTTTTTACGGTGCGTAAAAATCCATCGGTTGCCGTCTGCGCCCTCTACCAGTTCCTCCCTTTTGAGCTTGAATACGTCAGCATACGCAAGTCCAGTATAGCAACAGAAAACAAACACATCCCTTACCACGGCCAGGCGTTCGATTGTAAATTCCTTTGCCTTCAGCCGATCGAGCTCTTCCAGATTGACCACCTGCCTATCGACCTGCTTGGCCTTTGGCTTGTAATTGATATAAGGGTCTACCGTAAGCCAGCCATTGCCCAGACAGATACGGATAACCTTGCCCAAGTTCTTCAGGTATTTGATGGTACAGTTGTTCCCGTTTTTTCTGACGCTCCTTAGGTAGTAGTCAAAATCCTCCAAAAAAGTATAGCTGATCTTAGAAACAGGAATGTCGGAAATACCATATCTGGACTTCATAAAATCTTTGACGTGGCTAAGGCATGTTTCATACCTGCCCAGCGTACTCTTTTCGTACTCCTGTCCCAACAATGACCTCATCTTATCGTTATGGTCCGTGAAAACAGCGATCAATGTACGTGCTTTTTCCACCTTGCCCAGGAAACGGTTCTTTAGTGTTTCGGCGGTGAGCAGCTCTTCATTCAGCGCCATCAGCCTATAGAGTTCCTCTGCCTTGGTCTGCATCCTGTCCAGTTGTGAATTGATGGTACGGGCCTCTTCACGGCTACCGAGCATACGCCCCTCTTTGGTATCCCATTTCTCTGCCGTACAGCTTTTATTGGTGGAAATTTCTGCCCTCTGGCCCTCTACGGTAAAGCGCAGGTAGATTTTGATGGGCCCCTTGGTTTTCGCATTTCGCTTTTTTAGGTAAAAAAGCAGGTTGACATTTGTAATCATCTCAAATGAAATTAGGTGAACAAAATTGTTAATTTATCCACTGGCAGTCAAGATGTTTAGCTGTTGAACAAGCTGTACAACAATGCGTTAAGGTGTTTCTGGTGAGCGTTTTATAATTTTTCGGATGCTCACCGAAATGCTCACCAGAAGCATGTGTTTTTATGTATATTTTGGTGATATCCTAGAAACAAAAAAGCCCTTAAACATGACATTTAAGGGCTTTTAGTGCTTTTTGATACTTTAAAAGCGGTCCGGACGGGACTCGAACCCGCGACCTCCGCCGTGACAGGGCGGCATTCTAACCAGCTGAACTACCGAACCGTTTTCCTTACTTTCAGACGTCCGTCTTTCCGTTTGGGTTTGCAAATATAGCTTGATTTATTTGTTTTGCAATAAAAATTTTAAATTATTTATAACAAGCTGTCTTTCAGTGATAAAATTTTAAATCCATAAAATTAAATCTTCCCTACTCCCTACGTTTTTAACGAAAGCGGCCTAATTAACTGCTCCCTCTTTCATTTTTTCTGCATTTTCAGCAAACTGCAGCTTATCAATCAGCTCTTGGATTTCACCATCCATAATAGCTGGCAAGTTATAAAGCGTTAAGCCAATACGGTGATCGGTAACACGTCCTTGAGGGTAATTGTAGGTTCTGATCTTTGCCGATCTATCTCCCGTTGAAACCATCGTTTTACGTTTAGCCGCAATATCACCATGTTTTTTCTGTACTTCTAAATCATACAACTTGGAGCGCAACATTTCCATGGCCAGCTCACGATTGGCCAACTGCGAACGTTCCACCTGACAAACTACCACAATACCCGATGGCCTGTGCGTTAATTGCACCTTCGTTTCTACCTTATTTACGTTCTGTCCACCAGCACCGCCCGATCGAGAGGTTTGCAAATCCACATCAGCTGGGTTAATGTATACATCCACCTCCTCAGCCTCTGGCAACACCGCTACCGAAGCCGCCGAAGTATGCACACGTCCCTGCGTTTCTGTATCAGGCACACGCTGCACACGGTGTACACCACTTTCATACTTCAAGGTACCGTACACATCATCTCCGCTCACCTTCAACACCACCTCTTTGTAACCTCCGGCAGTACCTTCAGTTACATCCATTACCTCCACTTTCCAGCCTCTTGTATCAAAATAGCGAGTATACATCCGGTACAAATCGCCCGCAAAAAGCGCAGCCTCATCACCGCCGGTACCACCTCTAATCTCAAACACCGCGTTTTTAGCATCTTCTGGGTCTTTCGGAATCAACATCAATCTAATGCGCTCCTCCATTTCCTCCTGCTGCACCAACAAAATATCCTGCTCCTCCTTCGCCATTTCACGCATCTCAGGATCTTTCTCGTTGCTTAAAATATCTTTATTGGCCTCAATGTTGCTCATTACGTTTTTGTACACCTTGTACTCCTCTACAATCTTCGTAAGGTCCTTATACTCCTTGTTAAGGGCAGCAAAACGCTTCATGTCCTGTATCACATCAGGATTACTCAATTGCTCTTCTACATCTTCCCAGCGCAACTTAATGGCTTCTAATTTATCTAACATATTTTTATAAGAAAATCACTTTCAATATTCCAATTAAAGCAAGCCCCGCTTTCCGCTACTCCCGATAAAATCGGGGATTCGCTTCAATCGGGTTTATTACACTAAAAACAGTGCAAAAATGACACGCTTTAATTATCGGACAGCAAAAATACGGCTTTTTCGCTTAACACCGCAATTAATTTATTGCCCACCGCAACCTGCTTAATTGGCAATGTTATAGGCATCTTTTGCTTGCTACTCTCCAAACTACCAGGCTGATATTTGAACAGTTCAGCACCCTTAAAGTAAACAATGGTATTGCTGGTAATGTTGAAATCGGAGAGACTATCAATTGGCAAATCCTTAACGAAAGCACCAAACCTGTCAAATTGCAGTATACCTCCACTTTTGCGCTGCAAAAATACGTATTGGTCAGATGCTACAATCTTCCTTGCATCCACCACTTCATCAAACAGCTGAAACAAACTTGCCGACCTAATATCTTCTGTAAAATTACTACTAAGTTTGATCAGCACATTGGCGGTTCTATCGAAAATCCAAAGACTGTTATTATTTCCCGATGCCACTGCTGACACCAATAAGTTGCCATTTTTGGCGAAGGAGTAATTGGCAATTTCGTTCAAATTATTATTTAAAACCATCACCTGCTGAAAATCGGCATAAAACAAAACGATGCGCAAAGGATCCGAGACATCAACACTTTGCAGTCTACCAAACCTATTGTTGCTATAGCGCCATTTTAGCTTGCCAGTCCTATCGTATTTCAACAACTCGTCCCTTTCTGATAAGAGATAAATATTATCCAAGTTATCAACATAAACCGACTTGGCAACCGTATCAATTTGGGCTACTTGTTTCAATTGCGCATTGGCTGTGCTATTTTGCAACAGCACCACAATTAAACAATTACACAACAGAACAATTAACCTTCTCATTTTTCGAAATACGCTAGCTTCAATGTTTCGCCATCAAACACACCGTACGAATTATAGTTTAACCACTCGCCAATGTTAATATACGTGCTGCTTTCGCTTAGTTTAATGGTTAAGGGTAAATGCCGATGTCCAAACACAAAATAATCAAAATGCTGCTTGCTCAATTGCTCTTTTGCATAAACTGCCAGCCATTCCTTATCCTCTCCTACAAACACCTCTTCGGTTTTGCTGGCCGCCCTGCTATGCGCCGACCAACCATTGGCAATGCCCATACCAATACGAGGAGGAACCATTCCAAACAACCATTGGCATATTGGGTTTCTGAAAATCTTCCTTAAAAATTTATATTTTCTATCTCCGGGACCTAAACCATCACCATGGTGCAAAAAAAACTTCTTACCATTTCGCTCAATCAGCAATTCATCGCTAATTATCTCCATCCCTATTTCCTGAGTAAAATAATCTTTCACCCACATATCATGATTGCCCTTGAAGAAATAGATTTTTATGCCGCTATCCGCCATTTCGGCCAGCTTACCCTGCAACCGAACAAAACCCTTAGGCACAACATATTTGTATTCAAACCAAAAATCAAACACATCGCCCATTAAAAATAATTCGCCACAGGTAGGCTGTATAAAGTTCAACCACCTTACAATACGGTCTTCACGCCTTCTGCTCTCTGCATGGTTTGGAGAACCCAAGTGAAAATCCGATGCGAAATATATGTTCTTAGTCATGTAGGTTTCAAATTTACAATTTTAGATTTTAGATTATGGCATGTAATGAATTTGTAGGCTTGCATAAAAGTCGATTTAGATTTTTGCAGCTTTAAATTAAAGTCAGCAAACCAGCTCAAAACCAATAGATTTCAGTTTATTTTAAGCGCAGGCATTAAACATTAGCGGATGAAAAATGCTAAATCTATAGGATTTGTAGAAATTATTGCATTCTATCTAGAATTCATCTAAATAGCTGCATGTTTTTATAACTTAATTTTGTACTTTTGCACAAAATTTTTAAATATGATCTCTACTGATATAGCTATTATTGGCGCCGGACCGGTTGGTTTATTTGCAATTTTTGAAGCGGGTTTGTTAAAGATGCGTTGTCATTTAATTGATTATTTACCACAGGTGGGCGGTCAGCTATCAGAAATATATCCTAAAAAACCTATTTACGATATCCCTGGATTTCCTTCGGTTTTAGCGCAAGAGCTTATTGATAACTTAATGGAGCAGGCAAAACCTTTTCACCCAGGTTTTACTTTGGGCGAAAGAATTGAAGGTTTGGAAAAAAGAGGTGAAGCCGATTTTGTACTAACCACCAACATGGGAACCGTAATTGAGGCTAAGGTAGTAGTAATTGCTGGCGGATTAGGTTGTTTTGAACCTCGTAAACCTGCAGTTGCCGGATTGGAGAAATTTGAAAATGGCCGCGGTGTAAATTACATGATCTTGGATCCGGAGAAATACCGTGGTCAAAAAATGGTAATTGCTGGTGGCGGCGACTCGGCCTTGGACTGGACTATTTTCCTTGCAGAAGTATGTAGCGAATTAACCTTGGTACACCGTAGCGAAAGCTTTAGAGGCGCTCCAGACTCGGTAGCCAAAGTAATGGAACTAGCCGAAAAAGGCAAAATCAATTTGGTTTTAAACAGTAACCTTAACGCAGTACATGGCGAGGGTAAATTGGAAAGCGTTGAAATTATCCATAACAAAACGATGGAAACGATGAGCGTTGAAGCTGATCACTTGATTCCTTTATTTGGCTTGAGCCCTAAATTGGGACCAATTGAGCAATGGGGCTTAAACATCAGTAAAAGTGCCATCGAAGTAAATGTTGACGACTACTCGACCAATGTACCGGGAGTTTATGCCATTGGCGATATCAATACTTACACCAATAAATTGAAATTGATTTTATGTGGCTTCCACGAAGCTGCTTTAATGAGCCACAGCGCTTATCAGTACATGAACCCTGGTGTAAAATATACCATGAAATACACCACTGTTAACGGCGTAAGTGAATTTTAAGCATTAAAAACAGCAATCGAAAATGAGCGATATCAATATTACCGTAGAAGATAGAGAAGGCAATGTAGCTGAGCTGGTTGCCCCAACAGACATGGGCCTTAGCTTAATGGAATTTCTTAAAGCTAGCGAGTACGATGTTTTAGCAACCTGCGGCGGCATGGCTTTATGCGCTACCTGCTGTGTGGATGTACTTGAAGGTGAGGATAAGCTGAACGAAATGAGTGATGATGAGTACGCTATGCTTGATACACTTCCTGATTTATTACCAAACTCCAGATTAGCATGCCAACTACAGTTAAGCCCTGCAATGGAAGGCTTAAAGGTGAGGTTACATGCTATGGATTATTAGCCCCTCTCTGCCTTCGGCATCACTTTACTAAACAGCTAGTTAATGTGAGTACTGCTCTCACCCAGCTCAACTGACCCCGAAATGAATTCAGCGTGACGGGTTTATGAGTGTATTGCTCTGACCACATCATACCTGCAAAGAAAAATTTATGCAGTATTTAATCAACTTTTTAATAGAAGAAATGATTAAGATATTGGCAGACAACATTACATACGCTAATTAAGAAGCAAATAACCCACTTTACGCTGAAAAATTAACGTATAGATAGTTCCTTTAAAACATTTTCATTAACACATTAATCATCGCTCCTCTCTCCCTTTGAGGGAGAGATGTCCTTAGGACAGAGAGGGTACTTCGCAAACATTTAAAATCTACGAGGCCATATTTAAAAAAAATATGATTGAATCTAATTTGACGATTCGTTTGCCTTTAATGTTGGGCTGCCAATGGTTTTGTAATTGCCATCGCCTTTTAAAATAGCCAGCATTTGATTTTGGTTATGGAATAAAGACTTCGCTTTAGCAATTTCCTTATCGTACTGAAAAGCCTGCTCTATCCGCCCTTTTTCTTGATAATAACGACTGATGATCTGGGTTTCCAATGCCCTTTTAATCTCTAGCTTATGAGCAGCTAAATCGTTCTTCTTGGCATTCGCTATTTTTGCTTTCAAAGCTTCTAAATCAGCCTTAACTGGCGATTTTTCATCTCTATCCACTTCTTTTTTCAATTCGTTAATCAGGCGTTCGCTTTTGGAAACATAGCTATAATCTTTATTACCTAAAGAAGCAATGAACTGACCATATTGTGTATCTGAAATTTGAAAATCTTTAGCGGAGGCTACAGTTTGGTTGTTCTTTTTAAAAGCATTGGCATAATCAAAAAATAGGTTTTTGTTCAATAATGATATAGTTACAGGACTATACTTATCAGCTTCAATAAATACATCCGGATAAATTCCAGCACCATCGTAAACGGTACGACCCGCTTTGGTGCCAAAAGCTTTCAAGGTACTATCTGCAAATTTCTGCACTGAACCGTCCTGTTTACGGTGTGCATAGTCCAATGCTTGGATACATCGCCCAGATGGCGTATAATATTTAGCCACAGTAACCTTTACCAAGCTGTTATAAGGCAAATTAAAGGTTTGCTGCACCAACCCCTTGCCGTAACTGCGTTGGCCCACTACAATGCCCCTATCAAGGTCTTGGAAAGCGCCTGCCACAATTTCTGAAGCTGAAGCTGATGAACCGTTAATTAAAACCACAACGGGTAACGTTGGTGCAATAGCATTGGCCATCGTTCTGTAGCTGATACTTTTTTCGGGGTTGCGGCCTTTTTGGGTAACCACCAATACGTTTTTATCTACAAATAAATTGATGATTTTTACTGCTTCCTGCAAAATACCACCGCCGTTGTTTCTCAAATCCAAAATCAATCCCCTTGGTTTTTGCTTATTGATGCTTTCCAGTGCCTCTTTAACTTCTTGACCCGAATTTTCTAAAAATTTATCTAAGCGGATATAGCCTATCTGCTCATCAAGCATGCCGTAATATGGCACATTTTTCTGCTTAATTTCTTCCCTTATCAACGATTTTTCGAGGGTTTTACCATCTCGCAACAAGGTTAGGCTAACCGGCGTACCCTTTGGTCCTCGCAGTAACTGGCTAATTTGGCTCCTATCTTTTCCAGTTGTTTCAACGCCGTTAATCTTCAAAATCTGATCTCCAGGCTGTACATCGGCTTTGTAGGACGGATACCCTTCGCTTACCTCGTTAACAAACAACTTACCATCAATAGTGAGGGTGCCAGCGCCTATGCCACCATATTGGGTACTCACATATTTCAGTTTGTAATCTTCAATTTCCGATTCAGGGACATATTCTGTATAAGGATCCAAGCTACTCAACATGGCATCAATCCCATTTCGCATCAACTCTGATGGATTAGTTTCATCTACGTAATTGATATTGATTTCCTTGTACAAAGAGGCAAATACATCCAAGTTTTTTGAAACCTGAAAAAGATCTTCTTTAAAAGCTAAGGTAAATGTGGTAATTACTAAGATGGCACCCAGCAGCGCTATTTTTACTCTCTTCATGAAATCAGGTTTAAGTGAAATTCAATGAAAACCAAGTTGCCATTGAACCGCATCAGCTATGTACAACAACGCATTGTCGCACAAATTGAGAAGTAAATTTAATAAACCCTTGCGATTTTTCAAACCAAAGGGCTATGGTATTGGAAAAGGTAATGTAAAGATTTGGAGATAGGCTATAACCTATTCCCGTCAGGATCCGCCAGCGCCTTACGAATTGTAAATTCGATATAAGCAGCATCACGGTTTACCAACTTAGCCAAAGTATGCACCAATTGGTCTTCTTGCCCTGGAGTAAAAGCAATTTCTACTGCAGCTAATTCGCGGTATTTCCTTAAAAACTTTGTTTTTACTTTTTGCCAAGTTTCCGTTGTAAGAGTAAAATTTGCCATTGGTGAAAAGATTATGCTTGCAAAAATAGCATTTTTTGAACTTTTATCTAATTATTGTTAAACTACCTGTTAATGGATCGCAATTGGCGCTCAAAATGATCTTATAAAAGTAAACGCCAACGGGCAGATTGTTTCCAGCTTGGGTGCCATCAAATGGTTTATTGTAGCCCTTGCTGGTAAAAACTTTATTGCCCGTTCTATCAAAAACGTTAAAAGTTGCATCAGGATAATTATCAACCCCTTCTATTTTCCATACATCATTGATGGCATCGCCGTTGGGCGTAAACGCATTAGGCACTTTTATAGGTGTAATTTTCAGCGTACCGAAATCAGCCACATCACTTAATACTTCACAGCCAAACCTATCGGTCACGCTCAAATAGTATTTATCCAAAGGAACATTATTTAGCTCAATACCGCTTGCCACCTCATCACCATTAGCATTAAACCAAGTGTAGGTGTAGGGAGCTGTTTGTCCATTTACGGAAATTCCTTTTATGCTTCCTTTTGTGCCATCGCAATTTACATAAAGCTTTTGAGCCGCTTGGTTAATTACGGGCAACGGAATTCTGGTAATGCTATAACTTTTAATGGTGTAGCTGCAGCCAAAGTTGCTGTAGCCTTTCAGTGTATATGTACCCGGCGATAAATTACTGATACTGGGCCCTCTACCAATTTCACTACCGCTGGCGTTAAACCACCTCAATTCATCCGGCTGCACGGTTTGAAACCCCATCACCTGGATGCTCCCATTTGATGAACTGCAGCTGGCATCATTCACCTGCTCCCGCGAAACTTTATAATCAAACTCCACATTGTTAACCGTGTAATTTGGCGAAATGATATTACAGGTTCCCAACTGAGTGGTGAAATAGTATATCCCGCTAGGCACGTTGAGCAAATCTGCCGCCCGACTTACTTCGGTACCGGCGGAGTTGTACCAAATTTTAGAGGAGCCATTTAATGTGGTTATACCTTTAATTGATCCGTTTGATTGACCACAGTAAGCTGCAGTAATCACTTTATTTGCCTCGGATATTCCTGTTGAATTAGAACTTATGGTGTACGACTGCGAAATTACCGAACAGGAATTATTTTGCCTTGCCGTTAATTTGTAAGTGCCGGGACCTACATTCTCCAAATCTTTTGCGTTACCTACAATGGCACCGCTGGCATTGCGCCATTCGAATATGGAGGCATCATAAGTCACAATGCCCTTAATGCTCCCCGTTGGTTGATTACAAATTACATTGGTGATAGTTACCCTGGTTTCATCAATTAATGGCTTGGAAAACGTTGCAGTGGCGCCATCTGGATTAGTTCCCATACTAGTTACAGACCTGGATAAATCAATTGCTCCATTGTAGCTCCAGTTGCCTGTACTATTTGTGGCAATGGTGGCAATCCAATCTTTCCCCTGACAATCAGAACAGGCATCGGTATAAAATAGTTCAATTTTCGAATTTGGCAGATAAACACCGTTTACATTAGTAGCAGTAATATTTGAAATTTTAGAAGTGGTAACGGTTTTGTTGTTGGGCAAATTTACAAAGTCGATGGCTTTAATATTGCAATTGAAACTGTTGCGCAGGATGGAAACTGGATAAGTGAGCTCAAGGGTTACCGCTAGCTTGTTATAGGCTATTTCGTTACCTGTATTTGCCACACTACCTCCAATAACGCCACCAGCACTAAACTTGATGTAAATGCCCACATCATTACCAAAAGTACTCGTTCCCAAGCCGTTGGTGCCAATCTTATTGTTTTCTATATTGTAGCCACCATTTACATAATCTAAGTAAATACCCCTAGCTTGGCCGCAAATATAATTACCCACAATTTTTGGCCTACTTGCATCGCCGTTAATGTAAATTCCATTGGCATTAGCCGCCCTATATTGCGTATTTTTGTTAACTGATAAACCTATGGTATTGTTAATGATGCTAATCTGTTGATCGGCCCCGCCTAATGCTATACCATTTCTGGTATGTGCGGCGATGATATTTCCTTCTGCAAGCAAATTGCCGCCTACTAAGCCATCTTTAAGAAAACTCACATCAATTGCCGACTCATTAGGTAAAACTGCCTGACCGTTTGGGGAAAGCCCAAATATGTTTGCACTTATTTTTAGATTAACCACATCCTGCCTAGGAATAATAAAAGGCGAAAGAATACCGGCATAACTCCCATTGAAACAATTAGGCTTATTTACGGCTCCTATAATGATATTGGTTGAATTGCGAAGGTAAATCCCCGATTTTTTCTCTTCAATTGGGCCTAAAGGATCAGATTGAAAGCTGGAAAATTCAATACCGTAAATCTCTACATCTTTTGCATTATCCAAACGCAAGCCACTAAAGTAAATGGATGATATTTTGGTTAGCGACACCTTAATGTTTGGATTACCTAAAAAGCTTGTTGGCTGGCTAGTGCCGTCGATAACAATGTTAGAGCTTAAGATAGGAAGCTCGGAACTTAACTGAATAGTTACTCCTGCAGCGTTTGTTGAAATTAAGTTGAAATAGATAAAATCTCGGTCGACAATTCCATTGGCATTGGCAGTTTGAATAGCATCTCTAAGCGTCCCAGGGCCCGAATCAGCGTTGCTTGTAACCACAATTACAGCGCCTTGTGTAACCCGCCAAACAACCAATAATAAAAGCGTTAACCAAAACCTCATGTTGTAAAAATAAAAAAACCAAGCCGAAAAGTGGCTTGGTTTTTTATGCATTATCTATACACCTAGTAAAATGTTGTGTAAAAGCTAAGTGTTGGTGGGAAAGTAACGTTGTTAATGATACCTCTAACATACAACGTATAAGCTCTTCCTTTTGTAAATGTACTTGTAAAAGTAGTTGTTACCGCGGTGTTAGTTTGAGGGTTAACAAGTAAAAAGTTCAATGATGTAGTTGGACCTCCGCCCGGACTAGAAATTTCCGCCCAATCTGAAGCAGCACCTACCGCTATATTACTTAATATCTTTGGATCAGCAACGGTTGTTCCTCTCACCAAATCCAAGCTGGTACCGCCACTTAAAACATTAACTAATTTAAAGAAAACTTTTGTACTGTCTAATGCTGGCCTAACATCCTCTATAACTAAATTAGCAGGGATTTTTTTGTTCACTGCATCATAAGTTCCGTTAGGAATTATTGTATAGTACTTTCCTGGTGCCGGATTAATTGTAGCACTGAATACCTCCAAACTTGGATCAGCAGTAGCAGCAGGAATTATTTTCCCTGTTAAAGTTTGGCTTCCAGGTGTAGCAACCGCATATCCAAAGTCAGGAAACACTTGATTATAGATATAACCCGTATTTTCAATTCCAGTGGTAGATTGTTTAGTAGAAAACTTAGCTCCATTTAAGTAGAAGTTAACCACAGGACTATTTGGACTCAAATTTAAAATTTTCAAATAAGAATACTTCGGATCACCTACGGCAATTTTTTCATACTTGGTGTTCTCAACCAAGCCCTTATCTGGTTTACAAGATGCAAAGAATACAATGCAACCTGCCATAAAATATAATATCTTTTTCATTGTCGTATTTATTAAGGTTCAGAAAACCACATTTTAACTGTATGATAATCAACTTTATCGGCTCCAATTTTTCTCAACGCTTCAATATTCCAGATATATTCTGAGTTATATCTAGGGCGATATCTCTGCGCTGGTTTTCCTCCGTTATCAGCAAAGAAAGAAGATGGGAATACATACACTTGATCGTAAGGTTTATTGCCTTGAGCATCACCTACCATGTAGTTGTATTTACGTAAATCCGACCACGTTTCAACAAAACCGTAAGCATATAATGCTAGGTATTTTTGTAACATGATATCCTTAAGTGTTAAAGTTGCTTCCGTTTGCTTTACAGAGGCGCTAGTCATGTAAGCTGTTTTTTGTGCAGTAGTAATCGCTGTACCTAATGCACTCACAAAGTCGATACTAGATGAAATACCATTTTGGTAAGCAATTAAAGCTGTTGTTTTATCACCTTTTCTGAATGCAGCTTCAGCTTTGATAAATTGCATTTCCGAATAAGTCATGATTGGGAAGCCAGCATTGTCTTTGAACAAATATCTACCAGTTCCAGCTCCTGGGTTAACAGTTCCAAATGAACCCCAAAGGTTTGGAATTTGCGCTGGAGCAGTTCCAGCAGCAGAACTGCCAGGTGTAGTTCCTCTATACACACCGTCCTGACTAGGGGCAATCATAGTGGCTCTTCTTGGATCAATTACTGAACCTGCAGTACCTGTAAAATAAGTTCCATCTAACAAACCAACAATAATCCTAGTCTGTCTGTAAGATGCTAAGTTAGCTCTAACCGGACCGTAGAAGTTAGCATCTGTACTATTAGCGCCATTGTTAGGAACAATGAAGTTATCGCCATTGTTAGCTAATGATTTATCTACATACTCGATTACTTTGTTTGGATCATAGCTTGCTTTGTTGATCAAATTGCTAGCATTTCTAGCTAAAATACCGTAACAAAACTTAATCCATTTGCTAGCATCACCTTTATAAACCAAATCACCAACAGCTAATTTAGCAACAGTACCAGTACCGTCAGTTCTTGAAAATGCAGCAATTGCTTCAGTAGCTTCTTTAACCGCTTCTGCGTAAGCTACTTGTTGAGAATCGTAATCAAATTTATAGCGGTTAGGCTCATAAGCTTGCTTCACGATGATATCACCATGGTAATCAGTAGTGATTTGCCATCCCCAAGCTTTCAAAGCTTTAGCCAAACCAACATAATTCCACTCTTGTTTAGTTGAACTATCTTCAATGATAAGATTTAAGTTAGCTCCTAAACCATAGTAGTTTGTACGCCAGATTTCTCCCATGGCATCACTTGCTGCTAACCATCCGTGTGTTTCACCTACGTTAACAGCACCTCCAAAGTATTGGATTAAGCCGCCCAAGTAACGTGAATCAAACTGTACACCACGCTCCATTTGAGCAAAAAGTGGTGGAGTAAGCGTTTTACTATCTGGAATTTGTGGCGTGGCTGGATCCGTGTTGATATCAAACCACTTTTTACATCCAGAGGAAGTAACCGCTAATGCAATTAATAATATATATATCTTTTTCATTTCTGTAATGATTAAAATCCTACCCTTAAACCAAAATTGTAACCCCTAGGTAATCCAGAAGAACCGAAATCAATACCTGTACCACCTGTACCGCCAGAAGCTGCACTTAAGCCGTTAACAGATGGATCTACACCTTTATAGTTGGTTAACAACCATAAATCAGTTCCAGTAAAGAAAACACTTGCGCTGCTTAACACCTTAGTTTTAGCTAAGAATGATTTAGGTAAGCTGTAGCTCAAAGTAATATCTTTCAAACGTAACCAGTTGATATCTTTCTCGATAAAATCTCTCGTGTTATAGTTTGTAGAATAGTACGAAGTACTTCTAGAAGGGATTACGATAATATTATTTTTCGTAGGAGTTGCCGTATTTTCCAAACCGTCACGTAAAACACCTTCGATGATTCTAGGCTCTTCACGATCTAATGTTCTTGTTGACATACCTCTTGCGTATAAATAAAGCTCGGTAGCATTGTAAATATCTCCACCTTTTCTGATATCAAATAAGAATGATAATTGGAAATTTTTATAAGTGAAGGTATTGTTTAAACCGATACCAAAATCAGGAGCCGTATCACCAATTTGAGTCCAATCAGCACTTACATAAGGCATACCATTGGTTGGGTTGATTAAGATATCACCGTTGTTGTTTCTCATGTACTCACGACTTGCCAATGCTGATACCGAAGAACCTTTCACATATTGTCTTCTCACGTTATCAAACAACCAAGTATCAGAAACGTAGAAGGTATCTTGCTCACCTGGTAAAGCTTTAATTTCGCCTCTAACTCTGGTTACGTTAGCTCTAATATTCCATGAGAAGTTTTCTTTTTTGATAGGTGTACCGCTCAATGAAAGCTCAAAACCGTTATTTACAACCACACCACTGTTGATGTACATTAATATACCTCCAGTAGCATAACTTAAACGAGGAGCGGTAATCTGGCCATCACTATTAACGTGATAGTAAGAGAAGTTGGCAGTTAACCTATCTTTGAAGAAACCTAAATCAATACCAGCCTCAGTTGAGGTGGTAAACTCAGCTCTCAAATCAGAGTTACCTAAAGTTACATCAGTTGCAAATCCGCCACCTGTAGTACCTTGAGCAATTAGCTTAGTTCTAGTGATGTAAGCATAACGTGGATCTTTACCTGACTGACCCCAAGATCCTCTTAATTTACCTGTTGATAACCAACCAAGTTTTTTAAACGGTGCTAGATCAGAGAATACGAAACTTAATGAGGTAGCTGGATAGAAGAAAGAAATTCCTTTATCGTAAGGCAAGGTCGATGAAAAATCCATACGGCCTGTAAAAGTTAAGTACAGAATATCATCGTATCCCAACTCAGCTTGCCCAAAAGCACCCATCTTTCTCTTATTTACATCCGTATACTGTACACGTTGCGTGGTTGGGTCAGTATTGTTCATACTGTAAAAATTCGACTGATAGAATTTTGTACCTTTTTGTGCGGTCACTTCATCGCTAAAATCCAGAAGGTCGTAACCTACCCTTAATACTGGAGAAAATTTACCAAATTTCTTCTTAGCAGTTGCTACAAAAGCTGCATTGTACTGCACTTGATTCTCAGCAAAGGTGTTAATACCACCACCTACGTTAGAACTTCCCGAAGCAGTTGAGAAATAAGACTCCGGATGGAAAGCGCTTAAACCTTGCATGGTATAAACGTCCATACCCACATTTCCTTGGAAACTTAACCAGTTAGTTGGTTTATAAGTAAGGCCTATATTACTAAGTATGCGGTTTAATTTATCATAGTTTGGATTGTTTTCCATTGCCCAAATAGGGTTATCAATTTCTGCTGAATTTACACCAGTAATTGTTCTTCTACCTCCTGTAGCAGTATACCTATTTGTAATATCGTCTACTAAAGGCCAAGTTAAAACACTTAACATTGGACTTGATGCACCTTTATAAGTTTTATCTGTTTTGTTAGAGATAAAGTTCAAAGAAGCATTTGTACTAATTTTATCGCTTACTTTTGCTGTACCAGTTAACCTTAAGTTCAAACTTTTATAATTTGTACCTGGAATAACACCACCTTGATCTGTATAGCTTAAAGAAGTTCTTACACTCAAGGCATCAGTACCGCCCTCAACAGCTGCATTATGTCGTTGTGTGAAACCAGTTTGATAAAAAGCACCTAAATTGTCGTATTTTTTAAAACGCTCAGGGTATCTAGCACCGAAGAAAGTTCTAGTACGAACCTCTTCATCAAAAATACCACCGTCACCACCGCCAAACTCATCTTGTACATCAGGGAAACGATAAGCAGTTTCCATTCTGAAAGAGTTATTGTAACTTACTTTAGCTTTACCAGCTTTTGCTCTTTTGGTTGTAATTACCACAGCACCAGAAGCACCTTGAGTACCATATAATGCAGAAGCCTCAGGACCTTTCAAAATAGTAACCGATTCGATTTCCTCTGGGTTGATATCCATCCCCCTGTTACCATAATCATTACCTCTGTTAAAAGTTCCTTGTCCTACCAAGTTGTACTCGCTAAAAGTATTGTTAGAGATAGGCAAACCATCTACCACAAAAAGCGGCTGGTTGTCGCCATCTAAAGAAACCGCTCCACGGATAATAATTTGTGAAGAAGCTCCCGGAACACCTTGAGTTGGCGTAACAGTTACACCTGCTACCCTACCTTGAAGTGCATTAATAAAGTTGTCACGCTGGGTTTGCGCTATTTCAGGGCCACCCACCGACTGTGCATCGTAACCTAAAGATCTTTTAGACCTTTCGATACCGAAAGCAGTTACCACAACCTCGTTAAGGGCTTTGGTATCGGCACTAAGAGCAACGTTAATTGTTGTAGAAGCTCCAACGGTTTGTTCTTTAGTTGTCATACCTAAGTAGATAAACTGAAGCACATCTCCTTTGTTAGCTTTGATGGTGTAAATACCGCTAGTGTTGGCTTGAGCCGCAACAGAGCTTCCCTTAACCTTAACAGTGGCGCCCGGTATTGGCATGCCATCTGCCTCAGAAGTTACCTTTCCTGTGATAGTAACCTGCTGCGCCATTACCTGCAATGCCAAGAGAAAGGATCCCAAGAACAGCATGAGTAATTTTTTTTTCATAAACTCTCGTTTGGTTAATTAGTAATTAAATCGTTTAGTTGTGATATTCGTTGTAGGAGAAAAACGCATATTAACGCAATTACCCTATTTCTTAAGTAAATATCACAACTTTTTTGATTAAAAAAAGAATTTTTCTGAAAAAAATATAAATTACCGTTAGAACCCCGCAGAAATCCGCATTAAAATTTCACGCCTTTTAAGAATTGATTACGAATTAATTATTTTTTGCTACCTTAAACCCTTGTTAAATACCACTAAAAAATGTTAAAAAAAGAACGCCACAACATTATCATGCGTCAAATTAATCTCCATAATCGGGTGTTAAGCTCGGATTTAGTGGAGTTACTAAATGTATCTGAGGATACAATAAGAAGAGATTTACAAGAGCTAGCCGACGAAAATCTTCTGAATAAGGTACATGGCGGCGCTCTCTCAAAATCTTACCAATCATCTTTTGATGACAGCAAGGTATATGCTAAAGATGCAAAAATCACCATTGCTAAAAAGACAGCCTCTTTAATTAAGGACGGCATGGTTGTGCTTACTGGAGGAGGGACAACTGTAATTGAGTTAGCAAAGCAACTGCCGCAGCATTTGCATGCCACATTTATCACCATTAGTCCTTTAGTGGCAGTTGAATTGGCTAAATACGAAAAAATTGAGGTAATTTTAATTGGCGGCCTGTTTGCAAAAAACTCGCAAATTAGCTACGGCGGCCATGTAATTAGCCAACTGGCTGATATTAGGGCAGATTTGTGTTTAATGGGAACTAGTGCACTAGACCCTGTTGACGGCGTTACTGATACCGACTGGGAAATTAACCAGTTGAAAAAAGCGATGATTGCCTCGTCGAAAAAAACAGCCGTGTTATGTATCTCTGAGAAATTGGGGATTACACTGAGGTTAAAAGTTGCAGGGCTAGAGACTATTAGCTATTTAATTACAGAATTAGATCCAAGCAGCGAAACATTGGCTTCCTATCAAACTAAGGGATTGCAAATCATTTAACCGATATTCTTAATAAACAACAAAGGCCAGAATTTCTTCTGGCCTTCGTTGTTTAGAAACGGCTTTATTAAAAAGCGGGATCTGCTGGAGTGTTGGTATTATTATCCCTCTCGGTAAATGGATAAGGGAAGAAATTCCTCTTTCTCTCAGAAGTAGGTCTGTTGAACCTACGCATATCTTCTATCTTCAAACCCGACATGTACAATTCAACACAACGTTGCTTGTAAACTTCGTCTAACAACTGTGCTTGAGTTAACGGCCCAGCTATAGCAGTTAGACCTGCGCCCACTCCAAAAGGATCAGCAGAAGGTGCTTTAGTTATCACTTTGTTCAACTCAACTAGCGCATTGGTCAAATCTGGTGTAGCTTGTCTAGCTAAAGCCTCGGCTTTAATCAAAGTAATTTCGCCCGGCAAATAAATAGGATACGAAGTTGTGCTTGTCAACCCAAAACCTCCAATTCTCACTGCAGGTGCGGATGATGATGTTGCTGTATAAAAAGTTAACCTTTTATCTGCAGCATTCGGGACATTCGTTCCAGTTAAACCTAAGTTGGCATCAGTCGGCTGGAAAACATTATTGCTCGAGGTGGCAATTTCAAAAATTGGATTAAGCGTAAGCACATCAAAGTTAAACGTCGACTTCTTCGTTAAATCAACTAGATTAGCTGCGCTTAAAGCCAGCGTATAATTTCCAGCAAACAATGCATAACGAGCTTTTAACGCATAAATCGTATTGGCAATATCAATTCCAGCTGGAATATTACTAGCAAAAGAAGTGCTGATTGGATTTGCTTGTATAGTAGACAACGCATTGTCTAAAACAGCGATCGCCTTTACAAACCCTTCATTTCGAGTGATAAAAGTAACATTTTTACCTGTACCCGAAGGGATTTTTTCCCAGTATTGCGACATGTTTCCTAAAGCCAAAGCTTTAAAAATACTGGCATAGGCAATCAAACCAGATGCATAATTTTTATCTCCAAGCTGCGCTGCATTAACTATTACGTTATCAGCATCATAAATAATCTTACTTGCATTAGTCCACATATTTGCTAAAATGGTGTTCGTACCATCAACTGCAATACCACCTGTGAACAACTGTAACTCAGGAACATTACCTTGGTTCATCAGTAGCACTTCGTTGGTAACGAAGCCATTCGCAGTAATTGAATTGTATAACAATCCTGGTCTGCTTGAAGTGTATAACTTGTGTAAGCCAACCGCAACACCTGTCAATCCTTTTGATGAGCTCAATACGTCGTTAGCATTGGCTCCTCCCGCATTTTTGTAATCCTTTTTACAAGCGGCAGTACCCAAAAGTAAAAAAGCCATAAAAATCGCAGGAATTTTGTTTATATATCTTTTCATATCTGAATTCTTATGATTAAAATTTAACCTGTAAACCTAATGTGAATGTGCGTGGAATTGGAACAGAGCCGAAATCAATATTACGTAAAATAGTTGACTGACCTCCAGAGTTCAACTCTGGGTCGAATCCTTTATAATTATCCCATGATACCAGATTCCTACCGCTTAAATTAACTGTCAAATCTCTCAAGAAAGAAACTTTTCCTACATTGTAGCTTAAAGAGATCTCTCTTAATTTAACAAAAGAGCCATCATCAACACGCCATTCTTCGATAGCATATACGCCAGCAATGTAACCACGAGGATAAATTCCCAAATGCTCTTTCTCAGCTTCTTTTCCATTACCAACTCCTTGTCTTGTACGCCAGTCAGCATTCCATACTTCACCGCCTTGCACGGCATCTAACTGAATGCGTAAATTAAATTTCTTATAAGAAAAATCATTCACGATGGACATCGTATAATCAGGATTTGGATCGCCCACCACTTTACGCAATGGAGTTCCCGTTGGCAAACCATTGGCATCTCTTTGAACTGTGTAGGTAGTAGCTGATGTTTGAATGCCCCTTTCAGTTAACGGTATACCTGCTGCGTTTTTTAATAAGCTTCCATCTGCATTACGTGCAAAGAAAGTACCATAAAACACACCCACAGGCTGGCCATCAATGATAGCAATAGGCGCTCCAGCATTTGTACTCAACAACCTTAAGCCCCCAGTTCCAACAGCTGTATTTCTGTTTCTATTATAAATGATGCTGGCATTCCATTTAAAATCTTCAGTTTTTAATGGCATACCTGTTAACATCAGCTCAACACCTTTGTTTTTTAAGCCTCCAAAGTTGTCTAGCAAGCTCGAGAAACCATTAGTAGGTGCAATAACCACTGGCAGTAGTAGTTGATTTACCTTTTTATTGTACCAGTTAAAGGTAAGTCCTAATCTATTTTTAAAGAAAGACATATCAGTACCAATTTCCAACTCTTTTTGAACCTCCGGCACAACAGAAGTATTAGCCAAAGTCGAGCTAGAATTTAATGCTGTTTTGCCTAGGAACGAAGAAGAAGTATATTCGTTGAATCGAGCGTAAGGACCAATACCAGTAAGGTTACCTGATTCGCCATAAGCTGCTCTCACCTTAAATGAGTCCCACCAAGAGGAAACGCCTAAATCTTTCCAATAAGCAGCTGAAGACGGCACATAGCTCATATTTGCTTTTAAGTAAGTTTGCGTTCTTTGATCTTCACCAAATACGGTAGATTGATCTACACGGATGGCGGCAGTCACAAACCAGTGGTCCTTATACTTGAAATTTTGCTGTAAATAAGCTCCGCTAATGGCAAATTCAGATCTTGAATCACTATTAGGTAGCATTGTGCTAGCACCATTTACCGTTTGTACAAATGGCGCCAGACCTCTACCATTTAACAGAGAATATAAATCTTTTTGATACTGAAAAGAGCCTCCAAGTTGTGTCGTTGACAACAAATTTTCAACCACTTTAGCATTATAAGTCAAGTTCAGCTCATTATTAAACAATGTAGTGGTGGCATTTGCAGCACTAGCGTAACCGTTTAATGTTGGGTCTATCGCTCCGGTTGTTCCACCGCCGTAATATGCGGGTTGTGCATTGTATGCAAATGGGGGAATGAATGTTGTTCCATTTTGGATCGAATTATCCACACCCATTGTATAGTCGATAGACAGGTTTTTTACTGGATTTAATTTTAAACCTGCGTTTGCAATAATGCGATTTGTAAATTGCCTTTGTTTGATATCCTCTATTATGGAAACAGGATTTACTCGTCCATTAATATTCACTGCTTTCAGATTGCCCAAAGCATCTCTCGCCCAAATGTCATAGTAATTTCCAATTATATTAATAGAGTTTAACGGGGAAAAGAAAGAATTGCCATCAGGTTTTTCATTCGCATTGCTATGAACATAATTAAAACCTGCTGTCAACTTAGCCCAACTATTTAATTTCTGATCTACATTTGCCCTAAAATTATATCTAGTAAAATCAGTGTTTTTAACAATCCCTTGATTTTTAAAATAACCTGCTGATGTGTAGAATTTGGTGTCATCATTTCCGCCAGATACTGAAACGGTGTTATCCGTACCCATCGCAGTTCGGAAAATATAATCCTGATAATTGTAACGTGTTACGGCAACGGTATTATTTACGGCCGGACTTATGACATCTAATGGCACGTCAAATGCAGACCCAAACTTTGTTGGCGCCTGGTTAACTTCAACCTTTTTACGGAGTTCAGACATAATCATGCTGGTTGAAAAACTCACTTGTGGTTTACCGGAAGATCCTCTTTTGGTGAAGATTTGAATAACACCTGCATTAGCTCTAGAACCGTAGATAGCCGCAGCTGCAGCACCATTTAGCACCTCAATGCGTTCAATATCGTTCGGATTGATATCTACCATCCTATTCTGCCCAATACTTCCAATGAAATTCGCTCCGTCATAATTTTGAGAAGTGTTCGTAACTCTTGTTGTTGAATTATTTACGACAACACCATCGATGATATATAATGGATCCGACGAAGAGTTAATGGAACTTACGCCCCTCAACCTTACACTCATTCCACCTGCTGGATCACCGCTATTTTGGCTAATCTGAGCGCCGGGAGTTTTTCCTTGTAAACCCGAAAGTACATTTCCACTAGGTGATTTCAATAAGTCATCGCCTTTAACTGTACTAACGTAACTACCTAATTGTTTTCTTGTGGTACCTTGCGAAGTACCTGTTACAATCACTTCATCCAATCCCATCGCATCTTGCCCTAGGGCAAAATCAGCATTGACATTAGTATTGCTTCCGAGCGTGATTTGTTTTGTTGAGGTTTTGTAACCGATGAACGTTACTGAAAGTTGATAGTTGCCTGGGTTAAGTTTGGCACTAAGAGAATAAGTTCCATCGCTGTTTGCGGCTACGGCGAAATTAGTACCTTGCACCTTCACTCCTGCACCGGGAATTGGGGCTTTACTACCTTCTTCAGTAACCTTTCCAGTAATTACGTAACGTTTACTTTGCGCATTTGCTGTAACGAAAAACAGCAAAAAGATTGGCACTAAAAAAAGTACCCTCAAATGGACTTGCCATGAAGTTTTGAGTTTTTTCATACCTGATGTGAATATAAATGGTTAGTTTGTTGGCAAAATTGCCCGATATAGTATTAACTAAATCCCGATAAATATCAAGATTTTATTTTTACAATACCGCAAAAAAACGCAAATATCTTACAACTTATTTGGGCAAACTCAATTTTCCCATGCAAATAGATGGCACATTAACCCTTTCACCAAAATAAATTTGCCCACCGCAAAGGGTTTCATTAGCTAATAATGCAAACAATACCGCCTCTTTGGCATCTGGGTGAATTTCTAATGCTGAGGTGGTTTTGAAGGTGATTTGGGGCAATGCTTCCTTCAAAAAATCCAATAACAAAGGGTTGTGCATCCCACCACCGCTTAGATACAGCACAGGGTTATGCATATCGCTAAGCACCCTTTGAATCGAGTCAATAATACCTTGCGCAGAAAAACGGCAAAGTGTCGCCATTACATCTTCTTTGGCAATAGATGCTGTATCGCTTGCCTTTTGCGCATGCTCCAGGTAACTTAAACTGAACAGCTCAGGACCCGTAGTTTTTGGAAAAGCCGCTCCGAAAAAACTATCGTTCAGCAATTCCTTCAACAGTGCTTCGTTTACTTTACCTTTTCTTGCAATAGCAGCATCTTTATCATAATACAAGCCTGCAAAATGCTGCTGCACATATTGATCCATCAACGTATTGCCAGGACCTACATCTGTTGAAAACACCTTAGCAGCATCTAAACTGCCGGGCAAGTAAGTATAATTGGCAATTCCTCCGATATTAAGCATGATCCGATCTTCATTTTCTTTAGAAAAAATCAAATAATCACCATAAACGGCCAAAGGCGCTCCCTCTCCGCCTCCAGCGATATGTTTTTGCCTAAAATCACTCAAGGTAATGATGCCCGTATGCACTGCAATATGATCACCATCTCCTATTTGCAATGTTGCATTGGGCAGCCCTTCCCTTTTATGTAATGATTTGGGCGCATGGTAAATTGTTTGCCCATGGCTCGCAATGAAATCAATTTGATCGTTTCGGTAACCCCACTCTGCAATGGCAGCATTAATGAGTTGTGCATGAGTAATGGCCACCTGTTCATTCATCAAACAAACCATCTCCAAGTCAACTTCCCGTTTCGAAAAAATTGACTTCACCTGTTTTCTAAATACATCAGTATAATCAGCTGTTTTAAAATGAAGCAGTTTAATTTCGGTATTAGTGCCGTTACCTTTAAAAGCGCACAAGGCAATATCTAAACCATCCATAGAGGTTCCCGACATTAGGCCTATGATTAGTTTTTCTTCTTTATTTGATTTTTGGTAAAGGTTGGCGATTTGGTTCATCTTCTTGAAAAATAAGTAACCAAATAAACAAAAATTATATCCAAGTTGGCAAGCAGTAGCATGATTTATAGCTTTTAGCTCTTTTTGACAAAGCCGCTAAAAAAAGTTTTTTAATTTTTTTAAAAAGTGCAAACGCTTGCATTGGTACTTAAAGGCACTTTTTACGCAATGCTAAAGCATTCGGGTAGTTACCGCTATTTTTTTTTATAGTTAACTGTTCTATATTTACTGCTCCGTTCAATAAAAAACCAAGATTAATGGCAAGATTAAATCTCTTAGAAGAAACGAGGTTCGAAAAGCTTCCAGTAAGTATTTTTAAAAATCCGAAAGAAGCTTCTTTAAGTGTTGCAAATCGTATTGCATCACTGATTAAAGACAAACAACAAAAAGGCGAAAATGCAGTACTAGGCTTAGCTACAGGTGCTACTCCGGTAGCAGTTTATGCAGAATTGGTGAGGCTACACAAAGAGGAAGGCTTAAGTTTTAAAAACGTAATTACTTTCAATTTGGATGAGTATTTTCCAATGCAACCTAACTCTGTACAAAGTTACGTAACCTTTATGAATGAAAATCTTTTCAATCATATTGACATCGACCGAAACAATGTACACATTCCCGATGGCACTTTAAAACTTGAAGAAATTCCAGCTTTCTGTTTAGAATATGAAAAGAAAATAGAAAGACTTGGCGGACTGGATATTCAGATTTTAGGTATTGGTCGTACAGGCCACATTGGTTTTAACGAGCCGGGATCCGCACCAAACTCAGGCACCAGATTGGTGACTTTAGATGATTTGACACGTAGAGATGCTGCCCGCGATTTCGGTGGTAAATCTAACGTGCCAACCAAAGCTATAACCATGGGTATTGGTACTATTTTCAAAGCTAAGGAAATTATTTTAATGGCTTGGAATAGAAAAAAGGCTTCCATTATCAAAAAAGCCGTTGAAGGTGAAATTTCAAGTGAAGTACCAGCAACCTATTTACAACTTTCCGATAATGTTGAGTTTATTTTAGATCAAGATGCAGCTTCTGACCTTACTAGGTTTAACACTCCTTGGTTGGCAAGAGATTGCGATTGGACTCCTGAACTTACCCGTAAAGCGGTAATTTGGTTGGCAAGGCATTTGAAAAAACCTATCCTAAAGTTAACGGAAGATGACTATAACAACCATGGTATGGCGCAGTTAGCTACCGAACATGGCCCTGTTTACGACATTAACATTGATATCTTCAATAAATTACAGCATACTATTACTGGCTGGCCAGGTGGTAAACCTAATGCCGATGACAGTCAGCGTCCAGAAAGGGCAAATCCTGCCAAGAAAAGAGCAATTGTATTTTCTCCCCATCCTGATGATGATGTAATTTCTATGGGTGGAACTTTTATCAGATTGGCCGACCAGGGTCACGAAGTACATGTGGCATACCAAACTTCGGGTAATACTGCGGTTTGGGATGATGATGTGTTACGTTTCGTTGAATTCAACATCGATTTCTCTGAAAAAATGGGCATTGACCAAACACAAATGAGAAAAACTTACGAAGATATGCGTGAGTTTATGTCCAATAAACTTCCTAATCAGGTAGATACCGAAGAAATCAAATTGGTAAAAGGTTTAATTAGAAAAGGTGAAGCCATTGCAGGAGCTCGTTTTTCAGGACTTCCTGATGAAAACATCCATTTTATGGCCCTACCTTTTTATGAAACCGGCAAAGTGAAGAAGAATCCAGTTTCTGATGTAGATGTAGAAATGACCATGGAATTGCTTCAAAAAGTAAAGCCACAACAGGTATTTGCTGCTGGCGATTTTGAAGATCCGCATGGCACGCACATTGTTTGTTTTAATATCATTGTAGAAGCATTACGCCGTTTAAGAGCTACCGAAGACTGGGTAAACGACTGCTGGCTATGGATGTACCGAGGTGCTTGGCATGAATTTGAACCGCATGAAATTGAAATGGCAGTTCCATTGAGCCCTAACGAAGTGGAACGCAAGAAATTGGCTATTTTCAAACACCAATCTCAAAAGGATATTCCAGTTTTCCCTGGTGATGACCCTCGTGAGTTTTGGCAAAGGGCGGAAGACAGGAACCGAGAAACGGCAAAAATTTATGATGATTTAGGTTTAGCCGATTACGAGGCGATGGAAGCTTTCGTAAGATACCACTATTAGTCTCCCTTAGCTGATCCTGAAGAAGGAGAATGCGAACTTATTTTCCCTCGCTTTGGGAAAGATGTTAGAAGGGCAGAGGGGTTTAAAAAATATCTTCTATCTTTAGCGTAACAAACTAAATGATAGAAGATATTTTTATTTAAACAGTATGGAAAATAAACCACAGCGTCTCTTATCGCTCGATTTTTTCAGAGGACTAACGGTTGCTGCCATGATTTTGGTAAATAACCCTGGCAGTTGGGCACACATTTACCCTCCGTTGGAACATGCAGAATGGCATGGCTGTACACCTACCGATTTAGTATTTCCATTTTTTCTTTTCATAGTTGGCGTTTCTATCGCATATGCCATGGGCAGCAAAAGAGAAGACAGCACTACTCACTCGAAAACCATTTTCAAAGCACTAAAACGTTCTATCACCTTATTTTTACTAGGTTTTATCTTAGCATTCTTCCCGCGTAATTTTAGCGATTTCAATTTTTTTGAAGCGTTAAGTACGGTGCGTATCCCTGGAGTTTTACAACGTATTGCGGTAGTGTTCCTTATTTCATCTATCGTATTTTTAAAGCTAAGCGATAAACGGATTTTCCAAACCATGGTGGTGCTACTTTTTGGCTATTGGGCGTTAATGAATTTTGTTCCAGTACCTGATTTTGGGCCCGCAAACTTGGAAAAAGAAACCAACTTGGGCGCTTGGCTTGACCGTACCATTTTAACAGAAGCACATTTGTGGAAATCTGCCAAAACTTGGGATCCCGAAGGCATTTTGAGCACTATACCAGCCATCTGTACCTGTTTATTTGGCGTGTTGGTTGGCGTTTACTTGAAAAAGAAAAACGTTGAACCAGCTACCAAAATTGCCTGGTTGTTTTCGGTAGGCACTTTAACCGTAATTGGCGGCTTGCTGTGGGGTTTGCAGTTTCCAATTAACAAGGCATTATGGACCAGCTCCTATGTGCTTTACACTGGGGGTTTAGCCACCATTATTTTATCGCTTAGTTATTGGCTAATTGATGTAAATCAGTACAATCGCTTTACAAAACCCTTTGTGGTTTATGGTGTAAATGCCATTACCGTATTTTTTTTATCAGGCTTAATGCCAAGGTTGCTTAACATGATAAAAATTGATTTTGAAGGAGAAAAAGTTGGCGCATTAAGCTACACGTACAAGGCTTGGTTTGCTCCTGCTTTCGCCAATCCTTTAAATAGCTCATTAGCCTACGCCGTTGCGTTTGTAATGTGTTGGTATGTGATATTATGGGCCATGTATAAGAAAAACATCATCATCAAGGTTTAAAACAACAAGAAATGTTACAGCGCTAAATGAACCATTAACCTGTAACTTCTAATGATATTTTCCATCTAAACAATAATTAACATTTACCTCTTAACTAATTTTATAAAATGAAAAAAAATCTGCATTTAGTTGCCCTTGGTGTACTTTCTTTGGCATTAGTACACCCAGCGATTGCCCAAAAAAAACCAGCGACGAAAGCGCCTGCTGTAAAAGCTGCCACCAAACCAGTTGCCAATGGGGTTTTACCGGTAGATCCTAACGTAAAAATTGGTAAACTTCCTAATGGTTTAGTGTATTACATCCGCAAAAATGCTGAACCAAAAAACAGAGCCGAGTTGTACCTAGGTAACAAAATTGGTTCGTTAATGGAAAACGAAGACCAGTTAGGCTTGGCTCACTTCACTGAGCACATGGCTTTCAACGGTACTACCGATTTCCCTAAAAACGAAATCATCAATTACCTGCAAAAGGCGGGTGTACGTTTTGGCGCCGATTTAAATGCCTATACTGGCTTTAACCAAACTGTTTATCAATTACCAATTCCAACTGATAGTGCCGCCGTTTTTAAAACTGGCTTTAAAATTTTAGCTAACTGGGCCGGAAAGGTGAGCATGGATGGAAAAGAAATTGACAATGAACGCGGTGTAATTATTGAAGAAGATAGACAACGTGGCAAAAATGCTCAGCAAAGAATGAGCAAACAGTTGCTACCGTTTTTATTAGGCGATTCAAGATATGCTAAGCGCATTCCAATTGGAGATGTAGATTTGTTAAAGAGCTTCACACATGATAAAATCCGCAATTTTTATAAAGATTGGTACCGCCCTAATTTACAAACTGTAATTGCAGTAGGTGATTTCGACGTAAATGAAGTGGAAAAGCTGATCATTGAGAATTTCTCTAGCTTAAAAAACCCAGCTAACGAAAAGCCTAGAACTTATTACAGCATTCCAGATAATGCACAGCCTTTAGTTAAAATTGCTACCGATGCTGAGCAGCCTTACAATGTAGCTCAGGTAATTTATAAACAAAAGCAGGGACCTTTAAAAACTGAAGCTGATTATAAATTGCAGATGATGCAGAACATGATCAATAGCATGTTGGGTTCGCGTATTGCTGAAATTATGCAGAAGGGAAATGCACCTTTCTTGTTTGCGCAAAGTGCTTACGGCCCTTACCAAGGCGGCATGATTTGGGATTTAAACGCCCTACAAACTGTTGCTGTAGCTAAAACAGGCGCTGAACTTGAAAAAGCCTTAGTTGCTGCACTTGCAGAAAACGAGCGTATGGCAAAATTTGGTTTTACAACAGGTGAGCTTGAAACCGTGAAGAAAAAATTGGAAGCTAGCAATGAAAAGCAGTTTAAGGAAAAAGATAAAACCAAATCAAGTGCTTTTGTACAACAATATTTGAACAACTTCTTAATTGGTTCTGCAATCCCATCTGAGGAGTTTACCTATGAGCTTACCAAAAAGCTACTTAACAATATTACCTTGGCAGAGATAAATGCTACAGCAAAAGCAATGGTTACGAAAAATAACCAAATTATAGTGGTGCAAGCACCTGAAAAGGAAAAAGCGAACTTACCTAGTGAAGCTGCTTTGATTGCTGCTTTAAAAAATGCTGGAAATGGTGTTACGCCTTACGTAGATAATGCGGTAAATAAACCACTTATTGCGCAAATGCCAAAAGCTGGAACTATCGTAAATCAAACTAAAAATGAAAAAGTGGGCGTAACTATGCTAACCCTAAGCAATGGTGTTAAAGTAGTTTTAAAACCTACCGATTTCAAAAATGACCAGGTTATTTTTACCTCGTTTGCTAAAGGTGGAGCATCGTTAGCTAGCAATGATGATTTTATCTCGGCTGAAAATGCCAACTTAATTGCACAAAGTGGCGTGGGCGATTTTAACCCTACGCAACTGAGCAAATACTTAGCTGGGAAATCAGTAGGTGCTGGGGCTTACATTGGTGATTTATACCAAGGTTTCTCTGGTTCTTCATCTCCTAAAGATTTAGAAACTGCTTTCCAGTTAATTTACGCTTATGCCACCAACCCTCGTAAGGATGCAGATATCTTTAACAAAAACGTAAGCGATATGAAGGTAATCACCGCTAACAAAAGCAGTAATCCTAGCAGTGTTTATGCAGATACCGTACAAGCAGTGATGGCAAATTACAACAAACGTGGCATGCCTAATACCGTGGCCGACTTAGATAAAATCAATTTAGACAAGGCTTTTGCATTTTATAAAGATCGTTTTGCAGATAATAGCGGGCAAACTTTTGTTTTCGTTGGAAATTTTGACGTAGAGAAAATTAAGCCTTTAATTACTACTTATTTGGCAAGCTTACCAGCGTTAAATAAGAACGAAAACTTTGTAGATAACGGCATAAATCCTCCGAAAGGAAAGGTGAGCAGAACCGTTAAAAAAGGATTGGAAGATAAAGCAACAGTTCAGTTAATTTTCCATGATGATTACACTTTTAATGCAGAAAACAATGTAATGCTTGATGCGTTGAAAGCCTCATTGGATATTAAAATTACTGAACGCCTACGCGAAAAAGAAAGCGGCGTTTATAGCCCTGGTGTTTCTTTAAGCTTAGAGAAATATCCAACCGCTCATTACTATTTCACTATTTCTTTCAATTGCGCTAAAGCTAACGTAGAAAAACTAATCAACGCCGCTTTGGAGGAAGTGAATGCTTTCAGACAAAATGGAGTGACTGCGGAAGACTTACAGAAATTTAAATCGGAGGAGTTGAGACAAGAAGAGTTAAGCCTGCGTGATAATGGCTATTGGTTAAACTATTTGTCAAATCGCTTAAAATATGGCGATAACATTGAGCAGGTGCTAGACAATAGCAAGCGCATCAATGGCGTAACTATTGAAGCAACCAAAGCTGCCGCTGAGAAATACCTCAATGGAAATAACTATATCCGTTTGGTGCTAGAGCCTGAGAAATAATTTTAAAGCTTTAAGTTAATAGAAAGAGGCTATCCATTCGGGTAGCCTTTTTTATGTGATGCTAGCGATAGCGTCTCAAATCTCCATCCCACTAATTTTCTGTCTCTTATTTTTAACAAGTTTCGTTTGTTTTTAATGGTGTAAAGAGCGCTTTGCAATATTTGGGCTGCACTAATAATCTGAGTTCGACTATTCTTTATCTGATTTACAATACTCTCTAGCTAACTCACCCTCAGCTAAATTCAGGATGACGGTAAATTGCGTTTCGTCATACTGTCCAAAATGTTCGAGATCATTATCGGTTTTGGAAGCCAATTATCAATGAGTTAATAATCGAACTTGGGTTTGAATACCAAAAGGATGAAAAAAGTAGTTGCTCTGCGGTGGCGAGCTAAGAAAACAAATTAAATCAGTTATCGAGTATGATTCGAAGAAGCTGACGGAAAATTGTAATTTACCTTGCTTCTACGCCAACAGGACCACTAGGTTCGCTCTCATTTTTGATTCGATCCAAAGCAGTTACCAAATAACTATACCTTTTGCCTTTTTCCACAGTAGTATCCAAAAAGAATGTATAGTCTTCAAAGCTAATTTTGACGATATTCTTTGCATCCAAGTTATTTATTTTCTCACCTTCATTAAATCGGTATACCACATAACCAGATGCCGTTTCCCCGTCTTTAGCTCTTAGTGGTTTTGCCCATTTCAACTGTACCCCATCAGCGGTAGCGTCAGCGGTTAAATGTTGGGGCTCATTAGGCGCTATATCATCAATCCAAGGCATTTGTGGCGGCAAGGCCGGATATTTATAAAAATCATTCCTTAAGGAATCTGCTAAACCTCTCGCTACAGTCGATAAGGATTTAGAGCTAAAATAAACACTGCCCTGTACACGGTTATTTGCCCTTATGGCCCTAATTTGATTAGGAATTTCATTAGGCTTACCCCAAGCAGCTTCTCTCTTGGTAGTTCCATTATGAATCAAATAGGCGGCCTGCCCAATGTACAAATGCCTGCCAAAAGTATTGTTGCCCCACCAGTCGAGCAAAACCTTAAATGGCGCCGCCGCTCTTGAAAACGAAAAATAAATCTGGGGGTTAATATAATCTACCCACCCTTCTTTCACCCATTTCCTCGAATCAGCGTATAACTCACCATAATTGGACAATCCGTTAGTTTTAGAGCCCAATGTATCTTCCCTAAAATTACGCCAAATAGCAAAGGGACTTACCCCAAACTTTACATATTTTTTATAGTGATGCACGCTGTCGTTTACCATTTTAACCAGCATATCCACGTTGTTCCTCCGCCAGTCGTCTATTTTGGTAAACCCATTGGGATATTTTGCAAAGGTTGCACTATCGTTGATTACTTGCCCAGCTATACGATACGGATAGAAATAATCATCGAAATGAACGCCATCAATATCATAGCCTTTCACTACATCTAATATCACTTGGGTAATATATTCTCTATTTTCTGGCAGTCCCGGATCAAAAAGCTTCTGCCCTCCATAGGTGTAAAAAAGCTCGGGTTTTTTATTGGTAATGTGATCAGGACTTGTTACCGACCGAGCCGACATAGTGGCACGATAAGGGTTAAACCAAGCATGAAGCTCCATGCCTCTGCTATGCGCTTCCTTAATAGCAAAAGCCAAGGGATCGTAACCTTCGGCAGGGGCTAAACCTTGTTTGCCCATTAGCCAGTGGCTCCATAACTCTCTCGATTTAGCATAAACCGCATCTGCAGTAGGCCTTATTTGCAGTAAAATAGCATTTAAACCTTGTTTTTTATGCTGCTCCAAAACAGCGATAAGCTCTTGTTTTTGCTGGTCGACAGTTAAACCTGGCCTTGATGGCCAATCAATATTGGTAACAGTTGCCACCCACACGCCACGAAACTCTCTTTTAGGCGCAATTTTTATATCGCTTTGAGCGTTAACTGTTGATATTACAACTGATATTAGTAAAAGAGCTAGTTTAAAAGGTCGCTTAAGAAGGGCTATGAGCATGTACAAACAATTTGGTGGTGAGCTATAAAGGTTAACGTACGTTTTCGGTTTTACTTACAAAAGTGACATTATTTTTATACATTTTTAGATTTTTTGCTAAGTTAGCATTTACATTAACGCTGCTACATCACTTTTTGAAGATTAAAACACAAGATGCAGACACAAGAAAACGCCGTGGATAACAAGGTAGATCGGAATAAAGTTTACTTCTTAATCATTGTTATTGCAGCATTGCTAGGCATAAATGGATATTTATATTTTAAAGATCAACAACAAAGTAACAGGTTTGTAACCATTAGTACGGAGAAAGACCGACTAAAATTGGAGGTTGAAAAAATTGAAGTGGAGCTAGACAGGGTTAACATGTTGAATGTAACCTTGAACGATCGCTTAATTGAGGAACAAAAACTAGCAAGAAATAAAATTGCGGAACTTAAACTTGCTTTAAAAAAGGGGGAGCTTACGCAGAAAGAGCTTGATGAAGCACATAAACAAATTAACACCCTGCGTGATTTTGTTAAAAGCTACAACAACCAAATTGCTATACTAGAACAAGAAAACTCCTATTTAAAAACGGAACGCGACAGCTTAAAATCTAGCTTGAGCAACTATAACGAACAGGCCGAAAATCTTCGCAAAGAGAACCGAAATCTAAACAAAAAAATTAAAGCAGGATCTTCTTTAAAGGCAGCAAACATTAGCATCTCTGCTTTCAAGGTAAAGGATAATGGTAAAATATCAGCGGTAACCAAGGCAAGTGCCACTAACAAATTAACTATTGATTTCGCGATAGCGCCCAACGAACTTGCCGAAAAAACCTACCATAAGATTTTTTTGAGGGTAATTGATCCCGCCGGTAATTTAATTGCCAACGAAAACAACATGTTCGAGGCCGATGGGCAGCAAATGCAATACAGCGATGCTATTGAGATTTCATATAACAACGATGAAACCAGATATAAAATCGACTGGATTAACCCTAAGGCCTTTATCAAAGGTGTTTACGCTATCTTTTTATATGCAGATGGCTTTCAAATGGGCAGGGCCGAAATCGAACTAAAGTAAAACGGTTTTTTGCTGATCAGCTGCCAACTGTACTTCTGGAGCGCTGCGTAATTTGAACGTGGCAGCTAATATCTTTAACCACACCAAGAAATAGGGTAAACTAATCATCTTGATGGCAAAAGGATGCTGTGTAGTATAATCCGGAAATACCATTAATGGAAAATCAAAGGATACCAATATCACTGCCGCCAATAAAATTGTCCGCCAAACACCTTTATCGCTCAGTAAATACCAAATGCCAACACCTGCAATGGCTACAATGTAGGTGCAATCTTCTGAACCTGAGCTAAACAGCACGGGAAAAATTAGCACAGAAGCCAAAATCAGCAATTGAAACCGATCATCTTTATACTTAGAGAAATTGAGGTAGCTCAATGCAAACATCAAACAGCCTACAATTAAAAATGGCGTATTAGAAATTGGTCTAGCTACGAGATTCCTCACGAAGCCCATTATAGAAATATCATTAGTTAATGAGCCGATATTGGTTGCATTTTTAATCGCTAAAGACATTGACCACTCTTTATATGATTGTACAATATAAGTAGGCGAGGAAACTAGCATTGGTAAAAAGAACAAAATCAAAAACCACATGATTAGATAGGTGATGAATGATTTTTTATCCTTGATGAAGAAGAAAAAAGCTAAACCCACAATACCGTATAGCTTAATCATGGTGCCCAATGCAATTAAAAAAGCCGACCAAAAGCCATTGTGTTTGTCCCTTAACGTATAAGTAAAAATGATGAATGCTGCCGTAGCTGGATTAAACTGCTGGCTTAACATAGAAGATGCCAGGCATGGCAGTGCAATAAAATAAACAAGGTTTTTGTTAGGCAGTTTAATTGACTTTATAGACCAAAATAGCAACACACAATTGAAAATATTCCATAACATGAACCCTAACCACCTAGGTAACATGGCAACTGGGGCAATAAACAATCCAAATATTGGCCCATAATGGTTGGCATCATCATGGATGGTTGGATAGGCATTATACAATGACTTCTCTCCAATTAAATTGAAAAAAGTATTCTCAAAAATTAGGTAGTTGTTAAGCCTGTGCCTTAATATAGATTGGATAAAGCAATAAATGGAAATAGAAAGCCATAAGCTCAATGCCCATTGAGCATACTTCTTACTTCCCGTTTTTACAACAGTTTGGTTAGCTAGCATTTGTGTGTTAAAATTAGCAGCACAAAACTATAACATTCCTGTTACATTACAAGTAATTTGTGTTATTAATTAGATATAAGGGTTCAAAAATCAGTAGTAAAGATGATGAGCTAGGTATGAGCGATAAGCAAAGTCATGGAATAAGAAAGCCAGAGGTTGTTGATCAATTAACCTGATCACTGACAAACAATAATTTTATCCAATTCAGAAAATCTAATAATTTAACTCCTAGCTATCACTGTAATAGATTTTGAATAGCTTGGTTAACTTTTTCAAAACCAAACTGACTTAAGGTCTGTTCCATTCCCGCAGCTATTTCATCATTCATTAAGTTGCCTATGCTGCCCTCATGAGTATGTTTTACTTCGTACATTGGTTTAAAAGTACCCGTTTCAATTTGCTCTCCAACTAATTTATACGCATCTCTGAAAGGCATGCCATTTAAAGCAAGTTCATTAACCACCTCCACACTAAATAGATAATCGTACTTTTTATCTTTCAAAATATCATCTTTAATGCTGATGTGCTGCAACATGAACGTAGCGATTTCCAAACATTCATTTAACGAAGTGAATGCAGGGAACAAATTCTCTTTCAGCAATTGCAAATCGCGGTGATATCCAGAAGGCAAATTGGTAGTCATCATAGCAATTTCGTTAGGCAATGCTTGAATTCTATTGCAACGAGAACGGATCAGCTCAAAAACATCTGGATTTTTCTTGTGAGGCATGATACTGCTACCCGTGGTAAGCTCAGAAGGAAAACTGATAAATCCGAAATTTTGGTTAATGAACAAACAAACATCCATTGCCATTTTAGCCAAAGTTGCCGCAATAGAAGACATTGCTTGTGCCAAAATGCGTTCTGTTTTGCCACGCCCCATTTGGGCATAAACCACATTATGGTTTAAACGCTCAAAACCTAAAAGCTGAGTAGTTAAAGTCCTGTTCAACGGAAATGAAGAACCATAACCTGCGGCAGAACCTAGTGGGTTTTTATTGGTGATTTTCCAAGCAGCAAGCATTAACTCCATATCGTCGGCAAGGCTTTCGGCGTAAGCACCAAACCATAAGCCAAAAGATGATGGCATGGCAATCTGTAAGTGTGTATACCCAGGCAACAACTTATCCTTGTGCGTTTCGCTCAGGGTAATCAGCTGGTTAAATAAGGCCTCGGTGTTACCCACCATCTCTTCAATGCAACTGCGAAAATAGAGCTTCAAATCAACCAAAACCTGATCATTGCGAGAACGACCACTGTGTATTTTCTTCCCGGCCTCACCAACGCGTTGGGTTAACAACCACTCCACTTGCGAATGCACATCTTCCACAGTATCTTCAATCACAAAACTACCTGCCTCTATCTCTTTATAAATTTCTTTTAAAGCAGCTTGTACTTCAGCAAGCTCATCAGCGGTAAGCAAATTGATGGTTTGCAGCATTTGCGTGTGCGCTAAAGAGCCTAAAACGTCAAACCTCGCCATTTGTAAATCTAATTCCCTGTCTTTACCTACAGTGAAATTTTCTACAAACTGGTTTACATCAATATTCTTTTGCCAAATTTTCATTGCTTACGTTCTGTTTTTGTACTCAATTTCATTCCAATTTCAGATGGATCTATTTATTAGATGTTTCGTTATGCCTGGAATGAATAAGCCGCTGTTTAAATTCCTGCAAAAATACAATATTTCGCTAAAGAATAGGCTCTTAAAATTTTATTAAAACCGAAACTTTGTTGCATTTAAAACTAGCGAATTCTCATTTATTACTCTACATTTGTGTAACCACTAATTACAAATTATGAAGAAAATAACTTTAGCGCTATTCTTACTTGGTGGATTAGCTACGCAAGCAATCGCACAAGTAAAGCCTGCCTTAACGTGGAAAGATGTTTCGAAATGGAACTATAACCGAGGCAGCGCACTTTCTGCTGATGGCCAATGGACCGCTTGGGCTACCGGACCAACAGAGGGAGATTTGAAACTGATCATCAAAAAAACTTTTGACACTTTAAGCAGAAGCTATCCTATTGGTGCTACTCCAGCCATGGCTACCTTCTCCAAAAACTCAAAATATGCTGCTTTTAAGGTATCCGCTAAAGATGCCGAAGTAAAAGCTGCAAAAAAAACGATGAAGCCACTTTACGATAAACTAACCATTGTGAACTTGGCTGATCATAAGCAAACAACTTTTGAAAGAGTAAGATCTTTTGCATTTGCAGGGGAAGCTTCGGACTGGATTGCTATTCAATTTGCAGCTTTGGAAAGCGCACCAAAAGATAAAGACGCAGCGAAGGGAACAGATGTTTTGTTGTATCATTTGGCTAGTAAAAAGAGTTTTAACTTAGGCAATGTAAGCGAATATGCATTTAACAAAGCGGGTGATAAACTGGCTTACACTGTAGATGCGAACGGCCAAAATGGTAACGGTGTTTTTTTGAGAGACATGAAAACCGGAACTACTACGGCATTGGATAACGACAAAGCAACTTACAAAAGCATCAACTGGAATGACGAGGGAACTGCTTTTGCTTTATTGAAAGCTAACAAAAATGAGAAATATAAGGATGATGTTTGGAGCATTATCGGTATCAATAAAATTAATGGCGACTTAACCTCAAAAGTGATTTATAATGGTATAGAGGATAGCAATTTTCCTAAGGGGATGGGCATTAATACCAATGCAACGCCTTATTGGTCGGATGATCAAAGCACATTATTTTTCGGGATCAATACTTTGCTTGCCAAGGAAGATAAAAAAGCTGATACCGCCGGCAAAGCGAAACCTGATGTGAAGTTGGATAGCGCTGCTAAAGCGAAAGCAAAACCTACAATACCAGCAATTGAAGCCAAAAAAGACGATATCGAAAAACCAGATATGATTATTTGGAACTGGCAAGATAGGCGCTTACAATCTGCCCAACAAACTCAAGAAATGAGAGATAAAAACTTTAGTTATGTAAGTTCTTATCGCGTTGCGGACAAAAAATTCGCTCAACTGGCAGATAGCGTAATGCGCTCTGTAATGGTTGCACCAAAACAACTTTACGCCATTGGTTACGACAACAGCAAGTACGAGTTGATGGGCAATTTGGATGGACAAAGTTATACCGATATCTATTTAATTGACCTTAAAACTGGGGATAAGAAACTATTGTTCGACAAAATGTATGCTACTAATGGTGGTCGTTTAAATGTGGCTCCAAATGGCAAAATAGCAAGTTATTATGTAGATGGCGTGTTTTATAGCATCAACTTTGAGAATGGCCAAAAAGCAAATTTAACTGGGAAAATTAACGCTTCATTTGTTGATCAGTTGGATGATCACAATGTGAATAAACCTGCTACCTCAAATTACGGCTGGTCGGCCGATTCGAAATATGCCTTGATCATGGACAACTACGATCTTTGGAAAATTTCTGCTGATGGCAAATCGGTTACTGCATTAAGTGATAATTGGAAAAGCAAAAAAATGCAGGTATATGGTAGAAACAGAATTTACACGGAAGAAAAAGGGACTGATTTAAGCAAGGATCAATACTTCACTGTTTTCAATACCAAAACCAAAGACATGGGACTTGGCTTGCTTCTGGCAGGAAAATCGAAAATACAGGTTTTATTTACCGATGCCAACGCCTACAACCAGCTTACTAAAGCCGAAAATGCCAAGGTTTTTGCTTTCAGTAAAAGCAATTATGCCCAATCGCCAATTATTTACAGCAGTGCATCAGCTGATTTAAGCAATGCAAAAGCGGTAAATACCAACACCCCTGACCAAGCTAAATATGCGTGGACTACTGGCGTTAAGCTAATTGATTACGTTAGTGCACATGGAGATACTTTACAAGCAGCCTTATATCTGCCAGCAAACTACGAAAAAGGAAAATCCTACCCAACCATTACATACATTTACGAACGTTTAACAGATGGCTTAAATAACTACAGCATGCCAAGTTTCCCAGGAGGAGGTTTCAATGCTGCAATGTACCTTAGCAACGGTTACGCAGTACTTATGCCAGATATCAAATACAAATTGAACGATCCGGGCATGTCGGCTGTAGCCTGTGTAGTGCCTGCAGTTAAAGCTGCTATTTCTACTGGCATTGTTGACGAGAAGAATGTGGCTATTCATGGACACTCGTGGGGAGGTTACCAAACTTCGTTTTTAATTACACAAACAAATATTTTTAAAGCAGCAGCGGCTGGTGCGCCTTTAACCAACATGATTAGCATGTACAGTTTAATTTACTGGAACAGTGGCGGTACCAACCAAGCCATTTTTGAAGCTAGCCAAGGTCGTTTAACACCGGGCTATTGGGATAACTGGGACGCTTTTGCTCGTAACTCTCCTATTTATCATATCAAAAAGGTACAAACGCCTTTATTGTTGTTGCATAACGATAAAGATGGTGCAGTTGATTTCACTCAAGGTATCGAGTACTATAATGGTTTAAGAAGATTGAACAAACCTGTGGTAATGATTACCTACAGAGGCGAAAATCACGGTATCGCTAAATTGCCAAATCGTAAAGATTACGCAGTACGTATGATGGAGTATTTCGATTACATGCTGAAAGGTAAACCAGCTCCTGAGTGGTGGAGCAAAGGGGTTAACCGTTTAGATATGGAGAAACATCTAGAAACTAGGGCTTTTGAAGAAACTGAAAACTAACGAAAAGCGGTGAATTCACCGCTTTTTTTATATCTGTTGGTATGGAAATAGCTTCTACATGTCATCTAAGCTTTATGAACAGATTTTTGATATTCCTAGCTGCCGTAGTTGGCTGCTTATCTTGTAGAAAGCCGTTTAACGTACAGCATTTTCAGGAAACGATAATTATTGACTCTGTATCACTAGACACTACGCTAAAACCGATGAAAAAGCATACTCAGATAGGATACTACCCAGTTTATTATATTGGTCCGCTACAAGACACCATTCGCTTGGGAGAAAAGCTTCCTAGCCATGGAGAAAATAAAAATTTTCAAGATTTTGTATTAAGGAGTCTTGACCAAGTAACGCTAACTGTAGATACTTCTATCAAACTAAATAACCTTACCATTTTCGAAAGCTATCGTACAGGCGATGATACTTTTGCTAAACGAGTGGACTCCATCATAAAAGAGCCAGCTTATGCCATTATTCTGCAAAATCGAAGCGACTCCACTTTATTTTTGGGGCATTTCAACTATTTGAGAAGTATGGTAATGCAATATCAAGATCAATCAGGAAAATGGAAGGACGTTGAAAACGCTGCATTTGCTTATGATGCATGCCTTACTTTCGCTAAAAATATAGTTGTTGGGCCTAAGCAGATTCTTGTTGCAAAACTAATCAGATATGAGGGCGACTTTACCCCTTTGTGTAGACTGAAACTGATGAATTTTGATCAAACCTGCTATTCCAATACTTTTCACTTTAAGCTCGACAAGTCAATTATCAATCAAAACCAATTGTAATGCTCTCCTTTATTGCTGGCCACTCACTTTTTAAAATGCTGTAAAAAACGGTATTGCGAATGAAGCCGTCAGCAATTTTCATGTGCTGCCGCAATGTGCCTTCTTCGGTTGCGCCTAACTTTATCATCGCTTTGCGAGATTGTATATTACGTTCATCGGCTTTGAGCTCAATTCGATTTAAACCTAAAGTTTCGAAACCGTATTTTAGGATTTCGTATTTCATTGCTTTGTTCAAACCAGTGCCTTGAAATTCCTTTCCGATCCAAGTCCAGCCAATTTGCCCGCGTTCATCTTTCCAGCTAATTTCGGCTAAGCGAGTGCAACCTGCTACTTTTCCAGAAACAGCATCTATAATTATCCAAACTGCACAAATTCCATCTTCCCGATCTTTTAATGCCGCCTTGATATATTGATGTAGATTTTCACGGATGCTAAGATCTTTTAAGCCGTAAATCCAAAGTGCCTTTTCTTGAGCGATAGGCCAAAGCAAATCTTCATCGCTTTGCTGCAAAGGACGTAAGATTACTTTTTGGTTTTGGAGAGTTGGGGATAGATTTTGGTTCGTCATTTTAATCACTTATACCGTTAATTAGTGCGTTATATCCCTTTCGGTGGGTATCTTAACGCAAAAAAATCTAACCTTGAGATTACTTCGTCGTTCCTCCTCGCAATGACGTGTAGGTGTAAAGTCAAATCGTCATTCGTAATTCGTCAAAATCTACAATCCCACTACCGGTTTCAACATTGCGATATAGCCTTCAATGCCCTGCCTTATTTCATCCACGTACAAAAATTCATCGGCCATGTGCGAGCGGCCAGAAAATCCTGGGCCACATTTTAAAGAAGGAATTGACAATAAAGCCTGATCCGACGTAGTTGGTGAGCCATAAGTGTTTTTCCCTAGGGCAATACCCGATACCACAATTGGATGGTTTTTATCTATGGATGATGGTTTCAATCGTACAGATCGAGGTTTCACTTCGCAATTGACATGCTGCTTAATAATTTCTACCACTTCCTCATTGGTGTAAGCATCAGTTACGCGGACATCAACAGTGAAAGTACAATTGGCAGGTACTACATTGTGCTGCGAACCAGCGTTAATGATAGTCACCGTCATTTTAACCGGACCAAAAACCTCCGATACTTTTGGAAATTGATAAGTGCGGAACCATTCGATATCAGGCAGTGCTTTGTAAATGGCATTTTCGCCTTCTTCTCTTGCTGCGTGACCCGCTTTTCCATGTGCGGTGCAATCAATTACCAACAGCCCTTTTTCGGCAATGGCCAAATGCATTTCAGTAGGTTCGCCAACAATGGCAAATTCCAGCTCTCCCAAATCTGGGATTACCAATTCCAAACCGTTATTTCCAGAGATCTCTTCTTCGGCTGTTGCCGCCAAACAGAAGTTATATTTCAAACCTTCCTGCTCGTAGAAGTATAAAAAAGTAGCAATTAGCGACACCAAACAACCACCAGCATCGTTACTGCCCAAGCCAAACAGCTTGCCATCTTCAATGGCAGCATCATAAGGATCACGTGTGTAACCCGAATTTGGCTTTACTGTATCGTGGTGTGAATTGAGCAAAATTGTTGGCTTAGCGGCGTCGAAATGCTTGTTATAAGCCCAAACGTTATTAAGTTTTCTGTGTGTTTGGATGCCATGCTCACCTAAAAACTGTGCAATTAAGTTGGCGGTTCTATCTTCTTCCTTACTAAAAGACTGAATGCGGATTAAATCCCGCAATAATTCCGTACTTTCTTTAATTAGTTTTTCAATCATCCTATTTACGATATTAGAATTACGATTTACGATTTTGTTCGCTCCTACGAATAATTTTTATTTATAACGTTATATTGCAAATTTGAAATTAGCTTAGCGATTGAAATAGAATATGCTTTTGTTCGCTGTTTTAACGTCTCACTATTCATAATCGTAAATCTAAAATCGTCCGTCGTAAATCCTTTTATTCGTTATAAAGTCCACCAGCTTTTTTAGCCGATAGCTTAATTCCTTTAATTAGCGATGAACTGAAACCATTATGTTCCATTTCATTCAGGCCGGCAATGGTGCATCCTTTCGGCGAAGTTACTTTATCTATTTCGGTTTCGGGATGTGTTGCATTCAGCAAAAGCAAATCAGCAGCTCCCTTTGCCGTTTGTACCGCCATTTTCAAGGCATCGTGTGCATGGAAACCAATCTCTACGCCACCTTGAGATGCCGCTCTAATGCTACGCAAAAAGAATGCGATACCACAAGCACACAAAGCCGTAGCTGAAGTCATCAAATCTTCCTGAATGGTTACCACAGCGCCAACGGTTTCGAACAAAGTTACCACCTCATTCAAATTCTCTTCCGAAGCGTTATCTGTAGCTACGCAAGTCATGCTCTGCCCTATTGAAATTGCTGTATTTGGCATTGCTCTAATCACCTGCACATTATCGCCCAACTCCTTGCGCACATCAGCACAGCTAACGCCCGAAATCACAGATACAAACAACTGCTTTTCTGGATTTACGGCTGGAGCCAATTGTGTTAACACTTTTTTTAATTGTTGTGGTAGCACAGCCAACACTACAATATCCGCATCTTCAATTGCTTTTAAATTGTCGTCGCTTACGTTAAATCCAGCGGCAACTTCTTCTGTCATGAGCTTAATATTCCGACGTGTGAGCGTAATATCTTCCGCCTTGCAATAAGCTTTGTTCACCAGTCCTTTCGCCAATGAAAGTCCGATGTTTCCGCTGCCGATAATGGTTATTTTTTTATTCATTTGATTACACCGATTTTATAATTTCACCGATTAATATTTACAATGTCATATTGAGCGTAGTTGAAGTATTTGAAAAGCAGTTTTGATGCCTTTTTAATCTTAATTCTGCCTGTCCCAAATTTACTTCGGGGTTATTCAACTGAAATATGAATCTTTTACCGTCATTGCGAGGCACTGCTTCTCCGAATTATCGGAGCAAGCAGTGCCTCGCAATGACGACCTCATACACCTACTTCAACAGCTTAGTACCAAAAGTACCGTTTTCAATCTCGGTCAACTCATCGGCTTTGCCAATATAAACCGAGGCCACGCCTTTATTGATGGCTTCAAAAGCATTGTGCAATTTGGGAATCATTCCTCCGGCTACAGTGCCATCAGCTTTTAAAGGTTCAAAATCAGTTGAACGGATTTCTCTCACCACAGTTGTTTCATCGTTTAAATCTTTCAATACGCCTTTTTTCTCAAAGCAATATACTAAATGCGTTTCATAAGCACCAGACATGGCCACTGCCACCGCTGATGCAATGGTATCCGCATTGGTGTTCAACAATTGCGTTTCACCATCGTGGGTGATGGCACAAAATACAGGCACAAATCCCACTTGCAGCAAGTTAGTTAATGCGTTTACATTTACGGATTGCTCATCCAAATCGCCCACAAAACCATAGTCAATTTCTGTTCCCTGTAACTCTCCCTCTTTGGGGGATACTTTTATAATTGGCCGCTTTTTGGCTTTAATGATATTTCCGTCCGCACCTGTTAGGCCTATTGCATTAGCTCCCCTGGCTTGCAATTGCGCCACAATGTTTTTATTGATTAGCCCGGCGTACACCATAGTTACCACACGCAAAGTGGCAATATCGGTCACCCTGCGCCCATCTATCATTTTAGCTTCAATACCTAAAGATGCACTGGTTTCGGTAGCAATTTTGCCCCCGCCGTGAATAAGAATTTTAGGTCCTTCTAAGCGGGTGAAATCCTCCAAAAAATGATGTAGGTTTTCAGAATTATCAATAACGTTTCCGCCAATTTTAACGATGGTTAATTTTTGCATAAATTTTGTTAGGTTGTTGAAAGGTTGGAATGTTGTAAAGTTGCCAAAGAGAACTTTAATTGTTAAACTCTACTCCGACCAAACTGCCAGTTCATAGCCGTCAGGGTCGGTAAATTGGAAACGTCTACCACCAGGAAAGCTAAATATGTCTTTCACAATTGTTCCGCCAGCAGCTAATACTTTTTCCAAGGTGGCTTCAAGATCTGATGAATAAAGTATTACCAAAACAGTTCCGCTAACTGGTTTACCCGTAGTAAATCCGCCATCAACGTATTCGCCTTCGAATGATGTATAGTCTGGGCCATAATCCGTAAATTTCCAACCAAAACATTTGGTGTAAAAATCCTTTGCTCGGTTAATATCTGCCGATAGGAATTCGATGTATTGTATCTGTTCGTGTTTTAGTTTTTGCATAATATCATATTTCGTCATTGCGAGGAACGAAGCAATCTTAGATCGTTCACTAGTTTATCGCTTGTTAGTTTAAGTCGTCAAACAAGTCTAGCCATGAAGGATTTAGACTTGTTTTGATATTTATTTTTTGTTGTCTATTACCTCCCTTAATTCTCTTTTCTTCATTAATGGCTTCTTCAATGTCTGGAAAGAACTTGAAGTAGACAAGTTTGTAGCATTTGTATTTTGATGTAAAACTATTTTTGTAGAAGTTATCTTTATGTTACCAAACTCCGTATCTCAAATCAGAATTAATACCAGTATAATAAACGCTATTGAATTCGTTTGTCATAATATAAACAAACCACCTTTTCCAATCATACATTTCTGTATTTTCAGTGCCAAGTGCTACTACGAGTGGCGAAGAAATCAATCCCAATGTGGCAACAAAGTTAATCCACCCACCGTTGTAAGATTGCTTCTCCGAATTATCGGAGCAAGCAGTTCCTCGCAATGACGAAAGAGTTTACAACTCCTCCAACATTGCCTTCAACACTGCTTGTGCCGACCATAATCTGTTGCCAGCTTCGTGAATAACCAAGGAATTTGGACCATCCAATATTTCAGAAGCCAGCTCTAAATCACGACGAACTGGCAAACAATGCATCACTTTCGCGTTACTGGTGAGTTTCAGTTTTTCATTATTCATCATCCAACCTTCGGGAAAATCTAACAATTTGCCATAATCTTTATAGCTGCTCCAATTTTTTACGTACACATAATCGGCATTAGCAATGGCTTCATCCAAATTGTAAGAAATCTTGGCGCCAGAGGTGAAGCTTTCTTCCAGTTCGAAGCCTGCAGGTTGAGCGATGGTAAAATCCACCATTCCTTCTGCTTGAGCTTTGCACATCCACTCTGCAAACGAATTTGGTACTGCTTGTGGCAACGGTTTAATGTGCGGAGCCCAAGCCAGTACCACTTTAGGCAAAACAGCCCCCTCTAAATCTCCCCCTGTAGGGGAGACTTGCCACTCAGCAGGGTTATGCGAGATGTTACTCCCTTCCCTTTGGGAAGGGTTGGGGATGGGCTGTTTCCATGTTTCTACAATAGTAATCAAATCTGCTAAACTTTGTAGCGGGTGTCGGGTTGCGCTCTCTAAGCTAACTACCGGCACACCGCAAAATTTCACAAATTTATTGAAGAACTCCTCATTATAATCTTCTTCTCTATTTTGCAGTTTAGGAAATGAACGTAAGCCCAAAATATCACAATATTCGCCCATAACCGCTGCTGCTTCACGAATGTGCTCAACCGTAGTGCCATTCATAATCACACCGTCTTGCGTTTCCAAAGCCCATCCTTCCTTGTCCATGTTCATCACCATTACATTCATCCCTAAATTGAGGGCTGCTTTTTGGGTGCTTAAACGGGTACGCAAGCTAGGGTTCATAAATACAAGTCCTAGCGTTTTATTTTTACCTAAATCACTATGTGCATACGGACTAGCCTTAAGTTCTAGTGCACTTGCTACTAATTTTTTGATGTCCTGCACATCATTTACCGATGAAAACAACTTCATAATTAAAAGGTATAGGGTTTAAGGGTTTCCGCATATTTTATTTCGTCATTGCGAGTTACTGCCTGCTCCGATAATTCAGAGAAGCAATTCCAAAGATATGCCTTACTAAAGTTATAAGATTGCTTCGTGCCTCGCAATGACGAGTCGGTTATAATTATTTTACTAATTCAGAAAAAGCGGCTAAAAATTCATCAGCATGTTCCTTTGTTAAATTCAAGGCTGGCAATAAGCGAATTACATTGGGTTTAGCTTCTCCGGTAAAGATGAAATGTTTAAACAACAAATCCTTTTTAACCTGAGCCAATTCCTCAGGTAACTCAATGCCAATCATTAAACCTCTACCACGCACCTCTTTCACTTGCTCAAACTTCTGTAATTGCTCAATTAAGTAAGTCCCCACTTCTTCGGCATTTTTCATCAAGTTATCTTTCTCGATTACTTCTAGCACTGCTAATGCCGCTGCACAGGCTAAATGGTTGCCACCAAAAGTGGTGCCCAATTGCCCGTGCCAAGGTTTAAATTTTGGAGCAATGGAAATTCCTGCAATTGGAAACCCGTTGCCCATTCCTTTTGCCATAGTGTAAATATCTGCTTCAACACCTGCCCAATCATGCGAATAGAACAAGCCGGTTCTGCCGTAGCCACATTGTACGCTATCAGCAATATAAACCGCATTGTACTCGTCGCAAAGCGAACGAATTTTTTGCAAGAAACTTTTTGAGGCTTCTTTAATTCCGCCAACACCTTGAATACCTTCGATAATTACCGCAGCGATTTCATTTCCATGTTTTGCAAATTCATCTGCTAAGGCTTGCTCATCGTTTAATGGTAAAAAGATGATGTTCTCTGTTTCATTAACTGGCGCTACAATTTTTGGATTATCTGTAGCTGCCACTGCTAAAGATGTACGGCCGTGAAATGCTCCTTTAAAAGCAATCACCTTCTTTCTGCCGTTGTAAAACGATGCCAGTTTTAGTGCATTTTCATTGGCTTCGGCTCCCGAATTGCATAAAAACAACTGGTTTTCTACTTTCCCTGAAACTTGCCCTAATTTCTCTGCCAGTTGAACCTGCAAAGGAATTTTGATGGAATTAGAGTAAAAACCAACTTTATTCAACTGCTCGGTTAAACGGTGTACATAATGCGGGTTGGTATGGCCAATACTAATTACAGCATGACCGCCATATAGGTCTAAATATTTTTGCCCATTAGCATCCCAAACATTGCTATCCAGTGCTTTTGTGATTTCTATATTGTTTAATGGGTATACGTCGTATAAGTTCATTTTATATCGTTTTTGTAGAGCCGCACAATTGTGCGGCTTCTATCAGGTTTATCTTAATGAGCCGCACAATTGTGCGACTTTCTTGTTTTTTTAAGCCACATCATTATGTGGTCTTTTGTTTTTTTATAAGCCACATCATGATGTGGCTCTACGGGCTAGGTTCAAATCATCATTTGCCCATTTTTCAGGATTGTTAATGATATATTGCCGGACAGCCCGTAATTCCCTATCATCCCGGATAATCCGGTCATGAAATCTGGTTTGCCAATCAAACTTTATTTGGTTGTTATTTGCATACCGTTTTACAGATGCTTTAAAGGCCCTAATAACTGCGCCTAAATTTTGTGATTGACTTCCGAACTTATTTTCAGTCCAATCAGACTTTTCTGGACGATTAAAAAATAAAATCCCATGTAAATGATTAGGCATGATTACAAATTCATCTAATTCTACAAATGGATAGTGCTTTGGGATCTCTTTCCAAAAGTCAATTGCAATTTGACCAATTTGCGTTACCCGTAAAAACGGATAATGATCCGTCTCACACTTTCCTATGTTATTCTCGGCCTGGTTTTGAGACGGATAATTACGCATGTTATCCTGGTTTTGAGACGGATAATTATCCGTCTCTACGGAGGAAATATTACCAAAATAATGAATGCGGTCTTTGGTACAAATGGTCACAAAATACAGTCCATGCGAACTATAATCAAAACCTTGTAAACGATTTGACGGAATTCTATATTTATTTTGGAATTTATCGTCCATTGCAATGTCTAAAAATTCGCAGCCTTTAAGCGCAAACCTGTTGTTTCTTCCAGTCCAAACATTAAATTCATATTCTGAACTGCTTGGCCGCTGGCGCCCTTTAAAAGGTTATCAATAATGCTGATGATAAACAATTTATTGCCATGCTTCTCTAAGTGAATTAGGCATTTGTTGGTATTTACTACCTGTTTTAAATCAATGTTTTTACGGCTTACATGAGTAAAAGGGTGATTGGCATAATAGCTTTCGTAAAGTTCGTATGCTTGTTCCTCAGTTAAATCACTTTCCGTATACATGGCCGCTAAAATTCCTCTGGTAAAATCGCCACGTTGTGGGATGAAGTTCAGGGCCTCTTTAACTTCACCTTGTAGTTGAACCAAACTCTCGCCAATTTCATTGAGGTGCTGATGTTCAAAAGCCTTATAAATAGAAAGATTATTATTTCTCCAGCTGAAATGCGAAGTTTTGCTCAAACTTTGTCCGGCTCCTGTTGAACCCGTAGTGGCATTGATGTGCACTTCACTTTGCAACAATCCTTTTGAAGCCAATGGCAACAAACCCAACTGAATGCAAGTGGCAAAACAACCCGGGTTGGCAATATTTTGTGTCGATTTTATTTGCTCCTTATTCAACTCCGGAAGTCCGTAAATAAACTCTCTATCCAAATTTTGAATTTTGAATTTTGAATTTTGAATTAATCTGAAGTCCTGTGATAAATCAATGATTTTTACTTTTGCATCGATTGGATTTGCTTCCAAAAACTTCTTCGCATCGCCATGACCCACACAAAGAAACAATACAGCCCCCTCTAAATCTCGCCCTGTTGGAGAGGCTTCCTTAAACAGTGTATCGAAATCTGTTCTATCTGTAAAACGTAAATTAGTATCACCAAATAAATCAGTATGTACGTCTGAAATCAGATTTCCAGCATTGCTGCTGCTATTCACAAAAGCAATTTCTACTTGTGGGTGATTCACTAAAATACGCAGCATTTCGCCGCCGGTGTAACCTGCTCCTCCAATAATTCCTGCCTTTATTTTCATTAGTTTAGCTTTAATTTTTCATCATTGCGAGGAACGAAGCAATCCTAAAGCGATAAATACTTACTAACGTTGTAAGATTGCTTCGTTCCTCGCAATGACGCTGTTCTTTTTTTAAACCTTCTACTTCTCCGAATTCACTTTATGCCAAATCATTACCTGGTTACCGAAAATTTTAGAGAATCCTTTTACATCTTCGCCGCTCCAAGCATTATTCATTTCGCCGTAGCTACCAAATTTATTGCTCATCAAATCGTTAGCACTTTCGATGCCTACAACGTGGAAACGATAAGGCAACAACTCCACGAATACTTTTCCATTAACTGTACTTTGAGTAGAGCTAAGGAAAGCTTCCATATCCCTCATAATTGGATCATGAAACTGACCTTCGTGCAACCAGTTGCCATAAAACGAAGCCAAGTTTTCTTTCCAGCTCAACTGCCATTTGGTTAACGTATGTTTTTCCAAAGCATGGTGCGCTTTAATGATCACCATCGGCCCTGCCGCCTCAAAACCAACACGGCCCTTAATGCCAATAATCGTATCACCAACGTGAATATCCCTGCCTACGCCAAAAGGCGCTGCAATAGCTTGTAATTTCTGAATTGCTCTCACTGGTGCTAACTTCTCACCATCTACTGCTACCAACTCCCCTTTCTCGAAAGTTAGCTCTACTTGCTTCGCTTCGGTTTCGGTTACCTGAGTTGGCCAAGCACTTTCAGGTAGGGTTTTGTTTGATGTCAATGTTTCTGCCCCTCCTACTGAAGTGCCCCATAAACCTTTGTTAATCGAATACTTTGCCTTTTCAGCTGTATACTCTACGCCGTGTTTAGCTAAATATTCAATTTCCGCTTCGCGGGATAATTTCAGATCTCTAATTGGCGTAATGATTTCTACATTTGGAATCAAGATATTAAAGATCATATCGAAGCGCACTTGATCATTACCTGCGCCAGTACTACCGTGAGCCACATAATCGGCACCAATTTTCTTTACATAATTGGCTATGGCAGTAGCTTGACAAACACGCTCTGCACTTACCGATAATGGATAAGTAGCGTTTTTCAACACATTGCCAAAAATCAAATACTTGATGCTATCGTTGTAATAGTTTTCAGTTTCATCAACCGCAGCATGCGAAGCCACGCCTAAGGCATATGCCCGTGCTTCAATTTCCTTTAGCTCTTCTTCAGAAAATCCTCCAGTATTTACTACTACCGAGTGAACTTCTAAGTCTCTGTCTTTAGTTAAATGAATGCAACAGAATGAGGTATCCAAACCTCCGCTAAATGCTAAAACAACTTTTTTCTTCATCTTGTATTTATTTTAATGATACTCTCGTCATTGCGAGGTACGAAGCAATCTTACAACATCTAATACTTTCGCTTTAGGATTGCTTCGTACCTCGCAATGACGACTCTCTATTTTCTATTTATATTATCAACGCCAAAAGCAACAATAGTGATTTCAGGTCGCCGCTTACTTTTCTTATTTTACCACCTTAGACAACTAAGAACATCTAAGCTTAGGTCTGCTAAAGTGTCTTAGGTGGATCATTAATCAATTTCTATTTATTTATCAACGCCGAAAACAACAATAGTGATTTCAGGCCAACGCTTACTTTTTTTATTTTACCACCTTAGACAACTAAGAACATCTAAGCTTAGGTCTGCTAAAGTGTCTTAGGTGGTTTATCAATTAATTTCTATTTATCAACGCCAAAAACAACAATAGTGATTTCAGGTCGCCTCCTTTATTTTTTTCAATTAAACGCTGCTTAATGCGCATAAAACGTTCGTAAAGCTTCGGCTTTTTCTGTAGTTCTTCCGCAAACTCCTTAGCAGCTTCATGTTTTTTCTCTTTCGGATCGTACAACATCGCCGTACACATGCAGTTCTTGCGCTCCTTCATTTTCAAAATTTCGAAGTTCACGCAGCTTTGACAGCCCTTCCAAAACTCTTCGTCTTGTGTAAGTTCTGAATAAGTTACCGGCTCATAGCCTAAATCAGAATTAATCTTCATTACAGCCAATCCAGTAGTTAAACCAAAAATTTTTGCTTTGGGATATAGCTTTCTCGATAAGGCAAAAACTGCTTCTTTAATTGACTTTGCCAAACCTGCTTTGCGGTATTTAGGACTCACAATTAAGCCCGAATTGGCCACAAATTGTCCGTGGCTCCAAGTTTCGATGTAGCAAAATCCAGCCCAAGTGCCATCCTTGTGAAAAGCAATAACGGCCTTTCCCTCCTGCATCTTGCCAGCAACATATTCTGGTGTGCGCTTAGCAATACCTGTCCCTCTAGCCTTTGCTGATTCAGCCATTTCTTCAACTATTTCTTCAGCAAAAACACGATGTTCAGGAAGTGCAACTTGCACTATAAAATCGTTAATGTTCATTAATTCTTTAACGAAAAAATAAGGTATTCTTGTTAATTGGGTTTTTATTGAGGATCAATTCCTCATGGGTTTAAGTTCCCTAGGGGTAAGACTTAAATTCTCGGCGTAAAGATTTGCCGACTTGTAGTGATGTAAGATACGGGTCGCAAACGCTCAATAAAATAGCCGTTAGCTGCCATTTGTTTGGCATCTAAAACAGTTAGTTTATGGATATTTTGTTTGCTCATTCTAATCAAAAATCAATTGTACTAAATTGATTGTGGCGCAAAGGTTTAAATAAAAATTGAGTTGTGCAATACAATTCGTATTTTTTTACATTTTGTTTAAGTTAAGGTAACCTTGGTAGCCATTCAAAAAATCAATATTTTGAAAAAGATTTTCCCATTTGTAGCGAAATGCTCAACACCTACGTTATGGTAAAGCTTGAAGTTTCTTAATTTAACAAAGTTTAACATGGTTATCAAAGCTATAAAACCAATATTTGTATATTTGAAATCTAATACTAATTGCTGTGCATAACACGGCTCATATTTTTTAAAACATGAATACATTTTTTACTAAGTTTTCCATCAAAACCTTATATATCTCTTTTGCTGTTGCAGCAATAGCTTTAGTTTCGGCTTGTGGTAAAAGCGACACCGAAATTCCAAACATCGGATCGTTAAGTGTTTACAATACCTCGCCAACGCTTAGTTCGTACGATGTGTACATCAACGGAAGTAGGTTTAATGCCGCAGCGCTTCCCTATGCTGGTGGTGTAAAGTACACGCAGCTTACTGAGGGTACTTACGAAGCTAAATTTACCGTATCAGGTGAAACCACGTCGATATACACCAAAAGTAATATCGCCGTAGGAAACAATTCTTTTTATACGCTTTACCTCACTGGTACTAGCGGAAATTTTGATGGTTTACTGATTACCGACGACTTTTCGAACACATCTACAGAAAAAGCCTATGTTCGCTTTATCAACCTTTCTCCTGATGCTCCGGCATTAGATTTAGGAATAAAGGATGCCACTACCAGCTTGGCTACCAACAAAGCATACAAAACCTATAGCGGCTTTGTTGCGGTAGACCCAGGTGCCAAGGTGTTAGAAATTAAACTTAACAACGGCGGCACAGTAAAAGCCAGCATTGATAAAACTTTAGTTAAAAACACCTTTTACACTGTAATTGCAGGTGGTAAAGTAACGCCAAGTACTGATTTGGAAAGACAGTTTAATGGTCAGGTGATTCAACACCAATAAACCAACTATCGTCCAAAGCGGAAGAAATAGGCTAGTGGATCTACCTCGTTTTGGAGCATCCCTACAATCATATCGGCACCAATTACCGAAAAAGTTATCCCATTACCTCCAAAGCCTAAGCAGAAATAGGCATTAGGAAATTTCGGGTGCGGTCCAATATAAGGCAAGCCATCTTTGGTTTCGCCAAAAGTGCCACACCAGGCAAAATCAGTAATAAAATCCACCTTAGGCAGTAGCTTTTTTACTGCCTTTTGTAGTTTTTCTCCCTTTCGATCTAGTAATGCATCCCTTAAAGTAGGGTTGCGAAAGTTCTCGTCCTCGCCGCCAACCAATAAGCGATGATCACCGGTGCTACGCATGTACAAATAAGGGCTATCCGTATTCCAAAACAGCGTATCGTAAATGTCGTTCATTGCGCCGTTCATTCGCTCGCTTACAATAGCATATGTACTTTTTAACTTCACTATCTTGTCAGGGATGATGTTGATACTCTCATAACCAGTGCAGTAAATAATTTTCTTCGCTTTGATCTGAGCTTTGGTATCCGTTTCAGCCAAAACACCATCTTTAAGGTACTTCACCTTTTTAAGCTCCGTTTTGTCGAAAACCTGCAAGCCCTTTTTTTCATTGTGCATCAGCAGTTCATGTGTTAACCTAAAAGCATCAACACTTGCTCCATCTTCAGATAAAATTCCACCTTCCGAATGCAATCCGTAGCGATCCAAAATTTGCTTCTTATCTGACCAATTCACGTCGAAGCCCGCTTTTTTACGATGCTCAAACTCCGTCTTCAGCCATTTCTCATCCTTGCTTGTTCCTGCAAAGTATAACGATTTCTTATGATTAAATCCTGAGGTAGAATTGATTTGTTTGGCTATCTCTCCTAATTTGCCAATGGAATTTTTACAAGCTTTGTAACTGGCGATAGCGCCAACTTCTCCAATCATTTGCTCCAGTTGATACAAAGGCACATCTATTTCATATTGCAGCATTGAGGTAGTAGCCGATGTGCTCCCATTGGCAATTTCCCGTTGATCTATTAATACTGTTTGAAAGCCTGCAGCGACACAGGCATGCGCCATTAAAGCTCCGGTAATACCAGCGCCAACAATTAAAATCTCGCAGTCAAGGTTTTCTCTTAAAGAAGGATAAGCACTTAAAATACCGTTGTTAACTAGCCAAAACGGCTCATTAGATCTGATGTTCATAAAGATGGGTTTGCTACACAACAAAATTTGATGGATTAGGTTTGACTTCAATCAAACCACATCATCATCTTTATTTAGAATAATTAAAAATAATTTGCAATTACAACTTTCCGTTTGTTACTTTGCGACTGTTTAGAATTAATCCAAATAAAATTAGATGAAAATAAGATTATACTTTTTAATAGCACTAACCTTACTGAGCTATGCGACATATGCCCAGCATAACGGCACCATTAAAGGTAAAATAACAACCTCAGATGGTTTACCAGCAGCTTTTATCACTGTTGTTTTGAAAGAAAGTAATCAAAATACAGTAACCGACGACAATGGCAATTATGCTATTGGACGACTTAAACCTGGTAGCTACACCGTTAAAGTGAGTGCAATTGGCGTAATAGCACAGGACAAGATAGTTAACATTAGCACCGGGGAAACGGTTAACGTCAACTTCATCTTAAAAGAAAATAACCAAGCTTTGCAAGAAGTAACCATTGCGGGCAAAAAGAACAAATATAAAATTAGCTTACCTTCTGCATCGTTGCGCCTTAACGAGCCCTTATTGGAAGCTCCACAAAATATCCAAACCATCAGCGATCAAATTATTAAAGATCAGCAGATCATTAGCATGAGCGATGGTTTGTTAAGAAACGTGAGTGGTGCTGCTAGATCCGAACATTGGGGTGACTTGTACACCAACGTTAAAATGCGTGGATCGCAAGTGCAGGCAATGCGTAACGGATTTAACTTTGTAAACTCGTACTGGGGCCCACTAACCGAAGACATGAGCTTTGTAGACCACATTGAGTTTGTAAAAGGACCAGCAGGATTTATGTTAAGCAACGGCGACCCAAGTGGACTTTACAACGTTGTAACTAAAAAGCCAACCGGAATTAACAAGGGAGAAGTTTCATTTACCATAGGGAGCTACGATTTATACCGTACTGCGGTAGATTTTGACCACAAGATCACTGCCGATGGCAAACTGCTTTTCAGGTTAAATGCCGCTGCACAAACCAAAGGCTCTTTCAGGCCATTTGAAAAAAACGACAGATATACTTTTGCGCCGTCATTAAGCTATCAATTAACCAGCAAAACCAAAATTACGGCTGAATATGCGCTACAAAATGCTAAAATGACGGAAGTAGGCTCCTACTACATTTTCAGTCCCAATGGGTATGCTACCTTGCCTAGAGATTTTACTTTAACTCAGCCAGGCCTGCCAGATACCAAAATTAACGACCATAGTGCCTTCCTTAACTTGCAACATAATTTTAACAGCAACTGGAAAGCTACTGCTCAAGTGGCCTACTCCAAATACTTGCAAGTTGGTTACAGCTCTTGGCCATCAAGGGTAAATACCAATAACACCATCATCAGAAATGTGGGCATTTGGGATGCAGAAAGCACCATGAAATTAGCACAGTTTTTCATTAACGGAAAGCTAAATACCGGAGGCGTTGTGCACCGCATTTTAGCGGGTTTTGATGGCGGTAAGAAAAACTATATGGCTGATTGGGGACAGTCGCATGATTTAGACTTAGCCTCAGCTCCATTTAACGTTTACAATCCAAACTATGGGTTTCCTGCCAATGGCTACCCTAATTTTGATAGAACAAAGAGCTTAGCAGAAAGGGCTACCGCAGCGGGCGGCTTGATTGATCAAAAATACCTGAGTGCTTATGTACAAGATGAACTGGGTTTTTTTGAGAACAAGTTGAGGCTAACTTTAGCAGGCCGCTACACCTATGTTAACCAATCTAACTACGGTGGCGAGCCTAACAAAGGCAAAAAAGTAACCCCGCGAGTAGGCTTAAGCTATTCAATAGATAAATCGGCTTCATTATATGCCGTTTACGACCAATCCTTTGTACCACAAACAGGTATTTTAAAAAATGGAGAGGAAAACTTACCGCTTACCGGAACCAATTATGAGCTTGGCTTTAAAAAAGATTGGCTAGATGGCAAATGGAATACGACCATCTCTGTTTACAGAATTTTAAAGCAAAATGAATTAACGGCCGACCCTTCTAATAAAGCCGGTGAAAATTTCAGTATTGTAATTGGCGAAAAAAGAGCGCAAGGTGTTGAATTTGATTTGCGAGGCGAAATTACCGCAGGACTAAAACTAATTGCCAATTATGCCTATACCGATGGAAAAGTAACCCAAGTTGCTGATGGCGTAACTAGCATGGAAGTAGGACAGGTAGTACCCGGATTTGCTAAACATACCTCAAACGCTTGGTTAAGCTATACCTTACAAAATGGCGCACTTAAAGGTACTGGCATTGCTGCAGGCTTTAGTCATTTGGCTGGCCGTGCTATGGGTACATTTAGCGGCACCAACGAAGAAAGAAATTTGCCAGACTATTTTAAACTGGATGGCGGACTTTTCTGGGAAAACAAAAGCATCAGAATTAACGCCAACGTATTTAATGTTTTAGACAAATATCTGTACACAGGTGCTTATTATACCGGTTACTGGAATGCCCCTAATTATGATTTAGGTGTTTACTCATGGCAAGCCGAAGCCCCTAGAAATTACAGACTGAGCATCGCTTATAAGTTTTAAGTTAAAAATACCAATACCGGGAGCTGTCTCAAATGGTTTACAGACGTTTTGCTGTTTAACCTTTGGGATGGCCCCTTTCCATTAAAAACATGGGTTTAAAACAACCGATAAAAAAGAAAAAGACATTAAAGTACTGGGTGGGCCGCCTTCATTTATGGCTGGGCCTTATTTCAGGGATATTTGTAGTATTTTTAGGTATTACCGGATGTATTTTAGCTTTCGAACGCGAAATAGAAGATGCAACGCAAACCTACAGGTTCACTGAGCTACAAAACAAACCGCTATTGCCTCCAACGCAGCTTAAGGCTATTGCTGATGGTGCCTTGCCCAACAAACACGCTCATAGCGTAAACTATCAACCTGGCCGCAGCGCACAAGTAGTTTATTATCATGATGCGCCAGCTTATTATTACATTGTTTTTGTTAATCAGTACACCGGAAAAGTACTAAAGGTGAAAAACATGGACGAAGACTTTTTCAGGATCGTCATTATGGGGCATTACTATTTATGGCTTCCTCCGGCTATTGGGCAGCCAATTTTAACCACAGCAACCATGCTGTTTGTGTTTTTACTTCTTTCTGGTTTGATTTTATGGTGGCCCAAAAGCAAAGCAGCCCGCAAGCAACGCTTCACTGTGAAATTGAAATCAAAATGGCGCAGGTTAAATTACGATTTACACAACGTATTGGGCTTTTACATTACCATTATTGCATTGTTTATAGGCCTAACGGGGATGATCATGGGTTTTCAATGGTTTGCGAAAACGGTATATTGGACAAGCTCCGGCGGCAAAACAATGCCCATGTTTGAGGAAACCTATTCCAACACTACAGGAAAAGTTAAACTTAGCACTAATGCCGCGGCAGCAGACCAACTTTGGGCTAAATTTATGAATGAAGACCCCAACTTTAAAGGAAGCATAGATGTTCACGTACCTGAAGATGAAAAAGGAGCCATTGAAATTGCTAAAAACCCAAACCCGGGTACTTATTGGAAGGCCGATTACAGGTATTTTGACCAGCATACGCTGAAAGAAATTGAGGTGAAGCATATGTTCGGTAAATTTGAAAACGCCTCAGTAGCGGATAAAATTATGAGGATGAATTACGACATCCACATTGGCGCTATTGCAGGTATCCCCGGAAAAATTATTGCTTTTATTGCCAGCTTAATTGCCGCTAGTTTGCCGGTTACAGGGGTCATCATCTGGATAGGAAGAAAAAAGAAAAGCCGTCGATAAATTGGGAGAGGGTAATGGAAGAAACAGCCCTCTCTGGCTGCGCCATCTCTCCCTGAGGGAGAGGATAGCAAAGTCAAACCATTTAAAGCATTAATATGCCCTTTAGGAGCGAACATATCAAATGGAATCTGGTAACGATCAGTACAACGGACATTTTTAAATTTATTCGGCTAATTCTTTATATTGCCGTACAAAATCAACTATGTTCCGTTTCTCTCTTTTTTTTACCGTATTTGCTGTTATTTCCACTAAAGTTATAGCGCAAGATATCGGTTATGCCAAAAAAACTATCAACACCCTAACCTCCTCCAGTTACTGGGGCCGAGGCTACACTAATAATGGCATGGCCAAAGCTGCTGATTTTATTGAACGGGAATTTAAAAACCTGGGGTTAACGCCTATAGACGCCATGGCGTACAAGCAGGAGTTCAGCTTTCCGGTAAATACCTTTCCTGACCAAATGAAGCTGGAGGTAAACGGTAAAGCCCTAAGGCCCGGCAAAGATTTTATTGTACACCAAGCCAGCAAGGGCATTAGCGCAACTGCTAATTTGATGCAAAAAGATAGCCTAACGTATGTGAGTCCTGAAGCGGGCGTAGTGCTAAGCGTAGTGCCTAAGCTAACTTGGTCGGTGGCACAAAAAGTGATGGATTATACCCTTATTGAAGTTGCTCAAAAAGCGATAACAACTTCTCCTAAAACTGTAAAACTGGCCATTACTAATCAATTGATCCCCAATTTTACGGCCGCCAACGTAGTAGGCATGGTTAAAGGAACTAGCAAGCCTGATTCCATATTGGTTTTTACCGCCCATTACGATCATTTAGGTGGCATGGGTAGCAGTACTTACTTCCCGGGTGCAAATGATAATGCCAGCGGAGTAGCTTTATTACTTGATTTAGCGAGATATTATGCCAAAAATCCATCAAAATACAGCATTGTATTCATTGCTTTTGCAGCAGAAGAAGCTGGCCTATTGGGCTCCAAATACTTCACCGAAAACCCATTGTTTCCACTAAGCCAAATCCGCTTTCTTTGGAATTTAGATTTAATGGGCAATGGCGATGCCGGAGCAACGGTGGTGAACGCTACCCTGCACAGCAAAGAATTTACACTGCTAAATAAAATCAACAATGCAAACCAATACTTGGTAAAAATTAATCCGCGAGGAAAAGCCGCTAACAGCGATCATTATTTTTTTACAGAGAAAGGAGTTCCCGCCTTCTTTATGTACACCCAAGGCGGCGTAAGTGCTTATCACGATGTAGATGATATTGCAGCAACACTGCCGCTAAGCGCCTATCAAAACATCTTCAAATTGTTGGTTGCATTTAATAAAGAGCTGATCAACTAAAAATTTAATATTTACTCGTTTTAAATCTATAATCAATTATATTCGCCTCAAAAAACCCATCTAATGAAGAAAATGCTTTTATTCGCTGCTTTTGCGGCTGCATCGCTCTTTGCCAATGCGCAAGACTCAAAAACCTCTGAAAACAACGATTTCAAACCTCAAAAAGGAAGTTTCGCCACCGAGTTAAACTTTAATCCTTTTAGGGGAAATTTAAGCCTTAACAATGTGCTTAACCAAGTTAAGGGCCGTTACTTTGTTAATTCCAATTTGGCGTTAAGACTAGGCCTAAATGTTAACACCATTGATTCCAATTTGAATTATGGCAATCCCTATGGCACTCAAGCTAGCTTTTCAATTGATGAAAGAAAAAGTACGAGCATTGGTTTAAGCCTAGGCATTGAGAAACATTTTAAAGGAACTAAAAGACTATCGCCATATATTGGTGCCGATGTTTTTTGGGGAACGAAAAGTGCCGAACAATCCATTTCAAACAACGCATCAACCACCAATGTTAAAAACGGATGGCTTGAAGTGAGCTATTACCAAAGTGGCTCCAGTGTATATTACTCCTACCGCATTATGGAAGGCGCTTACACTCGGTTCGGTGTATCGGCCATTGCCGGATTTGATTTTTACATGGCTAAAAACTTCTTCCTTGGTTACGAATTTAACTTGGGCTACTCCAAAACTAATTTTAAATCGCCAGAAGTTACCGCTACAGGACAAAACACTGGAATTACCAATTACTACAGCGACAACTCTACTTCTAAATTTGGCACCTCATTAGTAAACGGTATTCGTATCGGTTACATTTTTTAATCGTTATGAAAAAATTAGCTCTTTTTAGTGCCATTTATTTGGTAATGGCACTAACATTTAGTTCCTGTAAAAAGGAAAAGTTTGCACCACCTGAAATTCAAAGCTTATCCATTAAAGTTAACTCACTTAGCAGCATTACTTTTATTGGCAATGTACTTAACACGGGGAACCAAAACACTAAAGATTACGGATTTATTTACAGTACCACCAATGGCCTACCCAGCGAAAGCGTAGGCACTAAGGTATCTATGGGTGGTAGTCCAAGTAAAGGGCAGTTTAGTAAAACCCTTACTAATTTGATTGTTACCAACCCTAGCTATTCCAATACGATTTGGGCCCGTGCTTATATTACAGATGAAAATGGGACTGTTTTTGGCGCTGCCATATCTGCACAGTTACCTCAACCAACCACAAGCGGTATCTCTTCTTCATCAGGAAAATCTGGCGATATTGTGAAATTTTATGGCAAGTACCACAATCCAACGGCAAACAACGTAACAGTTAATTTTGGCAATGTAAAAGCCAAGGTAATTTCGGCTGCTGATAGCGAAATTGCGGTAGAGGTGCCAAGTGGTGTAAATGCTGGTCATGGTCAAAACGTGCCGATTACGATATCAATTAGTGGTTCGGCGGCTGTAAATTCCACTTATTTTACCATGTTGGCCAATGTAAAGGATTACACCCCTAAAACTGGTCCGGTAGGCACTATAGTTAGCTTAATCGGCGATAATTTACCCAATGGCTACTATAGCTCAACACCACTTTCCATTTATTTTGGAGATGTTTTAACAACCGCTTACTACAGTAGCCAAGTTACCGTTCCGTTTACCGTAGGTGCGAGGTCGCAGGTTTATTTTGCCATTAACGGACAAAAACAGGCATTGCCGGGCGAGTTTACCGTTATTGCCCCGCAAATTACTTCGATTAGTCCGAGTAGTGGCATTTATCCTGGCCAAACCCTATATATTGCTGGCGCTAATTTTCCATCACAATCTGATGCCAGTAGCGGCAGACCTATGGTGAAGCTGGGTAATGGCGATTATCAAATTGTTTATTTACAAAGCAATAACACCTATGGCTTAAATACACAAAGTACGCTTGCCGAAGGAGAATACACGCTTTATTTACGACTTGGCCCTCATGAAGTGCAAGCGGCGGATAAGGTTAAAGTTTTAGCATACACCGCTACAGGTTTCTCACCATCTAGCGGTGGCCCAGGCAAAGAAATTAACATTAGCGGTAACTTTATCCAAGGCAGTGGCTACACTGTATCTTTTGGTGCATCTAGTTCGTACGGAAACGCCACTTCATCCACCAACTTACGTGTATATGTACCTAGCGGGATAAACGCAGGAAAAGTTAAACTTACGGTAGATTTCCCTAATAAAAAAGTGGTAATCCCCGGCGATTTTGAAATACTTGGCCCTGTTTTCAGCTCGTTCACTCCAGTGTCGGGTGTGGCCGGTACGCTGATTACCATTAGAGGAAGCAATTTTTTCCCAGGTACGTACAACACCTATGTTAAGTTTGGCACAGTTAACGTTTCTCCAATAAGTGTAACGGAAAATACCATTGTAGTGGCCGTACCTTCCAACGTGAACCCTGGCGCCATGAAACTTAGCGTGGTAACCAACGGGCAAACCATTATGCATAGTGATAATTTTACGATCACCAATTAATAGCATCAAGAGGTTGTTTACCTGCTAAAACGTAGGCAAAACAACCTCTTATTTTCCCAATTCCGCCACTTAGCTTTTGTAAAAATTTCCCGAAAACAATAGTTAAGTTTTAGCTGTTACGCATATATCCACTTTAACAAATAGCTGATATGATAGTCGCAATTAACTACTATAAGCCGTGCTTTTGCTATGATGGCGAGCCAAACAACAGCAGCTAAGTGTGCTGGTGAACCACCCATCCAACAACAATCTCTCAAAAAATTAATTAGCCCTTTTAACGCTTAAATCAAACCCCAAACGCTACCTATTAAAAAAATGCATTTACCTTAATCATCTACCTGCTTCAGGATTTATGCCGTTACCATAGGGCCTAACTTAAAAATTAGACGCTTTCATGGAAACCAAAACACAATCATTAGCAAGAAAAGAATTTAAAGGCATTGATGTTACCAAATTTATTTTAGCACTGCTGGTAGTAGCAGGGCATACCCATCCTTTTAAAGACATACACCATCCTACTTTCCTTTACATTTGGAGAAACCTCCTGTTATTGGTGGTGCCCTATTTTTTTATGGCTGCAGGCTTTTTCCTGTTTCAAAAGGTAGCGGAAAAACCTAATAAAGCGCAAAAGTTGGCTGTAATTTGGCCCTACATTAAGCGCATAGGCAAAATGTACCTTTATTGGACCGTCATCTTTATCCCCATCACTTTGTGGAACTACGCTACAGACGATATCATTTTCCGCAAAGACATTATCCTATTCATTAGGGGCACCTTGTTTTTTGGCGAAAACTATTACTCGTGGCCATTGTGGTTTTTGCTTTCCATGACTTATTCCCTAGCATTTATCTACCTACTTATTTTGTTGGATTTTAAACGCAATACGATTTTTCTGATATCGATTTTGTTTTTTGTGGTAGCCACCATTTTTAATGAATTGGTAAAACAGGAAAGCCATAATGAGGTGCTGTTAAGCATTGGCAAAGCTGTAAAATATTTGTTTTTAACTGGCCGCCTATTTACCGGCATGTTTTACTTAATGATTGGCGGTTTAATTGCTACCAACAGGTTTAGGCTAAGTCCACTAGCCATTATTACCTTGGTAGGCATTGCGCTATACTTCCAGTACCACCAAGTAAAAATTGTATCGCCTCTATTTTTTGGCTTGTTTCCTATAGCCCTGTTTTTGCTCACCTTTAACCTCCAATTAAAGCGGGTAACCCGTAATGCCTTTTACAGAAAAAGCAGTACCGTACTTTATTTCACGCACATGATTGTTTTCTTCTTGTACTCCCTGCTTTTTAAAACGCTAGGCTATTTTGGCTGGGATGCCTTTCTGGTAGCGGTAATAGTACCCCTATTGTTAACGCCATTAATTATTAAGTACGAAAACAGAAGACCTTTTTTAAAAGAGTTATTTGGCTAAAGCAAAGGCAAAAAGCCATTTAATTACCATCAATTACATTTTGTTTCGCAAAACAACAACTTCATTACTTTTTGTTTACTTTAGTAACATCTAAATAAACTTTTAATGAAAAAAATCTATTTAACTCTCGCGTTCTTGTCCGCGTTCTGTTTTTTTGCTAACGCCCAATTCAATATTGGAGCTGGCGCAACCTACACCAACTATGCTGGTGACATTAAAAAAGCTGCTCCAGGCGTACATTTGCGTGGCAACTTTTACATCCGCGAAAAATATGGCATAGGCCTCGGTTTTTCGTACAGCACCCCTATTAAAAGCACCTATACCGAGGATGAGTTCACCTTTGAGCGCACCAGTTCGTTTATGGGGCTTAGCTTACTTACCAACCTGCACCTTATTGGTACTTACGAGTCTGATTTTAGTTTGTACTTCCCTTTAGGTGCTACTTACCAAATGGGCAAAAACAAGTATAAGTTCAACGGTAATTTGCCTAGCGGAACCAGTATTGATGTAGCTGATGAAAGCTTAAATGGCTTTGTGCTGAACTTGAACATTGGTTTGCAGTACCGCATTGGCAACCCCTACCTTTTTGCAGAAGCTGGCATAGGTTTAGCTGCCGGCACAACCACGTACAACAGTCGTGATGGTTACACCGCAAATAACAACCCTGCACCGGGTTCAACGGTATTACAGTTGGGCATTCGTATTCCATTTGGATCAGGCGTGGGTGGTGGCGTTTACTAAAAAGCCCACATCGTAGGTTAAAAACAGCTGTCTCAAATCACAACACTTCTTTATAAATCATTACTTGGTGGAGGTTAGCGCCTTCCCTACTCCCTATTACGGGCTAATTGATGTAAAGGGAAAACTATTTGAGGCAGCTTTTATTTTTCATGAAAGCGCAAGGCCTCCCTTCAGCTGCTTTTATTCTCAATAGCTATACGAAAGCAACCCGGGTGTGTTTGTCCTACAAATTAATCGGTGTAAATTTATGAAGCAATAAGCGGTATCAATCTATTAACCGCTACTAAACCATATACCTATGGCTCTTTCCAATTTAAACAACACTCACTTATCTGCCGACGAAGCAACCGCGGCAAAAACGGCATTAAGCCAACTAGAAACTGCCTTAACCGCAGTAAGTATTAACCTACAAGCCGCCGATAGACAAAAATACGGCCGCATTAACGAACAAAATAAGCTCTTTGTAAACAAGGTTTTTGACTTTCACAATAACCAACCAGACCTGCAAACTTCTCAAGTGGAATGGGAAGAATTTGATAGGGACTACAATAGTCGTTTATTAATGGAAAACTTTATTTTAAGGCTTGAGGCTTTGGTTACCAAGCTAAAAGGTGCTAAAATTTTGCATGATTACGACAATTACAACGCCGCTTTAATGGACTATGGCTATACCAACTACATGGCCGGTGCCGGAGGCGAGCGCTATGAAAACAAACTGAAGGAACTGAAACAATTTTTTCAGCGCAAAGCTGATTCAGCTCCCAAAGGACAATAAAATTAACTGCTACCACTTATTGCTGATGGTCTGTTGGATTAACTTGATCCGGCAGACCATTATTTTTATCCTCCGGCGGGTTAAGTTAATGCGATAACGAGTTACTTTAACGCAACCACGAATTAGTTTAATGCTCGTTACCTTTAGTGCAACGCAACGACGGGTTAATTTAATGCTCCGTTGCGCTTCGGAAGCGGAAGCGAGCGCTTAATAAGCAGAACGGAGCGCTTAGGAAGCAGAAATTTGCAGTCCAGAAGCGGAAATTTGCGCTTCTGGATGCCAACGGCGCAGTCTGGAAGCGCAACGAAGGGTTAAAAGACCGCAACGTCGGCTTAAATAAGTATTCCTGATGCCTACAGGGCCGTTTTATTTCTTTGATTTAGTATCAGACTTGATGCAATTGGGAACCGTTTTGCCATCTTTCTTCTTCGTACCCGCTTGCTCGTAACCGCTCCAACAAGGGTCTTTTTCTTTTTTCTTTGCCATGAGGTTGTGTTTAAGGGTTAACGTTTGGCAGGGTGGGTTTGTTTGTTGGGGGTGATTAGAGCGAGCGAAAGTAGAGTGCTTTCCGATATTTCGCCCTTAGATTGAGTTTTATTTAATTTTATTGATGTTAAGACGGCTCTAGGGAGTTCTAAGAGTTACGTCTAGTATATTTTTAAACTTTGTAATACTTATATTGCATTATAATTTTTTTAATATGGAAATTGAATTAGCGCAAAACCTAAAAAACACCTACTCTGGCAATTCACTTAATGAAGCAGAGGTTAGATTTAAGATAATAGATGAAATCTTAGAAAAATATCTAAAGTGGCCAAAAAACTCAATGAAAGTTGAGCTACATGTTGACGGTAACAGGGCTGATTACGTTCTACACGGAGAAAATCAAAAGCCATTTTTAATTATCGAGTCGAAAAGAAAAGAGGCATATTTCTCATTACCAACAAATATTAATATCAAGAACACTTTTCAAAAGATTTCTTTAGAAAAACTGATAACTGTAAAATCGATAAAAGAGGCTGTCTTTCAAGTTAAAGAATATTGTGAAGATCTAATGTGCAGTTATGGGGCGATTTGTAACGGAAAGACATGGATAATTTTTAAGATTGCTTCAACAAATCAGACGCCATGGAAAAAACTTCCTGCTTACGTTATAAGAGACCTTGATTTCTTTATCAAGAATTATACTGATGCTATAAACTTATTAGGTTATACTAGTGTAACAAAAAATCAGTCCTTGCATGCCGAAATAGGAGTTTCCAGAAAAATATACTCTGAAATATTTTTTGCCAAAGAGAATATCACCGCTTATAACACACACGTAAATAGCAATAAATATGCAGCCTCTTTCTCTGCAATATCCAGAAGATACTTAGGCGCAATACCCGATAGTGATACTCAATTTATGGAACAATGTTATGTTGTTAATAAAGGGCACTATGATCAACTCCAAAAAAATATTCAAGGCTTTTTATATGATTCTTTGACACCATATTTTAAAAGTCATGGCTTTCGTGATTTTAGTGATGATAAGAATGCTGGTGCATTTGGTCTTGAAATCATAAAAACCATTAAGCAACAAAATTTAGACAATGTAATGATTTTGTTTGGAGGGAGGGGTTCAGGAAAATCTACCTTCTTAAAACGATTACTTTTCCACGTTCGTCCGAAAGAGATAATGGACTATTCAAAAATAGCCCTAGTTGATTTACTGACCTCATCTCAAACAGAAGAAACACTCACGTCAGAAATCTGGAGTATCGTTCTTGATAAAATAGATACAGATGAACTATATAAATCTGATAGAAACGAAATCTTGTCACTTTTTAGCAAAGAGTTTGAAGTTTATGAAAGACAAATTTTATCTGGTCTAAGTGATACTAGTGTTGATTACCAAAATCTTCTAAGAGAATTTATTAAAGAGAAACTCGCCGATAAAAAAGTTTTTGCGGAAAAAGTAAGTACTTATTGGAAAAAGAAGAATAAGGGCTTAATAGTTTTTTTAGACAACATGGACCAATTGTCGCCAAGTCTTCAAGACGTATGTTATTTAACCGCTGTAGAAATAGCTAAAAAACTGAGCTGTCTAGTTATAATTTCTATGAGAGAAGAAAGATTTTTTCATGCTAAATCAAAAGGAGTTCTAGATGCTTATCACACCCCCGGTTTTCACTTGAGTGCACCTGTAATTCCCGAGGTGATCATAAGAAGAATACACTATATAATTGACCAATTAACTTATACAGCAGATGTAGATGGAGAGTTTGCGATTAATACTGATAGAGCATTAATCACATTAAAAAACTTCTTTCAAATATGCTTAAACCAAATTAAAAACAAAGGCACTCATCTAAGTTACTTTTTAAGGTATGCTACTCATGGAGATGTTAGACAAGCGTTGGAATTCTTTAAAGGATTTTTGACTTCGGGGTACACTAATATTGATGAGGCAGCAGAAAACTTGAAGTGGACTTTTCAAACACATCAGGTAATTAAACCTATGATGATACCTGATAGGGTATTCTACGATGAGAAATTGAGTAGAATACCTAATATTATGCAATTAAGGAGTGATATCAATAGCTCCCATTTTACAGGATTAAGAATTCTGCATCAGCTACATAATAAACTTGGATCCGAATCTTCCACAGGCTTTATAGATGTTCAGTATTTTATTCAAGAATTTGAAGACTTATATTCATTAAAAGAAGATTGTGAGCAACATCTAAATACATTCCTGTCAAAAGGACTTATAGAATCTAGTAATCGCCTAGAAGAACTTACTGAAAAGGTAGATCAAATCAAGATTACGGCTTTCGGAAATTACATTTATGAATTTCTCGCTTTTGATTTCTCATATATAGACCTTATAAGCCTTGACTGTGGGGTATTTGATGAAGAATTATGTAATTATCTGATTAACTCCGCGAATGAAGAGTTAAAACTGAGAAATTCAAAAAAAATATATGAAAGAATGTTAGTTCGAATGGAAAGAACAGAAAAATTTGCCGAATATCTAGAAGTTCAAGAGAAAGAAGAATTAAAGCTTTTGGGTATACCAGAAGATATGACAACTATTTTTTCCTCTAAGATAAAAGAATCTATAATAAAAGACAAGAATAGGATCTTAGCTAGCGCTAAAAGAAATGATAAAAATGTTGGAGACGCATCTTAAAAGGTTAGTCTAATTGAGTTCAATCTTGATTACTCTTAGTTCAAAAGTGACTTTATAACTATTCGGGGTATAACATTGCCTGTTTTTTGCTATTTTTTAAATCTCCTATGAGTAAATCTCTTAGTGGAATTTTAATGTGGCTAACACGAAAAGCTATTTCGAAACCCCAATCTGGTTTAAGTCTTCCGTAGGGCGACTTAAACCTATATAAGATCTTATTATCCAGACTGAAATAGCTCGCACCAGTTTATTACCCTATAGACTAGCAGCTAATTTATGGCTTTTCCTGCAATAAATTTTTGGAGACGTCTTCTGTTTAGTTTAAAATTAAGTGCCTCCTGAAAGCCATAAATTAGCTCGTTGAAAACTCTATTCATAGCCCCAAAAACAAAAAAGCATCAGTCATAAAATGTCTGATGCTTTTTAAAGTAGCCCAGAGCAGAATCGAACTGCTATCTAGTGTTTAGGAAACACCTATTCTATCCGTTGAACTACCGGGCCCGCTTGTAGGCGCAAATATAATTTATGTTTCCTTAAAAACGTAAATAATGTATATTTAAGATATGAGAAAAATATTTGGTGTATTACTGCTCCTATTATCGTTGGCTTTAACTGTATCGCTAATTGGATTAATAATGCGTGTGGTTGGTATCATCAACATATTCTCAAGCCAAAATAGCGGCTTTCCTGCAGGAGTGGTGATCACCCAGCTCATTGTTTTATTTTTAGTGGCTGTATTGGCATGCGCCTTTGGCTTTTTAGGTGTTAAGCTTATTTGGAAAGCAAAACCTGCGGTAGTTCATATTGCCGCTGATGAAGACTTTCCCAGCAGATTATCTACCTTTAAAAAGGATCACTAACTGGTGATGTTTCGCATTTGCACACTTTTCAAATCGCCCACACCTTCGGCTTCGTAAATTTGCAGACCAAAGTACGGTGCGGCGGCAATCAAGTGATCAAAAATATCAGCCATAATATGCTCATACTCTGCCCAAACAATAGTATTGGCAAAAACGTAAACCTCAATGGGTAAACCCTGTGCTGTTGGAGCCAGTTGCCTCACCATAATGTTCATGTGTTTATTGGTACCAGAGTGGCTGGAGATGTAGCTATCAATGTACTTGCGAAACAAACCTGCGTTGGTAAGGTTTCGGCCATTAATGAGCAGGCTTTTATCCGCATTGGTGCGCTGGTTATGTTTTTCGATATCCTTTTGCCTGTGCTGTATGTAGGAGCTAATGAGTTGGATTTGCTCAAATTGTGGCAATTCCTCGTCTTTTAAGAAACGAATGCTTGACTGCTTAATGTTGATTGCCCTTTTGATTCTTCGTCCGCCAGACTGCCTCATTCCACGCCAGTTTTGGAACGAGTCGGAAATGAGCGAATAAGTAGGAATAGTGGTTATCGTTTTATCAAAGTTTTGCACCTTAACCGTGGTGAGGTTAATTTCTAAAATATCGCCATCGGCACCATACTTGGGCATGGTAATCCAATCGCCAATACGCACAATATCGTTGGTAGTTACCTGTATGCTGGCCACAAAGCCCATAATGGTATCTTTAAACATTAACAACAGCACTGCTGATATGGCACCCATTGCCGTAAAAAAAGCTACCGGCGATTTTCCGGTTAGGTTAGAAAACAGTACTACCGTACCAAATAGGTACAGTAAAATGCGGATGACCTGTAGATAACTATCGATGGGCTTGCCCTTAAAACCGGGCTTCTCTTTAAGCAAATCGCCACCGGCTTTGATGATGGCCATTAACACCCAAATCACCACCAATACCAAATAAATATCGCAAAGCCCTAATAACAGCTTATGGATTTGGGGATAGTCGTGAAAAACAATGGGAATGGTGATGTAAAGCACGATCAAAGGCGCTATTAGCGATAAATAATGAGGTGCTTTATGCTCTAATAGGAATTTAAAAAATTGGATATCCGTTTTACGGATGGTTTGCAGCATAAGCAACCTTAAGATGCGCCTAACGATGTAATAGATGATATAGGTAACACCAATAGCCAGGATCAGCAACACTAGTGCATTAACCACTTCGGCCGCATTAGCCGACATGCCCAAGTTTTTAAAAAACTGTAAACTGGCACGACTGAAATCTCGCAAGTGATTGTTTAATTCCATATCCTGCCAATATAATACTTTTAAGTGTAATTAGTGAAAGACTTGCCAATACGAGCGTAAAGAACCCTCTCTGGCTACGCCATCTCTCCCAAAGGGAGAGAATTAGCTCCTTTGTTTCTCTCCCTCTGGGAGAGATGCCCAACGGGCAGAGAGGGGTATTAAAAAAACAGCCCATCGCATTAGCAATGGGCTGTTCCTATAATTACAGCACTTCTTTTACCTCACTACACCTCCATTGGTACTGGCCTGCGTAGGACTTACAAAACTTAAATTCCCTAGCGCATCCTCTGCCATTAAAATCATTCCCTGCGAAACAATCCCTTTAATTTCCCTAGGTGCCAAGTTAGCCAACAAACTTACTTGCTGCCCAATAATTTCTTCTGGCTTGTAGTATTCCGCAATTCCAGAAACTACCGTACGTTGATCCAACCCTGTATCCAAAGTAAGCTTTAACAGCTTTTTGGTTTTCTCCACTTTTTCGGCAGCAATAATTGTAGCTACGCGGATATCCATGGCACCAAACTGCTCAAAAGTTACGTTATCTTTCGCCGGCGCCACTTTAGCATTTGCGGCTTCGTTTAAGGCTTTACTATTGTTCAGCTTATCAATTTGTGCTTGCACTTCCGCATCTTCAATTTTAGCAAACAACAACACTGGTTCATTCAACTCGTGACCACGTTTTAATAGGTTAATACCACCAGCATCTTCCCAGGTATGGCCGCCATAATTCAGCATTTGTTGTAGCTTATCTGCAGTAAATGGTAAAAATGGCTCAATCAAAATTTCCAAGTTTGCAGCAATTTGTAGCGCAAGGTGTAAAATAGTTCTCACCCTGTCTTCATCCGTTTTAATGAGCTTCCAAGGTTCAGTATCCGCTAAATATTTGTTGCCTAAGCGGGCTACGTTCATTACTTCGGCCAAGGCCTCCCTAAAACGATAGTTTTCTATAGATGCGCTTATTTTTGCCGGGTAGGCCTTAAGTTCCTCAATTACGGCTTTATCTACATCGGTAAGTTCCATACAAGTTGGCACCTTACCATCAAAATATTTGTGGGTAAGCACAGTAACCCTATTTACAAAGTTGCCTAATATGGCTACCAGCTCGTTGTTATTCCTAGCCTGAAAATCTTTCCAAGTAAAATCATTGTCCTTAGTTTCTGGTGCTGTTGAAGTCAACACGTAGCGCAATACATCTTGCTTGTCTTTAAAATCCTCTAGGTATTCGTTTAACCATACTGCCCAGTTTTTAGAGGTAGATATTTTTTGCCCCTCCAAATTCAGGAATTCATTGGCTGGTACGTTATCGGCCAGGATAAAATCGCCATGCGCCATTAACATTGCCGGGAAAATAATGCAATGGAATACAATGTTGTCTTTTCCGATGAAGTGAACCAATTTAGCCTCTTCATCTTTCCAATACTCTTCGTATTCAAACTTGCTTACCTTATTTTGACTGATGTAGTATTCTTCCGCCTTCGGATTCCACACATCTAATTTGGCGTAGTTGGCCAGCTCTTTCGTTGCCGAAATATAACCTATTGGTGCATCAAACCAAACGTAAAGCACTTTGCCATCTGCTCCCTTCACTGGAACTTTAACACCCCAATCCAAATCTCTAGTCATAGCCCTTGGCTGTAAACCAGCATTTAGCCAACTTTGGCATTGCCCGTAAACGTTTGGTCGCCATTCTTTATGACTTTCAATATAAGCCCTTAATTTATCTTCATATTTATCCAGCGGCAAAAACCAGTTTTTAGTTTCACGCATCACCGGAGGCTCACCAGAAAGGGTTGATTTAGGATTGATCAAATCGGTAGCATTTAAAGTACTGCCGCAGCTTTCGCACTGGTCGCCGTAGGCATTTTCGTTACCGCATTTAGGGCAAGTACCGGTGATGTACCTATCTGCCAAAAAAGTTTGTGCTTTTTCGTCGTAATATTGCTCGGTCACCTCTTCGGTAAAAACACCATCTTTATACAATTTCTCAAAAAAATCTTCGGCAGTTTGGTGATGTGTTAACGATGATGTACGGTGGTAAATATCAAATGAAACCCCAAAGTCTCTAAAAGAATCGCCAATGATTTTGTGGTATTTATCCACCACTTGCTGTGGGGTAATCCCTTCTTTCTTAGCTTTTAAAGTGATTGGCACCCCGTTTTCATCAGATCCGCAAATGAATTTAACTTCCTTTTTGTTTGATCGTAGATAACGTACATAAGTATCAGCAGGTAAATACACACCCGCTAGGTGACCAATATGCACCGGACCATTGGTGTAAGGCAAAGCAGCCGTTACGGTATATCTTTTAAATTTACTATTATCCAAAACTATTTATTTATTTTGGCAAAGATAAGTGTTTTCAAAATGATTAAGCAGCCACCATATTTAAAAAAGGGAGATAAAATAGCGATTGTTTGTCCGGCAAAGAAACTGCCAAACCCCATTGATAAAGGAATTGAGATTTTAGAAAGCTGGGGACTTGAAGTGGTTTTGGGCGAAACAGTTAGCGCATCTCACCATCAGTTTTCTGGATCAGACGAACTACGAGCAAAGGATATTCAACAGTTTTTAGATGACGCTTCTGTTAAGGCTATCATCGCCGGTCGTGGTGGTTATGGCACCATTCGAATTATTGATGAGCTAGATTTTACAGCGTTTAACGCCAATCCGAAATGGCTGATTGGCTTTAGCGATATTACTATTTTATTATCTCATGCTTTCGCTAAATTAAATACTCAAAGTATTCATGGGCAAATGCCTTACACTTTTGAAGAAAGTACGCCTGAAGCTTTGGAGAGCTTGAGAAAAGCACTTTTTGGCGAGAATGATACTTACAGTTATGAAAGCGAAGTTAGCGGAAGGGATGGCGCTGTTGAAGGTGTATTGGTGGGTGGTAACTTAACCTTGTTGTTGGCTGTTGAGGGTTCGGTATCGGAAATGGATTTTGACGGCAAGATTTTGTTCATTGAAGATGTGGGAGAGCATGAATATTCCATTGATAGAATGATGAGAACGTTGAAGCGCAAAGGCAAGTTGGCTAATCTTAAAGGCTTGGTGGTTGGTGCATTTAATGAATTGGGTGAAGAGAGCATTTATTTTGGCCAAACGCCAGAAGAGGTAATTTGGGAGCAGGTAAAAGGATATGATTATCCGGTTTGCTTCGGTTTTCCATCGGGACACATAGCCGATAATAGAGCAATGGTTTTAGGTAAATCCGTATCTTTAATTGTTGAAGGAAAAAAAGTAACACTTAACTACATTTAGTATATGGCAATCCTAGATAACTTAGGCAAATACAGGAATACTGGCTTATTGATTTTAAGAGTTGGCGTAGGTGCCATGATGATGTTTCATGGACTTCCAAAAATTATGGGCGGACCAGAAAACTGGGCGGGCTTGGGCGGAAGCATGAAGGTAATTGGCATTAGTTTCTTGCCTACATTTTGGGGCTTTATGGCTGCCATTGCTGAAGGATTAGGCGGATTTCTTTTGCTGCTAGGCCTATTTTTTCGCCCAGTTAACATGTTGCTTACTTTTACCATGATTATTGCAGCACTTGTGCACATCAATAAAGGCGAAGGTATCATGGGCGCCTCTCATGCGATTGAGTTGGGCATTGTTTTCTTTAGCTTAATTTTCGTAGGCCCAGGAAAGTATAGCGTGGATGGGAAGTAAGGGGGGATTATTAAGCCTGAAAACTTGTGGCAAAAAAAATCCCAGAAGTATTTAACCCCTGGGATTCGTTATTGACCTATTCCTAATTATGGATTTTGCGGGCCAATATTCGGGTTTGCATTAATTTCATCTCTCGGTATCAAAAATAAAAATCTATTGTCCCCTGCCGGAATCTGCATTACGTTATTTACTGAAGTTGCCGTATAGTTTGGTACCGCAGTACGATCTAAAGGCAAGTTTAGCCTTTTTAAATCTAAATACCTAAATCCTTCGCCCCATAACTCTACTCTACGATTGACCATAATTTCATCAATTAATGCTTGGCCAGTATTCGTTGATTTTGTAGCAGTTAAGTCTCTTTTACTTACCAGCGCAAATAAGGCGTTTTGCGCCGCAGGGTCTTGCCCTCCACTTCTTGCATAAGCTTCCGCTAAAACCAAGTGCATTTCGGCACTTCTCATCCATGGGAAATCGCCCAAAGAAGGATCTCCTACAGTTTTTACTGAGAATTTTCTGCTCATATACGGTACTCTAACAAAAGCAGTCGTTGGAAGTGGAAAGTTTGTTGTGGTAGGAGCTGGTTCCCACATCTTTTTCCTCACATCATTTGCCCCAATCAAGTTATACAAAGCCGAATTAATTCTCTTAGGTGTTCCACGTTGATATGTAGTGTTAGCATTATACGCAATTTGTGCGTAATAAGACCCAAAAGTGTCACCCTGTTCTGTAGTAGGATTGCTTCCCCACATATATTCTGAAAGTGCGATATTATTAAAGCCAGTTTGGTAGTCGGCCTGACTCATCAACGGATAAGCATTTCCGTCAACAATCTCCTTAGCAAACTTGATTGCATTAGGATAATCTTGCATCGTTAAAGCCACCCTAGCACGTAATCCTTTAGATACCCAAACATTAATGTGAGTTTTGTTTGGCACGGTGGTTACGTTTAATGCAATTGCTTCATCCAAATCTTTAACAATTTGAGCGTATATAGTTTCAACGCTTACTCTAGGCATCCTGGAGTCTGTTGGCAAAAGAGGCATAGGAACTGCCAATTGTGTATTCGGTTTAGCCGCTGCATTATACCTGGTTCCATAAAACTGAACAAGATAAGAATAAGAATAAGCCCGTAAGGTTAATGCTTCTGCTTTGATTCTATTTTTCTCAGCCTGTGTGCCTTCGGCTTTATCAATATTCGCAATGATATAATTGGCATTGCCAATCATTCTAAAAAATGTGCGAAAGTAATATAAGTTACTTGCGTGAGTGTCTGTCCTTGCTGATACATAGGTTGCTTCGCCTGTTGAGGTAAACCAAGTGGCATTAGCTTGATGTAAATCTTCTCCCATGTGATCAATACCCAACAAAATACCAGCTACGCCCGGCTTTCCCTGAGCGTTACTACTTGTTGTAGTGGTCCTTTCGAACATATATCTATAAATACCATTCAACGCGACACTTGCATTAGCAGTAGTAGAGAAAATTGCGGCATTGTCAACTTTGTCGGTTGGCTGAGTTTCCAAATAATTCTTTTTGCAGCCAGAGGAAGCAACCAAAGAACCAGCCATCATAGTGTATAATACTATCTTCTTCATATGATTAAATTCTTAAATTAAAATGATGCGTTAAGTCCAATACTCAAAATTCTGGCTTGCGGGAACACATTCCCGTTAGTTCCGTCAAAAGATTCTGTCGGATTCAAACCTTTTCTTTTTGAGAATAGATGCAAGTTTTCCGCTGTAACGAATAATCTGGCACTTCTCAAATCAACTTTATTTAACATTGATTTTGGAAGGGAGTAAGACAAATTAATATTACGTAGTGCTAAGTAAGAAGCATCAATTAGCCATCTAGTAGACGCGGCATTGATATTGGTGGTATTACCTACATCATACCTCGGGATATTTGAAGTGGGATTAGTTGGTGTCCAAGCATTTAGTAAGTCTTTATGTAGTGCACCGCCGTAAGAAGCTCCGCCCATCAGACCTGCATATACCCCGTCGTAAAACTTTCCGCCTATTTGGTAATTTAATTGTACTGATAATGAAAAGTCCTTATAAGTGAAAGTATTATTCAAAGATCCTATCATATCTGGAATTGCTGTTCCCGATCTTGCAAACAAAGCGTTTGACTGTACAGTAACGTACTCCACACCATTAACAGTTCTTTTCGCTGTAGCGGCTATTGTCGTTGTGTAGTCTGGAATATATAGTGCTGCTCCATCGGCAGGATCCACCCCTGCATATTGTCTTAACCAAAACTGGTAATAGTCATAACCAACTTCTCTTCTTTTAGTTCCACTTATAATTGTTGGTGTTTCAGCTGGAAGCTTAGTAACTTTATTCTTTAAAAACGTAGCATTGGTCGAAACATTCCATTTGAAATTCGCAGTTCTGATTGCATCTCCGTTTAATGAAACTTCTAAACCTTGGTTATACATTGCTCCAACGTTCTGCGGAATAGAAGTAACAGGATCAGAAAGCGGTTGCGGCACATTAAACAGTAAGTCTTCAACATTTTTTCTAAAAAACTCAACTTCTCCGGACAATCTATTCTTAAATACCGAAAAACTTAGGCCGGCATTTAATGTGTTTTGCGATTCCCATTTAAGTGCAGGATTAGAAGCGCTAACTAATAGGGCCCCGGGTTCCGCCCCATTGTTCCATCCTAAGTCGTAAAATGCTCTATCGGCATAATAATTTTGATTTCCATCATTAAGCAGGGCTGCATTGCCCACTTCTCCATAAGAAGCTTTAAGCCTTAAATCATCTAACCAAGATATATTTTTGAGAAAATCTTTATTGACAGCCCATGATGCTCCCAAAGAATAGAAAACACCCCATCTAGCGCCAGCACTAAATCGTGAAGACCCATCTGTTCTTAACGATGCATCGAAGAAGTATTTTTCTTTGAAATTATAGGTTACTTTAGAGAAGTAAGACTCAATTCTGTCATTATCAGCCTGCCCACCTGATGAGTTATTTGTAACGAAATTAGGGAACTCAGTATTTCCTTGTAGGGTTAACTGTGTTCTACTTGCATTAAAAGTTCTATAATTATAGTCATAGTTTTCATGACCAACCAAAGCAGAAAATGAATGGTCTTTGATTCTCTTTTCGTAAGATAAAATTTGGTTAAACGTATAACTGCGAATTGTTGAAGTACTTTGAGACTTATATCCCTTTGATGTCTGACCATCTCCAACAATTGGATTCCAATAAGTCGCATTATTATTATTTCTAATATCGATGCTAATAGAAGGAGTAAATTTGAAATCCTTTAAAAACTTAATTTCTACAAACGATCTTGCTCCTAGTTGATTTCGTCTAGAAGAGTTTTCATTTAATAGCGTTTCATAAATAACGTGACGCCCTGGAGAAGCACCTTGAGGTCGAGTAAGCGCCCCTGGATGTAATCCATAGTCATACCATTGAGCCCCAGTAAGTGTATTAAAAATCGGCTGGCCAGAGTTGTCATATGCTCTTACTGGATAGATTGGTCCCATCCCTCTTGCAAAACTAAACGCGTTCACGAAGCTACTACCATTTCCGGTAGCCGCATCACTCGCATTATTTAAATTTGAGAATACACCAGACAAATTTAATCCTGTTTTTAGCCAAGATTTAACTTGTGAATTGACATTTACCCTCGCATTAAATCTCTTCATGTCCGAAGCAATAATAAAACCTTGATCATTTAAATAACCTAGAGAAACAAAGTAATCGGATTTGTCATTACGCCCTGAAAAATTTGTACTAGCATCCGTACGCTTACCGGCCCTTGTCATGGGCTTATACCAGTCAAAGTCGTTATACATTAAGCTTGCGCTGGAATTAAGTTTACCATCAGTTCCAACTAGCTGTGCTCCTGGAACATTAAACGGATTATACACCAAGTTAGTAAATACGTCGTTAGAAGCTTTGGTAGCTGCTGCTGCTTCCGTAAGTGCAGGGGATGCAGTATACATCAAATTGTTTTTTATTCCTTGCCAAACTAATGGGTAATACTGATAGGCATCTACTCTTTCATATTCTGGAATACCTCTTTCTGAATATCCCTGAACAATACTAGCGGTTAATGTTGGTTCGGTGGATTTTCCTCTTTTAGTTGTAATAATAACAACTCCATTTGCTCCCCTAGAACCGTAAAGCGCAGAAGAAGAGGCGTCTTTTAAAACAGATACGCTCTCAATGTCATTAGGATTGATATCGCCAAGACTTCCGTCGTATACAGAACCATCTAAAACATATAACGGATTACTAGATGCTGAAAACGAGCCAAAACCCCTAATCCTAATTGATGCAGATGCGCCTGGCTGGCCATTTGACGATAGCACGTTAATACCGGGTGCGGCGCCTTGCAATGCTGCAGTAAAGTTCGTGATTGGCCTATTCTCTAAATCAGCAGCAGAAATTGAGGATACTGAACCGGTGATTGCCTTTTTCTTTGTTGTACCATAAGCTACAACTAAAACCTCACTTAAATTTTTTGTGTCTGCCTCCATAGAAACATTGACCACATTTCCCGAACCAATGGCTACATCAGTTGCAACAAAGCCAAGCGAACTGAATTCGAGGATTTTTGCGCTAGCAGGAACTGAAAACGAGTATTTTCCATTTGAATTGGTAGATACACCGACATTAGTTGCTTTCACTTTCACACTTACTCCCGGTATGGGCAAACCATCTGCCTTGGAGGTAACCGTACCAGTAATTGTCCTATTTTGCGCCAATGCAGCGCTAGCCGCAAATAGCAAAATGAACAAACTTTGTAGAAGTTTTTTCATAAGTTTTTAAAAAATTTCGTTAGTTAATAATTAATTATGGATGCAAGATAGACACAACAAACTCGTTACGTCAAGTTTTTAGCCGACTTTCAAACAACCTAAAGTTTTGAAAAATAATACGTTATGATTTCAAAATCCTCGAAAATGACGACCATTTGTTGATTAGAAACTCTCTGAGCCTATTTTAGAAAACCATGTCTTATTCTAAATAAGAATATGCGTCGAAAATCCAAATAAGGTTGGATATCCATTAAATGGATAGAGGTTTGTGGTAGATAAGGTTGTCCTATGTAATTTTCCTCAATAGTATATTGAAAAATATTTGAGGTGAATGTATAAAAATAGCAGCTAGATAATCTAGCTGCTACCCAATCATTTTAACGATGTTATTTCTTCAATTATATGTCGAAAATCCATTTATCTCCAACCACCATTTGATGTATTAATACCATCTGCCTTTGCGACTGTGCCAAATGTATAAAATGGTGTGGCTACACGTAAGGTTTGGAGCTGCTTGGCAGGTATAGGAAAGTGTAACGGCGTACCCTTTTGTAAAAGGTTTAGCTTACGCATTTCAAAAAACTGCAAACCAACGCCCGTAGTATACATTTCCACATGTCTTTCCTGGTGTATAGCTTTAATCAAGTCATTAAGTACCGCACTAACATTCGGCAGCTGCCCTCTGCTTGTTCTAGTACCAGAATTGATAATACTTGCTGCACCCGCTAAATCAGGAGTACTGGAATAAATTCTCGCCTCAGCCTTCAACATATCGTTTTCAGATGCCATCACAACTGGTTTAGCACCGATAGCGGCAACATATATGTCATCGTATCTTTTGCTACGATATGAAGAAAAATGATAGTATCCTCTAGCTGCATTAAACCAATTCGATGGAATGTATTCAAAATCTGCATTCAACCTTTTATCTGAAGGATTTGTAGACTTTGCGGGATACGGAAAGGTAGAGCTATCATCCCAATGAGATGGTTGAGTTGCTGGATCCATTAAATTAACTACATACATATCTGCTGCTCCCCATCCATTGGCAGTGAGATAATCTCCAGCCTCGTCATACCATTTCACAGCTCCGTCCATCACTACCGAAAAATCAGTAGTAATACCTGCATCTGCATAGGCTTTCACTTTAGACCAGTTAACCGCCGCTAGCTGTGTCTTGTTACGAGGTGTGTAAGCCATTACGCGGGCTGCCATAGTGTTACATAATTTTTTAAATTCTAAGTTACTATAATCGCCTGCCGTTCCCAACCATCCCGAGGGTATGGTAAAACTATTTGATGATAAAGCAATAGCATCATCTAGGTATTTTACTGCTGCTTCCGCTACTTTTTGATAATCAGAAGCCGCTGCAAGATCTTCCCCCACCGTTTGCTTCTCATCAACAACAAAAGTTTTGTCAAAGATAAGTGCTAAATTACCATAGGCAACACCTTGTATAAATCTTGCAAATGCCTTCACTTTATTATTGTCGGCGCCCCCGTTGATTTGTAAACCTCCATCTACTGCCTTAATAACCAAATTCGCTGTGTTAATTGCGGCGTACATTTGATTGTACGTATAGTTGGTTACCGTATTATTGGTGTATGATGCAGAGTTATCCCAAGCATTGTTTCTTGGTTCGAAAGACATATCCCTCATTGCAAAATTACCCCAAGAACATGTCACATTATCTGCAGCCGTTGATAACATCGGCTTCACGCCTGATGCCGAGTTCTCGCCTTTGTACACAATGTTATAAAGCCCACTGGTTACATTAAGAACATCTGCCCCACTGGAATACACTTTTTTATAATCTGGCGTATTAGGATTTTCTACATCTAATAAGCCTTTTTTACAACTTGCTAGTCCTATAACAAATAGTAAAATATATGAACTAAGTTTTAACTTTTTCATGTTTAAAGTTTAAAAATCTAAAGTGAGTGAAAACGAAACGTTACGGTAATTAGGGTTGGCATAGATACCATCATAAGGCACCCTAATTGAGCCTACCTCAGGATCATAGCCAGTATAATTAGTGAAAGTAAGTAAATTACGAGCCAACACCCTGAAGTTCGCACCCTTAATTACACTTGTTTTAAAAAGATTTTGTAGTTTCTGTTTACTGAATGTATAACCAAGTGCCACTTCTCTTAACTTTAAGTAGCTGCCGTCTTCAACCCAATATGCATTAGGATCATTTTTATCGTACATACCTACGGACCAATAATCATAAGCTTTCTTTTGGCCAACCGGAACATCCGTCATATCCATGCGCTTACTTACGTAGTTAAATGCTAACCTCTGCTCTTTTCCATTATATACATCTCCGCCATTTTTCCAATCTAAAAGAACATATAGGGTAAATCCTTTATAGCTAACCGTATTTGAGATTCCCATATTAAAATTGGGGTTTCCATCACCAATTTTACCATACCAATCTGCTCCGTTTTCCTTCAGTCTAATTGGCAACTCAGATGGCGTACCCTGTGAACCTTTTGGAACAACATAACCATCGGAGTTTACCTCATAATCATTAATTGTTTTACCTGTAGGAAGCTGCCGAGACATAACATCGAGGGTTTTTACAAACTGATATCCGTACATGGCGCCGTAACTTTCACCTTCTTTTACATAAAACATGTATTGGTCACCAAGTGCTCCATCAGCAAAAACATAAGGAGCAATTGGTAAGCTCGTGATCTTTTGGCTGATTTTTGAAAAAACGACGTTAGTGTTCCATGAGAAATTCGGTTTTTTAAACCAATTTGCTCCTATACTAAACTCAAAAGTTTTAGATTTTACAGTTCCTGCATTTTGCCATTGATTTGGGAAACCATCATTTAAGAAAGGGATTAATGGAACATTTAAGAATTGGTCATCTGTTTTAGACGATGCGTAAGTTGCTTCAAAAGAGAATTTTTTGAGGAAATTAACATTCAAACCAATTTCGTTTTCTGTAGTTTTAGATGGCTTTAAATAGGTGTTACCTTTTTGAGAAGGTGATGCATTTCCGTTTGTCAAAGCATAAACTTCATACTGCCAACTAAAGTCAGGGCGGATACCTGCAGTTCCTCTTGCAGCTCTAATTTTAAGTTCGTCGATCCCATTAATTTTAACATCTTGGCTTACACGATAGGCTGCAGAAATCCTATAATATGGATTCCATCTAGAGTCTGGTCCAAAAAGTGAAGAACCATCATATCTAAACATACCATCCAACAATAACTTGTCTTTATAGTCGAGCCCTACAATTGCAAAATAGTTTTGTGCTCGCTCGGTTTGTTGCGAAGAACCCGCCGAGTTAATGGTTTCAAAGTTGTTAAAATTCTCTATCCCTGAAATTTTAAATTTCGACGCAGAAGTGAAGTTATTTTCCGTTTTACGGTTTTCATACAGATATGATAGCTTACCCTTTACGTTTAATTCGCTGCTGATTCGACCAGTAAGGTTTAATGTAAACTGGGTATTTTGATTATTAGTTTTTTTGTTGTTGATAGACATAGCACCATCAGTATATGACATACCGTTGGTAGCTGCCGTACCTCCTGATTGCGTCCAAAAATCTTTTGGTGTAATAACCGTGTATTTATAGTTTTCGGTTTCAATAGAATGAGATAAATCGAGGTTAGCCCATTTGGATATTTTTGCGTTAAAATTGTAGTTCCCCAACCACCTGTTTGTTACCTCACTACGCTTTCTTTTATACAAATCATAGAGCGGGTTGGTAGCTTCCTGATTAAAGTGGTTGGATCTTAGATAGTAGGGTTGACCATCTGGATTTGATCCACCTAAATTGATATCCTTTTCTTGCCTAGCAATAGCGTAAAAAATACCACCAGCATTATTTGCGCTCAACGCATCTCCACCGTTGGATGTACCAGGAAACTGCACGTTACGCAAAATATAAAGGTTTGACATACTAAACCTTAACCAGCTACTAATGTCCTGATCTAAATTTAACCTAAAGTTTTGTCTCTTGTATCCTTTTGTTAATGCAATTACTCCCTCCTGGGCATTATTTTCAAAAGAAGCATAGATATTACTTTTCTCGGACCTCGTTGCAATTGAAGCAAAGTTGGTTAAGTTTGAGCCTGTAACAAAAAATTCGCCCTGCTGATCAAATTCAACCCCATATGGATTATCTAAATAATGATCCGCATCTGGCGTCCTATTTCCAGAAATACCCGGGCTGTATCCTGCAGCTAAGTAATTAGCCGGATAGGTTACGCCATCATATTTGGTGTATTTTCCTTTATAAGTTTCCCAATCTGAAGCGAGTTTATAAATATGTGCATTCGCTGTTTCAAGCTTTTTAGCAATATTCTGGAAACCCAGCTCATTTCGTACCGTAATTGCTACATTATTTTGGTTAACAGCCTTACCTCTTTTGGTAATAATAGATATTACACCATTTCCAGCCCTAGAACCATATAAAGCAGATGCTGCCGCACCCTTAACAACTTCCATCGACTCCACGTCATCGGCATTGATATCAGCCAAAGAGCCAGAAATGATAACTCCATCTACTATAATTAAGGGAGCAGCGCTAGTATTCAAATTATTATCGGCTCTCAGCTGTATATCTAATGATTGACCAGGCATACCGCCATAAGAAGTAGCCTTTAGTCCAGCCACTTTACCAGTTAAAGCTGAGGTAAGTGAAGTGGGTGGTACTGCTGTCAACTGATCAGCTGAAATTTTGGTTACCGAAACAGTCATCTTCTCTTTAGTTGTAGCGCCAGCAACTCCAGATACAATTACTTCTTGCAACTGTTTAGAATCGCTGGATAGAGTGACGTTGATTACATTACTTGTGACGACTTTTTCGACGCTTGAAAAGCTAATTGCGCTAAAAATCAATGTAGAACCAGTATTTGCATTAATTTGATACCTTCCCGAGGCATCAGTGGCAACTCCTGTTGTTGTCCCTTTAACTTTCACGCTTACACCTGGTATTGGAAGTCCGTCTTCGTTAGAAGTAACCGTACCAGTAATTGTTCTATTTTGCGCCAATGCAGCGCTGGCTACAAATAGCAAAATGAACAAACTTTGTAGAAGTTTTTTCATAAGTTTTAAAAAGAAATTAGGTTAGTTAATAGTTAATTAAGTATGCAAGATAGATACAACAAGCTTGCTACGGCAAGTTTTCAGCCGACTTTCAAACAACCTAAAGTTTTAAAAAACAACGAGTTAACTAATCAATTATTTGATGTAACTTTTTAAAAATCAGCATTAAAAAGGATTTACATAAAACCATAAAAACACTCCATAAAGGAATAAATGTCACTTTAAAATCACGAAGAGTGTGAACGGCAAAACACCACTCAATTGCAAAAAAAAATGCCACCCAAATAGGTGGCATTCTCTACTATAATTAGCTTAAAAGTTAGCTGAAATTAATTTCCATTCATGTAAGCGAACAAACTAATAACGTCGTCTTTTTTCTTGAAATTATATTTATTTTTCTGCATAAACTCCTCAACCTTTGCTTCGTTTCCTTTAAAAAAATCAAGTATAGATTTTTTATCTAAAGTTATTGGTTTTAGTGTACCATCAGCATTTACTTTTGCGTAGTATTTTACGGCTGCAGATACACGTTTTTCTTTGTTTGCAGAATTGTAACTAGTTACGTCTACTATTTTCTTAATCTCTTTAGTTAAAAGGCTGAAATCTTTACCTTGTTGCAAAACTTGATAATAAACAGATTTACCGTTTTCAGGTATGTTAATGAATAAAGCACCAGCACCTGTGCCAGCGTTTAGGATGGTAAACTCTGAAACGATATTTACAAATTCCTTAAGTTCTTCGTCACTTGCTTTGTCTTTATACGTTAGCATATCCGCTACTTGATCATATTGAAGTAGCACAGTAACCTCTTTACTCGCCGAGCCAAACTTCACAATACCTTTTTGAAACTCTGCATTAAAATAAGGGGAGCCAGAAATATCTGTGTATCTCACATTTCTTAGTGGCCTGCCTAAGTTATCGGCTAGAAATTGGGCTTTAACAGCCACACTGCTTAATAGCAAAAATGCACCGAGTAAAAATTTAAAATTCCTTATCATAAAAAGATAAATTAGATATAAGCGTTAAAAATAAAAAAAGGCTCTTCTTTTTACAGAAGAGCCTTATAGTTTTTGGATTTTAGTTTCCTAAAGTAAGTGTAAACGTTTTGTAGTTTGCACTTGGAGCAACAGTACCATTTCCAGTTAATGTAACTCTTAATGGGAAAGTTGCAGTTCCAGCAATTGATCCTGGAATCATATCAACTAAAATATACCCAGTTGATGAGTTAGCTGGGATAGTTAACTTGTTTGCACCTACAGGTCTGAAGTTATAGTGTGTACCTGCAACTGCAGTGCTGCTTGTTTCAACTGCGAAACCAATTTCAGTAGCTGAAGCAGATTGCGGACCAACTAACTGAACGTAGATTGTGTCAGTTCCTCTTGTGTTAACATTAACTCTTCTAGACACCATTGTTTGTCCAGTTGAAGAAACGCCCATTGCAGCAAGCTTAGTTGTGTTAAATCCTTGCAAATGATTTTTAAATTCCACTACAGTAGGACCAGTGTAAGTTAATTCATCCTTCGGCATACAACCTACCATAATCGAGCCCAACAGTACAGCTGAGAATATGTATAAAATTACTTTTTTCATCTTTTAAAATTTTAGTATCCTGGATTTTTTTGAATCCCTAATAATTGTTCCGCATTTGGAATAGGGGCCAATAATTTGAAATCAGTTGCTACAATTGTACCTACACCAGTTTTAGCTGGTTTAGTGATACCACCAGCAAGCCTCTTAAGATCAAACCAACGATGTCCTTCGAAGAAAAGCTCTCTTCTACGCTCTTGCTGGATGAAGTTAACCACGTTGATATCTGTAGGTACGGTAACTCCAGTTGCATTTCTAGCTGCTCTCAATTGAGTTACTACAGTTGCAGCAGAAGCATATTGAGTTTGACCAGCTAAAGCCTCAGCTTTCAATAACAATAAATCAGCAAAACGCATCACTTTAGGGTTATCTGCGTAAGCACCTCTTGCTGCTGAATATTTATCAGCCCAGTTAAACAAAGGTGTTGGAGCTGCTGAGCTACCACCAAATTGGAAAATCATTCCCAAACGATCGTCACCTGTAGTGAAAAGTGCTCTTAACTCATCAGAAACAGTTTGTCCACCGAAAGTAGAGATACCGTTGTATCCATTTGGATGCGTATAAGTGTAAAGAGACTCGTTACTACCAGTTACACCACCTAATTGAGTTGCTGCATTGATAGATAATTCAAAAAGAGACTCAGGGTTAGGCAAAGCTTTAAAAGCAGCTACATACTGACCAGCGCCAGCTAATCTTGCTGCAGTATTTGCAGTGCTCATAGCATTGTCTAATTCAGTAACAGCCTCAGCCCAACGACCTGAATAAACATAAAGTTTACCTAGTAATCCATAAGCTGCACCTTTGTTCATTCTTAAAGTTGAAGCAGTAGCGCCTGATGAGAATAAAGCGATTGATGCTCTCAAGTCATCTTCGATACTTTTATAAACTTGTGCTACAGTTGCTCTAGGAGTTTGCTCAGCATCAGGTAAGCCTAAAGTAGCTTTCAAACGCAAAGGAACACTTTTGTCAAATCCTCCACCTGCAGTAGTAATGTTAGTTGGCTCATAACCGTAAACACGAGCTAAGTCAAAATATAACATCGCTCTTAAAGCTAATGCTTCAGCTTTAATTTGCGGTTTTTTAGCTAACGCAGCAGGGCTATTATCAGCAGAAGCATCAATAGTTTGAATAATGATGTTGGCATCATTGATCGCTGCATAAGCTGTAGTCCAAATATTGTAATGCGAGTTTACTTGGTTTGAGTTTTGTCCGATATACCTACCGTTTGCGTAAGTTAGCTCAGTGTAAATATTATCCGCCATTACATCTCCTAACAAGATGAAATCTCTTCCATAATAGTTAAAAGCAATTAATCTTGAATATACTGAGTTAAGTAATGACTCATAACCAACGATGGTACTCAATGCCGACTTATCAGAAATCTGATTTTTTGGCTCCACCTCTACCATTTTTTCACACGAGCTTACTAACAAGCCAAGTGCAAAACTTAATATTAAAAATTTCTTTTTCATCTTCATAATTATAAATCAATAGAAATACCTCCAGAAATTGTTTTAGGCTGAGCAAAGTTGTTCAAGTTGTTTCCTGTGTTCTCTGGATCTTCACCTCTATAATTAGTAATAGTTGCTAAATTCAATCCTTGTAAGAATACGTTCACACCTTGTAATCCCGCCTTAGATGCCCATTTCGATGGCAATCTGTAACTTAACGTAACTTGTTTCAAACGGATATATGATGATTTTTGGATATATCTTGATGACAAGTTAGTTGGATCGTAACCTCCTGGTTCAGTATAACCATCGTAAGCACGTGGAACACTTGTAATTTGACCTGGAGTAGTCCATCTATCTAACTGACTTGTTACTTGGTTCTCAATTGACATACCTGAAGCCTCTAAAATTTGAGCTGTTTGTAAGTAAGTTGAGTTACCATACTGATATTGGAACATTACATCTAAACTTAAGCCTTTGTAAGAGAAGTTATTGCTGAAACCACCAAACGAGTTAGGGTTAGCATAACCGATAATTGTATCGTCTGTATTAGCTAAAGGTACGTAAGTGATGTTATTGTTTACATCATAGAACATTGGTCTACCATCAGCAGGGTTAACACCAGCATATCTGAAGCTATACAAGATGTTTGTTGGTTTACCTACGATGTAAGAGTTACCAATTCTTTGCGCACCATTGTTAAGTTCGATTAACTTGTTTCTGAAGAAAGCAATGTTAAATGTAGTAGTCCATTTGAAACCATCTTTCATATCAACGTTTACAGTTGATAATTCAAGATCAAGACCTTTACCATCTAATCTACCACCGTTTTCACGAACTGAAGTGAAACCAGAGTTGATTGGTAAAGTACGATCTAATAATAGTTTTGTAGTTTTCTTTTGGTAAACATCAACAGCACCAGTGATTCTGTTGTTGAAGAAACCGAAATCTAAACCAAGACCAACTTGTTGTGTTTGCTCCCAAGTAAGTAATGGGTTAGCAATTTGAGATGGTCTGATAGCAGCAGCACCATTGTAAGCACCAGCAGCACCAGGAGAGGTGTATAATGCGATAGCACCGAAATCCGAAGTAGGTTGAGTACCCACAACACCAAAGTTACCTCTTAATTTCAAATCACTTAGGAAACCTACTGATTTCATGAATTCTTCTTCTGAGATTCTCCATCCAGCAGACACACCACCGAATAAACCGAATTTGTAGTCAGAACCGAATCTTGAAGAACCATCATACCTTAAGTTACCAGTTAGTAAATATTTACCTTTGTAATCATAGTTTACACTACCAATTAAACTGGCGATTTTAAAACCAGTAAAGGTTGATGTAGTAGCTGTTGGTGTAGCTGCACTGCTAATCAAAGTGAAAAGCGGGCTAGGAAATCCTTGTGCAGAAGCTCCAATTTGCTCTTGTTGATTTGATCTGAACTCGAAACCACCTAACACTGAAAAATTGTGATCAGAAATGGTTTTGCTATAGTTAGCAGTGATACTTGTATTATAGTTAAAGTTACGGATAAAGTTTTCCGCTCCTGAACCACCAATACCTGCATAAGCCGGGATAGATGATGGTCTGTAAGAGAAGTTTTTAGCATCAGCAAAATCCATACCTGCAAAAGCTCTCAATTTCAAATCTTTTAACAAGCTATAGTTTAATGCTAAGCTACCTACAGTTTGGAAACTTCTAGTGTTTTTCAACTCCTCGATAGTGTGCTGAATAATGTTGATATTCTGCGCATTTCTCAAGTTAGCTCCGTTTCTGTAAGTTCCATCAGGCATATAAATAGTGTTATATGGAGGGATAAATAATGCACCAGTAAATGGTGTATTAACGAAGAAACCTGCGTTTGTACTAGGACCAGAAGATCTAGTGTAAGCAATGTTCAAGTTACTTTCAACCGATAATTTATCGCTGATTTTGTGCTCGATGTTAGATCTTAAGCCTCCTTTTTTGTACTCAGACATCAAAACAACACCATCAGTGTTATTGAAGTTTCCTGACAAGAAGAACTTAGTTTTGTCGTTACCACCGTTAACAGATAAGTTATACTCGCCAAAGTTTGCTTTTCTGAACAACTCATTGTACCAATCAGTTGTAGTGAAAGAATCTGGCTTAGTAGTTTGTCCGTAAGATGCACTGTGGAAGTTGCTTAACGCAGTTGCTACCGGGTTACCCAATCTTAAAGCTCTGTTTACAACAGCTTCTCTACGTAATAGATAGTACTGATCAGAGTTTAAAGTTTCGTAAGGGTTGATTTGCTCGTTAACACCTTGTTGAACCGATAATTTCAAGTTTGTTTTACCAGCTTTACCTTTTTTAGTAGTTACCACAACTACACCATTTGCAGCTTGTGAACCGTAAATAGAAGCAGTAGCAGCATCTTTCAATACTTGGATCGACTCGATATCAGCTGGGTTTAAAGCAGCTAAAACGTTTTGAGTAGTACCTGTAGATAAACCACCTGGGTTAACTTGAACACCATCGATAACGTATAATGGATCTGCTGAACCATTAATTGTACCAATACCGCGAACCCTAACTGTGATACCTGAACCTGGCTGACCACTGTTAGTAGTTACCTGAACACCGGCAGCACGGCCTTGTAATGCTTTATCGAAAGATTGTACTGGCAATAAAGCGATTTGCTCACCAGACACACTTGATACCGCACCAGTTAATGATTTTTTAGTAGTAGACGTATACCCCGTTACAACAACTTCATTTAAGCCTTTTGAGTCAGCTTCTAATGAAACACTGATTGAAGTAGATGATCCGATACTTACAGTTTGAGGAGTGAAACCCAAAGAGCTGAATTCCAAAGCAGTTGCCGAAGCTGGCACCGATAATGAAAACTTTCCATTTGCTCCAGTAGACACGCCTACATTGGATCCCTTCACTTTTACACTCACACCTGGCAACGGCAGTCCATCTTCCTTAGAAGTAACCGTACCAGTAATTGTTCTATTTTGCGCCATTGCCGAAGCGGCAACAAAAAGCAAAATGAACAAACTTTGTAGAAGTTTTTTCATAAACTTTTTAAAAATTTAGGTTAGTTAATAATTAATTAGGAGCTAAATATATACACCTTTTATGTGTAACACAAATTTTATTTAACATTTTTTAACAAAGAAGCCCAAAAAGACACATTTTTTGATATTTATCAGTTCAGAAGTGTAATTATACCGATACAAAACGCTTTAACATATAGCATATTTTAGAGTTAATATTTCATAATAATTAGCAACAAATGAAATGAAAACTCCAAAAGCGAATAAACATTACGCTATTAATTACTGTTTGGACTACACAGACAACAAAAAAGGGAAAGCATTAGCCTTCCCTGTTAAGTTTTTTCATGGCGTTTTACGCCGATGGCTTTGATTTACAAAAACACCGCATTGACCATTAGCTTTTTACCTGCTTCCCAAAAATTTCTAAAGATTACGCCGGTAGATAGGTAATACACCTGGCCCTTCCCTATTTCTTGTTGGGCATACAAAGTTCCTTCAGAAATTTTGCGTTTCACTTTTTCACCTACAACGCCTGCAACATAGCTATCAGGTTTTAGATAGCCAACGTTGTAGCCATTTTCTAAAGGTTCGTAAATGCTCCCATCTGTTTTTAAGGTGTAATAAAATTTTCCTAAGCCAAAAGTTAATGGATGAGATTGATCTAAATAAACCTTATAAATTGCTCCTGGAATTGAATTGCTGAAATCATCGTGGTCCCGTGCGGCGTAAGGGTTTGAATTTTTAGCGTCGTTATTTTTTGGCTCCTCTTTGCGTTTAATTTGGAATGGCTTTTTGCCCACAAATGAACTGATGGCATCCTCCATTAAAATCAATTTACCGCCAGCGCTTACCCAAGTAGCCAGCTGTTCAGCCAATTTATCCGAATAATAACCATCCGGTACAATTAAGGTATTAATTTTATTGATATCCAAATTGGCCGCAGCACCTACGTTGATAGTGGTAAGCTGCATTAGCAAATCTTGTTCAAAAAAGTGCCACACTTCTCCTAAGGATTGCGAGGAAACTTCGTTCCCAGCTAACACCGCAACTTTAGGTTCGGCCAATAAACGATAAACGTTAGATCCAAAATCCTTACCTTTTTCAACAAAACCGCTATTTAAAGTTCTTACATCAACATTCAAATCTTTAAACAATTTTTCCATTTCTACTTGGAAATGGGGATTTTTCCTTTCATTTTCGGCTCTATAAACCAGTAAGGTCCCTGCCCTATATCCTACGCCTCCAATGGTAAAGGACTGTTCCGCTACTCGCACTTTAATATCCCTTCGTTGCAAGGCCAGCAGCGCTTTTGCGTCTTCCATCCCATCCCATGATAATACCCAAGCGTAAGGTTTGGAAGCAGTTGAAACCGATTTTTGTGGCGCTTCAATAAAAGGATAGGCGCCGGTTAAGCTTTCTTTCACACCATAGGCCTTTAAACCGTAAGCATATGGCAAGGCCCAAGCGGTGATATCGTAAGTATTAGAATCAGACACGGCGGTTTGTGGCTCGAAAAGAATGTTTGCGATAACCCCATGCTTTTGAGCCAAATTGATTACCATATCATTACGTTCCAATTTAAAAGCCTCATTTTTCAGCGTTTCGTAATTATAACCATTCAAAGTTCTATCACTTTTATCCGCACCAAAGGTGAAACTAATGTTGTTTTTGGTAAGTAAATCGGCTAGGCTTCTTAGTCTAGATAGGCTTTGCGCTTTTACCACATAACTTTTGTAGGTAGTTGTTGGCTGTAAGCTTTTTTCAAAATATTTCCTAAACTCGTTTAACAATTGCTCGGTATTGCCCGATGTTGCTTCTAAAGTAGCCATGGATGTGGCAAAGTGATGTGAAATGCGGTCTTTCAGTGTAAGCGTATCTCCACTGGCAGTCACCACGGCCAAGCCAGCCCTAATGCCCCCCTGCTCATAAGTCATCCCAATTGCACCATTGTACATCGGATAGGTGTCTCCATAAGATGGGTAAAGCAAATCGAACCTCTCTTTGGTAAAATACTGCCATCCATTTTCATCAAAATACTTTGCATTATTTTTACCTACAATTACCTGAAACTCTTTTTGCCATGCCGTAACAGCTTGGTGCACTGGCTCAGCTGCCGGCGCAAAATAGTATGGCTCGTTATAGCCTTGCTCATGAAAATCAACATGTACCTGCGGTAACCATTGGTGATATTGTTTGATACGTTGGGCGGTTTCAATTTGCGTTTGCCAAGCCCAATCGCGGTTTAAGTCAAAATAGTAATGGTTATACCTGCCGCCCGGCCAAGGTTCGTAGTGTTCTCTTGCCGCTGGATCGGGGTTTGGCGCAGTACCCACCACACTGTTGTAATAGTTTACGTATCTTTCTCTTCCATCCGGATTTAAACAAGGATCAATAATTACTACCGTATTCTTTAACCAAGTTTTCACTTTTTCATCCTTTGATTCAACCAAGGTGTAAAGCACTTTCATTGCCGTTTCGGTTGAATTTGCTTCGTTACCGTGTACATTATAGCTCAACCACAAAATAGCGGGCTGGTTGCTCAGTTTTATCGTTCTATCATTATTGGATAGGGCAATGTTATTTTGCCTGATTTTCTCCAAGCGCTCCATATTGGCCGGGTCAGATACCATAGCTAACAATAACTCACGCCCTTCGTAGGTTTTGCCATAAGTTTGCAGCTTTACCCTCGAGGCAGCTTTAGCGGCAACATCTTTAAAATAATCAACTACTTTTTGATGTTGGGTAAAGTGTGTTCCCAATTCGTAGCCTAAAAAACTATCAGGAGATTGAACTTGGGCATGAAGGGTGGCACAAATAAGCACACACCAAATTGAAAGTAGTATTCTTTTCATGATTTGAAATGTTTACTCAATTATACTAAAAGAATATTTGATTTCATGGAAGCATTCGTAATTTTACACCGTACACTTTTTGAATTTAAACTATGGCTAACATCGAGCAGCTTTATCAGCATTACTTAAAACACCCCGTAATTTGTACCGATACCCGCTCTATTACTCAAGGCTGTTTATTCTTCGCTTTAAAGGGCGATAAATTTGATGCTAATGAATTTGCTGCTAAAGCCATTGACGCAGGAGCTTCCTTTGCCATTATCGATAACCCGAAATTTAAACAAGGTGAACAGTTTATTTTAGTAGACGATGTGTTGAGCACCTTGCAGGAACTGGCAAGGCATCATCGCCAACAGCTACATATTCCAGTAATTGGCTTAACAGGCAGTAATGGAAAAACCACTACAAAAGAATTGATTAGAGCTGTACTTGCCGAAAATTTCGAAGTATTTGCGACCAAGGGAAACCTGAACAACCATATTGGTGTGCCGCTTTCTATTTTAAGCATTACTTCCGCCGTTGAAATTGCAGTAATTGAGATGGGCGCTAATCACCAAAAAGAAATAGCATTTTTATGTGGCATTTCGCAACCTACCCACGGACTAATTAGCAATGTGGGGATGGCACATTTGGAAGGTTTTGGCGGTTTTGAGGGCGTTAAAAAAGGCAAAGCAGAACTTTATGGCTATTTAAGCCAAAGCAATGGTTATGCTTTTGTAAATGCCGCAAATCATGATTTAATGGAAATGATTACCAAGGCAGCTGTTAAAAATGTGGTGCCTTATAATACGGAGGAAACTGGGGCGGTAAAAGGTTTACTGAAGCATAGCGATCCATTAATTGAATTTGATTGGAGCTATAATGGCCAAACCTACCAAGCAAAAGCAAACTTAACCGGAACTTATAATTTCGAGAATATATTGGCGGCTATTGCCATTGGCTGCTTTTTTAAACTCAACCCGGCGCAAATTAATACGGGCTTAGCAAATTACTTCCCAACTAATAACCGTTCCCAGTTGACAAAAACTGATAAAAATACGGTGATCTGCGATTTCTACAATGCCAACCCTAGCAGTATGGCAGCGGCGATAGTGAATTTGAACAGCCTAACATCAAACCATAAAGTGGCTATTTTGGGAGATATGTTTGAGCTTGGCGACGAATCTGCAAAGCAACATCAACATATTGTAGAGTTAGCTGCCAAAAATAATATAGAAACCCTGATTTTTGTGGGGCAGCATTTTTATACCGTGGAAGAAAAATTTAGTGCCAATTTTTTTGCTACACCTGCCGAAGCCGCCGATTTTATCAAAACACAGCAATGGGAAAACTCGCTAATCTTGTTAAAAGGTAGCCGCGGTATGGCTTTAGAGCAGCTACTGCCTTTGTTATAAGTATTGAAGAATTAAATAGTTGTGCCGATGGCGAAGTGCAACCACTTAGCGGGTTAGTCAAAGTCGCTCAACCTTTAACCTAATTTGTTCCCATATTTTGCAAGGCCTGTCTCAAGTCTTTCTTCACGTCTTCCGGTGTGGTTGTGCTAGCTAGCATTGCGTTAGCCATTTCTTTAAACTTATCCGTTTGTTTGGTTTTAATGAAGATGATTGCCTTTACAAAGTCTTTCAGATAGGCTAGGTTACCGTCCTTAGCCGGAACAGGAATCGCATTAAATTTCTCCAGATAAGCATCTAATTTACCTGCTTCAAATAAAGTTGGGCCAAATCCCATCATTGCATTACAAACTTGCTGATAACCAACCTTGGTTGGATTGTTCAAAATTTCATCAAATGCAGCCAATGCTGGTTCCATTTCCTTATTTTCTAAATAGTATTGGGTTTTAAAATAATTGAACACAAAGAAAGAGCGCTGAGGGATATATTTATCTAACACGGTCTTAATGGCATCAAAATCCATTTCTTGCGTTACCTGCACCTCTTCTGATAGGGCAAATTGTATCGTTAAACTTACCAACCGCTCTTCAAAGTCATCTTCACTATATTTTCCTTCTTTTACTATCTTGTTTTTGCTGGAAGAGAAGTAGCTCAAATCCTTTTCCTTAGGTAGTGCAAAGGCATAATTCATTACTAAATCTATCAAATCTGAATTTCCTAAAAGATCAGGCTTTGAGGCCAGAAAATCCTTACTGATATAGCCAAAATCTTCGTCCTGCAACTCGGCTGCTTGCTTAGCAAACTGCAAAAACTGCGCATCACTTAGCTTTTGTGCATTTTTTTTAAGTGTGTAGTATTGTGTTTCTGGATTTTTTGCGGCCTTGGCTAACTTCAAAAAATCATTAGCAGCTAAAAACCCAATACCTTTGTGCAACATTACGCCATCACTATTCATAAATATAAGGTTAGGATAGGCAGATACGTAGTAACGATCAGACAACATTGCTCCTTCGCCTTTCTCCATATCGTATTTTACGTTAATGAAATTGGCATTAAAATAATCAGCAACGGCTTGATTGCTATAAGTTTCGGCATCCATTTGCTTGCAAGGGCCACACCAAGTGGCAAAAGCATCTAGGAAAATCATTTTATTTTCCTTTTTGGCTTGTGCCAATACATCAGTCCAAACAGGATTTTCCAGAAATTTAATTTCGGCGGCATTAACACCTAAGGCAAGCACTACCAAACACAGGGTAAATAATGTCTTTTTCATATACAACAACTACTAAATGATCGGTTTTGAATGATCAAATTACCGAACCATCATAACAGCTCACAATTTAACAATTTAACCACAAAGTACGCAAAGGATTATTTCAGCTCAACAATTAAAACTATACAAACACTATGCGGTTGAACCACAAAGCACACAAAGGTTTAGTTCAATTTGATAGTTGAAATGATTAGCCCATTACAACCACCACGTAATTTTAACCACAAAGACACAAAGTGCACAAAGGTTTAGTCCAACTCAACAGTTGAAACGATTAGCCCATTACAACCACCACGTAATTTTAACCACAAAAGCACAAAGTGCACAAAGGTTTAGTTCAATTCAACAGTTAGCACAAAACCTGTCAAACAAAACACTACTTAACTTCGATACCGATATCGCTAACGCCTAAAAGTGGGTTGTCTCTCATATTCTGCTCCACCTCAATGCTATATTTGCCAGTATCGGTAAACAAATGGTTTTTTAACAGAGGGAACGAGTAGGTGTATAAATCTCCGGAACCTTTTCCTAGCCACTGACCATCAGCTTTTGCCAATTTAAACTGGTAACGCACTTTTTTATTCCCTTTTGGTTGTTTAAAATTAACCAAAACATAAAGGTTAGCATAGCGATAATCATTACTGATGCGCAACTTGAAATTTGCCTGATAAGGTCTTGAAATATCTTTGATTTCAAAGTCAGCCTTGGTAGGATTAGCGTAAAGCCATTGATTATTTTCAATATTTTGATTGGTATCAATAACCGCATTGAAATTGCAGGCCGAAAAAACACATAAACAACACAAGCATAGCAATTGAAACAGCTCTTTGCCCGCAAAGGGAAAAGACACCTTTCTAACACCTATTAAACTTTGTGCTACTGTATTTCTAACTAGTTTATTCATTAGGCTTTGGTCCTTGTTCTTTATTTTTGCCTTCCCTATTTCTGTTCCTATTTTTATTTCTGTTCCTATTATTACGGCGTTGTTCTGGATTTGTACCCTCAGCCTGTGGTTTTGCTGAAGCCTCATTTGGCTTAGCCTCTACAGGTTTTTGCTGTGGCCTTTGGTTTTGCTGAGGTCTATTTTCTTGCCGCTGCTGTTGATTTCTTTGTGGCTGCTCTTGCGCAGGTTTATCTTGTGGTTTTTGGGATTTGTTTTGGCTTTGCCCCTTCGGATTTCCCTGACCTTTATTTTTGTCGTTGCGGTTGCGGTTGCGGTTATTTTTACCACGGTTTTTCTCGTCCAAACGCGTTAAGCTGTCCTGTCCAACTACATTTTCGTAGTCGTGTACTTTCTCCACTACGGTAGTGGTTTTTAGCTCAATGGCCTCGTCTTTAAGGTTAGTTGGTTTTTCGCCACGCTTATTCATGGCCATTATTTCCTTTACCCTATCCACTTTCAACGGAATCCAATCCTCCTGATTAGCGTAACTGAACCACATCAATTTTTTAAAGATGTCTGTTTTTTGATGACGGGCGATGCCAGCTTCAGTTTGCAGCACATCAATACGATCTGGGATATCCTTTAAGGCATCCAAATAGGTATCCAGCTCATAATTTAAGCAACACTTTAATTTACCGCACTGCCCTGCTAACTTTAAGGTATTTAGCGAAAGATTTTGATAACGTGCCGCAGCGGTAGAAACCGTTTTAAAGTTAGTTAACCAAGTGGAGCAGCACAACTCGCGACCGCAAGAACCAATACCGCCCAAACGGCCCGCTTCCTGGCGCATGCCTATCTGACGCATTTCAATACGGATACGGAAAGCTTCGGCCATTTTTTTAATCAGCTCCCTAAAATCAACTCTGCCTTCCGCAGTGTAAAAAAATGTCGCTTTGGTCCTATCACCTTGGTAATCAACATCGCTGATTTTCATAGAAAGTTTCAAATCCAGCGCCAAAGTTCGGGCTTTGTGCATGGTTTCCCATTCCAAACCTTTGGCTTGTTTCCACTTTTCTACATCAGCTTCTGTAGCTTTACGATAAACTTTACGAGTTACCTGATCAACGTGGGTTTTACGGCGTTTCAGCTGCGTACGCACCAACTCGCCAGTTAGCGAAACGTGGCCAATATCATAGCCACCTGTGGCACCTTCAACGGCAACCAACTCGCCAATTTCCAGATAAATATCATCGTGATTTACAAAAAACTCTTTACGTGAGCCTTTAAATTTAACTTCGATGATTTGAAAAGGTTTATAATTAGATGGCATATCTAAATTAGACAGCCAGTCGTGTACTTCCATTTTTTGGCAGCCTCCAGTAAGGCACGAGCCATTACTTTTGCAGCCAGCAGGGGCACAACCGCCTCCTGTTGAGCAACTTCCACATCCCATAGTTATGTATATATATATTGAGTCCCTTTCGGGAGCGTTTTAAACTTCATAATTTTTACCAGTTGTAAAGATACATCTAAAAACAGAATTTTCGGATTTGCATTACGCTCAATGTGATAATGCGCTTTCTCCAACTCGTTAATCAAAGCCTCAACCATAGGCATGCTCAGCACCCCCGAAAGCTTTTTTGCCACTTCAAAATGTTGTGGAGGCAGTTTTACCAACATATCGGCACCACTTAAAATTAAGCCGCACTCCCTCAAAAAATTAATTCCGTATTTAATAAAGTTCTTCTGATTTTCGCGGCCCCAGCTTGCGGCGGTTTCTGTAAATGCCATCATATCAGGCACTCTATTTCCGTACGCCATCCGCAGCCACTCGGCAAAATAGCTAGCATTATTGTTCACTTCGTCGCTTAGCAGGGCATTAGCTTCTATCAAATTGCCATCGGCCAAAAAACTATACTCTGCAGCCTGACTTTCAGATAAATTAGCTTTATCCATCAGGTAATTTTGCACTACGTCATCTGGTAGTTTAGGAATTTTAACCAGTTGCGTACGCGATAAGATGGTAGATAAAATTTGTTCCTGATTTTGCGCTACCAAAATAAACAAGGTGTTGGCGGGCGGTTCCTCAATAATTTTAAGCAGGGCATTCCCTTCTTTATCGAGGTACTCTGGCAGCCACATAATTAGCACCTTGGTTTGCGCTTCAAATGCTTTGTAGCTTAATTTTTTGATGATATCATGCGCCTCAGCAATATTGATGTTTGGCTGCTTATTACCCGCATCCAAGTTGGCACGCCAAATATCCAGATCAAAATAGATGCTTTTTTGGATCATCCCACGCCACTCTTCCAAATAGTTTTTGGATACATCATCCTTGCCATTAGCGAAAAACGGATACGAAAAATGTAAATCAGGGTGGATAAGGCGTTCGTACTTGCGACAAGAGGTACACTCGCCACAGCTGTCGTTTGCAGTTGGTTGCTCGCAATTGATGTATTGGGCATAGGCAATAGCCAAGGGCAAAGCTCCGCTACCCTGTGGCGAAAGGAACAATTGCGCATGACTTACCCTATTTTCGGCAACGGTTTGTAAAAGATGTTGCTTTACACTTTCCTGTCCAATAATCTCTTTAAACTGCATTGGTGCAAAATAAGAAATTTTTATTTAGCGGCTAAGGCGATGTGATAATTCGCTGATTTGGATGAAGATTAATGTGCTGCCAACTACGCCCTTTTTATCGCTCTAATGCACATAAAAGCGGGAAAAGCTTGAAGTTCTTTATAATGCTTCGGATCCAGTTTTTTGAATTCTTCGGTAGGCTTGGGTTCAACTAATTGATCAATAAAAAATCCATTGGAGGTTAAAGGAGTAATGCATTCACTCAATGATCTTCTAAAGCTATTCACTTCGATAGCGCTGCCGAAACCTTTCCACGTACAGCTCACCGGCTCAACTTCGAAGTATTTTTTAGATTTAAAGAACTCGTATTCGTAAAACGGATGTTCGATGGATATCACTAGAGCCCCATCAGTTCTTAGTACCCGATGAAACTCTTTCATGGTTGAAGTCCAATCTTCCACATAATGCAGCGCTAAAGCACAAAGTACTACATCGCAGGAAGCATCTGCTATTCTTGTAAGTTGCTCAGCTACATCATGCACAAAAAACTCGCCTTTACCCTGATTCCTTTTCTTAGCTAATTCCACCATTTTGGGGCTAATGTCAAATCCGATAACATTAGCTCCTTTAGCCAGTAAAATCTCCGCATACTTTCCAGGACCGCAAGCGGCATCCAAAACCGTTTTTCCATTCACTTCAGGCAGTAACTGTAACGTGTTTGGCCTATCGTAATAAGCATTGTGTGGTTTATGGTCAATCAGTTCGTCGTACTTGACTGCCATTTGTTCGTAAGCAGCAATGATTTTCTCTTTCATTTTGTTTATAAGAAAAGGCTTACGAAGCTTTTGAAAACTTCGTAAGTTTTTTAAATTCACATTACTGCTGGGCACACCAACTTATCAAATCTGGATACAACAGGTCTATTTTTTTGCCCTTATTCTTTGCATAAAGAACTTTTAGTTCCTCAGTAAATTCATTCATTTTGATAAATCCACGAGCAATCATGGTGGCGTTTACTTCCTTCTCAATCTCGTCCACCAATTTCGGATCTTTTTTCCAATTTTGTTGCGCATAAAGGATAAACACGCCGAATGTCATGTACTCGTTAAAAACCTTTTCGCCAGTTGGATAGTATGCTGTGCCGTATGCGTTTTTGTTAACCCATTTATCACGGTCTTTGAATGCCGCTTCCACTTCGTTCTTGTTTTTTTTCGTTGGAATATCAACGTAATTATGGTCAATTTCGGTAAACATCACCCTCGTGTTCAGCGATTCCAGTTCTTTTTCACTTTTTCCAGGCGTAACCGAAACTGCTGGCAAAATCATCTCAATTAACTTAAAACCATCCTGATTGTAGCCTGTGGTGTAATTTAGCCCATTGATGAGTTTAGAAGTATAAATTACATAGCTATCATTTTTTGCTTCGAAGTTTTTCTCCAACCATCTCCATTGCTTTTGTAAGTTTACCTTCTGTTCATAATCCTTATATAGTTGCTCGTAAAAAGGCTGATGATCTTTATAGAACTTTCTGAAGTTCGATTTCTTGGCAAATTCTTCGATTTCCTTTTTGTAAGTAGTAATTGGGTTCACATCAATTTTAACCTTTGCCACTTCTTGTGCCGGAAAAAGATAAAATTGGTCTGGAATTAAAGTGTCTCCATCAAAATTATAGGTTTTAGAGTTGCCTGTGAAGAAGATATAATTTAAAGGGCTCTCTTTTAACAGCGAATCCATTTTAAGTATAATTAACTCATTTTTAAAAGGTTTGAAGTGAGTTAATACCTCCTTGTAATAATCGCCTTCTTGATCAAACATGTCATCGTTGCCTAGTCCGTAATCAGTAATGGCCTGCATAATGATAAGCAGTTCTTTAACTTCGTTTACTTCGATGTGATACTTGCCTTTGTTTGCTTTGGCAAAAGCTTTGGTGAATTTTACTTTTGGTTGCTGTGCAAATGAAGACAGCGCAGCAACGGTTAAAAACAATGCTATAAAAGCAGTGCGAGCGATAGGGAATCTTCTCATTGAATTAAGTGATTTCGTATGAATGTTGTAAGTGATTTAGAACAGCTAATTACAATGTTACTAGTTAATAGCTGCGGGTGCGGTAATCTTACGGGAGTACTTGTGGGCAAAGGCAGGAAAAAAAGCTGGCCCATGCGGTATGCTGATCTGTTGACGAAGGTCAGGGATCAAAGCTCTTGCAACTATTCCAAGGAATTCGTCACTATAAAAAAACTTACGAACTTTCTAGAAATCCGTAAGCCGATGGTAAATTAGGAAGGTGTGGTCGTGCTCAAATTTACACGATCTGCAGCGATTGGATCAAGCCTTCTTCAAACTCGTAGCGATAGGTTAATACAGCAGGACTACCGGGAAAGTTGCCCGACACTTCTGCTTTCAATGTTTGCTCCGTTTCTGAATATTCAATAGGTTTCATTGTTGCCCGATATTCTTCGTTGGCTTTACTTATCCAATTTTCTATTTCTTTTCTTCCGTTATGTGTTTTGCCTTCGTCAAAAACTACGGCTGTTTCGGTAAAACACTTTGCGTAAGCAACACTATCGAAGTTGTTTTGTGTGTTAACTAATGCTGTTACTACTGCTGGTAAGTTCATATTCATTTTTTTTAAGTTGTTAAATTGTAGGCACCGTGCCTCCGTCTATTATAAATTCGGTTCCAGTTAAATAGCTGGCTCTTGGTGAAACAAGAAAACCTACTAATTCTGCTACTTCTTCAGGTTCGGCAGGTCTTCCAAAAGGTATACCGCCCAATGCATCCATTACACTTTGTTTAGCTTGGTCAACGGTACTATTTGCATTTCTTGCAATTTCACCTAGCCAAGCTTTTGATGCTGTCGTATTGATCCATCCCGGAGAAACGGTAAGTACACGTACCCCCTTAGGCGTAACTTCGTTAGACAAACTTTTACTGTAATTTCTCAACGCTGCCTTTGCCGAAGCATAAGGCAAAGTCGAATCGTACAAAGGAAGCTTACCCTGAATTGAAGCGATATGAATAATCACGCCACTTTTTCGCTCAATCATTTGCGGCAAGAAAGCTTTATCTAAACGAACCGGAGCTAGCAAATTAGCTTGTAAAGTTGATTCCCAATCTTGATCAGTTAACGCAGCAAAACCTCCAGCTGGAGTGGATGAACCTCCTAAATTGTTAACTAAAATATCTAGTTTTCCGTATCTCGAAATTACTTCGCTTACCACTTTTTGTGTGCCGTCCGCTGTACTTAAATCAGCAGAAATGAAATGCAGATTGGCATTCTTTTCTTCAGGTGCATTTCTTGCAGTAATGATAACCGTTGCACCGGCTTGTAGCAGGCGTTCTGCAATCGCTTTTCCCGTACCTTTAGTGCCGCCAGTTACCAAGGCGACTTTGCCAGATAACTCATTATCGAAATTAAAATTTTGTTCCATTGCTTAATTGTTTAGGACAAAGTTCTTACATATGTACGCTTCTCACAAGTATGGAGTTACGATTCATATAGGGACAAATTTTTCCCCTATTGCACAATTTAGAACATAGCCCTATTTTTGATTGATGTACGAAAGAAAGATTTTACCGAACCTGAATTGTGGGTTGGATTTGATTGGCGAAGTGTTGTACGGCAAATGGAAAGTGCGCCTGTTGTGGTTTATTAATCAAGGGCACCAAAGGCCTAGCGAGCTACAGCGTAAAATACCCGATGCTACCAGAAGGGTGTTAAACATTCAGTTGAATGAATTAGAAGCCCACGAGCTGATTACAAAAACTATTTATCCCGTGGTGCCACCAAAAGTAGAATATCACCTAACCGAATTTGGAAAAACACTCATACCCGTAATTGCTGCTTTAGGCAATTGGGGCGATGAGCATGAAGAGCGTTTACGATCGGTGATTTTAAAGCGTATCAATCCTAGCGAACCCGCGTTACAGCAAAATCTCAAATCGTAAATCGTAAATCGTAAATCAATTCGTACTTTTGCCGCTTAAACATTTCAATAAATATGTTAAGAACAACTACTTGCGGTGCATTGACGCTACAAAATTTAGGCGAAAATGTAACCTTGTGCGGCTGGATGCAAAATTCTAGGGATTTAGGCGGAATGACATTTATCGACGTCCGCGATCGTTATGGTATTACCCAATTGGTATTTAACATGAACGATAATGCCGATTTATGCCAGCAAGCTCGTGAACTTGGTCGTGAATTTGTGATCAAAGTGAGCGGGGTAGTGGTTGAGCGTACCAATAAAAACAAAGACATCCCGACAGGAGATATCGAAATTAAAGTAACTGCCTTGGAAATTTTGAACGCGGCAAAACTTCCTCCGTTCCTAATTGCTGACGAAACTGATGGTGGTGATGATTTGCGCATGAAATACCGTTACTTAGATTTGCGCCGTAACCCTGTACGCAACAACATGGTTTTACGTCATAAAATGGCGCAAACCGTACGTAGATATTTGGACGAATTGGATTTTATCGAAGTGGAAACCCCAGTTTTGATCAAATCTACACCAGAGGGTGCCCGCGATTTCGTGGTGCCTAGCCGCATGAACCCAGGCGAGTTTTACGCTTTGCCACAATCGCCACAAACCTTTAAGCAATTGTTAATGGTTTCTGGCTTTGATAGGTATTTCCAAATCGTAAAATGCTTTAGAGATGAGGATTTACGTGCCGACAGACAGCCAGAGTTTACACAAATCGACTGCGAAATGTCATTTGTGGAGCAAGAAGATATTTTGAACGTTTTTGAAGGTTTGATTAGACGTTTATTTAAAGATATCAAGGGATACGATTTGCCAGAAGTGCCTCGTATGCAATACGCTGATGCCATGCGCTTGTATGGATCGGATAAACCAGATACTCGCTTCGAGATGTTGTTTGTAGAAATGAACGACATTGTTAAAGGAAAAGATTTTGCTGTTTTTGACAATGCAGAGTTGGTTGTAGCAATCAATGCTAAAGGTTGTGCGCATTACACCCGTAAACAGTTAGATGAATTAACGGATTTCGTTAAAAAACCTCAAATTGGTGCTACTGGATTAATTTACATGCGCCATAACGAAGATGGTTCATTAAAATCATCAGTAGATAAATTTTACAACGAAGAAGAACTGCAAAAATGGTCGGCTGCTTTACAAACTGAGCCAGGCGATTTAGTGCTTGTTTTAGCTGGTGCGGTGAAAGAGAAAGTACAAAAGCAAATGAACGAATTGCGCCTAGAAATGGGTTCTCGCTTAGGTTTGCGTGATAAAAATAAGTTCTCGGCACTTTGGGTGTTAGATTTTCCTTTGTTAGAGTGGGATGAAGAAAGTGAGCGCTACCATGCCATGCACCACCCATTTACCTCGCCAAAACCGGAAGATATTCCATTGCTAGATACTAAACCTGGCGAAGTAAGAGCAAACGCTTATGATATGGTATTGAACGGCACCGAAATTGGCGGTGGCTCTATTCGTATCCACGATAAGGAAACCCAAGCTTTAATGTTTAAGCACTTAGGCTTTAGTGACGAAGAGGCGCAAAAACAATTTGGTTTCTTGTTAGATGCTTTTGAATATGGTGCTCCTCCGCATGGTGGTTTGGCCTTTGGTTTCGACCGATTAGTGTCGTTATTTGCTGGCCTGGATACCATTAGAGATGTGATTGCGTTCCCTAAAAATAACTCTGGTAGAGATGTGATGATTGACAGCCCAAGCACCATCGACGATAAACAGCTGAAAGAATTGAAAATTAGTACTGTTGGCTAGTTGAAGGGTGACACACCTGTCATTCAGAGCGAAGCGAAGAATCTATTTAATACAAACCCCCGAGAGCTTTAACTTTCGGGGGTTTTTAATTTCCAATAATTTTAATGATTAGCTAATCCAACTAGATAGCAGCTTAATCACAAAAGAACCTTAGCTTTAAAACTTATACGAAACGGTAGTTAAAAACTGACGTGGCGCAATAGGGTTTACGCTGTAATTTTCATGCACAAAATAATTCAATTCATTGGTGATGTTTGATATTTTAGCCAACAACGACACCCTGTTCCTCGTATAACCTGCTGAAAAATCGAACGTTGTAAATCCGCTCAATGGGATTAACCTACTAGTTGCGGCATTTTTGGTGTCATTCCATCCTCCGTTTCTATCTCCAGTATAAAAAGCCGATGCCCCCAATTTAAGACCCCTTATTTTACCACTTTGTAGCGTATAGAAAACAGTAGCATTTGCCGTGTTTTTGGTAGTTCCCACCAACCTTACCCCCTCCACATTTCCGGTGTTGGCTAAGGTATTGGTAAACCTCATGAAATTGTACGAGTATCCTGCAATTACATTTAACCCTTTCAATGGAGAACCTGTTAAGTCTAACTCGAAACCATCACTGCGGGTACTTCCTGAAAATTCCTTGATGTTAGTGTCGGAATTAGGTGTTCCATCGGCTCTTAGCAATGCAGTTTGTGCCAAATTGGAATTTTTGATGACGTAATAAGTGGCATTTGCCGACAATTTCCCTCCAAAGAAATCATTCTTAATTCCACCTTCATACTGATCGATGATAGAGGGCTGCATGGCGTTTCCAAAGATATCCAAGCCGGTATTAGTAGTAAAATTATTAGCATAACTTACATACATCGATGTTGTTTTAAAAGGCTGATAAACCATGCCTAACTTCGGCGAAAAGGCATCATCGAACTTTGTAGCCGTTTTGCTAACATTTCCTGTAGCCAATGCGGTAGTTGCTGCGCTTGCATTTTTCTGATCGGTATAACGAATACCCGCCAACACTTTAAAATTATTGGTGATCTCGAATAAGTTCTGTACAAATGCTCCATACCTGTACACCGGCGTAAGGGTGCGTGAAATGGCTATGCTTTCTGGTGTAAACCCATTTCCTTCGTAAGTGGAAGGATCAAACACATTTACATTGCCATAATTGAATGAAGTAACCAATTGCCCCGCTTGGTTGCGGTAATTAAAAGCATTGTTAGTAACCCTTGATTGATCAGCATCAAGTCCAACCAATAACGTATTTTTAATGCCAAACACATCGAATTTTCCTGTTAAGTTAACTTGCTGATTGTAGGTGTACTCCTGAGTTTTAGCCCTTGATAAATTCCTTGTAGCAATCCCTTGTGTATTAGCCTGAATCCGCTCTGCGCCGTAATAATCTCTTCCGTACGATTGGTATGATCCTATTACATTGACGCTCCAATCTGCATTGAATTCGTGTTTGGCATTTAACTGCATGGTAGCCGTATTAGTGTGATTGTAGGCCCAAGGTGTGTTTAAAAACTTCTCTCTGCCAAAATCTACAATTTGACTATTTACAGAACCCACGCCAAAATCTGGGGTAAAATCACTCTTCAGGTAATCTGCCTGAAACAACACTTCTGTATGCTGCCCAGCTTTGTATAAAACTGATGGATTGATGTAAAAACGATTTGAGCTCACGTTATCCCTGAAACTGCCCGCTTTTTCGGTAGTTCCGATTAACCTAAATGCAACTTTGTTATCTACAGGGCCATAAACATCCACAATGCCCTTGTACTGATCGTAACTTCCTGTACGGAAAGCTACCTCGCCGCCTGTGGTAAACTTTGGCTTTTTGGTAACCATATTCACCACAGCACCACCAGTTACACCGCCGTACAGCAAAGCAGCGCTTCCTTTTAGCACTTCTACAGATTCCAAAGTACTAGCCTCTGGACTGCCGCCAATAGAGGTACGAGCACCATTTTTGAAAACGTTATTGCTACCCAAGCTATAACCACGGGCATAAAAGTTTTCGCCTACGCTTCCTCTGTTTGCACCAAGGGCAACACCATTTACATTTTTCATAATGTCGCCTAACCTATCTGCTTGCTGGTCTTGAATTACCTGTGTAGGGATCACTTGAACCGCCTGCGGCAAATCTTTTGGAGCAATGGCAACCTTACCCAATACAACAGGCTTTTTATTGGTAGATTTATAACCACTTACCGTTACTTCCGCTAGCTGCGAGGCCGACTCGGTGATGGTAATTGTTGCCATACGATACTCGGTTGTGGAAAGCGTTATTGGTACTTCAACCGCTTTAATTCCGATTGCGGAAACCCTTACAACGTAACTTCCAGCAGGCACATTTTTCACCACAAAATTGCCTTGTTCATCAGTTTGGGTATGCTTGTTTGCCCCTTTCAAAGTAATGGTGACAAATGGTGCTGGCGTACCATCTGCTGTTTTAACCGTTCCTTGAATATTTGAAGTAGCCTGTTGCGCAATACTGGCATTGCCGAATAACAACATGGCCATAAAAAACGAAAGTATAAATCTTCTCATGTTTATTTAGATTAAATCTTAATTGTGACAAAAGTATAATAAATCATAGCGCCTGTCAACACCTATTTAAAATTAATCTAAATAAATTTATGACTACTTAGGTGTCTAAGGTGGTTCAAGATTTATTGCCTCATAAGAAAGTGTAGGTCTTTAAAACCATTAACCTTTAAATGATTTATGTGTTTTAAGTATCTTATTGACCATATAAGGCATATAAGAACATGTAAGTTTTTAGAGTTTGCCTTCGCAGCTTAGTGTGCTTAGGTGTCTTAGGTGGTTCAAGATTGACTACCACAGAAGAACGTGTAGGTCTTTAACATCATCAACCCTTTTTAATGATTTTATGCGTTTTAAGTATTTTATTGACCATATAAGGCATATAAGAACATGTAAGCTTATAGTTTGCCCGTACTTAGGTGTCTTAGGTGGTTCAAAAAAATAGTTACCAAATAAGAATGTATAAGTCTTTAAAACCATTAACCTCTTAAATGATTTTATGCGCTCTTATTGACCATATAAGGCATATAAGAACATGTAAGTTTTTAGATTGTGCCTTCGCAGCTTAGTATGCTTAGGTGCCTTAGGTGGTTCAAGATTGATTCCCACATAAGAACGTGTAAGTTAGTTGCTGATAGCATATGCCATAAAAAAGGCCAGGTAATTACCCAGCCAAGCTTGTATTAATTGATTTAACATTGATTACGGCTTTAAGCCACTACATATGCACTAAGACAGTACCATTTCTATATGAGGAATTTCATCTTCCAGGTATACGTCGCTATCCTTTACAAAACCAAAGCTTTCATAAAATTTTTGAAGATACAGCTGTGCGCCAATACGGATAGCCTGTTTTCCATGTGTTTCATATGCTTTTTCAATGCTTTTTTCCATCAAAGTAATGCCGGCACCAATGCCCCTATACTTTGAATTAGTAAGTACGCGTCCAATACTTGTTTCCTTAAAAGAAACCCCTGGCGGAACAATACGCGTATACGCTACAAGTACATCGCCGTCCCAAGCCATTAAGTGATGGCATTTTAAATCCTTCCCATCTACATCTTGATAATTGCAATGTTGCTCAATAATAAAAACCTCACTTCTAAGCCTCAAAATAGTGTATAACTCCAGCTTTGTAAGCTCCTCGAAAGATTTATATGTCCAGTTTAATATCGGCGCTGCCATAATATTGAATGAGTGAATTTTTGAATGACTAAATTAGTGAATGAGTGGATGAATAAATGATTAAATGAGTAGCGCAGATTTTCGCCGAATGGTTCCTGCAAAAATCTGCGCAAATCTCAATACTTATTGTACTTATTAGGCTTCCTGAACTCCTGACTTCCTGTCTTTCCAACTTTCGGACTTTCGGACTTTCGGACTTCCAGGCTTTCTAACTTTTAAGCTAAATTCCTTCCCGCATTTACAATTCCATAAACCGTTCTGATGGCTAATTTTTCGTACGCTTGTTGCGTTTCTTCAGTTAAATCGCCCTGAAGTTGATCCAATGCAAAATGTTGAATTAATACCAAAGGCAGAATGATTTTCTCTCGCACCGCAATTGATTTCTTCTCTACCGGATAATTCTCCATCAGGGTTTCGTGACCAGTTAACTTTAGCAACATGGCTTTAGACAGCTCAAATTCAGCATGTAATTGTTTCCAAAATCCACCGAATTGCTTGTCGTTAGCTAAGTAAGCGGTAATTTCAAAGTCCGATTTACTCATAGACATGATACAGTTATCAACGATAGTTTTAAAATAACCTGATTGCTGATAGGTTTTTTGCACCTGCGCCCAATGTCCTAAATCTTCCTGCGCTTTTAATGCCGTTCCAACGCCGTAAAAACCTGGTACATTCTGTTTCAACTGGCTCCATGAGGTCACAAAACCAATGGCACGTAAATCGTCTAATTTCAGTTTAGTGCCTGCATTCCTTTTTACTGGTCTACTGCTGATGGTGATTTTAGAAAGTAAGCTAAGCGGCGATAACTTCTCCAAATATTCTAAAAACAAAGGGTCGTTACGCAAAGCGATGTAAGCATCATAGCTATCTTTTGCCATTTTATTAAGGATATCAAAATTTTCTGGATCCAACAATACGTTGTGTTTTCCTTTTACCCCAGAAGAAATACCTGCATTAATTAACTGTTCTATATTAAACGCGGCACTATCCACCGAACCATATTGTGAGCTAATGGTTTGCCCTTGTACGGTAAGCTGGATATTCTTGTTGGCAATTTCTTTACCCATTGAAGCATAAAAACGGTGTGTTTTGCCACCACCACGAGCAGGCGGACCACCCCTACCATCAAAAAATGCCAGCTGGATATTATTCTCCTCGGCCACTTTGGTTAAGGCAACTTTTGCCGTAAAAATCGACCAGTTTGCCATTAAGTAACCGCCATCTTTTGTACTATCAGAGAAGCCCAGCATGATGTGCTGTTTGTTACCCCTGCGCTCCAAATGTTTTTTGTAAAATGGATGAGTGTACAAACGCTGCATAATTTCACCGGCACCAGTAAGATCATTCACCGTTTCAAAAAGCGGCACAAAATCAATTGTTAAATTCTCAGGTTCCCAGCCATTCCATAAAAACAGCTCCATCAGCTGCAAAATATCACTGGCTTGTTGGCAGTTACTGATAATAAAACGGTGACAAGCTTCCTCGCCATTTTTTTGCTGAATGTCTTTAATTTCTGCGATGGTTTGTAACGCATCTTTAATGAGTTCATCCTGCTCATCAGCGTAAATTACCTTGGCACTTCTAAAAGAAAGTGTTTTTAGCTTTTCTTCTTCCGATAAATCGGCATAACCAGCATCGTATAATGAGTTAATTGGCTTTTGATTTCGGCAATACTCATGCACTTTTCTCAATACCCTACTATCCTGTCTGATATCCAATGAAGCAAAGTAACAACGGTAAAGCTCCACTTTACGAAGTAAATCTTGCACAATATTCACAAACAGTCCATCATGATATTCGTTAAGTGTAGCAATAATGCCATTTAACTTCTCTATAATGTGATTTGAAATATCTTTTTCTTCCAATGAAGCGTTAAAAGCATTTTCATAAAACAGCTCTTGCAAAGCGTTGATATCATCTTCAACTCCCCTGAAAGTGATCCTGCGTTTAATGTTCCTAAAATCACGGTAATAACAACGGAAAAGAATTTGGCGCAACATTTTGGAAACTTCCAAGGTAGTTTGGGCCTTCACATTTGGATTTCCATCCCTATCGCCTCCTGGCCAAAAACCTAACTCAATTACTTTTTTAGGATCGATATGATATTCGCTTAACAACTGATTTAAACCAGTTTGGATATTTGCCGCAGCAAAGTAGAACACATTTTCCAAGTACCACGCCAAGCTTAGGGCCTCATCAACTGGAGTTGGCGATTTTTTATTGAAAAATGGCGTTTTACCTAATTGTTGTAGCAACTGATTAATGGCTGTGATGTCGTTGGTTTTAATGGCGGCTGTTAAATCGTTGATGATTCCCAGCACTGGCCCTGGATAAAACTGCGTAGGGTGAGCGGTTAACACCAAACGTAGCGAAAACTCTTCCACCAAACGATCTATTTTCTCATGTAAACTGGCATCGTCATTCGCTTTTAAGAATAATGCCCTAAGCGAACTTTGTTCGTCGCTTACGTTTAATTTAGTGAAAGAAGCATCCTCCACGGCATCAAACAATACCACCTGCCGCTCAATGTATTGTATAAACCTAAAAAGTAAATCAATTACACTTTTTTCATCCTTGTCTTGAACGTACTTATCAAAAAACTTCTCAATTAATTGCTTCGGTTTTTCGTGGTTACTTATTCCATCTTCGCAGCTTTTAAAAAATAAGGGCAGTAAAGTTCCTGTATCCTTAATTTTATAAAATGGTAGCGTAAGAAATAAACTGTTGTACAATTCGAAACGAGAAACTACCTCGTTGTTAAAATAATATTCGCGTTGACTTGGTTGATTTAATTGCATGCCGAAAAATAAGTTATATTTTTTTGTTACAAAAATAAAATCGAAATTATCCACTAGTTTAGTAGATTATTTGATTTGATACTTTGATAAATAATTACTAACTTGTGCCTATGAAAGGTTAAAACAAAAATCTTTTAAAAGCATTACAAACCTTAATTTAAGTTTTGTAAAAATTGTTAATTTTTTGGGATAAACGTCCCGACGTACAGTCGGGACGTTTTATTTTATAGCCTTTCCAGTTCTTAAACCGTATTAGTTGCGCTTTGTTTGTTTGTAAAAAGCTTTGCGGTTTATTTTTCATTAACTTAGCCATAAATGCTTTTTTAATGAAGAAACCCCTTTACATCTTTATAAGTTTATCGCTTTGCGTGATAGCCCTTATGGCGTTAAAAACCAAAAATGAGCAGAGCTGGATCAGGATTAACTTATTGGGCTACCAGCCAAACGCTATTAAAGTGGCTGTTTGGGCAAGCAAAAACAATGAGCTCCCAAGCAGTTTTGAAATTGTAGAAAAAACCAGCGGAAAAACAGTTTACACATCTAACAACATCAAGAACTTTGGCACGTATGGCCCATTTAATACAACTGCAAGGCTAAATTTTTCGGAGTTTAAAAAACCTGGCACTTACCTTATTAAAGCCAATGGCGTTACCTCGCCGGAAGTAATTATTGGCCAAGAAGTTTACAAAGGAAGTGCTGATTTCGCTTTGCGCTATTTGCAACAACAACGCTGCGGCTACAACCCTATTTTGAAAGATAGCTGCCATACCCATGATGGATTTGTAGTTTACGGAAAAGATGGCGGCATTAAGGACAGCACCCACTTTGATGCCGTTGGCGGTTGGCATGACGCCAGCGATTACCTGCAGTATTCCACCACTACCGCAAATACGGCCTATCACCTTTTAATGGCCTATCGGGATTTTCCAAAAGCATTTGCTGATGCGAAGCAAGCTAATGGTTTAAATGGCAAAAATGGCATTCCTGATGTGTTGGATGAAGCTCGATGGGGTTTGGACTGGCTATTGAAAATGCATCCGCAACCCAATATCATGTTTAATCAGCTGGCGGATGACAGAGACCATATCAGCATGCGCTTGCCTAAAGAAGACAGTCAGTATGGGAAAGGATTTGAACGCCCTTTGTACTTTATTGATGGCAAGCCGCAGCAAAGAGGCAAGTTCATGAATGACACCAAAGGAACGAGCTCAACGGCAGCCAAATTTGCCAGTGCCTTTGCGCTATCTAGCGATATTTACAAAGCCGACAAAGCGTATTCGCAAAAATTGTTAGAAAAATCGAAATCGGCCTATCAATATGCACTTAAAATAAAAGGTGTAACGCAAACTGCCTCTGTAAAATCGCCCTATATTTATGCGGAAGATAATTGGGTGGATGATATGGAACTGGCCTTAGCCAATGCAAAGTTTGGCGCCGACAAGCTCAAAGCAAAATCTGCACTTGATTCAGCGTTTTTTTATGCGCTACAGGAACCAATAACACCTTGGCTAATTGCTGATACCGCCAAACATTACCAATGGTACCCTTTCATTAACATAGGACATTATGAACTGGCCAAAAAAAGTATCGGCAATAGAAAACGTGAACTTATTAACTATTACAAACAGGGAATTGAGCAGGTGTGGAGCAGAGCGAGAAATAACGCTTTTTATAGAGGTGTACCCTTTATTTGGTGCAGCAATAATTTAACCGTTGCCTTTGCTATGCAGTGCATGTGGTACAAACAATTGAGCGGCGATGGCACTTTTTCTGAGCTGGAACAAGCAAATTTCGACTGGATTTTTGGCTGCAACCCTTGGGGCACCAGCATGGTTTATGGCTTGCCAAACTGGGGCGATACGCCTACAGATCCGCACTCGGCTTTTACGCATTTAGGCAAATACCCTATTGATGGCGGCTTGGTTGATGGCCCGGTTTACACTAGCATTTACAAAGGTTTAATTGGCATTCAGTTAACCAAACCGGATGACTACGCCGAATTCCAAAGTGATTTAGCGGTTTATCATGACGATTATGGCGATTACAGCACCAATGAACCTACCATGGATGGAACTGCCTCACTGGTTTATCTGCTAGCAGCTTACGACAGCAGAACTAATAAAGAATTTTCGAGTTATACGAAGCAATTGGGCGCTATCGTTAGGGGCGACGCGAACCAAAAAGAAATGGCTATCGTGTTCACCGGAGATGAATATGCGGATGGCGGACAAAAAATACTGGCGGCTCTTGAAAGGGAAAACCTGAAAGCTTCCTTCTTTTTCACTGGTAACTTTTATCGAAACCCTGCTTTTGGTTCATTTATTAAAGCCGCAAAAGCTAAGGGGCATTACTTGGGGGCGCACTCAGATCAGCATTTGCTTTACGCCGACTGGAATAAAAGAGATTCTCTGTTGGTAAACAAAGACCAGTTTACAAAAGATATTGCGGCAAACTATAAGGAGATGGAAAAATTCGGCATTGCCCAAAAAGCGGCCCCGTACTTTTTGCCACCGTATGAATGGTATAACCAAACCGTAGCCAACTGGACAGAAGATGCCGGACTAAAACTCATCAATTTTACTGCTGGAACCCGCTCTAACGCCGATTATACTTATCCTGAGTTGGGCAAATCTTATCGAAGCACTACAGAAATTTACAACTCCATATTGGATTACGAAAAGCAACAATCGTTAAACGGGTTTATTTTATTGTTGCATGTAGGCACCGACCCACGCCGGAAAGATAAGTTTTACGACAAGCTTCCAGAACTGCTGCAATATTTGAAACAGCAAGGCTATAAACCGGTTAGGGTAAATGAGCTTTTGAAAAATTGAGATTGGAAGTTTTTAAATCTGTACTTTATTGCGTACATTTGAACGTACATATCCATAATTATGAAAGCAGTAACGATCACGTCATTGAGAAATAATATGAAGTCTTATTTCGACGAAGTAAGCTCATCTGAAGATATTTTAGTTATTCCAAGAAATAACAATGAGGATGATGCGGTTGTAGTAATTTCAATTAAAGAATATAATGCCTTAACAGAAACAGCTCACCTATTGTCTTCTGAAAACAACAGGAATAGACTTCAAGCTTCAATAGAAAGCTTGAAAAATAACGACACGAGAGAATTCACACCAACTGAAAAGTAATGAATATCTTATTTACCGTTGAGGCTTGGGAAGATTTCGAGTACTGGATGGATAACGACCAAGAGGTGGAACATAAAATCAGGTTATTGATCAAAGAAATACAAAGAACACCTTTTCACGGTTCGGGAAAGCCCGAGCCCTTGCGCTATAATCTGAAAGGGTTTTGGTCAAGAAGGATAACTGGAGAGCACAGAATAGTTTACCAAGTTTCTGGCAAGGGAAAAGATCAACAATGTTCAATTATTCAATGCAGATTTCACTACTAATTAGGTTTGGTTATTCATAAAAACCTCCTCGATAAAATCTTCTCAAACAAATGCCTTATTTTGTATTGAAATAACTAAATTTGCCACAAAAGTTAAAAAAATGAGTACTTCAGAAAATAAAAACAATTTTGATTGGGTTTGGTACGTAATAGGCATGGTTGCTTTTGTATTGGCATTTTCGGCCGTTACTTTACATGTTGGCTATCTATTTTTAGCTGCAATTATCGGCTTAATTTTTGGCGGCGTGTTTTTAAATAAAGTAGTTAAAGGCAGAGAATACTAGTTCCCTAGCTTCAATTTATCCAAAAATTAACTGGACAATAACCTAGCACAGTCATATTTAATGAAAAAGATATACTTATTGGTGCTGCTATTGGCTAGCATTGGAGCCGTAAAAGCCCAAAATACTTCTAACGACGGTACAATTGTTTTCCCAAAGGTTGACACTAGTCCGCTTGATGTGATTTACTATCCATTAAACACGTCAAAAGCGAAGGAAGCAATTGCTCCCGTAATTCGAGTCCTGTATTCTCGTCCGCAGAAAAAAGGCAGAGAAATTTTTGGCGTGTTGGAACAATTTGACAAAGTTTGGCGCCTAGGTGCTAACGAAAACACAGAGATTGAGTTTTACAAAACTGTTTCCGTTGATGGCAAAAAAGTAAAAGCCGGTAGGTACAGCATGTTCGCCATTCCAAATAAGGATAAGTGGACCATCATTATCAATAAGCAAACCGATAAATGGGGCGCTTTTACCTATGATGAAAAGAAAGATGTATTGAGAGTGGATATCCCAGTGGGTAAACCAGAAAAAACCGTGGATGCTTTCTCTATGACTTTTGTAGAAACGGCTGAAGGTGCTAATTTAGTGATGGCTTGGGACAATACGCAAACCATATTGCCCATCCAGTTTAAGAAATAAAAGAAATCAACAAATAAAAAAGGGAGAAATTATTCCAGTCATGGTCGGAAGAAATTCCGACCTTTTTTATGTTTTAAAAAATAGG
>NZ_QMHP01000008.1:0-33282 GCF_003313335.1 Pedobacter zeaxanthinifaciens
CAATCTCTTTAAAACAAAAAAGTCGGAAGAAAAATCTTCCGACCATGACTGCCTTATGGGGCGTCTTCCTTTACTTGGCTATTTAATTAATCGTTTGCCAAAAATGGATAAGTATAATCTTTTGGTGGATCAAAAGTTTCTTTAATGGTGCGTGGAGATACCCAGCGTAACAAGTTAATCATTGATCCCGCTTTGTCGTTAGTACCGCTTCCTCTAGCACCGCCAAAAGGTTGTTGACCAACTACAGCTCCAGTACATTTATCATTGATATAAAAGTTACCGGCCGCATTGCGAAGTGCATGTGTAGCTTTTTCAATTGCATATCTATCTTGTGCAATCACAGCGCCTGTTAATGCATAAATGGAAGTGCTGTCGATTAATTCTAATGTTGCATCAAAATCAGCATCTTCGTAAACATAAACTGTTAGTACTGGTCCAAAAAGCTCCTCGCACATGGTGGTGTATTTAGGATCCTCAGCTACAATAACCGTTGGCTCAATGAAGTAACCAGTGCTTTTATCATAGTTTCCGCCTGCAATAATTTCTACACCCTTATCGTTTTTGGCAGCATCGATATAGCTAGCAAGTTTATCGAAAGACTTTTCGTCAATCACAGCGTTAATAAAATTGCTGAAATCTTCGGTAGGCCCCATTTTCAAGGTCGCTAAATCTCTTAGAAGAAATTCTTTAATTGCAGGCCATTTGCTTTTTGCAATATAAACTCTTGATGCGGCTGAACATTTTTGTCCTTGGTATTCAAAAGCGCCACGTAAAATAGCTGTGCTGGAAACTTCAGCATCTGCTGAACCGTGGATAAGGATGAAATCTTTACCGCCAGTTTCACCAACAATACGAGGATAGGTTTTGTACTTGTGGATATTATTCCCAATTGTTTTCCAGATGTCCTGAAAAACTCCAGTTGAGCCAGTAAAGTGGATGCCTGCAAAATCAGGATGTGCAAATATAACGTCGCCTGCATCAGGTCCAGAGGCATAAACCAAGTTGATTACACCTGCAGGTAAACCTGCTTCGCGGAAAACTTCCATAATCACATTGGCTGCATAAATTTGCGTGTTGGCAGGTTTCCAAACCACCACATTGCCCATCATAGCTACACACGAAGGCAAGTTTCCAGCTATTGCAGTAAAATTGAAAGGTGTTAATGCAAAAACAAAACCTTCTAGTGGTCGTTGCTCAACCCTGTTCCAGCTTCCCTTAGGTGATACCGGAGGTTGTTGCTTATAAATGTCCGACATGTAGCTTACGTTAAAACGTAAAAAGTCGATGAGTTCGCAAGCAGAGTCAATTTCAGCCTGAAATGCATTTTTGCTTTGGCCAAGCATTGTTGCTGCGTTAATTTTATATCGGTAAGGTCCAGCAAGTAAATCTGCCGCTTTAAGAAAAATGGCAGCTCTTTGCTCCCAGGCCAAATTTTCCCAGTTAGCTTTGGCAGCTAATGCCGCATCAATAGCTTGTTGGATATGTGCTTTAGTTCCTTTGCTGTAGGTGGCTAAAAGGTGTTTATGGTCATGTGGAGGCGTAATTTTACCTTTTTCTTCGGTAAATACTTCTTTGTCGCCAATATACATTGGGATATCAATTACTTTAGACCTCCATTCGGCAAGCGCCGATTTTAATAGTTTTCGTTCGTTGCTTCCAGGTGCATAACCCAAAATGGGCTCGTTAACTGGGCTTGGAACATTAAAAAATCCTTTAAGCATAATAAGTATAAGTTTGGCGCAAATATAGGGCTTTAATTTTGCATAGTGCAACCGTTAGTTTTTCAAATACCGAGCTGAATTTGAATCACATATACCAAGATCCCGGTATTTTATTTAAGTAATGATAACTGTAATTTGCGCTATCCTCAACTGCTAGATAACATGCAGATTAATAGAGGGGTTTCGCAAACTAAAAGGCCGCTTTCATCAATTTTATAAAAAAAATAAAACAGTTCTGAAAGATATTTGTTCGACCTACTTAAGACGACGACGCATATAAACGTAAAAAATATAAATTTATTATAAATGTTGTTTATATTTATACTCCTTTTAGGAATAAAGTTCTTTTAAAATCAAATCAATTATGAGAAAAACTCTACTCAAAGCACTGCCTATGCTGTTTGTAGGATTGTTGTTCGCACTCCAATCCGTAAATGCGCAAACCTATTTCGTCGACGTCGCGGCAGGCAACGATGCAAACAACGGTTTATCGCAAGCCAACGCTTTCAAAACTATACAAGCAGCTATTAACACAGCTGCAGGAACTAACATTACCATTAACATTGCTGCAGGAAATTATCCTGAAAATGTAACCATCAACAGAAGTGATATTACATTAATGGGTGCCGGCTCTGGTGCAAACGGAAATGCTGCTCCAACGGCGCCTAACGCCGCTACACAAACCATTATTACCGGCGGTGGAACGGGCCGCGGGATTCAGTTATCGGGGACTAGAACAAATGTTACCGTTAGGGATTTGGCCATTGTAGGCTACAGTGCCGAAGGTTTTTTTGCTCCCGCTAATTCAAACAACCTATCGCTAATTAACTTACAGATTAATGCCAACTGTACGGTGGATGGGCGAGGTGGGGTGTTTATTTCAGGCGGTATCAACAATGTTACAATACAAGGTTGTGCTGTGCAAAATAACGGTCCTGGAGCTACGGCTCGTGGAATTGCCATTTGGGACAATCTTAAGTCAAATGTATCAATCACAAACAACTATGTAATATTTACTAGCTGCTGTGGTATTGATTTGAATGACGGTACTTCAGCAGGTGTTAACATTTCAAACAACACTTTAATTGCGGGTTCAACTTTAAGTGATAGCGCTATCGGCGTTTTAGGCATGATGGCTGGAAGTGGCGCTAACATCATTGCTAACAACAACATTACTGTAGCAAAAAGGTATGGTATCGAAATTAAAAATCCGGCGGGATCAGGTGTTGACGATGAATTAGCTGACGGAGCTATTATTGTGAAAAATAATACGATTACGCGTGCTGATGCAGGTGCTGCTATAATTGGTGCAGAATTCAGGGATATTGCTGGTATTGCTGTTTTTAGAAGGTCTTTCACCTCTGGTAACCCATCAGGATATATTGATGTGCCAAGTGGTGTAGTAATTAAAGACAATACCATCTCGGGCTTTCAGCAACCTAACGCCATAGGCGAGGGTTATGGAATTGTGGTTGAAGGTGTGAGAATGACAGTGAAAAATAATACAGTTAGTAACTGTGATATCGGTATTCAACGTCAAGCTGGAAATGCATCTAACTATGTGAAAAATAATGTTGGCGATGCAGATCAGGCTGCTTCGGGAAGTACTTATTTCAATAGAGGTAACGCTCCTTTTTCAGCCAGCATTTTGCTAAGTGGGAATAACCTAGCTACTGGCAACAGTGTGCAAACCCGTGATGAGTTTGCTAGTGGCACTTATTTAGGTGATAACCAATTTGTTTTTAACGCTACCAAGAAAAACAACTACGCAACCATTAATTTAGCTGTTGAATATGCAGCTGCAGGCAATACTTTAGAGCTTTCTCAAAATACATTTGATGAGTTGGTGGTGGTTGATAAATCATTAACTATAGATGGTATCGACAAGAGCAATAGAACGGTGAAATATACTGGCGCTGCTATCAGCTCAGGCGTTATCACACCGGCTATTTTTAAAGTTTCGGCTCCTAACGTTACGATCAAAAACGTAACTATGGAGGTTGACTTGGCCAAAATTTGGTCGGCAGTGATTAGCAATGGTGATGTAGCTGGCTTAAGCATTGTTAACAATAACATCAACGCTGTAAGATCGGCAACGAGTAATGCAGCAGCATATACTGATCGCAACGCGGTGGGTATTAACATCTCTGGGAGAGCTATTCCTGGAGTAACCAATGCTTCAAATCCTTCGGGTTTAATTACCTTCCAAGGAAATACAGTTAATTACACTAATGATCCAACACCTGCAAACGTAGCTGCATTTAGGGCGGCAGTAGCAGTTGATAACTATAATGTGTTGGTTGAAAACAATACTACTATTGCAGTTAATCATGATGTAACTAACCGTTTTCAAACTACGCCAGGACAAAGTATTTTAAGAAATAATATTTTTAACGGTGGTGGTATCGAATTTTCTGAACCTAATGCACCTTATGGTGGTACATTAGTTGAGAATAATGATTTTAACTATTTGCTAGGTGGTTTCCCAACCTTTGCTTTGGTTAGATTTAAAAACAACAACGCTAATAAGCCAGTGTCGTTTACTAACAATCAGGTTAGGAATCACTATTGGTTGATGAGTTTGGAAAACTTCCAAAATATTGATGTTGAAGGAAATACATTTACGCCGGTTAAAAATGCAAGCGATTATTTCCAAATTATCTCTGTAAATACAAAAACGATTTCTTCATCGGCCAATACAAAGCTTCCAATTTCTGCCAACATTGTAGGTAATACTTTCAATGGTGTAGCAGGTTCGGTAGGTTCAAGAGCAATTGCTTTTTATAACCATGATAATGCCAGTCCACAATTTGGAACTTTCACCGTTGGTGCGGTTGGAAAATTGAATGTGTTTAACAATAATATCGGTACATATCTTTATTTGGATAACAATAATTTAAACGCTACTAAGGATGGTGGTAATGTTGGTTTAGCTGGATATCCAGAATATGGAGGCAATATTTCATCAACCACTACTGGTTATTGGTCAACTGATATCCGTGCTGATCAAAACAGCTTTTATGTTGACGGCCAGTTAAGAACAGTAGCTTCGTTAACACAAGCGCAAAGAACATTGTTAGATGCTTTGATTTTCGATAAGGGCGATGATAACAATGTAGGTAAAGTAACCTATTACTTCCCTATTAGAAACGTTACCACTACGGAGAATTTTGCAACTATTCAAGATGCAATTAACGATTCAGACACTCAAAATGGACACGTTATTAACGTAGAGAGCGGAACTTATACATTAACCGATGCAGTAACAATCAACAAAAGTGTTACGCTTAGAGGTAATGGAGGCGCTCCTGCTACAAAACCTGTAATTAACGGTGTGGGTAATGCAACAAATAAAACTTTATTTGAAGTAGATGCTGCTAACGTTAAAGTACAAAACTTTGAATTCCAAATAGCTCAAACTGGCAACGCAATGATTGGCGTTGGAACTACGTCGACTGATAATTTCAACAATTTGGAAGTATCGGACAACGTTTTCAAAGGTATGAAAACCTTTACTACTGGATTGGCTTTTGATAGCTACGCATTGAAGTTAGGTAGATTATCTAGTGGTCCGGCTTTGCCTAAAAACCAAGTTAGTGTAGTGCGTAATGCGGTAACTTATAGTACCTTAACTCCTGACTTGTTCGGAAGGGCGTTTTATGCTTACAACGTTTATGGTAAAATTGGTGGTTCGGCATTAGATGCAAATACTGCTGGTGCATTTTATGTACTACAAGCTGGCCAAATTGGTTCAGGTGCTTCTGGTTTAGAATTCTCATACAATAACGTAACAGGTGGTATGGTATCAGTAATTGGTGCTGATGCTGGTGCGCATAAAATTGCCAACAACACCATCGGTTCTCAAATTGTTCAAATGTCGCAAGCTAACTCGTTGGCTACGTATTTAGAAGTACGTGGAACTAGAAATGTAGCTGCTACTATTGAGGTAAGTGGAAATACGATCCAAAACTACTCGAACATTGGTGCTTTTATCCAAAGATCAGACAATGTGACTTTATCTGGCAATACTTTCACGCCATTTCAAGATGCGTCTAACACTAATTTCGCTTCAATTGTATTCTCAAGTAAAGAAGGTACAAGTGGAGCTCAATCTGCAGTAGAATCTAAAAACTTAACCATTACTGCCAATACGTTTAATGGTAGTGGGGTGAATGGTGGTACCGGAGTTTTGTTCTTAAACCACAACGCTGCGGCATTAATTAAGCCTTTAACTAATGCTAAAATTGGCGGTTCGGATGCAGATAAAAATACATTTAATGCAAGCTTAGATAAATACATTTCATTAGATGCTACCGTATCTGGTACTAGTGCTGCTTTAACGGCGCTTTATGGGGCACAAAATGTAACTAATACAACTAATATTTTACCTTTCGATGCCGATATCGATGCGTCATACAATGTGTTTGGTGCGGTTAATACAGGAACATCAACAAATTTTGATGACCTAGTAGCGGTTAAAGCTAAAATTTTGGACGGTGTTGATAACGGCTTAACTGGCTATGTAAATATTCAGCCTCAAAAAGCATTTATTGGTTTAACCACCAATAAGGCTAATGCGTTGAGTAAAGTGCCTGATAACTTCAATATCGTGTTACAGAATGATGATGCAGTTTATTTCAACATGGGCAACAGTACCATTACTAAGGCGTTCACTTTCAGTATCGATAACAATACTACCGATGAAATTATGTTCGGTGATTTAACTTTAAATGCGCTTGCTAAAGAAGTAACTTTCTCAAACAAGGTAAAAGTTAATGAAAACTTTACTGTAACCGAAGGTAAATTAACCGCTAACCAAGGTCTTACTTTAGATGGAGCTAAAACAATTTCTTTCAACTTAACTAAGCCTGCTAACTACGTTAATGGTAAAGTAACCTTGTTAAATGCTAGTACTTCAGGTGCTACTAACATGATTATTGGTAATGCTTCGGCTTCGGCTTTAGTTGGTATTGCCGAGTTAACTTCTACATCAGCTTTTGATTTCCAATATTTCCCATCAAGCTATAGCAACACCACAAGTTTTAACAATGCGGTGTTGGGTTATATTAGTAACAAAGAGTATTGGGCAATTAACAGAATTTCTGGAACTGGTAGTGCTAAGGTAAACTTGGGTACTTATGATTTCGCAACTTCTGGGTTCAGTAGCTTTGCCTTAGCTGATGCAAAAGTAGCTAGGTTTGATACAGGTTCAACTTCATGGGTTGATGCAGGAAACACTTCAAACAATGTAAGCGCTAACGTTGGTACAATGCTTTCGGGCGCTAATGCTAATTTCGGTGTGTTTACGTTTGCAAAAACTGCCTTAAATGTTCTTCCAGTAAAACTAATTGCATTTAAAGCACAGGCTACTAATGGCGGTGCTTTGGTGAAATGGACAACCGCGGAAGAAAAAGATGTGGCAAAATTTGAAATAGAGAAAAGCTTTAACGGTAAAGATTTCTTTGTGATCCACACCCGTTCAGGCCAAAACAATTTTGCTGCGGTAGTTAACTACGAGTTTCTAGATAAAAGCTTTTCGCAGTCGGCTTACTATCGTTTAGCACAAACTGATCATAATGGCGATAGAAAAGTTTTTGATCAGTACACTGAATTTGTTAAAGGTTTAGCAAACTTATCGGTAGTGGCTTATCCAAATCCTGTAACTAACAAATTATTTGTAAATGTTGGTTCGGATAATAAAGAAACCGTTAAGGTAATGCTTACTGATTTAACAGGTAAAACGCTAAAAACCAAAACTGCCGATAACTCACAGCCGATTGAGCTTGATGTTGCTGGGGTAGCTGCTGGATCATATATCCTTCAAGTGGTTAAAGACAGCGGAAACGTATCTAAGAAAATCGTTAAACTGTAACAATTTTTACAATTATAAACAGGAGGGGAAGCGAAAGTTTTCCCTCTTTTTTTTGTCAAAAATTTTATTTTTTTAAAAATATTAACACTGTTAATTATATTTGTTGCGTAATGGAAGAAACGAAAGTTAAAAATAAACGCTTAGAACGAAAGGAAGAAACCCGTAGGCGCATCTTAGAAGTGGCCAAGGAACTGTTTTTGAAGCATGGTTATGATGAGGTTTCTATCAGGAAAATTGCCGATAAGCTGGCAATTAGTCCCACAACTATTTACCTCTACTATAAAGATAAGGGTGATGTGATTTATGCCTTACATCAGGAAGGTTTTAAATCGTTGGCTATGCAGTTTGATGTGCTTAGAAATGTGGATGAGCCATTTGAAAGACTAAAAGCCATGGGGCGCATTTATATCAAGTTTGCTTTGGATAATCCTGATTTTTATGAGCTTATGTTCATTATGAAAGAACCTATAGATTTTGTGAACAGAAGTTGTGCTAGTGAGTGGGAGGAAGGCGGAGCTGCTTTTGGAGCCTTAGTAAATACCGTTGCCGATTGTCAGAATAAAGGCTATTTCAGTAGTATTGAGCTCCATGCCATGGCGCTTTACATATGGTCTACGATACATGGCATTTGTAGTTTGAAGCTTCAGGGACATTTGGATCATGTAGTAAAAGAACACTTGCCGAACCAAGAAAACACATCTACGTTGGAATCGGCATTTAACACTTTAATATCTGTAATAAAAGGAATAAAATAATGAAATTAACACCGTTAATATGTAAGCAATCGGTTTGTGCTTTATTGTTTGTGGTTGTGTTTGGTTTTTTTAAAGCAAATGCTCAAAATGCGCTTAATAACTATATCGATTTTGGTCTTAAAAATAACATCGTTCTACAACAAAAGAATATCTCTTTAGAAAAAGCACAGTATGCGCTAAAAAGAGCTAAAGGCTTGTTTTTGCCATCCGTTAATTTGCAGGCGGCATATCAAACAGCAGATGGAGGCCGTAATATTCCGTTGCCGTTGGGCGATTTGATGAATCCTGTTTATCAAACCCTAAATCAAATTACTGGAACTAATCGGTTTCCGATGTTGGAAAATCAAACCATCAACTTTTTACCTAAAAATTTCCACGATGCTAAATTGAGAACTACCGTACCAATCATCAATACGGATATCATCTACAGCAATAAAATAGCGAAGCAACAAACCACGCTAAAAGAATTTGAGGTGCAAGTTTATAAGCGAGATTTGGTCAAAGAAATTAAAACGGCTTATTACAATTATTTGAGTGCTTTAGCTGCGGTAGATATCTACCAATCTGGCGTGCAGCTGGCAAAAGAAGGACTGCGTGTAAACCAAAAGTTATTGGAAAACGGCAAAGGTTTACCTGCATATGTGTTAAGGTCGCAAAGCGAAGTTGAAAATGCAAATGCCACCCTGCTTGATGCTGAACAAAAAGTAAATAACGCCCGATTGTATTTCAATTTTTTGTTGAACAGAGATGCAAACGAAGCGGTTGAAGTTGAAAGTCAAGATCAAGCAAACTTAGCAAAGGTAGAAGGTTTACTAGCTGGTTTAAACGCCGTGGGCGAGAGAGAGGAGCTGAAGGCCTTGCAGCAGTTAGAGGGAATTAATAGGAATGTACAGAAAATGAACGGGCAGTTCGCGGTGCCAAAACTGGGAGCTTTTTTGGATGTAGGTACGCAATCAGAAGGATTTAAATTTAATTCCAATACGCGTTACTACATGGTGGGTTTACAGTTGGAAGTGCCAATTTTTTCAGGTAATCGCAATAGCAACAAATTGAAGGAAAGTAGCCTGGATTTAAAAAATGCTGAACTCAATTCTAATTTGGTTGCTCAACAGCTCAATTTGGCTGCTAAAACTTCTCAAAATAGTTTGCGTTCGGCTTATCAAACCTATCAGTCGTCTTTAAAACAATTGGAAGCTGCCTCAACCTATTTAAGGCTAATTGATAGAGGTTATTTGGCTGGAGCCAACTCCTTTGTTGAAACGGTTGACGCCCGAAATCAATATACCTCGGCAAAAATTTTAGTAAACATCAATTTATACAAAACGCTAATCGCCCTCACTAATTTGGAACGTGAAACGGCATCTTTCCCAATTAACTAAATTATTACCATTTAAGATTAAACAACTCAATATGATCAACGCAAAAATCAAAAGCTTTGTACTTATTGTACCGGTTACAGTAATATCCATTTTATCTGCCTGTAAAGGAGGTAAAGAAAGAGAAAAGGTGATGATCCAGCAAGATACGATACCTGTTAAAGTGATCAGTTTAACGCCTGAAAATGCTGATGCACAAATTGTTACTTCTGGCTATTTTACCACTAATGATGAAACCTTGCTTTCTTTTAAAAATGGGGGTGTAATTAACCGCATTTATGTAAAAGAAGGCGATCAAATCACTAAAGGACAATTGCTTGCTACGGTAAATCCAACGGAAATAGGTTCGCAAGTTGAGCAGGTACAGCTATCGCTACAAAAGGCACAACGTGACTATGAAAGGGCAAGTAAGCTCTTCAAAGACAGTGTTGCCACTTTGGAGCAATTGCAAAATGCAAGAACAGCTTTGGAGGTGGCCAAGCAACAACTGCAGTCGGCTAAGTTTAACGAAGGTTACACCGCCATAAGAGCTACTAAAAATGGCTATGTTTTACGCAAGTTAGCCAATGATGGACAGATTGTTGGTCCCGGTACGCCAGTGTTGCAGGTTAACGGTGCAAACGAAGGAAAATGGATCTTGAAAGTTGGTTTAAGCGATAGCCAATGGTCGGCATTAAAAATTGGCGACAGAGCGAGTATTACTTCAGAAGCGCTACAAGGCAGAATATTACAGGCAAAGGTGAGCAGGAAAGCAGAAAGTATTGATCCGCAAAGCGGCACTTTCGGTGTGGAATTATCTCTGGAAAGCGGTGATTTAAAAGGTTTGGCCGCTGGTCTGTTTGGTAGGGCAACCATTTATCCAACTTCCAAACAAACCGCGTATAGCCTGCCTTATGATGCTTTGCTTGATGGTGGTGAAAATGAGGGCTACGTATTTGTTACCAACGATAATCAAACAGCCAAGAAAGTAAAGGTGCAACTGGGTGCTGTGCAAAAAGATAAAATTACCGTTTTGGGCGGTTTGGAAAATGTGGGTTCGGTTATTATATCGGGCAGCGCCTACCTCACAGATGGTTCGAAAATCAAAGTAGTTAAGTAACTAAGCCATAATTAGCAATGAAGATTTCAGATTACGCAGTAAAAAATTATCAATTCACCTTAATTATGGTGTTAATGGTAATGGCTTTGGGAATTACTACAGTTTTAAATATGCCAAGGGCCGAGGATCCTGATATGAACCCGCCTAACTTTCCGGTAATTGTGGTGTACCCGGGAGCAAGCCCTAAAGATATGGAAGAGCTGGTGGTGAAGCCGCTTGAAAAACGTATTTACGAGCTTGATGATATTAAAACCATTAAAACTACCATTAGAGATGGCTTAGCTGTATTTGTAGTAGAGTATAAATATGGTGTAAATGTTGACGACAAATACCAAGAGCTGGTGAGGGAAACCAATAGCGAACGTGCCAATTTGCCACAGGAAATTTATGCCATGGAGGTTCAAAAAATATCTCCATCGGACGTAAATATTTTACAAGTTGCATTGGTATCGGAGAACGCTTCTACGGATCAACTGAAAGCTGCCGCTGAAGATTTACAAGACGAGTTGGAGAAAATTCCTACACTTAAAAATGTAAATGTGTATGGCATTTCCGATCAGCTGGTAAAAGTGGATTTAGACCTAGAGAAACTAGCTTTATTACGTATTCCAGTTACCCAAGTAAGCAATGCCATTCAAAGTGAAGTGGCAAATATTCCTGGAGGTAGCATTGATGTTGGTACCAAATCGGTTAATATTAAAACAAGCGGAAATTACCAAAGTATTGATGAGATAAAAAATACCATAGTTGCTAGTAACGGGGGCAAAAACACCACTTTAAGTGACGTTGCAAAGGTTTATTTCGATTATTCGCAAGAGAAACATATTACGAGGTTAAACGGATTTAGGTGTGTATTTGTAACCGCGGCACAAAAGGTAGGTAACAACATTACGCAAACACAAGAAGCTTATCTTCCAGTATTAGATCAATTCAAAAAAACGTTGCCTGCTAATATTGATCAGCATGTAATGTTTGATCAGGCAGATAATGTAAATACCCGTTTGGGAGGTTTGGGGATAGATTTTTTAATCGCCATTGGCTTGGTGCTCATTACGCTATTACCTTTGGGAACAAGGGCGTCGTTGGTGGTAATGGTTTCTATACCTTTATCCTTAGCCATAGGAATTATTTTGATCAACCTGCTTGGCTTTAGCTTAAACCAATTGAGTATTGTAGGTTTGGTGGTGTCCTTAGGTTTATTGGTGGATGATAGCATTGTAGTTGTAGAAAATATTGAACGATGGATGCGTGATGGTCATAGCCGGTTACAAGCATCTTTGCTGGCTACCAAACAAATTGGCGTTGCCGTGGTGGGGTGTACCGCTACTTTGGTTATTGCCTTTATGCCATTGATGTTTATGCCAGAGGCTTCAGGTGAATTTATCAGAAGTTTGCCCGTGGCTGTAATTTGTTCGGTAATTGCTTCAATGTTGGTAGCGCTTACCGTAGTGCCATTTTTATCAAGTAAGTTATTGAAGCCGCATGCCGATGTACATGGTAATATCTTTCTGCGTACGTTACAAAAAATCATTCATGGTTCTTACGCCAAATTGCTTGATAAAGCTTTGCAAAAACCTCTTGTTACTATTGCTATTGGCGTTTTGATTTTTGCAGGTTCGGTAGCCTTAATTCCAGTAATTGGATTTAGCTTGTTCCCAGCATCGGAAAAGCCACAGTTTATTGTAGCAGTATCAACGCCTTTGCAATCTAACTTAAAGTACACCGATTCAATCACCAAACAAATTGAAAAAGAACTGAAGGAAATTCCCGAAGTGAAGTATTTTGCTTCCAATGTAGGTAAGGGAAATCCGCGTATTTACTACAATTTGTTGCAAACTAACGAACGAACAGATTTTTCTGAAATTTTTGTGCTATTGCATCCAGATGTGCGTGCCGACCAAAAAGTGGCGTTAATTGAAAAGCTAAGAGCCAAATGGTCGCCATATTTAGGAGCAAAAGTGGAGGTGAAGGATTTTGAACAAGGGCAGCCAATTATTTCTCCAGTGGAGGTGAGGATATTTGGAGATAATTTAGATACGCTACGCCAGTTGGCCGCTAAAACCGAAAGTTTGCTGCTGAAAACCGAAGGCACTATTTACGTTAACAATCCGCTGAAGAATTTAAAATCAGACATTAAGGTTGATATCAATAAAGAAAAGGCTTTGGCCCTAGGCATTCCTATGATCAATATCGACCGTACGGTACGAATGGCTATTGCAGGTTTTGAAGTTGGTAAGTTTCTCAATCCAAAATCAAGTGGCGATGATTATAACATTTTATTGACCACCAAATTTGCTTCAAATCCTTCGCTTAAAGTGTTTGATAACTTGTACGTCAACAACGTAATGGGCACATCCATTCCTTTATCGCAAGTGGCCAGTTTAAAATTGGAAACTTCGGCGTTAAGTATCAATCATCAAAATAAAGTACGTACAGTTTCGGTAAACTCGTTTGTGCAAAAGGGTTACTTAAATGATAAAGTAATTAAGGATGTGGAAGCTCAGATGAAACGAATGGCTTTGCCGGCTGGCTACCATTTTCAAATGGGTGGCGAAGTGGAAAGTCGAAATCAATCATTTGGTGGTTTTGGTAGCATTATTTTAGTAACGCTATTTATGTTCGTGGCGGTGTTGGTGCTGGAGTTTAAAACCTTCAAAAGTACGTTAATTGTACTGTCTGTAATTCCGTTGGGTATTGTTGGTGCGGTATTGGCGCTAATGGTTACTGGCAATTCACTATCGTTTGTGGCTACCATTGGAATTGTAGCTTTGGCAGGTATCGAAGTTAAAAATACTATCCTTTTGGTTGATTTTACCAACCAACTGCGGGCCGAAGGAAAAGAACTGAACGAAGCTATTGAAGAAGCAGGGGAAGTGCGTTTCTTGCCAATTATTTTGACCTCACTAACTGCAATTGGTGGTTTGTTGCCCATTGCAATGTCAAGTAATCCGCTGATATCACCACTGGCTATTGTAATGATTGGGGGATTAATTAGTTCCACCTTGCTTTCGAGGATAATTACGCCGGTAGTTTACAAGTTAATGCCACCTAAAATCAATCAAGCCCAATAAAAATCATACCGGCGGTGCAAAGCCGTCGGTATTAATTTCCTACTTGAAAATGCTCAATTGCTCGTTGTAAACCGAACTTTTAATATCAAGGAAATTTAGCACACTGTGGAATACATGGTGTTGAGAAGCTGTATTGATAGGCTTAAGCTGCTTCGAATCTTTGGAAGTCCAAACAATAAAAGGAATATCGAATTGTTCGTTGGGCGCAATGCTCATCGGAAGTCCATGCATGTAGAGGTTTTTCTCTCCTAAAGATTCACCATGGTCCGAAACGAAAAGCATGGCACTCTTGTAATCTTTAAGTTGCTGTAAATCCTCAATAATACGGTGTAAAATATAATCAGTGTAAACAATGGTATTATCGTACGCATTAACAAGTTCCGTTTGCGAACAATTGCCTAGCTCCACACTGCTACAAACTGGTTTAAAGGTTTCAAAGTTAGCAGGGTATTTTTTGCTGTAAGTTGGCCCGTGGCTGGTAGAGGTATGCAGTACAATTAAAATCTTACTTTTGGTACTCGCTAAAATTTGCTGCTTTAAATTTGTTATAAGCACCTCATCGTAATTACAACCATCGCCCTTACAATCTTTATCTAACATTTCTTTGGTTTGATAATTTTTGATGTGTACAGGTGGTTCGCCCCAATTGGTCGTTCGCCAAATCACGTCAACGTTGTTTCTGTATAAGTAGTTAGGCAAAATTTCGTACAAGTCGTCGCTTTCCGTGTGTTCCAAAATACATTTTACACCAGCTGTAGTGTAAGTAGCACATGATGTTGCTTTAAATGTGTGCAAATTTTCCGTTTTGGAAAGGTAAGGATTGGTGTTTTTCTTGTACCCGTAAAGAGAGAAATTTTCGCTTCTTGCAGACTCGCCAATGACCAAAACTACTACTGATTTTTCGTTATTTGCGATGGTGGCATTAGGAAGTAAGATTTCTTCTTTGTTTTCCTGAGCCTTATGGATATAAAATCTACAAAGATTTACTGTGTACGACCAAGGCATAGCCAAACCACCTAATTGTTTGGAATATTTATCAATCCAAAGCCAATTACTTGCGTTGGCAAAAATGAAAACGGCAATAAATACCAAAGTTAATGACGATTTGATCAGGAATTTTTTAAGCCTATCCTTAACAATAGTAGCTTTGATTACAAAAATGGAAGGCAAAATCCCAAAAAACACGATATATAGAATCAGCTTAAATGAAAAGAAACTGCTTGATTCTGCGTAATTGGTATTGAGCACATTGCCTACCATGCTTTCATCGATAATGACATTGTAGCTGTTTACAAAATATACGGCAACCGAATTAACAAGAAAAAACAGTACAGTTAGACATTTGCCCACCACTGTTGAGGCCGAATAAATCAGATAAAACACAAAAGCATTTAACACCAACATTAGTACTACCAAAGAGATAACGATACTGATGCCGGTAAAACTTTTATAATCGAGGTTGTTAAAAACGAAGGAGAAAAATGGAAAGTGAAATAATAAAAAATTAAGACCGCTAATGACTAATACGAAATGGATTAATTTGATCTTATCTTTTGATACAAGCTTTTGTAAAAACATAGGATGAAAAAGCTAAACTGACGATGGATAGGTAAAAAATAAAAAGGTTATTACTGGTGATTTTTGTGATAAGAACAAAACAGCAAATCAAAAATAAACCAATAAAAATTGGATAGTACTTTCTTTCGCATATCCAACCCCAAAGATTGTATTTCTGGCATACTAAAATTCCTGTTATGCCGCAAATATAGCCAACAATACTTCCAATAAGCACATCAAGTGGATAATGTGCGCCTACAGCTACCCTGCTAAGCGCAATAAAAAGACCCGTTGCCATGATGAAAAGGCACCATAAAATTCTGTTTTTTAAAGCTTTAGGCATAAAGCCATACATCAAAACAGTTAGTGTTGTAAATATGGTAATGGTATGCCCCGATGGAAGGCTGTTATTGCAGGTGAGTGTATCGCCAATAATGGTAAAACTGCTATTGTTAAATGTAGCTGCAGGCCTAGGAACCGAAAAAAAAGTTTTCAGCACAAAAGTAATTAGCAGCGACACTAATGACGAAGTAATTAGATGCTCCCAAATTTTAGGTCGGCGGATAATAAAAATGGTGAGGAACGAAAGCAGCACCAGTGCATCCCCCAGTTGGGTTAGGTTAAATTCTAAGTTAGGAAATTGAGATAGCCTTGAATTAACGTAATAAAAAGCACCCTTTTGTATTTGCCTGTACGAATCGATGTTTAGCGCATCTTCTTTGTACAAAAAAAATGCAATGGCCAATAGCAAACCCACTGGTAATAAAAAGCAGGAAGGCCTAACTTTTGCAAAATTTTCAGCATCAGCTTGGTTAAAGCATTTTGCTTCGCAGTTATGCATTGTAAATTTAGTTTGTTCGGTTTATTGTTTGGTTGGCAACGATGTTTGGTTTAACCTAGCTATTAGCCTGTTAAACACTTTGGTAACAACTTGCGTTGTAAATATAGTCATACATTTCTTTTTACCAAAACGGGTTTTTTTACCCTATTGTTGTGTTGGGTAGGTAATAAATTAGCTGTAGAGGTCAGGGAGACAAGCAGATAACATTTGCCACGTTTAAACAGTAGGATTGGTTGGTTTTCCGCAATGCCGTATAGAGAAGCTATGCTAAATATCAAATAACAAAAGAATGAAACATAACTTTGTTAAAACTTTCAACATGACATTCAAACTCAATTGAAAAAAAATCACGAACTTGCAACCAATGAGCAAAAAGTATTCGGACATAAAAAATAAATTAAAATTGGAGATTAGCAAGACGGAAAATAACGACTTGGCATATTTGACTCACTTTTTTCAAAACCATAAAAATGGCGTTTCTGAATATTATAAACCGACTGCAAAAACTTATTTAACTGACTTACATGATAAATTGAGTATTGTCGAAGAGCCAGACTTTCAATATTATCTGCCGATTAAATGGGACGTCCCATTTCCACCACCGACGACACCGAAGTTTAAATTTATAGACTTAATACTTTTCCAGCCATTTTCGATTGCTGGAGTTTCAAAGAAAAATAATTTGGGCGTTATCCTAAAGGGTCGGGCTTTACGTTCCAATCTTTTGCTCGTTCCTCACAAAAGGATTTCCACTACAATCCCTAACGCGTTAAAGCAGGTGGTATAATGGAAGATTTGGAAATATTTTTAAGTTCAGAGCAGCCAACTGCTTGTCCAAAATGTGGAAATAGAACAGAAATTATTGATGATTTTGATAGTTCTCAAGAACATAAATGTCTTTCAGAAGAATGTAATTTTCAATTCATTTTAGAATTTGATAGTGAAGATGGTATATGAAAAAAGGACAAAAATTATGGACAAGAGAAGAATTAATGTTAGCAGTAAATCTGTACTGTAAATTGCCTTTTGGTAGGTTGCATCGCCTAAATCCAGAAGTAATTCATCTAGCAAATCTTATTGGAAGAACTCCAAGCGCTATTGCATACAAACTTGTTAATTTTGCAAGTCTTGACCCAAACCTAAAAGCAAGAGGAATTAAAGGGGCATCAAACTCAAGTAAATTAGATGCTGAAATCTGGAACGAATTTTTTAATAATTGGGATATTTTGCCTTTTGAAAGCGAAAAATTACTAGCCAATTTTGAAAATACATCAGTTGAGCGACTCAATCATATTCCGGAGTTTGAATTGCCAACAGAGGGAAAAATGAGAGAACAAGTCGTGAGGGTTAGGGTAAATCAATCTTTCTTTAGAAGGTCAATTTTAGCATCATATAATAATACTTGTTGTATAACTGGAATTCAACAACCAGAATTTCTGATAGCGGGTCATATAAAGCCTTGGAGCGTTGATGAGAAAAATAGGTTAAATCCTCAAAATGGAATTGCAATTAACGCACTTCACGATAGGGCTTTTGAAACTGGTTTGATGACGATAACAACCGATTTTAAAATCAAAATTTCCCCTACTTTATTCAAGCAAAAGAAATCAAAATCTATCGAAGATTTTTTTTTAAAATTAGATAATCAAGATATTATTTTGCCATCGAGATTTCTTCCCGATATTGAATTCCTTAAATATCATAACGAATTTCGTTTTATGCACTGATTTTGCGTTAGGGATAAAAGCGAAAAATCCACAGAGAAGTGCAATGTAGCGAGTACTTGTAGGGGATAGCCTGGTCTTTAGGGTAATGCCCAAAAATTTACATTAAAAACTTTTGACAAATGATAATTCAAAAAGTTATTTCGGTGGTAGATTTGAAATTCTTAATGTTATCAGTTTTCTTAAAACATTAATGTAAATGAAACTGCCTCTTGGAGCTTTGCGTCTATGCTTTTACACTGGAATAGAAAACACAATCAAGCCTGCTATGTTCCCTCGATTTCTCAAACAGTAAACGAAAGACAATACAGATACGGAAACAACGTAATTTTAGAAACAGGGACAGACTTTCAATTATTTTTAGTACAAATGGCTGCAGGCAATATTTATTATGATCCGGGAATTAAAATGGAAAATGCTTCAATAAAGCCAAAAATTAAGAAACGGAGTCAATTTAGGATTAAATCTCAGAATTTACCGAGCTTATACAAAGTAAACGAGGTTTTGGATATAAGGGGATTATAAAAGAATCAACTAATAAACGTAGAGCCGATAACAAGATGTCGGCAGTTAAATAATTCGATTTAGCATTTGTAAAATGTTTAACAGTAGCAATTCTATTGAACTTTTGTACTAAATCCTCCATACTCAAACCGTTTTCTGCAATGCCGTTGCAGCAGTTAACTTTGCGTAGCCAAAATCGAAGTGGGCTAGCAACTATTGATGAATATTATAGCTATTTTTGAAAACTGATGCTAAAATACCTTCGCCTTCTTTTACTGCCCTTAAACTTGGTATATGCCTTGGTGATTTTTGTACGCAATCAACTTTACGATTGGGGAATTTTTAAATCAACAAGCTTCGATATGCCCGTTATTTGCATTGGTAACTTGGCAGTAGGAGGATCGGGGAAAACGCCAACTACCGAATATTTGGTAAGGTTGCTGCAAAATTATAAAGTGGCCATTTTAAGTAGGGGTTATGGAAGGGTTACTAAAGGTTTTATTTTGGCTGATGAGCATGCCAGTGCCCAAACCATAGGCGATGAACCTTTGCAGTATTATCGAAAGTTCAAAAACGTTACGGTAGCAGTTTGCGAAGATAGAGTTACTGGTATCAATCAACTTAAAGATGCGCATGAGGTAATTTTACTGGATGATGCCTATCAGCACCGTAAAGTAAAAGCTGGCTTTAATATTTTACTGTTCGAATTTGACAAACTCCGCGGTTGGCAAATGTTGCTGCCTGCTGGAAATTTACGCGAAACTTTTTCGGGGATAAAAAGAGCTCAAACAGTAATCATTACCAAATCACCTCCTGTGGTTGAGCAATACCTGCGGCAGGGCTTTTTAAAAAAACTGAAACTAACAGCAAACCAAAATTTAGCTTTTTCGCATATCGGTTATCAAAATTTGCAGTCACTTTACAGCCAAGAGCAATTGGCGCTTCAAAAAAATCAGGTAGTGTTTTTAATTACGGGCATTGCTAACCCATTACCCTTACGCCAGTATCTCGCTACAAAGGAAGTTATATTGCATCACTTCGAATACTCAGATCATCATCGTTTTACGGAACAGGAAATAAAAGCGCTGGTTAAAGCGTTTGAAGAGCATCCGGCAGGCGAAAAAATAATTGTAACCACCGAAAAAGATGGACAGCGGTTATTAGATGCTAAATTAAAAGATTTACTGTTAAATTTGCCAGTATATTATTTGCCTATCAACATTGAAATTAACGCTGCTGAGCGGGCAAAGTTTGACCAAAAAATATTAGATTATGTTGCAAGCGCTAAATGAATCGATAAAGTACATCAAAAATAAAATAGGTGATTTTAACCCTGAAGTGGGGATAGTTTTAGGTACTGGTTTGGGCGGGCTAGTGAATGAGATTGAAATAGCTCACAATATCATGTACTCGAGTATTCCCAATTTTCCAATTTCTACCTTAGAGTTTCATTCAGGAAAGTTAATTTTTGGTACGCTGAAGGGAAAAAAGGTGGTTGCAATGCAAGGTCGTTTTCACTACTACGAAGGCTACAGTATGCAGCAAATTACTTTTCCAATTAGGGTGATGAAGTTGCTTGGTATTCAGTACCTTTTCGTGTCAAATGCTGCGGGATCTTTAAATCCGGAATTTAAGAAAGGAGATTTGATGATCATTACCGATCATATCAACCTACAGCCTGAAAGTCCGTTAAGGGGTTTAAACAATGAAGATTTTGGCCCCCGTTTTCCAGATATGAGCCAGCCTTATCACAAGGAGTTAACCGCAAAAGGCTTGCAAATTGCTAAAGAGCAGCAAATTACCTGTCATCAGGGTGTTTACGTATCAGTAACTGGGCCAAACTTAGAAACTAAAGCCGAGTACAAATACCTGCGAATTATAGGTGGTGACGCCGTAGGTATGAGCACCGTTCCCGAAGTGATTGTTGCTAATCACATGGGCATGCCTGTTTTTGCAATCTCTGTGCTAACAGACGAAGGTTTTCCAGATGACTTGAAGCCAGTGAGTTTGGAAGAAATTATTGAAACTGCTTCGAAGGCAGAACCTAAAATGACACAAATTTTAAGTCAGCTTATCTCATCACTATAATGTATAAAATATTACTTGCCCTGCTTTGTTGCTATGTTTTGTCCGCTGCTAACGCATTCGGACAAGATTTAAAAACTTCTATTGCGGGCAATAAAGAGTTGGATTCTCTACGTAAAAAGGAAGAACAGGGTCGCGACTCGGTAGTTTTTACATCCAAATATGTACGTTACACTACGCGTAAACTAACAAAGGATAGCATACAAACTTTACCTATTGATACTACTTTAACTGGGATACAAAATTTTAGCCCTATTGCTCAACCACGTAATCCAACGGTTGGTACTGGTTTGGTGGGTTTGGCCGCTGCACCGCTACTTTTTACACCTGTTAAAACAATTGGTTTTGATGCTGGATTTCACTCCCTTGATTATTACAGGTTTACCCACGATGATACCAAGTTTTACAGGGCAAGATCACCATTTACCAGCCTATCGTACATTAGTGCTGGTGATAATGTGCAGTTATTAAAAATCATCCACTCTCAAAATATTAAACCAAACTGGAACTTTGGTGCTAATTTTAATCGTATTGGTGCCAATGGTTTTTATCAGCATCAGCGAGGCGATGATTTGAATGGGACATTATTTACCTGGTATCAAACTAAAAATAAGCGTTACAACATTTGGGTTGATGCCGTTTTTAATACACTTAAGGCTGAGGAAAATGGTTCTATATTAAAAGATGATGTCATTTTTACCCTTCAGGGAGATAATTTGGTAACTAAGGAGGCTGAGCCTACTCGTTTCACTACAGCAAGGCAATTATATCGTGATAACTCCATTATGATTAGGCAAAGTTATTTTGTTGGACGCATTGATAGCACGCTGAATAGCACTACGCAAAACATACTTCCTACCAATAAAGTCACTCATACTTTTGTTTACGATAACAGCTCTTACAGTTTCAAGAAAAATGAGGAAGATGTTTACAACGTACTTCCGGTGCCTAAAGCAAGTTTAACTTTTACCAATGATACCACTAACGTTAAGCATGTACAAAATGAGTTCATTTACAGCTTCTTTTTAAGAGCTAAGCAAAGCTCCTTCATTAAAAATGAATTAAAGGTTGACGCTGGCGTAAGGCATGATTTTTATAATTTCAAGCAACAAATTTTACAAGAAGATAGGAGCGTTTATTATAATCGTAGCTTTTCTGCTCAAAATACAACACTATTAGGAGCATTAGGTTATAGGTTTAGTAACAAGGTAAATGTTAACCTAAACGTACAACAAATTTTTCAGGGGCTAAATGCTGGCGATTATTTGTACGAGGCCAATAGTAACTTCATGCTGAGCGATAAAACAGGTAAAATTGTGATGAGCGCTTACACGCAAAACAAGTCGCCTGAAGAGATATTTAACCGTTATTATGGCAACCACTATGATTGGGATAAGCGCAGCGACCTGTCCAGGACAAAAACCACCAACTTCACTTTCGCCTACCTTAATCAATTTTTGAAGTTAGATGCAAGTGCTTCCTATTACCTCATTAGTAATTATTTATACTTTGCCACAGCTCCTAATGTAACTAATGCCATTACGCCAGTGCAATACAGCAGCGAAATAAGTTTGTTGCAAATTAAGGTGGGTAAGCAGTTAGATAAAGGTAGTTTTCACGCAAGTGCGTATGGTGTTTATCAAAAAACTGATGCTAAAAATATTTTGCGCACACCTGAAATTTATGTTTTCGCTAGTGTATATAAAGATCAAACTTTTTTCAAGACACTAAAAACGCAAATAGGTTTTGATGTATTTTACAATGATACCTATTTAGCCAAGTCGTATTCGCCGGCAGCAAGTCAGTTTTACAATGGAGATGACATTACTTTTGGCTCGAAACCAGTTGCTGATGTTTGGATAAAAGCGGGCTTACGCAGGGCAAATATTTTTGCGAAATACCAATACGTTAACCAAGGTTTGTTTAGCAAAGGCTATTATACTGTTAATCGTTACCCAATGCCAGACCGCTTGTTAACGTTAGGGCTTACTTGGAACTTTTACGACTAGATTAAGCCTTCATTCAAAAGACATTTTTACATGATTTATTCTGCTATTTTTCCAGCGAAATATGCAACAGGAAGGTATGCTCCAAGTAAATCAACCAGTGTAAACCAAATTGGCGAAGGTAAAATAGCAACCATGTAAATACCGCCGCTTAAAAAGATAGCGCCAATTATCATGGCGAAAAGTACCTTTTTAGTAGAAATGCGGGCGGCAATGTAGGCTCCTACAAAAGTACCTATTGCATGTGCCAAAAAGGGAAAGATAAAATGTTTGGGTTCCAATAGATGCATGCCTACTTTTAAGCCTTCTTCGGTAGTCATGTCAACACCAGCTGGTGGAGTTATAAAATTACCACTGATTAAGATAATGCCCATATTTACAACGCTTCCAATAAAAAGCCCCGCAATAATGGCTAAAATGTTTCTCAAAATAGGTTTCATAAAGGTTAAATTTGGTTTATTGGTTCAAAGCATTAATGGCTTCGGTAGTTGAATTTACGAAATTAATTTGGCCAACTTTATTGCTTTCGAAAATAAAGTCTTTTAAGCTATTGCTTTTAAACTTCTCAAAATCGCCCACAATGGCCAACCTAATACGGTAGTTAGAGAATTTTTGCAATATTTCTCCCGCAAGTTTAGTGCTTAAGTCGAAAAAACTTGGTGTAAGCTGCTCTTCACTGATGATGAGTTTAGTTAGCCCTTGAAAATAAGTGTTTCCAACTAAATCTGCGCCATCTTCAGCGTTAGCAATAACAACACCTTTTGAAACTAGTTGTCCAATATCATTGGCTAAGGTTATAATTTCCATTTTTCAAATTTAGCTTTGTTTTTTTAACAAGCGCATAAAAAAAGCCAGCTCCAAAAGGAACTGGCCATACGATGAGTAGTTTATAATAGACCTTAGAACGAATAGCCTAAGCTAAATCCCCAAACTCTGTTGTTAGCTTTGCCATCGTCGCTTCTTGAGTTTTTAGGGAACATATTGGTTAACCCTAAACCATAATTAGCGCCTAGCATAAAACCATTATTTAAACGGTAACCTACGCCAAAGTTTGCACCAAAATCAGTACTTGAGAAATCGTCATCGGCTTTGCTACCAAATTTTAGATTTTCTTCGGTTGTACCGCTATTAGCTCCATTACTGATGGTGGTTTTGCTTTTTCCATCTACGTTAAAGCCAATGTATGGTCCTGCACTTAATTGGAAAGCACCCGACTGGCCCGTAGGTATTCTGAGTACTGCATTTACTGGTACTTCAATGGCCATAATATTGTAGGTTTGTTCGCCAGTTATACCTGCAAAATTACCTTGTAGTTTAGTTCCTTTGTTTTGTAGCGATAAACCAGGCTGGATAAAGAAATTGTTGCCTACACCAAAATCGCCGAAAACAGTGAAATTATAACCTACATTTTGTTTTGTAGCATCATTAAGGCTGCTTGCTTCGTTGAAGTTGTTAAAACGCAATGTACTAAGGTTAACTCCCGCTTTAATTCCTATACGAGCATCGTTGCCAGACATGGTAGATTGGGCAAATAAAACTGAGGTTGACATTAATAGAGCGCTTCCTAATAATATGATCTTTTTCATGATTTTCTAATTTGCGTTGAAACCATTTTCAACACACAGCTAGAACCAAAAGCTATGCCATAGCCAATCTTCAATTAAGGTATAGGTCTAATTATTTTACTGATTATCAGTTTATTATTTTTTAATTTAGAGTTCTTTTTAGCAGTTTTTTAATTGTAACGGTGTGTTTACAAAAACATACAGTTTTAATTGTCGCTACGGTGATTTTCTGTAGTTACAGATTTAAAATGCAAATTTTTTCGGCAATTGCTTAGGCTACTTGCACAGCAAATGGTGAGCAGTACTATTGGGATGATGATAGTGAAAGCGCTAGGTGCGGTGAAAAAATAGAACCATTTCAATCGCCACATTAAATACATGGTCAAAAACGCAATGGCAACACCTACCGAGCCAAAAGTTACCGTAAATAAAATAGGAGATGCTTTAAGCGCAATTGGTTTTACTTCAAGTGCCAGCCAAATTGCAGCAACTGCAGTTAGAAAATTAAAAAAAGCCATTAAAAATTTAGGCGCTTTTATCTTTTGTCCGTACGAAGGTGAAGCACCTATTATTTCGCCGATTAACTTTAAAAAAGTCATTTAAGTTTTTTGAGGTTTTTTCTTGGCGGCTGGGAACAAAACATTGTTTAAAATCAGTCGGTAACCAGGCGAAGTAGGATGTAAACTCAAATCCGTAGGTGGGTCATTTACCTGGTGTTGGTAATCCTCAGGGTCATGGCCGCCGTAAAAGCTAAATTGACCTTTTCCAATTTCACCATGCAGGTAACGCACTTCGGCACCTGCTTTATTCTCGCCCAGCACCGTAATACTTGGTTTAACTAAACTTTTACGAAATGCGGTAGTTTGCCCCATGAAGCCTTTAATTACTTTTTCGTGGTTTTGAGTAAGCATGGTGGGTACTAAATCCCATTTTGCAGAAAAATCAAATAAAGTAAAGTAGTCGTTGCTTTCGTTAAAATTGGTACGAGTTTGCGTAACGTCGATATCGGAAAATTCGTAGTTGTAAGGGTTTAGATCCAGTTTGAAATTGCTAAAGGCTACTGCCTTTTGATAGTCTAGTTTTGATTGAGCATTGGCATCCATGCCATCACCATCGAACATACTTTCCAAAATATCAACACCTTCTGCAGCTAGGGCAATATCGAAGCTGTCGGTTCCAGAGCACATGGCAAATAAAAAGCCACCGCCGATACAAAACTCTTTAATGCGTTTGGCCACAGCTAGTTTCATTTCGGATACTTTTTTAAATCCGTTACGTTTAGCAGCAGCTTCCTGATATTTTACATCGTCTTGGTACCATGAGGCATTTCTAAACGAAGCCCAAAACCTGCCGTACTGGCCTGTAAAATCCTCATGGTGCAAATGCAGCCAATCGTAGGTGCTCAGTTTATCTTTTAGGATTTCGTCATCGTAAATTACATCGTAAGGAATTTCGGCGTAAGTTAATACCAGCGTAACGGCATCATCCCAGGGTAGTTTACTTTTTGGAGAATATACGGCTATTTTGGGCGCTTTTTCCAGTTTCACCATTTCCATGTTTACCGCTGGGTCGCTAATTTCGTTAAGGATGTTACTCACTTTTGCATCGGCTAATACTTCGTAAGAAACGCCCCTAATTTTAAGTTCATCTTCAATGGATTTAACTTGCTTCACCAGAAAACTTCCTCCGCGATAGTTCAGCAACCAATCAACCTCTACTTGCTGCTTGATGCACCAATAAGCAATACCGTATGCTTTGAGATGGTTTTTTTGGCCTTCATCCATGTATATGAGGATAGAGGCCGATTTAGCAACCAGTTGAAGCGACAGCAACAATAAAGTGAAAATGAGGTGTTTCTTCCCTTTCATACACGAAGTTAAAGTTTACAAGATAAAAGAAAAACGATGAGAAATAAAATGTTGTATGAATGCATTGTTTTATTGTCTTACGCATAGAGAAAAGGTTTCGCAAAGAGCTAAGATATTCTTTGTTGAAATCTAGAGGTCTTTTTTGCGCTACTCTGTGTACTTTGCGGTTAATTTTTAACGCAGAGGGAAAAAAGGTTTCGCAAAGAGCTAAGATATTCTTTGTTGAAATCTGAAGGTCTTCCTTGCGTTGCTCTGTGTACTTTGCGGTTAATTTTTAACGCAGAGGGAAAAAGGTTTCGCAAAGAACGCAAAGACGCTCTGTTTACTTTTCGGTTATTATAGTAAATCCATCAAAACTCGGGATGACAGGAGCTCATAATGTTTCATCATCCTGTTAACCATTATCACATTTCATTTATTTGTTTAAATTTGCACCTTTACAAAAAAAGACAATGGGTAAAGCGATTATAAAAACGGTAAAAGGCGATATGACCGTGGAGTTCTATGAGAAAGATGCTCCAAAAGCCGTAGCTAACTTCAAAAAATTAGCTAAAGAAGGATTTTATGATGGAGTTACTTTTCACCGTGTGATTCCTAATTTCGTGGTTCAGGGCGGTTGTCCTAATTCAAAAGATGGTGCAGCGGGTATTCCAGGAACTGGTGGTCCGGGTTATAAAATTGATTGCGAATTGGACGGCGATAACCAATATCACGATAGAGGTGTGCTTTCAATGGCACATGCTGGAAGAAATACTGGTGGTTCACAATTTTTCATTTGCCATAGCAGAGATAACACGGCACATTTAGATCGTAACCATACTTGCTTTGGTAAAGTGGTAGAGAATGTAGATATTGTGGATGATATTCGTCAAGGTGATAAAATTTTGACAGTAGAAGTAATTGAAGATTAATTATAGTATAGAGTATTGCGTAGAGCGAGCTGAATATGTCGCATTACGCAATACGCATTACTCAATACGCAAAAATATATGAACTTAAGAGGAATTGTATCTGTATCGGGCAGACCGGGCTTATTCAAGCTTATTGGACAAAATAAGGCGGGTTATGTGCTAGAAAGTTTAGACGAGCAAAAGCTTAAAATTGTAGCTAATTTAACGAACACTAAATTAGCTTCGCTAGAAGATATTACCATTTACGGAGAAGATGAAGAGCTGAAATTAACTGATGTATTGGCTAATATTGCTGCTACAAAAACTGCTATTCCTGACGTAAAAGCCGATGGTAATGCACTAAGGAAGTTTTTCGAAGAAGTTGCGCCTAACCATGATCAGGAAAAGGTATACGCATCGGACATGAAGAAGATTTTGACTTGGTACAACTTTTTAAAAGATATGCCATTGTTTACCGAAGCTGCTCCAGGTGCTGAAGAAGAAGCGCCAAAAGTAGAGGAAAAGGTAGAAGCTAAGCCAAAAGCGGCTCCAAAAGCAAAAGCGGCTAAAGCACCAACTGCTAAAACTGCTGCTCCAGCGAAGAAGGCAACAATGCCATCTAAAAGAGGTGCTTAATTAAAAAAAGAAATAGGTTAAATGGAAACACCAATCTACAAAGATTGGTGTTTTTTTATTTAATGAAATATTTGTAGATATACCAAGCAATTACCACGATGATTGATATGGTGATAATGGTGTTGATATATTTTTTTTCTTTCGAGGTATCTGTCCTGAATCTGTAGTTTCTTTTATAATCGCTAGGTAATTTCATAATTCCTCCTTTTTTAAAATTGATGATTTTAATTGGCGTTTTCCATAAGTTTTAGGAACAGATATACAGATTTTGCATTTCAAAAACAATTTGAATTGTCAAAGTGCGTGTGTTCCAGTTTTTTACTCATGATGATACGGTTCGTTTTTTAATATGGTAAATGCTCTATATAATTGCTCTACAAAAAATAAGCGCACCATTTGGTGAGAGAAAGTCATATCTGATAAAGAAACGCTAGAATTTGCCCTTTTATATACGCTTTCATCAAAACCGTAAGGTCCACCAATTACAAATACCAAATGCTGTACACTACCAATCATTTGCTTGTTGATGTACTGCGAAAATTGAACCGAAGTGTATTTTTTGCCTTTCTCATCTAATAACACCAGCACATCACTATTGTTCAGCTGCTTTAAAATCAATTCAGCTTCTTTGCTTTTTTGTTGTGCTTCGGTAAGATTTTTAGTGTTTTTCAATTCAGGAATGATACTGATATTAAAACCAATGTAATGCTTTAACCTGTTCAGGTATTTTTCAATTCCTTCAATCAAATATTTGTCTTCCGTTTTACCAACAGCAATCAAGCTAATCTTCATCTAATGGTTGTTTTTTTATCTTTACCGCTTAATTCCTCAAATATAATGTTAAATCCCGATTTAGATAGATTAAAGCAATACGAGAATTCCGTTTCGCAACAGCAAAAACATATCGATGTATTGAAAAAAAATATTGATCAGCTATCCATATTTAGGCTTGTATTATTGCTGGTAGAAATTGGTTTTTTTGTGGGTTTGGTAAGCTCAACCGGAAATGCGGCTAACGTGCTATGGTCTGTAATGTTAGCATTGCCAATAGCTGTTTTTGTTTTGGTGGTTAAAAAGCAAAATAAGTTGGAGAAGCAACTCAAATTCCATCAAAGTTTGCTTTGGGTTTTTGATAACGAAGCGAATTTGATTAATGGCCAGCCTAATGGTTACGATGATGGAACTCACTTCGAAGATGAAAATCACGCCTATGCGTCTGATTTGGATATTTTTGGTAGGTCATCTTTATATGCGCTCGTTAACAGAGGCGCCACCAAAATAGGGTTGGATGAATTAGCCAAGCATTTAGCTGCTCCAACAAGTACAGATTTAGCTGCGGAGCGACAAATGGCAATTGCCGAGTTGAGGGATAGGGCAGAAGCTACTTTTTTGTTCAGGGCTAATTTACGAGGAGCCGAGTTGAACCGCATTGAAGAAATTAAGGGGAAATTGAGCAATCAGCTTTTGGCCCAGGTTAAATTTACCGATAATACTTTTTTAAGGATCTATGTTCAGTTTGTTCCTTATTTAATGGTGCTATTGTTTTTAGCGGGTTTAATTTTTGGAGGTAGCTTATGGAGTATTTTTGGCCTAGCGGCTTTTGCAAATGCCATGCTCACTTATTTTTATAGCAAACAAATCAATGCCGTTTATTTTGGTTTTAGTGGAAGCTCTACCTTGCTGAGCAACTATGCCGATGCTATTGCTTGGACAGAACAGCACGATTGGCAAAGCAAATATATTAAGCAATTATTTCAGTCGAAGGATAAAGTAAGTCATCAAATCAAAGCATTGTCGAAAATTATTATTGCCTTTGATGCCAGATTGAATTTCCTTTTGTATGCGGTGTTAAATTTTTTCTTCCTTTGGGATTTAAGGTGCAGTGTTAAGCTGGGCGACTGGTGCAAAACTGCTAGTAATGAGGTTGCACAGGGGTTAGATAGAATAGGCTATTTTGAGGAGCTGATATCCTTTGCTACCTTAAGTTATAATCATCCAAATTGGATTTTCCCCAAATTTAGTAATGATTTTCAGTTCAGTGCCGAAGCGCTTGGTCATCCATTAATAGCGCAACAAAAGCGAGTTGATAATTCTTTCTTTTTAAAAACGGAACCAACGGTTGATATTATTACCGGCTCAAATATGGCTGGTAAAAGTACATTCCTGCGTACGGTGGGCATTAATATGGTATTGGCTTATGCAGGAGCTCCTGTTTGTGCTGCCCAAATGCACTTGTCAATTTTTCGTTTGCTAACTTACATGCGAATTAAGGATAATTTGATTGAAAGTACCTCCACATTTAAAGCCGAATTGAACCGTTTGAAAATGATTTTGGCAGAGGTAGAACAACAGCCTAACGCGTTTGTACTTATTGACGAAATGCTGCGTGGAACCAACAGTAAGGATAAATTCGATGGTTCTAAAGCCTTTATTGAAAAGTTAATCGCCTTGAAAACTCCTACGCTTTTTGCCACTCATGATCTGCAACTTTCTGAATTAGAACAGGTGCATCCTCAATCGGTGCGTAATTTCCATTTTGATATTCAACTGGTAGCTAACGAAATGGAATTTGATTATTTGATTAAACAAGGGCCATGCACTAAATTCAATGCCGCAATTTTGTTAAAACAGATTGGCTTAGGGTAGTTGAGTTCAAAGTAGAAAGTTTTCGGGAAGTTCGAAGGTTTTACCACCTTAGACACCTTTGAGTAATTAAGTTTTGCTTTGTCTATCGTTGTTGCGTATAATTTATTCTAATTGAGCTTTGGTTTTCTTAGGTGGTTAAATTAAAACAATAACTTAACTTTAATTTAACTACAGCATTAGGATTTTTTATTTTATTTGATGCGATGCAAAGCAGTGATTTTGGTAATGACTTTTTATGGGGCGTAGCAACTGCAGCTGCTCAAATAGAAGGTGCCGCCAATGATTATGGCAAAGGCCCAAGCATTTGGGATACGTTTTCAAAAAGGACTGGTAAAATCAAAAAAGGGCATCAGCCTACGCTAGCTTGTGATTTCTATCATCGTTACCTTGAGGATATTGCCTTAGTAAAAACCTTAGGCTTTAAAGTTTTTCGATTTTCCATTGCGTGGGCAAGGATTTTTCCATTAGGACACGGGTCTATTAATCCAGAGGGCGTTGCTTTTTATCACCGTGTGATAGATGAATGCCTGATGCAGGATTTAGTTCCGATGGTTACCTTGTACCACTGGGATTTGCCGGAAGCATTGTCAAAAGAGGGAGGATGGACAGCATTTGGAATTAACAGTTGGTTTAATGAATATGTTACCTTTTGTGCTAAAGAGTACGGCGATAAGGTAAAGCAATGGATTGTGATTAATGAACCATTTGGCTTTACTTCTTTGGGTTACATGTTGGGTGTACATGCGCCTGGGCAAACGGGAGTAAATAATTTTTTTGATGCTGCTTTGCATACCGCTATTGCCCAGGCCGATGGAGCTAAGATTTTAAGAGCGGAAGTTTCGAGCGCAGTAATTGGTACAGCATTTTCCTGTTCTGAAGTAGTTCCTTACACACAATCTGCGCAGGATTTGTTGGCTGCAAAACGCACTGATGCTTTGATGAATCGTTTCTTTTTTGAACCAGTTTTAGGTTTGGGCTTTCCCACTTCCGATTGGGAAGTGCTGGAAAAGTTTGCGATAAGCCATTCAACTTGGCGCCATCAAGAACGAATGAAGTTTGATTTCGATTTCATCGGCTTGCAGAATTATTTTCCTTTGGTCATTAGATACAACGCCTTTATTCCAATATTGCAGGCTTGGGAGGCGAAGGCAAAAAATAGAAAAGTTCCGCATACGGCAATGGGTTGGGAAATTAATGCGGACAGCTTTTATCGGATCATTAAGCAATTTGCTTCATATCCCCAAGTGAAGAGCATTATGGTAACAGAAAACGGTGCAGCTTTTCACGATAAAGTTATCGATGGTAAAATTGATGATCGTGAACGAATCGAATATTTTGAAGCGTATTTATCTGCGATGCTCAAGGCAAAAAATGAAGGAATTAACATTACGGGTTATTTAGCGTGGACATTAATGGACAATTTTGAATGGGCTGAAGGTTATCAAGCTCGATTTGGTTTGGTGCATAATGATTTTAAAACCCAACAGCGTACCATCAAACAGTCGGGATATTGGTGGCAGCAATTTTTATCGAAGTAAATCACTACATTTAGGTGTATGGACGATAAAATTATTGTTTACTGCGCTTTCTACAATCCAATTGAAGCTAATATTGTAAAAGCTAGGTTGGAAGATGCTGAAATTCCATGTTTTTTAACAGATGAAAATGTAGCAACCATACAACCGCTCTATAATCAGGCAATTGGTGGCGTAAAACTGAATGTTTTTGATAAAGATGTTGAGCGAATTAACACACTGCTTGCGGATGATCTGGAGCTGGAAGTTCCAGAAATTGAAACTGAGCGAACAGAAAATAAAATTGTTTGCGAAAATTGTGGCTCAACTAACGTAAGCTACGGCATCGCTACTAAAAATAAACATAGTTGGTGGGTGGCCATATTGGCTATATTAATGGCGGTTTATCCTTTTAAAGCAAATCGTTGCTATCATTGTTATAAGTGTGGACACGAATTTAATTAAGTATGACAGATAAAATAGTAGTTTATAAAACCTTCGAAAATCCAATGGAGGCCAACATAGTGAAGGCTCGTTTGTTAGATGCAGGATTTGACTGTTTTCTAACCGGTGAAAACGCAGCATTAGTTTACCCGGTATTTGATGTTTCTATTAGTGGGGTACAATTGCATGTTTTTGAGAAAGACGTTAATGCCATTGATCAGTTTTTAACAGAAGACGAAGCGTTAGAGGGGTTGTGATGTAGATAGGCAGTATTAGGCAGTTCAGATTTGCAGTATTTTAGCATTAATTCTTGTTGGCATCACCGCCAATGAGAAAGCATGTAGCTAGTATTATATAACTGAATTGCCAGTTTATTGACTTTCGATCCACCTATTTACACGTTGTTTCCATGTTTGTGTCCAAGAAAGTGATTACTTTGTATTAGGGTTTATCAGTAAATCAATCAAATTTATTAGTTTTAAGTCTATCTACTTAGACTTTTATGCTAAAATCATATCACCCAGAATTTCTTACTGCCACTATTTTAAATTGGAAACATTTGTTAAATGATGAGTTTAAACAGGTGTTGATAAATACAATGAGATGGCTAGTAACGCAAAAAAGGTGTCGGATTTATGGTTTTGTAATTATGCCCAATCATATTCACTTGCTGTGGAAAATTGAAGATGGTTTCGATAGGGCTAATGTCCAAGGTGCTTTTTTAAGTTTCTCGGCACATGAATTTAAAAAGAAACTAGGTAAGTTGCAGTTGCAAGAATATAAAGTTGATCTTGTAGACAGAGCATTTCAATTTTGGCAAAGAGACTGCGTTGTAAAAGAATGCTGGAGCGAAACGTTTTTAGAACAGAAATTAGAATATATTCACAATAATCCTTTACAGCCTCATTGGAACTTAGCCGACTTGCCAGAAAAATACTTTTGGTCGTCCGCATCTTTTTATGAGAATGTTGACAGTTCGTTTGATTTTGTAACTCATTATAAAGAGTAGCAGTATGCAAATTTGCACGTTGGCGGGGACGCCAACATGAGCGAGATGGTTGAAGTTGTTTAAGCTGTGCTGCCTATTCCCTTGTTGGCGTCCCCGCCA
>NZ_QMHP01000008.1:33382-201652 GCF_003313335.1 Pedobacter zeaxanthinifaciens
GTTGAAGTTGTTTAAGCTGTGCTGCCTATTCCCTTGTTGGCGTCCCCGCCAACGGGTAGCTTAGTCATGTTTTTGAGATTAATTGTCAATAACCACTTTGTACGTTGTGGGGGGGACGGTGTCAGGCTGTATGTTTTGATTGCAGTATTGTAGCATTGCGCTCTTGTTGGCGTCCCCGCCAACGAGCAGCTTAGGAATACTATTTTGTAAGTTAACTAGAACGCCAACGTGAGCGGAAAGGTTGCTCCATCATAGCAGTGGATATATTTAAATAGACTTGATGGAAATGGAAGCCCCGCAGCCGAAGCGAAGCGTTGTAATGTACAGCGAGACTATCGGGAAATAGCAACACAGTAATTGCTCTCTAATAAAAGTGGCAGGGTTCGGTTTGTTATAAATAAAAATCCCAACTAGCTTTTACGCCAGTTGGGATTTGTCTTTCAGTCTTTACCGACTTGCCAGAAAAATACTTTTGGTCGTCCGCGTCTTTTTATGAGAATGGTGACGGTTCGTTTGATTTTGCAACTCACTATAAAGAGTAGCAGTATGCCAATTTGCACGTTGGCGGGGACGCCAACATGAGCGAGATAGTTGAAGTTGTTTAAGCTGTGCTGCCTATTCCCTTGTTGGCGTCCCCGCCAACGGGTAGCTTAGTCATGTTTTTGAGATTAATTGTCAATAACCACTTTGTACGTTGTGGGGGGGACGGTGTCAGGCTGTATGTTTTGATTGCAGTATTGTAGCATTGCGCTCTTGTTGGCGTCCCCGCCAACGGGTAGCTTAGGAATACGATTTTGTAAGTTAGCTAGAACGCTAACGTGAGCGGAAAGGTTGCTCCATAACAGCAGTGGATATATTTAAATAGACTTGATGGAAATGGAAACCCCGCAGCCGAAGCGAAGCGTAGGCGAGGAGTTGTAATGTACAGCGAGACTATCGTGAAATAGTAACACAGTAATTGCTCTCTAATAAAAGTGGCAGGGTTCGGTTTGTTAAAAATAAAAAATCCCAACTAGCTTTTACACCAGTTGGGATTTGTCTTTCAGTCTTTACCGACTCTCCAACTATTTTATGCTTGTGCAGCTTTAGCAGCAGCTTCTCTTCTGATGATATTTAGCGCCCCACCAGCTTTGAACCACTCAATTTGTTGTTCATTATAGCTGTGGTTAACATCAAATTGCTCTGTAGTTCCATCAGCATGGTGCAACACCAAAGTTAATGGTTTGTTAGGAGCAAATTCTGTTAAGCCCAAGATATCGATGGTATCATCCTCTTGGATTTTGTTGTAATCATCTTTATCAGCAAATGTTAAACCTAACATCCCTTGTTTTTTCAAGTTGGTTTCGTGAATACGGGCAAAAGATTTTACCAATACAGCACGTACACCTAAATGACGGGGCTCCATTGCAGCGTGCTCACGAGATGAACCTTCGCCGTAGTTTTCATCGCCAATTACAATTGAACCAATTCCTTGCGCTTTGTAGGCACGTTGCGTAGCAGGAACAGGTCCGTACTCGCCAGTCAATTGATTTTTGATGTTATCAGTACTGTCGTTAAAATAGTTTACAGCACCAATTAACATGTTGTTGGAGATGTTATCTAAGTGACCACGGAATTTCAACCATGGACCAGCCATCGAAATGTGGTCGGTAGTGCATTTTCCTTTAGCTTTGATCAATAACTTCAACCCTTTCAAGTCGGTACCTTCCCAAGCAGCAAAAGGATCAAGCAATTGTAAACGGTGAGAAGTTGGAGAAACAATTACTTCAACACCCGAGCCATCAGCAGCGGGAGCTTGGTAACCAGCATCTTCAACAGCATATCCTTTTTCAGGCAATTCCCATCCAGTAGGTTCATCAAGCTTCACTTGCTCACCTTTATCGTTGGTTAACGTATCAGTAAGTGGATTAAAGCTTAAATCGCCGGCAATAGCTAGAGCAGCCACAATTTCTGGAGAAGTTACAAAAGCAAAAGTATTTGGGTTACCATCGGCACGTTTAGCGAAGTTACGGTTAAACGAGTGTACGATAGTGTTTTTTTCTTGTTTTTCGGCACCTGTTCTGTCCCACATACCAATGCATGGTCCGCAGGCATTAGTAAAAATAGTGGCATCTAAATCAGTGAAAGTATCTAATAAACCATCACGATCTGCGGTGTAGCGTACCTGCTCAGAACCTGGGTTAATACCAAATTCAGCTTTTTTGCCTAAGCCTTTAGCGATTGCTTGTTTAGCAACAGAAGCAGCACGAGATAAATCCTCATAAGAAGAGTTGGTACAAGAACCAATTAATCCCCATTCTACTTTAGTTGGCCAACCGTTAGCAGCAGCAACTTCTTTCATTTGAGAAATTGGAGTAGCCAAATCAGGTGTGAAAGGGCCATTCAAATAAGGCTCAAGCTCATCTAAATTAATTTCGATTAACTGATCGAAGTATTTTTCAGGTTGTGCGTACACTTCAGCATCGCCAGTTAAGTGCTCTTTTACTGCATTTGCAGCATCGGCTACATCGGCACGGTTAGTAGCACGTAAATAGCGCTCCATGCTCTCGTCATATCCGAAAGTTGAAGTAGTAGCACCAATTTCTGCCCCCATGTTACAGATAGTACCTTTACCAGTACAGCTTAGGTTAATAGCGCCGTCGCCAAAATATTCTACAATAGCACCAGTACCACCTTTTACAGTTAAAATACCGGCAACTTTTAAAATCACATCTTTAGCCGAAGTCCAACCATTTAATTTACCGGTTAACTTCACGCCAATTAATTTAGGGAATTTTAGTTCCCAAGGTAAGCCAGCCATTACATCGCAAGCATCGGCACCGCCAACACCAATAGCTAACATTCCCAAACCACCAGCATTTACGGTGTGGCTATCTGTACCAATCATCATACCGCCAGGGAAAGCATAGTTTTCCAAAATTACTTGGTGGATAATACCTGCACCTGGTTTCCAGAAACCAATACCATATTTGTTAGAAACTGACGAAAGGAAGTCGAAAACTTCGGCACTTTCAGTTTTAGCATGAGGTAAATCAATTTCAGCACCTAATTTGGCAGTGATTAAGTGATCACAATGTACAGAAGAAGGTACCGCCACTTTTGGTCGGCCAGCTTGCATAAATTGCAATAAAGCCATTTGTGCCGTAGCATCTTGCATCGCCACTCTGTCTGGTGCAAAATCTACATAATCCGTACCGCGGGTAAAAGCTTTTTTTGCTTTTCCATCCCAAAGGTGTGCGTATAATATCTTTTCTGAAAGTGTTAAAGGTCTACCAACTAGTTCACGGGCAGCATCTACACGGCTCCCAAAGTTTGCGTACACCTTTTTGATCATTTCTATATCAAAAGCCATTGATAATCTGTTTAAAAGGTTAAAAATCTTAAATCGAGCGAATTTACGAAAAAAACGGCTTTAACGGCATCATCCGTTTATCATTATATTATTTGGAAAAATTCTAAATAGTGCCAATGGCGAGTCTTTTTTCATCATTAAAAGGTACAGCCTGCTCCAATAGTTCTTGGGAAGTAATCCTTCAACTATACTTGGGCAAGAGAAAAGATACATCGGGCCGACTTAATGAGCACTATTTTTTATTCAGTGCTTTAAGTTCTTTTTTGCTCATTTCTTTTTGGATAAGTTCTGCCGGAAGAACTGCAGTATAAAATTGTTGATTGGTTAGCTTACCATTCGCATTGGCCGTGGTGCAGAAATAAGGATCTACAAAGCCGTACAGGCTTTTCGACTCTTTAATATTGCTTCTTGCCGTTGTAATATCTGCCGATTTTAGGTAGGTTATCATCAATGAAATCCCGTGTCTGTCATTAGCGATCGAGTTCATTCCCAGGGCAGTGCCTGGAAATACAATTTGACCTTCTTTAACAAAAATTCCTTTCTTGAAACCTCTGTAAGTGGCAAGCGTCCCATCAGCATGTTCAATAATTAAGCTATTTGTTTTACTGGTATATCGTAAGTCCTTCGTGTCATCGTCATACAAATCCACAATTTCTACAACCGTACCTTTTCTAACAGCGGTAACGGTGTCGGCTTCATCGCTATAAAAGTGATATACTTTCCAGTCTTCCGGGGTTGTAGCGCCGAAATAAGTGGCATTCACAAACTTAGATTCAACTGGTCTGGTTTTTTTGCCCGCTTTATAAGGTAGTGCGTAAACGAAGAGTGTGTTAACTTTTGGGTTGAGCTCACCCCTAATGTAAGAATAGCTGTAGGAAAGACCTATGCCTTGATCTTTATTAGATGGGTTTAACGTCAGGAAATTGTCGTTGCTATTTCTTATTCTGAAAATAGGATTGCCAAAGCTGTTTGCATTAGTTAGTTGTTTAAAGTTGATAACCAAAGTATAGGTGCCTTCTGGTTTTTTTTCAGCGGTAAGCGTTACGCTTCTGTCTGGATTACTTTTAGTAGTAACGATAAGCGCTTGGTCTTGAGCTTTTAAATTGCTGTAGACTAAAATTACAAGTAGCGATAAAATAGATTTTTTTAATTTCATTTTGATGATTTAATTTAACGAAGATAGCTTTTCCAAGGGATAGTGGGAAAAATAACGAACTCTGTTTAGTGCTAACTTTAGCTCATTTTTCCGTTAGGTAGCACATACTTTTTTAAGGAAATTTGCTTCTAACCCTAGCTCGATTAATAATTCATTGCTAGTTACCTTTCATGTTCAGTATCGAGGTTAGTTAGCTATAAAATATTGTATGTTATTGTAAATCAAATAAATAATGATGGCGTTCAAGTTTAAATGAATTTAGTTTGGTGACTTAAAGCTTTGTATTGTTATTTTTGTAAGGTGCTGTTGAACTGTTATCAAATAGAACTTGTTGAGGCTGGCTGTGATGAGGCTGGTCGTGGCTGCTTGGCTGGGCCAGTGGTAGCTGCTGCAGTTATTTTGCCTCGGGATTTTTATTTAGAAGGCTTAACAGATTCAAAACAGTTGTCGCACAAGCAGAGAGATGAATTGCGCCCAATTATTGAGGAAAAGGCTTTAGCTTGGGCGGTTGGCATGGTAGATCACGAGGAGATTGACCGAATCAACATCCTGAACGCTTCATTTTTGGCAATGCACAGAGCTTTAGACCAGCTCGTTTTGCGTCCAGAATTTTTAGTGATTGATGGAAACAGGTTTAAGGCCTACCAAAATGTTAAACATTCGTGTATCGTTAAAGGTGATGGCAAATATTTGAATATTGCTGCGGCATCTATCTTGGCCAAAACTCACCGAGATGAATATATGGCTGCGCTGGACATCGATTATCCGCAATATGAATGGAAAAAGAACAAAGGTTATCCTACCATTGCACATCGTAATGCGGTTATTAATTTAGGTCCATCGCCGTTCCATCGAAAAACATTTAACGTTAGCAGTCCACAGCTTACTTTAACTTTTGATTTTGAAAGTACTTCTGTTGAGCCATAGCGTCCCGTTTCCGCCAAATAGCGGTTATCCAATAGTAGTGTATAATACTGTTAAGGGTTTGCTTGCCTGCGGAGCTGAAATTACACTGTTTAGCTTAAACAATTCAAAGCAATATGTGGACGTGGATGATATTTACGATCCAGTATTTGAAGCCATAGATTTTCATTCTTTTACCATTGATATTGAGGTAAATGTTTGGGATGCTTTTGTCAATATTTTCTCCAATCAGTCTTATAACGTATCGCGATATTTTGATTACGACGCGGAAAAGGTGTTGGAAAATGTGCTTCGTGAACATGATTTTGATGTTGTGCAATTTGAAGGGCTTTTTGTTGTGCCATATTTGGATATAGTAAAGCAATGCAGCAAAGCAAAGCTGATTTACAGAGCACACCACATAGAGCACGACGTTTGGGAGCGCTTGGCATTACGTGAACGCTTCACGCCAAGGCGTACTTATTTGGAGTTCTTATCTCGCCGATTGAAAGCCTACGAAATGGAGCAAATTAATCGCTTTCATGAAGTGTTTGCTATCAGTGAGCCTGATCGTCAAAAGTTGCTGCTGATGGGATGTCAAACTAGGTTGGAGGTTTTTCCTGTAGCGCTTGATTTCGAAAAATATCAAATTGATACGGCTAAGACTAGCTTTCCTACACTCTTTCATTTGGGAGCGATGGATTGGCGTCCCAATAAAGAAGGCTTGGAGTGGTTTTTGGATGAAATTTGGCCAGATATTGAAGAGTTGAGCGGTGAACTACGATTTTACATCGCAGGTAAAAACATGCAAAAGCAGTTTTTTAATTACGATTCGGACAACCTGATTGTAGAAGGCGAGGTGTTTGATGCCGTTGATTTCATTAACAGCAAAGCCATCATGATTGTGCCCTTGTTATCTGGAAGTGGGATGCGTGTTAAAATTATTGAGGGTATGGCCATGCAAAAATGTATCATCGCTACTACAATGGCTGCTGAGGGTATCGATTGTAAGCATGGCAGGGATATATTGATTGCAGATACTGCAGACGAATTTTATCGTTCCATTTTGAAGTGCATCACACAGCCAAACAAATGGAGGGAAATTGGCGAGAATGCCAGGAAAACCGCCGAAAAGTATCATGAAATTAATAGCAGCGCCAAAAGAATGTTCGATATTTATGTGGCATTGCTAGTGGCAAAGGAAGATCCATTGTCAGCATAAGCTTGCCATAATGTTATTGCATAAAACAAGCTTAGCTGAACAAGCTGAGGCTTTTCTTACTTTGCAATTTCCTTGTTGGTGCTAATCGCAATTCTATTCCAACTATTGATCGCTACGCAAGCAATGATAATTTGCGCCACGTAATTTTCGCCGAAAGTAGCAATGGCTTTGCTATAAAGCTCATCACTTACGCCGCCTTTATGTATCAATGTGATTTGCTCTGTCAATTCCAAAACGATTCTTTCTTCCTCAGTAAACAAATCAGTTTCACGCCAAGCATTTAACAGAAAAATTCGTTGTGGCGTTTCTCCATATTTCATCGCATCTTTGGTGTGCATATCTAAGCAAAAGGCGCAGCCATTAATTTGGGATGCCCTAATTTTAATCAGTTCCTTATGGGTTTTTGTTAGTGCGCTACTTTGCACATAAGTTTCTAAAGGCACTAAGGCTTTGTAAGCATTTGGTTCTACGCTGAACAGGTCTATTCTTTTCATCTTTAATCTTTTAATGGTGATTTGATGAAGCAAAGTTATTGTGCATTTTATCCATAAAACTTAAACCAGTTTAAGAAATTAGGTTGCGTTATTTTATGTTTTCGTCATGCTGAATTTATTTCAGCATCAGTTTGGTTTAACAGACTCTGAAATGAATTCAGGGTGACGAGAAATGTGAGTTACTTTCCAAGATGTTTTTTCTTGATCTCACTCAGATACTCCGGTGTAAAACCCAAATACGAAGCCAGCATGTACTGGGGAATGCGTTGTAAAAAAGCAGGTTGTAGTAAGGCGAAATGATGGTAGAGTTCTTCTCGGGAATAGTCATTAATGTATTTAATGCGCATTTGAGAAGCAGCAAAAGATTTTTCGTATACATTTCTGAAATATCGCTCCATTTGAGGAAAGCGGTTCAGTAGCTTTTCTTGCGCATCAAAGCTAATAGATAGAACAGTTGAAGTTTCTACAGCCTGAATCGCAAAATTACTTTTCTGCTGCGCCAAAAAAGCAAAATTATCAGTTATCCACCAGTTTTCTATAGCAAATTGAGTGGTTTGCTCTATTCCGTTCTCTTTCACAAAAAACAGTCGCAAACAACCATTCAACACAAAAAAATGTTTACGGCAAATTTGCCCCTCCCTCAACAGGATTTCTTTCTTTTTAACTTGCAACAATTCAAAAAACTTAATTATTTCTTCAAATTCCGAGTCGCTAAGATTGGTGAATTTCCTGATATGTTGTAAAAATAGCTTTTGCATTTGAAGGCTAAGATATGGTCTTTTACCATCTTTTTAAACAGTGTTGTTGTTATGCTGATATGTTATAGATATGTAAAATTGAGGTGTTGGATTGCCTAGATGCACTAAAATTTTCGCAAATTGCATACCACTTATGATAAATTGCTAAAGGGTATGGGCAAAAAGATTTTAGTTTGGTTTAGAAATGATCTTCGCTTGCATGATAACGAAATGCTGGTTGAAGCTATTTCAAAAGCTGATGAAATACTGCCCGTCTACATCTTTGATCCACGTCATTTCCAAAAAACAGCTTACCATACCTACAAAACTGGAGCTACAAGAGCAAAATTCTTGTTGCAAAGTGTTGCTTCTTTACAGCAATCGCTGCAAGGTTTAGGAGGTAATTTGTTGGTGCTAAGCGGATATCCGGAAGAATTATTGCCAGAATTGGTAGCTAAGTACGAGCTTTCCGAAGTATACCATCATCGTGAGGTGGCGGGAGAAGAAACTGCAGTTAGTGTAAGTGTTGAGGATGCCTTATGGAAACTCAAAGTTAATTTGAAGCATTTTATTGGCCATACGCTTTACAATAAAGAAGATTTGCCTTTTCCTATTAAGGATATCCCTGATGTGTTTACGCAGTTCAAGAAAAAGACTGAAAGAGACGCAATCGTAAAGCCGTGTTTCGCAACGCCAACTACAATTTCATTTGTTAGTGCCGATGATTGGGGCGCTATTCCAGAAATTAATGCACTTCTACAGGATAGTGAAGCTAATGCGCTAACGCTTAATTCGGAATTTGTTGGCGGTGAAAAAGAAGCTTTAAGTCACTTACATGATTACTTGCATGCAGGTGAGGGAATGATTTTAGCCAACGCCTCTTTGAAAAAGCACGAAATTGTATCCAAATTGTCGGCTTGGCTTGCTTTAGGCTGCTTATCGCCTCGAGAAGTTTACTGGAAAATGCAGGATGCAGAAGCCATTTACGGTGTTAAACCGTATTTCCATCAAATTATATTGGGGCTGCTTTGGAGAGATTATTTCCGTTTCATGTTCAAAAAATACGGCGGTACTTTTTTTACGCCTCAGGGTTTCAAAAAGGATGCTTTAGATTTACCGCTCAACTATAGTCAGCAACTACAAGGTTGGAAGCTTGGACAAACCGGGCAGCCACTGGTTGATGCTTTTATGGAAGAACTCAACACAAAAGGATATATTAATCAGGTAGCTAGGCAGTTGGTTGCCACGTATTTGGTAAAAGTGTTGGGCATAAATTGGGTGTTGGGAGCCGCCTATTTCGAAGAGAAATTAATTGATTATTGCCCTGCAAGTAACTGGGGTAATTGGGCAACTGTTGCCGGTGTCGGTAATGATCAAAAACTATCTTCCAGCTTTGATTTTGAGAAGCTTTTGAAATTTTTAGATCCAAAAGGTGCATTCGCACAGGTCGTTCAAGCTTAAAAAAGCGTCTATACTTTAATTAAATTTTTATTGACATTTAAATGTGATTTTATTGCCCTTTTTAAAGGTAAAATCCTAATTTTGCAATACTTATCGTAATAGTTATAATATACAAATGGATAATTTATCTTATCTCAACGGCAGCAATGCCGATTATGTGGATTCCCTATATCAGAGTTACAAAGAAGACCCTAGTTCTGTAGATTTTGGATGGCAAAAGTTTTTTGAAGGTTTCGATTTTGGAAGAAACTCAGGCGGTACTGCTGTAAGTGCAGATGAAGCTCCAGAGCAGTTTTTAAAAGAAATCAGCGTACTAAACTTGATCAATGGCTACCGTCAGCGTGGTCACCTTTTTACCAAAACAAATCCGGTTAGAGATCGCCGTAAACATTTACCTACCCTAGCAATTGAAAATTTTGGATTAAGCAGTGCCGATTTAGATACGGTGTTTAATTCGAGTGTGGAGTTGGGCATTGGCCCTGCAAAACTTAAAGATATTGTTGCCTTTTTGGAGCAAACCTATTGCGGCCCAATTGGCGTAGAGTACAAGTATGTACGTACGCCTGAGGTGTTAAAATGGTTAGAAACCAAAATGGAGGGTGAGCGTAATACACCTAAGCTGTCTGCTGATGAAAAAATGCGTGTGGTAAAGAAATTGAACGAAGCTGTAGTTTTCGAAAACTTTCTTGGTACTAAGTTTTTAGGTCAGAAACGTTTTTCTTTAGAGGGTGCAGAGGCTTTGATTCCCGCTTTGGATTCGGTGATTGAAAAAGGTGCTGAGTTAGGGATTGAAGAGTTTGTTGTTGGTATGGCGCACCGCGGTCGTTTGAACGTGTTGGCTAATATCATGCAAAAAAGCTATAAAGATATTTTTACAGAATTTGAAGGCCGTAGCTACAACCCTGAAACGCCTTTTGGTGGCGACGTAAAATACCACTTAGGTTACTCAACTGACGTAACTACCGCCAACGGAAAAAGCGTTCACTTAAGTCTTTGCCCTAATCCATCGCATTTAGAAACTGTTGATGGCATTGTGGAAGGAATGAGCCGTTCGAAAATCGATTTCAAATACAATGGCGATAATGGTCGTTTAGCACCAATATTAATCCATGGTGATGCTTCTGTTGCGGGACAAGGTATCGTTTACGAAGTGATTCAAATGGCTGGCTTAGATGGTTACAAAACCGGAGGAACCATCCACTTGGTAATCAACAACCAAATTGGTTTCACTACCAACTATAAAGATGCCCGTTCAAGCACTTATTGTACGGATATTGCGAAAGTAACGCTATCACCAGTGTTCCACGTAAACGGTGATGACGCAGAAGCCTTAGTGTATGCCATTAATTTAGCGATGGAATATCGTCAGAAATACAGAAATGATGTATTCATTGATATTCTTTGCTATCGCAGATTTGGACACAACGAGTCGGATGAGCCTAAATTTACACAACCTTTGTTGTATAAGGCCATTGAAAAACATCCTAATCCTTTAAAAATCTATGTTGAAGAACTGATTAAAGAAGGAAAATTAGATGATGCTGCCGCTAAGAATATGGAGAAAGAGTTTAAAGCTCATCTTCAAACTTCATTAAACGAAGCAAAAGAATATAATGCGGCATTGGCTGAAGTAAAATTTGGTGGTGCTTGGGCTGATATGCGTTTAGCTACAGAAAAAGATTTCGAAAAATCTCCTGAAACTGGCGTGAAAAAAAATACTTTGTTAGAGGTGGCCAAACGTATTGCCACTTTGCCAAAGGACAAAAAGTTCTTCAAAAAAATTGAAAAATTATTTGAAGAGCGTTTAAAGATGGCTACTGATACCCACATTTTCGACTGGGCAATGGGTGAGCAGTTAGCTTACGGAACCTTATTGGCCGAAGGTAAACGTGTGCGTTTAAGTGGCCAGGATGTGAAACGAGGTACTTTCTCACATCGCCATGCGGTATTAACTTTAGAAGATTCGGAGGAAGAATACACTCCATTGTTGAATATTTCAGAGCAGCAGGCACAGTTTGATATCTATAACTCACACTTATCAGAGTATGGTGTTTTAGGTTTCGAATATGGTTATGCGATGGCTAATCCTAATGCCTTAACAATTTGGGAAGCACAATTTGGTGATTTCTTTAACGGAGCTCAAATTGTAATTGACCAGTACATCGCAAGTGCGGAAACTAAATGGCAACGAGCTAATGGTTTAGTGATGTTGTTGCCTCACGGTTATGAAGGTCAAGGTCCAGAGCACTCATCAGCACGTATTGAGCGTTTCATGGAACTTTGTGCAGAGTACAACATGCAGGTAACTAACTGTACTACCCCAGCAAATTTCTTCCATGCTTTACGCCGCCAATTCAAGCGTGATTTCCGTAAGCCTTTGGTGAACTTCAGTCCTAAAAGTTTATTGCGTCATCCGCTTTGCGTTAGCCCATTGAATGATTTTACTGATGGTGGTTTCAAAGAAGTGATTGATGATGTAAATGTAAAAGTGGCTGATGTGAAACGTGTGGTTTTCTGTTCAGGTAAAGTTTATTACGATTTACTTGATGCACAGAAAAACAATGATGGTAAGGATGTGGCACTTGTACGTGTTGAGCAGCTTTATCCAACGCCTGTGGAGCAAATGGAAGCCATTGTTGCGAAGTACAAAAACGCCAAAGATGTACTTTGGGTACAAGAAGAGCCAGAAAATCAAGGTGCTTGGCCATACATGCTCCGTCGCTTAAGAAAAACGTCATTAAACGATATTGATGTAGTTTCAAGAAAAGAAAGTAGCAGTCCGGCAACAGGATATATGAAACAACATACTAACCAACAAGCTTACATTGTGGCAAAAACTTTCGAAACTTCGGTTGCTGAAATAGCTAAGAACTCGATTAAAGAAACATCGAAAAACGCAGTAAAAGATAAAGTAGATTAAATAGATTTGAGAACTGAGATGTGAGATTTGAGATGTTGTACATGTGCAACGTTTCAACTTTACAACATTTCAACCTTACAACATACATAAAAATATGAGTTTAGAAATCAAAGTTCCGCCGGTAGGCGAGTCGATTACCGAGGTAGTGTTATCTCGTTGGGTTAAAAACGATGGTGATTTTGTAGAGATGGACGAAATTATTGCTGAGCTGGAATCAGACAAAGCAACATTCGAACTAACTGCAGAGCAATCAGGAACTTTAAAGGTAGTAGCTGCTGAAGGCGATACCTTAGAAATTGGTGCTGTAGTTTGTACTATTGAAGAAGGCGGCGCTGCTCCTAAAGCAGAAAGCGAAAAGCCTAAAGCTGAAAGCGCTCCTGCGGCAGATAAAGCTGCGGCTCCGGTGGCTGAAAAAGAATCGAAAGACAGTTACGCGTCTGGAACACCATCACCTGCTGCTGGTAAAATTTTGGCAGAAAAAGGTATTGATGCGGGTAGCGTAAAAGGCACTGGCGTTGATGGTAGAATAACCAAAGAAGATGCGAATAATGCACAAAAGTCCGAAAGTCCGAAAGCAGGTAGTCCGAAAGTAGAAGCTGCCAAAGCTGCGGCTGCTCCTGTTGTTGCAGGTTCAAGAAACGAGCGTACTGAAAAAATGTCGCCATTGCGCAAAACTGTTGCTAAACGTTTAGTTGCAGTTAAAAATGAAACAGCAATGTTAACTACTTTTAATGAGGTTAACATGAAGCCAATCATGGATTTGCGTGGTAAATATAAAGATCAATTTAAAGAGAAACATGGAGTAGGCTTAGGGTTCATGAGTTTCTTCACCAAAGCGGTTTGTGAAGCTTTGAAGGATTTCCCTGCGGTTAATGCTCGTATTGATGGCGAAAATATCATCTACAATGATTTTGTTGATGTATCAATCGCTGTATCAGCTCCCAAAGGTTTGGTGGTTCCGATTATTAGAAATGCAGAAAGCATGAGCTTGGCTCAAATTGAGAAAACTGTAATTGAATTGGCTACTAAAGCAAGAGATAGCAAATTGACTATTGAAGAAATGACTGGCGGAACTTTTACCATCACCAATGGTGGTGTATTTGGTTCAATGATGTCTACACCAATTATCAATGCACCTCAATCTGCAATTTTAGGTATGCACAACATTGTGGAGCGCCCAATTGCCGAAAACAAAGAAGTGGTGATTCGCCCGATGATGTATATTGCATTATCTTACGACCACAGGATTATCGATGGACGTGAGTCGGTTGGTTTCTTAGTAAGAGTTAAACAATTATTAGAAGATCCAGCAAGATTGCTATTAGGAGTTTAAAATTGCTTGCGCTGAATACCTCAGTGTAGGCATTTTTGAGTGCAACTAGTGCTGAACTAAGTTTAGCATGACGATATTAAATTAAAAGCCTTGCTCAAGAAATTGAGCAAGGCTTTTTTGTGTCGTTTATTGTTTGTTAATAGTTTTAAGATTGCTTCGTCGTTCCTCCTCGCAATGACGACAAGGATAAGGAGAAATTTTAGCGTGTCACCCTGAATTTATTTCAGGGTCAGCTTTAAATTACATAATTCAATCAAAAAGTTATTGGACTCGAGTCAAACTTTAATTTAGGATACTATTTAATTTTGGATGACGGCCCGCCGAGTAAAAATCAATTTGTCTACTTTCTGTTACGAATACGTCTATTCTAACTTATTTTAATATTTTCGTTGGTCACACTAATTAAAACCAAATGAGAAAAATATTGCTGCTGGCTATTTTCAGCTTCACTGCATTATTGTTGCAAGCCCAAACAGTTACTCAAAATACAGGATGGTTGTTATTTTTAAATAGTACCAAATTCAACGAGAAATGGGGTCTACACTTTGATTTTCAATTGCGTTCGCAGAATAATTGGGACGGTGTAAGAAATGTGCTGGTTCGTCCAGGGATCACCTACTATATCAATAAAAGCTCCAATGCAACCTTAGGTTATTTATACACACCAACTTTTTTGCAAAACAATAGTGTAGTAGGAGGCGTATCACCAAAAAGCACCCTAACTGAGCACCGCATTTGGCAGCAATATATCTACAGCCACCAACCTTGGAAAAGTGCAGCTTTAAGTCACCGTTTTAGGTTAGAACAACGTTTTATAGAGCGCCAAACCGACGACCTGTTTGCCCAGCGTTTCCGTTACTTTTTTAGATTAGTGCAACCGCTACAAAAGCAAGAAGGTGCATTTACCAAAGGAGTTTTCGCTGCGTTGCAGAACGAGTTGTTCTTTAACATTCAGAACAAAGATCAGTTAAATGGAAGTTTATTTGATCAAAACCGGGCTTATTTAGCAATTGGTTATCGCGTATCTAAAAGCTTTGATATCGAAGCTGGATATTTAAATCAAGCTGTTAAAGGGGCTAGCGCCAATACGGTAAATAACGTTGTTCAACTCGCACTGTATACGAGGTTTTAATGTAAGGTACTGAGATCAAAAAACTATTTTTTTAAAATACATCACTTGTTTAGTTAAGTCATACCTAAGTTAAAAGCGTATTTGTACTTAAAAGTTTAGCGTATTTTACGCAGCTTTGCGTCATGAAACGTACATCTATTCTAATTTTTGCTTTATTACTTGGTAGAAAGTTAAATGCTCAGGAAAACATAGCTAAGTTAACCCCAACCGTAGAGATTGGGAAAAGCTTATTCTCGAATACTAATAAAAGAGATTTTTCTCGAAAAGGTAAGGTTTATATCCATTGGGGATGGAATTTCTCTTGGTATGATAGAAGTGATATCACCTTCAAAGGGCCAGGTTATGATTTTACTTTGAAAAATGTAACTGCGAAAGATCGACCATCTAAAATAAGCTTAGATTATATCAATCCAGCGCAGCTGACTACGCCACAGTTTGATTTCAGGTTCGGATATTTTTTCAAAGATAATTACAGTGTTTCTATTGGGTGGGATCACATGAAGTATGTAATGGATATTCCGCAGAAAGTGACTATCGACGGTTACATTAATCCATCTGTTTCTAACCCGGGCATTACTACCGGCAACTATGCGGGCATATATAAAAATCAGCAATTAGAAGTAAAGGATGATATGTTAACGTTCGAACATACGGATGGTTTAAACTATGTAAGTGCGGAAGTAGAACGCTACGATGATATTTGGGTAGCTAAAAATAAGAAGCAAATGCTAGCTATGGAGACTGGTGTAGGAGCGGGTTTTGTAATTCCTCGTTCTGATGTGCGTCTTTTCGGAGTGGGGGAAAATAACTTCTGGAACTTTGCAGGCTATGGTGTTTCAATTAAAGCGGGCTTGAAGTTCAATGTTACAAGGAAATTATACTTCCAAAATGTAACGAAAGCCGGATATATCGATATGAATAAAATTCACACCACCGGTAGAAACGATATTGATAGGGCAATGCAAACGATAAGGTTTTTGGAAAACTATACCGCTATAGGGTATCAGTTCTAAATTAGTTGAGTTGTAAGGCTCATATAAGACTCCTAATTACACTCACACATATATCGAGTTACTAGATACAAAAAAGGTGTTCCAATTAATTATCGGAACACCCTAAAATAGTATGCTTATTAATTAACTTAGTTTTTTTACACCGCCCGAACCTAAGAATTTCTTTTCGCTCACGCTTGCATTTCCTGTGTAATATACTTTTCCTGAACCGCTGATAATGGCATTGATATCGCCATTGGTATGTACGTAAACACTTCCAGAGCCACTAATAGTTGCCGACAAAGAACCTGCTTTTAGTGCTCCTTTTTTAGAAAGTACGCCCGATCCGCTAATAGTTGCAGTTACATTATCGGCTTCGCCAGTAACATTTAACTTGCCAGAACCGCTGATCACCCCATTAAAATCGCCAGCAATAATATTGGCATTGATTGCGCCAGATCCGCTTAAGGTAGCTACAAAAGAGTTTTGGGTAATGGTTCCTTTTACCGTAATTGAGCCATCACCGCTCATGGTTAAGCTTTTGAGCACCTTTGCATTAACATAGGCAGTAATTTTTTTATCCCTGTATTTGTGTGCCCAGCTAGTCCAGCTTACCTGCGGGCGGATAATCAGCGAGTTTCCTTTCACTTCAGCTACTAAAGTTGAAATCGCTTCGGCATCACCCTCAAACCTAATTCCTTCGGTATTACCAAGGGTTACAATCACCTCAATGGGGCCGCCGGCTGCTACCGAGCTAAAGTTTTTTACTTCTATTTCTTTTGCCTTACTGCTATTTTTAGCAAGACTGATATTTACTGGTAATTCAGTTTGAATTGGATTGGCGCTGGCCGTAGCTACTGCTAATAATAAGCCAATGGAGATATATTTTCTATTCATTTCAGTTTTGTTGTTATTATACAAGACGGTATCATAATTAACAACGTTGCATCCAAAGCAAAAATTATTCAGCTTTTTTTACATCGATGTAGAAATTTCTGTCTATTGAAAAATTATCGTTCGTGATAGTACTGTCGACCTTAATTGTTTGCCAATTATTGGTAGGCTTAATTAAGCTGTACTGCCCGGCTTTAAGCGTCACTTTTAAAGGCATATCAAAGCCTGTTACGTCTGTAATCCAACGATACTGTAAATTGCCATCATTTATTTTGTACTCCAACGTTGGAATATTAGCCTTACGGAGATATTGATCAAAAACTTTGTCTAATTTAAGTCCGCTTTGTTGTGCAATGTATTGTTCTATCTGGGCCGATGTTACCGTTTGATGGTAGAAAGTTTTATTTAAGCCTCTTAGAATTTGCCTAAACTTTTCGTCATCACCAATGAGCTGCCTAATGGTGTGTATTAAGTTAGCACCTTTGTTGTACATGTCGCCATCTCCTTCAGTGTTGGTATCGTAAACACCTATAATGGGACTCTTATTCCCGATATTTCTACGCTGACCAATCACATAATTTTCGCCGGCGGTTTTACCTTGCGTACTTTCTGTAAACAATGCCTCCGAATAAGTTGTAAAACCTTCGTGTACCCACATGTCGGCAATGTCTTTTGTGGTGATGTTATTGCCAAACCACTCATGTCCACTTTCATGGATGGTAATGAAATCCCATTTTAAACCATGCCCAGTTCCCGATAAATCACTGCCTAAATAACCTTTTCTAAACTGATTACCGTAGGCTACCGCACTCTGGTGTTCCATACCCAAATGAGGAGCTTGCACCAATTTATATCCATCTTTGTACCATGGGAAAGGGCCAAACCAATATTCGAACGATTTCAGCATTGGCTTTACATCAGCGTCCCAATGTGGGCGGGCTTTGGCACTATCCTCTTTTAAGGAATAAAAATCTAAGCTTAGTTTTCCACCTTCACCATCGTATGTATCACTCCAGTGCGCATATTTTCCAATGTAAAATGCTACATCGTAGTTATTAATTGGGTTGCCCACAAACCAATGGTGTTTGCTATAGCCGTTATTTAAATCGGTTTTACCTCTACTACGACCGTTAGCAATGCAATCTAAGCCCGTTGGTGCGCTAATGCTAATGAGCATGCTATCTACTTCGTCACTTTGATGATCTTTGTTAGGCCACCAAACACTTGCGCCTAAACCTTGGCATGCTACTGATACAAATGGATTGCCCGATTTATCTTTTTTGAAAATAAAACCGCCATCCCAAGGGGCATTTTTGGCTACACGAGGATTGCCACTATAGTAAACAGTGAATTTATCTTTTACGCCTTTCTTTATTTTAGGGAATTTTACAAAAACAGCCGCAAACTCTCTGGTGAACGGCAATTCTTTTCCTTGGTAAATTATTTTTTCAACCTTTAGATTTTCGAATAAATCGAATTGAAGTTTATCGAAATCCTTGGTAGCGGTAAATGCAAACTCGTTGCTGCCAATTACTGAACGATTGTCAAGATCTATTTTCACATCCAAGTGATAGTAATTGATATCATAACAAGTTCGTAAATCTGTTAGCGCACCACGTAAGGATTTTGCCCGGGCATTATTTTCATTGCTTCCAAGCATGTCCTGGGCGGATATAGTTAAAGAAGAACTTAGGATCGCAAGAGCGATAAATACTTTTTTCATTTTTATGAATATCTGGTTTTTATGGCCGTCATTGCGAGGTACGAAGCAATCTTAAAGCGATAGTTAGTTGCGAATGTTGTAGGATTGCTTCGTACCTCGCAATGATGACTTTTGTATGTTATTGCTTTAATACTGGTAAAGATAGGAAAGAACTGTTTGTGATGTCATGATAAATGCGTTGCGTAGCTTTCTTAAAATCTTTAGGTTCAGCTTCGTAAATGTTCATGAATTGCTGCGGATTTCTATCTGCTAGCGGAAACCAAGAGTGCTGTATCTGCACCATGATGCGGTGTCCTTTTTTGAAGGTGTGGCCAACATCTGGCAGTGCATATTTTACGTTAGTTACTTGATTTGGCACAAAGGCTTCAGGTTTTTCAAAACTATTACGGTATTTACCTCTCAAAATTTCTCCTCGCACCAACATTTGGTAACCCGCCATCATTTTATTTTGATCCGCTGGCGATGTTGCTTTGGTATCTTCTGGATATACATCAATCAACTTCACCACATAATCTGCATCGGTGCCAGTGGTGCTTACCATCAAATTGGCCAAAACTGGACCAGTAAGCGTGATATCTTCCGTTAAAACATCGGTTTGATACGTTTTTACATCCGGTCTTCTTGAAGCAAAACGCTGGTCATCAATCATGTATTCCCTTGTGCGGTTTGCCTGTATGCCATCTTGATAAGGTACGGGTGTGTTTGGATCGCTTACATATTCATCAAAGCTGTTGCTCTGGTTTGGTTTGCTGAAAGAAAGCTTTCCGTTTGGCTGAAAGTAAAGCGATTTTAGCTCCACGTTTTGTGGTGGCCAAGTGTTAAATTTATGCCACTGGTTGCTTCCCGTAAGGAAAATGTTGGCTTCGGCACCACCGAAACTACCTACGCCTTTGAGGTAATATTTGAAGAAAGGAAGCTCCAGGTTATCTTGGTAATAAGTACTCGTAGCCGTTCCAAAGTTGATGTCTCCAAAGCTCTCGCCCTTTCCGCGTACCCAACCACCGTGAAACCAAGGTCCGGCCACTAAAATGTTATTCGCGTTTGGATTTTGTCGTTCAATGGCTTTGTAGGTTTCGAAAGCACCGTAGGCATCTTCGGCATCAAAAAAACCACCTACCACCATCACTGCTGGCTTCACATCAGTTAAATGTCTGGTAATTTGACGAGCCTGCCAAAAAGTATCTAGATTAGCATGTTTGAATAAGTTGTTCCAAAACTTAATGCTATCGCCCATGTATTTTTCTTTCAAATTCTTAACTGAACCTGCTTCTAAATAGAAACGATAATTATCCTTAATTGGAAATTCAAATGGCTTTGGACCTTTGTCTGGCGTAATTGGCTTTGGACGAGGAACGCCAAATGAAGTCATGAATTTAAAAGCATCCATTACAAACAATGCTCCGCCATGATGAAAATCATCTCCAATGAACCAATCCGTAACTGGCGCTTGTGGCGATACCGCTTTCAAAGCTGGGTGTGATTTTACCAAGGAAGTAGTGGAATAAAAGCCAGGGTAGGAAATACCGTAAATTCCGGCCTTACCGTTGTTGTTTTTAATGTTTTTTACTAACCAATCGATGGTGTCGTAGGTATCGGTACTTTCATCGATATCCTTTTTGCCTTTGCCCAAATTGGTTGGCCTAATATCCTCAAAGTTGCCTTCGCTCATCCAACGTCCGCGAACATCTTGGTATACGAAAATGAAGCCATCACGCATTACAGCGGGATAGCCACCTAAACTGGTTTTGTATTCGTTTTCGCCATAAGGCCGCACGGTATAGGGCGTTCTGTTAATCAAAAAAGGATATTTTTTTCCTGCCGAGATATCTTTTGGGATATAAATAGCCGTGAATAGTTTGGTGCCGTCACGCATGGGAATAAGGCGTTCGATTTTGGTGTAGTGGTTGCGTACGTAAGCTGAGTCTGTTTCCTGTGCAAAAGCGTTTGATGCTAAAAAGCAGGAAGCTAGAAGAAAGGTTAGAAGTATTCTTTTCATTGTGAAAGTTGGTTAGGGAGCTAAATGTTTGTCGATTGCTTGGGATTGCTTCGTCGTTCCTCCTCGCAAAGACGAAAATAGTAGCGTCACTGCGAGTTTACGAAGCAGTCTTGGAGATTGCTTTTAAAAGAAAAGCTTCCCATTTTGAGAAGCTTTCTTAAGTCTTAGTGTCCGCCGTCGGCAGTATCAACAGGTTTACGGAAAGCAAAGCCTAAAATAAAATAAATTAAGGCGATTACGTACCAAACCGTTGGGCAATCATTATTAAATACCAATAATCCAAAAAGGAGGGCGCCTAGGCCAACCACAAAAAATGGAATGTTTCTTAATCTAATCATATTCAAACTTAGATAAAGTTGGATAGATAAGCAATAATAATTTAGCTTAACATTTAAAGAACGGTCTTCCTCTCAAAAACAAGCTCCGGTAAAACTACTTTAATTTCCTGTTCAGTATCTTCTTTTTTCCAGTAGATGATAAAATTCACCTTTGCACTTTTCAGTTTATAGTTCTTCGCTTTCATGCTTTCAATTTGTTGAATGAAATACTTCGAGAATTTTAAAATAGAGTTTCCTTTATGATCCAAGCATTCGTCATCGTTTATGAACATTGAATCTCCACTAGTAAGCTGTTCAATAAAATTTTGCTTTTTGATAAAATAATCTAACCATACATCTTTCAATGACAAATGCATTGCTAATTCATTAGGAGGTAAATAAATTTCTTTATTGTCTACTCGTTCTAAATTTTCGGCTGTTAAATTATCGAGAAAGTTAGAGTTTAAATGAATCGTTAAATTTTGTTTTGCTCTTGTCATTGCAACATACAACTGTCGTTTAGCTTCGTCGGTTGTAATATTAAAGTTTTCAAGCATCAAAAAAACATTATCAAACTCTCTTCCTTTAGCTTTATGTATGGTTGAAACAAAAATGGTCTCTCCGTTTTCGCTATAAAAATCTTCCAATTTCGATTCTCGTATAAAAACTTCTAGATCAGATTTATATTTTCGTTTCGGGTTAGATGCTTCGAATTCCTTAATGATATTTCCTAATATTTCTAATTTGGTACTAAGCCGATATCTACTCACAACCTGTTTTTTTGCATTTAACCAAACTTCGTCTGTGATTAGGAAAATATCACTCCGTAAATTAAGATGATTTAGAAAATATCTTACTTCTGCCAAATTATACAAATTAAATCCATCGTTACTTTGTATAAGTTTAGCTTTTAAATTGTTTTTTAATAGTAGTCCAGCAATCTGTAGTGCATCTTCATTGGCTTTTGTTAATACGCAAGTTGTGCCTGAAAGACCAGTATTAATGAGGTCATTTACCAGAGGAATGGCAAGGTTTTCACTTTGGTAGCGTACAATTTTCAATTTACCATCGTCATTTTGAGTTGCGATGATTGGTGTGTTTTTTAGTCTGTGAGAAATTCTTTTTACAAATTGGTTTGTAAAATTTACGAGATTGACTTTGCTTCTATAATTTTCTATTAATTCATGTTTAACTGCGTTATTCACGTTGATGAATTGTTCAAGGTATTTTGAGCTAGCACCTCTAAATTCGTAAATATTTTGATCATCGTCTCCTACTGCAATCACTCTCATTTCCTCGTTTTGCTCCATTAAAATATTAATCAACTCAAATTCATCTTTATCCATGTCTTGAGCTTCGTCTATAACTAAAACCGTTTTTGTTATTCTACTAGCTTCAACTTCGTAATTATTTATTTTTTGAATAGTTGTTTTTACAATTTCACTAGATTTTTCTAAACTGCCCACCTTACCCAGCAAATCGAAACAGTAAGAATGAAAAGTTTTAATCTCAATAAAATTTGCTACGTTGCCTATCAATTTAAGCAGGCGTTTTTTAAACTCAGTTGCAGCGGCTCTCGAAAATGTAATCATTAACAATTGTTCATGTTTTACATCTTCCATTAAAAGTAGAGATGCTAATTTATGAACAAGAACCCTTGTTTTTCCACTTCCAGGCCCTGCAGCAACAGCAATGTGTTTGTTCTCATTATCGTTAATAATCTTTAATTGTGTTGGCGAAAGTTCACCAAAAAGTTGCCTGAATTTTGCAGGTGTAATGTTGCGCTTAATTTCATTCTGCCTGCTTCCTTTAAAGTATTTATTAAGAAACGATGAATAATTGAGCTGAAAATAATCTTCTACAAATTGTAGCGCATTTTTGTAGTCATCGATCATTTTAGTAGCGTACTCACCTACAATGTGGATTTGCTGAATTTTGCTTTCGTAAAATTGGTGTAGCTTCTGATAATCGTCTTTTGTATAGCGCTTTTTGTTGTCATTTTCAGTACGCTCAATAGTTAATCGGTTGTAAACAACCAAAAAGCCACCTTCAATCTTTATGGCCTCAATGCGTGATAAGTAAAAGAGGGTATCTTCAACATCATCAAGACTAATATCGACTTTAAATAGGCTGTCGTTATAATCATAAGCATTTTTTAGCTCTTGAACAGAAAATTCAACCAACACTTCATCTTTTGTCAACTCTTCTTTAGAAACATTTAAATTACTTTTTTTATAAAGAAAATCAACAATAAACTTAGCCAAGGTATGTCGTTTTTCTAGTTTGTCTTTCAGCAATGATTTTTTATGTAAAGCAGCTATTGCGACATGGTTTTTCGAGTCCAGATTTTTTCTTTTGATCCAGTTTTTAATTGCCCAAAAATTAATAATCGTTTTAATCTGATTGGTGCCAACATCAGTGAGTCCATTGTCTTCGGCTTGCTCATTGAGTTCTTTTAAATGAAATATGTGCTCTTGTTCGTCAAAAAAAGGGAATAGAAAGTTTTCGATTTTGCTGAAAGTATCGACAATGTTGTATGAACGGTTTTTGCTTTCGCCTTTTTTAACAAATGCCGTTAAATCTTTTGCATCTGCTAAAATTTTCTCTTCTCGCAAAAGATTAATGATGGTAATTACTTCTTCTTTTACAATTCCTAAGTGATCGCTGATATAGTCAACTCTTGATTCAGCACTTTCATCACTTGAATGTTTTCGGCTTTTGCTAGAAAAGAGTTTTTTGATAATTCTAATAGCCTTCGCTTTATGGTTTTCTAGCAGTTTTTCCGAGGCATTAATTTTATCAATTGCTTCTTGTGCATTTTTTGAAAGAATACTGTTGGCAAAGACTCGAGGCATGTTTTGGCCTCTCTTCAAATATCCTGCATCTTCTAACGCTGCAATAGCTGTGTTTACACGTGTTTCTATATCTGCAACGCTATCATCCCAACCAGCTAGCCTGGCAATTTCTAAAGCAGAGTTTGAAACTTTTGTGCGAAATTTCGTGATTTCTTTAATTGCCTTCCAAACCTGTTGAATTTCTTTGATGGATAATTTGGTTTGATTAAGTAAAATAAAGTGCTTGCTTAAATCTTCTTCGTTAAAAAGTACAAAACATTCTGCAGTAATATTTTCATCTCTACCAGCTCTACCTGCTTCTTGTACGTAATTTTCTAGTGAATCTGAAATTTCGAAATGAATAACCATTCCCACATCTTTTTTATCGACACCCATCCCGAAAGCAGACGTTGCCACCATTATCTGTGTTTCGCCGTTGATAAAAGAATTTTGATTTGCAGACTTTTCAGCCTTGTCCATTTTTCCGTGATATGCTTTTGCACTAAATCCGTCTTTAAATAGTCTTTCTGCTAGTAGAAAGGCTTTTCTAGTTCTTGATACATAAATAATGGTAGGGCAATTTTTTAATTCGATCAAATCTCTAACGGTTTGATATTTGTCATCTTCATCTCCCTTTTCGTAAACTTTGTATCGAAGATTTGTCCTTGATGCCTTTGAGGTAAATACTTCAAGGTTAAGCGAAAGTTTCTCTTTAAAGTAATCTTTGATATCTTCGATTACCTTTTGTTTCGCTGTAGCAGTAAAGCAAGAAACGGGAATTCCATCTTCCAGATTTTTCTTTTCCTGAATGGATTTAATGAAGTCCCCTATGTATAAATAATCTACTCTAAAATCTTGACCCCAAGAGGAGAAACAATGTGCTTCGTCTATTACAAAGCGTGCAATTTTTCTACCAAGAACTAAGCGCTCAATAGTTTTTGACCGTAGCGATTCAGGTGATATATATAGAATTGAAGCAGAGCCATTTTCAACCCTTTCGAAAGATTTTGCCCTTTCAATGGGGTCAAGTAAACCATTTATTGTTACCGCATCAGTTATTCCAATTTTTTCCAGATTGTCTACTTGGTCTTTCATTAACGACTGCAGTGGGGATATTACAATAGTTAATGACCTGGAATTCTCGCCGCTCATTAAGGCCGGCACTTGGAATGTAATAGATTTTCCACCGCCTGTGGGAAAAATGGAAAGTATAGATTTATTACTAAGAGCAGCTTTAACAGCATTTTCTTGTAACGGTTCATCACCATATTTTCTATACGTATCGAATCCGAAAAATCTTTTTAGCCCTTTTTGGGCATCTAAAGCGGTATTGCAATACGAGCAGCCGCTCAGGCAAGGCTTATTTCGTAAGCGAAACATAATTCGTTCCGTTTCAGGATAGTTTTTTAAAACCCATGGTGGTGTTATGGAGTGTATTTTTTTATGCTCAACGAAAGAGTTAATTAATGATAAACAATAAGCAAGCTCAATTGGATGTTCTGAAGTTTCTCGATGCAATGATACTTGTTTGCAAATTTGATTTTCAAATCTTTGGTGGATTATGCTTTCGATTTCTGCGGTTGAGACGCTATAGTTGATATAGTTAAAAAATCCACTAAATTCTTTTTGTTTATGTAGCAGTGAGTAAAAAATTTGTTTGAGTTCTTGATCAGCTTGATCAAAAGTAGCTACTTCATCGTAAAATAAATCTCGTGCCTTTATCGAATCGTTAAGCGGGTTGTTGGTGTCTTCTGATTGCAACTTATCATCTTTGATTAGCGAATGATAAGGGTTTGCTGGAAAAAGCAGCGGCGAAAGAAACAAAGTGTCAATAATATTGCTGCTATTTATTCCTGCACTTTCAAGTGCTTTAGAAACGTATTTTACATCGTGGTTTAGTATATTATGTCCACAAATGAACTTTACTCCGGAAATGAATTCTGCAAACTCTGTCAGTGAAGCCTTGTGGAAACGCAATCCATTATCCCTGATACCACCGATATCAACAACTTTGTAACTTTTGGCGTCAATTTCCGTATCAATAAATGCAATAGTATTCAATCAAATATCAATAAGTATTGATAAATATAGGTTTTTATTGTCATTGGTTCGCTACTTAATTTAAATTAAAAACAGCTGTTTTTTGGTTCTCAATATGCTTTTATACAGTTGTTTGTCTTGTGAAATGGGATTGCATTGGAAATCGTTTTTTTGAAGCTTGTGCCCTCAGGAGACTTCGTAAGTTTTCAAAACTTAAAAAGTCTTACTTGTATTCGTGAAAAAAATATCGAAAGGAACACCCAGAAATAAAATCCATGGGTTTTTAAATCTGCTAGTTTTAAAAAGTACCCTTGTAGCAGTGTACAGGTAGATAGATTCCTCGGAACTCGGAATGACAGGTAGGCTAAAACAAAAAGATTGCAGGGAACAGCCCTGAGATAAAATCCATGGGTTTTTAAATCTGCTAGTTTTAAAAAAGATCCTTGTTGCAATGTACAGGTAGATAGATTCCTCGTTCCTCGGAATGACAGGTAGGCTAAAACAAAATATCGCAGGGAACATCCAGGAAAATCCACGGTTTTTTAAATCTACTACTTTAAAAAAGATCCTTATTTCAGTGTAGACGCTAGATAGATTCCTCGTTCCTCGGAATGACAGGTTGGTTAGGACAAAAAGATTGCAAGGAACGTGCAGGAATAAAACCGATGTGTTTTTAAATCTGCTACTTTAAAAAAGATCCTTATTTCAGTGTAGACGCTAGATAGATTCCTCGGAACTCGGAATGACAGATAGGCTAAAACACAAAGATTACGACGAATAGCCTCGAAGTAAATTCTGGATTAGGTTGTGATGAAATTCAGCTGTTGCTTTACATATCCATTTTAAACCCCAAACTTTACAACTTTACAACTTTACAACATTTCAACTTTACAACATTTCAACTTTACAACATTTCAACTTTAGAACATTTCAACTTTAGAACATTTCAACTTTACAACATCACAACATCACAACATCACAACTTTACAACTTTACAACATTCCAACTTTTCAACAATAAAACAAATCACTAACTTAGCCGCACAAAAATTCTTAGAAGATCATGCAATACGATGTAGTTGTTATTGGCTCGGGGCCGGGCGGTTATGTAGGTGCCATCCGTTGTGCACAATTAGGTTTAAAAACAGCGGTAGTTGAAAAGTATAAAACTTATGGCGGTACCTGCTTAAACGTAGGTTGTATCCCGTCAAAGGCATTGTTAGATTCATCGGAACACTTCCATAATGCAGCCCATACGTTTACCACTCACGGTATCAATTTAAAAGATTTAAAGGTTGATATGAAGCAGATGATTGCCCGTAAGGATGACGTGGTGGCTCAAAACACTGCAGGTATTACTTATTTGTTCAAGAAAAATAAAATTGATGCTTACGAAGGTGTAGGCTCATTTGAAGATAAAAATACAATTGTAGTAACTAAAGCTGATGGAAGCACAGAAAAGTTAACTGCAAAGAATGTAATTATTGCTACGGGTTCTAAGCCAACTGCTTTGCCGTTTTTGCCTGTAGATAAAAAGCGAATCATTACTTCTACCGAAGCTTTAAACCTTCAGGAAGTACCTAAAACCATGGTAGTTATTGGTGGCGGTGTGATTGGTTTGGAATTAGGCTCGGTTTACGCCCGTTTGGGTACTAAAGTTACCGTTGTTGAATTTGCTCCTTCCATCATCGGCACTATGGATGCTGGCTTAGGTAAGGAATTGCAACGAGTATTGAAAAAACAGCTAGGCATGGAGTTTTTAACCAGCCACAAAGTTACCGGAGCATCAGTTAAAGGTAAAGTAGTTACAGTTACGGCTGATAATGCTAAAGGTGAGGCGGTAAAATTGGAAGCCGACTATTGCATTGTTGCTGTGGGTAGAACCGCTTACACAGCTGGTTTAGGTTTAGAGAAAATTGGCATCACTCCTGAAGAGCGAGGTAACAAAATTCCTGTAAATGATCATTTAGAGACTTCGGTTGCTGGTGTATATGCCATTGGCGATGTAGTTAAAGGGGCGATGTTAGCTCACAAAGCGGAAGACGAAGGTATTTACGTAGCAGAGCGTATTGCCGGACAAAAACCACATATCAATTATAACTTAATCCCTGGTGTGGTTTACACTTGGCCAGAGGTTGCGTCTGTGGGTCAAACCGAGGAGCAGTTGAAAGCGGCTGGCGTAAAATACAAAGCAGGTTCGTTCCCTTTTAAAGCTAGTGGACGTGCAAAAGCTAGTATGGATACCGATGGTTTTGTGAAAGTATTGGCTGATGAAAAAACAGACGAAATTTTAGGAATCCACATGATTGGCCCACGTGCTGCTGATATGATTGCAGAGGCTGTGGTAGCTATGGAATTCCGTGCTTCGGCTGAAGATATTGCTAGAATTTGCCATGCACACCCAACTTATACCGAAGCTTTAAAAGAAGCTGCTTTAGCGGCTACTGAAAACAGAGCGATACATATTTAAGGGGTCAGGAATCAGTTGACAGTGGTCAATTAGTTACGACCTTATATCAATCCTGCGGTTAGTACCGTGGGATTTTTTATTGGTTCAAATTGCTGCTCCGAGTAGCAAATTGCTTAGGCAAGAGTGGAAAGAGTTTCTCCTAGGGGGAACGTTGTTTCTCCGAGCAACAATTTGCTTGTTCCGACAGGAAAAATTGCTTGTTCTATAAGCAACATTGCTTCTCCTAGAGGGAAAATTGCTTCTCCAAACAGGAATTTGCTTGTGCTAATAGAAAAAAATGCTTCTTTGAGTAGGGGCATCGATTGTTTGACTAGGACTGTCGCTTGTCCAATAAGGAAATTTGTTGCTTTAAGTAGGGTCGTCGCTTGTTCGACTAGGATTATTGCTTCTCAGACTAGGATTATTGCTTCTCCAATAAGGAAATTTGTTGCTTTGGGTAGGATATTACCATCTCGAGCATGAAATTGGTTGCCTAGGATATTGCTATCTCATTTCAGCTTCAAAATTTGATAACGCTTTTAAAGTTTAAGATTGTGATGTGTATTTTAGAACGATGAAAAACAGCTTCTTTCTATTCGTTACCTTACTCCTTTTGTCTGCCTGTGTGCCATTGCGGTCCATTAAATACTTAGTGCCCGATTTAAATGATAGTGCGAAGTTCACTAACGTGACGATTCAAAAATCGGCTACGCCATTTCATTTTAAGTTTAACTTGGGCAATAAGGTTTTCGATTCCTTAAAAAATCATTTAGATACCACATTAATTGGCACCAAAACCAATGCTTTTATCATCATTAAAAACGATAGCATCATTTATCAATACCTTTCTAGCGGAACCAACATCAATGCTAAGCAACCTAGTTTTTCTGTCGCAAAATCATTTATTGGCACTTTGGTTGGTATTGCGGTAGATAGAGGCGAAATTAAATCGACAAGTGAACTGGTAATTAAATATTTGCCGGAGCTGGCAGCTAATGATCAGCGCTATCAACAGTTAACCATACAGCATCTTTTAGATATGCGCAGTGGATTTAACTACAATGAACGGTCATTCAATCCGTTCTCGAAAATTGTACGTAGCTACTACGGTGCTGATTTAAAGAAGATGGTTGAGAAACTGAAAATGAAAAATGAACCGGGAAAGGTTTTTGAATATCAAAGTATCAACACCCAAGTGCTTGCTTTTATTTTGCAGAAAGCCACCGGTAAAAACATACAAACTTTAATGCAGGAACGTTTGTGGCAACCTTTGGGGGCCGAAAGTGACGCACTTTGGAGCTTAGATGATGGCGGTAACATCAAGGCGTTTTGCTGTATCAACGCCACTGCGTTAGACTTTGCTAAAATCGGCAGACTATATCTTAACGGAGGAAATTGGAACGGTAAGCAGCTTATTTCTAAACAATGGGTTGATATTACTACAAATCCGGATACGCTGACAAAAAGCAGGTACAAAAATCAATTCTGGGCTACTCGGGATTTTAGTTTTTTTAAAGATTCTGTGAGTGCCGTAACAGCGCTAGGTAAAGAAGGCTTGACCTATCCGGTAGAAAGAAATCCAGATGGGCGTTATTTTTATGCGAAGAAGGTTTACGATTATAAAGCACAGGGAATGTTTAATCAATCGGTTTATGTAAACCCTAAAAACAAAGTGATCATTGTGCGCTTGGGAGATAGACAGAAGAAGCTGAATTTCCATCGTTTTGTACAAGACGTAGGACGAAGTATTAAATAGTTGCAGCTATAGGCTTTCCGCTTATACAAAGTAATTTCAATGTTAAAAGTAGAAAGATTAAAGACGGTATAGATACATTGTCTTCGTTTTTGCTGACCTTTGCAAAAATTTAACTCCACCGTTCTTTCATGTCAACAATTGCAGACAGTTCAACTTTAGCGCCTCAAGAAACCAGCAAGTATAGTAAGCAAGCTATTCGCTTAGCGGTATCTTTATTTTACTTTGGCCAAGGTTTGGTTTTTGCCAGTTGGGCAAGTCGTATTCCCGATATTAAAACTGCACTTCATTTATCAGATGCCGCTTTGGGAAGTATTTTATTAGCACTTCCTGTAGGTCAGTTGATTACCATGCCGCTATCGGGCAGGTTAGTAGCTATTTTTGGAAGCAAGAGGATCTTAACTTTGGCTGCGCCTTTTTACGCACTTTGCTTAACCAATGTGGCATTAGCTACTGCAGGGTGGCAATTAGCGCTATGCTTACTGCTGTTTGGCGTATCTGGAAACCTGTGCAATATTGCCTTAAATACGCAAGCGGTAACTGCCGAGACGCATTACGGCAAACCAATTATGTCTTCGTTTCATGGTTCTTGGAGTTTGGGGCTGTTCACTGGAGCTTTGGTAGGCTTGCTAATGATGAATTTGCACTTAAGCACCAGTAATCATTTTTGGATTATTGCACCACTAGCCTGGTTGCATATTTTTATCAATCACCGTTTTTTACTGATTGGGAAATCCGCACAAAAGGAAAAACCCAAATTTTTAATAAAGCCGCAAGGGGTGTTGGTTCAGTTGGGTATTATTGCTTTTTGTAGTATGGCAACCGAAGGGGCTTTAATGGATTGGAGTGGTGTTTACTTTAAGGAAATTGTTAAGGCTCCAGCCAAATGGGTGATTTTGGGCTATGCTTCGTACTCTGCTATGATGACCCTGGGCAGATTTATAGGAGACAGGTTTATTGCTACTTATGGAAGAAAAAAGCTACTGCAATTTTGTGGATTGTTGGTTTCTTCGGGGATGATAATTTCTGTAATTTTCCCATATCTATTTACGGCTACACTTGGTTTTATGATGGTGGGTATCGGTGTATCTGTTATTATTCCCATGATTTATTCTATCGCCGGAAATAATGATAAAATTCCTGCCAGTTTAGCAATAGCGATGGTTTCGAGCATTGGTTACTTTGGATTTTTAATGGGGCCGCCGCTTATTGGTTATATTTCTGAACTATTCAATTTACGTTATTCCTTTGCTTTTGTGGGTTGTTTTGGGGTGTTGATTAGCTTAATTGTTAGCAAAATTAGGGCGATAAGGTAGGATTAGGGATTAGGGATCAGTGGTTAGGTATTAGGTATTAGGTATTAGTAATCAGGTATCAGGTATCAGTGGTTAGTTGTTAGGTATTAATGCTTTTAAACTCTGCTAAAGTGGCCTCTAATTTATTTATTCTTTTTGTCCAAAGGCGATACAGCAACCATAGTTGCACGCTAAAAATCGCAAAAATTGAAATTAAAAGCCACCATTTGAATTCGGAAAAGCTGATGTGATATGTGAAAAATGTTATCAGGCCAACAGCAAATAGTAGCCTTACTAAAACAACTTGAAATCTATAAGATTTGAGTTGGATGGTAAAGCTTTTCAAATCGTCATTTAAGTTTGTGCTGCTTTTGAACCTGCTTTGCAATAAAAAACCTTTATAGCCGTAAAACAATTGAAGTAGCGTAGCAGCAATTATGATTAAGTTGGTAGCTAGCGGCTTGGTTTCGCCATCAAACATAGCGAAATAGCAAAATAGAAATGCGGTAAAGCCTAAGGACTCAACAATGATTTGCTTTTTTGCCGACGCTAGTATCGGATGGCTATTTTTCTTCAACAATAGACTTAGTTCCTCGCTGTTTTTTTGAGGTGTCGAAATATCCTTCCAAACGGATTTTAAATTATCTATTTCCACGATTTAAAATTTGATAAAGTTTGTTCTTAATACGGTTAATTTTCACGCCTACGTTGTTCTCCGTTATTCCTATAATTTCCGCAATTTCCTGATAGCTCATTTCGTCTAAATAAAGTGCCATTATTGCACGTTCGGCTTCATTTAGTTTTTTGATAGCACAAAGTAGTCGCTGTTTTTGGTCGGTAACTTCTGTTGGTTGGTCCGCAATTTGATCTGGCAAAACTGACACAAGCGCTATGGCCGGTTTCCTTTTTCGAAAAGAGCCAATAGCTGTATTTAAAGCTATCCGATAAAGCCAGGTACTAAATTTTGCATCGCCTCTAAAATTGGGGTAGCCTTTCCAAGCGTGGTACGTAATTTCCTGAAACAAATCTTCATAGTCCTCTTGTTGATTGCAATAGATGCTGCAAACCTTGCCAATAATGCCCTGGTTATGGGAGAGGAGTTGAAGAAATTCGATTTCGCTCATATTTGCATTATTGCTTTAATTTCAAAGCCTTGATTTCAGCGTTTAGCAGCCTTAAACTATCTAAAATATCGATTTGCTTATGCTCCAGCTCGTCTAGTCGTTGTGATAGTGCGCTATCTCTTAATTGTGCTCGGCCATCAGGCGATGAGTTTTTTCCGCAACTTGTTATTGCCAATATAGTGATAAATATAAGTGCTCTTATTTTCATTTCGTTGTTTTTGATATAAGTAGCGAATTGGAAGAAATACTTACACTTGCCGGTAAAAACTTTGATAGTAGCAAAAGCAGTATTAAATAAACGGGATTGCAGCGGAAATACTTTTTGTGTGTCCCGCTGAGCGAAGCGAGGAATCTGTAGCTATGCGAAGTAAGCATATAGATTCCTCCTAACGTCGGGATGACACACGATTTATCAATGATTTTGGAGAATAAAAAAATCCCGATAACGTGTTGCTATCGGGACTGGTTTTATTGTGTGTTGGGAAAATTCTAGTTAATGGTGTTGATCCCACTCATTTACGTCTTTGTGCTTGTAAGGTTCATCCATCATTTCTTCAATGGTTTTACCCTTTTTGTTAAAGCCAAATCTGTTTAAAATGTTATCGAAAATTTGATACATTACCGGTACTACAACCAATGTTAGGAAGAGCGAACTCGTTAAACCTCCAATAATTACCCATGCCAAACCATTTTTCCAGTCGGCACCTGCGCCGCTAGCCAAGGCAATAGGCAACATACCAATAACCATGGCAATGGTAGTCATTAAAATTGGGCGCAAACGAGCGTGGTTTGCTAAAATTAAAGCTTCGTGAGTGGTTTTGCCCTGCGCTTTCATTTGGTTGGTAAAATCCACCAAAATGATGGCGTTTTTAGCTACCAAACCCATTAACATGATGAAACCTAAAATGGTAAAGATACCCAAGGCATTGTTAGTTAATGCTAATGCAAGCAACGCACCAATTAACGCCAACGGTAGTGAGAACATTACCACAAAAGGGTACACAAAACTGTCGTACAGTGCCACCATAATTAAGTAAACCAAAATGATTGCGGCCAATAATGCGATACCCAAAGTACCAAAACCTTCGCTTTGGTTTTCGGCGTCACCCGCCCAGAAAAAGCTGATGCCGGCAGGTGTTTTCATTTTGTCCAGTTCTGTTTGGAAATCTGCAACAACCGAACCTGTTGGTCGGCCCACGGTTTGCGCTTGTACAGTTACTGAAGTAGATTTATTTAAACGCTCCAGCAAACTTGGCCCCGAACCTTCTTTGATTTCCGCAAACTGCGAAAGCTTGATTTGTTGGCCAGCTTGGTTTACAAACAGTAAGTTACGTACGTCGTCAATATCTTTACGGTCGAAATCTTGGTACTGGATATTGATATCATATTCATACTCACCCGAACGGAATTTACCATCGGTATTACCAGCAAAGGCCGTTTGCATGGTGGCACCAACTGTTCCCAAGTTCAATCCTAAAGCCGACATCTTATCGCGGTCAACTTTTACATTAATTTCAGGTGTTCCTTTTTCTACAGATAGTTTTGTTTGCGTAGCACCAGGTATTTTAGCCAATACTTTTTCCGCTTTTTCAGCAAAAGCTAATACCTGATCTAACTCAGGGCCCATTACCACAAATTGAATTGGAGCATTATCCGCTGTACCTAAAATGCCAATTGGTACGGTTTTAATTTTAGCACCTACCAACACTTTTTCTAACTTACGGGTGTAAGTGGTAGAAAAAATATCAGAAGAAACATTGTTACGTGCTGGCTTGTCCACCAATTTTACGTTAATTTCAGATTTATATGCCGTAGCCGTAGTTGCTCCCATGTTACCGCTGGATTGACCAACCGTTGTAATCATTTGAACTACTTCTTTCTGCTGACTTAAAAAGTTTTCTGCTTTTTGGGTATACAAGTTGGTTTGCTCCAAAGAAGCATCTTTAGGCATCTCTATCTGTAATAAGAACTCGCCTTTATCCGATTTAGGGAAAAACTCAAAACCGATATAACCTGCGCCTAATAAACCGCAAGAAGAAAGGAAAAGCACCACCATGGTAACCAATGTAATGGCTTTATGCGCTAGTGTCCATTCCAAAACTCGAGTTACCCAATTGGTAAATTTACGTAGCTGTTTTTCAAACCATAGGATAAATTTGCCAAATAGATTTTTACCTTCAATGCGCTCTAACTTACCAAAACGTGAGAAGATTAATGGCACAATAGTAAAGGAAGCTAATAATGATAATAGAGTAGAGATAATTACCACCACACAGAATTGGCGTAAAATGTTGGCCACCATACCGGTACTCACCGCAATAGGGAAAAACACTACCACAATTACAAAGGTGATAGATACTACAGTAAAACCAATTTCACGAGTACCATCAATTGCAGCACGCACTTTGTTTTTGCCCATTTCCATGTGGCGTTGGATATTCTCCAATACTACAATGGCATCATCCACCAAAATACCTACTACTAATGATAAACCTAGTAGCGACATTAAGTTTAAGGTATAACCAAACAAGCCAATACCAATAAATGTAGCAATTAATGATGCTGGGATAGATACCATTACAATGATAGCGTTACGTAAGCTGTGCAAGAAGAACAACATTACCACGGCTACGAGTACTACCGCTAACATTAAATCGTGGATTACCGCATCGGCAGATTGTAACGTATAGTCGGAGCTATCATTCACAATTTTAATGTCCAAACCAATGTCTTTATAATCAGATTTTAGTTTTTCGATAATTGCTTTGGTACCCTCACTCACTTTTACGGCGTTGGCATCACTTTGTTTAATGATTTGTACCGCAATAGCGTTGTTTCTGTTGATACGAGCAATTTTTTCGGTTTCTTTTTGAGTATCCTGTACATCGGCAATATCACCTAAACGAATTTGTGCGCCATCTTTTGCAGTAGTTACTACCAAGTTGCGCATCTCATCAATGCTGGCATATTTACCTGATAAACGCACTAAAATGTCCTGCGATTTCGTTTTAACACTTCCAGTAGGGAAATCTAAATTGGAATTCAAAATGGCTTGCTGAATGGTAGGAACAGCCAATCCATAGCCTTGTATTTTCTTAGCATCAAGTGATACTTTGATTTCACGTTCAGAGCCACCAATTAAGTTCACCTGCGCAACACCAGTTACACGCGAAATAATTGGCGCAATACGCTTGTCCATCAAATCATAAAATGAAATGTCGTCCATTTTTGCAGAGGCAGACATAGTGATTACCGGGAAATCATCTAACGAGAACTTACTTAATGAAGGCTGTTTTACATCATCAGGAAGTTCCGCTAAAATGGCATTCACTTTTCGCTGTGCATCGTTTAGCGCAATATCAATTTGTGCTTTATCAGTAAGGGTAATAATTACAACGGATAAACTTTCGTAAGAACTAGCATTGATCTTTTTGATGTTCTCCATTGAAGATACCGCGTCCTCAATTTTTTTGGTCACCGTACTTTCTACCTCGTTTGGAGAAGCACCCGGATAAATAGTTGAGATAGATACTACGTTGGAAGTGAACTTAGGTAAAAGCTCATATCCTAAGGAGAAATAACTCAACAGCCCCATCAAGGTTAGTGCAGTAAATACCACAATTACCAATGATGGTCGTTTTATAGATATGTCAGTGATTTTCATATTTTTTTCAGTATTGCGTATTGCGTCCTGAGTATTGGGTTTTAGAGCGGTCTCTGTACTCACATCTCAATACTCATATCTAATTTATTTTATAATGGTAACGGCAGTACCGTTAGTTAAATTAATTTGTCCGCTGGTAATTACAGTTTCACCTTCTTTCAAACCATCTAAAATTTCTACGCTTTCTCCCAAAATTCGGCCTGATACCACTTTACGAGTTTCAGCTACACTTTTTTCTTTATTGAAAACATAAACCTCGTTGCTGCTTACACTACCAACAAATGAAGTACGAGGCACCAAAATAGCAGGGGCTTGTTTAGGAAACTTAAAAGTTGCCGTGCCATACATTCCCGCTTTAAGACTATTTTTTGTGTTGTTAGTTACCTCAACTTCAATAGGGAAATTCAACGTTTGATCCGCTTTTGCGGCAATAAAGCTCACTTTGCCTGAGAATTTTTCATCAGGGAAAACCGAAGACTGGATATCCACTTTATCACCAATTTTTAAGTTGGCTACCTGACCTTCGTTAACGTTTACTTTTAATTTCAATTTAGAAACATCCACAATTTCAAATAATTGAGTGCCTGGTGCAACTACGGCACCAACTTCAATCATTTTTTTGTTAACGATACCGTTGATAGAAGATCTGATGTTAGCATCGTTTAATTTTTTCTGCTGCTGTTGCAAACGAAGTTTAGCATTTTGTGCATTTAAACGAGCTTGATCTAGCTGCTGTTGAGTTACGCCGCCAGTAGCAAAAGAACTCTCGTAACGAGCTAAATCTTTTACCGCATTTTGGTACGTAGCTTCTGCAGTTTCTCTGTCTGTATTTAAAATTTCAGCATCAATTCTGGCTAAAATGGTGCCTTTGCTTACTCTGCTGCCTTCTTCTACAAATATTTTGCTTACTCGGCCCGAGTTTTCAGCACTAAAATTTAGTTCTTGGTTGGCAATAAAATTTCCGTTGGCAGTAAAGTCAAGGTTAACTTCCTTACGTTCTACATTAGCAATTTTTACTGCTACAGAGTCACTTCCTTTGTTAATGAAATCTGTAGTTTCTTGCTGCTTCTTTTTATTGTTATTTAACACGTAGCCAATTGCCACTAATACTAAGGCTACTACTACAATGATGGTAATTACTCTTTTCATTATCTTAATGTTATTTCTTCTATTTTGGTTTATTGAGCTAAGGTTTTAATATCTCCTTTTGATTTGATAAGCTGTATTTCAGCTACTTTGTAATTTAACAAGGCTTGTGTATAGCTATTTTGCGCTTGGGTTAAAGCGTTTTCAGTATCTAATAAATCAGTTAAAGAAGCCAAGCCGTTATTGTAATTGTTTTGTGTGCTCTGATAAATTTCCTGTGCCAATTCTGCATTTTTCTTTTGAGCAACTATCGTGTTAATGCTATTTCTCAATTGAATTTTAGCATTTTCATAAGCCATATTTAAAGCATTGGTCATCTCTTTACGGTCAAACTCATATTGCTTAATTTCAACATCAGCCTGGCGAACTTTTGAGCGAGTTAAAAATCCATTGAAAATAGGAATGCGTAAAGTTAAGCCTATTGCCGAAGCATCGAAGCCAATTGCTCTGGAGTTGGATTTAAGGAAATCGAAGCCGTTAGCCTGACTGCTGTAGTTATAGTTTGCATTAAGCGCCAAGGTAGGATAGTATTCCGATACATAGGCTTTGCGCTGTAGGTCAAGCAATTTCTTTTGTACATCCATCAATTTAATTTCTGTGCGGTTAGCCAAACTAATTGTATCTGCCAATACTGGATTTTGATTAACATCTGTCAACTCAGTAGGAGGCAAGGTGATTGGCGTGTTGATAGGCATACCCATTGACAGCTTCAGCATGTTTTCCAACATAGTGATGGCATTAGCCGCTTGTTCTCTTTGGGTATTTAAGTTGGTTAAATTAACATTGATACGATCTACATCTATCTTTTTAGCCAAACCATTTTTATATTGGTTTGCAATAATGCGCTCTACCACCTTCACGTTTTTGATGTTGGTGTCAATCACATTCAGCTGTTGCCTATTTACCAATACTTGATAGTAATTGTTTGCTACTTGCTCAATTACCTGCTCTTGCGTTAGTTGTGCATTTAATCTGTAATAAGCTTCGCTAGATCTGGCTGCTTGCAAACCGGTAAACACTTGTTGGTTAAACAACTGTTGTGATAACTGTACGCCAGCGTTGGAGTTCCAAGTTTGGCCAAAGCGCAAAGTTTGTAGCTGTCCGCCGAAATCTACCACTTGTTGCCCGATGATGGCATTGTAAGTTAAGCCCACTGTTCCGTTAAGTTGTGGTAAAGCCTGTGCCCTAACTTCCTGCGTTTTGAATTTCCCCTTGTCCATCTCAAGCACAGCTTTTTTAGCATTTGTATTATTTTCTAATGCATATTTTAAAGCCTCCTTTAGCGTAATTGCTTGTTGTGCGAAGGTTAGGCTTGGCAAACTAATGCTAAAAGTTAGCAGAAATAACAGTTTTGCCGTCTTTATTCTAAACATAGTTGATTAATTATTATTTTTTGGGTGATTTTCTTGTTCTTTTAACTCTTGATCGTATTTATGGATAAGTTTTAGCCCTTCATTGTTACATATTCCAAACAAAAAATGACGAGTTATTTCTACCATAATGTTAGCCAAGCTGTACTTGGTGGTATCATATAAATTATTTTGGGTGAAAATGGTATCTATTTGATTCAACCTCATCCTAGTTACAATCTCCACATTAAGCTCTTGTCTGTACAACCCTTCGGCAATGCCGCGTTGTAGGTTTTGGGCTACCGTTTTACCAATTTCTTTTTCCTTAAAGGCGATGAAGTTTAACCAAGCTTCCTGATGATACTTTTGTAAATCGTAAAATAGCATGGGGTTCATTGTTGCTAAAAAGAAATCCATATCCTGCATGCCAATAAAAACTTCCTGAACAGCATTTTCCGATTCCACCACGCACTTGTTCATCTGTAAATCCTGGTTCACAATTCTGTCTCTTATCAGGATGTTGATCAACTCATTTTTATCTTTAAAATTTTGATAAATGGTTTTCTTAGATACGCCCAGGTTTTTTGCAATATCATCCATCGTCACACTTTTAAAACCGTATTGGCAAAAAAGTTTGTCCGCCCCGTCTATGATATAATCTTTAATTTCCAATTCTTACTCCTTTTCAAAATTCGCTACAAAACTATGGAAACTTTTTTTAATCAAAAAGTTTCCATAGCTAAATTTTTTGTTTTCAAGGTAAATTACATTTGGCAGACAAAATAGTTTTACCTGCGGTTGATATCATGTTGGCTCATCTAATTTAATGTGGTAAATCATTGTTACATTTGCACAAAACTTATGTTATGCCGTTTACTACAAATCAGCCATTAAAAAACTTAAATACTTTTGGAATAAGCGTTAACGCTAAATTTTTTGCGGAGATTTTATCTGAAAAGGATTTGGCAACTGTTTTTGCAAGCGACATCGTAAAAGCAAATAAGTTGCTAGTGCTTGGTGGAGGTAGTAACATGCTTTTTATCAAAGATTACGAAGGCTTGGTACTTAAAGTTGGCATTAAAGGGATTAATGTAGAAGAGCGGGGCGATGATGTATTGGTTACTGCTGGAGCAGGTGAAGTTTGGGATGTACTGGTAAAGTATTGTGTAGCTAAAGGTTACGCTGGTATGGAAAACTTAACGCTAATTCCTGGTACCGTTGGTGCTTCACCTATCCAAAATATTGGGGCCTACGGTGTAGAGGTAAAAGATATTTTTGAAAGTTGTACAGCATTTGAAATAGCAACTGGTGAGATTAGAACTTTTACTAAAGCTGATTGTGAGTTTGCTTACAGGGAGAGTGTTTTTAAAGGGAAACTTAAAGGGAAGTTCATTGTTACATCAGTTACTTATCGGTTATCTAAAAAACCTAATGTACAAACACATTATGGTGCAATTAACGCCGAGTTAGAAAAAAGAGGAATAAGTGAGCCTACAATTGCGGATATTTCTGAAGTAGTTGCTGCCATTAGGGTAAGCAAACTACCTGATCCAAGTACAATTGGGAATGCGGGAAGCTTTTTCAAGAATCCCATTATTGATCAAACGGTTTTTGAACAATTGGTGTCGCAATTTCCAGACATGCCGCACTATCCGGCGGCTGATGGTAGGGTAAAATTAGCAGCAGGCTGGTTGATAGAAGCCTGTGGTTTTAAAGGAATGGTGGAAGGTAATACCGGTACTTGGAAAAATCAGGCTTTAGTTTTGGTAAATCATGGTGGTGCAACAGGACAGGAGGTGTACAGATTTTCGGAAACTATCATCAATACTGTACAGCAAAAATTTGGTGTTTTACTAGAGCGAGAAGTTAATATCATTTAATTATAGCTGTAGGAAGTACTTTTTAATCCTTAAATACAAATAGGTTTTATAAATTCTAGTTTTTGGTATCATAGTTGTGATGTGTTACATAACTATGACAGTTGCCGCCCATCTAGCATCTGTTCTTTTATTAACTAAAAACTAAGAATAAGAATATGACACAGCTGCAATTTAACGAACAACTTAACGATTATTCTACCTCATTGAAATCATTTGCCTTAAATTTTACTAAAGATATGGAGGATGCGAATGATTTGGTGCAGGATACCATGCTCAAGGCCGTAACATATTATAGTAAATTCAAAGAAGGTACAAATTTAAAAGGGTGGTTATTCACCATCATGCGTAATACGTTTATCAATAACTACAGAAGATTGGTTAAAACTAATGCCTTAATTACGCAAAGCGAAGACATTACTTATGCTAACTTACATTATAGCGCAACTAACAATGCCGTAGAAAGCAAATTTGTGCTAAAAGATATCAACAAAGCGCTTGAATCTCTTGCCCCAGAGTACTATGTTCCATTTATTAAATATTTTGAGGGCTTTAAATACCATGAAATTGCTGAAGAGTTAAATATTCCAATTGGTACGGTTAAAACACGTATCCACGTAGCTAGAGGTCAGCTGAAAAAGTACCTTAAAAACTACGGTGCCGACAGAGGATAAGTTTAAATTTCTAATATATATAGTGAAGCCCCTACCAAAAGTTGGGGCTTTTACTTTGTAAAGAAACTTTAAAGGGATTAAAATTAATAAATGATACTTTTGCGTATTAAATCAGTATCATGAAGTTTTTATTTTTAGCGTTGTCGCTAGCTTTTTTGCTTAAGCCCTTAGGATTGCAAGTTGTTAAAAAGATTTTTAACAATGCTAATTTAAAGCCTGCTTTAGGCGCAAGTTTAATTGCCACCATATTATTTTCGGCTACGGCGGCAGTACTTAGCATGATTGGCGTTGTGCTTTTTGATGTGAATAAAACTGTTGACGTTTTAATTAATGAGCTGCCCATTGAGCAGTATCTGCTTAATTTTAGTTTAAGTTTTGGGGGAATTGCGGTGTACCTTTACCTTAACCAAGTTTTCCCCAAAAATGATTTACAAAAATATAGTTTGGCGTTAAGTAACTTGCTTATAGGATTGAGCATCGCTTTTTTATTTTTCGCTTATCCTAAATGGTTTACCATGGTTACGTTTGCTATGTTGGTTTTGGTATTGCTATTAATCGAATATGTAGGCAAAATTAGGTTCATGTATTGGGCCTATCGGGCTTTTGCTGTAATGTTGATTCCGCTGCTTGTGATCTACGGCATTCTATTTAACAACGGTACACTTAAAATCGCTAGCAATCAATTGTCTGATATGTATTTGTTTAAAATTCCAGTGGAGCAATGTTTTATGTTTTTAGCGATGTTCCTGGTAAGTGTATATATGTTTGAGTTTTTTAAAGCGAGGGCTGCTAAGCGATAATGGAACTTCCAATTTATACCAAATCGCAGCTAGCATTACGTAACGGCCAAGACAAGCCTCAAATTTGGGTAGCTTATAAAGGGATGATTTATGATGTTACTGACAGCAGGTTGTGGCGAAATGGTAAGCATTATGAGCATTGGGCCGGTCAGGATTTAACCGAGGAACTGGCTGATGCGCCACACACCGAAATGGTTTTTGAAAAATTTGAAGCTGTAGGAGTGTTGCAATAAATTAGTAACCTGAGTTGGATTATTATTTATTTGATTTACAATAATATACCATATTTTATAGTTCACTGAGCCCGATCCGAACATTAGGGATTAGTATCAGTTTTGAAAAGCTAATTAGCAATGAATTAATTGGAGAACTCGGGTTAGTAGAAGCTTACGTAAATAATTGCAGTGATTTTTTAGAGTGGTTGTTTTTTGCAACGACCATACAAAAATAGCCCCGGTTGTAGCGAGCATCCCGATTTTACATCGGGATAAAGCGTAAAACGGGACTATCCTTATATAGTAGAAGAATTACTGCGCTTCAAGAATTATTGTGCAATCTCAAAGCTGCTTAAATTCACAAATTGTTGCAGTCGGCTGCTGATTTCTTCTTGGCTTAGTTCCAATAAGCGCTCTGTTCCAAATTTTTCAACGCAGAACGATGCCAACGCGGAGCCATAAATTAGCGCATTTTTCATGTTGTTAAAATTGATGGTGCCAACTTTAGCTAGGTAGCCAATAAATCCGCCAGCAAAAGTATCGCCAGCGCCAGTTGGATCAAAAACATCTGCCAAAGGAAGTGCAGGCGCAGAGAAAATTTTGTCTTCGTGGAATAACAAAGCACCGTGTTCACCTTTTTTGATGATCAGGTATTTTGGACCCATGGTTAAAATTTTGTTTGCTGCCTTTACCAGGGAGTATTCGCCAGAAAGTTGACGGGCTTCAGAATCGTTAATGGTTAGTACGTCTACCATTTTGATGGTTTCTAACAAATCATCCATCATAATGTCCATCCAAAAATTCATGGTGTCCATTACAATTAGCTTAGGCCTGTTTTTAAGGCGTTTAATTACGGTTTGTTGTATGGCAGGGGTTAGGTTGCCTAACATTAAATATTCGCAATCTTGGTAGCTGTCGGGAATAATGGGATCGAAGTTCTCCAATACGTTCAATTCCGTAATTAGCGTATCACGACTATTCATGTCGTTGTGGTATTTGCCGCTCCAAAAGAAAGATTTCTCGCCTTCTTTAACTTGTAAACCTTCGGTATCTACACCGTGCTGGTTAAGTTTTTGAATGTCTTCTTTTTTGAAATCATCGCCCACAACGGCAACAATTTTTGTTTTGTTGTAAAGGTAGGAAGCTGCCAAACTAGCAAACGTAGCTGCGCCACCTACAATTTTATCTGTTTTTCCAAAAGGAGTTTCTATGGCATCAAAAGCCACAGTACCTATGATTATCAGGCTCATATGTAAATTGTTATATTTTTTATCTTTTTTTTCGCTACAAATATTGCATAAATAATTTAAAAGCCCTAATATTGCATTCCCAAAACGAACAAGGGTGTTTTAGTGAAAACTAACATTTGCCGCGTTTAGGGAAAGCCAGCACTCCTTCTTAGCTCAGCTGGTTAGAGTCCCGTACTTACGGGATTAATCAGGGGGTGCGAAGAGAGCGAGCCAAAGGATTTTGGTGTAAAGTTTAATGATAACCATTTAAAATATATTCCCGAATAGCTCAGCTGGTTAGAGCATCTGACTGTTAATCAGAGGGTCGCTGGTTCGAGCCCAGCTTCGGGAGCAAGAGCCTTACATGTTAGTAAGGCTTTTTATTTGAAAAGTTAATAGCCAATATTTCCGTTAAAGGAATATTCCCGAATAGCTCAGCTGGTTAGAGTCCCGTACTTACGGGATTAATTAGAGGGAGCAAAAAGGGTTGAGCCAAAGGATTTTTGGTTTAAGGTTTATTGATAATAAAAAAAATATTCCCGAATAGCTCAGCTGGTTAGAGTCCCGTACTTACGGGATTAATTAGAGGGAGCAAAAAGGGTTGAGCCAAAGGATTTTTGGTTTAAGGTTTATTGATAATAAAAAAAATATTCCCGAATAGCTCAGCTGGTTAGAGTCCCGTACTTACGGGATTAATTAGAGGGAGCAAAAAGGGTTGAGCCAAAGGATTTTTGGTTTAAGGTTTATTGATAATAAAAAAAATATTCCCGAATAGCTCAGCTGGTTAGAGCATCTGACTGTTAATCAGAGGGTCGCTGGTTCGAGCCCAGCTTCGGGAGCAAAAGCCTCACAGTCCGTGGGGCTTTTTTGTTTGATGACATTTTACATCTACATACTTTGGTCGGAGGTTTCCGATATCTATTACGTTGGCTACACTTCCGACTACGAAAAGAGGTTGTTGGAGCACAACACTAGCATCTACCATACGTTTACTTCCAAGCATAGACCGTGGTTACTTAAGGCTGTGTTTAGCTGTGGCGATAATAAGTCGGAAGCTTTGCGCATTGAGCGTTTCATTAAACGGCAAAAGAGCAGGAAGCTGATCGAGAAATTAATTGCAGGCGATGATTTTAGCGGTGAGTTCGCTCAGCTTGTTAGAGTCCCGTATATTCGGGAATAATCAAAGGTTCGCTGGGAAGTATGATTCCGATTATTGGAAAGCCCAGCTTCGGGAGCAAGAGCCTCACAGTCCGTGGGGCTTTTTTGTTTGATGACATTTTGCATCTGCATATCTTCTTAGCAGATAGCTTTTTGAGAAACTTACGAAATCTACACGACTTCGTAAGTTTTGTATTTTTAAGCTAATAGCACCTTGTCGGGAGTGATAGGCAAATCTCTTAATCGTTTTCCTGTAGCGTTGTAAATGGCATTGGCAATTGCTGCGGCTGTACCGATGATACCCACTTCTCCCAATCCCTTTGAGCCTTGGGGGTTGATGTTTGGATCGGGCTTATTGATAAATGCAACCTCGATAATTGGCGCATCTGCATTTACCGGGAAGTGATAACCAGCGAAATCATTAGCTACTAAACTATCAAGTTTTTCGTCGACAAGTTGCTCCTCCATTAAAGCCATGCCAATACCGCCAACTGCTGCTCCAGACATTTGGTTGGCCGCAGCTTTTTCGCTGATGATTTTGCCGCCATCTGCAACTGTTACCATGCGTTCCAGTTTTACTTTTCCGGTTTTCACATTCACTTTCACTTTGCAAAAGTGGGCTGCGGAAGAACAAAAAGCATATTTCTGTCTTTCAGCACCCGGACCAGAACTCGCTTCTACCTCTAAAATATCTAACTTATTCTTGTCCCAGATTGAGGCATAAGATATAAATAGATTATTGGCATTTTTAAGTGAGATGCCTGTATCTGATAGTAAAATATCATTTACTGCAGCACCTTTGTAAGCATCGTTTTGTGAGGCCGCATACTCAGCTAATTTTGATTTTAGCATTTCAGTAGCGGATACCACAGCGCCACCAATAGAGGATAATCCGTTGCTGCCGCCCTGACTGGGAGCAGGGGGTAGGTTGGAATTTCCCAATTCAATTTTTATTTTATTTTTAGCAATTCCAGTACGCTCATGAGCTATATTTTGCATGGAGATCCCGGTTCCGGTACCAATATCAGTCATTGCAGTTTGCACCGTGATGGAACCATCTCTTTGCATTTGTATCGCGGCACTTGCTGTTCCTCTTCCAGCATTCCAAGCGCCAACAGCCATGCCATAACCAACACTCCAGTCGCCTTCTTTTAACTGCGATGGTGTTGATTTTCTATTGCTCCAATTAATCATTGAGGCACCTTTTTCAATACACTCATTGATGTAGTTGGTTGACCAAGGTAAGCCGCTTTCGGGATTTTTATCCAAGGCTAAATTTTTGATTCTTAGTGCTACAGGATCGATATTCAGTTTGTAGCTCAACTCGTCAATAGCGCTTTCTATCGCAAAATCTCCAGTACAGTCGCCTGGACCTCGCATCCATGTAGGGGTTGATAAATTTAAAGGAACCGTAGCTGCTTCAGTTTTTAAGTTCTCAAAATTGTAAATCAATCGAGCTACGCGAGTAATTCCTTCGTTGAAATTCTCGTAAACAGAAGTTCCATTTTTAGCCTGATGATGCATTCCGATGAACTTCCCATCTGAGTTAGCGGCAAGTTTAATTTTTTGCCAAGCCGCAGGTCGGTAACCCACCGAATAAAACATCTGTGGTCTGGTTAGCATCAGTTTTACTGGTCTGTTAAGCTGTTTAGCGGCCATTATGCAGGCCAAAGTATGCGGCCAAACTCTTAGTCCAGAGCCAAAACCTCCGCCAACAAACTCGCTGATAACTTCAATATTATCCACAGGGATGGCAAACAGTTTTGAAAAAGTACGCTGTACATTATTTACTCCCTGGTTTTTATCAAATAATTTCAACTTATCTGGCGCTTTCCACTCAGCAATAGTGGCATGCATTTCCATCGGATTGTGTACTTCTGCTTTGATATTGTATTCTTGCTCCACAACTTGTACTGCGCTATCCAAAGCACTCAAATTTCCACGATCTTTACCGGCAGAAGTTAAAGGAATGGCGTTGCTTGCTTCCTTAAAATCTACTTTCGCCTCCGTTTTTTCGTAAGTAGCGGTAATTAAAGATGCTGCATAAGTTGCATCTTCGAAGGTTTCTGCTACCACCAAGGCAATTGGCTGTCCCTTGAAATAAATCTTATCAGTATGAAAAACGGCAAAACCCAAGCGAGCTTCCTTTATTTTGGCCTCATCTGCCAAGCCTGGCACCAAAGGTTTATTTAAATGGGTAATGATATCAATTACACCGGCAACTTGCTTCGCGTTAGCTACATTAATACTTTTTATCGTGCCCGCGGCAATGGTACTGCCTACCAGTACGGCATGGCAAAGTCCTTCAACTTTATATTCTGCTGAATACTTCCCAGCGCCAGTTACTTTTGCAATGCCTTCTACTCTACCTTCGGCTGCGATATTGAAATCAAATGGTTCGTCAAAAAATCCCATCACTTTTGTATTATGGATTTAAACATTGTTTTAATGCGGTTTCAATTGCTCCTTTTAACATCGGGATTTTGAAAGCATTATGCATTTGTGGTTTTAAGCCTTTAGTGGCGATATTTGCTGCGGCCTCAAAGTTTGCAATAGTAGCTTCTTTACCCTTTAAAAATTGCTCTGCTTCTAGCCAGCGCCAAGGTTTGTGTGCTACACCTCCGGAGGCTAGTCGGGCTTCAATAATTTTATTGCCGTTTAGGTTTAAAGCTGCCGCTACCGAAATTAGCGCAAAAGCATAACTGTCTCTATCGCGAAGCTTCACATAGCTACAATTTTTTGCGAAATTATTATTGCTTAAATTTATGGATTGGATCAGCGCATCCGCTGGTAAGTTGTTATCTTTTTCGGGATTATTATCCGGCAAGCGATGAAAATCCTTGAAAGCGATACTTTGCGTTTTGTTGGATTTGTCCATTACTTTTACCGTTGCGTCCAAAGCAGCTAGTGCTACACATAAATCTGATGGGTGAACCGCGATACATTGCGGACTGTGCCCAACTACAGCACTCATTCTATTTTCGCCGCTTATTGCACTGCAGCCAGAACCCGGTTGACGCTTGTTGCAGGGCGTAGTTACATCATAAAAATACGGACAACGAGTACGTTGAAGTAGGTTGCCCCCCATTGAGGCCATGTTACGTATTTGTGGAGATGCTCCGGCTAAAATAGCTTTTGAAACTAACGGAAATTTAGCTAATATGGTAGGGTCGGTTGCGGTAGCGCTATTGCGCATCATTGCACCAATGCTTACGCCTTGTGCCGTGTTTTCTACTTTATTAGGCAAAGCCGATGAAATATCTACCAAGTTATCTGGATTGGCAATGTGCTTTTTCATCAAATCGACCAAATTAGTGCCGCCCGCAATAAATTGGGTATTACTTTTTTTCTTCGCTATGGCTTGATTTGCCGCAGTTGATTTGGAAAATAAAAATGGTCTCATTGTGCAGCTACTTTTTGAATAGATTCTACAATTCCGTTATATGCACCGCAACGACATAAATTGCCGCTCATAAATTCTTTAATTTCAGCTACAGACTTGGTGTGGCCTTCGTTTACGCAAGCTACTGCCGACATGATTTGCCCCGGTGTGCAGTAACCGCATTGGAAGCCATCGCATTGGATAAAGGCTTCCTGCATGGGATGCAGCTGATCACCGTTGGCTAGGCCCTCAATGGTGGTAACTTCTTTTCCAGGTAAGGTAGCGGCTAAGGTTAGGCAGCTTAATACACGCTGTCCGTCTATATGAACGGTACATGCACCACACTGGCCGTGATCACAACCTTTTTTTGCTCCGGTTAGGTTTAAATCTTCACGAAGTAGATCCAGTAGGGTAGTACGTGTATCCGCCTTGATGGCGTAGCTTTTTTTATTGATGGAAACCTTTAAAGGGATTTGTTCTTTTGTTGGGATGATGTAGTTTTTGACATCTTCGTAAAATGCTTTTACTCCTCTGGGGATAAAAGCTAGTGCACCAAGTGCCGAAGAGGTTTTAAGGAAAAACCTGCGAGAAAAATTGTACTCCTGCTTCATAAAAGACGGTTATCGTTTAAGGCAACGGATTAATTAGTGAATTGTTTCGTTTGTTGAGGTAAAGCGTTTTGCAATCCCTAAATAAAAGTAAGAAAAATAAGTCAACAACCTTTGATTCTGGTTGTGTAATTAAACGGATACAGATAGGGTTACAATCGTATCGGTTAGTTTATTTTGGCTAAAGCCTTTTTTGGGTCGTTTATTTTATCCCCCGGCTGAAGCCGAGGGCTAGAATAGTTTTGATTAAGTTCAAATCTGTGGAGTTCTTTTTTGAGTCCAAGCGGCACAGGGGTTTGTGCAATTAATTTTATTGCCTTCGGTGTTAGGGATACAATTGTTACCGGTTAATTTATTTTGGCTAAAGCCATTTTCTGGTCGTTTATTTTATCCCCCCGGCTAAAGCCGAGGGCTAAAATAGTATTTGATTAGGTTCAAATCTGTAGAGTTCTTTTTCGAGCCCAAGCGGCACAGGGCTTTGTGCAATTAATTTTATTGCCGTCGGTTTTAGGGATACAATGGTTGTCGGTTAGTTTATTTTTGGCTAAAGTTTATTTTATCCCCCGGCTAAAGCCGAGGGCTAGGATAGTTTTTGATTAGATTCAAATCTGTGGAGTTCTTTTTTGAGCGGCCCAGGGTTTTGCGCAATTAATTTTATTGCCGTCGGTTTTAACCTTTTTATTAGGTTGCAAATCTAAAGAGTTCTTTTTTGAGCGGTCCGGTGTTTTGCGCAATCCATTTTATTGCCGTCGGTTTTAACCGACGGCAATAAATTAAAACTAGCTGTTTTTTAAAGATGCCATGTCAATCACAAAGCGGTAGCGCACATCGCTTTTAAGCATGCGCTGGTATGCCGTATTGATATCCTGCATTTTAATAATTTCGATTTCAGAAACGATTCCTTTTTCGCCACAGAAATCCAACATTTCCTGTGTTTCGGCTATGCCGCCAATTACTGAACCCGCAACAGATTTGCGACCCAAAATCATTGGAACAGTATTTAGCATGTTTTCCAATGCGCCTAAATAACCTACTAAAACCAAAGTTCCACTGATATTTAGAGTAGAAACGTAAGGATTTACATCGTGGTCATACGGCACAGTATCTATGATTAGATCAAACTCCCCAGCTACGGCTTTCATTTGTGCTTTGTCGGTAGAAATAACTACATGATCAGCACCTAGCTCCTTTGCATCGTCAGCTTTATCGGGCGTTCTAGAAAACAAAGTAACGTCGGCACCTAAACCTTTCGCTAATTTAATAGCCATGTGCCCTAAGCCACCCAAACCAACTACGGCAACTTTGCTGCCTTCTTTTACGTTCCAATGTTTTAACGGCGACCAAGTAGTTACACCTGCGCAAAGCAACGGAGCAACAGCAGCTAAATCTAAATTTTGCGGCACTGATAATACATAATGCTCGTCTACCACTACTTTTTCAGAATAACCACCAAAAGTTTGGCCACCTAAGTGCAAATCTTGACCATTATAAGTGCCAGTGAATCCATTCAAGCAATATTGTTCTAAATCTTGTTTACAGCTGTTGCAAGTTCTGCAAGAATCAACAATACAGCCAACTGCTGCTAAATCGCCTACTTTAAATTTGGTGACATCGCTACCTACTGCGGTTACCTTACCTACAATTTCATGGCCTGGTACTGCTGGATAAACAGAGCCTCCCCAGTCGTTTCTAGCCGTATGTAAATCAGAGTGGCAAACTCCGCAGTACAAAATGTCTATTTCTACATCTTTTGGCAAAACCGCCCTTCGGTTGATGCTTATTGGAGCTAAATCTGCTTCCGGTGATGGTGTGCCGAAAGCTTTAACGGTTGTTGTTTGCATAATTATTATTTTTGTTTTGGTACAACAAAGTAAGATGTTAGATGTTGTTGCCAAAGCAAAAATTGGGTCATTTTTTTGAAAGATTTAAGGGAGCTGAGGCGATGTAGGTGCGAAAGGAACTGTTAGCTAAGCTGCTGTATCCTCTTGATCAATTCAATACAAGCTCTGCCGTTGTGATAGGGACACTTCCAAAACCCAGCTTTGTCTTCGTTGTCCATTACCATTAAAGTCTTGTCAACTCCCCAAAACCATTCGCCGTTTTTAGTATCCTTGATATGGTTTTTAACGAATGCCCAAATGTTTATCACCTTTTGTAGTGTGTGTTGATCTTTATTTATCTGCCAAGCATTAAAGAAACCAACCATTGCTTCAGCCTGAGGCCACCAATGATATTCTTCAATTAAATGATTGTTGGAAGTATCAAGCTCGTAAATTAAACCTCCATTGTTTTGTATGCCACGAGCTGCGGCGTTAGTCATTGTCAAAGCCAAAGATCGAAATGTTTCTATTTCGTGTTCATCTCCAATTACTTCTGCCGCTTCTAGCAATAGCCAAGCTGCTTCAATATCATGACCGTAGGAAACTAGGGAAGATTTTACTTTCCAATCCATATCGAAAAATAACTGCAAGTGGCCAGTTTCTCGACAAATGATGTGTTTTTTAAAATTGAAAAGTAATTTTTTGATGGCTGGTTTTACTGTTGCGTTCGTAGAAACGGTGTAGAGATTGGCATAAGCTTCAATAACATGCAAATGCGTATTCATCGATTTTTTATCGTTCTGGTCTTTTTCGCTCAGTCTTAAATCATCAATAGTTTGCCAATTCCTGTTATGAGCCTCAATATACCCTGTGAAAATTTCATCGTAACTATGAAGCTCTAGTAAAAGATAAGTTTGTTCTGCTAATTGTAGTGCCGCAATATGGTTGCTTGCCTTGTAAAACTCAGTTAAAGCATAAATGCAAAATGCTTGCCCGTATACCTGTTTCTTGGTTTCCTTGGGTTTACCTTCTGGCGTTAACGACCAATAAAATCCGCCAAAGTCCTTATCATGAAAAAAATCCACTAGATAATGATAAGCTCTTGTTGCTACAGCCAAATACTTTGGTTGATGATTCAATAAATAGGCCGAAGAAAAAGTATAAAGAATTCTGGCATTTAAAACCAGTCCTTTTGGTGCTTCAAAAGCTTCATTCTGGTTGTCGACTTTTCCGTAAAAGCCACCTAATTGATGGTCAACAGTATGAGCTGACCACCAATCCAGTATGGAGTTAAGTTCTGTTGTTAATTCAGATTGAAGTGTATGAAGCTCCTGCATCTTAATAGGGCACCGAATGGCCGTTCAAATGTACTGTCTTATTTTGTTCTACTAATTTTTTATTGTTGTCGATAATACTGATAATCGTATCGACAGTTTTTGCTGAGCGTAATCCATCAGCTGGATTATTCAAAACATAGTCGAGCAATTGCTCAATTGAACTTGTTGCTACGTGGATACGTGTATCTGACGATGCATAATAAATGTACACCGTTCCATCTTCATCAGCAATCCATCCATTGCTAAATACCACGTTGGACACGTCACCAATTCTTTCATCACCCTCAGGAGCAATAAAATAACCAGCGGGTTTGTGGGTCACTTTGGTTAAATCATTTAAATCGGTTAAAAACATGTAAAGCACATAACGTAACCCAGCTGCGGTATTTCTAACGCCGTGGGCCAAATGTAACCAGCCTTTATCGGTTTTAATAGGAGCGGGGCCTTGGCCATTTTTAGCTTCGTAAACAGTGTGGTAAAGTTTTTTATCTATCACCAATTCTTCATTTACTTCAGCATTTTCAATAGTATCCGATAAACCAAAACCAATGCCTCCGCCTTTGCCAGCTTCAATAAAACTATCTTGTGGGCGGGTATAAAATGCATACTTGCCGTTTACAAATTCGGGATGCAGCACCACGTTGCGTTGTTGTGGAGACTTGGTTTTCAAATCAGCTAGGCGCTCCCAGTGAAGTAAATCCTTAGTGCGGGCAATACCACATTGCGCAATTGCTGCCGATTGGTCACCCTCACTAGCGCTAGGATCTCTTCTTTCGGTACAAAATAAACCGTAAATCCATCCGTCTTCATGCGCTACCAACCTGATGTCGTAAACATTAGTATCAGGCACATCGGTTTCTGGCATTACCACAGGATAATCCCAAAACTTAAAGTTGTCGATTCCGTTTGGACTTTCTGCAATGGCGAAGAACGATTTACGGTCTATTCCTTCTACTCTGGCCATTAAAATGTATTTTCCGTTCCATTTAATTGCACCCGGATTAAGAATAGCGTTGATGCCAAATCTCTCGATAAGATATGGATTGCTTGCCGGATTAAAATCGTAGCGCCAATTTAAAGGAATATGTTTTGCCGTTAATACGGGATTTTTGTAACGATGATACACCCCGTTAGTTTCATCTAAAGGCGTGTTGGTTGTTGTTTGTAGTTCCTCTTGTGCTTTGAGCATTGCAGAGATGCGTTGTTTGAAATTTACTGTCATAATCTAATCTTCTAATCTATTCCACCAGGTTCTTTTTAAAATAGTTACAATAACGGCTAGGATAAGTAGTGTAAGCCATAAAGGCGAGTACATGCCCGTAATTAGGTACATGGGTAGTATGGTTAAGCACAACTGTGCGATAATGCCAAGTGCCACGTTGAACATATCCAGTTTAAAGTTTTTGTTTGCTTTAAATGATGGGTTTTCTTTTGCAACTAGTTGATGTATGGGTTGCCAAAAGCCCCAAGGTTTTACTGTGGCATAAAATGATTTAAGGACTGCGGTATCGGTTGCTGGCGCAGTGTAAGTGCCAATTAAGCAGCCCGCTAATGATAAAGCAAAAAGTAGCGGCCACCAATACAAAGGAAGACCAGTAGTAACGTAAGGCATTAACAACGCTGCGCCAACGCCAACCGTCATTCCCCAGAAAAATCCATGGGCGTTAAAGCGCCACCAATACCATTTTAAGCAGTTTGCAGCTACGTAACCGCCATAAAGTCCGCCCACAATCCATTGCAAAATATTGTTGACATCCTTTGTTAAAAAGCCAAACCCTATGCCAGCAGCTACTACCACAACACCAACAATGTAATTCATGGAAATGATTTTTTTAGTGGGAGCTTCGGGATTGATGTATTTAAGATAAATATCGTTAACGATATAGGCTTGAGCAGCATTTAAAGTGCCGCTGAAAGTTCCCATAAAAGCACCTAGCAAGCCAGTAAGTACCAAGCCCAACACACCAATTGGTAAAAAGTTATTGATGGTAGCCGGCAATATGCGTTCAAAATCCGTAACGCCATCAGGGCCTTTTAAGTAAAGCTGATTGTAGTAGAGTAGTGCTAATACGGTTAGTCCGGTTACCATAGAGTAGCGGATGGGCAACAGCACAATGCTGACGAAACCAGTCATTTTACTAGCCTCTTTCGGACTACGAGTACTCAATATTTTTTGCATATCGTAATTTGGTGCTGGACCCGCAAGTGAAGCAAAAACACCTTTTAGCAACATCATCATGAAAAACACTCCGAACAGACTGAACCCATCCTCGGCTATTTTCTTATTGGCATCAGCTGCGATTGCGCTCCAATCCAAATCTAATTTCCAGCTAAAGAATGGGTTGTTCCAGCCCTTTGGAACATTGAGGGTTTGCGTTTGCAAATGCTGTACTGCAATTACGCCAATGGCAATGCAGGCCAAAGTCATGATGGCATATTTGATTACATCGCCCAAAACTATGCTGTGCATGCCGCCAATAATGGAATAAAACATGGCGAATAATGTAAATATGATACCGTAGAAATGGGGTACATACTTAATGGGCACATCAAATGGGATATATGCTTTCACATGATCCCAAGGCACAAATACTTCAATAAATTTTCCCAAGCCAATAAAGCCGTAGGCCAAAAATCCTAGGCAACTAATTAAGGCAAATGCAATAACGATAGCATGAGAACCATTTACACCTTTGCCGGTAAGCCCAAACCTGGTTTTGAGCCACTCGGCACCTGTAGTTGCATTGGATCTTCGTAGCCACTTGGAAAGGAACATCATCATAAAAACCTGATTAAACACAGGCCACAGCCAAGGAATCCAAATGCTTTTGAAACCGTAAACGAAGCATAAGGCTACCATCCACATGGTTCCGCTGATATCGAACATATCACTGGCATCGCTTAAACCAAGCATATACCAGGGTAACTTTTTGCCACCCATGAGGTAGCTTTCTTTGTCTTGCTTGGCCTTATTTTTCATGTAAAAACCAATCATTACCATGGTAATGAGGTACATGACCAAAATGGCGATATCTAAAAAGTGTAAGTTCATTTAGTTTGGTATATTTTTTTGCTGCTTAAGTTTTTCTCAAATAGTATTTTTTTGTTTTGGTAGAATTTTACAAAATCCTTTTCAGAGGCTTGACCTTTGTGCGGAGCGTAGTAGTGCATTTTTTGGGTTGATGGCATGTATCCAGCATTGCGCCAAACTAATACATAAGACAATCGGTAATCTTTAATTGCGGGCCATAAGGTTCCAGTCCACCAATCAGGGTCGGGTAGGTTTTCGAAGCCTGTTTCGGCAAAAGCTGCTAACTTTTTCTTCTCTGCAGCAAGCTTGGTTACAATGGCTGATTGTCGTTTAATCTCGTTGATGAAATCCTGCTTTTTGGCCAAGTCGAATTGATAGGTGTCAAAGCTTAGCACATCCACATAATCATCTCCGGGATAGCTTCGTAAAAAATCAGCTTCTGTTTTAAAGTCGTTGGTATTATACACCAAAATTAGCTGATTTAGTTTTTTAGTCTTCCTCAGGTAATCGGCGGTGAACTGCCAAATTTGCTTCATTTGCTCAGGTGTGGTAGCATGACTTCCCCACCAAAACCAGTTGCCGGTAAGTTCGTGGAAGGGCCTGAATAAAACAGGAATGGCTTCACCTTTACTACCTTTTAAGCTGTGAAGAAAAGTTGCAGCTCTATCCAACCACGTTTTAAAAAGTGCATGTTTTTCGCCGCCAGGCAAAATAGATTTAACTGTATTGCGGGTAGTATCCCAAGATGAGCCGCCTGTGAGTGGATTATCAAAATGCCAGCTGATGGTAATTACAGCGCCACGCTGATAGCCATCAATGATATATTTGCGCATTTTGTTAAATGGAACACCATCAATATTGTTGGCGGCATTGTGCTCAATTTTACTGATATCCCATCCATAAACTGCGGGGTAATCATTTACCACATCTTTAATATCGCTTTTATTTGGAATGTATTTCCAGCCTACGCCGTAAGCTAAATCATCCTGATGCCCAAAAAGCGTATAATTTTTACTGAGCTGATGCAAGTTTTGATACAGCGCTTTGGTTAAGGCGGTGGCATTAGGATTGCTGAGCTGTTGTGCGTCAGCTTTTAGTGTGAATAAACAAAAGATGAAGGAAAGAGATAAGATATGCTTCATAAAGTTTCGGCTTAAGGCTTAGATAGGACGGAGGTAATTGGCTTGCCAATAGTATGGCCATTTTCAAATTTAACACCTAAAAAAGCCGCTATGGTTTGCGCTAGCTGGTTTTGATACAATTGACCTTTGGTTTTGATTTCACCCATTGCCTGGGTATCTGGCCCCATCACGGCAAGGAAAATTTCGTTAGAATGCGGTACGGTGTAGTAATGGTGTTGCCAACTGTCTTCGTTTCCCCTACCATGATCTTCCGTAATGATAAAAGTAGTTTGATCTTTATAAAACGGATCTTTCTGCATGTAACTCCATAAATCGGCAATCATCCTATCGTTGTAATTGGCCGCATCTAAATAAAAATCGTATTTGCCCGAGTGCGCTAAAGCATCTGTTTCAATAAAGCTAATCTGCAACACTCGTGGATGGTGTAACTTCACATGTTCCTTAGCCAATGCATAAGTGATCGCATCGTGTCTTTCGCCCATTCCGTAATCCTTAGGAAGCCACCATTGCAGGTCATTAAGCATTTGCTGTACATCGCTAAGCTGCTCGCCTTTTACATTGGTGTATCCAGCATTAATGGGAAATCCTGCTCGCTCTTGATTAAGGATTTTACTAAAAGTATCCCATGAAGTATAAGTGGCTACTTTCCCTTTGAAGGCGGGCAATTGGTGTAAAAACTCCAACACATTAACGTTGTGGTTGGCCGGATGTGAATTGGAATTGATTAACGTATCGGGGTAACCGGTAAATATTTCGTTGTAGCCAGGGTAGGAGAACCAAAATTTATTACTTACATCAACTTGGTTGCCATAGTTCCTGTTTCCATAAATCTGCCCATTACTGGCAATCGTACTCCAGAAAAACGGCATCAGCTTAGCTCGTCTTTCTTCCGCAGTTTTTGCCCAGTATTTTTTTACTCTCCAAGTGGAGTCTTGAGAGGTGAATTTTTTTCCGAAAAGATGGCTTGAATCTGCGCCATTGAACAGTTCTTTCCAGCGGTAACCATCAAATGTAATGATCACCACGTTCTTAGTTTTCTGGCCAAAACTTTGGGTAATGGCCAGAAACAAAACAAGTAAACTAAGATTTATAAACCGATTAAAATTCACGAATTACTCAATTTGGTTATTAATAGAATCCAACATCGTCGATAAATATCTGCGATGCAAAACCACTAAATTCTTGGAAAGTAAGGTACTCGATTGTCGCAGGATTTCCGATGTTGATGAATGGAACTTGATAATCAGTCCATTTGCCTTCGTTCAATACCAAATCGTATGTGCCTGCTGTTGGCGTAACGGATATTCTCACTTTCTTGCCCTGTGTACCTGGGCCTCCAAACATCGAAATTTTTACCATGCTATAACCTGCAGTAGCAAATTTGGCTACTAACCTAAATCGCACTGCGGAAAAAGCTTTATGTACTACGTTAATGGCAGTTGTGCCTCGGCGTGCATTTGTTGTGCTAGCTAAATCTAAAGAAGTAAATGAGTAAGAAGTGTTTGTCCACGAATTTCTCAATGCGTCATCAAATATGGTATGTTTTAAGCCGAAAGTTTTGGTAGCTGTTACCGAACCTACAGAGGTAGTAATTACCACTTGGCCATAAGTTCCGCCAGCAGGAACTTTTATTTTCACCTGCGTTTGTGTGCTAGATACAATGGTAGCTGCAACGCCGTTAATGGTAACGCCTGTAATACCCTTAAAGTAATTGCCGTCGATGGTAATTTCGTCATCAACGTTGCCTGCGCCTGGACTAAAATCAGTGATTTGCGGGCCTGGTTGTTTGATCTGGAAATTCAAGGTAGCGGTGCCGTACTTGGTTGTCACCGTGATCGGGTTGTTGATCGGATCGGTAAGGTTAGCAGGTATTTTCACCGTAATGCTGTTGTCTTCCGAGTAGGTGAGCGAATCGGCTGCTAAAGTACCGTTAAAATCAACCTTTGAGGTAGTACTCAAATTGGTTCCTTTAATGATAATCCACTCGCCATAACCGATGGATTGCAGTGGGGTTCCCCTTTCGTTGAGTGTAGTTACTGCACTTAAGGTAGGCGGAGCGGTGTTTTCCGAGCTATCTTTTTTGCAAGCTCCGAGAATCAATGTCGCTAGCATTACTAAGCCAACTCCAATGTTTTTGTTTATCATTCTCATATCAATCAATATTTAAATGTTTGATGAATTACCAACCAAAGTTGTTGCCTTTGATGGCAGTATTTGAATTCAGTTCGTTTAATGGAATAGGAAGTAATAAATTCTTCTGCTGACGTACTTTGGAAATGTTGTTTTGTCCCGTGCCAATTTTATTCATTACTTGAAGATAAACTCCCCAACGCATTAAATCAAAGCGCCTAACTCCTTCCAAGTTAAATTCTCTAGCTCTTTCCGCTAGTACGTAGCTACGGAATTGCTCGGGCGTCATGCCAGCTGGAGCGTAAGCCTCAGGAACGGGTGCCGCTGGTGTTCCAGTAGTTGGAAACGAACGAAACCTTACCGTGTTCAGTGCATTATAAGCTGCGGTTGTAGGCCCGTTAACTTCATTTTCTGCCTCTGCATACATTAAAAATAGTTCTGCATAGCGAAGCATAGGATAAAATGCGTCGCTACTAACAACAGTTGGATCGGTTACACCGCTAAATTTAATGGTGTAAGCTCTTTCGGCAGTAGTAGTACCTGAGTTGTTATAGGTAATGCCGCCTACTACTTTATATTGTGCCGATTGCCATGATGGGTAAAAGATGTACGTGCCTTGTAAGGTTTGGTAGTTGTGCGTAATGCCATCTAGCACACGTTTGTCCTGTACATCATAATCGTTGTAGTGATTGTTGGTTGTCCATACAGCGCCTACGCCAAATGTTGAACGGGCTGAAAAATATGCATTTAAATTGTTGATGAAAGCACTTCCAGCAAGGGATTGCAATTGCCACATGTGTTCTTTCGAGTTCCTGCCGGCAATGCTCCACAAGTCTTTCCAGTTTGCAGTTAATGCGTAAAGGTTGCTGCTGATTACTTCGGCTGCTTTGTCCCTAGCCAGAGTGTAGTAAGCCCTAGCATCCAATCCTTCTAATCCTTTCACCACATCTTTGGTATAAGTGTAGTAGCCATTATCGGTTCCGCCACGTACGGTGACATTACCTGTAGATGCGCCTGAAGCCATGGTTAAATAAGTTTTAGCTAAAAATGCTTTAGCCACTCCTTGGTTTACCCTTCCAGGCTCACCAGCTTTAGCATTGCCGTAAGGAAGTAGGTTTTGCTCTGCAGCTTTAAAATCTGCAATTACCACATCGTAAGTTTCTTTTACTGTAGCTCTTGGTACATTTGTTTCAGGGTTATTTGCTGATAACGACTTGAGTTTAATTGGTACGCCGCCATAAAGCTGTACCAGTTGAAAATAAGCCCAGCCACGTAAAAAATAAGCTTCGCCTAAAATCCTTTTCTTAATATCTGGATCTATATCCGTAATGTTAGCCACATTTTCCAGTACGGTGTTTGCCCGGGCAATAATAGTATAGCAGCCTACCCAGGGGCCATCAATTCCCCAGTAGCCTTGCGGGTTACCTGCACCAGTGGTGCCTAAAAACCAATCGGCACCAGCTACATGGTCATCATCTAACATCGTGATGTTCCAAAATGGTTGATAAAAAAGGTCTGTAAACCAAAGCTCGGCATATACGCCATTTATTGCCGCTTTGGCATCACTTTCATTTCTGTAGAAATTTTCAGGTGAGTAAAAAGAAAATGGTTTTTCTTCGAGTGCTTTTTTGCAAGAACTAGTGCTTAATAAAGCCAGTCCTACAATTGAAGCCATAAAATATGTTGAAATCGCTTTCATGAGATTACTTTATTAAAGTTAAAAATTGCAACGTAGCGATAAATTGTACGTTCGTGAATTTGGATAGCCCCCTAAATCTACCCCGAATAGGGCAGGATTATCGCCATAGCTATTAATTTCAGGATCGTATCCAGTGTATTTAGTGAAGGTTAATAAGTTGTTTGCACCAACGGATACCCTCAAGTTAGAAATGGTTTTTGATTTAAGTGGAACGTTGTAGCCAAACGTTACATTTTTTATCCTCACAAAACTGCCATCTTCAATAAATCTTCTAGAAAATAACAGGTTTCTGAAAAACTGGCGCATAATTTTTGGGCCTGTAGCGTTAGTGTTGTCCTGTCCCTGTGCCCAAGCTCCATCCGCCATTTCTTGCGTAATATTTTTATTGGTTCCTAGGTTGGCGTTAAATCGGGTATTCATATTAATGATATCATTTCCTTGTACGCCGTTTACAAAAATGCTCAAATCAAAGCGTTTGTATTTGAAGTTGTTGGTAAACCCAAAGGTGTAATCAGGGCTAACATCGCCAATGAAGGTTCTGTCGCCTTGGCCAATGGTTGTAGGGTCGTTGTCTAAGTTTTTGTACTTGATTTCGCCAATGGTACGCAAGATAATCGCGTTGCCTTGGTTAGTGTACTGAGGGTCGTTGCGTACTTCAGCCTCGTTATCGTAATAACCATTTTCAACATAGCCATACAAAGCACCAATTGGCTTGCCTACCGTTTGTATAAAAGGGGCATCTCCGGTAGAGATATTACGGCCATATTGTTCCGTAACATTTGGTCCTAAACTCAAAATCTTATTTCTGTTGAAGGCAATGTTAAAATTGGAAGTCCATTCAAAGTCTTTAGCTTTCAACACCGTTCCGTTTAAAGTTACTTCTAATCCTTTGTTTTGGATTGAGCCAGAGTTTACCAGCTGCGTTCTAAATCCTGTTGATGACGGGATAATTAAGTTCTGTAAAAGGTCATCAGTAATCTTTTTGTACAGCTCCACATGTAGGTTTAGTCTGTTTTTGAACATGCCCAAATCTAAACCTAAGTTGTAGGCGCTTGTGGTTTCCCATTTCAACTTTTCGTTTGCGGGTCCAGCAAATAAATCATTAGCTAAACCAGTTTGTACTGCGCCCCCAAAAACGTAATTGTAAACGCTCAGCTTTGCCAATGAAGTATAAGAGCCAATACCCTGATTTCCTGTTTTGCCATAGCTGAAACGTAATTTCAAATCGCTAATAGTTTTAATGTTCTTCATGAAATCCTCATTAGAGATTTTCCAGGCAACCGCTGCCGAAGGGAATCCCGCCCACTTGTTATCTTTACCAAACTTGCTCGAACCATCTTGACGGAACGATACGGTAAGTAGATAACGTTCATCGAAATTGTAGTTTACCCTTGCCAAAAACGACATTAAGGTAGATTGGTATCGGTTAGTTACCACTGGCATAATTACTTCGCCGGCGGCCAAGTTTTCGTTTTGCAACGCATCATTAGGGAAGGTTTTCGCTTCAGCTCTTTTGCTTTGTCCGTTGGTGCGCTCATAAGTTCCGGCTGCAACGGCATTGATGTTATGCTTGTCAAATTTTTTGGTGTAGCTTAAAATGCTTTCAGCAGTGGCATTGCTCCAAATGTTATCTGCTTTTAATCCCCATCCTTTCATTGCAAAACCTTCATACACACTACGAGGGTAGTATTGGTCTCTTGCACTGTTGGAGTAGTTAAAGCCAATATTTTGTCTGAATTTGAAATCTTTTAAAAAAGTAGCTTCAACATAGTTGGATGAGAAAATATTCAGTCCTTTTACTTTGTTTAAAACATCGTTTACATAAATGTAAGGATTGGTGATAAATGCATCCCCAACGCCGTCATAAGCAATTGGATCAGCAATGGTAGAAGGGAAGGTAATTGCCGAACGGATAATCCCAGCACTTGCTGCATCTGACTTGTCGGTTCCTGTTTTTACACCATCGGTATTGGTGCTTGCAAATGAGGTACTGGTACCAACTTTAAAAGTTTTACTTACATTTCTCGACAAGTTAAGACCTAAACCAAACCTATTGTAGGCCGAGTTCATTACCGTTCCTTGCTGATCTAAATAGTTAAAAGAAATGCTGTGGCTGCCTGCATCGCTTCCTCCTGATATGTTAAGCGAATAGTTTTGGTACAAACCGGTGCGGAAAATCCTGTCTTGCCAGTTGTTGGTATCTCCAATAAAATCTTGCGGACTTTTGTTGTAATACGTTTGTCCGGGCCTATCCGGATCTGGAATGGTTTCGCCGCGGTACGGTAATGTGTAATTTGTTCCTGTATAGATATTTGAATTGCGGTAAGCTAAATTTTGGTAAGCTGCATATTCAGATGCGTCAAGTACATCTAGTTTTTTAGAGACCTGAGCTGATCCAACGTTGAAATTAGCTTCGATTCTGTCCTTGCCGCTGCGCCCTTTTCGAGTGGTAATAAGCACTACACCATTGGCACCACGTGAGCCGTAAATAGCTGTTGCAGAGGCGTCTTTTAAAATATCGATACTTTCAATATCATTAGGGTTGATGAACGACATGGCGTTTAACGTCTGCTTTTCGTCCTCGCCAATTGACATAGGTGTAGAGCCAGTGCTAGAGTTGTTGAATGGAATACCATCAATAACGTAAAGGGGCTCGGTGCCACCTAAAAAAGAGTTGGAACCCCTAACGCGGATACTTAGTCCGGCTCCCGGAGCCCCATCGTTTTGAGTAACGTTAACGCCTGCAATTTTACCTTGCATAGCTTGTAGGATGTTAGTGGGAGCATCTCTGGTAAATTCCTCACGTTCAATCCTGGCTACTGATCCAGTTAAGTCACCTTTTTTTACCGTGCCGTAACCTACAATTATTACGTCTGATAGGATGGTTGCATTTGGCTTTAGCCTTACATTGAAAATAGTTTGCGTGCCAATGGCGAATTCTTGTGGCTCCATCCCTAAAAATGAAAAAACAATTACCTGTGCGTTTGCTGGCACGGTAATATTAAAATTTCCATTTTGATCGCTAATAGCCGAGGACTTCGAGTTTTTAACGCTAACGGAAGCGCCAGCTAAAGGGCTTCCACTCTCATTAACTATTTTGCCTGATAGCTTTTTTTCTTGGGCAAAACATAGCGTGGTAGCGAATGTCCATACAAGTACTGCCAATAAAATACAGTTTAGTTTATTAAGCATATTGAGTTATTTGGTTGATATCAAAAGTAGTATCTCTTGATTCTCTTAAAGTAATACTATTTTATCTTTTTATTGTATTTTTAACTCAATAATCTACGTCTGCTTTCTCGCTGTGCGTTTTAAACAATTGTAAAGCGCTTTTTAATTGATAAATAGCATTAGTATGTTTTATCTTTGCTTATGGTACTATTTTATCAAAAATGTTGATATTATATTTATTAAGCCTATGCATTTGAACATCATTAAAGAAATTACACCTCTTACCAATGGCGATTGCTTCACCATTTTTGAGCGCAGGAAAAGGGATTTTGATTTCCCGTTACATTACCACGAAGAGATGGAGCTCAATTTTATTTCTAACGCCGCCGGAGCAAGAAGGGTAGTGGGTGATCACATAGAGGAAATAGAAGACGTTGAGTTGGTGCTCATCGGCTCTAACTTGCCGCATGTTTGGGAAACGCATAAGCTTAATGGAAAGGAAATTCATGAAGTGACTATTCAGTTTCATAAAGATCTGTTCGATGAGAAGTTTTTAAGGCGTAATCAGCTGCGTTTAGTAAGGGAAATGTTTGAAAAGGCCAAGTGCGGTATTTTGTTTTCCAGCGAAACGGCTAAACTGATTGGCCCTCGATTGGTTAAGCTCAACAAGCAACATGGTTTCGATTCGGTGTTAGAGCTCATGTCTATTTTGCATGATTTGTCTACGTCGCGGCAAATGCGTACCCTTTCCGATTCCACGTTTAGCCAAGCGGAGTTTTCGTATACAAGCCGCAGGGTTGAAAAAGTGATGGAATACATCAACCTAAATTTTGATAAGCAGGTTTCCTTGGCAGAAGTTGCCCGCATCGCTAACATGACGGAAGTTTCGTTCAGTAGGTTTTTTAAGAGCAGAACGGGGATCAGCTTCATCGACAGCTTAATAGAAATTCGCCTTGGGCATGCTTCCCGTAAGCTAATTGATACCAATGAAACGGTGTCGGAAGTAGCTTACAACTGCGGTTTCAATAACATCTCTAATTTCAATAGGATTTTTAAAAAGAAAAAAGGTTGTACTCCGAAAGAATTCAGGGAGAATCTTTCTGGTCATCGTGTATTTGTCTAAATCAACCAAAACATCAAATGAAAAAAATATTGCTTCTAATTTTAGTGTCAAGTGTGGCATTATCTTGCTTTGCCAAAGAAAAACAATTTTTTAAGGCCAATCATCCTTTTATCCAATATACAGGTAGGGTTGATTATTCTAATCCTTTAAAACCTAAGTTTTGGGCTTCAGGGGCTTATGTTGAAATTAAATTTAAGGGCAATTACTGCGCCATGAAAATCAACGATGAAATGCTGTGGGGAAATATATTGAACTATTTGGAAATCAAAATTGATGATCAACCTGCATACAGGATTAGGCTTACCGGCAAGGAAAATGAAGTGGTGCTAGGTAAAAATCTATCTGATGGAGTTCACCGGGTGATGATTTGCAAGAACTCGGAAGCGGAAAATGGCTACTTAGAAATGGTGGGTTTCAGCTGTGCCGAATTACTTAAACCAGACCCAAAGCCGGTGAGAAAAATGGAGTTCATCGGTGATTCCATTACCTGTGGTGCTGGCAGCGATGAAAGTGAGGTGAAGTGTGGTGCGTCAGGTTCTTCTTGGCATGATCAGCATAATGCTTATTTCGCCTATGGCCCCACAACCGCACGTAGCTTAAATGCACAGTGGCATTTAACGTCTGTATCGGGAATTGGATTAATGCACAGCTGCTGCGAAAAAAAGATTGTAATGCCACAGGTTTTCGCTAAAACCAACTTTGCGAAAGATACTATTGACTGGGATTTTAAACGCTACCAGCCTGATGTGGTAACAGTTTGTTTGGGCCAAAATGATGGCGTTCAGGATTCTATTAAATTTACTGATGCTTATGTGAAATTTGCGAAACAACTGCGTGTGTACTATCCTAAAGCGAAGTTGGTTTTATTGAGCAGCCCAATGGCTAACGCAAAATTGAAAAGCGTGTTGGTTAATTACATTGGTGCGGTAGTCAATCGGCTTAAAGCTCAAGGAGATAAGAATATTGGTAGTTATTTCTTTACCCAGCAAGCACGTAGTGGCTGCGGAAGTCACCCTTCGTTGGCAGAACATCAGCAAATTGCAGCTGAGCTAACCACTTATTTAAGTGAGGAAATGAACTGGAGGTAAAGTTTTGCAGTGCTTTTATGGGTAAGTATTAGGTCAAAAAATAGCAAACAACTTGGTATATACGCGGTTTAAATATTAGCTTTGAAATAACTGATTTAAGCGTATGGAGCAATTATCCGAGGACAGTCGAGCGTCAACCAAGAAAATACTGCCAATCATTTTGGCTACTGCCATTTTCATGCAAATGCTGGACTCCACTGTGCTTAACACTTCGCTGCCAACCATTGCCAGAGATTTAAATGAGTCGCCGCTGAACATGCAAAATGCAATTATCAGTTATGTACTTACATTGGCGCTTTTTATGCCTGTAAGTGGGTTTTTGGCTGATAAGTTTGGGACAAAGAAGATTTTCATCTTTGCTCAGGTCTTGTTCATCGTGGGATCTTTGTTTTGTTCGCTTTCGCATAATTTAACGGAGTTGGTAATTGCAAGGATGCTGCAAGGTGTCGGCGGCAGCTTGCTTACACCAGTTGGTAAGTTGGCCTTAATTAAAACTTTTCCGAAAAACGAGCTGCTCAAGGCAATGAATTTTGCCATTGTGCCCGCCTTAATTGGTCCGGTTTTAGGGCCTTTGGTTGGTGGTTACATGGTAGATTATTTGTCGTGGCACTGGATTTTCTTGATTAATATTCCAATTGGTGCGTTGGGTATTTTGCTAAGTTTAAAGTACATGCCCGATTTTAAATCAACCATTATTGATTTTGACTTAAAGGGATTTCTGATTTTCGCTGCGGCGTCACTTTTACTGTCAATCGCTTTAGAGCTGTTCGGTAATACAGTGCACATTAGTCCGGTGTTGCTCACGCTCATGCTGGGGTTTTTGATGATGTATTTTTACTATCGACATGCCGCAAAAGATAACAACCCAATTTTTCCGCTAAACCTGTTTCAGGTGCGAACCTTCAGAGTGGGGATAGTAGGTAATTTAGCTACCAGACTAGGCATTAGCTCGGTACCGCTACTTTTGCCAATGATGATACAGATTGCCTATGGGCAGTCGGCTGTAATTTCTGGTTGGATTGTTGCACCAATGGCACTTACGGCAATGTTTGCAAAATCTGCCGTAATTAGGATATTAGATGTGTTTGGTTACCGCCGAACGCTGATGGTCAACACCTTTATGATTGGTATTCTCATCTGCTGTATGGCAATTCCAACTGTTAGTACTTCAATCTATTGGTACATGCCAATTATTGCTGCACTCGGTTTCTTCAATTCCATACAGTTTACCTCTATGAACTCCATTTCCATTGCCGATTTACGTCAATATCATACTTCTAGTGGTAACTCGCTGGCATCTGTTAACCAGCAGTTGGCTATTGGATTTGGCGTAGCTTTCGGTTTAATTGTGCTAAAGGTTTTTCAGGGCGATGTAAAGTTGATTCATAATGAAATACACAACGCTTTCCGTTATACTTTTTTGGTGATAGGAGGGTTAACAATACTTTCTGGTTTTGTTTTCAGGCGCTTGCATTTTAAAGATGGCGAAAATATGCGATCAGCTTAGCGTTTTTTATATCAGTTAAGTTTAATATTGAATGGCCGTAATTTCTAATAAGCCCATTTTTTAAGCGTTTTGTCATTCCGACGTTAGGAGGAATCTATACTTTGGCAATTATAGAAATAGATTCTTGAAATTTTTAAGAATGACAAAATGCAGATGATGCCTAATAACGGACAGCCAAAACTTAATAATTAGCACATTATTAATTAGCTCAAAAATAGCAAGTTGGTAAATGGGCAGAAGGATATTTAAATATTTTTCTTGTTTATTGGATTAAATCCTATATTTGCAGCTCGAAAAATTCGGCGGGGTAGCTCAGATGGTTAGAGCGCAGGATTCATAACCCTGAGGTCGGCAGTTCGATCCTGCTCCCCGCTACTAGGCAAAAGCTCACAGCAATGTGAGCTTTTTTTATTTGTAAAAAACGCCTTCTTTTGGTAAATGCAACACTTCAAATCCTCAGGCTATAAATAAAAAAATACTTATCTTTCAAAACTTTGCATTTATAAAAGAAATTACTTTTCTTTAGAAAAAATAGAAAGCCTAAACCAAAGCAAGGATGTCAGAAAAGAAGAAATTTACATTAGAATACGCAATAAGATCATCTCCACGTATACTATATAGTTTTATTAGTGAGCCAAATGGTTTGGCGCAATGGTTTGCTGATGATGTAATTTTCAGAGACCAAACTTATACCTTCACTTGGGATGATGAAGTGCAGAAAGCTAAGCTGATTAGCGCTAAAGAGAATAAGTTGGTAAAGTTTAAGTGGATTGATGACGAGCCTTATTGCTATACAGAAATGGAAATCATCCAGGATGAACTTACTAATGATGTAGCTTTAGCAATCACTGACTTTGCAACGGAAGACACTTTACAAGAGAGAAAGCAAATTTGGGATAATCAAATCGATTACCTTTTGGGTGTTTTAGGGGCGTAAAACTATTAGGGTTAACGCAAAATAAATCTTTCAAGCTAAGTTTAACTGTTTGAACATTTGCTGTCAAATTATACATTTAGCTTTCACATAAATTCTACTTTTAATTGGCTTTGCCTATCTTTGCATAATTGAAAAAGATTCATTTACTGCTGATAAAGGCGTTCATTAGGCCGTTTGCCGTCACATTTTTTATTGTGATGTTTATTCTATTGATGTTCTTCTTGTTCAAGTACGTCGATGATTTAATTGGTAAAGGTTTCGAATGGTATGTTATTGCCGAGTTGATGATGTATGCTTCGGCATCCAACGTAGCTATGGCCTTGCCGTTGGCTATCCTTTTATCATCCATCATGACATTTGGTAATCTCGGTGAAAACTACGAATTGGTTGCTATCAAGTCGGCAGGTGTATCACTTAGAAAAGCAATGCAGCCGCTATTTGTGCTTATTTTGGGCTTGGCGGTCGCATCCTTCTTTTTTTCCGATTACATGTTGCCCAAAGCTAACCTAAAATATGGATCGTTGCTTTACGATGTGCGTAATAAAAAACTTTCTTTTCTAATTCAGCCCGGGGTTTTTAACAATAGCATTCCTAACTATTCAATGCGTGTAGAGCGTAAAGGCGAAGGTGCAATTGATTCGCTTTATGGTATTATGATTTACGACCATAATGCTGGAAATGGGGTGCCTCAAATCATCATGGCCGAAAAAGGGAAGATGTCAAAAACTTCTGATGGCAATTACATGGTGCTGAATTTGGTGAATGGTGTACGCTATCAGGAATCTGCATCTAATAATGGCTCCTACAACCCGCGTCAGTCGTTTACTCGTATGCGCTTTAAACAAACTGAAGTAAAGTTTGATTTTAGTAGTTTTAAAAATATGGCTCGCACCAATGAGCAAAATTTTAAAAATAATGCCCCCATGCTAAATCGTAAGGAGCTGTTGCATCGTGAGGATTCCTTGGTAAAGAACTTAGACAGTTTAGGGAAAGCGCTTAAAACCAATGCACAATACTACTTTAAGCAAAACAACTACGTTAAAGGATATACTAAAACAAAAACGCCCGCCAAAGATATTAAAGGCAACATCATCAATTATATCCCCAAGGCGCAAAGATTCCAGTCGATGCAAATTGCTTTTGATCAGGTTGATGCTCTGAAGCAAACCATTAGGGCGCAGCTCACAGATTACGATTTTAAATCAAAAGAAGTGCTAAGGGCCCAAATTGAATATCAACGTAAATACACGCTTGCCGTATCCTGCTTACTTTTGTTTTTCATTGGAGCGCCTCTAGGTGCCATTATACGTAAAGGTGGTTTAGGGCTTCCTGTGGTTATTGCGGTAATTTTCTTCTTATTCTACCACATTATTTCTACCGTTGCCGAAAAATCTGCCAAGGAAGGTTCGCTTGATCCGGTGGCTGGAATTTGGATGGCTGTTATTGTACTTACACCAGTCGGAATCTTTCTTACCTACAAGGCTACTGTTGATTCGGCGTTGTTTGATATCGACTACTATAAACAGTTAATCGTTGGGCTTTTTAAACGTAAAAAGGTCGCAAATAACGAGCAAAAGTAGTGTCGCAACTGCTATAATACGCCACTTAGAAACTTACTTCTTAATGATAATTAGCTATAACATTTGATGATAAAGGTTGTACCTTTGCATTGAAAATAATGAAGCGAATAAATCGCATTTAAGTTGTTTTTTGCCAAAATGGAGATTAAATTAAATACCATAGAAGAAGCGCTAGCCGATGTGAGGGCAGGCAAAATTATCATAGTAGTAGATGACGAGGATAGGGAAAACGAGGGCGATTTTTTAACTGCGGCTCGTAATGTTACTCCTGAAATCATCAATTTCATGTCTAAATACGGACGAGGCTTAATTTGTGCTCCGTTAATTGAAGAACTTTGTGATAAGCTTGAGCTGAATTTGATGGTACAAAACAATACTGTATTACATCAAACTCCTTTTACCGTTTCTGTTGATTTAATTGGCCAGGGTTGTACTACTGGAATTTCCGCTCATGATAGAGCAAAAACTGTACAGGCGTTAATTAACCCTGCTACTAAGCCTGAAGATTTAGGTAGACCTGGACATATTTTTCCATTACGTGCTCGTAAAGAGGGTGTGCTGCGCCGTACCGGTCACACAGAGGCAACCATTGATATTGCCAGATTAGCTGGTTTTGAGCCTGCCGGTGTGCTGGTTGAAATCATGAACGAAGACGGCACCATGGCCCGCTTACCTGATTTAATGCTGATTGCTAAGCAGCACGATTTGAAAATCATTTCTATTAAGGATTTGATTAGCTATCGTTTGGCGGTTGAGAGTTCGATTAAAGAAGAAGTAACGGTTAATTTGCCCACCCAATGGGGAGATTTTAAAATGACCGCCTATACGCAAATGAGCAATGGTGCTACACATTTAGCATTATCAAAAGGTGAATGGACTGAGGATGAACCGGTATTAACTCGTATTCATAGTTCATGCGTAACAGGTGATATTTTTGGTTCTTGCCGTTGCGATTGCGGACCTCAATTACATAAAGCCATGGAGATGATAGAGAAAGAAGGAAAAGGCTTGATTGTATACATGAACCAAGAGGGAAGGGGTATAGGTTTAGTGAATAAGTTACATGCTTATAACTTACAGGATGCAGGTTTAGATACCGTAGAGGCTAATATTCAGTTGGGCTTTAAAGGCGACGAAAGAGACTATGGTGTAGGTGCGCAAATTTTAAGAGCTAAAGGCATTACTAAAATGAAATTGATGTCTAACAATCCTACAAAAAGAGCGGGCATAGTTGGATATGGTTTAGAGGTTGTTGAAAATATCCCGATTGAGATTGCGAGCAACAAACATAATGAGTCTTACTTGATCACTAAGCGTGATAAAATGGGACATCAAATCTTAAAAGGTTAGTCCTTTATTTTAGAGCTGTCTCAGAAGTTAGCCTTACAATTGATGTATAGGTATCTTTCGAGACAGCTTTTTGTTGCCTATCCTATTCTGCTATTACTTAAATGCTTCGGAAGTGTTACGTAAAATGTAGATTACCGTCTTTGTGTCTTCTTGCTCTCGTTAATGATAGCTTCCTTAGTAACACGCTGTTTTTCCCGCTCTGCTTCTTTTTTCTTTTGCTCCTTGCGGTACTTGCCCGATATCTTTTGAAGTAATTCGGTAAACGTATCGAACTGTTGGTTGTAAATTAGCCCTAATGAAGTGATATTTTGATATGGATTGATCCCTGGGTTGGCAAATATACTTTGTATGGTAGGAGGTTTATTGGCTATCTTACCAACTAGGCTACCATCTTTTTTAATTAAGCCCAAAATTTCAACTTCCCTTCCAATTTCATTCCTGAAACCGATAGTATTGTCAATTGAGCTTTTGCTAATATCAGTAATCCCTGCATTAACAATAATCCTATCATTAAAGAATTTGAACGAAGCACTTGCTTCGTTGAACGAACGGATGTTGATATCAACGAAGTTGAGGTTTAAACTGGATAACACATTGTTCAGCTGGTTGAAAATTAAATCTGTGGCTGTACCTGTACCAACGGAGCCTAACTGCTGGCTCAAGTTCTCAGATCCAGTTCCCGGTGCAAATCTTCTTTGGATAATCAAACTTAAAGCCTGTGTATTAAGGTTGTTTCCATCGTTGAAATACGACTGTAACTCGTCCTTGATTGCAGGGTTAGCCGGGAAAAAGATATCCAACTTGATGTCTGGCTTCATCAATAGGCCAGTTAAGCCCATCTCTACTTCTGTTTGTGCAGTTTGGTTTGCATTACTACTGGCATCGCGGTTGGCAGCCCTATACAAATCGCCCAGCGCCGCACGTAGGGTGTAAATTGCTTTTAGGTTGATTTGAGCATTCACAGGATTTCCAGTCCAACGGATGGTTCCACCTTGTCTAATGTCAAAACGTTTATTGATTACTTCCCTGGCGGTAAAGTCAAAAACACCACTTTCAATGATGTAATCGCCTTTCATCTCAAAATCACCAACCTTGCTAATATTAAGTTCCAAATCTGCATTTCCGGTGCCGCTGAGTTTACCTAAAACGGTGTAAATGTTTACCGTTGTGTTAGGATCAACCGATAGCTTGAAATTCATGCTCAATCCTTGGAAGCTGTTTATCTTTTTAACCACTTTAGTGGTATCCTTACTTACAAAAGTGATAAAATCTTTATCCGTTACCGTTTCCGAGCTATTTAACGGCAAATTAAATATCGTTCCCTTTTCCGTTTTTGCATCAATATCAATAAACATGTCATTGGTTGGGCCTTTAAAAATGAATTTGCCTGTTCCATAAGCTTTACCAAAATAAATGGCGTTATCCTTTGAGGTGGTATTTAGGGCCATTAACCCTTTAGCGTCAAGTTGCACTTGTATGTTTGGGTTATTGATATCCTTTAGGTCAACAGTTCCGTTAGCTGTGCCGCTATGACCTTCCAAATCTTTCAACACCAGATTGGTAAGTACAATTGCACTATTATCTACCTTTACTTCATCATCAATAACATAAGTTGTTTTGAGGTAATTAACCGTTAGTTGTGCTTGATCTAATGTGATATCTCCATTAATTAGAGGCTGGTCAAACTTTCCTTTTACAGTCAAATCTGCTGATACTTTACCTTTCAAGTTTGATACAATTTTGTTCAGAAAAGGCGTAAGAATAGCCAATTCGCTTTGATCAAGATTTACCTTTAAATCGATTTCTTTTTGACCTACATCCAAGTTTCCCGTAATGTTAAACGTCTCTCTGTCTAGCGCTGTGATTTTGGTGTGTACATTAGCTAATTTGCTAGTGCTGTTAAATGAGGAGGTGTCGACCAAACTTCCAATGTAAGTGCCGTTAAAACCAAGCGAATCTATCCTTAAACTGTCGGATATTTTTGGAGATTTCAGTACGCCATTGATTTTTGTTTTGCCATTGGCCGTTCCCGCAAATTTGATCCCCAAGTTTTTAACAAACGGATTAATTGTTTTGAGCTTAAAGTTCTCTAAAGCAACTAAAATCACATCAGCAGGGTCATCGGAAATCACGCCGTCAATTTTGAGTTCTTGTTGGCCATTGCTCAGTGAAAAATTATCAATTTTGGTTTTACCTTTATTAAATCCAATTTGAACCTTATCCTCTATCGTCCAATCTTCAAAATTGATTTTAAGGTTGGAGGGTAAAATACTGATCTTGGCCGTATCGGGTAAAAACTCTACCAAGCCGTTTAAATCTAACTGATTGGCATCATCTGCATTGGATAATTTCACGTTAAGCGATAAACTATCGTTGCGTAAAATATTCGAAATATTGACGTTTTTAATGTATAAGCTGTCGTTTAAATCGACCCTGTCAGATGATATAATGGCAGTAAGCTGCTTTGGCGAAGTACTCTCATCGATGATGATGTTATTGGCTATGACACCTTTGTATTTGAGTCGTTTGACAATACCTCCGAGCGTCGCCGTGTTATTTCTGGAGTCAAAAGAACCCACTAATAACGATTGATCATCAATTTCCAAGCCGGGAGAAATGAGTTCGGCAATAGGTTCAAAATCTTTAATCTTAAGCCTAAAATCAAAAACCTGCGTTTTAAATTTAACGATATCCGTTTTAAGCGATGGAATGTAAGTTTTTCCGATCGTTTTAAAATAAGATACAATGGTGCTCAAATCATATTGTCCCTTAATGCCAGCTTCTAAAATATCAGAATTTACCGTCAAACTCCTGTCCATGCCAATACCCCTAGCATTCAATAAAACCGAGTCTACTTTGTAAACACCCCTTAAATTGTTGATGGTAATTTGTTGCAACAGTAAGCTTCCTTGCAGGTTGTCTAAATTAGTTCCCGAAAAATTAGTGCTAAAAATGGCATCTACTTTTAAAGAATCTTTGTAGAGTTTTAAGGTTTTTAAACGGGCATTTCTAATGTTTGCTCTAAAGTTGAAGACGGGCAACTTAGGATTTAAGTTAACACCACCATCAAAATCTAACTGGACGTTTTTATCGTTAATTTTTAAACTTCCGTCGAAGAATTTCTTGTCAAAAGTTCCATTGATATTGATATTTCTATAGCGGTAACCTTTAAAATCCAAGTAGCTGATCTGCCCTTTCAATTCTTCAGTAAGCTCTTTTACTTCAGTTCCTTTTCCTTTAATGTTAAGTTCGGAGGTGATGCGGCCCAGCAGCTTTTCGTTAAGTAAATCGCCGATGTTAAAGTCATAGGTTTTTACATTCCCACTGTACGATGGTGTACCCTTTTTGTCAATTTTCATGTTGACATCCGAGCGTAGCCTACCAAGCTTGGTTTTAAACTCTCCGTATGCAATAAAATCATTTTGAAAGCCAGTGAAATAGCCGTTGAAATTGATGTTGCCAAACTTATTTACAATTTCAGGGATCGATTTTACTTTTTTACCAGTAAGGTCGGTCAATATTTCATCTAAATCTTTTTTATTGGTACCGGCCAACTCTATTTTCATATCCATAAAAGTTTCTTCCCAGTTGGGTAAACCTTTCATTGAAAAATCGCCTTTGATATAAGTTGCTCTGCCAGCCTTTATTGATAGTTTTTTAGCTCTTAAATCATTCACCAAACCATTAATTTGACCATCAATATCAATATCCAGCTTCATTTTTTGCAAAGCTGGCGCAAAAAAGGCAACATCGCTTGATGATAAATGGCTATTCTTGAAATTGGCCTTCATCCGTACCTTGTTCTCATAATCTTTGAAATCCCTAAATGTTTTGAATTTCATTTGATAGTAGTCGGTAAGGCGGGTTCTATTGGTAATCAGTAACAGTTTTTTTAGTTCGATGGCGTTAGAATCAACCGTAGCGAGCGCTGTTAAATTTTTGAGGTAAAAACCACTTTTCTCCTTTAACGTCAAATTTTTGATGTTCGCTTGAATGAAGTGGTCTTTCGTGTTTAAACCTTCGAAAATGCCATTCATTTCTTTAACATCAATGTCCTCAAAATTTACGGCATTAGGACTTGGTCGGTTATATTTTAAGTTTTTGTACTTGAAATGTAGGTTGTTGATGATAATCCTGTCAAATAAAAACTCAAACTTCTTTTTTTTCTTTTTGGGTTTTGGGGAAGGACTGTCAAAATAATCGATAATGAAATCTAAATTAGAGTTTCCATCTTTTTGATCTTTTAAAAAGAAAGTTCCGTTATTAATTTGAACGGTGTTAACGTCAAGTATGCGCTGTTTAAGCGAAAACTGATTGATATCAACTAAAAACTTCGGAAAGTGCGCTAATGTATCCTTTTCCAAGTCTAACACCAGTAAATCTTCAAGCACAACCGATTTAAAAGGAACAACATAAAGGCCACCAACACGTACAGTTGTTTTTAATTCTTTTGAAAGATAAGCTGCTGCTTTTTGTGCTACGTAGGTTTGTACGGGTTTAAATTGTAGTGAAAATAGTACGCCCGCAATCAATAAAATAATTGAAGCGATAATCCAAAGAAGTATTTTTAATAGTTTTTTAATAATTTTGTAGCTTAAAATATCTTTTCCGTGCCTATCATATTAGCTATAGAATCATCCTGCGACGAAACTTCGGTTGCCATTTGTGATAACGGCAAAATTACTGCCAATGTTATTGCAAACCAAACAATTCATGAAAATTATGGAGGTGTAATTCCTGAACTTGCTTCAAGGGTTCACCAGCAGAATATTGTGCCCGCTGTACAACAGGCTTTAGCCATTGCCGGAGTGGATAAAAAGCAGCTTGAAGGTGTGGCGTTTACGCAAGGTCCGGGATTGTTGGGTTCTTTGTTAGTAGGGGTTTCTTTTGCCAAATCTTTTGCTTTGGCACTCGATCTTCCACTGATTTCTGTAAACCACATGCAGGCGCATATTTTGGCCCATTTCATCGATGATCCGCATCCAAAATTTCCATTTCTGTGTCTTACCGTTTCAGGTGGGCATACGCAAATTGTGCTGGTGAAAGATTATTTTGATATGGAAATTGTTGGTGAAACATTAGACGATGCCGCCGGCGAAGCATTTGATAAAACCGCAAAGATTTTAAACCTGCCATATCCTGGCGGCCCACTGATTGATAAATACGCTAAAGAAGGTAATCCGCATGCTTACCAGTTTCCAGAACCACAAATACAAGGTTTAAACTACAGTTTTAGCGGCTTTAAAACAGCGATATTATATTTCATTAGAGATAACCAAAAGAATAACCCCAATTTTGTAGAAGAGCATTTGGCCGATATCTGTGCATCGGTGCAGTATAGCATTGTTAATATTCTTTTAAACAAGTTAAAGAAAGCAGCAAAGCAATACAACTGTAAGCAAATTGCCATAGCTGGAGGAGTTTCCGCCAATTCTGGATTAAGAAATGCCTTACTGGCACAGCAAGAAATTTTGGGTTGGGAGGTGTTTATTCCTAAATTTGAATATTGTACTGATAACGCTGCCATGATTGCGATAGCCGGTTATCATAAGTTCCTAAATAAGCAATTTGTAGGGCAGGAGGTAGCGCCAATGGCTCGTATGATTTTTTAATATTGATGATATGCAAACAAGCAGTTTTATATTTTTTGGTTTATTAGCTATTCCGTTAATTGCCTTTTTATTTTGGGTGATTAAAAAAGATAAGAAAAAGAATTACCTAGGTTTGGCTTTGCTTTTGGTAGGTGCCATTATAGCTGCTTACACTATCGTACGCTTAGATTCTTCTTTTGTTAAAGAGAAAATCCCAACAGCGCCAAAGGCTTCAAGTTTTAGATAGACGGCTTTTTTTCATAACTTACCTCTTCCTAAATATTATTTTACCTATGAATAAGTTTAAGAAGAACGAGTATTTGGCTATTGCAAAAATTATAGCCTACGCTGATGTTTTTAGCTATCCCCTTTTAGAAAAAGAGATAAGGGAGCGATGTCAAGACTTAGATTCAATCAATTTGCCTAATATTTTAGCGGCAATGGTCGACAAAAAGTTGATTCACAAGATTGATGATTTTTACCTTCTAAATTTTAAAAAAGAACTAGTTGACAGAAGAAAAATAGGAAATCAGTCTGCAAAGGATTGGCTGCCTGTAGCCAAATCTAATGGTTACAAACTGGTTAAATTTCCTTTCATAAAAGGTGTTTTTCTTTCAGGTTCCATATCTAAAGATTATATGGATGTGGACTGTGATGTTGACTATTTCATTGTTGCCAAGCATAAGCGTATATGGTTAGCCCACGCATCACTCTTTTTATATCGTAAGATATTTTTTAATACTAATCCTCAACTATTATGTATGAACTACTTTGTTGATGAAAAGTATCTGGAAATCCCTTATAAAAATTACTATACTGCATTTGAATGTGTTTCGGTAAAACCACTATTTAGTAAAGCTATGTACCATCACTTTTTAGATGCTAACGATTGGGCTAGGACGTATTTTCCACTTTATCCTTTGCAAAACCAACAAGTTGAAGAAGTACCCAATCACTTTATTAAAAAAATTATCGAAGCAACCTTTAATAATTTTTTGGGAGATATATTAGAGAATTTGATCTTCAAATTTCAACGATGGCGGATAAAAAGGCTTTATTCGAGTGCGATGTTTGCTGAATCAAGTCAGAATATTAATTTAACCAAGCACTCTATTAAAATACACACTGGAAATTACTTTAAAAAAGTTACTACTTTATTAGAAGAGAAAATGCAGCGATTTAATGAAAAATTGGAAGCAGTCTATTCAGAAATTTGATTCTACTTCAAAACGTTATGGCTAGAATACTGCTTACCCACTCATATTTTTATCAACTTGACCCTAAGCAATGGCAGTTCAAACAGCCGTATCCACCTTACAATACGCTGTTGGCGGCCGCATATCTTAGAGATAAGAATTTTGAAGTAATACTTTTTGATTGTAATCTATCAACCAATCCAGGAGAAATTATATGCTACTTGGAGAAAGAAAAGCCCGATTTTGTAGTTTTTTACGATGATAGTTTTAACTATCTGAGTAAAATGTGTCTCACCAATATGAGAGACGCCTGTTTCGAAATGATTAAGCTTAGTAAGCAATTTGGTGCAAAAGTGTTGGTAAGTAGTAGCGATGCAACCGATCATCCTGAAAAATACTTGGCACAGGGAGCTGACGTAGTGATGCTTGGCGAAGCAGAAAATACATTGTTAAAGCTAGTTTCTCAACCCCAAGAAAATTGGCAAGGTATAGATGGTATTGCTTACTTAAAAGATGGAATCTTAGAAAGAAGCCTAAAAAAAAGTGTTCAAACCGACTTGGAGCAATTTCCCATGCCTGCTTGGGATTTGTTAGACATAGCTAAATATCAAAAAGTTTGGCAAATAAACCATGGCTTTGTTTCATTAAATGTTGCCACAACAAGGGGATGTCCTTTTAAGTGCAACTGGTGCGCTAAACCAATTTATGGCAATAGGTACAACAGCAGGCGGCCAAATGATGTGGTTATTGAACTCAAGTATTTGATGGAGAGATTTAATGCAAGTCATTTTTGGATTTGCGACGATATTTTTGGCTTGAAACCTAGTTGGGTTAAAGAATTTAGCCTCCTTTTAAAAGAAAATGCACTTAAACCAAAGCTGAAAATACAAAGCAGGGCAGATTTGCTACTTAAAGATGAAACTATTAAAGAGTTAGTAGCTGCCGGCTTGGATGAGGTTTGGATGGGTGCTGAAAGTGGAAGCCAAAAAATCCTTGATGCAATGGATAAGGGTACAACGGTTGAGCAAATTTATGAAGCTTCAAGATTGCTCAAAGAAAATGGTGTTAAAGTTTGCTTGTTCATTCAATATGGTTACCTAGATGAAAACGCTGAGGATATCAAATCTACCCTTAAAATGATTGCGCAGATTATGCCTCATGACATTGGAATATCGGTATCTTATCCCCTGCCTGGTACTGGTTTTTACGAAAAAGTAAAGCAACAGCTTCAGGAAAAACAGAATTGGTTGCATTCCAATGATTTGGAAATGATGTACCAAGGCACCTACTCGAAGGAGTTCTACAGGATGCTTTATAGTTATACTCATGCCTATTTTAGGAGCCTTAAACTTAAGGATCGATTAAGGAATAGAATGAAATTCTCAGTGCGTATTAAAACTATACTCTCGCTATTCCGACAAATTATTGTTAAAAATAGGCTATTCCGAAAAATGAAATTATACCAGTTAACGTGAAAAATAAGAAACTTTTTGTCCTAGGGGTATATTTTTTGATTTTTGGATATTTTGCCTTATTCAAATCAATAAAAGCGCCTATATCTGATTTTGGAAATAGCTATTACCCCGCGTTAGCTTCACAAAGTTACCATGATGAGGCCTTATTTTTCCTGTATGATTTGGACAAGTATAACCACTATGTAAATCAAATTGAAAAAACGGATAATGTTGTACTAGACTTTTATCTAAACACGCCTTTTACTTGTACCTTTTTTTATCCATTTACGCTGATAGAGAACGCCCTTAAAGCTAAGCTGTTATTTAACTGTTTCAGTTACCTAATTTTTGTGTTCGCCGTGCTGCTTTTTTTTAAGACTTATTTACCTGATAGTAATCTTCTCCTAATTCTTCTAATTCCCTTAATTTTTTTGACGCCTCTTATAAATCATATTAATACAGGTCAATCTTATTTTGTGTGTTTTGCCTTTTTGTTGATTGGTTATCATCTTATTAATGGTAAATGGTGGCTGTTGGGCTGTTTATTGCTTGCATTGGCAGTATTGATTAAGATTTTTCCGCTACTGCTATTAACTCCCCTCATTATCAGTAAACGCTATAAACAAACGTTATTTACGCTATCATTTGTACTGGTTTTAGTTTTTATCTCAGTGCTGCATTTAGGGTTCAACTTTTGGCACTTTTACTTAACCGATGTTTTATTGGCTTCGGTTAAATATCAGACCGCTGTAGACTGGCATTTTTCTGGGCAATCTATGGAGGTTTTTTTAAAGAACTTATTCGTTAAAGACAATAATTATAATCCACTGGGGCTTTTTAATGACCCTTTGGTTTATGCTGTTTTGTTATTTGCTTTCAAGACACTTGTAGCGTCAATTATTGTAGCCTTCATTTATCAAAATCGAGAAAATGAGTTGGCTATTTTAGCGTCGCTTACTATCGGTTATTTTGTGCTACAAAACCGAACGGCGTCTTATGCTCAAGTTTTTTGGGTTATTCCAATGGTATTTCTGCTTAGTTTGCAAATTTCAAAGGCACAAAAGCTGTTTTTTCTATGCTTACTTACTTTGATGGTCAACTGGCCTTATTGGCGTTTTGAAAAAGCAAACGAATTTTTTGCATATGGACGAATGTGGGCATGCTTGGGGTTGTTTATTTTCGTTTTTTTCTTTGCTTTTCGAAAGATGTTTCGCTTAAGGCCCGCCTATCTTTTGGTTGGGATTGCTTTTTTGCCTCAACTGGTAAACGCTAAAAAACACTCGCCCAATTATACCTATGTGTGGCCAAATCATAAAAATTTTGTAACCTACAATTACATTGTTAAACGTGGTGAGCTTACCGTTTTTGCTTTAGGAATTAATGGGGTTAACAGTGCATCTAGAAAATTTCCTATAACCGAAATTGACACGAATGCATGTGAAGTTATCGACAACCAAATTTTTTTACATCATAAACCAACAGGTATACGGTCATCTTTAATCAAAAAGCCAATACTAATTAACAAAAATGAAATCTGGTACCTATCCGATCGAAATGGCCGGTTCGGATGGTTGACTTTACAAAAAGTATCGACCCAAAAATTATAGCAATATGAAAAAGGTAATTTGCTTCTTGGCCGTTTTAATAACCTTTGTTGCTGCCTTTCAATTGTTCCGACAAAAGGAAGGTGTCGAAAATGAATCATATACGATTAACCTTCGTCACAACAAGTCTTACCATGACGAGACAGACGAGCTTATTTACAAAGGGTTACTGTGGTCGTTTTCGCAAGTTGGAGCAACTCTACCCAAAAAAACAACAGCACGCGGAATTGAAAAAGTTACCGATACACTTTGGAGAATTGATGTGTCTAAGTTAGGTTTTCGGCCAGTGGTGTTGGAAAAGTGGCGAAGAATAATAGCTGCTGCTAAAAATACTCAAGAGTATCATCTCTATGGTTCGATAATGTTGAATAGATTCGTCATTTGTTCCATTTATGCTAGTAATCATTACTACGAAATGGTTCAAGCACCCAAAACCTACAGTGAGTTTTTGCATCCTAGCGTTAACGCATCTAGTAAAGCCGAATATGCTGTCGAAATTTCATCTGTGTCCAAAGGAGAACGATTAATAAGAATGGATACCACAGTTGAGGCTATAACAGCTCAACAATTTATTGCAGTAGAAGGATCGGGGCATTTTAGCCAAGGGAATTTTAAGGAAGAACTGTTTGAGCTGATTGATATGATGCCAAATGGACAGCTACGTTACTTAATTTACAGCCATAATGGTCGGTTGGTAAATGCCTCGCCAAATTCTTACGGTGACGCAGGTAAGCCCGCCAAATGTATGTGGTGTCACGAATCCTATCTACTGGATAACTTTATGAGTACCCCCAATATCAAAGGTTACCTGAACTATGAACAATTTGTATCACTAAATAAACGCAATAATGATAAGTTGATCAAGTATCGCAAACAACTATCAACTGAAATTAACTATGAGAATAAAAAAGATCATGAACTGGCAGAAATCATGTATATCAGTTACATGGAACCATCTGCAGAAACCTTAGCTTTTGAGTGGCATTTAAGCATTGAGGAAATAAGACGGCATTTGGCTAAATTACGCACACATCAACATCATGAATTTCCGTTTTTAGGACAACTCTATGATAGGCATGAGGTAGATAAATTAGCACCACATAAAAGTGTGCCTATTCCAAAATCAATTAGAGAACCTAATGATGATGAACCAAATTTACTTGGAGCTAACTAAATATTTTTTCTTTCCTTACGCCCCATCTATGCATTAGGTAAGTGAAGGTTATTCGCAATATGCCTATTCCATAAACTAAGCTGTTTTTAAAAGAAATGGATGAGGCCTCCTTAAAATATTTTATTGGGCATGATACCTCTCCAATGTGAAACTTCTTGTTTATTAATTGAAGTAAAATTTGATTGTCGAAGATGAAATTATCGCTGTTCTTTTCAAAAGGAATTGCTTCCAGGCAACTGCTTTTATATGCTCTTAAACCTGTGTGGTATTCGCTTAATTTAGTGTTGAGCATCAAATTTTGAAATGCGGTGAGTATCCTATTAGAAACATATTTGTAGCGAGGCATTTTACCAACGATTGTCCTGTTGCCAATAATACGCGAACCAAGTACAACATCGTATACATCGTAAGCAATCATACTTACCATCGCTGGAATTAATCTGGGATCATATTGGTAATCACCATGTAACATTAAAATGATATCTGCCTTTAAAGCAAGTGCCATCTGATAGCATTTCTTTTGATTCCCTCCATAACCCACATTTTTATCAAGTTTAATACAGTTTTTAATCAATAAGTTATCTTTCGCAATTTCAAAGGTTGCATCATTGCTGAAATCATCTACCAATATGATTTCGTCTACGAAGCCAGGAGGAATGGTATGGTAGGTGTCTTCTATTGTTTTTGCGGCGTTATAGGCCGGAATAACTACAATAATTTTTTTCCGTTTAACATATTGTAAATTTACTTTCTACTTCGACTATGACAAAACAATTTGACTTCACAGCTTCCTACTACGACCAAGAATTCACAAACACTAAAATTGGTATAGCACAACGAAATATAGTTCTTAAATTCTTAGATAAAAATCTACAGGGATTAAAAAACGTAGATATTTTTGAATTGAATTGCGGAACCGGGGAAGATGCGCAGTGGTTTGGTGAAAAAAAGCAAGTGAATAGCATCCTAGCAACCGACATCTCTGAGAAGATGGTAGAGGTGGCAGAACAAAAAAATAAAACTAATTTAAAGGCAAGTTTTAGGTTAGAAGACGCCTCTAATTTGTCTCCAATCGTTTTGGAAAAACGGTTTGACATTATCCATTCTAACTTCGGTGGACTGAATTGCTTAGATCGGTTTGAAATCGAATCTCTGCTTCAGCAGCTATCGTTAATGCTAAAGCCAAATGGCTGTATTTACTTGGTATTAATGCCTACAGTTTGTATTTGGGAATCCTTTTATTTTTGTTTAAAACTGAATTGGAAAAATGTATTCCGACGCTACACTAAGGACTCAGTAAACGCCCAACTAAATGCGGATAATTTCGTGAAAACTTGGTATTATTCTCCAAAAACCCTCAAGCGTCTTTTGCCTCCATCGTTAAAAATTACTAACTTTCAAACAGTTGGGTTTTTTATATGGCCATCTTATTTAAATGCATGGGCAACAAAGTGCCCTGCGCTTTTTAATTTGCTTGTTAAACTAGAAAATTTAGTTAAAGGGCTCAGCTTTTTGTGTTTTTTTAGTGATCATTATATGGTTAAAATCACTAGCTCTGGAAAAAATTAAGCGCTTAAATTTATGGTGGTTCTAACACATGGATATTTTATTGATGAAGATGCTGCCGAGCAGCAGATCATGAAGCCATACCCGCCGTTGGGGATTCTTTACCTTTCTTCTTTTTTAGAGGAACAAGGTATAGCTAACGAAGTTTTTGATAGTACGTTCTCAAGTTTTAACGAATTGAGCAACTACCTGATTTCGAATAGCCCATTGGTGCTAGGGATATACGTAAACTTGGTTACCAAATTGAATGTCGTAAAACTATTAAGGTTTGTTAATACACATCAGGCGCTAAAGAAAGTGAAAGTAGTTTTAGGCGGACCGGATGTAAGGTACAATAAGGAAGCGTATTTGAAGCTGGGTGCTAATTATATTGTACTGGGAGAAGGTGAAGAAACATTTGGTGAATTGGTAGCAGCAATTATCCGCCAAGATAAAGTTGATCATATACCCGGCATTTCTTTTTTAGACAAGGGCAAGGTATTTACTAATCCAGAACGTCCACTCAACAAGGAGCTTGACAAACTTCCTTTTCCAAATAGGAAAAAGATTGATTTAGCTAAGTATTTGGCTACTTGGAAGCAGTATCATGGCTATAGCTCAATCACCATTAGCACCATGCGGGGTTGCCCATACACTTGTAAATGGTGCAGCAGGGGAGTTTATGGTAAAAGCTATCGAAGGCGCACTCCTGCTAATGTAGTGGAAGAGTTGGAATATATTGCTCAACAATACAATCCTGATAACATTTGGTTTGTAGATGATGTATTTACCATAAGTCATAAGTGGCTTGTAGAATTCGCTACAATAGTGAAAGAGAAAAACCTCAATATTAAATACGAATGTATCACACGAGCTGATAGGATGAATGATGAGGTGATCAAATTGCTTAAGCAAAGCGGTTGCTATAGGGTTTGGATTGGCGCAGAAAGTGGTAGTCAAAACATTATTGATTTGATGGACAGGCGTGTAGATGTAGATTTAGTACAGCAGATGATAAGAGCAGCAAAACAAAATGACATAGAGGCAGGAACATTTATCATGTTGGGCTATCCCGAGGAAACAGAACAAGATATTAAGCAAACATTAAAACACCTAAAAAAGGCTAATCCAACGTTTTATACAATTACCATTACTTATCCAATTAGAGGTACCGAACTATTTCAGCAAGTGGAGGCTTCAAGTAATGTAGCTGACCTCGATTTTGCTACTACAACGGACAGGCAAATTGCATTTAAACAGACATTTAGCAAAAAATATTACCAGTACGCAATTCAGTGGATCAATAGTGAAATGACTTTTCTTCAGCGAAAAGAACGTGACTTGGCTTGGCACGATAGTTTAAAGGCGAAGCTAAAATCAGTTAAAGCTCGAATAGGCATGTATCTAGAAAAAAGGAAATTAGTGGCATGAGAAAAATAATTCAGCAACTTAATAAGCCTTTAAGTAGGTATGTTTTGCAGCCATTGTATCATTGGTACGGATCATCTTCGCGTAGGGCTAAATTAAAAGGTATGGATTTAGTGGTTTCACCAGGGGTTTTTCATCCTGTTTTTTTCTTCAGCACTAAGATTTTGTTGAACTGGTTAGATCGCAACGAGGTGAAAGACAGAAGCCTACTTGAAATAGGAAGTGGGAGCGGGGCGGTAGCCATTTATGCCGCAAAAAAAAAGGCCTCAGTAACTGCAGTTGACATTAACCCTGCGGCATGTGCATGTACAAAATCAAATGCTGAACGCAATGGACAACGTTTAAGTGTATATCAGTCGGATTTATTAGATATGGTACCACAAATGCAATTTGACATCATTTTAATAAACCCACCATATTTTCCAAAAACACCTCAAAACTATGCTGAGCAGGCGTGGTATTGTGGTGAAGATTTCAGTTTTTTTGAACGTTTATTTCGTGAAATAAGTGCTTACATGCAATCTTATGCCAAAATAATTTTGGTGCTAAGCGAGCATTGTGAGATACGTCAGATACGAGAAATAGCCGAAAAAAATCAGCTAATTTGGAACCAAATAGAACGGCACGATCGTATAATTGAGCAAAATTATCTGTTTGAAATTAATAAATATAGTTTCGCTTCCAGTGATGGCTAAAAATAGCGTTAAAAAAGCAATAAAGATGGTAATGATGCTTGCAAAGAAAATGCTGGTTTGTGAATTCAGTATTTAATAAGGCTACAAGTTATTGATTATCAACAACTGATTGCCATAATTTATAGATAAACCTATTGAAAATAATATTAGTAAAATTAAAGTGAACAAAGTCATACTCTTCAATCCACGAAGTGCTAAAAATAAGCATCGCGTTCCTATCGGAATTCTGCAAGTGGCAGCTTCTATACACGGTAAATGGGAATATGTCATTGTTGATGGGAATATGGAAACAGATCCCGGCGCAAAGATAGAAGCATACTTGCGGACAGGAGAATATAAATATTTTGGATGCACAGTAATGCCGGGGCCGCAACTTAAAGAAGCTATTCCAATTACCAAAAAAATTAGAGGCCAATTTCCAAATGTTGTAACTATTTGGGGAGGATATTTTGCCACCAACCAACATAAAGTAGTGCTAGATTCGGGATATGTAGATTATGTGATTAATGGCATAGGAGACTTAGCGTTTCCGGCTTTGCTTGATGCCTTAGATCAACAAAAACCTACAATTCCGCTAATTAGTAACCTAATTTATAAACAAGATGGCCATATAATCAAGACACCAAAGGTGACCTTAATTGATATGGATGACTTGCCTTTACTGCCGTATGATTATTTGAATACACTTTATCCACTTAAAAATTATTTGGGTAAAACCTATCTTGGAAACAAAACAATTGGCTATCATTCCAGTTTTGGATGCCCATTTACATGTTCTTTTTGTGCAGTAGTACCCATTTTTGAGGCACGTTGGAAAGGCAAAAGTGCATCGTTAATTTATCAAGATATCAAGTTCCTAAAAAACAAATATGGCGTTGACTCGGTGGAGTTTTTTGACAACAACTTTTTTGTTTCGGAAAAGCGAGTGGTGGAGTTTTGCCATTTAATTAAGGATGAAAATATTACTTGGTGGGGTGAAGGGAGGATAGATACCATTGATAAATACTCCGATGAATCGTTGAAATTGATGAGAGCATGTGGTTGTAAAATGATTTTTTTTGGCGCTGAGAGTGGGAATGATGAAATCCTTAAGCAGGTAGATAAGGGTGGTACACAGTCGCAGGCGCAAATGCTTAACTTCGTTAAACGTATGAAAGCTGTGGGTATTATTCCGGAGTTTTCGTTTGTACTTGGTTTCCCGGCACCTACGGCTCAAAAGGTAATGCAGCAAGTTAATTTTGATATAAATTTCATCAAGAAAATCAAAGTATTAAACCCAGCTACGGAAATCATTATTTACGTTTATAGCCCGGTACCAACCGAAGGTTCGGAGATGTACGAACAAGTAAAAGCATTAGGGTTTAAATTTCCACAACATCTTGATGATTGGCTGGATGATAATTGGCAAAAATTCGATTTGCGAAGAAATCCACTTACACCTTGGTTGAGCCCCAAAATCGTGAACAAAATTCTTGATTTTGAACTAGTGATAAATGCCCGCTATCCAACCATATCTGATTTAAAATTAACTAAGTGGCAAATACGATTAATAAAGCTTTTATCTAGCTGGCGATATGCGCTTAATATTTTTAGTTATCCCTACGAGATAAAATTAGCAAATAGATTTTGGTTGAAATATAGGATGCCAAATACCGAAGGCGCAGAAGTAATTTATACGTCAGAAAATGCTGAATAGTCAATTAATCAAGGTGTTAGATAATCATAATATTCAAGACATTGTACTTGTTGATGTTGGCGCTAAAGGTGCGTTGGAATATTTTCGCAATTTGTTAAGTATAACAGAGATGTACGCCTTTGAGCCTAATTACATTGAATGTGCAAACTTGACGAAACGCTATCTTAATCATAAATTTAAGAAACTTCGCATTAACCAATATGCATTAGGCGTAGCCGACGTAGCGCAGGTTTCGCTTAATATCACCCAAAATGCTTCCATGAGTAGTTTGTTGACACCCGATAAGGACAACTACTTAAAGCACTTCGGTCAATACAAGGAATTTGATAAGTGGGCAGATGCTATATCGGTAAAAAGCCAAGCTCCCGTACAAATGAGAACTTTGGATAGCTATGTGCTTGAGCAGGGGATTAAACAAATAGACTATTTGAAAATAGATACACAGGGCAGCGAATTGGAAGTGTTGAAGGGGAGTAGCCAACTGTTGATTGATAAGAGCATCGCTGTAATAAAAGTAGAAGTTTCAACTATACCTGTATATAAAAATCAAGCGCTTTTTACCGATGTAGATGCCTTTTTGCGGAGTTTTGGGTATACACTTGTCGATTTCAGGACCTATCGGAGAGATGATTTTGCAACGCATGAACATTATGCACCTTGTGGCGATGCTATATATGTTGTTGATCGTTTGAATGGACAGTTTGGTTTTAAAGCGGCCATCATATTATTTAGTTTGGGATATAAAAGTTTGGCGCATAGATTTTTGGAGGATTATGGCCTATCAAAAGATGAAATTCAAAGCATAGCTAAGCTTGGCAGTGTAGGTTTTGCTAGTAGGCTAAGAAAATTTCTAAGGCTTTTGCTGCCTCCAATATTTGTTGAGGTTAAGCGTATACTTAGTAAATGATAATTACTAACTATCTAAGAAACTGTTTAAATTTCTGTTGATTAACATACAGCTGTCATGTTGAGCTTTTCGAAACATTTTTTAACAAGTAGTCTCCGCCAAGCTCAGACTGACAAGTAAAAAGTTAAACTGAAATTTAAACAATTTCTAATTCTTCATTGCTGTTTATTAAAAAATGTCAAGCTTGGTAAGCGAGGGTTATTGCATTTATTGAAGTAATTGTAATTATGTTTTTAGATTTAGCTGAGGGCCAACGCAATATGCTGCTATCTTTCTGGTTATATTCACTTGTTCATTAAGCTTATTGCCGCTAGTTTTAACTTTATTTAATTTGATATCAAAATTTAAGGTTTAATAGTTTGACGCCGACTCTCCAAATTTACTATGATGTACTATTGAATAAAATTGAGTCATCGAAATAAGGTGGTTCGCCCAGCTAAATTTTCGAGCCCTTTTTATCCCTTTTTTTATCATTTCTGTTCTTTTTTGCAAGTGGTTTAAAGAAAGTATTTCGTTTACAAATGCATCAGGATTTTCGTAGTCGCTAATAAATATAGCTCCATCTTCTGCAATTTCTCTCAAGCATGGAATATCCGAACAAACTACTGGACACCCTGTTTTCATGGCTTCAAGAACAGGTAATCCAAAACCTTCATATTTACTTGGGTATATTAGGCAATGGGCAGTGTTATAATGATAGTTTAACTCATCGGTGCTGATGTTTTCGAAATGTTGTATCCTGTTCCCAAATTTCGATTTGTAAGTTTTCCATTCTGTTTTGTAGAACTTTTCGTTGCTAATTACCACCAGGTTATATTGAGGTAGTTTTTCGATAATATCGATACAAATCTGAAAATTCTTATAGTGGCTGCGCCTACCTACAAAAATGATTTTATTGTTAACCTTTTGAATGCCTTCTAACGGAAATAGTGTATCGGAACATCCGTGATGTATCACACAAATTTTTTTACTAAAAGCATCTGGGTAGTAAATTAACAGGTTTTTTTTGGTTTCTTCAGATACGCAAATAATACCATCGGCACGTTTAATAGCGATTTTTTGAAGCCATTTTTTCACTGCTGCACGTATACCTTTTACGTGTCCCATCTCTGCCGCTAAATCATGTATGGTTACTACGTTAGCTATGTTTTTTTGTAAAGAAATACGCAAGTAACTGGAATGAAAAATGCTTTTTGGTTGCAGTTTTTTTAATAAGATGCGTGATAAGAAAAATGGATATCGATACTCTGACAGCTGTTTTGAACTGATTTCTTTTATGGAGCAGGGATTTATCTTATTTGTGAGTACTTTAAAATCGATGGCCTTAGATTTGGACATTTCCGAGATTACCGATTTCCAATAAACGGATATGCCACCAACCGACTGTAAGTGGAAAATAAAATCGTCGAGGTAGATCAACATATTTGCAAAATATAACTTTATTTGCTCAGAATAAAATTTATCTACTTTCCTAACAACCTACCTTAATGCTAAAACGGAAGTTTTCAACCATACTTAAGAATGTGCTGCGGCAAGGCATAAGTAGCATAATTAGTTTTTCTCTTCCCTTTTTAGTAATCAACCATTACTCAAAAAACCTATGGGCTGATTTTGTTGGTTATTCACTTTACTTAATGGCAGCAGTTGCCATAGTTGCTTGGGGTGGTACAGATTTGATTATTAGGAAGATAAGCCGCAGGCCAAATAACGCTGTTGTAATAATCCAGGAGCTATTGCTAAGTAGGATGCCTATCTTGTTGCTGTCTTTTGGTATCACTTTTCTTCTATTTCCTGTTGCAATAGCAACTGCTATTGCACTCTCTATCGCAGTTACATTCGTGGGACAACTTTTTTTTGCACTAATGCGCTACGAACGCTTGTACACGTGGTCTAGCTTAATTGAAGTGGTTTGTTATGTTTGCTTTTTAGTCTGTTTTTTTAGTTTTCAATCATTTGGAGATATTAAAAACTTCCTCAGGTTGTACACGTTTTATCAGTTATTGCGTACGTTGTTGGCCGTTTCCATACTTAACGGCTATGTATATCCTTGGTATGTTAGGCCAAGTTTTGATGTAAGTTATCTTTGGAAATCTTACGGGTTATTCATTTTTTCTATTGTAGGGTTTTTGATGTCGCGACTTGATTTGTACTTGGTTTCGTACACTCATAACAAATCTTTGTTGGCCAATTATCAGTTATTTAACGCTGTTTTCGTTAACGCAATGATAATACCTTATTTAATTTATTCTCCATATCAAAAAAACCTATATAGAAACGGGGAGATGGTCTATCGTAAAGTTAAACGTTTAATTTGCTCGGCTGGTTTATTTATTACGCCAATTATACTGCTCGTTATTTCAATTATTTTCAGGCATTTTGCAGGAATAGAAACTACCCCAATCCTAGGCGTTTTGTTGTTTTTTTCTGTATTTCCATCATTTGTTTACAGCCTAGACATCCTTTTTCTTTTGAAGAATAAATTAGAAAATAGAGTGGTTTTTCTTACCATAATAGTGTTGCTGGTAGAATTTTGCTCACTTTATATTTTGTTAGCGTTGCAGCAAGAGCTGTACAGTGCACTAACTGGAGTGGCAATAGGCCAAATGACGTTTTGGTTTTTGTTGAGCCGAGAGGTTAAGAAGCATCAAACAACTCACCATCAGTCAAGCTAAAAATAAAAAGCGCATGTTTTCAATAAACATGCGCTTTAATTTATGTAGTGGGCAAATTCTAATTTTCTTCTAACTGCTCTCCGCTCACTTCTTCTCTAATTTGTGCTTCAATTTGTTCCGCTAACTCAGGGTTGTCAAGTAGCAATTGTTTAACTGCATCTCTACCTTGACCTAACTTAGTATCACCATAAGAGAACCAAGATCCAGCTTTTTTAACAATGCCAAAATCAACACCAAGATCAATAATTTCGCCTGTTTTAGAAATACCTTCACCAAACATGATGTCAAACTCAGCCAAACGGAAAGGAGGGGCAACTTTGTTTTTTACAATTTTCACCTTAACGCGGTTACCTGAAACCTCGTCAGAATCTTTAATCTGCGACGTGCGGCGAATATCTAAACGTACTGATGCGTAGAATTTAAGTGCGTTACCACCAGTTGTAGTTTCAGGGTTACCAAACATTACACCAATTTTCTCACGTAACTGGTTAATAAAAATACAGCAACATCCAGTTTTTGCAATAGTTCCTGTCAATTTACGTAACGCCTGGCTCATCAAACGAGCTTGCAACCCCATTCTGCTATCGCCCATTTCGCCTTCAATTTCAGCTTTAGGCACCAAAGCAGCAACAGAGTCAATAACAATTACATCAATAGCGCCCGATCGAATCAAATTATCAGCAATTTCTAAGGCTTGCTCACCATTATCAGGTTGAGATATTAATAGGTTGTCAGTGTCAACACCTAATTTTTTTGCGTAAAATTTATCAAAAGCATGCTCCGCATCAATTATTGCAGCTATGCCGCCTTTCTTTTGAGCTTCTGCAATAATGTGTGTCGCTAAAGTTGTTTTACCTGATGATTCTGGTCCGTAAATTTCAATGATACGACCTTTTGGTACGCCGCCAACACCTAAAGCAATATCCAAGCTAATAGATCCCGTAGAAATTGCTTCCATGCTTTCTACCGCTTGGTCGCCAAGTTTCATGATAGAACCTTTGCCGTATGATTTTTCAAGTTTATCTAAAGTAAGCTGCAAAGCTTTTAATTTGTCTGCGTTTGGATTCATGTTTTTTAAAGTTCAGGGAATAAATATAACAATACGTTTCGGCAAATAATAAATTATGTTTAACTAATAATTTTAGCAAACATATCAAATTGTTTATAATAAATGCAAATAATTTTAGAAAATTTTTTTGATGTGTTAAATTTTGCTCATGTTTTTAGCTTTCTGTAGCTTTTCAAAATATTGGCAAAAATAGGTTAACTCGCAAATTTCGCACTTTGGACTGCGGGCTACACATACATATCTGCCATGTAAAATTAACCAATGGTGTGCCGTGGCTATGGTATGTTCGGGTAGGTTTTTTACCAAATCTTTTTCCACCGCCAATGGCGTTTTGCCCTTAGTTAGCCCCAGCCTGTTGGCTACCCTAAAAACGTGCGTATCTACCGCCATTGCAGGCTCGTTATACACTACAGATGCGATCACGTTAGCTGTTTTTCTGCCAACACCTGGCATTTTTTGCAGCTCTTTCACATCCGATGGCACCTCGTTGTTAAATTGATGAAGCAGCATATTGGCCATCCCAACCAAATGTTTAGCCTTGTTGTTGGGGTAACTCACGCTTTTGATATAATCAAAAACAATGTCTGGTGTAGTTTCAGCAAGCGCTTTGGCGTTAGGGAAACGATTAAAAAGTGCCGGTGTTACTTGGTTGATACGCTTATCCGTACACTGGGCAGATAAAATTACCGCTACCAGCAACTGGAATGGATTGTTGTAATGTAGTTCTGTCTCAGCGTGCGGCTGTTTGGTAGAAAAATGCTCTACAAAACAACGGTAACGTTCTTTTTTTAGCATAGGCGAAATTACGATTATTAGTGCATTGGTTCAATAGTTCACTAGTTCATTTGTTCAATAGTTCATTGGTTCACTAGTTCATTTGTTTGCCGGTCAGCGTTTTTATTTTGAAAATGTTTGTGCAGTATTTCTTGGCAATTGTATTCCCGCTTTTTGCTACAAGTCCCGCTTTGCAATCGGGAGCTTTTCGCGTCAATCGGGTTTAATTAACAATGTACTTGCAGTAAAACCAACTTTGTCAATCTTCTTTGCAAGTGTCTAGTAAGATTGACAAAGCTATCGGCAGTAAACTTTGCGGAGACTTCTTTGCTTTGCGGTTACGATAATAATACCGCAAAGGAAAATTAAGTTGCGCAGAGGTCGCAAAGCTATTAGTGATATAGTAATTGACAAAAGCTATTGCAGTAAACTTTGCGGAAACTTCTTTGCTTTGCGGTTAAGATAATACCGCAAAGTAGAATTAAGTGGCGCAGACGTCGCAAAGCTATTGGTGATATAGCAAGATTGACAAAGTTATAGCACCGAAATTGCCAATTAAACCCGATTGGAGTGTAAATACTTTTTGTCGCAGACCAAGAATTAAACTTACGAAGTTTCTAAAACTTCGTAAGTTTTGAATGCCTTACACAAAAAGATTGAAACGAAAAGCGGGACTGATTTCAATAGCACCACTGCTTTTGCTTTTCAAAAAAAATTTAACCTCAATAGAATGGCTTTTTTCGGCAGATTTCGAGCTTAAGCTAAAAACTTTACCTTTGTAGCAATGGCTCGAAAATCAAATAGCAAAAAATCGTTATTCAAACGGATTGCACTGGCAGCAGGTAAAGTGCTGTTATGGTTCTTCGTATTTTCGGTGATTTGGGTATTGGCCTATCGGTTCATTAACCCGCCAATTACGTTTTTGATGGTGCAGCGTAAATGGGAGCATAAGCCAGGCGAACAACCGGCAAAAATTAGGAACAAGTGGGTGAAGTTTGAAGATATTTCAGACAATATGAAGCGTGCGGCAGTAAGTGCCGAAGACCAACTTTTCCTAAAACACATGGGTTTTGATTTGAACGCCATTGAAAAAGCTTACAAAGCCAACGAAAAGAAAGGCAAAAAGAAGAAAAAAATCAGGGGCGGTAGTACGATTTCGCAGCAAACGGCAAAGAATGTGTTTTTATGGCCTGGTCGTTCTTACATTCGGAAAGCATTTGAAGCTTACTTTACACTGCTAATTGAGGTAATGTGGAGCAAAGAGCGAATATTGGAAGTGTATTTGAACGTTATAGAAATGGGAGATGGCATTTATGGGGCTGAAGCTGCTTCACAAGCTTATTACGGACATTCGTGTACCAAGATGAGTAGGCAAGAGGCAGCGCTGTTGGCGGCTTGTTTTCCTAATCCCATCCGCTGGAACCCAAATAAAGCTACCAGGTATATTAAGCACAGGCAGTATTTAATTATGAGAAACATGCGGAGGTTGGGCCCGCTTGATTTTTAATTTTTAGTTCATTGGTCATTAGTTCATTGGTCATTGGTCATTGGTTCACTGGTCATTGGCTCAATGAACATTGGTACTTGCTACTTTTCTCTGTCCTTCTTCTTATTCCACTTAATCTTAATTTCTCCATCTTCATCAACCGCTTTTAGGTGCAACACAATACCTTTCATACGGGCCAGTTCACGTTCTTTTTTATCAATGATATCTGCGCTCTTTTTCGGGTCGCGTAAGGGAATGTCCAATGCAATGTTTGTCCCTTTATTGAAGCCGTAAACGCCTTGCACATCAAAATTTAACGCAGTGGAATTTACTTTCATAGGGCTAATATCAACGGTTTCGCCACGTAATGTAAGTACGCCATTTAGTTTTTCCAATTGCACATTGGATAAGTTTCTGCTTCGGAAAACAAATTTCCCAATTTTCTCCAGCGGCTCAAACCCTACCAATGCAGCTTTGTCCAAAGTAAAATTCACCTTACCGAACATGGATTTGGGAATGATATTTCCTTTTGAACTGATACTACCTTGCGCATTTACTTTGGCAGATAAAAACCCTTTTAAGTTTTTGTTGGTGATAGATTTTTGTCCGAAATTATCGAAGGCATAAAAAAATTCTTTGATGCTAACTTTGGCGATATTGGCATTGAGCTGCATTTTATTAACAGCGCCAAGCTGTTCTATTTTTCCGTTGAAATTGATTTGTCCGCCGGCATGCTGTACACTCATGTTGTTGAAATAAACGCCATTACCAATTAAGGAGATGTTTGAATTAAGATGGTAAGCAACAAATTTTTGGTAAGTTGCCTTATCTACCTTGAGTTGCAGGTTTACTCTTGAAGCTTCTAGGGCATCGCGTAATTGTTCCGATGCTTCCTTAATAGCATTTCGGGTGGAGGTTTTTTTACGACGTGCTTGGCGTGGCCCTAAAAAAGGCATAAACTCGCTTAAATTCAAGTTAGGACTTTTAAGTTTAACGTTGATTTCTATTTTCTCTGGATCGGTATAGTAGAAATTTAAAAAATTCTGCATGTCGCAAGTCATTTGCACTACACTGCGCCCTAGCTGAAACCTGCTATTGGTAATGTGTAAATCTTTCTGACTAAAATTTAAGTCCAGTGAGCTATTGACAATTTTCATGTTACGTGGTAGATAGGTAATGTCCGCATTTTTAATTGCTACTTTTCCGTGAATCACTGGTTTGGTGAACAAGAAATTATCAATGTCGGCTTGGCAATATAAACGCAAATCGGCAGTACCTTTTCCAAACCTAAAAGTTTCGTCTTCAAATGAACTATTTAGTCTTTCTAGATCGAATTTTGAGATAACCAACCCCTGCGCTAATGGTTTTTCCAAGTTGGCTACGGTAAATGTATCTACCTTAATTGGCGCATTGTAATAGTTGCCGGTTAATCCGAAGAAACGAATTACGGAGTTAGCATCACCAATTGGTCGGGTGGTGGTATCTTGGTTTGAAAAATAACCAGTAAAAGAGCAATCGGTTAATTCACCCGATGGAATGGAGATATTATTGTTTTTCACGCTCATTTTAACGTTAATTAAAGGGTCGGCATGACTTTTATCCCCATCATCAATGATGCTGGCTGTAACATCCACAGGTTTTTCGATGCCAAACTTGAACAGTTTTTCGGAGATGTTTGGCGCTAAAATAGAAGCAATGTTTTTGTACAATAGCTGGTCGGCTTTAATGGCTATTGAAAAGGCTGACTTATTTTCGGCAATGTTAATGTTAGCGCCAATTTGATAGGTGTCGTTTCCAATTTTTAGAGGCTTTTGATCTATCATGATCACTTCGGCGTCGCCGTCGTAATGTGCCGTGAGACTGCCGGATAAGGTTTTATCTTTAAGGAAACTACCTTTTCTGGTGTTAAAGGCAAAACTGTTGATTTTGGTTTTCAATTTAAATTCGCCGTCCCAACGACCAAATGGATATTTTACCTTGCCTTTCAGTTCATCTACATAAAAACTGAATAGCTTGAATTTTTTTTGGTTATCAACCACCAAATTAACATTGTTCAAATCAATCAATCTTACTTGTAAATCTGTTGAGCCGCCATCATTTTCTACGGATTTATTTTTATCCTTTTTGCGGAACATACTGGTATTGCTGTAGCCGCTGCTATCGGTATATAGATAAATGCTGGCGTTATTAATGGAAACCTTACGAATATTGATGGTGCCTAGAAAAAGGGAAAGCGCATTTAAACTTACATCAATATCTTTTGCGGAAACTAATTCTTTATGGTGCTTGCTGTAAAGACTATCTCGCAGGGAAACATTTTTGAGCGATACTGCTACACCAGGAAATCCTTTGAGTAAGGTGGTTTCCATATGTGATACCTTTACCGAGCCGTTAACTTTTGCGTTAACTTGATTTAGGATTTTGGCTAAAATAGCCTTGTTATTATGATTGATGTAGTAGGCGGCACCTAACCAAATTACTACCAATAAAAGCACTAAAGCGCCAATAATTTTTAAAGATATTTTGAGCCAACGTAACATAAACGGTATCTGTAAGTTATCATAACAAACAAGTACGTCAGTTGTTTCGAGTGGTAAGGGACTAGTTGATAGGGGTTAGGGATTAGTTGTTAGGGATTAGGGGTCAGGGGTCAGGTGTGAGTAGTTGGAGATTAGTTGTGAATTAAACAATTAACCAATTAAACAGTTAACCTATAAATAGTTAACCGATTAACTATCTGCCAATTGCTCTGCAAAAACATTTTTATGCCAGCTGTCTTTTAATGGCACTTCCCATTTCTGATTAAATTCTTCGAGGGTTTGCACTAGGTTGTTAAATACTATCGTATCAAGCCCAATTTTTTTAATGCTGATCAGGGTTTCGAAGTCTTCTTTCGTCACTACATTAACGTCTCCATCAACTTTGTAGGCCATGTTGAAACGGTCAAATAAGTCTAGCCTAAATTTTGTTTCAATATCCTTAATCACCCTAACAGAAGCATCGATAGAGCAGCCAGTAGCGTTAGCCACTTCCTGATCAACTGTAAGTACAATAAAGTAATCGTGAAAAATTTCCGCCTTGGCTTTAAGTTGGTGTCCATGTGCTGTCCACTGCGCTACAAAGTTGTTTAATGTTTCTTGTATGCTGGCAGTTTCTTGGTCGGTGAATTTCCTGTTGCTTTGGTAAATCCAAACTTTTGATTGTGGAGAAAAAATCATATTCCAAATTTATCAAAATATTTAACTTTCAGAAGTTAAAACGGGACTCTCATGCAAAAGTTTACATTGGACTTAAAAAAGTTTGTTTTTTTAGGGTTTGGGCTAGCTTTATTGGTCTCTTCTGGATTTATTTTTCCAGAGGATAGCCGTGTTTTTATCCACGAATTGCTAAATAAGTACTACGATAAGGATGGTCAACAAGAGCCATTAAAGCGCTATGAGTTGAATGTTACCAACACAGGTTTTTGCAGGTATAGGAAAATTTACGCCAATGGTAAGGAAGAGTTCTTTTCCTTCAATTTATCGAGGTTTAAATCGATGGATTATTATGGTGACACCAAAAGTGGGCAGCTTTGGTTGCATACCAAAAACGATGATGTAATTGTACAAACCAGAAAGGATAAGAATGGAGACATTGACTCTATGGCTACTTACTTGGTGATTCCCCTAAAAAGCATTGACGAAGAAAAGCTGAACGAGCTAGCTGATCGATTTAGACAGTTAAGCCAAATTCAGTTGAGTGTAAATAAATAGCTTTGCTATGTCAAATGCTATGCAATCGTAAATTAACTAGCTAGGGCGCATTAAAGATCCTGAAACGAAAGATAACATGTTTGGTGATGGCGTTCCTATCTCGTCATTCTCGCAAACGCGGAAACTATGATGCGACAAAGTAACATTTACTCCAAGTACTAAAATACTATCGGATGTCTGTTACAAACCGTTAGCTCTAGCGGTAATCTCAGCGATATCTAACACCTTTACTTCTTGCTCCTTGTCTTTCAGTTTCACGCCATCGTTAAGCATGGTCATACAAAAAGGGCAGCCAGCAGCAATAAACTGTGGTTCAGTGCTTAAAGCTTCTTCAATTCGTTCAATGTTGATGTCTTTGTTTCCTTTTTCCGGTTCTTTAAACATCTGTGCGCCGCCGGCACCACAGCAAAGTCCGTTAGCTTTGCAGCGTTTCATTTCAACCAATTGCGCATCTAGCACTTCAAGCGCTTTTCGAGGAGCTTCATAAACCCCGTTGGCACGGCCAAGGTAACAAGGGTCATGATACGTAATTTTCTTGCCTTTAAAACTTTCGCCACCTTCGGCTTTTAATTTACCCTGGTTAATTAAGTCTTGAATCAATTGAGTATGATGGATCACTTCGTAGTTTCCGCCTAATCCCGGATACTCATTTTTTATCGTATTAAAGCAGTGCGGGCACCCAGTTACAATTTTTTTGATGTTGTAAGCGTTTAGCACCTCAATGTTAGCCATGGCCTGCATTTGGAATAAAAACTCATTTCCGGCACGCTTAGCTGGATCTCCGGTACAGCTTTCTTCTGTACCCAAAACTGCATATTTCAGTCCAACATGATGAAGTATCTTGCAGATATCACGGGTGATTTTCTGTGCTCGTTCGTCATAACTTCCAGCACAGCCTACCCAAAATAAAATTTCTGGTTCTTCTCCTGCGGCCATCATGTCGGCCATTGTTGGTACTTTAAATTCCATTTTTTTAGTATTTGGTAGTTAATATTTAGATGCTAGCGCACCGAATACTTACTTTACTCAACTCGATTTTATTTTTCTTGTAATTTTAGAAGCTAAGCATCGTTTTTTAGCTTCAACTTCTTGTTTTTTCTGGGTTTAATTCCCTTCACTCCAGTTAAACCTGTCGGAAGGAGAATATTTCCACGGAGCGCCATTGTTTTCTACATTGCCTAGCATCGCGTTTATACTAGCTGGCGCTACAGATTCTTCCATCACAGCGTATCTTCTTAACTCGGTAATGATGGACAAAGGATCAATATTTACCGGGCAAGCCTCCACACAAGCGTTACAGCTTGTGCAGGCCCAAATTTCTTCCCTGGTAATGTAATCGTCCAGTAGTGCTTTTCCATCTTGGTGCTCGGCGCCATGTTTATCGATGTTTTTCCCTACTTCTTCCATGCGGTCGCGGGTATCCATCATAATTTTACGGGGCGACAGCAACTTGCCGGTAATATTTGCCGGACAAACAGAAGTACATCTTCCGCATTCGGTACAGGTGTAGGCATTCAATAAATTTACCCAACTAAGGTCTTGAATATCCTTGGCTCCAAATCTTCCCGGAGCAGCATCTGCCGGCACAAAAGATGGATCAAGCATAGCTTTAACCTCATTGGTAACGCTATCCATATTACTAAACTGTCCTTTTGGTTTTAAATTGGAGAAGTAAGTGTTTGGAAAGGCCAATATGATGTGGAAATGTTTAGAGTAGGGTAGATAGTTAAGGAAAGCAAAAATGCCTGCAATGTGAAACCACCAGCAAAAACGCTCTATAAAAATCAAGGTGTCAATTTGGTTTGGCAATAGGTTTTGCAACCATGCGCTTACCGGGAAAGCACCAGCAGCGGTGTAATGTGAAGCGCCAAGCGATTGCAGTTTAGCATCTGCAGCATTCATCAGCAAGAAGGCGCTCATCAATAGTATTTCTGTAATTAAGATGTAGTTGGCATCTGATTTTGGCCAAGTCTTCATTTCTACCCCTGAAAAGCGTTTAAGCTTTAATACATTTCTTCTAATTAGAAATACAACGCAGGCCAACCAAACCCCAGCTGCTAATAGCTCGAAGCTGCCAATTAAGAAATTATACAATCCACCTAATCCGGAAAAAACACGGTGAGTGCCAAATATGCCATCAATTACAATTTCCAGTACTTCAATGTTGATGATTACAAAGCCTAGGTAAACTACCAAGTGCAATAAAAACGGCACAGGGCGCACAGCCATTTTGGTTTGACCAAAAGCTACTTTAAGCATCACCATCCAACGTTCCTGAGGCTTGTCGCTACGATTGGCGCTTTTACCTAACTTGATATTGCGGATAACCTTTTGAGCGTTGAAAGCAAAAAGCCCAACGCCAACTATGGTTAAAATGACGAATATTATTTGAGAAACCATAAATGATGTATTGTTATACTAACAACGAAGTTAAAATATTTAGGTTTAAAATATTTATTATGCAAGCATAATTTTTAAAATTTAGAATGGTTATGGATTAATTTCATTTTTTTATAAAAATTAATTGGTTGATTTAGAGTGTGAAGAGATGTTTTGTTGTTGCTGATTGATATTTTTTTGCAAAATAATTTTGTGTTTCAAAAAAAGGAACTACATTTGCATTCCCAAACGGAGGTGCCTTAGCTCAGTTGGTAGAGCAAAGGACTGAAAATCCTTGTGTCGCTGGTTCGATCCCGGCAGGCACCACTTCCCAAACCCCGAAGTAACTCTCGGGGTTTTTTTATTGCCTAAATTTTATTAGCGCTAACTGGCGAAAAGTTTCCCTAGGCCGTTGAATCGTTCAATAGCTAATGCCTTTATGTTAACAGTGCGGTCGGTTATGTAAGGCTTAACGCAACTATACCACATAGGATAAGTGCGCTGGCAATGATCCTTCTTTTGCCATCTGTTTCATTGAGTGCTTTTGAACCCATGAAAACCCCGATGAGTATGCTGGTTTCCCTTGCTGGAGCGATAATGGTAAGTGGGGCTAATTTTAGTGCTTCTAGCACTAAGATGTAGGCGGCAGGGCTAAGTGTGGCTATGGCCAATATGCTCCATTTGTGTTCAATCCAATCGCTTTTTATTTCTTCGGTTTTACCAATAAGCAAAGGGATTAGCAATACTGTGCTAAAGGCGTTGGAAGAAAACGTAAGTTGTAGAGGTGATAGCTGATAGTTTTTAATGGCAATGGCATCATTAAGCGTATACAGCGCAATAAATAATCCGGTTAGGCTTCCCCAAAAAATTCCAGCGTGTATCTTTTTATCCCCCTTTTTAAAGCTTAATCCGGTAATTACGAGTACGCCTGCAAGAATTAGCGCTAAACCTAGGGCTATATGATATCCAAATGTTTCCTTAAGCACTACTATAGCAGCCATTGAGGAGAGTAGCGGGCCAGAGCCACGAGCAAGAGGATAAACTACCGAGAGGTCGGCTTTTCGGTAACCTTTCTGCAAGATTAGAAAGTAGGCAATGTGCAGAATTGCGCTACTGAGCGAAAACCATAGCATGGGTTCAGAGAACTCGAATTGCTCGTTACTAGCGATGTGGTACACTAGCAATGGTAGGTAAACTACGGTGCTGCCAATGTACATCAGCCATACGAAAGGAGCCTTTCCGTTAGCTTTTTTAGAAATTAAATTCCAAACGGCATGCAAAACGGCGGCGCTTAATACTAAGAAAAGCACGTCGGGTGTCATATAGTAGCAAAATAATCAAAATTGCTAGCATTTGATTTGATTTTCTTGATCAAAGGTCATTTGAAAGATAACAGCGGTATTTACTATAAAAACGCTGTTGCTTGTCTTGGATTTAATTTCCGATTGGTCTATTCGAAGTGCGACAAAACCCTTTGTCCTTATGGTCTGAAAAAAGAAATGGAGATACAACCGAAGTCATATCCCCATCATCTAAATTAACGCTCTCGCAACAAAGGTAATCAACATGATGTAATTTGCAATAGAGGATTGGTAATTTTATCTTAATGAGGTGAATCCGGATGCCAAGTTCGGTATTCTTTGGAGTGCTAAATAATAATACTTTCTACAGTATGATTATCTGGGGCATCTTTAGTGTCGGCGGTATTTTTATTGACTTGCAGTAGATTAAATATCTTTTTATGATTTGTAAGGAAATGTGATATATTTGAGATAATAGAATAACGAGATAAATTTTTGTCTTTAAACAACGAAATGTTGGATATGCGAAGTTGTTTCCATTTTAAGTTTTAAAAACCTAGTTAACAGCAACTTCATTGCCAGATAAAACTAAATATTGTGGAAATTAAATATTTAAGTTATTTAAAAGATAACCCTGTAGAGAAAGGAGTTACCAGAGATTGGAAAAATCAACCTATTCCGCTTACTGAAATTGAGCAATTAGAGGCATTATACAATAATAATACTCCTTTTCCCAAAGCATTGAGGGAACTACTTTTTTTAACAGGAAATTCCTGTTATTTGCTTGATTTTGCAATTTTTAATCAACAACAAATGCAGGAACATGTTCGTAAATATTTGAATTATGGTAATAAAACAATTACCAGACCTTTTTATGCAATTGATGTATACCATGCCAGTGACCAAATGCTATTTGTATATCTAGACCAAGGCGATGATCCAATAGTATGGAATGCTTTGTATGAATACCCTATTGATAAATGGTTAGAACCGACAGGACTAAAAATCTCTGAGTTCATTACGAGTAGGATAAATAGCGTTAAGAAAGGCATGAATCCCTTCTAAATAGCAATTTAGCCATTTGGTAAGACTTGTGCGGGCGAAGGCGTGTGCTTTTGGGTATCGAATTTGAAATCACTGTAAATGGAGTGGCTTATCCGTTTTTTGAAGAGGAATTTCCTCATCACGTATCGGCATATAAAGAGCAATTCAAAGCAAACCGTTAACTGCAAGCTTAACCAACTTATTTTACGACAGATATTGGAATTGTAGGATTTATTTTAATTATGGCAAACTTTGCTTTTTTGTCAAGATTTTTACCACACAATTTTCATTAAAATTTAAAATCAGCTGATAAAGCGTTAAGTTTATATTTTGTAACTGATTTCAACAAAATGCAACAAACAGCTAACCAAGAGGTGTTAAGCTCAAGAGTTATTGAGGCGCCAGTAAATGTGGTGTACGATTTTTTTGCTAAACCAGCGCTACTAAAAACTTGGTGGGGTCCGGAAGGTTTTACCAATACCATTCATGAATTTGATTTGAAGCCCGGCGGTAAGTGGATCTTAACGATGCATGGTCCGGAGAAAGGTAATTACGAAAACTCCGCTGTTTTTACACAGGTAGTTCCTCAACGGCTGGTTGCGTGGACGAGGCTTTCGCAGCCACTTTTTGATATGGAAGTTGGTTTTGAAGAGTTGGGCAATGATCAAACACGTATCTCATTCAAGATGATTTTTGCTAGCGTAGAGGAGTGCGAGAAAATGCGAAAGTTTGTAGCACCTAAAAACGAAGAGAATTTTGATCGGCTTCAACGTGCAATTCAGGAGGGCGGCCAGCTTTAGCGTTTGTTGCATCGTTTTAAATTTCTACCGCCCATATTTATTGCCGCAAATAACTTACAAATGGAATTTTCCCCTTTTAATCCGATAGTTAAATTGTGCCTACAAGGCATGGAAATGGAACAGCAAGGCGAACTTGAAAAAGCGAAAGATTTTTTCACACAAGCTTGGAACGAAGCTGCCGCTGATTTCGAGAAGTTTTTAGCAGCCCATTATTTAGCTCGTTTGACGCAGCAGGATCCTGAAAAACTGAATTGGCTTAAACAAGCATTGCATTATGCCTTAAATGTAGCTGATGTTGCTGTTAAAAGTGCCTTGCCATCTTTGTACTTGAACTTAAGCAAATGTCATCAAGCATTGAAAAATGAAGTTAAGGCTCAGCACTTTGCAGCGTTGGCCAGTCAACATCAAAACAAACCCTCTGATCAAGGTCCTTTCTATCACGGTACAAAGGCAGATTTGAAAGTGGGAGATTTGTTGACCCCGGGAGGAAATTCCAATTACCAGCAGTCGCTGAAAATGAACCATATTTACTTTACGGCGATGGCTAATGGAGCGGGTTTGGCCGCCGCCTTAGCTAAAGGTGATGGCGTAGAACGAGTGTATGTGGTAGAGCCAACGGGGGATTTTGAAAATGATCCTAACCTCACAAATCAAAAATTTCCTGGAAACCCAACGCGTTCTTACCGTTCTGCAGCGCCACTTCGTATTGTTGGAGAGGTAGCCGATTGGGAAAGGCAAGCTCCGGAAGTGATTCAAAAATTTCGTGAAAGGGTAGAAAATAACCAAGGGGAAATTATCAATTGACGTAAATGAACCGAAACTTAACCATTGCCGCTCGACTTAGCGAGGTGTTGCTGGATGGTACTTGGATTGCCAATACCAATTTTAAAATGCAGCTACAGGATTTGAACTGTTTGCAGGCCACTCAAAAATTAGGAAGCTTAAACACCATCGCTATGCTAACTTTTCACATCAATTATTACCTGAAAGGATTGTTGCGAGCATTTGAAACAGGTAAGCTGGAAATTAGCGATCAATATAGTTTTGACATGCCCCAAATTAACTCAGCAAATGATTGGGACGAGTTGAGAGCTGAATTTTTACATCATGCAGCACAGTTTGTTTGGAAAGTAGAACAATTGGAAGACGACGTTTTTGATCAACCTTTTATAGATGAGAAGTATGGCACTTGGCTTAGAAATATTGAAGGGGTAATTGAACATTGCTATTATCACTTAGGGCAAATTTCTTTGATTAAAAAGTTAATTGTTGGGACTTAGTTGGTAATCAATAAGAATAACACTTCAGCGGTAAAATTCGCTTATGCTATATTTTAAACGTTAACCTAACTTAATTCTAGCCAGTACCATGTAAGTTATGGATGCAACTTGGCATAAATCCATTGCCCAAATGAATAGCCATTTTGATAAATTCCTATAGCGATAAAAATGATGATGATGGGTAAAAGGATTTTGAACCAATTCGATTGCATTAATTCTTCTCTGTTCATGGTTGAGTTAGTTTAGCTTGTCATTAGAACGAAAACATATGGGATTTGTTACAGGCCCTTTTCTTTAAAGGTTGTTTTTATGTATAAATAACACTAAGCTGTTATATAATTCGCCGCTTTCTTTTATCTTTAGGCGATTTTATCAAACCAGTCCGTATTTGGACATTTTATTCGTACATCATAAATAAAAAAACATGTCAAATTCATCAAAAATTATCTATACTAAAACAGATGAGGCTCCATTGTTGGCAACCTATTCATTTTTACCCATCGTTCAGGCTTTTACGGCATCAGCGGGTATTGATGTTGAAACAAGGGATATCTCCTTAGCTGGAAGGATTTTAGCTAACTTTCCTGAGTTTTTAAAAGATGATCAAAAAATTGGAGATGCATTGACAGAGCTTGGTCAATTGGCAACTACACCGGAGGCTAATATCATCAAGTTACCAAATATTTCTGCATCTATTCCACAATTAAAAGGCGCTATTGCCGAGTTGCAATCACAAGGTTTTGCATTGCCTAACTATCCGGAAGATGCTCAAACTGAAGAAGAAAAAGCAATCAAGGCAAAATATGCAAAGGTTTTAGGTTCTGCTGTAAATCCAGTGTTGCGTGAGGGTAACTCTGATCGTAGAGCACCTAAAGCGGTAAAAAATTATGCAAAAGCTAATCCACATTCCATGGGGGCTTGGTCTTCAGATTCCAAAACCAAAGTGGCTAGCATGAGCGAAGGTGATTTTTATGGTTCAGAAAAATCTACTACTGTTGAGAACGATACGCAATTCAAAATCGAATTTGTAGATGCTGCTGGAGCAGTTACTGAATTGAAGGGCTTAGCTAAGCTAAAAGCTGGCGAAGTGATCGATAGTTCGGTAATGAGTCTTTCTAAATTAAAGGCTTTCGTTGCCGAGGCGATTAAAGAAGCTAAAGCTGATGGCGTATTGCTTTCTGCCCACTTAAAAGCTACCATGATGAAGGTTTCAGATCCTATCATTTTTGGTGCCATTGTGGAAGTTTATTTTGCCGATGTTTTCGAAAAATACGCTGAGCTTTTCAAAAATTTAGGTGTTGATACACGTAATGGTTTAGGCGATGTGTACGCTAAAATTGCTGGCAATGCACAGGAAGCAGAAGTAAAAGCGGCTATTGATGCAGCAATTGCAAACGGCCCAGCTTTAGCGATGGTAAACTCTGATAAAGGCATTACCAATTTACACGTTCCTTCGGATGTAATTGTAGATGCATCTATGCCTGCAATGATCCGTACATCGGGCCAAATGTGGAACAAAGAAGGTAAACAGCAAGATACTTTAGCTATAATTCCTGATAGAAACTATGCAGGTGTTTACTCGGCAACAATTGACGATTGTAAAAAGCATGGTGCTTTTGATCCAACCACCATGGGCTCAGTTCCTAATGTGGGCTTAATGGCTCAAAAAGCAGAGGAATATGGTTCTCATGATAAAACTTTCCAAGCTTCGGCTAGTGGAACTATCCGTGTAACTGATGCTGCCGGAAATGTTGTCTTCGAGCAGCAAGTAGAAAAAGGTGATATTTTCCGTATGTGCCAAACTAAGGATGCGCCAATTCAAGATTGGGTAAAATTAGCAGTAAACAGAGCCCGTTTGTCAAATACGCCTGCTGTGTTCTGGTTAGATGAAAACAGAGCACATGATGCTGAAATCATTAAAAAAGTAAATAAATATTTGCCAAACTTTGATACTAACGGGTTAGATCTTCGCATTTTATCTCCAATTGAAGCTACTAAATTTACCTTGGAGCGTATCCGTAAAGGTGAAGATACCATTTCAGTAACTGGTAACGTATTGCGTGATTACCTAACGGATTTATTCCCGATTTTAGAATTAGGTACTTCCGCAAAAATGTTATCTATTGTTCCTTTAATGAATGGCGGCGGTTTGTTCGAAACTGGAGCTGGAGGTTCGGCTCCTAAACACGTAGAGCAGTTTGTTCAAGAGGGTTACTTGCGTTGGGATTCATTAGGAGAATTCTTGGCGTTACAAGCATCGTTAGAGCACTTGGCTCAAACGCAAAATAATGCAAAAGCTCAAGTATTGGCTGATGCTTTGGATGAGGCTAACGCTAAATTTTTAGCTACTGATAAATCTCCAGGTAGAAAATTAGGTACCATTGACAACCGTGGTTCACATTATTATTTGGCTTTGTACTGGGCAGAAGCTTTGGCAGCTCAAACTGAAGATGCTGAGTTGAAAGCTAAATTTGAACCTTTGGCAAAAGCGTTGGCAGAAAGCGAATCTAAAATTACTGCTGAGCTAATTGAAGCACAAGGTAAAGCGCAAAACATTGGTGGTTACTATAATCCAAATGATGAATTGGCTTCTAAAGCAATGCGCCCAAGTGAAACGTTAAATAATGCTTTGGCAAGTTTGTAAGTAGTATTTATTAGATACGAATATAGAAATCCCTCGATGGTTTTATCGAGGGATTTTTTGTTGGAATTATATTCGTCATTGCGTTAAAAATTAGTAAACCGCAAAGGGCACAAAGTGCGCCAAGTTTCCGCAAAGAACAGGTTGAGGTTATAGCTCAAAGTAAGATTTTGGACTTACGCTTTAATACTACCTCTCTGAGCTATGGGAAGTAGGCAGTTACTTATTATAATTTACTCCTCTTAAGCTTCTGCCAATTCTTTTACCTTTTGCAGCGCTTTAGGCCAAGTTTCCTCAAAATAGGATTTATACTCCTGTGTGCTATCCATTTCTACACTTAAAATTGATTTGCCTTCCAATGTGCTCAATTTGTAATTTTCATGTGCTCCATTCCACTTTTTCACCTCTTCACTTTCCAAGTCTTCAACACCGTTATTGTAAAAGCCCAAATGTTTGATAGACAGGTATTCGTTGGTGATGTGATCCGCAATTTCAGAAACCATTCCGTTGCCTTCAGTATTTAAAAACAAAGCTTTACTGCCTTTTTGCCAATCGGTTACCGCTCTTGAGCCTTCTGCAAATACGCTAGTCCATTGAGGATAGCTTTTTTCTCCGAAAAGAATATCCCAAACTTTTTCTTTACTGGCATTAATTTCGGTTTTGAAATACAATTTTTCCATAGTGTTAAATTTAAGTGCAACAATTAAATATCGCCGCTGCTTGAAGTAATTTACAGAGGAATACTTGAATATCAATGAGATGATTCAATTTTTTTTATAACGGTTAATATTTGAATTTGCTAAAGTCCATAAATAACACGTTCCATTTGTGACCATTTAGGTCGGTAAAACCACCTCCATACATCCAACCATCTTTTTCGCCACCTTTTGCATAAATGGTAGCTCCAGCTGCTGCGGCACTATCTAAAATTTCATCAACTTCATTTCTACTTTCGGCATCAATGGAAATTAGGCAGGAAGTAGCATTATCTAATTCGGCGATTTTAAAATTAGTGAAGCTTTTAAACACCTCAGTCGTAAAAAAATTCACAATGAAATCTTTTTGACCGATTTTGAATGATACCATTGTATCGCTTTGCGGCGCATTAGTATTAACGGTAAAACCAATCTTTTTGAAAAAATCGGTGGTGGTTTTAATGTTATTTACCGGCAGGTTTAGCCAAATTTCTTTAGTCATGCTTTAAATTTTTAAGTCGATAGTTCAAAAATCCGAATATTAACCTACTAAAAACAGGGCGAAATACGACAATATGCAGGGGCATTTGACCGTGTTGTTTGGCGACGTTAGATTGTGTAACTTAGCTCAACGCCAATAAGCTCATGAAGAAACTTTACTTGTTCTCGGTTTTGGTATTTGTTTTATTTGCTTTTGATAATGCAGATAAACCTTCCAAACAATCGAAATTTACGCTTCCCAAAGGAATTAATGCCGCCGATTATCTTCCAAATACTGTAATTGTTAAGTACAAAACCGGTACCAAGCTCAACTCACTTACTGAAAGTGCATCAGCCGAACTTAAGGATGCTGGCATAAGTCTATCAGCATTGGAGCCAATATTTAAGCAAAACACCAATAATACTGAGGCCACTTCAAATGCCGATCTTCATTTTGAGAATTACTATGAAGCGAAGTATACGGGCAATACGCCCATAGAAAAGGTAATTAACGCTTTGTTACAAAATGATCAGGTTGCGTACGCCGAGCCAAGCTATGTGCACACTACTTGGTACACGCCAAATGATGCGGCCTATAGTGCACAGTTTTATCTGTCGCAAGTGAAAGCGCCTCAAGCTTGGGATGTTTTGAGAAATGCCTCAAGTGTAATTATAGGCATTGTTGATTCTGGATCTGAACTTACCCATCAAGATTTGGCAGCCAATATTTATTACAATACAGCCGATCCAGTTAATGGAATTGATGACGATGGGGACGGTTACATAGATAACTACGCAGGTTGGGATTTTTGTGGTGCTTCTGCTACTACAATGATTGGTGATAATGATCCTAATGTGAAAAGTGCAGCTGCCGACCACGGTGTGCATGTAAGCGGCATAGCAAGTGCGGTAACCAATAATGGTATAGGCGTGGCAAGCATTGCAACCAACGCTAAATTGCTTATTGTAAAAGCAGGTGCCGATGATAATGGTAGGTCAATTTATAAAGGCTACGAAGGGATTAAATACGCAGCCGATAAAGGAGCACAAATTATCAATTGTTCTTGGGGCGGCGAAGGTGGTGGTCAGTTTGGACAGGAAATGGTGAACTACGCCATTAGCAAAGGTTGTTTGGTAGTTGCGGCTGCGGGCAATTCTGGCAATGATATTCCAATTTACCCCGCTGCTTACGACGGTGTGTTGGCAGTAGCTAATTTAAACTCCAATGATATCAAAGGGTCGGCCTCTAATTATGGTACTTATGTTGATATTTCTGCTCCCGGCGAAGGGATTTACAATACGGTTTTCAATAATAACTATGCTTATTACTCGGGCACATCAATGGCAGCGCCGCTGGTTGCTAGTGCAGCGGCATTGTTGAAAGCTAAATACCCTAATTATACTGGTTTGCAAATTGGCGAATTGTTAAGGGCAACTTCCGACAATATCAATGCGCAAAATCCAAATTATGTGAATTTATTAGGCAAGGGAAGGTTAAATGTTTACAGGGCGCTCACTGAAAGTGCTGCGTCAGTACGCTATCAAAATATTGCCATTACAGATCAGAGTTTCGGTAATAGGGCACCAGGCACTGAAATTACAATGCAGTTCAGTTTGAAAAATCTGCTCGTTCCTGTTACGGGATTAAATGTAAATATTACTTGTAATAGTCGTTATGTTCAGGTGTTAGATCAAAATATCAATGTCGGTAATCTAAGTACTGCTGAACTAAAAAATAATGTTGGTCCGGTTAGGGTAAGGATACTGACTAATGCACCAGAAAATCACGAGGTATTATTTACGCTGAATTACACCGCCAATAATGGTAGTTATACCGATTTTGAAAGTTTTAAAACGGTAGTAGCACTCGATTACCTTAATGTTGCTGTAAATAAAGTGAGTACCACTTTAACTTCAAATGGTAGGGTGGGGTATAGCAAGGCTAATGCTACAGCTGGTTTGGGCTTTGTTTACAAAGATGAAAATATGCTGTATGAGGCTGCACTGCTAGTGGCTAAATCAAGTACTCAGGTAATGAATAATGCCAGGGCATCGTCCACTTCTAGTGAGGATTTTACACGTAATAAAACCGCCGCAATGTCCGTTTCTAACATCGCTGCTTTTGAAGGCACTAGTGTATTTACTGATGGGGCGGCTGCTAATCCAATTGGTTTAAAAATTACCTCAAGGGCTTTGGCTTTTAATAATAGTGGTGATGACAAGTATGTGATTATGGAATATGAGCTAATGAATGCCAGTGGTACCGATTTGCAAAATATTTATACCGGTTTATTTACAGATTGGGATTTGGATGAATCGTCAGCTAATGCTACAGCCTACGATGCCGCAACAAAAATGGCTTACGTTTACGCGAAAAAGAATACTTCCTATCCTTATGCAGGTGTGCGCTTACTAAATTTATCGGCGGCACCGGCTTATTATCCTTTGTCGTACCAATTGCCCAATAGTTTACTGGCGGATAATAGTTTTTCCATCGCTGAAAAATATCAAACACTATCGTCGGGAATACAATCTCCGGGACTAGGCTATGATACCGCAAACGGTTACGACGTAATGTTCACGCTGGGAAGTGGGCCGTATAATATACCCAAAGGCGGTTCTATTAAAGTAGCCTATGCCTTTTTAGCTGCCGACAATAAAAATGAACTGATTGCAGTAAGTGAAGCAGCAAAAACAAAGTATGATTTGGTAAACATTAAACCCGCTAGCGAATTGCCTAAAGATTATGCTTTGAAGCAGAATTACCCAAATGCAGCAGATAAATTTACCTACATTCCGGTGGATTTGCCTGAAAACACGGATGTGGAGTTAACCATTTACGATATTCAGGGCAAGAAGGTTGCAACAGTTGCTTCAGGTGCTTTTAGCGCTGGTGCCTACCGCTTTTACGTTGATTTAAGCAAAACTTCAAAAGGAACCTATGTGTATCGGTTAAATACCACGAAATTCAAGCAAAGCAAAAAAATGGTAGTGAGGTAGAGGGCAATAACAAATGATCAATAACCAATAGCCAATGACCAAGGACCAGTGAACTAATGACCAATAACCAATAAACCAATGACCAATGACCAGTGAACTAATGAACCAATGACCAATGAACCAATGCCCAATGAACCAACAACGAATGAACGAATGAACTAATTCCCGTTATTAAAACAAGCTCTACATCTAGGCTCATAGCTGTCCTTTTCGCCTAGTAGTACCCTAGCTTCGCTAGCTGCGGTACGGTAAGAATAAACAGCTGGACTGCCGCATTGCATACAAACCGCATTAACTTTCGTGACATGTTCGGCAATGGCCATTAAAGCGGGCATTGGGCCAAATGGTTTACCCAAGAAATCCATGTCTAAGCCGGCAATAATTACCCTAATTCCTTTTTTTGCTAAGGTGTTGCAAACTTCAGGCAGTCCATCGTCAAAAAACTGAGCTTCATCAATGCCCACCACTTGTGTATTGGCACCAAGTAGTAAAATAGCGGAAGAGTGGTCTACAGGCGTGGATTGGATGGAGTTGGAATCGTGTGAAACCACTGCGGTATCATCGTATCGAGTATCCGTTTTAGGTTTAAAAATCTCTACATTTAGCTTAGCAATCTGCGCCCTTTTAAGTCTTCTGATTAATTCTTCGGTTTTGCCTGAAAACATAGAGCCGCAAACTACTTCAATACTTCCACTAATTTCTCCCCGTCTAAAATTTTGTTCGCTAAATAACATTGTAAAGGTATTTTTAGCCAAACTTAGATAAATTTGCTTTGATATGCAATATCATCGGCTAGTGTATCAAAGTAATTTTCCGTTCTCTCCTCAACCATAAGAAGATATGATTATTAGAAGAAATATAACAGATTTTTATAGTATTTTTGGTTGAGTTTATTAACATAAAAAGCCAAAACTTTCGTTTAAAGAATGTGTTAAACTGTACATCAGGCAAATAATACATTCAAAAAATTTTTTCTTCGGAAGAAGTTTACTTAACGATTTAGAAATATAGCACAGATGAAACAAGAAGCTCTTTTCAAAAAACTAGGAAACATACTTGCCGAATTGAACGATCAATATCAGTTTTTGTCACAAAATCCGGAGCAATTGAGCGAGTTGGAATTAGAGCTATTTTTGGCTAACGCAAATTTCTTAGCAGATCATATCCAAATTATCAAGAAACTAAATTTAGCGCCACAAGTTTTGCCTCCTGTTTCATCTCCCCAAAATCAGTTAGCGATAGAAGAACCTTCTGTATCTGACGAATTAAGCGATGAGCTAAGAGATGTGCAGCAATTAGAAGCGATTACGTTTGCCAATACACAGGAACCAGAGGTAACGCCAATTGAATTGGTAGTTGAAGAAGAACCGGAGGTATTGAAACCAGCTCATGAGAAGGAAATTTTTAGGTTAGATGAAGAGCCTGCTCAAACTTTTGAGTTTATACTGAATTCGGATAGTTATTCGGAAGACGATAAATTTGATTTCGAAGAGAAAGGTGCTGATGAACTATTTGACAGGCCTTTAAGCGAAGAGGAAGAGTTGATTTTGGCGCAGAAACGCAAAGTGAAAGAGAACTTAATCAGAAATCCGGAGGAGCTAGAAGAAGATGAGATAGGCCCTGAGCCGTTCTTGGTACATAAAGAGGAGGAACTGCCTGCTGCTGCCCCTGTAGTTGAAGAACCTATGGTTTTGGAGGCACCTAAGCCAGTGGTTGAGGTTCATCAGGCAGTAGTTCCGGTAGCTAAAGTTGAAGAAACTACCGCTAAACCTACACTAAATGATATTTTGGCAGGAAGAAATACAAGCACCCGTTTGAACGAAACTTCTGGCAATGTAGTTACTGATTTAAAGGCAGCTATCAATTTAAACGATAAGTTATTATACATTAAAGATTTGTTCAATGGTTATAACTTAGCTTACGCGGAGGCTATTGATATCGCCAATAAAATGCCAAACTTTGATGCCGCGGATAACTTCTTCCAAAAAAACTACGCCGTTAAAAACAATTGGGCTGAAAAGCAAGCCACGGTTGATAAGTTTTATTTGTTGCTGAACAGAAGATTTAAAGATTAGCTTTGGTATAGGTATTACAGGTACTTGAAGTTGGTAATAGGCTAGATATTCGTCTAAGACGATTTTTACCGAATACTGTCCACTAATTACTAATTACTAATCCCTAGCTCCTAACCACCATTTAAATAAATCCCATCCTATTTGAATCCAATTTCAAGAAGATAAATAGGAGTATGGTGAAGCTCCATAATGATGATCCTCCATAACTGATAAATGGTAATGGAATACCGATAACAGGCATAATTCCAATCGTCATCCCCACGTTGATAAACACGTGAAAAAATAAGATGCAGGCAATACTGTAGCCGTACACCCTTGAGAAAGCGGATCGCTGTCGTTCGGCCATATTGATGATCCGTAAAAGTAGGAAGCAGTAAAGGCCAATCACCACAAAACAACCAATAAAACCCCATTCTTCGCCAATGGTAGAAAAAATAAAATCGGTGCTTTGGGCAGGCACATAACCAAATTTTGTTTGTGTACCCTCTAAAAATCCACGGCCGGTAAGTTGTCCAGCACCAATGGCAATTTTAGATTGTCTTACATTATATCCCGCACCTCTATTATCTGTAGTAAGTCCCAAAATTAGCTCGATACGTGTACGCTGGTGCGGTTTCAATACGTTTTCAAAAACAAACTTAGCTACAAATAAATAGGCAATTGCGGCTATGGTAATAATGCCAATGTTCACCACTCTTCTTATCTTTTTTCTTGCATTGTAGGCAAATAGCGCTCCTATCGCCAAAATGGCAAAAATGAGCATTGCTGGAGCAACAAAAAGATTTAAGATGAACAACAAAACTGCTCCCCAAAAAATAATCAAAAGGTTGCCGGGCAAGCCCTCGCGGTATAGCGGGAACATGAAAGATAAAAAGACCAACATTGATCCGGCATCTGGCTGCAGCATAATTAAAGCCATTGGTAAAATGATGATTGCCGCACAAATGAGAATCGGTTTTAAGGTATTGAGCTTTACGTTAAACGAGCTGATGTACCGAGCCAGTAAAAGTGCAGTTCCGAATTTGGCGAATTCTGAGGGCTGCAACCTAAATGAACCAATGGGAATCCATGCCTGGTTACCACCCACGTTTCTTCCCACAACCAGTACTGCCATGAGCATGATGATGGTAATTCCATACACGATGGGCGCAAATACACTGAAAAACTTTGCATCTAACAATAAAATAGATAAACCCAAAATCAAAGCCGATATAACGAAAATCAATTGCTTTCCATACTCATCGCTAAAGTTAAATGCCGTTGAAGTGTCCGGATCAAAACGTACCGAAAAGATATTTACGAAGCCAATGGCGCAAAGGGCCATATAAATCAATATGGTGATCCAATCAACGTTAAAAAAGAATCGGCTATTTTGCTGTTGCATTTTTTCTCGGTAATATGGCGTTCTGATTCAATTGTTTTGCTGGCACTGGCTTAATTGGAGCCTTTTGCTTCGTAGTGTCTACTTTACTGCTATCTACCTTTAATTTTAATTTGGTGGGTAATTTATCTTTTAAAACTGGAAGTAAATTATCTGCTTTATATTGTTCAACAGTAGCACCATTAATTCGTCTTCCTTTTAAACTGTCAGTTAAGTATTTTTCGGTTATAAAACTAGCTATTGGAGCTGCATAAGCACCACCATAACCGCCATTCTCTACAATCACAGCAATTGCTATCTTAGGATTTTCGCGTGGAGCAAAGCCGATAAAAACAGAATGGTTTTTACCATGTACGTTTTGTACCGTTCCTGTTTTACCACACATTAATACGCCGGGTATACGAGATTCAGTTGCCGTACCAATAGAGGTATTAACCGCATCCTGCATCCCATCAATAACGGGTTCAAAATATTTAGCATCAATACCCACATAGTGCTTTTCTTTGTATTTATTGTCGATGTGTTTATCGTTACCAATACCTTTAACTAGATGCGGTTTAACGTAGTAACCCCTGTTAGCTATAATGGCCATAATGTTTGCCATTTGTAGTGGTGTGGTGGTAACCTCGCCCTGTCCAATGCCCACCGACAAAATAGTAGTGTAGCCCCAATATTTACTGTAGCGCTTGGTGTAATCGTCGGCAGTGAATAATTTGTAGGCACTTTCGCCAGGAAAGTCAATTCCCAAAGTATCACCTATGCCAAACTTGCGGACTTTTTCCTGCCATTCATCGTAAGCTTTATGCTGATTTTGACTTTTCAACCCCTTCTTCACCATCATTTTGGCAAAAATAGTCCAGAAATAAGTGTTGCATGACCTAGCTATGCCTTTCCGCAGGGCGATATTTCCATCTACGTGTTCACATTTAAATCTCCTATTTCCAGCTTGGTAATAACCTGGGCAATTGAAGGTAGTATTTGGATCAATAACTCCATCTTGTAGGGCAATTAAAGCATCCAAAGGTTTAAATGCCGAACCGGGCGAGTAACGTCCTTTGATAGGGCGAACGAATAGCGGCCGGTAAGGGTTACTTGAAATTTGCTGATAGTTTTTCCCCGTTTCGCGGCCTACCATTTTATTGGGGTCATAACCTGGGCTGCTTACAAACGCCAAAATTTCGCCAGTGCTGGGCTCAATGGCAACAATACTTCCCAATTTATTGGCTAATAGTTGTTCGCCCAATTTTTGCAATTCTACATCAATTGTAGTGGTAAGTTGTTCACCTGCAACGGCTAGGGAATCAAAGCGGCCTTCGGCATAACTGCCCTGGGCAACGTTATGTACGTTGTATAAAATTCGTTTAATTCCTTTTTGACCTCTCAAATCAACTTCATATTGTTTTTCCAAGCCAGATTTTCCAATATAATCACCGGGACGGTAGTAACCTTGGTACTTTTCAATTTCACGTTGATTAACCTCTTTGATATAGCCCAAAAGCTGGCCGCTAATGCTATCTGGATAGTACCTGATTGTTCTCTTTTGTACATCAAAACCCTTATAATTAGCCATTCGCTCTTGTAGGGTAGCATAAGTTTCTACGGAAAGCAACTTTTGAAAAATCGATGCCTGATATCGGGAATAAACCTTTGCTTTTCTAAATTTCTCCCTAAATTCAGTCATATCAATGCCGATAATGCGGCAAAGTGAAAGGGTGTCAAATGGCTTCACCTCATTTGGCGTTACCATTAAGTCGTAGGTGGGTTGGTTTTGAGCCAAAACTTTACCGTTACGATCTACAATTACGCCTCGGGCGGGGTAAATGAACTGTTTTTTTAAAGCATTGTTGTTAGCATCCAAAAAATATTTATCACTGGCAACTTGGATATAAAATAGCCTGCCCAGCAGTATTAGTGCCAGCAAAACAAACAGTCCCTGAATGATATATTTTCTGTTAAACAGTTGATCCATTTATGCCGATTTTCTATTATGGAAAATAAACTCCACAAGTATTACAGTAAATAGCGTAAAAACAACACTTAATAAAGTTCTACCCAAGGTATAGCTCCACGAGCTTATTTTAAAAGCTTCAAGGAAAAATAAAATTAAGTGATGCGCAAAAATACACAATACTGCATACAAAGAAAACCATCTGAGCCCCATGTTACCTAAAGTAGGTTCCGGTTCATCAATGGAATCACGGTTTAAACTAATCGAGATAAATATGGTACGAACAAAAGCTAAGGCCACACATGCACTGGTGTGTACGCCTAAGGTATCATAAAACGCATCTAGCGTGATGCCCGTCATAAATGCAATGAGGTAGAGAAGTAGATTAGGCGTTCGGAAAGGTAACAACAAAATCACCAACACGTAGATAAAAGGGGTTGATAGATTATAGAAAGCCATGTTACGCAGTAGGAAGATTTGAATGAATAGGAGCGCCATCCATCTCAATAAATTGACAATTATGGTTCTGCTGTTCATCGTTTTACCTCCTGTTGCAAAGCCTTAATTTCATTAGCCAACTTGTCTTTCACCACGTAAACATATTGTAACGTGCTAAAATTGTTAAATAACGAAATTTCTAAGGTCATAAAGTTATCACCTGTACTAACTCCTGTTTTAGTTACTTTACCAACTTCAATTCCTCTAGGAAAACCACTTGATCCTGAGGTAACGATGGTATCTCCAACGTTAACTTTATAATGATTTGGTATTTCTTTTACAAGTGCTTTACGGTAGTCAAAATTATTATCGCCCCAAACTAAGCTTCCAAATGCGTTATCTTTTTTAAGCACTACGCTAATAAAGGTTTCTTGGTTTAATAAAGGTCTAATGGTTGCAAAATTTTCCGACACGTTTTGTACGAAACCAACTACACCTTTTCCTGGAGATATCACCGCCATTTCTTTTTCAATACCATCTTTTAAACCTTTATTGATTGTAATGATATTGTTGGTGAGTGTTACCGAATTTTTAATCACTTTGGCAGCTATTAACGTGTATTGCACTTGGTTAATGCTGTCTTTAACCTTGATGAGTTTCGTACTGTCGACATTTAAAACGGCCATTAATTGCGTTTTTAATAGCGCATTTTCAGTAGCTAGGCTATCGTTTACTTGGCCCAAATTAAGGTAACGTTTAATAACGTTCAGTCGTTTATAGGCAGTGCCCACAACTTCGTTGGTAGAATTGAATACCGTGCTGCGTTGATAGGCGTTATTTCGTATGGCTAAAATAATACCTACAGTAAAAAATATAATGAAAAAGAAAAATGCGTTGTATCTGCTAAGAAAAATCCAAAGGTTACGCATTCTGATTTACGATTTTAGAGTTACGATTTACGATTAATTTACAACTTTTGATCTTTTTTGCGAATGGTAACTATCGAAGATACCATAATGGACAGTAATTCGTTTGCTTCTCGCCAATTTTCTTGGATAACTTGCTTTCTATCCGTGTTAAACTCTGCTAATAATTCGAGAAAGAACATCGTCTCATCTAGTTCTTCTTCAACAATTTTAAGTTTATTCAAAAAATCAGCTGTAGATTTAGCTCGGCAGGCGGCTCTATAGTTTGCACCAACAGAGCTCGAGCATCTTATCAACTGATTTGAATAATTCTTATTTATTACATTATGGGGAAGTTCGATTATTAATTTTGCAATTGATATCGAATATGCTTTAGTTCTTGCTTTTAAGGTTTCGCTATTCATCAATCGTAAATCTAATATCTACATTCGTAAATCCCCTTATTGCATTAAAAATTTAAAGTTGCCGATGTTTTTTAGCGCAATGCCAGTGCCGCGTACTACAGCACGTAAAGGATCTTCAGCAACGTGAACAGGCAATTTAGTTTTAGCTGCCACACGTTTATCTAATCCTCTTAATAAGGCACCGCCACCGGTTAAATAAATACCAGTTTGGTAAATATCTGCCGAAAGTTCAGGCGGTGTAATCTCTAAAGCTTTTAAAATAGCTTCTTCAATTTTTGAGATTGATTTATCCAAGCAATGTGCAATTTCAGTATATGAAACCGTAATTTGTTTAGGTACACCAGTCATCAAATCCCTTCCTTGTACCGCAAAATCAGCAGGTGGATCGCTTAATTCAGGCAACGCAGCACCAACTTCAATCTTAATCTTCTCTGCAGTACGGTCACCAATCATAATATTGTGCTGTCTGCGGATGTAGTTTACAATATCCGAGTCAAAGTTATCACCCGCTACACGAATAGATTGATCGCAAACAATACCCGAAAGTGCAATAACGGCAATCTCGGTAGTACCACCGCCAATATCAATAATCATGTTCCCCATAGGTTCTTCCACATCAATACCAATACCTACTGCAGCAGCCATTGGCTCATGGATCAAATAAACTTCTTTGGCTCCGGCAATTTCAGCGCTATCACGTACGGCACGTTTTTCAACTTCAGTAATACCTGATGGAATGCAAATTACCATTCTCAACGAAGGGAACATCCAGCCTTTGCCACCGTTCAGCATTCTAATCATGCCTTTAATCATGGCTTCAGCAGCGTTAAAATCTGCAATTACACCGTCTTTCAAAGGTCTAACAGTTCTAATGTTATCGTGGGTTTTACCTTCCATTTGCATGGCTTGGCGCCCTATGGCAATAATTTTATTCGTTTGTCTGTCGAAAGCAACAATTGAAGGCTCATCAACAACAACTTTATCGTTATGTATAATTAGGGTATTCGCAGTGCCAAGATCAATGGCAACTTCTTGCGTAAACCAGTTAAATAATCCCATGTAAAAGGTATGTTATCGTTTGTATTAACAAATATGTCTAATATCCTAAATGTAAAATTAGGTAAATTATTATATTAAGTGTGTTTTTTCTCCTTGAAAATCACAACCTGTAGGTTTTTTTAAAGTTAGTCCCGCTTTCCGCTGCAATCTTTTTGCTGGCTTCCTGCTGTCATTCCGAGTTCCGAGGAATCTATTTTTGGCATTGCTTGTCGATAGATCCTTCTCCCGAAACTTCGGGATCCGGATGACAGGTAAGCAAAAAGTATTTCCGCTTCAATCGGGTTTAATTAACTTAGGTCTTTGCTAAAAACTCACCACTTAACAATCGCTTTAAGATTGCCTCGTCGTTCCTTCTCGCAATGACGAGACGTTTAAGCCCTCTCTGCCTGTCGGCATCTCTCCCCGAGGGAGAGAAAAGCTTTTGGGTAAGGTTGTGCGCTTTAACTGACCCCTGATGCCTGACCCCTGATACCTAATCTCTTAAAAACTCACCACTTAACAATCGCTTTAAGATTGCTTCGTCGTTCCTCCTCGCAATGACGAGAGGTTTAAGCCCTCTCTGCCTGTCGGCATCTCTCCCTCGGGAGAGAAAAGCTTTTGGGTAAGGTTGTGCGCTTTAACCGACCCCTGACTCCTGATCCCTAATCCCTAACTCCTAATCCCTAACCCCTAGCTAGTGCTTAAAATGTCTTACACCTGTAGTTACCATTGCAATGCCTTTTTCGTTAGCCTTCGCTACAGAGTCAGCATCTTTAATAGAACCACCTGGCTGCAGTACCGAAGTGATGCCAGCATCAGCGGCAATTTCCACACAGTCAGGGAACGGGAAGAAAGCATCAGAAGCCATAGCAGCGCCTTTTACGCTGAAACCAAATGATGCCGCTTTTTCAATGGCCTGTCTCAAGGCATCTACCCTTGAAGTTTGACCAACGCCACTTGCAATTAAAACATCATCCTTAACCAAAACAATGGTGTTAGATTTAGTGTGTTTCACAATTTTATTAGCGAAGTGTAGGTCTTTTAATTCTTGTGCAGTTGGCGCTTTTTCAGTTACCGTGGTCATTTGTTCAGGACCTTCAATAATTAAATCTTTGTCCTGCTCAATTACACCATTTAATAAAGTTTTGAATTGCTTTTTGTTCAATTCAACGTAGTTACGTTTTAAAATAACTCTGTTTTTCTTTGTTTTAAATAGCTCAACAGCAGCTTCCTCATAGCTTGGGGCAATTAATACCTCAAAAAACAAGTTGTTTATTTCTTGTGCTGTAGCCAAATCAATTTCCCTGTTCGCAATCAATACACCACCAAATGCCGAAACCGGATCGCAAGCCAAAGCATCAATCCAAGCTTGCTTAATGCTGCTTCTAGAAGCCACGCCGCAAGCATTGGTGTGTTTTAAAATAGCAAATGTTGGTTCCTCAAACTCATCGATTAAACTTACTGCAGCATCTACGTCAACCAAGTTGTTGTAGCTTAGTTCTTTTCCGTTTAGTTTGGTGAACATTTCGTCTAAGTTGCCGTAAAATGTTCCTTTTTGATGAGGGTTTTCGCCGTAACGTAAAGTTTGTGCCGACGCAATACTCTCTTTAAATACGTTTAAAGGTTCTTCGTTATTGAAGTAGTTAAAAATGGCGGTGTCGTAATGTGACGAAGTATGGAATGCTTTTTTAGCGTAAGCCTTACGTTGTGCTAGCGTAGTTGCACCATCTTGTGCTTGCAATTGTTCTAACAAAGTAGAATAATCGTCTTTAGAAGCGATGATTACAACATCATTAAAGTTTTTTGCTGCAGCTCTAATTAAAGAAATACCACCGATATCAATTTTTTCAATGATTTCTTCATCGGTGCCACCATTTTTTACTGTTTCCTCAAACGGATATAAATCAACAATTACCAAATCAATTTCTGGGATTTCGTATTGCGCAATCTGCTCTTGATCACCCGCCAAGTTTCTGCGGTTTAAAATGCCTCCAAAAACTTTTGGGTGCAACGTTTTTACACGTCCGCCTAAAATAGATGGGTAGCTAGTTAAGTCTTCCACAGCGGTAACTGGAACGTTCAAGTCTTTAATAAACTGTTCGGTTCCGCCGGTGCTAAATAAGGTTACACCTTGTTGGCCTAAATACTCAACCAATGGCGCTAAACCATCTTTATAATAAACTGAAATTAAGGCATTTTTGATCTTTACTGATTGGCTCATTTTGAGGGTATTGTTTTGAGCCGCAAAGGTATGAAAAAATAGAGGCTTTGTAAAAGCTTGTTTCGATTTTTTGGTTTAAAATTTAAAGGTTTAAACCAATGCAGGCAAATAGCCGCTTAAAGATAGATAAAAAGAATAAAGGGCGCTGTAAATTAGTACAGCGCCCTTGTAGTTTTAAAAGCCTAATCCAACTGTAAAAGCTCTTACAGGAGTGGCTATAATGCCCAATTGACTTGCTGCGCCGGTAGTTAAGTTTACCGTGTAAATGCGTTGGGTAGTTCCTACGGTAAATACGCCATAAGCTATGCCCGTAGCACCTCCAATATCAAAACCATTGCTGCTTTCTACGTCAATTCCCAGCGGACCAACATCAACCAAAGTCCCATTGTTAGGTGGGTCTTGTTTGTACAATCGGTTGGCGGTAGCGTCAATATCAAACAGAACAGTTGTTGTGGCACCAGCAAAATTATTGGTGTAAGCTGCGCCAGTTACTGCTGTATTGGCCAAAGTAATTGCGCCATCTACGGTTAAGGTAGCATCCATAGGGTTCACTCTTAGGTTTTGGCCCAAATTGCTAACAATCCTAATTCTGTCTACAGTTGGGTTAAAATCGAAACCAAAATGCGTTCCTGATAACAAAGTGCTTAACGGATTAGCGCTTATAGCCGTAGCTGCACCAGATGATGCATTAATAGTGTAAATCCTGCTAGTGCTACCCAATGCGTACAGTTGTCCGTTCAGTGGGCGCATGTCTAAGCCAACAATACTTTCGCCGGTTTGTATGCCGGTAATGGTTTTAACTACAATGCTAGGATTTGCACTGGTATGGTTGAAAATCAAAAGCTCATTATTGTTCGATACCGCATATGCTACCGGAGCTGTTGGAATGGCAAGTCCTATTACTTGTTGGCCAAAATCACCAATTTTACCTGCTTTGCCAGTGGTTACATCAATAGTATATAAACCATATTTGCCATTGTTTACTAAAGCGGCAAGTGCAACACCTTCTGAGCTAATGTCAAAACCTCCAGCTTCATCAATGTCGTAGCCTAAATCACCAACTTCAACTAATTTTCCGTCGTTTGGCGGATCTTGTTTGTACAGTTTGTTGGTAGTAGCATCAATATCAAAAAGTACAGTGGTAGCTGCACCAGCTTTGTTTTCTGTATAGGCTACGCTACCAATTTTTACGTTGCTTATGCCGTTAATGTTCATGTCGGTAGCGGCTACCGTTCCTGTTTCTGGATTCAAACGTAAGTTTTGGCCGTTAGCGCTTACCAACCTAATTCTATCTACCGTCGGGTTGAAATCAAAACCGAAAGCAGTGCCAGTTATAGCAGGACTAAAAGGTGTGCTGTTAATTGCTCTCGCTGTACCAGTTTTTGGGTCAATTACATAAACCCTACTGCTATTGCCTAGTCCGTAAAGTTGTCCGGTAGCGGGTCTGAAATCAATGCCAACAATTTGCTCACTCGCTTGTAGGCCGGTGATGCTCACTTGGGCATTAACAATTTGCGGGTTTTGGGCGTTAACCATCAATAATTTGTTATCATTAGTTAATAGGTAAACATTAACGTTTGGTCCCATTACCAAACTTTCGCCAGATTTGTCTTTTTTGCAGGAGGTTAGGGCGAATAAAATAGAAAGTAGCAGTGTCGCAATAAGCGAAACTTTTTTGTCGTTCATCATGATTTTAAGAGTTAAGATTAATTAAACTGGTGAGTGTTTTCCGGGCGATGTTTTGGCCCTATACAAGCGGTGGCCGTTGGGGAATTTCTAAGAAAGTATCGCAAAGCGAAGGCGTTACCGATCTAAAAACGTGTGCTAGCATTGTTTTAAAGAAAAGTACGCTGGTGGAGGCTACCATCAAATCCTCGCTCTTGCCAAGCTTAATAGAAGTATAAATTTCGTCGATGTCGCAAGCGTCAATGCTCATGGCGTATGCTGAGCTGATACTAGCTGCGGGCAGTCGCTTGCTTTGTGGTGTTGCGCTTTCTTGCGTGTAACGTGCAAAACCCAATAGCAAAAAGAAAAATACGAAATAGGTAATGGTTCTTCCCATAAGCTTGAGCCTCTGTTCGTTTTTATTGAACTAAGCTCATTTACGAGGCAGTGGGAAATTTGGTTTTATCTTTTTTTAATTTTTTTGTGGAACGGTTTATTCTTCCGCCAAAATCATTGAAAAGCTAAATAGTTAGATGGTACAAATACTTATTTTTTAATTTTTCTAATTAACATTTCTACCACTCGGGGGTAATGTAAATGCTCCAATTGCTGGCCTTTAAACTTGATCATCTCTAAGTTGTCGTCTTTTTCTATACGGTATTTGGCCTGATAAATGAACTCACCTTCGTCGTAATGTTCGTTAACATAATGTATAGTAATTCCGCCTTCCGTTTCGCCTGCCGCAATAACCGCTTTATGTACATTATCGCCATACATGCCCTTTCCGCCAAATTTAGGCAGCAAAGCTGGATGGATGTTGATGATTCTCCCAGGATATTCCTTTAACAAATTTTGTGGGATAAGCCATAAAAACCCCGCTAGTACAATTAAATCAATATCCAAATTTTTAAGCAGGTCTAATACTTCATCAGTTTGGTAAAACTCTTGCCTGTCAAAAATATGAGATGGAATTTCAAAGCTGTCGGCCCTCTGTAGCACATAAGATTCGGGATTATTAGTAAGCACTAGTGCAACTTCGGCTTCGGTACTACGTTTGAAATGCTCCATTATCTTTTGGGCGTTTGAGCCTGAACCTGAAGCAAAAATGGCGATACGTTTCTTCACAAATTTTATGTTTTTTTCAAAAATAACATTTTAGCTGTTTTTGCACTAATTTCGAGCCAAAAAACCTAAATTTGCACCGCTGGAATTACACAGTATAAATAATTAGTGTTCAAAACCTTCGGGCTTAAACCGTTGCGAGAAAATTTTTTTAAAAAGCATTTTGCAATTAAAAATATTACCTCTATATTTGCAGTCCGAAAATAAAAACAGAGAAGAAATAAAAGGCTAAACAATGGCAAATCATAAATCAGCATTAAAAAGAATTAGAGCAAACGCTGCAAAACGTTTACGTAACAGATATCAAGCTAAAACTACACGTACTTTTATTAAAAGATTGCGTGCTGCTGAAGATAAAAAAACAGGATTAGAATTGCTTCCGAAAGTAATTTCTATGTTAGATCGTTTAGCTAAGAAAAACGTAATCCACAAAAACAAAGCTTCTAACAATAAAGCTAAGTTGACGAAATTCGTTAACAACTTGAAATAGTCGCTTTTTTTAACGATATTAGGAACGGTGTCATCGAAAGATGATGCCGTTTTTTTGTTCTAAAAAAATGCGATGAAAAAAATAACTCTCTTTCTGGCTGCTTTCTTATTAAGCGGCCTTGCTTTCAGCCAATCAAAATTTGAAATTTCTGGTAAATACAAAACTCCCGTAGATGGAATGATGAAGATTTCCTATGGAGATGGAAAATCAGATTTCATACCTATCACAAATGGGAGCTTTAAATATCAGGGCAAAGTAGAAGCTCCATACGCTATAACGCTATTTGCTGAGTTGAAAAATATCCCATCGGAACTAACAGTCTCAGGTGTGAGTTTTTTTGTGGATAGTAAGCCTACAATTGTAGAGTTGGATACCCTGACAAGAAAAACCGCTAGATTTAATTATATAGAGACTAAAACAACATTTCTTCAGAGAAGTATCTTCCAAGAAAAACTTGATTTGCTTAAAAACGAATTAAGCGGTTTAAGCGCTTCCAAAGATGAGGATAAAAAGAAAGGTGAGGAAATTGTTTTGGCCAACATAGCGAAAAATAAATCTGAAAAAGAGCGGAGTATCCTTATTAACTGGAATTCAAAATTTTTATCGAATGAAAAAATTCTGGAGTTGTACAATGGCTTTAGCGATAAAGCCAAAACATCTTCTTACGGCATTCAAATCAAAAATGCGGCGCTAAAAAAGTATACCCTCAAGGTTGGGGACATGCTGCCATTGTTTTCTCAAAAAGATACTAAAGGAAACATTCTAAAAAGTTCCGACCTAAGAGGTAAATATATTTTGATTGATTTTTGGGCCTCTTGGTGTGTTCCGTGTAGAGAAGAAAATCCAAATTTGGTAAATGCATTTGCTAAATTTAAAGATAAAAACTTTGATATTTTGGGTGTTTCCCTAGATACCAAAAAAAGTAATTGGATAGAGGCAATTACGGCTGATGGTTTAGCTTGGAAGCATGTTTCCGACCTCAATGGTTGGGAAAATGAAGTTTCTCGAATGTTTAACATCAAATCGGTTCCTTCAAGTATCCTTATCGACAAAGAAGGGAAGATAATTGCCATGAATTTAAGAGGTGAGGCTTTGAATAAAAAGCTCGAAGAAATCCTCCTCTAAGTGAAAATCTACATCTATGCACCACTATGAAAACAAACTCGGCATTAAAGCTTGGGCGGAGGCCGATCGCCCCAGAGAAAAATTATTACAGCAGGGCCGCCGGCAGCTTACCGATGCAGAACTTATCGCTATTTTAATTGGTTCGGGCAGTAGAAACGAAACTGCTGTTGACCTGAGCAAGCGTATTTTGAGCTCTTGCCAAAATGATTTACAACGTTTGGCACAATTGGGCGTTAAAGAACTTTCTAAATTTAAGGGCATAGGGGGGGCTAAAGCAATTACCATTGTGGCCGCTTTGGAGTTAGGGCGACGAAGAAAAGACTCAGACAAACCCCAATTGGAAAAACTGATTTCTTCGAAAGATGCCCATGATATCATCAAGGCTGATTTGGCAGATTTGCCACATGAAGAATTTTGGATACTGTTGCTAAATAGAGCCAACATCTTAATAGGAAAGCATTTGCTGAGTAAGGGAGGGCAATCAGGAACGGTAGTTGATCCTAAAATGATTTTTAAAACGGCAATTGAACACGGTGCAGCGGCACTAATTTTGGTGCACAACCATCCCTCTGGTAGTTTAAAGCCTAGCAGCGCCGATATCAATATCACCAAAAAACTAATGGAATTGGGCAAAATGATGGAGATTGCCGTACATGATCATCTCATTGTTTACAACGATACATTTTTAAGTTTGGCCGATGAAGGGCATGTTTAAGCGCTCAAATGCTATATTCAATCGTTTCAATTCTTTACATTTGAAAACAAAAAATAGAAAATGAAAAATATCATCGTAATTCTTTTGCTTTTCGTTGCTGGCTTTCAAGCGCAGGCGCAAAAAAATCCATCTATCAATATTATTACTTACAATATCAGGTACGCAACCGAAAATGATGGTATTAATGCATGGAGTAAGCGAAAAGATAATGTAAAGGCTTTGGTGAAATTTCATGAAGCTGACATTCTTTGCACACAGGAAGCCTTAGCGGAACAGTTCGATTTTCTGTTAGAAAATTCGGATTTCGAAGCAGTTGGTGCGGGCAGGGATGATGGTAAACGTAAAGGTGAATTCTCCCCAATTTATTACAACAAAAACAGGTTCAGCAAAAAAGATGGAGGTGTTTTCTGGTTGTCGCAAACGCCAAACGTGCCTAGCAAAGGCTGGGATGCCATGTTCAATAGAGTTTGTACTTGGGTGCGCTTATACGATAAGTTGAATAAAAATGAATTTTTGGTGTTTAACACTCATTATGATCATGTTGGCGTACAGGCCAGAATAGAATCGGCTAAATTAATTAAGCAAAAAATTCAAGAAATTGCTCCTAAACTCCCAGTAGTTTATACCGGCGATTTAAACGTAACTCCAGAAACGGAAGCCATCGCAACAATTAAGTCTTTTTTGAGCGACAGTAAGGAAATAAGCAGGCAAGCGCCATACGGTCCAGATGGCACTTTTAACGGTTTCAAGTTTGATAGCCCGTTAAAAGATAGGATTGACTATATTTTCGTAAACAAGGGGTTTAAAGTACAAAAATATGCCGTGCTATCTGATAGTAAAGACCAGCGCTATTTTTCGGATCATCTCCCGGTTTTTGCACAAATAAAATTCTAAACGCTTGACTTTTCCGGTTCAATTTGAATTTGCGGGGCAACTGTATCATTGGCATTTTTTGTTAGAAACATTAGCCTTTTTGATAGGTGTGCGCTTGTATTATTTCATGCGTAAGGGTGTTGATGATCCAATATCTAGCCAAAACCGACTTTGGATTATGTTGGGCGCTATGCTTGGGGCTTTAATAGGCTCCAGGTTGTTTGCTATTTTAGAAGATCCCGCCAATGTAAGTCAACTCAATTTTCAGGTGCTCTATGCAAGTAAAACTATTGCAGGAGGTTTGTTGGGCGGCTTGTTTGGAGTGGAGCTCATTAAGAAAATAATAGGTGTACATGTTGCTTCCGGAGATATTTACGTGATCCCCATCTTGGTAGCTTTAATTATTGGCAGGTGGGGCTGTTTCTTTATGGGGGTGGCCGAGCCAACCTACGGAACGCCTACCAATTTGTTATGGGGCATGGATTTGGGCGATGGCTTACAACGTCATCCGGTTATGCTTTATGAAATATTGTTTGCATCCTGTTTGTTGTTGTTTTTTATCCTGATAAGGAAAAAGAAATTACGCAACGGCGAAAGATTCAAACTTTTTATGGTGCTATATTTTCTATTTAGGTTTTTAATTGAGTTTTTAAAGCCCTACCAGTCGTTGTTTTTAAATTTAAGTAGCATTCATTGGTCGGCAATAATTATATTTATCTATTACTATAAATTTTTATGGCGATTATTAAGCGGCAAGCTTTTTCGTCAAACAGCTTATGAAGACTAGAGATTACGTTTATTACGATTATACGAAGAGCCTTTGCCCAGAATGTTTGATGCTTTGCGATGCGAAGATTGTATTTCAGGATGCCAAAGTTTGGATGCTGAAACGTTGCGCTACGCATGGTGAAAGTAAAGTGATGATTGCCGATGATGTAGAATATTACAAGCAAATCAGGAACTACAACAAACAATCAGAAATGCCATTGAAGTTTAATACGAAAGTGCATTATGGTTGCCCTTATGATTGTGGTTTGTGTACCGACCACGAACAGCATTCATGTCTTACTGTGGTAGAAGTTACTGATCGTTGTAACTTAGCTTGCCCAACCTGCTACGCAATGTCATCGCCGCATTATGGTAGGCACCGCACGCTGGACGAAATCAATAAAATGCTGGATACCGTGGTAGCCAACGAGGGCGAACCAGATGTAGTTCAGCTTTCTGGAGGGGAGCCAACAGTACACCCCGATTTTTTTGCAATACTGGATTTGGCAAAGCAGAAACCTATCAAGCATTTGATGGTCAACACCAATGGTATTCGTATTGCTAAGGATGTGGCTTTTGTGGAACGTTTAGCATCGTACATGCCTGACTTCGAAATTTACTTGCAGTTTGATAGTTTCAGTCCGGAGGTGCTCACTAAAATGAGGGGAGAAGATTTGACTGAAGTGAGAAAGAAAGCCATCGCAAACCTGAATCAGTTTAACCTATCTACTACGTTGGTGGTAACCTTACAAAAAGGGCTTAACGACCATGAAATTGGAGATATCATTGATTTTGCGTTGAAGCAAAAATGTGTGAGAGGGGTTACTTTTCAGCCTACGCAAGTTGCTGGAAGAAACGATAATTACAGTGATCAGCAGGGAAGGATAACGTTAACGGAAGTAAGGCGCAAAATTTACGAGCAATCTATATTTACACCGCAGGATCTGATTCCGGTTCCTTGCAATCCGGATGCGCTGTGTATGGCCTACGCATTAAAGGTAGATGATGAGGTAATTCCAATGACTAACTTGATTAACCCAGAAGATTTACTGAATAATTCCAAAAACACCATTGTTTTTGAACATGATGAAAGATTAAAACAACACATGCTTAACCTTTTTAGTACAGGTGTTTCTGTAGATTGTGCTGAAGGAACTTTTGGTGAGTTGATGTGTTGTTTGCCACGGGTGCAGTCGGACGGATTGAAATACGATAACTTGTTTCGGATCATCATCATGAACTTCATGGATCCACTTGATTTTGATGTGCGTGCCGTTAAAAAATCCTGTGTTCACATTGTAAGCGATAAGATGAAGATGATTCCATTTGAAACGATGAACATCTTTTATCGAGACAGTAAAATTGATCAAATAAGAAAAAATATTCACCCAGTAAGTTAATTGTTATGGAAATAGTTGCTTTATCTGTATTGTACTGGATTGCAGTAGGAATTATGCTTTTAGTGGGCTTAATTAAACTTATTTTTGGTAAACGAACGGAGCAAAATCAAAATCCCGGACTAAAGTTGGTTATTGCTTCAGTCATCATGTTTGTTATTGGCGGCGGTGCCTGTGCGCTTATCCTTAGTGGACTGGGCAGCATGCACTAATTTTATTCATCAAACTCTTCTGCTCGTTTTTTGCTTTCCGCATTAAATAATATCTTTGCGTTTTTAAAATCGTAATGCGTATAGCAATATGCGTAGTGAAACTGTCGCAATACGCAATACGTCCTACTCAATACCCAAAATGAAAATATCATATAGCTGGCTAAAGCAAATACTAAAAACAGACAAAACTCCGCAAGAACTTTCGTTGATTTTAACCAATATTGGTTTAGAAGTAGAAAGTTTGGAGAAGGTACAAACTATTCCGGGTGGATTAGAAGGTTTAGTAATTGGCTTTGTAGAGGAGCGAACTCAACATCCAAATGCAGATAGATTGAGCGTAACAAAAGTAAATGTTGGCGGTGCTGAACTGTTGCAAATTGTTTGTGGTGCGCCAAATGTGGCAGCTGGTCAAAAAGTAGTAGTGGCTACGGTTGGTACAACGGTACATCCTAACGAGGGCGAACCTTTTAAGATCAACAAATCTAAAATTAGGGGAGAAGTTTCTGAAGGAATGATTTGTGCTGAAGATGAAATTGGCTTGGGTAATTCGCATGCCGGTATTATGGTGTTGGCCGAAGATGCACCTATTGGCTTAGAAGCGAAAAAATATTTCAACGTTGATGATGATTATTTGTTTGAGATAGGCTTAACGCCAAACCGTGCTGATGCTGCTTCGCATTTAGGGGTAGCTAGAGATTTGGCCGCATATTTACGTAGCAACTATGAACTGCCAGATGTAAGCGCATTTAAAATAGATAATGAAAAGCTGAAAGTTGAGGTACAAGTGGAAGCTGCCGATGCTTGTCCGCGTTACAGCAGTGTGAGCATTAGTGGGGTTACTGTAAAGCCATCGCCTGATTGGCTAACAGCTAAATTGAAAGTAATTGGCGTTCGTCCAATTAACAATGTGGTTGATGTTACCAATTATGTGTTGCATGAGTTGGGTCAGCCTTTACATGCTTTTGATGCTGATCAAATTGCAGGCAAGAAAATCATCGTTAAAAAATGTGCAGAAGGAACTCCTTTCGTTACTTTAGATGAGGTAGAGCGAAAGCTTTCTGCGGAAGACTTAATGATTTGCGATGCAGAGAAACCGTTGTGTATTGCTGGTGTTTTTGGTGGTATTGGCTCTGGTGTAACTGATCAAACTACCAATATATTTTTAGAAAGTGCTTATTTCAATGCAGTTTCGGTACGTAAAACTTCTAAAAGACATGGCTTAAAAACTGATGCTTCTTTCAGGTTTGAACGTGGCACTGATCCTGAAATTACAGTACTGGCTTTACAAAGGGCTGCTTTATTGATTAGAGAGGTAGCTGGTGGCGAAATTTCTTCTGCGGTATCAGATATTTATCCCGTAAAAACAAAACCATTTGAAGTATCGGTCAATTATCAAAACATTGTTGATTTAATTGGTAAAGATATCCCTTCAACTGAAATCAAAGAAATCATTACTTCTTTAGGAATTAGCGTTGCTAAAGAAACCTCAGCGGGCTTAGATTTATTAGTGCCTGCTTATAAGGTAGATGTAACTCGAGAATGCGATATAACAGAAGAAGTTTTACGTATTTACGGATACGACAACATCGAAATTCCTTCGAAAGTTAACGCTTCATTAGCTTACACGGTTAAGCCAAATAAAGAAAACATTCAAAATTTAGTGGCTGATTTGTTAACATCAAATGGTTTCGTAGAGATTTGGTGCAACTCGTTAACACGTTTGGCCAATTCAAAAAACGAAGCTGAGGCTGTGCAAATTTTAAATCCTTTAAGTTCTGATTTAAATGCCATGCGACAAACTTTGTTGCAGCCAGCTTTAGAAAGTGTAGCGTACAACATCAACCGAAAAAATAGTGATATTAAGTTTTACGAGTTTGGTAAAACCTATCACTTAATTGAGGATAAATATGTAGAACGCCCACGTTTATTGCTATTACTTAGCGGTGCAAAGCATAGTGAGCAATGGAACCAGCAATCTACACCTGCTACGTTCTATAATTTAAAGGCTGCAGTAGATGCCATTATCAAACGTTTGGGTTTAAGTGGCTTCCAAACAGCTGAGATAAACAACGAGAGTGTTCAAAACTTTGCCTATGGACTAAAGTATTTCAGAGGTGATAAAACTTTGGTGAGTTTTGGCGCAGCAACTAACGCTGATAAAAAAGCGGCAGGTTTAAAGCAAGATGTTTTTTATGCTGATTTTGATTGGGCTTTTGTGTTGGATGCGTTGAAGAAAAACAAAATCATCAATAAAGAGGTGCCTAAATATCCTTCGGTAAGGAGAGATTTATCCCTACTGGTTGATACTGCAGTTACTTTCGATGAATTGAAAACCATTGCGTTTAAAACTGATAAAAAATTGGTGAAGCAGGTACAGGTTTTTGACGTTTACCAAGGCGATAAATTGCCCGAAGGTAAAAAATCTTATGCCTTAAGCTTTACTTTGCAGGATGAGGAGCAAACCCTAACTGATAAGCAGATTGATGCGATAATGCAAAAGATTATTAGTAACTTAGCCCAAACTGCAAAAGCGGAAATAAGATAAAAAAAGTTAAAAGTAAAAAGTCAAAAGTGCCAGGTTATCAAGGTTGAAAAACTTAACACCTATAACCTTAACTTATAACCTGTTAAAAAAAAAATGGCTGCAGTAGCTGAACAACTTAATAGCGTGATGCAAAAAACAACTCGTTTAATCGAATTGTGTAATGCCTTACAAGAAGAAAATCAACTGCTACAAGCTGAAAATAAACACCAAAAACAGGCTTTAGCGCAAGCGCAAGCTACGCAAGCCGAGTTAGATGAAAAGATAAGAGTACTCAAGCTAGCCAAGAGTATTGAAGGAACAAGTGAAAAGACACTTGATATAAAGCAAAAAATTAACGAATTTGTGCGGGAAATTGATAAGTGTGTGGTATTGCTTAAAAAATAGGCAATCAGGATTAATTGAAACAAAGCTAAAATGGGAGAAATCTCGATTAAAATAACTATCGCCGACCGTATTTACCCCTTAAAGGTAAGCATGGAAGAGGAGGAAATTGTGAGACGTGCGGCAAAAATTATCAACGAACGTATAAAAGACTATCAGGAGAATTATGCGGTTAGAGATAAGCAAGATTTGTTATCAATGGCTGTTTTACACTATGCTACGGCAGTTTTAAAAACTGAGCATAAGGTGCAACACCAAGATACAACTGTTGCCGATAAAGTTGAAGAGTTGGATAGTTTATTGAACGGGTTTTTCGCTAAGTAATACGTTCTTTATTACCTCATCATCAGATGGGTATACCTAGCTATAAATTTGGCCGTGGCTAAATTTTTATGTTTCAGTTAATGGATTGTGGCAACACACATGACGCATAAAGATTTAGTTACGGTTTTTTTATACAACAAACAATGGAGATACTAGGAATAGTAGGATGCGTACTTGCCAGCTTGGTAGCTGGTATAGTAATTGGCAGATACCTGCTGCGTAACCTGTTAAAACAACAGGAAATAGCGGCTCAAGCAAAAGCAAAGAAAATTTTAAAGGATGCTGAAAATAATGCTGAGATTCTAAAAAAGAACAAGCTATTAGAAGCTAAAGAGAAGTTTTTACAGCTAAAAGCAGAGCATGAACAACAAGTGCAAACTAGAAATAGCGAGGTAGCGCAACGTGAGAATAGCATTAAACAAAAAGAACAATCTTTAAATGCTAAACTAGAAAATGCAAATAGAAAAGAGCAGGAGTTAGATAAGCATAAAGATAACTTAGAGAAGCAAACCGCTTTGGCTGTTAAGAAGCAAGAAGAGGTTGAAGTGCTTAAAAACCAACACGTAAAACAGTTGGAAACTATTGCAGGCTTAAGTGCCGAAGAAGCAAAAGCGCAATTGGTTGAAAATATGAAGTCTGAAGCTCGTTCGCAGGCATTGATGCAAGTGAAAGATATTGTGGACGAAGCTAAACTAACTGCTAGCAAAGAAGCTAAAAAAGTAGTTATCCAAACCATTCAACGTACAGCTGCGGAAGCTGCCATTGAAAACTCTGTTTCTATTTTCCATATTGATAATGACGAAATTAAAGGTCGTGTAATTGGTAGGGAAGGACGTAACATCCGAGCTTTGGAAGCGGCAACTGGCATCGAAATTATTGTTGATGACACACCTGAAGCAATTATTTTATCTGGTTTTGATCCTGTAAGAAGGGAAATTGCCCGATTGGCTTTACACCGATTGGTAACAGATGGTCGTATTCACCCAGCACGTATTGAAGAAATCGTAGCAAAAACCAAAAAGCAAATTGAAGACGAAATCATTGAAATTGGTGAACGTACAGTAATTGATTTAGGAATCCACGGTTTGCATCCAGAATTGATCAGAATGGTAGGACGTATGCGTTACCGTTCATCTTATGGACAAAATTTATTGCACCACTCTCGTGAGGTAGCAAATTTCTGTGCTACAATGGCGGCCGAGTTGGGCTTAAATGCCAAGTTGGCTAAGCGTGCTGGTTTGTTACATGATATCGGTAAAGTGCCAGATGATAATCCAGAATTGCCACACGCTATTTTGGGTATGCAATTGGCTGAAAAATATAAGGAACACCCGGATGTTTGCAATGCGATAGGTGCCCACCACGACGAAATTGAAATGACTTCGTTAATTGCGCCAATTGTTCAAGCTTGCGATTCTATTTCAGGAGCTCGTCCAGGTGCCCGTAGGGAAGTGGTGGAAAGCTACATCAAACGCTTGAAAGAGTTGGAAGAGTTAGCAATGTCATACCCAGGTGTGGAGAAAACTTTTGCTATACAGGCAGGTAGGGAATTACGCGTAGTGGTAGAAAGCGAGAGGGTAACCGACCAACAGGCGGAGTTACTAGCAGCTGATATCTCTAACCGTATCCAAACTGAAATGACCTATCCAGGCCAAATTAAGGTTACTGTAATTAGAGAAACCCGCTCAGTAGCATTTGCGAAGTAATTTAATGATTACACTGATTTCAGGATTACACTAATTAATAACTGCGTCATTGCGAGGCACGAAGCAATCTCTAGAATGAAATTAGGATACCGCTTTAAGATTGCTTGGTGACTCGCAATGACGACTTCTAATGATACTAAAACTAAAAGCGATAGATTTCTATCGCTTTTCTTATTTTTACAATCTAAAATTAACCTGCAAGGTCATAAGTTTACAAAGAGAATAGCTTAGCTTAATGTCTTTGTGGTTAAATTAAAATAACCAATATGAAACAACTAGAAAGAAAGTCTGTAGATATCTTATTTGATAAATACGCAGAAAGCCATCAAAATGGAACTAATAAATTGATCCACTGGATTTGTGTGCCTTTAATCGTTTTCAGTTTGTTGGGTTTGGTTTGGTTAATCCCATTTCCTCAGTTGTCATTTTTAGGGAAGTATCAAAGTTATTTCAACTGGGCTTCATTCTTATTGGCTTTTGCACTCTACTATTATTTTACCTTATCTCCAACTTTGTTTTTCTTAATGATTTGGGTAGTTGGAGGAATGAGCTATGGCATTGTGCAGTTAGAAATGTGGGAAAAATATCATAATGGTCCGGCAGCTTGGATGATTTTCTTAAGCATCTTTGTGCTTACTTGGGTTGGTCAATTCATTGGTCATAAAATAGAAGGAAAAAAGCCTTCATTTTTAGAAGATGTTAAGTTTTTGTTAATTGGCCCAATTTGGTTATTACACTTTATCTGTAAAAAAATCGGCTTAAAATATTAATTCAAAAGCCGTTTATAAACGCTTTAACAATTTGTTAACCTGCGGGTAAACAAATGGTAATTTCAAGCTAACATCAAGCTAACATTGTGGTAATAGTTTTGCCCTAATTAAAAATAAGGCAAATTGAAATCACAATTAACTCTAAAAAAAGCATTACTAACTTTCATTTTCTTGTTAGGTAGTGTACTTGTTTTCGCACAGGGAACCGGAAAAATTGCAGGAACTGTAACCGATAAAAAAACTGGCGAAACATTAATCGGCGTGTCGGTACGAATTGCAGGTACTACTAAAGGAGTAGGTACCGATGTAGACGGAAAATACGTTCTTCCAGGACTTACACCAGGCAAGCACATCATCGAAATCTCCTACGTAAGCTACGCCACCAAAAAAATTACCGATGTGGAGGTTAAAGCGGGTGCTGTAACTACATTGAACGTAGTGATGGAAGAAGCTTCTTCTCAAACCTTAAATCAGGTGGTTATTACTGGCAGTTACAAGCAAGAGTCAGTAAATGCATTATATGCACGTCAAAAAAATAGTGCGGTTATTTCCGATGGTGTATCATCAGAGTCTATCAAAAAATCTCCAGATAGAAATACTTCAGATGTATTAAAAAGGGTAAGCGGCGCTACAATTCAAGATAACAAATTTGTAGTGATTAGAGGGTTAAGTGATAGGTATAACAATGCTACTTTAGACGGGGCTTCTTTGCCTAGTACGGAGCCTAACCGTAAGGCTTTTTCTTTTGATATTGTTCCTTCAAATTTAGTGGACAATTTAATGGTGAGCAAAACAGCTACACCAGATTTGCCAGCAGATTTTACTGGAGGTTCCATTCAAATTATCACTAAAGACATTCCAGATAATAATTTTGTTTCCTTTGGTATTGGAGCTGGTTACAATACAGCATCAACGTTTAAAGATTTTAATACGGGAGTTAGAAATGCAACAGATTATTTAGGGTTTGATAATGGTGATAAGGCGTTGCCTGCCAATTTTCCATCGCGTAATAGAATTATTAGTGGTAACTTAACTAATGATCAGGGTATTTCGGCAATGAAAAGCTTGTCGTCTGATTGGAAAATCTATAACAATACAGCCTTGCCTACTCAAAACTATCAGTTTACTTTAGGCAGGGTTAAAAACTTTAAAGATAGCGGAAATAAATTCGGTGCATTGGTTTCGCTTACTTACAGAAATGCGCAAAATATACAACAAGATGTAATTCGTGACTACGTAAACTTCGATTATCACGATAACATTTATAAATTTTCTACCAATTTAGGTGCCATAGCCAACTTTGCTTATAGTTTCGGTAAAAGTAAAATCACCTTCAAAAATATTTATAACAGAACTTATGATGATCTTTTCTTAACAAGAAGTGGATTTAACAGCGATAGAAATCGCGATATCAGGTTCTATGCTTTTGATTTAATGCAAAAAGGCTTATTCAAGTCAACTCTTGAGGGTACTCATCCATTAGGTGAAAACAACTCGAAAATCAATTGGTCCGTGAGCTATGCCAACATTGTGAATGACCAGCCTGACCAAAAGAAAATCTCGTACCAAAGAAATCCATCTGATGCCGGTACCGCTGACTACGTTTTTGTAGGAAGTACAGGTACGGTGAGTAAGGAAAATTCAAGATTGTTTTCTAAGTTGAATGAAGATAACTTCAGCGGCGGTTTGAATTATACCTTGCCGGTTAAAATGTTCAGCCAAACATCTACTTTTAAAGCGGGATTAAACTCAATTTATCGTAACCGTACTTTTGATGCTAGGTTTATTGGTTTTAGAGCAAATACTAGTGCGCCAAATGCGGATGAAATTAGCAGAAGGCCGTTAAGTGCCATTTATGGAAGAGATGCGATCAATAGCGGAGCTTATTTCTTAGATGATATTTCTTCAGATGCTGATAGCTATACCGCACATTCTATGACTAATGCTGGATATGCAATGTTAGATAATAAGTTTGGTCAGAAATCAAGGTTAGTTTGGGGCGTTAGGGTAGAGCAATTTAATGTGGTATTGGATGCCAAGGTGCCAACAAAAGAAACCTCTGTTGACGATAACTATGTTGATGTTTTGCCTTCCGTAAACTATACCTACAGTCTTACTCCAAAAGTAAATTTGAGGGCATCTTATTACCGTACTTTAGCTCGTCCTGAATTTAGGGAATTGTCATCAGCTGCTATTTACGATTACGAATTGCTAGCATTGCAACAAGGTAATCCTAATCTAAAGGAAGCAAAAATCGACAATGCTGATATCCGTTTCGAGTTTTATCCACAAGCTGGCCAAATTTTTTCGGTATCTGCATTCTATAAAAAATTCCGTAATGCAATCGAGTCGTTCAATGCTGATGGTGGATCCTCAAGGATAATTACTTACATCAACTCTGATAATGTATCGGTTTATGGGATAGAGTTGGAGTTCCGTAAAAGCTTGGATTTCATTTCAAAAACAGATTTCTTAAAAAGAACTACATTCTACACCAACCTATCATTGATTAAATCTAATGTTGAAACTTCAAACACTGGCTTGAATTTGATTGATACGAAACGACCGTTAGTTGGACAAGCGCCTTATATTATCAACGCTGGTTTGCAACACAGTTTCTTGGGTGATAAACTAAGTTTCAATGCTTTATACAACAGAGTGGGAAGGAAATTAAACGTTGCTTCTGGTGTGTTGTTTCCATCAATTTGGGAGGCACCAAGAAACGTTGTTGATTTACAGTTGGCGTTGAAAGTGATTAAAAACAGAGGTGAGTTGAAATTCAATGCAGGCGATATTTTAAATAATCGCATTACACAATACTACGATAACAACCGCAATAAAAAATACGATACGGCAAATGGCGATGAAACTATCAGCAGCTTTAAACCGGGTAGCAATTACGGATTGTCTTTCTCTTACACTTTTTAATGTTAAATAATTGTAACTGTAAGTGGCTGATTTTTAACAATAAGTTAAAGCTTTTTTAATAGCCAAATTATATCGGTATTACACCTTTGTGGTAAGTAAAAAATAAAAAATAAAGATGAAAAAACATTTATTGCTTTACGCTCTTAGCGTACTAGTTTTCTTGGCAAGTTGTTCTAAAAGCACTGTTGATGAGGATTTAAATCCAACAACGCCAGCAAACACTGTTGAGGTTTCTGGAGATTTAACTGCAAATACAACTTGGTCTGCAGATAAAATCTATTTGTTAAAAGGAAACGTTTTCGTTACCAACAATGCAACATTAACTATCCAACCTGGTACCATTGTTAAGGGTGATAAGGCTACTAAAGGTGCATTAATTATTACTAGAGGTGCTAAAATTATGGCTGTTGGCACCGTGGAGAAGCCAATTGTATTTACTTCAAGCATTGCTGCTGGCGCACGTAAAGAAGGCGACTGGGGCGGCGTAATTTTATTAGGTAAAGCGCAAAATAACATCGGTACTTCGGTAGCTATCGAAGGTATTTCTGATGCTACTGATAAAGGCAAGCATGGTGGAAATGATAATACAGATAACTCAGGTACAATGAAATATGTGCGTATTGAGTATGCTGGTATCGCTTTAAGCCCTGATAACGAAATCAACGGTTTAACTTTTGGTTCAGTGGGTTCTGGCACTACTATCGACTACGTTGAGGTTTATCGTTCTGGTGACGATGCTTTCGAATGGTTTGGCGGTGCAGTTAACTGTTCACATTTGTTAGCTATCGATAGCTGGGATGATGATTTTGACACTGATAATGGTTTCTCAGGTAAGGTTCAGTTTGGTTTGGCTCAACGCTTAGCTAACACTGCCGACGTATCTGGCTCAAATGGTTTCGAATCTGATAATAACTCTGCGGGTAGTACTGCAACACCACAAACATCAGCTGTGTTTTCAAACATGACGATTTTAGGTCCAGTAGGTTCAGGATCGTCAAGCATCAACGCAAACTTCCAACATGGCGCTCAAATCCGTCGTAACTCAGCAATGAGCTTGTTTAACTCGGTAATTGTTGGCTATACTGAAGGTGTTTTCATTGATGATGCATTACCTAACACTACAACTTCGGTAGCAACTTCACCTAATTTAACTTCAGGTGCAATTGTAGTTGCTAATAACTTAATCTATAACAGCAACGGTAAAGGAAATCAAATCAAAGCTTCTAATGCTACTGCATTAACTGCAATAACTGCTTTATTAACTGGAACTTTAGCAGCAAATACATTTGATCCAGCTACTTTGGCTTCAGCTATTTTTACTGATCCTTACAAATATGCTGCAGATTTAGTTTCAGGTACTAGAATTGGAACACCTAACTTTACTTTAGTGGCAGGTTCTGCTGCAGCTTCAGGGGCTTCATTCACAAATTCAAAAGTTGCTACAGGTTTTACCAACGTAGCTTACAGAGGTGCATTTGGTGCTGATAACTGGGCAGCAGGTTGGGCTCATTTTGATCCTCAATCATTACCTTACACTACGCCAGGTGCTGTAAAGTAATTTCAATTTAAAAATAAAAGTCAAAGGCCCCGGAGATGATACTCTGGGGCCTTTGGTTTTACATTATATTTTATTTTTTTATAGGCTGATAAGCATAAACCACCTCATATTTTTGTTGTTTCAGGGGTTCAGCCAACTCGCCAATTTTCAATCTCTTTTTTTGTGGAGTGGGTTCGCAAACTGAGTAAACCTTGCCATTGTATAAAATGCCATCACCAACAGGCTTATCAAAAGCAACGGCCATGGTAATATGCGTTGGATACAGCAAAGCAATCATAGGTAGGTCGTAAATTTCCTTCACCAAGTAAAAAAACAAGGCTGCTCTATCATCGCAATCGCTTTGCTCATTAAGCAGAGTAAGCTCAGGCGAAAAGCGTTTTTCTTTACCCATTAATCGTTCATCGTCCTCGTACAAGAACGCATATCGTGTAAACTGCATTAAATAATCCACACCTTTTTTAGCTGTCATCCCTTTGAGGTTATCTTTCAAAATTGGAATTAATGATTGATAAGTGGCTTTGCTCAAAGGAATATTGAAATAGGTCTCAAAATCCACAACAGGGTAGTTCGCAAAAATCTGTGAAACCTCATCTGTAACCTTTACATTAAAGTGGTAGGATTTGTGTTTATAATTAAAAGCAATCTGTTTTTCTTGGTACGATTCAGGTTTAAAATCAGGCATTTTAGTCACCTTATAGCTAAAAGTATTTCTTGCTTCAGCAATTGCTAAATCAACTGGCAAGTAGGTGTCAGCTTGTTTAAATAGTTTTTGATAATCGTGGTAATTTAAACATATGTACTTTTTACCTTCAAGTACAAAATAGGGAATATCCGAAATATCTTCCTCGCATTTGACATAAAAAATGATTTGGTTATCGCCAATAGCTACTCTAGCATCATAACCCGATTTAGTCATTAAAAACCATTTGTACAACGTATAGCTATGGTAATTTTTCGCTTTGGGGCTCAGTTGTTCCGCAACTTTACGCACCAGTTGGTAATAAAGCCAATCATTAAGCTGGTGTTCCGTTTGATATGTTTTTAAGGATGAGATAAGTGCCGCTGCCTTGCTGGAATTATCAAGTTGCTGATAAAATTGCTTTACATTATTGGCGTTTAGGTCCTTGTTGAAATTTTGCTGTAGTGAGTTGTCTGCACCGAAATTAAAAGTGCCTTCATAAAAATCAATACTATATAATTGGGCCTTTGCGCTTGTAAAAGCACATAAATTGATCATCAAAAATGATAAGCAATATAAGCTGTATTTTTTGAAACGGCACATTTGTTAATATTGGCTTAACATTAAATTTAAGAAATGTTAACATAAAAGTGCAAGCTTTTCAAGATAAAAAAAGAGGAAAGTTCAGATAATACATTTTTCCTGTTAAGAAAATATAAAATAACCTAGGTTTTACATCCGCTTAACATAGCCCTGCTACATTTGTCTTGTAAATATTTGGTTAGTATTTATCATACAGTTTAGGTTAGTTGATGCAAAAAGCCCCGATGGATGTCGAGGCTTTTGCTTTTTTACCTGTGCTGTCATTTCGAACAGCGTGAGAAATCTAATTGTTAAAGTATTTACAAATTCTTTCCAATTTTTTCTAAAATATCTGCCGGAATTTTATGAGTGTCCACCACTAAGAAACCATCTAAACAGTCGGAAAACTTAGGGTCTATATTAAAACAAATGATTTTTGCATTCAAATTCATATACTGTCTTAGCAGTACTGGAATTTTAATGTGATTGTTCTCGATATCGCCAATTAGGCTATCTAAATCTTTCAAACTTTCACTTTGTTCAATTAACAAGTCGGTGTCAATAGGAGTAAGGTCGGCTTTAAATTTATTCCTCGGCTTAACATAGTGAGCTAGTTCGTAGTCAAAATGATTCTTCGTAATAAAATCCACAATCAACGATTTGCTAAACTTCGAAAAACTGTTGCTGATACTCACCGGACCAAACATGTATCGGTATTGCGGGTTCAACATCAGGTATTTCAAAATTCCCTTCCAAAGCAAAAACAGGGGTAATGGCTTTTGCTGATATTCCTTGCGTATCCACGAGCGACCCAACTCAATACCTTGACGCAACACCGGATAAAAAGGTTCCTTAATTTTGAAGAGTTCCGAGATATAAAAACCTCTTTTGCCCATCGTATTTAAAATTTCGTCACCTTTGCCAATACGATAAGCCCCTACAATCATTTGTGCCTCCTTGTCCCATATAAAAAGGTGGTTGTAGTAAATGTCGTAATTGTCAAGATCGATTTTTTTGTTTGTGCCTTCACCAACCTGCCTAAAAGTAATTTCACGCAAACGACCAATTTCTCTTAAAATATTAGGGATAGAAGAAGTGGGAACGATAAATACTTCATAATTTTTCTCCTCCCAAACTCTGAAATCTTCTAAGCCGGCAACTTCTTGCGCCATAAGCTCTTTCGAGGTTTCCTCTACAATTTCAGCTGGTTTTTTCTTGATTTTAAAAAGATTGATGGGGTTAAAGAGTTTTCTTTCCTGCTCAATGCTGGTACCTAAAGCATAAGTTCTTGCTCGTAAAAAGTCAAGCAGTTTGTTAGTGTCTTTATTGTAGTTAATGTCCTCAATTTTGATGGGCTTACCTATGCGCACCTTAATTTTTAGCCCTTGCTTATTCAAAAATTCAGAAGGTAACTTGGCCGTACGCAAAGTTGGATGTATAAAACTCAAAATGTTGAATAAAACACCGTTATTGCCGTGAAAGTAAATAGGCACCACTGGCAATTTAGCCTTTGCAACCAATTTACCTACTACCGGATGCCACAATCTGTCGGTAATTTCCTGTTTCTCTAAGTTAAAAGTAGAAACTTCCCCCGCCGGAAAAATACCAATTGGAATGCCGCTTTGTAAAAGATCAAAAGTAGTTTTTAGTCCGCTGATGCTTGATGAATGTTGTACATTTTCAAAAGGGTTTACTGCAACAAAAAACTCACTTAGGTTAGGTATTTTTTTCAAAATGAAGTTAACCATCACCTTTGCTTCGGGGCGTACGGTGCAAAGTAATTTTACCAAAGCTAAGCCCTCAACACCACCATAAGGATGGTTGGCAATGGCAATGAAACCGCCAGTTTTAGGAATGTGTTTCAAGTCGTCCTCATCAAAATCAATGGATACACCAATGGTTTCCAGTATTTTATCTACAAACTCTAATCCCTCAAAATGTTGGTTCATGGAAAATACCTTATTAATGTCGTTTAATTTCATCACTTCCATTAATAAGGCTGCCAAGCCAGGTACGCCCAACTTATCAATTTTTGTGGCTTGTGCAAATTCCTTGGTGGTAATAATCTTCATATCAAAAAGTGTAAAGCAAATTCAAAATTAAGATTTATATTTATAGTACCTATCTATTCTATGAAAAATTGGTTCATCAATAACTTCGGTTTTAGCAAACGCGAGTATAACGGACTTTTGGCGCTGCTAGTACTTTTGTTGGCACTTACGCTTACACCAACTGCTTACAGGTATTATTTCAATAAGCATGAGGCAATAAGCCAATATGAGAAGTTGGCTCTGCAAAAGTTGATCTTGACGGATAGATATGATCGAAAAAGGAATGGCAGCGGCAATGAGGATTTCGAAGATCGTTTTTCCAAAATAAATAAGAAACCCAACTATCATGTTTTTGATCCTAACACCATTGGTGAAAAGGAATGGCAGCAGTTTGGACTTTCACCAAAACAGGCGATGTCTATCGTAAATTATGTAAAAAAGGGAGGACATTTTTATAAACCCGAAGATCTGCAGAAAATGTACACCATTTCTCCCGATAAATATCAGGCCTTATTGCCTTATGTGGAAATAAAGCAATTAAATAAACCTAATGCTAAACCGCTATACACTTTTATTAAGAAGGCCCCGATAATAGTAGAAATCAATACTGCTGATACCATTGTGCTGGATGAAATTAAAGGAGTAGGGGCGGCATTTGCCAGAAGAATTGTCAAATATCGTGAGCGTTTGGGTGGTTTTTACGCTAAAGAGCAATTGTTAGAAGTTTTTGGTGTAGATACGGCTAAATTCATCGAAATTAAAGACCAAATAAAAATAGATCCAGAAGCGATCAAGAAAATCGAAATTAACTCGGCTGAATTCGACGATTTGAAAAAACATCCTTACCTAAATTTTAAACAAATGAATGCAATTGTTCAATACCGAAAACAGCATGGGCCTTACAAGTCTGTAAGCGATTTAAGTAAAGTAATGATACTGAAACCAGAGACAATAGCTAAAATAGCCCCTTACTTAGATTTTAAATAAGATGCGAGTTAGAAATCATTTTATTTTTACATTTGAACATCAGGATTATCCCATTAATTTAACTAACCCAAATGCTGTCCAACCAAATCAAACAAATTATTAGAGACGTTCCAGATTTTCCAAAGCCCGGAATTATTTTTAAAGATATTACGCCGATATTAAAAGACGCTGCACTATGTAAGGAAATCACCGCTGCGCTAGCTGAACAATTAAAAGATGTAAAAATAGATGTGGTAGCAGGCATAGAAAGTCGAGGGTTTTTGTTTGGATTGGCCTTGGCACAACAGCTTAATTTACCCTTTGTTCCTATTAGAAAGGCCGGAAAATTGCCTTACAAAACCATTCAGCAATCGTACGATTTGGAGTATGGAAGCGCTACCTTAGAAGTGCATGAAGATGCATTTGAAGCTGGCCAGCAGGTGCTAATTCACGATGATTTACTTGCCACCGGAGGAACGGTAGTGGCCGCTTCCAATTTGGTGCAAAAATTGGGTGCAGCTGTTGCGGCCTATTCTTTTTTAATCAACCTTGATTTTTTAAATGGTAAAGATCGGTTAACGCCTTATGCTGACAAAGTGTTTGCCTTAGCTACTTATTAAGATAAATTTTAGCAAAAATTTAATTTTCAAACTGGCGCTTAATTTTAAGCCATTAAAAGCATTAAGCCCAATAATTGAACTGTTTACCGATTCGTTCGCTTAGAAAAACTGTTAAATTGCTTTGAAACTATAATTAAATTTGCTTAATATTGTCCTCAACCAAATATAAATCTTACTAAACTGTTTAAGTGCGAAAGCTCCAAGCCCAAGTATTTAAGCAGTTTTTTTCTTTTAAGGGAAATATGATACAAACAGGAATCAGTTTTAACGAGGCCGAAAATAGCACTATGATCAAAAGTATGGTGCGTGATTTCGCAGAGAAAAATATTCGTAAAAATGTAATGGATTGGGATGAGGCACAGCATTTCCCAGTGCCGTTATTTAAAGAATTAGGCCAAATTGGCTTAATGGGCGTATTGGTGCCTGAAGCCTACGGCGGGTCGGGATTTGGCTATCACGACTATGTGGATGTGATTGTGGAAATAGCAAAGGTATGTGGCTCCATAGGGCTATCCGTTGCTGCTCATAATTCACTGTGTACCGGGCACATCTTAACCTTCGGAAACGAAGAACAAAAAGCCAAATGGTTGCCAAAATTAGCTACTGCCGAGTGGATAGGTGCTTGGGGATTAACAGAAGCAAATACCGGTTCCGATGCATTACGCATGCGTACCACTGCTATTTTAGACGGGGATCATTACGTAATTAATGGCGCTAAAAACTGGATAACACATGGTAAATCTGGCGATGTAGCTGTGGTAATGGTGCGCACAGGAGAGGCTGGTAGTTCCAAAGGGATATCTGCCATTGTAGTTGAACGAGGCACTCCTGGCTTTAGTGCAGGTAAAAAAGAAAATAAATTAGGCATGCGTGCATCGGAAACTACAGAAATGATTTTCGATAACTGTAGAGTGCCAAAAGAAAATTTGTTGGGTGCTGAAGGCGATGGTTTTAAGCAGGCAATGAAAATACTTGATGGCGGTAGGATTTCTATCGCAGCCCTAAGTTTGGGCATTGCTAAAGGCGCTTATGAGGCTGCTTTGGCCTACTCCAAAGAAAGGCAGCAATTTGGTCAGCCTATCGCTAATTTCCAGGGTATTAGCTTTAAACTGGCAGATATGGCTACTGAAATTGAAGCTGCCGAGTTGTTGATCCGACAAGCCTCAGATTTGAAAAATCGCCACCAATCGGTAAGTAAGGAATCTGCAATGGCCAAATATTACGCCTCGGAAGTGGCTGTAAGATGTGCCACGGAAGCAGTTCAGATTTTTGGTGGCTATGGTTATACAAAGGATTTTCCTGTAGAGAAATTTTACAGAGATGCCAAACTGTGCACCATTGGCGAAGGTACATCGGAAATTCAAAAAATTGTAATTGCTCGTGAAATCATGAAGTAGCATTGTATTAAGCGTATACGATAAGTCATTACATTTAATGAGGATGAGGTATCTAACGTGTATTTTTATTGAGAAACTGTTTAAATTTCAGTTAAACTTTTTACTTGTCAGTCTGAACTTGTCGAAGACTACTTGCTAAAAAATGTTTCGACGAGTTCAACATGACGCCTTTATGTTAGTCAACAGAATTTAAACAGTTTCTCAATAATTTAATAAAAAGATAAAAAACTTTCTGTTTTTCAAATAATTGCCTACATTTGCAGCCCCAAGCGTAAGCTGGTTTTAAAAACACGAGAGGAGGTATTTTCAACGTTATGATTATTATTAATATTAAAGATGGTGAATCGTTAGACAAAGCGTTAAAGCGTTTCAAGAAGAAATTCGAAAAAACTGGTGTATTGAGAGAACTACGTAGCCGTCAAGCATACGAGAAAAAATCTGTAGCTCGTCGTACCGAAGTTAAGAAAGCAAGATATATCCAAGGTTTACAACAAGAAGGAACAATATAGTTTATTCTGCTGGATATCATTGATATACGTGCCTCCAAGAAATTGGGGGCATTTTTTTTGTCAAAAAAACTTGTTTAGCTAAACTTTTTTCCTAAATTCACTTAACCACGTAATCAACTAAATGTAAATGCCTATCAACGATTTTCTGACATATTTGAAGCATGAAAAACGTTGCTCTCCGCATACGTTAACCTCTTATCAAAAAGATTTGATGCAGTTTACGGAATTCTTGGCTGGTGAGCAAGTGGCAAACTTAGTAGACGCAAAAACGGCAAACATTAAAAACTTCTTAGTTCACCTATTGCAACATCATTTATCGGAAGCTGCAGTAAATAGAAAACTATCTTGCATAAAGAGTTATTATCGTTTCTTGCAGCGTGAAGGCGCTATTGAAACTAACCCTGCCAGCGTAATAAAAACGCTAAAAACACCAAAAAGGCTACCTGTTTTTATTGAAGAAGTAAAAATGGATCAGTTATTGGATAACGAAAATATATTTGATGATTCGTTTTCAGGTAAAAGAAATAAGCTAATTGTAGAAGTGTTGTTTGGTACAGGGCTGCGTTTAGCAGAGCTTATCAGTCTAAAAGATAAGGATGTAAATCTCTATGAGGGTGTAATTAAAGTGCTGGGTAAGAGAAACAAAGAGCGTATCATCCCTTTGCATCAAACGTTGCTAAAAGAGATAGAAGAATTTATATCGTTGAAAACTTTGCAAAATTTCGACAACAAAAGCCCTTATTTAATCGTTACAAATAAAGGCGAACAAGCCTATCCTAAATTAATTTATAGGGTAGTTACTAGCTGTTTAAATGAAATTTCTACCAAGGAAAAGAAAAGCCCGCATGTATTGAGGCATTCTTTTGCAAGTAGTTTGTTGAACAGGGGTGCCGATTTAAATGCTATAAAGGAGCTGCTAGGGCATGCTAGTTTGGCGGCAACACAAGTTTATACGCATAGTTCAATTGAAAGATTAAAATCCATTTATAAACAAGCCCATCCAAGGGCGTAAAAAAGGAGGAAAAATGAAAATCAGAGTGCAGTCTATCCATTTCAATGCAGACAAAAAGTTGTTGGACTTTATTCAGAAGAAAGTAGATAAGTTAGATCAGTTTTTTGACCAAATCATAAGTGGCGAAGTATATTTAAAATTAGAAAATGTGGAAGACGAAGCCAATAAAATTAGTGAAGTCAAGTTGATTGTGCCGGGCGGGACGATGTTTGCGAAGGAGCAATGCAAATCATTTGAAGAAGCTACAGATTTGGCCATTGAATCATTGAGGAAACAAATCACTAAACATAAAGATAAAACTAGAGCAAAATTAAGCGAACATAAAACCATTTTAGCTAATGGTGAAGTGGCTGATTATTAGATTACTATTGTAGTACATCATTAACTAAATATGTTGGCGGGCAAAAGCTCGCCAATTTTTTTTTAAAAAATATTTGCAGCTAAAGATAATGAGTGTATATTTGCATTCCATTTCGGAAACGGGGTAGTTAGCCCAAATGAAATGGTCGTTCTGTGAAGAGTTAGAAAAAACAAAAAAATATTAATTAATGTGTGCGAAAAGATAAAAATTTCTATATTTGCGCCACGTTGAAAAAAGATAAAAGCCTCCTTAGCTCAGCTGGTAGAGTCCCGTACATACGGGATAATCAGCAGGTCAAAAAAGATCAAGACTACGGAGGTGAGAAATAAAAGCCTCCTTAGCTCAGCTGGTAGAGCAACTGACTTGTAATCAGTAGGTCATTGGTTCGATTCCGATAGGAGGCTCTTTTTATTTTGAAGCTTTGCGTTTTGAAGTAGAAGGGGGGAGATACCAGAGTGGCCAAATGGGACAGACTGTAACTCTGTTGTCGCAAGACTTCGAAGGTTCGAATCCTTCTCTCCCCACCAATCAATTTTAGGTTAAAAGATTTTAGATTGACGATTTAATAATCGTAACTCGTAATCTTCAATCGTAAATTGAAAAGCGGAAGTAGCTCAGTTGGTAGAGCGATAGCCTTCCAAGCTATAGGTCGCGAGTTCGAACCTCGTCTTCCGCTCCTAGCTTTCATTACAAGTTGTTCATTGGTTCATTAGTGGTCGATGAATAAATAACGGATGGACTAGTGAGCTAAGGGTAAAAGCCGAAGTAGCTCAGCGGTAGAGCACTTCCTTGGTAAGGAAGAGGTCGTGGGTTCAAGTCCCATCTTTGGCTCAAAACAACTAAATAACTTTGTTTAGTCTGTTAACACAGAAAAAACAAGGTTTTTTGTATTGAAATTGTATCAAAACAATAATAAATAAAAAATTTAACCTACTAATAAGTATAAAAAATGGCAAAAGAAAAGTTTGACCGCAGTAAGCCGCACTTAAACATCGGTACAATCGGTCACGTTGACCACGGTAAAACAACCTTAACAGCAGCAATTACTAAAGTATTGGCTGATGCTGGTTTATCTGAGGCACGTTCATTCGATTCAATTGACTCTGCTCCAGAGGAAAAAGAAAGAGGTATCACTATCAATACTGCTCACGTTGAGTATTCAACTGCTAACCGTCACTATGCACACGTTGACTGTCCAGGTCACGCGGATTACGTGAAAAACATGGTTACTGGTGCTGCTCAAATGGACGGTGCTATCATCGTAGTAGCTGCAACTGATGGTCCTATGCCTCAAACTCGTGAGCACATCCTTTTGGCTCGTCAAGTAGGTGTACCTGCGTTAGTAGTATTCATGAACAAAGTTGACATGGTTGATGACCCTGAGTTATTAGAGCTTGTTGAAATGGAAGTTCGTGAATTATTATCATTCTATGAATTCCCTGGTGATGATATCCCTGTAATCCAAGGTTCTGCACTAGGTGGTTTAAATGGTGATGCTAAATGGGTTGGTAAAATCCTTGAGTTAATGGAAGCTGTAGATAACTACATTCCAATCCCTCCACGTTTGACAGATCTTCCTTTCTTGATGCCTGTTGAAGACGTATTCTCAATTACTGGTCGTGGTACTGTTGCTACTGGTCGTATTGAGCGTGGTGTAATCAACTCTGGTGATCCAGTTGAAATCTTAGGTATGGGTGCTGAGAACTTAAAATCTACAGTAACTGGTGTTGAGATGTTCCGTAAAATCTTAGATTACGGTGAAGCTGGTGATAACGTAGGTTTATTGTTACGTGGTATTGAGAAAACTGATATCCGTCGTGGTATGGTAATCTGTAAACCAGGTTCAGTAACTCCTCACACTGATTTCAAAGCAGAGGTTTACGTATTGTCAAAAGCAGAAGGTGGTCGTCACACTCCATTCTTCAACAAATATCGTCCTCAGTTCTATTTCCGTACTACAGACGTAACTGGTGAAATTTCACTAGCTGAAGGTACTGAAATGGTGATGCCAGGTGATAACGTTACAATCACTGTGAAGTTGATCAACGCTATCGCAATGGAAAAAGGTCTACGTTTCGCTATCCGTGAAGGTGGTAGAACTGTAGGTGCTGGTCAGGTAACTGAAATCTTAGCTTAATTATAGCTATAATATAAAAATTAGCTAATTGGCTCACACGCCGATTAGCTAATTTCATCCACGGGAATAGTTCAATGGTAGAATAGAGGTCTCCAAAACCTTTGATCAGGGTTCGAATCCTTGTTCCCGTGCCAATTACTCAAATGATAAAATGATTGAGTTATTGAATGATTAAATACGAAGTATTATTTTCGAGAAGATTTTCATTCAATCATTCACTCATTTCTTCATTCAATCATTAAAAATATGGCTAAGCTAGTTCAATTTATAAAAGAATCGTACGAAGAAATGACCCAAAAGGTAACTTGGCCTACATGGGGAGAGTTGCAAAACTCTGCTGTGCTGGTTTTGGTTGCTTCTGCTATCATTTCCTTGGTGATTTTAGCGATGGATAAAGGCGCTAATTTCATTCTTGAGACTTTTTACAATTCACTTTAAAAATTAGATTATTAGATGAACGATCAGCTAAAATGGTACGTTGTTAGAGCGGTAAGTGGTAAAGAGAAGAAGGTAAAACAGTACATCGATGCGGAAATTAGCCGCTTAGGTGTATCTCATCTAGTTCCTCAGGTTTTGATTCCTACCGAGAAGTATTATCAAATGAAAGATGGTAAGAAAATCGCTAAGGAACGTAACTATTATCCTGGATACGTATTAATGGAAGCTGCTTTGGATGGTGAGTTAGAGCACGTTATTAAAGGTATCAATAGTGTAATTGGATTTTTAGGTGATAAAGCAGGAAATCCAATTCCAATGAGGCAGGCTGAAGTTAACCGTATTTTAGGTAAGGTTGATGAAATGAGCCAACAGAGCGAAACTATGAACGTTGCTTACTACGTTGGCGAAAATGTAAAAGTAATGGATGGTCCTTTCAATGGTTTTACTGGTGTAATTGAAGAGGTAAACGAAGAGAAGAAAAAATTGAAAGTAATGGTTAAAATCTTCGGACGTAAAACTCCACTTGAGCTTAACTACATGCAAGTTGAAAAAGAGTAAAATTCATAAAAAGTATTTCGAAGCTGTTCAAATTGAGCAGCTTTTTTTTTGGTCTAATTTAAGCGAGTTGATAAAGTATTTTATTTAATCTTAGTTTGCTTAGTTCCTCTAGTAATTCTCTTGTTAGATATAAACTTGATTTCTTTTTAACGGATATTTAGATCATCACCGAAATTTTGAAATATTCAGTTTGTACTAATAAATTTGTATATTGTACCTTATTATTCTACCTAATGATAAGTAACCATGAAAAACAACATTTGTCACCCACTTTGTACCCAAGCATCAAATCAGCTGCCGGTCAATCGAGTTATCTGTTCCATCAAGTTAATATACCCATCTATTTCTTAAACGTAAAGTAGTTATTGTTTACAACTAGTTTTTGCGAGTTTAATTTGTGCGATAATTTGAAGTCTTATTCAGGATTTTAGCAATATATTTTTCGTCACTTTTTGCTGCGCTCTAACGGCTAACCACTTTATGTAGTTTGTTTATGCTTTTTTATTGCTGATTAGCAGTTATGCTGAAGTGATAGGAGGCTATATGCAAGGTGCAATGTTATTGAAGTTGTTGTTAGCTATAAGTTAAATAATTGCGATAGATATACTGCGCTATATGAGACGCCTTACGATATTGTTTTTGCTTTTGCATGTCATAGCTTTTGTACATGCTGAAATTCCTTTAACCACGAAACAGCAACTTGACGATGAAATTACAGTTTTGAGAAATGAACTGGGAGATTTGCCGGCAGTTGATTATATTAAAAATGCTTATAGAATAAATCAATTGGAGGCCCGTGTTTTATCTACCAAAAATGAGTCGTTAATCATCTATTTCTATTGTTATTATAATCAAATGTGCTTTTATGGTGGCTATAATTCAGGAGATGTCGAGAGGATCCAGTATGGGTTATCCAAGTTGAAGAAATATATTAAAAAAAACAAAGTAGCATTAGGTTATTATTATATCACATTAGGAGGTATACATGGCTTGCAAGGCAGATACAATGATAGAGATAAGGAAACGATCAAAGCCCATAACGTCTTTTTAAAATATGGCGCAAACCAAGATTTAGTAAGATCATATTATCTTCTATCTTATATTTATTTGGGAAAAAATAAATTGGAAGAAGGTTTATCCTTGGCTAAAAATGCCATTGCTTGTTATAATGCCATCCCCCCAAATCAACAACGAAAATCACTTTATGTAATCTATTCTCTTGCTAACCTTTTGTGTTTCAGGTCATATGTTGATCTTAAGCAGTATGATAAGGCCACGCCATTTTTACATATTTTAGAAAACAATACCTTTTTCAGCCCACAAAAGAAAACACGCTACCATCTTAATTACTACATGGCGCTGTATTTCAACCACTACAATAATCGCAAGCAAACAGAAAAGCTGTTGAACATGTCCTATACGCTTTGGAAAGATATGCTTAAAGAAGTGGAAATGTTTGGGAATGAAAAGGCAGAATTGAAAAGGAAGACAATAGAGGGGCTTAAAATTTCTCAAAAATATGAGATACAACGAAAAGATGCTGAAAATAAAAACATAATGTTGGCATTCGGGTGTTTTATCATCTTGGTTTTAAGTGTGTTGGTATATTATCAAAACTGGATACAAAAGAAGATTAAGAAATTAAATGACGCCCTATCAGATAAAAATACAGTGCTTTCGGAAGCCTTAAATTCGAGGTCTGTTTTCTTTAATACAGTATCTCATGAGTTTAAAACACCGCTGCATACTATAAAGAACGTTTTACAAGATACTTCATTGGCCGTAAATATACCGGCGGAACTTTTGGAAACGCTTCACAGCTCAATAAATAGCCTTAATAATTTAATTAATAATGTAATTCATGTTCACAAATTAGAAGATGGATCTCACAATGTTACCAATGAGCACAGCTATGATTTAAAGCGTTGTATCGTTGAGGCATTTGAATCTAAATTTTTGTCGGATAGCAATTTTATAAAGCTGACCATTGACGCAAATATTGATTCTAGCTTGTTTCTCGACTATCTAAAAATTACTCAACTTTTTGAGAATATTTTTTTGATTCCGCAAATGTTTCCAAATTTGGGAGATGTGGGTGTAAAGGTAACCATCAAAAAAGATACTTTTGAATCACAGGAAATACAGATAGCCTGTTCTTGTGAACGAAACATAGAACGGCTAGTAAATCTCAATGAAAGCTACCTTTCTGCATTTAATACACCTATAAACGAGAGTCTCCAGTTTGAAAGTGGGAAAAAACTAGGTTTATCAGTAATCAAAAAAATCGTCAGCCAATACCGCGGCAATGTCATTTTAAAAGAGAATACGATGCTGATATCCATGGTTTTTAAAAAGGCCGTAAAATATAAATTTGAAATAGAGTTAAAGGACGGGAATCAATCGAAGCACCTTTTGTTAGTTGAAGATGAAAAGTTAAACCAAATGTTAACTAAAAAACTGATTGAGGAGAATGGATTTATATGTGATGTAGCCAATAATGGAAAGGAGGCCGTAGAAAAAGCTTTGTCCTTTAATTATGATCTCATATTAATGGATATTATGATGCCGGTAATGGATGGTTTTGAGGCTTCGAAAATTATAAAAGAGAAAACTAAAAATCCGCTAATTGTCGCTTTATCTGCTATTGATCAAGCGTTAAATAATGAAAAAATCGTGTCTTCTGGAATCAAGTACTTTATGGGCAAGCCTATAGAAAAGGGTGATTTCATTAAAAAAATCAACACCTATATCTCAGAGGCAAATTTGAATGTGGGCTAAGATATCTTGCATTGCTTACAATTATTATGTTTTAAATAGTAATTTTTTTATTACAAACCGTATGGTGAAAATCGTATATTGTTGCCTATTATTCTGAAACCTAATGATAAACAACAATTATGAAGAGAAAAATTCTATTTTTCATCCTGCACTTATGTGTAGGCCTCGGTGCTTATGCTCAAAGCATTAAAGGTAAAGTGGCGGATGCCACTGGAGCAGGTTTACCAGGGGTGGTAGTATCGCTAGTAAACGCAAACAAAAGTGTTACCACAGATGCAAATGGTAACTACACCATTAATTCGGGCAAGGGCCAATTCAATGTTAAAACAAGCTTTGTAGGCTTTGAATCCCAAACGCTACCGGTTACAGTTGGCGACAATGGGGCGGTGTTGAATTTTACACTGAAAGAATCGGTAGGGGCACTTACCGAAATCGTGGTAACTGGTACGAGAAGTAGTGGCAGATCTAAAATCGACACTCCGGTTCCTGTGGATTTAATCCCGCTGGCGCAAGTAACCAATAATGTCGGGCAAGTGGATATTAACCAAATCCTTACTTTTGTAGCACCATCTTTCCAATCTTCACGTCAAGCTATTTCAGATGGAACTGACCACGTTGACCCAGCACAGTTGAGAGGTTTAGGGCCAGATCAGGTATTGGTTTTGGTGAACGGAAAACGTAGGCATCAATCGGCTTTGGTTAACGTAAATGGCACAGTTAACAGAGGTACAGTTGGAACAGACATGAACGCTATTCCGGCTACGGCAGTTGAGAAAATTGAAATTCTTAGGGATGGCGCTGCAGCCCAATATGGTTCAGACGCAATTGCTGGTGTAATCAATATTGTGCTGAAACGTAAAGAAGGACTGAGCGGAAACGTATCTACTGGCGAGTATATCACTTCGTACGATAAAAACTATGCAGTAAACTTCTCCAACGGCAAGGAGAAAAGTGTAAACGTACATGATGGTTTAACAGCACAATTCGGTCTTAATTATGGGGTTAAACTTGGTGGAAAAGGATTTTTGAATGTAACAGGAGAATTCGTTTCTAGAGGTCAAACTAACCGTACTGGAACCTACACTGGTCAGGTTTTTCCTGCCGTTTTAGGTCAAACCGATGATCAAGTAATAGCGAGTAAAGGACTTACCCGTAACGATTTTGACATGCGCATTGGAAACTCGAAGGTTAAAGGAGGTGGCTTAGTGGTAAATGCTGCCTATCCTGTAAACGATAACTTAGAGATTTATGCGTTTGGTGGCTGGAACAACAAAAAAGGAAATTCTGCGGGTGTATACAGATATCCCAACGTGGTTCCACTTTTAAGTGCTGCCGCTTCTACTGCTACTGGCTTAGCAACGACTGCCGTTAGAGATAACGTTTTCAAAGTATATCCAAATGGTTTCCTGCCAGAAATTAATACTAACGTAACTGACATTTCTTTTGCTACTGGTATCAGAGGTAAAATGTTTAACAATTGGCATTACGATTTGAGCAATGTTTACGGAAAGAATATTTTTGATTACGGAGTTGATAACTCGGTGAACTATAATCAGGCTGTTACCACATCAAATTTTCAACGCAAGTTCGATGCCGGAGGAAATTCATTCGCTCAAAACACGACAAATTTTGATGTTAGCAGAAAATACGAGAACGTATTTAGCGGTTTGAATTTAGCTTTTGGTGCTGAATTTAAAATAGACAATTTTGGAACGAAAGCTGGAGAAGAAGCTTCTTGGAAAAATTATAATCCGCAATCAGCCATCCAAGTTGGCTCTCAAGTTTTTCCAGGCTTTCTTCCTAAGGATGCTGGTAATTTTAACCGCAATAGCTATGCGTTTTATGCAGATGCAGAGCTCGATTTCACTAAAGCTTGGGTCGTGTCTGGAGCAGTTCGTTTAGAGAAATATTCGAACTTTAGTCAAACTCCAGTTAATTTTAAATTAGCATCCAGATATAAAATTACTGATAAAATAGCAATTCGCGGTGCGGTAAGTACGGGTTTTAGGGCTCCATCATTACAACAGAGTCACTATTCTAAAACAGCTACGCAGTTTGTTACAGAAGGAGGAGTTTTGGTTCCTAAAGAAATTGCTACATTGCCTAATGATAGTCAAGCAGCGAAAGTGTTAGGGATACCAGAATTAAAACCTGAAACATCAACTAACTATAGTTTGGGAGCCACCGCACAGTTGGGAAGACTCGAGCTGACCGTTGATGCTTACCAAATTGATATTAAGGATAGGATCATATTGACAAATAGTTTCAACTCAGCTAATGATGCCTTTCTCATTGCGCAATTTGCATTAATTGGCGCTGACCAAGTGACCTTTTTCACTAATGCGGTAGATACTCGCTCCAAAGGATTAGAAGCTGTTGCTTCCTATGGGGAAAGTTTTGGTAAACATAGCCTGAAGTTTACAATTGCTGGCGCATTCATTGATAACGAAGTAATCAAGGGAGCTGATGGAAAGCCGGCAATTAAAGCATCTCAAACATTAATCAACAGCGGACAATTAGGTAGATACTTCAATCGTGAAGATCAAAGCCGTATTGAAGTGGCAAGTCCAAAAAGTAAAATTACAGGAACTATCAACTATAAAATGAACAAGTTTGGTGCTATGGTACGTGTAGTACGTTTTGGCAAAGTTGTGTACTTAGATCCTAGCATTAACAGTTCGGCTAATTTTGTAGCCAATGCGTTTAATGGTGGTGCTTTGGAAACTCTAGATCAAACTTTCTCGCCAAAAGTAGTAACAGATGTAACTGTAAACTACCAGTTAACAAAACAGTTTAATTTAGCAGTAGGCGCCAACAACTTGTTTGATGTTTATCAGGATGTGCATACTCATTCGGGAAATATGTCATCAGGCAGGTTTGTATATTCTCGTAGGGTACAGCAAATGGGCTTCAATGGCCGATATATTTTTGGTCGTGTTAATTTTAACTTTTAATATTTAAACAGATTAGGTTTCAGATTTATGAAAAATCTAAATCATAACGTTTCTATTTGATATGCGAATAGCAGTATTTGATATGCGAATAGCAGTCAATTTAAAATTATAAGGAGCGGCAATTTCTAAGGAGATTGTCGCTTTTTTAATTGCCTAGTATCTGCACACTCTTTACACTGCAAATTTTTTATAAAAACTATTGTAATACTGTAAGTTAATTTATATCTTTGCAGTCCTTTTTGCATTTAATGCATCCCAAAGGAAATCTAAATGTTACATTGCTTCCAAAATTTAACATTGAGTTTTAATTAAACAAAAACAAAAAATGGCAAAAGAAGTCAGTGCACTGATCAAATTACAGATCAAAGGTGGAGCTGCAAACCCATCGCCACCAGTAGGACCTGCATTAGGTGCTAAAGGTGTGAATATCATGGAGTTTTGTAAACAGTTCAATGCTCGTACCCAAGATAAGCCAGGTAAAGTATTACCAGTTGTAATTACTGTATATGCTGACAAGTCTTTCGATTTCATCATCAAAACCCCTCCGGTTGCTATCCAGTTGTTGGATGCTACCAAATTACAGAGTGGTTCTGCTGAGCCTAACCGTAAAAAAGTTGGATCGGTGACTTGGGATCAAGTTAAGGCAATTGCTGAAGATAAAATGCCTGATTTAAATGCATTCACTATCGAATCAGCAATGAGTATGGTTGCTGGTACAGCACGTAGCATGGGTATCACTGTTTCAGGTGATGCGCCTTTTAACTAATTATTTAACATTAACAGTTTACACTAGTGGCTAAGTTAACAAAAAATCAAAAAATAGCACACGCTAAACTAGAAGCCGGTAAATCGTATTCTTTAAAAGAAGCAGCTGCTTTGGTAAAAGAAATCACGACTACTAAATTTGATGCATCAGTTGATATTGATGTAGCTTTAGGGGTAGATCCTCGTAAAGCAAATCAAATGGTACGTGGTATCGCTACTTTACCTCACGGTACCGGTAAAACTGTTCGCGTTTTAGTACTTTGTACTCCTGATAAGGAAGAGGAAGCTAAAGCGGCTGGAGCAGATTTCGTAGGTTTAGACGAGTATGTTGCTAAAATTGAAGGTGGTTGGACAGATGTTGACATTATTATCACTACGCCTGCGTGTATGGCAAAAGTAGGTAAGTTGGGCCGTGTTTTAGGTCCACGTAACTTAATGCCAAACCCTAAATCAGGTACAGTAACTAACGAAGTTGGTAAAGCTGTAACTGATGTAAAAGGTGGTAAGATCGATTTTAAAGTTGACAAAACTGGTATTATCCACGCTTCAATCGGTAAAGTATCATTCTCACCAGAGAAAATATACGAGAACGCGTTAGAGGTACTTCAAACGCTTTCTAAATTAAAACCTTCTGCGGCTAAAGGAACTTATTTCAAGAGCATTCACGTGTCATCTACAATGAGTCCTGGTATTTCGGTAGAAACTAAATCAGTAGCGGGGATCTAATTATGAACAGAGAAGAAAAACAAGAAGTAGTTTTAGCACTACAGGAAAAAATGCAAGAGTACGGCAATTTTTACATTGCTGATACCTCAGGCTTATCTGTTGAAAAAGTAAATAGCATCCGTCGTAAATGTTTCGAAAGTGGTATCGAAATGAAGGTTGCTAAAAATACCTTGATCAAAAAAGCAATCGAAGGATTGGAAGGTGATTCATCTGACATCTTCACTGCTTTGAAAGGTCAATCAGCTTTATTATTTTCTAAAGTAGGTAACGGTCCAGCTAAGCTGATCAAATCACTAAGAAAAGGTAAAGGCGAAGATAAACCTCAACTTAAAGCTGCGTACGTAGATACAGCAATTTTTGTTGGAGATAACCAATTAGATGCATTAGTAAGCTTGAAATCAAGAGAAGAGCTTATCGGCGAAATCGTTGGTCTATTACAATCTCCTGCTAAAAACGTTGTTTCTGCTCTACAATCAGGCGGAGGTAAAATTGCAGGTATTGTTAAAACATTACAAGAAAGAGGTTAACGAACACCTTATAAGTTCGTATTTGAACAAACAACAATTTTGTAAAATTTTTTAAAATCTTAAATAAAATGGCAGATTTAAAAGCGTTTGCTGAGCAATTAGTAAACTTAACAGTTAAAGAAGTTAATGAGTTAGCTCAAATCTTAAAAGACGAGTATGGTATCGAGCCTGCTGCTGCTGCAGTAGCTGTTGCTGCTCCTGCTGCTGGTGGCGATGCTCCTGCAGCTGAAGAGAAAACATCTTTTGATGTAATCTTGAAAGATGCTGGTGGTCAAAAATTAGCAGTTGTAAAATTAGTTAAAGACTTAACTGGTCTAGGTTTGAAAGAAGCTAAAGATTTAGTTGATGGTGCACCTAAAGAATTAAAAGCTGGTGTTGCTAAAGACGAAGCAGAAGCTCTTAAAAAACAATTAGAAGAAGCTGGAGCTGTAGTTGAAATTAAGTAATCACTTAATTTAACGAAACTCATAAGAAAAGACTCCGACTGCAAAGTCGGAGTCTATTCCCGTTTATAAACGTTTCATTTGTTTGGTTGATGAAATGTTCCCTTTTTAAAACCAAAAAATAGTTTATTCTTAAACTAAATTAAATTTAGTCCCTTGGCAAATAAAGTCGACCAAAGAGTAAATTTTGCACGTAGTAAGCACGTAATCGATTATCCAGACTTTCTGGATGTGCAGTTGCAATCATTTAGAGAATTTTTTCAGATCGAAACTACATCAGACAACCGTCATACTGAAGGTTTGTTTAAAGTGTTTGCTGAAAACTTCCCAATCACTGATTCTAGAAACATCTTTGTTTTAGAGTTTTTAGATTATTTTATTGACCCACCTCGTTATGACATCCCTGAATGTATTGACCGTGGGCTAACTTACAGCGTTCCTTTGAAAGCGAAATTGAAGCTTTCTTGTAACGATGCTGAGCACGAAGATTTTGAAACCATTATACAAGATGTATACTTAGGAACCATCCCTTATATGACTCCTAAAGGTACATTCGTAATTAACGGTGCAGAGCGTGTAATTGTATCGCAGTTACATAGGTCGCCAGGTGTGTTTTTTGGCCAAAGCCGCCACACTAACGGTACCAAGTTATACTCGGCCCGTGTAATTCCATTTAAAGGTTCTTGGATTGAGTTCGCTACAGACGTTAACAACGTAATGTACGCTTACATCGATCGTAAAAAGAAATTCCCTGTAACCACGTTATTGCGTGCTATTGGTTACGATTCTGATAAAGACATTTTGGAACTTTTTGATTTAGCTGATGAAGTAAAAGTTAGCAAGTCAGGATTGAAAAAATACATCGGACGTAAATTGGCCGCTAGGGTTCTTAGAAAATGGGTGGAGGATTTTGTAGATGAAGATACCGGAGAGGTAGTTTCTATTGACCGTAATGAAGTTATTTTAGACAGGGATACTGTTTTAGAAGACGAGCATATTGACTTAATCATCGATGCTGGTGTTAAAACAATCATCTTATCTAAAGATGATGGTGCATCGCAAGCTGATTATACCATTATATATAATACTTTACAAAAAGATACTTCAAACTCTGAAAAAGAGGCTGTGGAGAACATCTATCGTGCTTTGCGTAACGCAGAACCGCCTGATGAGGAAACAGCAAGAGGTATCATTGAGCGTTTGTTCTTCTCGGATAAACGTTATGACTTAGGTGATGTAGGTAGATACCGTATTAACCGTAAGTTAAAAATGGATACCCCTGATGATGTGAAAGTATTGACAAAAGCAGATATCATTGCTATTGTTAAATATTTGATCAAATTGATCAACTCTAAAGAAGAGGTGGATGATATTGACCACTTATCAAACCGTCGTGTACGTACGGTAGGTGAGCAATTATACGCACAATTTGGTGTAGGTTTAGCTCGTATGGCTAGAACTATCCGTGAGCGTATGAATATCCGTGATAACGAGGTATTCACTCCAACTGATTTGATCAATGCTCGTACATTGTCATCGGTAATCAACTCTTTCTTTGGTACCAACCAGCTATCACAGTTCATGGATCAAACCAACCCATTGGCGGAGATCACGCACAAGCGTCGTCTTTCAGCTTTAGGTCCAGGTGGTCTTTCTCGTGAGCGTGCAGGTTTCGAGGTTCGTGACGTTCACTATACGCACTACGGTCGTTTGTGTACTATCGAAACTCCTGAGGGACCAAATATCGGTTTGATTTCATCACTTTGTGTACACGCTAAAATTAACAGCTTAGGTTTTATCGAAACTCCATACAAACGTGTAGTTGATGGTAAGGTTGCTGTTGATGAGCAAGTAATTTACTTATCTGCAGAAGATGAAGATGGTAAAACTATTGCTCAAGCTAATGCGCAGTATGATGATAAAGGCACCTTTGCTACTCCACGTGTTAAAGCACGTTACGAAGGTGACTTCCCAATTATCGAGCCTGAGAAATTAGACTTGATGGATATTGCACCAAACCAGATTACGTCAATCGCTGCATCGTTAATTCCTTTCTTGGAGCATGATGATGCGAACAGGGCGTTGATGGGATCAAACATGCAACGTCAGGCCGTACCATTGTTGCGTCCTGAAGCTCCAATTGTAGGTACAGGTTTGGAAGGTCGTGTAGCTCGAGACTCAAGAACTTTGATCAACGCAGAAGGCGACGGTGTGGTTGAGTACGTTGATGCTAACGAAATCGTAATTAAATACGTAAGAAATGATGACGATCGTTTAGTTTCTTTCGAAGGCGATAGCAAAACTTACAAATTAACCAAGTTCAAAAAAACCAACCAAAATACTTGTATCAACTTGAAACCAATTGTTAAAAAAGGTCAGAAAGTTACTAAAGGACAAGTACTTTGCGAAGGTTATGCTACACAAGATGGTGAGTTGGCATTAGGAAGAAACTTAAAAGTAGCTTTCATGCCTTGGCAAGGATATAACTTTGAGGATGCGATCGTAATTAACGAGCGTATCGTTAGAGAAGACATCTTTACTTCGTTACACATCGAAGAGTTTGAACTTGAAGTACGTGATACTAAACGTGGTGAGGAAGAATTAACACCGGATATTCCTAACGTTTCTGAAGAGGCTACAAAAGACCTTGATGAAAACGGTATTATCCGCATTGGTGCTGAGGTTAAAGAAGGTGATATCCTTATTGGTAAAATTACACCAAAAGGTGAGTCTGATCCTTCACCAGAAGAGAAATTATTGCGTGCCATCTTTGGTGACAAAGCTGGTGATGTAAAAGATGCTTCGTTAAAAACCCCTCCTTCAATTAAAGGTGTAGTAATCGATACTAAATTATTCTCTAGAGCTAAGAAAACTTCTAAAGCAGAAGAAAAATCAGCTATTGAGAAATTAGATAAAAAATACAACATCGCTGTTGAGAACCTTAAAAACGAATTAGTAGATAAGTTGTTCCAAATTGTAAATGGTAAAACATCGCAAGGCGTTTTCAACGTTTACAAAGAGCTTCTAATTGCTAAAGGCGCTAAGTTCACTCAAAAAATGTTGGCTGATTTAGAGTATGCTCACATTAATCCATACAAATGGACTACTGATGAAGATAAAAATGAGCAAATCAAAATGTTGTTGCACAACTACGGCATTCGTGTTAACGAAGAGTTAGGTGCTTACAAACGTGATAAATTTGCGATCAGCGTTGGTGATGAACTTCCATCAGGCATTGTACAGATGGCCAAAGTTTATGTAGCCAAAAAACGTAAGCTAAAAGTAGGTGATAAGATGGCGGGTCGTCACGGTAATAAGGGTATTGTTGCTCGTATTGTACGTGATGAAGATATGCCTTTCTTAGATGATGGAACTCCAGTTGATATTGTGTTGAACCCACTAGGTGTACCTTCACGTATGAACTTGGGCCAGATCTACGAAACCGTATTGGCTTGGGCTGGTAAAGAATTGGGCGTGAAATTCGCTACTCCAATTTTTGACGGTGCTAAGAGCGATGAGGTAGAAGATTGGATTGCTAAAGCAGGTTTGCCAGCTTCTGGTAGAACTTACTTAAATAATGGTTTAACAGGCGAGAAATTTGACCAACCAACTACAGTAGGTATTATTTATATGCTGAAATTAGGTCACATGGTTGATGATAAGATGCACGCCCGTTCAATTGGACCATACTCATTAATTACACAACAGCCATTGGGTGGTAAAGCTCAATTTGGTGGTCAGCGTTTTGGTGAGATGGAGGTTTGGGCATTAGAGGCATTTGGTGCTGCTAATATCCTTCAAGAGATCTTAACCGTAAAATCGGATGATGTTATTGGAAGGGCCAAAACTTACGAAGCCATTGTTAAAGGCGAAAACCTACCAACTCCAGGTGTACCAGAATCGTTCAACGTATTGGTACATGAGCTACGCGGCTTAGGTTTAGATATTACGTTAGACTAATAGAATGAAAGAATGAGTGAATGAGTGAATGATGGTTAATCTATTATTTACTCATTCAATCACTCAATCCTTCAATCATTAAAGAAAGAGATATGTCTTACAAAAAGGATAATAAATTAAAAAGTAACTTCACCTCAATTACCATTAGCTTGGCTTCTCCAGAAAATATTTTGGAGCGTTCAAGTGGTGAAGTTTTAAAGCCTGAAACCATTAACTATCGTACTTACAAACCAGAACGTGATGGTTTGTTCTGCGAGCGTATTTTTGGTCCGGTAAAAGATTACGAGTGCCATTGCGGTAAATACAAACGTATCCGTTATAAAGGTATTGTTTGCGATCGTTGTGGTGTTGAAGTAACTGAAAAGAAAGTACGTAGAGAGCGTATGGGTCACATTAACTTAGTGGTTCCTGTGGCGCACATCTGGTATTTCCGTTCGTTGCCTAACAAAATCGGTTACCTTTTGGGCTTACCAACCAAAAAGCTAGACTTGATCATTTACTATGAGCGTTATGTAGTAATTCAGGCTGGTTTAATGGGCGAGCAAGGTATTCAGTTCATGGATTTCTTAACTGAGGAAGAATATCTTGACATTTTAGATAAATTACCTAAAGAAAACCAATACTTAGACGATAAAGATCCAAATAAATTTGTAGCCAAAATGGGTGCAGAGGCTTTGGAAGATTTATTGAAACGTATTGATTTAGATAGTTTATCTTACAACTTACGTCACCAAGCTGCTAATGAAACATCTCAGCAACGTAAAAATGAGGCTTTAAAACGTCTTCAAGTTGTTGAAGCTTTCCGTAGCTCAAGATCAAATATTGAGAATAACCCTGAGTGGATGATCATCAAGATTGTTCCAGTTATTCCACCAGAGTTACGTCCATTAGTTCCATTGGAAGGTGGTCGTTTTGCTACTTCAGATTTGAACGATTTATACCGTCGTGTAATTATCCGTAACAACCGTTTAAAACGTTTGATCGAGATTAAAGCACCAGAGGTAATTTTACGTAACGAGAAACGTATGTTACAGGAAGCTGTAGATTCGTTGTTCGATAACTCACGTAAAGTAAATGCTGTTAAAACTGAAGGTAACCGTGCCTTAAAATCACTTTCAGATATCTTGAAAGGTAAACAAGGTCGTTTCCGTCAAAACTTATTAGGTAAACGTGTGGATTATTCTGCTCGTTCGGTAATTGTTGTAGGTCCAAACCTTAAATTACACGAATGCGGTCTACCAAAAGATATGGCTGCTGAGCTTTACAAACCGTTCATCATTCGTAAGATGATTGAAAGAGGTGTGGTAAAAACAGTAAAATCAGCTAAAAAAATAGTTGATAGAAAAGATCCACTAGTTTGGGACATCCTTGAAAACGTATTGAAAGGACACCCAGTGTTGTTAAACAGGGCACCTACACTTCACCGTTTAGGTATCCAAGCTTTTCAACCAAAATTAGTAGAAGGTAAAGCTATCCAATTACACCCATTAGTTTGTACCGCATTCAACGCCGATTTTGACGGTGACCAGATGGCAGTTCACTTACCTTTAGGTAATGCTGCAATTTTGGAAGCCCAAGTATTGATGTTGGCAGCACATAACATCCTTAACCCAGCTAACGGTACACCTATTACTGTACCTTCTCAGGATATGGTTTTGGGTCTTTACTACATTACTAAAGGCCGCAGAACTGATGAGAAGAGAGTGGTAAAAGGACAAGATATGAGTTTTTACTCGGCAGAAGAGGTAATTATTGCCTACAATGAGAAAAGAGTAGACTTACATGCTTGGATCAAAGTAAAAGCTAACGTTAAAGAATCTGATGGTACTATCGTTAACAAACTGATTGAAACTACGGTAGGTCGTGTGTTGTTTAACCAAATGGTGCCAGAAGAGGTAGGTTATATCAATGAGCTATTAACCAAGAAGTCTTTAAGAGATATCATTGGTGAAGTAGTAAAAATGACTGGTATGGCTCGCTCTGCTAAATTCTTGGATGATATCAAAGAATTAGGTTTCCAAAGTGCGTTCCGCGGAGGTTTATCGTTCAACTTACAAGACGTAAACATTCCAGTTGAGAAACATACTTTATTAGAGCAAGCAGCTGCTGAAGTTGAAGAGGTAAGAAACAACTATAACATGGGTTTCATTACCAACAACGAGCGTTACAACCAAATCATCGATATCTGGACTCGTATCAACAACCGTTTAACTACGTTTGTGATGAACCAATTATCATCGGATAACCAAGGTTTCAACTCTGTTTACATGATGCTTGACTCTGGAGCCCGTGGTTCTAAAGAGCAGATTCGTCAGTTAGCAGGTATGAGGGGCTTAATGGCTAAACCTCAAAAATCAGGTTCTGGTGGTGAGATTATCGAAAACCCTATTCTTTCAAACTTTAAAGAAGGTTTATCTGTATTAGAGTACTTTATCTCTACCCACGGTGCCCGTAAAGGTTTGGCGGATACGGCGTTAAAAACTGCGGATGCGGGTTACTTAACACGTCGTTTGCATGACGTAGCGCAAGATATGATTGTTAATGATGAGGATTGTGGTACTTTAAGAGGTATGTACACAACTGCATTAAAAGATAATGAGGATATTGTTGAACCATTATACGAGCGTATTTTGGGACGTACTTCATTACATGATGTATACCATCCATTAACAGGCGAATTATTGGTAGGTGCTGGTCAGGATATTGAAGAAGATATTGCAAGAGCAATCGAAGAATCACCGTTGGAAGGTATCGAAATTCGTTCGGTATTAACCTGCGAGAACAAGCGTGGTGTGTGTGCTTTATGTTACGGACGTAACTTAGCCTCAGGTAAACGTGTTCAAAAAGGTGAGGCTGTTGGTGTAATTGCAGCGCAGTCAATTGGTGAGCCAGGTACACAGTTAACACTTCGTACTTTCCACGTGGGTGGTACGGCGTCTAACATTGCCAATGAGTCGCAAATCAACGCTAAGTTTGATGGTGTTATCGAATTTGAAAACTTACGTACGGTTCAAACTACTACCGAAGATGGTGTTGTGGATATTGTACTTGGTCGTTCAGGTGAGTTCAGAATTGTTGAGCCAAACACTAAAAAGGTAATCGTTAACAACAACATCCCTTACGGTGCATTTTTATATGTGAAAGAAGGTGATACTGTTGCTAAAGGTGATAAAATTTGTTCATGGGATCCATATAATGCCGTTATCATCTCTGAGTTTGGAGGTAAAATCGAATTCGATGCTATTATCGAAGGAGTAACCTTCCGCGAAGAAAGTGACGAGCAAACTGGTCACCGCGAAAAAGTAATTATAGATACTCGTGATAAAACGAAAAACCCGTCTATCAAAGTATTGGATAAAAAAGGTGAGTTGATTAGAACTTACAACATTCCAGTAGGTGCCCACATTGCTGTTGATGACGGTGATGCAGTACAAACTGGTGAGGTGTTAGTGAAAATCCCTCGTGCAACTGGTAAAACCCGAGATATTACAGGTGGTTTACCTCGTGTAACTGAGTTATTCGAGGCTCGTAACCCATCTAATCCAGCGGTTGTAACCGAAATTGATGGTGTGGTAACTTTAGGCGGTATCAAACGTGGTAACCGTGAAATTACCATCGAGTCAAGAGATGGCGAAGTTAAAAAATACCTTGTTCCACTTTCGAAACACATTTTGGTACAGGATAACGACTTCGTGAAAGCAGGTATGCCATTGTCAGATGGTTCTATTTCTCCAGCGGATATCTTAGCGATCAAAGGTCCAGCAGCGGTGCAAGAGTATTTAGTAAATGGTATCCAAGAGGTTTACCGTTTACAAGGTGTGAAAATCAACGATAAGCACTTTGAGGTAATTGTACATCAGATGATGCAGAAAGTTCACATTGAGGATCCTGGAGATACCCGTTTCTTAGAAAACGATTCTGTAGACCGTTGGGACTTTATGGTGGAAAACGACGAAATTTTCGATAAGAAAGTTGTTGTAGAAGCTGGTGATTCAACGACAGTGAAACCTGGACAGATTATCTCTGTACGTAAATTAAGAGATGAAAATTCTCAATTGAAACGTCAGGATATGAAACAGATTGAAGTGAGAGATGCTAAACCAGCTACTGCTAGTTCAGTACTGCAAGGTATTACCCGTGCTTCATTAGGTACTAAGTCGTTTATCTCTGCGGCATCATTCCAGGAAACTACAAAAGTGTTGAACGAAGCTGCAATTGCAGGTAAGAAAGACAGCATGTTAGGCTTGAAAGAGAACGTAATTGTTGGTCACTTGATTCCTTCAGGTACTGGTTTACGTGGCTACGAGCGTATCATTGTAGGTTCTCAAGAAGAATACGATAAATTATTAGCTTCTAAACAAGAAGAAGTAGAAGCGTAATAGTTGTTTCATCTTATAACAGCCCCCTTTCAGAAATGATTGGGGGCTTTTTGTTTTATGTGGAGTCCTAAAAAGATTGACCAATAAAAAGTCAATGACATTAATTATTTTCTCATACTGAGAAGAGTTGACCAATTCTTAAGAAATATGGTCAAAAAAAGTTAAAAGAGATGCTAGTTCTCCTACGATTTAATATGAGAGCTCTCGGAAACTTTTTGTTACCGCGTAATGTATTAGTGATGGGGCTTTAACAATGTATGAAAGTTGGATTTGACGCTTTAGCTACTCTGATGTTTAAAGAAAGCACAGCCAAATCACCGGTTATAGACTTTAGCTACGCAAATATCCAAAAGAGTGTTACATCTATAAATAGGCATCAGGCCTGAAATCCAATTTTTTCCATAGTGTTTAAGCGGTCGAAATTATAGTTGTCTAAGTATGATAAAGCCTTATAGATGTAGGTAACGGGTGCTGTAAACACTTTTCCTGGCATATTGTTCATTTGTTTTTTCAATTTTTATAGCTGTATTCCAGTGGGTTGTGTGCCCTGGTGCAGAAAATACCCGTTCGGGCATTGCGGGCGACCTGAATTTTGCTACCTTTGCACTCCGC
>NZ_QMHP01000009.1 GCF_003313335.1 Pedobacter zeaxanthinifaciens
GATGTGGCCAGTTCGCAAAAAAAGGAGTGGCCAGTTTTGGAATAATCTACAACTAAAACTTGTTTCATCCGCTTTTCAGCAAGTTCAGCACTTTTTTCTTCGTTGTCCGATTTTAGTGGATTGTAAATTATGTCGTGGTAATAAAGGGTAAATAAAATGGTTTCCCAATTTTGTATTTTTTTCTTTACTTCAGTCAATTGAATCAGTAAAGTATCAAGGTGCAGTAAAGTGTGATAATGTCTTTTTTTGCTTGTATAGTTTTTCTCAATTTCTGTCCATAGTTCATTTGTCAGACCGTTATTGTCTGTGTAGTTTGTCAAAAGTTGTATGAATGTTTCTTTTAGCACGGTCGTTTTTTTAAAATCACAGCTAACGTTTTCGGGCTTACCGAAGGGGGGAATTTTTACCGCTGAACTTCATTCGGAGAACTGAACATTCGGATTGAACAAATGTGTCTGCGGAGCACGAAACCCCGCCTTTTGGGTAGGTGCTGTTAGCACTCGTTTTTATTTTCGTGCCGTAATTCATACTTCAATTATGTGCGCTTCAAAAATTGTCTGCAAGTCCTTTTTTGATTTGTTGCTCTCAAACTTGAAGGCACCCATTGTAAGGGCGTAAGCAAAGATGAGCATTCCAAAAGGAATTATTGTCGCTGGATTAAATTCCGACTTGCTAAATGCTTGCATCAGAAAAGCCAAACATCCAAGTCCAACTCCACCACACCAAATACATAAAAAGACTATTACAAAAATATGCAGTCTCATTTTCACTTTGATTGTCAATCCATCAAAGTCTCTTTCGATAACTCCATTAATTCTCGGTAGAAATGAATTTCGATAACTTATAATTCTTTTAATATTAAATGCCTGACCGCTAATTTGTCCTTCATAGGATTTTGTCGAGCCGCTACCGAAAACACCAAACCTAAATGTCTTTTCAGGTTCAATGTAGTCTGAAAGTCTTCTAATGAGTTCATCCTCTTTCAATCGAGTTTTATAAATAATATTTTCAGCCGGTAAAAATTTCATTGTCGTTGGTCGTCTTTTTAAAATGAGTGCTAACTTAATTACTCCCCCTCATTAAATGGCGTTAATACACCGAAAAATTGGCGGCTTTGCGCAACATCAGCGTTATTTATTCTAATAAAATCTTCGGAAATCTACAGGGAGCGCCGAACGTTAATTGCACCTAAGCTAGTAGATTACTTTAACGTTTGCAAATTAATTTGTGGGATACCAAAGGAGTTTTATGCAGTGCTTTTTACACATGTTTAGCTGTATGCTTCCTAATGCAAAGCCTTCATTTACTTACCAGTTATTTTCTTCCTGTGGTTTTGTCCCCAATCACGTAAAGCTTTCATCACTTCGTATAAAGTTTCTGCATGTGCTGTAACTTGATATTGAACTGTCGGTGGAAAAGTGTCGTAAACGGTACGACACACCAAATGATTTGCTTCTAGGTCCTTTAGTTCTTTTGACAGCATTTTGTCGCTGATTCCTTCTACTTCTCTCGCAATTTCTTTGAAACGTTTTGCACCACCCGATAATGAAAACAAAATAGGGAGCTTCCAACTGCCGCTCAACGTCTCCATTGCATCTTTAATGGCACGAATGCCTGTCGGATCACATATCATTGTCTTTGCCATAGCCGAACAAAATTACATTACTAACCTGAATGTAAGTGCTAACCGTTGGGTTAGCGCTTACCGTTGGTTAGCGAATATAGGTAGTTTTGTAACGTCAAATGAAAAATTTAAAGAAAACATGAACAAAGACAAAAAAATCTACTGGATAGTAACCATTATTGCAATGGCGCTGATTGTACTACCTTCATATTTTGCACCGCGTGAGTACCTAGAGGAAACGATGCGCAGAATGCAATTTCCAAGTTATTTTGGATTAGAACTGGATATTTTAAAAGTTGTTGGTGCCATAATTATTCTAATTCCCGTAATTCCAGCCATGTTCAAAGAATGGTCGTATGTCGGCTTCGGAATATTGCTGCTTTCAGCAAGTTTAGCACATTTTATTATCGATGGTTGGACAAAAGGCATGGCGCCGCTGGTTCCGTTTGCAATTCTTTCTGTGTCTTACTATTATTTCAGGAAACTGAATGATGTAAAGTAAAAATTTACGATTTTTTGCTACGTTACCATCAGCAACGAAAATTAAAAACAAACTTTAGGTGCAAGAGGCGTCCAGATTGTCGGCTGGCCACGGTTACTGTTTAATTAACTCTTGCAGCTCAGCATTTAAATCCTTCTTTTGCTTTTCAGTGTAAAATTCTGAGTTTGCTAATGAGTTGTTAAACGCTTTAATGGTTTCATCATAGCGCTGTTTAAGCTGTACTTGCGACTGTACGACATATAAATAAGCTTCTGAAAAATTCGGGTAGGCGTTTAACAAAATTTTCCACGCCTCAATAGCTTTATCATATTTCTTGTTGTTATAGAAATACCAACCTTTTCCATTTAAAATGCCAAGTGAAAAGTTAATTTTTTCGCCATAATTGGATAAGATATCTTTGTCGAGTGCTGGTTTAATACTCAAATCTGTTTGTTTATTCGAAATATACTTCGACTGTATGGCGTACCATTGTTCAAATATTTCATAAAGCGCCGTTTGGATAACTAAACCAGGCGTTGAGTTATGATCAGCTTCTTTAAAATGATAACCCCTCATGTCAAAAAGCGGATTTTGATTGCGCTTTTCAACAGCGTCCATTTTGGCAAAATCATCAGGATAATCATTTCCAATTCCGAAGCGATAGTATTTTTTATGAGTTAAGTTCCTGTTGTTTAACTTGCTTATCGAATCTGTTAGCTCCACATTTTTTTGAGAGAAAAAAGGGCTCATGGAGATAATTGCGCTCCAATCGGCTAACCGTGAGTTTACTATGGAAGTGGTAAAATAACCATACCTGGAATGTCCAATTAACAGTCGAAATTTAGAGGCCTTGTATTTTCTTTCAGCTAATGGAACCAGCTCGTAAAAAATGAATTTTTCATTCTCTAGCGCCTTACCGCCTGCGTCGGAGATTTGATATTGTGTTTCAATGTAGCGATATTTCTGCTCTGATTCCACACTAATGATAATCGATGAAGGCATTTGTTCATTACTGGTCAAATAGTCGATGGTCTGCAGAATGTAATTGTTACTACGTTTATTTTGCTTGTCAAATACAATGATTAATGGAAATTGATTATTTGTTTGCTCTTGGAATTCTATCGGAACCAGTATGGAAAGCTTTTTATCGAAACCAAGATGGCTTGACTTGATCGTGGTATCTTTTAATTTTTTATATCGCTCGTAGTTTTGTGCAAATAAAGAAGAAACGGCTAAAACGAAGGCTAATAGAGAGGCTAAATATTTTTTTATCATTATTTGGGTTTAAAGTAACTGAGTACATCTACGCATGTTGGGCAGTAAATAAAAGATAGCTTGTGCAATAGACATCGCCAGTTGATTAAAATTCAAAAGCTTTGGATATCATCCAAGTGCCAATGGCTAAATTAGGGGATAGCTTTAAGGTATGCAAATCAATTCTGCTAACAATAACGGTGTTCAGCTTAATAGCAAAGTTTGTGGTATAATTTTCAGGTAGTTAACGGCCAAATAAAAAAAAGCCGAAAAGTAAATGCTTTTCGGCTCTAATATTCAATTATTTGCGCTATTTCTTTTGGTATTTACTCCATTGCGCCACGCCATCAGGCTCTGCGTTGGTTACTTCCTCGCTTTTGATTTTGCTGAGCTCTGCGTCCATTTGTTTTGTTTCCGCCAGTTCAGCTTCTTTTTTCTTATCTGCCTTACTTAGCCCTTTGGTTTTGCTTACATGTGCAATCGGATCTTCAATGTATTCCCAATCTTTACCCATATTTGGCATTTCACCTTCATTCCATGGCCCTTTGGCGCTTTCTGGAGAGGATAAGTTAAAATACTGCTGTGTAAACCTAGGGTCGGCTTGTAAAACTCCCGGCGGGAAATTTGGTTCAACGGTAGATAAAGCGGCTTCGAACATTTTGTAATGCGCCACCTCCCGAGTCATCAAAAAGGAAAGTGTATCCTTTACATAAGGGTCGTCGGTAAACTTCATCAAATGCTCATACACCAGCTTCGCTCTCGATTCAGAGGCTAAATTACTTCTAAGGTCAACCGTTAAATCGCCGTTAGAATGGATATAAGAGGCACACCATGGAATCCCTTGACTGTTGGCTAGTCGTGGCCCGCCAGCACTTAGAATGTCGAAGTGGGGGTTAGCTTGTAGCGCTTCATGAATCAGCGAATCTCTAGTTCCACGTCCGTCCATAGATGCCATGATTTCCGATTGGTCGGCGGCATCTTTCAGCTCTCCGTTTACACCTTTCAAAAGCATTTGAATAGTGGCGCCAACAATTTCTAGGTGACTAAACTCTTCTGTAGCAATATCCATTAGCATATCATACTTGTCAGGATGCGGCATTTTAGCATTAAAAGCCTGGGTAAAATACTGCATTGCAGCAGCTAATTCTCCATTTTCGCCTCCAAATTGTTCTAAAAGGATATTCGCAAAGCGAGGATCTGGCCTAGAGACCCTGGCATTAAATTGTAGATCTTTTACGTGATAAAACATAGTGATTAATTTTGTGGTTGGTATGCAGTTGTTATGTGGTTTAAAAAGTAACTCTTGGCATGCTTTGTTTCTATTTTCCACAAAACAGGTATTATGCATCATATTGCTCTAGTTTTCGGGGAAACTACCTTTCACCATTGCGTGCTATGCGGGTTTTGCTCAAACACCGTCATGTTTCTAAACAAAAGCTAGTGCCTGTTGTATGAATTGGTAACGATTGTTTCTGTTCATTTAAAAACTTAAATTATGCTAGCAATGGAATACCGCGGCCCGTATAGGGTACGCACAGTGGAAAAGCCTATGCCCCAAATACTGCATCCCGAAGACGCGATTGTAAGGGTTACCCGTACTTGCATTTGTGGTTCTGATTTGCATTTGTACCATGGGATGGTTCCAGATACAAGGGTGGGCTCTACCTTCGGGCATGAATTTGTAGGCGTGGTTGAAGAGGTTGGCCCTTTGGTGCAAAAGCTGAAAGTGGGCGATCAAGTGTTGGTGCCATTTAACATAGCTTGTGGCAAATGTAACTTTTGTAAACAGGGTTTGTACGGTAATTGCCACGAGTCTAACCCTATGGCAACCGCAGTTGGTGGTATTTTTGGCTATTCGCACACAGCTGGAGGCTACGATGGTGGACAGGCGGAGTATGTTCGTGTGCCTTATGCAGATGTTGGTCCTACTGTAATACCACCAGATATGGATCCAGATGATGCGGTGTTATTGACAGATGTAGTGCCTACAGGTTATCAAGCTGCTGAAATGGGGGGAATTAAACAAGGTGATACCGTAGTAATTTTTGGTGCCGGCCCCATTGGGATTATGGCTGCCAGGTGCGCATGGTTTTTTGGACCTTCGAGAGTAATTATTATTGATCATGTAGATTATCGTTTAGAATTTGCCCGTAATTATGCTTATTGCGAAGCCTATAATTTTAAAGAAATGGATGATCCAGTAGTGTTTTTGAAAAAAACCACAGATTGGTACGGTGCCGATGTTTGTATTGATTGTGTGGGTTGCGAGGCTGAAGGTAATGCACTTCAAACATTTAGTGGCCGCATAGCTATGTTGCAGGCCGGTGCTGGAACCGCGTTACAATGGGCTATCAATTCCGTTAAAAAAGGTGGGATTGTTTCCATAGTAGGGGTGTACGGACCGCCATTTAATTTAATTCCCATCGGTAATGTGCTCAACAAAGGCATTACTATAAGGGCTAATCAGGCTTCCGTAAAACGACTTTTGCCTAAACTGATTGATCATGTACAGCAAGGGCGGTTAAATCCTAAAGGCTTAATTACGCATAAGGTTCCGTTGGAAGATGTTGCTGATGCCTACCGTCTGTTTTCTTCAAAGCTGGATAATTGTATAAAAACTGTTTTAATTCCATCAACTAAAGCTTAACAATATGAAACTTCATGAAAATTATAAAGATATTCCGGGATGGGGGATGGATGCAGATCCAGAAAATGAACCAACTTATCCGATGAAAAACTATACGGGAGATGATCATCACCGATCTGATTATCCACGCTCAGCTCCCCAACCTAAAGATGTGGAAATATTAATGTCTACAGAACGACCAAAAATTAGCGCCGTATTTGGGAATACCGTGCCGCCTAGTGGCTTAAGTGGTAAAATTCGGCGTTATGCTTTTAGCCATAGTGAAGATAGGTATAGACATTGGCTTCCGTTAATTTTGGCAGATAGGATTAACGTGGTGGAAGGAATTGTTAGTGATATTAAGAAAGGGCATGTGCCTAACATGTTTGCAGAGCGAGGTTGGAAAATGGAGATCAAGCATAATGCAAAGGGTTTTGCTCTTAAAGTAGCTACCACTGCAGCTTTGGGTATTGCTATGTATTGGTTGCTTTGTGGCAAAAAACGTAAGTAATTGAGGCTTATAGTTCAAATAGAGCCTTTCTAATGCTAAGAATGTATAACTTCCATTGTTATGCAGGCTAGCTAAATAGATTCCTCCTAACGTCGGAATGACAGGTAGGAACGACAATGGAGTTACTGGTATTTGTACCTTGAATGGCAGCTTGTCCTAGTATCGCTGCTTTTTAACGCTCGTCGTTTGTCATCCGCAAGCTTCAGGGGGCAGGCCATCCCTCGGGTTGATAAATAGTACGTCCATTCCTATCTCGTCATCCTGAATTTATTTCAGGATCTGTAGGCTGGGATGCTCATGGTTGTCATCCGGAGCGAAGTTAAGAATGTATAACTTCCATTGTTATGCAGGCTAGCTAAATAGATTCCTCCTAACTCGGAATGACAGGTAGGAACGACAATGGACTTACTGGTATTGTACCTTGAATGGCAGCTTGTCCTAGTATCGCTGCTTTTTAACGCTCGTCGTTTGTCCTCCGCAAGCTTCGGGGCAGGCCATCCCTCGGAATGATAAGTAGTACCTCCATTCCTATCTCGTCATCCTGAATTTATTTCAGGATCTGTAGGATAGGATGTTCATGGTTGTTATCCAGAGCGAAGCTAAGAATCTATAACTTCCATTGTTATGCAGGCCAGCTAAATAGATTCCTCCTAACGTCGGAATGACAAGTAGGAACGACAATAGACTTACTGGTATTGGTTACTTTGCGGCAAAAAACGTAAGTAATTGAGGCTTATAGTTCAAATAGAGCCCTCCTAATGCTCATACTTGTCATTCAGAGCGCAGGATCTAAACATTCGTTAATTGCCTTAGAAGAGATCAAGTAAAGTCTAACTATATTCCTCCCCGAAGCTTCGGGACAGGCCATCCCTCGGGTTGATAAATAGTACGTCCATTCCTATCTCGTCATCCTGAATTTATTTCAGGATCTGTAGGCTGGGATGCTCATGGTTGTCATCCGGAGCGAAGTTAAGAATGTATAACTTCCATTGTTATGCAGGCTAGCTAAATAGATTCCTCCTAACTCGGAATGACAGGTAGGAACGACAATGGACTTACTGGTATTGTACCTTGAATGGCAGCTTGTCCTAGTATCGCTGCTTTTTAACGCTCGTCGTTTGTCCTCCGCAAGCTTCGGGGCAGGCCATCCCTCGGAATGATAAATAGTACGTCCATTCCTGTCTCGTCATCCTGAATTTATTTCAGGATCTGTAGGCTAGATGTTCATGGTTGTCATCCAGAGCGAAGCCAAGAATGTATAACTTCCATTGTTATGCAAGCCAGCTAAATAGATTCCTCCCAACGTCGGAATGGCAAGTAGGAACGATAGTGGAGTTACTGATATTTGTACCTTGAATGGCAGCTTGTCCTAGTATCGCTGCTTTTTAACGCTCGTCGTTTGTCATCCGCAAGCTTCAGGGGGCAGGCCATCCCTCGGGTTGATAAATAGTACGTCCATTCCTATCTCGTCATCCTGAATTTATTTCAGGATGTGTAGGCTGGGATGCTCATCGTTGTCATTTTAGAGCGAAGCTAAGAATGCATAACTTCCATTGTTATGCAAGCCAGCTAAGTAGATTCCTCCTAACGTCGGAATGACAGGTAGGAATGACGATGGAGTTGCTGGTATTGGTTGCTTTGCGGCAAAAAACGTAAGTAACTGAGGTTTATAGTTCAAATAGAGCCTTTCTAACGCTCATAGTTGTCATCCAGAGCGAAGCTAAGGATCTAAACATTCGTTCATTTCCGTTGAAGAGATCAAGTAAAGCTAACTAGATTCCTCCCCGAAGCTTCGGGGCAGGCCATCCCCAGAATGAGAGCATGAAGAATAGTTAAACAGTTGCTTTATAAAAGCAAAAACCCCGAGTTAAACTCGGGGTTTTGTTATAATTAAAGGTTGTTATTCACCTTTTTGTTTTCTGCCAAGAACTGAATTGCCTTTACCGTAGAAGAAGTAAACAGCAATACCTAATCCCATCCAAAGTGCTAACCTGATCCAAGCTTCAATTGGTAATGAAGACATCAAGTAAACGCACACGATAATACCTAAAATTGGCACCAAAGGCACTAAAGGAGTTCTGAAAGGACGCTCTCTATTAGGATCGGTTTTACGTAAAATCATTACACCAATACAAACTAATGAGAAAGCTAGCAAAGTACCGATAGATACCATGTGACCTAAATCTGTAACTGGAACAAAGCCTGCAAATAAACTTACAAACACCATAAAGAACAAGTTAGTTTTCCAAGGAGTTCTGTATTTCGCATGAATACTTCCGAAGAATTTAGGCAATAAACCATCTTTAGACATTGTATAGAAAACCCTTGATTGGCCCATTAACATTACTAAGATTACTGAAGTGTAACCAGCTAAAATAGCAATGATTAATCCCATTTGAAGGAAACTATATCCTGTTACTTTAAATGCCGTTGCTGCTGGAGAAGCATCACCTTTGAAAACTTGGAAAGGTACTAAGCCAGTCATTACGTGAGCAAATAAAATATATAATACGGTACAAACTGCTAATGAACCTAAAATACCAATTGGCATTCCTTTTTGAGGGTTTTTAGCTTCTTGAGCTGCAGTTGAAACAGCGTCAAATCCAATAAACGCAAAGAATACTAATGCTGCACCCGAGGCAATACCAGAAATACCAAACTGACCACGTAAACCAGTATTTTCAGGGATGTAAGGATGATGGTAAGCTGGATTGATGAATTTCCATCCAAGGCCTATGAACAACAATACTACAGCTACTTTCACTACCACTAGGAAGTTGTTTAAACTTGCTGATTCTTTTGTACCACGCATTAACAATAAAGAAAGTAATGATACGATTACTACCGCTGGTAAATTGATACCGCCGCCATCACCCTCAGCAAAAGTTTTGCTCAGATAGGTAGGCAGTTCAAGTCCGAACTCGTGTAGTAATTTGTTGAAATAGCCAGACCATGATACACCAACGGTGGCAGCACCTAAGGCATACTCTAATACTAAATCCCAGCCAATTACCCAAGCCATAAACTCGCCCATGGTAGCGTAAGAATAAGTGTAAGCACTTCCCGCTACAGGAATCATTGAGGCAAATTCGGCGTAACATAATCCCGCGAATGCGCAACCTACAGCTGCTAAAATAAACGATAAAGTTACCGCAGGACCTGCGTGTTCCGCTGCTGCGATACCAGTTAACGAGAATAAACCAGCACCGATAATTGCTCCAATACCTAGTGCAACTAAACTTGTGCTACTTAAAGTACGTTTGAGCGTGCCTTCACCACTTTCTGCCGATTCGGCAACAAGTAAATCAATAGGCTTTTTTAAATTCATAAAATGATTAATTAGTTAGTTAGTCTGTTTTGTTGATTAAAATAACGCACCAAACCTAAAAAAAAATATCTACAATTGAAAAAGGGATTTTTTGCAAAATCCCTTTCCGAAGTAACAATTTAGTGTTTTTCCATTAAGCATGAGCGTTTAACGTTGCAACAGCCGTTTTTCTTAGCAACAATTTCATGTTTTCCAAGTTGATTTAATGCTGAAGTAGATTGCCCTGCATTGATAGAAATATAAGGTGCAATTACCAACGATACAATAGACATCAATTTAATTAGAATATTCATTGAAGGTCCCGAAGTATCTTTAAATGGATCTCCAACGGTATCACCAGTTACAGATGATTTATGCGGCTCCGATTTTTTGTAATACATTTCGCCATTAATTTCTACACCTTTTTCGAAAGATTTTTTAGCATTGTCCCATGCACCACCTGCATTTGATTGGAAAATTCCCATCAATACGCCTGAAACGGTTACACCTGCTAATAAACCACCCAATACTTCTGGGCCAAAAATAAAGCCTACAATTACGGGTGTAATCAAAGCAATGGCACCAGGCAGTAACATTTCGCGAATAGAGGCTTGCGTAGAAATAGCCACACATTTTTCGTATTCTGGTTTGGCTTTGTATTCCATAATGCCGGGAATTTCTCTAAACTGGCGACGTACCTCCTGTACCATGTCCATTGCGGCTTTACCTACCGCTTGGATACATAATGCCGAGAATACAAAAGGAATCATGCCGCCCACAAATAATCCAGCTAAAACTGGTGCTTTATAAATGTCAATTGCAGAAATGCCTGCAATGCCCACAAAGGCAGCAAATAAAGCCAATGAAGTTAACGCTGCAGAAGCAATAGCGAAGCCTTTTCCGGTAGCTGCAGTGGTATTGCCCACAGCATCCAAATTATCTGTACGCTCACGAACTTCTGGAGGTAATTGACTCATCTCTGCAATACCGCCAGCATTATCCGCAATTGGTCCAAAAGCGTCAATCGCTAATTGCATCGCTGTGGTAGCCATCATTCCGGCAGCAGCAATAGCTACACCGTATAAGCCCGCAAAATAATACGAAGCCATAATTCCACCAGCTAACACCAAGATAGGAATTACTGTAGATTTCATTCCAACTGAAAGTCCGGCAATAATGTTAGTAGCGTGTCCGGTTGAGGATTGTTGGATGATAGAGTTTACCGGGCCTTTGCCCATTGCGGTGTAATATTCAGTTACAATACTCATAATAGCACCAACTACTAAGCCTACAATAATGGCGTAAAATACATTGATGCTCGAAAATTCGTAACCGCGTAAGCTTAAGTTTTCAGGAAGCATCCATTTCACTAATACGAAAGAAGTAATAGCAGTAATAATAATCGACGACCAGTTGCCTAGGTTCAATGCGTTTTGTACGTTAGATTTTTCGTCTTTAATGGTAACAAACCAAGTTCCAATAATGGAAGCAATAATACCCAGTCCGCAAATAACCATTGGTAACAAAATAGGAGACATGCCACCAAAATTATCCGTCACTACAATTTCTTGCCCTAGTACCATTGTTGCTAAAATCGTAGCAACATACGAACCAAATAAATCTGCGCCCATACCTGCTACGTCACCTACGTTATCACCTACGTTGTCCGCAATGGTTGCAGGGTTGCGTACGTCATCTTCAGGGATACCAGCTTCAACTTTACCCACTAAATCTGCACCTACATCGGCCGCTTTGGTGTAAATACCACCGCCCACACGAGCAAATAAAGCAATAGATTCAGCTCCTAATGAAAATCCGGTAAGCACTTCAATAGCAGTTCTCATTTCGTTGCTGTTGGCACTAATTACATTGAAATACTTTAAAAACACGATGAACAAGCCGCCTAGGCCTAAAACAGCTAAGCCAGCCACGCCTAAGCCCATTACCGTACCACCAGTGAAACTTACTTTAAGGGCTTGTTTCAAGCTAGTTCTTGCTGCTTGTGTGGTTCTCACATTGGCTTTAGTAGCTGATTTCATGCCGATATATCCTGCTGTTGCAGAAAACACAGCGCCAATGATGAAGGAAATAGAGATGATCCAACTAGAATGTATCTCTTGGCCATTTACTTCGGTTACCGTGCCAGAATACGCTAATAACGCTGCGGCTAAGATGGCGAATATGCCCAAGATTTTCCATTCTGCCTTTAGGAAAGCCATAGCACCATCTGCAATGTACCCGGCCAGTTCTTGCATGTTGGCATCGCCGGCATCCTGTTTGTTAACCCAGGCGCTTTTTACGGCCATCACCAAAATACCTACCAAGCCAAGTAGGGGAATTACATAAATAAGATTGTTTTGTAAAAAATCCATAGTTCAAATTTATATTTAGTGTTTAGTTGATAATCAATCTACAAGGTAGTAAAAAAGATATTTCATTGTCAAGATATTTTATCAGCTAAAAAATAAAATTGTAACAAATGCGTAGTCAACTTCCAAATATGCTGTTGTAAGCAATTCATCCGCTTTTTTATCAGGGTGTTTGGATTTCAATATTCATCTCTTTTTTTATCTTAGCTAACAATAAACTAAACTAACTGAACTAAAAATGGAAAATCAACAAGAAGAAAACTCTTCTAAACGTAAACTAGGGCTTTTTGATGGCGTAATGCTTGTAATGGGTTCTATGATTGGTAGCGGTATATTTATAGTAAGTGCCGATATCATGAGGAACCTAGGTTCTGGCTATTGGTTAATTGTGGTTTGGCTCATCACCGGGGTTATGACGGTTGCTGCGGCAATTTCTTACGGCGAGCTTTCATCTATGTTTCCCAAGGCGGGAGGGCAGTATACCTACTTGAAAGAAATTTTCGGTAGGATGATGGGTTTTCTTTACGGTTGGGGCTTATTTGCGGTAATACAAACTGGTACTATTGCCGCCGTGGCAGTAGCTTTCGGGAAATTTACGGCGTATTTAATCCCCGCTTTAAATGATGCGGCGCCAATTTTCCAAAGCGGAGGTTATAAAATAACTTGGATTCAAATCTTGGCTATCGCGATTATTTTGTTGCTGACTTACATCAATACTAAAGGTGTGGAAGGCGGCAAGTTGTTGCAAAATGTATTTACAGGCTCAAAAATTGTGGCACTAATTGGCTTGATTTTGTTGGGCTTTATTTTAGTTAAAAGTAACTTTTGGGCTGATAATATGAGCTTTGGCTGGGCGGCCTTCAAAAATTTAAATACGGATGCCAGCGGTAACTTCCTGAAATCAGGTTGGGAGTCCATTTCCGGCATGGCCATTATGGGCGGTATTGCTGCGGCAATGGTTGGTTCGGTGTTTTCAAGTGTAGCGTGGGAAAATGTAACATTCGTTTCGGGAGAGATGGAAAATCCAAAGAAAAATGTGGTGCGTTCCATGGTTTTGGGAACCAGTGCAGTAATGGTATTGTACTTATTGGTCAATTTCGTATACCTTAATGCGCTTGATAGAGATGCGATTGCATTTGCAGCTAACGATAGGGTAGCGGTTGCAGCCTCTGAGAAGATTTTCGGTAGTGGAGTAGGAACTTATGTAATAGCCATTTTAGTGATGATCTCAACTTTTGGTTGTGTAAACGGCATTGTGTTGGCGGGCGCTAGGGTTTTTCAAACCATGGCTCAAGATGGCATGTTTTTCAAAGCTGCAATCCAAAACAATAAAAATGGTGTTCCTGAAAAATCACTTTGGATGCAAGGTATTTGGGCATCGGTTTTGTGTTTAAGCGGACAATACGGAAATCTACTGGATATGATTTCTTTTGTGATTGTGTTATTTTACATGATTACCGTATTTGGCGTCATCTACTTGCGATTTAAAAAACCGAATTTGGAACGCCCGTACAAAACTTGGCTATATCCCATTACGCCAATTGTTTATTTGCTAATTGGCACAGCATTTTGCGTGCTATTGCTTATCTATAAACAACAATATACTTGGCCCGGACTAATCATCGTACTACTTGGTTTACCTATATATATATTAATTAATAAAAAGAAGACTGTAGAATAGCTTGCTACAAAAAACATTTAAAGGCGATTGGGTTTGAAACTCAGTCGCCTTTTTTATTGAAAAGTAGTTTCAGTAGTTCTTGTTTTAATAAGTTTATTACCCGGAGCGCAACGAAGAGCCTATTTTAAAGTGGGTTTGGCATAAGAGAACTATACTATATGCTAGCGATAGCACCTCAAATCTTCGTTCAGCTAATTTTCGGTCTCTTATTTTTCGGGTTGTACCAATAAGCCAAAGCACTTTCTTTGAAAGAAAAATAAGCAACCGAGAGTTTTTGTTACTTTTTGCGGTCAAAAAGTAAGAGCCCAGCGGCGGCGAGCTAAAAGAATACTATTAAATGCAAATTTCAAGAGTTGTAAAAGTACTTATCCCGAACTTACGTTGTTTTACATGTTAGTAGACTTTTTAAAACTCTGAATGAATGCGGCTAGCTAGATCTTGCTTAAAACAGTTGCTACTTTTTAAAATCATTCTTTATTCAAACTAGTTTGCTACTGTTTGCTGAAAACGGGTTACTGCCAACTTTTTTTCTTATTTTTGCGGCAATGGCTACAGCATTAGATTGGGGAATTAGAGGTTATAACAACTACGGCGCTTACTTACGCAAGCATTACGATGGACAGCGTGTATTTAAAGTAATTGTTGATGGCGGTTTTACTTGCCCTAATCGTGACGGCAGCAAGGGTTACGGAGGTTGTACCTATTGTAATGTAGATTCTTTTACACCTGAGCTTTCAAGAAAATTGCCGACCATACGCGAACAACTGGTTCAAGGTATGGAAAGAGCCGAAAAAAACTACGCTGCCGATAAGTTTATCGTTTATTTTCAGCCCAATACCAATACTTACGCTCCAACGCATTATTTAAAGATGATGTATGACGAAGCTTTATCAATCAATAGTGATAAAGTGGTTGGTTTTGCCGTAGGTACCCGCCCCGACTGTATTGATGCGGAAAAGGTGGCGCTGTTGGAAAGCTACGCCGATAAGTACGATGTGGATTTAGAGATGGGTATGGAGTCAATTTATGATGAAACGCTAACTCAAATCAATCGCGGTTGCAGCCACGGTGAATTTGTAGAAGCAGTTAAGCTGCTTGAGAACACTAAACTTAACCTTTGTGTGCATACGATTTTTGGCTTCCCTTGGGAAACAAGAGAGATGATGCATGGTTATATTCACGAAATTAATCGTTTTCCTCAAATTAAATTTGTCAAATTTCATCATTTGCACATTGTTGAGGGCTCAATTATGGGTGTTAAATATAAAAGGGAGCCTTTTAAACTATTTAGTTTGGAAGAATATACTGACCTGCTCTGCGAATTGATTCCGATGCTGCGTCCAGATATTGTTATCCAACGACTTTTTGGTATTTCTGATTACGATTTGTTAATTGCTCCAAACTGGGGTAAAAATAAGTCATCTATACAAACCTACATTGATAAGGAAATTGAGCGTAGGGGTATAATTCAAGGGTCGGCTTACAAAGCTTAATTTTTTCTTACGTATAACTGATATTACTGCTTTCTGCGGGTAATTTTGATTTATATATCATTTTTTTTTCAATTTTCGGTTCGATTTTCAGTGTAATTGAATCTTTTTGTAGCTTTTTTTTTAAAATTTCACTTTTTTAAATTTTTGTTGGTGTTTTTTTGTTGTTTGTATCGTATTTATGTTGTTTTTTGTTTTGTTTTTTATTTTAAATTGTATTTTATTGCTTATTTGTTGGTTTATTTTATCAAAAAATGAAAAATTATCAAAAATTTAATAAAATGTTAATGAAAATTTAAATGTTATTTGTAATTTAGGTTTAAAATCAAACACTAAAATTTAAATTATGAGTAAAGTTTTATTTAAACAGTGGGCTCCCTTCGCGATTTTAATCGCTTTTGCGGTGGCTGCATTATTTATTCCTTTAACAGCCAACTTTGATGATGGAAAGTACAGCGGTCCTGACGTTGCTTTCATTTTAGTTGCTACCGCTTTGGTATTTTTGATGACGCCAGGATTGGCGTTCTTTTACGGCGGGATGGTACATCGTAAAAATGTATTGTCAACAATGATCAAAAGTGTGGTGGCTGCAGGAGTAATTTCTGTATTATGGGTAGTTGTTGGCTTCAGTTTAGCCTTCGGCGAATCCATTAACGGTTTAATTGGTAGCCCTAAAACATTTTTCTTCTTCCAAGGAGTTAATTCGGGTCCGGCATGGGGTACTATTCCTTTGTCGCTTTTTGCAATTTTCCAATGTATGTTTGCCATCATTACACCTGGCTTGGTAGTTGGTGCGGTAGCAGAGCGTATCCGTTTTACGGCCTACATCCTGTTCATTGTGTTATTTGCCATCTTTGTTTATTCGCCTTTGGCACACTGGACTTGGCATGCAGATGGCATTTTGTTTAAAATGGGCGTTTTAGATTTTGCTGGTGGTACCGTAGTGCATATTTCAGCTGGTATGGCTGCATTAGCAGGTGCTTTGGTATTGAAACGCAGAAGATCTCATTTAGAGCATAAAGAAGTTCCTCCTGCCAATATCCCTTACGTATTAATTGGTACTGGTTTACTTTGGTTTGGCTGGTTCGGTTTCAACGCAGGTTCAGCGCTAGGTGCAAATGCCTTAGCAGTGTCTGCTTTTGTTACTACCAATGTTGCAGCGGGTTCTGCAGGCTTATCTTGGATGTTTTTTGATGCCGCAAGAGGTAAAAAACCTTCCGTGCTAGGTTTCTGTATTGGTGCAGTTGTTGGTTTGGTAGCCATTACTCCGGGTGCTGGCTTTGTAAGTATTCCTTCAAGCATATTTATAGGTGTGTTTGCTGCTATTGTATCTAACTTAGTAGTGTCTTGGAAACAAAAAACTGCATTAGATGATACTTTAGATGTATTCCCTTGCCATGGTGTTGGCGGTATAGTTGGTATGCTTTTAACAGGTGTATTTGCTACAAAAACTGTAAATGGCGCTGGCGTTGACGGCTTGCTTTATGGAAATCCTGAATTTTTCTTAATACAGTTAAAAGGCATGTTGCTTGTAGTAGTATTCAGCTTTGTAGTATCCTTCGCTATTTTTAAAGTAATTAACCTTATTCTTCCAATTCGCGTAAGCGCTGATGAAGAGGAGGAAGGTTTGGACGCAAGTCAACACAATGAAAAGTACACTCAAGGTACTTTGATCGTATCTGGACAAGAAGTTCCAAATATATAGTCTACACTTTCGCTTAGGCCAAGTTAAAATCATGATGTTAAATTGTTTTGATATATAAATCATCCTCTCTGGTAATTCAACTACCAGAGAGGTGATTAAATGGTGAGACTCGGATGGGTTGAGCCAGTATCATCAATTTTTTGAGTACAGCTTCAGGTAAGAAGCTGGGTGGGTTTGCTTTGATTAAATTTTGCGCTATGCTATATGGTTTTCCTTGTTGGAAAGCTCAATAAATCAATTATTTAACTTTTAATTCTTTGAGAAAATGAAAAATAATATAGCTGCACTATCCCTTCTTTTATTAAGCACCGCAACAGTAGCCGTTGCACAAGAAAAAGCATCTCCACTTGAAATTTCAGGTTCGGTAGATACCTATTTTAAATATGATTTTAACAAATCAGGAAATATCAAGACCTATTTTGCAGGAGAGCAAAATTCGGTTTCATTGGGTATGATTGATTTGGCACTCAAAAAAACAACAGGAAAGGCTTCCTTCGTAGGAGAGCTTTCTTTCGGCCCAAGGGGGCAATACGAATCTATTCCAGATGCTGCTGGTGGCTATAGTGCAACCGCTAATGGTTTCAATATCCAAAATCTTTATATCAACTACGCATTTTCAGATAAATTTAGCATGGCGGCAGGCTATATGGGAACTTTTGTAGGTTACGAGGTGATTTCCCCAGCCGCAAACTTCAACTATTCTACTTCTTACCTTTTTGGTTCGGGGCCATTTCAAAATGCTGGTATTAAAGGAACTTACAGCTTTTCAGATAAAGTGTCTTTAATGTTAGGCTTGTTCAACGAATGGAACCAATACCGTGCTTCTAGGGGCGTTTCAAGTGTAGGCGGTCAGTTGATGGTGTCGCCTGTTAAAGGTTGGACAGCCTACCTTAATGGCTTACATGGCTTAGATGGTTATGGCAACTACAGCACAGTTTTAGATTTGACAACGGCCTATCAAATCAGCGAAAAGGTTAAAATTGGCTTAAATGCTGCCGACTTAAATGCTGGCGACGATAAATTTGGTTATTCAGGTGTAGCGTTGTATCCACAATATGCATTCACCTCTAGCGTAGCACTAGGTTTAAGGGGCGAATATTTTACTTATAAAGGAATTTCGGGGGCACCTAATACCAGCGTAACTTCAATTACCCTTTCTGGTAACATTAAATCTGGTGGCCTAACTTTCATTCCTGAAGTACGTTTTGATAACGATAAAGATTTTAGTCAGGGCTTTTTGAAAAGCGACGGCACTACGTTAACAAAATCTGCTTCTCAGTTTTCATTAGCAGCAGTTTACAGCTTTTAGTACTTGCTTCGGACAAGCAGCTAATCACAACCGTAGGCGCCTCTTTTTGGGGCGCCTCATTTTTAGAATCATTTTTATGAAATCATTAAGAACTTTATTGGTACTATTTGCTATCTGTTTTCAACTTAAAGCGCAAAAAAACATTGAACTTTTAAAGGATGAAACTGGAAAGTACACCTATTACGAAGTGGTTTTAACTCAAGTTGCTGGCGATAGTTTAATGTTGAGGATGACAGATTTTATTGCGAAGAATGGAAAAGAGCTACGAATGCAAAGTAAATCGGCTATGGGAATAATAGCTGATGGAAAGATGGTGATCCATAAAAGTTTAGCGATAGCCTCGCACCCCACAGGTGAAATTAAATACAACTTCAACTTTGAAAAAACAACAAATAAGTATAGGTTTTGGCTAACTGATTTTCAGTTGGTTCCATATTCCAAAGATAGATATGGGAACTTTGTACCGAGCACTACAATTGCTGCTCCATTGGAAAAGGAAGTTGGAAAATCAGCGAAAGAACAGTGGGAAGATTATAAGCTGCAAGTAGCTACATACGCCACTGATTTTGCTGATAGATTGAAGCTGCATTTGGCAAGTTCTGGCAAAGTAACGCCAAAGCCAGAGGAGAAGAAAGTGATTTCTAAAACTTGGTAGGTGATAGGGATCAGGTATTAGGAGTCAGGTATCAGTTTTATGTGAAAAGTTTTTAGTAGAGGTTCGATTTGCAAGTCATGAATGGTATTTAAGTTAGTGAATGCTACGAACTAGTATATTCCTTGACTGCTTCGCACTTAAAGCAACCAAACTGACCCCTGATTCCTGACCCCTGATCCCTAATACCTAACCACTAATCCCTAAATCCTAATCCCTTCAATGCACCATCTTATCGGCACAGGTTGAACTTGCAAAAGCTTCGGGCTTGGCTTTGAAAATAAACCCCATACTTAAGATATAGCCCATTGCCTCGTTTAATGCTTTATTGGATTTAAAAGATGGGTTAGTGTTAATATCTGCATGCACTTCCAAATCAACATCGTAAATATCTAATAAATCGCAAATGGAATATGCCGTTTCGATAGATTTTTGCACTTCTAAAAGCATGCGCTCCTTGATGCCCATTTGTTGAGTGGTTTTTTCTTGAGCAATGTACATGAAACCACCGTGATGCTTCCTAAGCAAAACAATAACAGTCGCAAAATCGATATGGCTTGCTTTAACTTGAGAATCGGTGCCGATACAAACTTTGAGTTTATAGCCGTTTTCAGTTTCGCGTAAAATGGCTTTTTCTACTTCTTCTAAAATTGACGAATGAATAACTTCGCCACTAAATTTTTTCCAGGTCATAAGTTATTGATATTAAGAGGTAAGTAACCTAAATGAGGTTAAATAAAGTTAACTGCTTACCGTTAAAGTTGTATTAACTATAGGTTGTTTATTTGCTAACATTTACCTGTTTATCAACAAGTTGTAGGTGTGTTTTGTGTGAAGTTTTGTTGCTCGGTTAATTTTGGTAATCTTATTTCCCAATTCGTAATCTTTAAATAAAACCTACCTTTGTATTATGGAAGTGCAAAAACTGCTCTCAAACCTTCGCATTGCTCAATTAAATGATTTGCAAACGGAAGTAGCTGAAAAGGCTAAACTCAATAAAGACCTGCTTGTATTAGCGCCTACGGGTTCGGGTAAAACTTTAGCTTTTTTGATACCCGTACTGCAAAAATTGCAAAGCGGTAAGAAGGGTGTGCAGTGTTTAATTTTGGTGCCATCTAGGGAATTAGGCCTTCAAATTGAGCAGGTTTTTAAGCAAATGGGTACTGGATTTAAGGTAACCTGTTGCTATGGTGGCCACTCGGTAAAGCTGGAGCGCCAAAGTTTAACCGAGGCACCTGCTGTTTTGATTGGAACGCCGGGGCGTATTGCCTATCACATAAGGGAAAACAATTTTGACTTTGGTGCTATCGACTATCTGGTGTTGGATGAGTTTGATAAATCCTTGGAATTTGGTTTTGAGGAGGACATGTCGTTTATTATTGGAGGCTTAAAAAATTTGAAGCAACGCTTTCTTATTTCGGCCACTGAAATGCAGCAAATACCTCAGTTTACAGGCTTAAACGATGAAATTAAAATCAGTTTTTTGTCTGCAGTTGACGTTGTGCCGGATTTAAAATTGATGCGTGTAGATACAGCCGCAGAAGAAAAGTTGGAAACGCTTTTTAAATTGATTTGTAAGATAGGCGATCAATCGATGTTGATATTCTGTAACCACAGGGAAGCAGTAGAACGCATAAGTGATTTGTTGATAGAGAAAGATTTGGTACACGATATTTTCCACGGTGGGATGGAGCAGGAGGATAGGGAGCGAGCCTTGCTGAAATTTAGAAATGGGAGCATCAAAATATTAATTACTACTGATTTGGCTGCTAGAGGCTTGGATATTCCTGAAGTTGGCTACATCATTCACTATCAGTTGCCGCATACCAAAGATGCGTTTGTGCATCGCAATGGTAGAACGGCCAGAATGAAGGCCGCCGGCACCGCATATTTGATATTTTCGGAAGGAGAAAAGTTTGCGTATTTGGAAGATACGATAGATACGGAGGATTTGAATGATAATTACGCCGTACCGCCAGATAGCGAGTGGCAAACCATTTATTTGGCTGCGGGTAAAAAAGATAAGGTGAATAAAATAGATATTGTAGGGTTTTTACTAAAGGTAGGTGGCCTAGCAAAAGATGATGTGGGATTAATTGAAGTGAAAGATGTAAGTGCTTATGCTGCTGTAAAGCGTAAATTAGCGCCTCAGTTAGTTAAGCAACTATCAGGACAAAAAATTAAAGGAAGAAAAGTAAAGGTAGAAATAGCGAGTTAGGGTCAGGAGTTAGGTATCAGGGATTAGGAGTTAGGAGTTAGGTATTAGTTTTAATGACCAATTATCAAATTCCAATTATCAAATTTCAATGCCATTAACTAAAAGCCAAACAACTAAAAAACCAAACAACTAAACAACAAATTAAAATATGAGCAATAACGAAGTAATGAAAAAATTGAGGGTAGCGCTTTCGCTAACTACCGACGATATTATCGAAATATGTAAACTGGTTAATTTCTCTGTAACTAAAAGCGAGTTGGGCGATATCTTTAGAAAGGAAGACCACCCAAACTTTAAAAAATGCGGCGACCAAATTTTAAGAAATTTCCTAAACGGCTTAGTAATTTATAAACGCGGTCCCAGAGAAGAAAAATAATTAGTTGATATTGTGCCTAATGGCCTTCTGATTAATCAACTTTTCGATTTTTTCTAACAATACATCCATTTTAAAAGGCTTTGGCATGAAATCATCCGGTGGAGTATCCAATGTGTTGATTTCTTCTGCTTTGTAAAGACCAGACATCATTAAAACAGGAATGTGTTTAGTTTTGCTGTTAGACTTAATTTCTTTGCAAATTACACGACCGTCAATTTTTCCCAATACAATGTCAAGTATGATTAAATCGGGGTTAAAATTTTGGATATGCTCGTGAATGTTCTCTGCTTCGGCCAGAGGCTCAACTTCGTAACCACCAATTTCTAGAACCAACTCAATGGTATCTAACACTTCCTCATCATCATCTACTACTATAATTCGTTTCATGTGTGCAAATATAATATTGTTGAACTATTTACCTAACAACCAATTGTGCTTAGGGTTTAAACAATTTTAACATTTAACTAAAAATAACGTTTTGCTTGGCCAAATGCTGGGTTAATAGACCATAGTAGCACTACTTTAAGTTAGATAAACCTTGGCGAAGCGGTTATAGCCAACGCAGTGCAGCTATTTGAGCAAAGCAAAGGGCTTAATTTGCCTAAATGTGCCGCTGTTGCTTTCCTGATATCTTTTTGAGATGTGAAATTTTCGCTTTTAAATGTGCCTCATATACCGATGCAGAAATAAATTCAGCATGACGACAACGAAGTTATTTACATGGGCCTTTAAGTGATGTTGCATCCCGTACTCACATTGTTTTAGCTACGTAAGATTTTTTCCATTGCTTTTCCTTTGGCAAGCTCGTCAATTAATTTATCCAGATAACGTACCTGCTGAATTACTTTGTCGTCAATTTCTTCCACTCTATAACCACAAATTACCCCTGTTATTTTTGATGCATTGGGGTTCATCTTTGGAGCGTTAGCGAAGAAAGTTTCAAAATCAGTTTTATCATCTAAAACTCGCTGCAATTCTTCTTCGTTGTAGCCGGTAAGCCAAGAGATAATAGTGTCTACTTCCGCTTTGGTACGGCTCTTTTTCTCCGCTTTTGCAATATAATGTGGGTACACGCTTGCAACAGACATGCGATAAACTCGTTCGTTATTTTTGGCGTTCATTAGGCTTTAAATTAGTTGTTGCAAATTAGCATTTTAGTATAAACAAAAAAAGTCACCCAATTGGATGACTTTTTAAAACTATTTAAGTTAATTAGAAGTAGAATTGAACGCCTAGTTTAGGAGCAAAAGTATTTGCCTCTAAACCGAAGCTGTTGGTTTTTACTTTAGCGCCAGTATTTTCAGCTTTTGTAGTGAAATTTTCATAGCCTAAACCGTTAACAGAAAACTCAATACCAACTTTTTTATTAGGGAAGAAAGCAAAACCAGGAGCCACATTAACACCAATTGATGTAGTTGTTCCTAATTTAGCGCCGGTATCACCGTTTGTGTTTACATCTTTAACGGTACCAAAAGCCAAAGGCACTGATAACTGTCCAAAGAATTTAAATTGATCAGTTAGGTTTACGTAGTAACGACCAAAAGGAGCTACTTCAAACGCTTCATTCTGGTTACGAGTACTTACTGATTTGTTATAGTTGTAACCTACGCCTGTACCAACTGCAAAGTTGTTGCCTACAAAGAAACCTACGTTTGGTACTACGCTAAAATTTACATCGGCTTTAGCGGCACCATCAACTTTTGTACTATTGAAACCAACGTTACCACCTAAAATTATTTTTCCTTTTTCTGTTTGTGCATTTGCTCCGAAAGTAATGGCTGCTACAGCCACTAACGATAATAAAAGTTTTTTCATTGTTTTTTAAATTGTTTTTAATCTGTAATGAAGCTATCCGATAACTCGGATGGTTTCATTGTTTTTTAAATTATTTATGTGTTGTATCAATGATCTTATTTGACCATTTGACAGCTGAAGTTCAAATGCTGTTCCTAATTGAAAATTTGTCAGGCGTGCCAAAAACGCTGTTTTTTGTTTAATCAATTGATTAATAATTGGTTTGTTTTTTCGGGCTGTTTTTGAAATTATACTGCGTTGACAAAACCACTTGTTAGTGACATTTTGGTGATTTTTTGATGGTTTTACAACTTGCCGATTTGGCATTTTTTGTCAGTTTGTGGCATAAAAAAAGAGACAGCTTTTGGGGCTGTCTCTTTGCTATATGATAGTGTGAAATTATTGTATCCGCTAGTTGCTATGCCGGTTACTTATCTTCATTTAAGAAAACAAACTGGTGATCGAACATATCAAGTTTGATTTTACTGTCCTTATCTACTTTTCCAGCTAGTATCTCTTTAGATAATTCGTTAAGGATACGTTTTTGGATAACACGCTTTAGTGGACGTGCTCCAAATTGCGGATCGTAACCTAGCTCAGCTAGCCAATCCAACGCTTCGGTACTTGCTTCCATGGTGATACCCATTTCCGCTAAAGTTTGCTGCACTTGCTTGAACTGCAATGCCACAATATCTCTAATCTCGGTTCTGTTTAGTGGTGTGAACATGATCAGTTCATCAATCCTGTTCAAAAACTCTGGACGAATAGTTTGCTTCAACAATTCGAATAGCTCATTTTTAGTTTTCGCAATTACGCTATCCCTGTTGTCATCATCTAAGTTTTTAAAGTTATCCTGAATCAAATGCGACCCGATGTTGGAAGTCATGATGATGATGGTGTTTTTGAAATTCACTACACGACCTTTGTTGTCGGTCAGCCTACCATCATCTAATACTTGCAACAAGATATTGAAAACATCGGGGTGTGCTTTTTCAATCTCATCTAACAGCACTACCGAATAAGGTTTTCTGCGTACCGCTTCTGTTAGCTGACCACCTTCGTCATAGCCTACATACCCTGGAGGCGCACCAATTAAGCGTGACACGGCATGGCGTTCTTGATATTCGCTCATGTCAATTCTGGTCATAGCGTTTTCATCATTAAATAAAAACTCTGCTAAAGCTTTGGCCAATTCGGTTTTACCAACGCCGGTAGTTCCCAAAAAGATGAACGAACCAATAGGTTTGCGTTTGTCCTGCAAGCCCGCTCTTGAACGACGGATTGCATCCGAAATTGCTTCTATGGCTTCTTCCTGCCCAGCAACACGTTTGTGCAATTCTTCTTCCAAATGCAAAAGCTTTTCTCGCTCGCTGGATACCAACTTGGTGACAGGGATGCCAGTCCACCTACCAACTACGCCGGCAATATCATCAGCAGTAACCTCTTCTTTTAGCATTCTGCTTTCGTTTTGCCTACTTGCCAAGTCCGCTTTTAGTTTTTCTACTTTATCCTGAGCTTCCTTAATTTTACCGTAACGGAGCTCGGCAACTTTTCCATAATCACCGGCACGCTCTGCTTGTTCCGCTTCTAATTTATAGGCTTCAATTTGCTCCAGTTCAGTGTTAATTCCATCCACCAAATCTTTTTCACCCTGCCATTTTGCTTTAAATTCATCACGTTCGGCAGCTAAATTGGCAATTTGCTCACTCAATTCCTTTACCTTGGCCTCGTCTTTTTCACGTTTGATTGCTTCGCGTTCAATTTCTAAACGCATAATTTCACGTTCAAGAGCATCTACGTTTTCTGGCACGCTATCCATTTCCATGCGTAATTTAGATGCCGCTTCGTCCATCAAATCAATTGCCTTATCTGGTAAAAATCTGTCGGAAATGTAGCGCTGACTCATTTCTACCGCTGCAATAATGGCCTCATCCTTAATACGAACTTTGTGGTGCGTTTCGTAACGTTCTTTCAAGCCACGCAAAATAGAAATCGCATCTTGTGTATCAGGCTCATCCACCATTACCTTCTGGAAACGGCGTTCCAATGCTTTGTCTTTTTCCAAATATTTCTGATACTCATCCAATGTAGTGGCTCCAATGGCCCTCAACTCGCCACGTGCCAATGCAGGCTTTAAAATGTTTGCCGCATCCATAGCGCCTTCGCCACCGCCAGCGCCTACCAACGTATGGATTTCATCTATAAATAAAATGATGTCGCCATCGCTCTGCGTAACCTCTTTAACAACGGCTTTTAATCGCTCTTCAAATTCCCCTTTGTATTTTGCACCTGCAATAAGTGCGCCCATATCTAACGAATAAACCACTTTTGATTTTAGGTTTTCAGGAACATCTCCTTTGATGATCCTGAAAGCGATCCCTTCAGCAATGGCCGTTTTACCCACTCCAGGCTCACCGATCAAGATAGGGTTGTTTTTAGTACGGCGAGATAAGATTTGAATTACGCGTCTAATTTCTTCGTCACGACCAATAACCGGATCTAGCTTTCCGCTTTCAGCATACTCATTCAAATTACGGGCATATTTGCCTAAGGCTTGATAAGTAGCTTCTGCATTTTGATCCGTTACACGACTATCGCCACGCAGTTCAGTGATGGCTTTTTTAAGGTCTTTTTCGTTAACACCTTGATCTTTTAATAATTTAGATGTAGCATCGTTTGTAGCTAAAATACCTAAAAGCACATGCTCCACAGAGATGAACTCATCTTTAAATTCCTTTAAAAAAGTTTGTGCTTTCTGTAAAGCTGCATTTGCGTTAGATGATAAATAAATATTGCTTCCACTTACTTTTGGAAACTTGGCAATATCTTCATCTAATTTTTGATTGAGCGTATTTAAATTGACGTTTAATTTCTTCAGCACGTATGAAATCACATTCTCATCTACTGTAAGTAAGCCTTTAAGTAAATGAGCTGTTTCTATAGCCTGCTGCTGATTGCCTTGTGCAATTTCAGAGGCTTTTTGCACAGCCTCCTGGGCTTTTATTGTAAAGTTGTTGAAATTCATAGTATTTTTTCTCCTTAGTTCCTGATTAGCTGATTAAGTATTAGCTCAACTGCTATCGGTTACTACCAAAGGTCAAAACAAATGCCATCAACTAAAAGATTTTAAAATCGGAAATTTTGTCTGTTGGTTTTTATTTTAGCTGAATAAATGTCTGATTTATAGTGTTTTGTGATGAAAAAATGGCAGTGTTGTGTTAAAATTAAATTCATCATAAGTAATGCGATTATGTTTCATCTATCACTTCAGGAAAAAATAATCAATCCCGATTCGTGATAGTGTCAAGAATAATTCGGTAATATTTTTAATTTATTAATTTTGCATAAAAACAATCTAATGCTGCCACCATATCTAGATAACGAACAAGACTTTAATCTGATCAAATATCTTCAGGAAGACGGAAGAATTTCTTTTACAGATCTTGCAAAAAAACTGAATGTTTCTATAAGTACTGTTAGAAATAGATATAATAATCTCGTTAATGATAACGTGATCAATGTGTACGCTAGGATAAATCCAGATAAAATAGGCCTTAACGCTTATTCTAGGATTCTTATTTCTGTGCGTCCTAAAAGCATGATTCAGCAAGTAATAGATAAATTGTATACGTTTCCTGAAATCAGTTTTCTCGCATCAGTTTCCGGAGATTTTGATATTGAGGTTAACGTAATGTGCAGAGATAATAATCATCTTTTGGAAGTTTTACATAACAAAATAAATCAGATTGAAGGAGTGTATAACTCTAAGACCAATTTTTATCTGAAGGTATATAAATTTTCCACTCCAAATTTGGATTATATAAGAGAAGAGTTGTTGAAGTAGCATGAACATCATTTGTATTTAAATGAACCTTCATGCTACTGTTGCAAAGGCCTATTCTATAAGCGAATCTGATATTTTAAGGGCTTCTGAAATGATGGCCAAGCCTTCATCAATTTCTTGTTTATTTATTGTTAGGGGAGGAGCAACAAAAATATAGCCCCAACGTACGAAAGTGTACATTCCTAGCTCACGAATTTTAGCAGCTATCCGATTGCTTATTTTCAAATCGTCTCCAGATGCGTTGTAAGGCGCTATTAATGTTCCTGTTTTTTTATTTTTTAGTACTTCAAGACACCCTAATAATCCTTTGTTTCTGAAATTTCCCATACTTGGATGAAGTGCTCTCATATCATTAATTTTTTGTTCGATATAAGCTCCCATTTTTTGCGCATTTTGTATAAGATTGTCTTCTTCGTAGATTTCAATTACACGTAGGGCCGCTGCAAGGCAAACAGGATGGGCATTGTAGGTAAGGCCAATCATTAGAGGAGTAGTGTTGAATTTTTCGGCAATTCTGTCCGAAACCATTAAGCAACCCAAAGGAAGGTAAGACGAGGTGAGACCTTTGGCCATGCAAATCATATCTGGGATAATATCGTGATGCTCGAAACCAAACCATTTTCCTGTCCTCCCAAATCCGCTCATTACCTCATCTGCGATAAATAAGATTCCATATTTTTCACATAGTTTTTTTACGCCTTTCAGATATCCTTCAGGGTAGTGAAGACATCCTGAAGATCCGCTTTCTCCTTCAAAAATCATTGCGGCAATATTTTCTTTTCCTTCAAAATGAATAATTCTTTCTACATAATCTAGGCTCAGAGAAAGACAGGTGTCATGGTCGAGATTTTTTAGATTAAAGAAGTAATAAGGATCATCCAAATGAATTGCATTTGGCATTTGCTGAGAATCATTCGCCAGTTTTCTTGGATCGCCTCCTACACTCATCCCTCCAATAGATCCACCGTGGAAAGCCCTGTATCTGCCAATGATTTTGTGTCGGCCGGTGTATAACCTTGCAAGTTTTATTGCATTATCAATAGAAGATGTACCGCAGAGCGTAAAAAAAGCTTTGTTCAGATCTCCGGGACAAATCTCAGACAGTTTTTTCGAAAGTTTTGCCCTAATCTCTGTAGTGCAGGAAGGCGTTACATAACTTACGGATTGCATTTGTTCTGTTATAGCATCAGTTACGCGAGAATCTCCATGTCCGATATTTACGGACATAAGACCAGAAGAAAAATCGATAATTTTATTCCCGTCATAATCATAAAGATACACGCCGTGTGCTTTTTCAATGGCAAGAGGATTAACCGAAGCCTGTGCCGACCAAGAGAAAAGACTGTAGTTTTTGCTATCCTCAATAATTTTATTTTTTGAGTCTTGTTTTGTCATATCACAATTTAGTAGATTTTAGAGGTTAGCTCATCCAATTAATTCCAGCTTCAGGATTCCATTTCACGGTAGTTTTTTTAGCTTTCGTCCAAAATTCTATAGAAGATTTTCCTGTAATATCTCCACTTCCATATTTAGATTGATTCCAGCCGCCGAAGCCAAAAGGTTCTCTAGGTACTGGTACACCGATATTTACACCACACATTCCAGCCGAAGCTCTTTTTGATACATAGGATGCAATGCTTCCGCTTTGTGTAAAAATGGAGCAAGCATTGCCATAAGGATTATTATTTTCTATAGCCAGGGCTTCGTCTATTGTTTTACATCTTATAATGGTAAGTACAGGTCCAAAAATTTCCTCTGTTGCCACTGCCATTTCTGGCGTTGCATGGTCTATTATGGTTGGTCCTACATAAAATCCTTGCTCTTTTCCTACAACGGTGGTGTTCCTTCCATCAGACAGTATTTTAGCACCCTGCCTTTCTGCTTCTGTAATATAATTCTCAATCCTCTCTTTTGCCTCTTTTGAAATTACAGATCCAAGGTTGTTTCCGCATTGTATTTTTTTTGATTCATTAACGATTTTTTCAATTATATGGTCGCAATCTCCTACGGCCAGTAATGTAGCGGCTGCCATACATCTTTGTCCTGCGCAACCGCTCATTGAAGCAACAATATTAGTGGCCGCCATTTCTTGGTGTGCGTCTGGAGATAAAATGATATGATTTTTAGCTCCACCTAGAGCGAGTACCTGTTTTAGATTAGATGTACATCGTTTATAAACAAGCGCTGCAATTTTAGTAGAACCTACAAATGTTACTGCCTTAATTTTTGGGTGATCACAAATCATTTCCACTATATCACTTCCACCGTTAATTATCGAAAATATACCGTCTGGCAAACCAGCCTCTTGAAGGTATTTGGCAATATATTGTGACGAAACTGGTACTTTTTCTGAAGGCTTTAAAATAAATGCGTTACCCAGAGCTATGGCATTCATAATGGTCCAATGCGGAACCATGCTTGGGAAATTAAAAGGAACAATAGAGGCAACTACTCCTATAGGATATCTTTCTGAAGTGCATTGTACACCAACACTTACCTCCTCAGTTTCACCATGTGCAAACTGAGGTAAAGCGCAGGCAAACTCACATAATTCTATAGCCTTTTCAATTTCAGCTTTTGCTTCTGAAAATATTTTACCATTTTCTTGAACTATGATGTCTGAAAGAAAATTAATATTTTTTTCTAGGATGGCTTTGTATCTGTAAAACACCTGAACTCGCTCTTTGAGGGTGATTTTTTGCCATTGTTTTTGAGCTTCTGTAGCCGTTGTAATAATTGCTTCCAAATCTTCTTTTGTGGAGGTAGTATATGCTGCAATTAGTTTTCCGTCAACAGGAGATATTATTTTCTCAGTATTACCCGAGCTTCCTGGAATAAATTTGCCATTAATAAAATTATCAACTCTCATATTTCAAAATTTGCATTTTTAACTTATTTTAAATTCAAAATAAGCAGTTTTTTTTTTATAAAAATGCAAATTTTATTTTTTTGTTGGAAAACATTTCTAATTTTACAATACATAATTATTAAAAAATACACTACCATGTTAAAAATTTCTAATGTTGTTGGAGGTATTCTGCTTATTCTGGCAGGAGTCTTTTTCTCCATAAGTTGGTACGCATTGGTGCCAGCATTCACAGTTTTAGGTTTGGCTATTATTACAAGGAAAGCTTTAGAACCGCTCATTGTAGGTTGTTCTGTAGGCTTTATGATGATTGGTAAATACGGACTTCACGAAGTATCAGATGGGCTTTTTCCTGGTATTAAAAATTTGGATATGGCTCCAGCAAGAGAAGTAGCCTTCCCACTTAATCTTCTACAGGGTTTAGAGGATACAATTTCTAGAAGTCTGCATGACGGAGGGCTTATTTGGGTAATTTTAGTTTGTATTCTTTATGGGGCCTTAGTGCAGCTTTTGGTGGCGTCGGGTGGAGTTAGCGCTATTGCAGATTTTTCTTCAAAATTTGTGAATAATAAAAAGCAATCGTTAATAATGACTTATTTCTTAGCATTTTTCTTTTTTATTGATGATTACTTGAGTGCTTTATCTGTAGGAAATACAATGAGGCCAATTACAGACAAATTTAAAGTGTCGAGAGAAAAGCTGGCAATGGTGCTCAGTTTTGTGTGTGTACCCATCACTATCATTATGCCAGTTTCTACTTGGACCATTTTTTATGGTACTAATTTGATGGATGTAGAATCCGTTTCTGCTACCAGTACCAGTGCTATTTCTGCATTTGCAAACACAATTCCTTATAATTTTTCTGCAATTATTTCTCTAGTGATAGGTTTTTTAGTGGTTTTCAAGTTGTTTCCGGATTTGGCAGGCATTAAAGCGGCAGAAAATAAGGCAAATCAGCTATCAGATAATTATGCTGCTGAAAATGAAACTGGTGAAAAAGATAAAAATACGCTTTATCCAAACCGCAACCTAGATGAAGAGGAAATAGAAGAAGAACTAAGCGCTAAAAAAGGGAATATTCTTTATTTCATTGTGCCCATTTTTATGCTCATATTTTTTACAGTATTTGCTTATCCAACAGAGTGGGGAGCAGATTATGTGATTACCGACAACATAGATGCACTTAGAGGAGTTGCGACTACCGTTGTTCTTACTTATTTAGGTTATCTGGTTTTGGGAGTAATGAAATTTGATGACTTGTCGAGCAATTTCGTGAAAGGATTAGAAACCATTACGTTCGTTCTAGTAGTTTTAGGGTTCACTTATTTGTTGAAGGACGTTCAGGGCGCACTAGGCTTTGATGATTTTGTAACGCAAAAGCTACAAAATGTTCCAGGACTCAATGGAAGCACATTTCCTGTAATTGTATTTACAGTAGTGTCTTTTATTTGTTGGGCAACGGGGTCTAACTGGGGCATTTACGCCATTTTGGTACCTGCAACAGCATTACTTTCACAATCTCTAGGCTCAAATTTTTGGCTTACACAAGGCGCTCTGGCTTCTGGTACAGTTTGGGGAGCTGCCGCTTGCTTCTTCTCCGATAACAGAGTTCTTACCGCACAATCTTGTAAGGTAGATATGATGCAGCATGGAACTACTCAATTTCCTTATCAAATTATCATTCTTATTGCATCCATGGCAATGTATCTGTTGGCAGGATTCATATTATAATTTTAAAATAACCATAAATGATTCAACAAGTCATAAACGACGGAAAATTTATTCTCCGAACAGCCGTTCCAGAAGATGCCGCTCCAATGGCAGAAGTGCAGCATATCTGTTACCCAACTTTATCACAAGAAGAAATTCTTACAGAAGAACACTTTGCCAATCATATTAAACTATTTCCAGAAGGACAAATAGTAATTACTGATAATGGAAGAGTGATAGCATCTACAAGTACGTTCAGGTCACACTTTCCAGATCACGATCATACTTTTATGGAAGCCACAGATAATCTTTGGCTTACCAAGTCTCATCAACTAGACGGAGATTGGCTTTACGGAATAGATATGGGTGTTTTGCCAGATTACAGAGGTTTGCGTTTATCCACTGCAATGTACGATGCAAGACAGGAAGTTGCCGAAAAGTTAGGAATGAAAGGGCAAATTACCGTAGGAATGACGATTGGTTACGGACGTTATAAAGACGAAATGTCCATTCAAGAGTATTGCGAAAAATTGAAAAATAATGAACTAACAGATCCTACCGTTACACCTCAGAGAAAAGCAGGTTTCCAGTGGATAAAACCAATTTATGAATATTTGGAAGATCCCACTGCTGGAAATTGTAGCGTGCTTATGGCGTGGCCATTGAAAGGGATTGACATTGCTGAGTTAGTGAAGAAATACCATTAAAATTAAAAGTTAGAAGTAAGAGGTTTGGATGCTTAGCTTTTTTAGTAATCAAACTTCAAATAAAATTAAATAGTAACAAGCTAAAGGCAAAAATCGATAGCTAAAAGCTGATAAAAATGAAAAATATAATTTTAAAAACTGAAATCCCAGGACCTAAAAGCAAAGAATTATTAGCAAGACGAGCAGCAGCGCTTCCATCTGGATTAGGAAAATCAACCGAAGTTTGTGTAGAATCTGCATTAGGTGCATTAGTTCAGGACGTAGATGGAAACCAACTTATTGACTTTGCTGGCGGAATTGGGATGGTAAATTTAGGGCATCGTCCTCAAGCTGTTGTAGATGCTATTAAGGAACAATTAGAAAAACAAATTCACACAGGAGCATTAGTAACCACTTTTGAATCTTATTTAGAATTTGCAGAATTATTAAATTCTCTTACACCAGGCAATTTTCCTAAGAAAACATTATTGGCAAACTCGGGTTCCGAAGCAGTAGAAAACGCCGTTGCAATGGCAAAATATTACACTAAAAGACCGGCAATTATTTGTTTCGAAGGTGCATATCACGGCAGAACAATGCTTACTTTGAGTTTAACATCCAAATATGGTTTATTCAAAAAAGGTTTTGGAAGTTATGCTCAAGATATTTATCGTTTTCATTCGCCTAATATTTACAGAAGGCCAAAATCAATGACGGAAGAAGAATACATTGATTTTTGTATAGAAAGATTCGATCAAAACCTGATTTCACACGTAGATCCTTCTGCTGTTGCTGCAATTATCATAGAGCCAGTTCAAGGAGAAGGCGGTTTTATACCTGTTCCTAAAAGATTTTTAGAAAAAATTCGTCAGGTTTGTGATACACACGGAATCGTATTTATTGCAGATGAAGTACAAGCTGGAGCAGGAAGAACAGGAAAATTTTTGTCAATAGAACATTCTGGCGTAGTTCCAGATGTGGTTACGATGGCAAAATCAATCGGTTCTGGTTTGCCAATTTCCGCCATTACAGGAAAAGCCGAAATTATGGATGCTCCTCATTTAGGAGGAGTTGGTGGAACATACAGTGGAAGTCCAATCGCAGTTGCAGGAGCAATGGCAACTGTAAAAGAGCTCGTAAAACCAGAATTTTTGAACCGTGCAACAGAAGTTGGAAATATCATTACTTCTCGTTTAAAAGCAATGCAAGAAAAATTCAATTGTATTGGTGATATCCGTGGTTTAGGTGCAATGTTGGTGGTAGAATTTGTTAAAAATCAAGACACCAAAGAACCTGATATGGATTTTGCAATGGCAGTTATTAAAAAATCGGTTTCCAAAGGAATTATTCTAATCAGAGCCGGGCTATACACCAATTGTATCCGATTTTTACCACCAATTGTAATTACCGATGAACAATTGCACGAAGGTTTAGACGTAATTGAAGAAAGCATTGCAGAAGTTTTAGCAGGAAAATAATGGATAAGAAATTTTAGAAAATAAAAATCAGTGTTCTAAAAACAACCAAAGTTTTTTAGCTATAATGAAACTCTTTCACAACGCAAATATCATCACCATTAATACTAAAATTCCCGCTGCAAAAGCAATGGCAATAGATGATAATGGAACTATTTTAGAAGTAGGAGAAGAGGAAATTATTGATAAATATCCCACTTCAGAAAAAATAGATTTGCAAGGAAAAACCATAATGCCTGCTTTCAATGATGCACACATTCACGTTTGGAAAGTGGGGCATCTCAAAACCTTTATGTTGGATTTAAGAGGTTGTAAATCCATTGCAGAAATGCAGCAAAAAATAAAGGAATTTGCCGATAAAAACCCAAATAATGATTGGATTTTAGCTCGTGGAATTAACGAATTTGTTTTAGAAGACAAAAGACTTCCTACCAAAGAAGATTTGGATATTGTTTTGCCCAATAAACCGATTTGGCTCATTAGAACTTGTGCTCATATCGGAATTGCCAATTCAAAAGCCATAGAAATTTCGGGAGTTAATGAACATACAGAAGAACCTTTTGGTGGTGAGATTAGAAAAAATGCGGAAGGAAAAATTTCTGGGATTTTCACTGAAACCGCTTTAGGTTTAATTACCAAAAATATGCCTCAAATCAATGATTTTCAGTACGAAAAAATGATTTTGGCAGCGCAGGAAACTTTTTTGGAATTAGGAATCACTTCGGTTACAGATCCAGGAGTTACGCCTGATATTTTGGAGGTCTATAAAAAAATGGATTCCGAAGGAAAATTGAAGATAAAAATCAATCTTTTTCCTTTACGAATTCCAGATGGTGCAACCCAACCACTTCCTCTTCCGGAATTATACGAAAGCGATTTTTTACGCATCAAAACTGTTAAATTTTTTGCAGATGGAGGCTTAAGCAGTCAAACAGCAGCAATGGATATTCCATATTTAGGAACAGATTACAAAGGTGTTTTACGGTTGGATTTTGATATTTTTTATAAGGCAGCTTATGAAAGTTGTGCTAAAGGTTTTTCCGTTGCCACTCACGCTATTGGTCATCAAGCGATGGATTTAGTGGTTGATGTTTATGAAAAATTATTTCAGGATTTTCCGAATATTTCCAATAGAATAGAGCACGTTGGTTTTATTTCCGAGAGAAATTTGGAAAGAATGAAACGTTGTAATATGAAGGCAGTTATGCAACCGATTTTCATTTATGAATTGGGCGAAAATTACCGAAATAGCATAGAAGAAAGTTTATTTGAAACGCTTTTTCCTTTTAAACTATCTCTTGAAAATGGCATTATAACCGCACTTTCTACGGATGGACCTGTGGTAAAAGAATACAATCCTTGGGTGGGAATTCAAACAGCAATTGATAGAAAAGATGCGCAAGGTTTTCAAATAGGAACGAAAGAAGTTTTGACCTTGCATCAAGCTATTGAAGGCTACACTTTAGGCGGCGCAAAAGCCGATGAACAAAGCCATTTAAAAGGAAGTTTAGAAGCTGGAAAACAAGCAGATTTTATCGTTTTAAACGAAAATCCTTTACAAACCGGCAATGTTTCAAGTATTAAAAACCTTCAAACTTTTGTAAACGGAAAGATGGAATTTTCAAGATTTTAAGATTAAAAAAATTAATATAATTTATTTCCTATGACAATTACAGAACAACTATACGAAAGACGAAAAAAAACCATTCCAAATGCGTTAGGAATTTTCAATCCTTCCAGCATTCAATCTGCAAAAGGAGCGATTGTAACCGATGCAGACGGTAGAGAACTCATAGATTTTGCAGGCGGAATTGGTGTAAATAACGCAGGACACGGTGTTCCTGAAATCATAAAAGCGATACAAAATCAAGCAGAAAAATTTATTCACGCTTCATTCAACGTATCTGTTTATGAGCAATATATGGATTTAACCGAAAAATTAGTTGAATTATTACCTCACGGAGAATCTACCAAAGTAATGCTTACCAATTCTGGTGCAGAATCTGTAGAAAATGTAATTAAAATCGCCCGAAATGTAACTGGGCGTTCTGCAATTATTTGTTTTGATGGTGCGTTTCACGGTAGAACTTTAATGGCGGCAACACTTACTTCAAACGTAAAATACAAAGCAGGATGTGGGCCTTATGCTCCCGAAGTTTATCGTTTAGAATATCCGTATTACAAACCTTCGATGTCCAAAAGAATGACTTCCGAAGAGTTCGATGAATTGATGATTATGAAGCTGCACAAAACTTTCTCTTCTGTGGTTTCTGCCAATCAAACGGCGGCAATTATTATAGAGCTGGTGCAAGGAGAAGGCGGATTTACAACGGCTTCAAAATCGTACATTCAATATTTGCGAAAATTCTGTACCGAAAACGGAATTCTACTCATTTTTGATGAAGTTCAATCTGGTTTTGGGCGTACAGGAAAATGGGCTGCTTACGAGCATTACGACGTAATCCCTGATCTTTCTACTTGGGCAAAATCTATGGGTGGCGGAATGCCAATTGGTGCGGTTATCGGGAAAGCAGAAATTATGGATGCCGTTCAAGCGGGAGTAATTGGCGGAACTTATCCAGGAAATCCGCTGTGTTGTGCAGCTTCATTAGCAAGTATCAAATATATGGAAGCGCAAAATATTAATGAAAAAGGGGCAAAAGTAGGAGATAAAGTGCGTTCTAAAATGAATGAATTACAAGCAAAATTTCCGCAAAATATTACCGATGTTCGTGGTTTAGGAGCAATGTTGGCAATGGAATTTATGAAAGACGGAAAACCAGATGGTGATATTTGTAAAAAAATCCAGCAACATTGTTTAGACAACGGATTAATTGTCATCACTGCCGGAACATACGGAAATTGTATCCGTGTTTTGAGTCCGTTAATCATCGAAGATGAAGTGTTAGAAAAAGGTCTTAACATATTATCAGCTGCAATACAAGCAAGTATCTGATAATTATTTGCTTTCAATTTTAATCATTAGCTACATATGAAACAACAATATATCAATGGAGAATGGCTTAATGCTGTAAACGGAAATACCTGGGATTTGATGAATCCGGCAACAGAAGAAATTATCTGCAAAATGCCTTATGGAAACGATCAGGATTTTCAGTTGGCAATGGAAGCAGCAGTTCCAGCTTTTAAAGAATGGAAAAAAACGACACCTTATTTTCGTGGAGATATTCTCAAAAAAACTGCAGATTATATTCGTGCAAATGTCAAAAAATTTGCTGAAGAAACCATTTTAGAAACAGGAAAACCTAGAAATGAAGCGGAAGGAGAATGGTTGGTTTCTGCCAATTTATTTGAATGGTATGCAGAAGAAGGAAAAAGAAGCTATGGAAGAGTAATTCCTACAAATCGTACAGATAAGCGTTCTCAGGTTATTTATCAACCTTTGGGTGTTGTAGGCGTTATTACAGCGTGGAATTTTCCGGCATATAATCCTGCAAGAGCTGTTGCAGCAGCTTTGGCTGCAGGTTGTTCCGTTATTTTAAAAGGTTCTGAATTTACACCAATGAGTGCCTGTAATATTGCAAAAGCATTGCACGAATCTGGTCTTCCGAAAGGCGTTTTTAATCTGATTAACGGAGAATCTGACAAAATTGGAAATGCAATGCTGGAACATCCCGAATTATCAAAAATCAGTTTTACAGGAAGCACCAGAGTTGGAGAAATTTTGATGAACGGAGCAAGTAAAACTCATACTAAATTGTCTTTGGAATTGGGAGGAAACGCTCCTGTGATTATAGAAGATGATGTGGATGTGAAGGAAATAGCAAAACAAGCCGTTATTGCAAAATTGCGAAATTGCGGACAGGTTTGCGTTGCTCCGCAAAGATTCTATATCAGTCAAAATATTTACCAAGATTTTATTTCTGAAGCTACAAATACGCTCAGAACAATAAAAACCGGTCTCAATACAGGAAATGAACTGCTTTTAGGACCTCTAATTAATCAAAAACAGCAGAATCATATTCTCGGTTTGGTAGAAAAAGCTAAAAATGAAGGCGCAAATATGACTATTGGTGGCGAAAAATCTGAGAAAGGTTTTTTTCTGGAGCCTATTCTTTTAGAAGCTAAACAAGAACACAGTTTTATAAAAGAAGAAACTTTCGGGCCTATTCTTATTGCCATTCCTTTTGAAAACAAAGAGCAGGCTTTGGAATGGGCAAATGATACAGAATACGGTCTTGCAAGTTATGTTTTTACCGAAAGTCTGAAAAAAGCAAATTATTACGCAGAAAATCTGGAATTCGGGATGGTTGGAATTAATGAATGGGCGGCTCACGGAACAGAAGTTCCTTTTGTTGGGATAAAAAGTAGTGGTTTAGGTCACGAATCTGGAGCTGAAGGTTTAAAAGAATACCTCGAAATGAAACTCATCAGTTATGGTGGAATGTAATATTTTTTTGGAAAAATAAAATCAACATTTAGTAAATGTAATGTATTGATATTTAATTATTTAAAACACTTACAACCACTCTCATTCAATTTTAAAATAAAAGAAGAAAAAATAGAAATAGATACAATGGAAAACGAGTCAAAATCAGTAAGTCCTTCCTTTTCTGTAGAAGAGGCTGGTTTTGTGCTGAAAAAATTCTGGAATATTGAAAGTAGTTTTAAACCGTTGGACAGTTATTTAGACCAAAATTTTTTGATTAAAAGCATCGAAGGGAAAAAATATGTTCTAAAAATAGCAAACATTAACTCTGCACAAGACGAACTGGATTTGCAGAACAAAGCCTTGCTTTTTCTTCAAGCTAAGCAAATTCCGAAATTGCTACATTCTCTTGATGGTCAGGCAATGATAAACCATCACTCTCATTGGTGGCGAGTTTTGGAATTTATAGAAGGAAAAATGCTTTCAGATGTTCCTTTTCATTCAGATGTATTACTGAAAAACATTGCTGAGTTTTCCGCTAATCTTTCGGTGCAGCTTTCCCAATTTTCTCATAAAGCGGCGGAAAGATTTATACAATGGGATTTGCAACAGGCAACAAAACTTATCAAAAGTTGGATCGATTATTTTGAGGATCCTGTTTTGAAAGAACAAATACTAAATATAGCAGATCTTTTTGAAGCAAAAAAAGATGAAATTCAAAATCTTAGAAAAAGTATTGTTCACGGCGATCTTACACGGTACAATATTTTATTAGATGATGATGGAAAAGATATTTCTGGGATTATAGATTTTGGGGATATTTGTATGTCTTGGTCTGTAAGTGAAGTTGCGGTTTTGCTTTTAGAATCCATCATTACAGGTTCTAAAACCCCATTTTCTGATGCGCATAAAGTACTGAAAATCTATCACAATATTTTTCCTATTACCGAAAAAGAAGCTCGTTTACTTTTTAGTTTCATCAAGCTGAGATCTGCAATTATTGTTTGTGCGTGTGCAAGACAGCTCAATATGGATCCGCAGAATTTATATATCAAAAAACAGTTTGAGGTAGATGCAAAAGTATTTCAAAATCTTTTAGAATACGACGAAAATTTTGTTACAGCTTTGCTGATGGATGCTTGTGGATATACATTTTTTAAGATAAAAGACAACAGAAAAACAGCATCATATCTTGTAGAAACTGATGATTTTCAGATGATAGACATTTCGCCAAAATCAGATATTTATGATGATGGAGCGTGTGAAAATCCGAGACTTTTTTTCAGGAATATACAGCATAAACTGCATCACAATTTCGGATATACAGCATACTTTTCGCCATTTATTTCTTTTGGAGAAAACAACGACACGGAACAAGCTACCATTGCATTAGGAAGCTACGTTTTTTTACCAGAAAATGCTGTGCTAAAAGCACCTTCAAAACTTACTTTTATAGCTCAAACAGACAAAAGATCTACCTTTTTGGCAGAAGATATTTATCTTCATATTGATGGAATCGAGCATCAATTAAAAATAAATGAAACGGTTTCGGAAGGTGCAGAACTTGGAAAAGTAATGTCTGTTTCTGCAGAAAGTCTGTTTCCTTCGCATGTATTTATTCAGTTGGATAAATCTGGAAAAGCACCAATGTTTTGTAAACCAAGCGAAAAGAAAGGTTGGCAATTAATTTGTGAAGATCCACTTTTTCTTATTGGGAAAATTTCTGGTAAATTTCTGGAAAATACAGATCATCTATTGTTAAAACGCCAAACATTTATTCAGCAATCGCAAGAGTATTATTACCAAAAACCAATGAATTTGGTAAGAGGCTGGAAACAATATCTTTATGATGAAAACGGACAAGTGTATTTGGATGCCATCAATAATGTAACCCATATTGGACATTCGCATCCTAAAATTACAGAAACTGCTGTAAATCAATTAAAAAAACTTAACACCAATGCACGTTTTCTCTATAAAGAAAATATAGCATACGCAGAAAAATTGCTTTCGTTTTTTCCGCCGTCTTTGCAAGTCATTTTTTTCACTTGCACAGGAAGCGAAGCGAATGATTTGGCACTTAGATTGGCAAGATGTTACACTAGCGAACAAGATGTGATTGTAATAGACGGAGAATATCACGGCAATACAACCGCAGTTGATGAAATCAGTACTTGTTTGATGGATAATCCAACCGCCTCGAAATCAAAGCGTTCTTTTACGCATCCACTTATTCAGCCAAATACATTTCGTGGAAAATATCGAGAAAATAGTACAGATGTAGCTCAGTTGTATGCTAATGATGTAACGGAAAAAATTAATGAAATAAAATCGCTTGGAAGAAATGTAGCAGCTTTTATTTCAGAATCTTTATTGGGTTCTGGCGGTGGTGTAGAAATGCCAAAAACTTATCTGAAAAAAGTCTATGAAACAGTAAAAAAAGCAGGAGGAGTTTGTATTGCAGATGAAGTTCAGATTGGTTTTGGAAGAATGGGAACTCATTTTTGGGGATTCGAAAAAGAAGGTGTTTTGCCAGATATTGTTACGTTGGGAAAACCTATGGGAAATGGCTATCCAATTTCTGCGGTGGTTACTACCAAAGAAATTGCAAATGCTTATCAAAAAAAATACACCTATTTCAATACCTATTCCGGAAATGCAGTTGCCTGCGAAATCGCTTCTACTGTTTTGGATGTGATACAAGAAGAAAAACTTCAGGAAAATGCACTGCAAACAGGAGAATATCTGAAAAACGAATTAAAAAAACTAATTGCAGACTACAATTCTGTAGGTGCTGTTTACGGACACGCAATGTATTTGGGAGTAGATATTGTGAAAAACAAAAAAACACGAGAACCAGACAGTTCCAAAGCATTGTTAATTTGTGAAGCAATGAAACAAAACGGGATTATTATCTATCCGACTGGAGATTTTTATAATATTCTGAAAATAAAACCACCAATGTGTTTTTCTCAGCAAGATGTTGATTTTTTAGTAGGAAAACTTAGAGAAATTCTATCGATAATGGATAACTGATTTTAATTTAATACAAAAAGTAATATCAATATGTATTCAATGTATATTAACGGAGATTTTGTAAAAGCAAAATCTGGCAAAACGAGAGACATCATCAATCCAGCAAACGGAAAAGTGATGGCAACTGTTCCCGAAGCGCAACCAGAAGATGTTTTTGAGGCAGTAATTGCTGCAAGAGAAGCATTTGACGGACAAGAATGGTCTTCTAAAACCGCATTGGAAAGACAAGACCTTATGTTGGCACTTGCTCAGAAAATAAGAGATAAATTTGATTTTTTTGTAGAACTGGAAACTCAGAACAACGGAAAACCAAAAAGAGAAGCAGAATTTGATATTGATGACAGCATCAACTGTCTAAAATTTTATGCTGGTTTAGCAACCAAAATTCATGGGGAAACAATGTCGGTTCCCGCCAATTCTTTTTCCTTTGTTACAAGAGAGCCAATTGGTGTTTGCGCACAAATTATTCCCTGGAATTTTCCTTTCCTGATGCTGGTTTGGAAGATTGCTCCAGCTCTTATCACAGGAAATACTGTGGTGCTGAAACCGTCGGAAATTACGCCGCTAACTGCATTAGAATTTGCAAAATGTTTTGATGAAGTAGGTTTTCCGAAAGGCGTGTTAAACATCATTACTGGAGACGGAACTGTGGCTGGAAATGCACTGATTTCGGATACCAGAATCGATAAAATTGCATTTACAGGAGGAACAAACACAGGCAAACATATTGCAAAAATTGCCGCCGAAAATCTTAAAAAAGTAACACTGGAATTGGGAGGGAAAAATCCTGTCATCATTTTTGATGACGCCAATCTTGATCTTACCGTAGATTGGGCACTTTTTGCAGCATTTGCAAACAGCGGACAGGTTTGCACAGCCGGGAGCAGATTATTGGTTCACGCAGATATTTATGATGTTTTTGTACAAAAATTTGTAGAAGGCGCAAAAAAAATAAAACTAGGAAACGGACTTCTTTCAGAAACTACAATGGGACCAGTGGTTTCCAAAGCTCATTTTGATAAAATTATGAATTACATCCAAATAGGAAAATCCGAAGCAAATCTGGCATTTGGAGGAAATGGAAATTCCGAAAACGGATATTTTATAGAACCAACCATTTTTGTTGATGTAAAACCGTCTGATAGAATTGCAAAGGAAGAAATTTTCGGACCAGTGGTAGCTATCATGAAATTTGAATCCGAAGAAGAAGCCATTCATCTAGCAAATGATACAGAATATGGTCTAGGTTTCGGAATTTTTACCCAAAATATTACAAAAGTTCACAGAATTAGCCCAAAAATAAAAGCCGGAATTGGCTGGGTAAACTGGTATCATCCAACTTTCAACGAAATGCCATGGGGAGGTTATAAACAATCTGGAACTGGTAGAGAATTAGGTTTGTATGGTATTGAAAATTATTTGGAAGTAAAACAAGTGAATATCAATCTGGATACAGATCCAGTTGGTTGGTATTAATAAAAATAGTCCATTGAAATTATTTGAAGACATAAAAGTTGTTGAATTGGCTTCGGTTCTTGCAGGACCGAGTGTAGGTCGTTTTTTTGCTGAATTGGGTTCTAAGGTTTTTAAAATAGAAAATCCACTTACAGGAGGAGATGTTACACGTTCTTGGAAAACAGTTCATGAATCTGACTCTTCTGTTTCTGCTTATTTTTCGTCTGTAAATATTGGTAAAGAATCTGTTTTTTTGGATTTAACTCAAGAAAAAGATTTTGCCAGATTGATGGATTTATTATCAGATGCCGATGTTTTTTTGGTCAATTTTAAATATGGAGATGCCGAAAAATTCAAATTAGATTACGAAACCATTCATAGATTTTTCCCAAAATTAATTTATGCAGAAATTAAAGGTTTTAATGATGATACCTCTCGTGTAGCTTATGATTTGGTATTGCAGGCAGAATCCGGTTTTATGTCTATCAACGGAGAAAAAAATGCACAGCCTCTTAAAATGCCTGTTGCTTTGATAGATATTTTAGCAGGACATCAGCTTAAAGAAGGTGTTTTAGTGGCACTTTTGGAGAGAATGAACACCAATTTGGGAGCAAAGGTTTCTGTTTCATTGTTAGATGCAGCCATTTCTTCTTTGGCAAATCAGGCAAGTAATTATTTGATGACCAATCAATGCCCTACACAATTGGGAAGCTTGCACCCAAATATTGCGCCTTATGGTGAAATTTTCACATCGAATGACCAAATGCTGTTTACTTTGGCTATCGGAAGTGATAAACAATTCAATGCGCTTTGGGAAGCAATCAATATTCAGCATACTTCAAAAGAACCTTTTGAGACCAACCAAAAAAGAGTCAGCAACAGAACACAGCTTTTTGAAATTTTGCAAAACCGCATCAAGTCATTAAAATTTTCTGAAATAGAAAAATTATGCTTGGATCAGAATATTCCTTTCGGGAAAATAAATTCGGTAAAAGAAGTATTGGATAATCATAAAAATCAACACTTGATTGTAGAAGAAAAATATCAGAATACAATTCTAAAAGCCGTAAAACAAAACGTATTTATTATAAATCAAAGAAAAAATGTTTAAAACTATAAATCCTTACACGCAGGAATTGCTTGCAGAATATCCTATTCTTTCGCAAAAGGAATTAGATGCTAAACTAGCACTATCTTCTAAAGCTTTCCAGTTTTGGAAAAATACCACCTTCCAATATCGTGCAGATATTCTTAAAAGAGCTGCTCAAATTTTATTGAGAGATAAAGAAAAATTTGCTCTAACAATTACCTTGGAAATGGGAAAAATATTGCCGGAATCCAGAGCAGAAATAGAAAAATCTGCAGGAAACTGTGAGTTTTATGCCAATAATGCTGAGCAATTTTTACAAGACACTCCTGTTGAAATGGGCTTGTATAAAAGTGTAATTACCTATCAACCAATTGGTGCTGTTTTCGCCATTATGCCGTGGAATTATCCTTTTTGGCAAGTAATTCGGTATATAGCACCTTGTTTAATGGCGGGAAATGTGTCATTACTAAAACACGCTCCCAATGTTTTGGGTTGTGCAACGCATCTGGAAGATATTTTTTTAGAAGCTGGTCTTCCAGAAGGCGTTTTTCAATCAATTACAATAGATATTCCGCAAGTAGAACAGGTAATTGCCAATGATGTTGTGCAGTTGATAACGCTTACAGGAAGCGAAGCAGCTGGATCTGCAGTTGCTGCATTGGCAGGAAAACATATTAAAAAATCCGTAATGGAATTGGGCGGTTCAGATGGATTTATCGTATTGAATGATGCCGATCTGGAACTTGCTGCCACTGTTGCCACACAATCCCGAATGATGAATGCTGGCCAAGCCTGCATCTGTGCCAAAAGATTTATTGTGGTAGAAGATGTCGCCAATGATTTTTTAGATAAATTTTCTCAAAAAATATCAAAGTTAAAACAAGGAAATCCTTTGGAAGAGGGCATAAATATGGGGCCACTTGCCAGAATAGATTTGGCCGATAATTTGTCTCATCAGTTGCAAAAATCTATTTCGCAAGGCGGAATATTGAAACTGGGAGGAAATCAGGATCAATGCAATTTCCAACCTACTTTATTAGACGGAATTTCTGCTGATAACATTGTGTTTCAGCAAGAAACTTTTGGTCCTTTAGCAACTGTTATCCGTGCAAAAAACGAGCAGCATGCCATAGAACTTGCCAATAATCATAGATACGGATTGGCTTGTGCTTTATGGACTAAGGATTTGGAAAAAGCATCACATTTGGCAAGACAAATAGACAGCGGAAATGTATTTGTAAACTCATTGGTTCGGTCAGATTCCAGATTGCCTTTTGGAGGTATCAAGAAATCTGGATATGGAAGAGAGTTGGGAGAATTGGGAATAAAAGAGCTTTGCAACATTAAATCAATCGTGATAGAATAAAAAAAAACAGCAATAAAAAAACTTCACACTACCTAATTTATGGCACATTCATCTTTACTCAACTCTTTGCTGGGCTATTATAGAAAAGCCTTGCTAGAACTCAAAAAAGAAAACCCGGATTTAGTAAACGGTTATCTTGAAAATTATAATCGCAGAAAATTTCTTAAAATTTCAGCATTAGCAACAGGAAGTTTAGTGGTTGCACCTGCACTCATTAATTTTTCTTGCAAAGAAAAACTGAGCGAAGATGATTTTGTGGCAATTTTAGGGGGAGGAATTGCCGGACTTTCTGCAGCTTATGAACTCCAAAAAATGGGAATTCCATTCAAGGTTTTTGAAGCGGATAAAAGAACTGGAGGAAGAGTAAAAACAAAAAGAGATTTCATTAATGGACTTACCACAGATTGCGGCGGAGAGTTTGTAGATACTACACACGCCGATCTTCTGACTTATCTTAGAGAATTTTCTATCTCTACGATAGATGTAAGAACAGATCAACTCATTAAAGATACTTTTTTCTACAACGGAAAAATTTATTCTGATGAGGAAGTGGTAAATGCTTACAAAAAAATCCTTCCGAAAATTATAGAGGATCAAAATAAGTCTGAAAAAGACGTTGCTTATAACGAAACCATAGACAACACGCCTTTGGATAAGTATTTTGCATCTTTAGATGGCGATGAATGGTTTATAAAATGCTTAGAAAAAGCATACGAATCTGAATACGGAGGAAATATAAGAGAGCAATCTGCAATCAATTTTCTAAGTATGATGCTGCAAGAGGTAGGAAAAACATTTGAAGTATTTGGAGTAAGTAATGAGGTTCTGAAAATAAAAGGTGGAAGCAGTACGCTTACGGAAGCTTTGGCAAAAAAAGTAAAAGATCAGGTTTTCTTAGAACACAAATTACAAAAGGTTACAGAATCCAACGGAACATATTCTCTGCATTTTACTAATGGCAAAATCGTTTCTTCTAAATACGTTTTAATCACGATTCCGTTCACTATTCTCAAAGATATTCCGCTTGAACTTAAAAATATAACCGAAAATAAGAAGAATTGTATTCAAGAACTAGGTTATGGAACCAACGTAAAACTTATACAAAAGTTCGATAAAAAAGTTTGGCGAGAAAAAGGATATCAAGGTTACTTATTTAATAATGTGATACATAACGGATTTGATAGCAGTCAGTTACAAAACGCCAGCATTTCGCAAGGTACTTATACTTTTTATTTTGGCGGAGATGATGCCATGAAACTTTGTCAAAAAGAGCAACTGCCAAGTTTACGAGAAAAATATATTGGTTATTTCGATACTATTTTTCCGGGAGCTATTGCTGCAACACAAAATCATTCCAAAGAAAACGACGGCTTTATATTTATGAACTGGCCACTAAATCCGTTTTCTAAATGCAGCTATTCTTCCTTCAAACCAGGACAATGGACCAAGTACGGAGAAGAAGTTTCTAGGCCTATAGATAACGTTTATTTTGCTGGAGAACATTGCTCAGATGATTTTCAAGGCTTTATGAATGGTGCCATAGAAACAGCAAAAAAAGCAGTGCAAAATATCGCTTCATCTATTTCAAAAATCACAAAATAATCATTAATAAAATAACCTATGAAGTTTTTAAATTTTAGAAAAAAATTGATTCGAGATGGTGAATCTCTTGACGATGGTCATGAAAAATTGAATCGAAGTTTAAGCGTGCTTGATTTAACACTATTGGGCGTAGCTGCAGTAATAGGAGCGGGTGTATTTTCTACTATTGGTTTTGCTTCCTATCACGGTGGGCCAGGTGTTTCCGTCTTATTTGTCTTGATTGCCATTACCTGTGGTTTTTCTGCAATATGCTATGCAGAATTTGCATCCAGAGTTCCACAAAGTGGATCAGCTTATGCCTATGCTTATGTATCATTCGGTGAAGTTTTTGCCTGGATTATAGGTTGGGCGCTCATTTTAGAATATGCTATTGGAAATATCGTAGTAGCAATTAGCTGGAGCGGTTATTTTAATAATTTACTAAAAGGATTTGGGCTACACTTGCCAAACTGGCTTTCGAGGGGATATTGCGCAGCACACGAACCAATTACTGTACTCGAAAATGCTATAAAAGCTGGTCATAAAATAACACCAGAGATGAAAAGACAAGCTTTAGACGCAACAAAGTTCATTGCAGATTGTCCAGATTTTTTTGGGCATAAGTTGCTTATCAATCTTCCGGCTTTCATTATTGTAGGTCTTATAACAATGGTAGCTTATGTAGGAATTCAAGAAAGCAAGAAACTATCTAATGCAATGGTAATTCTCAAAATGCTGGTCATTGTATTAGTTATAGGTTTAGGTTTTTTCTATGTGAAACCAGCTAATTGGTCGCCTTTTATGCCAAATGGAATGTCCGGTGTTTTAGCTGGCGTTTCAGCTGTGTTTTTTGCCTATATCGGTTTCGATGCAATTTCTACCACCGCCGAAGAATGTAAAAATCCACAAAAAGATCTTCCTAGAGGAATGATTTATGCTTTGATACTTTGCACCGTACTTTACATACTCATTTCTTTAGTGTTAACAGGAATGGTAAGTTACAAGGAATTAAATGTAGAAGATCCACTAGCTTATGTTTTCGAGAAAGTAAATCTAGGATGGGTAAGTTATATTATTTCTATCTCTGCGGTTATTGCCATGACCTCTGTTTTGCTCGTTTTCCAACTTGGGCAGCCACGCATTTGGATGAGTATGAGCCGTGATGGATTATTGCCAAAAAGATATTCTAAAATTCATAAAAAATATAAAACCCCATCCTATGCAACCATTGTAACAGGCTTATTAGTTGGTATTCCCTCATTGTTTATGCCCTCTTCTTTGGTGGCAGATCTAACGAGTATCGGGACACTATTTGCTTTTGTTTTGGTTTGTTTGGGCGTTCTTTTACTTCCAAAAATAAAAAAGGAAAGCAACAAGTTTTCTATTCCCTACGTCAATTCCTTATACGTGGTTCCAATCGTATTTGTGCTTTTTTTCTATTTTATGAAAGATAAAGTTATTAGTGCTTTTCTCAACGTGGGGTCTGAAGGACTGAGTGAAGTTTTGTTTTTCATTTTCACACTTATATTTTCTGTTTTATGTATAAGTGCTGTAGTTAGGAGGATGAATGCGATACCTATTTTGGGCGCATTAAGTTGCTTGTACCTGATGATAGAAATACCATCTAACGCATGGATTGGATTTTTTATATGGATGGCGATAGGCTTGTTGATATACATCAGTTATGGACATAAAAAAAGTAAACTAAACCAAAATAATCTTATAAAGTAAATAACCTAAAACTACTACAAAAACCATGAAAAAACTATTTTTATTCATTGCACTATTGTGCACTACATCGCTATTTGCGCAAGAAAAAACGTCAGACTCAGTCAAAACAGAAGCTGTAAAAGGAACTTGGGATTTGAACCTAGATTTAGCTTCTAGATACATTTGGCGAGGACAATCTTGGGGAGGTAAATCTCCGGTGGCTCAGTTGTATGGAAATTATAACTTAACAGATAAGTTTTCTTTGGGATTTTGGACTACCACGAATTTTCAAAATAAAAATTATAAAGAAAACGAAATAGACCCAAATGGGTACCAAGAAATTGATTTCATCGCCAATTACGCATTTACAGATTATTTTACTACTTCTTTACAGTGGTATTATTGGCCAACTGTAGAGAAAATGGAAGGTGTGAGCAACAAACTTTTTGATTTTGGAAATACCAGCGCAAATACTTTAGACTTAATGCTGATGTTTGATTTTACAGAAACTAAAATACCTGTATGGTTTACTTGGAGTACATTGATAGCAGGCAATGATTACAAGTATGCCAATGATGAGGACATAAAAGGCAAGCAAAATTTTACCAGTTATGCAGAAGTAGGTTATTCTCAGGATTTACCGTTAGGTTTTAATATTTCCCCAGTAATTGGAGCAGTGTTAAATAACAAAGCGTTATACTACAGCTATGGCGATCCAGATAAGGTTTCTTTTGTGAATATGGGTGCAAAACTTACTAAAGAATTCAAGTTAAGTGATAAGCTAGAAATGCCAATTTGGTTAAATTACACGCACAATGGAGCAAAAAGAGAAAATGCAATTCCAGAAGGCAGTAAAGACCTTTACAAAAACTATTTTGTGTTTGGAGTGAGTTTTAAATTTTCAAAGTGAGTACATTCTGCAAATTGAAGTATTTACAAAGCATTAATGTACACTAAATGAAGATTCTTCAATAGATTTTGAATATTTAAGTTTGTTAGTGTGTAATTATAGGTTGCACACTAATTACAACTGAATCTTTTATTAAAGTCAAGCTTTGCCAAGTTTAAGTTAACAAAAGTTAAAACCAGATTAAATTTGTTAAAAATTCAAAAATTGATTTCAAGCAATTAAACCTTTTATGTGATTTCTAGTTCATAAAGATATGAACCTAATTTCACGTTTTTTTGGAGTAATTATAACCCTTTTTGCGCTGATGTATTTTTTTATGCTGAACTTTTTTAAGAAAGAAGAGGTTTAGCAACCATTTGATATTCGCGGGTGTCAAAACACAGTACTGAAAGCATAAAAAAAGGAAGTCTTTTGAACTTCCTTTTTTTATCCTAAAATTTCTTTCAGTTTTTGCGTTTGATAGTCGGCCAGTTTTTGTAGCGGGCCCGACGCCAACATTTTCATCATCATATTCAAATCGGCTGAGATGGTATGTGTTGCGGTAGTAGTTCCATCGCCATTATCGCTAACTGACCATTGCAAAGAAACATCAAATGGCGGTTTCTCCGTAGGAATTGCAACCAGTTTTTCATTTTCTACCCTTTCAGCAATATGAATAGCCAATTTGGCCATGTTCTGAATGGTAAAGCTAGCCGTATCAGCTGTGGACGACCAGTTGTAGATATTGTCGGGCATTAATTGCTGGTGATGATTCAAATCAGCAAGAAATTGATATACCTGCGCCACAGGCAAATTAATTACAGCGTTACTTTCAATGATAGTCATTTATTTAGGTTATTGTGTGTTAGCTAATTAAACTGCCGCTCCTTGGCCCCATTCAGCCGGGTTTTCACGCCATTTATTAAGAAAATCGATGTCTGATTTTGCGATGATACTGTGTTCTGCCGCATAATCAATTAATGCTTTGTAGTTTGAAAGTGTAGAATATCTACATTTAGCAGCAGCAAAGTTATCATCCGCTTGTTGGAAACCGTAAGTGAAAATAGCCACCAAACCAGCCACAGATAAGCCCGCATTTCGCAAAGCCTCTACTGCTTGCAAGCTGCTTTTTCCTGTAGAAATCAAATCTTCAATAACTACTACTCTTTGTCCTTCTACTACTTCGCCCTCAATTAAACTGCCAGTGCCGTGTTCCTTTGCTTTTGATCTTACGTAAATGAAAGGCAAACCTAATTCCTGAGCAACCAATACACCTTGAGGAATACCCGCAGTAGCAACACCTGCAATTACGTCAACTGCACCGTATTCTTCCTGGATCAATTGAGCCAATTTTTGACGAATGTAAGTTCTAACCGAAGGGTGAGATAAAGTTACTCTATTATCGCAGTAAATTGGGGATTTCCAGCCAGAAGCCCACGTAAATGGATTAGCAGGTTGTAATTTAATTGCTTTAATTTGTAACAAAAATTCAGCTACCTTTAATTCAATATCACTTTTATTGTACATGGCGCAAAAATACAGAATTTATATTAACGATAACACTTTGTTTATAACTCGCGAAATTCCGCTTCAAGTTGAAAAGATACAACAAATTGAAGTAGAGGGTTTTGGTTTCGAAAATTTTTATAAAAACCTCAAAAGCAGCAAGAAGAAAAATTATTTGCTGCTTTGTAAAAATCCGGAAGGAGTATTTAAAAAAATTAAAAAGGAGTTAACTGTAATTAAAGCCGCCGGGGGATTGGTTACCAATGCCAAAAACGAATTTTTGTTTATCTTCAGAAATAAAAAGTGGGATTTGCCGAAAGGAAAAGTAGATAAAGGTGAAAAAGTTAAGGATGCAGCAGTGAGAGAAGTGGAAGAAGAGTGTGGCGTTAAAATTGATAAGCGGGGTGATCGGGTGTGTAAAACGTATCATGTGTATGAGATGAATAACGAAGTTATTTTAAAAAGAACCAGCTGGTACCATATGACCGTAAAAGGAAGCCCGAAATTGATCCCGCAAACTGAGGAGGGGATTACCGAAGCTGCATGGGTAGCTCCACATGAAATAAAAGCAAAAATTAAAAATACTTATCCGTTAATTACCGACGTTTTAAAGAGTGAGCAGTTGCTTTAAATTATGATTGCATTGAAAAGATTTGTAGCGTTAGCGCTTATGTTGCTTGTTTTCGCCTGTAAAAAGGATGAAAGTGAGGAAATTATTGAGGTATTAACTTCAAAAACTTGGAGACTGGGTTTAAAAGATTTGAATACTGCTACCAATCCAAGTGGTGCTAGCAGCTACTACGCTGTGCCGGAATGTGAACAAGATGATACTTTTTTGTTTAAAACAGATGGTACTTTAGTGATTACTTACGGTACAAAAAAGTGTGATGGCAATACGGCTACTACAAAAACGGTAAGTTATATTTTCAACAAACAAACGAAGGAGCTCACCATTGATGGACAGAAATTTAACGTTACGGAAGAAAATAAAACACAGTTCAAATACATTAAAGCGGTGCCTGGCACAAGCGGCACTAACAATGTGATTTATTTATTGCAGTAACTACAAAAAACGCAGTGCTTCTTTTGGCACAAATTGGCTTACATCACCGTTATTCCTCAAAATATCTCTAACAATAGTAGAGCTAATTGCTGAATACTCTGGTCGACTTAATAAGATAATGGTTTCTGCCTCAGGCATCATGCTTTTGTTAATTTGTGCAATGGCACGTTCGTATTCAAAATCGGCAGCAGAGCGTATGCCCCTAACCATATAGTTAGCGCCAATTTTTTTTGCAAAATCAATGGTTAGGCCTTGGTAGGTTTGCACTTCCACATTCGGGTTTCCTGAAAATATGCTTCTTACAATTTCTTCTCTTTTCTCCGCAGAAAGAAAATTTTGCTTAGAGCTATTTAACCCAATACCAACCACAATTTTATCAAACAGGGGTAGGGAACGCGTCAAAATATCTACGTGAGCTATGGTAATTGGATCAAAAGAACCGGGAAATAAAGCAATTTTCATGTTTGAACTTATTAGCTGTTGAATTGATTATTTTTAGTGATACTTAGTTTCAGGCGAATGGCTCTACGGAGCGAAAAAGCTAAAGGATGAATACCCATATTTTCTGGTTTCTACGTAACCCGGCTGTTGGTTTAGTTTCAACATCGATGGATGCTCCACCACCAATACGCCACCATCATTTAAAAGACGGTGTTGTGCTACCAATTGTGGCAGTAACGGAATATTAGGCAAATCGTAAGGGGGGTCGGCAAAAATGATATCAAATTTTTCGTTGGTTTGTCCCAAGAATTTGAAAACATCAGCTTTGCGAATATCAATGCTATGAAGTTGGTGCTTTTCTTTCACCGATTTTAGCCAAGCAATGCAAGCAGGATGCTTGTCTACAGCAATGATGCTTGCAGCCTCCCTTGATGCAAATTCGATACTGATATTACCCGTTCCCGTAAATAAATCGAGTATTTTACACGCTTCAAAATCGTAGCTGTTCAGCAAAATGTTAAATAGTGCTTCTTTGGCCATATCGGTAGTTGGCCTAACTGGCAACTTCGCCGGAGCATGAAACTGCAGGCCTTTTAAACGTCCGCCAACTATCCGCATTGTTGTAAAGCAAGTAAGCTAGTGTAGTAATGGGCCGGCATATCGTCCAAAATATTGGTATCCAAAGGCGTTGGTGTTACCAAAAAATCAACATTGTTAAAGTGTTGTAACAGCAGGTTCCACTTCTCATCTCCTTGATGGATAATACCACAAACTTTTAATGCGGTTTGTTTGGTATCTATACCCAATTGACTGATGATTAGCAATAAATAATAAGTCAGTTCATCAATGCCATCAAACTGATAATTTTGTACGAAGTTTAGCTTGCTATCTTTGAAATAAAGAAACTGGAAAGAACCTACAGTAAAATCGATAATAACGTTACTGTTTTCGTTTTTGGTGTTTTCCAGTAAACCAGCATCATAAGGAAGCAGTGTTACATTTTCCCAAGTTGCTGTAAGAAGCTTTTCAATGGCACTTGAAATGCCGAAAATGTAATTAAAATCTTGCTGTTCGCTGCTTTGTACGTATATGTTTTGTAAATCTGCATCAACAAAAAATTGTGTATACAGCTTTACCTGATCCTGGTCAAAAATAGCTTTAGGTACGAAAACCAAGTTTGGCGTATAAATGGCTGCCTTAACCGATTGGTAAGGTAGTTTTAAGTAAGCATCCAATTTTAAGCGTTCCTTGAACTTCTCCAATCCGTCTTCGCACTCTTGTTCATCATAAACAGCGTGTACCAGTTCTTTTTCTTCATCAGCTATGCTATAAGAAAAAGTATCGACACCTATTTTTATCAGCAAATTTAAATTAGAACTGTTGGCCGGTTCAAAATTTGGATCAATTAATAAAATGCTATTCTTATTCATCTATCACAAAAATAACAAATTTTTACTTTGCTTCGGTGGTTTACTTGTTCAATAGTTGAAGTCTGGCCACAACTTTACAGCTGCGTTTACGTCAATGTAAACTTCCAACTGAAATGGTTTGTTATCTTTGCGATATGACCAAAGCCAGCGTAATTGCCCAAGCTTACCCTTTTACACCCACTCAACAACAGCTGGAATTTTGCGAAAAGGTAGCTGAATTTCTAAGTAAACCCAATCAAGATGCATGTTTTGTGCTCAGAGGTTATGCAGGTACTGGTAAAACCACTTCTGTAGCGGCATTGGTGAAGGCACTGCCAAAGTTCGGCTTAAAATCGGAGCTATTGGCACCTACAGGGAGGGCTGCCAAGGTAATGAGCAACTATACGCAGAAAAGAGCGCTGACCATACATAAAAGAATTTACCGAAAGAAGAATGCGGTAAGCCTAGATATGGTATTTCAACTGGCACCTAACCTGTCAAAAAATACGGTGTTTATTGTTGATGAGGCTTCCATGATTGCAGATGAATGGAACTCTCAAAGTGGCACAACTTTTTTGGGAGATTTACTTGAATTTGTTTTTCAGCCTGCTCCAGATGGCTCCGATAAGAATTGTTTTTTGCTATTTGTAGGCGATACTGCGCAGTTGCCGCCAGTGGGAAGTACAGACAGCCCTGCTTTAAATCCAGCGTATTTACAAAGTAATTTTCAGTTGGATGTAGCTACTGTTGAGTTGACCGAAGTGGTCCGTCAGGAGAAAAAATCAGGTATTTTGGCTAATGCCACCATGTTAAGGCAGTTAGTAAATACTTACGATGAAGAGCCTGAATGGCCAAAATTTATTACCAAAGGCTTTAAGGATATTTTCCGTATGACCGGATTGAAGTTTGTTGAAGGCTTAGAATATGCTTACGGTAAATATGGCTTAGAAAATACGTTGGTGGTTTGTAGGTCTAACAAATCGGCTAATATTTACAACAATCAAATTAGGTCGCGATTACTTTACCGAGATGAAGAGTTGAGCGGTGGCGACTACATTATGGTGGTGCGGAATAACTACTTTTGGTTGCCTGATGATAATGAAACAGCTTTTATTGCCAATGGCGATATGGCCAGAATTATTAGGGTGAGGAGGGAAGAGGAACGTTACGGCTTCAGGTTTGCGGAAGTTCAATTGGAATTGGTGGATTTTCCGGATGTGGGCGCCATTACTTGCAAGGTACTTTTAGATACGCTTCAAATCGAAAGTCCAAATTTACCTTACGAAGCTAATAAAAGATTGTACGAAGGGCTGTTGTTGGACTATGAGCATATTGTGAATAGAAAAGAACGGCAACTGGCTATTAAGCAAGACCCGTACTACAATGCCTTACAAATTAAATTTGCTTACGCCGTGACTTGCCACAAGGCGCAAGGCGGACAATGGGAAGCGGTATTTGTTGATCAAGGCTTTTTAACTGAGGACATGGTTGACCTTGATTTTATGCGTTGGTTGTACACTGCAGTAACACGTGCAAAAAAGGAGTTGTTTTTGGTGAATTTTAGTAAAGATTTATTTGCCGAAAAGGTCTTCGATGAAGATTAAAGCTCTTTAAATTTCAAATCTTTCTCTTAAACTTTCGCTGTTTGATCTGCTGGAGGTTACTTTCGCTCCATTACTCATTACAAATATCAACGCTCCGTTAAATCCCCTTCTAATTTCTGTAATATGGTTGGTGTTAATGATATCGCTCCTATGGATACGGAGGAAATCTTCGGGAAGCTTCTCCTCTAAATTCGAGAGGGTGTAATCCGTTAAGTGTTTTTTGCCATCCGCAGTGTGCAGAAACACATACTTATCCTCTGCTTGCGCATGAATGATATCTTCTAGCTTTATCAATAAAATTCTGTCACCTAGTTTTACCGTAAGCGTTTTTAAATTGGTTTTTCCTTTAATTTTCTGAAGTAAATCTTCTATCGCGATAGCTGGTTTAGCTAAATTGCTTTGTTTTAATTTAAGGATGGTTTTGTCTAACCGTTCTAACTCAATAGGTTTTAGCAAATAATCAATAGAACCTTCCTCAAAAGCCTTAATTGCATATTGATCGTATGCAGTAGTAAAAACTATTTTAGGTAGATTTTCTTTTAGTTTGGCCAACATTTCGAACCCATTAAGCACTGGCATCTCAATATCTAAAAATATCAAATCGGGCCGTAAAGATTCAATAAGCTGTAGGCCCAGCTGTCCATTTTCGGCTTCTCCGATAATTTCAATTTCACTATAGTTATTTAGTAAACGCTTGAGGCGTTGGCGTGCTAACTGTTCGTCTTCAATAATAATGGTTTTCCAGGTCATGCGCTTAAAGGAATGGTTATTTTAATTTGTTTAATAGGTTCGTTGCTCATTTCAATTTCGTGGCTGTTAGGATAAAGCAGCGTTAGCTTATCAAAAGTGCTTTGCAGTCCGTAACCTGCAATTAATTCCGTTGGAAAAGGCGATCCATTATCTCTCACAAAAATATGTGCTTGATTATCTTCTTTGATTACCTTAACCGCTAGAAGTCCATTTTCTGCGGTATCTTTTAAGCCGTGCTTTAACGCATTTTCAACAAGCGGTTGTAGTAAAAAGCGTGGAAATTGCATGTGTGACAGTGTATTGTCGGTGTCGATATCAAAATTGATCCTATCTCCAAAACGTACTTTCTCAATAGCGAGATAAGTGTTTAGGATATCAATTTCTTCTTGTAAACTGCAAAAATTTTCATGTTGCGAGTTGATGCTGTATCTGAAAAGTTTGGAAAGTTTAATCGTCATATCCTCCGCCTTATCTGGGTCTTCGTGAATGAGACTGGTGATGGCGTTTAAGGCATTGTACAAAAAATGTGGGTTAATTTTCGACTGAAGTGCCTGCAATTCGGCCTCGGTTTTTAACTGATTGATTTTAATTAAATCGGCTTCTTTGGCTTTCAGCGCATTTTCCGCATTGCGTTTTTGTAAATGGTAAAGCAGCATAATGGTGCCCACAATTAGCACAATTACTGAAATCGAACGATAATCCTGTAGGTGATTAAATGCTTCGTATTTGATATTGTAAAAAAGCGAAATGATGAAGTAGCTAATTTCTATTCCTACGATCATTCCCAAGATATTACACAGATAGTACAACAATATCAACTGCCAAAAATTACGTGTAAGTCTACTGCTATAACATTGAAAGATTGAAAATATATTGGATATACCCAAGCTGATAAAAATGCTAAACAGTATATTGAAAAATACTTGTCGGGCAGCGATGCCTTTACCGTTTAGCCCTGCAATAAGCAAACTTAAACTAACCCCCACCAAAACACCTACGCCAATATATTTGATGTTTTGTCGAACAATTCGATGTCGGAGGATTTTCTTTAAAGTAAGTGCCATTTCAATGCAAGTAAAAATACAATATCAAAACAATAAGTAGTAGTAGATTTGTTGTAAAGATGTGAATTGTAATTGCATTAAAGTTGGTTTAAAGGATGGTTAGCATATTTCGAAACCTTAACTGTGTTTTTAAAGCGATGAGTGGTGATAGCGAAATAATTAACTTAGCGACATAATGAAGAAACAGCCCAAATTTTATTTGCCGTTAGAACAAGATGCTATTAAAGTCCCACGTTTTGAAGAAAGCGCTGGTTTTTACACTACTAAGCAACGCAGTAAAACCATGGCTAAAATTAAGGGGAGCAACAGTAAGCCCGAGCTTTTGCTGAGAAAAGCGCTGTGGAAAGAAAACATTCGCTTCCGTATACATCGTAACGATTTGGTAGGAAAGCCTGATTTGGTGATTGACAAGTATCATTTAGCTATTTTTATTGACGGAGATTTTTGGCATGGCTATCAATGGAAAGAGCGCAAACCTAAAAGTAATCAGCAGTTTTGGATTCCTAAAATTGAACGCAACATGCAGCGAGATGAGTTTGTGAACAAGAGTCTGCAAGCAATGGGCTACGTAGTGATGCGATTTTGGGAACATGATATTAAGGGAAATCTGGCAGCCTGCGTCAATCAAATCCAATTGTATATTGAAGCTGCAAAACAACAACGCATTCCCGAGAATTACGAATAGAAAAGGGAATAATAACCAAAGGTCAATCACCAATAATCAATCACCAATAATCAATTAACAATTAACAATTACCAATTACCAATTACCAATAATCAATAACCAATCACCAAAAAACTAAACAACTAAACAACGAAAAAACCAACCAACCAACTAAACAACTAACTAACCTAAAAATTATTACCTTTGCAGTCATGCTTTCTAAAAAGACCAAATATGCCATTAAGGCGCTAGTAGCGCTGGGCAAAAACATTGACTTGCCGCCAATGCAAATCTCGAAGATTGCAGAGGAGGAGCGTATTCCAAAAAAGTTTTTAGAGCAAATTCTTTTAGATTTAAGAAATGCTGGATTTTTGTATAGTAAAAAAGGTGCCGGAGGCGGTTATAGCCTTAACAAAAAACCAGAAGAAATTTTCTTAGTTCAAATTTTACGCCTTACTGATGGTCCCGTAGCTATGCTGCCTTGCGCAAGCTTAAATTTTTATCACAAGTGTGATGAATGTACTGACGAGGTGACCTGCGGCATCAGAAGTGCTTTCATCGATGTGAGGGATGCTACCCTTAAAATCTTAGGCGAAACTAGCATTGCAGATGTAATTGCTAGGGAAGACAAATTAAAGCTAGATTTGTAATTTCAACAAATTACTGTATATCAGTAGGATAACAAACGTCAAACTGTTGTTGTCAAAAAATCTTTAAAAATAATTACTACTATTCCTATATACTTTATATATTTGACGGATGAAGTTGATATTTAAGTACTGTCTGATGCCACAATCAACCATGAACCACTGTTGCAAAACGAGGTAGAAGAAGTACGTATATCATTTTTATAAAGAAATTGAACATAGATGCTTCTCCAAAAAGAGAGGCATTTTTTGAATAAAGCACAACCAGCATCCATGCAAAGTTTTAGAACAGAACTCGAAAATCCAATTGTAGAACAAGATATTATCGACTTAGAGCGTAAGATAAAAGCCTTTCGAGAGGGAACAATCCACGAAGAAAAATTTAGGAGCTTACGTTTGGCGAGAGGGGTATATGGCCAACGTCAGCCGGGAGTGCAAATGGTGCGTATCAAATTGCCTTTTGGTAAAATTACCTTTAAACAATTGTTGCGTATCGCCGATGTAGCCGATGAATACGGCAGTGGTAATTTGCATTTAACTACCCGTCAGGATATTCAAATCCACTATGTGAGTTTGGATAGAACTCCAGAATTGTGGGCTGAATTGGAGCGAGATGATATTACGTTACGAGAAGCATGTGGTAATACTGTTCGCAATGTGACTTCGTCGCCAAATGCTGGCATTGATCCCGAGGAACCATTTGACGTTTCTCCTTATGCCCATGCAGTTTTCGCTTATTTTTTGCGTAATCCTATCTGTCAGGAAATGGGTCGTAAAATTAAAATTTCTTTCTCTTCGAGTGATAAAGATACGGCCTATAGCTATATCCATGATTTGGGTTTTATTCCAAAATTAAATGAAAAAGGAGAAAGAGGCTTTAAGGTGATGTTTGCCGGAGGGTTAGGAGCGCAACCATTTTTAGCCAATGCGGTACAGAAATTTTTGCCTGAAGATCAGCTTATTCCATATACGGAAGCGGTGCTTAGAGTTTTTGATCGATATGGCGAAAGAAACAACCGCAATAAAGCCCGCTTAAAATATTTGGTGCAGAAACTTGGGTTGGATGAAGTAATCCGATTAGTAGAAGCGGAAAAAATCGCTAATAAAGTAAAAAGTTTCAAAGTAGATATCACAGCAGTGCCGCAACCAGTAGCTCCGGTTGAGCAGGCTTTTGAAACTGTAACCATCGCTGATGAAAATCACTATCAGCTTTGGTTGGCAACCAATGTAGTTCCTCAAAAGCAGAAAGGCTTTTATGCGGTTTATGTAAAAGTTACGGTAGGTGATATCAAAACTGATTTAGCGAGAGCATTTGTTGCTGCGGTTAGGCCGTTTATTGCAGATGAAATTAGAATTACGCAAAATCAAGGTTTGCTGCTCAAGTTTGTACGTAAAGAGGCATTGCCATCATTATATGTTGCGCTTAATAACTTAGGTTTTGCTAAGGCAGGTTTTGGAAGTTTAGCTGATATTACCACTTGCCCAGGAACTGATACCTGCAATTTGGGCATTTCCAACAGCATGACCTTGGCTGAAGTTTTAGAGGAAGTGGTTTACCATGATTTTCCAGAGTTTGTGTACCATAAAAACCTCAACATTAAAATTAGTGGCTGCATGAACTCTTGTGGTCAACATGGCTTGGCCGAAATTGGCTTCCACGGAAGTTCTGTTAAAGCGGATGGCAAAGTAGTACCAGCAGTGCAAGTAATGTTAGGTGGTGGTACTGTTGGCAACGGCGAAGGCCGAGTGGCGGAGCGAGTAATCAAAGTTCCGTCTAAACGTGCTACCGGCGTTTTGCATTATTTGCTTAATGACTTTAAGGCCAACGGAAATGCCGAGGAAAACTTTCATCAATATTATGATAGGCAAGGCAAGGACCACTTTTATCAGCTATTGAAGCCATTGGCAGATTTAAGCAACTTACAGGCTGAGGAATTTGTGGATTGGGGACATGAAGAAACCTTTGCAACGGCAATTGGTGTAGGCGAATGTGCTGGTGTGGTGATTGATTTGGTGGCTACTTTATTGCTTGAAGCCGATGAGAAATTCGGTTGGGCTAAAGCTTCACTTCATCATGGCGCTTACGCTGATGCAATTTATCACACTTATGCAGCGATGGTAAGTGCGGCGAAATCACTACTGTTGGATAAAGGCGTAAACGCAAGTACACAGGCCGGTGTAATCAAGGAATTTGACAACCAATACGTGGAAAGTGGCGAATTTAATTTAGGGCAAAGTTTTGCAGATTTAGTTTTTCAAATTAATAAAAACGAACCATCAGCAGAATTTGCTAACGCTTATTACACACAGGCCGAAGCGTTTTTAAATGAAATAAAAGCAAAGCGAGCTGTTGAGTTGGCTAACTAGATGATATAATAATTGGAATGGACGATGACTAATAATATAATGACGAAATAGTGAAATGATAAAGTGATAAAGTGAGTTGCAATTAGTTGAACAGTGCAATTTATTCATTCACTCATTTATTCATTCAATCATTCACTCATTCACTCACTTAGTCATTTATTCATTCAAAATTTTAACAAAATGAACAAACATATAGCACCAAAAATAACTTTGTTAGGCGCAGGTCCAGGTGATCCAGAACTGTTAACATTGAAAGGTGTAAAAGCTTTACAAACTGCAGATGTGGTATTGTACGATGCTTTAACTAATGAGGCCTTGTTGGCACATGCTCCTGAAGCTGCCATCAAAGTTTACGTAGGTAAGCGTTCTGGAGAGCATTCGCATTCGCAGGGGGCAATTAACCAGCTCATGATGGATTATGCTTTGAATTATGGCCACGTGGTACGCCTAAAAGGAGGTGACCCATTTGTGTTTGGTAGGGGATATGAAGAACTGGACTTTGCTGCCTCTTACGCTGTTCCTGTAACTGTTATTCCCGGTATTTCAAGTTCCATAGGTGTACCTGCTTTACAGCAAATCCCGGTTACGCACCGCGGTTTGAGCGAAAGTTTTTGGGTAATTACGGGTACTACAACCAACGGACAAATTTCCGACGATATTTATCAGGCAGCAAATTCTAATGCTACGGTAGTCATTTTAATGGGCTTGAAGAAATTAGCACAAATTGTAAGCGTTTTTAAAGCCGCTGGCAAAGCACAATTACCAGCTGCGGTAGTGCAAAATGGTTCTACTGAAAATGAAAAGCTAGTGGTTGCTACAGTTGAACAGTTGCAGGCTAAGGTAGAGGAAGCGCAAATTGAAGCGCCAGCATTGCTCATATTTGGTGAAGTAGTTTCCTTACATCCATCATTTAAAAATATCATTAAGCAATATGCCGCTATCTCCTAAAAGCAATAACACAGTGGATTTATTGCCAAACGACAGCCATGGCAACCAGCTTTTTCCGGCTTTTATTAAGCTGAATGAGCTGCGTACACTTTTGGTTGGTGCTGGCAAGGTGGGTTTAGAAAAAATTACCGCCATTGTGAACAATTGTAATGGGGCGCAGGTAACTGTAGTTGCTAAAGACGTACATCCCGATTTTTATGAGCTGGCAAAAGTAAACGAAGGCATAACGATAAAGCAAAAAGACTTCTCTGCGGATGATTTGGAAGAGATTGATATTGTGTTTGCTGCCACAAACGATAACCTTTTTAACGCACAGTTGAAAGATTTGGCCCATACCAAAGGCTTGTTAATTAATGTTGCTGATAAGCCAGATCTGTGTGATTTTTATTTGGGGGCGGTGGTGCAAAAAGGAGATTTAAAAATTGCAATTTCTACCAATGGTAAGTCGCCAACTATAGCAAAGCGCTTAAAGGAAATTTTAAACGAAGGTATTCCTAACGAGCTTGACCAAACTTTGCAAAACATGAGTGCTTTGAGACAAAATTTAAATGGAGATTTTGCATCAAAGGTTAAAAAACTCAATAAAGTAACAGAGCGCTTGGTAAATCCTCAAAAGAGCTTTGCCGAACGTAATATCAAATGGCTTATTTGGCTGGTGGCGGTGGCTTTTATTGCTGCGGTTGGTATCACTTTGTGGGAAACGGAGCCAGAGTTTCAATCGTTTTTAACGCATATTGATCCTTTGTTTTACTGGTTTTTAGGCGCAGGTTTTGTGTTCGCAATGATTGATGGTGCCATTGGGATGTCGTATGGCGTAACCTCCGCATCTTTTTCGTTGGCCATGGGTTTGCCGCCTGCATCTGCAAGTATGGCCATCCATATTTCCGAAGTGATGAGCAACGGCATTGCAGGCTGGATGCACTACAAAATGGGAAATGTAAACTGGAAGTTGTTCAAGATACTGATTATTCCAGCTATCGTAGGAGCAGTATTAGGTGCTTATATTCTTTCTTCGTTGGAACATTACAGCGCTTACGTGAAGCCAATTGTAGGTGTTTATACTTTGTTTTTGGGTGCAGTGATTTTGATGAAGGCCTTTAACCTAAAAAGAAAAAAGAACAACGAGAAAATTAAAGAAATTGGTCCTTTAGGATTTATTGGTGGTTTTATTGATGCTGCTTTCGGTGGAGGTTGGGGCTCTATTGTACTTTCAAGTTTGATTGCCGGCGGCAGACATCCTTTATTTTCATTGGGTACAGTAAAAATTAGTCGTTTTTTTATTGCCACTTTAAGCTCCTTGACGTTTTTTACCATGCTTGGTGGCAAATATTGGGAGGCCGTTTTAGGATTAATCATCGGAAGCGCTTTAGCTGCGCCTATAGCTGCTAAGGTTTCCAATAAAATATCGGCCAAAACAATTATGGTGGCTGTAGGCATTATTGTAATGCTGGTAAGTTTACGTAGTGTAACCTTATTTATTTTAAAGTTGATTTAGGAAGATGAAAGATTTGATAGCGCTTAGGCAGCAACTTAACGGACTAAATACCATTGAAAAATTGAAGTATTTAGCTGAGGCATATAAAGATAGGATTGTTTTTTCTACCAGTTTTGGTTGGGAAGATCAGGTAGTTACGCATTTGATATTCGCTAATCAAATCCCTATTAAAGTGTTCACTTTGGAAACAGGACGACTTTTTCCGGAAACTTATTATGTGTGGAACAGAACATTAGAAATATACCAGCAGCCTATTCATGCTTATTTTCCGCAAAGCGATTTGCTGCAAAATATGGTGAATGCTAAGGGCCCTAGCAGCTTTTACGAAAGTGTGGAGAACAGAAAGGAATGTTGTTTTATCAGGAAAATTGAACCTTTAAAAAGGGCATTGGCTGGTAATGAGATTTGGATTACTGGAATTAGGGCTGAACAAAGCGCCAACCGTGAGCACATGGAAGATTTGGAGTGGGACGAAGCAAACCAACTCATTAAGTTTCATCCAATTTTTGATTGGACGCTTGCTGAAGTGAAAGACTTTGTTAAGGAGAATAATATCGTATACAACACATTACATGACAAAGGTTTTCCGAGCATTGGTTGTGCGCCATGTACAAGAGCGGTGAGGGAAGGTGAAGATTTTAGGGCCGGTAGATGGTGGTGGGAAGATCAAAGTAAGAAAGAGTGTGGGTTGCATGCTGCTTCTTAGGGGACAGTAGACAGGGATCAGGGATCAGGGATTAGGAATAAGGGGCAAGGGATTAGGAATTAGCGGAAAGGTTAAGCTCCTTGTCATCCCGAGGAACGAGGGATCTATTGAACGCTTGAATAGATTCTTCACTGCGTTCAGAATGACAGGGTGCCAAAAGGAAGATGCCAATGGCAAGAGGGGGGTACGCTATTTGTCGTAAAGAGGAACTCCCTGTCATTCCGAGGCGCTGCTTGTCATCCCGAGGCGCTCCTTGTCATCCCGAGGAACGAGGGATCTATTGAACATTTGAATGGATTCTTCACCGCGTTCAGAATGACAGGATGGCTAAGACGGATACCAAGGGCAGAGAAAAGTGAAAACTAAACCCGATAGTAGTGAAATGTTTGTCAGTTTGAGCTTGTCGAAAACACAAACATGAAACGAATAGCGGGACTAATGATACCGAAAGGCGATTGACCTTGCTTTTCAAATACAAAAAGTAGAAGATGAATAAATATAATTTTGATTATTTAGATGAGCTTGAAGCGGAGGCTATCCACATTTTGAGGGAAGTGGCTGGGCAGTTTGAGAAACCTGCGCTGCTATTTTCGGGTGGAAAGGACTCTATTACTTTAGTACGTTTAGCGGAAAAAGCTTTTAGGCCTGGTAAATTTCCATTCCCGCTGGTGCATATTGATACCGGTCACAACTTTCAGGAAACTATTGATTATCGTGATGAAATGGTAGAGCGTTTAGGGGAGCGGCTCATTGTTGGCTCGGTGCAGCAATCAATAGATGAAGGTAAGGTGGTTGAGCAAAAGGGTAAAAATGCCAGCAGAAATGCGCTGCAAACGGTTACGCTGTTAGATACTATTGAGCAATATCAGTTTGATGCTTGCATTGGCGGTGCCAGAAGAGACGAGGAAAAAGCCAGAGCAAAGGAACGAATCTTTTCGGTAAGAGATGAATTTGGTCAGTGGGATCCCAAGCGCCAGCGCCCTGAGTTGTGGAATATTTACAATGGAAAAATCCATAAAGGGGAGAACGTACGTGTTTTCCCAATCAGTAATTGGACGGAGTTGGATGTTTGGAACTACATCCGCAGAGAAAACATTGCATTGCCAAGTATTTATTTTGCTCACGAAAGAGATGTGATTACCCGTAATGGGCAGCTGATGGCCGCATCGCCATACTTGAATATGGATGATGAGGATGTTGTGGAGCGAAAAAAGGTGCGTTTTAGAACCGTTGGCGATATTTCTTGTACCGCTGCAATTGCATCAGAAGCTGATCAGATAGACGATATCATTGCGGAAATTAGCCAATCGAAAATTTCGGAACGTGGTGCACGTATGGATGATAAGGTTTCGGAAGCAGCAATGGAAGACAGGAAAAAGGGGGGATATTTTTAAAGAGTATTTAGTAGTTAGCTTTTAGTAGTTAGACAAATTGTTCTACTATCCATGTTAACTGCTTACATCAAAATTTACCGTTATAATCATGTAATTGGACAGATGAATCGGTTATCTAAATACTAACTACTAATATCAAAATACGATAATGAACATACTTAAATTTTTTACGGCGGGCAGTGTAGATGATGGCAAAAGCACATTGATTGGTCGCTTACTTTACGATACAGATTCAATTTTAGCTGATCAACTGGAAGCTATTCAAAATGCGAATCGAAAAAACGATGATGGAACAGTGGATTTGGCCATTTTAACTGATGGTTTACGTGCTGAGCGGGAACAGGGAATTACCATTGACGTCGCCTACAAGTACTTCCAGACAGCGAAGCGCAAGTTTATCATCGCCGATACGCCTGGGCACATTCAATACACTCGAAATATGGTTACTGGGGCATCTACTGCTAACTTGGCCATTATTTTAATTGATGCTAGAAATGGCGTGGTGGAGCAAACCATAAGGCATTCCTACTTAGTTTCGTTGCTTGGCATTAAGCAAGTGGTTGTAGCCATTAACAAAATGGATATGGTGGATTATAGCGAAACAGTTTTTGACGCCATCACACAAAAATATAAATCACTTGCGCAGGAATTGAAACTTGATCAGGTTACTTATATCCCGGTGAGCGCCTTAAAAGGTGATAATATTGTGCATTCTTCTGAACGCATGCACTGGTACCAAGGCGCTAGCTTATTACATTTTTTAGAAACGGTTGATACTACGGTGCAACAACAATCAGATAAAGCTCGTATGCCTGTACAGTGGGTAATTAGGCCACAAACTGATGAATTGCATGATTATCGTGGCTACGCTGGAAGGATTGCAAGTGGCACTTTCAAGGTAGGTGATCAAATTACCGTGCTGCCTTCGGGTGCAAGCTCTACCATTAGCAAAATTGAGTTTTTTGATAAGGAGCTAAGCGAAGCAACTAGCGGTCAATCGGTAACGGTGCATTTAGCTACAGATGTTGATATTAGCCGTGGTGATACGCTGGTAAATTCATCGGCTATGCCACAAGAAAGTAAGCTTATTGAGGCTGATTTATGTTGGATGGACACCAAAGGTTTAGATACATCCATTACTTATTTACTGCAACACAACAGCAAACTTACCAAGTGTAAAGTGGCCGAAGTGATTTACAAAGTAGATATCAATACCTTGGAAAAGCAATCTGCGGATGAATTTAAATTGAATGACATTGGTAGGGTTGTACTTAAAACTGCCGACCAATTACCTTTTGATTTTTATAACGAGAATAAAGCAAATGGTTCAGCTATTTTAATTGATAGTAGAACAAATTTAACTGTAGGCGCTGCAATGTTTAGGGCTTTAGGTTAAAATTTTTGCATCGCTGATGAAATTTTAATTGCTTGGCCAATGGCTGGGCAATTTTTTTGTTTTTTGATGTATAAACTTAAAACATTTTACCTCGGCCGCTGTTTATTGAGTGATTAAAATCTAAAAACACTTACAACAATGGCTGATAATTCTATTTTACTTGACGAAACTAACCAAAGCAAGCATTTGAACAGTACTACTACCGATAGAAGTTACACTTCAACAGTAGCTAAAAATTATGTTGATCAGCGTAAGGAAAAAGCGCAAAAACAAGCTCACGACGAAAAGAACGGTATCTCTAAGGCGAAATTAGCTGAGCAAAAATGGGATGAGATGGTAAGCTACAAATACGCTATCTTTTAGCGATTTGAATATCTTGGAAATAAAAATTGGGCTTGTAGCGTAAAGTTACAAGCCCAATTTTTTTATTGTTGCTTAGGTGCACTGCGATCAGGTTCATAGTGTAAACCTGGAGAAAGCCAGTACAGTAAAACCATTCTGGAATACCTGTAGTTGAAAGGCGAAAACAGCAAGGTAGTTACAAACAATACCGCAATAAAATACCACAGGTTTTCGTATTCCAGCCCTAAACCAAAAATGTAGGCCGCTACCGATGCAGTAACCATTTCTGCTACGTTCATCGCATAGCTTACAAACATTGCAACATAAAAATAACCCGGCTCACGTTCGAAACGTAAACCGCAATGTGGGCAATATTCGTTCATTTTTTGGACTTTAAATCCGTAGGTAGTGCCAGTAAAGGCATCGCCAACTCTACAGCGAGGACATTTTGCGTGTGAAAACCCATGCCATTGCGAAATATAGTAGGGGTGTTTTTTATTTTGTTCCATAAGGATCTGAGATATATTGTTTTCTAAATTTATCGGGTGTAATGCCCTCATATTTTTTGAAGAACTTAACGAAGTAAGATTGATCTTCAAAGTTCAATTTAAAAGCCACCTCTGCCACCCTCAAATCAAGGTTAACAAGCAATCTTTTGGCTTCTAAAATAATTCTATTTCTAATTAACTTACCTGCCGACAGGCCTAAAAATTCATTGCAAAGTGCGTTTAAATGATTAGGTGTGATGTATAACAGTTCCGCATATTGCTTAGGTAGCTTTAAGTTAGTGTAATTTTGCTCAATAAGCTGCTGGAAATTTCTCAAAATAGTGTCGTTGTAATTGTTTTTGGGTAAGTGTTGGTCGGCATTTACTGTTCTTTCTATTTCAATAAATAACTGCAATAATAAAACTTTCACCAAATCATCATTCCAGGGCTTTTGGTTTTCGCCTTCCTTTAAAATATCCTCAAAGATACCAGTTACTTTGCTGCTCAACCGCTCGTTTAAATTTAACACCTGTTGGTTAGTGGTGCCGCTGAAAAAGCTGAATTTTCCCAAGTAATCTTGTTTTAATAAAATCGAGCTAAAATAAGTAGCTGAAAAGTTGATGATGTAGCCATCGGGTTCGCTGGTGAAATTCCAGCTGTGCACTTGTCCGGGCACCATAAAATAAATCAAATTGGGCCTAACGTCGAACGTGTCGAAATCAATTTGATGTTTGCCTTCGCCTTTGGTGAAAAATACTAAATGGTAGAAGCTGTGGCGGTGTGCGGTATGTAAATGCTGGTGCTGTTGTGCATAAGTTCCAAACCTGCTTACCAGTATTCCATCGTTTTTATACGCTGAAAAATATTTGATGTCGTAAACAGGAATGTTTTTCTTCATTCTAGTAAAAATTAATTGTCACAAATGTATCAAAATTGTATGTATGCTTTATGGTGTTTTATTTTTATTAAATGGTATTTTTTACTTATGCTATGAATTTTATCAGCTAAATTTTAGGTTTTTTATGGATAAAAATACTTTTAAAGATTTTTGGATGTAGGAGGTACTTCTTTAAGTGATAACTTTTTTAAAAAAAAAATGTAGAAATATTTTGCATTATCAAAATCTGCCGTATATTTGTCCTCGAGAGCGTTAATTTAGATGATGGGGGTAGGACTTCGGTTCTATCTCCATTTCTTTTTTAGGGCCTTTTGTAATACCATATCAGCTGTTGCAAAAACAACAATCCAATGAGTAAACCTCCAATGATATCGGTAAGCCAATGCGCTCCCAAATAAATCCTAGATATTGGTCCGGCCACGCACATGAAGTAAGCTAACGCAGTAATGCCTGTACGCCAATATTGTGGTAACGATGTTAGCTGTTTCATCAGGAAAATCAAAAATCCAAAAAATACGATGTAGGAAAGTGTATGGCCACTTGGAAAGCTGTTGTTTTGGTAATGATCAATCAAGGTTACTAAATCAGAGGTAGGTCGGGGACGATCAAACACTCGCTTGAGCACAAAGGTGATAATGCCAGTAAAGGCGATGCAACTTACAAATATTGCTTCACGTTTAAGTTTGTTGGCCATCAAAAGCACAGCGGTAATGAGTAAGCTTGCCAATGCAATACTAAGGTTGCCAAATGCGCTAATTACTATCATCACTTGGTCTAACGCGGGTGTTCTGAATTGCTGCACAAATTGCGAAACACTGGTATCAATTTTATTAACAGGATACTGCAATACAAAATAAGCTAGAATTGAGAATAGCAGCAGTAGAATTGAACTGATCAGTAAGTGTTTTTTTAATGGCATCATCGGTGATTTTTTAAATGGGTTTTCTCAAATATCTGTTTTATCACGCAGCTATTAATTAGTGTAACGATTTTTTTTGGTTAGGTGATCTTTAGTGTACCTTTGGTTTTTATGGGAACTACAAACGAAAATAGCTTGTATCTGCGAACAGTTAATGTTACCCGTTACGTTACGCCTTTACGCGAAGGCGGCTCGATGCCTGCCATTGCCGAGGCCGACGACGGCTTTTTGTATGTATTGAAGTTTAGGGGCGCAGGGCAGGGGCACAAAGCATTGATTTCGGAAATTATTGGTGGTGAAATTGCCCGAGCATTGGGCTTAAGGATGCCTGAGCTTGTTTTTGCAAATTTGGATGAAGCTTTTGGACGAACAGAACCTGATGAGGAAATCCAAGATTTGTTAAAAGCCAGTGTTGGCTTAAACTTAGCCTTGCATTATTTATCGGGAGCCATTACTTACGACCCAACCATCACTAAAATTGAGCCTGTTTTAGCATCTAAAATAGTTTGGATGGATTGCCTGCTGACCAACATGGACCGTACTGCTAGAAATACCAACATGCTGTACTGGCATAAGGAGCTGTGGTTAATTGATCACGGTGCCTCTTTGTATTTTCATCATACTTGGCAAAACTGGGAAGAGCAAGCCAAACGACCCTTTGTGTTAGTTAAAGACCATGTACTATTGCCACAAGCTAGCGAATTGAATGCCATAGATGAAGAAATGAAGGCTTTGCTCACACCTCAGCTTATTCACAATATTTTAGCCCTAATTCCCGAGGAGTGGTTAGATGAGCGTAGCTTTGAAACTGCTGCGCAGCAGCGTGAGGCTTATGCCCAATTTTTAAATACTCGAATTCAAAATTCTTCTGTTTTTGTAAATGAAGCCGAAAATGCAAGACAAGCACTTATTTGAGTATGCAGTAATTCGGGTGATGCCAAGGGTAGAACGCGAAGAGTTTATTAATGTAGGGATTATCATGTACTGCGCAAAGCTGAAATATCTTAATGCGGCATTTAAGGTATTTCCTGAGCGTTTAGTAGCTTTAAATTGCCAACTGGAATTAGATACTATTGAACGTAATTTGGATGCTATAGTAACGATTTGTAAAGGTGGCAAAGCTGCTGGCCCAATTGGCATGTTAGATTTAGCTGGGCGCTTTAGATGGTTAACCGCTACAAGAAGTACGGTTGTGCAGTGTTCCAAAGTTCATCCGGGTTTTTGTGTAGATGCGGAAGAAACCTTGAATAAATTGATGGCAGAATTGGTGCTATAAGATAAATGCGGCTTCCATCCGGAGAACCGCATTTTATCAAACTAAACCTAAATTTAAGTCTTACAAACTTGCTTTTACTTCACCGCAAGTCAACATATTTTTTGGATAGTAAGGATTTTTAATTTCCTTGCAGTCACTTAACCAAATCTCGCCAGTCATTGGGCAAACTTGTTGGTATAAAGGTAAATCCATTGGCTTTAACTTGGCTGCAATATTCCAAAATTTAACCGAAAGCGTGGCAAAAGCTTTGCGCTGCTTATTGATATTTTTAGTAGCTGCAATTTCATTAGCCAAATCAATAATTTCTTTTCGGGTAGTAGTAGATAAGTTCATTTGGTCTAAAGTCAACTTTTTGAATTTAAACTTAGCTAGCGCATCAGCAAGTCCTTTTGCGTTAGCAGTTACCGCAACACTATCAGAAATGAGCAGGTTGTTTTTTAATGCCAAGTAATCCGTAGTGATTTCCTTCTTCAAGGTTTCTCTTTGTTCCACCAATTCTGGTGCTACTTCCTGCTTAGAGGTATTTTGTGCATTAGCTACTGACGCCGCAGTAATTAATGCAATGGTTAATAATCTTTTCATATATCTGCTTTCTTAATTTTTGAAGTGATTTTGTCGATTTCGATGATCAAGTTATCATAATGAAGCTTGTTAAGTCCGGTAGCGGTAGCGTTTAACTTCTCAATATCATTTCTTAGCTTGATCAGGTGTTGTTGGCCATATAATTTCACATCACTACGTTGGGCGTTAGTAAGTGCTTTACCAGGCTCAACTTCTTTAGGCAACAGTAGCATACTCATTTTTTCTACATAGCTGCGTTGAGTACTTCTTCTAAAAAAGTCTTGTTTTTCATCTCCAGAAAATTTAACAAATACCGTTTGCTCTAAATCATTTAAAAATTCAGGCACAGTGTAAGCACCTTCAAACTGCATCGCTTTTTGATTGATGTTATACAACAAGCCACTGCTTAATAACATGGTTAACGTTTGGTTTTGTTGATCTGAAATTTCATCGGCGGCTTTTAGCGGAATTAATTGTGCTATTTCTTGAGGGTAAAGCCAAAGTGGGGCAACAAAAAGCTGCCTGCCAATATAATCAATAGCAGCCTTAACTTTTGTTTTTGGTATTGGCTGATAAACGATGCCTTTTTCGTCTGCAGTTCTTTTTGTTACATAGTTGTTGCCTATGTTTTTAAGTACATGATAAAGATATCTAAGATACTGTCTAACCGCCACTTTGTGCATGTCAGCTAAATTATCATAAGCATCTCCAGGCTCGTAAGTCCATTTAACTAAGTTAGGAACTACACGTTTTAGGTTTTTAATACCATAATCGCTAGCCACAATGGCATCATCGCCAAGGTCTTCTGTTTGGCTTCTTGGATCTTCATCCTTGCCTTCTCCACCAAACCACAATTTAGGGTTGGAAGTAAGGCTATCAGTAGTCAGTTTGGCCAATATTTTTTCCTCTTCAAACTCGTCTTTAGCTTTTGGAAAATAGCCATATCCCCATTTTATTGCCCATTTATCATACATTCCAATACGAGGATAAATGCCTTTACTACTGATGTTATCTTCAGGTTGCGCCACATAATTGAAACGAGCATAATCCATAATGGACACCGTATGACCATTGGCTTCAACCCACTTTTTATCTCGCAGTTTTTCTACAGGTGTAGCACTACTAGCGCCCATGTTGTGGCGTAATCCAATGGTATGGCCTATCTCATGCGAAGATACAAAACGGATCAGCTGTCCCATCAGTTCATCATCTAGGTTCATTTTCCTAGCTCTTGGATCTAAGGGGCCGGCTTGAATCATGTACCAGTTTTGTACCAATTTCATCACGTTGTGAAACCAACCTACATGGCTTTCGATGATTTCGCCACTACGAGGGTCGCTGATGCGAGGACCATAAGCATTAGGTGTTTCGGAAGCATAATACCTCACTACCGAATATCTTGCATCCTCTAAGCTCATGGTGGTATCGCTTTCTGGCCACTCTTTTCCAATAATGGCATTTTTGAAACCAGCTGCTTCGAAAGCTTTTTGCCAGTCATTAATACCTGCAATTAAATAAGGTCTCCATTTTTTTGGCGTAGCAGGATCGATATAATAAACAATTTGCTTTTTAGGCTCCACTAGCTGCCCACTTTGATACTTTTTAATATCCTCTTCTTTAGGTTCCAAGCGATAGCGTTGTACCAAATATTTGGTTTCTGCACGTTGTTGTTCATCGTCAAACAGCACATATTTCTCAGCAAAAAAACCAACACGTTCGTCGAAAAAGCGTTTTCTCATAGGGATTTTAGGCAAAAGCACGATAGAAGTATTCAACCTTAATGTTACGCTACCGCTACTTGCTAAGGAATTGGAATAGGTTTTAGTAGTTTTAACTTCTATGTTAATGGGATAGCTGTTGATTGTTTCTATGAAAGATTTATCATCCGCTAACGAGGTCAGTTTTTTCTCTGTTTTTTCTCCATTTGCTAAAGAAAACATTGGATTTTCCTTTTTAAAAGCATCCGTTACCTCAATTACAATATTGCCGGTGGTTGGATTAGTTGTTTTAATTGGAAACGCGGTAACGATAGGATTTTCATTACTTCCTGCCAAGGCTTTTGCAATCATATCATCCGCTTTGCGCACATCTTGTTTATATTGAAGCGCTCTTAAAAACACCGTATTGTTAGGGCCTTTTTCAAAATAGATGGTTTGTTCATTGGCCTTCTCACCACCGAAGCTACCCATCCCTTGTGGAGTAGCTAAATAGCGGGTTACCGTTAACATGTAGCGGTTAAATAAGCTATCTGGAATTTCGAAATAAAACTTAGTATCAACCTGTGTTACAGTAAATAATCCAGCCTTGCTTTTAGCATTGGAAGTAATTACCTTGTTATAAGGTTGTAGCGCCTTTTGGGTGCTATCGGTTTTTTTTTCTGTTGGATTTTGTGAGTAAGCATACTGCTGTGATGCAGCTAGTATGCTTAAAATTACGAGTAGTTTCTTCATCTAAATTAAAAAGGAATTTTTTCGTCAGTGTTTAAAGTGAGCGATGGGTTCATCCTTAACACATTTAATGGAAAAGGAATGATATATAGCCTTGAATTGGGTTTTAAGGTGTAAGTTTTTTGTGGAACTGTTTTGTTTACGATTGGGAATACACGGGTGATTGTTTTTTCGTATTCTGGTTCAGTATTTAAACGCTTTAAATCGAAGAAACGGTTAAAGCCCAATAATAGCTCTTTACGACGCTCGTTGATGACCAACTCCATGGTTTCTTTTCTGGTGGTAGGTACGGTTAAGTTTACCGTTCCACCTGCTAAAATGCGTTTGGCTCTTAACTTGTTCAAAATATCTACAGCCTCTGCAAATTTGTTATCTCGAGCATAACATTCGGCAAGCATCAAATAAACTTCAGTAGTTTTCATGCCAACTGTGGCATAAAAGAAGCGATTGAAATTAACGGCATAGTAAGCCGTGTTAGAGCCAACATCAAGAAAACTAGCATTGGTAGAGTTAAAGAATAAGTTAAAGCGGGCATCGTTGTTGCCAAATAAAGTTCTTAACTCTGGACTAATAATATACTGATAAGCAAAGTTCATCTCGTTGTATCCGGTCATGTACATATAGCTTAGCACTTCGGGATTATTAGGAGCTATTATTGGCACAGCCGTTGGCCCACCTTGCGCAGCGTACTGCACTAAGTCGAAAATTTGGTTGTTATAGCTTAATGATTTTTCCGCAGCCTCTTTTGCTTGAGCAATTTCTCTTTTGAACAAATGTACTTTTGCCTTAAATGCATAGCCAAAAGCAATGGAAGGATGGTAAATGTCAGCGGGCTTAACTTCCAAATAGGGAAGGGCTTCATCTATATCCTTTTGAATAAAGCTGTAAACTTCGGCCACTGTTGATTTTTTAGGCTTTGCTTCCAAGTCGTATTTATCCATGATACAAATACCACCGTCTGTTGCGGCCGTTTGCGGATCAAAAGCTTTGGCGTAGTGGTTTACTAACAGAAAATGGTCGTAAGCACGTAAAAGCTTAGCTTCTGCTTTTGCTAGCTGTTTTGTTTTTTCATCACCTTTGCTGTTATCTACTAATGAAATTACAGTATTCCACCTGTTGATATAGGCATAGGCCTGATTATAAAAACTAGAGGCAGTTAGCAGTGCTACCCTATCAACTGTTTCATCAAAAGTAAAGTTGATGGTGTTGATGTTAGGCGTAATACCAATAACGTTAGACTCTTTCATCCATTGGTCATCTACCAAATATTGAAAGTTATTGATAGGATAACCACGATTTGGGAATGATACGAGTTGATAGAAATCATTTGCTGTTTCTACGACAAATGCCCCTTTTGGCGTAATCTCTGTATATTTTTCGCAAGCCGTTAAACAAACCATTAACGACAGCAGTAGGATATAATTAATGCGTTTCATGCTATTAAAGTGTTAGGTTGAAACCAAATAAATAAGTTTTAGGTAATGGAAGATTCCTTGTACCGGAGTTCAGCGAGAATGTTTCTGGATCAATATCGTTACCAGCAGCACTCCAATACCAAATATTGTTCATTTGAAAAGTTAGCTTAGCCGAAGAAATTCTTATTTTATCGGCAAATGACTTTGGCAAGTTATAGCTTAAGGATACATTTCTCAGCTTCACATAATCTGCATCGGCTACATTCGCATCGGAGTTACGCCATAATGATAGAATGTTGCTGGCATTGTTGATGATATTTGGAACTTCCGGATAATCAACCCAAATGCGAGGTAACCCATTTGATTGCCCATTTTGCGTCACTGAAGAAGTAATGGCAACGGTTTTTCCATCCGCTGGGTCAACAAAATCCTTACGTAACTTATTTCCGCCAGAGAAAACAAAAAGCATGTTAAGATCAAACTGTTTGTAAGAAATACGTTGAGATAAAGAACCTGTGTAAGTTGGGGTAAGCGAACCCATGTTTACCAATGCCGCTAAATTATTAATACCACTTTTTATACTGGTGGGTATAGGGTTTCCATTTGCGTCAAATAAAATTGATGGATTTCCATTTTCATCTAAAACATAAGGATAGCCGTTTACCATTCCGCCGTAACGGTAAGCGTAAAGCGAATTGAAGCTATCGTTAAGGATTAGGTTGTTGGTTGGTGCACCTACATAGCTAGGCGCAGTGGCGTTGCTGCTAGTTACTTTTTTGATAGCATTGTTATTAAATGCGATGATAAAGTTAGAACTTAAGCGCAAATCTCTTCTGTTGTACCAATCAGAACCAACACTTACTTCAATACCTCTATTTCTCATTGCGCCACTGTTGATCACACGTGATAAAGCACCCACTGTTGGATCTAACTCTGTGGTAGCCAGTAAATCAGTACTGTATTTATGGTAAAGATCAACAGCACCCCTTAACTTATTTTTGAACAAGCTATAATCAATCCCGATATTGGCAGTAGCTACTTTTTCCCATCTTAATTTAGGGTTTGGTAGCGCAGTAATATTGGTGTATTGTAGGGTAGGTATTAGGTTGTCATTACGTCTAGTTGCGGTTAAATAAGGTGTTGAACCCTGATCAACATTACCATTTATGCCATAAGTAGCTCTAAGTTTTAGGAAGTTAACCCAAGTTGCATTTTTAAGGAATTCTTCGTTGCTTGCATTCCATCCTAAACCTACCGACCAAAGCGGACGATTTTTATATTTAGGATCTACACCAAATAAATCGGCACGGTCAACTCTAATACTTCCACTCAAATTGTACTTAGATGCGTAAGTGTAGTTGGCATTTGCATAAGCAGATAAATAACGGTGCTTAGTTTCTCTTTGCGTACGAGAAAGCGTACTTAAAGTTCTGCTACCACCATAAATGTAACTTGTAGCTCCAGTTTGGCTCAGCGTAGCATTGTCGATAATTACTGAGGTTAAGGTAACAGGATCGTAGCCGTATCTTAATTCTTCAATGGTTCTAGGGATGTAAGTTTCACGCATTTCGAAACCACCAATGGCAGAAACTACATGTTTGTTTTGATTGAAAGATTTGTTGTAGTTCAGTTGGTTCCTGAAAGTATAGTTGCTGCTTTGTTGGCTAAATTGGTAGTATCGGCCGCCAGCAGGTAGGGCAGAGGTGTATAAGTTTGTAGCAGTAGCATAATTGGCTAATGCATTAGAAGCATAACGCATTTTATAGGATGTAGCATCATAAAAACTTTCGCGGCTGTTTCTTCTATTTTCATACTGAAATTGTGTGCTGAAACTAATGCCATCGTAAATTTTAGCCTGTAAGTTGGCAAACGCCCTCAAGCCTAATGAGTTTTGTTTCTCGATACCTTCTTGCAATGAATTAAGCATGTTGAAACTGGTAGGCTTTAAACTAGCAGTACTATTAATTTTACCAGCTACCAGTGGGTTCATCGCTAACGAACCGGTAAAGCCATCTTTAATATTAACGTAAGAAGAAATTACCGGGTTGCCATTTTCATCAACCAATTGCTCGTACCTATTTTGAATGAAGAAGTCATTGTAAGATCCATCAGTAACATTGGCGGTACTGTAAGAACCGTTAAAACCAATGGTGGCATCTAACCAAGGTTTTACCTGAAATGTACTTTTGGCATATAGCGTAAAATTTTTATCCTCATTGTACTTTACTCTTTGCTTCGCGTCATCAAAATTTAAAGAAACAAAGGTGTTTTGTTTGGTTGAACTATTTGAAAAAGATAAGTTATAGCGCTGCCTAAATTCATTTTGCCAAATGTTGTTGGTATAATCGTTAACGAAATCGTTTTGCCTCCATTGGTTAATGGTATTTCTAAACTGATCATTCGTGATTTTCCCTTCTTCGAGCTCTCTGTTCAGCTGATAAAGCGGAGAGTAATATTTGATGGTACCGTTTGCGATATCGCCATAAGCATTAAACATAGATGCAGTGCTGGCATATCTCGACCGCTCTTTATTGTAAACCGCCTGTTCATAATCAATAACGTCGCTTGTAGATGCATAGTGCATGTTATCTAAATTAGGCTTGGTACTGATGAAAAAATCAGAGTTTAAGCTTACTTTTAAATTGCCACTTCCTTTTTTAGTGGTTAGCACTATAATCCCATTTCCTGCCCTCGATCCATAAATTGAAGCTGCTGCGGCGTCTTTCAGTACACTTACGCTTTCAATATCGTAAGGATTGATTTCATCGAGTGATAATTCGGTAGGTAAACCGTCAATCACCAAAAGCGGACTGTAGCCTACATTTAGTGAAGAATAAGTACCAATACCTCTTAGGATAGGGCGGTCAGAAGCGCTACCAGTTGGATTTTTATCGTATTGTAAACCTGCCACTCTGCCTTCTAAAGCACTTAAAAGACTGGTTGGAACATTTTCCTTCAATACTTTTTCGCCTACTTCGGTAACTGCAGCCGGTGATTCTAATTTCCTTAGTGTTTGATATCCGGTTACAATTACTTCGTTTAATACCGAATTGGAAGTTTTAAGTGATACAATGATTACCGATCCGGCAGCATTTTTGGAATAGCTAACTTCTTTTTGCTCGTAGCCAAGGTAAGAAAACACCAACGCGTTGTTGCTGTCGCTTACATCAATCCCGAAATGGCCGTTTTTATCAGTGTGGGTAATGTTACTTGTACCTTTTTGAGCTACCGTTACTCCTGGCATTGCTATTCCAGTGCTATCGGTTACCATGCCATGTAGTGTATAGGTATTTTCGCCAGCTGATTTGGAGCGTATTACAATTGTTTTTCCGCTAACGCGATAAGTGAAATCCTGGCCTTTAAATACTTGACCTAGTATTTCGTTGATGTTGTCGCTTTTAATTTCGGCATCAATTGGTTTAGCTTTTTGGGCAAAAGATGCGTCGTAAACAAATTGATAGTTAGTTTTTTTAGAGATTTCGGCAATAACGGTATTTAACGGTGCTTTTTTAAAGCTAAAAGTATAAATATTTTGCCCGAATGATAGCTGAATGGTACTTGCGGTAAGGATAGAGACTAGCAAAAATAATCTCAAATAAGTTATATAAGCAGGCGTACTCTTGCCCACTGGGTTAAGTTTATTCATTTAAAGGTTAGTTGAGTTGATGATTAAATAGTTAGTTTGGAGCGCATGTATTAGTTTTCTATGCTAAGCCTCCTTTCTTCAATTTTAAAGTTAAGTCCAGTAGTTGTTTGCAGCATTTGCAAAACATCCTTAAAGGCAGTATTTCTATTAAGTCTTATATATAAGCGTTTGTTGGGGATACTCTCCGCGTCGAAGGTAAAATCATACCAACGGGAAAGTTCTTGGAGTACGTTAATGAGTGGCTGATCGTTAAATACAAATAAACCATTTGTCCAAGCCAATGTGGCTGCGGTGTCAGCTTGATTTACAAGGATTCCACTTGGATCTGAAATGCCTTCTTCGCCGGGTACTAAAATTTGGCGTTTGGATAAATAGCTCAACTGCACGCTACCTTCAAATAGGGTAGTTTTAGTTTGTTTAGCAAAACTGTTGATCATGAATTCCGTACCTAACACTTTCACGTCGGTTCCACCAACGGAAACAATGAAAGGCATTTTCTTATTCTTTGCTACTTTAAAATATGCTTCGCCATTTACTTTAACATGGCGTTCAGCACCGTAAAATCCAACAGGAAATTCGATGCTTGATTTAGCATTAAGGAAAACTTGCGTGCCGTCGCCAAGAGTCACTTTATAGAAGCCGCCCACTGGTGTGCTTACCGTGTGCAGTGCAGAAAGGCCAGTAGTATCGTTGGATATTTGTCTGTAAATGATGCTACCATCAGCGGCTGTAGTTACTGAAATAGCAGCCGCTGGCGAAAATGACCTGATGGTTTTATTGTCAAGTGCTTTCTCTTCATTATTGATAATGAGCACCGCTTTACTGCTGCCTGGAACAATGTTTACCTGTTTAACATCATTATAAAGCATAAGATAGCCCAAACCAAGCACAACAGCTGCTGCCGCGGCCACTTTGTACCAAGTTTTTGTCCATAATAGTTTCGACTTCGGCTTACGATCTATTTGTTGTTCTATTTTTGCGAAAATATTTTGAAGATGTGGTTGTGAAACGGCAATTGACTGTTCCTCCATTTGCATTTCGGCGTTGATGTGATTTTTTAGCTTTTCTTCGCCCAAGCCGTTTAAGTCTTGAAAAAATAAATCAAGTTCTTTTTGTGTAGCTTGGTTATTTAAAAACCTACTAAATAGTTTGTCGAAATCTGGTTTTTGCTCCATGTTTATATACGTATACGCATGAGATTTAGAAACACACTATTGTGATCTAAAAAAAATAAAATTTTGGATTGTGGAATGCTTGGAGAGCTAGTTCTTTAGATATAAAGCAATCACAAAAGCGAGGAATTCCTTTGAGTGGAAGAATACATAGTCCTTAACCGCTTTGGTGGCATGTACCAATTGATTGCTTACGGTAGAGACACTGATATTTAGTAACTCGGCCACTTCTTTGTAAGACTTTTCCTCTATTTTACAAAGCCTGAAAATTTCTCTACGTTGTGGAGGCAGTTGTGCAATGGCTTCCTGCAAAGCAAGGCTACGCTCCTTATTGTAAATGTAATCCTCCGTTTGGTTGTAAAACGCTGCAAAGGTACTAATTAAGTGCTCCTGCATTTTCTTGTCTTGTGCAAGTTTTCTGTAATAATCGTAAACCGTATTTTGAGCAATGGTATACAACCAAGTTTTAAATGATAGTGTTGGATTAATGATGTCTCTTTTCATCCAAACCTTCAAAAAAACATCCTGAAGTAATTCATCTGCTACTTCGGAAAACTTTACCATCCTGTTTAGCTTTTGATATAATGCCGGGCTGTACTTCTCATAGAAGTAAGCAAATGCTTCCCTGTCGGCATTAATTAGCCGTGTTAAGTAAACATCTTCCGATATATCCTTGGCAAACAATTTAAGAATCAATTTTTTTACTAAGATGAGTATAAATTTTCTTGCTTTCAAAGTCGAAATTAAATTGTGAGGAATGTAGCTTGTTTTAGTACTTATTGTTTTAACTAAAAGGAACTTTAATTAAATGGAGTCAATAATTCTTACCCATTTAAAAGTCAATTTTTTTAAGATGATACCTTGATTTTGTTGAAATTGAATGCTTTTTACGGATATGATGTCAATATCGTACATAAGCTTGTGAAGATTTTATAAATAAGCGAGCACTAAATCATTTAAGTTTGCTTTCGCTTGATGGCTATTGAGCCTATTGTTAACCTAACCAAATACAAACATTCATGAACAACCTTCCTATTTTGGACATCGTCATTATCGTGCTTTACTTATTAGCTATGGTATTGGTGGGGGTTTATTTTTCACGTAAAAACAAAAGTGCCGAACAGTTCACCAAGGCATCGGGTAAAATTCCGGGTTGGGCAATTGGCCTTTCTATCTATGCCACATTTTTAAGTAGCAACACGTTTTTGGGCGTTCCTGGTAAAGCATTTGGCGGCAATTGGAACGCATTTGTTTTTAGCATTTCAATGCCATTGGCCGCTTGGATAGCTTCAAAATATTTTGTGCCTTTTTACAGGAGCATCGGAGGAATATCAGCTTATTCACACCTCGAACATCGTTTTGGCCCATGGGCAAGAACCTATGCGGTAATCTGTTTCCTACTTACACAATTGGCTCGTATGGGATCCATCTTTTTCGGAATTGCATTGAGCTTGCAGGCGCTTACAGGCTACAGTATGTCAACGGTAATGATTGTAATGGGAATCAGTATCATCATTTACACGGTAATGGGAGGTATGGAAGCCGTGATATGGACAGAAGTAGTACAAGGCATTATCAAAACCTTGGGTGCGCTGCTCATCATCTATCTAATTGTTGCGGATATGCCCGGAGGAGTTTCAAAAATCATCGACATCGGCGTAGAAAATAATAAGTTTAGCTTAGGCAGCTTTTCTCCAAACCTAACCGAGTCCACTTTTTGGGTGGTGTTATTTTACGGATTCTTTATCAACCTAAATAACTTCGGTATGGATCAAAATTACGTACAACGTTACCATACTGCCAGTACCGAGCAAGAGGCTCGTAAGTCTGTTTGGTTATGCGTTTGGCTGTACGTTCCTGCTTCATTGCTGTTTTTTATCATCGGTGTTTGCTTGTTTGCTTACTATCAGTTGCACCCTGAATTTACGGATGTTATTAAAATGCAGGTTGCTGCGGAAAGGTTGCCTTCATCCGCAACATCAACACAAATAGCTGATATGGCGGCCTCGTTAAAGGCTTCCGATTATGGCGATAAGGTAATGCCACACTTTATGGTGAATAAAATCCCAGCCGGTTTAGTGGGTTTAATTGTGTCTGCTATTTTATCGGCTGCAATGAGCACCATTAGCTCGGGCATGAATGCATCTGCTACTGTTTTTACGGTAGATATTTACAAAAGATATTTCAAGCCTAATTTAACTGATAAGCAAAACTTAAAGTCGTTACACGTAACCACGGTATTGTTTGGCTTAATGGGCATGGCAACTGGTTTGGCTATGATTGGCGTTAAAAGTTTGCTCGACATTTGGTGGGAACTTTCTGGAATTTTTGCAGGTGGTATGCTTGGTTTATTTCTATTAGGGATGATTAGTAAGAAGGCAAAAAATGCAGAAGCTTTTACCGCAACAATTATTGGTATTGTGGTAATTCTTTGGATGACTTTCTCTAGCCTGATTCCCGAAAAATACGAATTCCTCAGAAGCCCATTTCATAAAAACATGATTATTGTAGTAGGTACGCTGACCATTTTCTTGGCCGGAATCATCATTAGTAAAATAAAGAGCAATAAACAGCAGGCGGTACAAGCCTAATATTTACGTTAGAAATTAAGAAGATCACATGAATACGAAAAAAGGATTTATCCCGGTTATGCTAACTCCGTTTAAGGATAATGGTGCGGTGGATTTTGATGGTTTAACCAAGCTTACCTATTTATACCTTGATGCTGGTGCCGCTGGTTTATTTGCAAATTGCTTGTCGAGCGAGATGTTTGAACTTTCAGAAGAAGAGAGGATTGCCGTAGTTAAGCATGTTGTAAAGTTGGCCAAAGATAAAGTGCCCGTAGTGGCAACCGGAACTTTTGGTGGTGCAATAAGCAAACAGGCTGATTTTGTTAAACGTATTTATGATACAGGTATTGATGCCGTGATTGGAATTACAGGCTTACTGGCTAATGCAAATGATAGTGATGCTATTTTTGAAGCCAATGTACACCAGCTTTTACAACTTACACCTGGCGTACCAATTGGCTTTTATGAATGCCCGGTGCCCTACAAAAGGTTAATTTCTCCGCAACAACTAGGTAGTTTGGTGGCTACTGGCAGAATCACTTACCATAAGGATACTTGTTTGGATATCAATCAAATTAAGGAAAAGATTGCGCTAACCAAACATGTGCAAAATTTTGGCCTTTATGATGCCTATATGGTGCATGCTGTAGAAACCCTAAAAGCCGGGGCAGCTGGCTTATCGTGTATACAAGGCAACTATTTCCCAGAATTAATTGTGTGGTTGTGCAATAACTACAATAACTCTTCGCTTAGTGCAGAAGTAGCCTTGGTACAGCAATTTTTTATTGATCAAATGGATGTGATGCATGATGTATATCCAACGGTGGCGAAATATTACCTTCAAAAACGTGGACTGGACATCAGCACCTTTACCAGAAGAACCGGAATTGGTGAATTTGACGTAGTGGTGAAGGCTAAAATTGATCAGCTTTTTGATGATTACAGTGTGGTGAAAGAGCGCATTAATTTGGAGAATGTGCTAGTGTAAAAATAAAAATGGTCTGTAATGGATTATTATTTTTGGTTTGACCCCGAACTAGCTTCGGGGTTTTTTGTAAAATGAAGTGATATGAAAACTAAAACTGTCCTATTGGTTTTGAGTGTGATGTGGCAAATGTTGGTGCATGCACAGGTAAAATTGCCGATGCTGGCAAGTGGCGAGGCTATTCCCAATGGCAACCCTACAGGCTACGGTAGGTTATCGGTGCCGTTTTATAATGGGCATAACATGGGATTTGCAGCTGTTGCTTCCAGCACTCAAAAGGATTTGTTTTTACAGGGAACTGATGGCCACGGCAGAGGAACCTATCTTTACTTGTACAAAGGTTTATCGCCCGATGGCATTCCAATTTTTGCTGAGCCTATTAAAATTAAAGTACCGTTTGAAGATAAGGGAGATAATAGGGGACTTATCGTACAGGATAAAGACGGGCAGATTTACGGCGTTTGGGCCTTTGGTGCAACACTTCGTTATGCGAAATTCAATAAAAAGGATTATAGCTTTTCCGAGTTGAAACGTATCAATATCAAAGGGCAGCCCAGAGGTTACTCCAACTTTGGAATTTTACCATTAAAGGATGGCACATGGCAGTTTTTATTTGTTGTGGGAGAGGAGGGCGTATTCAGTAACAACAAAGAGTTTCCAAAAATGATCACCTACAACGCAGAAGGTTTTTGGCCCTATGATTTACGTAAAATGGGGATTTTTGGTGGTGCTGCTCATAGTTTGGATGTTGCTCAAGTAAATATTGAACAATTAACTGAACTTAATCAGGCGCTTTTTACCATTGATGGGTTTGCGAAGTTGAGCGTCGGTAATAATAGTTATGTGCTTTCGGGCACTCGTTTGGGCAATATCTTATTTTATCAGTTAGATGAGAAGAAAGGCAGGCTCTCGCCACGCAAATTTGCAATAGGTACTGACGGCTTGCTGCTGCGTAATCCGGGTGTACATTCGTCGCCTGCATATTTCTACGATAGCGAGGAAAATCAAGGCTTAATTACCGTTGGCGAAGGAGGATTGTATTACTATAAAAATACCTCGAAAATTGATGCCAAGGGAAATTTAATTATGGAGCAACCAAAACATGTGCTGCAGCAAAATCCGAAGTTATATGGAGGCTCTCTGGTAATTCCATCAATGGCTGATTGGGATGGCGATGGAAAATTGGATATCATCTCAGGAAATTCCATGGGCTTTTTGTTTTTCTACAAAAACATTGGAACTAACGAGCAGCCCGCTTTTATTGATCCTGAACCTTTGGTGGCCGATGGCAAGATTATACATGTTCAACCGGGCTACAGAGAGGATATTCAAGGTCCTGGAGAGGCTCGATGGGGCTACACTTCCCCTAATGTGATAGACTGGGATGGCGATGGTTTGTTGGATATCATCACTGGTGACAGCAGAGGAAAGTTTATGGTTTATCTCAATATCGGTACTAAAACAAAGCCAAAATTGGATCGGGAACACACGCTTTACCTAGATGGTTTGGATATGTACGGCACTTGGCGCACCCGACCTGGTGTTGCAAAATTAGGTAACCGAATGGCTTATATCACGCTTGATAAAGATGATGAATTTCATTTGTATTGGCAATTGGATAAATACAATTTAGAAGATGGTGGAAAGCTTAAAATGGGCGATAAAAATATTAGGGGCAACAAATTAGGAGGTGGCACTGTTGGCAGGGCAAAATTTGAAATCGTTGATTGGGATGGAGACGGCATTAAGGATTTATTGGTAGGCACTTATGGAAAACAATCCATTCCTGATACGATAAGCGGATTGCCAATTCATATGAAGCCAAAACGAGGATCCACAATCTTATTCATGAAAAATAAGGGAACTGATGTTAAGCCAAATTATGAATTTCCGAAGGTACTCAAGTTCAAAGGGCAAAATATATCCTTAGGCGGACATGAAATTGGCGGATGTATTGCTGCCATTGGAGGCGGTAAAACTCCGATGAATTTGATAGTGGGCATTGAAACTGGGGTATTTATGTTTTATGAAAGAAAAGATTTAAGCTGGTGATTAAAGCATATTAACTTTTTGGTGTCAGTTATTCAGCTGATTGCTAAAACCAATGTCAATATCGTATAAATATTAGCCAATAACAGGCAAAATTACAGTGCAGGAGCAAACTAACTTTAGTTCACTTAAATATATCCTGTATTGTATGAAATTGAATTTAATGTGCCGGCATCTGCTGTCGGGCAAACAACTAGCTTTTGTCTCCATCATCTTCATTGCTTCTATTGGTTTTGTTAACATTGCCAATGCTCAATTATTGGCGTGGCAATTTGCTTTACCACAAGCCAGTAAAGGTACTGAGGCGAGTATCAAAGCAACCACCAACAACCAGTTTTTAGAAATAGCGCAACTCACCAGAGGCGAAGGAGTACAGCCCAAGCAAGGCAATAGCAGAGGTTTTAGTGGTAATTTTGGGGTGGATGAGAATTATGATGATGCCCAAAAGTCTAACGCTTATTTCCAATTTGAAGTAAATCCTAAAACAGGATATGAGGTAAGCTTAACTAGTTTAGATGCAATCCTGCGCCGACAGGAACAATCGGCACACAAGTATCGTTGGGCTTACAGTTTAGATGGTAAGAACTTTGTTAAAATTGGCGATGCAGATGTGGAGGTAACTTTCACAGGAAACAATGGCATCAAGCAGCAAACCATCAACCTTTCTAGCATCAAGGCTCTTCAAAAAGTAAGTCGAAAAATCACTTTCCGATTGTATGCCTGGGGCGCTTTAACTAACCAAGGTAAAGCAATTGCATTTGGTTTCGGAAAATCAGATTCCAAAGGAAGCAATGCGCTGGTTGTAGACGGTACAATCACTAAGAAATAACAATCCATTAACCAAAGTAAATCATATGAAAAAACTTTTACTACTCATTTTGCTAGGCTTCACTGCTTTTTTTGCAGGGGCACAAGGAAAAATTGGCTATTTGTCATTTACCTCCGGCTCCTCCTCGGCCAATAATTTAAACCCTCAGGACAATCCAATAGAGGGAAATTATAAGTTGGATGGCCTTACCAACATGACACTTTCAAGAGGTGGCGGATTAACTTATACCAATAACTCTACTTACAGTTACGTAGGTTTGCTTCCAGCTGGCGGCAACCGGGCAGATGCCATTACCAACAACGTTTATTACGAGTTGAAGCTAAATGCAGCTAGCAAGTTTCTGTACCTGAAAAGTTTAGATTTTAGGTTACGCACTGCCGACGCTTGGACTGCAGCTGATGTTACGTACCGATGGTTTTATAGCATTGGCAACACCAATAACTTCGTAGAAATTGGCAATGCCGATGTACTTTTAGGATTTACAAATACCAATGGAGATGTAGAGCCCACCATTGATTTAAGTGGAATTGCTGCCTTACAGCAAATTGCGCCTAATACCAACGTATATTTTCGCATTTACGCCTGGGGTGCTAAAGCTAAGCAAAGCGATGGTGTAACTGATGTTTCGACCACTACTAGAGGTTTTGGCTTTGGTAAAAGTAGTGCCTCAACTACAGAACTAATTACTTTTAAGGGTTACGTAGCCGAAGGACCACTAGCAGCTACTTGGGATTTCTCCAATATCAATGCGAGTACTTATGCAGCTGAGGTAGCAAGTAGTTTTCAGCAAAGTTGGTTGAGAAAATCTACAACTGAAAATACCCTTTTGCTTGTAAGAGGTGCTGGTTTAGAAAAAGCATCTTTAAATAATGCTTATGCCGTTACCTATAAAAGTCAGGTGCTTGAGGATATCCCTTTAAGCTTTAATGATGCCGTAACTAAAGAAACATATTATAAAATAGATTTGACCGGAGATGCAGTGAACTATACTCAACTATTGGGATATAGAATGAAGTTTAGAGGGAATAGCACTACGGCTACCAACGCTAGGTGGCAATTAGTTTTGGGAGATGGTGCTAATGAAATATCTCCCTCAAGCCCAGTAGTAAATTTAGGCAATGATGTTCCGCTAAGTGTAGATGTTGATGGTATTTATTACAGTTTGGCCTTAGCTAATACCGATCTTAGCGCTGTTATTCCGCCGGGAAAAAAAGCAGAGCTACGCTTATATGTATGGGGAGGAACTAGTACAACTGGTGTTTTTGGTTTAGGCCGATTGGCCAGCGAAACGCATTTGCAACTCTATGCGCAAACCCTAACGCCAGCAGCTTATTTGCAGGTACTTCCGGTAAACCTAATCTCTTTTAAAGCAACAAAACAAAACAGCGCTGCTCGTTTAACTTGGTCTACTGAAAGCGAACAAAATAATGCAAATTTCCATGTGTTAAGGGCTGGCGATGATCGAGTTTTCAAAAAAATCGGGCAAATCAATGGAGCAGGTAACTCAAGCGATGCTAAAACCTACAACTTTACAGATTTTCAACCACTTAGCGGCAATAATTACTATCAGCTAACTCAAACTGATTTTGATGGCAAAACCGAGGAAATTGGAGAGGTACAGCTGCTTAACTTCGATAACTCAAAAGCATCGCTCACTATCCTGAATGGAAATCAAAGTGTTAAAGCACTATTGGTCACATCAAAAACCGCAAACGCCAAAGTAGCGCTTCATGGAGTTTCAGGGAATTTGATTTACCAATCGGCAGTAAGCCTAAGCAGTGGTGTTAACCAAATTGAACTTCCAGTAAACCTAACTAACGGGTTGTATATTCTTCAAGTGAAATCGCAGTTTGGAGAAAGCTGGAGCGCAAAATTTACCAAATCATACTAAGTAATAATTGATGTTATAAAATAACTTAAAATATTTAGCCTTAGCTGATTTGGAAATCTTAAAAAATGAATATATTTAGTTCATAAAATATAAACGTGATGAAAAAATTATTACTTACGCTTTTTATAGCGTGCTTTACCGTGGTGTTTGCTAATGCACAGGATGCGCCTAAAAAACCAACTTCATTTGCTTGGAATAAAGCAGCGTTAACTGAAATCGGTTGCAATGCAGACCAAATCAAAAAAATTGCTACAATTAAAAAAGATGCTACCGAAAAAAGAACAAAAATTGAAGCAGACGCTACTTTAGACGAAAAAGCAAAAAAGACCGCAATCAAAGCTGTTGTTAAAGAAAGAAACGAAGCAATGATGGCGGAGTTGAACGACGAGCAAAAGAAAAAAGTAGAAGAAATTAATGCGAAATTGAAAGAAGAGGCAAAAGCCGCAGGCAATCAATAAACTCAATAACTTTTATGAAGAGGGATGGATAGTGTTCACTGTCTGTCCCTTTTTTATTGTTTTAACTTTCCGGAAATCGTGTCCTTGTTGCTCGTTGTAAAGGCAATCTCAAACCCTAGTTTGAAGTTCACTAATAATGCTAATATCCTACAAAAATTGGGAAATAAAAGTAACAGTAATACCGTAACATTGCGTTAAATTAGCAGCATACTAAATGGCAAATAGGAACTTTTCTACGAACTTGCCCGCAACCAAATATATTGAAAATGAATACTAAGATCTTTTTTGGCATCCTCGCCTTGTTTGTTCTCCAGTTAAAAGTAGCTAGTGCTAAAGTGGTACTGCCATCTTTTTTTTCCGATGGCATGGTGTTACAGCAAAATTCACAAGCCGCGATATGGGGTAATTCAGATAAAAATACAGTCACCATTACCTCATCTTGGGATAAAAAGAGCTACAAAGCTTCGGTTGCATCTGGCAGTTGGAAGGTAAAGTTGGCTACACCGGCGGCGGGCGGCCCATATACAGTAACAATTGATGACGGGGAAAAAATTACTTTGAAAGATGTCCTGATAGGTGAAGTTTGGGTGGCGTCGGGGCAATCAAATATGGAAATGCCTCTTCGCGGTTTTAAAGATCAACCAGTAGCTAATGCTGATGAAATTATCAAGAACGCTAAAAACGATAAAATACGATTGTTTTTAGGTGAAAAAGTAACTTGGTCGCGTCCTTTGGCAGATGTGAAAGGCCAATGGAATGCTGCCAGCACCGAAGTAGTTGCCGAATTTAGTGCGGTTGCTTACGGTTTCGCTAAAAACTTGCAGGCAAAATTAAAGGTGCCTATTGGAATTATTCAAGTGGCTTGGGGCGGTACGCTGGTACAAGCGTGGATGAGTGCCAAAAGTTTAAATCCGTACCCTGATGTTACCATACCTCAAGACAATAACGCTGCGCTTGAAAATAAAAATGTAGCTACTGGATTATTCAACGGGATGATTAACCCACTTTTGGGCTATCAAATTAAGGGGGTAATGTGGTATCAGGGCGAGCAAAACCGACACGAACCAGAAAATTATTTAAAGATGTTTCCAGCAATGGTGGCCGATTGGAGGCAGCGCTGGAACGTAGGAGAATTCGCTTTTTATTATGTGCAAATCGCTCCTTACATTTCCAAAACAGAAAAGTTATCCAAAGCTTCTCTGGAATTGCAGCCTAAAGTTCCTTTTTTAAGGGAAGCACAATTAAAAGCGGAGAAACTCATACCCAACTCGGGGATGGCCGTAATCATGGATGTGGGTGCGCAAAACACCATTCATCCGCCAGATAAACAAACCGTAAGCGACAGACTGACCGCAATGGCTTTAAACAAAAGCTATGGGTTTAAAAATGTGCCTTATCAAGGTCCAGAATTTGTAAGCCAGGCTATTAAAGGAAGCAGCGTATGGTTAAAGTTCAATTATGCAGATGGGCTTTATTTCAAAAATGGGAATAGCAATAACTTTGAAATAGCAGGTAAAGATCAGGTGTTTTATCCTGCTACTGCTAAAATAACTAAGGATGGAATAGAGGTTAGCGCTACGCAGGTGCAAAACCCCGTTTCGGTGCGTTATGCATTTAAAGCTTGGGCAATGGGCGATTTATTTAATAAAAATGGCTTTCCAGCTTCCTCGTTTCGTACAGATAATTGGGTGATACCAATGTAATTTCCATCAATTGATTAGCCACAGATGAAAATCAAAGTTATTATCGTTTTATTGCTAATGCCATTTTTGGCAGCAGCTCAAGCTAGCAAAAGTACTAAGCTATTTTTGCCCGAAAAATACGACCATTACCTAGAACTGCCTTATAAGAAAGTTGGAAATTGGATAGGCGTAATGGATTTGTTTATTCCGCAACAGTCAAATAAATCTACTCCCCTGGTGCTTTTTGTACATGGTGGCGGCTGGACTCAAGGCTCAAAAGGAACAGCAAACCAATTTAAAATGTTTTTTAACGAAGGCTACGCCGTGGCCACCATCGAGTATCGTTTAGCTAAGGATGCTCCAGCACCAGCTGCTGTGGAGGATGTACGATCAGCCTTGTGCTACCTACTGAACGAAAGCAAATACCATATCGACCCTGATAAAGTGGTATTAATGGGTGGTTCCGCAGGTGGCCATTTAGCGCTATTGGCCGGTTACATGCAAAGCAACAAGCAGTTTGATCAAGATTGCAGCTATCAAAAGCCCATCAAAATTGCTGCGGTAATAGATAAGTTTGGCATTACTGATGTTTGGGAATATATCCATTCTAAAAGTGGAAGTCGCAACGCCATTTGGCTTGGCGATAAGGCCGAGGAGATTTCTTTCGCAAAATTATTATCGCCATTGCAATATATCAATCAAAATACGCCACCAACTTTTATCGTTCATGGCACGGCTGACCCATCGGTAAATTACCAGCAATCTGTTAACTTAAAAAAATTGCTTGATGCGAATGGCGTGAAAAATCAAATGATTACCATCCCCGATGGACTTCACGGCAAATTTACCTCGCAGCAAAACGCCGAAATTAATACAGCAATCATCAAATTTTTAAAAGAATTAGGGATTTAAACTAAACCTCAAAGAGAAATCAATCCAAAATGAAACAACTATTTATACCTTTTGCAGCGCTGGTGGCACTTCTTCTTTTCGCTTTTACTTTTAAAAAAGCGAGTGTTGTAACGCCTGCGGATAATCCGAAATTAAAGCTATTGAAATACAATAACCCAGGTTTAGTGGTTGATTTAGGGGTTGGCCTTTGGGCTTGGCCGGTTCCTGTGGATTGGGATGGTGACGGTGATATGGACCTTTTAGTTTCCTGTCCTGATAAGCCTTTCAACGGCCTTTGGTTGTTTGAAAATAAATCTGGAGATAAAATTCCGGTATTTGAAAAGCCAGTTAAACTTGGCCCTGCGGTAAAAAATATCCAAATTTCTTATACCAACAACGGCAAAGCACGTTATACTACGCCCGGCGTTGAATTGCCTAATTTTAAGGCCGACTTAGGCAAAAAGAAAGTGAAGCTATTTCCAGCTGATTCTATCCTTAAGGATTTGAAAGGTCGCAACCGTTTTAATCAATGGAAGTTTGTTGATTTTGATGCTGATGGCGATGATGACATCATTGTGGGCATTGATGATTGGGGTGATTACGGTTGGGATAATGCCTATAATAAACAAGGCGTTTGGACAAACGGGCCACTTCGAGGCTTTCTATATCTAGTTGAAAATAAAAACGGCAACTATGAAAACAAAGGTAGGTTAAAGGCTGATGGAAAGGATATTGATGTGTACGGTGCACCTTCTCCAAACTTTGCTGATTTTGATGGAGACGGTGATTTAGATATCATTTGCGGTGAATTTTTAGATAAGATGACTTATTTCGAAAATATAGGAACCAAGCAAAAACCTAAATATGCCAAGGGAAGATATTTGAGCAACGAGTTGGGAGTTATCAAAATGGATTTAGAAATGATTTTGCCAACGGCCGTAGATTGGGATGGAGACGGAGATGTTGATTTGGTGGTAGGAGATGAAGATGGGAGAGTGGCACTCATTGAAAATACGGGCAAAGTAAAAGACGGTATGCCTGTGTTCAAATCGCCGTTTTACTTTAAGCAAAAGGCAGATAATGTGAAGTTTGGTGCCTTGGCTACGCCAGTAGGGGTAGATTGGGATAACGATGGCGATGAAGATATCATTGTAGGGAATTCTGCCGGATATATCGGTTTCATCGAAAACTTGGGAATGAACAATGGTATGCCAAAATGGGCTGCACCAAAATATTTAGAAAGCGATGGAAAAGTAATCCGAATTCAGGCCGGCAGCAATGGCTCAATTCAAGGCCCTGCCGAAGCTAAATGGGGCTATACGACGGTTTCCGTTGCTGACTGGGATAATGATGGTTTAAAGGATATCGTTGTCAACTCCATTTTTGGTGAAGTGCTTTGGTATAAAAATATCGGCACAGCCAAAAGTCCTAAATTGGGCAAAGCACAAAATGTGAAAGTGAAATGGCCTGCCAATACTGTTCCACATAAACCTTCTTGGAACTGGTGGGATCCAAAACCACAAACGTTAGTTACGCAGTGGCGTACAACACCTTTTGTGGTAGATTGGAATAAGGATAAACTTGCCGATATCGTAATGCTTGATACTGGCGGTTATTTAAGTTTTTTTGAAAGATATAAGGATGGCAATGAGTTGTGGTTAAAGCCCGGTAAACGTATCTTTGAAGGCACAAAGGGTGCTGCATTTGATCAGAAACACACAGTTAAAGACAGCTTGCCGGGTACGCTTCAACTAAATGATGGAAAATTTGGCCAAAGCGGTCGCCGAAAATTTACTATTGTGGATTGGGATTGCGACGGTGCCTTGGATGTGATAGTCAACAGTAAAAATGCCAATTTCCTTAAAAATGTTGGCGCCAAAAATGGAAAGGTTCAACTAAGTGATGAAAGTTATTTAGATGATTTGGTGCTCGCAGGTCATGATACCAGTCCAACTACGGTAGATTGGAATAAAGATGGTATCCCTGATTTGTTGATAGGTGCCGAAGACGGACATTTTTATTATATGTTAAATCCAAAAAGCCAAAAAAAGTAAGTTTTATGTTCGATAAAGAGCCCATTCAGTTGACTTTCAGTAATTTCGGACATACCGTAAACACCGGACAAGTGTTTTCTTCGGATAATCAATGGATAGTTTTTGATACTAGAAATAATGATGGGGATATTAAAATCACGGATAGCATTGGGATTGTAAATACGCAAACTGCCGAAGAGAAAATCATTTATACTGTTCCTAATCAATCGCAGTTTGGCCCAGGTGTTGGCGCAGCAAGTTTTTCGCCGGTAGCTAACCGTGTAATTTTTATCCACGGCATTCGCAACGCAAATGAACAAAAACCTTATGATTTTACTCGTAGAACTGGTGTAGCAATTGATTTGGAAAACCCTCAGCAACCTATTTTTATGGATGCTAGGCAGCTTGATTCACCATTTACACAAGGTGCTCTACGGGGCGGTACGCATGCGCATTCGTGGAGTGGAGATGGTCAAATGATCAGTTTTACGTATAACGATGAGGTGATGGCGCAGCTGGCTAAAACCGACGATTCGGTAAAGGATTTACGCACTATTGGATTGATGTTTCCAAAAAAAGTAAGTGTCAATAAAGCTACCGATCTGGAAAATAATGATGGCGAAATGTATGCTGTGTTGGCTGCCGAAGTAACGGAACATCCAAAATTAGGTACGGATGAAATAGATAAGGCTTTTGATGAATGTTGGATAGGTAAGGATGGATATTTAAAACCCGATGGAAGCCGGCAGCAAAAAGCAATTGCATACCAAGGAAATGTGAGGAATGAGCAAGGAGCTACTATTACCGAAATTTTTGTAGTTGATATTCCGGAAAATATTGCCTTACTAGATTTTGGAGCAGATATCGCGGGTACAACTCGCACTAGGCCTGCAGTTCCTAGTGAATTGAAGCAGCGCCGTATTACCTTTTCCAAAAAGGGCGTTCAAGGTCCCAGGCATTGGTTACGGAGCAGTCCAGATGGTGCGTTGATTTTCTTTTTAGCTGAAAATGAGAAGGGTTTGATTCAGGTGTTTTCTGTATCTCCAAACGGAGGTAAAGTTAACCAAGTTACAGACAATTCTTTTTCTATCACCAGCCCTATCAATATCAGTCCTAATGGTTTGTTTATTTCCTACATTGCTGATCAAAGTGTGTTTATTACCGCAATAGCCTCTGGTAAATCCACAAGATTAACACCGCAGTACGAAGCACCTGAACAACTCAATGGTGCTGTATTGTGGTCTAATGATAGTAAAATGTTGGCTTTTAATAGATACGTAAAATCAGCCGATGGTATTTTCTTGCAAATTTTCCTGCTGGAGATTTAATCAGGGCAAATTATCGATCTAATTGGATTTATTGTAGATATTCTTTGTAAGTGGCGGAGTAGTTACGAAACCGTTTTGAAATTAGCCGCTGCTTCAATGGCTCCGTTACTTGCAAGGAAAAATAGCTGATGATCAATCAAAAAAATCCAGAATGCGGATTAGTTATTCAACTCAATGTGATTTTCTGACTTCCAAAAAAAAGAGTTGGGTTTTTAGGTCCAACTCTTTTATTTATTACAATGTTAACATCGCTATTCTGCTCTCTTCAAGCCAAATTTTTCAATTTTGCTATACAGGTGACTTCTTTGTATGTCAATATCGTCTGCAGTTTTGGAAACGTTCCAATTATTTTTCTCCAATTTAAACTTGATGAATTCTTTTTCAGCAAAATCCTTGTACTCTTGGAAATTGTTGAAACTATCGTAATTAAAGCTTCCGCCTTGTCCGCTAGAGCCGCTTGATGTACCAGCGCCAACATTGGTGCCGCCACCCGGATTAGCAAAGGCAACTACGTCTTGTTCGGTAATGGTTTTATCGCTTAAGATAATTAGACGCTCAATCATATTGCGCAGCTCACGTACGTTACCAGTCCACGGTAAGCGTTTTAAGGCTTCCATTGCACCATCCGTAATTTTTTTGGTAGGCATGCCGTACTCGCCGCAAATTTCTTCTAAAAAGCTTTGTGCAATCACCGGAATATCGTCTGTGCGCTCAGTTAAATGCGGTACATGAATGTTAATTACGTTCAAACGGTGGTACAAGTCCATCCTAAAATTGCCGTCTTCAATCTCTTTCAACAAATCTTTATTGGTTGCCGCTACAATTCTAACGTTAACGTCAATTTCCTTCTCGCCACCAACTCTGGTAATTTTGTGCTCTTGTAAGGCACGCAGTACTTTTGCCTGTGCCGACATGCTCATGTCGCCAATTTCATCCAAAAACAACGTACCACCGTTGGCCAACTCAAACTTCCCAATACGTTGCTTTACTGCCGATGTAAATGAGCCTTTCTCATGACCAAACAATTCACTTTCTATTAATTCAGATGGAATTGCAGCGCAGTTTACTTCAATTAACTGACCGTCTGAACGATTTGATTTTTCGTGCAACCATCTGGCTACTAATTCTTTGCCGCTACCATTAGCACCAGTAATCAGTACTCTGGCTTCGGTTGGAGCAACCCTGTCTATAGTTTCTTTGATCTTGCCAATCGTATCTGAATTACCAAGGATATCACGGGTTTTACTAACTTTTCGCTTTAATACTTTGGTTTCCGTTACTAAGGAACCGCGGTCTAAACCATTACGTACAGTAATTAAAAGTCGGTTTAAGTCAGGTGGTTTAGAAATGAAATCAAAGGCGCCTTTTTTACTAGCTTCAACGGCAGTTTCCACAGTGCCATGTCCAGAAATCATAATGAAAGGAAGGTCGGGTTTAATGCCCAATGCTGTTTCAAGCACTTCCATGCCATCCATTTTATTCATCTTGATGTCGCAAAGAACCAAATTATAATCGTTCTTTTTGATCATCTCTAATCCGTCGATGCCGTTGTCTACATCATCAACTTCATAGTTCTCGTATTCTAATATTTCTCTAAGCGTGCTGCGTATCGCTCGTTCGTCATCAATGATTAGTAGTTTTGCCATAGAGGTTTTTAGCTATTTTTCTTATGCGAAGATATTATTTTTTCTGAAATGTATAGTTTTTTGTACAATTTGCTTTTATAACCCTGAGATACAAAAGTTGTTTGAATTTTTTATGCTCGCCAAACAAGCACTTTTAATTCAGTAAGTATTTTCGTATTTTTGACTAATGGGCAGATTAAAAATATACGATATCAGTATTCCTCGTGAGACCATACTCGCCGAGCGAGAGACGCTATATTTACGTAAATCTGCAGAGCAAAAAATATTTACTTTGTTGCAACTGAACCGTACTGCTGTGCAGCTTAATGGAGGTAAGCCATTAAAACAACCACAGGGTAAAGGTCTTCTTATCCGTAAACCAAGCCATAGCTAATCTATGTCTTTCGACAAGGAAAATGCCGAAATGCTGCAATTGCTAAGTGTCTTTCAAAAACACAGCGTAGATTATTTAATTGTTTCGCTCTTCCAGATTTGTAATCTCGAAGCACTATCTCCGGATTTGTAATCCGAATTTAAAATTCAATTTCTAAATCTGGAATGCGCAGGGGCGGATTTTAAATCCGTGGATAAGGATTCCGGATTGCAAATCCGGAACAGCAAAGCTAATCTGTTTGTACATTAAGCTTTGACAAACCTCTAGCAAACTCGATATAGGTTTGTCAAAGCTTGCGCATAGTGCTAATTGTTTCGCTCTTCGAGATTTGTAATCTCGAAGCACTATCTCCGGATTTGTAATCCGAATTTAAATCCAGCTTCCTAAATCCGGAACAGCAAAGCTAATCTGTTTGTGCATTAAGCTTTGACAAACCTCTAGCAAGCTCGATATAGGTTTGTCAAAGCTTGTGCATAGTACGAGTTGATGTTAATTAAACCTGATAGGAGTGAAAATACTTTTTGTTGGCGTCATCCTGAGCCTGTCGAAGGATTGCTGGTTAATAGATGTTTCGATAAACTCAGCATGACGATGATGAAAAAGGCAGTTCCAACAAAAAGATTGTAACGGATAGCAGGGCTGAAGCATCCAAGAACCAATGCCTTGCTTTTCAAAAAAGAATGATTGAACAAAATTCAGTAGTTCAAACAGTTAACCGATAAAAACAATTTGACAATTAATCAATTCAACAATTTCAGTAATCAGAAAAATAGCTTATCTTTGCAAGCAATTAATTAATTTAAATTCACTTTAATATTATTCAAGTAATGTATTTAAGTCCAGAAAAGAAAGCCGAAATCTTTAATCAACACGGCGGAGCAGCATCTAACACAGGTTCTGCAGAAGGTCAAGTAGCTTTATTTACTTATCGTATTGCCCACTTAACAGAGCATTTGAAAAAAAATCGTAAAGATTTTTCTACTCAATTAGCACTACAAAAATTGGTAGGTAAGCGTCGTGGTATTTTAGCTTATCTTTACAAAAAAGATATTGAGCGTTACCGTGCTATCATCAAAGCTTTATCGCTAAGAGATATCATTAAATAAGAGCTTTTATCAATAAAGCCATCCAATTGCGGGTGGCTTTTTTGCTTTGCAAACAAAAGAACGTATAAACGTATATATAAACACCGGTGTGCAAAAAGAGGAAACACACCATAATTTTTTTTAAATGAATGTAATAAAAAAATCGTTCGATTTGGGCGATGGAAGAATTGTTGAAATTGAAACAGGCAAATTAGCAAAACAGGCTGATGGTGCTGTGGTAGTAAAAATGGGTGATACCATGTTGTTAGCAACGGTTGTGTCAACTGTTGGTGCTAAACCAGGTACTGATTTCTTGCCTTTATCGGTAGATTATCAAGAGAAATATGCCGCTACTGGTCGTATTCCAGGTGGTTTCTTACGTCGTGAGGCTAAATTGTCTGACTATGAAGTATTAATTTCTCGTTTAGTAGATAGAGCTTTACGTCCGTTATTTCCTGATGATTACCATGCTGACACGCAGGTAATGATCTCTTTAATTTCGGCAGATAAAAATATAATGCCAGATTGTTTGGCAGGTTTGGCGGCTTCTGCAGCTTTAGCAGTGTCTGATATTCCTTTCAATGGTCCTATTTCTGAAGTTCGTGTAGCAAAAATTGACGGTAAGTTGGTAATTAACCCTTACTTAAGCGATTTAGAAAGAGCTACATTGGAGTTCGTAGTGGCTGGTTCTGCTAACGATATCGTGATGGTAGAAGGCGAGGCTGATGAAATCCAAGAAGAAGAGATGGTAGAAGCTTTGAAATTTGCTCATGAGGCAATCAAAGTACAATGTGCCGTTCAGTTGGAGTTAACAGAAGCAACTGGAAAAACTGTAAAACGTGAGTACAACCACGAAGATCACGATGAGGCCTTAAAAGAAAAAATCTATGCTGAAACTTACGACAGAGTTTATGCTATTGCTAAATCTGGTTTAGGTAAAGATGAGCGTTCTGAAGGCTTTACTGCCATCATCAACGAAATTTTAGATGCTTTCCCTGAAGATACAGCAGATTTAACTAAAGCTTTGGCTAAACATTATTTCCATGATGTGCAGTACGATGCCGTACGTAACTTGTTGTTAAATGAAGGCATCCGTTTAGATGGTCGTACAACTACACAAATCCGTCCAATTTGGAGTGAAGTTGGTTATTTGCCGGCAGCTCACGGTTCGGCGGTATTTACCCGTGGCGAAACTCAATCATTAACATCAGTTACTTTAGGTAGTAAAGATGATGAGCAGATGATTGATGGCGCTTTCATTAATGGTTATAACAAATTCTTGTTGCACTACAATTTCCCTGGTTTTTCAACTGGCGAAGTTCGTCCTAACAGAGGTGTTGGTCGTAGGGAAGTAGGTCACGGTAACTTGGCTATGCGTTCGTTGAAGAAAGTATTGCCTACAGGAGCTGAAAATCCTTACACTATCCGTATTGTATCTGATATTTTAGAATCTAACGGTTCTTCATCAATGGCAACCGTTTGTGCAGGTACTTTAGCATTAATGGACGCTGGTATCAAAATCAAATCTCCAGTATCGGGTATTGCAATGGGTTTAATTACCGATGAGAAAACTGGAAAATATGCTGTTTTATCAGATATTTTAGGTGATGAAGATCACTTAGGTGACATGGACTTTAAAGTTACTGGTACTAAAAATGGTATCGTAGCTTGTCAAATGGACTTGAAAATCAATGGTCTGTCTTACGAAGTGTTAACCAAAGCATTGTTGCAAGCAAAAGATGGTCGTTTACACATTTTAGGTGAAATGAACAAAACTATCGCTGAACCTGCTTCTGATATGAAACCACATGCACCTCGTATCGTTTCTTTAACTATCGATAAAGAGTTTATTGGTGCGGTAATTGGCCCAGGTGGTAAAATTATTCAGGAAATGCAACGCGAGACTGGCGCAACTATCTCTATTGAAGAGGTGGATAACAAAGGTATCGTAGAGGTTTTTGCTGATAATAAAGCTTCAATAGATGCAGCTGTTGCTCGTATCCGTGCCATTGCTGCTAAGCCAGAAATTGGTGAGGTTTACACTGGTAAAGTGAAATCTATCATGCCTTTTGGTGCATTCGTAGAAATTATGCCAGGTAAAGATGGTTTGTTGCACATTTCTGAGATTGATTGGAAACGTTTAGAAACTATGGATGGCGTATTGAAAGAAGGCGAAATCATTGAAGTGAAATTGTTGGATATCGATAAGCAAGGTAAAATGAAACTTTCTCGTAAAGTATTGTTGCCTCGCCCTCCAAAACCTGAAAGTGCTGCTCCAGCTGCGCCACAAGGTTAATAAGTAGCATTTCAAATAACACAAAGAGCCGTCCTAAATGGATGGCTCTTTTGCTTATTACCTTACCTTCTTTTTATAAAATTAGCTATCGCTTCACTTTCTAACTCGTTATCACCAAAGTTAAAGGCAGCCAAACTGTATTGCATTTCAAATTGTTCGTAAACCATACATTTTGGAGAAGTAGGCTTAAATGCATACATTATATATAAGCCACCGCCGGAATTAGGGCAGGTAACGCATACCAAAATAGTTTGGCAATTTTGATTAGCAGTGGCCTGCCATTCTGCCCTGTGAGCATCTACGTAAGCATTAATCTCATCCCAGCATAAACCATTAGGGTCTTTCACTGGGCCTACAATTGGTATAAACACATTATTGTTAATCGAAACTTTTTTAAGATACACTGTTTTTTCTTTTTCGGTTAGTGCTGCCTTAAGTTCTGCTTTAGTTCCTATTATAACTGCGTTTTCTTCACCACCTTTAATTGCTACTTGCATATTCACCGAAAATCGATCCTCTTTCTGTGGTTCCACTTCGTTTTTTTTACAGGCAAAAAAGGTTACAAGCGTAATAGCTAACATTCCGATAATTTGAATAGACTTTTTCATGATTTCTTATTTTAAAGGTTAATACTTGATTGATATTTATGTGATATCAACTCGAAGTGAAATTTGTTACCCCTTAGCTTAAGATCATTTATAACTTAATGTACGGTTTGTCTTTTTGCCATAATTGTTATTATCAAAGAATTTGTAAATTGCGATGATTGTTTCAACCGAGCTATTGATTTAACAAAGTCGTTAAAGAAGCAATCTTATAACATAATTTAACATTGCATTGTGCATAGCAGTAACCAAAAAGCCAAATGAAACACTTAATAGCCCCGTCCATATTATCAGCAGATTTTGCCAACCTACAACGTGATGTAGAAATGATTAACGAAAGTGAAGCTGATTGGTTTCATGTTGATGTCATGGACGGTGTTTTCGTACCCAATATTTCTTTCGGATTCCCAGTAATTGCAGCAGCGAAAAAACACGCTAAAAAGCCATTCGATGTGCATTTGATGATTGTTGACCCGGATAGATACATTGCCGATTTTGCAAAAGCTGGGGCTGATATCATCACTGTTCATTACGAAGCGTGTACCCATTTGCATCGTACCATTCAGTTGATCAAATCAGTAGGATGCAAAGCTGGTGTTGCTTTAAATCCACATACACCAGTACAATTACTAAAAGATATTTTGCAGGATATTGACTTGGCCTTGGTGATGTCGGTAAATCCTGGCTTCGGTGGTCAGCAATTTATACCGCAAACGTTAAATAAAGTGGCTGAATTGAAGCAAATGTCGCTGCAGCTCAATCCTAATTTATACATAGAGGTTGACGGTGGTGTGGGCATTCAAAATATTGCATCTTTAATTGAAGCAGGTGCCAATGTTTTTGTAGCCGGTAATGCGGTTTTTGCAGCGCCAAGTCCTACGCAAATGATTGCTGAATTAAAAAACGTTCAAATCAACACGCAAAGCATCTAAATAATGTTCAAAAAGCTATTTCTTTTGTTACTGCCAGTATTTGTTGGCCTAACTGCTTGGTCGCAACAACCTTTAGCCAAAGTAGTTGGTGTAGTTGTTAACGATAAAAACGAACCTCTACCAAAAGTGACGGTAAGTTTAGTAGGCTTAGCGGCCACTACTACTACAGATAATGAAGGAAAATACAGTATCCAATCTAGGTTGTCAAACTTTAGCTTGCGTTTTAAGCTTGTAGGTTACAAAACAGAAACGGTTGCACTAACCGTTGCTAAAGGTGCTGAACTGGTTAAAAACATCGTTTTGCGACCAGATGTAAAAGAACTAAAGGCAGTAAAGGTGACCAATAAAGCCAATCAGCTTAATAATGCACAGGAGGTTGATGTAATGACGATGAGTAACCTGCCTACCGTGTCCATGAATTTTGAATCGATACTTAAAACTTTGCCCGGCGTGTCAACTAATAATGAGTTAAGTTCTCAATATAGCGTTCGTGGAGGCAATTTTGATGAGAATCTTATTTACGTAAATGACGTTGAAATTAACAGGCCCATTTTAATCAGAAATGGTCAACAGGAAGGTTTAAGTTTTATCAATCCTGATTTTGTAACTAGAGCACGTTTTTCTGCGGGTGGCTTTAATGCTCGTTATAATGATAAGTTGTCCTCTATGTTGGATGTGAGATACGATAAGCCAGACAGCAATCAATATGTTTTAACAGCGGGCTTAATGGGTTTGTCGGCAACTGCTAAGAAGACTTTCAAAAATAGTCACTTGTTGTTTGGTTTCAGACGTAAAGATAATCGTAATATTTTAGGCACTCAAGATGTAAGAGGCAGCTACAGACCAAATTTTAACGATTTGCAGGCGCTTTACCAATATAATTTCAGTAAAAAATTTAGTATCAATACACTGCTTAACTTCAATTCGGGTAGCTTCAAATTAATCCCAGAAAGTAGAGAAACTCAATTTGGAACGATTAACACACCAATAAGGCTAAAGGTAGATTACGAAGGGCAAGAGGTCGACGATTATCATACTTATGGAGGTGCCGTAACAGGAATATTTAATCCGAAGAGCAATATTGCTATCAAATGGATCAATAGTTATTTCGAAATTGTGGAAAGAGAACGTTTCGATATTGATGGAAATTATGTTTTTGAAGGCATAGATAACGATTTTGCCGATGGTCAGTTTGGGCCAGTGCGTAAAAATAGGGGGTTGGGAAGTTACTACAGCTATGCTCGAAATAGCTTAAATTCTACCTTTGCCAGCAGCGAAATTAAGGTTGAGCAAAGTGCAGGGAAACATAGTTTAACCTATGGCGCAAGGTTTGAACAGGCCAAGTATATCGATAAAATTAACGAATATAATTATATTGATTCTGCTGGATATATTTTGCCAGCTAACACCAATTCTTTCACTTTTGAAAATGCGATTTTCTCCAATAACCAACTGAAAGTAAATACCATTTCTGCTTATTTGCAAGATAGTTATGCCATTTCTAGCAAAGCTGATTTTCAGTTCGGAGCAAGGATAAATTATAACGATTTAAGCCAGGAATTGTTGGTAAGCCCACGTTTGCTATTCATCTACCGTCCAAAAGATTACAAGCTTTGGCACTTTACTGCCGGCATTTATCAGCAGCCACCAAGTTATCGCAGCCTTAGGGGGGTGGATGGTTCCTTGTTCTTAAACCAAAAAAGCCAGCGTTCTTACAATGTTTCTGCTGGGTATGATTTTGCCTTTACTGGTTTGGGTACAAGGCTTAAATTTACATCTGAGGTGTATTATAAATATGCCGACCGGATGATCCCCTATACTGTAGATAATGTACGTATTAAATATTTAGCGGATCAAACGGCAAAAGGTCGCACTTATGGTGCTGATTTTTCTGTGAGTGGCGAATTGGTTAAGGACTTGATGTCGCTCTTTAGGGTGTCGGTTTTAAGCGCTGATCAAGATATCATTGGAGACAGCTACGTGAAGAAAGACGCTAATGGACAAAACCAAACAATTTATCCGGGCTATTTAAAAAGACCAACAGACCAACGGGTTAATTTTTCGATGTTTTTTCAGGATAGATTATTCAAAAGTCCTACCTACAAAGTGCATTTGAATTTACTTTATGGTGCAAAACTGCCGGTAGGTTCGCCGTTCGTAAGTACTTATACCGATAATTTTAGTATCCCTGCGTACAGAAGGGTGGATATTGGCTTTTCTAACGACTTTTTGGATGAACAAGCTAAAAGGAAACCACAATTTTTAAGTAGGTATTTTACATCTGTTATTGCGTATGCAGAAGTGTTTAACTTGTTGAATATCAATAACACGGTGTCTTATTTATGGTTAAAAGATGTGAACAATATCAGCTACGGTATACCTAATTACTTAACTGGTCGTCAGGTTAATTTCAAGCTTATTTTTAAACTAAAAACTAAATAGTCGATGTTAATTTTACATCGTAATTGGTTAAAATACTAGCACTTCATTTTTAATTTTTCTCAAACGATTGTCATGTTGGTTATTTGGTTGATAAAAAAACTAAATAATTAATGTCAAAGTGTTAATTTTACGGCAATCAAAAAAAATAAAAATGAGACATAATTTTGGAGCTGGTCCTTGTATTTTACCGCAAGAAGTTTTTAAGCAAGCTTCTGCTGCAGTACTTGATTTTAAAGACGGTTTATCAATTCTAGAAATTTCGCATCGTTCACCTGAATTTGATGGTGTAGTTGAAGAAACAGTGAGATTGGTAAAGGAACTTTTAAATGTACCTTCCGGATATTCCGTACTGTTATTGCAAGGAGGAGCAAGCCTACAATTTTCAATGGTTCCTATGAATTTATTGCCTGATGGCGGAACCGCTGCTTACCTAGATTCAGGGGTATGGGCAAGCAAAGCTATTAAAGAAGTGAAATTCTTTGGTAAAGCTAACATTGTAGCATCTTCAAAAGACTCCAATTATTCCTTCATTCCAAAAGGTTTCGAAGTTCCTGCAGACAGTGCTTATTTCCACTATACTTCAAACAATACGATTTACGGTACCGAGCTTTTTGAACTTCCAGAAGTTAACGTGCCAGTAGTTTGCGATATGTCATCTGACATTATGAGTAGGGTAATTGATGTATCTAAATATGATTTGATTTACGCTGGAGCACAAAAAAATATTGGTCCAGCAGGTTTAACCGTGGTAATCATCAAGGATGAAATTTTAGGTAAAACTGGTCGTGCTATCCCATCTATGTTAGATTACAAATCGCACATTGATGGTGGTTCAATGTACAATACGCCGCCAGTATTTTCTATCTATACGGCAATGCTTAACCTTCGTTGGTTAAAATCAAAAGGTGGTGTAGCAGAAATGGAGAAAGAAAACATTGCCAAAGCGAAGGCGCTTTACGCTGAAATTGACAGAAATACCTTGTTCAAAGGAACCTGTGCCGTGGAAGACCGCTCACGTATGAACGTTTGTTTTGTAATGGAAGATCCAGAAATGGAAAAACCATTCGCAAAATTTGCTGACGAAAATGGCTTTGAAGGTTTAAAAGGCCATAGAAGTGTAGGTGGTTTTAGGGCATCAATGTACAATGCCTTGCCTATTACTAGCGTACATGCGCTAATTGAATTAATGCAAAGTTTTGAAGAAAAATATAAAAAATAATGGCTAGAATACTTGCCAATGATGGCATAGATCCAATAGGAAAAAAATTATTAGAAGATGCTGGACACACTGTTGAGACGCAAACAGTGCCTCAGGACCAGTTAGTGGAAGCACTTCAAAATTATGATGGCTTAACCGTAAGGAGTGCTACTAAAGTTAGAAAGGATTTGATTGATGCCTGTCCTAATTTGAAATTGATTGGTAGAGGTGGTGTTGGGATGGATAATATCGATGTAGATTACGCTAGGTCGAGAGGTATTGCGGTGGTAAACACACCTGCTGCCTCGTCTTTGTCTGTTGCTGAATTGGTGTTTGCTCATTTGTTCACTGGTGTACGTTTCCTACAGGATGCTAATCGCAAAATGCCAGTGGAAGGCAATACTAAATTCAATGATCTAAAAAAGGCTTATGCTAAAGGTATCGAACTACGTGGTAAAACTATCGGTATCATCGGTTTCGGACGTATTGGTAGAGAAACAGCTGCAGTAGCTTTAGGTTTAGGTATGAATGTTTTAGCTTACGATTTATATCCTTTCAGCGGAAACATTACTTTAAACTTAACATTAGGCATAAAAGTAGATATCCCGGTAAGCACCGTGTCGTTGGAAGAAGTGATTGCTAATAGCGATTTCATTTCATTACATACGCCTTTCGCTGATAAACCAATTTTGGGAGCGGAGGAGTTTGCAGCAATGAAAAAAGGAGTGGGCATTGTGAACTGTTCACGTGGTGGCACAATTGACGAGGCCGCTTTAATTGAAGCGTTGGATGCTGGTAAGGTTGCTTTTGCAGGTTTAGATGTTTTTGATAACGAACCTACACCGTCTGCAGCTATTTTAGCTCATTCTAAAATTTCTTTAACGCCGCACATTGGCGCTTCAACTAATGAGGCTCAAGAGCGCATTGGTACCGAACTTGCAAACTTAATTATTGACCATTTTAAAGGTTAACAATTAACTGCTTTATCATAGGAAGCTCGTGATTTGATTAATCACGAGCTTTTGTTTTTTTAAGTATTTTTATTACTCGCTCCCCGTCATTGCGAGGCGCCTGCATTCGGACTAGATTTTCCGTCATTGCGAGGCACGAAGCAATCCCTTGAATACGGAAGTGAATCATTAATAAGATTGCTTCTCCGAACTATCGGAGCAGGCGTTACTTGTCAATTATGCGTTGAATGAAGACGGTTCAACTGGGATGTTAACGGTTAGTTTATAAAGCGCTCTTCCGTCGTTGCGAGGCACGAAGCAATCCCTTGAATACGGAAGTGAATCATCATTAATAAGATTGCTTCTCCGAACTATCAGAGCAGGTAAACTCACAAAGACGTGTTCAGTGAAGATGCTACAATTGCGGCTTTAAAGCGTCAAACTTGAATTTATTCAGGGTAAGCTAGCAGAAAACAACTAAAACTCACTTCATCGAGTTAGTAAGCGCCCAATATCTAAAACCTAAAATTGCCTTTTGTAAGGTGCTAAGCTTCATGGGATCTTTTTTGTAAAGAGAAGGTAGCAGCAAATTATTTAACTTAACAAGCGTCTTAAAAAATGTCTTTCTCATACTATAAAACTTTTATCCCGGCATGCGGCTTTTGCGCCTTTATGATTTTGTTTTTTCGATAAATAAGAAAAATACAAACCGCTAAAGCAATAACAAATAGCAACAACAATAGTTGAAGCCTGTCTTTACTTTTATCTATTTTTTGATTATAAGCCAACAGTTCTTCGTTCTTCACCTGTAAATCTCTAATGGTTTTCTTGTAGCTATCTATCCTCAGCTGGTTATGATCTACATTAGATTTTACTTCCTGAAATTGAAGGTCTTTATAGTCTAACAACACTTTTAGTTCAGTGAAGATATTATTGTCGTTAATGGCAATTTGTCGTAAAATTTCGTTGGAGTTCTTGATGTCTCTTTTTGTCTGAAATCCAAATATTCCAGTTCTTGCATTTAAACTTTCTTCGTATTGTCCAAACTTGGCGCTACGTTCAGCTAAAAGAGCGTTGATTTTATTTCTTTGAAGTTCATAAGCGGAGCTGTCTTGCGCAAAAGTTGCGTTGGTTAAGCTTGCTATCGAGAGTAAAAATATAATGGCTTTTCTTATCATCGTAATTATGTTTGATAAGAATATAGCAAAATTTATGCCTTTGAAGGCGCCCACAGATGCAAGGATAAGCTTATTGATTAAAAAAGAGCAATGATGCTTTCTTGCCGAGGCAATCTTTGCAGCTGAAGCTAAATGTTATGGATGGAATTCGACCCTAACAATATCATTCAGGTGTAGTCCTAATAGGCCGCTTGCCTTTCCTTTATTAATGGCAATTTCAAGGTGATTGCTGATGCCGAACAAACAAAGTTTTTCCCCCTCTGGTACCTCGTTATAATGCCAGCTAAGCTGAGTAATGGTTTCGCTTTTTCTGAAGTACAACGTGAAATCTCTATTTCGCTGAATTTTAGTAAACAAGTCTTTCGTGATATTGGTAATCACATTACTGAAAGTATCAATAAAAATAACACTACCTCGGATGATATCTCTTTCAATCACCGGATGCAATAACATTCGCTGCTCGATATCGTCTGCAGCAATACCAATTTCCTTCAGTTTTCCTCCTTTAGCTAAGTGTACAGCGGCTTTAACCAAAATATCAACCAATGGGAAATGTAGAAACTTCAAATCCTGCATGATGTTCAATTCTACGAGTTCATCAGGCATATCGTCAAAAAGCAAAGAAAAAATGCCGTTATCTGCTCCCACAAAATAATGATCCCTATAACGTAAGGCCATGTATTTGGTGTTTTCATTGAATACAGAATCTATTCCGATAAGGTGTACCGTGTTCTTGGGAAAGTAAGTATAAGCGTTTTTAAGTACAAAGGCAGCATAAGAAATATTGAAGGCTGGAACTTCATGGGTAACATCAACAATATTAACGTTGGGCATTAGGCTCAGGATACTGCCTTTTAAAGCAGCCTGATAGAAATCCTTCGAGCCCAAATCTGTCGTTAATGTGATGATTGCCATTAAAAATTCAATATTTATGCTTATTCTTGCGTATAGGCAAATTGCCTACAAATATTCAAATTTAAATCGAATTACACAGGGCATAGGTTAAAAAAACAATATTTTGAACGAAATAAAACTAATATTAGAAACAAGCGATCAAATTCAATTTTGGGGCGCTAATAACGAGCATTACGAGTTGATCAAAGCTGCTTTTCCTAAGCTTAAAATTGTGGCAAGAGGCAACGAGGTGAAGGCTTTAGGCGATGAGGCTGAACTGAAGAATTTTGAAAATAAGATTAACAGTTTAGTAGCTCATTTAGATAAATTTGGTACACTTACAAGCAATGATGTAGATACAATTTTAGGTGCTAAAAAAAATGTTTCGAATGCCCCTACGGAGGAAAGCTCAACAGCTACGCCTATAAGTAGTGGGGAGGTGATTGTATATGGCAACCATGGTTTAATGGTGAAAGCTCGTACAGCCAACCAACGTAAAATGGTTGATAGCATCAATAAAAATGATGTGCTTTTTGCTATCGGTCCGGCAGGTACGGGAAAAACCTATACTGCGGTAGCCTTAGCGGTAAGAGCATTGAAAAATAAGGAAATCAAACGCATTATTTTGACCAGGCCAGCGGTAGAAGCGGGAGAGAGTTTGGGATTTTTGCCGGGAGATTTGAAAGAGAAAGTTGATCCTTATTTGCGTCCGTTGTATGATGCTTTGGATGATATGATCCCGCCAGAAAAACTAAAAGTGTATTTAGAAAACAGAACCATTGAAGTGGCACCTTTAGCGTTTATGCGTGGCCGTACCTTGGATAATTGCTTTGTAATTTTGGATGAGGCACAAAACTCTACCGATTTGCAGTTGAAAATGTTCTTAACGCGTATGGGACCTACCGCCAAATTTATTGTTACGGGTGATGTTACGCAGATAGATTTACCGAAAAAGGCACAATCGGGTTTACAAAACGCACTACGTATTTTAGGTGACATTAAAGGTATTGATATCATTTACTTGAGTGGAGAGGACGTGGTACGCCACAAATTGGTGAAACAGATATTGAAAGCCTACGGGGATATTCAGTAAGGGGTTAGGAGGTAGTGGTAAGGTATCAGTTCAAGATATCCTAAAATTTAAAGCCCGAAGATAGTTCTAAACCGTCTTCGGACTTTTTGTTTTTAGTCTAAAAACTTCCAACATCTAACGTCTCACATCCGACTTTTTTCCTATTTTTATACCCTCATGAAAGCAGTAAAAGAAACCAAATTCACTTTTCCAAAACAAAGCAGTTTTTACAAAGGCAAGGTACGCGACGTATATACTATTGATAATCAGTTAATGGCAATGGTAGTTACCGATAGGATTTCTGCGTTTGACGTTGTTTTGCCGGAAGCAATTCCTTACAAAGGGCAGGTGTTGAACCAAATTGCAGCCAAATTTTTATCGGCCACTAAAGATATTGTGCCTAATTGGGTACTAGCAACGCCTGATGAAATGGTAACTATTGGCCGTATTTGTGAGCCTTTTAAAGTTGAAATGGTAATTAGGGGATATTTGGCTGGGCATTCAGCTCGCGAATATGCTTTGGGCAAACGTCAGGTTTGCGGTGTAAGCTTGCCGGAAGGACTTAAAGAGAACGACAAGTTGCCTCAACCAATCATTACTCCAACTACCAAGGCGGCCGTTGGTCATGATGAAGATATTTCAAGAGAAGATATTTTAGCTAAAGGGATCGTATCTTTAAATGATTACGAAAAACTGGAGGCATACACCTATGCTTTGTATCAAAGAGGGGTAGAGATGGCTGCAGAAAGAGGCTTGATTTTAGTAGATACGAAGTACGAGTTTGGTAAAGTAGGTGATGAAATTTATTTGATCGACGAAATTCATACGCCAGATTCTTCGCGTTATTTTTACGCTGAAGGTTATGAAGAAAGACAAGCAGCTAACGAACCCCAAAAGCAACTTTCTAAAGAGTTTGTGCGTAAATGGCTGATTGAGAATGGTTTTCAAGGGAAAGATGGGCAGGTGGTTCCTACAATGACAGAGGAGATTGTGACTTCCATTTCTGATCGTTACATTGAGCTTTATGAGCAAATTACCGGAGAGCAGTTTGTGAAAAATCCATCAGAAAATATTTTAAATAGAATAGAAGCAAATACAAAGACAGCTGTTGAACAGTTACTTCAGTAGGCAGTTAACAGTTTTCAGTTAGCAGTTTTCAGTTAACAGTTTTCAGTTAACCAGTTTCAACAATTTAACCAGTTAACCGAATAACCAACTAAACAATTAACCAAAATAAAAAATATGAAATTTAGTGTAGATAAGCATGAGAAATATGTAGTGTTGAAATTAGAGGAGCCGAAATTCACTAATGATAATACACCAGCATTAAAGTCGGAATTCGTATTGCTAAATACCGAAGGATACCGAAATATTGTTTTAGATTTATCAGCAGTTAAAGAATGTAATGATGCTCAAGATTTGAGTTCGTTGCTAGCTGGAGACAGGCTTTGTAAAGCTGCGGGTGGTATTTTTGTAGTATGTTGTGTAAACAAAAATATCGCATCAATTATTCAAATGTCAAACCTTCATCAATCTGTTACGTTTGTTAATAAGTTGGACGAAGCTACAGATTTGATTTTCATGGAGGAAATTGAAAAGGAGCTTCGCGGCAGCGTAGACAAAGGTTAATTTATTGATGAAATTTGAAGTAACGATCTTAGGTAGCACATCTGCTACGCCGGTTTATAACAGAAATCCGACGGCTCAATTGCTTAATTGTAATGAGCGCTTCTACTTAATTGATTGCGGTGAAGGTACCCAACAACAGCTGATAAAATTTGGATTTAAAGCCGCTAAAATCGACTATATTTTTATTAGTCACTTACACGGCGACCATTTTTTTGGCTTAATTGGATTGCTGTCCAGCTTGCACCTAAATGGTAGGGTTAAGCCTTTGCATCTTTTCGCACCTGCGGAATTGAAAGAAATTTTAGACCTCCAGTTTAAACATACGGATACGCAGCTGAGATATCCAATTAATTTTTATCCCTTACAAGCCGAAAAGCCTGAAGTCATCTTTAAAAACAATGATGTGGTGGTAGAGACGATTGTTCTAAACCATCGTATCCCCTGTACAGGGTTTAAGTTTACTGAGAAAAAACGGCTAAGGAAAGTAATTGCAGAAAAATTGGAGAAGGAGCAGGTTCCTATCAGTTACTATCCAATGCTCAAACGCAGTTTAGATGTTGATTTGCCAGATGGCAGAACAATCAAATACGAAGATTATACGGTAGATTCTGCAGTTCCAAAGGTATATTGCTACTGCTCGGATACAAAGTACGATGAGCGCTATTTTCCTCAAATCAGCGGGGCAGATACACTTTATCATGAAGCTACTTTTTTACATGAAATGTTGGAGCGGGCTTTAGAAACCTGTCATACCACCGCGAAACAAGCCGCCGAAGTAGCCAATAAAGTTGGTGCTAAACGGTTGTTAATTGGCCACTTCTCATCTCGTTACAAAGTGTTGGATGACTTATTAAATGAAGCTAAGCTGGATTTTGAAAACACACAATTAGCGATAGAAGGAAAAACATTTGAGATATAAAAAAAAAATCTTCCAATATTGGAAGATTTTTTTTGTCTAAGACTTAATGTTATTTCTCTAAATTATTTGTCTTTCTTATTACCGCCACCAAATACGGAGAAGTGTACATAGCGTTTCGGATTTGCTTTCAAGTCAATCATTAAAGCATCCAGATTTTTTGAAGCACTATTAAGGTTGTCGTACATTTGTCTGTCGTTAAGCAAGGCTCCTAAAGTACCTTTTCCATTTTTAACATCGGTAATCATGCCCTGCAAGTCGGCTACAGCTTTGTTGGCGTTATTTACCGTTTGTTCAAAGTTAATTGCCGCTACTTTATCAGTTACCGTATTTAAGTTGCGCATTACGGCATCAATTTTAGCACCATTGTTTTTGAAATTGGCGGTAATCGCTTCTACGTTTGATAATATTGCAGATAGCTTTGAGCTTTCTGAACCTACCAAAGCATCTACTTTTTTAGAAGTAGCTTCTAATGAGGTTAATGTTCCAGCAATGCTGGTAAAACTGCGGTCAATATTTTTCTGCAAATTAGGATTCAAAATGGTATTCACACTGGTTAAAATAGAATCCATTTTGGTAATGATCAGCTCTGCTTTTTTCTGTACTGGCTGGAAAGTTTCTATCAAGCCTTTTTCTACGTTAGTTTGTAAAAAATCGCCGTCTTCAGCAATGTTTTTATCGTTACCTAGGGTCAATACAATGGCTTTACTGCCTAAAAGGTCGGTACCTTCCAAACGGGCAATTGTATTTTTAGGAATTTCGTATTTACCGTTGATTTTCAAAGTTGCTTGGATGGTAGCATCCGGTTGCAAGTCTAGGGCGGCAACCCTACCAATTTGATATCCGTTAATTAATACAGGTTTAGAAACCGTTAATCCATCAACTTGGGTATATTTAGCGTAAAGTATCGTCTCGTTAGAGAAAATACTATTGCCCTTTAAAAAGTTATAACCAATGATAAGTAAAGCAATAGCAAAGGCTGCTAATATACCAACTTTAGTTTCGTTTTTTATTTTCATTTGTGTAGTAGCGATTGTTTTAGTGGTGTTGAAGTATGTAAGCTAATTTCAGCAAAAAACTTCAATTTATGGTTTATTTTAATTTTCAACTTCCTTTTTATATTGTTTAACTGCATTCACAATCGCAGTAATTATTTCTTCTTGTCCTTCATCAGAATTAATATACTTTTCTTCATCAGCATTAGAGATAAAACCAATTTCAGTTAGTACCGAAGGCATAGCTGCACGCTGTAATATCAATAATCCTTGCTCTTTAACACCTCTGTTCACTCTTTTGTTTACTTCCGTGTAATTTTTTTGTATGTGTCTTGCTAAGGATAAGCTTTTAGAGCGATATAATGATTTGTAAAGCGATAATAAAATCATCTCTTCTGGGTCGGTTGGATCGAATGTATCCTTCTTTTTATAATTTTTATCCTTGATGATTTCCTCGTTTTCTTTCAATCCAGCATCCATCTCATTGATCCGTCGGTAAGCGCCTACGAAAGTTTCGGTGCCGCGTACATGGCTATTGCCTGCGGGCATCGAATTACAGTGGATAGAAATAAATAAATCGGCTTTTGCATCATTTGCAATTTCAGCTCGTTTATACCAATCTACATCAACATCCGTTTTACGTGTTTGGATAATTTTTATGCTTGGAAGTTCTTCTTGCAATTTAGCGCCTAATTTCAATGCAACTTTGAGCGCTACATCTTTTTCCCATGAAAAGTTACCTTTTGCGCCGGGTTTTACGCCACCGTGTCCAGCATCAATTACAATGGTTTTAATTTTATAGCCCTGTGCATTTACGCTGCTGTAACTAACTAATACGATGAAAAAAACGAAGTAACGGAATATATTTTTTAGCTGCATTTAATTGAAATTTGTACAAAAGTACAAAATATTAAATTTCAACGCTCAATTTATATGCTTGTATGGCTTTAAGTAAACAGTTGGCTATCTCCGCTTGGCCTGCTTCCGAGTTCATGTAATCCTCTTCTGAAGGATTGGAAATGAAGCCAATTTCTGTAAGTACGGCCGGCATCCCTGCTCTAGCTAGTACGGCTAAGCTCTTTTCCTGAACACCTCTGTTAATACGTCCAACGCCTATGTATTGGTCTTGGATCATCTTCGCAAATTTTAAACTTTGGGTTCTAAAGGTGTTTTTCATCAAAGATAAAATAATAGCGCTTTCAGGGTCACTTGAGTCAAAACCCTCGTAGTTTTCCTTATAGTTATCTTCTAAAAAGATAGCGGCATTCTCTCTTTTAATGGCATCATCCTGTTCATCAATTCGTCCACTTCCTGATACAAACGTTTCAGTGCCTCGTGTTGATGTACTTTTAACATGCCTAGTGCTGTAAATAGGGATTTTTTTTCCTTTCTTACCTTTTTTATAACCACTAATATATCGCTGGCTATACACTGGCATATCATTACAATGGATGGAAATAAACAAATCTGCTTTTTCCTTGTTGGCTAGGCCTATGCGTTCGTAAAGCGGAATAAAAACGTCTTCTTTTCTGGTATAAACCACCTTTACATCAGGTAAGGTTTCGTTGATAAGTTTGCCTAAACGCAATGCGGTACGTAACGCAACATCTTTTTCTGTAGAATAAGCACCTCTAGTACTGCCATCTTTGCCACCGTGACCGGCATCAATCACAATTGTTTTGATTTTATATTGTTGTGCAAGTGATTGATTTACAGTTATTAATGATGAAAATACAAAAATTACTAATGCCAATATTCGTTTTGCTCTGCTCAATGGTATATTTTTCATTAATTTTGAACGTTTTGTGGTAAACATTATTGCAAAATAAACATTCACGCACAAATTTGAAACTTTTAAACAAACTCATTTTTTCCGTTTTTTTGCTTTGTTTAGCCTTTTCGGCTGATAATAAAGTGTTTGCGTCTGCAAATGAAAGTTTTTTTCAAACTGTACCTCAGCAACAAGATACTATCAAAAGAGACACCACCCGAAAGGTGATGAAAAAAAGTAGCCTTAATTCAAAGCTGGAATATTATGCGAAGGATTCAGTTGTGGTTGATCGAAAAAACGAAGTGCAATATTTGTACGGTGGCGCAAGGGTAAAGTATGAAGGTTTGGAGCTTGATGCTGAATACATCAGGTTTGATAATAAAAACAAACTTATTTTTGCTAAAGGCAGCATTAACGAAAAAGGTAAATATTTCGGCAGGCCAATTTTTAAAACAGATGAACAAGGCAGTTCCATGGCTGATTCCTTAAGCTACAATATAGAGAAGGGGAGTGGTGTTGTAAACGGTGTTTATACGGAACAAGAAGGTGGCTTCTTTTCGGGCGGCAAAACCAAAATGCAGCCTGATAACGAATTTCACGTTAAGGGTACCACTTACAGTACTTGTAATTTGCCCCATCCGCACTTTGGTATTCATATTAGTAAAGGTATTGCTACGGAGAATTATATCATTGCTGGCCCTGTTTACATGAAGTTTGAGGATATCCCGATGCCACTAGGTTTACCATTCCTGTTTTTTCCTAAACCTAATAAAAAAGCTTCGGGATTTATTTTGCCTACCCCAGGAGAAGATGCGACCAAAGGTTTTTCGCTTTTAGGCGGCGGTTATTACTTGGCTTTTAATGATTACATGGATGCTAGGTTGCTTTCCAACTTTTACACCAATGGTTCTTATGATTTAAACTTGGTTTCTAACTATACCAAGCGTTACAAATACAATGGTAATATTAACCTAACTTATTCCAGCACTCGTAACGGTTTGGAGGGGACGCCCGAATATGCTCCTAGGAAAACTTTTATGATTGGTTGGAGCCATAGTCAAGGAGCAAACGCTCGTCCGGGTACTACTTTTAGTGCTTCGGTAAATGCTGGTTCAAGCGCACACAATCAAATTACTGCAGGTAATGGAAGTTATGATCCCACTCGTTTCCTACAAAACTCATTGAATTCGAGTATTTCTTATGGTAAAGTTTTTGGTGACGGGTTATTTAATTTTACCTCGGCTTTAACGCACTCGCAAGAAACGCAAAATAGGACCATCAGTTTAACCTTACCTAACGTGAGTTTAAACATGTCAACTATCAGCCCATTTGATTCGAAAAAGAGAGTTGGCGAAGCTAAATGGTATCAAAAATTAACTTTAGGTTATAGCATGAATGCTACTAACACGGTTAATACCACTGAAGATCTTTTATTTACAAAAGGTGGGTTCAACAGGTTTACCAATAGCGTTGATCATAACATCCCTATCAGCTTACCTTTTACAGTGGCAAAGTATTTTAACTTCTCTTCTAGTTTTACTTATAATGAAAAATGGGATTTTAAAACTATCCGAAACAAATACCTACGTACAGAAACTGGAACAACTCAAGTTTTAACTGATACTGTCAATGGTTTCAAACGCGGTGGTCAGTATAGCTTGGGTACGAATGTGTCTACCAAGATATACGGTATCAAACAATTTAAAGGCGATGGCGCTATTAGGGCTATGCGCCACGTGATGACACCAAATATTGGCTTTACCTATAAGCCCGATTTTTCAGCTAAAAAATATGGTTACTTCGAGCCTCAACAATATTATACCAACGATTTAAGACCTGGAAAAAGCCAACCTATATCAGGTGCTTATGTGTTGGATAATTTAGGTAATCCATTAAAATATTCTATTTTTCCTAATGGCGGCCCTTCCGCGGGTGAGCAAGCCAGTATAAATTTCTCTGTGGATAATAATGTAGAGTTAAAAGTTAGGAATAAAAAAGATACAACAGGAACAGGCGAAAGAAAGCTTGCAATTTTACAGGGCTTAACTTTTTCAAGTTCATACAATTTTGTAGAATCAAATAAGAGATATTTAGCGCCAATTAATTTTAGTGGTCGTTCGCAGTTTACGGAAAAATTGGGGATTAATTTTAGCGGTGCTTTTAGTCCGTATTTAATAGAATCTTACAACGAAGTAATTGGAGGAACGGGAACGGCACAAACCATAACTACATTGTATCGTGAATCAAATCGTTATGTTTGGAGTGCAGGTAAATTGCCACGTTTAACCACCTTTAGCTTTTCTTTCGACTATAGTTTAAATCCAGAAGCTTTTAAAAAGAGAAACGAAAATATAGATAATATCAACAAGCAAACCCCTTCATCTTCACGTACTCAAGAGCAAATAGATGCTTTAAACGCCATAAGTCGTGATCCAAATGCTTTTGTTGATTTTAACATCCCTTGGAACTTCTCTTTTTCTTACAGTTTCAATTACAGCAATCCATTAGGTAGGCCAGAATCACGTAACGTTAACAATACACTTAATTTTAGTGGCGATTTCAATTTAACTCCCAAGTGGAAAATTCAGTATACCTCGGGATACGATTTTAAGGCTAAAAATCTTTCTCAAACTAATTTTTCTATTTACAGAGATTTACACTGTTGGGATTTGAGTGCTACTTGGGTTCCATTTGGTGCCTATCAGAGTTATTCGATAGATATTAAGGTGAAAGCTTCTGTTTTACAGGATTTGAAATTGAGCAAGCGTAAAGGTTTTTATACTCGATATTAGTAACTGGGGGCTAGTGGTCAGGTATCAGTGGCCAGGTATCAGGTATCAGTGGCCAGATGCTAGAGATTAGGTGTTACGAGCTGGTATTAATTATTAGCAAGTGAGAAAGTTAAATTTTAATTTTAAAGATTTAGAAGGGGCGCTGTTGCACACTGACCACTGATCCCTAACTACCTACAACTAAACTCAAATATGTTCGCAGAAATTATAACCATTGGTGATGAAATTTTAATCGGTCAAATTGTAGATACAAATTCTGCTTGGATGGCCGTAGAGCTTAACAAGATTGGTGTAAAAGTAAAGCAGATTACCTCAATTTCGGATGATGCCGAACATATCGTAGCTGCTTTGGATCAGGCTCAACGACGAGCAGATTTAATTCTAATTACTGGTGGCTTAGGGCCTACGAAGGACGATATCACTAAGCATACTTTAGCGAAGTACTTTAATATGCCGCTCCGAATGGACGAAGCGACACTGGCGCACGTAAAGCAGTTTTTTGAAAAACTCAATCGGCCGATGATTGAGTCGAACATAAAACAAGCTGAAGTTCCTGACGGTTGCACGGTAATCATGAACAAAAATGGTACAGCGCCCTGTATGTGGTTTGAGCATCATGGTAAAATTATCGTATCCATGCCAGGTGTACCTTTTGAAATGAAGTATTTGATGGAAGATGAAATTATTCCTCGGATAACACGCACCTTTCAATTGCCTTTTATCGTTCATCAAACTATACTAACGGCTGGGTTGGGAGAGTCTTTCTTAGCACAGCAAATTCAAGATATTGAAGAAAGTCTTCCATCACATATCAAATTGGCGTACTTGCCAAAATTAGGTTTAGTGCGGTTGAGACTGAGTGCCTCTGGACTTAATGAATTAGCACTTAAGGAAGAGGTTTTAACTTACACGCACCAGATTGTAGAACGTGTTGGCAAACATGTTGTTTTAACGGAAGATATCGCTTTCGAAAAAGCTATTATGGATTTAATGGCCAGACATGGACTAACGCTTTCTTTAGCGGAAAGTTGCACAGGAGGCTATTTAGCACATTTGTTTACGCAACATGCAGGTTCATCAGTGGTATTTCAAGGCGGTGCAGTTACTTACTCCAATGCGCTAAAACAGGCCGTATTGGGAGTGCAAGAGCAGACACTAATTGATCTTGGAGCGGTGAGCGAGCAAACAGCTAAGGAAATGGCTTTGGGCGCAGTTAGGAATTTTAAAACTGATTACGCCATTGCTGTCACTGGTGTAGCTGGTCCGGGCGGTGGCACTACCGAAAAACCCGTTGGCATGGTTTGGATAGCCGTAGCAAGTAAAACAATGGTTAAAGCTAAAATGTATCAATTTGCCAGTCAGCGTTTGCAAAATATTGAACGCTCTGCCATGGCCGCAATGATGATGCTTTTTTTACAATTGAAAGCTGATTTAGAAGCGTAATGAGCTTAACTTGCTAAAACATTTGAAGCTTAAATTGTTATCATTATCCAATAGAAATTAATTGAGGTTTAAACCCGTCATTAAAAACTGAGAACACATAACTCTTTCGTGTTCTTGGTGGATTTTAGTATTTTTGCTGGCGAAACCGAATTTACATAACCAAAAAATAGATATGGCTCAATACGAATTGTTATTGCCTAAAATGGGGGAAAGTGTTGCAGAAGCAACGATCATCAAATGGACTAAGCAGCCAGGCGACCAAATAAAATTGGACGATACCATTTTAGAGATTGCTACAGATAAAGTAGATTCAGAGGTGCCTTCGCCGGTTGAAGGTAAATTGGTTAAACAGCTCTTTAGTGCAGATGAGGTTGTGCAAGTTGGTACTGTAATTGCCATTATTGAAACTGATGTAGCAAGCACTGACGCTCCTGCGGTAACTGAAAATAAAGTAGAAGAGATCAAAGAAACTGCCGCTGTAGAAGAAATTCCGGGCATCAGCCAAATTAGCCATCAACCTCAAGAAACATCGCAAGCTCAACCAGACTTTAAGGCTTCTGAAAGGTTTTATTCGCCTTTGGTAAAAAATATTGCAAAAGAGGAAGGCATTTCTGTTGACGAACTTGATAATATCAAAGGTTCAGGTGCTGAAGGTAGATTGACGAAAGAAGATTTGTTGGCTTATGTGCAGCAGAAAAAAGGATCTTCATCACGCATTAGCGAAACGGTTGTGCAAGCTAGGGCCGAAGTAAATAGACCTGCGGAACAAAAAGTAGCTCAACCTGCCAGTGCACCGGTTGCAACTAGCGTTACTGGTGGCGATGAAATTATTGAAATGGACAGGATGCGTAAGCTAATTGCCGATCACATGGTGATGAGCAAGCATACTTCGCCTCACGTCACTTCATTTGTTGAAGCTGATGTCACCAATTTAGTGCTTTGGCGTAACAAGGTGAAGAAAACTTTTGAGCAACGTGAGAATGAAAAAATTACTTTTACGCCGATTTTTGTAGAGGCGGTAGCTAAGGCAATTAAAGATTTTCCAATGATCAATGTTTCGGTTAACGGAACGCAAATCATTAAAAAGAAAGATATCAATATTGGCATGGCAGCAGCTTTGCCTTCAGGTAATTTAATTGTTCCGGTAATTAAAAATGCCGATCAGTTGAACTTATTGGGCCTTACCAAATCAGTTAACGATTTAGCTAATAGAGCCAGGGCATCAAAGTTAAAACCTGATGAAACCCAAAATGGTACGTTTACTTTAACTAATGTAGGTTCTTTTGGCAATGTAATGGGTACACCAATTATCAATCAGCCGCAGGTAGCAATTTTAGCAGTTGGTGCCATTAAAAAGAAACCTGCAGTTTTAGAAACCGAACACGGTGACGTGATTGCTATTAGACACATGATGTTCCTTTCGCTATCATACGATCATAGGGTAGTTGATGGCTCTTTAGGTGGTTCTTTTGTGCGTAGGGTAGCGGATTACCTTGAAAATTGGGATATCAATAGGGAAATATCTTAATGCAGACTTCTATTTGAATGATATATCACGAGGCTTCACAATTTTTGTGGGAGCTTTTTTGTTCAGTAAAAAAACTTTAAAAAGTAAAAGCCCAGACATCCATCTGGGCATTTTACTATCAAAACAAAACAATATAAAATATTTAATTCACAAGTATTTCTTCTTGAGCAACTGTCTTAACTAAATCTTCAGTGTAAATAATGCGACCAGTATGGGCAACAAATACATCTTTGTTAGTTAGTATTTCTTTGTTTTCAAGTAGGTTTTTAAGTGTAACTACCCCAATCACGTATTTGTAATCGTTGCGGGTAAAACGCTCCGAAATACTTTCTAATCCTATTTTCTCCACGGTGTATTCGTGTGCATAACGCAGATATATTTCAAGTTTAACCTTGTCTGTATGCACAAGACCATTTTGTTGATGGTATTTTTTGTACTCGTATCTGTAGTCGTAGCGCAATGCCGCAATGTCTGATAAAACTGCCGCTCCTGTTGGGTGGCCTCCAGCGCCTTTGCCGAAAAAGAACTGTTGATCAGCAAAAGCAGCCTGCACCGTTACGCCATTGTACTCGTTTTCAACGTTGTAAAGGAAATCATCGTTTTTTACAAATTTAGGCAATACAAAAGTGATGATTTGCTGGGTGCTAATTTTACGTGCCGTTGGCACTAATTTAATTTTGTAATTTTTCTCCTTTGCATATTGGATATCGGCATCATTTAAATTTTGAATACCAATGTTCAATAGCTTATCAGGATTTAAAAACAGCCCGTAAGCATGTGCCGTGGCAATGGTAAGCTTAAATTTAGGGTCATAACCTCCAACGTCTAAAATTGGGTTAGTTTCGGCAAAGCCTAAATCTTGTGCCTCTTTTAATGCTGATTGATAACTTGCACCCTCGTTAAATATTTTAGAAAGGATGTAATTAGATGAGCCATTGAAAATACCACTGATGCCATGTAGCAATTCATTGTCGTAATATTCTTCCAAATTTCTGATGATTGGAATACTGCCGCAAACTGCTCCTTCGTAAAGTAAAGAAGTGCCGAATTTTTCCTGCAGCTGCACCAATTCTTCCAAATGATTGGCAATCATTTTTTTATTGGCCGATACTACATTTTTTCCGCTACTTAACGCTTTTTTTGCGATGTGGTAGGCTACCTCAGCGTCATCAATTAGCTCAACAATGGTATTAATTTCCGGATTATCCAAAATCTCGTCATGAGATGTGGTAAATAAATGTGCATCTAAAGTCCTGCGTTTTTCAGGGTTTTTAATTGCTATTTTAACGATTTCTAGATTTAGATTTTGAGCTTTGATGATATCATGTAAACCTTGGCCAACAACGCCAAATCCAAATAATCCTATTTTAAGTTTCTTACTCATGTTTTTATGGTGTTGCGATAAACGTATTGCGACGCGTTGCTTTATCCACCACGCCCATTACTTTTCGCCCTTTTTTACTTTTAACTTTCTACTTTTAACTTGTTAAGCGGTATGCTGTAGTTTAATAACCTTTTTATTGTTAGCCGCATGCTCTTTTAAAAAATTGCCGATGATGTTGGTAAGCTTATCAGTTTCAATTAAAAACCCATCATGGCCGTAAGCACATTTTATGCTGGCAAATTGAGCATCGTTAATGTGATTTGCTAAGAACTGCTGTTCGGTGATAGGAAATAGCACATCGTTTTCAATTCCAATTACTAAGGTATTAGCTTTCACTAGCTTAAGCGCATCAGCTATGCTTTTCCTACCTCTACCTACATTATGGCTATCCATCGCTTTGCTTAAATACCAATAACTGTAGGCGTTAAAGCGCTTGCAAAGTTTTTCTCCTTGATAGTTTTGGTATGATGAAGCTCTAAAATCTGTCGTTTTATCGTTTGAGCTTTCTAGTTGAGTTTCATTGTAAGCCTCGTAAGTTCTGTAAGAGAGTAAGGCAATGCTTCTCGCTGTTTTCAATCCTTTTAAACCGCCGTCTGGTTTGTTAGCAAAAAACGTTCTATCGGTGGCAATGGCCAAACGCTGACTTTCGTTAAATGCAATTCCCCAGGGCGAGTGTACCGCATTTGTTGCCACCAAAATCAAATTTTCAATTTCTGTTTTGCCATTGATAGACCATTCCAAGGCCTGCTGACCACCTAACGAACCGCCAATTAAAGCTTTGATTTGTTTAATACCCAAATGTTCTGCCAATAACTGATGAATGGCGGCTAAATCTCTGATACTGAACTCCGGAAAAGCCAAGTAGTAAGGTTGCCCGGTGGTAGGGTTGTTGCTTAATGGGTTGGTAGTGCCATAATTAGAGCCTAAAACATTAGCACACACAATAAAATGTTGTTCAGGATTAAACAAATCATTAGTGCCAAATAAGCCTTTCCACCAATCTAACACATCAGCGTTGGCGGTAAGTGCATGACAGGCCCAAACTACATTATCTTTTTTGGCATTTAGCGTGCCATAGGTTTGATAAGCAATTTCGAGGTTACGAAGCTTTTTACCGCTTTCTAACTTGAATACTTTTGGATATTTATAGGTGTTAGACATGTTTAAAAGTTGGAATCTTGTAAGGTTGCTGATTAAAAACTGTTAACTAAGTAGCGAAAAAGCTTGTTCAAAATCGGCTTTGATATCATCTATATGTTCAATACCAACCGAAACCCTCAAAAGGTTAGGACTTACGCCTGCGGCTAGCTGCTCCGCATTAGACAGTTGTTGGTGTGTAGTAGCTGAAGGTTGAATAATCAGTGTTTTTGCATCGCCAACATTAGCCAAATGACTTACCAATTTTAGGTTGTCCACTAAGTTGGTTGCGTTTTCTTTACTGCCTTTCAATTCGAAGCTAAGTACCGCTCCAAAACCGTTTGATAAATATTTTTTCGCATTGGCGTGATATGGGCTGCTTTCTAAGCCTGGGTAGTTTACTTTCGCAACTGCGGGATGAGTTTCTAGCCATTTTGCCAAAGCTAAAGCATTCTCAACGTGGCGCTGTACGCGTAGTGATAAGGTTTCTAGGCCCTGTAGCAACAAAAATGAGTTAAATGGCGATTGCGATGCTCCAAAATCTCTCAATCCTTCTACTCTGGCTCTGATAATGAATTGAATGTTGCCGAAAGGACCATTTTGTCCAAAAACATCATTGAAAACCAAGCCATGATAGCCTTCAGAAGGTTCGGTAAACTGTACAAATTTGCCGTTGCCCCAGTTGTAATTTCCGCCATCTACAATTACGCCACCTATGCTAGTGCCATGTCCGCCAATCCATTTAGTGGCTGATTGTACCACTACGTTTGCGCCATGTTCTAATGGTTTAAATAGATATCCAGCTGCGCCGAAAGTATTATCTACAATAAGAGGAAGCTCATGCTTTTTAGCGATAGCAGCAATCTTTTCAAAGTCAAGTACTGAAAATGATGGATTGCCAATGGTTTCCACGTAAATTGCTTTGGTATTCTCATCTATTTTAGCTTCGAAATCAGTAGGTTGGTCAGCATCAGCAAATTTAACTGTGATACCCAAACGCTTAAAAGCTACTTTGAATTGGTTGTAAGAACCACCGTACAAATGGCTTGAGGATACAAAATTATCTCCAGCCTGTAAGATGTTATTTAAGGCGATGAATTGTGCCGCTTGGCCTGATGACACCGCTAAAGCCGCCACGCCACCTTCAAGCGCTGCAATGCGTTTTTCGAACACGTCGGTAGTTGGGTTCATGATACGGGTATAGATGTTCCCAAATTCTTTTAGTGCAAATAAATTGGCACCATGTTCAGAGTTTTTGAATCCGTAAGAAGTGGTCTGGTAAATTGGTACTGCTCTTGAACCTGTTGCTGGATCTATTTCTTGTCCTGCGTGTACTTGTAATGTTTCGAATTTATGTTGAGTTGACATTTGATCTATGGTTTTTTGATTTAGAATTTCGATTTGCTTTTAGCCTAGTTTTTAGGCATAACTGATGTTGCGTACCCTATTTTGGTAGGGCCTTCCTAATTGTTAGAAAATTACAAGTGGAAGATTTTTGATTTTAGTACATGCAAATGCACATACAAATCATCAACTGCATGGCAACGCAATTGCTAATTCCGAAATCGAAAAAAGGAGTTCTGTCTACCTGCTTAGGAAATGTACTGTCTAAAGAAATTGAATTAATTAGTTTCATCTTATTAATTTATATCTCCAAAATGCACCATGCTTTTTGGTCAGGAATTGGCACCTTCTCTTTTTGAGGGTTGCCAGTGGGTCTGTGAGCCTGTCTCTCGCCACTTCTTTATAAATCAATAGCCTAAATTGGGTATTGACTTTTATTTGGTTCTCCAAATAATGTTTCAAATGTAAGATGTTTTTTGTTTTGTTGCAAAATAAAATTCTGATAATTTTTTAATTATTTGTTTTTCAGTTATTTGTGTTTTGTGTTTTGTGTTTTGATGGGAAGTGCTGTTATGGTAGTCCACAGAGTGAGATTGATGACACATTAACGGTCAAAAAAGACACTATGATGTATTTATTCGGTATTGTCGGGAAAATAAAATACTAACTTTGTAGACTAACTATATATTGAACGTTTTGAATACCGATTTTTTAAATAGCATCATACAGCGACAAAATCAGCAACAGGTGGTACCATCTAATGAAATGATTGCCAACTGGGCACAATCCTTACTTAATTTGATTTTTCCAGAGCGTAGTGCCTCTACAAATCATACACAGGAAGTGCTTCAAGGTGTATTTTTTGAGTTAAAAGAAGAATTGCAGCATATTTTACGCTCCACTAAAGATTGCCATAACAGTCGAGAAAAACTTATCGCCGATTCTTTTTTTGAGGTTTTGCCAGAAGTTCACAGAAAGCTAAATACCGACTTGCTAGCGATTGTACAAGGTGACCCTGCGGCCAAAAGTGAGTTCGAAATCATTAGATGCTATCCCGGTTTTTTTGCTATTGCCATGTATCGCTTTGCGCATGAGCTTTACTTGCTTGATGTACCTCACATTCCTCGTATCATTACCGAGGCGGCGCATTCCTTAACGGGTATCGATATCCATCCGGCAGCAAAAATTGGCGAATATTTGTACATAGACCATGGTACAGGGTTGGTGATTGGAGAAACTACCATCATTGGAAACCATGTGAAACTTTATCAAGGGGTTACGTTGGGTGCCTTAAGTGTTGATAAAAACCAATCGAATACCAAAAGACACCCAACTATTGGCAACCACGTTATCATTTATTCGGGGGCCACAATTTTAGGTGGAGATACTTTGATAGGAGATCACAGCATTATTGGAGGAAATGTTTGGTTAACTAAAAGCATCCCCGCAGGTTCTACCGTTTACCACCAGGCTGAGGTTACCATTAAAGAAAATAAGAAGGACTGAACCAGCTACAAACAGTATGACCGCTTTTCCAAACTGTAGGAGCGGGCTGTATGTTGAATTACGGATAAAAATAGGCAGAAATGAAAACAATTATTGATTGCATAGGAAATACGCCACTGGCGGAAATTAGATACTTGAACAACAACCCGAACGTTAAAATTTATGCTAAGTTGGAGGGAAATAATCCAGGTGGTAGCGTAAAAGATAGGGCAGCTTTGAACATGATCAGAAGCGCTATGGAACGCGGCGAAGTGGATAAAAACACTAAATTAATTGAAGCCACCAGTGGAAATACTGGAATAGCCTTAGCAATGATTGCTTCTATTTATGGTATTGACATTGAATTGGTAATGCCAGCAAGTTCAACAAGGGAGCGCACCTTAACTATGGAAGCATTTGGTGCAAAGGTAACTTTATTGGAATCTATTGAGGTTTGTAGAGATTATGCTGAGGAAAAGGGAACACAACCTGATTATTTCCTATTAAACCAGTTTGCCAACCCAGACAACTATTTGGCACACTATAAAACCACTGGTCCCGAAATTTGGAACGACACTAACGGCGCTATTACACATTTTGTAAGTAGCATGGGTACTACGGGGAGTATCATGGGTAATTCTAGGTATTTGAAGGAGAAAAATCCAGCCATTCAAATTGTTGGATGCCAACCTACGGAAGAGTCGTCCATCCCAGGAATTAGAAGGTGGCCGGTTGCTTATCTTCCTAAAATTTACGAACCGGAACGGGTAGACCGAATTATGGATGTTTCTCAGCAAGATGCCACCTTAGCCGCTAGAGCATTGGCTCGTAAAGAAGGTATTTTTGCAGGAATGAGTAGCGGCGGGGCTTTGCATTGTGCATTGCAGCTGGCTAACGAATTAGAAAGCGGACTGATTGTTTTTATCACCTGCGATAGGGGTGATAGGTATTTGAGCAGCGACTTGTTCGGTTAAGTGCGATCACTGTGGAGTTTAAAATCAAATGCCGATTCATCCAATCGGCATTTGATTTTTATAACGATTAAATTGCTTTGGTCATCTCTTTTAGGAAGGCTTTTTCATCCTCATTCAGTAGAGGGCTAACCTTGTCATAAACCTGCTGATGATAATTGTTTAACCAATTGATATGTGAAGTTTCAAGCAGTTCTTTCTTAACTAGCGTAGTATCAATAGGAGCCAAGGTTAAGCTTTCAAAGGCATAAAACTCATTGAATTCGTTGCTTTCATCTTTCACTGTTAAAACTAAATTTTCAATACGTATGCCATGTTTGCCAATGCGGTAAATGCCAGGTTCAATAGAAGTAATGGTGCCTAACTCAACTGGTATTGGCGTAGCCGAAGCGTTGAAAATATGCGGTCCTTCGTGTACGTTGAGGTAGTAGCCTACTCCGTGACCTGTACCGTGGCCGTAGTTTAAAGCATAATCCCACATCGGACTTCTTGTGATTGCATCAATTTGATAGCCGCAAGTTCCTTTAGGGAAACGGGCTTTACAGCCTTCAATCATGGCTTTAAGCACTAAGGTGTAATCTGTACTTTCTTCATCCGTATTATTTCCCATTGGCATCACCCTAGTAATGTCAGTAGTTCCGTATTGATACTGACCGCCTGAATCTACTAAAAACAAACCATCAGCTTTAATGGATACGTTGCTTTCTGGTGTTGCAGCGTAATGAGGCAAAGCGCCATGAGCTTTATATCCAGCAATGGTGTTAAAGCTTTCGCCAACAAATCCATCCTGCTCTGCTCTAAAGTTTTTCAACACCTCAGCTGCCGAAAGTTCGGTGATTTCTATTTTGCCAATATTCTCTTTTACCCATTTAAAAAACTTAGTCATTGCCGCACCGTCTTTAGCCATCGCTTTGCGGGTGTTGGCAATTTCTACTTCGTTTTTAATCGCTTTTAAATAAGTAGATGGGTTGGTTTCGAGGATTTTTTTAACGCCGTTTGCCACCTGTTTGTACATGAAATAGCAATTGCGTTTAGGATCAATTAAAATGCTGCTTGAAGGTGGTAAAGCCTGTAAAGCCGAAGCTAAACCATCGTATGGTAACATTTCCACCCCTTGATTTTGCAATTTTTGCTGATCTTCAAATGAGAGCTTATTTTTATCGATGTAAATTTTTACTGCATCTTCGCTAATTAAGGCAAAGCTCAATACTACAGGGTTATAGCCAACATCTTGTCCCCTCAAATTAAAAATCCAGGCCATATCATCAAGAGATGACACCAAATGAAAATTAGCACGTTGTTTAGCTAAAGATTTTCTTATCGCTGCAAGCTTGCTTTCTACTGATTGCCCAACTACTTCTTCTGAAAGTAAAAATGCCGGCTCAGCAGGTAAAGCTGGTCTGTCTTTCCAAATTTGACCAACATAATCACTATGCAAAAAGCGGATATCTTTAAATGCCAATTGTTGTTCTAATTGTAAGCCCAACAAAACTGAAACTGTTTTCTCATCGAAAGCAATTTTACTGCCTTGCGGAAGTTGCTCCCCAAGCCATTCAATATACTCAGGCATGCCTTGAGCTTTTAGTTTCACTAACTCAAAACCACTTCCTTTTAATTGCTCTTCGGCTTGTACGAAATATCTCGAATCAGTCCATAAGCCTGCAAAATCTTGCGTAATTACCACCGTACTTACCGAGCCGGTAAATCCGGTAACAAAAGGAATGCTTTTATAAAAATCTGGTAGGTACTCGCTAATATGTGGGTCTGCAGATGGAATGATATAGGCATCTACACCATCGTTTTTCATTAATTCACGAATGGCAGCTAACTTTTCTAGGTGTGTCATTTTATTTGTTAATATGTTAGTGCTTCAAAGTAATGGATTATTTTTCAGTTTTTAATTGCCAATTGTCAGTTTACTTCTTGAATGTCCGTAATCTTTAATAAGCACACTTTTTAAGCATTTTGTAATCCCGATGTTAGGAGGGATATACTCTTTCGCAAATAAGGGAATGGTTTTTTAAGATGCTCAAGAATTGAATATGTGGCGCACCGTAAATAATGAACTCACTAAGGAAACGATAAATAATCCAAACAACGATAATTAATGTGCGTTGCCACTAACCACTAACCACTAACCACTAACCACTAACCACTAACCACTAAAAGTTATACATCAGCCTTATTTGGAACAATTAATACCGGACAGGCAGATTTTCTAGCAACATGTTCAGCAACACTGCCCATTAAAAAATGGTTCAAGCCAGTACGGCCATGCGTACCAAGTACAATGAGGTCGGCATTCCATTCTTCTGATTGTTGTAAAATACCATTTGTAGCGGTATCCATTACTGATAAATAAGTGGTTTTAGTACCATTGCTGTACTTATTTTCTATCTCTTTCAATAACACATGGCTATTTTCAACGCTGTTATCGTAAAGTTCTATAATGGCAGGCGTAAAACCAAAATCAGGGTTGGCAATTGGGGGTGCAGGCTCAACAATGTTAAGCAATGCTACTTCTGCCTGGCATAATGAAGCCATGTCGTAGCCAGCTTTGGCAGCTTTTTCTGCACTAGTGCTATTATCTACGGCAATTAAAATTCTTTGATAATTCATGGCGTTTCTTTTTTGTTGTACTAAGTTAACAAATGCCAAGCCATAAAGTTTATTGTGTTTTGCACGAAATAGATTGATATTTATCACATATTCACTTATTTTTAGCCACTTAATTTTTAAATTGATATGGAACCATACCACGTTTGTCGTGTTGCCGTTGCACCGTTAAGAAGCGAACCCTCAGATAGAAGCGAAATTGTATCGACATTGTTATTTGGCGATAGGGTTTTGGTAATTGAAAAAACGGAAAAGTGGTGTTTTGTAAAAAATCATCACGACCAGTACGAAGGTTGGATGGACCATAAACAATTACAAGAGATTACATCGTTACAATATCATGATGAACAAAGTTACCAATATCTTACTGCGGTTAATTTTGATAACCGATTAATAGACGATGCTGGAACAGTTTACTACTTAAGTCCGGGGAGTACTTTACCGTTTTATCAGGATTGCTATTGTTACTTGGCTGACCAGCGTTTTGAGGTAAAAACTACGCCTTTTATTCCAAATGCAGCTGAATTTTACAATCGCGTAGAAGCAACCGCAAAGTTCTTTCTGAATACGCCTTACCTATGGGGTGGTCGTAGTTTTTTTGGTATAGATTGCTCTGGATTTACCCAAACTGTTTATAAATTATGCGGAATTAGCTTAAAACGAGATGCCTCTCAGCAAGTAGACCATGGTGAATTAGTAGATTTCTTGGCTTCGGCAAAGTTGGGCGATCTTGCCTTTTTCGACAATGATGAAGGTAAAATCACACATGTAGGCTTAATGTTAGGAAATGATAAAATTATTCACTCTGCTGGTAAAGTGCGCATTGATCCAATTGATAATCAAGGGATTTTTAATGCAGAGTTGGATAGATATACGCACAAGTTAAGGGTAATTAAACGCATTGTTTAGCGGGCTTTATAACACTTGCGATGTTTTAAAACTTCGCAAGTGTTATAAGGAGCATATTTTAGGCATAATCCCAGTCTAAATGCTAAAATCTAATCACTAAATGTTAATAAAGCTCCTTCATTAGCTTTTCGAAATTCTCTTTCAATTCTGCCAATTCAGTTTCAAGTTTTGCTACCCGTTCTTCCAATTGATGGTTAGCTTTACCAGCGGTTTCGTATGTAATATCATCTTCTTCCATTAAGTCTACATCTCCGCTAAACAAATGCATGTAGCGCTGTTCTTTCTGTCCGGGGCGCTTTGGTAGTTGCTTAACGTAACCTTCGTTGGCAAGTTTCTCCAAAGTTTGGTTTACCTCTTCTAAAGTTTCAAATTCATATAATCGGCCAGAGTTGGTGTTGATTTCTCCGGGTGTTTGTGGGCCACGCAAAAACAACAGACACATTACAGCAACTTCTGATGGCAGAAGTGGATAAGCAATGGCAAAGTTATGCTTGTATTTGGTAGCCCTACTAGAGCCGCCTGTTGCTGTAGAAATTAACCCGCCTATTTTTAATGAGTTCAATGCTGCGCCAATGGTTTCCTCATCGTAGTTTACCACAGGTTTTCTTGACGTTTTTTGATTGCATGCCGCAACTAGGCCGTTCATCGTCATCGGGTAATAGTCGGGTGTTGTTTTTGCCTTTTCCATTAAAGAACCCAAAACCCTGATTTGCTCAGCACTAAGGTGAGGTATTTTTATTTCGTCGTTCATATCAGTATAAGTTGTATTTCAGAATTTAATACACCCCAAAGTGATAATTGAATTTCTAGATCTCCAACTATCAAAAGGCTGTTTTCATTTATATATAGCCGTTTTTCCAAAGATATAAATTTTATTAACAGTTGTTTTTATGGAAAACAGCTAGCAATTGTATCTTTATCGTAAACCTCATTTTTTATGAAGATACATCTTATATTTTTCGCTTTTCTCCTCTCATTTCTATCACTAAGTTCCACTGCACAACGTTCGCTAAGCACAAGTAAAACAAGTGGTAAATACACCTATGTCTATCAATTAACAGATAGAGAAATGATAGAAATTGCCAAGCAAGGTAAATCTGTAATTAATGACAGCTATTTGCATCATTTGGTTGATAGCTTTCAAATCTCGAAGAAATATCACGATGATTTACCTTTTGGTAATTATTTGTACGCTACTCCGATTAAAAATAGATGGGAGTTCAGTTTGCAAGATAATAAGAATGTGGAGATTGCCTTTGTTAATGATAAAAAGCACTTTCAATTATATGTTAAAGATCTGAAAGGTAATTTAATTAGCAATGCATCGGTTTTTTCGGCAAAGGGAAGCCAGTTGAAATATAACCGCAAGACATATTTGTATGAAGGAAATTTTGACAGGAAAAACGATTTTTTATGCGTTAAATACAATGGTGTAAGTAATTTTTTCTCAACTGAAGTTGATGAAGTATACAACTACAAGCGAAATTGGAGTTTTGGTAGGAAACTGCTATATGGTTGGCCGATATTTTACACTTGGATGCCTTTTAAGAACTTGTACCGAAAAATTACGCAACCATCGCAAAATACCTCCAAAGGTTACATGGTGTTTAGCAAACCCAAATATAAGCCGCTAGATACGCTAAAATTCAAAGCTTTCATGGTTGATAAAAATGGAAGAGAAATCAAATCGCCAGACTTGGAAGCGGCACTATTTTATCGCGGTAAAAAAGTAAAATCGCTAGGCATGGTGAAGCCTTATCGTAATGGCGCTTATACGCATAGCTTTGTATTGGCTGATTCGCTTGATTTAGACCTTGACGATAAATATCAAGTTAGACTTTTGCAGCCCGGAAAAAATCCAAATGATCAAAAATATCTGATACAAGGCCAATTTGAATATGAAGAATACGAACTTAAAAGTATAAATTTTAATATCAGGGCTAATCAAACTGAATACTATAGGCAGGACTCGGTAATTGTTTTCATGAAAGCTACTGATGAAAATGAGCTTACAGTACCTGATGGAAGGGTACAATTATCGGTAGTCACTTCTAATGTAGCACGTTACAATGAGCATAAATTATTTGTACCAGATACCTTATGGAAAAAGGAATTGGTGTTAGAGCCCACAGGTGAAACCAAGTTGACGCTTCCAAAACAGATTTTCCCTAAAGCGAATTTGGATGTGACGGTACATGCTAATTTTTTAAATAGCAATAACGAGAACCATAGCAATAATTTAAGGTTAAAGCATTTAGATGAAGAAGCAGATCAAATTAAAGTGCTTTGGAAAGCAGATAGCCTGCATTTCACCCTGGCAAAAGATGGTGGCTTGGCGAATTTTCCGATTGCGTTGAAATGGTACACTGCTAATGACGAGCTGATTGACTCTGCTATAATTAATACTGGCAAAGTTAAAGCCGACTATCGTGCTGACTATTACGAAATCGAAAGCGCCGGAAATACGCAGATGTATTATTTCAGTGATAGTAATCCCCAGTTATCTATCACTGCTTTACACACTAAAAACTTGGCAAATGTCAAAGTTGTCAATGAGCATTACCTCCCTTTTTGGTACACACTCTTTTCGGGCAATAAAGTAATTGCAAAAGGATACGCCACCAGTTTAGATACCTCCTTCAAACACCATCCCTCTAAGGCGGTACATGCAAGCATCAGCTATTTTTGGGACGGAAAAGAGAACACTTCGCAAGGAAGTTTTTTCTATAATCCAAACGAGCTGAATGTGAAATTGGTTGCGCCAGAGGCGGTATATCCCGGACAAAAAGTGAACATGGTAATTAACGTTACAGATAACGATAATTTGCCTGTGCCTAACGTGGATTTAACGGCTTATGCGCAAACTGCAAAATTTGGTGCTATCAAACAACCGTTTTTGCCGAAATTCACTAAAACTTATTATGGCAGGAAACTAAAGGAAATGATAGAGGCTGATGAATTGTCGGCAACTGGAAGTTTTAAATTGTCGTGGCTTAAATGGTCTAAATCTTTGGGGCTTGATACGATTGAATATTATAAGTTTACCAACCACGATAGTTTGTACATCATTACAGAAAATGCCGCTAAAGGTGTTACCCAATTTGTCCCTTTTGTGGTTGATAATGGTGAAATTGATCCAGTGAATGTAATCTATGTGGATGAAATTCCTGTATTTTTCAGCAAGGTAAACCAATTGAGCAGCTATGCTTTTGAAATTACGCCAGGCACACATAAAATAACGCTGCGTACTGCGTCTAGGAAGGCAATAGTGAAGGAATTAATTTTTGTAAACGGCAAGCGTACCATTTTTAGTATCGCTTCAAATTTGGCTAACAAAAAAGCTGAAGTGACTTTAGAAAGAACCGAATTAAGTGATGCCGAAGCAGCTAACTTGGATAGGTATATGATTAAAGTGGCTAACAGTAGCAATCCGTATGACAAAACGCTCATTAAAACTGATGACAATATGGTTTTGGTAAATCCACCTAATTCATTTACAGGTGAATTGCTACTTGGGCCATTTAAAGAAAACTTGCTAACTTATCAAACTGAAGATTTTTCGCATCATTTTATTCGGGAAAGCGGTTATACCTATACCTTTTTACATGGTTTAATAAAGCAAAAATCTTTTAAAAGTGACTACGCTTTCAATAAATTGCTTTCTTCGGCACCAGCCTTGGGCAACACGAGTTATTTACAGCAACTATTGCGCAAATTGGAGATTGATAGCATTTGGAATGATTATTTGGACCTTAGGAGTTACACTACGACTTTGTTCCAAAATGAGCCGGTAAGTGGCGGGGACATAGGTAAACTTGTGATAAAGCTTTCCGATAGCTTAATCAAGCAGCCGTATCTCAAAAACTTGGTTATCTATCAACCAGAGCGGCCAAGCTTTATGCATATTTACCCAGGTCGGGATATCAGATATTTTACCTTGGAGGAAGGGAACTATAAATTGATGTTTTTGTTAAAAGACAATTCGTATTATTTGGTAGATGATTTGAAGGTAAAGAAAAACGGTATCAATTACTACGAGTGGAACGACTTGAAGCGCCTATCTGCTGATAGTAAAAGTTTAGAATTGGACCAATATATCAAATCTCTAAAACGAGAAAATAATAAGCTGTCGAGCAAAATTTTAGAGGCCTTCAATAACGAATATCAGGATTATTCTAGTTTTAAAAACCCAATTAGAGGTAGGGTTTTAGCTAAAAGCGATAAGACCCCAATTCCGGGCGCCACTGTTAAAATTGTAGGTTCTACTGTAGCAGCGTTTACAGATGCAGAAGGATACTTTTATCTGGATGCGCCAAAGAACGGAAAGTTGCTAATCCAATCAATAGGTTTTGAATCGACAGAATTGACAATTAAAGCGGGTGATTTAGGAGAGATCTATCTAATGGAAAGCAGTAATAGGCTCGATGAAATAGTGGTTGCTGGTTATGGATCAATGTTAAAGCATTCACTTACCGGAAGTATTAGTAAAGTAGAAATGGAACAAGTGTTAGCTGGAAGAGTGGCAGGTGTAAGTTTGGCCGGAGCGCAGCAGCAGCTCATACGGATTAGAGGAAACGCCAGTATCGACGCTAATGAAATGCCTTTGATAATTGTTGATGGTGTCCCTTATAGCGGAGATCTTGCTAGTTTAAATAAGGATGATTTAACAGATGTTGTTGTATTAAAGGATGCTAGCGCAACAGCTATTTACGGCGCTAGAGCTGCTAATGGAGTAATTATCATTAAAAGTAAAAAAGGAAACAGCGCTTTGAACGAAAAGGGCGAATTGGTGGCACAGCAACAAACCATGCGAACCAATTTTTCTGACGAAGGTTTTTGGAAGCCTCAACTTAAAACTAATACTGAAGGTAACGCAGCTTTTTCGGTTAAATTTCCAGATGACATTACCAGTTGGAACGCCAGTGTACTAGCCATGAACGGTAAAAAGCAAAGCGGAAGTATTACGTTAAAGATAAAGTCATTCAAAACATTAAGTGCTAATTTAACAACACCTCAGTTTGCGGTATGGGGAGATAGCCTCAACATTATAGGTAAGCTTTTGAATTACTCCCCAACAGAGGAAAAAATACAGCGTACTATGATGGTAGATGGCCTACAGCGCTTAAATAGCGAAGTGATTGTTAAAAATTCTCTGATTGATACCGTTCCAGTTAAAGTAAAGAGCAAAGACAGTTTGAGCTTTCAATATACCTTAAATCAAAGCAACGGCTATTTTGATGGCGAAATCAGGAAAATTCCAGTAATTGAAAAAGGAGTAAAAGAAACCAAAGGCTATTTTAATGCATTACTGGCCGATACTTCTTTAACTTATAATTTTGACCGTGGATTAGGTAAGGTGCATTTCCGTGCTGAAACTTCACTTTTTCCAGTATTGATGGATGAAATTGAGCAACTACGCAATTACGAGTATCTATGCAACGAGCAAATGGCTTCCAAACTCAAGGCATTGTTGCTAGAAAAACAGTTGAAAGGCTATTTGAAGCAAACGTTTAGTAGAGAAAAGGAAATCCGAAACTTAATTAAGAAGTTAGAAGATACAAAGAAAAATCAGCAAACATGGGGATGGTGGAAAGATAGTCCGGAAGAAATTTGGATAAGTTTACATGTGGTGGAGGCTTTGCTAATGGCAGAGCAGGAGGGTTTTAAAGTAGCACTGAATAAGACTTGGCTTCAAGATTATCTGCGCAAGCAAATGGTAGAAAAACAAGACTACAGCAGACTGAAAGTGGTTGAATTGATTTACTTACTAAACAGTAAAACTGAAATAAAAGACTGGCTTAAATTGATAGAGGACAATAAAAATGCAAAGCCAGCACTTTACGATAGGTTGAAATTGATGCAGCTAAAGCAACTTGCTGGACTGAAAATTAATACAGACAGTTTGTTGGAAATCAAAAAGCAAACCATGTTTGGCAATATTTATTGGGGGCAAAATAACGGTTTCTGGGATAGCCATATTCAAAACACTTTGCTGGCCTATCAAATTTTAAAAACATCTGGCAAGCATGAATTGGAACTTCGAAAAATCATCAACTATTTTTTGGAGCAACGTAAAGATGGAAAATGGCGCAATACCTATGAATCATCACTGATTTTACAAACCGTGCTACCACATTTGTTGAAAAACTCCACTGCGGCCAAACCAACACAACTTACCGTAAATGGCAACGAGGTGAAATCGTTTCCATATCAGCTTGAAACAAATGATACCAAGTTTAGTGTAAATAAAACTGGAGAAATGCCGGTGTATTTAACAGCGTATCAGCAATTTCAAAACAGCAATCCTCAAAAAGTAGACAAGGATTTTAAAGTAACTACAAGTTTGTGGCAAAACGGTATTTCAACTAATGTTTTAAAAGCCGGAACAGCAACTAAGTTGAAAGTTAATGTAGAGGTAAAAGCTGACGCCGATTATGTGATGATTGAAGTGCCAATCCCGGCTGGCTGCTCTTATCAATCAAAAGAAACGGCTTATTGGGGAGTTGAAACACACCGCGAATATTTCAAGGAGAAAACCGCTATTTTTTGCACTAAATTGAAACAGGGCAAGTACGAATTTGAAATCAACTTAATGCCTCGCTATAGCGGTAGTTACAATTTAAATCCGGCAAAAGCAGAGATGATGTACTTTCCAGTCTTTTTTGGCAGAGAAGCAATTAAAATGGTTAACATAAAATGATGAGCTTTCTGTTTCGATAACATTGATTCAAATTCATAAAATTCACACAAAATACATAGCCAAGATGATTGTATTTTAAAACTAAATTATTGCCCTACGTTATCGGGAACGATTGCGCAAATATTTGCATCAAAATAGGGGTTTTACTAGCATAAATTATGTAGAATTGTTTCGACCAAATGCTAGTAAAGGTGCTTTTTTCTCTTTATTAGCTTAACATTAACTTGAATAGCAGCATAAAGAGATGATTTTATCAAAGGATAATTTGAAATTCATTACCACCGAAAATGTGGTTGTTCCCAATTCGGAGATCTTCCTATTGCCAGAGAAGGTTTTGCAATTTGGAACTGGCGTTTTATTACGTGGATTGCCAGATTATTTCATCGATAAAGCTAACCGTCAAGGTGTTTTTAATGGTCGCGTGGTGGTGGTCAAATCAACAGGCGCCAATACTGCAGAGTTTGATCAACAAGATTCGCTGTACACCCTTTGCGTACGTGGGATAGAGAACGGTGTTGCTGTAAATGAAAACATCATTTCTTCTGCCATCAGTAGGGTAGTTGCTGCCGAAAAAGACTGGCAGTCGATTTTAGATATCGCTGCTTCTAACGATTTGCAAGTGGTGGTTTCCAATACTACAGAAGTTGGAATTCAGTATGTAGAAGAGCCTATTCAAGCTCATCCGCCAGTATCTTTCCCAGGTAAATTATTAGCGGTTTTATACCAACGTTATCAAGCTTTTAACGGCGATGCGAGTAAAGGCTTAGTGATTATTGCTACTGAATTAATTCCAGATAATGGTACTAAGTTAGCACAGATTGTTTCGAAGCTTGCTCAGCATAATCAACTTGATGCAGGATTTATTTCATGGTTAGAAGAAGCAAATACTTTTTGCAACTCTTTAGTAGATAGAATTGTACCCGGTAAACCTGATGAGGCTACTGTAAATGCCCTGAAGCATGAGTTGGGTTATCAAGATACTTTATTATCAATGACTGAGCCTTACCGACTTTGGGCCATTGAAGGAGGTAAAAAAGTTGCTGATGTGCTTTCCTTTGCAAAGGTGGATGAGGGTGTAGTAATTGCTGAAGATATTGAAATTTACAGGGAGTTAAAGGTGCGTTTATTGAATGGTACGCATACCCTAAGTTCAGGAATTGCATTTTTATTAGGTATCGATACGGTTAAAAATGCCATGAGCAATGAGCTAATGAGCAGCTACATCGAAACCTTAATGGCTACAGAAATTGGCCCTGCTATTCCGTATGAAGTGAATAAAGAACAAACCGATGCTTTTGCAAATACAGTAAAAGACCGATTTGCAAATCCAACTATTGAGCATTTTTGGACAAGTATTGCTTTTCAGTACACCATGAAAATGAAAATCAGGATTGTTCCTTTGCTAACTAATTATTATAAAATATTTAACCAAGTCCCAGCGCATATCGCTTTAGGCTTTGCCGCTTACTTGGCCTTTTCTCGTCCACAGAGAAAAGAAAACGATCTATATTTTGGTTTGGATAACGGTGCGAGTTATCGGTTAAACGATGACTCTGCACCTTATTTATTTGAAAAATATAGTGCATTTAAAGACGATTTTGTTGAAGAAGTATTAGCCGATAAAAACATTTGGGGCGTAGATTTGACGCAATTGACTGGCTTTATTGCCGAAGTGAAAGGCCTATATTTGGACTTAGTTTCCCAGGGCATCACGCCAGTTTTGTCAAACATGATGTCGGCGCAGCTTAAAACCATATAAATGAACCAACAAGTTTTAAAAGTACATCCAAAAGATAATGTTTTAGTTGCCTTAACTAATCTTAAAGCAGGTCAACTGGTAGGTTTTCAAGGGGTAAACTACCAATTGGTTGACGACGTAGATGCAAAGCACAAGTTTTACACACAAGACATGCAAGCTGGCGACGAGGTATACATGTACGGTACCTTGGTGGGTAAAATTCAGTTTCCAGTAAAGCTAGGCACTAGAATGACCACCGAAAACTTGAAGCATGCTGCTGCACCTTACGAATATCGACCATATCAATACCAATGGCATGCGCCAGATGTTTCTAAGTTTGAGGGTAGAACCTTTAATGGTTATCACCGTAGCGATGGCAAAGTAGGAACGGCCAATTATTGGTTGTTTATCCCCACTGTTTTTTGTGAAAATAGAAATCTTGATGTAATTAAGGAAGCCTTGCACAATGAGCTAGGTTATGCAGTTACAGCTAAATATAAAGATTATACCAGGCATTTAGTAGAAGCCTATAAAAACGGCACCGACCTTACAGCTTTAGAAGCTCCCTTGTCTTTTGGGCAGGGAACTGGTGAACGTTTGTTTAAAAATATCGATGGTATCAAGTTCTTAAACCATCAAGGTGGCTGTGGCGGTATCAGGCAGGATGCGGCAGTTTTGAGCAAGTTATTGGCAGCATATGCAGATCATCCAAACGTAGCTGGAGTTACAGTGTTGAGTTTGGGCTGTCAAAACTTGCAAGTACATGATTTTACTGCCGATTTAAAAGAACGCAATCCTAATTTTGATAAACCGCTATTTATTTTCGAGCAACAGCAATCGCAAAGCGAAGAAAATATGATTGCCTTAGCCATCAAAAAAACCTTCGAGGGTTTAGTGGAAGCTAATAAACTTGAAAGAGCTCCAGCGCCCTTAAGCAAGCTGAATTTGGGTGTGAAATGTGGTGGTAGCGACGGATTTAGTGGTATCTCGGCTAATCCAGCGGTTGGTTACTGCTCTGATTTATTGGTGGCCTTGGGTGGTACGGTATTACTTGCTGAATTTCCAGAGCTTTGTGGTGCCGAGCAAAACATGATCGACAGGACAATTGAAGAGCAATCAGCCCGTAAATTCATGCGTTTAATGGGAGCTTACAGTCAGGCTGCTGAAAATGCTGGTTCTGGATTTCACATGAATCCATCTCCGGGAAACATCAAAGACGGATTGATTACTGATGCCATCAAAAGTAATGGTGCTGCCAAAAAAGGGGGTACATCGCCAATTGTAGATGTGTTGGATTATACTGAACCTTCGGTAAAACCTGGGTTAAATTTAGTTTGTACACCGGGTAACGATGTAGAAGCAACTACAGGTAAAGCTGCAAGTGGCGCTACTTTAATTTTATTCACTACCGGATTGGGCACACCAACTGGAAATCCTGTTTGTCCGGTAATTAAAGTGGCTACCAACAACGCACTTACCAAACGTATGGGCGATATCATTGATATCAATACCGGTCCTGTGATTGAGGGAGAAAAAACCATTGAGGAAATGGGAGAGGATATTTTGGAATACTGTATCAAAGCGGCTAGCGGCGAAGTAATTCCAAAAGCAGTGCTGTTAAATCAGGATGATTTTATTCCTTGGAAACGAGGGGTATCTTTATAGCCAAACCTTGGCTTTTGAGGAATAAACCACCTCAAATAGCTAACAAAATATAGAAAATGAAACAAATACAAGCAGTACACTCAGAAGATTTCAAGAGTTACGATACCGAAAAAATCCGTGAAAGGTTTTTGTTGGACGACTTGAAAGCGACAGACAAAGCAAATTTTGTCTACTCACACTACGATAGGATGATTACTGGATTAATCACCCCGGTAAACAGCGTAGTGGATTTAGGTAATTACGATATTTTACGTGCCGAGTACTTTTTGGAAAGAAGAGAACTTGGCGTAATCAACGTAGGTGGCGCAGGAACCATTATTGCCGACGGCACTAGCTACGATTTAAATAAGAAAGACTGCCTGTATTTAGGTAAAGGTGTTAAGGATGTGAAATTTAGCAGTAAAGATAGCGGTAACCCTGCTGTTTTTTATGCGTTATCTGCCCCTGCACACCAAAGCTATCCAACTACATTTGCTAGCCATAAAGATGTTTTTTCGGCTGATTTAGGTGCTTTGGAAACTGCAAATCAGCGTACCATTTCTCGTTATATCCACAAAGATGGTATTCAAAGCTGTCAGTTGGTAATGGGACTAACTTCGCTAGCCACAGGTTCTATTTGGAATACGATCCCTCCTCATACACACGATAGGAGGATGGAAGTTTATTTCTATTTCGACGTGGAGGAAGATCAAAGAGTAATTCATTTTATGGGGCAGCCACAACAAACGCGTCACATTGTAATGGCCAACCACGAAGCGGTTTTATCGCCTTCATGGAGTATTCACTCTGGAGCTGGAACCAAAAATTACAGCTTCATTTGGGGTATGGCTGGCGAAAATTTGGACTATGCTGATATGGATACATTTTCAGTAGCAGAATTGAGATAATATTTGCCTTCCTAGTGCGTCATTGCGAGGGACAGCCTGTTCCTATTTTCCGGGAAAGCAGTCGTAATGCGGTTAGGATAATAGTTAATTAACCACCAAGACACAAAGAAAGACTTACGAAGTTTCAAAAACTTCGTAAGTCTAAGTGGTTTAAAGCCATAACATAACCTTTGTGCTAAAATGAACAATATAATAGTTAATCACCATAAGGATATAAAGAACAAAGTAATTACAAGACTTACGAAGTTTCAAAAACTTCGTAAGTCTAACTCGGTTTAAAGCCATAATATAATCTTTGTGTACTTGGTGCCTTTGTGGTAAAAATGGATAATACATTGGAACAATCATTTTCATTAAAAGATAAAGTTATCGTTGTAACAGGCGGTACAGGAATTTTAGGCAAAGCATTTATTGATGCTATTGTAGAAGCAGGCGGTGCGGTAGGAATTTTAGGTAGAAATGAGAAAGTAGCTAACGAACGTGCCGACGAAATCAATAAAAACGGTGGTAAAGCAATTGCATTAATTGCAGACGCCATGAACGAAGAGCAATTAGTTGCTGCTCGCGAAAAAATTATAGCCGAATTTGGTAAAGTAGATGGCTTAGTGAATGCCGCAGGTGGTAATATGCCTGATGGGGTTTTGCAGCCAGAAGACAACATTTTTGAGATGAAAATGGACGGCATGAAGACAGTGTTAGACCTGAATTTGTGGGGTACATTAATTCCTACTCAAGTGTTTGGTAAAGCCATTGCCGATACTGGAAAAGGAAGTATTGTCAACATCTCTTCAATGAATTCAAAAAGGGCAATTACCAAAGTGCTTGGTTACAACATGGGTAAAGCCGCGGTTGATTGCTATACACAATGGTTTGCCGTTGAGCTGGCCAATCGTTACGGTGATAAAATCAGGATGAATGCACTTGCCCCAGGATTCTTTTTAACTGAACAGAATAGAAATTTATTAACCACAGCTGATGGCGGCTATACACCTAGAGGTGGAGCCGTGATCAATCAAACGCCTTTTAAACGTTTTGGTAACCCAGATGAATTGAAAGGTGCTTTAGTTTGGTTATTAAGTGATGCATCAAAGTTTGTAACTGGTGCAATGATTTGCGTAGATGGTGGCTTCTCTGTTTTTGGAGGAGTGTAGATGGTTGTTTTGTTGATTAGTTCTTGGTTTTTTAGTTAGCACTATCATGCCAGTAACAATCGAAGTTCAATTATCTAAAGTATTTCTATAAAATTTTATTAATTGGTTTAGGTTTGATTTGCTTGTCAACCAAACAACCAAACAACCAAACAACCAAACAACCAAAAGTATAAATGAAAAAGTTTTTAGACGAGGATTTTTTATTGCAAACGGAAACGGCAAAGGTGTTATATCATGAATATGCCAAGCACATGCCTATTATTGATTATCATAATCACTTGATTCCGGAGCAAATTGCAACTGATAAACAGTTCGACAATATTACGCAGGTTTGGCTTTATGGTGATCATTACAAATGGCGTGCTATGCGTACTTTTGGTATCGATGAATATTACATAACCGGAGCTGCTTCTGATTGGGAGAAATTCGAAAAATGGGCTGAAACTGTCCCTTATACGTTAAGAAATCCTTTATACCATTGGACTCACTTGGAGCTTCAGCGCTATTTTGATATCCACGATTTACTTTCGCCAGCAACAGCGAAAAAGATTTGGGATGAATGTAACGCCAAGCTACAAACTAAAGAATACAGCGTTTTAGGTTTATTGAAAAAGATGAACGTAAAAACCTTATGTACTACTGATGACCCGCTTGATAACTTGGAATTTCACCAGCAAATTAAAGCTAAAGGCATCGATTTAGTGGTTTTGCCAGCTTTCAGGCCAGATAAGGCTATGAATGCGGACGATGTTGCAGGCTTGAACCAGTATGTAGATAAACTGGCAGATATCGTTCAAAAGCCAATTACCAATTATCAAGAGTATCTAGCGGCTTTAAAATCTCGTCATGATTTCTTCGTGGAAAATGGTGCATCAGTTTCTGATCATGGTTTAGAGCAAATTTATGCGGAAGATTATACCGAACAGGAAGTAGCTGAAATTTTTCTTAAAATTAGAAGCGGAGCACAAATCACGCCTCAAGAAAACTTGAAGTTTAAATCGGCTATGCTATTTACTTTTGCCCTTTGGGACCACGAAAGGGGATGGGTGCAGCAATATCACCTAGGTGCTATTCGTAATAACAACGATCGTTTGTTATCGTCTTTAGGGCCTGATACAGGTTTTGATTCCATTGGTGATTTTTCTCAAGGTAGAGCTTTGGCTAAGTTCTTAAATAAATTAGATGCTGGTAACAAGCTAACAAAAACCATTTTGTACAACTTAAATCCGGCAGATAATGAACTGATGGCTACCATGATTGGTAATTACCAAGATGGAACCGTTGCAGGAAAAGTGCAGTGGGGCTCAGGTTGGTGGTTTTTGGATCAAAAAGACGGCATGACCAAGCAAATCAACGCCTTGTCTAACATGGGCTTATTAAGTCAGTTTGTGGGCATGCTAACCGACTCTAGAAGTTTCCTATCATTCCCTCGTCACGAGTACTTCCGCCGCATTTTGTGCGATTTATTTGGTACCGACATAGAAAATGGAGAAATTCCTAACGATATAAAATTGGTTAGCCAATTAGTGGAAAATATTTGTTATCACAACGCAAAAGCCTATTTTAGCTTTTAAGTAACAGATTTTTTAATCACCTAGTGGGAGAAAGGATAAGATTTAGTGAAGTTATCTAGGCCTTATACCTTTCGCCTTTTACCTTAAATAAATGAAAGTTTTAAGTTTTGGGGAATTATTATTACGCATTTGTCCTGATATGGATGGAAACTGGCTTGCGGAAAATCAATTGCCCTTTTACGTTGGTGGCGCCGAGTTGAATGTCGCCACGGCATTGGCGCTTTGGGATGTACCATCGGCCTATTTTTCGGCTTTGCCTGATAATTTTATGTCGCAACAAATCATCAATTACGTTAATAAATGTAATATCGATTCGTCGCGGATGCAATTGAGCGGCGACCGCTTAGGGCTATATTATCTACCAAAAGGTAAAGATTTAAAAAATGCCGGAGTAATTTACGATAGAGCTAATTCATCTTTCGCGGCTATAAAACCTCAAACTTTAAACTGGGATGAGATTTTTAAAGATATTTCTTGGTTTCATTTTAGTGCCATTTGTCCGGCTTTAAATCAAGACGCGGCTGACGTTTGTTTGGAAGCAGTTAAAGCGGCAAGTGAACGTGGCATTACCGTTTCAATCGATTTAAATTATAGAGCTAAGCTTTGGAAGTTTGGTAAAGAACCTATTGATATCATTCCAGGTTTAGTGGAGTATTGCGATTTAGTGATGGGCAATATTTGGGCTGCGGAGAAGATGCTTGGTATTACTTTGCCGGCTGATATCGTTAGCATCGATACTAAAGAGAATTATCTTAAACAGGCAGAAATTACTTCGAAGGAAATCATCAATAAATTTCCAAAATGCAAGCATGTAGCCAACACGTTTAGGTTCGACTATAAAGCAGGCATAAGATATTACACTACGCTGTACACCGCAAATCAATTGCATGTGTCTAAAGAGTATTTGTCTGAGCAAATTTTAGACCGTGTTGGAAGTGGCGATTGCTACATGGGAGGCTTAATTTACGGCTTCTACAACCAGCACGAAGCTCAGCAAATTTTAGAGTTTGCTACTGCCGCTGCTTATAACAAATTGTACATTCCAAGCGATTGCACCACCGCTACCGTTCAAGATATTCACCAAACTATAGCTGAAAATGACTAAAAATAAAGAAACTGCAATTCAAGCGATACAACAACAAGGTTTGCTACCGCTATTTTATTACGAAGATCCTCAAATCAGCTTAGAAATTGTCAGAGCATTGTATAAAGGTGGTGTCCGTGTTTTTGAATATACCAACAGAGGCGCTGCTGCTTTAGCTAATTTTAAATTTATTAAAGATGCGTTAAAAACTGAAATGCAAGATTTGTTTTTCGGTATAGGAACCATCAAGAGTGCTGCACAGGCAAAGGAATTTATTGCTGCGGGTGCAGATTTTATTGTTTGTCCAATAATTAACCCGGAAGTAGCCAAACTTACACATGAAGCAGGTTTATTATGGATTCCTGGATGTATGACGCCAACAGAGATTGATTTGGCTCAGCAACATCAAGCGGGCATCATTAAACTGTTTCCAGCCAATGTTTTAGGCGCCGATTTCCTTTCCTCAATTAGAGAGCTTTTTCAAGGTCAGCTATTTGTACCAACAGGTGGTGTTGAAATTGAAGAGAATAATATCGCTAGTTGGTTTAAGGCAGGTGTTTGCGCAGTGGGAATGGGCAGTAAGTTGGTAAGCAAGCAAATTATTGAGCAACGCGACTATGACAAAATTGAGTCGTTAACGAAAAAGACTTTAGAGATTATAAATAAAGTGAGAAACTAATAAATGCACCTACTCTGCTAAGGAAGTTCTCTCCCTTGTGGGGAGAGATCCCGATTTATCGGGAGAGAGGGGGATTTGACCAATTAACCAATTAACCAATTAACCACATAACCAAATAACCAAAATGAACCAAGTTAAACCTAGTAAATACAGATGGACCATTTGCGCTCTGTTGTTTTTCGCAACTACCATCAATTATTTGGATCGTCAGGTGCTTTCCCTCACATGGAAAGATTTTATCAGCCCTGAGTTTCATTGGACTAATAACGATTACGGAAATATCACCGCCTTATTTTCTATTTTCTATGCCATAAGTATGCTTTTGGCGGGTCGTTTTATTGATTGGATGGATACCAAAAAAGGCTTTTTATGGGCTATTGGTATTTGGTCAATAGGTGCAGTTTTACATGCTTTTTGTGGTATTGCTACAGCTGGCTACCTTACCGGCGATTGGTTTGTTGGTTTCGAAGGAGCTAAAGATGCGATTGAAAAAGTAAATGATGTGTCGCTCATCATTAGTGTGAGTGTAACGTTGTTCATTTTTGCTCGTTTTGTTTTAGCAGTAGGAGAGGCAGGTAACTTTCCGGCTGCAATTAAGGCTACTGCCGAATATTTTCCTAAAAAGGATAGAGCACTTGCAACAAGTATCTTTAATGCGGGAGCAACCATTGGCGCACTAGCGGCGCCGTTATGTATCCCGGTAATTGCAAAATATTACGGTTGGGAAATGTCCTTTATTATCATTGGTGCTTTGGGCTTTATTTGGATGGGATTTTGGGTTTTTCTTTACAAAAAGCCTGAAACCAATAGAAAAGTAAACGCAGAAGAGCTTGCCTACATCAACCAAGATGAACAGCTGCAAGTACAGGTGGAGGCATTGCCAGGAAACGATCAAAAACTATCTTTTGGTAAGTGTTTCAGCTACAAACAAACTTGGGCATTTGCATTTGGTAAATTCATGACTGATGGTGTTTGGTGGTTCTATTTATTTTGGATGCCAGCGTACTTATCAGAAGTTTACAATATTAAATCGTCTGATACACAAGGGCAGCTGGCTATTTTTGTACTTTATGCCATTACCTTGCTTTCTATTTTTGGCGGTTGGCTGCCATCTTTCTTTGTAGATAAAAAGAAAATGAACCCTTACGAGGGCCGCATGAAAGCGATGTTGATCTTTGCTTTCTTCCCATTGTTAGCATTATTAACGCAGCCTTTAGGTCACATTTCTTATTGGATTCCAGTAATTTTAATTGGTATTGCTGGTGCAGCGCATCAATCATGGTCTGCAAATATCTTCTCTACTATAGGTGATAGTTTCCCGAAAAGTGCTATTGCTACTGTTACAGGTATTGGTGGTTTAGCGGGTGGCTTAGGCTCTACTTTCATCAATAAGTTCTCCGGTTGGTTGTTTGACCACGCCGAACAAACTCAAATGAAATTCATGGGCTTTCAAGGTATCGAAGCTGGTTACTTCATTATTTTCTCTTTTTGTGCAATAGCTTATCTTATTGCGTGGGTAGTAATGAAATCCCTAGTGCCTAAAATGAAGGTGATTCAACTTTAATCAAATATATCCTCTCTTTAACTAGGAGAGGATATATTAATAATTCAAAAATCTAGTAAATCTATAAACTAAGTAAATAAATAAAATGTCCCTAAACCTAGAAAATTTGTTTCCAGTAGAAACAGATATCCCAGAAGCCTATGCGCTTGAAGGACCTTTAGATCAGCGCAGCTATCTATCCAATGGAGATATGCTTACCTGGTCGGGCGATGTACACACTGTACTGTCACCCATCTGCGTTAAAACCAAAAAAGGCTTGGAGCGTAAGCTAATTGGTACTTATCCGCTTTGCGGCGAAAAGGAAGCGCAAATTGCTTTGGATGCTGCAGTGGCGGCTTACAACAATGGACGTGGCGAATGGCCTACCATGAGTGTGGCGCAACGTATAGATTGCGTAGAGAAATTCACTCGAGATATCATGGCTAAGAAAGATGAGGTGGTAAAACTCATCATGTGGGAAATTGGCAAAACCTACGGCGATTCAGTTAAGGAATTTGATAGAACCATTGAATACATTAACGCCACTATTGATGCATTAAAAGATATCGACCGTAAATCAGCAGGTTTTACCATAGAGCAGGGTATTGTTGCACAAATTCGCCGTTCTCCTTTGGGTGTGGTTTTATGTATGGGGCCATTTAATTATCCTTTGAACGAAACTTTTACCACACTTATACCCGCCCTAATTATGGGTAACACCATTTTATTTAAACCGCCTAAGCATGGTACTTTATTATTTTATCCATTGTTGAAAGCGTTTAGGGATAATTTTCCAAAAGGCGTAGTGAATACCATTTACGGTCGTGGGAACAAAATTATACCGGGCTTAATGGAGTCTGGAAAAATCAACGTGCTTACTTTAATTGGCTCAAGCAAAGTAGCAGATCAATTGAAGAAAATGCACCCTAAAGTAAATCGTTTACGTGCTATTTTAGGTTTGGATGCAAAAAATGCGGCCATTATTACGGCAAATGCCGATTTAAATTTAGCTGTAAAGGAAACAGTACTTGGTGCTTTGTCTTTTAATGGACAGCGTTGTACGGCTCTTAAAATCATTTTTGTGCATAAAAAGCAGGTTGATCAATTTGTGAAAGATTTATCTGAAGAGGTAGCGAAGTTGAAATTTGGAATGCCTTGGGAAGCTGGTGTGTCTTTAACGCCATTGCCAGAGCCGCAAAAGCCTGCTTATTTAAAAGAGCTGATAGAAGATGCCGCGGCGAAAGGAGCGCAAGTGGTTAATCCAAACGGTGGTGAGGCTAAAGAATCTTTCGTTTACCCTGCGGTGGTATATCCCGTAACTAAGGAGATGAAATTATATACGGAGGAGCAGTTTGGGCCGGTAATTCCCGTGGTAACTTTTGATGATATCGAAGAACCAATCAATTATCTGATAGAATCTACCCATGGTCAGCAGGTAAGTATTTTCAGTAATGACCCAACAGAAGTGGCAGCGCTGATTGATCCGATCGTAAATCAGGTGAGTCGTGTGAACATTAATTGCCAATGCCAGCGTGGACCAGATGTGTTTCCTTTTACCGGAAGAAAGGACAGCGCTGAAGGAACACTTTCGGTAGTTGATGCGCTTAGAGCTTTCTCCATCCGCTCTTTGGTAGCAACAAAATTGAACGATAACAATAAACATTTGCTCAACGAAATCATCGATGGCAATAACTCAAACTTTTTAAGTACAAAATATTTATTTTAATGTTTTCACCTAACTTGCTTCGTTTACTGTAAGTTAGGTGTTACGAAAAAAAATATTCTTATTTTTTTTAAAATAATGTATTGAATATTAAAAAAATGTTTTTACATTTGGGCTTACCCTTTCGGGGGTATGTTTTTCATAGGTAGATGTAGGGTCAGGAACTAGTTTCTTGGCCCTTTTTTATTTTAGCTTGTTTTTCTCGTTTTTTAGTCGGTTTAAATGCGTAAAAACCAAGTTTCGTTGTCGCATCTTACAACCTGAAAGAATTTACCATCGCTTTTTACTAGTGAAATTTATCTACCTTTGCAGCCGAAATGAGATTTGAGCTTCGGAAACTTCCTCACATGCTGTGGGAAATTGTCAAAAGTGAGCATACCGTTGATGCATTGCGAAATACTTTGGCGGTAGTAATTCCAATCGTCTTCTTTTTTTATATTGGCTGGCCAACTACAGGAATTGGCGTAGGTATCGGTGCGCTAATGATTTGTATGACTGATTTGCCGGGAAACCGCACAGAAAAATTTAAGGCCGCTTGGATTAGCACTTTGATTTTTGCGTTGGTAGCCTTTTTAGCTGCGTGGAGTACACAATCAGCTTTGCTGATGATTTTTACGGTAGTTGCGCTTACATTCTTGCTAACCATGGTTGGTGTAATGGGGCAACGTATGTCAGCAATTGGGTTAATGGGAATTATTTTAGCTACGTTTACCATCGGACTAAAGCCTAAAAACCCATTACTGTATGCCAACTATATCTTTTTGGGTGGTGTTTGGTATTATTTGATCAGTTTACTGCAAATCTCCATTTTCCCTTATCGTAGTTTAAACAGGGCTATCGCTCAGGCTATTCGAGAAACAGCTGCATTACTTTTTTTAAGAGCAAAAGGCTATAATCCATCCGTAAGTTTAGCCGGTTTCAACAGGCAAAATATCCGTTTACATTTGAGGTTGGCTAATCAGCATGAGTTGATCAGACAATTGCTGCTCAGTGATAAATGTACCATGCAACAGCGGGATGCCAATGCGCAAATGCTCTTGGAAAAATCCATCAGTTTAATTGATTTGTATGAGCAAGTAAGTGCGGTACATTATGATTATCCTTACCTACGGAAAAAACTTGAACATACCAAAGCATTGCCTTTAATTAAGGATGCGATAGAGCTCATGGCAAAAATACTAAGGAAGCCTAGCTCAGCATTGCTGACGGATTTTGAAGGTATCACAGTTGATTTGAAAGAAATTGCGTCAATTTTACCCGTAGAAGAACAAACTTTGATTAACCAAATATCGGCAAATATTGATGAGATTTTTGCTTTAATCATTAGCATCCATTCTCCTCATAGCAGCAAACATTCCGATGAGAGCTCAGGAAGATATACAGATTTTCTAACGGCAAGCCCGGTGCAAGCAACAGCAATCAAAAAGCACTTTTCCTTAAAATCTTCCACCTTTAGGTTCTCACTTCGTTTATCAGCTTTAAGTTTGGCAGCATTACTTTTAATCAATTGGTTATCACCTCAACATTATAGCTATTGGTTGTTGCTTACTATGGTAATTGTGAGTAGGCCAAGTTACGGACAAACCATCAAAAGGAATTTTGAACGCTTAAGCGGTACACTGTTGGGCCTGCTGATAGGGTGGGGTCTAACGCAAGCGGATAGCCTTACATTGCAATTATGCATTAGTGCTGTAGGTTTGTTTGGTTTCTTCGCTTTTAACCGTGTGGCGTATGGTATAAGTGTTGTTTGCATCACGGTAGCAGTTATTTTATGCCTAAATGCATACGAAGGAAATTTGTGGCAATTGCTTACCGATAGGGTTATTTTTACCGTTGGAGGTGTGCTTTTGTGTTTATTGGCTACTTTCTTATTTCCTATTTGGAACGCACCAAGGTTGGGTGATTTGTTTGTTCAAGTGATTAACGCCAACCTCGAATATTTTAGAGCTGCCACAGTTTTAGGGCCATTTGACTTAGAAAAGCTACACGAGAGCAAATTGGCTAGAAAGCAAAGTCATAGGCAATTGGCACAATTAAGCGAAGCAATACAAGCTGCTTTAAAGGAGCCACTACGGAAAAAATTAAACTGGCGCCTAATTAAACGGATGCAGTTGCTTAACTTTCAGTTCAATGTGCTGAATGCCACTTTTGCTAGTAGTCAAAAACAAGGGGCGGCCTTGTTATCACTGGAAGATATCAAAAATATTGAGGCTGACTTGCTTCAATTGCTTGATCAAATACAAAACACGGATTGGTCAAATGCTAAGGAGCTACCGGTGAGGGATGAAAAGCCACTTAACCTAAATGAGGTGTGCAAAGAGATGCTAATGTTAACGAGTTAGTATTTTCGTAGATACAAAACTTTATTTATCTGGAATACTTATTATCGGCCAAAATGGGACGGCAAGGATTCTTATAGCTCGTAGCTTAAGCCGCGTTGTGGTATTTCAGCCTGGTAACCATTTTCTTCTAAAGCTGTTTTAAACGCAGTTAAACTATTGATCTCTCCATGTACCAAAAACACTCTTTTAAGCAAATTTGGGCTTTGTTGTTTCACCATATCCATTAAATCTTCGTGGTCGCCATGGCCGCTTAGTAAATCTGTTTTGGCTATTTTAGCGTAAACCATTAAATCTCTATTTCTTAACCTGATAATTGGGTCGCCTCGTAAAAGTCGATCACCTAAAGTGCCTTTTGCGCAATAGCCAATAAATAAGATGGTGCAGTAGTAATTTTGTACATTATAATAAATGTGATCTTGAATTCTACCGCCTTCAAGCATCCCCGCCGAAGAAATGATAATGCATGGATCCAGGTAATTGGTAACCGCCATGCTTTCTTTCTGCGTTTGCAGGTAAGTTAGGTTCTCAAACTCAAATTCATCACCCTTTAACTGGTAAAAACTCTTAGCCTCCTCATTCACATACTGGTGATGTTTTCTGTAAATATCCGTAGCGTGGTTAGCCAAAGGGCTATCTACAAACACCTCAACAGGTGGCAATAATTTCTTGCTGAAAATTTGATTCAACTTAAAAATCAATGATTGTGTACGCCCAATACTAAATGCCGGGATAATCAATCTGCCAGGGTTTTTAATGCAAGTATCTTCAATAGTTTTAATGAGTACATCATCTAAAGAAGTGTCTTTTGAATGCAGGCGACCGCCGTAAGTGGATTCGCAAACCAAGTAATCTACTTGTGGCAACGTATCAGGATTTACCAATACTGGATAGTTTTTTCTGCCAATATCGCCTGTAAAAGCAATTTTTTTGGTGATTCCGTTTTCATTTACCGTTAACACTGCTGCTGCTGCACCTAACAAATGGCCAACAGGTACAAAGGTTAATTCAATATCTCCGGTAATTTTAAACGATTTATGAAAGCCAATGGTAACAAACCTGTCCATTGTTTCCATCACATGCTTTTGTAGGTAAAGTGGTTGCGGGCCGCTGCTGAACCTTTTTCTTCCTTTTGGTCGGCGTTTTTGTTTTCCCAGGAAGATATTTACCGAATCCATGAGTAAAATCTCGGTAAGGTCTGCCGTAGGGCCAGTGCACAAAATTTGACCTTCGTAACCTGCTCTTACTAAGGTGGGTAAATTGCCTGAGTGATCAATATGGGCGTGTGTCAAAATCACTAAATCAATATCAGCAGGATTAAATGGGAAGATTAAGTTGGCCTCTTGATAAGTGCCTTTTTCGTAATCCAATCCACAATCAATTAATATTTTGTAGTTGTTGATTTGTAAAAGATGCATGCTTCCAGTTACCTGTTGTGCAGCTCCCCATATAGTTAGTTTCATCAAAAGCAGTAAAAAATAAACGCACAATATATGTTTTTTGTATGGAATAGTCGACACTCATTTCCACTTTCAGCCTATTTTTATCTGAATTAAAAACGAGAGCAATTGTATTAAGTTATAGCTCAAAGCTGTAGCAAAATTTCTTTTAGATGATTTTTTTGATATTATTTTCTCGCTTTATAGCTATTTGTTGTGCATTTTTTGATACTAGTTACCGAAAGCGTTAAAGTTTACTGATGCATTTTGGCACAGTTTTTACGATTAGTGTATCAGATCATTATTAATATTAGGGTTTGGTTTTTAAATCAATAATCCACAGTTAATAATGAGAATGAATAGAATTTACTAAACTAAAAATATCAACAAGATGAAAAAGATAATGGCAGTAGTCGCAATTGGTGCAACAGTTTTGGCCTCTTGTGGAAAAAGCGAAAAACAAATAGCATTAGAAAAGCAACAAGCAATTGCTGCTTATCAGGATAGTATTAAGCTAGATAGTTTCAAAAGAGCTGCAGCCGAAGAGCAGCAACGTAAAGTGGAAGAGCAGCATCAAGCTGAACTTGCAGCAGCTAGACGTAGTGCAGCTGCATCGGCAAGAAGCTATCGTTCGTCAAATACGGTAACTACATCATCAGCTGGTGTAACAAGCACTCAAGCTCAAAAGAAAGGCTGGAGTGATGCCGCTAAAGGTACTGTAATTGGTGCTGGTGTAGGTGCACTTGGTGGTGTTTTAATCGATAAAAACAATGCTCGTGGTGCAATTATTGGCGGTTTAGCTGGTGCTGGTGCAGGTTACGCCATCGGTCGTGCAGAAGATAGAAAAAGCGGACGAGTTCAACCAAAGCAATAAACTCTATCATATATAAATGAAGCGCCCATGTGTTAAAGCATGGGCGCTTTTGTTTTGGAAAAACCGAAAGAACATTTAAGTTTTTTAGGTGTTATAGCATTAAAAATACTTTAATTTGTGGACTAGGTCCCTATAAACGGAATAGTAATGAAAACGGATTCAATAGAGATATTTCAAACCATTAGAGCTGCCATGCAGCCATACACTGCACTTGGTTTCACAGCAAGAGCCAATACAGAGCATAATTATGATTTGTGGAGCGAAAAAAATGTAGTAATTGATGGAAAGAAAAAATCGGAGCTGCACTTTGCCGAAGTTAAAGTGTTAAAAGATGCTGTTCAATTTACGGTGTATGCAATTGACATGGCGGGAGAAAAAAAGCAAGGTATTGTAGATCAAAACCTAGCGGCTTATGAAAATGAAAAAGACAATGATTTTACCATAAAACAGCTTGATGATGCATTGATGGAGAACGTGAAAGAAGTTTTAGAGCGGTGCTATCAGCTATTTAAACAAAAGGAATGGGTGTAGAGAGTGAATTTTTTAATGACTTTTTTGACGAAATTAAGCTACGGTTTTACGGCGCAAGTTGGGTGGAGCTTCACCCGTTTAATATTGTTGCGGTTAAGGAAGGAGTATATGTTAACCTTTTGTCTATCGAAAATAGTTTCACTTCACAGCAACTCATTTCTCTACAAACGCTCTATGCTCAAAGTGGTATTTTGTTGGTTCACCTTTGGGAAGATGTTTGGAAGCAGAAAAAATCACAAGTACTTAGCAGGATCAACTCTTTCTGCGGTTTAAATCAAACACTTCATGCCCGCAAAGCAAAAATTACTATTGTTGATGCAACTCAAGCTAAAAATTTTCTAACGGAACACCACTTGCAGGGTTTCTCCAAGGCAAAATTTCATTTAGGCTTGACTATGGGAGGCGAACTTAAGGCAGTTGGGTCTTTTTCTTCATCTCGTCCCATGAAATCAAAAGGCGAGCATTACAAATCTGCCGAATTGGTGCGTTTCGCTACGCATGGCGGCTTTACTATCGTTGGCGGCTTAAGTAAGCTGATCAAAAGTTTCCTTCAAGAAATCAATATTAATGATTTGATGACCTATGCCGATAGGGATTGGTCCGTAGGTAGGGGCTATGATAAATTAGGCTTCCACCTAACTGCTACTACACCTCCAGTTGAGTTCTTGGTAGATACGTCCAACATGTCTCGGTATTATGCTCATCGTTTGCCGAAAAAAATCTTAACCAACTTCGAAGCTCAAAATGTATTAAATTTGGATGAATTTTTAGCCCAAAACGGATTAGTGAAAACGTTCAATACGGGCAACCTTAAATATCATCTTTATACAAATGTCTAATCCAAACCTGCTCGTCGTATTAGGTGCTACTGCTACAGGAAAAACACAATTGGCAGTTCATTTGGCTAGTGTCTTCGGCGGAGAAATTATCAGTGCGGACAGTAGACAGGTTTTTAGGGGTATGGATATCGGTACCGGAAAAGATTTGAATGAATACAGGGTTGATGGAAAGCAGATCCGTCATCACTTGATAGACATTAGAGAAGCGGGTGAAAGGTATCAGGTAAATGCTTTTAAGGAAGATTTTTACGCTGCATTTGAACAAATTAATCAGCGTGCCAATTTCCCGATTTTATGCGGCGGAACGGGGATGTACATTCATAGTTTACTACAAAACCACGAGCTTACTGCTATTCCCGTTAACCTCCATTTGCGTGAAGAATTGATGCTTTTATCTAAGGAAGAGCTTCAAGATAGGATTGGTCAATTTCCTTTGGCATTGCGTTCACATGTGGACTATAGCTCTGCCAAACGTTTGATACGAGCAATTGAAGTTGCCGATTATTTAAGTAAGAACGAAGTGGAAAATGTGCCACGTCCTGTACTTAGTCCACTAGTGATTGGGCTTTACAACGATGTGGAAACCCGCAGGTTTAAAATTGCTGAGCGACTAAAATTGCGTTTAAATAACGGCTTGGTAGAAGAGGTAGAAAAGTTGATTGCCAACGGCGTAAGTAAAGAAATGCTTAATTTTTACGGATTAGAGTACAAGTTTGTGGTTTCCTACCTTAATGGGGAGGTGGATTTTGCTACGATGAATGAGCGCTTGCAAACGGCAATTTTTCAGTTTGCTAAAAGGCAAATGACTTTTTTTAGAAAGATGGAAAAAGACGGGGTGACTATTGTTTGGCTCGAGGCTAAAAATGATAAAGCCGTTATGCATCAGCAAGCGGTGGAACTGGTGGGCAGATTTTTAAATAAAAATGTTGAACATGTATAGATTTCTTGGTGCTACCTTGTTGGTGTTTATAGGCTTGCAATTGCATGCGCAAAAGCAATATCAAGTAATGGATTGGAAAACTGACGTAAGTTTGAATACTTACTTGGTCCAGCAAATGAAAAGCCAGTATCAGTTGCGTAACCTGAAGCTCACGAAAGCATTAACTAGTAAAAATACGGCTATCGCTTATCAAAATGATGTTAAAGCAAAAGCTGAATCACTGTTTAAAAACTTGCCTCCAAAAGCTGCCCTCAATGCGAAAGTTACTGGCATCATACAGCAAAATGGCTATCGAATAGAGAAAGTTGTTTATCAGAGTTTCCAAAATCATCATGTTACAGCGAATTTGTACATGCCAACCGGTAAAGGTCCGTTTGCTGCAGTGTTGTTGTTTTGCGGTCACGAAGATACTTCGAAAGCCACTGAAAGCTATCAAAAAACAGCACAGCTTTTAGTTAAAAACGGTTTTGTAGTGCTGGTGATTGATCCAATTTCGCAAAGCGAACGGGTACAGTTGACAGATGAAAACGGGAAATCTTTAACTAGAGGTTCTACCACTGAACACACATTGTTGAACCTGCAGTCTAATTTGTTGGGTACTTCTGTAGCGGCTTACGAGCTGTTAGATAATGAATGCGGCTTGGATTATTTATTGACTAGAAAAGAAGTAGACCCAAATAAAATTGCTTGCGTTGGAAATAGCGGTGGCGCAATACAAGCCATTTATTTTGCTGCTATTGATGAGCGTGTGAAGGCGATTGTGCCATGCAGCTATCTTTCTAGCAGAGAAAATACGTTGGCTACCAGCGGGGCGGCTGATGGTTGTGCACAAATTCCGAACGAAGGATTGTTGCAGTTGGAGATGAGCGATTATTTGATTGCTGCTGCGCCCAAGCCAATTTTGGTACTTGCAGGCAGGTACGATTTTATTGACTACAATGGTACAGAGCAGTCCGTTGCTGATTTAAAGAAGTTTTATGCCAAATTAGGTTTGGCAAATCGAATTAGTTTTTTTACTTACGATGATGGCCACGGCATATCTAAACCTAAACGTGAAAAGGCAGTGCAATGGCTAAGAAAGTGGTTTTATAATGATGATAGAAAGATTGTAGAGCCTGAGTTAACTGCCCTGAGCGATGTTGAGTTGTTCAGTAGCGAAAAAGGCAAAGTGGTTTTGAGTTATCCGAATGAAGTTGCAGTGCAGCAACTTAACTTACAGCGATTTAATAGCTATGCTCAAAAAAGAAGAGAATTTTCAAGTGGTCCGATAGATTTAAAGCTCAAACGTATTGAAAAGTTCTTAAATATCGGCTCGCTAAATAAAAAAATAGAAGTAGAGGAAGTGGGGCAAGTGGGTAAAGGGAAATTGAACTTCAGCAAAATGATTTTGCGAAAAGACGGCGAACCTCCTATGCCTGTGCTGTTATATCGTCCTGAAAAGCCTGTTAAAAAAGTAGTGATATTTGTAAGTGACGCTGGTAAAGGTAAGTTGGCAGACAGCTTAAGCTTGTTTGATAACTATTTATCCGATCAAAGTACAGCAATAATAGTAGCCGATTTAAGGGGTACAGGCGAAACTGCTGATAAAGCTGCGTTGAACGATCCTAAGTATTTCAGCGAAGATTATCGCAACGCAATGTTGGCTTTGCACATCGGGAAGCCATTACTAGGGCAACGCACCGCTGACATGCTCACGCTTTTCGACTTTTCAGCTAATTTAAATAAGACTGATGTTGCTGAGGTGACGGTCATCTCCTTTGGTAATGTAGGCTTGGCGGCGCTGCATGCATCCTTGTTTAATAATACGGTAAATCAAATGGAATTGCACCACTGTATGCAATCGTTTAAGGAGGTTTTTGAAAATCCATTAGGTAAAAATAGATATGGATTGGTGGTAGATGGAATAGCGCAATATTACGACATCCCTGATATGCTCCAATGGCAGCAAAACAAGTTGATCAAATTTTAATAAAAAAAAAACGAGCCTTTACTTCCCGTAATCAGTCTATATAAAAAAGATTGATCATGAAGCTCAATAAAATTGGTGTCGTGCTTTTGGCGCTTCCCGCAATTGCTTTAGCCTTATCGTTTAAAAGCAACTTTAATCCGAACGAAAATTTATTTACTTATCAGGGAAAAAGCTATAAACCCGGCGATACCGTTTACGGCTATAAATCGTATACTAAACTGGTAGTGGGAGATAATGATGCGCCTTTATTGTTGGGCGTACCGCATGATGGTACAGTGGTGGGTGATCCGGAGATTCCAGAAACTGGAACGACAGGAAGGGATATCAATACCTTGCCTTTGGCTTTTGAAATCGCTTCAAATTTTAAATCGGCAACAAAGAAAAAACCTTGGATAGTAATTAATACCATTGCTCGTAAGCGTGTTGATCCAAATACTTTTCCTAACGAGGTAGATAAACGTTACACCGATGCGGACGCAAAGGAAACTTACTTGAGTTATCATTCATTGTTATCGGCCGCACGTGCTCAAATGGCAATGGTGCAAAAGACCGGAAAAGGAGCGTTGTTTTTGGATCTCCATGGTCAGGCGCATAGCTACCAGTCGGCACAGCCGTACCTCTCTGTTTCGGGGAAAATGCTGAGCAGTAAATTTATTGATCAAACAGAATTGGGTTATGGTTTGAGTAATTACGCCATTTCGCAGAGCGATGAATATCTCAATCGCCTAGCTGATTCTTCTTCTATAGCAGCTATTGCCAAAGCTCACCCTAGCGTGCCGTTTTCAGAGTTAATTAGAGGTCCATACAGTTTTGGCGGATTACTTGAAGCTCAAAAAGTTGTTGCAGTGCCAGGTACAGTGATTAAAACTTTAGAGCAAAACTCAGCGCTTTTTGGGACGGATGCCAATGGCAATGCAAAAAAACGCCCTTATTTCAATGGAGGATATTGTACAAGAAAATATGGTACTGCTCTGCTAGGTTTAACTGTTGGGCTCGGGGATAATATCTCGGCAATAAAAGCGGAAACACCAGGTATTACTGTTAGAAATAATGAACCAATTAGGACTGTTGCAGCAGAAAGGTTTTGTAGGGCAATTATTTCCTTTTTAAATAAATGGTATGGTTATCAATATGTTATAAAATAGTTATTCAAAATTATATCAGCCGTTCCTTCATTTTAATTAGTGCTCGTTCCTAATGCCGACTGTAAAGTCGGCATTTTTTTTTAAAACAATTTGTTGTGTTTGTAGTTGTGTATTTTTGGGGAAATTTCATACCGTTTTCATGGTATTTCTGTTTAGTTTTTGAGGGTTTTATTGTGTAAAAAATTACACGATAATATTGATTTAAGTTCGTTTTAATCAATAAGTGTAGAAAATATTTCTCTGTTTGTGAAATTAAACTTATTTTCGGATGGTTGATTACTGTTTAATTCTTTTTAAGAATGTTTCAGCCGCCAAACACAATAAAGAAATACACACCATCTTGTTAGGATTTTTGCTTTTAGGAATAATTGCTTAAACAGAACTTGTGCAGGTGTTTTAGTGAAAAATGTTAATTAGAACGCTAAAATTTACTGTATCAATTAGGGCAAAGTTTGCACAAAAACTAGGCTTAATTGGGTTTTTGTTAATTTTCACAAGTTTCCTTGCTCAGGCTCAGGTTTGCGGTACTTCGGGTATAGATGGCCCCAGTACTAACACCAATCCAATAAATACTTATTATCCCGTTTCAGGAAACCGCACATTGAATGCAGGCGCAACTTCTATTTTACTAGAAGGCGTTCCCGCTACTGATGCTTATGGCAATAATTACGGTAATATTGGGGTGCGTCCCGGCGACTTAATATTGATCATTCAGATGCAGGATGCGCTAATCAACTCAAGTGACAGTGATCTTTATGGTGGAGGAGCTAGTAATAGCGGTGCCGATGGTTTAGGAGGTACCGGTTACACTAACATTGGTTTTTCCGGAAAATTCGAATATGTAATTGCCTTGAACGCAGTACCAATTACTGGCGGTACACTCAATTTTAGAGGAGGTGGCACCGGAGGTGGCGTGGTAAACACTTATGTTAATGCCGCTCCAAATGCCACTAGAGGGCAAAGGCGTTTTCAAATTGTTAGGGTGCCTCAATATTCGAACCTCACTTTAACTTCAGATATCACCACGGTGCCTTACAATGGAAAAGCTGGTGGTGTAATTGCCTTTGATGTGGCGGGTAATATGAACTTCGGTGGCTTTAAAATCGATGCTTCTGAGAAGGGTTTTAGAGGCGGTTACGGTCCTGTAGCTGGTTCGGCTAATAATACCAACAGTGTTTATGTGGTTAATTCTTCAAGTACGCTTTCTGTAGGTAAAGGTGAGGGTATTGCTGGTACACCGCGTTACATGTACGATGGATACAAGGATTTTGATAATGTGGATGAAGGTTTGCCGGGAGGCTCATACGGTAGAGGTGCGCCTGCCAATGGTGGTGGTGGTGGTAACGACCACAATGCTGGTGGTGGCGGTGGTGGTAATGGTGGTTACGGCGGTGTTGGAGGTATAGGCTGGCAAGGTTATCTAGGCACTGTTAGCAACCCAAACACCTATCCAAATGGAGGTCGCCCCGGAAGTCGCGTTCCTGTAGACATTACCCGCTTGATTATGGGTGGCGGTGGCGGCGGCGGCGATGCCAATAACGCAACCACAGGCGTAAAGGGAGGAGTTGGCGGCGGTATCATCCTCGTTAACGTAGAGAAAATTACTGGTGCTGGTTTAATTGTTGCTAACGGCGGTGCTGGGCAGCCGGGTGTATTTGGAAGTGCACCTGATGGTGCTGGTGGTGGTGGTGCCGGCGGTACTATTTTCGTACGATCTTTAGCTAATAGTGCGGGAGCGGTACTTACGTTACAGGCCGATGGAGGTAAAGGCGGAAACACTTTAAATGACAATAATAATGAACACGGTCCAGGTGGTGGCGGTGGTGGTGGTGTAATTTACCACAACGTACCCGGCGCAACAGTAAGTACTTCGGTAGCTTTAGGTGCTTCGGGTAAAGCTAACAATGGTGCAGGTAGCAATCATTATGCTGGCGATGGTTCAACTGGTGAAGTAGTGGCCTTTAATAATTCGAGCTTACCTTCACATTTGCAAGGCGGCGGAAAAATTTGCTACCCCGAATTAACTACCGTGTTAACGGAGGCCAATCCTGGCATTCCGGGCAGTAGAAACCCGGGAACTACGGCTACCTACACATTAACCGTAAGCAACGCAGCTACTGGTGGAAATGCTGGTGGTGTACAGGCAGCAATTCAACTTCCAACAGGATTCACCATAGCAGCAATTACTGCTACATTAGTTGGAGGCGCTGCAGGTGCTGCCAATCCACCATTTGCTGTTGCGGGTGGTGTTTATCAAATTGGCGATGCCAATGTTACCAATGCCTATAACATCCCTCCGGGGGCGCAAGTGGTTTTTACCATTAGCGTGAATATTGCAAATAATGTGGCTGAAGGGATGCATCACGCCAGTGCGCAGGCTACTTATCTGGATCCAACACGTACTTCAATTGATCCAAATAGGAGAGTTACTGCTAAAAATAATGCATTTGCAGGTAGCAATACTGCTTATGAAACCGGTGGAGGCGATGATGTAGATGGGACTAACTACAATGGTAATGCGATTACATCAACTGGAGAAGATGTACACATTAACGCTAAGCCACGCCCTAATAACTTGGAAGTAGATGTGATAGAGTGTGATGTAAAAGCCGAGGGTGCCTTAACTGCAAGCGATCCGGATGCGGCGCACACTGCCTCAACTTTAACCTATACTTTGGAAGGTACTTATGATACCAGCAAGGGTACTTTCACGCTAAATGCTAACGGGTCGTTTTTGTTTGTTCCTTTAGTTAGATTTTTTGGTACCATTACCATCCAATTCAGAGTAACTGATCCGCTAGGTGCTTATGATATTGGCACGCTAAAAATCAATCAGCCAAAACCTTTATTAGATATTACAGAAACAATTACTCATATCAGCTCCTATGGGGCTAACAACGGTTCAATTAACATTGTTTCTAGCGGCGGAGTAGGGGTGCGCACACATAAGTGGTTATATCCAGATGGTTCAGTTGTTACAGCAACAAACATCAGCAACTTAGCCCCCGGATCTTACACACTCACCGTTACTGATGAAAATAATTGTAAATACAGCGAAACTTATATTGTTAGAGAGCCGCCTTTGGTTACTTTATTGCCTGCAAACGGAATTTGTGTTGGCGAAACATCTATTCTTTTGCCTTTTACAGATCCAAAAGTGAACCCTACTACGTATAGCATAGTTTGGGACAGTGCAGCATTGGCCGCTGGTCTAGCTAATGTAAGTAATAGTGCTTTGCCAAGTATCGTTGCTCCGGCTACAGAATCAAATATTACTATTACAGTACCTGCAAACATTGCCATTAATACCTACAACGGGGTGTTGCGAGTAAGCAATGCCAGCGGCGATAGCAGCGGTCCACTACCATTTACCATTACCATACATCCTTATCCTGTGAAAGCACATATTCAGCTCATTAATTAAAATTATATAATCACCGTAAAAATTCGTTTAAGATGAAAAGAACAATTACCCGCACTGCACTTGTAACTTTGGTTTTGCTGATAACAGCAGTAGTTTCCAGTTACGCACAAACCTATTATGACCTTTATTTATGTGATGACGCCACCGCCAAATTGCGTCCACAACAGGAATCTACTTTGGTAGCTAACGACAAGGTACACTGGTTTTTGGATGGAACTCCAGTTGGAACGCCAATTACCTATACAGGTACTTCAGGTTCTACTGATTTAACTGTTCCAGCTAACTTAACCGTTGGTTTGCATAAATATACTACAGCTATCGAATCAAAGGATGGATGTTTGGGACCACAGTCTGACGCTTTTAACGTGTATAAACTTCCTACAAAAACCTTGGCTTTAAGCGCACCAACCAATGCTTCCTATTGTGGTGATGCAAGTGGTGCAACCGCTAGTTCGCAAATTACTGCGACAAGTACGCCAGCATCTGCTTTGCCTGATGGAATTGCTTATGCTTATACTTGGTCGGCTACTTTTAATGGAACTGCTGTAACGCCAATTACATCTATTGGTTCAAGTAATGGCAGTACAGGAAATACTAATGTGTTTACATTGAATACCATTACAGCGGGTACTTATGTGTTTACAGCAAAAGTGGATTATGCGTTAACGGCAGCTAATACTGGTGTGTTAAAAGCAGGAACTGGATGTAGCGTTTCATCTACTACTTCACAAACTATTACTGTTAATCCTAGACCTGGTAAACCTTCAATTATGTTGGTGAACTAAGTAGTTTAAGCTTAGCTGCTTTTGTTTGGTAGACTGACATATGTTTTAGTGCTGCTATTGTGGTGCGTATGTACCCAAGCGCAAGCCCAAAACCCGATAAGAGTGCCCTATGGCACGCCAGTAACTCTTGGTATTAATAATCCAAACGCTAGTTACACTTATCAATGGTATAGGGATGGCCGTGCTTTGCCTAATGAAACCCGGTCTACCTTAACCACCACGCTTGGCGGACAGTATCAAGTTAGGGCTATCAATCAAACCAATTGCGCTTCAGATCTTTCAGACATTTTTACGGTGATTCTAATGTCGTCAGATCTGGAGGTGATTAAAAAATCTGAAACAAGACCAGTTGGGCCAAATGAAGCGTTTACCTACACCATTAAAGCTCGAAACAATGGGCCAATGGACGATACTCAAATTGTAGTTACCGATAATCTGCCTTTAGGTTTGGAGTATGTGAGTATGAACAGTACAGTTGGCAATGCAAATATCAATGCGGGTTTAATTACCTGGAGAATTCCTTTGCTACGCAACTCCGAAGAAGCGAGCTTAGTCATTACGGTGCGGGGTAAAATGCCAAGTATAATTACCAATACGGCTAAAATTACTGGCACTTTGCCCGATCCAGTTCCAGCTAATAACACTTCCACTGATGAGAAAAAAATTGTAGGTAACATTAAAGTCCCTAATGTAATTACACCTAACGGAGATGGTAAAAACGATGTGCTCAAAATAGAAGGTATTGAGCTTTATAAAGAAAACACTTTGGCCATTTTTAACAGATGGGGTAATGAAGTTTACCGAAGTGAAGGTAACTATCAGAACAATTGGAGTGGTGAAGGCTTAAGCGAAGGTACTTACTATTATGTGCTGAAATTGGTATCTAAAGAGGGTGTTGCTAGTAGTGCAACAGGTTACATTACTTTATTAAGAGATAAATAGTATGGCATGTAGAAGTTGGTATATTATCTTTTTATTTGTTTTTACAGGCTTAAGTGGCTTTGCGCAGCAAGATGCCCAATACAGCCAGTATATTTTTAATGCGATTTATATCAACCCGGCTTACGCAGGCTACAGGGAACGCTTAAATTTGAATGCCACTTATCGTAACCAGTGGACAGGCATTAATGGTGCACCTCGAAGTTTTTCTTTAGCTGCGGATGCACTGATGCCTAACGAAAGGGTGGGCTTGTCGGTTATTTTAAGTGCCGATCAGCTAGGTGCTCAAAAAAACCTTTCTGCTTTTGCTAATTATGCCTACCGCTTTCCGGTTAATGAAGATGAAACTTCCAAACTGGCCTTTGGTGTGGGTGCCGGCTTTCAACAGTTTGGTATTTTTGGTGATTTACTTGAACCCGGCGACCAAGGTGACAACTTTATTCCAGTAGGAGCTGTAAAAGAACTAGTGCCTGATATCAGAGCGGGGGTGTTTTTCTCTACTGAGAAGGCGTATATTGGTGCCTCGGTTAACAATTTAATTGGCAAATACATTTTAGATAAACGGAAGTTAGATTTTAATTTTCCTACACCTAAACCACATTATTATCTTACCGGAGGCGTTTTAATTCCGCTTGTGGAATATGAAATTGATTTTAAGCCTTTCTTTTTAATTAAAGATGATGCCGCGGGACCAACAGTTTTAGATGTGAACGCGTTTTTCCTTTTTAAGCAAAAATTATGGATTGGTGCAGGTTACAGAACGGGCGTTAAGCTGTACAATAAACCTGCAATTGTGGGCAACGTTAAAAATTCTAATGCAGTTATTGGCATGGCCGAAATTTTTATCAGCGAAAAACTAAGGCTTGGCTATTCTTATGACCATAGCATAGGCAGTTTGGCGGGTTACAGCGGCTCAACACACGAAATCTCAATAAGTTGGAACTTCATGAATGAAAGAGAACGTAAAATTAACTTCTGTTATTTTTAAAGAAAGTACACTTGGCAGTGCTTTAAAGTTATCTTCGTTGTGAAAGCCAGTTTTAAACTATCGCCATTAAATTATACTTAAATGTTTTTGTTGTAAATTGCATTAATAACGCAGTAATAAATATATTTACAGCAACTAAGCAATCCATTTGATTTTAAGACGTTACATATTTTTTCTGCTTTGTGCAGTGCTTTCAGCTATTTGTCCTCTTTTAGCGCAACAACAACCTATTGCCTTCAATCATTTGTCGTTTAGGGAAGGTTTGGCGCAAAGCCCTATATCAACCATAATTAAAGACAAAAAAGGATTCATATGGTTAGGAAGTTGGAAAGGCCTAACACGGTATGACGGCTATACTTTTCGCATTTTTCAGCACCAAAATAACCAGCCCAAAAGCATTAGCAACAATAGGATTAATGCCATTGTAGAAGATAAAGCAGGAAAGTTGTGGATAGGAACATCTAACGGCTTAAATATTTATAATCCGGCTACGGAGGTGTTTAAAAGGGTAGATATTAGAGATGTAAAAGGTGGCAGGAACTATATTTCATCTGTATTAATAGATAGCTACAAAAACGTTTGGACGGCCACTTTTGACGGTATTAAACAGGTAGATACATTAAACTGGAAACTCAGGGAGATCACCGGTTTAAAGGATACTTCTGCTAGCAGTCTTTACAATTCGGTAACGTTTACCATGTTTCAAGATCAATCGAAGCAAATTTGGGTAGGATCTAAACTTGGCGTAAAGCGCTTTAATCCCAAAACCAAACGGTTAACATCATTACCAAGCGTAATAGCGAATGATAAAGCCTTGATGAGCGCTAAAATTATTGTCATCAGGCAAGACAAGCAAGGTAATTTATGGTTTGGTTCCGAAACATCTGGCTTATTTAGGTACAACCCTAAAAATAACGAACTGAAATTGTTCCGTACCGAAGATGCCAACCAAAGTAGTATCCTTTCTAATTGGATTCGGGATATCTATGTTTACGACAACAAACATATTTGGATAGGCACACGTAACGGTTTAAGTATTTTCAATACCGAAACACAACGCTTTGATAACCATACGCACAGCCCACTAAATACAAAGAGTTTAAGCGATAATACCATCTGGAGCATCATGCAGGATGAGGCTTCGGGTATTTGGATTGGCACTTTTGCTGGCGGATTGAACGTTTACTATCCGTCAAACGCCAATTTCAATAACATAGCTGAGCGGGTAGGAGATCGGTTGGGGTTATCGCATTTGGTGGTAAACGCCATCTCCGAAGATAGAAATGGTGCACTTTGGGTAGGAACTTACGGCGGTGGCATCAACTATTTGGATAGAAGAACCGGTGCTTATCGTTATTTCGATATTAGGAACGACCAAAAGCAAACTAGAAATGGAGTAAAATCATTAGCTGAAGATGCCAATGGCAACCTTTGGGTGGGTACGCTTGATGGCCTGTGCCATTTTGATAAATCCACTAAAAAAATCAAGTTCTTTAAATTTGCGGTAAGTCAGGGCAAATTCAGCGAAAACTTAATCAATTCTATTATTCCCGAAACGGATGGCGTTTGGGTGGGCACTAACGGTGGCGGATTGAGGCACCTAAATCCCGATGGCTCATACGAAACTTTTGTGCACTCACTCAAAGACACTACCAGCATTAGCGATAATTTTGTGGTGGCCTTAAATAAAGATGCGCAAAACAACATTTGGATTGGTACTCAAAATGGGTTAAACTATTACGATAGGAGAAAAAATAAATTTAAGCGCTTCATTAAACGCAATCAGCCGAATACTTTAAGCAACAATAGTATTATCACCTTGTTTAAGGATGCAAAGGATAGACTGTGGATTGGCACTGATGGCGGTGGATTGAATTATTATAACCCCATTACCAGTAAGTTTTATGCGTTGAACGAAGTTGAAACACTAACTGATGAGGTAATTCATGCCATACAAGAAGACGAGAGTGGCGATATTTGGTTAAGCACTGATAATGGCTTATACCGATTGCATTTTAAAACATTTGACTTGCCTTTTACATCAAAGAGTGTAGAGGTTACGCATTATAACGCGGATGACGGCTTAGCAAGCAATCAATTTCAAACGAATGCGGCACTACGCTTAAAAAGTGGCGAGTTGCTTTTTGGAGGTATCAACGGTCTAACTTCGTTTTTTCCTGACAAGTTAATTAAAAACAAAACCAAACCAAAGGTAGCGTTCACTGATTTTTTAGTCAGAAATAAGCCTGTTTTGATTGATTCCGCTAATTCTCCATTGGAGCAATCAATTACTTTTGCTGACCATGTGGAGCTAAAGCACGATGAGGGCTATATTACCATCAAATTTGCCGCACTAAATTTCATCAATCCTGAGAAAAACCAATACGCCTACAAAATGGAAGGTGTAAAAGGCGATGATTGGCATTATTCGGGTACGCAACGGGAAGCACATTACACCAATTTAAGTCCCGGAAAATATACCTTTAAAGTAATGGCAGCTAACAATGATGGGCTATGGAATACTGAACCAATTAGCTTGTCTATTACCGTATTACCACCCTGGTGGCAAACTTGGTGGGCTTATTTAATTTATGCGGTGATACTTTATTATGTGGCAAACACGATTTATAAGTTCCAAAAAAACAGGCTGAAATTGAAAAAGGAACTTTATTTGGAGCACTTAGAAAAAGAACGTCAGGAAGAGCTGCACCAGATGAAAATAGATTTCTTTACTAATATTTCGCATGAAATTAGAACACCACTTACGCTGATTTTAGGGCCTTTAGAAAAAGCTTTGAGTAGTACAAGTTTGGCAACCGATGCTAAACGACAGCTTGTTCAAGTACAGCAAAATGCCAACAGATTAATGCGTTTGGTAACGGAGTTGATGGATTTTAGAAAAGCCGAAAGTGGCCATATGAAACTCAGTTTCTCTGCTTGTAACATAGTGCATTTTGCTGAGGAAATCTATTTATCGTTTCAAAATCTAGCACATGATAAACAGATCAATTACTCATTTAACAGTAGTGTTGAGCAATTGGAAGTGTATTTCGACAAAGATCATTTGGAAAAGGTATTGTTTAATTTGTTATCCAATGCGTTTAAGTTTACGCCAGAGCGTGGGGAAATTACCTTTGCCATCCAAAAACTTGAACATGAAGTTGCCATTAGCGTTACTGATAATGGAAAAGGGATTTCGGAGAAAAATATCAATCAATTATTTACCAAATTTTTTCAGGTTTATAACGATGAAGTGTCCAACAGTGGCTATGGCATAGGTTTAGCGCTGTCAAAAAGTATCATTGATTTGCATCAGGGTAAAATTGAAGTAAGTAGCGATATCACAAACGAAACCCATAAAACCACCGTATTTACGGTAAAACTCCCGTTGGGTGCCGCCCATTTGGATGAAAAGTCGATCATACCAGAATACATGAATAGCGATAATCCGGTACATTATTATTTGCAGTCGGAGGTTGGTGGTATTATTGCAACGCCTAAGGCTGTAGGAGGTGAGCAAAAGTATACCATTTTAGTTATTGAAGATAATACGGAACTGCGCAATTTTATCAGTGATTCGTTTAAAGAGCAGTACAAAATTTTGCAAGCAACAAATGGTTTACAAGGACTAGAACTGGCATTAAGTGAGCTTCCAGATTTGATTATTAGCGATGTAATGATGCCGGAGATGGATGGTCTGGAGCTCTGCAGGCGCATTAAAACGGATGATAGGATCAATCACATTCCCGTGGTTTTGCTAACGGCAAGGGCTGCGTACATTCATCAGGTTAATGGCTATGAAAAGGGGGCAGATGCCTACATCACTAAACCTTTTAGCATCCAAGTATTAACGCTAAATGTTAAAAATATCTTGGCTACAAAAGAGGCCTCCCGACAGAAATTTGTAAGGGATATTTTGCTAAATCCGGCACCAATTGCCGTTGAAACGCCAGATGATAAATTTTTGGTAAAGTTGATGAAACTCATTGAGGATAACCTGGACAATACCGACTTAGATGTTTCCTTTTTGGTAGAAGCCATTGGAATGAGCAAAACGGTATTGTATAAAAAAGTTCAAGCCATCACTAATTTATCTGTAGCTGATTTAATAAAAACGGTTCGATTAAAACAAGCTGCTTTGTTGCTGGAGCAAAATCAAATGAGCATTGCAGATATTGCCTTTGCTGTAGGCTTTAACGACAGGAAATACTTCAGCAAAGAATTTAAAAAGCAGTTCGAAGTTTCTCCCTCTGAATATATTGCTGCAAAAGGTGCGAAATAAGAGGATTGTCCTCAGCAACTGTTAGACACAGGTCAGACTAAAAATATCTCCAAAAACAGCGTTAAATACAATTTTACCCCTATTTACGGACAATTTTACCCCTCTATTTTTGAAGCGTATCTACATCTTTGCTACAACCAAATATTGTATGATGCAACCTAACCAAAACCATTCGAGGTGTCACTTGGTGTCACAACCAAGTTCAACAATTACTACATCTTACTCGTCAGGAATTATTTATCTGCTATCCACTTTAGTTATGGTCGCATAAGCCATGCTATACAACTGTATATTTTAACAACCATATATATAAGCCCAATTGAATGATACTACTTTACAAGAAAATTAGTTTTTATTCGCCACGTTTATCCATAGTTGCTCACTCCAAAGCAGTATTGCTTTTGTTGCTGATGCTAGCATTTAGCCATGTGCTTTATGCGCAAAACAGAACTATTAAAGGCGTAGTGAAAGATAATCTTGGCTTGCCTATTCCTGGTGCATCCATTAAACTAAGAACTGCGGGCACTACTGCAATTAGTGATGGCGAGGGTAAATATACCATTGCGGTACCAGCCGGGCCAGCAACCTTAATATTCAGTTTTATTGGCTTTACAGCGCAGGAAATTACGGTTGCCGCGGGTGTAAGCGTACAAAATGTAAGCTTGAAAGAAGACAACACTAATTTGAACGAAGTTGTTGTGGTAGGTTACGGAACGCAGAAAAAATCTACCCTTACAGGCGCTATTAGCACCATTAGCAGCAAAGAAATTTTACAATCACCAACATCCAACGTTACCAATAGTTTGATTGGCCGCACACCAGGGCTGGGAGCGGTACAACGTAGCGGTCAGCCAGGTTCCAATAGTGCGGTAATTAACATCAGAGGACTGGCCACTTACAACGGTTCAGGTGCAATTGTGGTAGTTGACGGTATCGAACGACCAGATTTCGGCGATATCGACCCAAATGAAATTGAAACAATCAACGTTCTGAAAGATGCTTCTTCCACAGCCACTTTTGGTATTAGGGGAGCAAATGGCGTTATTATCGTCACTACAAAATCAGGGAAAGAAGGTAAACCAAAAGTAAGTTACAGCGGTAACGCCAGCATACAAACTTACACCGGTATTCCAAAGGCTTTAGATGCCTATTCCAACGCTTATTTAATTAACGAAGCCAACAGGAATGACGGGCTAACTTCGGTTACTTGGAGCGATGCGGCTTTGCAGAAATTTAAAGATGGTTCCGATCCAATTGGCTATCCAAATATTGATTGGTTTGATTATGTGACCAGGAAATACTATCCGCAAACGCAGCATAATGTTAATGTAAGCGGTGGTACTAAAATGGTGAAATATTTTGCTTCGGTGGGTTATCTTTTTGAGGATGGTATCTTTAAACAGTTCGACTCCCCTTATCAAATCAACTCTGTTCCAAATTATAACCGATACAATTTTAGATCAAACTTAGACATCAAACTTACGGAGGATTTAGAAGTGAGTGTACGTTTGGGTGGTCGTTTGCAAAAGCGTTATCAACCAAGCGGTTTACGTTCAGGTACGGGGTCTTTCTCGTATGATAACGTAGAGGCCATGATTTCCCGTATTTTACAAGTGCCTGCATTTGCTTATCCAGTTACTTTGCCTGATGGAAGGTTGGCGCAAAATCCAAGCGTTGGTACCAATATTTGGAATCCACTGGGAGTGCTTACCCGTTGGGGAACACGTAATGATGATTACAACAACGTACAAAGCACATTTAACATCAATTATAATTTAGGGAAGTTGGTAAAAGGACTTTCTTTCAAAGCTAATTTAGGCTACGACTCGTATTTTGAAAACACCACACGCCGTAATGCTGTTTGGGCTGCTTATGTAATTGATAGAGATACCAAAGAGATTACCATTGCTGGTGACAGACCAAGAGACGAGCCTTTAAGCGGATTGATTGCAGATAATGGTGGTACTATTCATACCAACTTACAAGCGGGTTTCAACTATAACCGCAACTTTGGCAAGCACAATTTTACCGGATTAATTTTAGGCACCCGTCAGCTAATTAACGTACAAGGTTCAACCGCCACTACCGCTCCTCCACGTGCTTCGCAAGGGGTAGTTTCAAGAATTACTTACAATTATAACGACCGTTACTTCGCAGAGTTCAATGCAGCCTACAATGGATCTGAAAACTTTCCGGTAGGATTAAAGTATGGCTTTTTTCCGGCAGTTTCAGCTGGTTGGACCGTCAGCAATGAATCTTTTATGGATGATGTCAAATGGCTAAGCTACCTAAAGTTACGTGGTAGCTATGGCTTGGTAGGTAGCGATGAAATTGGTCAGCGTTTCCTTTACATTACTAGTTATTTACGTAATGCAGCTGGTTTTACGGCATCAACGCCGGCATTTACTCGTCCGGGTATGCCAGTACATTTTGGCGATCCAACCAGTGTAGTTACTTACCCAGTGGTGTATTTGCCAAGCAGCAGCATTGGTAACCCCGAAATTACTTGGGAAACAGGTTTGAAAAGAAACATCGGTATTGAAAGTAAGTTCTTTAAAAACTCATTGTCCTTAAACATCGATTTGTTTGATGAAAATCGAAAAGATATTTTAACGCAGCGTAACTCGGGTTTAACTACTTTGGGTCAAGGCTATCCAGCATTAAACGTAGGCGAGGTTTACAACAAAGGCTATGAAGTTGAACTTGATTTCAATAAGCAAAAGGGCGAGTTAATTTACGGCTTGAATGCTCAGGTTTCTTTTGCCCGCAACAAAATTATCAGTAGAGATGAGCCAGTAGGAGCACCAAGTTACCAAAAACAAGAGGGCAAAAGGGTAGGACAGTTTTTTGGCTACGTAACCAACGGTTTTTACACTTCGCAGCAAGATATTGATAGCTACTTACCAAACGAGTTAGGCCGTCCAATTCCTGGCGATTTGAAATACGTTGATATCAATGGTGATGGTCGCATTAATAGCGACGACAGAACAGCTATTGGCTATTCAAGAGTTCCAGAATATATTTTCAGTATTTCTCCTCGAGTTTCTTACAAAGGTTTCTCCGTAACGGTAATGTTCCAAGGTGTTACCAATGTTAGCTCAGATGTGATTTTGACCGAACAAAACAACGGACAGCAAATGTATGAGTTCATGCTGAACAGATGGACGCCACAAACTGCCGCTAGCGCAACTTGGCCAGCCTTACATTCTAGGGGAAATACCTTCATCAGTTACCAATTAAATGATTTCATTTTACAAGATGCCTCTTACCTTAAACTGCGTAACGCCGAAATTTCATACAACCTTCCAAAAAGATGGTTGGAGCCATTAAAAATTTCATCGCTGAGGGTGTTCTTAACTGGTCAAAACCTGGTTACTTGGACTCGCTTCAAAATGTATCTCGATCCAGAGAACATCAACGTTAGCAACAGCGACTTTTCGAGACAATCAATTTATCCAACCTCAAGAATTTACAACTTGGGTGTAAACATTCAACTATAGCTTAACATGAGAAACAGATATTATCACCTTATTTTTCTTTTTGTAGCTCTTGTACTTAGTTCATGTAAAAAGGACTTTCTTGACCGTACACCGTCTGCAGATTTGGACGAGGAAAAAGTATTTAAAGATCCCGCTTTGGTAGCGGCTTATGCCGATAACGCTTATAATCATTTGATAGATGAATATGCCCGTTTTAACGCACATCGTGGTACTACATCTCAAGCTTCAGATGAGGCTGTTTCTGGTAACACCGATGTATCCGTACGTACTTTAAACCAAGGTTTGTTCCATGATCATTACGAACGCGGCGGAGCACAACTAAATGATATTGGAGATGTTTGGGATAGAGCTTATGCCGGAATTAGAATCGCTAATGTGATGCTAAGTAGGATGAAAGCCGCCGAACCTAATACCATTGTAGCCAATCAGGTAAGGGTTGCAGGCGAAATGTATTTCATTAGGGCATTCCTCTATTTTGAGTTGATTAAACGTTTTGGCGGTGTCCCAATTTTTGACAAACCAGCAAGCATTTTCGAAAATATTGATATCCCAAGAAATTCTTATCAGGAATGTTTGGACTTTATTTTAGCTGACTTAACGCAAGCGGAAAGCATGTTGTCAGATAGTTACAATGCTTCCAACTACGGCCGTGCTACCAAATCTGCCGCCATTGCTTTAAGGGCAAGAGCGCTACTTTACGCCGCAAGTCCGCTGAACAACCCTAATAACAGTACTGCAAAATGGCAAGCGGCAGCTGATGCGGCAGCCTTGCTACTCGATAAGTTTAAACTTCATCCATCCTATGCAGAGCTGATGAACTTACAAAGCTCCGAAGAGTACATCATGATTAAAATTCGTCCACCACGTGTAATTGATGGTTTTCTGTTGGATTTTGTAATGTCTCCAGGTTCTGGAGGTGCGCAAGGTTCAATGAACCCTACACAAAACCATGTGGATCTGTACGACATGCAAGCTACAGGTTTGCCCATTACCAATGCTGCCTCAGGATACAATCCACAAAACCCTTATGCAGGCCGTGACCCTCGTTTTTACGCCAATATTTTGTATAACGATGTGTCTTGGCAAGGGCGTAAAATGGGCATGTGGTCGCAATACAACGCTACTACTGATACCTATACTTACGGTGCTGATTTCAGACCAAATAACATCATTTACTCGGCTACTCGTTACTACTGTCGTAAAATGTGGCCCGAAGTTTATGTGCGCAACGCCACTCAAAGGGCACTTTTCAATTTCATCTTTTTCAGGTATGGAGAAGTATTGTTGAACTACGCTGAGGCTATAAATGAAAGTGCTGATAATGTTGCCAATCGCAATTTGGCAATGGCCAGAGTAAATGAAATTAGGAGCAGAGCAGGTATGCCTAGTTTACCAGCCAACTTAACGCAGGCACAATTAAGAGAAGCCATCGTAAAAGAACGAGCAGTGGAATTGGCCTTTGAAGACTTTAGGTGGTATGATTTAATAAGATGGAAGCGTGCAAAAGAAGTGCTTAACCAGCCAATGAAAGCAATGGATGTAGTGCGCAACGCTAATGGAACCTTCAATTATACCGTTACCACACTGCCAAATATTTATCAGAAAAAATTTGAGGACTACATGTATTTGTATCCAATACCTAGGAGGGAAATTTTTAAAAGTAATGGCATTTTAAAACAAAATCCGAGTTGGTAGTGAGTTTAAACTTGATTAAAACAAAGATCTTAAACTCCATACTTAAATAGTTCACAACAGAAAATATGATGAAATTTCTAACAAAATATCTTTTACTTTCTACACTCAGCTTGGTGACTTCGTTTTGCGCTTTGGCACAAACCGAACAAATTACAGCTACAGGCAAAGTAGTTGACCAAGCAGGTGCTCCAATAGCCGGTGTGGCCGTTATTGTGCAAGAGAAAACCAGCGGTGTAAGCAGCAATGCAGAAGGTAAATTTAGCATACAAGTAAACACAAATGATCGCATCGTTCTTAAAATGAACGGGTATAACACGGCATACATTCCAGCTTATGAGGTGTCGGAAACCAAGCCAGTGGTGCTAATCAAATCTTTAATTGAAGCTGGAGATGATGACAACGTGTACATCCCATCAGGCATTAGAAAAAGACGCGAAGTAACCGCAACAATAGCTACTGTAAATACACAAGAGCTGCCACAAATTCCTTTATCTACGCTCAACAATGTATTAACTGGTAGGTTGTCTGGCTTGCACATTCAGCAAACAGGTAACCGTCCGGGTACTGATGACGCTACTTTTTTAATTAGGGGAAGGTCGTCATACAACAGCGGACAATCACCTCTGGTATTGGTTGATGGCGTAGCCCGTGATTTTGTGGACATGGATTTGAACGAAGTTGAAAGCATCAGCGTGTTGAAAGATGCCGCCTCTTTATCTTGGTATGGCATGTATGCCGCTAACGGCGTAATTTATGTGACTACTAAACGCGGCAGTGCAAGTGCAACCAAAGTAACTTTTGACGCTCAAGGTGGTGTACAAACTCCTATCACTTTAGTTAATCCTCTAAATGCTTACGCACATGCCTATTTGTACAATGAGGCACGCCAAAATGATGGGCAGGCACCGCAGTACACTCAAAATCAGTTGATAGGCTACTACACTAAATCAGATCCTTACTTATATCCAGATGTTGATTACACGTCGGAATTTTTAAAGAAAGCTTCGCCTGTACAACGTTACGTAGCTACCGTGAGTGGTGGTAACGCATTTGCAAGGTATTTTACTTCGGTAAGTTTTTACGATCAGGATGGTTTATACAAAGGTGGAGAAACACCAAATTATAATTCAAATACCAATTTCAGAAGATATAACTTCCGTACCAACTTAGATATCCATATCAATAAAACACTTGATGTTACACTAGATGTAGGCGGTAGGGTATCTAATTTACGCTATCCACGTGATGGTAATACCAGTTTTTTAACGGCCATTTTCGGCACACCTGCAAATGCTTTTCCTTTACTCAATCCAAATGGAACTTATGGCGGTAGCTCTTTATTCCGCACCAATCCTTTGGCCATGTTGCAGGCCCGTGGTAACGTGACTGATGTATACCGTACGTTGTTGGCTACCATTACTGCCCGCCAAAAATTGGACGCTGTATTGCCCGGCTTATCCTTAAATGTGGCGTATACCTACGATATGACAGGTTTGTACACTTATGGTTTCAACCAAAACTATATGGTTTACGAATGGCAAGGTGGTAGTTCTTACCAGGGCTATGGTACAGAAACACCGTTAAATTACGCTTCGAGTGCATTTAGTGCCAACTTGCGTAACAATGAATTTTGGGGTGGTTTTGATTACGATAAAACCGTAGGCGAACATGGCTTTAAATTTTCAACGCGTTTCCAAAGAGCGGTTTCTGCTTCGGCAACTCGTTTAGATGATAAGCGTGAAGGCATTTCGAACCGATTATCTTACAGCTTTAAACAGCGCTATTTTGCTGATGCCATTGCAACTTACTCCGGTTCGCAAAACTTTAGACCAGGCAAAAGGTTTGGATGGTTCCCAGCGTTAGCTGCCGGGTGGATTGTAAGTGAAGAAAACTTTTTGAAAGGGAACAAAGTAGTGGACTATTTGAAGCTTCGCGGATCTTACGGGATAGTTGGAAATGAAGCGATAGGAGCTTCTCGCAGGTTCGCGTTTAACGATTACTTCACTCGTGGCGGTTCGCAATATTTCTTCGGAACGGGCTACAGTGCAGTAGCTAATACTGATCAGCTGGATTTAAGCAACCCTAACTTAACGTGGGAAAAAGCAGCTAAAGCCAGTGTTGGATTTGACGCACAGTTTTTAAAACAGTCGCTAACATTAAGCGCTGATATTTTCAGAGAAAAGCGGACCAACCTGCTGACCGCTGATTTGGCGCCGTCCATCATTGGCCAACCATTGGTAAACATTAATGCCGGAGAGGCGCAATATCAAGGCTTTGAGACTAACTTGAACTATAACAAAACCCTTAATAAATTCACTTTCGGCGTTTTTGGAAACTACACTTACGCTAAAAGCGAAATTTTAAAATTGAACGAAGAAGCAGGCATTCCATCTTACCAACGCCAAGAGGGTTATCCTATTGGTGGTGTGGTAAATGGCAGCGGTACGGTACGTAGATTCTTGATTTCCGAAGGTTTATTTCAATCGGAAGAGGAAATTGCTGCTGCACCAGTGCAACGCTTTGCAGGTAATGTAAAACCGGGCGACATTCGCTATAAAGATATCAATGGTGATGGCGTAATTGACAACCTGGATTTTGTAAGCACCAATTACTCTGATATTCCAACTTCGTATTTTGGATTTGGAGGCTCGGTGAAATACAAAGGTTTCGATGTCAACTTCTTATTCCACGGCGTTTCTGGCCGTACGGTTCAAATCAACACCCTAGTTAATGCTGGTACTTCAAACACGGGTTACATCAATCAGTTTAGCGCCTACCGTTGGTCGCAGGCCACTGCAGATGAAGCTCTATATCCAAGGTTAACCATCACCGATAGGGCCAATAATACCCAAAATTCAGATTTTTGGTTGCGCAATGGCGATTTTATCAGATTAAAACATGTTGAGTTAGGCTATTCACTTTCGGCCAATACACTTAAAAAGCTTAAAATTTCGCAGTGCCGATTTTACGTGACTGGCTTCAATTTGCTCACTTTCGATAAGCTAGACGGTTTTCCGATAGATCCTGAAATGCCAGATGCGGGCTATAACTCATCTTACCCTGCTTTAGCAACTTTTGCATTGGGCTTAAATCTTAAATTTTAACAAGATGGCAGTAATTTCTATACATAAATACAAGCATATTTCTACTAAGGCGGTAACGGTATTCGCTCTGCTGGCGCTAGGGTTTTCTTCCTGTAAAAAATCTTATTTACAAGATGGTACTATCACCGATGGCTCTATTACCGGAGAGCAGGTTTGGGGAAATGATGCTTATGCTCGTGGCGTATTAAATAGTGCTTACTTTAACATTCCAGAGGGATTTAGCATTGATGGCAACGGCGGGATGTTGGCTTCTGGTACTGATGAGGCGGTTAACTCTGGCGTAAATGCCACCTTGAGTATTTTTAATAATGGCACTTGGAGTCCACTACGTACCGTAGATGATGAGTACAGCAACTTGTACGAAGGACTAAGAAAAGTGAATTTGTTTTTGGCCAATTTACAAGGCAGTCAGATTATTCCTACTGATGGTTTAAGCGTAGCCGACGACAAAAGTAGGCTGGAAGGTCAGGCTTATTTTTTACGTGCCTTGTTTCATTTTGAGCTGGTAAAACGTTACGGAGCCGTTACTTTGGCTACACGTGTTTTTAGCAGAGATGAAAATTTGAACTTGCCGAAAAACACTTATAAAGAATGTGTGGATCAAATTATAGCCGACTGCGATAAGGCAATAGCTACCAAACTGCCATTGTTTACCAGGGAGGCAGTGACTGATGCCAATCCTTATCCTTGGCGTACTGGCGATTATGGTAGAGCTACCAAAACTGCTGCAATGGGTTTAAAATCTAGGATGTTACTTTACGCCGCTAGTCCGCTTTTTGCTGCGCAAAGTGGGGTAACGTGGCAACAAGCTGCTGATGCTGCCAAAGCTATTATTGATTTGAATGTACACAGCTTGCGCACCAACTATACCAATGTGTTCAATTACGGAGCCGATGCTTATAATTTGGAAGTGCTATTTGCTACTAGGGCGCAGAATAGAAATGATATTGAACAGCAGCAAGCGCCAATAAGTTATGATGGCGCCACAGGCCGTACCAATCCAACGCAGGAAATGGTGGATGCCTTTGAAACTACCAACGGCCGTTTAATTACTGATCCTGCCAATACATTATATAACCCAAATAATCCTTACACCAATAGAGATCCTCGCTTTGCGCTAACTATTAACCACAATGGAAGGGTTTTCAAAGGTAAGGCAGTACAATCTTATGTTGGCGGAGCCGATGGTTTGAATAGAAACATCAACGCTACAAAAACAGGCTATTACATGCGCAAGTTTCTAAGCGAATCTGCTACTTGGAACCAGCAGTCAAACACTTTGGCTCGGAGGCCTTGGGTTGTAATGCGTTATGCAGAAATTTTACTGAACTACGCGGAAGCTTTAAATGAAGCACAAGGCATAGCCGCCACCACTGAAGTGTTAAGAGTGGTAAATTTGATTAGAGCTAGAACCGGCGTTGCCATGCCAGCTTTGCAAACCTCCAATCCAACAGGAAATGGCTATGTCGCTAATACAAAAGAGGCCATTAGAGAACGCATTCAAAACGAACGTAGGGTAGAGTTATGTTTCGAAGGGCACCGCTTTTACGACTTAAGAAGATGGAAATTGGGTGATGCATTTTTAAACAAGCCGGTAACTGGCATGCGCATCACTATTGATGGTAGTGGAGCAACTACTTACTCCAGATTTGAAGTAGAGCGTCGTGTATTTCTAGACAAAAACTACCTCTATCCTTTTTCACAAAATACGGTAAACCGTCAACCTGCATTAGCTCAAAACACTGGTTATTAAAATTTTATTATGATTAAATTACTTAAATACTGCTTATTTCTTTTACTTGCTCTTACCCAAATATCGGTTAATGCACAGTTGGTACAAAATATCTTTGGCCGCAAACACCTTAGTTTAAATGGGCGTTGGAATTACATTATCGACCCTTATGAGATGGGTTATTACGATTACCGACATGAGCCTTTTGATCAATCAAAGACTGGTAAAGGTGGTTTCTACGACGATAGAAAACAGGTTAATAAATCAGAATTAATTGAATATAACTTTGATTTATCGCCAACCATGAGCGTTCCAGGCGATTGGAATTCACAAGTGGACAAACTACAGTTTTACGAAGGTACTATTTGGCTTAGGAATAAGTTTATAGCGCAGCCTCAGGAAGGAAAAAGATACGTGCTTTATTTTGCTGCTGTAAATTACGAAGCGCATGTTTATCTCAACGGTAAAAAACTGGGTACGCACAAAGGCGGATTTACACCATTTCAGTTTGAAGTAACGGATAAGCTAAAGGCTGGAGAAAACTTTGTTGTGGTAAAAGCTGATAACACCCGCAAGCAAGATGAAATACCTACCGTTAACACCGATTGGTGGAACTATGGTGGCATTACACGTGATGTGCTTTTAGCAGAATTGCCAAGCAACTATATCGCCGATTATAAAGTACAATTAGCTCGTGGAAATATGAAGCAAATTGAAGCTTATGTAAAATTGAGTGAAGCTAGTGCAGGACAAAGTGTAGAAATTACTATCCCTGAAGCTGATTTAAAAGCTACTGCAAAAACTGACGCCAATGGTATTGCCAAAGTAGCTTTTGCTGCTAATAAGCTGAGCTTATGGTCGCCAGAAAATCCAAAGTTGTATCAAGTGATCGTAAGTTCAGCAACAGATAAAGTGGAAGATAAAATTGGCTTCAGAACCATTGAAACTCGTGGACAAGATATTTTGCTTAACGGAAAATCTATCTTTTTAAGAGGGATTTCCATTCATGATGAAAATCCTTTAATTCCTGGTAGGTTACGTGGCGAGGGTGACATGCGTATGATGTTGCAGTGGGCAAAAGAATTGAACTGTAATTATGTAAGATTGGCGCATTATCCACACAATGAAGAAATGAATCGTTTGGCGGATGAAATGGGCTTGCTAGTTTGGGCAGAAGTTCCTGTGTACTGGACAATATCTTGGGAAAACCAAGCAACTTATAACAATGCAGCCCAGCAACTAACCGATTTAATTGAGCGTGATAAAAACAGAGCTGCGGTAATTATTTGGTCGATAGGTAACGAAACGCCATTAAGTGAGCCTCGCTATGCTTTTATGAGCAAATTGGCAGATAAAGTAAGGTCTTTAGATAATACCCGCTTGGTAAGTGCGGCTTTGGAAGTTCATCGTAAAGGCTATAATGTCATTGTTGATGATCCGCTAGGTGAAAAGCTAGATTTGGTGAGCTTTAACCAATACGGCGGCTGGTACTGGGAGTTACCGAAAGAGCTTTCGAAGTACAAATTTCAAATTAAATACAACAAGCCGGTCATCATTACTGAAGTTGGGGGAGATGCCCTAGCAGGTTATCATGCTGATGAAGATACACGTTGGTCGGAAGAGTTCCAGGAATCTCTTTACAAGCATCAAATCCCTTTTATGAATACCATGGCTGGATTGAGGGGAATGACACCGTGGATTTTAACGGATTTTCGTTCGCCACGTCGCCAGCATCCATTTTTTCAAGATTTCTGGAATAGAAAAGGCTTGATTTCGGAATCTGGTAAAAAGAAAAAGGCTTTCTATGTTTTAAAAGATTTTTACGATAAAACTGAAGTGAAATATAAGTAGGGGTCAGGGATTAGGGGTCAGGGATTAGGGGTCAGGTATCAGGTATCAGGAGTTAGGTATCAGGTATCAGGTATCAGGGATTAGTAGCTAGGGATCAGGAGTTAGGGGTCAGAGTTGGGGATTGGGTACGGTTTAACAGTTAACAAATAACCTATTAACCAAACAACCAAACAACTAAACAACCAAAAATCCAAACAACCAACTAACCAAACAACCAAAAAATAAAAACCAATTAAAAAGATGAAAAGATATAGCATTTTACTAGTAACGCTCGCATTAGTTTCCAGCGGTTGCTTGAAAGGTCAAAATGATCCGGTTTTTCCATCACCGGAACTTACTATTCCGGTAGATGAAAGCGTGACTTTACAAGCTAGCTTGCCATTTAAGTTTGGCGCTGCGGTAAATAATGGCTTGCTTCGTTCAAAGGCTGCTTATCGCAACGTTGTGATTAAGGAATTCAACAGTTTGACCTCCGAAAATGCAATGAAGTTTGCGCAGTTGCATCCATCGGAAAACACTTACACTTGGTCAGAAGCGGATTACTTCGTTGATTTCGCACAGCAAAACGGTAAACGTGTGCATGGACACACCTTAATTTGGTATAAAAATCCGCCTACTTGGGTGCTTAATTACCAAGGTGATGCTGCTGCTTGGGATAAATTGCTTAAAGATCATATCCAAACCGTAGTTACTCGCTACAAAGGAAAGGTAGCTTCTTGGGATGTGGTAAATGAGGCGGTGGCCGAAAATGGCACTTTAAGAGATTGCATCTGGTTGCAAAAGCTAGGCCCAGAATATATTGAGAAAAGTTTCATTTATGCCCATCAGGCTGATCCTGATGCTTTGTTGTTTTATAACGATTATGGTCACGAATATGGCCCTACTAAAAGAACGGGCATCATTAACCTAGTGAATAGCTTAATTCAAAAAGGTGTTCCAATTCACGGTATCGGTTTGCAAATGCACACCCGTTACACGCAATCTAATGCCAATTTAGCTGCCGCTATTTCAACAGCCGTTGCTACCGGATTAAAAGTGCACATCGCAGAGTTGGATATTGCAATGAACCCGGATAACATTCAAGATTTAACCTATACTGCTGGCTTAGCTGAACAGCAAAAAGCAAAGTACGAATTCATTGTACGCACCTATAATGCCATTCCCAAAAATCAGCAGTTTGGCATTACCACTTGGAACGTTGGCGATTCAGATAGTTGGATTAGGGGAGAGTATAACCGACCTGACTGGCCACTGCCTTTTGATGATAACTACAACAGAAAAGCAGCTTATCAAGGCATTTTAGATGGTGTAAAGTAAATCAATCCTTAAAATGAAGAAAATAATTTTATCGGCTGCTTTAGCATTGGCCACCTTAAACTTTGCCTTCGGTCAATTTAGCTCTGATAATGTGGTGGTGTACCGTTATGGCGATGGCAGTACTGTTGCAAATGGTGCTAAAGTGCCGGTTTTTATCGATGAATATAATCCGAAAACTGGGCAACTAGTTCGCACCATCACAGTGCCAAGAACTAGCGTAGGCAGTAATATTGGTATGGAGGGCTTGGGGCTTACAGGCGCAGGCGCTTACGAAACTGAAGGTTTTCCAGCTTTGTCTAGAGATGGTGAAGTGCTTTCGCTAATCGGTAGGCACCCCACGCAAACCAATCAATTTGTTATTGCCACTGTAAATTCTGCTGGTGCAATCAATGCCAATACTTTAGTTACTGATGATATTGGAGCGCCACGCTCAGCCGTAGTTGAAGGTACTTCCGTTTACTACAACGGTTACCAGAACGGTGTATTCTACAAAATTTTAGGAACACTTACCGCAGGAACAAGAGTTTCGGCAGGGCAGGCAGCACCACGAGTGTTGTCCATTGCCGAAACAGTATATAATGGTGTGGAAAGTGTTCGTATTTTCGCCCCAATTGGCGGAAGTTCGCAGCCTGTGTTGGCCAGCGCATCGCCATTGCCTACCTCATCGGTTACTTTTGCAACTACACCCAATTTTCCTTCTACAGCTAGGCCATTTAATGTTCATCAAGCAATCGCTTTTAGGGCTTACGGTCGTACCATTGTTTATCTTATCGATGATGGCGATGCTACTGGCTCGGCACCTGTAATTAGAAAATACCGAAGTAACGCAGGCGGTACCGATTGGCTTTCTTTGGGAAGTATCACCGTTCCAGCGACCACAAAAAATTTAGCAGCAAAGTTTGATGGAACTGGGGTGAGATTGTATTTCACGACTTTAGGTACACCTGGTACTCAAAATTCACGTCTTTACTCGGTTACTGATATTTTTAACGATGATAACGACGATACTAAACAGCTTACAGAAACCCCGGTTTTAATTGCTACCGCTCCGGCAAATACTTCTTTTAGAGGAGTAACCATGACACCAGGTTATCGCAAAGCACCATCTACTTTAACAGCAAATGTCATTTCGTTAACTCAAGTTCGCTTAAATTGGTTAGATAATTCAACTACAGAAAGTGGTTTTCAAATTGAACGTTCAACTGATGGTACCAATTATAGCTTACTCACCACTACAGCACAAAATGTAGTTACTTACATTGACAACACCATTACTGCAGGTAATACCTATTACTACCGAGTTAGGGGAGTAGAAGGCTCAACCTTTACCATTTACACTAACCCAGCCTCGGCAGAACTTGGCGCTGGTATGGTTACTGATATGAGTTTAGCGGCACAACAGGTTTACGAAAACCGGCCAGCAGGCACTTTGGTAGGTACACTTACTGTACAGCCAACAACTACCACAGGGGTAACTTATACGCTAGTAGCTGGAAATGGAAGTGCTGACAATGCAAAGTTCAGAATCGTAGGCAATGCTTTACAAAACGATGTTCTGTTAGATTACGAAGCGCAGCAAACGTATCAAATAAGGATTAGGGCAACTTCTGCAACAAGTTTCATCTTCGAAAAAACATTCACAGTAAGCATTTTGGATGTAAACGAAGCACCAACTATCAATACCATAGGCAACACCGGTGCTTGTGCAGGAACAGAGGAAAGAATAATCGCATTAACCGGTATTACTGCTGGTCCAGAGGCGGGGCAAACATTAACTGCAACAATCACTAGCGATCAGCTTACGATGTTTCAAAGTCTGCAAGTGAATTTAACAGGAGCAGGTAACGGCGAAATTAGGTACCGTTTAAATGCAAATGCCTCTGGCGAAGCCAACATTGCCCTTACCTTAAAAGATAACGGTGGTACTGCTAATGGTGGTGTAGATAGTTTCGTGGAGAACTTCAAACTAACTGTTTACGCTTTCCCAATAGTAACAATCACATCCGATAGGGGTAATAGTGTGGATAAAGGTGTAGCTGTTAGATTGACCGCTACCGGAGGAACAAGCTACCAATGGGAAGCCAATGGCAGTATTGTTGGCGCAACTAACACGGCCAGCATTACAGTACGGCCAACAACTAATACCACTTACAAGGTTACGGTAGCCAATGCTGGTGGCTGTACGTCAATAGCTGAGTTTACTTTAAGCGTAGCTGATAATTATGAAATCGTAACGGCTGCAAATTTAGTATCACCTAACGGAGATGGTATCAATGATTATTGGATCATCAAAAACATCGACATGTACCCAGAGAGTATAGTAAAGGTTTTCGATAAAACTGGTCGTATCATTTTCACTAAAAAAGGATATCAAAACGATTGGGATGGCAGGGTGTCGGGATCTTCATTAAAAGAAGATAGCTATTACTACATCATTGATTTTGGAGCGGGCTTACCTAAAAAGAAAGGTTCCTTAACAATGATTAACAACTAACTGCCAACTGAGCAACTAAACTAAAGAGAGTAATGAAACAAAAACTGCATATCAAATACTTGTTCATCTGCTTTGCGCTAATCAATGTCCAAACGGCTTTGGCGCAGCTTAGCCCAATGGGCAACATGTATTTTTACAATCAGTATTTAGGAAATCCGGCAATGGCTGGTGCAACCAATAAAATTAATGTGAATGTGCTTTTTCGTAAGCAATTTAACGACGTTCCCAATGCACCAAAATACCAAGTTTTTACTGGCGAATTTGCTTACAGTAAAAATTCAGCGGTTGGTTTAAGTGTAGATTTATCTAACAGCGGTTTGTTCAACAACAGCCGCATAATGGGAACTTACGCGTATCATTTACCTGTTACTGCCAATGCAAAATTACATTTCGGGTTATCAGCTGGCGTAAGCAAAGACTATGTAGATAGGCAAGATGTAACGGCCGATAGCTACGATCCTTCCATTAACCGCTTCAACGATAGAGGCTACAGGTTTGATGGAGATTTTGGTATTGCATTTACTGATGAACAACTGAACTTACAGGCCACTTGGCTTAACCTACACAATCAACTCAATACTGATCCCAATTTTGTAACAGGCATCAATTACGCCACTTTTTTTACTTCGGCTTCTTACAAATTAAAAGCGGGGACCGATTTAGCCGTTGAGCCAAAAATAGTTTACCGGGGAATTAAGGGAATGGACAACATTATTGAAGGAGGACTTGGCTTTAGCTACCAGCAGAAGTTCAGTTTATTTGGCCTCTACCATAGCACTAATAACGCCACAGTTGGCATGGGTATCATTTACAACCAATTTAAACTCACCGGTATTTATAGCATTGGTCCATCTGCCATTCGCTCGTTTACTGGTGGCGATTTTGAAATTGGTTTGGGTTGGAGCTTAAAATAATCGTGTATCAATCTAATCTTCACTAAAATATAAAGTATGAAAAAAAAGCTACTCACTATGTTATTAACGGCAATGAGCACATGGAGTGCCTTTGCACAATTCACCGCAGGCAACCTAGCCATTTATCGTTATGGCAATGGTGCGCCTTTAGCTAATGGCGTTCGTGTGCCTGTTTTTGTAGATGAATACACGCCAAGTGGCACATTCGTAAAAACTATCAGCATTCCACAGGCGGCAGGTGGTGGTAACTATGGCTTCGAAGGATTGGGGCTAACAGCAGGCGGTGCATTTGAAGGGGAGGGATTTCCTGTATTATCTAAGGATGGCGCTACTTTCTCCATTATTGGGTATAATCCGGCGCAATCTGGGCAATTTGTAATTGGCACTTTGGACGCCACTGGTACTTGGACTGCGAATACCTTGGTAGTTGATGCCATTGGAGCACCACGTTCGGCGGTTGTTAACGGCAGTGCGGTTTATTTCAATGGCAACGATTTAGGTGTGCGTTACCAAACTTTGGGTACAAGCACTGCTTCGGTAAGGGTTTCTAATCAGCAGAATGCACCCAGAGTACTTACCATTGCTGAGACTATTTATAATGGCGTAAGCGCTACAAAAATATTTGCTCCAATTGCAAGTACATCACTACCTCAAGCTAATTTGCCAACGGTTTCAACCTTATTTTCTGTAGATAAAAATTCTAGTCCGGCTGTGCCTAGCATTCCGGGAGCAACCCCCTTAGTAAGCGCCCACCAAGTGCTAGCTTTTAGAACCGATGGAGGCCGAACAATTGTTTACGTATTGGATGATAACGGAGGTTCTCCGCTGATTAAAAAGTACCGTTCCAATGCAAATGGGCAGGATTGGGTGCAATTTGGTAACATTTCCGTTCCGGCAAATACCAAAAGCATTGCCGGTATTTACAGAATAGGTGTTGGTGTAACGCTATATTTTACCACTTATGCAAACCCAAGTGCGGGTAATGCATCGCAACTTTACACTTATTTTAATGCATTTACCAATGCCAATGAGGCTGATCCCGTTGTTGCTGGCCTAACTGGAAGTGCTACATTAATTGCAACAGCTCCTGCAAATACAACATTTCGTGGTGTAACAATGGCGCCAGGAACCAGTGTTTTGCCAGTAAACTTAACGGCTTTTAACGCTAATGAGAAAAATGGAACAATCCGCTTAAATTGGACTACCGCCAGTGAAATTAACAATTCGCATTTTGAAATTTTACGTTCCGCTACCGCTGATCACTTCGCGAAAATTGATCAGGTTTCTGGAAAAGGAAATGGAAGTGCCATTACTAATTATGCCTTTGTTGATGAAAAGCCACTTCCAGGTATCAATTACTACCAATTAAAGCAAGTTGATTTTGATGGCAATTCCACCACTTACGGACCAGTAAGCGCAACCACTCCTATTGCTAAAACCAATTTCGATATTGTTAAAACACAAACCGGGGTTGCTTTGCAAATTTATGCTGAAAAAGCGCAAAGCGGGAAAATAGAACTTACCGATGCTAGTGGTAAAGTAAACTATCAACAGTCCATCAACCTGCAAAAAGGTTTCAACAAAGTAGTGTTAAATGCAAGTTTAAGCAAGGGATTAACCATCGTTGTTTTAAAAACATCAGACACTAAACTGGCTAAAAAGACAATTTTTTAACGTATTTCATCAAGCCTTTTGACAGAAAATTAATGGTTCAACAGGCATACTAAAAGCATCTTCCGCTCTCACTGCATTTTTATGCAAAACGCCTATTCGACGTTGTTTCGTCAATATCGAATAGGCTAAAGTTACTTACAACCTCTAACCAATATAAATTATGAACAAAAAAGTAACTATCACCGCATTGGTGCTGGGCAGTATGCTCTGTGCTTGCGAAAAACCGGGTCAAACAGCTAACACTAACCAAGTTAATCTGTCACCCGAAAAATTAATGTCGGCTTCAGCAACTAGTGTAAGCAGCGTATTGCAGGAAGTTAATCCCAACATTATTGTTGGAGCAGCAATTAACTCCAACAAGTTTAGCGTAACTGCCTATAAAGATTTGGCAGAGCTACATTACAATAGCGTAACTGCTGAAAACGATATGAAAATGAATAGCCTTAATCCTTCAAAGTACACTTGGGATTTTGGGATTTTAGGAAATGGAATAGAAGAAAAAAACGAGAAGATACCAAATTTAGCGAAAGACCATGGTGAAAAGCGTATTCACGAGCATGCGCTGGTATGGCATAGGGCTTTGCCAAATTGGGTAAAAGATGTAGAAACTAATACGGCTGTAGGCGCAAGAGCTGATACTTTAAACGCCATTATGAAAAGGCATATAGATAAAACGGTAGGATTTTACAGCAACTATTATAAAGGCGGCAATCCGGCATTGCCATTACTAAAATCATGGGATGTGGTTAATGAAGCCTATTACGATGATGGCACTTTACGCGGCAATGTGAATTTAGATGCACAGGGGAACGACATTGGTAGCATTTGGAAAAGATATATGGGCGAAATTTATATTGAAAAAGCTTTCAGATATGCAAGACTAGCAGCAAGGGCAAATCAAAATTGGAAGCTTAAGCTTTTTTATAATGATTATGGCCACGAATATTCTACTGCTAAATTAAATGCCATTTATAACAAAGTGATGGAATTAAAACCGATGAGAGAGGGTGGTGATCCCATCATCAACGGGGTTGGTTTGCAGATGCACATTAGGTATAACACACCACTGGCAAGCATTAAAGCGGCCATACAAAAAATGAAAGAAACGGGGTTGCTGGTGCATATCGCGGAGCTTGATATCTCTTTACTTGGAGCAAATGAAACTTCGGTGCCTTCGGCCGATTTGGCCAATCGCCGTAATTTGCAAAAATCATTATATTACAACGTTGCAAAAGCATATCAGGAAATTGTGCCAATTGACCAGCGTTGGGGCATTACACTGTGGAATATCGGCGATGCCGACTCTGCTTGGGGACTTAATGCCGAAGCAACCTTATTTGATACGGCATACGGTCAGAAGCTTAATTTTTGGAATTTCAGGGACGGACTTAACCTCCAACTGACACCATAATTTTTTAATACCTAAATCAATTTCAATGAACAAAAACCTAGGCCTTAGTTTTTTAATCAGTTTAGCCTTTGTGGGCCAAGTACATGCCCAACGAAAAACCATTACACAGCGAGTGGATTCGGTAATGAAACTCATGACCATCACCGAAAAAATTGGTCAATTAAACCAATACTCGGGTAGGGAAGTTACCGGCCCGGCCAGTGATCGTAAAAATTACTTGCTCAACGATATCAAAAACGGCATGGTTGGCTCTATGCTTAATGTAAAAGGCGTAAAAGATACCAGGGAAATACAAGCCATCGCTTTGCAATCTCGGTTAAAAATCCCCTTGTTGTTCAGTTTGGATGTAATCCACGGCTACAAAACTGTTTTTCCAATTCCTTTGGCTGAGTCTGCTTCTTGGGATTTAGATATTATCAAACAATCAGCCCAGGTTGCTGCGGAAGAATCTGCCGCTTCTGGAATCCATTGGACTTTCGCTCCCATGGTAGATATTGCCAGAGATCCGCGTTGGGGAAGAGTAATGGAAGGTGCCGGCGAAGATACCTACTTAGGTGCGCAAATTGCAAAGGCTAGGGTATTGGGTTTTCAGGGGGAGAAGTTAGGCTCCGTTGATCGAATTATGGCCTGTGCCAAACATTTTGCCGCTTACGGCGCTGCCATGGCTGGTAGAGATTATAATCCTGTGGACATTAGTAAACAACAGCTTCACGAAATTTATTTGCCACCATTTAAGGCAGCTGCCGATGCCGGAGTGGCTACTTTCATGAACTCTTTCAATACGCTTAACGGGGTTCCGGCAACTGGTAATGCCTATTTGCAACGTCAAATTTTAAAAGGCGACTGGAAGTATAAGGGATTTGTAGTAAGCGATTGGGGTTCGATTAAGGAAATGATCCCTTGGGGATTTGCGAAGAACTTGAGCGAAGCATCGGAGAAAGCTATTGTGGCTGGCAGCGATATGGATATGGAAAGTGAAGCTTATAAAAAGGAACTGGAAAAACTGGTAAAAGCTGGAAAAGTTGATGTAAAATACATAGATGAAGCTGTTAGACGCATTTTGCAGAAAAAGTTTGAGTTGGGATTGTTTGATGATCCTTATCGCTTTTCGGACGAGAAACGTGAGCAAAAAGTAATGAATGATCCGAAATATCAAAGCATTACGAAAGCTGCGGCTCAAAAATCCATTGTGTTATTGAAAAACACCAATCAAGTGCTTCCGTTAAGTAAATCTTTAAAAAACATTGCCTTAATTGGGCCTTTGGTAAATGCTAAAAGAGATCAGGCTGGGAGTTGGGTGGTTTATGCAGATACGGCAAACATCGTGAGTGTGTATGAAGGTGTGAAGCAAAAATTAACCGGAGCCAAAATAGGCTTTTCGCAGGGTGCTAGCATCACTGATACCAGTACTGTGGATTTTTCAAATGCAGTTAAAATGGCAAAAAATGCCGATGCTGTAGTAATGGTTTTGGGTGAAAACTGGGAGATGAGTGGTGAAGCAAAATCACGTACGGATATTGGTTTGCCAGGTAAGCAGGAGGCGCTTTTCAATGCAGTTAAGGCAACGGGAAAACCAGTTGTTGTGGTGTTAATGGCAGGTAGGCCACTAGTGTTTAACGATATTGCGGCAAAAGCCGATGCCATTATTTATGCTTGGTTTTTAGGAGATCAAGGCGGTAATGCCATTGCTGATGTGCTTTTTGGAGATTACAATCCTTCTGGCAAATTACCAATTACCTTCCCTAGAAATGTTGGGCAAATTCCAATTTTCTATAACCACTACAATACCGGACGTCCGGTGACTAAACCTACCGATATCCGTTACAAATCAGCTTATATTGATGCGCCAAACGACCCTGCTTATGCTTTTGGCTACGGTTTAAGCTACACTACATTTGCTTATAGTGATTTGAAATTATCTACTAACAATCCGCAGAAAAATGAAACCGTTAAGGTGAGTTTTACGCTAAGCAATACGGGTAAGGTAGCCGGAGAGGAAGTGGCACAGCTTTATCTTCAGGATACTTTTGCTTCGGTGGTAAGGCCAGTGAAAGCGTTAAAGGATTTTGCTAAAGTGAAGTTAAATCCTGGGGAAAGCAAGCTGATTACTTTTGAAATTACACCAGATAAACTAGCTTTTTACGATGAACAGAAAGGCTGGATTACCGAATCTGGAGAATTTAAAGTGATGGTTGGCGGTGCTTCCAACGATATCAAGTTAAAATCAAGCTTCGAATTGAAGTAACGTTTTTCATTTTTCAAACTTTGTAGGTTTCCTAAACCTACAAAGTTTTTTTGAAACTATTTTCAACCCCGCACCTACGAAGTTAAAATTAGGCGTTTCTTCATTGTGAGTTTACTGCCTGCTCCGATAGCTCTCACTTTAATTTGTATTGCAGCTAACGTTTTTCCGTCATTGCGAGTTTACTGCCTGCTCCGATAGCTCGGAGAAGCAATCTCAAAGCCAAGAGCACCTACGAAACCCGTGGGTTTCCATAATTTCATGAGCCAAAACCAATGCATTCAAAGATTGCTTCGTCGTTCCTCCTCGCAATGACGAAAATCGGTAGCCAATGCTTACACGTCATTGCGAATTTACTGCCCGCTCCGATAGTTCGGAGAAGCAATCTCAAAGCCAAGAGCACCTACGAAACCTGTGGGTTTCCATAATTTCATGAGCCAAAACCAATGCATTCAAAGATTGCTTCGTCGTTCCTCCTCGCAATGACGAAAATCGGTAGCCAATGCTTACACGTCATTGCGAATTTACTGCCCGCTCCGATAGTTCGGAGAAGCAATCTCAAAGCCAAGAGCACCTACGAAACCTGTGGGTTTCCATAATTTCATGAGCCAAAACCAATGCATTCAAAGATTGCTTCGTCGTTCCTCCTCGCAATGACGAAAATCGGTAGCCACGCCCAGCAATAGCTCTAAAATTCCTACCTTTATGCCATGCAAAAAATGGATGATGAACTGAAAGGCAAATTAGGCTACGAAAAGCTATTGCCCATCATCAAGCGTAGCGAAAGGCTTCCATTCAAGCAGGAATCATCAGGCAAATTAATCATTGTTTTTTCAAGGCATAGGCATTATCGGCACTTGGTGATAGAGTTGTACGATGCCCAGCAAACCAAGCAAGGGAAACTAAAAAATCCATTGCAATTGGTTGATCCTCTTGAGTTTGCTTGGAAAGCAGAACAGCAGGATGAAATCAAGTTTTACGCTGCCATCAGTAAGTTCAAAAATCATTATCAAGAAAGTCAAAGTATTTCCGACCTGGCCGCATTAAAAGCCATTGTTAAAAATCCGTTTAATTTATCTGTTTATCTTCACGATGAAAAGATAGCGACTGGCATCAGTTCAAGTTCTCTAATTAAGGTAGATTTAAGTGCCTTAACTGCGTCAATCGAACTCAATGTAGATAGGCGAGGGGATAACTTCGCTATTAGCGGCACATTACATTTTGGTCATCATTCGGTAGCATTGGAAATGGCCGAAGTGCGCTTACAATACTTCATGTTGCTGAAACAGCAATTCTATTTTGTAAACGATCCCGTTTTACTTTCACTCATCGATTTTTTCAAACAACATCGTAATCAGTTGGTGTTAGATTTGGATACTTTCGAAAACTTTCAACAGGATATCCTTGATGCATTGGAGGAAAAAGTGAAAGTGAACTATTCCTATCTCAAACCAGCCACCAAACAGCAACTGGTGGAGCAAGGTTTTGATTTAGACAATGAGCAGCTCATCTATTTAACCGAGTCGGAAGATTTTGTTTTGCTAACGCCCGTAATGCGCTACGGCGGTTTAGAAATTCCGGTCATCTCTAAAAAACAAATTAAGGCAAAGGATAAAAAAGGGCAGGTTTTTACGCTTAAACGCGACGAAGAACGAGAGCTACAGTTTATTAGCGATATAGCCAGAATGCATCCTTATTTTAGTGAGCAGGCAAATGAATTTGCTGAACAGCTTCACGCCGATTGTTTTTACCTGCATCGCAAACATTTTTTGTCTCCGGAGTGGTTTTTGGATGCTTTTGAGGCTTGGCGAAGCAAAGGTATAGCTATTTTAGGGTTTAACGCCTTAAAGGAAAATAAGCTGAGCGAATTTAAAGCAGAAATCGATATCAAAGTCATTAGCGGCTTAGACTGGTTCGAAACTGCCATTAAAGTTCAGTTCAATAAGCAAACGGTATCGCTCAAACACCTGCACAAGTCCATCCGCAATAAAAGTAAGTTTGTGCCTTTAGATGATGGTACCTTTGGTATTTTGCCAGAAGAGTGGTTGCTGAAATTCGAATCTTACTTTGCCAATAGCGAAGTGTTGGAAAATCAATTGCGTACACCTCATATCAACTATGCTAGCGTGGAGGCATTATATGAAGATGCCTTTTTAAGTGGCGAAGTGAAGGAGCGCTTACAACTATACCGTAGTAAACTATCCAGCTTCACCCAAATAGCAGCCACGCCTGCTCCAAAATTGTTAAAAACCACACTCCGACCGTATCAGGAGGAGGGTTTAAATTGGCTTAATTTTTTGGATGAATTTAATTTTGGAGGTTGTCTAGCTGATGATATGGGATTAGGCAAAACCATTCAAGTTTTAGCTTTTATCCTCTCCCAAGCTGAGAAAAATAGCCATAATACCAACCTTATCGTAGTTCCTGCGTCATTAGTTTTCAATTGGCAGCAAGAAATCAGCAAGTTTGCACCTAGTTTAAAAGTGCTTACCATTTACGGTGCCGATAGGGCAAAGCTTGCGACTAATCTAGATAGTTATCAAATTGTGCTTACCTCTTACGGCACCTTGCTTACCGATATTAATTGGCTAAAAAATTACCGCTTCAACTACGTTTTTCTGGATGAATCGCAAGCCATTAAAAACCCAGATGCACAACGTTACAAAGCCGTTCGTTTATTGCAATCTCGCAATAGGGTAGTGCTTACAGGAACTCCTATAGAAAACAATACTTTTGATTTGTACGGACAGCTTTCCTTTGCCTGTCCCGGCTTATTGGGCAATAGAGAGTATTTTAGGCAACAATATGCTGTGCCAATTGATCAATTTAAGGATGCAAAAAGAGCCGAAGAGCTGCAACAAAAAATAAAACCTTTCATTTTACGGCGTACCAAAGCGCAGGTAGCCACAGAATTACCCGATAAAACTGAGATGGTGATTTATTGTGAAATGGGCACCAGACAGCGGGAAATTTACGATAGCGTAAGAAACGATATCAGGGATTATTTGATGGGCCGCTCTGAAGATGAACTGCACCGCAGTAGCATGCAGGTGTTACAAGGGATTACTAAGTTGCGGCAGGTTTGTAATTCGCCAGAATTGATTAGCAAGGAGGCCTATTACCAGAATGCAGCTGCAAAGTTGGATGTATTGCTAGAGCAGATTGAAGTTAAGGCACCGTATCATAAAATCCTAGTTTTTTCGCAGTTTGTGGGTATGCTCAATTTAGTAAAAGCCAAGCTAGAAGAACGAGAAATCAAATTCAGCTATTTAACTGGCCAAACCAAAAACCGAAAAGACGTAGTCAATTCTTTTACGCAGGACGAATCGCAAAGGGTGTTCCTTATCAGCTTAAAAGCAGGTGGCGTTGGCCTTAACCTTACCGAAGCAGATTATGTGTATTTGATTGATCCTTGGTGGAATCCTGCGGTGGAAAATCAAGCCATTGATAGGAGTTACCGTATTGGTCAACATAAAAACGTAATGGCAGTAAGGCTCATTTGTCCGGATACGATTGAAGAAAAAATGATGTTGATGCAGCAGCGTAAGAAAAATTTAGTGGCCGATTTAGTAAAAACGGATTCCACTATTTTTAAATCACTCACAAAGGATGATTTGCTTAGCTTGCTTTAAGCCATTGTTAATACATTAGTTATTGCCAATAATTTTTTGTATCTTTGAAGAAATCAAGGTAGTGTCTTGCCTCTTCTGGAAGTAAAATTCCAGTCTTCGCTTTCCATTTCCCGCATTTAAAATTTGTTCGGTTGGTGTTCTAGGCTAACATCAAAAGCTAACATCTTAAATTATCTATTAACCAATCTCTAAAAAGTATCAATTGCTGATCCAATTGGTAGGAACAGTAAATCATCAATTTAAAAAAGGAATAAGTATGGGTGAATCGTTCGCCAAAAAAGAAAGAAACAAAAGTAAAGCAAAAAAGAAACAAGAAAAGGCTCAAAAAATCATGGATCGTAGACATACGGGCGGAAAATCTTCATTTGAGGATATGATAGCTTATGTTGATGAATACGGTAATATCACGAGTGAGCCAGTAACCACCATTAAAACGGAAATCAAATTAGAGGATATCCAACTTGGTGCTGCTCCGGTAGTACAAGAGAAAGAACATATTGGTACGGTTACCATGTATGATGTGGTAAAAGGTTTTGGTTTTATTTTAGAAAACAAAACAGGAAATAAACTGTTTGTTCATAAAACTGGACTGTTAGATACCATAAAAGAGAACGATAAAGTCACTTTTGAGCGAGAGAAAACCCCTAAAGGTTTAAGTGCGATAATGGTTCGAAAGTATAAGCAATAATCAATAATTAATAATAAATACAATGCAAGAAGGAACAGTTAAGTTTTTTAACGAAACAAAAGGATTTGGTTTTATCACTCCAGCAAACGGTGGTGAAGATGTTTTTGTTCACGTAACAGGACTAAAAGATCAAATCAGAGAAAATGACCAAGTAAACTATGAAGTTGAAAAAGGCAAAAAAGGCTTAAATGCCGTTAATGTGACTATTTTATAAGAAATAAACAACATTATAAAAGAAAAGCTCCGTAAGGGGCTTTTTTTATTGCTGAAAGTTAGGGGTCAGTTGACAGTTGACAGGGATCGGTTGACAGTGGACAGTGGACAGGGGTCAGTTGACAGTTGACAGTTTTCAGTTGTCAGTGGACAGGGGTCAGTTGGCAGTTGTCAGTTTTCAGTTTTCAGTTGACAGGAGTCAGTTGGCAGTTCACAGTTCACAGTTGACAGTTTTCAGTTGGCAGCGGTTAGGTATTAGGAATCAGTTTTCACTAGAATGTTAAAAGTACGTATTCCATTGGCATAGGTATCAATACGCAATCAGCTAATACCCGACCCCTGACCCCTGCTACCTGATACCTGACCCCTGATACCTGACCACTAACTCCTAACCACTAATACCTAACCCCTAATCTACGCTAACGTTTCCGTAACTATTTATGCCGCTAATTTATAGCTTAACCGGCAAATTCTGTATTATTGGGTATCCATTTATAAATAGCATGAGTAATCAAAAACATAAACTATTGCAAACTTGGCGTTGGTATGGTCCAAATGATCCAGTTTCTTTGCAAGATGTAAAGCAGGCAGGGGCAAGCGGTATCGTAACCGCCTTACATCATATTCCGCATGGCGAAGTTTGGCCGCTAAAAGATATTCAAGAGCGTAAAGCTATTATAGAAGCTGCCGGACTCACTTGGAGCGTTGTTGAAAGTGTTCCTGTACATGAAGCCATTAAAACTCGCAGAGCTGATGCAGATCAGTACTTAGCCAACTATAACGAATCATTAAGAAACTTGGCCGCTTGCGGTATCCTAACGGTGTGTTATAACTTTATGCCTGTATTGGATTGGACACGTACGCAGTTGGATTTAGAGATGCCAAACGGAGCCAAAGCTTTGTACTTCAACTGGACCGACTTAGCGATTTTTGATATCTCCATTTTAAAAAGGCCAAATGCTGAAGCCGATTACGATGCAGATATATTAGCTAAGGCTAAAGCGAAATTTGAAGCTATGAGTACCGAGGAGATAGACTTGTTGCGTATCAACGTGCTTATGGGCATCCCTAATGAGAAAGAAATTGAACTGGAAACCCTGCGAGCCAGTATTGATGAGTACCAAGCTATTGGACACGAAGGTTTAAGGGCTAACTTAGCTTGGTTTTTAGCTGGCATAGCCGATACCTGTACCGAGTTAGGCATTAAAATGACCATCCATCCTGATGATCCACCTTATCCAATTTTAGGATTGCCACGTATTGCCAGTACCAAAGAAGATTTTGAGGATTTGCTTTCGAGAGTAAATCAGCCTTTCAATGGTGTTTGTTTTTGCACAGGTTCGCTAGGAGCTGGTACTAAAAATAATATTGTAGAGATTTTCAATACGGTAAAAGAGCGAGTTTACTTTTTGCATTTACGTAACGTATCAAAGGATGCGGAAGGCAATTTCTTTGAAGCAGATCATTTAGGTGGTGATGTAAACATGTACGAAGTGATGAAAGTAGTGACTGAGGAAAATGCTAAACGCACTGAGCCTATTCCATTTAGACCTGATCACGGCCATCAAATGTTGGACGATTTGCATAAAGTAACAAACCCAGGTTACTCCGCCATTGGTAGGCTAAGGGGCCTTGCCGAGCTACGCGGTTTGGAACTAGGCGTTACAGGCAATTATTAAAGAGAATAAATTTTAATTTTTTTTAGATTAATCCTGCAAGAAATTATATCTTTGCACCACCATAATGAAACGGTATCTTATTGTTTTATTATAAGGGCCTCCATAGCTCAGCTGGATAGAGCACCGGTTTTCTAAACCGTAGGTCACAGGTTCGAATCCTGTTGGGGGTACAACAAAGGGCTTTTAGGTAACACTAGAAGCCCTTTTTCTTTTTAGCTTTTAAAGTATATCTCTCGGATTTGGCGCGCATTTGGCGCGCAGTTTATAAATCTAGTTAATTAAAATCACGTTTGCTTAGTTATATCATCCCTTCCTCTGCCATGCTAAAGTAGGCATTTTCACTTATAATCAAATGATCGTGGATATCCATCTCTAAAAGCTTTGCAACTTTCACTAATTTCTCCGTTACCGTTATATCTTGACTAGAAGGTCTTAAGTTTCCGCTTGGGTGGTTATGTGCTAGGATCAAGCTCGTAGCAGTAGCCTTTAGAGCAATAGTGAATATTACCTTGCTATCCATCACTGTTGAGCCTCCACCACCAGTTGACAAGTCTACAATTCCTAACACCCTGTTGTTTCTATTCAGCAGTATCATCTGTAGATTATTCCAAAACTGGCCACTCCTTTTTTTGCGAACTGGCCACATC